>CAVXLT010000012.1:0-430809 GCA_963762715.1 uncultured Thermoleophilia bacterium | reverse complement strand
CGACGCCTTGCGGATGGCGCTCACCCTCCGAGACGCCGGTGCCGACGTCGCGCTCGTCCATCACAGCGACGCCGGCAGCCAGGGCGGATTCAAGTGGTCGTTGCAACACCTCGATCGTGGAGGTGGAGGATGGGACGAGCGAGGGGTTGGGGAGCGGCGGCGACGGGGCGGGCGCCGATGCGGTCGCCGGGGCGTCCGCCGGTGTGGCGTCGTGAGCACCGTCAGGGGTTCTGGGATGCGATCGCGTCCGGTGCTCGAAGTGAGGACGCAGCGGCAGTGGTCGGGTTGTCGCAGGCGGTTGGCACCCGGTGGTTTCGTGAGGCTGGTGGGATGCGCACAGTCAGCCGTAGTCCGCTCTCGGGCCGTTACCTCTCCTTTGCCGAGCGGGAGGAGATCGCGATTCTCAGGGCGCAAGGAGAGGGTGTACGCGAGATCGCCCGGCGTCTGAGGCGTTCGGCGTCGACGATCTCGCGCGAGCTGCGTCGCAACGCGGCGACGCGGGGTGGCAAGCTCGAGTATCGCGCGACGACCGCGCAGTGGCACGCCGATCGGCGCGGGAGGCGGCCGAAGGTCGCCAAGCTCGTCGCGAATGACGCGCTGCGCGGCTACGTCCAGGAGCGGCTGGCCGGTGTCGATCGCGAAGCGGGTGGCGTGCCGGCTGCCGGGCCGACGGTGCGTTGGATCGGTCGCCGGCATGGACGGCGGCAGGATCGGCGCTGGGCGAAGGCGTGGAGTCCGGAGCAGATCTCGAATCGGCTGCGGGTCGATTTCGCCGACGATGCATCGATGCGGATCAGCCATGAGGCGATCTACCAGGCGTTGTATGTGCAAGGCCGCGGCGCGCTCAAGCGCGAGCTGGTCGCGTGTCTGCGCACGGGACGAGCGCTGCGGGTGCCACGTGCTCGCGTCAACCAGCGTCGCGACGGCTTCGTCGCCGAGGAGGTGATGATCAGCGCCCGGCCCGCCGAGGTCGAGGATCGCGCCGTACCGGGACATTGGGAGGGCGATCTGATCATCGGGCTCAACAAGTCGGCGATCGGGACGCTTGTCGAGCGGACGACGCGATTCACGATGCTGCTGCACCTTCCCCGCGGCGAGGGCTACGGGGTCAAGCCGCCGACGAAGAACGGCCCGGCTTTGGCCGGCTACGGCGCTGAGGCCGTCCGTGACGCGATCGCCTCGACGATCACCGCGCTGCCGGCGGAGCTCCGCCGCTCGCTCACCTGGGATCGCGGCAAGGAGATGGCCAAGCACGCCGATCTCAAGATCGCCGCGGGCTTGAGCATCTACTTCTGCGACCCGCAGAGCCCGTGGCAGCGCGGCACGAACGAAAACACCAACGGTCTTCTTCGTCAGTACTTCCCGAAGGGCACCGACTCTCGAGCAGGCACAGCTCCGACGACCTCGCCGCGGTCGCCGCGACGCTCAACAGCCGGCCGCGCAAGACGCTTGACTGGCGGACGCCGGCTGAAGCATTGAATGAGTATTTACAATCAAGTCAACAACCCGGTGTTGCGACGACCGGTTGAGCCTGAGCCAATACATGTCGCTTCGACTACAGCCAGACCCTCGACGACCACGGCGTGCTCGCGTCGATCGGCACCGTCGGCGACGCCTACGACAACGCCGTCGCCGAGAGCTTCGTCGACAGCTTCAAGACCGAGCTGATCCGCGACCGCGTCTGGCGCACCCGATCGCAGCTCGAGCTCGCCGATCGTCGAATACGTCGCCTGGTTCAACAACGAGCGCCTGCACACCTCACTCGGCGGCTCCCGCCGACCGAATACGAACAGGCTCACGCCAGACGATAGGTTGCGGAAGAGCCCGCTCAAATGAAAGAGGAAACCAACCAAAACAGTCTCCGCGGAACCCGGGAGGGCTCACGGTGGTGACGAGGACTCAGAGAGGGTCAGGCGGGCGCACTTCGACGTTGCCGCACTTCGGACACACGCGATGTTCGAACGTGGCCTCAGCTTCTTTGGAGAGGCCGACGCCCGGCAGGCCCTCTAACCCCAACTCCGCCTTCACAGCCTGCTCTTCATCCCACGCCTTGTCTGAGACATCGCCGGAGATCTCAGCCAAGCTCGGCATGAACCCGACGCGCCACGGCCCGTAATCGTGTCGGCAGATCGTTCGCTTCGCGCGCAGCCAGAGCGACATCAGCAGTTCCGGTTCGTGATCGCCGTCGCGTTCTGCATCGACTTCGGCAGGTCGGACAGCTTTGTGTCGCCAGACCGAATCGCCACTGCCGCGGTGTTGTAGTCATCGAGCGAGACGTAGCGTGCGACGGTGCGAGCGAAGCGATCGCAGAACGACTTTGTGGCTCCAGTGCCGACGCAGCCGCTAGAGATCCTTGCCACGTCGCCAGCGGTGTACTCAGCGGTGTGATCGACGGTGCTCGCGGAGTCGTGAAGCTTCCAGATGCCGACTGAATCGAGTACGACGCGAGTGCCAGTGTGTGACTCGCAGCCGGTCTTCGAGTAGCCGATGTACGGGATCACCTGATTGATCTTGTACGACCAGTTGGTCTCTGTCGATCCATTCGCGCCCGCGCACTGAGTGCGGTAGACGTAGCCGCCGTTGATCACCGCCACCGCCAGCGCGATTCCAACGAAGCCGAGGAGTGCGCTCAACCCGGCGAGCAGTTTCATCGTTTACCGATCCTACGTCCAGCGCGGACGGCCGGTAGCTGCCGTAGTCCCGTCCCGTCGTGACGCCTGACAGTGCTCGCGGGCAACTCACGGACGCTCGGCTGGGCGAGTGCTCACGAATGAGCCCGACGGGGCCCGGATCTGGCACAACCCCGCGAGGAGGTGTTGGTGCTGATGAGGCTCTGGCGCATGGTTGTATCGACTGGCGTTGCGGTGGTTCTTTGGCCGCGTTTGCGGTGGGTGCCTCGGCAGCGCCACGCTCGTGGGTGACCGCGTTGCGTCGGTGGCGCTTGCGCAGCGAGGCGTGCCTTACGTGTGGGGCGGTGCATCCCCGCAGACCGGCTTCGACGCTTCAGGTCTCGTGATGGGGTCTATGGTCAGGCCGAGCACGTCCAGCTTCCGCACTCGGCACCGTTTCTGAAAAAGCTCGGTCGTCCCGTCGCGCGTCAGGAACTGCAGCCGGGCGATCTCGTCTTCTTCGACCACAACCTCGACGTTGGCATCTACATCGGCGCAGGTCGCTTCGTCCACGCTCCCGGCGGTGGGCGGACGACGGTGCGGTCGACTTCACTCCGCGCTCGCGGGTACCTCCGGGGCTACACCGGCGCCAGGCGGCTGGCCGCTCGCCATCCGTGCCGTTGGCTGGGCGAGCGACTCTCACGGGCCGCTCACAGCTGATCAGCGCCGCGCCCTCCTTCTTGGCCTCCACAACTCCCACCGCACGCGCATCAACGAACAGCAGGTAGTCGCTGCAACGCCTGCCCGGCCGGGCCAGAGCATGGCTTCGGCCGCTCCTGAGCGGCATCGGCCGAAAGGCGTACTCGCCCCAGCGCCGTCCGGGACGGGCACCATCCTTCGACGTACACCCGCCGGGGGATAAGCTCGCGGGCGGACGGAGTCGAGATCGGGAGGTGGAACATGGCCACGAAGAACACGAAGAACGAGCGGCCTTGGGGAGCAGTCCGTCACCGAAGCAGGCGAACTGGATGGACAAGATCAACAGGGCAAAGGAAGCTCGCCAGGGAGCGCAGGAGGCGAGGGCGGGAAAGCCGGTGGCGTTCCCGACGAACTCCCGAATGTCTCGTCCGTAGCGTTCCCCCTCGCAGTCGCCGCTCTTCCACGCGCAGCACGCTGAGCGGTACGCCCGGCAGACGCTCATCACAACCTACGAGGAGAAGTTCGCGTGTCGGCTGATCGTGATGATCGACGCGATCTTCCCGTACGGGGTGACGTTCTTCGAGGAGTTGCTCATCGGAGCCGACCCGGAGCAGAACCTGCACTCGTGCTCGACTTCCCCGGGGGCGACGGCGAGACAGCCGTGCGTCTCGTCCGCTCCGCCCAAGCCAGGTGCAAGGAGCTGACGGTGATCGTCCCGAATCAGGCGAAGAGTGCGGGCACGCTTTTCGTGATGGGCGCACACCACATCGTCATGGGGCCGACGAGCGACCTGGGGCCGGTCGATCCTCAGTTCCGCATCCCCGGCTCCGATGAACGCGGCTTGTACTCGGCGAAGGATCTGATCGCGGCGGTTGATCATGCCGAGCAGGCCATCGCGAACAACTCGGAGGTGTACGCGCTGCACGCCGCACTGCTCGCCGACTTCAACGCGGTGATGGTGCAGCAAGCGCGCTCGGCGCTCGACCGGACAACTGACCTGGTGCGCGAGGCGCTCTCCAGTAATCCCGACCGCAAGGATGCGGAAGTCGAGGCGCTGACAGACGCCGTGCGCGAGCCGCTGATCGACCTGCCACACGACCACGGCGCGGTCTTCGGCGCGGCCGACGCCTCCCGGGTTGGTCTTCCGATCGAGACGGCCGATCCTCGGGGGGATCAGTGGCGGCTCGTGTGGCAACTCTGGACGAAGTACTTTGCACTCGGCCCCGGTTCCCACGTCTACGAGGGTCGATATGCGTCGCAGGTCTGGGGCGAGATGTAGCCCGTCGCTCGACAGTCACCCGCGACCGCACGCTGGACGAGCGTCAGGTGATCGAGAGTCCGCTCGGGTCAGTGGTGGTCGATCAAGTCGAGTCGCACCCGGCGAACGGCACGCCTGGCCGCGCAAGCTGCCATCCGTTCACGCCGATTCACTCGACGTAGCATCAGAACGACGACAGCCGCGTTGTGGCGCCTGGATGCCACTACCCGCTCGCCGGGAACCCCTTGCCGAACGTCCAAGTTGGACACTCGCTTATGAGCAGTCCCATCACGTCACTCCATTCCTCCGGCCCGATGGGCGTGACCGGAATGATGGTGGGCACTTCGTCATCAATCGAGTAGCCCAAGTCACGCCGACGAGCGGATGCACGATGCGACTCAGCAGACCATCCGGGGCCTGCGTCAGGAACGTCATCGCCTGCCAGCGAACAATGCCCTCCGGCGTGTCAAGCGGAGCATCAAAGAATCGTGGCTCGCGGCCCCAGCCGAAGAACGGGACACCGAGTCCGCGAAGTTGTGGCGGGGCGTCCATAAGCGACCGGAGCGGTTTGTCGGAATCGGCTGACCAGTAGTGGACGACCTGAACCCACCCGAAGAAAGCCGCGTAGCCGTTTCGTGCGTATTTCACGGCAGCCTCGAAGACCGGGAAGGCTGCTGCACGCGACACGTCGCCCTCCAAGCCAAGGATGTCGAAGCCCCAACGATCGGGGTCGCCGTTCACCGAGTACGTGGCGAGAATTTCCCTGCCTCTCCTCGGGCAACGAACGGGAAGGCCAGGTCGGTCATCGCGTCGAGCCTACTCGTCGAGAACGACGAAGAGCCGTTAATCCGGTGCGCGGTGCTTGTCGTTCGACCTTGCGTGAGCGGTGGCCCAGTCCTGCGCTGCCCAGAGGATCTGACACCGCACGCGTACGTTGGTGTTAGACCAAGCCGGGCGGGGGTCGCCCGGTTCGCGGAGCGGCGTCGCTCCAAGCACGAGGACGCGCATCAGGTTCACGCTCGCGACGGTTGCCTCAGCGACCGTCGCCGCCTCGTTCAGGGTCGCGGCTCGGGCGTGCTGCACTTTGTTCGCCAGGTCGATGGTCGACTTCAAGACGGTTCGCAGCTCTCGGGCGGAAGCGCCCGGTGCCTTTGCATCAACGGTGAAGGCGAGCCTGCGCTTCGCGTCTGCTGGGCCGGGCATCTCTTCCCCTTGGGGTACGTGCTCCTCCTCGAAGGTCGCTTGGGCCAACGAAATCATCAGGTCGCGGCAGAGCAGTCCGACTGCCTGGAAGTCCTCCACCGTTTCGGCCGAGGCGAACCGCTCGCGCAACTGCGACCCCTGCGCATCAACCCGATCCCATCCGGACAGTGGCTGCTGGAGTCCAGCGCCAAGCGCACGCTCGTCCAGGTGGTCGATTGCGTCCAGAAGAGGCTGATGCAGCTGCGAAATGTACGCGCGTCGCGGGGCGTATCCGCCCAGGTTGGCGCTCCAGTAGCCGTACCAAGCCCAGAGATCGCCGTAGGGGTTCGGGTCAACCAAGCCCCGGCGTCGAAGCTCGGCAGCGATCTCGCGCTTGCGGTTGATGTACTCATCCTGTCGGTGCTCGATCCGTGGCCCGCCGGTAGCGACTGCGATCATCAGTGCCTTCTGCTGTTCGACAGCCGTACGAAGCTCTTCGAGCGTCATGAACCGCGATTTGTACCGCGTGTCCGATCCGGCCGAGGCTGCCGATAGCCTCGGTCAAATGGTTGATCTGGAGCTTTACGTCGAGTTGGTCGAGTGGTTCGACCGTCAGGAACAGGAAGGCACGTTCATGGGCGGCGGCGAAGCCGCCGTCGAGTGGTTCCGCCCGCGTGTGGCTGATGAGGCTCTCGACTACGTCTTGCGCGGGTGCCTCGCTCTCGTCGGCCACTGGAAGGCCGAGGGCTGGGTGGAGGAGTCGAGGCAGCCCGGCCTCGACCGCCTCGTGTGGACGTGGCATCGAGTCTGGGTTGATCGGTACGGCTGGGAGCCCACGATGAAGGCGGGCAAGGAACGCCAAGAGCGGTGGGCTGAGCAGATGAAGCCTCGACGTTGACCTACCTGCATCGGGTTCTTACGCGGGCAGCGGTGCCCAGTCCTGCGCTGCCCCAGAGGATCTGACACCGCACGCATACGTCGTACGTCCCGAAAGAAGGCACGCCAACGATCGGTTCGCCGCAGAGCGCGGTTCGCTTGCTCGGGTCGTCCGGGTGCGCATGGTGCGCGATGGGGATGAAGGCGGGAGTCGCCTCGACAGGCTCGGTGCGAGTGATCGTGCTCACACCTGAACTGTAGGACGGCATCCGAGGAGTCACAAGGTGGTCAGACCCGCGGTCAGACTTCACGTCTGCACGCCCCTCGGCACACCTCGCTCAACGAGGCCAACCGGCGCGTGAACACCGTCGGATCTACAGGGATCTGGAGGCTGCTCAGAAGTGTGAAGCGAGCGCTCTCCCGCTGAGCTATGCGCCCGGGAGCGCCAATCTAGCGGACGGTTCGCGCCCCCGCGACAGGGGTAGCCGGAGCTGGTGGCGGCCAGCTGGTACTTCGGCTCGTGGGGCACCCTCTGGCGCGTGGCGGCGAGTGGGGTGCTGCTCTACGTCGGCCTCGTGATCCTGCTCCGCATCGGCGGCAAGCGGACGCTCGGGCGGTTCACGATCTTCGACTGGGCCGTCTCGGTGGCGTTCGGGCTCGACGATGGCGAGCGCGATGACCTCGGCGACCGTCTCCGTCGCCGACGGTCTGGTCGCGTTCGCGATCCTCGTCGGCCTGCAGACGGTGGTCGCGGCGCTCGACACCTTCATCCCGGGCTCTCGCCGCGTGATCACCGGCAGCCCGGCGCTGATCGCCTACGACGGCGAGCTCCAGCGGCGCGTGATGCGGCGCGAGCGGATCTCCGAGCAGGATGTCGAGCAGGCGCTCCGCGCCGACGGCTATCGCGACCTGCGCGACGTCGCCGCGATCGTGCTCGAGACGACCGGCGACCTGACGATCGTGGGCGCGGGCGACCGCGAGCTCGCGGTGCTGAACGGGGTCGAGCGCTGAAAAGTCCGCGGCACCGGTGAGGGATCCTTAGGGCTGCTTCCTCCCGGATCTGACCCGGTTCGGAATCTCACCGCGCCGCGGGCGCCCACAGTCTAGCCCGCCTGCCGCAGGCACGACCGCACCGTCGCACGCTCGGCCCTCGTCAGGCGCGCGCCGCCGGGATTGCCGGAGTCGTCGATCGCCGTGCCGCGCACCGCGAACGCGATCCCCGACGGCGACTGCCCTCGCACCGTGCCGGTGCCCTGCACCAGGAACCCCTTCGCGTTCAGGCAGTCGGCCACCGTCCGTGCTTCCCGCCGCAGCCCGCGAGCGCGCCGGCTGCCAGCACGGCGAGCGCGAAGCGCGTACACTTCCGGCTTCCCGACGGCAAGGAGGTGGCAGACATGACGAAGAGCGTCGCATGGGTTCGCGTTTGCCGCGCCGCCGGCCGTCACAGCTCCTCCTAGCGCTGTGTGGCGGGCGTCGCGCCCGTTCCCTTTTTCACACACGCAAAGGAGCTTTGGTTGACACTTCCGATCACGGAATCCGTTCTGCATCGACTCGGATGGGACGACGGCTGGGAAGCCGCGTTCGCCGAGCACCGCGCCGCCGGCCTCGTGCCCGCCCGCGTCGCCGTCCAGCACCGCGGCGCCTACGACCTGCTCGGCGAGCAGGGCGAGGTGCGGGCGAGCGCGGCCAACCGGCTCGCCCGCGCCGACGACCTCCCCGTGGTGGGCGACTGGGTCGGCTGCGACCCCGACGGCGGTCTCGTCGAGGCGGTCCTGCCCCGCCGCACCTCGATCTCGCGCAAGGAGGTGCTGCACGCGACCCGCGAGCAGATCCTCGCGGCCAACATCGACGTCGCCTTCCTCGTGCAGGCGCTGCCGCTCGACTTCAACCCGCGGCGGCTGGAGCGCTACCTGGCGATGGCGTGGGAGAGCGGCGCCCAGCCGGTCGTGCTGCTGACGAAGACCGACCTCGTCGAGGACGTCGAGGGGTACCTCGCCGAGACCGACGCCGTCACGCTCGGCGCCTGCCCGGTGCACGCCGTCTCGGCGAAGACCGGGAGCGGGCTCGACCAGGTGCGCGGCTGGCTGCTGCCGAACCGCACCGCGGTGCTGCTCGGCTCGTCCGGGGTCGGGAAGTCGACGATCGTCAACGCGCTCGTCGGCGAGGAGGTGCTCGCGACCCAGGAGGTGCGCGAGGACGACCAGCGCGGCCGGCACACCACCACGCACCGCGAGCTGATCGCGCTCGAGGGCGGCGGCGTCGTGCTCGACACGCCCGGCATCCGCGAGCTCCAGCTCTGGGAGGCCGACCTCGAGCAGACCTTCGGCGACGTCGAGGAGATCGCGCGGCGCTGCCGCTTCTCCGACTGCGCCCACGAGAGCGAGCCCGGGTGCGCGGTCCGCGACGCGCTCGCCGACGGGTCGCTCCCCGCGGAGCGCTGGCAGAGCTACCTGAAGCTGCAGCGCGAGCTGGAGGCGGTCGAGGCGCGCCGGAACCACCTGCTGCGACAGGAACGCGTCCGGGAATACAAGATTCGCACACGGCAGAACCGAGCCCGCAAGAAGAAGCGCTGAGCACGCCGGCGATCCACGCGGACGCCGTCGAGTTCACCGTGCCCGATCCCGCCCGGCGGCTGCAGCGCGTCTCGCTCTGCCAGGAGATGAGCCGGCCGCGCCACGGGCCGGAGTTCCGGTGGCACGACGGCGCCTGGCGGCTCCGCTTCCCCCGCCCGCCGGCCAACCGCCTCGAGTACCTGCTCGACCTCGACGGCAGCATCGGCTGCGATCCCGCCAACCCGCTGCGGGCGCCCGGGCCGTTCGGCGAGAAGTCGGTGGTCGAGTGGCCCGAGTACGAGCCGCCCGAGTGGCTCTCGTCGATCGCCGACGCCGGCCCGGCCGAGTGGCTCGAGCTCCGCTGCCGGCGGCTCGTCGCCCGCGTGCCCGTGCTCCTGTACGCGACCCCGGAGCCGCCGGGCGCGGAGGCGCCGCTCCTCGTCGTCCACGACGGGCCGGAGTACGCGCAGTTCTCGTTACTCACCCGCTTCCTCGACGCGATGAGCTGGGAGGAGCGGATCCCGCCCCTGCGCGCCGCGCTCCTGCAGCCGATCGACCGCAACGAGACCTACTCGGCCTCGGCGCTCTACGCCGCCGCGCTCGTGCGCGAGCTGCTGCCGGAGCTCACCCGCCGGGCGCCGCACGGGAGGCGGATCGGCATGGGTGCGAGCCTCGGCGCGCTCGCGATGCTGCACGCCCACGCCCGTCACCCGCGGACGTTCGACGGACTGTTCCTGCAGTCGGGCAGCTTCTTCCGGCAGCGCTCCGACAAGCACGAGTCCGGGTTCGGGCGCTACCGCCGGATCACCCGCTTCGTCGGCACGATCCTGCACGGAGCCGCCGCCGACCGACCGATCCCCGTGGCGATCACCTGCGGCCGCGCCGAGGAGAACCTCCTGAACAACCGCGCGATGGCCGACGCGCTCGCTGCCCAGGGCTACCCCGCCTGGCTCGCGGAGCTGCCGGACGCCCACAACTGGACCTGCTGGCGCGACGGCTTCGACCCGAACCTGCCCGCCCTGATCGAGGCGGCCACGTGAGTCGCCGGGTGGTCGACGTCGACGGCGGCACGGTCTTCGCCTACGGCCACTACGGCCGCCCGGTGGTGGCGTTCCCCTCCGAGAACGGCGAGGCGCACGACTGGGAGGACCAGGGGATGGTCGACGCGCTCGGCGGCCTGCTCGAGGAGGGCCGCCTGAAGCTGTACTGCATCCCGTCGTTCGACCGCGAGAGCTGGACGCGCCGCGACCTGCCGCTCGAGGAACGGGCGCGCCGCCACGGCCACTACGAGTGGTGGGTGCTCGCACGGCTCGTGCCGTTCGTGCAGGCTGACTCGCACACGCACGAGCTGCTCGCGACCGGGACGTCGTTCGGCGCCTACCACGCCGCGAACTTCTGCCTGAAGCGCGCCGACCTCTTCCCGCTCGCCCTCTGCCTCAGCGGCGTCTACGACGTCGCCGTCCAGGGCGGCGGCGAGCGGGGCGACGCCGTGTACTTCTCCAACCCGATGGACTACGTCGCGAACCTGCAGGGCGACCACCTCGACTGGCTGCGCGGGCAGGCGTCGCTGTGCCTCGTCTGCGGCCAGGGGCAGTGGGAGGACACGACGGGGGCGCTCGAGTCGACGCGACGGTTCGGCGCGCTGCTCTCGGAGAAGGGGATCCGCCACGAGGTCGACCTCTGGGGTCACGACGTCCCGCACGACTGGCCGTCGTGGCGCCGCCAGATCGCGCATCATCTGGCTCGGTTTGTCTGAGCACCTGATCGGACTGCTCCTCGGCACCGAGGAGGACTGGCCCGCCGCGTTCGAGGCGCTCGTGGCGAGGCTCGGGCCCGTCGACGGCCACGAGCTGCGCACGGAGCGCATCGTCAACGAGCCGTTCGACCTCCGCGCGCCCGCGCGGTACGCGTTGATCATCGACCGGCTCGCGTGGTGGTACGACCTGCCGCGGGCGTACCTGAAGAAGGTCTCGCTGATGGACGACGTCTACCTGCTGAACAACCCGTTCACGTTCCAGTCGATGGAGAAGCACTCCGCCTACTGCGCGCTGATGCGGCTCGGCATCCGCGTGCCCGAGACGTGGCTGATCCCCCACAAGGTGCCGCCGGCGAACCCGCGCTTCCAGCCGACGGCCGAGCGCTACAACGCCGCGTTCGACCTGGAGGAGATCGCGGAGCGGGTCGGCTACCCGCTCTTCATGAAGCCGTTCGACGGCGGCCAGTGGGTCGGGGTCTCGCGTGTCGCCTCGCCGCAGGAGCTGCTCGCCCGCTACGACGAGTCGGGCGAGCGCCTGATGCACCTGCAGACCGCGCTCGAAGGGTTCGACGTGTTCGTCCGCTCGCTCTCGATCGGCGCCGAGACGATGTCGATGTGGTTCGACCCGTCGAAGCCGATGCACGACCGCTACCAGGTGCGGCACGACTTCCTCACCCCGGAGCTCGGCGAGGAGATCATCACGATCTCGCGGCTCGTGAACGCGTTCTTCCGCTGGGAGTTCAACTCCTGCGAGACGATCGTCAAGGACGGCGTCGCCTACCCGATCGACTACGCGAACGCCTCGCCCGACGTCGCGCTGACGTCGCTCCACTACTACTTCCCGTGGGCGATCACGGCACTCGTCCGCTGGAGTGCGTTCTGCGCCGTCACGCGACGCGAGATGCGCATCAACCAGAACTCCCGCGACTACTTCGAGTGGGGCGACCGCGGCGACCTCTCCTACGAGGAGAAGCTGACGCGATACCGCGCGCTGGCCGACGACTACTTCCAGGTCGACGCGTACGCCGAGTTCTGCGACCGGCACCTCTCGCACCTCGACGACGTCGCCCACGCCTGGTTCACCTCGGCGGAGTTCGACGGCGTGCTCGTGCAGACGGTGCGCTCGACGTTCCCGGTGCACGAGCAGGAGCAGTTCGTCGCGCACTACCGCGGGCTGATCGCCGCCTGGGCGCAGGACGCAGCGACGAGTCGCTGACGCCGTCGCGCGCGGCGGCCGGAGTACCCTTGGCGGGGTGACGGAGGCGATCCTCGTCGTGGACGACGACGCCCCGATCCGGCGCATGCTCGAGCGAACGCTGCGCGCCGAGGGGTACGACGTCGAGACGGCCGCAGACGGGGGCGAGGCCCTGGCAGCCGTCGAGCGGTCGGCCCCCGACGCGGTCGTGCTCGACGTGGCGATGGCGGGCCTCGACGGGATCGCCGTCTGCCGCCGGATCCGCGCCAAGGGGCTCGTGCTGCCCGTGTTGCTCCTCACCGCCCGGGACGGGGTCGCGGACCGGGTCGCCGGGCTCGACGCCGGCGCCGACGACTACCTGGTGAAGCCGTTCGCCACCGAGGAGCTCCTCGCCCGGATCCGCGCGCTCCTGCGCCGCGGCAAGCCGGCCGAGGAGGTGCTGACCGCCGGCGACATCGTCCTCGACGCCGCCACCCGCGTCGTGCGCCGCGGCGGCCGCGAGATCGCGCTCAGCGCGCGCGAGGCCGACCTGCTCGCGCTGCTGCTGCGCAACCAGCGCCGCGTCGTGCCGCGAGAGCAGGCGGTCGCGCAGATCTGGCAGGGAGCGGCGAGCGCGAACGCGGTCGACCGGTACGTCTCGAACCTGCGCCGTAAGCTCGGCGAGCCGTCGCGCATCGAGACGGTGCGCGGCGTCGGCTTCCTCCTGCGATGAGCACCCGGCTTCGCGCGGTCGTCGCCGCCACCGTCGCCACCCTGGTGGCCGTGGTCGTGCTCGGCTCGGTCGTCGACGTCCTCGTCGCCCGACACCTGCGCGCCGGGCTCGACCGGTCGCTCCGCTCGCGGGCGGTGGAGGTCGCACAGCTCGCCGCCTCGGCGCCCGCCCTGCTCACGACCCCCGGCGCGCTCGACTCGCCCGTCGGCGCCACGCAGGCGATGGTGCAGGTCGTCGACAGCCGGGGCCGGATCGTCGCCCGCTCGCTCTCGCTTGGTGGCCGGGTGCTGCCGCGCGGCCTCGCCGTGCGCGCGATCCGGGGACGCGGCGGCTTCGAGGCGACCGACGTCGGCGGCGACCACCTGCGCGTCTACGCCGCGCCGCTCGCCAGCGTCGGCGGGCCCGCCGCGGGCGGAGCGGTGCTGGTGGCGGCGAGCACCGCCGACGTCACCGACACGATCCGGACGGTGCGCCTGCTCACGCTGCTCGGCGCGCTCGGCGCCGCCGCGGCCGGTGCCGCGGCGATCTGGTTCCTGATCGGCCGCGCCCTGCGCCCGCTGGCGCGACTCGACCGGGCGGCGGCAGAGATCGGCCGCACCGGCGATCCGACGCGCCGCCTCCCCGACCCGCACCGGGCCGACGAGGTCGGGCGGCTCGCCGCCACCCTGAACGGGATGCTCGACTCGCTCGCGCGCGCCCGCGAGTCGGAGCGCCGCTTCGTCGCCGACGCCTCGCACGAGCTGCGCACGCCGCTCACCGCGCTGCGGGGCAACGTGCAGCACCTGGCCCGCCACGGACCGACGCCGGCGCTCGTCGACGACCTCGAGCAGGACGCCGAGCGGCTGGTGCGCCTCACCGACGACCTGCTTGCGCTCTCGCGCGAGGAGGCGGCCGCGGCGCCGGGCGAGGTGGTGGCGCTCGACGAGCTCGCGCACGCCGCGGGCGCCGACGCGGTCGAGGCGGAGCCCGTGGCGGTGCGGGGCGACCGCGCCGCGCTCGAGCGGGCGCTCGGCAACCTCGTCGAGAACGCCCGCAGGCACGGTCGCGGCCGGGTGACGGTGACCGCCTCCCGCCGCGGCGACTCGGCGCTGCTCACGGTCGCCGACGAGGGGCCGGGCGTGGCCGACGCCGAGCGGGAGCTCGTGTTCGAGCGCTTCCACGGCCGCGGCTCCGGGCTCGGGCTCGCGCTCGTCCGCGCGACCGCCGAGCGGCACGGCGGCTCCGCCTACGTCGAGGGAGCGCGCTTCACGATCGAGCTCCCCGCCGTCAGAGAAGACTCAGAATCGATCGGTACAACGAGGGGCGAGGAACTCGAGAAAGGATCGCCGTGAAGCTGTTTCGCACGCTCTCCACCAGCCGCTTGCTCACGCTGCTCGCCGTCGTCGCCGCCGTCGCGATCGCAGGGACGATCGCTGTCACGGCGCGAGGCGGCGGTGGTGCGACCCCGCCCGCGAAGCCGCTCGACGAATGCGGTGCACGACGCGCTGACGGCGCCGGCACCGACCGGGATCACGGCGCGCATCCGCTTCACCAACAACCTCTTCCCGTCGGGCGCGCTCACCGGGCAGGCGGGCTCGGCGCTGATGTCGGGCGCGAGCGGGCGCCTGTGGGCGAACTCGACCGGCGGCCGGCTCGAGCTCCAGTCCGACGCGGGCGACACCCAGATCACCTGGAACGACAGCCGCGTGACCGTCTACGACGCCTCGTCGAACACCGCCTACGTCGCCGACCTGCCGCAGCACTCGAGCGGCGCGACGAAGGACACCGGCACGGCGCCGTCGCTCGACGAGATCACGAAGTTCCTCACCGAGGCCGGTGCGCACTGGGCGATCTCCGGCGCAACGCCCGACAACGTCGCAGGCCAGGAGGCCTACACCGTGCGGGTCTCGCCGAAGCACGACGGCGGCCTGCTCGGCTCGGCCGAGCTCGCCTGGGACGCGGTGCACGGAACGCCGCTCCGGATCGCCGTCTACGCGCAGGGAGCGACCTCGCCGGTGCTCGAGCTGCAGGCGACGGACATCGGCTTCGGCAGCGTCTCCGCGAGTGACGTGAACGTCGCCCCGCCCGCCGGCGCGAAGGTCGTCGACCTCTCGTCGCAGGGCTCCGGCTCCGGCGGCACGACGGGCACGCAGACCGCGCCCGTCACCGGCCTCGCCGCCGTGCAGGCGGCCGCCCCCTTCACCGTCGTTGCGCCCGACACGCTCGTCGGACTGCCGCGGCAGGACGTACGCCTCGTCGGCCCCGCCGACTCGCGCTCCGTGCTCGTCGTCTACGGCCAGGGCCTCGGCGCGATCCTCGTCGTCGAGCGCGCCAGCTCGGGCTCGGGCTCGGGCGCGCAGGCGCCCGGCGGGATGCTCTCCGCGCTGCCGAGCATCTCGCTCGACGGCGTGACGGCGCACGAGCTCTCGACGCAGCTCGGGACGATCGTCGGCTGGGATCGCGCAGGCGTCACGTACGTGCTCGCCGGCTCGGTGCCGCCGGCCGCGGCGGAGGCGGCGGCCCGCTCGCTGAAGTGAGCGGCGCCGCACCCATCGAGGCGCGTGGTCTCGTCAAGCGCTACGGCGAGATCACGGCCGTCGACGGCGTCGAGCTGACGGTCGAGCGCGGCGACGTCTTCGGCTACCTCGGCCCGAACGGGGCGGGGAAGACGACCTCGCTGCGCATGCTGCTCGGCCTGATCCGGCCGACCGAGGGCTCTGCGCGCCTCTTCGGCCGCGACCCGCACGAGGTCGGCGCCCGGGCGCTCGAGGGCGTCGCCGGCTTCGTCGAGGGGCCGCGCTTCTACCCGTACCTGTCGGCCCGCAAGAACCTGCGGCTGCTCGGCGATCTCGACGGCGGCGTCCCGCCGGCGCGCATCGACGAGGTGCTCGAGGTGGTCGAGCTGACCGACCGCGCGACCGACCGGGTCGGCGGCTACTCGCACGGCATGCGCCAGCGGCTCGGCATCGCGGCGTCGCTGCTCCGCGAGCCACAGCTGCTGCTGCTCGACGAGCCCGCGACCGGTCTCGACCCGGCCGGGATGCGCGACATGCGGGAGCTGGTCAAGCGCCTCGCGAGCGAGGGGATCACGATCCTGCTCTCGAGTCACATCCTCGCCGAGGTGGAGGAGCTCTGCAATCGCGTCGCGATCATCCGGAAGGGGCGGATCATCTACGAGGGCCGGCTCGACGAGCTGCTGCGGAGCGCCGGCGGCGGCTACCGGCTGCGCGCGTCCGACAACGAGCGCGCGCGCGAGGTGCTGCGCGCCCACGGGATCGACGGCATCGAAGCGGTCAACGGCGACCTGCGCTTCCAGGCCGACGAGTCGGCGGTCGCCACGGCCACCGTCGCGCTCGGGAAGGCGGAGATCGGCATCGCCTCGCTCGTCCCGCAGACGGCGACGCTGGAGGAGCTCTTCCTCGGCATGACCGAGCCGCATGACGGGGTGGGGGCGTGACGAGCGTCTACAAGTGGGAGCTCCTCAAGCTCCTGGCGCAGAAGCGCACCTACCTCGGGCTGGGCGCCGCGATGCTGATCCCGCTCGCCTTCGTGATCGTGCTGACGATCCAGACCGGCGGCCCAAACGACATCCCGCTCGGGCGCTACCTGCGCCAGACCGGGCTCGCGACGCCGTTCGTCGTCCTCTTCTTCATGTCGATCTGGGCGTTCCCGCTGATCACGGCGCTCGTCGCGGGCGACATCGTCGCGGCCGAGAGCCACAACGGCACGCTGAAGACGATCCTCACCCGCTCGCGCGACCGCGGCGAGATCTACGCGGGCAAGGTCGCCGCCGCGTTCACCTACACGGTCGCCGCCGTCTTCTCGATGGGCCTCGTCGGCTTCGTCGCCGCGAGCATCGCCTGGGGCTTCCACCCGCTCACCTCGCTCTCCGGCACGACGGTGAGCTCCTGGCACGGGCTGGGGCTGCTCGCCGCCGCGCTCGCGCTCTACTCCTGGCCGATGGCGGGGATCGCCGCGTTCGGCCTGATGCTCTCGACCGCGACCCGGAACAGCGCCGCGGCGGTGGTGGGGACGCTGATGTGGGCGCTGCTGATGCAGCTGCTCGGGGTGCTCCCCGGGACGGAGGCGATCCGCCCCTACCTGCTCGGCGAGCAGTTCCAGGCCTGGCACGGCTTCCTGCGCGTCCCCGCCGACTGGGCGCCCGTCGTGCGCGCGCTCTGGGTCTGCGCGCTCTACGTGGCGGTGCCGCTGTTCGCGGGCTACCTCGTGTTCCTACGGCGCGACGTCGCCGGCGAGTAGCGCGCGGCCGACGATCGCCGCCTCGGCGCCCGCGCCGGCGAGCGCGTCGACGTCGGCCGGCGAGCGCACGCCGCCCGCCGCCAGGACGCGCAGCCCCCGCTCGGCGGCCGCTGCGACCAGGCCGAGATCGGGCCCCGCGAGCGTGCCGTCACGGTCGATCGCCGTCACCAGCACCCGCGCACCCTCCGCGCGCGCGATCGCGTCGGTGAAGGCGACGCCGGTGCCCTGCGTCCAGCCGGCGCCGCGCACCTCGCCGTCGCGCACGTCGAGCGCCAGGACGAGCGCCTCGCCGAGCTCGAGCCACGGCGCCGGGTCGGGCCAGGCCGCGGTGCCGACGACGATGCGGTCGGCTCCCGCCTCGAGCAGCGAGCGGGCGTCCGCGAGGCTGCGGATGCCGCCCGAGGCCTGGACGGGGACGCCGGCCGCGCCCGCGACCGCGGCGACGAGCTCGGGGCGCACCCGGCCCGACCGCGCGCCGTCGAGGTCGACCAGATGCACCCGCCCAGCGCCGGCGGCGACCCAGCGCCGGGCGAGCGCCACGGGATCGGCGGCGCGCTCCACGACCGCGTCGTAGTCGCCGCGGTGCAGCCGCACGGCCTCGCCGCCGAGCACGTCGACGGCGGGAATCACCTCGATCTGACACTCGAACCACATGTGAACATGTTAGCGTGCTAATATGATAATCGATGACCAGAACCGAGAGCCGACACGGATGGGCGACCGTCGAGATGGAGGACCTCTTCGCCGCGATCTTCTCGTTGAAGACGCGGGGGGAGGTGCGGGACTTCCTGCGGGACCTGTGCACCCTGTCGGAGCTGGAGGCGATGGCGCACCGGTGGGAGGTCGTCCGGCTGCTCGACCAGGGGTTGCCGTACCTGGAGATCGCGGAGCGGACCGGCGCCTCGACGACGACGGTGACGCGCGTGGCGCACTGGCTGCGTCACGGCGAGGACGGGTATCGGGTGGCGCTCGACCGCGCGGCCTCCTGAGGGTCGCGCTGCCCGTCAAGGGGCGCCTGCGGGAGCCGGCGTTCCGCCTGCTGGAGGATGCGGGGCTCGGGCCGGAGCAGCCGGGCGACCGCGCGCTCGCGTTTCCGTGCCGCAACGCCCCCGTCGAGGTGCTGCTCGTGCGGGCGGCCGACGTGCCGGAGTACGTGCAGGACGGTGTCGTCGACTGCGGCATCACCGGCATCGACCTGGTGCGGGAGCGGGGCGCGGAGGTGCGCGAGCTGCTCCCCCTCGGCTTCGGCTCGTGCCGGCTCGAAGCGGCGGTGCCGGCGGAGTCGGAGGTGCAGACGCTCGCAGAGCTCGAGGGTGCGTCGGTCGCGACCGTCTATCCGAGGCTCACGCGCGAGCTGCTGCCGGTCGGCGTCACGCTGGTCGACGTCACCGGCTCGGTCGAGATCGCGCCGCGGCTCGGGCTCGCCGAGGCGATCGTCGACCTGGTCTCGTCGGGCAACACGCTGCGGACGAACGGCCTGCGCTCGCTGGGCGTGCTGCTCGAGTCGGAGGCCGTGCTCGTGGCAGGCCCGGGGGACGACGCGGAGCCGTTCGCGGCGATGCTGCGGGCGGTCGTCGAGGCGCGGCGGCACCGCTACCTGATGCTGAACGCTCCTCGCTCGGCGCTCGAGCGCATCGAGGAGCTCGTGGCGCCGCGCGTGCCGAGCGTGCTGCCGCTCGCCGAGGAGGGCCTGGTCGCGGTGCACGCGCTCGTGCCCGCCGCCGAGGTGTGGCGCCTGCTGCCCGAGCTCGAGGCGGCGGGCGGCTCGTCGATCCTGATCGTGCCCGTCGAGCGGATGGCGTGACGATCGTCGCCGACGTGAAGGAGCGCGGCCTCGACGCCGTACGCTCCTGGGCGCTCGAGCTCGACGGCGTCGAGCCGGCGCCCGCGGTGCCCGGCGGCGAGCTTCCCGAGCAGGCGATCCTCGAGCTCGCCGACCGCGTCCGCCGCTGGCACGCGCTGCAGCGCCCGCCCGACGTGCGGCTCGAGGTGGAGCCAGGTGTGGTGCTCGAGCGCCGCTGGGTGGCGCTCGACACGGTCGGCGTCTACGTGCCGCGCGGCCTCCTCTCGACGCTCGTGATGTGCGTCGTCCCGGCGCAGGTGGCCGGCGTGCGTCGCATCGTCGTCTGCACGCCGCCGGGCGGCGCGGGGCCGATCGCGGCCGCCGCGCGGCTGCTCGGTGTCGACGAGGTCTGGGCGATCGGCGGCCCGCAGGCGATCGGCTGGCTCGCCTACTGCGAGCGGGTCGACAAGATCGTCGGCCCCGGCAACGCCTTCGTCAACGAGGCGAAGCTCGAGGTGGCCCGGGACGTGCCGATCGACCTGCCGGGCGGCCCGTCGGAGGTCGTGGTGCTGGGCGACGGCGATCCCCGGCTCGTCGAGCTCGAGCTGGCGGCGCAGCGCGAGCACGGGCACGAGGCGGTCTGCCGTGCGGTCGAGACGCTCGCGGAGGCCGAGGAGATCGCGCCCGAGCACCTCGTACTGCTCGGCGAGGCGGAGGCGTACGCCGACCGGGTGCGCAACGCCGGCTCGGTGTTCGTCGGGCGCTGGTCGCCGGTCGCGGCGGGCGACTACGCGACCGGGGGCAACCACGTGCTGCCGACGAACGGCTGGGCGCGCTCGGTGGGCGGGCTCGGGCTGGAGACGTTCCTCAAGCCGGTCACGGTGCAGCGCCTCACCGAGGCGGGGCTCGCCCGCGTGCGGTCGACCGTCGAGGCGCTCGCCGCGGCGGAGGGGATGACGGCACACGCCGAGGCGGTGCGCCGGTGAAGGCGCTCGCGCCGGAGTTCCGCCCGTACACGTGGGCGCCGCCGAGCGACGAGGTGGCGCGGCGGGCGGGCATCGACCTGTCGCAGGTGCTGCGGTTCGACCAGAACACGCCGTCGCAACCGCTCCCCTCGACCCGCCCGGGCACGATCGCCGGCGCGCTCGCGCGCATCAGCGGCTATCCCGGCGGCGGCTACCGGGCGCTGCGCCGGGCGATCGCCGACTACGCCGGGGTCGAGCCCGAGAACGTCGTGCTCGGCGCCGGCGCCGACGACCTGATCCTGCTCTGCGCCCGCGCCTACGCCGGCCCGGGCGACGTGGTCGCGATCCCGGCCGCGCCGACCTACCCGCTCTACCGGATCGCGGCGCAGCTCGCGGGCGCACAAGTAACAGACTGTTACAAGCAAGTGACAGACTGTTACAAGCAGGGTGAGACGCCCGACCCCGGCACGCGCGGGGACGAGAGCCAGAGCCCGCCCGCGCTCGCCTTCGCCTGCAACCCGAACAACCCCACGGGCGAGCTGCGGCCGCTGCCCGACCTGCGGCCGCTCGTCGTCGACGAGGCCTACTACGAGTACAGCGGCGTCACGGCGCTGCCGCTGCTCGACGAGGGCGTCGTCGTGCTGCGCACCTTCTCGAAGCTGTTCGGCCTCGCCGGCGCGCGGATCGGGTACGCGCTCGCCGCCCGCGAGGTCGCCGACGAGCTGAACGCCCGGCAGGCGCCCGCGCCCGTCTCGACGCTCTCGGCGCAGCTCGCGCTCGCCGCCCTCGCCGAGCCGCCGAGCCCCGCCGCCGAGATCGAGGAGCGGGAGCGTCTGGCCGCCGCGCTGCGGGCGCTCGGGCTGGAGCCGCTCCCCTCGCACACGAACTTCCTCTACGTGCCGGTCGAGGACGGGCTCGCGCTGGGGGAGGCGCTGCTGGCGCAGGGGCTCGTCGTGCGTGCCTACCCGGAGGCGATCCGGGCGTCGGTGCGCGACCGGGCCGACGACGACGTCCTCGTCGAGGCGCTCGCGCGGATCCTCCACCGCCCGGCGCCGGTCGCGGCGGCCGGCGGCCGTACGAGCCGCGTGCTGCGCGCCACCGCCGAGACGCGGATCTCGGCGCGGCTCGCGCTCGACGGAGCCTCGCGCGTCCGCGTCGCCACGGGCGCCGGGCTCTACGACCACTTCCTCGAGCAGCTCGCGTTCCACGCCGGCTTCGACCTGCTGCTCGAGGGCGCGGGCGACCTCGAGACCGGCGACCACCACACGGCGGAGGACGCGGCGCTGACCCTCGGCGACGCGCTCGACCGCGCACTCGGCGACCGGCGCGGGATCACCCGCTACGGCGACGCCGTCGTGCCGATGGACGACGCGCTCGCGCGGGCCGCCGTCGACCTCGGCGGCCGGGCACACGCCGAGCTCCGGCTCGAGCACGACCCTGGGATGGCTGCGCACATGCTCTCCAGCCTCGCCCAGGCGGCGCGCGCGGCGATCCACGTCGAGGCGACGGGCCGCGACGGGCACCACGCCGCCGAGGCCGCGTTCAAGGCGGTCGGCCGCGCGCTGCGCGTGGCCGTGCGGCGCGAGGGCGCCGGGCTGCCGTCCACGAAAGGGACGCTGTGAAGGTCGCGATCTGCGAGTACGGCGCGGGCAACGTCCGCTCCGTCGAGCTCGCGCTGCGCCGGCTCGGCGCCGAGCTCACGAGCGACGTGCGCGGCGCCGAGCTCGCCGTGCTGCCCGGCGTCGGCTCGGCCCGCACCGCGATGGCGGGCCTGCGGGCCGCGGGGCACGACGCCGCGCTGCGCGACCGGTACGCGGCGGGCGCGCCGATCCTCGGCATCTGCCTGGGCCTGCAGCTCGCGCTCGACGAGACCGAGGAGGACGGCGGCATCGCCGGGCTGGGGCTCGTGCCGGGGCGCGCCGAGCGGCTCGCCGCCGGCCGTGTGCCGCGGATCGGCTGGGCCGAGGTCGGCGATCGCGGCGCGTTCTACTTCGCGCACTCCTACGCCGCCGTCACCCCGCACGCGACGGCCTGGTCGGAGGGCATCGTCGCCGAGGTGCGGCACGGGTCGTTCCTCGGCTGCCAGTTCCACCCGGAGAAGAGCGGCGCGGCCGGAGCGCGGTACCTCGAGGAGATGCTGTGCCTCTGCCTCGCCTGATTCCGTGCCTCGACGTCGCCGGCGGCCGCGTCGTCAAGGGCATCCGCTTCCAGGGGCTCCGCGACGTCGGCGACCCGGTGGAGCTCGGCGCCGCCTACTCCGACGCGGGCGCGGACGAGCTGGTCTTCCTCGACGTGAAGGCAACCGTCGACGGCCGCCGCACGCTGGTCGAGCTCGTGCGGCGGGTCGCCGAGCGGCTCGCGATCCCGTTCACCGTCGGCGGCGGCGTGCGCAGCGCCGGCGACGCCGAGGAGCTGCTCGCCGCCGGCGCCGACAAGGTCGCCGTCAACTCCGCCGCGCTCGCCCGCCCGGAGCTGCTGACGGAGCTCGCCGACCGGCTCGGCACCCAGGCGGTCGTCGTCGCGATCGACGCGGAGGGCGGCCGCGTGCGCTCGCACGCCGGCACGGCCGAGACCGGCCGCGGCGCCGTCGAGTGGGCGGCCGAGGCACAGGAGCGCGGCGCCGGCGAGGTGCTGCTCACCTCGATCGACGCCGACGGCACGCGCAGCGGCTACGACCTCGAGCTCACCGCCGCCGTCGCCGGCGCGGTGCGCGTTCCCGTGATCGCCTCGGGCGGCGCCGGACAGGCGAGCCACGTCGCGGACGCCCTGCAGGTGGCGCAGGCGGCGCTGCTCGCGTCGATCCTGCACGAGGACCCGCAGCGGCTCGCGTCGCTGCGCGCAGAGCTGCGCGAGCTGGGGGTGCCGGTGCGATGGAGCTGAAACCGGCGATCGTGCAGGACTCCGCCAGCGGGCGCGTCCTGATGCTCGCCTACATGGACGCGGAGGCCGAGCGGCGCACGCGCGAGACCGGCGAGGCGTGGTTCTGGAGCCGCTCGCGGCAGCGGCTCTGGCGCAAGGGCGAGAGCTCGGGCAACACCCTGGCGGTCGACGAGCTGCGCGACGACTGCGACGGCGACGCGCTGCTCCTGCGCGTGAGGCCCGCCGGGCCGACCTGCCATACGGGCTCCGTGTCGTGCTTCGCTCCCGCCTTGTGGCGCACGATCGCCTCGCGCGCTCTCGAGCGGCCGGCGGGCTCCTACACCACGGAGCTGCTCGAGGCGGGGCCGGCCGCCGCCGCCCGGAAGGTGGGGGAGGAGGCCGTCGAGCTGGCCGTCGCGGCGCTCGACGAGAGCGACGAGCGGGTCGTCTCGGAGGCGGCCGACCTCGTCTACCACCTGTACGTGCTGCTCGCCGCACGCGGCCTCGACGTCTCGCAGGTCGAGGACGAGCTCGCACGGCGCTCAATCGTCTGAGCTCAGCAGCGCGTCGCGACCGGGCCGCCGGCGCGGGAGAGCGCGACGTGCTCGTCACGGGCGAGCGCGGCGAGCTTCGCGCGGTACACCTGCATGTCGGCGTGCTGCCAGTCGCCGTGGGTCTGGCAGCGCCAGGGCGCGTAGCGCTCGCGGTGGTAGGGGCTCGTCAGGCTCTCGGCGTGGCCGATCACGTTCGGCAGCGAGATGCCGTACCGGTGCGCGAGCCAGAGCGTCAGCCGCAGCGAGGCGCGTAGCTGGCGCGGGTCGGAGAGGATCGACGCGTCGCTCGTGCCGACGTGCTCGATCCCGATCGCGGTCCAGTTGAGCCCCACCGTGTGCCGGCACATCGTCCCGAGCGGGACGAGCTGGTAGATCGTCCCGTCCGTGTCGATCACGAAGTGCGCGCACGTTCCCGGCAGCTGGTGCAGCTCGGAATCGGGGGTGTCGGAGGCGAAGGTGTTCCACGCCGACGAGAAGGTGGTCGAGGCCGTGTAGTGCTCGACGATCACCCGCGGCCGCCGGAGACGCCACGTCGAGAGCGCCGTAGTGCCGGCGGGCGTACTGCGCCGTCTCGGCGCGCCGTTGCGGCCCGAACGGGATCGGCTTCCAGACCACGTGCGGCTTCGCCGGGGCGAGCACCGACAGCAGCACGGCGAGCAGGATCCGCACCCGCGGGAGGGTAGCGCGGGCACGGATCCTCGCTCGTCGTCGGTCTAGATGTGCGTCGTTCCCGAGGGCGCCATCCCCGAGGGCGGGGTGCCCGTCGGCGGGCCCTGGCGCGGCCCCATGCCCTTGCCCGCGCCGGGGTGCTGGCCGTTGACGCGCGCGGTGATGCGGGTCTTCAGGTTGGCCTTCAGCTGGTCGGCCTGGGCCTGGGTGAGGCGGTTGTCGGTGACGGCCTGGTCGAGCTCGGTCTGCTCGTGGGCGACGAGTGCGTCGATCAGTCCGGCGGCGGACTTGCCGCCGGTGGCGTCTGCGACCTGGGCGAGTGTCTTGCCGCCCTGCAGGTCGCCGATCAGCATCTGGGTGTCGAGGCCGAGGTAGCTCGCCGCCGCGGCGAGGTCGTCGCCGCCCGGTCCCCCGTGCCCCCAGACCCCCTGCCCGAAGCCCCCGTGCCCGAAGCCGCGGCCGGGGCCGGGGCCCTGGCCGTTGACGCGCGCGGTGATGCGGGTCTTCAGGTTGGCCTTCAGCTGGTCGGCCTGGGCCTGGGTGAGGCGGTTGTCGGTGACGGCCTGGTCGAGCTCGGTCTGCTCGTGGGCGACGAGTGCGTCGATCAGTCCGGCGGCGGACTTGCCGCCGGTGGCGTCTGCGACCTGGGCGAGTGTCTTGCCGCCCTGCAGGTCGCCGATCAGCATCTGGGTGTCGAGGCCGAGGTAGCTCGCCGCCGCGGCGAGGTCGTCGCCGCCGCCCCGGCCCATCGGCCGGGCGCCGTCGCGGCCGCCGAAGCCGCGCCGGGGACCGAGGCCCTGGCCCGTGCCGGCGCCGTACCCCGACGCCGACGCGAAGGCGAGCGGGCCGACGCCGCCGGCTCGCGTGGTCGTGCTCGAAGCGTGCAGCTTGCTGGAGGCGAACGCCGCGCCCGCGGCCGTGAGTCCGACGGCGGCGACCGCTGCGATGCCGAGCTTTCTGTTCCTGGAGGCGTTCATGCCCCCATCGTGTCGGGCGAAGCTAAGAGGCTCCTGTCAGGACACTGTGAGTTGCCGGCTTCCTAGCGATTTCACAGCAACGGCCTACCTGCGGCTTAGGCCCGTGTCGCAGCGTGGTTGCCATGAATGCAAACCTCCAGGCCGTCGAGGTGGTCGTTCCCGTCTTCGACGAGGAGCGCGCCCTCCGGCCCAACATCGAGTTGCTCCTCGGCTACCTGCGCGAGGAGTTTCCCTTCGCCTGCGGCGTCGTGATCGCCGACAACGCCAGCACCGACGGCACCTGGGAGATCGCCCGCGCGCTCGAGCGCGAGCACGAGGAGGTGGCCGCGCTGCACGTGGGGCGTAAGGGCCGCGGCGTCGCGCTCCGCACCGCCTGGCTCTCGAGCAAGGCCGACGTCGTCGCCTACATGGACGTCGACCTCTCGACCAACCTGACGAGCTTCCTGCCGCTCGTCGCGCCGCTCCTCTCCGGCCACAGCGAGCTCGCGATCGGCACGCGGCTCGGGCACGGCGCGCACATCCGCCGCCGGCTCGCGCGCGAGGTGCTCTCGCGCGGCTACAACGCGCTGATCCACGCCGGCTTCCGCGTCGGCTTCAGCGACGCGCAGTGCGGCTTCAAGGCGATCCGCGCCGAGGCCGCGCGGCGCCTCGTGCCGCTCGTGGTCGACGACGAGTGGTTCTTCGACACGGAGCTGCTCCTGCTCGCCGAGCGCAACGGCATGCGGATCCACGAGGTGCCGGTGGACTGGATCGAGGATCTCGACTCCCGCGTCGACCTGCTCCCCACGGTCACCGCCGACCTGCGTGGGCTCTGGCGCATGCGGCGGTCGTTCTGGCGCGGCGGCGGAAACGCGCTCGAGCTCGACACGGCGGCGGCGCTCCTGTGAGCGCCGAGACGTTCGTCGGCGGCCGCGCGCTCGTCCGGCCGCTCACCGCCCACCGGCACCGCCTCGCGCTCGGCGCGATCCTCGGCCTCTCGGCGGTGCTCGACTTCGCGCGGCTCGACCGCAACGGCTACGCCAACACCTACTACGCCGGCGCCGTGCGCTCGATGCTCCGCAGCTGGCACAACTTCTTCTTCGTCTCCTTCGATCCGGGCGGCCTCGTGTCGGTCGACAAGCCGCCGCTCGCCCTGTGGCTGCAGGCCGCGAGCGCCAAGGTCTTCGGCTACTCCGGCGTCTCGCTCCTGCTGCCGGAGGCGGCGGCGGGCGTGGGGGCCGTCTTCGTGCTCTACCTGCTCGTCGCGCGTCACTTCGGCCGGACGGCCGGGCTGCTCGCGGCGCTGGCGCTGGCGGTCTCGCCCGTCTCCGTCGCGGTCAACCGCGACAACAACCCGGATGCGCTCTTCGCGCTGCTGCTCGTGGCGGCCGCGTGGGCGGGCGCGCGGGCGATCGAGTCGGGACGCCTTCGCTTCCTGCTCGCCTCGGCCGTGCTGGTCGGGCTCGCCTTCGAGACGAAGATGCTCGCCGCGGCGGTCGTCGTGCCCGGGCTCGCGCTCGGCTACGGGCTCTTCGCCCGCTGCCGGGTGCGGGTGAGGCTGCTGCACCTGCTCGCCGCCGGGGCGACGCTGGCCGTCGTCGGCGGGGCCTGGATCGCCGCAGTCGCGCTGACGCCCGCCGCCGACCGCCCGTACGTCGGCTCGACGAGCGACAACGACGTCTTCAGCCTCCTGCTCGGCTACAACGGGCTCGGGCGCGTCACCGGGCAGGAGGGCGGAACCTCCACCGGCGGCGGGCCGGGCGGGGCGTTCTCGGGAACGCCCGGCTTCTTCCGGCTGCTGAACAACGCGCTCGGCGACCAGGGCGCGTGGCTGCTGCCGCTCGCGATCGTCGGCGGCGCCTCCGCGTTCCTCTACGCCCTCCGCCGGCGGCGGAGCGGGCTCGGGGCGCTCGTCGTGATCGGCCTCTGGTTCCTCGCGGCAGCCGTCGTCTTCAGCTACTCGAGCGGGATCATCCACACCTACTACCTCTCGGCGCTCGCGCCGGCGACCAGCGCGCTCGCCGGCATCGGGGTGGTGGCGCTCCACCGCGACGCCCGGCGGGCAGGCCCCTGGGCCGCGCTGCCGCTGCTCGCGGTCGTCTTCACCGCCTGGCTCCAGGTGGCGCTGCTCGACCGCTACACCTACCTGTCCTGGCTCACGATCGTGGTCACGGCCGCCGCAGTGCTCGCCGGCGGCGGCCTCGTGGCGCTCGCGGTCTTCCCCGAGTGGCGGCTGCGCGGCGTGGTCGCCGCCGTCGCGCTCGCTGCGGCGACGGCCGGCTTCCTGGTCGCACCGGCGGCCTGGTCGGAGAGCACTCTCACCGGTGCCGTCGACGGCACGTTTCCGGGCGCCGGGCCGAGCTTCATCAGCGGCCTCGGCGCGAGCCCGGGAGGCTTCAAGGCCGGCCGGGGCGGCCCCGGCGGCGCCCGGGGCGGCTTCGGCAAGCCGGCCGGCCGCGGTCCGGGCGGCGGGGGCGGAAGCGACGTGCCGGCGGCCCTCGCGTACGTCGCCGCGCACGGTGCCACCGGCCGGTTCGGCCTGATCGTCTCCAGCGAGCAGGAAGCGGCGCAGTACGTGATCGACGGCCTGCCCGTCAGCTCCCTCGGCGGCTTCACCGGCCGCGAGACGGTGCTCGAGCCGGGCTACCTCGCGTCGCTCCTGCGCAGCCACCAGGCGCGCTACTTCCTGCTCGGCGGGCAGCTGCGGGCCGGGCCGGGCGGCACGTTCAACCAGGCCTCGCAGACGATCGCCGCCTACTGCGCCACCGTGCCGGCGAGCGCCTGGGGAGGCGGCGCGTCCGGTGCCACCCTCTACGACTGCGCCGGGAAGGCCGATGCGATCGCCGCTTCCGGGTGAGCTCGTGCGCTTCGGGCTGGTCGGCGCCTCGAACACCGCGCTGACGGGGCTCGTGTACGCCGCGCTGCGGCTCGGCGGCACGCCGCTGCTGCTCGCGGCGCCCGTGGGCTTCCTCGCGGGCGCCGCCAACGGCTACGTGTGGAACGGGCGCTGGACCTTTCGCGGACGCGGCAGGCCGGCTCGCTACCTCGCCGTCCAGGCGGGCGGGCTCGTGGCGACCGACGCCCTGCTCGCGGCGTCGCTGCCCTACCTCGCGACGCTCACGGTCGTGACGGCGCTGGCCTTCGCGGCGAGCCGGCGGCTCGTCTTCGAGCGCCGGTCAGCGCAGGATGCCGGTGTGACCGAGCGAGTAGCGGCCCGGCTGCGGCCACACGCAGAGCCCGTGCGGGCCGCTGCCGACCGTGATCTTCGCCAGCAGCTTCCCACCGTGCGTGGAGATCGCGTAGACGACGCCGCTGTAGCGGCCCGAGAGCCACAAGACCTTCCCGTCGGCGGAGACGCCGCCCATGTCCGGGCTGCCGCCGCCGGGGATCCACCACTTGTGCACCACCTTGCGCGTCTTGAAGGAGATGACCGAGATCGACCCCTCGCTTCGGTTCGAGACGTACAGGTCGCGCGCGTCCCGGCTCGGGTAGAGCCCGTGGGCGCCGGCGCCGGTCTTCACGAACCCCAGCACCTTCAGCCGCTTGCCGTCGACGAGCCAGACGCCGTTCGCGGCCATGTCGGCGACGTAGAAGACCTTGCCGTCGGGTGACAGCTTCACGTCCTGCGGCATCCCGCTGTACCCGTCCGGCAGCGAGAGCGTCCCGAGCAGGCGCTGCGTCTTCACGTCGACCTTCACCATCTGCCCCGAGAACTCGCAGCTCGCGAGCAGGTAGCGCTCGTTCGCCGAGAAGTCCATGTGGTCGACGCCCGAGCACGGCACCGTCAGGGAGTGGTGCAGGGCGAACGTGTGCGGGTCCCGGAAGTCGAGCCGGTGCAGGCGCTCGGCGACGACGATCGCGTAGCGGCCGTCGGGGGTGAAGTACATGTTGTAGGGGTCCTCGACGGGAATCGTCGGCCCCGGCTTGCCCGTCTTCGGGTCGATCGGCGTGAGCGTATTGCCGGTGTCGTTCGTCACGTAGAGCGTCTTCAGGTCCCAGGCCGGCACGACGTGCTGCGGCAGGCCGCCGACGGCGAAGTGGTCGACGATCTTGTAGGTGTGTGGGTCGATCACGTCGACCGTGTCGCTGCGGCTGTTCGGGACGTAGACGAGCTGCCGTGCCTTGCGGGCGACCGCCGCCACGTCGCCCGGCCGGTCGTGCGCGTACACGTTCGTGGGGTCGATCGAGTGACGCACAGCCGCCATCGTCGTCGCCGTGTGGGCCGGCGCCGCGTGCGGCACGAGCTCGGAGATCGTCGCCACCGTGCCGGCCGCCGTCCGCCCGCCCGCGAGCAGGATCCGTCCCTTGACGACGCCGGCGGCCAGGTCGGAGCGGGCCGAGCGCAGCGACCCGGCGCGCCTGATCTTCCGCGAGGCAGGGTCGATCGAGATCACGGCGGCGGTGGGGGAGGAGACGGTGGCGCCCCGCCCGCCGATCACGTAGGCGAGCCCGCCGAGGCTCGCGGCCGCGGCGTGTGTCGTCGCGGCCGGCAGGTGGCCGATCGTCGTCACGTGCTTCGAGCCGGGCCGCCAGGCGAGCACGGCGTCGCCGGCCGTGCCGTTCTCCAGCGAGCCGCCAGCGATCACGAGCGTCCGCCCGACGGCCGTCACTGCGGCGTAGCGCAGGGCGTGCGGCAGGTGCGCAACCACGCGGGCGGTCCCGCCCGGCCGCCAGGCGACGATCGTGTCGAGCCAGCTCGAGCCGGTGTAGCCGCCGACCACGTACGCGGTGCCGCCGATCGCCGCCGCGCTCGAGTCGGAGCTCGCGACCGGCAGGCGCCCGACGACGCCGGCGGAGCCCGCCGCCGGATCGACCCTGACGATCTCGTCGATCGATCCCAGGTCGCCGCCGCCGAACACGTAGACGAAGCCGCCGATCGCCGCGGCGGCCGTGTCGTGCCGCTTCGAGGGGAGGCTCCCGAGCGTCGTCGCCCGCCGCCTGTCGGCGACGAGGATCGACGGAGCCGACGTGTCGGCGCTCGTCAGGCCGCCGGCCAGCACCAGCCGGTTGCGGACGACGGCCGCGGACGGATCCTGGAGCGGCGCGGGCAGCGACCCGGTCTGCCGTTCGGCGAGCATGGTCGGAGGCTTCGGCTTCGTCACCTTGGCAGTCGCGGCCGCGGTGGTCGGTCGCCGCGGTGGTCGTCGTCGCGGTCGCCCCCGTGCCCGTCGTTTCGCCGCGTCCGCGCAGGGCGAGCTCGCCCGCGACCGCCGCCGCGACGACGACGAGCACGACCAGCGCGGTCGCCCGGGTCATGCGCCTCGAGCGCCGGCGCCGCTTCCTGCGCTCCACGGGCATCACGTCCGCATCGTCGCAAGTCTTGCCGACGGTTCGTGAGAGGAACCTGAGCGACCGACCTCCGTAGTTGTCACCGATGCCTCGAACTGCGGTGCACGGCACCGTGCAGGGCGATGACCTTCGCGATCGTCGAGGCCCACCGCCCGTCGCCGGCGCTCGGCGCGCTGATCGACCAGCTCGCCGCCGAGCTCGCCGGACGCGGCTTCCGCCGGGTGCCCGACGTCGAGGACGCCTCGCTCGTGATCAACGTCGTCGACCCGCAGCAGCCGCGGCCGTTCCGCCGCCGCTCGAAGGGCACCTACGCCGCGACGCTGTACGACGGGCCCGCGGACGCCGCGGACGTGCTCACCACCAGCTATCCGCTGCTCGTCCGGTCGCTCGCGAACATCGTGCTCGCACACACGGGAGACGCGGTGTGGTTCACCACCATGGAGCGCGGCGTCTACCGGGTCGAGGGGTCGTCGCTTGCCGCGGCGGTGCTCGATCGGCTGCTCCCGCTCGCGACGGCGAAGCTCGTGATCGAGAACGAGTTCCGCACCGATCTCGAGCCCGACCTGTGGCAGGGCGACGCGCACACCGAGGAGATCCGGGCCGCGGGCGTGCGGATCGCCGAGCTCGGCCTCCTGCCCGCGCCGTTCCCGATCGAGGACCTGCTGGACGAGCGCGACCTCCGGCACGTCAAGCGGCTCTACGGCATCGGCGGGCTCTCGTACGGCAACCTCTCGCAGCGACTCGACGGGCGCCGCTTCTGGATGAGCGCGTCGGGCGTCGACAAGTCGCGGCTCGAGGAACCCGGCCGCGACATCCTGCTGGTCTCCGACTACGACGCCGCACGCGGCGTGATCGTGCTCAGCGTGCCGCCGGGCGTCGAGCCCCGCCGGGTCTCGGTCGACGCGATCGAGCACTGGATGATCTACCAGGCACATCCCGAGATCGGCGCGATCCTGCACGTGCACGGCTGGCTCGACGGCATCCCGACCACCGAGTTCAACTTCCCGTGCGGAACCGAGGAGCTCGCGGTCTCCGTCGCCGCCGCGCTCGCGGCGGAGCCCGACCCGGCCCACGCCGTGATCGGGCTGCGGAACCACGGCGTCACCGCCACCGGCGCGAGCCTCGGCGAGATCCTCGAGCGGATCGGCTCGTCGCTGCAGGTCTCCGTCCCGATGACGTAGAAGGGCGGCCGGTTGCAGCCGGCCGGCCATTGCTTTACTCTTTGAAGCGATGGACGTGCGGATCCTCCTCTCGAAGCCGATTGCCGTCTTCGCGCGCCCGTCACGCGGCTAGCCGGCATCTCGACCCCCTCGCCTCGCCGGACTAGCCACAGAGAAGGCGAGGGCGCATGAGGAAGCAGGGGCTGTACGACCCCGCGTTCGAGCACGACGCCTGCGGCGTCGCCTTCGTCGCCCGGCTCGACGGCACCCGCAGCCACGAGACGGTGCGGCGGGCGCTCACGGCGCTGCAGAACCTCGAGCACCGCGGGGCCGCCGGCGCCGACGCCGACACCGGCGACGGCGCCGGGATCCTCGTGCAGCTCCCCGACGCGTTCCTGCGCTCGGTCGTCGGCTTCGACCTGCCGCCGCCCGGCCGCTACGGCGTCGCGGCCTGCTTCCTGCCGCAGCGGGCGGCGCGCCGGCGCGAGCTCGAGAGCGTGCTCGAGTCGGCCGTCCGGGACGAGGGGCAACACGTGCTCGGCTGGCGCGACGTGCCCGTCGCCGCCGGGAACGCGGGACCGCAGGCGCGGCTGTTCGCGCCGCGGATCCGCCAGCTCTTCGTGGAGGCGGCGGGGCCGCAGGCCGAGGACCCGCTCGCGTTCGAGCGCAAGCTCTACGTGATCCGCCGCGTGGCCGCCGCCAGGGCGGGGGCGGAGCTCGTCGTGCCGAGCTTCTCCGCGCGGACGCTCGTCTACAAGGGGATGCTGACCGCGCCGCAGCTCGCGCGCTACTACCCCGACCTGGGCGACGAGCGGCTCGAGAGCGCGCTCGCGCTCGTCCACTCGCGCTTCTCGACGAACACGTTCCCGAGCTGGGAGCTCGCGCACCCCTACCGGATGATCGCGCACAACGGCGAGATCAACACCCTGCGCGGGAACGTCAACTGGGTGCGCGCGCGCGAGTCGCAGCTCGCCTCCGAGCTCTTCGGCCCCGACCTGCGCAAGGTGCTGCCGATCGTGCGCCCGGGCGGCTCCGACACGGCCGTGCTCGACAACCTGCTCGAGCTGCTCGTGCTCGCAGGCAGGTCGCTGCCGCACGCGCTGATGATGCTGCTGCCGGAGGCGTACGAGGGGCGGCCCGACGTCGACGACGCCGTCCGGGGCTTCTACCGCTTCCACGAGTGCCTGACGGAGGCCTGGGACGGCCCGGCCGCGGTCGCGTTCACCGACGGCACCGTGATCGGCGCCACGCTCGACCGGAACGGGCTGCGGCCGGGGCGCTGGCTGGAGACGACCGACGGCTGGGTGGTGCTCGCCTCGGAGGCCGGCGTGCTCGACGTGCCGCCCGAGCAGATCCTCCGCAAGGGACGGCTCCAGCCCGGGAAGCTCTTCCTGGTCGACCTCGCGCAGGGGCGCATCGTGCCCGACCGCGAGGTGAAAGCCGAGGTCGCGGCCCGCCGGCCCTACGGCGAGTGGTTCGAGCGCGAGCACGTCCGGCTCGCCGACCTGCCGCCCGTCGCCGCCCGTCCGCTCGACCAGCCCCTCCGCCGGCTGCAGCTCGCCTTCGGCTTCACGCAGGAGGACATGAAGGTGATGCTCGCCCCGCTCGCCGCCAACGGCGAGGAGGCGATCGGCTCGATGGGCAACGACACGCCGCTCGCGGTGCTCTCCGAGCGCCGGCCGCTCCTCTACTCGTACTTCAAGCAGCTCTTCGCCCAGGTTACGAACCCCCCGATCGACCCGATCCGCGAGGCGGTGGTGATGAGCGTGCGCTCGCTCGTCGGCTCGGAGCGCAACCTGCTCTCGGAGAGCCCGGAGCACGCCCGCCAGCTGGTGATCGACAACCCCGTGCTGCGCGACGACGAGCTCGAGCGGCTGCGCCGGGTCGACTCGGAGCTCTTCAAGTCGCACACGATCGACATCACCTGGCCGCTCGCCGACGGCGAAGAGGGCCTCGAGCCCGCGCTCGAGCGCATCTGCGCCGACGCGGACGAGGCGCTCGCCGCCGGCGCGAACATCCTCATCCTCTCCGACCGCGCCGTCGGCCCCGAGCGGGTCGCCATGCCGTCGCTGCTCGCGCGTCGGCGCGATCCACCATCACCTCGTCCGCTCGGGGACGCGCCTGCAGGCCGGTCTCGTGGTCGAGTCGGGCGAGCCGCGCAGCGTCCAGAGCGTCGCCGTCCTGATCGGGTACGGCGCAGCCGCGGTCAACCCCTACCTGATGCTCGCGACGATCCGCGAGCTCGTCGCGGAAGGACGGCTCGACCTCGACCCCGCGGTCGCGGAGGAGCGCGCGCTGAAGGCGATCGGCAAGGGCCTCCTGAAGACGATCTCCAAGATGGGCATCTCGACGCTCTCGTCCTACTGCGGCGCGCAGGTGTTCGAGGCCGTGGGGCTCTCGACCGCGCTCGTCGAGCGGCACTTCACCGGCACGCCTTCGCGGATCGGCGGCATCGGCCTGCGGGAGCTCGCCGAGGGCGCGCTCGCACGACACGCGCGCGCCTACCCCGGTGCGGGCGACGAGCTGCTGCCGGTGGTCGGCCTGTATGCCTGGCGGCGCGACGGCGAGCACCATCAGTGGAACCCGGAGACGATCGCGCTCCTCCAGCACGCGGTCCGCGGCGGCGGCCGGCCCACGTACGAGCAGTTTGCGGCGGCCGTCGACGACGACGCCGTCCGCCGCTCGACGCTGCGCGGGCTGCTGCGCTTCGTCGAGCGCGAGCCGATTCCGCTCGAGCAGGTCGAGCCGGCGGCCGAGATCGTCAAGCGGTTCTCGACCGGCGCGATGTCGCTCGGGTCGCTCTCGCGTGAGGCGCACGAGACGCTCGCCGTCGCGATGAACCGGCTCGGCGGCCGCTCGAACACGGGCGAGGGCGGGGAGGACCCGGCCCGGTTCGGCGACGAGCGGCGGTCGCGGATCAAGCAGGTCGCCTCGGGGCGCTTCGGGGTCGACATCCGCTACCTCGCGAACGCCGACGAGCTCCAGATCAAGATGGCGCAGGGGGCGAAGCCCGGCGAAGGGGGACAGCTGCCGGGGCACAAGGTCGACGCGTACATCGCGTCGATCCGGTTCACGACGCCCGGCGTCGGCCTGATCTCGCCGCCGCCCCACCACGACATCTACTCGATCGAGGACCTGAAGCAGCTGATCTACGACCTGCGCTGCGCGAACCCGGCCGCGCGGATCTCCGTCAAGCTCGTCGCCGAGGTCGGGGTCGGCACGATCGCCGCGGGCGTGGTCAAGGCGAACGCCGACCACGTGCTGATCTCCGGCCACGACGGCGGTACCGGCGCCTCGCCGATCTCGTCGATCCTGCACGCGGGCGTGCCGTGGGAGATCGGCCTGGCGGAGACGCAGCAGACGCTGGTGCTGAACGACCTGCGCTCGCGCGTCTGGGTGCAGACGGACGGGCAGCTGAAGACGGGGCGCGACGTGGTCGTCGCCGCCCTGCTCGGCGCCGACGAGGTCGGCTTCGCCACGGCGCCGCTCGTCGCCACCGGCTGCGTGCTGATGCGCGCCTGCCACCTGAACACCTGCCCCGTCGGGATCGCGACGCAGGATCCCGAGCTCCGGGCCCGCTTCCAGGGCAGGCCCGAGCACGTGATCGAGTACTTCTTCCACGTCGCCGAGGACGTGCGCCGGATCATGGCCTCGCTCGGGATCGCGCGCTTCGAGGAGCTCGTCGGCCGCGTCGACCTGCTCGAGGCCGACGACGCGATCGAGCACTGGCAGCGCCGCGGCATCGACCTCTCGAACCTGCTCCGCGTGCCCGACGTGCCCGCGGGCACGCCGCTGCGGCGGACCGAGCCGCAGGTCTCGCCGCTCGCCGACGCCCTCGACCATCGCCTGATCGCCGCGGGCGGCGGCACCTTCCCGGTGCGGAACGTCGACCGGGCGGTGGGCGGGCTGCTCTCCCACCACGTGACGACGCACGGCTCGACGGGCGACCTGCGGTTCGAGCTGCACGGCTCGGCGGGGCAGTCGTTCGGCGCCTGGCTCGCGGCCGGGATCGAGCTGACCCTGGTCGGCGAGGCGAACGACTACGTCGGCAAGGGCCTCTCCGGCGGCGTGGTGACGCTGCGTCCGCCCGACGGAGCGGCCTTCCGGGCCGAGGAGAGCGTGATCGCCGGCAACACCGTGCTCTACGGGGCGACGGCGGGCCGGGCGTTCTTCCGCGGCATCGCCGGCGAGCGCTTCGCCGTCCGCAACTCGGGCGCGTCCGCCGTGGTCGAGGGGATCGGCGACCACGGTTGCGAGTACATGACGGGCGGCCGCGTCGTCGTGCTCGGCCCGACCGGACGCAACTTCGCCGCCGGCATGAGCGGCGGCATCGCCTACGTGCTCGACCTCGACGAGGCGCGCTGCAACACGCAGCTCGTGGGGCTCGAGCGACTCGACGCGGCCGACGAGGAGACGGTTCGGGCGCTCGTCGCCGAGCACGCGGAGCGCACCGGCTCGCCCGTCGCGCGGGGCGTGCTCGACGACTGGCGGCCCGACCGCTTCACGAAGGTGCTGCCGCACGACTACAAGCGGGCGCTCACCGATCACCCGCTCTCGCTCGGCGGCGCCGGCTTCGTCACCACCGAGTCGGAGGAGGCCGCGTAGCCGTGGGCAAGCTCGGCGCCTTCAAGCAGCTCGGCCGCATCGGCTCGCCGGAGCGCGATCCGCGCACGCGCACGAACGACGTGCGCGAGTTCGTCGGCACGCTGCCGCTCGCGGAGCTGCGCGCGCAGGCGTCACGCTGCATGGAGTGCGGCGTACCGTTCTGTCACAGCGGCTGCCCACTCGGGAACCTGATCCCCGACTGGAACGACCTCGTCTACCGCGACCGCTGGCAGGACGCGACCCTCGAGCTGCACCGGACGAACAACTTCCCCGAGTTCACCGGCCGACTGTGCCCCGCGCCGTGCGAGGCGGCCTGCGTGCTCGAGATCAACGAGGGCGACGCCGTCTCGATCAAGCAGGTCGAGCTCGCGATCGTCGAGCGCGCCTGGGAGGAGGGGTGGATCGAGCCGCGGCCGCCGGTCACGCGCACCGGGCGAACCGTCGGCATCGTCGGCTCCGGTCCGGCCGGTCTCGCCTGCGCTCAGCAGCTCGCTCGCGCCGGCGAGCACGTGGTCGTGTACGAGCGCGACGAGGCCGCCGGCGGGCTCGTGCGCTTCGGCGTGCCCGAGTTCAAGATCGAGAAGCGCCTCGTCGACCGGCGCGTCGCGCAGCTCGCCGCCGAGGGCGTCGAGTTCCGCTACCGCGTGGACGTGGGCGTCGACGTCTCGGCCGCGGAGCTGCGGTCGGCCCACGACGCGCTGGTGCTGGCGACCGGCTCACGCGTCCCGCGCGACCTGCCGGTGCCGGGCCGCGAGCTGGCCGGCGTCCACTTCGCGATGGAGTACCTCTACGACCGGGCGCGGGCGATCGCCGCGGGCCGCGCGGGCGGGCTCACCGCCGCCGGGCGCCACGTTGTCGTGATCGGCGGCGGCGACACCGGCGCCGACTGCGTCGGCCATGCGCACCGCGAGGGCGCGGCTTCGGTCACGCAGATCGAGCTGCTCGGCCGGCCGCCCGACCTGCGGCCGGACGATCTCACCCCGTGGCCGCAGTGGCCGATGAAGCTGCGCACCTCGTACGCGCTGGCGGAGGGCGGCGAGCGCGACTTCGCGATCTCGACGACGCACCTGTCGGGCGAGCGGCACGTCGAGCGGATCCACTGGCAGCGCAACGAAGGCGCGCCGCCGTTCGCCCCCGTGCCCGGGACGCAGGAGGAGCGGCCCGCCGACCTCGTCCTGCTGGCGATGGGATTCCTCGGGCCCGAGCCGGAGCTGCTCCGGCAGCTCGGTGTGGAGCTCGACGGCCGGGGCAACGCGCAGGCGCCCCGGTTCGAGACGTCGGTCGACGGGGTCTTCGCGGCCGGTGACGCCCGGCGCGGCCAGTCGCTCGTCGTCTGGGCGATCGACGAGGGCCGGCGCTGTGCCGAGCAGGTGCGGGCCCGGCTCGACGGCCGGTCGACCGCGGCCCGCTCTGCCACTTTCGTTTCGATAGCTACGAGCGCCGGAGCCGACTAGACTGCGGGCCATGAAGCGAACGATGAACGACGTACACGACGGAAAATGCGCGGTTGCCGCGACGGCGGAGATCGTCGCGACGAAGTGGACGCCCCTGATCGTCCACGACCTCTCCGAGGGGCCGCGCCGGTTCATGGAGCTCGAGCATGCGTGCCCCGGCATCAGCCCGCGCACCCTCTCCGAGCGGCTCGACATGCTCGAGCGGCAGGGGGTCGCGCTCCGGCGCAGCTATCCGGAGTCGCCGCCGCGGGTCGAGTACGAGCTCACCGAGAAGGGGCGGGCGCTGTTGCCGATCATCAGGGAGATGCGGCGCTTCGGGCGTGCGTGGATGATCTCCGAGCCCGCGAAGCGGCGCCGGACCGCCGCCGCACGGCGCTGAGACGCATCGCGATCATCGGCGCCGGCCGGCTCGGCGAGTCGCTGCTGCGCGGCTTTCTCAGCTCCGGCTGGCGCACCGCGGACGAGCTGGTGGTCACGGTTCGCCGCCCCGAGCGGCGGGTCGAGCTCGGCGAGCGCTACGGCGTCGCGACGGGCGAGACCAACGCCGACGCGGCGGCGAGCGCCCGGCTCGTGATCCTGGCAGTCAAGCCGCAGGACATGGCGACGGTCGTGCCTGAGATCGCGGGCTCGCTCGCCGGCGAGCACACGCTGCTCTCGGTTGCGGCCGGTGTCACGACCGGTTACCTGGAGAGCCTGCTGCCCCAGGGTGCGCGCGTGGTGCGGGCGATGCCGAACGCCCCGGCACTCGTCCATGAGGGGATCGCGGCGCTCAGCGGCGGCAGCTCGGCCACCGACGACGACCTCGCGCTCGCCGAGGAGGCGCTCGGCCACCTCGGCGCCGTCGTGCGGGTCGCCGAGCACGACCTCGACGCGGTGACGGCGCTCTCCGGTTCCGGCCCCGCGTACTTCGCGCTGCTGGCCGAGGCGATGATCGAGGCGGGCCTGCTGCTCGGGCTCTCCCGCGACGTCTCGACGAAGCTGGTCGTCCAGACGATGCTCGGGAGCGCGCTGCTCCTGCGCGACGAGGACATGCACCCGGTGGAGCTGCGCGAGGCGGTCACCTCGCCGGGCGGCACCACCACCCGCGCGATCCGCGAGCTCGAGCGCTCCGGCGTGCGCGCCGCGTTCCTGAACGCGATCAACGCCGCCACCGAGCGCTCGCGGGAGCTAGGCGAGCAGCACTAGCCGCCGCGCCGCGTGGTGTCAGACACCTTGGTGTCAGACACCGTGGCAATCAGCGGTGGGCTCGCGCCGGCGTGGTGTCAGACACCGTGGGAGTCGGCGTGGGCTCGAGCCGGCGGGCCGATAGCCGTGCTTGGTGCAGACGCCGTGGCAGTCAGCGGTCGGGCTCGCGCCGGCGTGGTGTCAGACACCTTTTGGTGTCAGACACCGCGGTAGTCAGCGGTGGGCTCGCGCCGCCCCGGTGTCAGACACCCTCGAAGAGCAGCGCTCCCGCGGCTGCTTCGCGGAGCGCGAGCGCCCGGTCGACGGCGTTCACGACCGCGCGCAGCGAGGCGGTGACGATGCTCGGGTGCAGGCCGACGCCCCAGACGAGCTCGCCGTCGACGTCCGCCTCGATGTAAGCGGCCGCCGTCGCGTCGGCCGTGGCCGCCATCGCGTGCTCGTGGTAGTCGCGGATCTGCACCTGGACGCCGAAGCTGCGGGCGAACCCGTCGACCAGCGCCGCGATCGGCCCGTTGCCGGCCCCCTCGACCTGGACGGGCTCGCCGTCGACCTTCAGGGAGGCGACGATCCGGTCGACGTCGCTGCTCGCGTGCGTGTACTCGCCGAGCTCGTACGGCCGCGTGTGCGAGAGGTAGTGCTCGTGGAACGCCGAGAGCAGCTCGTCGGCGGTCAGCTCGTCCCCCCGCAGGTCGGTGATCGCCTGCACCTTCTGCGCGAAGTCGACCTGCAGCCCGCGCGGGAGCTCCAGGTGGTGCTCGGTCTCCATCAGGTAGGCGACGCCTCCCTTCCCCGACTGCGAGTTGACGCGGATGATCGCCTCGTAGCTGCGGCCGAGGTCGGCGGGGTCGATCGGCAGGTAGGGGACGTCCCAGGTCTCCGAGCCGGAGCGCTGCTGGGCGTGCATGCCCTTCTTGATCGCGTCCTGGTGCGAGCCCGAGAAGGCCGTGTAGACGAGCTCACCCACCCACGGGTGGCGCGGGTGCACGGGCAGCTCGTTGCACTCCTCGACGATGCGCTTCGCCTCGTCCAGCTGCGACAGGTCGAGGCCCGGGTCGACGCCCTGGGTAAGCAGGTTCAGCGCCAGCGTGACGAGGTCGACGTTGCCCGTGCGCTCGCCGTTCCCGAACAGCGTGCCCTCGACCCGGTCGGCGCCCGCCATCAGGCCGAGCTCGGCGGTCGCGACGGCGGTGCCGCGGTCGTTGTGCGGGTGCACGCTCAGCACGATCGCGTCGCGTCGCGAGACGTGCCGCTGGAACCACTCGATCCGGTCGGCGTACACGTTCGGCGGGAACGCCTCCACCGTCGTCGGCAGGTTGACGATCATCGGCGCGGCGGCGCTCGGCTGCCACACGGCCAGCACCGCCTCGCAGATCCGCAGCGCGAACTCGAGCTCCGTGCCGTGGAAGCTCTCCGGCGAGTACTCGAACGCGATCTCCGTCGACGTTTGCGCCGCCAGCTCCTTGCAGAGCTCGGTCGCCCGCACCGCGAGCTCGACGATCCCCGCCTCGTCGAGCCGGAAGACGACCCGCCGCTGCGTCTCGGAGGTCGAGTTGTAGAGGTGCACGATCGCCCGCCGGGCGCCGTCGATCGCCGCGTAGGTCCGCTCGATCAGCTCGGGCCGCGCCTGCGTCAGCACCGCGATCGTCGTGTCCTCCGGCACGAGCTCCTCCTCGACGAGCCGGCGCACGAAGTCGAAGTCGGTCTTCGAGGCGGCCGGGAAGCCGACCTCGATCTCCTTCACGCCGAGCCGCACGAGCAGGTCGAACATCCGCTGCTTCCGGGCCGCGTCCATCGGCTTCACGAGCGCCTGGTTTCCGTCGCGCAGGTCGGTCGAGCACCAGATCGGCGCACGCTCGATCGGCGTGTCGGGCCACGTGCGGTCCGACAGGTCGACGGTCGGATACGGACGGTACTTCCAGTACGGCATGGTCATGGCTTCGCTCCTCCAATGGCGGTCTGCTCCCTTCGGTGCGGGAACGCGAGACGGGTATGTCGCAAGACCGGTTCCCCTAGCGGGGAAGGAGGAGGGCGCGCGTCGAGAGCTCGAGGACGAGAGCTGCCGTCGGGAGCTGGGTGCGCGTTCCGGTCATCGCTTCCAAAAGCATAGTGGCTATCGCCGCTGCGGGCAACACCCGTCACTATCCGTTTTGAAGCTTGACACGCCCACGTTCCGTCGGCACACTCTGACGACGATGAACCGCCGCCCGCGCGCAATCGCGATGCCGTCGCCGCTTCCGGCGCAGCTGCTCGCGCTCGGGCTCTTCCTTCTCACGATCATCGTCATTCTCCCCCGCTAGGGGGAGATTTCGCTCACGCGGCCGTCAAGACGCCGCACACGTCGACCGCACAGCGGGAGCAGTGCGCCCTGGATCAGGTCCCGACGGAGGAGAGCAGACGAAGTGCACCCGAGCAGAGAGGTTCATCCATGACGAAGACAGTGGCCTGCCTCGCCGGCGACGGCGTGGGGCCGGAGCTGATGGCGGCGGCGACCCGCGCGCTCGAGCGCGTGGCGAAGCTGCACCATCTCAGCCTGGACGACCACCACCTGCCGTTCGCGGGTGAGGGGTTGACCCGGTCCGGGCATCCGCTGCCCGCGCAGACCCGCGCCGCCTATCGCGAGGCGGACGCCATCCTCGTCGCGGCCCCGCACGAGCCGGCCTTCGCGGGCGTCCAGGCCGACCTGCATCTGGCCTGGCGCGTCGCACGTGTCGACGTGGCTCCCGCCCGGGACGTGCTCGTCTGTGGGCCGGTCGGCGACTGGGCGAACGAGCTCGCGGTCGCGCGCGCCTTCTCGTGCGCCGCCTCCCGCCGCGGGCGGATCCTGTGCGTCGGCGGGTCGGAGGACTGGCGCGAGACGGTCGACGCGGAGCGGCGCGCATGGGGCGGGCTCCAGGTCGACGACGCCTCGCTCGGCGAGACGCTTCGTGCGCCTGCGCGACGGAGCCGACGGGCTCGACGTTCTCGTCACCGAGTCGCATCTCGTCGATCCGGTCGTCGACGCGGCCGCGTCGTTCGCCGGCTCGAGCACGTCGGTCGCGCAGGCGTGGCTGCCGGACGCCGGGCCGGGCGTCTTCGCTCCCGGTGCGAGCGAGCCCGACGACCTCGCCGGGTTCGGCGTCGCCGACCCGAAGGGGATGCTGCTGACGGCGTCGCTGATGCTCGCCGTCGGCCTGAAGCGCCGCTCGGCCGCGCGCACGCTCGAGCGCGCGGTGGGCGAGGCCGCGCGCCGCACCGCCGGCGGCCAAGACCACGACACCCGCTCCTTCACGGACGCCGTGATCGAGCTGCTGCCCGAGTCGCGCACAGACGTCGAGCACTTCGCCGAGGTCTGGAGTTGACCCGGATGCTCGGATCCGACGCCGTCCTCCGGGCGCTCGAGCTCGAGGGGGTCGACGTCGCGTTCGGCATTCCTGGCGGAGCGATCCTCCCGACGTACGACGCGATGGCGCGCGGCACGAGCGTCAGGCACGTGCTCGCGCGGCACGAGCAGGGCGCGGGGCACATGGCGCAGGGCTATGCCCGTGCGTCCGGCCGCGTCGGGGTGGCGATCGCCACCTCGGGGCCCGGCGCGACGAACCTCGTGACGGCGATCGCCGACGCGTGGCTCGACTCGACGCCGCTCGTCTGCATCACCGGGCAGGTGCGCTCCGACCTGATCGGCACCGACGCGTTCCAGGAGATCGACATCACCGGCATCACGATGCCGATCGTCAAGCACTCCTGGCTCGTGCAGGAGGTCGAGGAGCTGCCGTCGGTCTTGAAGGCCGCCTTCCACGTCGCCCGCACGGGCCGCCAGGGGCCCGTGCTCGTCGACGTCGCGAAGGACGTGCAGGAGGCCGCCTTCGACTTCGTCTACCCGGACGAGGTCGACCTGCCGGGCTGGCGCCCGCCCCGCAAGGTGCATCCGCGCCAGGTCGCCGAGGCGGCCCGCGCGATCGCCGAGGCCCAGCGGCCGATCGTGTACGCCGGCGGCGGCGTGCTGAACGCCGACGCGTGTGCAGAGCTGCTCGCACTGGTCGACGCCGCGCGCCTGCCGGCGGTGGTGACGCTGATGGGCAAGGGCTGCCTTCCCGACTCGCACCCGTTGAACTACGGGGCGCCCGGCATGCACGGCTCGAAGTACGCGAACTGGGCGCTGAACAAGGCCGACCTCGTGATCGCCGTCGGCTCCCGCTTCGACGACCGCGTCACCGGCAAGGTCTCGGCGTTCGCTCCCGGCGCCAAGGTGATCCACTTCGACATCGACGCGGCCGAGGTGGGGAAGATCCGCCACGCCGAGATCCCGGTCGTGGGCCCGCTGAAGCTCGCCCTCTCGCAGCTCGCCGAGCAGGTGCAGGTCGCGACCGAAGGGCGGGGCCCCACGCACGAGCCGTGGCTCGCCCAGCTCGAGGAGTGGCGGGCGCGCTTCCCGTTCCGCTACGCGCGGCAGGACGGGGTGCTGAAGCCGCAGACCGCGGTCGAGGCGCTGCGCGACCTCGCGGCCGCCGGCGACGACGACGTGATCTGGACGACCGGTGTGGGCCAGCACCAGATGTGGGCGATGCAGTACCTGGTCTGCGACCGGCCGCGGTCGTTCATCACCTCCGGCGGGCTCGGGACGATGGGCTACGGGCTGCCGGCCGCGATCGGCGCGAAGGCGGCTCGGCCCGACGCCACCGTCGTGTGCATCGACGGCGACGGCTGCTTCCAGATGACCTGCCAGGAGCTCGCGACCTCGGCGCTCGAGGGGCTGCCGATCGTGACGGTCGTGCTCAACAACGGCTGGCTCGGGATGGTGCGCCAGTGGCAGGAGCTCTTCTACGACGAGCGCTTCTCGAACACGAACCTGACGCATGCCGTTCCCGACTACGCGCAGCTGGCGGAGGCCTACGGCTGTGCGGGCTTCACGGTCGAGAGCGAGGACGGCCTCGAGGAGGCGCTCGCGGCGGCGTTCGCGGCCGGCCGCAGCGCGGTCGTCGACGTGCGCTGCGACCCCGAGGAGAAGTGCTTCCCGATGGTGCCCGCCGGCGCCGCCGCCGTCGACGTGATCGAGGCTCCCGGCGAGGAAGAGATCGTGGTCGCGTGAGCGCGTCACACGTTCGTGACGGTGGCTGCCCCCGGGTGAGGTGCGAAGAATCCCTGCTCGTGGGGGTCTGTGGATTGTCCGTGACACTTTCGCGCGAGTGGCTGCCCCCGGGGTGGGGCGCGGGTGAGCTCGCACACGATCTCGGTGCGCCTCGAGAACAAGCCCGGGGCGCTCGCGCGCGTCTCGCAGCTCTTCGCGCGGCGCGGCTACAACATCCAGAGCCTCGCGGTCGGCCCCACCGAGCGGCCCGACATCTCTCGACTCACCCTGCGCGTCGACTGCAACGAGCACTCGCTCGAGCAGATCGAGAAGCAGATGCACAAGCTCGTGAACGTGCTCCGCGTCACGGAGCTGCCGCCCGACGAGTCGGTCGAGCGGGAGCTCGCGCTGATCACCGTCGCGGTCGCGGCCGAGCGTCGCGCGGAGCTGATGTCGCTCGCCCAGGTCGCCGGCGCACGCGTCGCCGACATCGGCCGCGACGCCGTCACCTTCGAGATCGTCGGCCGGCCCGAGCAGGTCGAGGCGTTCGAGGAGCTCGTCCGCCCGTACGGCGTGCGCGAGCTCGTCCGCACCGGCCGGATCGGCCTGCGGCGCCCGAGCGCGAGCGGCCGCACCCGTACGCAACCCACCGTCAGCGTCTGAAAAGGAGCCCCTTCGCATGGCAGAGATCCTCAAGTCCGGCAACGTCGGTCGTCTCGACGGCAAGGTCGCGGTGCTCGGGTACGGCAGTCAGGGACACGCGCACGCGCTCAACCTCGCCGAGTCGGGCGTCGAGGTCGAGGTGGGGCTGCGCGAGGGCTCGGCCTCGTGGCCGGCCGCGGAGGAGGCGGGGCTGAGCGTGCGCCCGGTCGCCGACGCGGTGAAGGGCGCGCAGCTCGTCGCGATCCTCGTCCCGGACGGCGCGCAGCCGGCGCTGTACGAGCAGGAGATCGCCCCGAACCTCGAGCCCGGCGCGACGCTGCTCTTCGCGCACGGCTTCAACGTGCACTACGGCCGCATCGAGCCGCCGGCCGGGCACGACGTGATCATGGTCGCGCCGAAGGGGCCCGGCCACGTCGTGCGCCGCCTCTACACCGAGGGCTACGGCACGCCCGCCGTCGTCGCCGTCGCGCAGGACGCGTCCGGCCACGCGAAGGAGACGGCGCTCGCCTACGGCGCCGCGCTCGGCGCTGCGCGTGCCGGGATGGTCGAGACCTCGTTCGCCGAGGAGACCGAGACCGACCTCTTCGGCGAGCAGGCGGTGCTCTGCGGCGGCGTCACCCAGCTGATCCAGCTCGGGTTCGAGACGCTCGTCGAGGCCGGCTACCAGCCGGAGGTCGCCTACTACGAGTGCCTGCACGAGCTGAAGCTGATCGTCGACCTGATCTGGGAGGGCGGAATCGAGCGCATGCACTACTCGATCTCCGACACCGCCGAGTACGGCTCGCACGAGGTCGGGCCGAAGGTGGTCGACGACCACGTGCGCGAGAACATGCGGGCGGTGCTCGCCGCAATCCGCGACGGCTCGTTCGCGCGCGACTGGATCGCCGAGATGGACCGGGGCCAGCCCGTGCTCGCCCAGCGCCGCGAGGAGCTCGCCGCGACGCAGATCGAGCAGGTCGGCCGCCGTCTGCGTGAGCTGAACGTGAAGGAGGAGAGCGCACCTGTCGGTTGAGACCAAGGTCGCCCTGCTCGGCTACGGGACGGTCGGCGCCGCCGTCGACCGCCTGCTCGAGGACTCCGCCGACGACATCGAACGCGCGACCGGCCACCGGCTGCGCGTCGTGAAGGCGCTCGTGCGCGACGTCGGGAAGGAGCGTGGTCACCGTCCTGCCGACGGGGTGCTCACCGGCGACTTCGCCGAGATCCGGGACGACCCCGAGATCGCGGTCGTCGCCGAGGTGATGGGCGGGCTCGAGCCGACGGGCGGGCACGTGCTCGAGCTGCTCGCGCGCGGCAAGCACGTCGTCTCGGCGAACAAGCAGCTCGTCGCGCGGCGTGGCGCCGAGCTGTTCGCCGCCGCATCCGGCGCCGGCGTACAGCTGCGCTTCGAGGCGAGCGTCTGCGCCGCGATCCCGGTGATCAAGGTGCTGCGCGAGTCGCTCGTCGTCACGAACGTCCACCGCGTGCTCGGCATCGTCAACGGGACGACCAACTTCGTGCTGACGGAGATGGAGGGCGGCAGCACCTACGGGGCCGCGCTCGCGGCGGCGCAGGAGCGGGGGTACGCCGAGGCCGACCCGTCCGACGACGTCTCCGGCGCGGACGCCGCCGCCAAGATGGCGATTCTCGCCACGGTCGCCTTTAACACCCGCGTCGACATCGGCGACGTCGCCTACGGCGGCATCACCGAGATCGACCCTGTCGACGTCGCCGCGGCCCGCGAGCTCGACATGGTGATCCGCCTCGTCGGCACCGCCCGCCTCGTCGACGGCCGGTTCGACGTCCAGGTGCGACCCGCGTTCGTCGACAAGCAGCATCCGCTCGCCAAGGTCGACGGTGCGTTCAACGCGGTGATGCTGCAGGGCGACGCGATCCGCGAGATCACCCTGGAGGGGCCGGGGGCCGGCGGGATCGAGACCGCGTCGGCCGTGATCGCCGACATCACGAGCGTGATCGGGACGATGGGCACCGGCTTCCTGCAGAACGACGCCGCCTGGCGCGAGCTGGAGCGCCTGCCGCCCGCCGAGGCCCGCTCGCCGTTCTACTTCAGGCTCTCGGTCGTCGACCGCCCCGGCGCGCTCGCGCGCGTCGCCGAGGAGCTCGCCGAGCGGGAGATCTCGATCGCCCGGCTGCTGCAGCACGCGAACGGCAACGGCGCGGCGCTGCACGTGGTCACGCACGAAGCGCGGGCAGGCGCCCTCGACGAGGCGCTCGCGGCGCTCGGCGAGCTGGACGAGGTACGGCGCTCGTCACGGCCGCTGCCCGTCGTATCCGATCGCGGCGTCACGGAGCTCGGGTGGGCGTGACGGCGGCGCCGCGTCTGTCGCTCGGCGAGGGGTCGACGCCGCTCGTCGCGGCGCCGCGGCTCTCGGCGCAGCTCGGGCTCGACCTGCACCTGAAGCTCGAGGGCCTCAATCCCACCGGCAGCTTCAAGGACCGCGGCATGGCACTGGCCGTCGGCCGCGCCGCGGCGGCCGGCGCGCGCGCCGTCGTCTGCGCGTCGACCGGCAACACCGCCGCCTCCGCCGCCGCCTACGCAGCGCGAGCCGGCCTGCAGGCGGTGGTGCTGACGCCGGCCGGCGCGACCGCGACGGCGAAGCGGGCGCAGGCGCGGGCCGTGGGCGCCACGCTCGTCGAGGTGCGCGGCAGCTTCGACGACGCCCTGCGCCTCGGCCGGGAGCTCGCCGAGCAGGACGGCTTCGTGCTCGTCAACTCGCTCAACCCCGACCGTGTCGAGGGGCAGAAGTCGGTCGTCGCCGAGCTCCTCGAGACGCTCGGTCGCCCGCCCGCGCTGATCGCGCTGCCGTACGGAGGCGGCGGCAACGTCCGCGCGGTCGCCGCCGGCTGTGACGACGCAGGCATCGAGCCGCGGCTCGTGCTCGGGCAGGCCGCCGACCGCCCGGGCACCTGGGCGTCGGCGATCCGGATCGCCGAGCCCGCGCACGCCGCCCAGGTCGACGCGCTCGTCGCCGACGGCCGGGTCACGGTCGTCACCACCGATGACGACGAGCTCCGCTCCGCCTGGCAGGCGCTCGCCCGCGAGGAGGGCGTCTTCTGCGAGCCGGCCAGCGCGGCCGGGCTCGCTGCGCTGCGCGCGCTCGGCCCGCACGAGGGCGAGCTCGCCGTCTGCATCCTCACGGGACACGGGCTGAAGGACACGGAGACGGTCGACGACCCCGGCAGCCGCGTGGTCGAGCCGACGGTCGCGGCGGTGCTGGAGGCGATCCGGTGATCCGCGCGCTCGCCCCCGCCTCGACCGCCAACCTCGGCCCGGGCTTCGACGCCGCGGCCGCGGCGCTCTCGCTCTGGAACGAGCTCGTCGTCGAGGAGGGACCGCACGCGGTCGAGATCGAAGGGCTCGGCGCCGACGAGCTGCCGCGCGACGCGCTCCACCTCGCGCTGCGTGCCTTCTCGTGCTTCGCGCCGGTCGACCGCTACCGCTTCCGCTTCCTCAACCGCATCCCGCTCGAGCGAGGGCTCGGCTCGAGCGCCGCCACGATCGCGCTCGGCCTCGTCGCGGGCGCCGCCGCCGCCGGCCGCGCGGCGCCTGCGTCCGAGCTGCTGGCGCTCGGCGTCGAGCTGGAGGGGCATGCCGACAACCTCGCCGCGGCCCTCTACGGCGGCGTCTGTCTCGCCTGGCAGCGGAACGGCACCCCGCACGCGGCGCGGATCGCCGCCGACATGCCGGCCGCGGCGGTGCTGGCCGTCCCCGCGTCGCGCACGAGCACCGCCGGCTCGCGCAACGGGCTGCCGACGGCCGTCGACCACGCGGACGCCGCCGTCACGGCCGGCGCGGCGGCGTTGCTCGGCGCCGCGATCGCCGCCGGCGACCCCGAGCTGCTGGGAGCGGCCTTCGCCGACCGCCTGCACGAGCAGTACCGGCTCGACGACGCGCCGCTGCTGCGCGCGCTCCGCGCGCGGACGCCGACGGGCGCGGTCGGCGTCACCCTCTCCGGCTCGGGCCCCGCGGTGGTCGTCTGGGCGCGGCGCGCCTCCCTCGGCGCGGTCGTCGAAGAGCTTTCCCGCACGTTCCCCGACACGACGGTGCTGCCGCTCGAGGTGGCCCGAGAAGGAGCCCACCTCGCATGAGCGTCTACGGACCTCACCCACCCGGCCAAGCGCCACAGCGCCGCGCTCACCGACGGCGTCGACCGCGCACCGGCGCGCGCGATGCTCAAGGGCGTCGGCTTCACCGACGAGGAGCTCGCCCGGCCGCTCGTGGGTGTGGCCACGACCTGGATCGAGACGATGCCCTGCAACCTCAACCAGCGCATGCTCGCCCGGTACGTCAAGCAGGGCATCCGGCGTGCCGGCGGCACTCCGCTCGAGTTCAACACGATCGCAGTCTCCGACGGCGTCTCGATGGGCACCACCGGGATGCGCGCGTCGCTCGTCTCGCGCGACGTGATCGCCGACTCGATCGAGCTGGTGGCGCGCGGGCATCTGTTCGACGGCCTCGTCTGCATCGTCGGCTGCGACAAGACGATCCCGGGCGCCGTGATGGCGCTCGCGCGCCTCGACCTGCCGGGGCTCGTGCTCTACGGCGGCTCGATCGAGCCGGGCCGGCATCGCGGCCGCGACGTGACGATCCAGGACGTCTTCGAGGCGGTCGGCGCGCACGCGGCAGGGACGCTCACGGAGGGAGAGGTGCACGCGCTCGAGAGTGCCGCCTGTCCGGGGGCGGGCGCGTGCGGCGGCCATTTCACGGCCAACACGATGGCGACCGCGCTCGACTTCCTCGGCGTCAGCGCCCCCGGCCTGAACGAGGTGCCGGCCTCGCATCCGGGCAAGGCGGAGACGGCGGTGCAGGCGGGGACGCTCGCGATGCGGCTCGTGCTCGAGGACACCCGCCCGTCGAGCGTGCTCACGCGCAAGGCGTTCGAGAACGCGATCGCGGCGGTCGCCGCGACGGGCGGCTCGACGAACGCCGTGCTCCACCTGCTCGCGATCGCCGCCGAGGCGGGCGTCGAGCTGTCGATCGACGACTTCGACGACGTCGCGCGGCGCACGCCGATCGTGGCGGACATCAAGCCGGGCGGCCGCTACGTCGCCACCGACCTCTACCGGGCGGGCGGCGTCGGGCTCGTCGCGCGCGAGCTCGTCCGCGGCGGGCTCGCGCATGCCGACGTCCGCAGCGTCGACGGGCGCTCGCTGCAGGAGGTCGCAGACGCCGTCACCGAGCGTCCAGGGCAGGACGTCGTCGTCTCGTGGGACGACCCGCTGAAGCCGACCGGCGGCCTCGCGATCCTGCGCGGCAACCTCGCTCCCGAGGGGTGTGTGGTGAAGCTGGCCGGCCACGAGCGGCTGCTCCACCGCGGGCCTGCGCGGGTGTTCGACTCGGAGGAGGACTGCTTCGCCGCCGTCAAGGCCCGCTCGATCGTGCCCGGCGACGTGGTCGTGATCCGCTACGAGGGCCCGGCCGGCGGTCCCGGGATGCGCGAGATGCTGCACGTGACCGCCGCCCTCGTCGGCGAGGGTCTCGGCGACGAGGTGGCGCTGCTCACCGACGGGCGCTTCTCGGGCGCCACCCACGGGCTGATGGTCGGGCACGTGGCGCCGGAGGCGTTCCGCGGCGGCCCGATCGCGCTGCTGCAGGACGGCGACCAGGTCGTCGTCGACGTGGACGAGCGCCGGCTCGACGTCGAGCTCGACGAGGCCGAGCTCGCGCGGCGGGCGGCGGCGTGGACGCAGCCCGAGCCGCGCTACACGACCGGCGTCTTCGCCAAGTACGCGGCCACCGTCGGCTCCGCGTCCGAGGGGGCGCGCACCTAGTGCAGCAGCCGTCCGATCGCGCGGGTCGCCTGCCGGATGCGCTGCTCGTTCTCGACGAGCGCGAACCGCACGTGACCGTCACCACCGTCCCCGAACCCGATCCCGGGGCTGACCGCGACGCCCGCTTCTCGCGCCAGCCGCAGCGCGAAGCCGAGCGAACCCTGGTCGCGGTACGGCTCCGGGATCGGCGCCCACACGAACATCGTCCCCGCCGGCGGCTCGACGGGCCAGCCGGCGCGGGCGAGCCCCGTGCAGAGCACGTCCCGGCGGCGGCGGTAGAGCTCGCAGACGTGCGCCGGATACTCCCCCGCCTCGCGCAGGGTGACGGCCGCCGCGATCTGGATCGGCTGGAAGGTGCCGTAGTCGAGGTAGGACTTCAGCTTCGCGAGCGCGCTCACGGCGGCCGGGTTGCCGAGCAGGAAGCCCACGCGCCAGCCGGCCATCGAGAACGACTTGGTCAGGCTGTAGAGCTCGACCGCGCACTCGCCGGCGCCCGCGGCGGCGAGCACGGACGGCGGCTCGTGGCCGTCGAAGGCGACGTCGGCGTAGGCGAAGTCGTGCACGAGCAGGAACTCGTGCTCGAGCGCGAGGTCGACGAGCCGCTGCAGCTCGGCCGGGTCGTCGACGGCGGTGGTCGGGTTGTGCGGATACGAGACGATCACCGCGCGCGGCCGGTGCTGCTCGACGGCCGCTTCGATCGCGTCGACGCCGCCCGTCGCCGGGGGCGTGACGACGAGTGCGCCCGCGAGGTGGGGGGCGACGCGGTGGATCGGGTAGGCGGGCGTCGGCACGACGACACGGTCGCCGGGCTCGACGAGCGCCCACATCAGATGCGCCAGTCCCTCCTTGGCGCCGATCGTCGAGACCACCTGCGTCTCGGGGTCGAGCGCCACGCCGAAGCGGCGGTCGTAGTGCTCGGCGACGGCGCGCCGCAGGCCGGCGATGCCGCGGCTCGCCGAGTACCGGTGGTTGGCCGGCTTCAGCACCGCTTCGCGGAGCTTGGCGACCGCCTGGTCGGGAGACGGGATGTCGGGGTTGCCGAAGCCGAGGTCGATCACGTCGCGCCCCTCGTGCCGCAGCTCCCGCTTCAGCTGGTCGACGGTTGCGAAGACGTACGGAGGCAGGTCGTCGACGCGACGAAACTTCATTTCGGAAAGTATTGTAGGAGTCGCAGTGGCCGTTGACGCGCTCAGGTGCAGGATCTGCGAGTCGGAGTTCCCCGCGGTTGCGAGCGGCGTGTGCCTGCGCTGCTTCGGGCCGCTCGAGCCGGTGTACGACTGGGACGATGTCGCCGCCCGGGTCACGCGCGAACGGATCGGCTCGGGCCCTCCCTCGCTGTGGCGCTACGCCGACCTGCTCCCGACGGGCGTGCCGGCCGGCGCCGCGGACGGGCCGGGGTGGACGCCGCTGGTGCGCGCGCCGCGGCTCGCCGACGCGGTCGGCGTGGGGGAGCTCTACCTGAAGCTCGACCACACGAACCCGACGCACTCGTTCAAGGATCGGGTCGTCGCCGTCGCGGCCGCGAAGGCCGTCGAGCTCGGCGCCGACACGCTCGCCTGCGCCTCGACCGGAAACCTGGGGAACGCCGTCGCCGCGCGCGCGTCGGCGCTCGGGCTGCGCTCGGTCGTGCTCTACCCGCGCACGGTCGAGCCCGAGAAGATGCTGGCGACCGCGGCCTACGGCGCCGAGATGGTCTCGGTCCGCGGCAGCTACGACGACTGCAGCCGGCTCGTCGTCGAGCTGGCGGGCGAGCTCGACTGGGCGTTCGTGAACGTCGAACCTGCGGGCGTACTACGCCGAGGGGTCGAAGACGCTCGCGTTCGAGATCGCCGAGCAGCTCGGCTGGAGCTTCCCCGACGCGGTCGTCTCGCCGATCGCCTCCGGCTCGCTGTTCACGAAGCTGTGGCAGGGCTTCGGGCCAGTTCGCCCGCCTCGGCCTCGTCGAGGGCACGCCGCCGCGCCTCTACGGCGGCCAGGCGCAGGGCTGCTCGCCGGTCGCGACGGCGTTCGCGATCGGACCGGCCGGTGTCGCCGGTGCGGCCCGCGACCGTCGCGCATTCGCTCGCGATCGGAGCCCCGGCCGACGGCGACCTCGCGGTCGCCACCGCCCGCGCGTCGGGCGGCGCGATCCACGCGGTCGCCGAGGACGAGGTGGGGTCGAACATGGCGCTGCTCGCCCGGACGACCGGGATCTTCGGCGAGACGGCGGCCGGCGTGACGCTGGGCGCGCTCCGCGCGGCTGCCGCCGCGGGCGAGCTCGGCGCCGGCGACCGGGTCGTGCTGCTCGTCACGGGCACCGGCCTGAAGACGCCGCAGGCGATCGAGACCGGCGCGCCGCTCGAGATCGACGCCGACGTCGACGACCTGCTCGCCGAGCTCGGGGTGACGGCATGACCGAGCGGCTGTCTGCCGGCGGGACAGCCGAGCACGTGCTCGCCTCCTTCCGGGAGCAGATCACCGGGCTCGACCTGCGGCTGCTCGCGACGATCAACGAGCGGATCGAGAAGGTGCGGGCGCTCCGTCGCCACAAGGCAGAGCACGGCCTGGCGTTCCTCGATCCCGACCGGGAGGCCGCGCTCGTCGCCCACCTGCGGGCCGCCAACGAAGGGCCGCTCTCCGACGCGCGGGCTCGAGGAGCTGTTCGTGTTCGTGCTCGCCCTCGTCAAGCGGGAGCTCCGGGATGGCTGACATCGTCGCCTGCCTGCCCGGCGACGGGATCGGGCCGGAGGTGCTCGAGCAGGCGCTCCGGGTGCTCGAGCGGCTGCCGGTCGAGGTCGAGCCGGTGCGCCTGCCGTTCGGCGGGCGCGGCGATCGACGCGTGCGGCGATCCGCTGCCGCCGGCGACGCTCGAGACCTGCCGCACCGCGCGTGCGGTGCTGCTCGGGGCCGTCGGCGGCCCAGCCTGGGACGGCGGAGCGCGGCGACCGGAGGAAGGGTTGCTGGGGCTCCGCAAGGCGCTCGACGTCTACGCGAACCTGCGGCCGGCGGCAGCGGGGCGGCGTCGACCTGCTGATCGTGCGCGAGCTCGTCGGCGGCCTCTACTTCGGTGCCCGCGGCGTGCGCCCCGACGGCACGGCCTTCGACACGTGCGAGTACAGCCCGGCGCAGGTCGAGCGGATCGCCCGGCGCGGCTTCGAGCTCGCGCGGGCGCGCCGCGGCTCGCTCGTCTCGGTCGACAAGGCGAACGTGCTCGAGACGTCGCGGCTCTGGCGGCGGGTCGTGAGCGAGGTCGCGCGCGACTATCCCGACGTCGCCCTCCGGCACGCGCTCGTCGACAGCTTCGCGATGGAGCTCGTCGAGTCGCCCGAGCGCATCGACGTCGTCGTGACCGAGAACATGTTCGGCGACATCCTCTCCGACCTCGCCGCGGCGGTCACCGGCGGGCTCGGGCTCGCGGCGTCCGCGAGTCTCGGTGACGGCGGCCCCGGCGTCTTCGAGCCGGTGCACGGGTCGGCGCCCGACATCGCGGGCACCGGAACGGCCAACCCCGCCGCGATGCTGCGTTCGCTCGCGCTCCTGCTCGAGCATGCGCTCGGGAGGCCCGACCTGGCAGGAGCGCTCGCCGCCGCGGTCGCCGAGGTGCTCGAGACCGATCCGACCCCCGACGCGGGGGGTGAAGCGACCACCGCTCAGTTCGGCGACGCCGTGCTCGCGTCGCTCGCCACACGAACCGACCTGAAGGAGGAGGCATGGGCCAGCCGGCCGTCGTGACGCTCAACTGCACGTGCTCGAACCCCATCCCCGTCGTGCGCGCGGAACGGAAGGGTGCGGCGCTCACCGTGTGTGACCGCTGCGGCCTGCCGATCCGCCTCGACTTCGGGACGCGATGACGCTGACGGTCGGTTATCCCGGCCCCCGCGGCAGCCACAGCGACGCGGCGGCGGGAGTGCTCGTGCCCGACGCCGTGCGCTCGGTCGACCTGCCGAGCTTCGCCGCCGTCGTCGAGGCGGCCGCCGCCGCCGACGTGGCGGTCGGGCGTGCTACCGATCGAGAGCTCGCTGATCGGGCCGATCGCGGAGACGCACGACCTGCTCTACGGCGCGCCGCTCTCGATCGTCCGCGAGGCGACGCTGCCGATCCGCCACTGCGTGGTGGGGCTGCCCGGCGCGACGGTCGAGGGCGCACGCGTCGTGCGCTCGCACCCGGCCGCCTTCGAGCAGTGCCGCTCGCTGCTTGCCGGCTGGGACGTGCGCTGCGTGCCCGCCGCGACCACCGCCGATGCCGCTCGCGAGGTCGCCGAGTCGGGCGACCTCCGCCAGGTCGCGATCGCCGGGCTGGAGGCGGCGGCACGGTACGAGCTCGAGGTGGTCGCCGACGACGTGGGCGACCGCCCCGGCGCGTTCACGCGCTTCGTCGCGCTTGCGCCGTACACGCAGGTCGGATGGGCGAGGGCTGGCGCACCGCGCTCTCGTTCGTCACCGACCACCGGCCCGGCGCGCTCCACCACGCGCTCGGGCCGCTGGCCGCGCACGGGGTCAACCTCGTGCAGCTCGTCTCGCGGCCGCTGCCCGAACTCGCCCTGGCGGTACCGCTTCGACGTCGTGCTCGACGGTCACGTCTTCGACCCGCTCGTGCGGCCGGCGATCGCGGGGCTGCGTGCCGAGACGCTGGCGCTGCGGCTGTTCGGGTCGTACGAGAAGGAGCGCGAGCGGTGACCCCGCGCACGCTCTTCCGCAAGGTCTGGGATGCCCACGTCGTCGCCGAGTCGCCCGGCGCGCCGTCGCTGCTCTGGATCGACCTCCACCTGGTGCACGAGGTGACGAGCCCGCAGGCGTTCGAGTCGCTGCGGGCATCCGGCCGGCCCGTGCGGCGCACCGACCTCACCGTGGCGACGATGGATCACAACGTCCCGACCACCGACGGGCCGATCACCGACCCGCTCGCGCGCGCCCAGCTCGACGCCCTGCAGCGCGAATTGCGACGAGTTCGGCGTTCGCCTGTTCGCCACCGGCAGCGGCCGCGAGGGGATCGTCCACGTGATCGGCCCCGAGCTCGGCCTCACCCAGCCGGGCATGACGATCGTCTGCGGCGACAGCCACACCTCCACCCACGGCGCGTTCGGCGCGCTCGCGTTCGGCATCGGCACGTCGGAGGTGGAGCACGTCCTGGCGACGCAGACGCTTCCCCAGACGCTGCCGAAGACGATGCAGGTCGAGTTCGCGGGCGAGCTGCCGCCCGGCCTCACCGCGAAGGACATGGTGCTCGCCGCGATCGGCGCGCTCGGCGTCTCGGGCGGGCAGGGGCACGTGATCGAGTACACCGGCGCCGCCGTCCGCGCCCTCTCGATGGAGGGACGGATGACGATCTGCAACATGTCGATCGAGGCGGGCGCGCGCGCCGGGATGATCGCGCCCGACGACGTCACGCTCGCCTACCTCCAGGGGCGCCCCGCCTTCGTGGAGGCGGACTGGTCCGACCTGCACACCGACGACGGCGCCTCGTACGACGAGGTGCGCGTCGTCGACGTGTCGGCGCTCAAGCCGCAGGTCACCTGGGGGACGAATCCCGGGATGGTCGTGCCGGTCGACGGGGTCGTGCCCGACCCGGCCGACTTCGCCGACCCGGATCAACGCGAGACGGTCGAAAGGGCACTCCGCTACATGGAGCTCGTGCCCGGCACGCCGCTGACGGAGATCGGCATCGACCGGGTGTTCATCGGCTCCTGCACGAACGCGCGCATCGAGGATCTCCGCGCCGCCGCCGAGGTCGTCGCCGGACGCCGCGTGGCCGACGGTGTGCAGGCGATCGTGGTGCCGGGCTCGGCGCAGGTGAAGCGCCAGGCCGAGGAGGAGGGGCTGCGCGACGTCTTCGAGCGGGCGGGGTTCGAGTGGCGCCGTGCCGGCTGCTCGATGTGCCTGGGCATGAACCCGGACGTGCTCGCGCCGGGCGAGCGCTGCGCCTCGACCTCGAACCGCAACTTCGAGGGCCGCCAGGGCGCGGGCGGCCGCACACACCTGCTCAGCCCGGCGATGGCGGCCGCGGCGGCCGTGACGGGACGCTTCGCCGACGTGCGGGAGCTCGTATGAGACCGCTGACGAGCGTCACCGGCAGCGTCGCCGTGCTCGACCGCGCCGACGTCGACACCGACCAGATCATCCCGAAGCAGTTCCTGAAGCGGATCGAGCGGGCCGGCTACGGCGAGTACCTGTTCTTCGACTGGATGCGCGACCCGGAGTTCGAGCTGCACGCGACGCCCGACGCGTCGATCCTCGTCGCCGGTCGCAACTTCGGCTGTGGCTCCTCCCGCGAGCACGCCGCCTGGGCGCTCTCCGACCACGGGTTCCGGGTCGTGATCGCGCCGTCCTTCGGCGACATCTTCCGCCAGAACTCGATCAACAGCGGCCTCGCGCCCGTCTCGCTCGCGCCGGAGGAGATCGCGCGCATCCGGGAGGCGCTGGCCGGGCGCAACGAGCTGACGGTCGACCTCGAGCGGCTCGAGATCTCCCATCCCGACGGGCTCGTGCTGCCGTTCGCCTTCGACGCGCACGCGCAGGAGACGCTCGTGAACGGGCTCGACGAGGTCGCGCGGACGCTCCGGCGCGTCGACGAGATCGCCGCCTTCGAGGCGGCATACGTGCCGCGGTTCGACCTCTCCGCGATCAGCGGGTGACGCGCGAGGCGAGCAGGCGTGCGAGCCTCGCTTCGGCGCCCGTCACCACGGCTCCCGCCGCCTCGAGCGCCGTCGTCGTCAAGGTGATCTCGGTGCTCTCGCGGCCCACCAGCACGACGTCGACCGCGACCCGGGCGCTGCCGGTCCCTTCCTTGACGTCGATCAGCGTCCGGTAGGCGCGCGTGTAGCTCGCGACCCGCGGGAAGGGGAGCGGCTTCACGGAGACGAGCGTCTCGCCCGCCGGGAGGTTCTTCGCCACGGTCTGCCGCAGGCACGGCATGACCTTCGACGAGAGCACCGACCGCTTCCAGTCGAGGCGCACCATCGTCGGCGTCCGCAGCACCTCGGCCTGGCTGTCGAACTGGAGGCCCGCGTGCTTCCACCGTGTCTCGGCGGCGCCGACGACGACGAGATCCGACTGCTTCGGCGAGTACCCCGCGCACGTCGTGTCGCTCGAGCCGAGGTCGGGCTTCCTCGCGCCGCCCGTCCACCCGGTCGCCGTGCCCAGGTCGGCGCGCTGCACCACCGCGGCGCGGGCGGCCTTGTTGCCGGCGGCCGTCAGGTGGATCTGCTCCTTGTCGGCGAGCGCCGCGCCCGCCGTCGCCAGCGCGCCCAGTGTCGCCGCGAGAACCGCCGCCCCGTGTGCGCGCCTCATCGTTCCCGTCTCGTCTCCTCGCTCGCCTGCCTGCCGCTCATCGGCCGGGCGGGGCCGAACCTGAAGCCCCTCGAACGGGGAATCACGGCAGGGCGCGCTCGTCGACCCCGAGGCGGTCGAAGATCGCCGCGGCCTCCGGCGAACGGCGTCCCTCCAGCTGCGCCTCGGCGCGCAGCGCGAGCGCGAGCTCGTAGTCGGCCTGCGCCTTCTCGGCGATCTCGCGGGCGCTGCGGATCGCCTGCTTCGCCTCCTCGACGCGCTCTGCCCGGGCGAGGGCGGTGCCGCGGAGCGCGCTCGAGCAGGGAGTGCACCGCCGGCGGAGCCCCTTCGGCCAGCAGGCGGGCGATCGTCTCTTCTGCCGTGCCCACCACCTCCTCGGGCTCGGAGCCGCGGAGCGCGAGCAGCTCGGCCCGCCGTGCCTGCGCCTCGACCGCGAAGGGCCCCGCGCCCATCTCGTCGAGGATCGCGAACGCCTCCGCGAGCAGGCCGTCCGCCTCCTCGTAGCGGCCGAGGCGGGCCGCCACCCGGCCGAGATTGCTTCGCGCCACCCCCGCCAGCAGTTTCTGGCCCGCGCCGTCGACGATCCGGAGCACCTCGCGAAAGCGCTGCTCCGCCTCCTCGAGCCGACCCTGGTCGCTGTCGATCTCGCCGATGTTGTTGCTGGTCGTCGCCACGTTGATCACGTCGCCGATCCGCTCACGGAGGGCGCGGCTGCGCTCGTACAGGTCGCGGGCCTCGTCCCAGCGGCCCTCGTAGTAGGCCTCGATGCCGAGGTTGTTCAGGACGCTCGCCTGCCCGACGAGGTCGTCGATCTCCTCGAAGATCGGCAGCGCGAGATCGCGCAGCTCCTGCCGCTGCTCGTCGCCGCGCAGGGTGTGGATCACATGGCTCAGGTAGTACGCGTGCGCCAGGTCGCGCAGCTCGCCGAGCGCGCGGGCGCGGTCGATCACCTGCGCAGCCAGCTTGAGCGCCTCGTCGTAGCGGCCCTGCCGGAATCGCGCCTGGGCGCGGGCGCGGACCAGGGCGACGACGGTGCGCTCCCGCGTCGCCGCGTCGGCGATCGCCGACGCGGCCTTCTCGCCCCTCGTGTACCAGCGGAGCGCCTCGCTGTAGGCGCCCTGCTCTTCCCGGAGGAGCCCTTCCTTGAGCATCAGCGCAGCCTGGGCGGACGGCGGCGACAGGGCCCGCGCGCGCGCGAGCGCGCCGTGGGCGCTCTCGAGCTGGCCGGCGGGCGAGCTGACGTCGGCGAGCGTCTCCCAGACGGCGGCCAGCTCGTCGTTCGGCAGGCCGAGCGGCGCGGCCGCCTCGAGGGCGCGCCGGAAGAACTCGGCGGCCTCGACGTTCGCGAACTTCTCCTTGGCCCGCTCGCCGGCGAGGAGGGAGTACCGCCAGGTGCGCTCCGGCTCGTCGGCCAGCGAGAAGTGGAGCGAGAGGAGCTCCGCGACCTCGTCGAGCGCGTCGGCGTGCCGCCGCTCGAGCACGGCGCCGACGCGCCCGTGCAGCTCCCGCCTGCGCCGGAACGCCAGCCCTTCGTAGGCCGCGTCGCGGATCAGCGCATGGCGGAAGCGGAAGCCGCCGGGAGCGTACGGGTCGCGCTCGACGAACTCCTGCAGCCGCTCCCAGGCGGCCGAGTCGGCGGCGGCCGCCGGATCGTGCTCGAGCACGTCCTCGAGCACGGCACCGTCGAACACGACTCCGAGCACCGAGGCCCACCGCAGCATCGTCCGGTCGGCGGGCGCGAGGCGGTCGATGCGGGTGCCGACGACCGCGTCCACCGTCTCCGGCAGGTCGGACGTTCCCTCCCGTCCGGCCGTGGTGACGAGCTCCTGCAGGAAGAGCGGGTTGCCGCCCGCCCGGCGGACGACCGTGCGGATCTCCGCCTCGTCGAGACGGTCGCCGGCGGCCGCCCGCACCAGCTCGACGGCTTCGTCGTCGTGCAGCGGCTCGAGCAGGATCGTCATCGCGGCGACCGGGGGCGTGCCACCGGCGGCGACGAACCCCTCGTCGCCCGGGCGGCGGGTGCAGCAGATCGCCCAGGGACGGTTGGAGTTGGTGGCGCCGAGGTGCCGGAGCAGCTCCGAGGATGCCTCGTCGATCCAGTGCACGTCCTCGAGCAGGACGAGCGACGGCCCGGGGAGGAGGGCGCGAAGGAGCTCCTCCATCGCGCCGTGGAGCCGTGCCCTCCGGAACGCAGGCTGCAGCTCCTCCACCTCGGAAGTCGGCTCGACCTCGACGTCGAGGACGAGCGCCACCAGCGGGAGCCAGGGTGTCAGGTGGGGCGCGACGCGCTCCACGACGGCCTGCAGCTCGGAGGCGGTCACGTTCCCGTCGCCGTCCGCGTCGACGAGCGGGCGCACGAGGCTCCGGAAGACGAAGTACGGGGTCGAGCTCTCGTACTCGTCGCACCGCGCCCCGGCGCGTGCCAGGTCGGTCGCGTGGGCCTTGAACTCGTCGAGCAGCCGCGACTTGCCCACGCCGGCGTCGCCGACGAGCTCGACGACCGTCCCGAATCCCATCCGGACGGGTGCGAGGGCCGCCGTCAGCACCGCCAGCTCGCGCTGCCGACCGACCAGCGGCCCGGACGGCGCCGCAGGCGCGCCGCGCAGTCCCTCGATCGAGCCCAGTGCGACCGCCTGGACCGGCTCGGCGATCCCCTTCAGGCGGAGCGGCGCCACGGGCTCGGTCTCGAACAGCGTCGCCGACTGCTGCAGCAGGTCTGCCGGTACGAGGATCTGGCGCCGGGCGGACTTGGACATCAGGCGGGCGGCCAGCGCCGCCGTGCCGCCGAGGATCGTGTAGGTCCGCCTGAACGTCGCGCCGACCTCGCCGGCGAACACCCGGCCGCGGCTGACGCCGATCGAGAGCGGCAGCTCGGTCTCGGCCTCGATCGCCGCGCGGACCGTGCGCAGCATCCGTTCCACGTCGTTCTCGCTCACCCGCGGCGCGCCGGCGACGAGGACGATTCGGGCGCCGTCGCGGTCGATGTCGGTCTCGAGGAAGCAGACCTCGTGACCGGCGGCCGCCTCCTGAACCGCCTCGACCACCTCCGCGACGGCGGCCGCGGCGGCCGCGGGCCCGTCCTCGGCGACGAGCGCGTCGATGCCGGAGAGGCGCAGGAACGCCACCGCTGCCTGGCGATGCTCGGGCTCGGCGACCTCGGCGGTGAGGTGGTCGCGGACGAGCCGCGGCACGCAATCCTCGAGCGGCAGCCCCTCCACGGCCGGCAGCGGCAGCCGTGCCGGCTCCGCGTCCGGTGCCGCGGCGAGCAGGAAGCCGCCCTCGCGCTGCCCTCCCAGCACGGCGTCCGGGAGGAGCTTCGCCGTGGCGGTGCTGACGGCGATCTCGCCTGCCTCGGCGGCCGCCTCCATCTCCACGGTGACGGTCGCCTCCGGGCCGGTGACGATCAGCTCCCGGTGGTCGGTGCCGGCGAGCACGAAGAGGAACCGTCCCGAGTGGATCCCGACGTGCATCTTCAGCGTCACGGGGCCCGCGCTCGTCCGCGGCCGCCCGATCGCCCGCAGCGTCTTGCGCATCTCGAACGCCGCCCGTGCGCTGCGGTCGGCGTGCTGCGGCCCGTCGAAGAAGAGCAGCAGCGCGTCGCCGCCGAACTTCAGCAGCCCGCCGCCGTAGCCGTAGGCCACGTCGAGCAGCTCCGCGAACGTGGCGTTCATCACGTCCGTCACCTGCTCGGCGCCTGCCTTCCCCTCGCCCGCCAGCTTCTCCGACATCGCGGTGAATCCGGAGATGTCGACGAAGGCCATCGTCCCCTCGAGCTCGCGCCACTCGCGGTCGGGATCGCCCGCGAGCCACTCGACGACGAGCCGCGGCACGTACGGCGTCAGGTCGGCCCGGCTCGACTCGGCTGCTCCCACGATTCCCATCAATTCGATTCTGCTCCTCTTGACACGAGAGGAGAAGGGTGCGCAGAGTGCGCCGTACCAGGAGTGGGAGAGGGAGCTGTGGCCGGAGGTCGCTTGGGGAGAGGCGTACGGGTGACGGTCGTGGCTCTGGTCGCGGGGGCGGCGCTTGCTTTTGCCTCGACGGCGCTGGGCGGAACGATCACCGGTGCGGTGTCGGTCGACCCCGCGCTCGGCGCTCCGGTCAACCTGACGACCCAAGGGCCGATCGACTGGGCGGTCTGGGGCAGCGCGAACGGGGGGACGAGCACGAGCCTCGCTCCCGACACCCGCAAGCTCGGCGGGTCGGCGATCAGCGATCTCGAGAACATCGACCCGGCTCCGACGGTGCCGCTTCGCGGCCTCGGCCAGTTCACACCGCCCGCGGCCTCGCCGCCGTTCCGCTTCGCCTGGTCGGACGGGAGCGGGCCGCTGCGCGACTCGAACGTGGCCGCGGGCATCCAGCACGACGGGGAGCAGACCCAGACGAGCACGCTCGGACACGGGTTCGGGTTCACGGTTCCCGCGTCGACCACGCCGATGACGCTGAAGGTGTACGTCGCCACGAATCGGGCCGACGGGACGCTGACGGCCTCGCTCTCCGACGGTTCGGCGCCGGACTTCGTCGACGTGCTTCCACAGGCGACCGACCTGCGCTCCGCGGTCTACACGATCACCTACTCGGCCGACGATCCGAACGCGGCGCTTCACGTCACCTGGGTCGAGTCCGCCGAGAGCTGCTCGACGACGTTCTACTGCGACAACGCGGCGATCTACGCGGTGGCGCTCACGCGAACATTCGTCGTCAATACCGCCGACGACCACAACGACGAGGTCTGCGACCAGTCGGACTGCTCCCTGCGGGAGGCGATCGACGCGGCGAATACGCCCGCCGCCGACGGAGTGGTCGGCGGCACGATCGACTTTGCGCTTCCCGGCGGGCAAAGCCGGATCTACCTGGGGAGTGCCCTGCCGCCGATCGCCACTCCCGTGTCGATCGACGGCTACAGCCAGCCGCTCACGAGCGAGAACACGGGTGCGCTCTCAGCCGGCGACAACGCGGTGCCGCTCGTGGAGCTCTCGCCCGGCGCGTACTTCGGCGATGGATTGACGTTCGGTCCGGGTGCGGACGGCTCCTCGGTACGCGGCCTGATCCTCGACGGGAGTTTCGATCGAGCGGTGGCCGTGCAGGGCGCGAACGCCGTCACGGTGGCCGGGAACTTCATCGGTCTCGATGCGACGGGTTTGGGGGGACCGGGTTCGGGTCGTCGTCGAGCGGGCTCTATCTCGGCGGGAGTGCCGGTAGCACGGTCGGCGGGCTCGAGCTCGCCGACCGCAACGTGATCTCCGACATCTTCATCGGCGACACGGGAATCGACCTCGACGGATCGACCGGTGCCCTTGTCCAGGGCAACTACGTCGGTACCGACAAGACGGGCCTGACCGCAGTCCCGAACTCCGACGGAATCGCGATCTCCAACGGCGCGACGAACAACCTCGTTAGCGGCAACGTGATCTCCGGCAACTACGGCAACGGCGTGACGGTCGTGGGCACCGACTCCGTCGGCAACACGATCACCTCGAACCTGATCGGGCTCGGCGCGGACGGTACGACGTCGCTCGGAAACGGCATCGGCATCTACGACGAGAACAGCGGGCAGATCACGATCGGCGGCCCTCTCGGCGGCAATACCGTCGCCGACAGCTCGAGCTACGGCATCGAGCTGCTCGGCGGGCAGACGGCACCGACCATCGCCGGCAACGTCGTCACCGGAACGGCGGCTCCGGCATCTACGTCGAGGGTGGCGAGGGAGGCGGCCCCGGCGGCTTCGCGATCACCGGCAACCGTGTCGCCGGCAACGCCGAGATCGGGATCTATCTCGACTTCGTCGACTCCTCGTCCGCGAGGAGCACCGTGTCCGGCAACACGGTCGGGCTGGATGCGACAGGCGCGGTCGCCGACGCAAACGCCGGCGACGGGATCCGGATCGAGAGCTCGGGCGGCATCGACGTCGGCGGGACCGCCGTCGCCGATCGTAACGTCGTCTCGGGCAACGGCGGTCACGGGATCCATCTGATCGGGAGCACCGCCGGGGCGGCGAACACGGTCGAGGGCAACTACGTCGGGGTCGACGCCGCCGGCACGGCGGGGGTGCCGAACGCGATCGACGGGATCGCCGTGGACGGCTCGAACGGCAACACGATCGGCGGCACGGCTCCCGGCGCCGGGAACCTCAGCTCGGGCAACACCGACATGGGGATCTCGCTCTTCAGCGGCTCCTCCGGCAACGTCGTGCAGGGGAACCGGGCCGGCACGAACGCCGCGGGGACCTCGCCCGGCATCCCGAACGGCTTCGAAGGCATCCGCATCGACGGCGCGCCCGGCAACACGATCGGGGCCGCCCCAACGGGCGACGTGCCGCCGGGGGCCGGAAACGAGGTCGCCTACAACGGCCGCACGGGCATCGCGGTGTATCCCGGCTCGACTGCCGACTCGATTCGCGGCAACCAGGTGCACGACAACGGTGAGCTCGGGATTGACCTGAGCCTGGCGGTCGCGAGCGCCAACACGCATGCCGACGGCGTGACGCCGAACGACGCGGGGGACACCGACACGGGGCCGAACAACCTGCAGAACTTCCCTGTCCTGAGCAGCGCTCTCTACGACGGCGCGTCGACCGAGATCACCGGCACTCTCGCCGGCGCGACGGGAACGTACACGCTCGACTTCTATGCGAGCCCCACCTGCGACCCGAGCGGAAACGGCGAGGGCGCCGTCTGGCTCGGTTGGGGCACTGCAGTCGTCGGCGCCTCGCCGGCGGCCATCGACACCGGCGCCGGCATCACCGGTCCCGTCTCCGTCGGCGAGGCGATCACGGCAACCGCGACCGACGCGAACGGCAACACCTCGGAGTTCTCGCCCTGCGTCGTAGCCACAGGCGCCGCGCCGAAGGCCGGGCTCGGACTGACCGCCGACGAGGCATCCGTCCCGGCCGGGGCCGCCAACGTGCCGCTCTCGTCGGTGCCGGCCGGCGTACTCGGGCAGTTCGCCTTCGCGCCGGTGCCGAACTCGCCCGTGCCGAACTCCCCCGTCGGAGCGTCGCCCGTGCCGAATTCTCCGGTGCCGAATTCTCCGGTGCCGAACTCGCCCGTTCCCAACTCACCCGTCCCGAACAGCCCGGTGGCCAACTCCGGGTTCGACGGCATCGCGTCGAGCGACCTCTCGAAGATCATGCTCTCGTCGATCCCGATCGACTGGAGCGCGATCTTCACCGGAGCCGACGTCCATGCGAACGTCCCCGTCACGGGACTGACCCTCGCCGACGTGTACGCCGATCCGCCGGCGCTCGCCAATTTCGAGCAGCTGAAACTCGGACAGCTGCAGCTGCAGAACTCGCTGTTGCGCGGCGTCCGCCTCGAGTCGATCCTCTTCGGCGGCACCAAGCTCCGATACATCCCGCCCTACACGCAGAGCGCCTGGTGCGCCGCGATCGCGCCGGCGAGCTGCGCCGGAGTCGACGTCACGACCACGACGGTGCTCGGCCTCGACGTCGCGGGCCTCCTCAACGACACCCTGCTCGGTCGCCTCGGCACGGTCACCGTCGGGCAGATCACCGACCCCGTCGCGCCGGTTCCGAACAGTCCGGTTCCCAACAGTCCGGTGCCGAACTCGCCCGTCCCGAACAGCCCCGTGCCGAACTCGGCGCTCACGCTGACCGCGATCGGCGGCGTCGTGATCGGCACCCTCTACGACCCGAACCTCGTCGTCGACTGCACGAAGTTCACGTCCACCGCGGTCTGCCTGACGAAGACGCTCGCCGACGCCGCGGCGGTGAACGCGATCAATCCGACGGCCACCTTTGCGGAGATCATGGCGCCGAAGTCCCCCGGCGGCCCTTCGCCGCTCGCGAACGCCAACTTCAACGAGTTCGCGATCGGGCTGGTCGGTCTCGAGAACCTCCCGTGGGAGTCGTGGCCGATCGACGGCTTCCAGGCGTTCGCCGGAACCGGCGACGTCGTGCACTACCACCTGACCGCGCCCATCCCCTGCGGCACGGCGTACTCGCTGCGCGTGACCCTGCCGCACGGGTTCCTCGTCAAGCCCGGGACGAGCTCGCTCGTGGTCGGCACCGGCAAGCGCCAGGCCGTCGGCGACCCGGCCCAGAACGCTGCGACCGGCGCCACCTGGGACACGACCCACCAGGGGTTGCCGCAGGCGAGCGGCTGCGGCGGTGGCGGCACCCAGCCGGCCGGGCTCGACTTCCAGGCGCTCGCGGGCTTCCGGCTCGGGCTGCAGACGTCCACCGTGAAGCTGATCGTCGGCACGACGACGAGCGCCGCGGTCGCCCAGGCGCCGCTGACGGTGACCCAGAACAACGAGCCCGACGACAACCCGGCGACCGCCCCGGCGCTCCAGCCGAACACGCTCGCGATCGGGCACATCGCCTCGAGCAGCGACCTCGACTGGCGGAGCATCTCCACGGCCGGCTTGCCCGCGGGGACGAAGATCATCGTCTACCTGCGTCCCCCGACGGGCACCGACCTCGACCTCTACCTGACGAGGCCGGGCTCGCTCAGCCTGCTCTCGAGCCCGGTGCCGAACAGCCCAGTCCCGAACTCGCCGGTGCCGAACAGCCCCGTCCCGAACTCGCCGGTGCCGAACAGCGGCGACACGATCAACCGCACGAGTGACAACCCGCAGCCCGAGGGGCTCCAGGACGCTCCCGTGCCGAATAGCGCGCTCGCGAGCTACGGCATCACGCGCGGCGACGGCGTCGAGGTCGGGGCGGTCACGCTCACCGGCACCGAGACCGGCCCGGTGGGCGCACTCGTCGCCGGCTACAACGGTGACCACTCCGACGACCCCTACACGCTCCGCGTGCAGATCGTGAAACCGCCGCAATTGCCGGCCTGCCCGGCGCGCACGTTCGCGAATCCGTCGGCCACCGTCGGCACGCTGCCGTCGCCCTCGTCGATCCCGGCCGACACCGAGACGCTCTTCCTGCTCAACTCCGAGGCGACCGGCCGCACCTACGGTCAGTCGGCAGCCGACGCGCTGAGAGTCCGGATCGACGCGTTCGTCACGGCCCACCCGGAGCTGAAGGCGACCGTGCTCGCCGTCGACGGCGATCCCGCGGTTCGGGCTGCGAAGGCGGCCTGGGACGCGGCGCCCTGCTCCGTTCCCGCCGCGAACGACGTCGTCCGCAAGATCAACGCGGTCGTCGCCCGCTATCGGGCTGCGGCAACGGTCGGCGGCCTCGAGAGCGTGAAGAACATCGTCATCGTCGGCGGCGACGAGTTGATGCCGATGGCGCGCGTCGCCGACGGCACAACCGATGCGAACGAGTCGACCGCGAGCGGCGACCTGCTCTTCACGACCCAGGGCGGCACGCGTGCGAACGCGCTCTTCGCCTCGGAGTTCCTGGGCAACGTGCTCACCGACGACGCGTACGCTGCGGGCTCGACCATCCCCTGGTTCGGCGGCGAGCTCGACCTGCCCTCGGTCGCGGTCGGCCGCCTCGTCGAGACACCCCCGGAGATCGAGAAGCAGCTCGACGCCTACGACGCGAGCGGCGGGGTGCTCAACCCGTCGACCGGCCTCGTCACCGGCTACGACTTCATGACCGATGAGGCGACTCAGATCCAGAGCGATCTGACCACGCGGCTGTCTGGGATCGCGCCGTTCATCGGCGGTACGTGGCTGAACTCTGACATCAGTCCGTACTTCGACAACACGCTCGGCGCTGGGATCCTCTCGGTGAACGCCCACTACAACCACTGGGAGCTCGCGCCAGCCGCACCGCAGCCGATCGTGAAGAGCGGCCTGCTCGACAGCACGGCGCTTCCGAACCAGGCCCTCCCGACGCAGCTGCAGAACGCGATCCTCTTCACGATGGGCTGCCACGCCGGGCTGAACGTCAGCGACACCTTCCCCTTCGCCACGGGCAAGCAGCAGCAGCTGCGCGACTGGGCGCAGGGTCTCGCGCAGAACGGTGCCGGCGTCTACGTCGCGAACACGGGCTACGGCTACGGCGACTACGACGCGATCGCGCTCTCGGAGCAGTTGATGACGATGTTCGCGCACAACCTCGCCTCCGACGGCACGATCGGCCGGAAGCTGGCCCTCGCGAAGCAGCAGTTCCTCGGCACGATCGGCATCGCCGACCCGTACGCCGCGAAGGCGCTGCAGGAGGCCACCTTCTACGGGCTGCCCTTCTACGCGATCGGCAGCCGCACCGAGGCGCCGGACGCGCCGGCCGTGACAACGGCTCCGACCGTCGTCACCGGGGTCGCCGCCGCCTCCTTCTCGTGGCCTTCCGACTTCGGCACGACTCTGCAGCGGCACGACACGAGCCGCGGGACCTACTGGTCGACCGGGGCGAGCGGCGTCGAGTACGTCGACGGGCGCCCGATCGAGCCGCGGGCAGACCTCGAGGTGACGGCGGGCGGTTCCGCCGCCCACGGAGTGCTGATCGACTCGCTGACGACGCACGACATCGGCGTCGACCCGCTGATCGCCTCGCCGATGATCGACAACTCGGCACACGAGCCGGAGCTGAAGGTGACGAATTCCACCTTCCCCGCCGCGTTCGCATCGATCGGTCACTGGAACGCCTTCGGCACGCGCCACGACGAGCTGGTCTTCGTGCCCGGCCAGACCCGCGACGGAACCGTGCAGCGCCTCGTCGACGGCGCGGGCCTCCAGGTGCTCTACTCGACGAGCAGCGACGTCACGCCGCCGCTCTACACGCAGGTCGGCTCGATCGTAAACGGCGGCCAGGCGACGCTCTTCGCGCACGTCGCCGATCCCTCGGGCGTGCCGCTCGTGCGGGCGTTCTTCACCCAGGGCAGCTCCTCGTGGACGTTCGTCGGGCTCACGCGCCAGGGCACGAGCGACCTGTATGTCGGCACCGTCCCGGGCATCGCGGTGCCGAGGATCGAGGCCGCGTTCGAGGCCGAGGACGGCGCCGGCAACGTCGGCTTCACGACCGACAAGGGCCACCTCTTCCTCTCGCTGACCGGCGACCACTCGGGTCCGCAGGTGACGGTGGCCGCGCCGATCGAGAACGGCGCGTTCGCGAAGAACCAGGTCGTCCCCGCCTCGTTTGCCTGCTCCGACCCGGGCGGGGTCGTGAGCTGCACCGGGACGAAACCGAACGGCGCGAGCATCGACACGGCGGCCTACGGACCGCACACGTTCACGGTCACCGCGACGGACGTCTCGGGCAACCAGACGACCGCCACCGTCAATTACACGGTCGGCTATCGGTTCAGCGGCTTCTTCCAGCCGGTCGACGACCCGCCGCTGCTGAACGTCGCGAAGGCGGGGTCGTCGATCCCGATCAAGTTCAGCCTCGACGGCGACCAGGGCCTCGGGATCCTGGCTGCGGGCTCGCCGAGCACGGTGGCGATCGGCTGCGGCAACGCGGCGCCGACCGACGACGTCGCCGTCGTTCCCACGGACACCCCCGGCAAGAGCGGTCTCAGCTACAGCGCCCGAGACCGACAGTACACGTACGTGTGGAAGACGCAGAAGTCGTGGTCGGGGACGTGCCGCCGGCTGACCGTGACGCTGACAGACGGCACCGCCCACGTCGCCAACTTCAAGTTCAAGTAACGGCTCGGCTCAACCGGTGTTCCGGAGCGCGGCGGCGATGCCGGCGATCGAGCGGAGCAGCGGCAGCCTCGCGCTCTCGTCGCCGGCGCGGTGCCGCCGGAGCAGCTCCACCTGCAGGGCGTTCATCGGGTCGACGTAGGGGTTTCGCAGGTCGATCGACCGCCGCAGCACCGGCTGGCGCTGCAGCAGCCGCTCGACGCCCGTCGCCGCCAGCACGCCGGCGACCGCACGGGCGTGCTCCGCCTCGATCTCGGCGAACGGCGCCGGATCCTCGACCAGCGGCAGGTAGCCGCGGGCGATCGGCAGGCTCGACTTCGCGAGCGTCATCTCGAGCGTGTCGACTGTCGTTCGGAAGAACGGCAGCCGGCGGTAGAGGTCGCGCAGCGTCGCCGCGTCGAGCTCGGCGAAGGCCGTGCCGGCGCCGAACCACGCGGGCAGCAGCACCCGGTTCTGCGTCCAGGCGAACACCCACGGGATCGCCCGCAGGGAGCCGAGGAACTCGGGGCCGCCCGGCCGGCGGGCCGGGCGGGAGGCGATCTGGAGGAGCGCCAGCTCGTCGACCGGCGTGAACGCGCGGAAGAACTCCGGAAACGCCTCCTGCTCCCACACGAAGGCGCGGTAGGCGCTACGCGAGCGCTCGGCCAGCCGGTCGAGGAGCGCCCGGTCGTCGGAGGACGGGGCGGGCGGCAGGCGCTCGGGGTACGTCGCCAGCAAGGTGCCGGCGAGCGCCGCCTCCAGGTTGCGCCGCGCGAGCCCGTCGAGCCCGTACTTGAAGGAGATCGTCTCGCCCTGCTCGGTCAGCTTCAGCCTGCCCGGCGGGTGGCCGGCCGGCTGCGAGGCGATCGCCGCGTGCGTCGGGCCGCCGCCGCGCCCGGCGCTGCCGCCGCGCCCGTGGAAGATCACGAGCTCCGAGCCGTGCCGCCGCGCAACCGCGGCGAGCTCCTCCTGGGCTCGGTAGATCGACCATTGGGCGGCCAGGTAGCCGCCGTCCTTGCCCGAGTCGGAGTAGCCGACCATCACCTCCATCGGCCCCGGCCGTTCCGCGAGCAGCTCGTCGACGATCGCCGGCGCCGCCTGCAGGTCGTCGACGGTCTCGAACAGCGGCACGACGTGGAGGTCGGTCAGCGAGCGCGCGAGGCGCACGTCGCCGGCCGACGACGTGCCCGAGACGATCAGCGTGTCGAGCGCCCCGCGGCCGTGGCGGCTGCGCGCCTCGTCGGCGGCGGCGAGCGCGTCGCGTGCCCGGTCGCCGTCGAGGTCGCGGGCGTGCAGGCGCAGGTCGAGCTTCGCGAGGTGGAAGCCGAACGTCTCGACCATCCGCTCGAGTCGCCGGATACGGCCGTCGGCGATGCGGCGGCCGTGGTTCGCGGCGAGGCTCTCGCGCACGGTCCGCAGGTCGGCCAGGAGCTCGTCCGAGCTGCGGTAGCCGTCGTTCCCCAGGCGCCACCACATGAACGAGAGCTTGCGCCGGTACGGCTCGAGCTCGTTGCGCGACCCGATCTCGGCCGCGTACCCGGGCAGCTCGGCCTCGTCGCGCGCAAGCGAGGCCTCGAGCGCGTCGGAGACGCGCACGAGCGACCGGGCCGGCGAGAGCGCGACCGCGAGGGCGCGTACCTCGCTGCGGTAGCGCTCGACCGCCACCGCGCGGGCGCGCTCGAGCGCCTCGGCGATCGAGTCGGGCCCCACCGCCGGGTTCCCGTCCATGTCGCCGCCGATCCACGACCCGAAGACGACCGGCGGCGGCGACTCGCCGACGCGGTCGTGCCACTCCGCGAGCAGGTCGGTCGCCGCGGTCATCAGGCTGTGCTCGAAGAACCAGAGCCCGTGCCGGATCTCGTCGGTGATCCGCAGGCGGTCGTGGCGCACCTCGTCGGTCTGCCAGAGCAGCGTCACCTCCTCGGCGAGCCGCTCCTCGATCTCCGCCTGCTCGCCGGGCGGCAGGCGCGGGTCGTCGAGCCGGGCGAGCGCGCCGGCGATGCGGATGTGGGCGAGCAGGATCGTGCGGCGCGTCGCCTCGGTCGGGTGGGCGGTCAGCACGAGACGCACGCGGGTGCCGTGCGCCCGGTCGAGCTCGACCCCGTCCAGCCGGCGGAACGCCTCCTCCAGGGACTCCCGCGCCGGATGCCCCGCATGCGCGTCCTCCCGGCGCCGGCGCAGGCGGTGGTGCTGCTCGGCGAGGTTCGCGAGCTGGAAGTAGAGGCCGAACGCGCGGAGGACGAGCGCCTGCTCCGCGGCGCCGAGCCGCTCGTCGACCCGCGCCACCGTTCCCGCCCGGCGGGCATCCCGCGCCTCGGCGCGGATCCGCTCCACGAGCTCGAGCAGCCACGGCCCCTCCTGCTCGACGAGCACGGCGCCGAGCGTGTCACCGAGCAGGCGCACGTCGCGACGCAGGGGCGCGGAGCTGTCGGACACCGCTGCAGGCTACGAGCCGAGCCCGAGCGCGCGCAGCACCTGGTGCGCGTCGGGGTCGACCGTCGTCACGTGCGCGTCGTCGCCTGCGGCGGGGCGGGGGCGGGCGCCGGTGACCACGAGCACCACCCGGGCGCCCGCCGCCAGGCGGCCCCGGCGCTTGGCCTCGACGAGCGCGCCCAGTGCCGCGCCGCCCGCGCAGTCCGGCGCGACGCCGGTTGCCTCCGAGAGCAGGTCGGTCCAGGCGGCGATCTCCTCCTCGGCGACGGCGATCACCGCGCCGCCGGTTGCGCGCGCCGCGCCGAGAGCCAGGTCGCCCTGCGCCGGGTCGCCGACCGCCAGCGAAGCGACGCCGGTCTCGGCACGGACGCGTGAGATGCGGCGGTCGTCGGCGAAGGCGGCGGCGATGGGGCTCGAGCCGAGCGCCTGGCCCGCGTACAGCTGCGGCACCGGTCCCGCCGCGAGGCCCGCCCTTGTCACCTCCGCGAACCCCTGGGCGAGCTTCGCGTACAGCGTGCCGCTGGCGGCCGGGCACACCACGGCGTCCGGGAGCCGCCACCCGAGCTGCTCGGCGATCTCGAACGAGATCGTCTTCGCGCCCTCGCTGGCGTACGGGTGCAGGTTGCCGTTCACGAACCCCCACGGGAAGAGCGTGCCCAGCTCGAGCTCGAGCCGGCGGCAGTCGTCGTAGCCGCCGCGGACGGCGAAGACGTGCGCGCCGCGGTGGCGGCCCGCGACCGCGGCGGCGCCGCCCTCCTCCGGTGCGAGCACGATCGCCTCGAGACCGCACGCCGCCGCCGCGGCGCCGACGGCGTCGCCCAGGTTGCCCGTCGAGGAGCAGCAGACCGTGGTGACGCCGTGGTCGAGCGCGGCCGAGACGGCCACGGCCGCGACCCGGTCCTTGTACGACCCGGTGGGATTGCGGTCCTCGAGCTTCAGCCAGAGGTCGAGCTCGAGCAGCTCCGAGAGCCGTTCCGAGCGGCGGAGCGGCGTCATCCCGGCGCCGATCTCCGCCCGCGCGCCCGCCGGCAGGAGGGCGTGGTAGCGCCAGAGCGAGGCAGGCCCGGCCGCGATCGCATCCCGCGTGACGAGCCGCGCGACGCGCTCCCAGTCGTAGGCGACGTCGGTGGGGCCGTCGCAGCGGCGGCAGGCGTCGACCGGCTCCGGCGCGGTCACCTCCTCGCAGACACGGCAGCGCAGCGCGTACGCGCTCATCGCGCCCCGCTTCCCGTCTGCTTCTCGAGGCCTAACCGGGAGGACGGGGGTGTCCGGCTAGGCCAGTCGCGCGCAGGCGATGATCGCAAGAAGGACGAACGGCTTCTGCGTCAGGCCCGGCATCAGGACGTCCGAGTCTAGCGGGAACCCCTCGATTGCACAACCGCTTCACTTTGTGTAGTGTTGCCGCACGTCCGGTCGCCGCAGCAGGCGGCCGGCGGAGGCATCGAGGCCTCGGAAGCACACCCGTGCTTCCGAGGCCTTTTTGTCGTTCCAGGGCGGTTCAACGGGAGGAGGAGCTCGATGGTGAAGGTGGAGGCGACGGTGATCCGGGAGCGAGTCGAGACCGTGATCGACGCCGTCGAGGAGGCGACGGGGCACGTCGGCGTGACCGTGCTCGAGGCGATCGGCCACGGGCAGCAGCGCGGCGTCACGCACGAGTATCGGGGCCGCGTGTTCGAGTCGCGGTTCCTGCCGAAGGCACTGCTCGTCTTCATCGTCGAGGACCGCCTGGCGGAGCCGGTCGTCGAGGCGATCGTCGACGCGGCCTGCAGCGGCAACGAGTCGGGCGACGGCCTCGTCTGGACGACGCCGGTCGCGAACGTCACGCACAACCGGACGGGGCGAAAGCTCGGGGAGGTGGAGGTCGGTGCCTAAGAACCACGATCTGCTGATCGCCGCATCGACGATCTGGGTGGTCGTCACGGCGGTGCTCGTGATGTTCATGCAGGCCGGCTTCGCGTTCCTCGAGGCGGGCCTGACCCGGATGAAGAACGCCGGCCACATCGCCGGCAAGAACGTGCTGATCTTCGCGATCGCGTCGCTCGTCTACTGGGCCGTCGGGTTCGGGATGGCGTTCGGCGACGGCAACGCGATCATCGGCACGCACGGGTTCTTTCCGTCGGTCGACGCCCTGACGGCGGTCGGCAAGAAGCCGTTCGACTTCTTCACCGAGATCCCGGGCGCGGCGGGCTACCTGTTCGAGGTCGTCTTCGCCGGCGTCTCGCTCGCGATCGTCTGGGGTGCGATGGCGGAACGCGCGAAGCTCTGGGTGTACTTCGCGTTCGGCGTCGTCTTCACGCTCATCTACAGCGTCGTCTCGCACTGGATCTGGGCGCCGCAGGGCTGGCTGGCCGGGCGCGGCATGCAGGACTTCGCCGGCTCGACGGTCGTCCACTACCAGGGCGCGCTGGCCGCGCTCGCCGGCGCGCTGATCCTGGGGCCGCGGATCGGCAAGTTCGGCACCGACGGCCGCGCCAACCCGATCCCCGGGCACAACATCCCCTACGCCGTGCTCGGGACGTTGATCCTGTGGTTCGGCTGGTTCGGGTTCAACCCCGGCTCGACGCTCTCGGTCGACTGGGGCGGCTTCGGGTACTTCGCCTACGTCGCGATCATCACCAACATCGCGGCCGCGGCCGGTGCCGTCGGCGGGATCACGACGGCCTGGCTGGTGCTGAAGAAGCCGGACATCTCGATGATGCTGAACGGCGTGCTTGCCGCTCTCGTCGCGATCACCGCGGCGTCCGGCTTCGTCGCGCCGTGGGCCGCGGTCGTGATCGGGCTCGTCTCCGGCTTCATCGCGGTCGTCGGCGTGATCGCCGTCGAGCGGATCGGCATCGACGACCCGATCGGCGCGGTCGCCGTGCACGGCATGTCGGGCGTCTGGGGCACGCTCGCGACGGGGATCTTCGCCGTTCCCGCGCTCGCGAAGAACCTCGGCATCGGCACCGGCGGTCTCGTCTACACCGGCTCGTTCCATCAGGTCGGGGTGCAGCTCGTCGGCCTGCTCGCCGTGGGCGCCTTCACGTTCAGCGCCTCGTTCGGCGCACTCTGGACGATGCACAAGCTGTGGGGGATCCGGGTCGAGGATCACGTGGAGACCGCGGGCCTCGACGTCTCCGAGCACGGCATGTGGGGCTATCCCGAGTTCTACATCCCGGTGCCCGGCGGCTACGGGGCCGACTCGCACTCGCACCTGGGCTCGGGCGCGCCGCGCCCGCACCAGCCGCTCCCGGTTCATGCCGCGGGGGTGGTGGAGACGTGAGCTACGCGCCGCCGGCGACGGCCGGGAGCAGCAAGAGGGCCGAGCCGGCGGCCAGCTCCGTCTCGAGACCGTCGAGCAGCCTGATGTCCTCGCCGTCGACGAAGACGTTCAGGAAGCTCGGCACGCCGTCTCCCTCCAGCACCCGCTCACGGAGGGCGGGGTAGGAGGCGACGAGCTCGTCGAGGGCGCCGCGGACGGTCACCGCCTGGACGGTGACCGTCCGTTGCCCGGCGGCGTCCGGACGCAGGACGGGTGGGATGCGGATCTCCGGCATGACACTTCAAAAGATAAAGCAATGCGAGGAGGATTACGATGTTCGACGATCGCCTGCACGTCCTGATCGCCGAGGACGAGACGATCATCCGGCTCGACCTGCGGCTGATCCTCGAGGAGAACGGCTTCGTCGTGTGCGCCGAGGCGCGTGACGGCGTCGAGGCTGTCGAGCTCGCCCGGTCGACCGAGCCGGACGTCGCGATCTTCGACGTCAGGATGCCGCGCCTGGACGGTGTCGAGGCGGCACGGCGAGTACTCGCCGAGCGTCCCATCCCGATCGTGATGCTGACCGCCTACACCGACGCGCCGATGGTCGAGCGCGCGCTCGGCGCCGGCGCGTTCGGCTACCTGTCGAAGCCGTTCGAGGCGCGCGACGTGGTGCCGGCGCTGCGGGCTGCGCTGGCGCGCCACGCCGACCTGCTCGCCGCCCGGCGGGAGCTCGGCCGGGCTCGCGAGCCGCTCGACATGCACGTGCGCACCGGGGCCGGGAACGTCTATCCGCTGCGGCTGCGCCGGGCCGCCGGCGGCGAGGCTGGCCGTCGAGCTGCGGCCGGAGGACGCATGAGGTCGGGCCCGCGGCACGGCTTCCGCTGGGACCGCGAGACGATCGTCTACGCGATCGAGCTCTGGCACCGGCAGCATCTCCGCACGCCCACCGTGGCCGAGTGGGAGCGGGCGGGCGACGACCATCCGTGCCGCCAGACGGTGCTGCGGGTCTTCGGCAGCTGGAACGAGGCGATCCGCGCAGCCGGCTTCCGGCCACGGCCGCGCGGCCGTTCGAAGCGGCCGTGGTTCCGCCGCCGTTGCGAGGCGACGGGCCGCTGGCTCGCGACGTGAGTACGGCGCCCGTTACGCCGAGGCGGTGAGGATCGGCTTCGTCGTGGGGCGGTCGACGCCGCCGGAGCGCTCGAGGGTGACGGCCACCGTCGCGCCGCGGGGGACGGACCGCCGCAGCAGGGTCGAGCCGCCGCCGGCGAAGAGGCCCGCCCGCACCGGGGTGCCGTTCCTGATCACCCAGAGCTCGTAGGTCTTGCCCGCCGGAGCACGGGAGAGCCCGGCGACGAGCGCGGCGCGGCGGCCCCTGGAGACGACGAGCGTCCCGGAAGCGCCGTGCAGCGCGACGCGCTGGGCGCCCGGGTCGGAAAGCACGGCGAGCAGCGCGTCGCGCCGGCTCAGGTCGTGCCGGAGGGAGGTCGCCCAGAGGCCGAGCGCGACGATCGCGCATGCCGCGACGGCGGCCACGGCCGACACGGCCGCCAGCGCCCGTCGCCCGGCGGAGGGGGCGCACGTTCGGCCGTTCGCTGCGTGCCTGCTCGAGGACGCGGGCACGCAGGTCGGCCGGCGGCTGCACGGGGGGCGCGTCGTGCGCGAGCGAGCCGGCGGCCTCGCGCAGCCCGGCCAGCTCGGCCCGGCAGCGTCCGCACCGCTGCAGGTGCGCCTCGTAGGCCTCGGAGTCCGCCTCGTCGAGCGCGTCGAGCGCGTAGGCGGCGGTCAGCTCGTGGATCTCGTTCCGGGCCACGTCGCCTCCGACATCGGGTTGTCTTCCAGGAGATCTCGCAGCCGTGCGAGCCCCGAGAACATCCGGCTCTTGATCGTACCGAGCGGCTGCGACAGCCTTTCGGCGAGCTCCGACTGGGTGAAGCCGCCCCAGTAGGCGAGCTCGAGCACCTCCCGCTGCTGGTCGGGCAGCTGCGCGAGCGCCGCCTGTACCCGTTCGCGCTCGAGGCGCAGCCAGACCGCGTCGTCGGCCGGCGTCGCCTGCTCCTCGGGCGCCTCCCGCAACGGCGCGGTCCGCCGGCGCTGCTCGCGGCGGACGAGGTCGACTGCCCGCCGGTGCACGAACGTGAGCAGCCAGACGCGCGCCGACCCCTTCTCGGAATGGAACCGTCCGGCGGAGCGCCAGACCTGCAGGAATGCGTCCTGGACGGCGTCCTGCGCGAGCGCGGCGTCACGCAGCACGCGCAGCGCCAGCGAGTAGGCGAGGCTGCCGAAGCGGTCGTACAGCTCGGCCAGCGCCGCGTCGTCGCTGCGCGCGACCAGCGCGACGACGGCTTCGTCGGAGAGGTGCGCGAAGTCGTTGCGGTGGTCGGTCACGGGGCTGATTCGCTCGGCGGCTCGGTCCGGTTCGGGCTCATCGGCCGACATTCTTCTTCGCGGGTCCGATACCGTCGTTCTACAGGTGACCGAGCGAGTGCGGCCGCGCCCCCGCGCCTCCCGCCCCGTTCCCGTCCGGAGGAGGCACATGAACGGCACGCTGATCTGGTTCAACCCGGCCAAGCACCACGGTTTCATCCGCACCGAGGACGGCGAGCGGCTGCTCGTCGAGGAGGCCGGTTTCGAGCCGGGCCATCTGCTCGGAGACCGCTGCGCGGGCACGAAGCTCGAGTTCGAGCGGGTCGACGACGCAGGCGAGCCGCGCGCCGTGGGCGTCACCGTCGTCCCCCGGATCGTGCCGCACCGCCCTCGCCGCCACTGGTCGTAGGCCGGGGGCCGAGATCGTGATCGGAATCGTCATCTTCTCGGGCGGCGCGCTGGTGGCCGCCGTCATGCTCGCCGTCTGGGCACTCGAGCGCTGGGGCCGCCCCCGGCGGCGGTTCTAGAGGCTTGATGCGGGTTGGGGTGCGCGCGGGGATGCTCCTGACCAAGCGGATCGGACGGGGCGAGCGCAGCGCGTAGCGGTGGCTACGGGCAAGCTCGACGCGGCCGAGCCGCGCCGGTCAGGTGCACCAGCCGCGCCTGCGCCCGCAAACCCGCATCGAGCCTCTAGCTCGAGCGCCGTCAGGAGAAGAGCGGCACGAGCCCGCGCCGCGCGAGCAGGTCGTCGATCTCGTCGTCGCCGGGCCGGCCCGCGAACCGCTCAGCCGCGTCGAGCACCCTGGGCAGGAGCTCGACGTCGCCGACCGTGTTCAGGAAGACGCCCTCGCGTCCCAGCACCCAGTGCACCGCGAGGTCGATCTCGGGTTGCTCCCGCAAGGGCTCGTACCAGGTCGAGGCCGTCTGCTCGCGTCCGTTCCAGGGCGCGAGGCTGATCGCCTTGATCGTCTGCAGGGCGACGCCCCGCCGCGCGCAGGTCTCGGCCAGCGCCTCGAAGTCGGCGGCGTAGGCCGCGTCGCGCATCTGCACCGCGCTGTACGGCGCGAGCACCGAGTCGAACGGGAACCGCTCGAGGCTCCGCCGGTGCATCCGCGCGACGGTGAGGCCGTGACCCGTGACGCCGATGAAGCGCACGAGGCCCTCGTCGCGCGCCTCGACCGCCGCTTCCAGGGCACCGCCTTCCCGCAGGGCGAACTCCCACTCGATCACGTCGACGAGGTTGTGCAGCTGCAGCAGGTCGACGGAGTCGACGCCGAGCCGGTCGAGCGAGCGCCGGATCTCCTCCCGCGCTCCCGCCCGGTCGCGCTTGCCCGTCTTCGTCGCGAGGAAGAAGCGGTCGCGGTGCTCGCGCGAGCCAGGGCGCGAGGCGCAGCTCGGACTCGCCGTAGGCGGCGGCCGTGTCGATGTGGTTGACGCCGTGCTCGAGCAGGAGCTCGAGCGTCCGGTCGGCCTCGGCCTGCGAGACCGATCCGAGCGCCGCGGCCCCGAAGATCGTCCGCGTGCTCTCGTGGCCGGTCGACCCGAAGGGCGCCTTCGCGATCATGATCCTGACCCTAGCGTCCCGGCCGTCGGGGCCGGATGCGTATAACCCCCGGCATGGGCACGGACGCGATCGTCGAGGTCTCGGGGCTCGTCAAGCGCTACCCGAAATCGGCCGCGAACGCCGTCGACGACGTCTCGCTCGCGGTCGAGGCGGGGGAGGTCTTCGGGCTGCTCGGGCCGAACGGCGCCGGCAAGACGACGACCGTCGGGGTGCTGACGACCCGCGTGCGGCCGACCGCGGGCTCGGCCCGGGTCAGCGGTGTCGACGTCGTCGCCGACCCGGTCGCGGTGCGCCGCCAGATCGCGGTCGTCCCCCAGCGGAGCAACCTCGACCGCGCGATCTCGATCCGCGACAACCTGGTCTTCCACGCCGCCTACCACGGCCTGCTCCCGGCCGAGCGCAACGCCCGCGCCGACGAGTTGCTGCAGCAGTTCGGGCTGCTCGACCGGGCGCGGGAACGGCCGGACTTCTTCTCGGGGGGCCAGTCGCAGCGGGTGATGATCGCCCGGGCGCTGATGCACTCTCCGCGGGTGCTGTTCCTCGACGAGCCGAGCACCGGCCTCGACCCGGCCGCCCGCCTCTTCGTCTGGGACCGGCTGCGCGAGCTGCAGGAGCGCGGCGTGACGCTCTTCCTGACGACGCACGACATGGACGAGGCGGCCGCGCTCGCCGACCGGGTCGGGATCATGGATCACGGGCGCCTGCTGGCGCTCGACACGCCCGCGGCGCTGATGCGCTCGCTCGAGGGAGAGAGCACCCTCGAGCTGGGCGCCGACGGCGCGCTCGAGCCCGCCCTCGTCGAGCAGCTCGCGGCCCTGCCCGGCGTCGGGCGGATCGAGGCGCTCGACCGGCCGGAGCGCGTCCGCCTCTACCTGACCGGCGACGCGGCGCTGCTCGTGCCGCCGGCGGCCGAGCTGCTCGCCGGGCGCGGCCTGGCGCTGGCCGACGTGAAGCTCGGCACGCCGACGCTCGAGGACGTCTTCATCCACCTCACCGGCAGGACGCTGCGATGACGGCGGTGCCGCTGCACGTTGCCGAGGGTGGCGCCGGACGCGCGTTCCTCGCCGTCCTGCGCCGCGACCTGTACGTCACCTGGCGCGAGCTGCCGGCGTTCCTCGCCCAGGTGATCCTGCAGCCGCTGTTCCTGCTCTTCGTCTTCGGCAAGGTGCTCGGCAGTCTCGGCTACACGCGGCACGGCTACGCCGACCTGCTCTTCCCGGGGCTGCTCGCGCTGACGGCGGTGATCACCGCGATGCAGACCCTCGCGTTCCCGCTCGTCGCCGAGTTCGGGTGGACGCGCGAGATCGAGGACCGGCTGCTCGCGCCGATGCCGACGTCGTTCGTCGCCGCCGAGAAGGTGCTGTTCGCGGTGCTGCGGGCGATCGTCGCGACGCTCGTGATGCTGCCGGTGGGCGTCCTGATCCTCGGCTCGATCCCGTGGCGGTGGAGCGCCTTTCCGCTCTTCTGCGCGGGGATCCTGCTCGGTGCGCTCGTCGGGTCGGGCTTCGGCCTGCTGCTGGGGACGCTCGTGCAGCCGCAGCGCATCAACCTGCTCTTCTCGCTCGTCTTCACGCCGCTGCTCTTCACGGGCTGCAGCCAGTACCCGTGGCCGTCGCTCGACCGGCTGCGCTGGTTCCAGGTCGTCACGGCGTGCAACCCGATGACCTACGTGAGCGAGCTCCTCCGCGGCGCGCTGACGCCCGAGGTGCCCCACATCCGTCCCTGGATCTGTCTGGTCGTGCTCTGTGTGGCGGTCGCCTCGCTCGTGGCGGTCGGCACGCGGGGCTTCTACCGGCGGGCGATCGACTGATGGAGCGCTTCCGGCTCGACGGACGTGTCGCGCTCGTCACCGGAGCCGCCCGCGGGCTCGGGCGGGCGATTGCACTCGCGCTCGCCGAAGCGGGCGCCGACGTCGCGCTCGGCCTGCACGACGCGTCGCGGGACGACGGGCCGGCCGGTGAGGTTCGCGCGCTCGGCCGCCGCGCGCTCCCGCTCCAGCTGGACGTGCTCGACCTCGAGCAGATCGAGGCCGCGGTCGCCGAGACCGTGCGGACGCTCGGCTCGCTCGACCTGCTCGTCAACAACGCCGGCGGTGGCGCGGGGCTCGTGCCCGCCGAGGAGGTGACGGCCGAGGCGTTCGCGCGGACGGTCGACCTGAACGTGCGCGGGACGTTCTTCACCTGCCAGGCGGTGTTCCCGGCGATGCGCGAGCGCGGCTTCGGCCGCATCGTCAACGTCGCCTCGCAGGCCGCGATCGTCGCGCTCCCCGGCGAGGCGGTGTACTGCCTCTCGAAGGCGGCGGTCGCGCACCTGACGCGCTGCCTGGCGGTCGAGTGGGGGAGGCACGGGATCAACGTCAACGCCGTCGCGCCCACGTTCGTCCGCACCCCCGGCACCGAGCCGGCACTCTCCGACCCGGCGTTCCGCGCCGAGGTCGAGGAGCGGGTCGCCGCGCTCCACCGGATCGGCGAGCCCGACGAGGTCGCCGGCGCGGTCGCCTTCCTGTGCTCGCCGGCCGCGTCGCTCGTCACGGGCGAGACGCTCGTGATCGACGGCGGCTGGACCGTGCGCGTAGCGGGCGGCGCCCTCGCGTGGCGGCGCGCGTACGATCGCCGTCCGGCGCGGGCGACATGGTTGGTACATGTCCCTCTCGGCGGAGATCGGCGGCGGGCCGGGAACGGTGCGGAGGCGCGCCGACGTTCCCGCGCCTCCCGCCTACGCGGTGGTCGACTGCGAGACGACCGGCACGGATCCGCAGCTCGACGAGATCGTCTCGCTCGCGGTCGTGCGCCTCGACGCCGCGGGGGTGGAGCGCTCGAGGTTCGTGCAGCTCGTCCGCCCGTCGCGGCCGATTCCGGCGGACGCGACGGCCGTGCACGGGATCCGGGACGAGGACGTGGCCGCGGCGCCGCGGCTTCGGCGAGATCGCGGGCGACCTGCCGGCGCTGCTCGACGGAGCCGTCTTCGTCGCGCACAACGCCGCTTTCGACCTGGCGATGCTCCGCGCAGGCGTTCGCGCGGGTCGGGATCGACTTCCGCCCGGACGGGCGTCGCCTGCACGCTCGACGCGTTTCGCCTGCTCGAGCCGCAGGCGGACGACCACCGGCTGGCGTCGATCTGCGAGCGGCATGGGATCCTCCTCGACGGGGCCCACGAGGCGCTGAGCGACGTGCTCGCGACGACGGCGCTGCTGCGCCTGCTCCTGGAGACGGGGATCGCACCGGAGACGGTGGCGCTCGACCGCGCGGCGTTCCTGCGGCTGCGCTCGGCCGGCGACACCCGCCCCGCGTCCGAGGCGCAGATCCGCCGCGTGTTCGGGCTGGCGCGGTCGGCTGGGTTGGTACTGCCGGGCGGCGGCGTCGACCGCGCCGGGGTGGTCGCGCTCGTGCGGCGGGTCTCCGGCGCCGCCGACGCGGACTCGCTCAGCCGCGAGCAGGTGCAGGACGTCTACGACGCGCTCGAAGCAGCTCGCTGCCGCACGGCCCGACCGGCAAGCTGCATGAGCCGGGTCACGGGGTCGTCGGCTCTGCTTGCGGCTGCCGCGCTGCTCTGCCTTGCGGCCGGCGCGGACGCCTCGCCGCCCGGAGGGCGGCTCGCGCGGATCGCCCGCGTGATCGACGGCGACACGGTCCAGCTCGCGACCGGGGCTCGCGTCCGTCTCGTCCAGATCGACACGCCCGAGACCTACTCGCGCCCCGAGTGCTACGGAGGGCAGGCCTCTGCCGTCGCGGAGCGGCTGCTCCCGCCGGGCACGCTCGTGCGGCTCTACTGCCGAGCCGAAGACCGACGCGGTCGATCGCTACGGCCGCCTGCTCCGCTACGTGTTCCGCGCCCGCGACGGGCTGAACGTGAATCTCCGGCTGGTGCGGGTCGGCGCCGCGGCGCCGTACTTCTACGACGGCCGCCGCGGCCGCTACGCCGGCCGGCTCGTGTGGCTCGCCCTCCGCGCGCGCGCACGAGGAATCGGCCTGTGGCGGCGCTGCCCCGCCGCGCGCTACGACCCCGACCACGGCCTCTTCACGGGGAGCCCGTGAGCGATCCTCCGGCCGCGGACTCGACCGGGCGCCGGATCGGCGTCGTCGGCGCAGGCATCATCGGCCTCGCCGTCGCCCGCCGATTCACGGAGCTTCGCCCCGACGCGACGGTGACGGTGCTCGAGAAGGAGCGCGACCTGGCGCTCCACCAGACCGGACGGAACAGCGGCGTCGTCCACGCGGGCATCTACTACGCGCCGGGAACGCTCAAGGCCGAGCTCTGCCGCCGCGGCGCCGCCCAGCTGCGGGCCTACGTGCGAGGAGCGGGACCTGCCGTTCGAGGCCTGCGGCAAGCTCGTCGTCGCCCTCGACGAGACGGAGCTGGGGCGGCTGGACGAGCTCGAGCGGCGGGCACGGGCAAATGCCGTTCCCGGCCTTCGCCGGCTCGAAGGCGACGAGCTGCGCGAGGTCGAGCCGCACGCGCTCGGCATCGCGGGGCTGCACTCGCCGACCACGGCGATCACCGACTACCGCGCCGTCGCACGGGCGTTCGCCGCGGACGTGGAGTCGGCGGGCGGCGAGATCGCCTACTCGGCACGGGTCGACGCGATTCGGCGCGTCGGGGCGCACGTGCGAGTCCTCGCCGGCGGCGAGGAGCGCGAGTTCGACCACCTCGTCGTCTGCGCCGGGCTGCAGTCCGACCGGCTCGCCCGCGCGGCCGGTGACAGCCGCGAGCCCACGATCGTGCCGTTCCGCGGGGAGTACCACCGGCTCGCGCCCGGCCGTGAGTCGCTCGTCCGCGGCCTCCTCTACCCGGTGCCCGATCCGGACTACCCGTTCCTCGGCGTCCATTTCACGCGTCGCGTCGACGGCGGCGTCGACGTCGGCCCGAACGCGGTGCTCGCGTTCGCGCGCGAGGGCTACCGCCGGCGTGACGTGCGCGTGCCCGATCTGGTCGAGCTGCTTCGCTCGCCCGGATTCCGCGCGCTCGCCCGGCGGCACTGGCGGATGGGCGCCCACGAGCTACGCGGCTCCCTCTCGCGCCGGGCGTTCGCGGCCGAGGCGCGGCGCTACGTCGCGGAGATCGACCACAGCCGACCTCGTCCCGGCCCCCGCCGGCGTCCGCGCGCAGGCGCTCGATCCCGACGGCTCGCTCGTCGACGACTTCCGGATCAGTCGCCTCGGGCCGGTGACCGCGGTCCGCAACGCCCCCTCGCCCGGAGCGACCTCGAGCATGGCGATCGCCGAGCACATCGTGGCGCGCGCGCTCGTCGACTGACCGAGAGGGGTCTTGCGGGAGCCGGGTGGGTCCGCAATACTGAACCGAATGGTTCAGTATTCGACCGTCGACCGGACGTTCAGCGCCCTCGCCGACCCGACCCGTCGCGCCGTCGTCGAGCGCCTGGGTCAACGGCAGCGCCACCATCGGCGAGCTCGCGCGGCCCTTCGGCATCACGCTCACCGGCATGCGGAAGCACGTGCTCGTGCTGGAGAGCGCCGGGCTCGTGACGACGACGAAGGTCGGGCGGGCGCGCCGCTGTGAGCTCGCGCCGCACGCGCTCGACGGCATCCAGGCCTGGTTCCAACGACTCGACCGATTCGCGGAGGTGCTCGCACGATGAAGACGCAGGTGACGACCCCGAACGACCTGGAGATCCGGCTCGAGCGCGTGTTCGACGCGCCACGCGAGCGCGTCTTCTCCGTCTGGACCGACCCCGAGCTGATCCCGCAGTGGTGGGGCGAGGGCACGGTCGTCGAGGAGATGGACGTGCGACCCGGCGGCAGCTACCGCTTCCGCACCGCCGGCGGCGTCCTCGCGGGCGAGTTCCACGAGGTGGTCGTTCCGGAGCGAATCGTCCAGACGTTCATGAACCACGTGCAGACGCTCGAGTTCGAGGATCTCGGCGAGCAGACGAGGCTGACGCAGACGATGCGGTTCGCGACGACGGAGGAGCGCGACCAGACGATGCAGTACGGCGTCGAGGCGGGAGCCGAGGGAGGCTTCGCGCGGATCGACGTGGTCCTGCGCTCGCTCGAGGCGTGAAGGCTAGCCGGCGAGCGAAAGGCCCGCACTTGCGGGCCTTTTTCTGCGATGGAGCTAGGCGGACTCGAACCGCCGACCTCCTGGGTGCGATCCAGGCGCTCTCCCAACTGAGCTATAGCCCCGAGCGCCCCACAGTGTAGCGCCGGCCCGGTTTACCGGAACCTGATGTGATGCTCACCTCGTTCTCCCAGGAGCAGGGAAGGACCCTGCGTCCGCACGAGAGACGAAGGAGAGACATGAGACGCATCAGCAACTTTGCCGTGCTGCTCGCGGCCGGCGCCGTCACCGTGCTCGTGGTGGCCGGGCTGTCGCCCGCTGCCGGCTCGGCCGGGCCGAGCAACTCGTCGCCGCCGACGATCAGCGGCTCGGCGGTGCAGGGGTCGACGCTCACCGCCCACAGCGGCACGTGGAACGGCTCGAACCTCACCTACGCGTGGCAGTGGCGCCGCTGCGACCGAAACGGCGGGAGCTGCTCGGCGATCAGCGGCGCGACCTCGAAGACCTACACCCTGAAGGGGGTCGACGTGGGCAACACGCTCCGCGTCCGGCAGAAGGCGTCGAACTCCAACGGCTCGAGCTCGTCGACGTCGGTTCCCACCGCAGTGGTGCAGAAGAAGCCGGCCGCGCCGCCGACGAACGTCGACGGCTGTCCTCCCGGCTCGGGGCCGGTCGATGTCTCGGCGCTGTCTCCGCCGGCGCGCCTCCTGATCGATGGCCAGCAGGTGACCCCCGCCACCGTCACACCGTCGGCGGGTGACCTGACGTTCCGCTTCCACATCTCGGCGTGCAACGGCCGCCCGGTCGTAGGCGCGCTCGTCTACGAGGCTGCGGTGCCGTACAACCAGTACTCGGTGCCGGCCGAGGCGGTTACGGGGCAGGACGGCTGGGCGACGCTCACCTCGCACCAGCAGGGCGGCTTCCCCGCCTCGTCGCGGCAGCAGTTGCTCGCCGTGTTCGTGCGCGCGCGGAAGCCTGGCGACAACCTGCTCGGCGGGATCTCGACCCGGCGGCTCGTCTCGTTCCCCGTCCGCCTCTCGTAGGCGCGGAACGGGCAGCGCGCACCGCCGTACGATGAGGCGGTGCGCGCGGTCGTCCTCGACGGCGACGGGCTGCCCGAGCTCGTCGACCTCCCCGAGCCCTCCGGGCCGGGGCGGCTCGTGCGTGTCACCGCCTGCGGTCTCTGCGGCAGCGACGTCGAGAAGCTCGGCCGCGCGGCGCCGGGAACCGTGCTGGGTCACGAGGTGGCCGGCGAGCTCGACGACGGCGCACGCGTGACGGTGCTGCACCGGGTGCCGTGCGGCGCCTGCGCACGGTGCCGCGCGGGGCACGAGTCGACCTGTGCGGAGTTCGGCACGGTGCAGATCGAGCCGGGCGGGTTCGCCGAGCGGCTGCGGGCGACCCATTGGCTCCCGCTGCCGGACGGCCTCGGCGAGCACGGCGGGATCTGGGTGGAGCCGCTCGCGTGCGTCCTGCGCGCGCTCGAACGGGTGCCGCGCGGCCGTGTGCTCGTGGTGGGCTGCGGCGCCGTGGGGCTGCTCTGGGCACAGGTGCTCCTGCGCCGCGGTGACGAGGTGATCGCCGCCGACCCACGAGACGAGCGGCTCGACCGGGCGCGGCTGCTCGGCGCGGCCGTCGACGACGAACCCGTCGACGCTGCCGTGGTGACCGCTCCCGCCGGTCTGGGCGACGCGCTGCGCCGGCTCGAGCCCGGCGGCACGCTGCTCGTCTTCGCCTCGCCGCCGGAGCCCGTGCCGGTCGAGCTCGACGAGATCTACCGGCAGGAGCTCCGGATCGTCGGCTCGCGCTCGGCGACTCCCGCCTTCTTCCATGCTGCCGTCGAGTTGCTGCCGGCGCTCGCACTGCCCGAGTTGACGACGCTCCCGCTCGAGCGATTCCACGAGGGCGTCGAGCTCTATCGCAGCGGCGAGGCGCTCAAGGTGGTGTTCGTCCCGTGAAGGCAGCGCGGCTCCACGCACCCGGCGACCTGCGGATCGAGGACGTGCCGAAGCCGGAACCGCGCCCCGGCGAGGTGCTCGTGCAGATCGAGGTCGCCCTCACCGACGGCACCGACCTGAAGACCTACCGGCGCGGGCATCCCGTCCTGTTGCGGGAGGCGCCGGCGGCGTTCGGGCACGAGTTCTGCGGGCTCGCCGACGGGCGCCGCGTGGTCGCCGCCAACTCGGCCCCGTGCGGTGCGTGCGACGGGTGTGCGCGCGGCGGCCAATGTCTCGCGCTCGAGTTCCTCACGGGCGCCTATGCCGACTGGATCGTCGTGCCGGAGCGCATCGCCGCCGTCAACCTGCACGAGGTGCCGCCGGGCGTCGAGCCCGAGGTGGCTGCGATGGTCGAGCCGCTCGCCTGCTGCCTGCGCGGCGTCGAGCGGGCGGGCGTGCAGGCGGGAGACCGGGTGGCGATCCTCGGCGCCGGCCCGATCGGCCTGATGCTCGCCGCGTGCGTCGCCGATGCAGGCGGCTGGCCGGTGATCGTCGGCGGCCGGGACGAGCGCCGCGCGCTCGCGGAGGACTTCGGGGCCGAGCCGGGCGACGGGCAGGACGCGGACGTCGTGATCGAGGCGGCGGGGACGGAGGCCGCCTGGCTCGAGGCGCAGGAGCTCGTGCGACCGGGCGGGACGGTGCTGCTCTTCGGCGGCCTCCCGCGCGAGGCGCGTCCGACCGTCGACGCGTTCCGTCTGCACTACCAGGAGCTGACGCTGCGCGGCTCGTTCCACCACACGCCTGCGACGGTGCGCGTCGCGCTCGGCTTCCTCGCGAGCGGCGCCTATCCCTGGGCAGCGGCTCGTCACCCACCGGGTGCTGCTCGCGCAGCTGCCGGAGCTGTTCGCGAATCCGCCGCGCGACCTGCTCAAGGCCGCCGTCGTGCCGTGAACCTTCGGCAGCTGAACCGGACGCTGCTCCTGCGGCAAGGGCTTCTTGCCCGGCGGCGGGCTCCGGTGCCGGCGGCGGTCGCCCGGCTCGTCGCGCTGCAGGCGCAGTACGCCCCCTCGCCGTACGTCGCGCTCTGGTCACGGCTCGAAGGTTTTCGGAAGGAGCAGCTCACACGGGCGCTCGCGGCGGGGACGGTCGTCAAGGCGGGCAGCCTGCGCACGACGTTGCACGTGATGGCGCGGACGGAGTTTCCGGCGATCATGGCCGCCTACATCGACTCGCAGCGCGGGCGCCTGGACGGCATCGACGTGGAGGCGCTGGTGGCGGCGTTGCCCGATCGGCCGTTCACGAGCCGCGAGTTCTTCGAGCTCGGCCACCGGGCGCTCGGCACCGACGACCGCTGGACGGTCGCCTTCGCGGGCCGCGCGATCCCGACGACCCGCACCGTGCCGCTCGGGCCCTGGCCGCACACGAAGCCCTCGCCGTCCGTCCTCTGGCGCGAGCCGCTGCCCGAGCCGGACGTCGGCGCGGCGCACGTCGTCCGCTCGTACCTGGCCGCGTACGGGCCTGCCTCGCGCGAGGACATCCAGCAGTTCACGGGCTTCCGGATGCGCCAGATCGACCCGGCGCTCGAGGGGCTGCGCGAGTCGGACGGGCTCTTCGACGTGCCGCGCGCCCGCCGGGCCGACCGGCGACGAGCCGGCGCCCGTCCGCTTCCTGCCGGCGTTCGACTCGATCATCCTCGCCCACCGTGACCGGTCGCGCATCGTCCCGCCGGAGTACGTCGAGGCCGTCTTCAACAAGCGGAACGCGACCACGAAGAACACGTTCACCGTCGACGGCTTCGTCGCCGGCGCCTGGCGGATCGAGCGGCAGCGTCTCGTGCTCGAGCCCTTCGCGCCGCTGCCGGCCCGCGTGCGCCGCGAGGTCGAGGCGGAGGGAGAGCGGCTGCGCGCCTGGTGGGTCTCGTGAAGTGCGGGCCGGGCCGACGGTCTTCGGCGGCAGCCGGCCGACGTAGGATCGGCTCATGGCGACCGAGCGGGACGAGGCGCTGCGGATGGCGTGCTTCAACGCGCTCGAGGTGCTTCGCGCCCAGTTCGGCGAGGATCTGCCGTATCGCGGGGCGCTCGACCGCGGCTTCGCCCACGGCGGCGTCCGCATCCCGTTTCTCAGCACGATGAAGGGCATCTTCAGGGCTGCGGCGCAACGCGGCCCGGCCGTGCTCTCGGTGCAGACGTCCTGGAAATCACCGTACGCGGACACCCAGACCGAGAACGGCTTCCTCTACGCGTATCGCGCCGGCTCGATCGAGCAGGCCGACAACCGGGCGCTCCGAGCGGCACGCGACCTCGCCGTCCCGATCGCCTACTTCGTCGGGACGAGCGCGGGGAGATACCGCGTCACCTATCCGTCGTACGTGATCGACGACGACCCGGGCGCTGGCATGGTGACGATCGTGCCGGGCGCCATGGTCGGCCCGATCGACGAGCGCGAACCGCAGCCGATCGTCGACGAGGTCGCGCGGCGATACGCCACTCGTGAGGTCAAGGTGCGCCTGCACCAGGGGAGATTCCGCGCAATCGTGCTCCCGGCATACCGGCAGCGTTGCGCAATCTGCCGGCTGAAGGAGCTGTCCCTGCTCGACGCCGCGCACATCACCGGCGACGCGCTCGACGAAGGGGCAGCGGCGGTCAGCAACGGTCTCAGCCTCTGCTCGATCCATCACCGCGCGTTCGACCAGCACCTCGTCGGCGTCTCGCCCGACTACCGGGTTCGAGTCTCACCGCGCCTGCTCGACGAAGACGACGGGCCGATGCTCGAGCTCTTGAAGCAGTTTCACGACTCGCCGCTGGTCGTCCCGGTCCGGAACGACAACCGGCCCGACCGGGAGCGGCTTGCCCGACGCTACGAGCGCTTCCTCGCGGCGGGTTAGCCGAAGAGCGTCAGTTCGGGCTCGCGTTCGCCGCGGAGGACGGCGAGGTCGACCGTGGCACAGTCGATGCCGCGCTGGGCGGCGAGGGCGACGGCCTGCGGCTTCAGCTGCTGCGCGGCGAGGATACCGCGGCAGGCGGCCCGTGACGGGTCGGCGCGGATGCACTCGAGGTAGCGGCTCAGCTGCTCGACGGCGTCGATCGTGCCGGTGCGCTTGATCTCGACGGCGACCCAGCCGGCCTCCTCGTCGCGGCACATCAGGTCGACCGGCCCGACCTCCGTCGGCCACTCGCGCTTCACGAGGCGAAGCCCGGGCTCGACGTGCGTGGGGTCGTCGGCAAGCAGGAGCTGGAGGTCGCGCTCGACGCCGTCCTTCTCGAGCCCGGCCGCCTCGCCCATGTCGTGGGTGACGTCGGAGAGCACCTCGACGAGCCGGATCTCGAGCCGGTCTTCGCTGCGGCCCGCCCGCTTGCGCACGACGAGCGTGTCGCCGCCGTCCTCGAGCACGGTGGGAGGGGTCATCCAGTTCAGAGGTTTGAACCCTCCGGAGTCGGCGTGAATCAGCACCGAGCCGTCCTCCTTGAGCATGAGCAGGCGGGTCGACTCGGGCAGGAACGCCGAGAGGCGTCCTGTGTATGTCACTTCGCAGCGGGCGACGATCAGGCGCACGGGAGGGCACCCTACTGTCCGTTTCGGACAGTCCTTGGCGTGGCTCAGAAAGGCTCTTCCGACAACCGGAAGACCGACTGAACGGGCCAAAGAGTCGGTGACTCGTCGAATCGGCATTCGAAGACGAGCCCAGCATCCTCACCTTCGCCCGAGACAACATGGCACCACCCTTGCGGCAAGCCGTGCGGGGCGTCCACGCGGAAGAAGTGGCTGCGCGCGGCTTGTCCTAGAGGCTTGATGTGTATTGGGGTGTGCGCGGGGATGCGCCTGACCAAGCGGATCGGGCGGGGCGGGCGCAGCGCGTAGCGGTGGCTACGGGCAAGCCCGATGCGGCCGAGCCGCGCCGTGTCAGGCGCACCAGCCGCGTATGCCCACAAATGCGCATCAAGCCTCTAGTCCGTCCAGATGCTCGTGTGTCCCGATGAACGTCGGTTCACACTCCAGACGAACGCCGGTCTCTTCGCGTACCTCCCGGATCGCTGCTTCGACGAGTGCCTCGCCCGGGTGAACACCGCCGGCGGGAACCTGGGTTCCTGCGTCGGGATGACCGTGGTGGTCGAAGACGAGGAGACCTTTCCCTCGCTCGACGTAGACGACGACTCGCTCCCTCCGCGACACGCGCGAATCGTAGGCGTGGCTCGAAGAGGTGGCAGATACGCCTGCAGTTCCACCCGCGGGGTCGAACCGGTGTCAGACACCTTTAGGTGTCTGACACCCTGCGCAGCGCCTCCCGCGCGGTGGGTCGAACCGGTGTCAGACACCTTTAGGTGTCTGACACCCTGTGAAGCGGCGCCCGCGCCGTGGGTCGACCCGTTGGCAGCCAAGCCGCCGCCGCGCTCGTCGCCTGGCAGATGCTCGAAACTCATTCCGTCAGCACCTCCAGACACCCTGGCGGCGTTCTTCCGCCGTCTGTGGGAGGATCGGTCGATGCGAGGATCGAACATCGGCTTCGCCCTGTACACGAGGGGCGACGCGCCCGGAACGCTCGACGCGCGCTGGTCGTACGAGAATGTCTGGGGCGGATCGGGGCAGGCGATGGGCGGCCCGGACGAGGGCTTCGCCGGCCGCTACCACATTCGCTACTACCTCGAGAGCGGGGAGTTCTCGGACGAGTACGACCTGGAGATCGAGCGGACCGGCGACCTGTACGACGCGCGGTGGCTGGTCGACGGCGAGGTCCGCGCCGTCGGCGTCGGCATGGAGGTCGCAGACCGCCTGGCCGTCGGCTGGCGCCGGGTCGCCGACTAGAGGCTTGATGCGCATCCTGGGCCCATGCGGCTCGTGCCCCTGACGCGGCGCGGCTCGGCCGCGTCGAGCTTGCCCGTAGCCACCGCTACGCGCTGCGCCCACCCCGACCGATCCGCTTGGTCAGGCGCATCCCCGCGCACACCCCAATACACATCAAGCCTCTAGCGCTTGCAGCGGACGGTCAGGAACGCCTCTTCAGGCGCGGCACTCGGGCCGCTCGATGGCCGGCCGCTCCGTCATCCGTCCGCCTGCCGGATCAGCGTCATCCCGTCGCGCACCGTCAGCAGCACCTGCACCGTGCGAGGGTCGGCGGCGACGTGGTCGTTGAAGGCCACGACCGCCGCGCTCCCGTCGAGCACGCGGCCCGAGGCGAGCGTGTTGTCGGCCACGATCAGCCCGTGCGCGGTCAGCCGCGGCAGCACCGCCTCGTAGTAGTCGACGTAGCCCTCCTTGTCGGCGTCGACGAAGACGAGGTCGAAATCGCCCGGGAGGCGCTCGATCGTCTCGAGCGCCGGCCCCACGTGCAGCGTGATCTTCGCGCCGTGCGGCGAGCGGTCGAACCACGCCTGCGCGAACGCGGCCCGCTCCGGGTCGAGCTCGCAGGCGTCGAGCCGGCCGTCTTCCGGGAGCGCTGCGGCCATCGAGAGCGCCGAGTGCCCGCTGTAGGTGCCGATCTCGAGCACGCGCCGCGGCCGGCCGAGGAAGACCAGCAGCTCGAGCAGCCGGCCGGCGACCGGGCCGGTGAGCATCTGCGGCGAGGTCAGCTCCGCCTCCGTCTTCGCCGAGAGCTCTGCGAGCAGGGGATCGTGCGGCGAGCTCAGCCGTTCGACGTACTCCTCGATCCTCGGATCGATCAGGTCCACGAGCGCACCCCCCGGGTCGACGGCGCGAGATACGCGCTCGAGAGGAGTCGGGACTCCATGCTCCGGGGAACCAGCACGGCGTTAGGCTAACGACACCCGACCGTAGGAGTGTGGAAGAGAGATGCCCGGCCTCATGTCCCGCCTCAGCCTGATCTTCAAGGCCAAGTTCTCGAAGACGCTCGATCGCGCCGAGAACCCGAACGAGACGCTCGACTATTCGTACGAGGAGCAGTTGCGGCAGCTCCAGAACGTCAAGCGCGGGATCGCCGACGTGACCACCGCCAAGAAGCGGCTCGAGCTGCAGTACACGAGCATGCAGCAGCAGGTCGACAAGCTCGACGGCCAGGCGCGGCAGGCACTGCAGGCGGGCAAGGAGGATCTCGCGCGGGAGGCGCTCACGCGCAAGGCGAGCGTGCAGGCGCAGCTCACCGACATCATGGCGCAGGGCCAGCAGCTCGAGGCGCAGCAGCAGAAGCTGATCCAGGGCGAGCGGTCGCTACAGGCCAAGGTCGAGTCGTTCCGCACCCAGAAGGAAGTGATCAAGGCGCAGTACAACGCCGCCGAGGCGCAGGTGCGGATCAGCGAGGCCGCGACCGGGATCGGTGAGCACATGGCCGACGTCGGGCTCGCGGTCGAACGGGCGAAGGACAAGACGCAGCAGATGCAGGCGCGCGCGAACGCCGTCGAGGAGCTCACGGCGTCGGGTGCCCTCCAGGACTACACCTCGTCGGGTGACGACATCGACCGGCAGCTGAGCGAGCTCTCGCAGTCGAGCCAGGTCGACGACGAGCTGGCGAAGATGAAGGCGGAGATCGGCAAGGGCGGGGCCCCGAAGGAGCTCGAAGGGGGCGAGGAGTCGTGATCGTCCGCCTGCTGGGCGAGGGGCAGTACCGGGTCGACGACGCGCTGCTCGAGCGGCTGAACGTGCTCGACACCGACGTCCTGCGTGCGGTCGAGGCCGGCGACGAGCAGGCGCTCTGGCAGGGCCTGCAGGCGCTTGCCGGCGCAGTCCGTGACGCGGGCTCGCCGCTCGGCGACGACGAGCTCGTGCCCTCCGACGCGGTGATCCCGCCGGAGGACCTGTCGCTGGAAGAGGCGCGCGAGCTGCTCTCCGACGACGGGTTCATCCCGGATCTGCCGGTTCCCTCGTGAGCCGCGCCGTTGTCCTGGCCGCCCGCCCGCAGGGGGAGCCGCGGGAGTCGGACTTCGAGCTCCGCGAGGTGCCCGACGCGGAGCCGGGCGAGGGAGAGGTGGCGGTCCGGAACGTCTTCGTCTCCGTCGACCCGTACATGCGCAGCCGGATGAGCGGCATCCGCACCTACGTCGACCCGTACGCGGTGGGGGATGCGATCGACGGCGCCGCGGTCGGCCGCGTCACCGCCTCGCACGACGCGCGGCTCGCCGAGGGCGACTGGGTGCTCTCGACGCTCGGCTGGCGCGAGTCCGGGGTCGCCGCCGCCGACGAGCTGCGGAAGCTCGACCCCAGCCTCGCTCCGCCGTCGGCGGCGCTCGGCGTGCTCGGCATGCCGGGACTGACCGCGTGGGTCGGCCTCGTCGAGATCGGCGAGGTGCGGCAGGGCGAGACGCTGTACGTCTCGGGCGCCGCGGGCGCGGTCGGCAGCATCGCCGCGCAGATCGCCCTGCGCAAGGGGCTGCGCGTGATCGGCAGCGCGGGCTCGGCGGAGAAGGTCGAGTGGCTCGCCTCGCTCGGTGTCGAGGCGTTCAACTATCGCGAGACCTCCGTGAAGGAGGCGCTCGCGGACGGCATCGACGTGTACTTCGACAACGTCGGCGGCCCGCAGCTCGAGGCGGCACTCGGAGCGCTGCGACCCTTCGGGCGCGTGATCGCCTGCGGCGCGATCTCCCGCTACAACGACGAGCGCGCCGAGCCGGGCCCCCGCAACATGGCGCTCGTCGTCACGAACCGGCTGCGGCTCCAGGGGTTCATCGTGCTCGACCACGCCGGCCGGTATCGCGACTTCCTCGCCGAGGTCGGCCCGTGGGTCGCGGCGGGCGAGCTCGTCTACCGCGAGACCGTGCTCGAGGGGATCGAGCGCCTGCCCGAGGCATTCGCAGGGCTCTTCCGCGGCGCGAACGTCGGCAAGATGCTCGTCCGCGTCGGGCCCGACTAACCCGGCCGCGCGAAGACGATGCGGGTCGAGCCGAGCAGCAGGCCCGTGCGGATCGTGAAATCGCACCGGTCCGAGCGGTGGGTCGGCGGCACGTAGGCGGTGCCGTTCCAGTACTCGAGCCCGCCGATCGAGGCGCGGAGAATCGCCTTCCCGTCGAGGTCGACCTCGACGTGGTCGGACGACTTCGGGAGCAGCGTCAACTGCAGCGACCCGCCGCGACAGTGGAACGCCGTGATCCCGGCCGAGCTGATGATGTCGCCGTTCGGCTTCACGTCGTTCGCGATCGTGGAGATCCGCGCGGGCCGCTGCAGCCGCCAGAGAGTGAGCCCGAAGAGCTCGGTGCCGCGCTGCTGGTGCGCGACCGGCTCGCCGACGAACGTGTCGCGGTCGTTCGCGACCACGTACCGCTCGCCGATCGGGAGCCGGCCGTCGGGAGCGATCCGCACCTGCCGCTCGGCGATCGGTCCCGGCACCCAGAAGGGCGTCAGGGAGACGACACGGTCGATCCTGCGGTTCCAGAACTTCTGCTGCCAGACCACGTTCCAGCGACCGATGTCCCCGTTGAACACGTAGGCGGTGGGTTGGTCGACCGCCCGATCGACCCAGTCGGGCGGCGAGCCGACGAGCGCGACCTGGTCGTGTTGGACGTTCGCCGAGACCTCGTTCGACGCCAGCACCGTCGTCGTCACGAGCACGGCGACGACGACGACGGGCAGCGCGAGCACCGCGCGCGCCGGCGTGAACCGGAAGAGCACCAGCGCCGCGGCGGTTCCGACCGCCAGCAGGGTCGCGGCGCTCATGCCCCAGAGGTTTCGGTGCACGAGCGCGATGCCCATCGTGTCGGGCAACGCGTTTGCGCTCACGAGGTCTCCCCACGGAGCGCCGACGACGATCGCGAGCACGACGACGACCACGACGGAGGCGAGCACGAAGGGTCGCGGCGCGCCGCGTGCGAGCCAGAGCGCGAAGACGAGGAACAGGATCGGCGGGAGCGACGCGAGGTCGCGCCCGAGCAGGTGCGGCGCGTAGCGCGCGGCGAAGAAGCCGACCTGCAGCACGACGAGGACGAGCGCGGCGGACGCGGTGGAGACGAGCGCCCGCCCGGCGGGCTCGCGCTCGCGTACGAGCAGGACGAGGAGCGCCGCCAGCGGCAGCACCGCCACCATCAGTACCGCGTAGGCCAGGTGGTCGTAGCTGAGGCGGATCGCGGCTCCGAGCGGGTAACCGCCCGTCAGCGTGCCCGCGTAGGCGCCGAACAGGCCCGGCACGGCCGCCGCGGCGACGGCGGCCGCCGCCAGGAGCCCCCAGACCGGCGCGAATCGCCGCAGGCGTTGCCGGTCGCGTGCGAGCGCCGCGTCGAGGAGGATCGCGGCCGCGAAGACGGCGACGAAGACCACTGCCTGGACCCGGGTCAGCACACAGGCGGCGATGAACGCGAACGCGACGAACTGCAAGCGCACGGAACCCGTCTCGACCGCGCGGGCGATCACCAGCAGCGTCGCCGCCGAGAGCGGGTAGTACACGACCTCGGTCATCAGAAAGCCCGAGTAGAGAAGGAGCGGCGAGGCGACCGTCAGCGCGGCCGCGAGCAGCGCGTAGCCGTTGCCGACGATCCGGCGGCCGTAGACGAACACCGGCACGGCCGCGAGCGACATCACGAGCGCCTGCAGCAGCTTCAGCGACGCGTACCCGTCCGGCAGGCTCCCGATCGAGAGCGGGAGGCCGGCGAGCACCGGGTAGAGGACGCTGTAGCCCGCGCCCTGGCCGTGCAGGACCGTGAGGGTGCCGTGCCGCCAGAGCTCCAGGCCGCGCTCGCCGTAGATCGCCTCGTCGGGCATGATCCAGACGCCGGTGATGCGGCGCCCGGCGAGCCAGTAGAGAAGTGTCGCGGCTCCGACGATCGCCGGGAGCGCGAGGACTAGACCGGAGCGTCGAAGAGCGCGAGCCATCGGGTCAGGTCGCCTTCGATCGGAAGCTCGCGCTCGAGCTTCGCCTTCAGCTCGAGCTCGGTGGCGTTGTCACGCTTCTGCTCGCCGATCGGCACGAAGGGCCAGAACGCGCCTCGCTTGAACCCGTAGATCCAGTACACCGGCTGCTCCGAGCCGGAGCCCTCGAACCGGAACATGGCGGCGAGGAGCTGCCCGCCGAAGCCCTTGGCCGTCAGCTCGGAGGCGAGCGTGTGCGCGGTCGCGACCAGGTCCTCGAGCTGCGGGTCGTGGACGACGATCCAGTCGAAGCCGAACTCGTCGCTTCGCCGCTCGACCTTCGATCCCGACTGCTGCGCGACCGCGTCGAGCAGCTGGTCGACGTCGTCGAAGACGCTCCGGAACTCCCCCGACGACTGCGGCTTGAACGCGATCCCGGCGACGCCGGCGGAGGTGAGGCCCAGCTCGACCTTCAGCGTGATCGCCGCCGTGGTCAGCGAGAAGAGCCGGTCGTCCTTCGGTTCGTTGAGCTTCTTGCGTCCGAAGAGGACGTCGCGAAGACCCACGGCTGCTAGGAGGGTGACGAATTGACGTTCGAGGCCGCACCGGCTGCCACTAGGCGACCGGCCTGCCCATCTCGCGCGCGATCGCGGCGAGGGCGTCGAGGCGCTTCTCGAGCGGCGGGTGATCCATGAAGAGCTCGGCCGCGGCCGAGCGGGCCTTCGCCGGGATGATGAAGAAGGCGTTCATGCCCTCGACCTGGCGCAGGTCCTGGTTCGGGATCAGCGTCATCTGGCTGGAGATCTTCTGCAGCGCGCTCATCAGGTACTCCGGCGCGCCCGTGATCACCGCCGAGCCGCGGTCGGCCGCGTACTCCCGGTAGCGCGAGATCGTGCGGATCAGGATGAAGCTGAGGAAGTACACGGCGATCGAGACCGCGAAGACGATCAGCCAGATCGGAGGGCCGTTGTTGTTGTCGCGGCGGCCGCCGCCCCACATGCCCGCGTACAGCCCGAAGCGGGTGAGCATCGCCGCGAGCATCGCGAAGAAGCTCGCGAGCGTCATGATCAGCACGTCGCGGTTCGCGATGTGCGAGAGCTCGTGGGCGATGACCCCCTCGATCTCCTTCGGCTCGAGCCGGTCGCGGAGACCCGTCGTGACGCAGACGGCGGCGTGCTTCGGTGACCGTCCGGTGGCGAACGCGTTCGGCACCGGCGTGTTCATGATCGCGACCTTCGGCTTCGGCAGGTCGGCCATCGCGCAGAGGCGCTCCACCATGTCGTGGAGCTGCGGCTCCTGCTCGCGGGAGACGACCTTCGCGCCCGCGGCGGCGAGCGCCAGCTTGTCGGAGGTGTAGTACTGGAAGAACGCCATGCCGATCACGATCACGAGCATCGGCACGAGCCCCACGTTCAGGACCTGGAAGAGCACGACGGCGAAGACCACGTAGAGCAGCCCGAGCAGGGCCGTCGTCAGGATCATCCGCAGCGTGAGACCGGCATCACGACCGTACGACTTCCGCTTCATGACGGGAATTGTAGGGATGGCGGTCGGACCCGCGGCGGGACTTAACGCGCCGTCAACAGCGCTCGCCGGTCGCCCGGGAGCGGCCGCCGGCAGACCGGTTGGGCCGGCGTCCGAGGTCCGCGCGCTGTGTAGACTCGCGCCCGTGCGCCGCCTGGCCCCGCCTGCTCTGCTCGCACTCGTCGCCGTGCTCGCGGCCGGCTGCTCGACGTCGAAGCCGGGCGAGAAGACCGTCTCGCCGCTGCCCACGAAGGTGACGGGCACCCTGCCGAGGGCGCAGGCGGTGTCGGTGCCGAAGAAGTATCTGAACGGTGACCCGACCGCCGGCAAGCAGGTCTTCCAGACCGCCGGCTGCGTCGGCTGCCACACGCTCGCCGAGGCGAACGCCCACGGCACGGTGGGTCCGAACCTCGACCAGGCGAAGCCGCCGCTCTCGCTCGTGGTCACGCGCGTCACGAAGGGCCAGGGCGCGATGCCGCCGTTCCAGGGGCAGCTGACCAGCAAGCAGATCGCCGACGTCGCGGCCTTCGTGGTCAAGGCCACCGGCGGCGACCCGAACAGCTGATCGTCCTCCCCGACGACTTCCCGAGCGAGGTGTCGGTCGTGGCGACCGACTTCGACCGCACCCTCGTGTGGGAGGACGCCGTCCTGCACCCGCGCACGATCGGGAGCCTGCGACGCGCCCACGACGAGGGGCTGCTGGTGGTCGTCGTCACGGGGCGCATGGTGAAGTCGGTGCGGCAGGCGCTCGAGCCCGCCGGCGTCCCGGCGCCGGTGATCTGTTACCAGGGGGCGGTCGTCGCCGACGCCGAGGGCGGTTGGCTGCGGCACGAGCCGCTGCCGCTCGAGCTGGCACGCGAGATCGTCGAGGTGCTCGCCGCCGAGGGGTACTCCCCGAACGTGTACGTCGACGACGAGCTCTACGTGGCCGACGACACCGAGGCGGCGCGAGCCTACGCGCGCCTGAACCGCATCGACTACCACGTGGTCGGGCCGCTGCTCGACTGGCTCTCGGAGCCGCCGACGAAGCTCGTCGCGGTCGGCGACCCCGCGGCGCTCGACGCGCTGCAGCCGCGCATGCGCGCGCGGTTCGGCGACCGGGCGTTCATCTCGAAGTCGCTGCCGCACTTCCTCGAGTTCGCCCAGGCCGGCGTCACGAAGGGTGCCGGGCTGGACTTCCTCTCGGAGCACCTCGGTTTCGCGCGCGAGCAGACGATCGCGTTCGGCGACGGCGAGAACGACGTCGAGCTCGTCGCGTGGCCGCCGTACGGGATCGCGGTCGCGAACGCGCACGAGCGGGTGAAGGCGGTGGCGCGATGGGTGTGCCCGCCGGCCGCCGACGAAGGCGTCGCCCAGGTGCTCGACGCGGTTCTAGACTCGAAGCCGTGATCGACCTCAAGCAGGCCCGTGCCGACCCCGACCGCTACCGCGCCGCGCTCGCGCGCAAGGGCGCCGCTGCCGCGTTCGACCAGCTGCTCGCCGCCGACGGGCGCTGGCGCGTCCTGCAGCAGCAGGTCGACGAGCTGCGGGCGCGGACGAAGCTGAAGGGGAAGCCGACACCCGAGCAGCTCGAGGAGCTGCGCGAGGTCAAGGACCGGCTGCAGCCCCTCGAGAGCGAGCTGGCGGCGGCGTGGGGCGGGGTGCAGTCGCTGCTCGACCGCGTCCCCAACCCGCCCGCCGAGGACACACCGGACGGTGACGCCGAGGAGGACGCGGTGACGGTGAAGGAGGTGGGGGAGAAGCCGAGCTTCGACTTCGAGCCGCGCGACCACCTCGACCTGTCCGCGCCGCACGGCTGGATCGACGTCGAGCGGGGCGCGAAGGTCGCGGGCTCGCGGTTCGTCTACCGGGTCGGCGACGTGGCGCTGCTCGAGCTCGCGCTCTACCAGTGGGCGCTCGCCCGGATCGTGGCGAAGGGACACGTGCCGGTGCTGCCCCCGGTGCTCGTGCGCGAGGAGGCGATGTACGGCACCGGGTTCTTCCCCTCCGACAAGGGCGACTTCTACGAGGTGCCGGAGGACGGCCTCTTCCTGGTGGGCACCTCCGAGGTGCCGGCCGCCGCCTTCCACGGCGGCGAGGAGCTCGAGGGCCTGCCGCTCCGCTACGTCGCCTACTCGACGTGCTTTCGCCGGGAGGCGGGCGCCGCCGGCAAGGACACGCGCGGGATGTTCCGCGTGCACCAGTTCGACAAGGTCGAGATGTTCGTCTACTGCGAGCCGGAGCGCTCGCGCGACGAGCACGAGCGCCTGCTCGCGATCGAGGAGGAGCTCGTGCAGGAGCTGGAGCTGCCCTACCGCGTCCTGAACATCGCCGCCGGCGACCTGGGCTCGTCGGCCGCGAAGAAGTACGACATCGAGGCATGGTTCCCGGGGCAGGCGCGCTACCGCGAGATCACCTCGACCTCGAACACGACCGACTACCAGGCGCGCAGGCTCGAGATCCGCTTCCGGCGTGACGGGAAGCTCGAGCACGTCCACACCCTGAACGGGACGGCCGTGACGGCGCGGGCGCTGATCGCGATCCTCGAGAACTTCCAGGACGAGGACGGCTCGATCGCCGTGCCCCGCCCGCTCACCGAGTTCGGCGCCCCGGCGCGGCTCGGCGCCGACCGCGTCCCGGCCTGAATCACCCATCCTAGCCGCGCGCGAAGTAGCGTTGGTCCCCGCGGCGGGGTGCCGGAGCGGCCGAACGGGGCGGTCTTGAAAACCGCTAGGGGTTCACGCCCCTCGTGGGTTCGAATCCCACCCCCGCCGTCAGTGCAACCGGCCGCGCCCGTCCGAGAGCCGAGCGGTTGCTTGTAACAGACTGTTACTAGCTCGACGGCCCTGCGCCGGCGCCCCGTCCCTGCACCGTCCGGATCCTCCTGGATGCGCGCGGCTGCGGCCGGCGAGCCGCCGGCCCGGGCCGGTGGGGCGCAAAGCCGCTCGGGGAGCGGATTCGGCACCCTCGAGCTGCCGGCGCGGTCGGCGGCGGGACGCCGTACGACGCAGCGCCGCGGACCTGGCGCGCGCGTCGACGACCTCGGTTGTAACAGACTGTTACAAGCCAACGGAGCGCGTGGGCGGCGGTGGCGGTGGTGCGAGCTCGACCCGGCTTACCGCCGGTGCCGGAGCCGGCACGCGGCGCGCGGCCTACGCCGCCGGGAGGGTCGCCTGCCGCTTCAGGGTGGCGAGGATCTCCGCGACGATCTCGAGCGCGATCTCGGCCGGGGTCTCGCCGCCGAGCTCGAGCCCGACGGGCCCGCGCACCGCGTCGGCGACCTCGCCGAGCGCCTCCCGCCGCTTCTCCTGCGTGCGCCGGGAGCCGAGGGCGCCGACGTAGAAGGCGCCGCCCGCCACGCCGGCCCGCAGCGCCGGCAGGTCGAGCCGCTCCTCGTGCACGAGCGAGACGACGGCGGTCTCGGGGTCGACCTCGATCTCGTCCGGGCGCGCGACGAGCAGCTCGTCGGCGCTCGGCACCCGCTCGCGCGTCGCGAGCCCGGCACGCGGGTCGACGACGACGGTGCGCCAGCCGAGCGTCCGCGCGAGCGCGCAGAGCGCCTCCGCGATGTCGCCGGCGCCGACCGCGACGAGGCGCGGCGGCGGCGCGACCGCCTCCGCGAAGACCTCGCCTTGCAGGCCGGTCTTCGTCGACGGCTCCTCGTCGTGCCAGCGGCGACCGGCCTCGTCGCCCGCGACCGCCACGTAGCTCGTGCCGCGCACGATCGGAGGAGCTCCCTGGAACGGCTCGAGGAAGACGTCGATCTCCCCGCCGCACGGCAGCCCCACGCTCCACGCCTCCTCGTCGTCGATCCCGTAGGTGACGACCGACGGGCGCTCGCCGTCGAGCACCGCCTGGCAGCGCTCGGCGACGTCCGCCTCCACGCAGCCGCCGGAGACCGAGCCGAACAGGCGCCCCGACCGGGTGACGGCGAGTTTCGAGCCGAGCGGCCGCGGCGCGCTGCGACGCGCCGCCACGACCGTCGCGAGCGCCACCTCCTCGCCGGAGGCGCGCCACTCCTCTGCCTTCTCGAGCACGTCGTCCATCTACGCTCAATGCTATGGCAGATGCGCTGGATGAGCTCCTGCAGCGGGTCGAAGCCGGCGAGCTCGGCGACCCCCTGCCGGTGCTCGCCTACGTCGCGGGGCAGGGGGTCGAGCTGCCGGACGAGCACCTGAACGGCGCACGGCGGCGGGCGCTCCTGCTGCTCGCGGCCGGCGGGGATCCCCATCGCGAGCTCGGGATCGACGACCGCGCGGTGAAGGCCCTCGCCGCCGACCTCTACTCCGAGTCGCGCCGCAACGCGCTCGCCCGCGCGATCGATGCGCTCGTGCTGCGCGTCCGCGACCTGCCGAGCGCGCGCGAGGCCGCGCTGTTCCTCGCCGGCGACGTCGACCTGGCCTGGCGGCTGTACGCGCTCGGGCTGCTCGCGGAGGAGCTCGCGGATTGACGCCCGCCGTCGAAGCGCTGCGCCGGGCCGGGATCGCGCACACGCTGCACGCCTACGACGGCGTCGACCCGGGACGAAGCGACTACGCGCTCGCCGTCGCAGCGGCGCTCGGGCGGCCGCCGGGGCAGCTCTTCAAGACGCTCGTCGCGACGGTCGACGGTGCGGTCGCCGTCTTCGTCGTGCCGGCCGACCGGCAGCTCGACCTGCGAGCGGTCGGGAAGCGGGCCGCGCTCGCAAGCCGCGCCGAGGCCGAGCGGGCGACGGGCTACGTCGTCGGCGGGATCAGCCCGCTCGGCCAGCGGCGGCGGCATCCGACCACCGTCGACCGCTCGGCGCTCGACTGGGAGACGATCCTCGTCAGCGCCGGGCGGCGCGGCCTGCAGATCGAGCTCGCCCCGGCCGATCTCGTCTCGCTCGCCCGCGCCGACCTCCGGCCGGTGGCCCGGACGACCTAGCCCGACGTACCCCGAACGGCCTAGCCCGGACGGGGGACGCGCCGGAGCGGCGGGCCGCCGAAGATGCGAGCGGTCATTGTCGTCGTAATCTCCCCGAGGTGTTCTGCGTGCGCCGAATCTCGTTTCTCGCTCTTGTCGTCCTGCTCGCCGCGCTCTGTGCCGGAACGGCGAGCGCCTCTCAGCTGATCGACCGCAACGCGAAGCAGGTGTCGCTCTCGATCAACGCGAAGGGCGAGGCGATGATCACCTACCGCGACGAGGGCGGCGTGAAGCACGTCCTCGCCTGGGGCGCGCTGAACGCGATCGCACCGACGCGGGCGCGGAAGCAGCTCGCGTTCAAGCTCGACTACTCCGGCGGCTACGGGCGGTACCGCAAGACGCAGTACTGGAAGTCGTTCGGCGGCTCGTGCGGCCGCTACGACGGGCCGCCGCTCGCCTGGAAGGTGGTCGCGTGCAAGGCGCCCGACGGCTCCTACTGGGCGCTCCAGTCGTGGCAGCGCATGCTGCCGAACTACGGCGTCACGCCGACCTCGCCGGCGCAGACCGCCTGGGAGCTGCGGCTCTCGCACTGGTCGGGCGACCTGCCGGTGCTGACGATCCAGACCGACTGGGCCTGGCACCAGTGGGATCACCTCTACGGCACGTTCACGTACGGCGGGACTCCCGTCTACGGCTTCAAGTCGACGCCGTCCGGGAACCCGCTCGACACCTTCGGGCGGAACATCTACGTCGACACCCTCGGCTCGGCGTACGGCGCCGGCTGGCAGCGAGAGAACAGCTTCCTGACGCACAGCGGCGACGGCGTCTTCTGTTACAGCTTCAACCCGCACGGCGCGCATCCGTCGGGCAAGGGGACGAAGTACCGCGCGACGGTCGAAGGCCCCGGGGTGACGCCCGACGTGATGTGGGAGGGAACCTCGCCGGGCACGTACGACCGGGCCGCCGACCAGCTTGCGAACGACGCGATCACGCAGCTCGGCGACAAGCAGTGCCGCGCCAACTAATCGCCGGCCGGCGGCGCATCAGTAGGCTCGCGCACGTGGAAGAGCGGGGTGCAGACCAGCGTGCGCTGTTCCGGCGGTGGCCCGCCGGGGTCTCGGTGGTGGTCGCGGAGCTCGACGGGCGCCGGCACGGGCTGACCGTCTCGTCGCTCGCGTCGCTGTCGCTCGAGCCACGGCTCGTCGGCATCTCGATCGCCCACCAGGCTTCGCTGCACGAGCTGCTACGGGGCGCGGGCGAGTGGGGCGTGTCGATGCTCTCCGGCGAGCAGGAGGAGGTCGCGAAGCACTTCGCCCGCAGCGTCCCGCCGATCGCCCTCTGGGAGGGGATCGACGTGCGGGAGGACGATCCGCGCCTGCTCACCGGGGCGGCCGGCTGGCTGGTGGCCCGCACCGTCGACGAGATCGCCACCGGCGACCACACGTTCTTCGTCGGCGAGCTGCTGACGATCGAGGAAGGTCGGGCCGGTTCCTCGCTCGCCTTCGTCCACCGGTCGTACGTCGCCCTTTGACACTGGCGGTCGTCTTCGACCTCGACGGGGTGATCGTCGACAGCGAGCAGGTCTGGGACGAGGTTCGCGAGCGCTACACGCACGAGTCCGGCGGCACCTACACCGACACGGCCACCCGCGACATGATGGGGATGAGCTCGGTCGAGTGGTCCCGCTACATGGCCGAGGTGCTCGGCGTGCCGGGAACGCCCGAGTCGATCAACGACGAGGTCGTGCGGCGCATGCTCGACCGGTACGGGGAGGCGCCGCCGCTGATCCCCGGGGCGGTCGAGGCGGTGCACCGCGTCGGCGGGCGCTTCCCGCTCGCGATCGCGTCGTCGTCGAACCCCGAGCTGATCGAGGTCGTCGTGGCCGCGTCGGGGCTCGACGAGCTCTTCCCCGTGCGTGTCTCCTCGCAGGAGGTTCCGCGCGGGAAAGCCGGCTCCCGACGTCTACCTGGAGGCCGCGCGCCGGCTCGGCGTCGACGCTCGAGCGTGCACGGCGGTCGAGGACTCGCACAACGGGATCCGCTCCGCCCGGGCCGCGGGGATGCGGGTGATCGCCGTGCCCAATCCCCACTATCCGCCCGACGACGAGGCGATGCAGCTCGCCGACGTCGTGCTCGGCTCCGTCGCCGAGCTCGACCCGCAACGATCTAGATGGTTGATCGATGAATGCGGTTGTTGCGCGGAGGGTCTGCACCAAGCAGGGTGTTCGGATCGACCGGTGGCAAGGCCGGTGGGCCTTGCTGCCGGGCGGGCCGGGCGCATGCGCCGTGTGCAGTCCCCCAGCCGTGGCGGCCTCGTCTGTGATCAACCTCTGACCGCCGAGCAGCACGCAGCCGTTGTGGCCGCCGAGGCCCATCGCGTTCGAGAGGGCCACCTCCACCTGCGTCGGCCGCGCCTCGTTGGGCACGTAGTCGAGGTCGCACTCGGGATCCGGCTCGCGGTAGTTGATCGTCGGCGGCAGCACGCCCTCGCGGAGGGCGAGGATGCACAGGATTGCCTCGATCGCGCCGGCGGCTCCGAAGGTGTGGCCCATCATCGACTTCGTCGACGAGACCGCGAGCCGGTATGCGTGCTCCCCGAACACGGCCTTGATCGCGCGCGTCTCGGCGGCGTCTCCGAGCGGCGTCGAGGTGCCGTGCGCGTTGATGTAGCCGACCCGCTCGGGCTCGATGCCGGCGCGGTCGAGGGCGGCCCGCATCATCGCCGCCACGCCGGTCGCCTCCGGCTCGGGCTGGGCCATGTGGTGGCCGTCGTTCGAGGCGCCGTAGCCGAGCACCTCCGCGTAGATGTCGGCGCCGCGGCGCTCGGCGTGCTCCCAGCTCTCGACCAGCACGGCCCCGGCGCCCTCGCCCATCACGAACCCCGCCCGGGTCGCGTCGAACGGACGTGACGCGCGCGGCGGGTACTCGTCCTCGGCCGCCAGGCCGCGCATCGCGGTGAACCCGGCGAGGATCAGCGGGATGATGCACGACTCGGTGCCGCCGGCGAGCACCGCGTCGACGTCGCCGCGCTTGACCATCTCGGCTGCCTCGCCGATCGCGTGCGAGCCGGTCGCGCAGGCCGAGACGACCGCGTAGTTCGGCCCCTTGATGCCCAGCGAGATCGCGAGCTGCCCCGACGCCGAGTCGACGAGGACGTTCGGGAGGAAGCTCGGCGACACCCGGTCGGGGCCCCGGTCGCGCAGCACCTGTGCCTGCTCGACGATCCCCGGCACTCCCCCGATCGCGGAGCCGAAGATGATCCCGACGCGCGTGGAGTCCCCGAGCTCGAGGCCGGAGTCGGCGAGCGCCTCCCGGCCGGCCGCGACCCCGAGCAGCACGTTCCGCTCGAGCTTCCTCGCCTCCTTCGGCGAGACGACCTGGGTGGGGTCGAAGTCCTTCACCTCGGCGGCCACCCGCACCGGCAGCCCGTCGGCGTCGAACGCGCGGATCCAGTCGATCCCGCTCTCGCCGGCGCAGGCCGCCCTCCAGGTCGAGGGCGCGTCGAGGCCGAGCGGTGTCACCGCCCCGATCCCCGTCACAGCCACGCGCCTCACGAGGCAACCCTACCGCCCCGTTTGCGGCCCGAGCAGGGGCGCGGGCGGAGCGGGCCGGCCTACGGTGCGCCGGCCGGGACGCCGTTCTCGACCAGCGAGAGCTCGGCGAAGCGGTCCCAGTTCGAAGCGATCGTCTCGGCCATCGAACGCTCCTGGGCGAGGATCTCGTCGCAGGCGGCGACCGTCTCGTCGTCGCCGGCGCGCTCGGCGATCCGGCGCAGCAGCTCGTAGCTCGCGATCTCCATGTGCTCGGTCGCGTACCCGTCGCGTGCGTTGCGGCCGGCCTTCTCGCCCCGCACCATGTCGAGCGGCAGCTTGGCCATCGCGCCGAGGATGCCGCCCGCCTGGCGGATCGCCGAGGGAGAGGCGCCGTGTGCCTCGAGGCGGCCGCGCATCCGCGCGATGTGGCCCTCGGTCTCGACCTTGTGGTGCTCGAGCTCGCGGAGGATCTCGGGGTCGTCGGTCGTCGAGATCATGCCGTCGAGCATGCGCAGGACGTTCTGCTCCATGGCGTGCGCCTCGTCGAGGTGCTTGACCAGCTGCTCGGTGATCGTGCTCATCACTCCTCCTGGGACTCGTGTCATCTCGAAGCGGCCGAACTCGCGGCCGCGGAACGTGGCCCGCCCGTGGAAGCCGTCGCCGTCGGGGACGAGCACGTCGACGAAGCCGCCGAACGGCGGGTGGTAGTGCAGCTCGTAGCCCTCCACGCGGAAGGGGACGGCGTGGACGCCGCCGACGATCGTCTTGCCGTGACCCGCCGCGATGCGCTTGCGGACGCCGAGCAGGGGCGGCAGCAGCCCGCCCGTGCGGCGGAGATCCCAGACACCGTCGAGCTCGGACACGATCTCTAGGCTTCCGCTGGATGCCGGACGCAAACATCCCGTTCCCGCCGATGGAGGCCGAGCTCGTGCGCGAGCTGCCGACCGGCGACGGCTGGCAGTACGAGCCGAAGTGGGACGGGTTCCGCGGCGTCTTCGAGAACGTCGGTGGGGAGCCGGCGTTGTGGTCGCGCAACGAGCGGCCGCTCCTGCGCTACTTCCCGGAGCTGCGGCCGCTGGCCGAGCTGCTCCCGCCTGCCTCCGCGCTCGACGGCGAGATCGTGATCGCGCGCGACGGGGCGCTCGACTTCGACGCGATGCAGATGCGGCTGCACCCGGCGGAGTCGCGGATCCGGCGGCTGTCGGCCGAGATCCCGGCCCAGTTCGTCGTCTTCGACCTGTTGCTGTGGGACGGCGAGCCGGTCTGGCGGCTGCCGCTCGAGGAGCGGCGCACGCGGGTGGAGGCTCTCACGGGCTTCCGGGTCTCGCCGGCGACGCGGTCGGTCGAGGAGGCTCGCGGCTGGCTCGAGCGCTTCGAGGCGCTCGGCCTGGACGGGGTGGTGGCGAAGCGGCTCGGCACGGCGTACCTGCCGGGGTCACGCCAGGGCATGGTCAAGGTGAAGGAGCACAAGACCGCCGACTGCGTGGTCGTCGGCATTCGCTGGAAGGGCGAGCGGAGTGCGATCGCGACGTTGCTGCTGGGGCTCTATCGCGACGACGGGGGGCTCGACTACGTCGGCTCGTGCGCCGTCGCCGCGCGCGCCCGTGCCGAGGTGGCGGAGCGCGCGCTGCCGCTCCTCGACGAGGAGTCCGACCGCCGCTTCTCGGAGCCGAACCGGTGGGGGAGCGGCGAGCTCGAGGAGGCGGCGCTCCGGCCGGAGCTCGTCGTGGAGGTGCGCTACGACAAGGTGCAGGGGAACCGCTTCCGCCACGGCACGAAGTTCCTCCGCTGGCGCGACGACAAGGACCCCGCCGACTGCACGTGGCGCGAGCTCCGCCCGCCGCGCGATCCCGGCGCGCCGACGGTCGACGAGCTTTTCTAGCGGATCGTCAGCGTGGCGCTGTGGCCGTGCTCGTCGGGCACCCAGATGCGGAACTGCTCGCCCGGATGCGCCCGCACGACGCGCGAGAGGTAGCCGCGGCGGTTCGTGCGGCGGTTGCCGCCCACCGAGTGCCAGTGCCCGTTCGCGTAGCGCAGCAGCCGGTAGGTGGCGCGCCCGCCCGGCCGCACCTGCCCCCAGAGCGTCGTCCGCGATCCGCGGCGCGAGCGCTCCGCGAGCGGGAAGCGGAACGCCCGGTAGGCGGGCTTCTCGAGGTCGGAGATCGCGACCAGGCCGCTCTGCCAGCGCGCCACGTTCGGCTCGTCGCGCACGAGGTAGTGGATCAGCACGTCGACCCGCGGCGCCTCGTAGACCCGCAGCGCCGCCTCGGAGAGGTACCGGGCCTGCTGCCGGTAGGAGACGCCGAGCAGGTGGTCGGGCGGGTTGGTCTGGTAGCCGTACTCGGTCAGCCAGATCCGCATGTGCAGGCCGAACGCGTGCCGGACATCCGTCAGCAGGCGCGGGAGCGTCGCCATCGTGATCGTCTCGCAGTGGCCGCAACCCCCGCTCGTCGGCGTCTCGTTGCGCCGGAGGGGATACGGGTTGTGGGCGTACGCGTCCATGTGCGCGTGCGCGGCCGCCATGCCGGCGATCCACGCCACGGGGGAGACGCCGCCGGTCGAGCCGCGGGGAGCCGTCACGCCGCCCGCCACCTTCGAGCCGGGGCTCGCCCGGTGGATCGCGGCGACCGCAGGGTTGAGCAACCGCTGGACGTAGACCCGCGGCGAGGTGGGGCGCAGCCAGCGGCGCTGGTTCGGCTCGTTCCAGATCGCCCACTTCTTCACGAACGGGTAGCGCCGGGCGATGCGACGCACGAAGCCGGCGAGCGCCCACTTGCTTCTCGGGCGCGAAGTTCTCGGGCAGGCCGCCGTTCGCCCACGCAGGTGTGCCCCAGACGGTCAGGAGCACCGGGATGTGCCGGGAATGCAGGCCGTTCAGCAAGAGGTCGGCGTGCGACCAGTCGTCGACGCCCTTGCGCGGCTCGGTCGCGCGCCAGTCGAGCGTCACCCGGACGATGCCGACGCCCAGCGACTGGAGCCGGTCGAGGCGCTGGTCGAGCGTGCCCGGCCCGTACTCGAGCCACGCGTCGTCCTGCACGCCGTACTTCACGTACGACGAGGCCTGGGCTGCCGTCGGCAGCAGCACGAGCAGCAGCGCGACGGTCGCGAGCAGGACGGGGAGCAGGCGCCTCACCTCCGCCACGGTAGGGAACCGATCTTCGGATCGTGTTAGGACGGATTACGAACTATTTGGGCGGCGTGAGCCCGAGCCGGGCAAACCGCGAGCGCAGCGAGGGCGGGTTGCGCCACATGCCGCGCATCGGGTCCCCGACAGCCGCAAGCCGGGCCGACATCGTCTCGACCGTGAACGCGCCCGGCTCGACCTCGGCCACCTCCTGCCAGTCGAGCGGGGCGGAGACCCGAGCGTCCGGCGTCGGCCGAACCGAGTAGGCGGCGGCGATCGTGCGGTCGCGCGCGTTCTGGCCGTAGTCGACGAAGACGCCGACCCGGTCGGCGACGCGCCACGTGGTGGTCGCCACGTCCTGGTCGCCGACGCGGCGCTCCACCTCGACCGCCACCGCCTTGGCGAAGCGGCGGACGTCGGGAAACTCGAGCTCCGGGCGGATCGGCGCGAGGACGTGCAGGCCGGTCGCGCCCGACGTCTTCGGATACGAGCGCAGGCCGAGCTCGTCGAGCACCTCTCGGACGACGAGCGCGATCCGGCGCACGAACGGCCACTGACCCTCCGACGTCGGGTCGAGGTCGATCAGGAGGTAGTCGGGCCGCTCGATCGCCGGCACCCGCGAGTGCCACGTGTGCAGCTCGATGCAGCCGAGGTTCGCGACCCAGGCGAGCCCGGCGGCGTCGCCGAGCACCGCGAACACGGTCGAGTGGCCGCTGGGGAAGCGCACGAACAGCTCGTCGACGTACTCCGGGTGCTTCGCGGGGACCCGCTTCTGGTGGAAGAAGTCGCCGTCGACGCCGTTCGGGAACCGCTTCATGTGGAACGGCCGCCGCCTGACGTGGGGGAGCGCACCGTCCGCGACGGAGAGGTAGTACTCGACCAGGTCCAGCTTCGTCAGCCCCCGCTCGGGGAAGAAGACCTTCTCGGGGTTCGAGATCCGGACGTCGTGCCGGCCGATCTGCATGGAGCGAGTATCGTGGACGCGTGCTGGAGGGACATCCGCTCGCCGACGTGACGCTGGAGCCGCTCGACGACTTCCTCGTGATCGAGCCGCTCGACGAGTCGGAGCTGCCGAGCGGGCTGATCGTCCCGGTGAACGAGGCCACGCATGTGGCGAGCGGCATCGTCGCCTCGGTCGGCCCCGACGTGACCGCCGTCGAGCCGGGCGACAAGGTGCTGTTTCCGCGCGAGGCGGGCTACGAGGTCCGGCTCGCGCGCTCGTCGCATCGGGTCCGCGTGCTCAAGCGCGAAGAGTTGATCGCGCGCATTCTCGACTAGCTACATTGTCGCGCGACCGGGAGGGGTGGCAGAGCGGTCGAATGCGGCGGTCTCGAAAACCGTTACCCGTCGTTCGGCGGGTCGAGGGTTCAAATCCCTCCCCCTCCGCTGCAGTGCCCAGGGAGAGGTGTCCGAGCGGTCTAAGGAGCGCGACTGGAAATCGCGTATGTGCCGAAAGGTGCATCGAGGGTTCAAATCCCTCCCTCTCCGCTGCCCGAGAGCCCGCCGCCCGAGCGGGCTTTCGGCTCTCGGGGGCTGCGATACGATGCGCCCGCCCGGAGAAGTGGCCGAGTGGCTGAAGGCGGCGCCCTGCTAAGGCGTTAGGTGGGGAAATCCCTGCCTCGAGGGTTCGAATCCCTCCTTCTCCGCTACCCCGGCTCGCCCGGTCGGTGAGAATCACCCTTCTGGTGGATGCGCGGCGGGCGAGGCGTGCGCGAGGATGCGTCGAAGCCGGCTCCCCCTGACAACCGGCGGACTGACGTGACTGCGGCGATGCCCGCCCTCCCCCGGGGCGGGTTTCGTCCGTTTCTGGGGGAGATTCCTAGTGCGTCGAGGTGTAGACGAACGCCGCGACGTCGTGGATCTGCGCGTCGGACAGCTGCCCCTTGAACGCGGGCATCGGGCCGCCGCCCACCTCGACCTGGTGGACGATCTTGTCGTACGCCGGCTTCTTCTGGTCGAGGTTCGGGCCGACGTTGCCGCTCGCCCCGGCCGCCTTCAGCGTGTGGCAGCCGCTGCAGCCCGCCGAGGCGAAGACCTGCTTCCCGGCGCTCGGGTCGCCCTGCACGGTCGACGTCGTCGTCTCGGCGGTCGTGGTCGGGCCGGGCGCCGTCGTCGTGGGAGCGGTGGTCGTCGACGTGGTCTGGCCGGGCAGCGAGCCGCTCTGCGTCTGGGTCAGCGCGGCCGGCTCGGAGGCCTCCTTGCGCTCCTTGCCGAACACGAGCACGGCCGCCAGCATCGCGCCGAAGAAGAGGATCGAGACCGTCACGAACAGCCCGACGTGGCGGCCGGGGAAGTCCGGCCAGCGCCGCGGCAGCAGGAACGACGAGACCAGCGCGAAGACGACGAAGGCGACGCCGACCACGGCGAGGCCGATCTTGTTGCCGGTCGAGAGCGCGGCGATCAGTGCGACCGTCGAGATCATCGGGGCCGGAACCTACCCGAACCGGAGGCGCGGTGTGGATCGGGGCGTGCCGGACGGCGACCCGCGCTCAGACCATGAAGGCGCCGTTGTTGTGGTCGATCGCCTGCCCGGTCACGCCCAGCGCGTCCTCGGAGAGGAGCCACGCGACCGTGCCCGCGATCTCGGCCGGCTCGCTCATCCGCCGCAACGGCACCTCCTGCACGGCGATCGCCCAGGCCTCGTCCTGCGTCAGCCCCGGCCAGGCCGCGAGGCCCTCCCAGGCCATGTCGGTGTTCACCCAGCCGGGGCAGATCGCGTTCACCTGCACCCGGCGCGGGGCGAGCTCGGCCGCCAGCGAGCGCACGAGCCCGAGCAGCCCGGCCTTCGACGCGCAGTACGCGGTGTAGTTCGCAACGCCGATGCGGGCGAGGATCGACGAGGTGACGACGATCCGGCCGCCGTCGGCGAGCAGCGGCTCGGCGGCCCGGGCGCACCAGTACGTGCCGTAGAGGTTCGTGCGCACGATCTCGTCGAAGCGGTCGCCGTCGCCCGGGTGGTTCTCGCCGCCGACTCCCGCGTTCGCCACCAGCGCGTCGAGCGGCTCGTCGAACGCGGCCGCGACCGCAGCCTCGTCGCGGATGTCGACCGACCGGGTGCGGGCGCCGGATGCCACGTCGCGGAGGCGCGACTCGTCGCGCGCGAGCAGCGTCAGCCGCGCCCCCTCCGACGCGAGCCGCTCGGCGATCGCCCTGCCGATTCCCGTTCCGGCGCCGGTGACGACGACGTGCTTGCCCTCGAGACGGTTCACGCGGGCGAGTCTACGGCTCGGCGATGGCGCCGAACGAGACGACCACCCGCCGTGTGCCGCGCCGCTTCCCGCGCCCGCGGAACTCGTCGAGCAGCTGCTCGAGCCGCTCGCCGAGCGACTCGAGCTCGGACGTCGTCAGCTCGAGCACGGCCGACGACGTCTGGGTGGAGCGCCGCCACGCCGGCGGCAGCTCGTGCTCGCGGCGCAGTGCGTCGCGGATTCGCTGCTGCTGGCGGGCCACGACCTCGTCGCGCAGGACCGTCGCCTCGAGCCCGTCCGAGGCGAACTCGATGCGCGTGGCCGTCGCCCGCCAGGGCCGCTCGCGCCCGCGGCCGCCGTCGGCCTCCTCGACGAAGCCGAAGCGCGCGAGCGCCCGCAGGTGGTAGCTGCAGGACGAGGGGCTGTCGCCGACGGCCTCGGCGCACTCGGTCGCCGTCGCCTGCCCGGCGGCGTGGAGATGGTCGAGCAGGGCGAGTCGCGTGGGATGCGCGAGCGCCCGCATCGCGCGCGGGTCGGAGAGGGTGAGAGCTGGATCGAAAGAGATGTTTCGAAACTACTCTTTCGAGCGCCACGCGTCAAGCAGCCGGCGTTCCTTGGCCCGGTCGAGGCCCGCGTCGAACTCGGTCGGCGCCTCGTCGCTCTCGGCCCAGGCGAGCGTGTCGCGGACGGTGTCGGCGAGCGGCCGCGTGACGAGGCCCGCCGCGAAGGCGCGTGACGGGTCGACGGCGACCATGCCGGCGTAGCCCCGGTCGTGCAGCCACAGCGGCAGCTCGGTCCACTCGGTGACGTCGTGCTCGGCGAGGAAGTTGCCGTCGACCCAGACGAGCTCCGCCGCCGGGCCTGCGACCTCCCTGCACGTCTCGAGCAGCTGCAACCGGGTCGTCGGCCGGTCGACGGCGTTGAACGTGCCGGCAAGCCGCTCCTCGGCGGCGTGCACGATCCAGGTCGCCAGGTCGCGCGCGTCGATCACCTGCGCGGGCGCGTCGGGAGGCGCGGGAGCAAGCACCGGGCCTCCGGCGGCGAGCCGCGTGGGCCAGTAGGTGAACCGGCCGGTCGGGTCCCACGGCCCGACGATCAGGCCCGGCCGCGCCACGAACGCGTCGGGGAAGCGCGCGCGCACGACGTCCTCGCAGTCGGCCTTCAGCTCGCCGTACGCGGTCGGCCAGTCCTCGGTCGGCTCGTCGAGCTCGGCCACGGGCGAGTCCTCGCCCGGCGGGGTGGAGAGGTCGGCGTAGACCGAGATCGAGGAGATGAAGGTGTAGTGGCCGACCTCGCCGAGCGTCTCGATCGTCTCGGCGACCACGCGCGGCACGTAGCCGCTCGTGTCGACGACCGCGTCGAACGTGCGGCCGGCGAGCGGGCCGAGCCCGCCGTCGCGGTCGCCGCGCAGGTGCTCGGCCTGCGGGTAGAGCCCGCTCGCGGTGAGGCCGCGGTTGAAGAGCGTCACCTCGTGCCCGCGCGCGAACGCGGCCTCGACCACGTGCCGGCCGAGGAAGCGCGTGCCGCCGAGGACGAGGATCCGCATACGCTCACCCTATGCCGATCCGTCCGGCCGACCCGAGCGACTACGGACGCGTGATCGAGGTGATCGATTCGTGGTGGGGCGGTCGTTCGATGGCGGCGATGCTCCCGAAGCTCTTCTTCGTCCACTTTCGCGGCACGTCGTTCGTCGCCGAGGGGGACGGCGGCGAGCTGCTCGGGTTCGTGTGCGGCTTCCTCTCCCAGACGTACGACGACGAGGCCTACGTGCACTTCGTCGGCGTCTCGCCCGAGGCTCGCGGGTCGGGGGTCGGGCGCCTGCTGTACGAGCGCTTCTTCGTCGCGGTCGCGCCGAGAACCGTCGTCCGCGCCGTCACGTCGCCCGGCAACGAGCAGTCGGTCGCATTCCACCGTGCGCTCGGCTTCGAGGTGGAGCGGGTCGACGAGGACTACGACGGCCGGGGCCAGGCCCGCGTGCTCTTCGTGCGGAGGACGGCGTGAGGTACGACGAGGCCGGCGATCCGCGCGGCACACCGGTGGTCTACCTGCACGGCGGCGGCGACTCCCGGCTCTCCCGCCATCCGGACGACGGGATCGCGACCGCTGCCGGGATCCGGCTCGTCGCCGTCGACCGCGTCCGGTCCCGCGGTGCGGCGCCGGCGGCTGGTCGACTGGGCGCGGGAGACGGCGGCGGCGCTGCCGGTGGAGCGGTTCGGCCTGCTCGGCTGGTCGGCGGGAGGGCCACATGCTCTGGCGCTCGCCGCTGTTGCGCCGGAGCGGGTCGCGAAGGTCGTGCTGGTGGGCTCGATGCCGCCGCCCGACCTCGTCGGAGCGCTGCCCGCGGACGTGCGTCGGGCGATGCGCCTGGCGCGGGTCCTGCCGCGGCTCGTCGCGCGCCGCCTCGAGCGGTGGGGCCGCGAGCCGACGCCGCCGACCGGCGACCCGCTCACCGACGAGGCCTACGCCCGCGGACGCGCGGAGTCGTTCCGGCACGGCGGGCTGTGGCTCGCCTACGAGCTCGCCTACCTGGGACGGCCGTGGGGCTTCGAGCCGGGCGACGTGCGGGCGCCCGTCGTCCTCTGGTGGGGCGAGCGCGACCGCGTCTGCCCCCCGTCGATCGCGCGTGCCTACGAGCAGCGGCTGCCCGCGGCGACTCTGCGGCTCGTCGACGGCACGCATCAGCTGCTCTTCGGCCGCTGGCGCGACCTGCTCGCCGAGCTCGCCTGAGCGGTCAGCGGGGCGGACGCAGGGCCGCGAACTCGTCCGTCACCGCGAGCCGGTGGGCGGCGAAGCGAAAGAGCGCCGCCGGGCGTCCGCCGGCCCGCCCGGGCGCACGCACGCCGTCCGCCCGCTCGATCACGCCGCGCCGCACGAGGACGCGCTGCAGGTTGGTTGCCGAGACGTCGTGCCCGAGTGCGGCGACGTACAGGTCGCGCAGCTCCGAGATGGTGAACCGTGCCGGGGCGAGCGCGAAGCCCACGTTCGTGTAGGAGAGCTTCCCGCGCAGCCGCGCCTGCGCGGCCGCGACGAGCTCGGCGTCGTCCCCGTCGAACCCTCCGTCCGTGACCGCCCGCCACGCGCCCGGCAGCTCGCCGTCGGCCGGGACGAGTCCGAGGTAGGCGGTCGCGAGGACGCCGTCTGCGAGCAGCCGCGTCTCGAGCTGCTCGCGGTGGGCGAGCGCCCGCACGTCGAGCGCGCGCGCGAGCGCCGCCTCGAGCGTTTCGCCCGGCTCGAGACGGACACGCTCGAGGAGAGCCTCGAGACGACCCGCGCGGACGCGCAGTGCGACGCCGACCACGACGTGCGAAGTAGAATCGATCACGGTTTTCGTCCCGGAGTCTAAAACCTCGGAGAACTGCTGATGAGAAAGCACCTGCCGCTCGCCGCCCTCGCCGTCGCGCTCGCGCTGCTCGCCGCGGCCTGCGGCGGCTCGGGGAAGTCCGGCGCGTCCTCGTCGACGACCACCGGCGGGACGACCGCCGCGTCGTCGTTCCGCGTCGGGCTCTCGACCGACACCGGCGGCCTCAACGACCGCAGCTTCAACCACCTCGCCTACCTGGGGCTGCTGCGGGCCGGCAAGCAGCTCGGCGTCGAGACGCGGGTGGTGCAGTCGAACTCGCCCGCCGACTACATCCCCAACCTGAGCGCGCTCGCCAAGCAGGGCTACGACCTCGTGATCGGCGTCGGCTTCACCGAGATCGACGCGATGAAGGCCGTGGCGAAGCAGTTCCCGAAGACGCACTTCGCGATCGTCGACGTCTCGAACGCCGACGAGGGCGGCCTGAAGAACGTCGAGGGCCTGCTCTTCAAGGAGCAGGAGGCCGGCTACCTGGCGGGTTACGCCGCGGGGATCGCCGCGAAGGCGCGCGGTGGCGACACGGTCTCGTCCGTGGGCGGGCAGAAGCAGCCGCCGGTCGACCGGTACATCGCCGGATACCAGGCGGGCGCGCAGGCGGCGTTCCCGGGCGTGAAGCTGCTGAACGGCTACTCGCAGGACTTCGAGGCCCAGCCGAAGTGCAAGAACCTCGCGCTGAACCAGATCGCCGACGGCTCGGTCGTCGTCTTCCAGGTCGCCGGCGGCTGTGGGCTCGGTGCGCTCGACGCCGCGCACGAGAAGGGCGTCTGGGGCGTCGGCGTCGACGCCGACCAGGGCTACCTCGGGCCGTGGGTGCTCACCTCCGCCCTCAAGCGGGTCGACACCGCGGTGTACGACTCGATCAAGGATGCGAAGAACGGCAGCTTCAAGGGCGGCCAGGACGTCGTCTACGGCCTCGCGCAGGACGGTGTCGGGATCGGCAGGTTCTCGCCGAAGGCCCCCAGCGGCATCGCCGCCAAGGTCGCCCAGGTCCGGCAGCGGATCCTCGACGGCAAGGTCGGGAACATCCCGACGACGGTGAAATGAGCGAATGGCCGGGCTGACCGACCGGCAGCTCGAGCTGCTGCGGGGGACGAACTTCGCCGTCGTCGCGACCGTGGGCGACGACGGGACGCCGCAGACGAGCGTCGTCTGGATCGACACCGACGGTGAGAACGTCGTGTTCAACACGACGACCGTGCGCGCCAAGGGCCGCAACCTCGCCCGGGGCGGCCGGGTCAGCGTGTGCGTCATCGACCGCGACGATCCCTACCGCTACTTCGAGGTCGAGGGCGCCGCGTCGCTCGAGCGCGACGGCGCCGACGAGCACATCGGGAAGCTCTCGCACAAGTACCGCGGCACCGACTTCCCGTCCCCCTCCAACCGGGTGATCGTCACGGTGCGGCCGGAGCGGATCTTCAGCTACCAGGTCGACGACTGATGCAGCGGCGGTCGCTCGGGATCGCGCTGGTGGCGGTGGCCGCGGCGCTCTGGGGCACCGACGCGTTGTTCCGGCGGCCGCTCGCGCATTCGACCGGCGTCTCCACGATCGTCTTCGGCGAGCACGTCGTGCTCGTGCTCGTGACGTTGCCCTTCCTCCTGCCGTCGGCCCGGGCGCTGCTGCGACTCGGGTGGCGCTACCTCCTCGCGGCGCTCGTTATCGGGGCGGGCTCGTCGGCGGTCGCCACCATCCTCTTCACGCAGGCGTTCGTGTCGAGCGCGAACCCGGTCACGCCGTCGTGCTGCAGAAGGTGCAACCGATCGTCGCGGTGCTCGCGGCCTGGCTCGTCCTGCGGGAGCGGCCGCGCGCCCGCTTCGGGCTTCTACCTGGCGGGGGCGCTCGCGGGCACCTGGTTGATGGCGTTCCCGAGCCCCGTGCACCACGTGTTCGCCGACTGGAACGCCACGGTGCGTCCCGTCCTCTTCTCTCTCGGCGCCGCGGTTCTCTGGGCGCTCGGCACCGTGCTCGGCCGGTACCTGACGCGGAGGCTCCGCTTCGAGCACGTGACGACCCTTCGCTTCGCCTTCGGCCTGCCCGCGAGCGCGATCGCCGTCTGGGTGCTCGGCGACCCGTTCTTCTCGTCGGCGCACGACTCCGTCTGGATCGCGATCCTCGCGCTCGTCACCGGTGCGATCGCGCTCGCCCTCTACTACTACGGGCTGCGCTCCACGCCCGCGGTCGCGGCGACGATCGCCGAGCTCGCGTTCCCCGTCACGGCGGCGATCGTCGGCTACGCGGCGTTCGGCGCGACGCTCGACTCGACCCAGTGGCTCGGCGTCGGTGTCACCACCGCCGTCGTGACGCTGCTGCCGGTGCGGTCACGCGACGTGATCGCGCCCGTCCCGGCGCCCGCGCCTGCGTAGGCGCGAACGTCTCTACGACTCGCCGGGGTCGCCCTCGGCGGCGAGCGCGCGGGCGACGTCGAGCGTCGAGAGCACGCCCATCGGCATGCCCCGGTCGGAGGTGACGAGCAGGTGCTGCGTCTGGTGCTCCTCCATCAGGCGGGCCGCGTGCAGGAGGCTGACGTCGGGTGTCACGGTGACGACGGGGGAGGCCGCGACGGCGCCGGCGTTCGAGTGTGTCCCGACGGCGGCGACGAGGTCGAGGTCGGAGACGACACCCCACGGGTGCAGCCGGTCCTCGTGGCCGAAGACGACGATCGCGTGCACGCGGTGGCGCGCCATCATCCGTGCGACGTCGCGGAGCGGCGTCACCGGCAGGCAGGTCAGCACTCCCGGCGTCATCGCCTCGCCGACGGTGCCGGTATCGAGCTCGGGGAGGGTGACGGTGTCGCTCACAGGAGTGCCTCCGCGTGCTCCGTGCGTGCGACGCCCGCGTCGACGGCGGCGCCGGAGACGGCGCGGGCGACGGCGGGCGCGACGGTGCGGTCGAAGACGCTCGGCATCACGTAGTCCGACGACAGCTCCGCGTCGGAGATCACGGCGGCCAGCGCCTGGGCTGCGGCGACTTCCATCTCGCTCGTGATCGAGCGGGCTCGGACGTCGAGCGCTCCCCGGAAGACGCCGGGGAAGGCGAGCACGTTGTTGATCTGGTTGGGGTAGTCGGAGCGGCCGGTCGCGATCACCGCTGCGAGATCCTCGATCTCCTCGGGCGCGATCTCGGGCGTCGGGTTGGCCATCGCGAAGACGATCGGTGCGGGCGCCATCGCCGCGACGCCGGCGCGGGTGATCGCTCCGGGCACGGAGAGCCCGATGAACACGTCTGCGCCGGCGAGGAGGTCGTCGGCGCATCCCTGCACGTTCTCGGGGTTCGTCAGCTCGGCGTACTCCTGCTTCGCGGTGTTCAGTCCCGGGCGGCCGCGGTAGATCGCGCCGCCCTCGTCGCAGCCGACGATCGAGCGTGCGCCGGCGGCCAGCAGGATCTTCGTCACGGCCGTGCCGGCGGCGCCGACGCCGGTCGTCACGATCTTGACGTCCTCGAGCGTCTTGCCGACGACCCGCAGGGCGTTCAGGAGCGCCGCGAGCACGACGATCGCGGTGCCGTGCTGGTCGTCGTGGAAGACCGGGATGTCGAGCTCGTCGCGCAGGCGCTGCTCGATCTCGAAGCAGCGGGGAGCGGCGATGTCCTCGAGGTTGATGCCGCCGAAGCCGGGGGCGATCGCCTTCACGGCGGCCACGATCTCGTCGGGATCCTTCGTGGCGAGGCAGATCGGGAATGCGTCGACGTCGCCGAACTCCTTGAACAGCATCGCCTTGCCCTCCATCACGGGCAGCGCGGCCTCCGGGCCGATGTCTCCAAGCCCGAGCACCGCCGAGCCGTCGGTGACGACCGCGACCATGTGCTGTTTCGTCGTCAGGTTCCACACCTTCTGCGGGTCGTCGGCGATCGCGCGCGAGACGCGGGCGACCCCGGGTGTGTATGCCATCGAGAGGTCGTCGCGCGTCTTCACCGGCGTGCGCGGCACGACCTCGATCTTGCCGCCGAGGTGCATCAGGAACGTGCGGTCGGAGACGTTCACGACCTCGACGCCGCGGAGGTCGCGCACGGCGGTGACGACGGTGTCGAGGTGGTCGGCGTCGGCCGCCTGCACCGTGACGTCGCGCACCTTCTGCGCGCGCTCGACGCGGACGAGGTCGATCGCTCCGAGCGAGGCTCCCGCCGCGCCGATGGCGGCGGCGAGCCGCGCGAACGTGCCGGGCGTGTCGTCCAGCCGGACGCGCAGAGTGGCCGAGAAGGAGGCGGAGGTATGCATGCCGCCAACGTAGGAGCGCCCCCACGGGCGCGCCTCGGGGGAAACTACGAGCGATGTTGCCGATCATCTGCGATGTCGGGCCGCGCGACGGCCTCCAGAACGAGCCCGAGGTGCTCGCACCGCCGGTGCGGGCCGAGCTCGTCTCGCGGCTCGCCGCCGCGGGCGTGCCGCGCGTCGAGGCGGTCTCGTTCGTACGCGACGACCGCGTGCCGCAGATGGCGGGAGCCGAGGAGGTCGTGGCCGAGGCGCGGCGTGGCGCGGCCGAGCTCTCCGGGCTCGTGCTGAACGAGCGGGGGCACGAGCGGTTCGCGGCGACCTCGCTCGACCGCGTCAACTGCACCCTCGCCGCGACGGAGTCGTTCAACCGCCGGAACGGGAACGCGACGCTCGACGAGGCGGTCGCCCGCGTCGAGGCGATCCTCGGCGCGGCCGGGAAGCCGGTGACGGTGACGATCTCGTGCGCATGGGGCTGCCCGTTCGAGGGCGAGGTCGATCCCGGCGCCGTCGCCGACCTGTGCGAGCGGCTCGCCGCCGCCGACGAGCTGGTGCTGGCGGACACGATCGGCGTCGCGACGCCGCGGCGCGTGCGGCGGCTGGTGGAGCGGATCTCGATCCTCGGGCGCCCGGTCGGCGCGCACCTGCACAACACCCGCAACACGGGCTACGCGTCGGCGTGGGGCGCCCTCGAGGGTGGCGCCTCGCTGCTCGACGCGTCCGTCGGCGGTCTCGGCGGCTGTCCCTTCTCGCCAGAGGCGACCGGCAACGTGGCGACCGAGGACCTCGTCTGGCAGCTCGAGCGCGACGGCGTCCGCACGGGGGTCGACGTCGCCGGCGCTGGTCGAGGTGGCGCGGTGGGTGGAGGGCATCCTGGGCCGGACGCTCGAGGGCGCGCTCCATCGCGCGGCGCCGTGGCCGTAGACCTCGAGCCGATGCTCGCGCTCTGCTCGGAGCTGTGGCCCCGGGTGCGCATCACCTACGGGACGATCGCGTTTCTCGCGGCCACCGTCCCGCACCGGCGGGGCCGAGCTGCGCGTCTTCCGGGCCGACGGCTGGGCGTGGCTGGAGGAATCGGCGCTCGAGTGGGACGCGCGCGACCCGCGCTCCTCGGAGGATCCTCGAGTGGGCGAGGCCCGCCCGGGGTGCTCGTCGCACCGACGATCGACGCGTCGAGCTGCTGTTACGGCACGGCTTACTCCTCGACGCCGCAGTCCGTGGTTCCGCGTCAACGCCCGCGACGCTCGACGAGCTGGCGGAGCCGGCGCTCCCGCCGGCTACCGCCTGCGCACGGTCGAGGAACGCGACTATCCCGTCGCGGGTCGCGACGCACCGCTCCGGGTTCCTCCCCTCGCGCTTCACGGAGGACGTGTACGCCGATGTTCGTGCGAGCCCGGCGTACCGCGCCGACCTCGACTGCGTCGTCGAGGGCCCGGAGGGCGACGTCGTCGCCTACGCCCTCGCCTGGCTCGACGAGGCGAACGGCGTGGGGGAGCTGGAGCCGGTCGCGACGCACGCCGACCACCGTCGGCGGGGGCTCGCCCGGGCCGTCAACCTGTTCGCGCTGCACCGCCTGCGCGAGGAGGGAGCCAGACCGCCCTCGTCGGCTCGCGCGGCGATCGCGCCTACCCCGTGCCGACCCTCCTCTACGAGTCGGTCGGCTTCCGCCAGATCGCCCGCCGCGTGCCCTACGGGCGTCGCAAGTAACAGACTGTTACGTGCGTACGTGCGGCGGTCGGAGCGGGACCGCTCTGAAGAGACGCGCCGTTTCCTGCTGCTTGTAACAGACTGTTACAAGCAGCCGTTCACGGTGCGGCCGGATCCGCGGATCCCAGGAGCCGCTCGCGGGACCGCCCGGCCGTAGCTTCGTGACAGTCTGTTACAAGCGGGTCTGCGCAGCGGACCGGGGCCGGGATGCGGAAGGCCGCGCTTGTAACAGTCTGTTACGAGCTACGGCGGCTCGCGCGCGGGGCCCGGGGCGGAACATCGCCGGAACGGTGTCGCGGCGAGACACGCCGCTGGACGGGCGCCGCTCACGGCGCTCAGACGCGCCACTGTTCCTCCGTCTCGGGGAACGTCGTCGTCGCGGCCGCCCGCGTCGCGACGAGGAAACTGCGTGCGAACTCACAGACCACCTCGGCGCGCTGGTTCACGCCGCGGGTGCGGATGCCGACGATGCCGTGGCCGGGGCGTGACCGTGACGGCCGTGCCGAGACGACCTCCGTCTCCGACCAGAGCGTGTCGCCGACGAACACGGGGTGGGGCAGGCGGATCTCCGTCCAGCCGAGATTCACCGCACCGGCCTGGGTCGTGTCCGGCACCGACAGCCCCAGCACGAGCGCCAGCGTGAAGGTCGAGTTGACGAGCGGGCGCTCCCACTCCGTCGCCCGCGCCGCCTCCTCGTTGAAGTGCAGCTCGTTCGTGTTCATCGCGAGCATGGTGAAGAGGAGGTTGTCCGTCTCGGTCACGGTGCGGCCGACGGCCGAGCGGTAGCGGTCGCCGACGGTGAAGTCCTCGTAGGAGCGCACGGGTCCGTGATCATCCCACGTGCGATGAACCGCCTGGCCGACGAGACCTCGCCGTACCTGCTCCAGCACGCCGGCAACCCGGTGCACTGGCACCCGTGGGGCGAGGAGGCGTTCGCCCGCGCGCGCGAGGACGACAGGCCGCTCTTCGTCTCGATCGGCTACTCCGCCTGCCACTGGTGCCACGTGATGGAGCGCGAGTCGTTCGAGGATCCGCAGACCGCGCAGGTGCTGAACGAGCACTTCGTCAGCGTCAAGGTCGACCGCGAGGAGCGCCCCGACGTCGACGCCGTCTACATGGACGCCGTCGTCGCGCTCACCGGCCAGGGCGGCTGGCCGATGAGCGTGTTCCTGACGCCGGGCGGCGAGCCGTTCTTCGGCGGCACGTACTTCCCGCCCGAGCCGCGCCACGGCCTGCCCTCGTTCAGGCAGGTGCTGGTCGCGGTCGCCGAGGCCTGGGAGAGCCGCCGCGGCGAGGTGGCAGAGTCGGCCGCGAACCTCGCCGCGCACCTGCGTGCCGGGACACGCCTCGCGCCGGCGGCACGACCCGCTCGGGCCCGAGGTGCTCGAGCGCGCGCGCGAGAACCTCCGCGGCGTCTTCGACGGCACGTGGGGCGGGTTCGGCGGCCGCCCGAAGTTCCCGCCGGCCAGCGTGCTCGAGTTCCTGCTGCGGGTCGCGGCGAGGAGGAGATGACCCGCCGCACGCTCGACGGCATGGCGCTCGGCGGCATGCACGACCTCGTCGGCGGCGGCTTCCACCGCTACTCGGTCGACGAGCGCTGGCTCGTCCCGCACTTCGAGAAGATGCTCTACGACAACGCGCTGCTCGCGTCCGTGTACACGCGCGCGGCCCGCCGCTTCGGCGACGAGCGCTACCGGGCGATCGCCGAGCGCACGCTCGACTACGTGCAGCGGGAGCTCGCGCTCGACGGGGGCGGCTTCGCCTCGGCGCAGGACGCGGACACCGACGGCGTCGAGGGGCTCACCTTCACCTGGGCGCCCGGCGAGGGAGCACCGGACGAGCTGCTGCAGCCGTTCGAGGGCGGGCGCTTCGTGCTGCGCGGCGACCTCGACGACGCCACGCGCACGCGGCTGCTCGAGCTGCGCTCGGCACGCCCGCAGCCGGCGCGCGACGACAAGGCGATCGCCTCGTGGAACGGCCTGCTGCTCGCGGCGCTCGCGCAGGCCGGACGGGTCGAGCCCGCGACCGCGCTCGCCGAGTTCCTGCTCGGCCCGCTCTCCACTCCCGGCGGCCGCCTGCAGCGCACGTGGCGTCGCGGCATCGCGAAGGGAACCGGCTACCTGGAGGACTACGCCGACGTGGCACACGGGCTCACCGAGCTGCACGTCGCGTCGGGCGATCCGCGGTGGCTCCGCGAGGCGCACCGCCTGGCGACGCTGGCGGTCGAGCTGTTCGCGGACGACGAGGAGGGTGGCTTCTACCAGGCCCCGCTCGACGGCGAGCAGCTCGTCGCTCGCAAGAAGGAGCTCGCCGACCAGCCGACCCCGAGCGGGAACACGAAGCTCGCCTTCGTCCTGCTCCGGCTCGGGCGGATCTGGGGCGACCAGGCGCTCGAGCAGCACGCGGTCTCCGTGCTGCGGCTCGCCGGCGCCGGTCTCGCGCGAACCCCCACCGCCTTCGGCTTCGGCCTGGTTGCGCTCCACCAGCACCTGGCGCCGCATCGCGAGCTTGCGATCGTCGGCGCCCGCGACGCGCCGGTCGCGCGGGCGGCGGTCGAGCGGGCGGCGCCGACGGACGTGATCGCGTTCGGCCCCGCCGGCGACATCCCGCTGCTCGAGGGGCGCGGGGATGTCTCCGGCGAGGCCGCGGTGTACGTGTGCGAGCGCTTCGCCTGCCGGGCGCCGGTCACCGACCCCGCTGCGCTCGGCTAGCGCTCCTGCCTAGCGCGGCACCGGGTAGCGCCGTGGCTCGTTCGACACCTCGGTGCGCTCGTCGGCCGTCGGCTGGTCGGTCGCCGGCTCGTCGGCCGTCCGCTCGTCGGCCGGCCGCTCGTAGCCGCGGGCGAACGGCGGCTCCTCGTCGAGCGGCCGCCGCGGGGGTGGCTCGATCGTCGCACCGGCCGTGTAGCCGATTCCGAACGCGAGCACGCCGAGCCACGTCCCGACCGAGTAGACGACGTCGGCGATGCCGATGTCCTCCGACCACAGGCGGACGTGCACGCTCGTGATGGTGGGCGCGGGCTGCAGGGCGACGAGCACCCAGCCTGCGGTGACGAGCACGGGCAGGAACACGAGCAGGAACATCGCCCGCGGGTGCCCGTGGCGCCCCCGGATCTGCGAGAGCGCGAGCACGGCCCCCGCCGCGGCGACGATGCCGTACGCCGCCCAGTAGCCCCCGATCGAGTGCCGGCCGATCTGGGCCGCGAGCCAGAGCAGGGCACCTGCGACGGCCGCACCCGCCAGCGTCGCCGGCGCCCTCCAGATGCCGTTGACGGTCATGTCAGTGAATCGCCTCCTTTGGAACCCAACGGAGAAGTGCGCTCGGGCGATTCGCTCTTTAGAGTGGGCGGTACCGATGGCCCTCCTGACCGTGCGCAACGTGACGCGGCGCTTCGGCGGCATCGTCGCGATCGACGAGGTCTCGCTCGAGGTCGAGCAGGGACGGATCGTCGGGCTGATCGGACCCAACGGCGCCGGCAAGACGACGCTGTTCAACGTGATCACCCGCCTCTACCGGCCCGACGCGGGCGAGCTCGAGTTCGCCGGGAAGAGCCTGCTGCGGACGCCGCCGCACCGCGTCGTCCGGCGGGGGATCGCGCGCACGTTCCAGAACGTCGAGCTGTTCCGGACGATGACGGTGCTCGACAACGTGCTCGTCGGCGCCCACACGCGCACGCGGCCGTTCCGTTCGAGCGCGGCCCGCAGCCGCGCCGCCGAGATCATCGACTACGTCGGCATCGGCGACGTCGCCGGACGTCCTGCCGCCGGGCTGCCGTTCGGCACGCTGAAGCGCGTCGAGCTCGCACGCGCGCTCGTGGCGGAGCCGAAGCTGCTGCTGCTCGACGAGCCGGCGGGGGGGCTGAACCACGAGGAGGTGGCCGAACTCGGCTCCTTCATCCGCCGCCTGCGCGACGACTTCGACCTGACCGTCCTCCTCGTCGAGCACCACATGGGGCTCGTCATGGACCTCGCCGAGCGCATCCACGTGCTCGACTTCGGACGAAAGATCGCCGAGGGCACGCCGGAAGAGGTGCAGCGGAACCCTGCGGTGATCGAGGCGTACCTGGGCGCCGAGTCGACCGCCGCTGCGTGACGCTGCTCGTCTGGGACGGGTGCGTCAACGTCCGCGACCTGGGCGGCTTCGCCACCGAGTCGGGCGCGACCACGCAGTTCGGGCGGGTCGTCCGGGCCGACAACATCAGCCGCCTCTCTGCTGCCGGGCGGCGGGCGCTCGTCGACCACGGCGTCCGCCGGATCGTCGACCTCCGCTTTCCCGAGGAGCGTGCCGGAGACGGGCCGGGGGAGCCGCCGGTCGAGGTCGTGCACGTCTCGTTGCTCGGCGAGCGCCGGACCGACGAGTGGCAGGCCGAGCAGAACGCGGCGATGGACGCGAGCGAGGACGCTGCCGACTACCTCGTCTGGTCGTACGGCCGCTTCCTCGACCTCTACCGCGACCGGTTCGCGGCCGCCCTCGAGGCGGTCGCCGGCGCGCCGCCGGGCGCGGTGCTCTTGCACTGCATGGGCGGCAAGGACCGCACCGGCCTCGTCTCGGCGCTGCTGCTTCGACTCGTCGGCGTCCCCGTCGAGACGGTCGCGGCCGACTACGCCGTCACGGAGGCAGCTCTCGCCCCGACCGCGGCGGCGTGGATCGCCGAGGCTCCCGACGACGCCGAGCGCCGGCGGCGCATCCTCCTGCAGCCGGCACCGGCGCAGGCGATCGTCTCGGTGCTGGCAGGCCTGCAGGAGCGCCACGGCGGCGTGCGTGCCTACCTGCGGCGTGCCGGGCTCGACGACGAGGTGCTCGACCGCCTCGAGGATCGGCTTGTCGCTCCTTGAGCTGCGCGAGGTGCACGCACGGTACGGCGTCGTGCAGGCGCTCCGCGGTGTCTCGCTGACCGTCGAGGAGAACGACTTCGTCGCCATCCTCGGCGCGAACGGCGCCGGCAAGACGACGACGCTTCGCGCCGTCTCCGGCGCCGTGAAGACGACGGGCGAGGTGGTCTACGAGGGTGAGCGGCTCTACCGCCGGACGCCCGAGCGGATGGCCCGGCGCGGCGTCGCCCACGTTCCCGAGGGCCGGGGCACCTTCGCGAGCCTCTCCGTGCTCGACAACCTGCGCCTCGGGGGCTGGGTGCAGCGCGGGGGCGCTTCCCAGCGCGACCTCGTGCACGTCTTCGAGCTCTTCCCGACGCTCTACGAGCGACGGCGCCGGCGGGCGGGGACGCTCTCGGGCGGCGAGCAGCAGATGCTGGCGCTGGGGCGGGCGATGATGGCGCGGCCCCGGTTGCTGCTGCTCGACGAGCCCTCCCTGGGGCTGGCGCCGCTGCTCGTGCGCGAGATCTACGGCGCGCTCACGCGCATGAACGAGGCGGGAACGACGATCGTCGTCGTCGAGCAGAACGCGGGCCTCGCGCTCTCCGTCGCGCGGCATGCGTTCGTGCTCGAGAGCGGCCGCGTCGTCCTCTCCGCCGAGGCGTCCGAGCTGGCGGCCGACGAGTCGGTCCGGCGCAGCTACCTGGGCTACTGACGTGGCGCAGTTCGCCCACCACGTCGTCAGCGGTCTCGCGGCCGGCGGCATCTACGCGCTGCTCGCCCTGGCCGTCGTGCTGATCCATCGCGCGACCGGCGTCCTCAACTTCGCGCAGGGCGAGCTCGCGACGCTGTCGGCATTCGGCTGCTTCACGCTCGTCGAGCACGGCTGGTCGTTCTGGACGGCCTTCGGCACGACGCTGCTGCTCTCGTTCGCCGGCGGAGCCGTGCTGCACACCGCCGTGATCCGCCCGCTCCGAGGAGCGCCGGCGTCGGCGGTCGTGATCCTTACGATCGGGCTCGCGATCGCGGTCGACGGGCTCGTCACCTGGATCTGGGGCGGCGCTCCCCGACCGTTTCCCGGGCCCTTCTCGACCTCGGCGGTCGACGTCTGGGGCGTCTCCATCTCGAAGCATGACCTCGGAGTGATCGGAGTCTCGTTCGGCGCCCTCGGGGTCGTCGGCTTCGTCCTCGGGCGGACGAAGCTCGGGCTCGGCCTGCGCGCCGCCGCCGGCGACCCCCAGGAGGCTCGGTACGTCGGCGTCCCCGTCGGCGTGATGCTCGCGGTGGCCTGGGGGCTGGCCGCGGCCGTCGGCGCCGTCGCGGGGGTCTTCGCCGCGCCGTCGCTCCTGCTCGGCCCCGGCATGATGCAGACGGTCCTCCTGTACGCGTTCGCGGCGGCCGCGCTCGGCGGGCTGAGCTCGCCGCTCGGCGCCGTCGTCGCGGGGCTCGCGCTCGGCGTCGCCCTCGACCTGGTCGTCGCGTACGTCGACTGGGCCGGCGGCGGCCTGCGGCCCGCGACGGCACTCGCGCTGATCCTCGTGGTGCTGGTGGTGCGGCCGGCAGGGCTGCTCGGTCGCGTGGCGGCGAGGCGCGCGTGAGGGCCCGCATCGGTGCGCTCTCGGCAGGACTCGTCGCGCTGGTCGTGCTGCCGTTGCTGCTCTCCGAGGCCCGCACGCTGCAGCTCGCGACCGTGGGCGTGTACCTCGTCGCCATCCTCGGGCTCGACCTCCTGACCGCGCAGAGCGGCCAGATCTCGGTCGGCCAGGGGGCGTTCATGGCGGTGGGCGCCTACACGACCGCGATCCTGATGAGCCGGCACGGCGTACGCGACGTCTGGACGATTCCGTGCGCGGCGGTGGTCGCGGGCGCCGCCGGGCTGCTCGCAGGCGTGCTCCTCTTGCGCGTCGCCGGACGCTACGCCGCGCTCGCGACGTTCGGGCTCGCCGTCGCGCTGCCGGGTCTCCTTCGGCATTTCGACCACTTCACCGGCGGCTCTGCGGGAATCGTCCTCTCCGGTCGGCCCACGCAGAGCGGGCACGGCGCCGGGGCCCTCGGGCTCTCGAACGACCGGTGGCTGTACGCGCTCACGTGGACGATCGCGGTCGCGCTCTTCCTGGCGGCCCGGGCGGCCGTCTCGTCGCGCTTCGGCCGCTCGCTGCGCGCGGTGCGCGACAGCGAACTCGCGGCCGTCGCCGTGGGCGTGAACCGGTCGCTCTACCGCGTCCTCGCGTTCGGGCTCTCCGCCGCCTACGCCGGCATCGCCGGCTCGCTGCTCGCGCTCGTCCTCGCACACGTCCGTCCGGAGACGTTCTCGTTGCAGCTGTCGCTCTACCTGGTCGCGGGCGCGACGATCGGGCTCTTCGGCTCCGTCCGGGGCGCGATCCTCGGTGCCCTTGCGGTGCAGTTCCTGCCGGACGTCGTCGGCCGGCTCCCGTACGTGGAGGGCGGCCGCGCCGGTCCCGTCGCGTTCGCCTTCGGTGTCGTGCTCGTGGCGCTGATGCTGCTCCTCCCGCTCGTCGTGCACATCGGGGAGCTCGTCGGCCGGCGCGGCTACCGTCCGTCGAACTGACCCGCGTCGTGCTCGTGCCGGTCGTCGCCCGTGGCCGTGCTCGCCACCACCGCCCGCCGACCGCCGTGGGCGGCGGCGCGAACCCGTGACGTAAACGTCTCGTGAAGGCGGAAGGATCGGGGCGGGTGCGCGCGAAAGGTCCCGGCTCGTGCGTCGCATCGCGTTGATCGCAAGCCTGCTGGCGCTGGTCGTGCCCGCGACCGCCCATGGGGGCATCAACCCGCAGATCGCCGGGTTGCAGGTCGCCCTGCGCGCGCACGGCCTCTACCTGGCCCAGATCGACGGCATCGCCGGGCCGAAGACGGCGGCCGCCGTCCACGCCTTCCAGCGGAAGCACGGCCTGCACGTCGGCTACGCCGACACGCGCACCCGCGTCGCGCTCGGCCCGCTGGGCCGGCCGGTCTTCGGGTCGCGTGTGCTGCGCCGCGGCGACTTCGGGCTCGACGTCTCGGTGCTGCAGTTCCTGCTGACGCGGCGCGGGTTCTACACCGGCGCCCTCGACGGCTACATGGGCGACGAGACGACGGCGGCGCTGCGGCGCTACCAGCGGTCGCTGCACCTGCAGGTCGACGCCGTCCTCGGCCCCCGCACGCTCGCCGCGATCGTGCACCACGACAGCGTTCCCGTGCGCATCAAGGCGGTTGCGGTTTCGGCGACGCTCGCGCCGACGACCACCAACGTGCCCTCGCTGCTCGACGCCTGGGCGTCGCGCCTCGGTGTCGACCCGCACCTCGTTCGCGCGCTCGCGTGGATGGAGTCGGGCTATCAGACGACGATCGTCTCCGACGCCGGCGCACGCGGCGTGCTGCAGACGCTTCCTTCCACGCGCGACTACGTCGAGACCGTGCTGCTCGGGCATCGCGTCCCCCACACCGTCTCCGGCGACATCGAGGTGGGGATCGTCTACCTCCGGCACCTGCTCCAGGTGTTCGACGGCGACTCGAAGCTCGCGCTCGCCGGCTGGTACCAGGGTGAGCGTGCCGTCCGCGAGCAGGGGATCTACGCGGTGACGAAGCCGTTCGTCGCGAACGTCCTGGCGCTCCGCAGCCGCATGTGACCGTGAGCGGCTCGACCGATCCGCTGCGGCACGTGCACGAGCACGACCATCTCCGCGGCGCGTTCGGGAACGACGCGTTCGGGCGGATCGCCGAGCGCGGCGCGCGCTTCTTCGGGACGCCCCAGTACATCGTCGGACAGTCGGGGCTCGTCGTCTGCTGGCTCGTCCTGAACGCGATCGCCTGGTCGCTTCGCTGGGACCCGTACCCGTTCATCCTCCTGAACCTGGCGTTCTCGACGCAGGCCGCGTACGCCGCGCCGCTGATCCTGCTCGCCCAGACCCGTCAGGCATCCCGCGATCAGGCCCACGCCGAGGCGGGGGCGCGTCACCTCGAGGAGCTCTCGCTGGCGCAGCGCTCCCTGCTCGCCGAGAACACCCGGCTGACGGCCGAGGTGCACCGGCTCACCGAGGAGATCCACGCGCGGGTGATCGCGGCGCCGCGGTGAGGGAGCTCAGACCTCGAGTGCGAGCAGGTCGTCGACCGTCTCGCGGCGGCGGATCAACCGCGCCTCGCCGTCTCCGACCAGCACCGCCGCGGGGCGGGGGACGGCGTTGTACGTCGACGACATGGCGAGCGTGTACGCGCCGGTGACCGGCACCGCCAGCAGGTCGCCCCGCCGCGGCTCGGGCAGCTCGACCCGCTCGATCAGCACGTCGCCCGACTCGCAGTGCTTGCCCGCGACCGCGTAGGCGCCGGCCGGCTCCTCGTCGACGCGGTTCGCGAGCAGCGCGGTGTAGCGCGCGTTGTACATCGCCGGCCGCGGGTTGTCGGACATGCCTCCGTCGACGGTGACGTACGTCGTCGCCGCGCTGGCGCGCTTGACGACGCCGACGGTGTACAGCGTCACGCCGGCCCGCGAGACGAGCGAGCGGCCCGGCTCGAGCACGAGCCGCGGCGGCGGCAGCGCCTGCAACTGCCAGGCCCGCTGCACCTCGCCCTGCAGGCCGCCGACGAACTCGGCGACGGTGAAGGACGGCTCCTCGAGCACGTGCCGCACGCCGAGGCCGCCGCCGAGGTCGACGACCTGCGGCGTCCAGCCGAGCTCGGCGCGCAGCCGCGCGCAGAACTGGGCGACCCAGTCGACGGTCATCAGCGAGGCGCCGAAATGCATCAGCTGCGAGCCCACGTGCACGTGCACGCCCTGCAGCTCGGGCGCACGGCGGACCGCCTCGACCGCGTCGGCGGGAGGCAGCCCGAACTTCGAGCCGTGATGCGAGGTCTTGACGGCCTCGTGCGTGTCGGCCTCGATCCCCGGCGTGACCCGGACGAGCATCCTCGCCGCTCCCGCCTCGCGCGCGCGGCCGAGCTCGTCGAGCGAGTCGACGACGACGAGCGCGCCGACCTCGACGGCGCGCGACAGGAGCGCGTCCTCCTTGTTGTTGCCGTGGATCACGAGCAGCCCTCCGGCGACGCCCGCCCGCAGCGCGAACTCGAGCTCGCCCAGCGTCGAGACGTCGGCGCCGAGGCCCTCCTCGGCGAGCAGGCGCAGCACCGCCACCGACGGGAAGGCCTTCGTCCCGTAGGCGACGAGCGCCCCGGGGGCGGCGTCGAGGTACGCGCGCGCCTGCGAGCGGAGCGTCTGCTCGTCGTAGACGAGAAGCGGCGTCCCGAACTCGCCGGCGAGTGCCGCCGCTGAGACGCCGCCGAGCGTGAGCTCGCCGTCGACGGTGCGGGCGGAGTCCGGCAGGAGGTCGGTCGGCACGTGCACGTCGGGCATTGTGCTTCATCGATGGTCCCCCGCCGCCCATACGTGGTGCTCGCCGCCGTGCTCGCCGTCACCGTCGTCGCGGCGTTCTTCGGCCTCTCGACCCCCGGACGGCTCAGCGGCAGCGACACGGAGTTCCAGGACAAGAGCTCGCAGAGCTACCGGACGCAGCGGCTGCTCGCGGACGCGTCAGGCGTCGAGCCGGGCCCGTCGGTGCTCGTGGTGGGGACGCCGAGCGAGGCTGCGCGCGCGGCGCGGATGCTGCGCGCGGAGCCGACGATCACCGCCGTGCAGCCGCGCGCGGCCGTCTCGCCCGGCGGCCGGTTCGTGCTGGTGACGGCCTCGTTCCGCGCGGGGACGCAGGGGCACACGGCGACGACGAAGCGCCTCGTGCGCACCCTGCCCGGCGCGGTCGGCGGCGCCTCCGTCGCGACCGAGCAGGTGAGCGCGCTGTCCGAGCACGACCTCGTGCGCGCGGAGCTGATCGCGTTCCCGCTCCTGCTCGTGCTCGCGCTGCTCGTCTTCCGCGGCGTCGTCGCCGCGCTCCTGCCGCTGGCCGCGGGGCTGGTCTCGATCGCGACGACCCTGGCCCTGCTACGGGCGGTCAACGCCGTCTGGCCCGTCTCGACCTTCGCGCTCAACCTCGTCACCGGCGCGGGGCTCGGGCTCGCGATCGACTACAGCCTGCTGCTCGTCTCCCGCTACCGCGAAGAGCTCGCCCGCCGGGACGAGGTCGACGAGGCGCTGCGCGCGACGCTGCGCACCGCCGGGCGCACCGTCGCCTTCAGCGCGGTCACCGTCGCCGCCTCGTTCGCCTCGCTGCTCATCTTCCCGCTCGGGTACCTGCGCTCGATGGGGATCGGCGGCCTGATCGTCGCCCCGCTCGCAGGCCTCGTCGCGCTGATCGTGCTGCCGTCGCTCTTCCTGCTGCTCGGGCGGCGCGTCGACGCGCTCGCGCCCGCGTGGCTGCAGCGCTCGGCGCACCGGGCCGCGCGGCCCGACCGTCACGGCGCGTGGTACCGCTTCGCCTCCTTCGTGATGCGGCGGCCGGCGGTGATCGCGATCGCCACGACGGCGCTGATCGTGGTGCTCGCGCTGCCGCTCGCCGGCATCCGCTTCACCGGCGTCGACGCGTCGGTGCTCCCTGCGTCGGAGAGCGCGCGCGCAGCCGACCAGCTCCTGAAGGCCCACTTCCCGCCAGGGGTGGAGTCGCCGCTGCATGCGGCTGTGCTCCGGCGCGACCCGCGGCCGGTCGTCGCCGCGGTGCGGCGGCTGCCCGGCGTGGCCGCGGTCTCGTCGCCGGTTCGGCTCGGGCCGGCGCTCTGGGACGTCGAGGTGGCGCCGCGCACCGGTGCGATGACGAGCGCGACGAAGGAGCTCGTCCGCCGCATCCGCAGCCTGCCCGACGTCCAGGTCACGGGGCGCACCGCCTGGTACCTGGACACGGCCGCGAGCCTGGAGCGGCACGCTCCGCTCGCCCTCGGGGTGCTCGCGACGCTGATCGTCCTGCTCCTCTTCGGTGTCACGCGCTCGGTCGTCCTGCCCGTGAAGGCGGTGCTCATGAACGCCCTCGGGCTCGCGGCCGCGTTCGGGATCCTCGTGTACGTCTTCCAGGCGGGGCGGCTCGAGGGCTTCCTCCACTACCAGAGCATGGGCGCGATCGAGCTGACGGAGCCCGTGCTGCTCGGCGCGATCGCCTTCGGGCTGGCCACCGACTACGGCGTCTTCCTGCTCTCGCGGATCCGGGAGGCGCACGAGGACGGTCTCGACAACCGGGACGCGGTCGCGCTGGGGCTCGAGCGGACCGGTCGCGTGATCACCGCCGCGGCGCTCCTCTTCGTGATCGCCGTCGGCGCGTTCGCGACCTCCTCGATCGTGATCGTCAAGGAGGTCGGCGTCGGCATCGCGCTCGCGGTCGCGATCGACGCCTCGCTCGTCCGCGCGCTGCTCGTGCCCAGCCTGATGGCGCTGCTCGGCGACTGGAACTGGTGGACGCCCTTCCGGCGCCGCCGCTAGACTGCGGCGCGATGGAACTGCTGCTTAGGTAGGGCAGGAAGCACCGCGGGAGACCCCCGCGTCGGCTTCCCACGGCCTCTCCTCGGAGAGGCTTTTTCGTCTCAGGAGGACGGATGGAGCGGTACGACGCACACACGATCGAGCAGCGCTGGCAGCGCGTCTGGGAGGACGAGCAGGTCTTCCACGCCGCCGACCCCGCGCCCGGCGAGCGCTGCTTCTACCAGCTCGAGATGCTGCCCTACCCCTCCGGCAACCTGCACATGGGGCACGTGCTCAACTACACGCTGGGCGACGTCCTCACCCATTTCAAGCGGCGCCACGGCTTCACCGTGCTGCGCCCGATGGGCTTCGACTCGTTCGGCCTGCCGGCCGAGAACGCCGCGATCAAGGAGGGCGGCGACCCGCTCGAGATCACCGAGCGCAACATCGCCTCGATCTCCGAGCAGATGCGGCGCATGGGCTGGGCGATCGACTGGCAGCGTGTCGTCTCCGCGCACGAGCCGACCTTCTACCGCTGGACGCAGTGGCTGTTCCTGCGCTTCCTCGAGCACGGGCTCGTCTACCGCAAGGAGGCGCCGGTCAACTGGTGCCCGAACGACCAGACCGTGCTCGCGAACGAGCACGTGGTCGACGGGCGCTGCTGGCGCTGCGGCGCGGTCGTCGAGGCCCGCAGCATGGCGCAGTGGTTCTTCAAGATCACCGACTACGCCGACGAGCTGCTGCGCGACCTCGACACGATCGACTGGCCGGAGCGCACGAAGAAGATCCAGACGAACTGGATCGGCCGGTCGGAAGGCGCAGAGCTGCTGTTCCGCGTCGAGGAGCTCGATCTCGACATCCCGGTCTTCACGACGCGCCCCGACACGCTCTTCGGCGCCACCTTCTTCGTCGTCGCGCCCGAGTCGCCGCTCGTCGAGCAGCTGGTCGCCGGCTCCGAGCGGGCCGAGGAGGTGCTCGGCTACGCGAAGGTCGCCGCCGCCCGCCCGACCGAGGAGCGAGAGGCGCGCGAGAAGAGCGGCGTCTTCACGGGCCGCCACGCCACGAACCCGGCCACGGGGGCGCCGATCCCGATCTGGGTCGCCGACTACGTGCTGATGGAGTACGGCACCGGCGCGATCATGGCCGTGCCGGCCCACGACGAGCGCGACCGCGAGTTCGCCGAGCGCTACGAGCTGCCGATCGTCGAGGTGATCGACGAGGGCGGCCTGCTCGTCAACTCCGGCCGCTTCGACGGCCTCGGCTGGCAGGAGGCGAAGAGCGCGATCACGACGTGGCTCGGCGAGGAGGGGCGCGGCAAGGCCGCGATCAACTTCCGCCTCCGCGACTGGAGCTTCTCCCGGCAGCGCTACTGGGGCGCGCCGATCCCGGTCGTGCACTGCGACGCCTGCGGGATCGTGCCGCTCCCCGACGAGGAGCTGCCGCTGCTCCTGCCGGCGGTCGAGGACTACCGGCCGAAGGGGCAGCCGCCGCTCGCGACCAACGAGGAGTTCATGACCGTCGACTGTCCGCGCTGCGGCGGCCCCGCGCGGCGCGAGGCCGACACGATGGACACGTTCGTCGACTCGTCCTGGTACTTCCTCCGCTACACCGACCCGCACGACACGGAGGCGCCGTTCGCACGCGAGCTGGCCGACGCGTGGATGCCGGTCGACCAGTACATCGGCGGGATCGACCACGCGAAGGGACACCTGCTCTACTCGCGCTTCTTCTGCAAGGCGCTGAACGACTGGGGGCTGCTCGGGGTGCGCGAGCCGTTCCAGCGGCTCTTCCACCAGGGCTGGGTGAAGCTCGGCGGCAAGCGCATGTCGAAGTCGCAGGGCGGCGTCTCGCCCACCGAGCTGATCGAGCAGTTCGGCGCCGACCCGATCCGCATCTACATCCTCTTTCAGGGGCCCGCCGACCAGGACATGGACTGGACGCCCGACGGGATCGAGGCGACCGTCCGCTTCGTGCGGCGGCTCTGGCGGATCGTGCACGAGGCCGCCGGGCGGCCGGCTCCGCCCGAGGGGGTCGACACGCCGCTCGCGCGCAAGGCGCACGAGACGATCGCGCGGGTCACCGACGACATCGGCCGCCGCTTCGTCTTCAACACGCCGATCGCGGCCGTGATGGAGTTGATCAACGAGCTGTCCAGGTCGCCCGACGACCCGGCCGCCCGTTTCGCCGCCGAGACGGCCGTCTCGCTGCTGCAGCCCTACACGCCGCACGTCTGCGAGGAGCTGTGGGAGGTGCTCGGCGGTGAGGGCCGGCTCTGGCAGGCGCCGTGGCCGGTGGCCGACGAGGCGCTGCTGGAACGGCAGACCGTCGAGCTCGTGCTGCAGGTCAACGGCAGGGTGCGCGACCGGATCGAGGCGCCGGCGGGCCTGCCCGACGACGAGCTCGTGGCGCTCGCGCGAGCCTCCGAGAAGGTGCAGGCGCACCTCGACGGGGCCGAGGAGCGGCGTGTGATCGTCGTTCCCGACAAGCTCGTCAACATCGTCGTGTAGCGGAGCCCGGGCGGGGCGCCGCCGCCGCGGGCCGCTGCCGGCCGGGCCCCGGCTCGGCCGGGGACGGATCGTCACGCTTCCCTGACACCGGCGTCTCCCACGCGTGCGTCGCTTCCCGGCACCGTGGGTGCATGCTCTCGTTCTCCCTCGGCGTGCCGGCGAGGCGGTTGCTCGCCGCGGCCCTCCTCGCGCTCGTCGTGCTCGTCGTCGCCTGGCGGCACCTGGCCGGCGGCTCGGCTGGCGCACCGCCGCTCCGGGTCGCCCCGCTCCGGGCGGGGACCGTGGCCCGTGCGGCGCCGGCGCGGCCGAAGCTCCTCGTGGTCGACGTCGCCGGAGCGGTGCGGCGGCCGGGGCTCGTGCGCGTCCCGGAAGGTTCGCGGGTCGCCGACGCGGTCGCGCGCGCCGGCGGCTTCGCCCGCGCCGCCTACCTCGACGGGGTGAACCTGGCGGCCCCGGTCGCCGACGGTCAGCAGGTGCTGGTGCCGGCGCGGGCGGCCGCGGGCGGTGGCGCCGGCGGGGCGGCCGCCGGCGGCGCGACGGGCTCCGTCCCGGTCGGGCCGGTCTCCCTGAGCTCGGCGAGCGCCGAGCAGCTCGACGCGCTGCCGGGCATCGGCCCCGTCACCGCGCAGAAGATCCTCGACTACCGGGCGGCACACGGCGCCTTCCGGTCCGTGGACGAGCTCGACGCCATTCCGGGCATCGGCCCCGCCCGGATCGACGAGCTGCGGGGGCTGGTGGTGCCGTGACGCGGGTGCTGCCTGCTCACGTCGTCGCCGCGGCCTGCGTGCTCGGGCTCGCGCTCGGCGACGCCCTGCGCCTTCACGGCGACGCGGTGCCGGCGCTCGCCGCGCTGCCCTGCCTGGCGCTCGTGCTCCCGCGGGTCGGCCGAACGGGGCTGGTCGCGCTCGTCGCGTTCGGCGGCGCCTGGTGGTGGTCGGGTCACCGGCTCGACGTGCTCGACCGCAGCGCGCTCGCCGCCGAGGTCGGACGGGCGGGCGACGCCGTCGCCGTCACGACCGCCGAGCCGCGGGCCGGCCGGTTCGACCAGCGCCAGTTCGCCCGCGTCAGCCGGTTCGACGGCCGCGTGCTCGACGAGCCGGTCGAGCTGCAGCTGCCGCTCGGGCGCGCGCCGCCGCAGGGCGCCCGCCTGCGCCTGCTCGCGCGCGTCGAGCAGCCGCGCGGCCCGTCGCACGGGTTCGACGAGCGCACGTGGCTGCGCCGGCAGGGCGTGCACGTCGTCCTGCGGGTCGACCGCTGGCGGATCGTCGGCCACCGGGGTGGGCTCGGCGGCGTCGCCGACCGGCTCCGGCGCTTCCTGAAGAGCTCCTCGACTCCGGGCCTGCGAGGGGAGCGGCGCGCGCTCGTGGTCGGGATCCTGCTCGGAGACGACGCCGGGCTCTCGGACGGGCTCAAGCAGGCGTTTCGCCGCTCGGGGCTCTACCACCTGCTGGCGGTGTCCGGCCAGAACGTCGTGCTGCTCGCGGGCGGTGTGCTCGGGCTCGCGCTGCTGCTCGGCATCGCACGCCCGGTCGCACACGTGGCGGCGCTCGTCGCGATCGCGGCGTACGTGGCAGCGGTCGGGCCCCAGCCCTCGGTCGTCCGTGCCGCGGTCTCGGGCGCGATCGTCTCGTTCGCCTGGCTCGCGGGGCGGGAGCGGGAGGGATGGCACGCACTGCTCCTCGGCGCCGTCGTGCTGCTCGCCTGGAACCCGTACACGCTCTTCGACGCGGGCTTCCAGCTCTCGTTCGCGGCGGTCGCGGCGATCTTCGTGGCGGGCGGCCCGCTCGTCCGGGCCCTCGAGGGGTATCCGCTGCCGGGCACGCTGCGCGGCGCCGTCGGCATCGCCGCGGCCTGCGGTGTCGTCACGGCGCCGATCCTCTGGGCGCAGTTCGGCGCCGTGCCGCTGCTCGGCATCCTCGCGAACGCGCTCGTCGAAGTGGCGGTCGGGCCGCTGCTCGGCCTCGCCTTCGCGACCGCGCTCGTCGACACCGTCTCGCCTGCCGCGGCGCGCGTCCTGGCGAGCCTCGACGGCGCCGTCGCCGCCTACATCGCGCTCTGCGCGCGCGCGGTGGCGCGCGTGCCGTTCGCCCAGGCGACGGGTCGTGCCGCGACGCTCGTCGCCGCGGGCACCTTCGTGCTCGCGGCCTATGCTTGGCGGCGATGGCGGACGAGCTGAAGCCGGCCTACCTGATCGCGGGCAGCGACCGGCCCAAGGTCGACCGCGCCGTCAGCCGGCTGCGCAGCCGCTTCGAGGTCGACGCGGTCGAGGTGCACCAGGCGGTCGAGACCCCCGGGGCCGACGCGGTTGCCGCCTGCAACGCGATGGGGCTCTTCGGTGCGGGTGCCCGGCTCGTGATCCTCGAGGGGGTCGAGGCCTGGAAGGCAGACGACGCGAAGGCGATCGCCGCCTACCTGGCCTCGCCGACGCCGGGGACGACGCTCGCGCTCGTCGGGGGCGAGCTGAAGAAGGACGGGCCGGTCGCGAAGGCGGTCGCCGCCGCCGGAGAGGTGCTCGTCTGGGACGTCGCCTCGCGGGCGGTGGTGCGCTGGGTGGGCGACCAGTTCAAGCTGCATCGCACGCCGGCGGAGCCCGAGGCCTGCAGGCTGCTGGTGGAGCTGGTCGGCGACGACCTGTACGAGCTCGCCGGCGAGGTCGAGAAGCTCGCGACCTGGGCCGCCGGCGCCGACGTGAGCGAGGCCGACGTCGAGGTGCTCGTCGCCCCCCGGGCGGAGTCGCCGCCCTGGGACCTGACCGACGCCTGGGGCGCCCGCGACGTGGGCGGTGTCCTGCGGGCCGCCGAGCGCATGCTCGACCGCACCGGCGATCCCGTCTCGCGGACGATCCCTCGCCTCGTCGCGAGCCTCACCAAGCACGTGCGCAACGCCCGCGCCGCGCACCGGCTCGAGGCGCAGGGGTGCACGCCCGCCGAGGCGGCCCGGCGACTCGGGATCAAGCCGTACCCGGCCCAGAAGCTCTACGGCCAGATCCGCAACTACAGCGCCAGGGAGCTCGACGCGGCGGTGATCCGGCTCGCGCGGCTCGACCAGGCGCTGAAGGGCGGCTCGCGGCTCCGGGGCGAGCTCGAGCTCGAGCGTGCTCTGGTCGAGATCACCGCCGAGACGCCGCGCACGCCGGCCGCATCGGCCGTCGGCTAGCGAGCCGGGGGCGGGTCGGTCGTCCGGGCGGGCGGGGGGCGGTGGCCTATTCCGCGGAGCTGCCGGCAGCCAGCTTCGCCGCCTGCGACTTCTTGCGCGCGCCGGCGTTCCGGTGCAGCGCGCCGCGGCTGACCGCGCGGTCGATCGTCTGGACGAGGCTCCGGTGCTCCTCGGCGACCGCGTCGGCGTCTCCCGACTCGACGGCGGTGGAGAGGCGCTTCGCGAGCGTCTTGATCGTCGAGCGGTAGCGCAGGTTCTCGAGCCGCTCCTCGGCGGCGACGCGCACACGCTTCTTCTGCTGCTTGATGTTCGGCATCGGGAGGGAAGGTGCCCGCGGACGGCGGGCGCGCGAAGGGTACCAGAGGGTTTCGGGGTCTGGGCCGCCGCCCGCCCGCGTAACGTTCGCCGCGGTGACGGACGAGACCACGACCGGCGTGGGGGAGACTGCCGACCCCGGCGCGGCGCCGGTGGTCGAGCGGCCGGAGCGGCGCCTCGCACTCTCGACGGCGATCTTCTCCCTCGCGACCGGCATCTCGCGGGTGCTCGGGCTGTTCCGCGAGATCGTCGCGAAGAACTACTTCGGGATCAACGGCCCGGTGAACGCGTTCCAGATCGCGTTCCTCGTCCCGAACACGATCCGCGCGCTGGTGGCCGACGCCGCGCTCTCCTCCGCCTTCGTTCCCGTCTTCAGCGACCTGCTCGAGCAGGGCGAGCGCAAGCGTGCCTGGCGCGTCGCCTCGACGCTCTTCTGGCTGACCTCGCTCGTGCTCGGCGCCGTGACCGTGTTCTTCGTCCTGGTCGCGCAGTGGGTGATGCCGCCGCTCTACCCGCACTACCACCCGCTGCTCGTGGGGCTCTCGCAGGTGCTGTTCCCGATCGTCGCGCTGCTCGGCGTCTCCGGGATCGTCGTCGGCATCCTCAACACCTACGACGAGTTCTCGGTGCCTGCGCTGACGCCCGTCGCCTGGAACCTCGTGATCATCGCCGGTCTCGTCTTCGGCGTGCCGCACGTCCACGGCGAGAGCAACAAGCTGTACGTCTACGCCGGCTCGATCCTCGCCGGCACGGTCGTGCAGGTGCTGCTGCCGATCCCCTGGCTGCGCAGGCGCGACGGCCGGCTGCAGGCGGTGATCGACTGGCGCGACCCGGCCGTCAAGCAGGTCTTCCGGCTGATGCTGCCGGTCACGCTCGGCCTCGGGCTGATCAACATCAACGCCTTGATCGACGGGGTGATCGGCGGCTGGCTGATCAGTCGCGACGCCCCGTCGTCGATCGACGCGGCCTTCCGGATCTACATGCTGCCGCAGGGCATGTTCTCGGTCGCCGTCGCCACGGTGCTGTTCCCGTCGCTCGCGCGCTTCGCCTCCCGTCGCGACTACGAAGGCTTCCGCCGGACGACGGCGATGGGGTTGCGCCAGATCGCGTTCCTGCTCGTGCCGGCCAGCGTCGTCTCGGCGGTGCTCGCCGAGCCGCTGACGCGTCTCATCTACCAGCGAGGCGCGTTCACCCCGTCGCAGACGCCGATCGTGGCCGCCTGCCTGGCCGCGTTCGCGGCAGGGCTCACGTTCAACGGGACGATGCTGATGCTGAACCGCTCCTTCTTCAGCCTCCAGGAGAACTGGGTGCCCACGATCGTCGCGCTGGCGAACCTGTTCGTGAACGGCCTGCTCGACCTCGCGTTCTCCCCGCTCGGCATCTGGGGCATCCCGCTCGCGACCTCCGCGGTCAACATCGCAGGCACCGTCGCGCTGCTCGTCCTGATGCGGCGGCGGCTCGGCTCGATCGACTTCGCCCGCGTCGCCGACTCGTTCGTGCGGGTGCTGCTGGCGGCGGCGGTCGCCGGTGGAGCGGCGTTCGCCGTCTGGAAGAGCCTCGACTCGGCCCTCGGCCGCTCGCTCGGCGCGCAGTTGCTGGCGCTCGTGCCGGCGCTCGTCGCCGCCGGAGCCGTCTACCTCGCCGGCTGCCGGGCGCTGCGGGTGACGGAGATCCAGGCGCTACTCTCCCTGCGCCGCCGCATCGACCGCGGCTAGTGGCGCATGGACCAGCAGCAGATCCGCAACTTCTCGATCATCGCGCACATCGACCATGGCAAGTCGACGCTCGCGGATCGCATCCTCCAGCTGACGGAGACCGTCTCCGCGCGCGAGATGCGGAACCAGCTCCTCGACTCGATGGATCTCGAGCGCGAGCGCGGGATCACGATCAAGGCGCAAGCCGTGCGGGTGCAGTGGAAGGGGCACGAGCTGAACCTGATCGACACGCCCGGGCACGTCGACTTCACCTACGAGGTCTCGCGGTCGCTGCAGGCCTGCGAGGGCGCCCTGCTGGTCGTCGACGCGGCCCAGGGGATCGAGGCGCAGACCCTCGCGAACGCCTACCTCGCGATCGAGAACGACCTGGAGATCGTGCCGCTCGTGAACAAGATCGACCTGCCGCAGGCCGACCCCGACGGCGCCTCCGCCGAGGTCGCCGACCTGATCGGCGAGGATGCCGACCGGGTGCTGCGCATCTCGGCCAAGACCGGCGAGGGCGTCGGCGCGGTGCTCGACGCGATCGTCGAGCGGATCCCCGCGCCCGCCGGAGATCCCGCGGCGCCGCCGCGCGCCCTGATCTTCGACTCCTCGTACGACCAGTACCGCGGCGTCGTCGCGTTCGTGCGGGTGGTCGACGGTGTCTTCCGGCCCCGAGAGCAGGTTCGGGCGATGGCGCTCGGCACCCGCTTCGAGGCACAGGAGATCGGGTTCATGACGCCGGTGATGCGGCCCGTGCAGGAGCTCACCGCCGGCGAGGTCGGGTACGTCGTCACGGGCCTCAAGGACGTCTCCGAGCTGCGCGTCGGCGACACGCTGACGGCGGAGGCGCGGCCCGCGAGCGAGCCGCTTCCCGGCTACAAGGACGTGAAGCCGATGGTCTTCGCCGGCCTCTTCCCGACCGACTCGGACGACTATCCCGAGTTGCGGGACGCCCTCGAGAAGCTGAAGCTGAACGACGCGGCGCTCTTCTACGAGCCGGAGACCTCGCAGGCGCTCGGCTTCGGCTTCCGCTGCGGCTTCCTCGGGCTCCTGCACATGGAGATCGTCCGGGAGCGGCTCGAGCGCGAGTTCGATCTCGACCTGCTCGTCACCGCGCCCAACGTCGCCTACCGGGTGAAGCCGCTGAACGAGGAGTGGGTGGAGGTGCACACCCCTGCCGACCTCCCCGACGCCTTCGACGAGGTCGAGGAGCCGTACATCAAGGCGTCGATCATCGTCCCGAAGGAGTTCGTCGGCCAGGTGATGGAGCTGAACAACGACCGGCGCGGGAAGTTCGGACAGCTCGAGTACCTCTCGCCGGAGCGCGTGCACCTCACGTACGAGCTGCCGCTCGCAGAGATCGTGCTCGACTACTACGACCAGCTGAAGTCGCGCACCCGCGGCTATGCGAGCTTCGACTACGACCTGGCCGGCTTCCGGCGCGGGCGACCTGGCCCGGGTCGACATCCTCGTCGGCGGCGAGCCGGTCGACGCGCTCTCGCTGATCGTGCATCGCGAGTTCGCGTACGACCGCGGGCGCCAGCTGGTCGAGCGGTTGCGGGAGGAGATCCCCCGCCAGATGTTCGACGTCCCGATCCAGGCGGCGATCGGAGCGCGCGTGATCGCGCGCGAGACGGTGAAGGCGCGGCGCAAGGACGTCCTCGCCAAGTGCTACGGCGGCGACATCACGCGCAAGCGGAAGCTGCTCGAAAAGCAGAAGGCGGGGAAGAAGCGCATGAAGCAGGTCGGCGGCGTCGAGGTGCCGCAGGAGGCCTTCCTCGCCGTGCTCAACCTGAACGACACGGCGAAGCGCTAGTGGTCGTGTCCGTGAGTTCGTTCGTGATCCGGCGAGCGAAAATCAAGCAGGCCAAGGACGCAGGGAGCTTCGGTAGTCGACCTACCGATGCGACCGAGGACGCAGGCATGCGCAGGTTTGCAGCCGCCGGGGCTCACAACCGAACTTGCGGATGCGGCCACTAGCGGTGGCGCTCGAGCTGCGAGGAACGTGCGAGCGCTGCGGCGCCGCGACCCCGGCGGAGGGAGAGGCTCGCATCTGCTCCTACGAATGCACCTTCTGCGTCTCGTGCGCCGACGCGATGGACGGCGTCTGCCCGAACTGCGGCGGTGAGCTCGTCGCGAGGCCCCGCCGGCGGAGCGGCGAGTAGCGTCGCCGTGGGCCACGTCCGCCATCTCTACCTGCACCTGCCGTTCTGCTCCTCCCGGTGCGGGTACTGCGACTTCGTCACCGTCGTCGGCCGCGACGGCGAGCACGAGCGCTACGTCGACGCGCTGCTCGCCGAGCTCGAGCGCGAGTGTGCCGTGCTCGCGCCGGCGCTCGAGACGGTGTACCTGGGCGGCGGCACACCGACCCTGATCGCCCCGGCCGCGCTTGCCCGGCTGCTCGACGCGCTCCCCGCGGCGGCCGAAGTGACGATCGAGGCGAATCCCGAGACCGTCACGCCGGAGCTCGCGCAGCTGCTGTCGGAACGGGTCGATCGGGTCTCGCTCGGAGCGCAGACGTTCTCGCCTCGGCTGCTTCGGACGCTCGACCGCGTTGCCTCTCCCGACGACGTCCGACGCGCGTTCTACCATCTACGTGATGCCGGAATTGACAACATCTCGCTCGACCTCGTCTACGGCATCCCGGGCCAGGAGCCCTCCGACCTGGCAGGCGACCTCGCCGAGGCGCTGAGCCTCGCGCCCGAGCACCTCTCCGCGTACGAGCTGGAAGCGAAGCCGGGAACGCGCTTCACGCACGCGCACGGGGCCGCGCTCGCGCGACAGGCCGAGGCGCTCGAGGGATTCTTCGAGCGCGTCGTCGAGACCCTCACGGGGGCCGGCTACCGCTGGTACGAGACGGCCAACTTCTGCCTGACCGGGCTCCAGGCCGGGGGCAGGGACCTGCGGGCGCGGCACAACCTCGGCTACTGGCTCGGCCGGGACTACCTCGGCCTCGGCGTGGGCGCGGTCAGCACAATCGAGAACGAGCGGCGGCGCACCACGCCCTCGCTCGCCCGCTACCTCGCGGCCGTGGAGCGAGGCGAGCGCCCTGCGCGAACGCTCGAGCGGCTCTCGCCGGAGGTGCGCGCGACGGAGCGGGTGATGCTGGGGCTCCGGCTCGACGAGCCGCTCCCGCTGAGCGGCCTGGACGGGACGATCGACGCGGACGAGCTCGACCGGCTCGCCGGCCTCGGGCTGGCGGTGCACGAGCACGGGTCGCTCGCGCTCACCGCCCGCGGCCGTTTCCTCGGCGGCGGTGTCACCGCACGCCTGCTGGCCTGAGTCGTCCAGGGCGGACGCCCGGTCTCGGCGCCTACCATGGGGGGATGCAGATCCTGCTCAGCGAGCGGCAGCGCACCGTTCTCCGCCTCGTCGTCGAGGAGTACGTCGCCACGGGCCAGCCGGTCGGCTCGAAGACGCTGGTCGAGCGCGCCGGACTCGGCGTGTCGCCGTCGACCGTCCGGTACGAGCTGGCGGAGCTCGAGCGGCTCGGCCTGCTCACGCATCCGCACACCTCCGCCGGGCGGGTGCCTGCCGAGAGCGGGTACCGGATCTACGTCGACGAGCTCCTGCTCCAGCCGGAATCGCGCGCCGACGCCGTGCCGCTGGGGCTGCCCGCGGCCCGCGCCGAGGTGGAGGACGCGCTGCAGGCGACCACCGAGATGCTCTCGCAGGTCACCCGGCTGCTCGCCCTCGTCTCCGCGCCGCCGCTGCAGGCGGCGACGGTCAAGCACGTCGAGGTGCTGCTGCTGCAGCCGGACGTCGTGCTCGTGGTCGTGATCACGTCGACGGGGAGCGTCACCGACCTTCGGTTCGCGTTCCCGGAGCCCGTCGACCCCGGGCTCGTCACCTGGGCGGCCGACTACCTCGACGAGCGCCTCGCCGGCGCGCGCATCGGCTCGCGCGCGGTGAAGCTCGCCTTCGAGGAGCCGGGTCTGGGCGCGGGCGAGCGTCGATTCCTGCAGGCGATCCGCGCGGCGTTCGAGCAGGCGGCCGACGAGGGCCGGCGGCTCTTCGTCGGCGGGGCCGCCGGCCTGCTCGACGAGATGCGGGCCGAGGAGATCGGCGCCTACCGCAGCCTGATGGACGCCCTCGAGAAGCGGGTCGCGCTGCTGGACGTGCTCGCCCAGCGCCTCGATCCCCGCCGGCCCTTCGCCCGCGTGGGGGAGGAGCTGGAGGAGCCGGGCCTGCGCGAGCTGTCGCTCGTCGGCGCCACGTACGGCCTCGCCCACCAGACACTCGGCGCCGTCAGCCTGCTCGGGCCGCTGCGGATGGATTACGAGAAGGCACTCCACTCGGTGCGCTCGGCGGCCTGGGAGCTCTCGCGGTTCGTCGAAGACGCCTACGCCGACGACTGATGGCGACGACCGACCGCGACTACTACGAGCTGCTCGGCGTGCCGCGCGACGCGGACGGCGCGGCGATCAAGAAGGCGTTCAGGCGCCTCGCGCGGCAGCTGCACCCCGACGTCTCGACGGAGCCCGAGGCGGAGACGCGGTTCCGCGAGGTGACCGAGGCCTACGAGGTGCTCTCGAACTCGGAGACACGCGCGCTCTACGACCGGTACGGGCACCAGGGCCTGCGCTCCGGCGGCTTCACGCCCACGAACTTCGACATGGGCGGGCTGGGCGACCTCTTCGCGGCGTTCTTCGGCGACGACGTCTTTGGCGGCGGCGCACGGGGCGGCGGTCGTGCCCGCGGGGCCGACCTCGCCGCCGAGGTGTCGATCGAGCTGGCCGACGCCGCACACGGCAAGACCGTCGGTGTGCCGTTCCGGATCGCGGTCGCCTGCGGCGCCTGCGGCGGCGACGGCGTCGAGCCCGGCACCGAGCCGGTGCGCTGTCCGCGCTGCGACGGCGCGGGCAGGCTGCAGCAGGTCTCGCGCGGCATCTTCGGAGAGTTCGTGCGCACCCAGGCGTGCCCGCAGTGCCGTGGGCGCGGGGTGCTCGTCGAGCATCACTGCACGCAGTGCGAGGGCGCCGGGCGCGTGCTCGAGGAACGGTCGATCGACGTCGAGATCCCCGCCGGGATCCACGACGGGCAGCGGATCCGCCTGTCGGGCGAGGGCCACGCCGGCGCGCTCGGTGGACGCGCGGGCGACGTCTACGTGCTCGTGCACGTCCAGCCCGACCCGCGCTTCGTCCGCGAGGGCAACGACATCTACTCGCAGGTCGACCTGACGATCGTCGAGGCCGCGCTCGGCACGACGGCGACCGTCGAGACGCTCGACGGCCCGGTCGAGCTGGCGCTCGACGCCGGCACCCAGCCCGGTGAGGTTCGCACCCTGCGCGGGAAGGGCATGCCGGTGCTCCAGGGCTTCGGGCGCGGCGACCACCGCGTGCTCGTGAACGTCTCCGTGCCGCGGCGGCTGACCGACGAGCAGCGCCGCCTGCTCGAGGAGTTCGAGGCCTCGAGCGACGAGCACACCTACCGCCACGACGAGGGCTTCTTCGACAAGCTGAAGAGCGCGTTCCGCTGACCGGGTTGCGTCGCGTCTCGATCGAGGTCGCGGCGGCCCGCCTCGAGGAGGTGCGGGCGACGATGATCGAGCTCTTCCCGCAGGGCTTCGAAGAGGTCGACCGTCCGCAGGGAGTCGAGCTCGCCGCCTACACGGACGCGGCCGGCGAGGAGCGCATGTGGGCGTTCTTCGGCGGCGCCCGCGGTGCGGACGTGGACGGCGACTGGGCCGACAAGTGGCGTGCGTTCCACCGACCTGTCCGCGTCGGGCGCCTCTGGGTGGGGCCGCCCTGGGAGGAGCCGCCCGGCGACGCGCCGGCAGTCGTGATCGATCCCGGCCGCGCGTTCGGCACTGGGTCCCACCCGACCACCCAGCTCTGCCTGCAGCTCCTGCAGGAGCTCGAGCCAGGATCGCTCCTCGACGTGGGCTGCGGCTCGGGCGTGCTCTCGATCGCGGCGGCGCTCCTCGGCCACCGGCCGGTGCTCGGGGTCGACGTCGAGGCGCCGTCGGTCGAGGCGACGCTCGACAACGCCCGGCGGAACGGCGTCGAAGTGGACGCGCGCCTCGTCGGCCCGCACGACCCGCTGCCGGCGGCGGCCGTCGCCGTCGCGAACATCTCGCTCGCCTCGGTCGAGGCGCTGCCGGTGCGACTCGACGCCGGCACGCTGGTCGCCTCCGGATACTTCGCCTCGTCGACGCCGTCGCTCGGAGACGGGTACCGGCACGTCGAGCGCCGGACGCTCGACGGCTGGGCTGCGGACGTCTACCGGCGTTCCTGAGCGCCCGCGCGCAATACGATGACGCGCGATGGCGAGCTTCCGCGTCGACCACCTCGGCTGCAAGGTCTCGCACACCGACGTGCACGAGGTGCGCGAGGCGTTGCTGCGCGACGGGCACGTCGAGCGCGGCGACGAAGCCGACGTGGCGGTGATCAGCACCTGCTGCGTCACGAACGAGGCGGTCGCGAAGAGCCGCAAGGCCGCGGCGCGCGCCGCCCGCACACACGCACGCGTCTACCTGACGGGCTGCGCCGCCCGGCTGCAGGGGAAGCCGTTCGCCGGGCTGCCGGGCAACGTCACGGTCGTCGAGCGGCGCAGCGAGGAAACCGCCGAATTCGTCGCCGGCGACGTCGGGGCCGTCGGCTGCGTTCGCGCCGACGCGCGCGTCGACCGCGTGCGGGCGTTCGTGAAGATCCAGGACGGCTGCTCGTTCTCGTGCAACTTCTGCGTGATCCCGCTCGTGCGCGGCTCCTCGCGCAGCAGGCGCGCCGAGGCGGTGCTGGCCGAGATCCACCGACGGGTCGGGCAGGGGCATCGCGAGGTGGTGCTGACCGGCATCAACCTCGGCTGCTTCCGCGACCGCGGCTTGGGCTACGACCTGCCGCGGCTCGTGCGCGAGGCGGGCGCGACCCCGGGCCTCGAGCGGCTGCGGCTCTCGTCGATCGAGATCAACCACGTCTCGGACGCGCTCGTCGCGGCGCTGCGCGAGACGCCGAACGTCGCCCGGCACCTGCACGTGCCGCTCCAGTCGGGCGACGACAGCGTGCTGCGCGACATGCGCCGCCGGTATACCGTCGCGACCTACCTGCGCCGGCTCGCGCCGCTCGCCGGCGAGTTCAACCTGACGAGTGACGTGATCGCGGGCTACCCGACCGAGGACGACGCCGCGTTCGAGCGCACGCTTCGCACGATCGAGCGGGCGGGGCTGACGAAGGTGCACGTCTTCCCGTACTCACCGCGCCCCGGAACCGTCACGGCCGCCGACGACCGTGTGCCGCCCCGTGTGAAGAAGGAGCGAGGAGCCCGGCTGCGGGCCCTCTCGCACGAGCTCTGCCTGCGGCGCTGGCGCGCCAAGGTCGAGGACGTCGTGCTCGTCGACCGTCCCGGCCGCGGCTACGGCGACGACTACACGCCCTGGCTCGTCGACGCGCCGGTCGGTGAGCTGGTCGCAGTACGGGCGGCGGGAGTCACCGAGGAGGGGGTGCTCGCCGGTGCCGCCTGACGACTGCCTCTTCTGCACGCTCGTCCGTGACGGCGACCACCTGCGAGCCGCCGACGGGTTCGTCGCGATCCGCGACATCAACCCGCAGGCGCCCGTGCACGTGCTCGTTCTGCCCGAGCGCCACGTCGATACCTTCCGCGACGTCGGCGACTTCACGGCCGACGAGTCGAAGCGGATGCTGGAGTTCGTCGCCGAGACGGCCGCGGGTCTCGGCTTGACCGATTACCGCGTAGTCGTCAACGTTGGGGCCGGCGGCGGCCAGACCGTCTACCACCTCCACTGGCACGTGCTCGGTGGATCGATCCTGGAGGAGCGGCGACTGTGAGCCTGATCGGTGAGCTCGAGCAGGAGGTCAAGGAGGCGATGCTGGCGCACGACGCCGAGCGGCGCGACGCCCTGCGCCTGATCCTCTCGAGCCTCAAGTCGGCCGAGAAGGAGATCCTGCGCCCGCTCTCCGAGGACGAGGAGCTGCAGGTGCTGCAGCGCGAGCGGAAGAAGCGCGTCGAGGCGATCGAAGCGTTCACCGGCGCGGGCCGGGCCGCCCAGGCCGAGAAGGAGGAGCGCGAGCTCGAGATCCTCGAGGAGTTCATGCCGGAGCCGCTCTCGGAGGAGGAGCTCGAGCGGATCGTCGACGACGCGATCGCCGAGAACAAGGCCACCAGCATGCGCGACATGGGACGGGTGATGGCCGACGTGATGCCGCAGATCGCCGGCCGTGCGGACGGGTCGGCCGTGAGCCAGCTCGTGCGCGAGAAGCTTGCCTGAGCGGCGTCGGCGATGACGATCGAGCGCGTCGACCTCGGCCCCTGCGCCGCCTACGACTACACCGGCGACGGCCCGGTGGCGGTCGCGCTGCCCGGAGCGATGCTCGGGGGCATGCCGGCGCTCTGGTACGCGTTCGAGCCCCTGCTCGCGACGGGCTGGCGCGTGGTGCTCGTCTGGGACGAGTTCCTCGACCGCACGCAGGATCCCTGGGCGTGGACGTCCGAGCGCGCGGCCGCGGCGGTCACCCACGTGGGTGGCGCCGACCTGCTGCTCGGCAAGTCGCTCGGCGTCTACGGGATCGCCCGCTCCGACCTGCCGGCCGTCTGCCTGACGCCCGCGCTCACCGATCCCGAGCTCGTCGACGCGCTGCACCGCCGGGGCGCCCCGGCGCTGCTCGTCGGCGGCACCGCCGACCCGCTCTGGGACGGCGCGACCGCACGGGAGCTGGCGCGGGACGTGCTCGAGCTCGAGGGGGCCGACCACGGGCTCGCGCGCACCGCCGACGGGCCGCGGATCGGCGAGACGGTCGCGGCGTTCGCGCGGGCAGCGCTCCGCTGACGGGGGCCGATCAGGCCTCGGCGGCGCGCGGGCCCGATGCGACGAAGTCCTGTCGCCGCACGAGCAGCACCGCGAGCAGCGCGCCCACGGCCGCGACACCGGTGCCGACCAGGAGGATCACGTGCAGCGCGTGCACGAACGCCGCGCGGTCGCCCGGCGCACCGCCGCCGCTGCCGCCGCCGGCGCGATGACCCACCTGCGACGAGAAGATCGCGCCGAGGGCGGCGATCCCGGTGGCGATCCCGATCTGGCGAAACGTGTTGTTGATCCCGGACGCCATGCCGGCCCGCTCGACCTGCACGGTCGAGACGGCGGTCGTTGCGAGCGGCGCGTTCACGAACCCGATCCCGATGCCGCCGATCAGGAACCCCGGTAGCAGCACGAGCCAGCTCGAGCCGGTCGAGACCCTGCTCATCAGCCACATCGCGAGCGCGTTCAGCGCCAGCCCGAACCCGAGCAGCAGGCGGATCGGCACCTTCTCGCTCAGCCGCCCCGCGAGCGGCGCGGCGAAGAACGAGACGCCGGAGAGCGGCAGGAACCGGATGCCCGTCGCGAGCGCCGAGTAGCCGAGCACGTTCTGCAGGTACAGGGTCAGGTAGAGGAACATCGAGAACATCGACGAGGAGATCGCGAACGCGGTCGTCTGGGCGCCGACGAACGCGGGGCGGCGGAAGAGCGACAGGTCGATCATCGACCGCTCCTCGACCGCCTGCGACCAGATGAACAGCGCGACCAGCACCGCAGCGCCGGCGAAGAGCGCGAGGATCAGCGTGCTCGTCCAGCCGCGGCGGCCCGACTCGATCAGCGCGAGGATCAGGCAGAAGAGACCTCCGGTCAGCGTCACGAGCCCGATCGGGTCGAGCCTGCTGTGCTCCGGATCGCTCGACTCGTGCAGCCGGCGCCAGCCGAGCGCCACCGCGAGCACGCCGACCGGGATGTTCACGAAGAAGATCCAGCGCCACGAGATCCACGTGGTGAGCACGCCGCCGGCCAGCGGCCCGATCGCGACCGCCGCCCCGATCGTGGCGCCCCAGATGCCGAAGGCGGTGCCGCGCTCGCGCCCGTGGAACTCCTGCGAGAGCAGCGCGAGCGCCGTCGCGAACATCATCGCGCCGCCGAGGCCCTGCAGCCCGCGCCAGACGATCAGGAAGAGCGGGTCCCAGGCGGCGCCGCAGGCGGCGGAGGCGATCGTGAAGAGCACGATCCCGAGCAGGAACAGCCGCTTGCGGCCGAACAGGTCGGCCAGCGCGCCGGCCGTCAGCACGCACGTCGCGAGCGTCAGCGCGTAGGCGTCGATCACCCACTGCAGGTCGGAGAACGACGCGTGCAGCGCCCGCTGGATCGGCGGCAGCGCGACGTTCACGATCGTGATGTCGAGCAGCAGCATGAACGTCGCCACGCAGACGGACACGAGCGTCCACCACTTCCTCGCCACCACGGCAACCTACACTGCACCCGTGCAGGAGACGCTGGCTGTCTCGAACGCCGTCGCCGCCGAGCTGGCGGGGATCTCGGACGGCGTCCTCGACGCGCTCAAGGAGCGCCTGCAGTGCACCGTGCGCCTGCGCGGGAACCAGCTGACGCTCGAGGGCGACGAGCACGAGGTGGCGGGCGCCCGGGCGGTGATCGACGAGCTGGTCGAGCTGGTCGAGGGCGGCCACCAGATCGGCGCGCACACGGTCGACGCCGTGCTCGGCACCCTCGAGGCCGGCCAGGACGTCCGGGAGGTGTTCGACGCGGTCGTCTGGCGCCACCGCGGCAAGAAGATCGCCCCCAAGACGGTGACGCAGAAGCGGTACGTCGACTCGATCCGCCGCTCGACCGTCACCTTCGGGATCGGGCCCGGCGGGAACCGGCAAGACGTACCTGGCGATGGCGCTCGCGGTCGCCGCGCTGCACGAGCGCGAGGTCGCGCGGATCATCCTGACGCGGCCCGCCGTCGAGGCGGGCGAGCGCCTCGGCTTCCTCCCGGGCGACCTGATGGCGAAGGTCGACCCCTACCTGCGCCCGCTGTTCGACGCGCTCTACGACATGCTCGACCCCGACAAGGCGCTCTCCTACATCGAGCGCGGGACGATCGAGGTGGCGCCGCTCGCCTTCATGCGCGGCCGCACCCTGAACGACAGCTTCATCATCCTCGACGAGGCGCAGAACACCTCGCCGGAGCAGATGCAGATGTTCCTGACCCGCCTCGGCTTCGGCTCGAAGGTGGTGGTCACCGGCGACATCACGCAGATCGACCTGCCGCGCGAGTCGCGCTCCGGGCTCGTGCATGTCCGGGACGTGCTGCAGCGGATCGACGGGATCTCGTTCGTCGAGTTCGGTCACCGGGACGTCGTGCGGCACAAGCTCGTCCAGCGGATCGTCGAGGCCTACAAGGAGCACACGGACGAACGCAACCGTGCGTGATGATCACGGTCGACGTCTCCAACCGCAGCGGTCTCGAGGTCGACGAGCCCGGCGCCGCCGAGCACGCGGGGCGGGTGGTACGCGCCGAGGGGGTGACGGAGGGCGAGCTCGGGATCGCCTTCGTCGGGCCGGAGGAGATGCGCGCGCTGAAGCGCGAGCACCTCGGCATCGACGAGGCGACCGACGTGCTCTCGTTCCCGATCGACGGCCGCGGCGACGTGCCCCAGGGGGTGCCGCGCGCGCTCGGCGACGTCGTGCTCTGCCCGCAGGTGGTCGGCGAGCAGTGGCGCTGGCCGCTGACGCACGGGCTGCTGCACCTCCTGGGCTACGAGCACGGCGCGGAGATGGAGCGCCGCGAGCAGGAGCATCTGGGCCGGAGCCGGAAGCGGGCTTCGCGAATGAGCTCCCGCCGCTCGCCCACGATCTTCGACTCGTTCAACTACGCGTTCGAGGGGATCATCCACGTCCTCCGGACGCAGCGGAACCTGCGGATCCACTTCGCGATCGCGTTCCTCGTGCTCGTGCTGGCGCTCGTCGTCAACGTGACGAAGCTGGAGCTGATCGCGCTGCTGATCTCGATCGGCTTCGTCCTGATCGCCGAGATGCTGAACACGGCGATCGAGGCGGCGATCGACATCGCGACGACGTCGTTCGACCCGATGGCGAAGCTCGCCAAGGACATCGCCGCCGGCGCCGTCCTGATCGCGGCGGTCAACGCGCTCGCCGTCGGCTACCTCGTCTTCGCCGGCAAGGTCGCCGACCGCTCGTCGCACCTGCTCGAGCGGCTGCGGCAGGCGCCGGCCGAGCTGACCCTGGTCGCGCTCGTCCTGACGGTGATCGTCGTGATCGCGACGAAGGCCTACACGGGGCGCGGCACGCCCCTCCGCGGCGGCATCCCGTCCGGGCACGCGGCGCTCGCGTTCGCCGGGTGGATGGCCGCGACCTACGTCGCCGACTCGGGTCACCGATTCCTGATCTCGTCGCTGACGCTGATCATGGCGTTCCTCGTCGCCCAGACCCGCGTCGAGTCGGGCGTGCACTCGACCCTCGAGGTCGGCTACGGCGCACTGGTCGGCGCACTCGCTACCCTCGTCGTGTTCCAGGTCTTCTCCTGAGATGAGCGACCTCGTCGACAAGGCCGTCGCCGCCGCGGCCCACTCGTACTCCCCCTACTCGAGCTATCCGGTGGGCGCGGTCGTCCGCGCCGCCGACGGCCGCGAGTTCGCGGGCGTCAACGTCGAGAACGCCGCCTACCCGCTGTGCCAGTGCGCCGAGAAGACCGCGATCGGCGCGGCGGCGGCAGCCGGCTACCGGCCCGGCGAGCTCGCCGCGATCGGCATCACCGCCTCGCCGTGCGGCGGCTGCCGCCAGTGGCTCCACGAGTGGCGGATCGCGGAGGTGAGCTACCGCCGCGACGACGGCAGCATCCGCACCGTGCACGCGGACGAGCTGCTGCCGGACAGCTGGAACCTCCCCTGATGCGCTCGGGCTTCGTCGCCGTCGCGGGGCGTCCCAACGTCGGCAAGTCGACACTCGTGAACGCGCTGACGGGAGCCAAGGTGGCGATCGTCTCGAACACGCCGCACACGACCCGGCATCAGATTCGCGGCGTGCACACCTCCGAGCACGCGCAGCTCGTGCTCGTCGACCTGCCGGGATGGCAGAAGCCGATCGACACGCTCACCGAGCGCATGCAGAGCCGGGTCGACCAGGCGATCGCCGCCGACGTCGACGCGCTCCTGCTCGTCATGAACGCCCGTGAGCGCATCGGCAGCGGCGACCGATTCGTCGCCCGCCGCGTCTTCTCGCTCGGCGTGCCCGTCGTGATCGCGCTGAACAAGGTCGACCGGCTGAAGGCCGGTCACATCGCCACACAGATGAAGACGGCGGCGGGACTCGGCGACTTCCACGCGCTGCACCCGGTCAGCGCCAAGACGGGCGACGGGATCGACGAGCTGCGCGGCGACCTCGAGTCGCTCCTCCCCGAGGGGCCGCTCTACTACCCGCCGGAGACGGACACCGACATGCCGCTCGAGGCACGCATCGCGGAGCTCGTGCGCGAGCAGGCGCTGCAGCTCGTGCGCGAGGAGGTTCCCCATGCGCTCACCGCCGAGGTGGTCGAGATCGACGAGCGGCGGGTCCACGTGCGCCTCTACACCGAGACGGAGAGCCAGAAGCAGATCCTGATCGGCAAGGGCGGCACGAGGGTGCGCGAGATCGGCCGTGCCGCCCGCCCGTTCATCGAGCAGCTGATCGGGCACACGATCTACCTGCAGTTGCAGGTGAAGGCGTCGCCGAAGTGGCGGCGGAACGAGACGATGCTGGAAAGGCTGGGACTCTGATGGCGACGTTGAGACGCGAGGGGGACGAGCTCGTCCTCAGGCTGAACGATCTCGAGAAGACGGGCGCGCTGAGCGGCGACGTGCGCGTGCCGTTCGCGGCGGTGCGCGGCGTCCACGTGACGTCGAGCCCGTTCCGGGAGCTGCGCGGGCTCCGTGCGCCCGGAACCGGGATCCCCGGCGTGATCGCCCTCGGCACGTGGCGCAGGCGCGGCGGCAAGGACTTCGCCGCTCTCTACCGCGGCGGCCCGGCCGTGATCGTCGATCTCACCGGCGCGCCCTACGGCCGGCTGCTGGTCTCGGCGCACGACGCCGACTCGGTCGCCGAGGCGCTGCGCGACGTCGGCTGAGCGAGCCCGGCTACGAGACCGGCGCGATCGCGGCGAGCAGGCCGTGCACCGACTGCTCGGTGGGGCCGCGCCAGGTGTGCGGCCCGGCGGTGACGAAGAGCGTGTCGCGGGGACCCGCAGCGGCGCCGTTGCCGAAGGCGAGCGACCAGAGGCCGCTGATCACGAGCGGCTTCCCGTCCCGCCCGCTCAGCGTCCCGTCGAAGCGCCAGCCGCCGCCCGCCCGCCGGTAGGCGCGGATGGTGCCGTCGCCGAACTCGCCCACCAGCAGGTCGCCGCCGAAGCGGCCGAAGGACGGCGGAGCGAGGGCGAGCCCCCAGGGCTCGTTCAGGCCGTCGTGCGGCAGCCGCGTCACGAGCCGTCCCGCGGGGGTGAACTCGTCGACGTACCCGCCGCTCGGGGCGTCGTTGCCGTTGACGGGCGCGCGGAAGGCGTAGGTGACGAAGATGTGGCCGTCGAGCGCCTGGATGCCGAAGGGCGCATACCCGGACGGGATCTGCGGGTCGACGAACGCGTCCGGCTGCCGCAGCTGACGCCAGCGCGCGTCGAACACGTCGACGCGGGCGTTGTGGAAGTCGGTCGCATAGAGGCGGTGGCCGAGCAGCGTCAGGCCGCGGAAGAGCGCGGCCGCCCCCGCGTCGTCGACGGCGATCACGGCCTCGGTCGACCAGCCGGCCGGCACCGTCGGCGTCCAGGCCCGCAGCTTCCCGTCCTCGCAGGAGTAGATGAAGCGCGCCGGGTCGGATCGGCCGCCGCCGCGGACGACGAACCCGCCGCCGCCGTGGAAGACGACGCCGGTCGGGCCGCCCGGTACGCGCACCGTCAGCAGCTGCTTGCGGCCCGAGCCGGTGTAGAGCGTGCTCGACCCGCGGGCCTCGTTCGCGGTCCACCAGGGCCCGGTCGCGCTGGCCGCGAGCCCCCAGGCGTTGACGAGCTGCGGGTCGTGGTAGGCGGCCTTGCCCGGCCGGTCGGCGACGAGCGGCCGCAGCGCGAAGCCGGCCGAGGGCCGGTGGTCCGCGAGGGCGAAGGCAGCCCACACCGCCGCCGCGACGAGCACGCAGGCGGCTGCGGCTCTACGCGTGGCGGCGCCTCCGCGTCGGTACCGGCCCCGTCGAGTCACGGACGACGAGGGTGGTCGAGAGCTCCATCCGCAGTGCGTCCACCCGCTGCCCCTCGATCAGCCGGCTGAGCAGGCTGACGCCCGTCCGGCCGAGCTCCGCGAGCGGCTGCCGCACCGTCGTCAGCTGCGGCGTCACGATCTCCGCCTGCATCGTGTCGTCGAAGCCGACGATCGACACGTCCTCCGGGACGCGGAGCCCACGCGACCGGGCGGCGTTCAGCGCGCCGATCGCGACGTTGTCGTTGAAGGCGAAGATCGCCGTCGGCGGATCCGCGAGCTCGAGCAGCTCGACCGCGGTCTCGCTGCCGCGGGCAACGCGCCAGTCGGTGTAGCGGATCAGCTCCGGGTCGGGCAGCATGCCCGGCTCCTGCGAGGGCGGCCCGGAAGCCGTGCAGGCGCTCCTCGGTCGCGTACCAGTGCTCCGCCCCCGCGATCGCGCCGATCCGCGTGTGGCCGAGCTCGAGCAGGTGCTCGGTCGCCTGCTTCGCGCCCGAGGCGTGCATCGCCGAGACGCAGGCGATCCCGTCGGGCGGGCGCTCGCGCGGGTCGACGACGACGAAGGGGTATCCCTGCGCCTGCAGCGCGCGCAGCTCGAGCTCCGACTCCTCCGGCAGCATCAGGATCGCGCCGTCGGTCGACTCGCTGACGAGCCGCTCGAGCAGCGAGACCTCGCGGTCGTGCTCGTGCAGGGTGGGGCAGAGGACGATGCGGAGGTCGGCCTCGTAGAGCGCCTCGGAGGCTCCCGAGAGGATCGGGCCGAAGTACGCGTCCGCGATCAGCGGCAGCATCAGGCCGACGAACCCGGTGCGGCCGCGAGGCAGCGCACGCGCGGTCCGATTCCTGCTGAACCCGTGCTGGCGCACCACCTGCAGGACGGTCTCGCGGGTGTTCGGCGCGACGTCCGGCCGGTCGTTGAGGACGCGCGAGACCGTGGCGATCGAGACGCCCGCGAGGTCGGCGATATCGCGGATCGTCGTCCGGCCGCGAAACCGTGGCTCGTCAGGGTGTCTGTCTGTCTGAGCCATCGTCTCTACTGTAAACGTTTTCGGCCTGCTCTGCGAGTGGCCCGCTCCAGGCAGTGAGCGGTGTTGCGGGTTTTCCGGTTGACAGTCCCGGCACGGACGGAGTAACGTTTCCGGAAATTCCCGGAAACACAGTGTCGGTTTTCCGCCCGCCGTCGACCGGCGGCGAGAAAGGGAGGGAACATGCAAGGTCCACGGAGGTTCCCGCGCCGGAGAGCAACGCTCACCGCCGCGGTCGGAGCACTCGCCGTCATCGCACTGCTCGCCGTCGCGACCGCCTCGGTGGCCGCCCGGACGGGCTCGAAGGGCCCCGCCGCCGTCCTCTCGGCGTCCGCGGCCCACAAGTGCCTCGTGATGGCCGGCTCGGGCGACCCGGCATTCGTCCGGAACTTCAACCCGTACACGGCCACCGGGCTCCCCAGCGGCCAGTTCATCAAGGGCTCGTTCTACGAGGGCCTGGTCGTCACTCCTGCCGGCGGCCTGCCGGCCAAGGCGTGGCTCGCCCGCAACTGGAAGTGGTCGAACCACAACAAGACCCTCACCCTCAACATCGCCAGGAACGCGAAGTGGTCCGACGGCAAGGCGCTCACCTCGGCGGACGTCGTCTACAGCCTCAAGGGCGGCGCGAACGCCGCGCAGCAGAAGGTGATGGACATCATCGGCTTCTCGCGGCCCGACACGAACATCGCGTCGATCGCCGCGAAGGGCCCGTACACGGTCGTGATCAAGCTGAAGACGGTCGACTCGCAGTTCGTCTCGTCGACGCTGAACCTCGCGATCGTCGTCCCGCAGCACCTCTGGAAGAGCGTCAAGAACCCGGCGACCTTCACGAACCCGCGTCCGGTCGGCTCCGGCCCGTTCAACCGGATCGTCCGGTTCACGACGCAGGACTACGTGTTCGGCAAGAACCCGCAGTACTGGCAGGCCGGGAAGCCGCAGATCGCGTGCCTCGAGTACGTCCAGGCGGCGTCGAACGACTCGGCCCTCGCGCTCATCCAGAGCGGCCAGGTCGACCTGACCCACAACTTCGTCCCCAACGTCGAGAAGGCATACGAGGCGAAGGACCCGCAGCACTACCACTCGTTCTACGCGACGACGGCCTACCCACAGGCGCTCGTGTTCGACGACACGCAGTATCCGTACAGCATCGTCGCCTTCCGCAAGGCGCTCTCGCTGGCGATCGACCGGCAGAGCATCTCGAAGCTCGGTGAGTACGGCTACGCGCCGCCGACCACCGCGCTGGGCCTCGAGTTCCTGTTCCCGCAGTGGGTCACCGACAAGTCGGTGAAGGCGCAGGCGAAGGCGATGGCCGTCTACAACCCGGCGGCGGCGAAGACGATGCTCACGGGCGCCGGCTTCACCTACAAGGGCAGCCAGCTGCTCGACCCGAAGGGCAACCCCGTCAAGCTCGACATCCACGTGATCTCGGGCTGGTCGGACTGGGTCGCCTCCATCCAGATCATCACCAAGAACCTGCAGGCGATCGGGATCGACTCGAGCGAGGTGCTCGAGCCCGACTGGAACTCGTGGTATCCCAACGCCGCGAGCACGAAGAACCCGACGCTGCTCTGGCAGAACGGCGGCCAGGGCTCTCCCTTCAGCTTCTTCAACGCGAACTTCTCGAACAACGCGTTCGTGCCGTCCGGCCAGGATGCGACGAACACGGGCAACTGGGAGCACTTCAAGAGCGACCTCGGGACGTCACTCCTCAGCCAGTGGAAGACGAACCTCGACGTGACCAAGCAGAAGCGGATCGCGACGGCGCTCGAGAAGCTCTGGCTGCAGCAGCTCCCGATCGTGCCGCTGTTCGTCGGGCCGCGCTGGTCGACCTACAGCACGAAGTACTTCCACTGCTTCGACTCGCCGAAGGATCACTTCGGCGACCCGATCTTCACCACCTATCCTGACAACCTCCTCAACTTCACCCACATCTGCCCGGGCGGCAAGGCAGAGAAGTAGCCGAGCCCCCGAGAGCGAGCAGGGGGCGGGGTGCCGCCCCGCCCCCTGCGATGCTCGGCACCCAGCATGCGTTTCCTCGCCCGCCGAATCGGCTTCTACCTCTTCGCCATGTGGGTGGCGCTGACGCTGAACTTCCTGCTGCCCCGGCTCATGCCCGGCAGCCCGATCGGGGGCGTGCTGCAGCACCTCTCGCCGGCGCAGATCCAGTCCAACCCCGGCATCATCAAGACCTACCAGGACCTGCTCGGCGGTGGCAACAAGTCGGTCTGGCAGGACTACGTCGCCTACCTGCACCGGCTCGTGCACTTCGACCTCGGCATCTCGACCTCGAACTACCCCGCGCCGGTGTCCGAGGTGATCGGGCGGGTGCTGCCCTACTCGATCTTCCTCGTCGGCGTCGCGTTCGTCCTCTCGTTCGTGCTCGGGATCGGCATCGGCATGGTCGCCGCGTGGCGGCGCGGGGGCGGCCTCGACACGTTCGTGGTGCCCAGCTTCATGGCCCTCTCGGCGTTCCCCGCGTTCTTCACCGGGCTGCTCGGCGTCTACTTCCTCGGCCTCAAGCTGCACTGGTTCCCGATCCAGCACGCCTACGACAGCTCGCTCGAGCCGGGGTTCAACTGGACGTTCCTGTCGAGCGTGTTCCGGCACTCTCAGCTGCCGATCCTCGTGATCATGGCCGCCTACACCGGCGGCTGGGTGCTGAACATGCGCACCGTCATGATCAACACGATCGGCGAGGACTACGTCGCGATGGCGCACGCCAAGGGCCTGCGCGACCGCCGCGTGATGACCCGCTACGCGGGGCGCAACGCGATCCTGCCGCCGCTGAACGGCTTCGCAGCCCAGTTCGCGAGCGCGGTCGGCGGCCTCGTCTTCATCGAGTACGTGTTCAGCTACCCGGGCGCGGGCCTGACGCTGCAGCAGGCTGCCCTCGGCAACGACTACCCGCTCACCCAGGGGCTGCTGCTGATCTTCGCGTTCGCGGTGATCGCGGCGAACTTCGTCATGGACCTGCTGAACGCCGTGCTCGACCCGCGGGTGAGGGCGTCGTAGTGCGCGCGCGCGTCCACGTCCCGGGCTGGATGGTTCTGCTCGTGCGGAACCCGAAGTCGCGGCTGGGCCTCGTGATGGTCGGCTTCATGATCGTCGTCGCGCTGGTCGCGCCGCTCGTCTCCGTCTCCGACCCGACCGGGTTCAGCATCCTCGCCGCCCGCCAGGCGCCGTCGTGGCACCACCTGTTCGGCACGACCGACCAGGGATCCGACATCTGGTCGCAGGTCGTCCTCGGCACGCGTCGGTCGCTGCTCCTCGGTGCCGCCGCCGGCGCGCTCGCGACGGTGCTCGCCGCGACCCTCGGCATCGTCGCCGCCTACGCCGGCGGTGCCGTCGACGAGGCGATCAACTTCCTGATCAACGTCTTCCTCGTGATCCCGGTGATCCCGCTGCTGGTCGTCGTCTCGGGGTACCTGCACGCCCGGAACATGAAGACGATGATCCTGCTCCTCGCGCTCACGCTCTGGGCGTTCGAGGCCCGCATCCTGCGCGGACAGGCCCTGCAGCTGCGCAACCGGGACTTCGTGCTCGCCGCGAAGGTCGCAGGCGAGTCGACGCCGCGGATCGTCGTCGGCGAGATCATGCCGAACATGGTCAGCCGGATCGCCGCCGGCTTCGTGCTCGTCTTCTACGTCTCGCTGCTCGTCGACGCGGGTCTCGAGTTCCTCGGTCTCGGCGACACCCAGCACGTGAGCTGGGGGATGGTCTTCTACTGGGCGCAGACGAACTCGGCGGTGCTGCAGGGCGAGTGGTGGCCGTTCGTCTTCCCGGGGCTCGCGCTCGTGATCACGGTGCTCGGCCTGACGCTCATCCTGACCGGCATCGACGAGATCTCGAACCCGCGCCTCCGCGACGAGGTGCGCACGCGCCGCCGCCCGCTGCTCCGGCTCCTGCCGCGCCGCGCGCCGCTCGCCGCCGCGCGTCCCGAGGGGTCGGCGTGACGGTCACCGGCACGCTCGCCGCCGGCGCGGCCCGCACGACCGACGGCGGCCCGCTCGTCTCGATCGAGGACCTCGCGGTCGACTACGTCACCCGCACGCGCACGGTCCGCGCCGTCGACGGCGTCAGCCTCTCGATCGGCCGCGGGGAGATCGTCGGCCTCGCCGGCGAGTCCGGCTGCGGGAAGAGCACGATGGCGAACGCGATCATGCAGCTCCTGCGGCCGCCGGCGACGCTCGCGGGCGGACGCATCCTGTTCGCGGGCGAGGATCTCGTCGGCAAGAGCGTCGACGAGCTGCGCAGGTTCCGGTGGCGGAACGTGTCGATGGTCTTCCAGAGCGCGATGAACTCCCTCAACCCGGTCATGCGGGTGGGCGACCAGTTCGTCGACATGATGCAGGCGCACGAGCGCATCCAGAAGAGCGCCGCGCTCGACCGCGCCGGCGACCTGCTCGAGCTCGTCGGCATCGACCGGCGACGGCTGCGGGCCTACGCGCACCAGCTCTCCGGCGGGATGCGGCAGCGGGTGATCGTCGCGATGGCGCTCGCGCTCGAGCCGGAGCTCGTGATCATGGACGAGCCGACGACGGCGCTCGACGTCGTCGTGCAGCGGGAGATCCTGCAGCAGGTCCGCGACCTCCAGGCCGAGCTCGGGTTCGCGGTGCTCTTCATCACGCACGACCTGTCGCTCCTGCTCGAGCTCGCCCACCGGGTCGCGATCATGTACGCCGGCGAGATCGTCGAGTCGGCGCCTGCGCGCGAGCTGCACCTCGCGCCCCGCCATCCGTACACGGTCGGGCTGATCGACTCCTTCCCGCCCCTGCACGGCCCGCGGCGCCGGCTGACCGGCATCGGCGGGGCACCTCCGGACCTCTCCGACCCGCCGGCCGGCTGCCGCTTCCATCCGCGCTGCCCGCACTGCCGTCCCGAGGACGCCGTCCTCTACCGTCGCCAGACGACGGAGCGGCCGGTGCTGCGCGAGGTCGCGCCCGGCCATCGCGTGGCCTGTCACCTCGTCGAGGAGGCGGGGCAGTGAGCACCGTCCTCGAGGTCCGGAACCTCTCGAAGCTGTTCCCGGTCGGCGGCGCGGTCAAGCGCAGCCGGGTCCACGCGGTCGAGGACGTCAGCTTCACGCTCGAGCCGGGGCGGATCACGGCGCTCGCCGGCGAGAGCGGCAGCGGCAAGAGCACCGTCGCGCGCCTGCTCGTCCGGCTCTACGTCCCGACCTCGGGCAGCGTCGTCTTCGACGGTCGCGACATCGCCCGCGAGCGCAGGCGGTCGGACATCCTCGCGTACCGCTCGCAGGTGCAGATGATCTTCCAGGATCCCTTCGGGTCGCTGAACCCCGTCAAGACCGTCCGGCACCATCTCGAGCGGCCGCTGCAGATCCACCGCATCGTCCCGCGCCGGGACGTCGAGCAGCGTGTGCTCGAGCTGCTCGAGACCGTGGGGCTCGTGCCGCCCGAGCAGACGGCGGACAAGTACCCGTACCAGCTCTCCGGCGGCCAGCGGCAGCGCGTGGCGATCGCCCGGGCGCTGGCCGTCGAGCCGAAGGTCGTGATCGCCGACGAGCCGATCTCGATGCTGGACGTCTCGATCCGCATCGGGATCCTCAACCTGATGAGCGAGCTGAAGGCCGCGCACGGGCTCTCGTTCCTCTACGTCACGCACGACCTCGCGAGCGCCCGGTACGTCGCCGACGACATCCTCGTCATGTACGCGGGCCACGTGGTCGAGCAAGGCCCCGTCGACGATGTGCTCTCCACGCCCTTGCACCCCTACACGGAGCTGCTGCTCGCCTCGGTGCCCGACGCGCACATCGTCGAGCGCGAGCGGATCGAGATCCACCGCGGCGGCCAGACTGCGGCGATCGACCCCGGCCCCGGCTGCCGGTTCGCCGATCGCTGCCCGCTCGCGATCGACGTGTGCCGCAGCGTGACGCCCCCGCTGCAGGAAGTCCGTTTCGGCCAGGCCGCGCGTTGCCACGTCCGAGCCCCGTCCCCCGAGCTACGAGAGGAACGTCATGTCGAACCGGTCCATTGAGGCGCTTCCACCCGACTTCGTCTGGGGCGCGGCGACCGCGTCCTTCCAGATCGAGGGCGCGGCCAACGAGGACGGGCGCGGCGAGAGCGTGTGGGACCGCTTCTGCGCCACGCCCGGCAAGGTGCGCAACGGCGACACCGGCGCGATCGCGTGCGACTTCTACCACCGCTACCGCGACGACATCGCGCTGATGCGCGAGCTCGGCATCGACGCGTTCCGTTTCTCGATCGCGTGGCCGCGCGTGCTGCCCGAGGGGCGGGGGCGGGTGAACGCCGCCGGCCTGGACTTCTACGACCGGCTCGTCGACGAGCTGCTGCGGAACGGGATCACCCCGTTCGCGACGCTCTTCCACTGGGACACGCCGCAGGCGATCGAGGATGCCGGCGGGTGGTCGTCGCGCTCGACGGTCGACGCGTTCGAGGAGTACGTGACCGCGGTCGCCGATCGGCTCGGTGACCGCGTCGCCCACTGGATCACCCACAACGAGCCCTGGGTGGTCTCCTGGGTCGGTCACGCCTGGGGACATCACGCGCCGGGGCGGACCTCCGACGCCGACGCGCTCGCAACCGCGCACCACCTGCTGCTCTCGCACGGGCGGGCGGTCGAGATCCTGCGGGCGCGCTCGCCTCGCTCGCAGGTCGGGATCACCCTGAACCTCGACCACGTCTATGCCGACGGCCACGACGCCGGCGACGTGGCGGCGGCGCAGTGGGTCGACGGCTTCCACAACCGCTGGTTCCTCGACCCGATCTTCAAGGGCGCCTACCCCGCCGACATGCTCGAGGCGTGGGCCGAGATCGCCCCGGAGATCCACGACGGGGACATGGAGACGATCGCCGGGCCGATCGACTTCCTCGGCGTCAACAACTACACCTCGCCGCTCGTCGCGGCGTCGCCCGACGGCGCGCGCTCGCAGATCGTGCGGCGCGAGGACGTCGACCGCACCGAGATGGGCTGGGAAGTGGTGCCCGAGGGTCTTCGCGACCTGCTGCTGCGCTTGCAGCGCGACTACGCCCCGCCCGCGATCTACGTGACCGAGAACGGTGCCGCGTACACCGACATTCGCGGCCACGACGGCAGCGTCTCCGATCCCGAGCGGCAGGCGTACCTGGAGGCGTACATCTCGGCGTGCGCCGAGGCGGTCGCCGGCGGGGCGCCGCTGCGCGGCTACTTCGCGTGGTCGCTGCTCGACAACTTCGAGTGGGCGTGGGGGTACTGGAAGCGCTTCGGCCTCGTCTACGTCGACTACCCGACGCTCGAGCGGGTGCCGAAGGGAAGCTTCTACTGGTATCGCGACCTGATCGCGGCCAAGCGTGCACAGGGCCGCGGCTCGGAGGCAGCGGCGTAACGCCGCGCGACGAGCCGTGCGATCTGCCGGCTGGGGGCAGTCGTCCGGTGCGCGGGTGCGGGGCCCGCGGGCCCCGCACCGTTCTCGTCAGGCCGTCGGCCGGGGGGAGAAGTAGCGCTTCAGCCAGGTGGCGAGCCCGTCGAGGCCCGGGAAGAGCACGCGCTCGGTGATGTTCGCCTGGTCGAGCTTGTCGCGCACCTCCCACTTGAGCTCGGCGGGCAGCACGAGGCGCCGGGCCAGCTCCGGATGCCGCTCCAGCCAGTCGTCCATGCGGGCGTGGGGGGAGGGCATCAACGAGAAGAGCGCGTACTGGTTGACGATCCGCTGGTCGAGCGCCGGCGGCTCGAAGAAGACGACGAAGTCGTCGCCGAGGCGGTCGAACTCCCGCAGCGTCGGCGCCGTCTGCCGGAGGATCTCCCCGGAGAGGGCGTTCATGCCCTCCTCGTCGAGGCCCTCCTGGAGCTGTCGCGGCAGGAGGCGGTTCGTCTTCACGAAGTCGACCAGCCAGATCGCGCCGTCCCGCTCGAGCTGGTGCGGGAGCGCCGTCGCGAAGTGCAGTGCGACGTACGGCGAGTAGGTCCAGTCGAGCAGCCGCGTCGGCAGCCCGTGGTGCTTGCCGAGGGCGAGCCAGTGCCAGAGGGAGTCCTCGGGCACGTCCGTGCGCTGGGCGTACTTGCGGAAGCTCCGCAGCAGGTGCGGTTCCACCTGCTCGGGCGCGCCGCCGAGGCGCTGCAGGCTCGTCGCGAGGCGGGCCTCCCGCAGCCCCTCGCCGCGGAACACGAAGTCGGAGCGGTGCCGCGCCAGCCCCTCGTGCCAGGAGTCGGCGAACAGCAGCTCGTGGAGGTGCGTCCAGGATTCGGCGCGGATCTCGTCCACGAACCGGCTCCTACCCGGGACTACACTCATTGCACATGGCGCAGGCACCGGCACTACCCCGGGGGTTCGAGCTGCCGCTCGCGAAGCGGCTGCCGCGCATCGGCTCGATCGACCAGGTCGCGGTCGAGGCGCGCGCGGGCGAGCTGGCGAAGCGGTCGATCAAGAAGGACGCGAAGGTCTGGGCGCTCGAGCTCGCGATCCGCTGCTGCGACCTGACGACGCTCGAGGGGCAGGACACGCCCGGGAAGGTCGCGGCGCTCTGCTCGAAGGCGATCCGCCCGGACCCCTCCGACGCGAACGTCCCGTCGGTCGCCGCAGTGTGCGTGTACCCGAACCTGGTTCCGGTCGCGAAGGAGCGGCTCGCCTCGAGCGGCGTCCGCGTGGCGAGCGTGGCGACCGCGTTCCCGTCGGGGCAGAGCCCGCTCGAGGTCAAGGTCCGCGACGTCGAGGCGGCGGTCGCGTTCGGCGCCGACGAGATCGACATGGTGATCGACCGCGGCGCGTTCCTCTCGGGGCGCTACGCGAAGGTCTTCGACGAGATCGTCCGCGTCAAGGAGGCCTGCGGGGGCGCGCACCTGAAGGTGATCCTCGAGGTGTCGGAGCTCGGCACCTACGACAACGTGCGCCGGGCGTCGCTGATCGCGATGGCGGCCGGCGCCGACTTCGTCAAGACGTCCACCGGCAAGCTGCCGGGCGCCGCGACGCTGCCGGTGCAGCTCGTGATGCTCGAGGCGATCCGCGACGTGCACGAGGAGACCGGGCGCAAGGTGGGGATGAAGGCGGCGGGCGGGATCCGCTCGGCCAAGAACGCGATCCAGTATCTCGTCCAGGTGCACGAGACGCTCGGCCCGGACTGGCTCACGCCCGACCTCTACCGGATCGGCGCGTCGAGCCTCGTCAACGACATCCTGATGCAGCTCCGCAAGGAGAAGACGGGCGCCTACCAGAGCAGGGACTACTTCACGAATGACTGATCGCAGCGACCTCGACCCCCGGGGCGACCGCAGCCCCGTCCCGAGCGGCTGGACGTACGCGCCCGCGCCGGAGTCGACCGACGTGGTGCGGCTGCGGGAGCGCTACGGCCTCTACGTCGGCGGCGACTGGCTCGAGGCGTCCGAGCACTTCACCACCGTCTCGCCGCGCGACGAGGCCCCGCTGGCCGAGGTCGGTCAGGCCGGCGAGGCCGACGTGGCCGCCGCGGTCGCCGCGGCGCGCGAGGCGTTCCCCGGCTGGTCGGGCCTGCCCGGCTCCGAGCGCGCGAAGTTCCTCTTCCGGATCGCGCGCATCCTCGCCGAGCGCTCGCGCGAGCTGGCGGTGCTCGAGTCGCTGAACGGCGGCAAGCCGATCAAGGAGTCGCGCGACGTCGACCTGCCCCTCGCGGCGGCGCACTTCTTCTACTACGCGGGCTGGGCCGACAAGCTCGAGTACGCCTTCCCGAACCGCACGGTGCGGCCGCTCGGTGTCGCCGGGCAGATCATCCCGTGGAACTTCCCGCTTCTGATGCTCGCGTGGAAGCTGGCTCCGGCGCTGGCCGCGGGGAACACCGTGGTGCTGAAGCCGGCCGAGACGACGCCGCTGACCGCGCTGCTCTTCTGCGACGTCGTCCGGCAGGCGGAGCTGCCGCCGGGCGTCGTCAACATCGTCACGGGCGACGGCCGCACGGGTGCGGCGCTCGTCGACGCGGAGGTCGACAAGATCGCCTTCACCGGCTCGACCGAGGTGGGCAAGGCGATCCAGCGTCGTCTCGCGGGCAGCGGCAAGAAGCTGACGCTCGAGCTCGGCGGCAAGGCCGCGAACATCGTCTTCGACGACTGCGCTCTCGACCAGGCCGTCGAGGGGATCGTCAACGGGATCTACTTCAACCAGGGCCACGTCTGCTGCGCGGGCTCGCGGCTGCTCGTGCAGGAGTCCATCTACGAGCCCGTCGTCGAGAAGCTGAAGCGCCGGATGGCGACGCTTCGGGTCGGCGACCCGCTCGACAAGAACACCGACGTCGGGGCGATCAACTCGCGGGCGCAGCTCGAGAGGATCACGGAGCTCGTCGAGGCGGGCAAGGAGGAGGGGGCGGAGGTCTACCAGCCCCCGTGCTCGCTGCCCGAGCGCGGTTACTGGTTCGCGCCGACCGTGTTCACGAACGTCGCCCAGAGCTACCGGATCGCGCAGGAGGAGATCTTCGGCCCCGTGCTGAGCGTGCTCACCTTCCGGACGCCGGAGGAGGCGGTCGAGAAGGCGAACAACACGCCGTACGGGCTCTCGGCCGGTGTCTGGACGGAGAAGGGCTCGCGGATCCTCTGGATGGCCGAGCGGCTCCGGGCGGGCGTCGTCTGGGCGAACACCTTCAATCGCTTCGATCCTGCGAGCCCCTTCGGCGGCTACAAGGAATCGGGATTCGGGCGCGAAGGCGGCCGCCACGGGCTCGAGCCGTACCTGGAGCTCGGATGAGCCGGCTGCCGGTCAAGAAGACGTACAAGCTCTTCGTCGGCGGGGCGTTCCCCCGCAGCGAGTCGGGCCGGACGTACGAGACGCAGGGCCAGAACGTGGCGCGCGCGTCGCGCAAGGACGCCCGCGACGCGGTCGTCGCCGCCCGCGCCGCCCAGCCGAAGTGGGCGGCGGCGACGGCCTACAACCGCGGGCAGGTGCTGTACCGGATCGCCGAGATGATGGAGGCGCGCGTCGAGGAGTTCGCCGGCCTCTGCTCGGGGCGCGACGAGGTGCACCGCGCGATCGACCGCTGGGTCTGGTACGCGGGCTTCGCCGACAAGCTCGCCCAGGTGCTCGGCTCGACCAATCCCGTCGCCGGGCCGTACTTCAACTTCACGATTCCGGAACCGACCGGCGTCGTCGCGGTGATCGCGCCCGACGAGCCGCCGCTCGAGGGGCTCGTGTCGCGCATCGCTCCTGCGCTGACCGGCGGGAACGCCGTCGTCGCCGTCGCATCCGAGTCGCAGCCGCTCGCCGCCGTGGAGCTCGCCGAGGCGATCGCGACCAGCGACGTCCCCGCCGGAGTCGTCAACCTGCTCACCGGGCTGCGGGCGGAGCTCGCGCCGTGGCTCGCCTCGCACATGGACGTGAACGCGATCGACGTCACGGGCGCCGACGGCCTGCGCAGGGAGCTCGAGGAAGCCGCCGCCGAGAACGTGAAGCGGGTCGTGTCCGGCGCGCCCGACACGCAGTCGCTCTACGAGATCTCGGCGTTCCTCGAGCTGAAGACGGTCTGGCACCCGATCGGCGTCTGACGGCCGCGATGCGCATCGAGTCGCTGGCCGACCACCCGGAGCTGCTCGACGTCGTCGCGCGCTGGCACTGGGAGGAGTGGGGACACGCCGACCGCGGCGGCTCCCTCGAGCGCTGGCGCGACGCGCTGCGCGCGCAGGCCGGCGGCGACGGCATCCCCACGACGTTCGTCGCCTTCGACCGAGACCGGCCGGTCGGCTCGGTGACGCTCACGGAGCACGACATGCCGGGCCATCTCGGCTACGGCGACTTCCGGCCGTGGATCGCAGGCACGTACGTCGAGCCGTCGGCGCGCGGCAGCGGCGTCGGCACGGCGCTGCTGCGGCACGCGGTGGAGCGGGCCGCGGAGTGGGACGTCGACCGGCTCTACCTCTACACCGAGTCCGCCCGGGGGTTCTACGAGCGCCTCGGCTGGACGACCCTTGACGAGACGGAGTACGAGGGCGGCCGTGTCGCCGTCATGACGATCGAGACTGCATTACCCTTTCGCCGGCAGGTGCCCGGTTCACGACGGCTCAGCCAGCGAATCTCCGAGGGCGACGGGATCGCCGTGATCGTCTGCGTCGAGGACGCCGGCGGCGCGAGCGACGCGGAGCAGGAGGGGGCGAAGGCGGTCGCGATCGCACGGCCCGTCGAGGGCATCCGCGACGCGACGTCGCTGCCGCTCCTCTGGCTCGGCGGCGGGACGCCGCACGACGCCGACGCGATCTCGATCCGCCCGGAGGACGATCACGTCGACGCCGAGCTCGAGGCGGTCGTCGACGTCCGTGACGAGAACGAGCTCGAGGTCGCGCTCGACCGTCTGGACCCGGAGATCTTCCTGCTCCGGGCGCCCGACGGCGACACGGACGTCGATCCGCTCGACGCGGTGCTCGAGCTGCTGCCGGACGTGCCGGCCGGGAAGCTCGCGATCGCCCAGGTCGAGGTCTCGAGCCGCGACGAGGTGCTTGCGCTGGAGCGTGCCGGCATCGACGCCGTGCTCGTCTCCGGCGGCCACGTGCACGACCTCGTCGGGCACCAGCCCTTCGACGTCTGACGCGGGCCCCCGGGCGCGCCGCTCCGGCGATACCATGGCCCGCGTGCGCGGCCTGCTCGCCTTTTCCCTGCTCCTGACGGCCTGTGCACTGCTCGCGACCGGCTGCGGCGGGACGCGGAAGGCCGAGGCGGCGCCCGCGGCGGCGAAATCGTCCTGCCCCGGGCGGGCGGGATGGCAGAAGCTCGCGAACCGCGTCGGCGTGCCCGTCTACTGCCCCGGGTGGCTGCCCGACCCGCTCGTCGGCGTGATCGGCGGCAAGTGGAGCAACATCAACTCCGTCTCGAAGGACCGCAGCTACCTCGAGAGCTTCGTCTGGCAGGAGACGGGCGGCGGGGCGGCGGGGGGCGAGCTGCACGTCAACCTGCGGGCCTACCCGGGCCGCACCAGGATCCCCACCTGCCGGACCGGCGGGACGGACAGTCGCAACGTGCCCTGCTTCGCGGACCAGCGGGGCTTCGTCGAGAACGGCGGCATCAGGGCCGCGCTCTACACCGTCAACCAGGACGCGGACGAGTGGCACTACCTGCTGCTCTGGCGCCGCTACGGCAACCTGTACACGCTCTCGGAGCACCTCGCGCCTCCGCTCGACGGCCCGCACCTGCGGCGGTACCTGAAGCGTGAGCTCGGCTCGCTCGTCCTGATCCGCCCGGCCGCGACGTGAACCGGCTCACCCGCAGGCAGGCGCTCGCCGGCGCGGCCGCGGGTGCCGTCGGCGCAACGGGCATCTACGAGCTCGTCGACCGGCTGACCACCGGGTCGCCGGCACGCGCCTCGGGCGGCGCCGCCTTCCGCGAGCAGCACCTGCTCGACGGGATCCGCGTCGTCGACTCCGACGGCGTCCCCGTGCTCGTGCCGCCCCTGCACGACGAGATCCTCACCGCCCGCGTGCACGCCGGGCGCTCCGACCTCCGGCACGCGCAGGGGGAGCTCGCGCACGTGCTCTCGGAGCTCGACCGCGACTACGAGCCGACCCCCGCCGGGCTCGGGGTCACGCTCGCGTGGGGGCTGCCGTACTTCCGGCGGCTCGTCCCCGACGCCGCCCGCCGGCTGCTGCCGCACGACCGCCGTGCCGGCAAGCCCGTGCTGTTCGACGCGGAGCGCTTCCAGAGCGACCCCTTCGACACGCGGCTCGAGGCGAACGACGTGGCGATCCTGCTGCGCTCGGACACCCGCGCTCACATCGACGACGCCGTCCAGCGGCTGCGGTCGTCCGGGTTGTTCCAGTTGACGTCGATCCGTCGCGGCTTCGCCGGCGGCGGCTTCGACGGAGGGCGCTCGCTGCCGAAGCGGATGGCGCAGGCGGCGCAGATCCCGGGCGCCGACCTGATCCCCGAGACGGCCGAGCTCTTCCTCGGCTTCACCTCGACGCAGAAGGCGGGCATGGGGCCCGGTGCGATCGCGAACCTCGAGACCCTCGGCTACGTCGACTTTCGCGGCAGCGACTACTTCCGGCAGGGCACCCACATGCACCTCTCGCACATCCGCGAGGACGTCGAGGCGTGGTACCTGAACTTCGACTTCGGCGAGCGTGTCGCGACCGCCTTCCGGCCCGACCTGCCCGTGAAAGAGGGCACCCAGACGGTGCGCCAGGGGCCGCAGGACGCCTCGAGCTCCGCCGACGTGCGGCGCGACTTCCGGCGCGCGCGCCGGATCGGGCACAGCGCGTCGATCCAGACCACCTCGAGGCTCGACCGGGACGTCGCGGCGGCCGACGGCACCGTCTACCGCAAGGGCACGGCCGTCCCGATCCGCGCCGACTTCAACACGCTCGACAACCCGTTCGCCTGGTCGACGAAGCACGACGAGGTGGGCGCGGTGCCGGCAGCGGGTGTCCACTTCGTCGTCTTCAACCCGACCGGCGACGACTTCCGCCGCAACCGGCTCGCGATGGACGGCACGCTGCCCGACGGGAGGCTGCCGATCCCGGCCCGCGACCGGAACCAGGGCTTCAACTCGATCCTGCTGACGACCCACCGGCAGAACTTCCTCGTCCCGCCGCGCCGGCACCGGGCGTTCCCGCTGGCCGAGCTCTGAGCCCCAGCCGGCGAGTCGCTGCCCGGCTCGGCCCTCAGCCGAAGAACGTCTTCGCGACCTCGTACCAGTCGTCCGGCACGGTCTTCAGCTCGGCGGTCGCCTCCTGCAGCGAGACGGCGACGATGTCGTCGCCGCGGAGCGCCGCCATCTGCCCGAACTCGCCCGCCTCGACGAGCCCGGCCGCCTTCAGGCCGTACCGCGTGGCGAGGATCCGGTCGCGGGCCGTCGGCGTCCCACCGCGCTGGATGTGGCCGAGCACCGTGACGCGCGTCTCGAAGCCGGTGCGACCCTCGATCTCCTCGCCGAGCTGCTCGCCGACCCCCCGCTTCGCGAGCAGCTTGTGGCCGAACTGGTCGACCTCGCCGTCGTCGTCGGCGCCGGGAAGGTCGCATCCTTCGCTGATCACGACGATCGAGAAGTTCTTACCGCGCGCATGGCGTCGCTTGATCTCGCCGCACACGCTCTCGATGTCGACGGGCTTCTCGGGGATGAGGATCACGTCGGCGCCGCCCGCGATGCCGCTCATCACGGCGATCCAGCCGGCGTGCCGGCCCATCACCTCCACCACCATGACCCGGTTGTGCGACTCGGCGGTCGTGTGCAGCCGGTCGATCGCCTCGGTGCAGATCGAGACGGCGGTGTCGAAGCCGAACGTGTAGTCGGTGCCTGAGAGGTCGTTGTCGATCGTCTTCGGGACGCCGACCACCGGCGCCTGGAAATCCGCGTAGAGGCGTGCCGCGACGCCGAGCGTGTCCTCGCCGCCGATCGCGACCAGCGCGTCGACGTGCGCGAACGCCGCCTGGACGCGCTCCACGCCGCCGTCCACCTTGTACGGGTTCGTGCGGGAGGTGCCGATGATCGTGCCGCCGCGCGGGAGGATCCCGGAGATCTCGCGCGGGCCGAGCGGCAGGAACAGCTGCTCGAGCATGCCTCGCCAGCCCTCGCGCACGCCGACCACCTCGTGCCCGTTCGCCCACGACCGGCGCGCCACGGCCCTGATCACCGCGTTCAGTCCAGGGCAGTCGCCGCCGCCGGTGAGCACCCCGATACGCACGGGAGCAGTCTACGAGTTACTCCAGGGCACGTCGGGGTAGACGACGCCGATGGCGACCGTCGATCTCGTCCTGCGCGTCAACGGCGAGCAGGTGCCGCTCGAGCTGGACACGCGCACCACCCTGCTCGACGCGCTCCGCGAGCACGTTGGCCTGACCGGGAGCAAGAAGGGCTGCGACCACGGACAGTGCGGCGCCTGCACCGTGCTGATCGACGGGCGCCGCGCGAATGCGTGCCTGGCGCTGGCGGTCGCGCACGAGGGCGCCGAGATCACCACGATCGAAGGGCTCGCGGGCGGCGACGGCGCCCACCCGCTGCAGCGGGCCTTCGTGGAGCACGACGGCTACCAGTGCGGCTACTGCACGCCGGGCCAGATCTGCTCGGCCGCGGGAATGCTCGAGGAGGCGGCGGCCGGGTGGCCGAGTGCCGTCACCTCCGACCTGGCGGCCGGGATCGAGCTCGACGCGGCCGAGGTGCGCGAGCGCATGAGCGGCAACATCTGCCGCTGCGGTGCGTACGTGAACATCGTGGCAGCGATCCTGGATGTGTCGGCTTGAGGGAGTTCCGTTACGAGCGCGCGGGTGACGTCGGCGCCGCGCTCGCCGCCGCCGGCACGTTCCTGGGGGGCGGAACGAACCTCGTCGACCTGATGAAGCTCGGCGTCGCGGAGCCCGAGGTGCTCGTCGACGTCGCGCACCTGCCGGGCGCGATCGAGGAGACGCCCGAGGGCGGCCTCCGCGTCGGCGCGTCGGTGAAGAACGCCGACCTCGCCGCCGACCTGCGCGTCCGCCGGCGCTGGCCCGTGCTCGCGGAGGCGCTGCTCGCCGGCGCCTCCGGGCAGCTGCGCAACCTCGCGACCACCGGCGGCAACCTGCTGCAGCGCACCCGCTGCCTCTACTTCATGGATCCGACGAAGCCCTGCAACAAGCGCGTCCCCGGCAGCGGGTGCCCGGCGCGGGAGGGCGAGCATTCCAACCTCGCAATCCTCGGCTGGTCGGAGCACTGCGTGGCGACGCATCCCTCCGACATGGCAGTCGCCCTGGCCGCTCTCGACGCCGTCGTCTGCGTCGAAGGCGCCGCCGGCAGCCGCCGGGTCCCCGTCGTCGAGTTCCACCGCCTGCCCGGAGACGAGCCGCAGCGGGACACCGTGCTGGAGCCGGGCGAGCTGATCACCGCCGTCGAGCTGCCCCCGCTCGCCGCGGCGCGCCGCTCGACCTATCGCAAGGTGCGGGAGCGCGCCTCCTACGCGTTCGCGCTCGTCTCCGTCGCGGCCGCGCTCGACGTCGCGGACGGCACCGTCCGCGACGTGCGGATCGCGCTGGGCGGGGTCGCGCACAGGCCGTGGCGGGCCACCGTGGCCGAGCAGATGCTGCTCGGCGCTCCCGCCACGACCGCGAGCTTCGAGCGGGCCGCCGCCGCGGAGCTCGAGCAGGCACGGCCGCTGCGCGACAACGCCTACAAGATCGCGATCGCCCGCAAGACGATGCGCTCCGTGCTGGAGCGGCTCGCGTGACGACCGCCTCCGAGCGCGCGGTCGGTGCCCCTCTCGACCGTGTCGAGGGATTCGAGAAGGTACGCGGCCTCGCGCGGTATGCCTACGAGCACGAGCTCGAGCACGCGGTTTACGCGCTCGGGGTCGGAGCCACGGTCGCGCGAGGGGAGGTGCGCACCGTCGACACGTCGTCCGTGCTGTCGCTTCCCGGCGTGCTCGCCGTGCTGTGGCACGAAAACGCGCCGCGACTCGGCGCGGTCGACGATCCCGAGCTCGCGCTTCTCCAGACCGCGCGTGTCTCCTATCGCAACCAGTGGATCGCCGCGGTGGTCGCCGACTCCTACCCGGCCGCGCAGGAGGCGGAGCGGCTGCTCCGGGTCGACTACGACCTGGAGAGCCACGACGTCGTGCTCCGGGAGGACCATCCGCGGCTCTACAAGCCGGACAAGGTCAACCCGGCCTTCGAGACCGACACCGCCTCGGGCGACTTCGACGGCGCATTCGACGCGGCCGCGGTCACGATCGACCGCACCTACCGGACGCCGGCCTTCCACAACAACCCGATGGAGCCGCACGCCACCGTCGCCGTGTGGGACGCCGACGGTGGGTTGACCGTCTACGACTCGAACCAGGGCGTCCAGCCGGTGCAGCAGGCTCTCGCAGCCGCGTTCGAGCTCGAGCCGGGGCGGGTGCGGGTCGTCTCGCCCCACGTCGGCGGCGGCTTCGGCTCGAAGGGCACGCCGCGCCCGAACGTGATTCTGGCCGCGATGGTCGCCCGCGTCGTCGGACGGCCGGTGAAGCTCGCCGTCACCCGCCAGCAGATGTTCGCCGTCACCGGGTACCGGACGCCCACGATCCAGCGCATCCGGCTCGGCGCGGAGCAAGACGGGAGACTCGTGGCCGTCGGCCACGATGTCGTCGAGCAGACCTCCACCGTCCGAGAGTTCGCCGAACAGACCGCCGTCGTCACGCGGATGCTCTACGCCTCGCCGAACCGGCGGACGACCCACCGGCTGGCCGCGCTCGACGTGCCGACTCCGTCGTGGATGCGCGCCCCCGGCGAATGCCCCGGCATGTACGCCCTCGAATCGGCGGTCGACGAGCTCGCGCGGGAGCTTCGCCTCGACCCGATCGAGCTGCGGGTTCGCAACGAGCCCGACCTCGATCCCGAGACGGGTCACCCGTTCTCGACCCGCAACCTCGTTGCCTGCCTCCGCGAGGGGGCGACGCGGTTCGGCTGGAAGGCGGAGCCGCGTCGCGAGGGGAGCGTGCTGGTGGGAACGGGCGTCGCGGCGTCGACCTACCCGGCCCGGCGCCGACCGGCCGAGGCGGCCGCCCGCGCCGAGCCGGACGGCTCGTTCCGTATCCGCCTGCAGGCCGCCGACATCGGCACGGGCGCCCGCACCGTGCTGGCGCAGATCGCTGCCGATGCCCTCGAAACGGAGGTCGGGCGGGTGCGGGTCGAGCTGGGCGACACGCGGTTCCCGCCGGCGCCGCTGGCGGGCGGCTCGATGGGGACGTCGTCGTGGGGCGCAGCCGTCGTCCAGGCATGCCGCCTGCTACGAGCGCGGATCGTGGACGGCGTCCCGTCCGACGGCGTCGAGGCGCACGCCGACACGACCGGCGACGTGGCCGGGATGCAGCGGGAGCCGCTCGCGCGCCACGCGTTCGGTGCCCAGTTCGTGGAGGTGCGCGTCGACCGCGACACCGGGGAGGTCCGTGTCCCGCGTGCGCTCGGGGTCTTCGCCTGCGGCCGGATCATGAACGCCAAGACCGCTCGCTCGCAGTTCGTCGGTGGGATGACGATGGGCATCTCGATGGCCCTCCTCGAGGAAAGCCGTCTCGACGAGCGCTTCGGCGACTACGCGAACCACGACCTGGCCGCCTACCACGTGGCCGTGAACGCCGACATTCCGCACATCGAGGTGGCGTGGCTCGACGAGGACGACCCGCACGTCAACCCGATGGGCGCCAAGGGCATCGGCGAGATCGGCATCGTCGGCACGGCAGCGGCCGTCGCGAACGCGGTCTTCGACGCGACCGGCATCCGCGTGCGAGACCTGCCGATCACCCCGGGCAAGCTGGTCGAGCAGCTCTGAGCGATCAGCTCGTGGCCGACGCGAGCACCGAGCGCGCCACGTCGGGGCGGTCGGTGAAGACGCCGCCGACCCCCAGCCGGGCGAGCTCGCGCAGGCGCTCCTCGTCGTTCACCGTGTACACGGTCGTCTCGAACTCGAGGGCTCGTGCCGCCTCCAGCCTGCGGGCGGTCACGCGCGTGTCGCGGAAGCCGACGGCCCAGGCGCCCGCGGCCGCCCAGAGGCCGACGCCCAGGCCGACGTGCTGCACCGTCCGGATGCCGGGCCGGCGCGCCCGCGCCTCGGCGAGCGCCCGGCGCTGGAACGAGACGAGCACCGCGTCTCCGGTCGAGCAGCCGCAGCGCCTGCTCGACGGTGTCGCCGCGGGGTCGCTTGAGCTCGACCATCAACCCGATCCGCCCGCGGCAGAGCTCGACCACCTCCGCGAGCGACGGGTAGCGCACCCCGCGCCGCGGCCGGCCGTGCGTCACGTGGAGCCCGTCGTGCACGTCGAGCTCCACGTAGTCGGCGCCGACCTCGATCGCCCGCTCGAAGGCGGGAAGCGTGTTCTCCGGCACGTCCCATGAGGCACCACGATGGGCGATCACGAGCACGCGGCGAGGGTAGCCCGACCGCGGGCTTCACACCCCTTCGACACCTCATCGCCACCACGCGGTTCGTTACCCTCGCCCCGGTTTCGTCCAGCAACCGAACTCGAGGGGAAAGAGAGAACACCGATGAAGCATTCGAGATGGAAGCTCAGCTCCGTCATGCTCGTGCTCGTCGCCGCGACCTGCCTCCTGGCGGCAGCAGTCGCCGCGGCCGCGACCGCAGGCGACTCGCACGGCAAGAAGCCCGGCGACGCCGGGAAAGCGGCTGCGAAGGGGAGGAAGGCGAAGACGGGCGACCACGGGAAGGCCGCCGGCCACCCTGAGGCCGTCGGCCATCTGAAGCACGTGTTCGTGATCGTGCTCGAGAACCACTCGGCCTCGAGCGTGGTCGGCGACCCGAACATGCCGTACGTCACGTCGCTCGCCCATCGCTACGGCCTCGCCTCCAGGTACTACGGCGTCACGCATCCGAGCGAGCCGAACTACGTCGCGCTCGTCGCCGGGAGCACGTTCGGTCACAACAGCGACAACCCCGCTCTCCGCTACGACGCCGCCAACCTGGCCGACCAGCTCGACGCCTCCGGCCACACGTGGGCCACCTACGAGGAGTCGATGCCGGAGCCGGGGTGGCTCGGCGACAACTGGCCCGCGGACGTGAACGGCACAACCGACGCGCTCTACGCCAGCAAGCACAACCCGTTCATCCTGTTCACGCAGATCCGGAACGACCCTGGCCGGCGTGCGCACATCAAGCCGTACAGCTCGCTGGTCGCCGACCTGAACGGCAAGGAGAAGTCGATCCCGGACTTCTCGCTGATCGTGCCGAACCAGTGTCACGACCTGCACGGAGGTGTGTACAACCCGTACCAGCCGGGCGACGGCAGCCCCTGCCCCTACTCGAGCGCTGCAAACGACGCCGCCGACGTCTACCTGAAGCAGCAGGCCGACGCCTGGGTGCACCAGGCGGTCACGACGATCATGTCCTCCAAGGCCTGGAGCGGCAACAGCGCGATCTTCGTGATCGCGGACGAGTCCGACTACACCGGGGCCTCGACCGCCGGTGGGTTCGGCGACACGAGCGGCTGCTGCGACTCGCCTTACGTCCCGGCCGACTCGCCGGAGATCACCTGGCCCGGAGGCATCCTCGGCGGCGGCCATGCGCCGGCGATCGTGATCAGCCGCAACGGCCCCCGCGGCGTCGTCTCGGAGACGCCGTACAACCACTACTCGCTGCTCACGACGATCGAGCAGAACTGGCACCTCGGCTACCTCGGCAACGCGGGCGACACCGCCCACGGGGTGGTGCCGATGAACGACCTCCTGAAGCACTGACCCGGACACCCGGGGGAGGCGGCTGCCGGCGCGCTCGCCGCCTCCCCCGGATCCGTAGTGACTGCTGAGCCCGCTCGCGGCGATCCGGGCGATCGGAAGGGCACGAATCCCCAGGAGGGAGCCATGCCTTCGACCACCCGCCTCGCCCGGACCGCGGCGCTCCTGCTCGTCTTGCTGCCCGCACTCGCGCTGCTGCGCCGGCGACGTACCGCCGTTCCGCCCGAATCGCACCTCGCCGACGGGCTCCTGCCGGTCGGCCTCGGCTGGCAGTGAAAGGAGCAGACATGCGCAAGACGATCATCATGGGAGCCGGAGGACGCGACTTCCACAACTTCAACGTCGCCTTCCGCGACGACCCGAACGTCGACGTGGTCGCGTTCACCGCCACCCAGATCCCCGGCATCGCCGGGCGCGTCTACCCGCCGTCGCTCGCCGGCCGGCGGTACCCCGAGGGCATTCCCATCCGCCCGGAGGACGAGCTGACCGAGCTCGTCCACCGACACGGCGTCGACGAGGTCGTCTTCGCCTACTCCGACGTGCGGCACGAGACGGTCATGCACAAGGCCTCGACGGTGCTCGCCGCGGGCGCGGACTTCCGGCTGCTGGGGCCGGACGCGACGATGCTCCACTCGACGAAGCCCGTGATCGCGGTCGCTGCGACCCGTACCGGCTGCGGCAAGAGCCAGACCACGCGCCGGATCGGCCGGCTCCTGCTCGAGGCGGGACTGCGCGTGGCGCTCGTCCGGCACCCGATGCCCTACGGCGATCTCGAGGCGATGCGCGTCCAGCGCTTCTCCACGCTCGAGGAGATCGACGCCGCCGGGCCAACCGTCGAGGAACGCGAGGAGTACGAGGAGCCGGTCCGGATGGGCATGGTGATGTACGCCGGAGTCGACTACGAGGCGATCCTGCGCCGCGCGGAGGAGGAGGCCGACGTGGTCGTCTGGGACGGCGGCAACAACGACTTCCCCTTCTTCGCGCCCGATCTGCTCGTCGTCGTCGCCGACCCGCTCCGGCCGGGACACGAGCTGCTCTACCACCCCGGCGAGACGAACATCAGAATGGCCGACGTCGTGGTGGTCAACAAGGTCGACTCCGCCGAGGCGCACAACGTCGAGCAGGTGATCGCGAACGTCGAGGCGGTCAACCCGATGGCGACGCTCGTCTTCGCCGAGTCGCCGCCGCTGCTCGACCCGGGCCCCGAGCTCGCGGGAAAGATCGTGCTGGTCGTCGACGACGGGCCGACCCTGACCCACGGCGAGATGCCCTTCGGCGCCGGCCTCGTCGCGGCGCGCAAGGCCGGCGCTGCGAAGGTGATCGACCCGCGGCCGTATGCGGTCGGCTCGATCCGCGAGGCGTTCGAGCGGTGGCCTCAGCTGACGAGCGTCCTGCCGGCGATGGGCTACTCCGACGCGCAGCTCGCCGAGCTCGAGCAGACGATCAACGCCGTCGACTGCGACGTCGTCGTCAGCGGCACCCCGATCGACCTCGGCCGTCTGATCTCGTCGCGGCACCCGATCCGCCACGTGCGCTACGAGTTGCGCGAGGTGGGGGAGCCCACGCTGCTGAAGACGCTGCAGCCGATCATCGGCCAGGCCCGCGCCGGCCAGATCGCCCAGCTCGTGGGGAGTGACCTGCCGTGACCGCCACCGCGTCGAGGCTGCGGCACTTCACCAGGGTCTCCGACCTGACGGCGGGGCAGCTCGAGCGGCTTGCTCGACGTCGCGAAGGCCGCGAAGGCGGATCCCGGGCGTTTCGAGCAGACGCTGCACGGACGCACGGTCGCCTGCATCTTCGAGAAGCCGTCCACGCGCACACGCGTCTCCTTCGCGGCGGCGGTCGCGCGGCTGGGAGGGACACCCGTGTCGCTCTCGCCGCAGGAGCTGCAGGTGGGGCGCGGCGAGTCGATCGCCGACACCGCCCGCTCGCTCTCGGGCTACGTGTGCGCGATCGTGATCCGCACGTTCGCCCAGGAGACCGTCGACGAGCTCGCCCGGCACGCGTCGGTACCCGTGATCAACGCGCTCTCCGACCTGCATCACCCCTGCCAGGCGCTCGCCGATCTGATGACGATCGACGAGCGGCTCGGCGGGCTCGCAGGGCGGCGGCTCGCGTTCCTCGGCAACGGCGGCGACAACGTCGCGCACTCGCTGCTCGAGGCCGGCGCGCTGAGCGGGCTGCACGTGACGGTCGGTTGCTCGCCCCGGTACCTCCCGGACCCGCAGGTGCTCGAGGCGGCACGGCGTCGCGCTCGTGAGACGGGAGCGAGGCTGGAAGTCGTCCACGACGCGCGCACGGCGGTCTCCGGCGCAGACGTCGTCTACGCGGACGTGTGGGCGTCGATGGGCGAGGAGGCAGAGCACGACCTCCGTGCCGCGGAGCTCGCTCCGTTCGAGGTGACGGAGGAGCTGATGGCCCTGGCCGGTCCCGAGGCGATCTTCATGCATTGCCTGCCCGCCAAGCGGGAGGAGGAGGTCGCTTCGGGTGTGATCGACGGACCGCGCTCCGCCGTCTGGCAGGAGTCGGCCAACCGGATGCCGACCGAGGAGGCCCTGCTGCTCGAGCTGGTCGACGTGACGTAGCGGGGCGACCACGCCCCGGTTCGGTAGTTGCAACGGACGGTCGCGCCCCGGCGCGGCCGTACCGTTGCACCTGAGGAGATACCGATGCCGCGAGACCCATCCGTCGATCGCGCCAGGCTGCTGCGGGCCGCGCAGCGAGGAGATCGGGGAGCGCGGCGCCGTCTCGTCGCGGCGCACCTGGAGCTCGTGCGCGCCGTCGCCGGGCGCTACGAGGGGCTCGGCCTGCCGCGCGAGGATCTCGTGCAGGAGGGCTGCTTCGGCCTGCTGGATGCGATCGACCGGTACGACCGCAGCCGCGGTGTTCCCTTCGAGGCGTTCGCACGGTTTCGCGTGAAGGTCGCGATCCGCGGTGCGCTGACGGCGCGCGCGCGGTTGATCCGGCTGCCGAAGCACGTCCTCGAGCAGCGGCACACCGGCTCCGAGCCCCTGCCGGTGGCGGTGGCGCTCGACGACGGGCTGCAACCCACCGCCGACGGTCTCGACCCCGAGGAGCAAATGCTGGCGGTCGAGCAGTCCCGGCTGGTCGGCGACGCCGTCGCGCGGCTGCCGCCGCGGCAGCGGCTCGTGATCACGCACCGCTTCGGGATCGGCGGCTCGGAGGAGTCCCTGCGCGAGATCGCGACGTCGCTGCGGATCTCGCCGCGGCGGACGCGCACGCTCGAGCAGCAGGCGCTCGCCGCCCTCCGGCGCGAGCTCGAGACTGCCTAGAGGCTTGATCGGGCGCTCAGAACAACCCGACCGTCTCGCCGTGCTCGTCGATGTCGACCCCGATCGCCGCGGGCGCGCGGCCGAGCCCCGGCATCGTCTGCATGTCGCCGCACAGCGCGACGATCCAGCCGGCTCCGGTGTAGGCGCGGAGGTCGCGGACGCCGACGGTGAACCCGGTCGGGGCGTTCGTGAGCTTCGGGTCGTGCGAGAGCGAGAGATGCGTCTTCGCCATGCAGACCGGCAGGTTGCCGAGACCCGCGCGCTCGAAGGAGGCGGCCTTGGCGCGGGCGGCGGGTGAGAGCCGGACGCCGTCGGCGCCGTAGGCCCGCGTCGCGACCGCCGCGATCTTGTCCTCGATCGGCGCGTCGAGCGGGTACAGGAAGTCGAACCGCGACGGTTCGTCCGCAGCGGCCATTACCGCTTCGGCGAGCACCTCGCCGCCCTCGCCTCCCCGGAGGAAGCCGTCGTTCACCTCGGCCGCGTAGGCGCCGTGCTCGAGCGCGAGCGTGCGCACGAGCTCGAGCTCGTCCGGCAGGTCGCCCGGGTAGCGCGTTCACGGCGACGACCGCGTTCAGCCCGAACTCGCGGACGATCCCGAGATGGCGTGCGAGGTTCGCCGCGCCCGCCTCGATCGCCGCCGGGCCGCCGTCGGGGTCGCCGCCGTGGTGCTTCAGCGCCTTCGCCGTCGCCACCAGCACCACGGCGCTCGGCCGCAGGCCGCCGAGCCGGCAGACGATGTCGAAGAACTTCTCCATCCCCATGTCCGACGCGAACCCGCTCTCGGTGACGACGTAGTCGGCGAGCTTCAGCGCGACCCGGTCGGCGACCAGCGAGTTGTTCCCGTGGGCGATGTTCGCGAAGGGGCCGCAGTGGACGAAGGCCGGCTGGCCCTCGAGCGTCTGCACGAGGTTCGGCTTGATCGTCTCCTTCAGGAGCACGGTCATCGCTCCGGCCGCCTGGAGCTGCTCGGCTGTCACCGGCTCGCCCTCGTAGGTGTGCCCGACGGTGATCGCTCCCGAGCCTCGCGCGGAGGTCGTCGAGGTCCGAGGCGACGGCGACGATCGCCATCACCTCCGACGCGGCGGTGATGTCGAACCCGGTCTCGCGGGCGTAGCCGTTCGCGCGGCCGCCCAGCCCCACGACGATGTTCCGTAGCGAGCGGTCGTTGATGTCCATACAGCGCCGCCAGCCGATCGAGAGCGGATCGACCCCGAGCGCGTTGCCGTGCAGCAGGTGCGCCTCCAGCATCGCCGCCAGCAGGTTGTTGGCCGCGCCGATCGCGTGCAGGTCGCCGGTGAAGTGGAGATTCAGGTCCTCCATCGGCACCACCTGCGTGTAGCCGCCGCCGGCGGCGCCGCCCTTGATCCCGAAGACCGGCCCGAGCGAGGCCTCGCGCAGGCAGAGTGCCACCCGCTCGCCCAGCCGCCCGAGCCCCTGGGTCAGCGAGACCGCGGTCGTCGTCTTCCCCTCGCCCGCCTTCGTGGGGGTGATCGCGGTGACGTCGATCAGCTTCCCGTCGGGCCGGTCGGCGAGCCGGTCGAGCACCGACAGGTCGACCTTCGCCTTGAACCGCCCGTAGGGATCGATCTCGTCGGGCTCGAGCCCCGCCGCCGCCGCGATCTCGGCGATCGGGCGAAGCACGGCTTCCTGGGCGATGCGGAGGGACGTGGGAACGGTCGTGGCCACGGGAGGTCCTTTCACGTCGACGGGTCGGACACAGCGTGCGGGTGCTCCGCCGGCCGAACCTCGGGGAAAGCCCGGAGGGGGGCGCGGAGTTGCCGCGGCTTGCGCGACCCAGGGGAAACCACGGATTCGCAGCCGTGGGCGCCGGGCGATCCTGCCGTGCGTGCCGATCGACCTCGACAGCCGTCCGATGCTCGTCTTCTGGGAGTCGACGAAGGCCTGCGGCCTCGCGTGCCGCCACTGCAGGGCAAGTGCGATCCAGCACCCGCTGCCGGGTGAGCTGACGACGAGCGAGGCGCTCGGGTTCGTCGACTCGCTCGCGGGATTCGGCATGCCGCGCCCGGTGCTCGTGGCCACGGGAGGCGACGTGCTCGAACGCCGCGACCTCGACCTCGTCGCAGGTCGTGCAGCGGCTGCCAGGGTGCCCTTCGCCCTCGCCCCGAGCGTGACGCCGCTCCTCACCGACGAGCGGATCGCGTCGCTGCGTCGCGCCGGGGTGAAGATCGCCTCGATCAGCCTCGACGGCGCGACGGCCGCCGTCCACGAGGGCATCCGCGGCGTCGACGGCCACTTCGAGCGCACGCTCGACGCGATCCGCCGGCTGCGCCGGCACGGCATCACCGTGCAGGTCAACACCGTCGTGATGCGGGACACCGTCGGCGAGCTCCCCGGCGTCGCCCGGCTCGTCCGCGAGACCGGCGCCGGCATCTGGGAGGTCTTCTTCCTCGTCCAGGTCGGGCGGGGCGCCCGGCTCCAGGAGCTGACGCCGGCCGAGAACGGCGACGTCTGCCACTTCCTGGTCGACGCCTCCCGGTACGGCTTCGTCGTGCGCACGGTCGAGGCTCCCTTCTTCCGCCGCGTCGTCGCCGAGCGCTCGGCCGGCGGGGCGGCTCCCGCCACCGGGCTGTACCGGCGGCTCGCCGCCGGCCTCCGCCGGGAGCTCGGTGAGCCGGCCGGCGCTCCGAGGGCCCAGACGAAGGGCACGCGCGACGGGCGCGGCATCCTCTTCGTGGGCCACGACGGGACGGTGACGCCCTCGGGCTTCCTGCCCCTGCCGCTCGGGTCCGTGCGCGAGGACGACCTGGTCGAGCTCTACCGCGAGCATCCGCTCCTGCGCCGGATCCGCGCGGCCGACTTCGCGGGTCGCTGCGGCCTCTGCACCTTCCGCGACGTCTGCGGCGGCTCGCGCGCCCGCGCGTTCGCCTCCGGCGGGGACCCGCTCGGGGACGACCCGGCGTGCCCGTTCCCGGCGGCGCGCGCCGCTCGGCGGTCTCAGCCCGTCTCGTCCCGGGGGTCCGGCAGGTCGGCCGGTACGTCCTCGGGCTCGAGCGGGTCGTCGAGCGTGTAGGCGGCGATCCGGTCGCGGAACTCCGCGGCCGCCGGCTCGTCGACCGCGGCGTCCTCCCTCGGAGGTTTCGCTTCGGGCGGCGTTCGGTGGTTTCGATTCAGGCGGCTTCGATGCAGGTGGCCCGGACGGCTCGGCCGGTTCCGGCGGGGCGGCCGGCGCCGGCGGCGCCGCCGGAACCCGCTCGGGCTCGCCGGCGGCCTCGACCGGCGGCGGGCTTTCGATGCTCGCGGCATCGCCCGCCTCCCGCTGCGTGGCGGGCGGGGCGGGCTCGGGCTCCGCGGGGTGAAGCAGCTCGGCGGCTGCGACCGCCGCAGCGTCCTCGACGCGCTCGGCTCTCCGGCGTCCGCGCGACCTCCACCGGCGTCCCCGCGGGCGCTCCGGCTCCACTTCGGGCGGCGACTCGTCGACCAGCCGGCCGAGCCGGCGAAGTGCCTCCTGCCTGACCGCGTCCGCCTGCTCCCGCAGCCGCTCGTCGCGGCGCTCGTAGGCGTCCTGCGCCTCCGCGACCAGCGTCTCGTGCGTGGTCGCGATCAGGCCGGGTCGTGGTGTGGTGGGCAGGATCGTCGCCCACGAGCCGGGATGCCGCTCCTGCAGCACCCGCACGATCTCGATCGCCAGATCCTCGTCGTCGACCCGGTCGAAGGTCCGCGCGGGCGCCGGCGGATCCGTGCTGCCGACGCTCACGTAGTACGCCACAGCGCGATCCTCTCGTCGGAATCGGACGTGGTCAACCTCGGACGGCCTCCGAGCGCCGTTCAACCGGCAGGTGCCGAAGGTGGGAATCGAACCCACACTCCCCGGAGGGAACCGGATTTTGAGTCCGGCGCGTCTGCCAGTTCCGCCACTTCGGCCGGGACGGATCGTACCGCCGCGGGCCGGGCCGTCCTCGGCGGCCGGGTGCGGATGGTTACGACTTCGGCAGGGTTGGAAAGACTCCCGCATGACTCGTTGGGAGGTAGACGCATGAGAAGACTTGTGTTCGTCGCGGCCGGCGCTGCGCTGGCCGTGGTCGCCGCGGGATGCGGCGGCAGCAGCAAGAGCTCGTCGGGGACCACCACCTCGGCGGGCGGCGGCGGGGGCGGTGGCGGCGCGGCGAACGTGCAGGCGCTGCCGGCGGCATCCTGCTCGCCCGTCAAGTCCGGGAACAACGGCGCGAAGTACCTGATCGCGTCCGACCTGCCGCTGCAGGGCTCCGGCCGCACCCAGACGATCCAGATGACGAAGGCGATCCAGTTCATCCTGCAGCAGCACAACTGGACCGCCGGCTCCTACCACGTCGCCTACCAGAGCTGCGACGACGCGACCGCGCAGGCGGGGAAGTGGGACTCGGGGAAGGAGTCCGCGAACGCGAACGCCTTCGCGCACGACCCCGACGTGATCGGCGTGATCGGGACGTTCAACTCCGGCGCCGCCGAGATCGCTGTGCCGATCCTGAACCGCGCCCCGAACGGCCCCGTGCCGATCATCAGCCCCGCGAACACCTACGTCGGGCTGACGCACAGCGGGCCGGGCACGGCTGCCGGCGAGCCCGGCAAGTACTACCCGAGCGGGAAGCGGAACTACGTCCGCATCGTCGCCGCGGACGACTTCCAGGGAGCCGCCGACGCGCTGCTCGCACAGCAGCTGGGGCTGAAGAAGCTCTTCCTGCTGAACGACAAGGAGGCCTACGGGCTCGGCGTCTCCACCAACCTGCGCAACGCGGCGCAGAAGCTCGGCCTGAACGTGGTCGGCTTCACCGCCTGGGATGCGAAGGCGTCGAGCTACGAGGCGCTCGCCCAGAAGATCAAGTCGTCCGGAGCCGACGGTGTGTTCCTCGGGGGGCTGATCTGTGAGAACGGCGGCAAGCTGATCAAGGACATCCACGCTGCCGTCCCCGGCATCCAGATCATGACGCCGGACGGCTTCACGCCGGTGTCGGCCGACATCTCCGAGGCGGGAACCGCCGCCAACGGGATGACGGTCTCGGTCGCGGGCCTGCCGAACGAGAAGCTGCAGTCGAACGGCAAGGCGTTCGTGAACGACTTCACCCAGAAGTTCGGAGCGGCGCCCGACCCGTACGCCGTCTACGCCGCGCAGGCGACCGAGGTGCTGCTGAACGCCATCGCCGCGTCCGACGGCACGCGGGCCGACGTGGCCAAGCAGCTCCTGAACACGAAGGTCAAGAACGGGATCCTCGGCTCGTTCACGATCAACAAGAACGGCGACACGACCTCGAACCCGGTCACCATCTACCAGGTGAAGGGCGGGAAGCAGACCACGTACAAGGTGATCACCCCGCCGACAAGCCTCGTCAAGTCGGCGTAGGACTTTCCCGCCGGACCGAGTAAAGTCGCGGGAGCGGTCGATCGGCCGCTCCCGCGACCCATGACCTCAGACGCTTCCGCACAGGTTCTCGCGTCCCGCCTGAAGCGCCCGAGCGTGGTCGGGGCGCTCGGCCTCGTGTTCGTCGCGCTGCTCCTCTTCTGGCTCGCGGTCAACCTGGTCAAGACGCCCGCGGACTTCTTCACCATCCTGCTGATCGGGCTGACGACGGGCTGCGTCTACGCGCTCGTCGCCCTCGGCTACACGCTCGTCTACGGGATCCTCGAGCTGATCAACTTCGCCCACGGCGACGTGTTCATGCTCGGCGGGATGTTCACGATCACCTACTCGACCCACTTCTTCGGCCTGCACCACGGCCAGGGCTGGGTGATCGTGCCGATCGTCTTCGCGACCCTGGTGCTCTCGATGCTCTCGTGCGGGCTCCTGAACGCGGCGATCGAGCTGATCGCCTACCGGCCGCTGCGCAACGCGCCCCGCCTCGCCCCGCTGATCACCGCGATCGGCGCGAGCTTCATCATCGAGGACGTGGGGCTCGCCTGGAAGGGGCCGAACTACATCACGGCGCCCGACGTGTTCCCGCACAGCGCCGTCTTCACGCTCGGCGGCGTCACCTACGAGTGGAACAAGCTGCTCGTGATCCTCGTCACCGTGCCGGTGCTGCTCGGCCTCTCCTACCTCGTCCAGCGCACCCGCCAGGGCAAGGCGATGCGCGCGACGTCGCAGGACATGGACGCGAGCGCGATGATGGGCATCAACGTCAACCGGACGATCTCGTTCACGTTCCTGATCGCCGGTGCGCTCGCCGGCGCGGCCGGGCTCCTCTACGCGCTGTACGTGACCACGGTGCGCTTCGACCAGGGCTTCCAGCTCGGCCTGATCGCCTTCACGGCCGCCGTGCTCGGCGGGATCGGCAACCTCCCCGGCGCGGTGCTCGGCGCGATCCTGATCGGCCTGATCCAGGCGTTCAACGAGGGTCTCGGCTGGCACGCGCCCGGCTCCGACTGGACCGAGGCGATCGTCTTCTCGATCCTGATCCTGATCCTCGTGTTCCGCCCCGAAGGGCTGCTCGGCGAACGGACGCCGGAGGGCGGATGACCGAGGTCCACGGCACGCACCTGGGCACCCAGGGAGAGGCGCCGGAGGCCGCCGACCAGATCGGGCTCCGCAACCAGCTGAGGGCGCGTTGGCGGACGCTTCCGACGCTGCACCGGGCGCTGATCTCGATCGGCCTCGAGCTCGCGCTGGCCGTCCTCCTCTACTTCGTCGACCACTCGCTCGGCTACGCGGTCGTCACCGTCTCCGCGATCTGGTGGCTGCGCCGGCTCCCGCTCTACCCGCGCATCGGGCTCGAGGTGGCGCTGGTGGCGGTCTTCCTCGTCTTCGGGCCCCGTTCGCTCGCGGCGCTGCTCGCGGTCGGCTTCGCGATCTTCTGGGTGCCCGACCGCTACCGGCCGCGGATCACGCCCCTCGTCGCCGTCCTCCTCGCGGCCTTCTATCCCTTCTACCAGTCGAAGATGTTCACGGTGCCGGTGTTCGGCGTCTGGCCCGACATCGCGACGGGCGTCTACATGCTCGTGTTCGTGATGATGGCCGTCGGCCTGAACATCGTCGTCGGCTACGCGGGCCTGCTCGACCTCGGCTACGTCGCCTTCTACGCCACCGGCGCCTACACGGCCGCCTGGTTCGCGTCGCTGCAGTTCTCGCACCAGAAGCTCCACTTCGGCGCGATCGGCATCGACCCGTCGCTGCCCGGCATCCACATCTCGATGTGGATCCTGCTCGTGCTCGCGGGCATCATCACCGCCCTCTTCGGGATCATCATCGGCCTGCCGACGCTGCGCCTCCGCGGCGACTACCTGGCGATCGTCACGCTCGGCTTCGGCGAGATCGTCTACGACGTCGCGCGCAACAGCGACAACTTCGTCGGCACCGGCTTCAACCTGACGAACGGGCCGAACGGGATCACCCCGCTCGACTCGATCGGCTTCGGCAACACGATCTCCAGCTGGACGGGCGGCGTGCTGCCCGCCAACTACCTGCAGTGCTGCTCGCGCACCGTCTTCGGCCACCAGATCCAGTCGACCGACCTCTTCTTCTGGACCGCGATCGTGCTGCTCCTGATCACGGTGTTCTGCTCGTTCCGGCTGCAGTACTCGCGACTCGGCCGTGCCTGGATCGCGATCCGCGAGGACGAGACGGCAGCGGCTGCGATGGGCGTGCCGCTGATGCGCACGAAGACGTGGGCCTACGCGAGCGGCGCGTTCTTCGGAGGTGTGGCGGGCGCCTACTACGCCGTCTTCAAGAGCGCCACCTTCCCGGGCGACTTCTACTTCAACATCTCGGTCTTCATCCTCTGCATGGTCATCCTCGGCGGCATGGGCAACATCTGGGGCGTGATCATCGGCGGCGCCTTCCTCGCCTACCTCAACCAGGAGGGGCTCGCGAACACGGGCGCGTGGATCAACGGCAACGTCCACGTCGGCGGCTGGCACCCGAATCTCGACGTGCCGCTGTACGCCTCGGGGATCTACGGCGTGATCATCCTGGTCGTGATGCTGTTCCGGCCCGAGGGGTTGATCCCGTCGCGGCAGCGCGCGGCGGAGCTGCACGAGTCGGCGCACGACGAGCCGTTGTACGACCACTCGCACGCGGGAGCGGAAGCGTGACCGAGCCGACGAACGGCAACGTCCTCGTCGCGGCGAGCCTTCGCAAGGTGTTCGGCGGCCTGATCGCCGTCAACGACGTCGACTTCACGGTCCCGCGCGGCAAGGTGATCTCCCTGATCGGCCCGAACGGCGCGGGCAAGACGACCTTCTTCAACATGCTCACCGGCGTCTACAAGCCGAGCTCCGGCCGGATCACGTTCCTCGGCGAGGACGTCACGGGCAAGCCGCCGCACGCGATCACGAACCGGGGCATCGGCCGCACCTTCCAGAACATCCGCCTCTTCCAGAACATGACGGCGCTCGAGAACGTGCTGGTCGGCATGCACGGCAAGATGAAGGCGAACATCTTCAACTCGATCCTGCGCACGCCGGGCGTGAGGCGCGAGGAGCAGACGGCACGGGAGCGGGCCTTCGAGCTGCTCGACTACGCAGGCCTGCGCCGCAAGGCCTACGAGACCGCGAAGAACCTGCCGTACGGCGACCAGCGCCGGCTCGAGGTGGCACGCGCGCTCGCCACGCAGCCCGAGCTGCTGCTGCTCGACGAGCCCACCGCCGGCATGAACCCGCAGGAGTCGGCCGACTTCACGGAGTTCGTCGCGCACCTGCGCGACGAGCGGCACCTGACGGTGCTGATGATCGAGCACGACATGCGGGTCGTGATGGGCGTCTCCGACCGGGTCTCGGTGCTCGACTACGGCGAGAAGATCGCAGAGGGCTCGCCGCGCGAAGTGCAGCAGAACGAGCGCGTGATCGAGGCCTACCTGGGCAAGGCGGCGGTCGAGGACATGAAGCGGCAGGGGCTCTCGTGACGGCGACCGCCGGCAACGGGCGCACGGCGCTGCTCCGGCTCACCGACGTCCACACCTACTACGGCTCGATCCACGCGCTCAAGGGCATCTCGCTCGAGGTGCACGAGGGCGAGATCGTCACGCTGCTCGGAGCCAACGGCGCGGGCAAGTCGACGACGCTCCGCTCGATCAACGGGCTCAACCGGCCCCGCCAGGGTCACATCGCCTTTCAGGGGCGCGAGATCACGAGCGTCGCCGCGCACGAGATCGTCAAGCGCGGCATCGCGCAGTCGCCGGAAGGGCGCAGGCTGTTCCCCCGCATGAGCGTGACCGAGAACCTCGAGATGGGCGCGTTCCAGCGGAACGATCGCGCCGGCATCCGCGAGGACATGGACCGCGTCTTCGAGCTGTTCCCGCGCCTGCACGAACGGCGAACGCAGAAGGCGGGCACGATGTCGGGCGGCGAGCAGCAGATGTGCGCGATCGGCCGCGCGCTGATGGCCCGCCCGACCCTGCTGCTGCTCGACGAGCCCTCGCTGGGGCTGGCGCCGATCTTCGTCGAGCGGATCTTCGACATCATCAAGCAGATCAACGAGCAGGGCACGTCGATCCTGCTCGTCGAGCAGAACGCGCTGATGGCGCTCGACGCCGCCAACCGCGGCTACGTGATGGAGACCGGCCGGATCGTGCTCGCCGACGACGCGGCCTCGCTGAAGTCGAACGAGGAGGTCCGCAAGACCTACCTCGGCGAGAGTTAGAGAACCTCGCCGCCTTCGCCGACGACGAGCGGGAAGAAGGGCGGGGCCAGCAGGTAGCCGATGCGGCGCGCCCCGCGGCCGCGGGCGACGTCGAGGGCGGCGTTCAGGCTCCGCTGCGGGACGAAGCCGAGGCGGCGCGCGCTGTGGGCGTCGCGGCAGCCCGCGACGAGCACGGCGCCCAGGCGGTGGCCCGCCGCGTCGCACGCGCTCCACTCGAGGAACGGCTGCAGCGGATGGCAGGCGCGCCCGCCGCGGTAGCTCTCGATCGCGGCGGTGTCCTCCACCGCCGCCTGCTCGGCCGCGCCCATCGCCTCCGGGTCGCGGTCGGCGCGGGCGTCGAACAGCGCGCGATACGGATCCTGGGTGGGGCGGGGGAACCGGCGGGGAAAGGGGTGCAGCAGGATCGCCGTCCCGCCGGCGACGACCGGCGGCTCGTTCCGCCATAGCCGCAGCGCGAGACCGAGCCCCAGGTAGGCCGCGGTGACGGGATTGGGCCGCTCGCGCGGCTGCCACGGCGTCGTCGCCGGCAGGCCGACCACGATCGCGTCGAGCGGCTCGGCGAGCGCGGCACCCTTGAAGAGCGTGCCGCGGAGCAGCGACTCGGTCTGGACGGCAGAGGGCGGCCCGGCGTAGACGGCCGCCGCGGTCAGCTCGCGTGCGAACCGGTCGAGGATCCGCCGGCGCAGCGGGCGCGGGCCCACCTGGAGCAGCCGCCGCGTGGGCGAGCTCACGAGCCGCTCGACCGCCTCGGGGTCGTGGGGGTAGCCCGCGAAGTGTCCGGTGACCGTCGGCGGGTTCAGCACCAGCGAGACGCCGGTGAGAGCGACGCGCCCGCCGAGCAGCTGCTCGAGCTCGAGAGCCAGCCGCCAGCCCTGCGACGCGCTCGTCTCGAGCAGCGAGAGCGCCCCCGCCGCACGCAGGGAGTCGCGCCCGGTCGCGGCCAGCAGCGCCGCGGGTCCCCCGTGCAGGACCGTCTCGGCCGCCGTCACCGTCACCACCAGGTCGGTGTCGACGAGCGCGGGATTGACCCGGAGCGGCACGTTCCCCGCGTGACCGAGCTCGACGAGATCGTCGGCCTCCGCGTCGTGGACGACCACCCGGCCGCGGAAGCGCCGGCGAAACTCGGGCGGCACGAGCAGCGCGATCTCGTGGGGGCCGAGGCGGCGCAGCAGCCCACCCGCGACGAGGATCGTCACCCGGGCGACGCCGAGGCGCTCCAGCTCGTCGGCGACCGCCGCGATCGCCACGTTACGAGGCCCGGGGTGCCCGCCGAGGAGCGGCAACGGCGGCGGCTCGACCACGACCGTCGCGCTTCCGCCACGGGTCACGAGCTGCTCGAGCGGCTCGCCCGCGAGCGGAAACGCGAGAGCGTCGCGGACAGCCTGGGCGACGTCGTCGAGCGCCTCGCGCGGGGGAGGCGGCCGCAGCACCGTGCCGTCCGGCTGGACCTCCGCGACCAGCAGCCGCGAGTCGTAGAGCAGCGGGATCCGCGTCACGTCGTGCGCCGGGCGACTGCCGCGGTGACTCCGAGCGCGACGAAGATCGCCCCCGACAGCCGGCGGCGTGCGCGGGCCGCCCGGCCGCTCCGGCGGAGTCGCCCGCCGACCAGGTCGGCGAGCAGGGCGTAGGCGAGGTCGGAGGTGAGGGCGATGCTGATGAAGACAGCACCGAGGAGCGCCACCTGCACGGGGACGTGACCGTGGTTCGTGTCGACGAACTGCGGGATGAACGCGAGGAAGAAGAGCGCCGTCTTCGGGTTGAAGACGTTCACGACGACGCCCTGCACGTACAGGCGCCGGTGGCCCGCCGGATCCGCCTGCACGTCGTCGTCCTGCGCGCCGGTCGCGATCCGGCGGAGCCCGAGCCCGACCAGGTACGCGGCCCCCACGAGCTTCACGACCGTGAACGCGGTCGCCGACGAGGCGATCAGGGCCGACAGCCCCACGGTCGCCGCGAGCGCGTGAAGGAGGCCGCCGGTGGCGACGCCGAAGGCCGAGGCGATGCCCGCGCGCCGGCCCTTGTCGATGCTGTGGGTGACGATGTAGGCGACGGCGGGCCCGGGCACCACGGCGAGGGCGGCCGAGGCGAGGCAGAACAGGGCGAGCGACGAACCGGACGGGATCACGTCGCGCCGATCATGGCACCGCGCGGTAGAGGCGGAGGTACTGCGGCCGGAAGCCGCGGCGGGGCCAGAACCGCGACGAGAGCAGGTTCACGGTGCGCCAGTCGATCGTCATCGTTCGATGGCCGTGCTCGTGAGCCCAGTCGAGGGCGTGCGCCGTCAGGGCGAGCGCGGCGCCGCGCCCGCGCACGTCTGGGCGCGTCGCCGCGAAGCGCGAGGTCGATGTTCCCCGGCGGGACCCGCAGCTCTCCCTCCGGCCGCCGGTAGAGCACGACCAGCCCGACCACGCGCCCGTCGAGCTCGGCGGCGAAGATCCCTGCGGTCGCGTCGTCGTCCCACAGCTCGATCTCCTCGGCGCGCAGCTCCTCGCGCGACGGTGCGGTCAGGCCCGAGAAGCTCGGCGAGCCGGCCTGGTGCTCGAAGAGGATCTCGTCGAGGTCGACGACGTCCTCGAGGTCGTCGAGCGTCGCGGAGCGGACGGTGCCGGCGAAGGCGGTCGGCTGCGGGAGCGCGACCCGGCGGATCGCCCACACGGCCTGGCAGCCGAACCCGAGCCGGAACCAGGCGTCGATCAGCTCCGGCGCCGACGCCGCGACGGCGAGCATGAACCGCCGGACAGCCGAACTGCTCGGCCTGTACCGCGAACAGGTCCCGGAGCGCCTCCGGCTCGCGGGCCGCGTGCCCGGCGAACGGCCAGCGCGCCGTGTCGCCGTCCACCGCACCGGCGAGGAACGCGACCGCCTGCCCGCCGCGCGTCGCCACGTGGCCCGTCCGGCGGCAGGCAGGCTGCGAAGTCCGCCACCTCGCGGCAGCAGCGGCTCTGCCGCCCGCTGCCGCGCGTAGCGCTCGGCGAGCAGCGCCGCGGCCTCGTCCCGGAGCTCGGAAAGTGCATGAACCTCGAGGGGCGGCATCGGCGCCGGACGATACCGTGGGGTCGTGCCGAAGACGCTGACCGGAGCCGAGCTGGAGCTGGACGACGGCCCGGCGCGCGACTGCGAGCTGTTCGTCGTCGACGGGAACAACCTCGCCTACCGGGCCTTCTTCGCGCTGCCGGAGGAGCTGCAGACGACCGACGGCCAGCCCACGAACGCCCTGCTCGGCTTCACGAACATGCTCTTCAAGCTGCTGGCCGACTACCGGCCGAAGGGCGTGGCCGTCGCCTGGGACTCGCGGCCGGTGCACCGCGCCGCGGTCGCCGAGGCGGCCGAGGTCGTCTACAAGGAGGGCCGTCGGCCGATGCCGGACCTGCTCCGCGAGCAGTTCCCGCACTTCCGGCCGATCGTGGAGGCGTTCGGCTATCGGAACCTGGAGTTCGAGGGCTGGGAGGCCGACGACGTGATCGCCACCCTCGCCACGCGGGCCGACGCGGAGGGGATCCGCACCTGCGTCGTCTCGACCGACCGCGACGCCTTTCAGCTCTGCAGCGGCAACGTCTGCCTGATGATGACGCCGCGCGGTGTCGCCGACGTGAACGTCTACACGCCGGAACGGGTCGAGGCGCGCTACGGCGTCACCCCGGCGCAGATCCCGGACTTCATCGGCCTGAAGGGCGACACCTCCGACAACATCCCGGGCGTGCCCGGGATCGGCGACAAGACGGCCGGGCAGCTGATCGCGCAGTACGGCTCGCTGGAAGCCGTGATCGAGCACGCGGGCGAGCTCTCGCCGGCGCGTTCCCGGAACATCACGGAGCACGCCGACCTCGCCCGTACCTCCAGGGAGCTCGCGACGATGCGGCGCGACCTGGAGATCGACTGCGACCCGGCGCAGCTCGTGCTCGACCCGCCCGACCGGGCGCAGCTGAAGGAGATCTTCCGGCGCTTCGAGTTCCGGGCGCTGCTGAACAGGGTCGACGAGCTGGACGCGGCGGTGCCGTCGGCGCCGCTGGAGGTGACGGGCGTCGAGGTGCCCTGGCGTGAGGGAGAGCTCGACTTCCGCGGCGTCGTCGGCTACGCGGTCGACGGCGACCGCGCCGCAGTGGCCGCGGGCGGCGAGGTCGTGATCGGACCGCGGCCGGAGCGGGCCGAGGGCGACCTCGTGGTGCACGACGCGAAGGCGCTGGGCGTCGACGCCGTCGACGACACGATGATCGCCGCGTACCTGATCGACCCCGGACGTGCCTCCTACGACCTCGACGACCTCGCCGCCGAGTACGGCGTCGAGCTCCTGCCGGCGCCGGCGGCCGACGAGGAGACGGTGGCTCTCGTCCGGCGCGCCGAGACGCCGCGGCGGCTGCTCGCCCCGATGCTCGCCCGGCTGGACGAGCGAGACGTGACGGGGCTGTATCGCGACGTCGAGCTGCCGCTGACCGCGGTGCTCGCCGCGATGGAGGCGGCGGGCGTGAAGATCGACACCTACCGGATGGGGGAGATCACGGCCCGGCTCGCCGACCGGGTCGAGGAGCTCGAGGCGCGCGCGACGGAGCTGGCCGGCGAGGCGTTCGTCCTCGGCTCGCCCCAGCAGCTCGGCCGGATCCTGTTCGAGCAGCTCGGCCTGACGGCCGGGCGGAAGGGCAAGACCGGCTACTCGACCGACGCGAAGGTGCTTCGCTCGATCAGGGACGACCACGAGATCGTGCCCGTGATCGAGGAGTGGCGCGAGCTCTCCAAGCTCCTGAACACGTATCTCGTCCCGCTGCCGACGCTGCTCTCCGACCACGACGGCCGGCTGCACACGACCTTCAACCAGACGGTCGCCGCCACCGGCAGGCTCTCCACGACCGACCCGAACCTGCAGTCGATCCCGATCCGCACCGATCTCGGCCGTGAGATCCGGTCGGCGTTCGTCGCCGAGGAAGGCCACCGGATCCTCTCGGCGGACTACTCGCAGATCGAGCTGCGGATCCTGGCGCACGTCTCCGGCGAGCCGAAGCTCCGCGAGGCGTTCGCGCGCGGCGAGGACATCCACACGGCGACCGCCGCCGAGGTGCTCGGCGTCGATCCCGCCGAGCTCACCTCGGGGCAGCGCTCGATCGCCAAGATGATCAACTTCGGGATCGTCTACGGGATCTCGGCCTACGGGCTCTCCGAGAACCTCGAGATCCCGCGCGACGAGGCGCAGCGCTACATCGACGCGTACCTCGCGCGCTTCCCGCACGTGCAGGACTTCATCGCCCGCACGATCGAGGAGGCCGCACGCGACGGCTACGTCACGTCTCTGCTCGGCCGGCGCCGCCCCGTGCCCGAGATTCGCGCCTCGAACCGCCAGACGCGCGGGTTCGGAGAGCGCATCGCCGTCAACTTCGTCATGCAGGGCTCGAACGCCGACATCATCAAGGTGGCGATGATCCGGATCGCCCGCCGGCTGCAGGAGGAGGGGAGGGGCGCGCGGCTCGTGCTGCAGGTGCACGACGAGCTGCTGCTCGAGGTGCCCGAGCCGGAGGTGTCGCAGGTGCGCGAGCTGGTGCGCGCGGAGATGTGCGGCGCCTACCCGCTCGACCCGCCGCTCGGCGTCGACGTCGGCGTCGGCGCGAACTGGGCCGAGGCCAAGTCCTGATTCGCGCCCGCCGTTTCGAGGTACCTCGGAACGGTGGCGGCGAGGACGTACCGGACCGGGCTCGGACGCTCGACGCGCGAGAACGCGGGCGCATTCGCCTTCTCGATCATGATCACGTCCGTCTTCGGCGTCGTCGGGGCGCTCGACCCGCATCCGCGCTGGTGGGAGGTGATGCTCTTTGCGGTCGGCGGCGTCGCCGGCTTCTCCGCCGTCGCGGGCCTCGGACAGCTCGTCGACGATCCCGAGCAGGAGGCCGAGCGGACGGACATCGTCCTGCTCGCCTCCGCGCTCAGCATCTTCTCGGTGGTCGCGGGCGTCGCCGCGGGGGCGCTCGTCGGCTGGCTCGCGTCGGGTTTCGTCGCCTGGCTCGTCGGGCCGTTCGCCGGCACGACCACGTTCCTGCTGCTGAACGGACTCGAGTACGCGGCTGCGCAGTCCGAGGAGGACGGCGACGACGATCAGCCGTAGCCGAGCTCGGCGAGCAGCGGGCCCGCTTCGGCTTCGACCTCGGCGAGCTGAACGGCCGTCAGGTCGCGCCGGTGCCGGCCGATCGAACGGTCGGTGAAGCCCCCGAGCGCCGCCTCGAGCGGCGCCGCGTCGCAGCCGAGGAAGGCCGCCAGCGCGGCCGCCGAGCCCGCGAGCGTCTCGTAGCGCACCTCGATCGTGCGCTCCGGTGCCGCCGCGCGGGCCGCCTCGACGTAGCGGCGCCACGCCCACGCGGCGCGTCGCGCGTCGGAGCAGCGCGAGAACTCCTCGCGGCGCTCCGGCTCGACCCAGAACCGCGCCTGCGCCCCGTAGGCGTGCCCCGCGTCGTCGGCGCCCGCCCGCCCGCCGCTCAGCCAGCCGCGCTCCAGCAGCGAGCAGACGACGTCGCGCCCGTCGCGGAGGGCGTGCACGGCCGCCGCCTGCGGATAGGCCACAAGCGCGGCCCCGAGCACGTGGGCGGTCTCCGGCGTCTGCTCCACCCCGCGCAGCCGGGTGGCGAGGCCGAGCACCCGCACGCGCTCCAGGATCCGTCGCAGCTCCTGCGCGGCCCGTTCGGGCGGCGCCGCATGGAGCGCCGGGATCGCGGCTTTCCACGGCGTCACCTCGTCGAGGTCGACAAATCCCGGCAGCGAGCCGAGCGCGGCGCCGAGGAAGGTCGTCCCCGACCTCGGGCAGCCCACCACGAACACGAGCCGCTCCTCGCGGCCGCCGCCGCCGCGGCGCCCCGCCGCCCGCCGTGCGACGCGCGAACCCGCGATTCCCGTTTGCAGTGCCTGCCGCACGCCCATTCGAGCGGCCCAGCCTACCGTGCGATCCACCGTGTTCCCGGGCCGCGACGCCGGTGGGCGGGCCGTTCGGCGGGCGGGGCTATACTGACCGGCCCTATGGCCAACGACACGATCAACGATCCCCGGCTCGAAGAAGGCGTCTGGACGACCGGTCCCGACGGCGAGCTGATCCCCGACTACGAATCCACCTTCCCCGAGATCAACGAGGGGCAGGTCGTCCACGGCACCGTCGTCCGCGTGGACAAGGACGAGGTGCTCGTCGACATCGGTTACAAGTCGGAAGGGGTGATCCCCGTCGCCGAGTTGTCGATCCGCCGGTCGGTGAATCCGGCCGACGAGGTCTCGCTCGGTGACGAGATCGACGCGCTCGTGCTGACGAAGGAGGACGCCGAAGGGCGCCTGATCCTCTCGAAGAAGCGGGCGCGCTTCGAGCTGGCCTGGAAGAACATCGAGGGCGCCGCCGAGTCCGGCGAGCCCGTCAACGGCCGCGTGATCGAGGTCGTCAAGGGCGGCCTGATCCTCGACCTCGGCGTGCGCGGCTTCCTGCCGGCGTCGCTCGTCGACATCCGGCGCGTCCAGGATCTGGACGAGTTCCTCGGTCAGGAGCTACGCGCCAAGGTGATCGAGCTGAACCGCTCGCGCAACAACGTCGTGCTCTCGCGCCGCGCCGTGCTCGAGGAGGAGCGCAAGGAGCAGCGGCAGCAGATCCTCGACAAGCTGCAGCCCGGCGACGTCGTCGAGGGCCAGATCTCGAACATCGTCGACTTCGGCGCGTTCGTCGACCTCGACGGGATGGACGGCCTGATCCACATCTCCGAGCTGTCGTGGTCGCACGTGAACCACCCGTCCGAGGTGCTCGAGATCGGCCAGACGGTCGAGGTGAAGGTGCTCGACATCGACCGCGACCGCCAGCGCATCTCCCTGGGCCTCAAGCAGACCCAGAGCGACCCCTGGCAGCAGGTCGTCGAGAGCTACCAGGAGGGCGACGTGGTCGAGGGCCGCGTCACGAAGGTGGTCACCTTCGGCGCCTTCGTGGAGATCCTGCCCGGCGTCGAGGGGCTCGTGCACATCTCCGAGCTCGCCCAGCACCACGTCGAGAACCCGCGCGAGGTCGTCTCGCAGGGGCAGCCGGTGAACGTGAAGATCATCGAGGTCGACGGCGACCGCCGCCGGCTCTCGCTCTCGCTGAAGCGTGTCGAGGACACCGATCCGGTGCAGCCGCGGGCAGACGGCGCCGAGTCGGTGCACACGCGCCCCGCGATCGACCTCTCCGAGGAGGTCTTCGCGGAGGACGCCCTCGAGGCCCCGGCCGACGAGGACGACGCGCTCGAGGAGCCGGCCGCCGCCGACGCGGCACTCGCGGACGAGCCGGAGGCTTCCGCGCCGGAAGCAGAGCTCGCGGAAGCAGAGCTCCCGGAAGCCGAGCTCGCGGAAGCAGACGCTCCGGAAGCAGAGGCGCCGGAAGCAGGGGCCGAGATCGCGGCCGGGGATGCTCCGGCAGAGAGCGCCGTCGTGGAGACCGACGAGCCCGAGCCCCGCGCGGCCGAGGCCGCTCCCGCCGAGGAGTGAGCCGGCCGGTCGCCGTCGCGATCACCGGCGGCATCGGAGCGGGAAAGAGCGAGGCGTTACGCGCCTTCGCACGGCACGGAGCGGCAACCGTCTCGAGCGACGAGATCGTGCATCACCTGCTGCTGCGCCCGGAGGTCCGCGACGCGGTCGTGGAGCGGATGGGCAACGGGATCGTGGCGCCGGACGGCCGGATCGACCGCGGCGCGCTCGCGACGGTCGTGTTCAACGACCGCGACGCCCTCGACTGGCTGGAGCGGCTGCTCCATCCGCTCGTCGCTGCTGAGTACCTGAACTGGCGCGAGCAGCTCGCACTGCTGCCCGTCGCTCCGTCGATCTGCGTCACGGAGGTCCCGCTCCTCTTCGAGAGCGGTGCCGAGGGCCGCTTCGACAAGGTCGTCGTCGTCTCGGCTCCCACGAAGCTGCGGCGCGCCCGCTCGCAGGTCGCCACCGAGGATCGGGAGCGGCGCCTGATCCCGGACGCCGAGAAGATCGAGCGCGCCGACTACAGCTACCGGAACACCGGGTCACTCGAGGAGCTGGACGCCTTCGTCGCGTCCGTCGTGCACGAGCTCGAGTCGTGAGACGCCTCGTCTCGGTCACGGTGCTCGCGGCCGTCGTCGCCGGTGCCGCGGCCTACGTCTTCCTTGCGAAGCCCGTGTGGTACGAGCGCCTCCGCTACCCGCTGCGCTACTCGGAGTACGTGCGTGTGCACGCGCGGGAGCACCGCCTCGACGCCGCCCTGCTCGCGGCGGTCATCTACCAGGAGTCGAAGTTCCAGGCCTCGGCGACCTCCTCGTCGGGCGCGATCGGGTTGATGCAGCTGACGCCGGCGACGGCACGGGGCATCGCGATCCGCACCGGCGGCCACCGGTTCAGGACGAACGACCTCTTCGACCCCGAGATCAACATCCGGTACGGCGCCTGGTACCTCGACAACCTCTTCCAGAAGTACCACTCGGAACGGCTCGTGCTCGCCGCGTACAACGCCGGGCAGGGCAACGTCGACCGCTGGCGGGCGGCGGGCGAGCCGATCCAGTTCGCCGAGACGCGGGCGTATGTCAGTCGGGTCGAGGACCTGCGCGCCGTCTACCGCCGTGCCTGGGCGCACGACCTGGGCTACGGATGAGCATCGGCCTCGACTCCGGCGACCCGCTGCTCGAGCTCGCGGAGAACGCGAACGCGTTCACGCCGCTCGGCCCGCAGGACGAGCGGATCGTCACCGACCGCTACGTCCTCTGGATCGGCCCGGGCGACGAGCCGGGCTGGAACGTCGCGCAGCGCTTCCGGCTTGTCCCCGGCGAGGTCGAGAGCGTGCGCGCCGAGCTGCACGCGCTGCTCCGGGAGCGCGGGAAGAGAGGCTGCACCTGGGAGATCGGGTCGCACGCGACGCCGGCCGATCTCGTCGAGCGGCTGCTCGCGCTCGGGCTGGTCGACGACGAGCCGACGCCGCTGGCCGTGGGGATGGTGCTGACGGAGCCGCCTCCGGCGGCGCCGGCGGGGGTCGAGGTGCGCCGGGCGAGCACCGACGACGAGTACTTCGCGGCGGCGCAAATCGCCGCCGTCGCCTTCGGCCAGCCGGTTCCGACCGAGCCGCGGCGGCACAAGCCCGACCCCGACAACGTCGTGTACCTCGCGTGGGTCGACGGCGAGCCGGTCGCGCGCGGCTCGGCGGCGTTCGGTCCGCACGGGGTGACGCTCTTCGGCGGCTCGACGCTTCCGGAGGCGCGCGGCCGCGGCGCCTATCGCGCGCTCGTCGCCGCGCGCTGGCAGGACGCGGTCGCGCGGGGGGCACCGGCGCTCGTCACCCAGGCGAGCCCGATGTCGAGGCCGATCCTGGCGCGGCTGGGCTTCCGTGAGGTCTGCGAGATCCGGATCCTCCTCGACCGCTTCGGCTGAGACGGTCCCGGCTCGTCAGCTCGTGCCGGTGACGGTGAACGTCGTCCGGGCTCCGCCCGTGACGATCTTCACCACCTTGGTCGGCCGGCGGCCCTTCGGGACCGCCGCGTAGAACGCGCCGTGCCGGAGCTTCGCCCAGACGGTTCCCTTCCGCGTCAGCCGGACGATCACTCCCTTCACCTCGCTCCCCGCCAGCCCGCCGACCGCGTACCGCGAGGTGGCGTACGCGATCTGCTTCGGCCCGAGCGAGCCCACGCACGACCGTGCGACGGTTGAAGAGCCCTTCGTCACCTTGAAGCAGGCGAGGCCGCCGTTCCGCACCCGGGCGATCACACGGTTGTGCCCGAACGACACGGTCTTGGAGGTGAGCGTCGAGTCGGCCGCCTGGGCCGCGGAGACGCCGCCGTTCGAGTTCCCGGGGCCGAGCGCCGACATGACGGCGAACGCTCCCGCCGCACACGCGCCCCCCACCGCGGCGACGACGAGCAGCCGGTTGAAGAGCCTGCGCCACATCGGCTCCGGTGTACCCGGACCTTGCGTCCGGTCAAACGCACCGGGTACGGTCGCCCGATGGGCGCTTCAACGGGCCGGCGCGCGCTGGCCGAGGCGCTGCGGCACGTCGGAGTCCGCGAGTCCCCCGCGGGCTCGAACCGGACCATGTTCGGGCGCTGGTACGGCGTCGACGGGGTTCCCTGGTGCGCGATCTTCGTCTCGTACTGCTTCGACGTGGGCGCCGGCGTCGTCCTGTGCCGCGGCTGGCACGGGGCCGGCGTGGGGCGGCGCGGCGTCGCCTACGTGCCGACGCTGGCGGCGTGGCTGCGCGCGACGAACCGGACGGTCGAGGTGCCGCGGCCGGGCGACCTCGCCGTCTTCGACTGGGACGGCGGCCTGCCCGACCACGTGGGCATCGTCCTGCGCCCGGAGCGCGGCCGTGTCCGCACCGTCGAGGGGAACACCGCCGTGGGGGACGACTCCGACGGCGGCGAGGTGATGCGCAGGGAGCGTCCCCTGGCGCACGTCGCGCTCTTCGGCCGGGTGACCTGAAAGGCCGCGGCCTATCCGAGCCGCTCGACGATCTCGATCGGCGTCCTGCGATCGGCGACGACCTGTCTCGAGAGGTCGTGGATCCGCAGCCGGTTCGCCCGCGCTGCGCCCCGCAGGAGCTCGAACGCCTCGTCGATCTCGAGCGTCAGCCGCTCGGCGAGGATGCCCTTCGCCTGCTCGATCAGGACGCGCGACTCGAGCGCGCGCTCCAGCTGCGATACCCGCTCCTCGAGAACGGCCTTGTCCGCGGCCAGCTGAGCCGCGATCTCCTCGGTGGGGACTACTTCAGCCACGGCGCCAGGAACGTCTGGATCTCTTCGCATCCGCGCGGCTCCTCCAGCCGCCCGCGGATGCGCTTCTCGTCGACGACCACCAGCGTGGGCGTCTTCTCGATCCGGAAGCGCTCGGCGAGGTCGGGCCGCTCCTCCTGCGGGACGAAGCGCACGGCGAAGGTGTCGTGGTTGTGCCGCCGCTGCAAGACCTGAGCGAGGAAGCCCTCCGCGCGGCGGCAGCGCCCGTTGGTGCGCGACGTGAAGAAGACGAGAATCGGGCGAGCTTCAGCCACCGGCCGTGGTCTCCCCGATCGAGCGATTGAGGCGGACGATGTCGATCAGGCCGCAATCGACGACGCGCTGGCGCAACCTCGGATCGCGGCTGACGACCGTCAGCCACTCGCCGCGCCGGCGCACGAGGTGCGCGACCGACGCGATCACGCTGAAGACGCCGTCGTCGACGGTGTGGGCGCTGCCGACGTCGAGTTCGAGCACCGAGCCGTCCGCTCCGGCGAGCGGCAGCAGCTTGTCTCGGAGACAGCCGGCGGCGTCACCCGAGAGATCCCCCGAGGCCGAAACGAGGTAGCTCAGCGTCGAGAGCTCGGCAACGTCGACGCGATACGGGAGCGGCTGGACGACCATACAGCCACCCTAGGCCGCCCGCGAAGTAGGCCCCCTACAGGTTCGGCGAAGGTTCCTTCATGAAGAGGCGAGGCGGTAACCGACGCCGCGAACGGTGAGTATTCGCCTCGGCTGCGAAGGGTCGTCCTCCACCTTGCGGCGGAGATTCGCCACGTGTACGTCGCAGGAGCGCTCGTCGGGGACGAACGACGTGTCCCAGACCTGCTGCAGCAGCTCGCGACGGGTGAACGCCCGATCCTCCGACGCGAGCAGGGCGAGGAGCTGCAGCTCGGTGGGAGTCAGATGTACCGGTTCGCCCGCCACGGTTGCCTCGTGTCGGAGGAGGTCGATCTCGACCTCGCCCACCTTGAGCACCGTCACCCCCTGGTCGCGGTCGAGCTCGCGCCTGCGGAGCATCGCGCGGGTCCTGCTGATCAGCTCCTGCATCGAGAACGGCTTGGTGACGTAGTCGTCGGCGCCCGCCTCGAAGCCCAGCACGAGGTCGGCCTCGGTGTCGCGCGCGGTCAGCATCAGGATGGGGACGTTCGTGGCAGCGCGGATCCGGCGCGCCACCTCGACGCCCGAGAGGTCGTCGAGCATCACGTCGAGCACCACGAGGTCGAACTGCTCCTGGGCCGCCGCGTCGACCGCGCCCCCGCCCGTCTCGCGGGTCGCGACGTCGAACCCCTCCGCCCGGAGCGCGTAGGTGACGGCATCGCGGATCGTCTCCTCGTCGTCGACCACGAGGATCCGGGTCATGGAAGCAGCGTCGCTCCTCTGAGATCGAACCGGAAGGTGCTGCCGCCGTCGGTCGACTCGAGCAGGACGAGGGAGCCGCGATTCGCCCTCGTCGCGGCGGCCGCGATCGCGAGCCCGAGCCCGGCGCCTCGCCCGGCGCCTCGCCCGGCGCCCCGCCCGGCGCCCCGCCCGGCGCCCCGCCCGGCGCCCCGCGACTGGAAGAAGCGGTCGAAGATCTGCTCCTGGATCTCCTCGGGGATCCCGGAGCCGGTGTCGGTGACGTCGACGAAAACGGACTCACCGGCACGATACGCGGTGATCCGGATGGAGCCGCTGCCGGTGTGCTTCGCGGCATTGTCGACGACGTTCGCGATCGCCTCGCGGATCAGGTTCGTCTCCGCGATGATCGCGAGATCGTCCGGGCAGTCGACGCTGAGCGCGACTGCGGGCGCGGTCTCGATCCCCTCCACCGCCCCGTCGAGGAGCGTGCGCACCGGGATCAGCGAAAGGGTCGGACCGCCGCCGGTGCGCTGGAGCTTTGCCAGTCCGAGCAGGCCCTCCACGAGCCGGATCGTGCGGTTGCTCTCGCGTCCGATGTGGGTGAGGAATCGCTCGAGCTCTTCCGGTTCGTCCTTCGCGCCCGCGCGGAGGGCCGCGAGTGCGCTCGCGATCGCCGTGATCGGGGTGCGGAGCTGGTGGGCGGCGTTCTCGACGAACTCGGCATCGGCTCGCTCGCGGCGCGCCCTCGCGGAGACGTCGTCGAAGGTCACGGCGACGGTTACGACCTCTCCGCTCTCGCCCCCAAGAGGAATCGCACTCAGCTCGAGCACGTGATGCGTCGCGCCCCGGACGTTCACCTGATGGGTCTCGCGGAGCACCCGCTCTCCCGCGAGTGCCCGCTCGAGGGGGCGGCGCTCGTCCGGGAGCGGCTGCCCGTCCGCGTCGACCAGCTCCATCCTCGAGAGGTCGTCGCCGAGCTGAGCAATGATCTCGCCCGCCCGCCGGTTCTGCGCCCGCAGCTCGCGCGTCTTCGCGTCGAACATCGCGACGCCGACCGGCAGCTCGTCGTAGATCGCCTGCAGGTCGGCCGCGCGCGAGAGGACGAGCTCCTCGAGCTCGCGGTTCAGCTCCCAGCTGCGCTCCTCCGCCTGGCGGCGCTCGGTCGCGTCGACGAGCGCCCAGGCGACGAGCTCGTTCGACGTCGCGGCCCGGATCTCGATCTCGAACGCCACCCCTGTGCGACGCCGCATGCGTGCAGTCGTGTCTCCGGCTGCGCCGCTCCGGAGCAGGTCGAGCATCCACCGCCGCAGATCCGAGCGCTCCGGCTGGTCGATGTAGGAGACCAGGGGTTTGCCGACCAGAAACCGCCGCTCGACTCCCACCAGCTCGCAGGCGGTGGCGTTCGCATCGACGATCTTCCCCTGGAGGTCGGTGGTCAGCAGCGCGAGGGGGGCGTTCTCGAAGTGCAGCCGGTAGGCGTCCGCGCCCGCCGGCGCAAGGAGCCGGGTCGGCTCGTGCGCCGGCCTCACTGCGGTTCGGGCTCCATGAACACGATCAGCCCGCGCGGCGTCGCGTCCGGGCCGGCGAGCGGCGAGAGGCGCACGAGGCACGTGATCGCTCGGCCGCGGCGGTCGTTGGCCTGCACGGTGACGGGCTCGAGCGGCTCCCCGGCGAGGCCGGCTCGCAGCAAGGGCCCAAGTCCCGCGACCGGCAGGCCGATGTCGAGGTTCATCAGGTGCTGTCCCTGCACCTCGTCGGGCCGCAGCCCCCACAGCTCCTGCGCGCCGTCGTTCCAGGCCGTCACCCGCAGCTCCTCGTCGACCACCGCGACCCCGGCGTCGAGCCCGCCCAGCACCGATTCGAGGAAGAAGTTGAGCTGGTTCAGCTCGTCGGTGCGCAGGTTCAGCTCATCATTGATCGTCTCGAGCTCCTCGTTGGTCGACTGGAGCTCCTCGTTCATCGTCTCGAGCTCCTCGTTCGTCGACTGGAGCTCTTCGTTCGTCGTCTCGAGCTCCTCGTTGGTCGACTGGAGCTCCTCGTTGGTCGTCTCGAGTTCCTCGACGGTCGACTGGAGCTCCTCGTAGGCGACCTCGACGTCGCGCTTCGAGTGCTCGACGGTCTCACGCAGCTGGGTGTACCGCGTCACGTCGACAAACGAGATACCGACACCGACGTTGCCGCCGTTCGCCGAGACGAGCGGCGTGATGTGCACGTCGAGCACACGCCGGTCGCTCTCGCGATCGATCCATTCGATGGCGCCCAATGTGATCGTCTGGCGCTGGGTGAGCGACCGCTCGATCTGCGAGCGCAGCTCGACCGGCCGGTACGACAGCTCGAGCTCCTTGAACTCGCGGCCGATGTCCTGCGGGGCCAGCTTGAAGAGCGAGCGTGCCTGCAGGTTCGCCAGCGTCAGGCGACCCCGCTGATCGACGACGAGCTGGGCGATCGGCCCCGTCTCGAAGCCGGCGGCGCGCATCTGCGCGTCCGCGGCCGGGCGTGGAACGCCGGTCGGGCGAGCCGGCGGCGCCGGGCGGAACCCCCGCGTGCCGTCGCGGTTCACCTTCACGAAGATCCGGCGCTTGAGCTCGACGGGGGTGAAGAGCGCCGAGCGCGCGAGCATCATCTCCGACTTGCCCAGGAACAGAAAGCCGTGGTTGCGGAGCGCGAAATGGAAGTTGGCAAGGATCCGCGACTGCGCTTCCGCCGTGAAGTACATGATCGTGTTGCGCGAGGCGAGCAGGTCGATCCGCGAGATGGGCGGGTCCTGGGCGACGTCGTGGCGTCCGAAGATCACCGCCCTGCGGAGCGCAGGCACGACCGTCCATCGACTCTCGTCCTGCTCGAAGTACCGATCGCGCAGGGCAGAGGGGACGTTCTCGAGCCGACGGGCGTCGTAGTCGCCGCGCCTGCCCTCTCCGAGCGCCTGCTCGTCGACGTCCGTGGCGTAGATCTTCACCCGGTCCGCGAACGCCGATTCGGGCAGCGCCTCGGCCAGGCAGATCGCGAGCGAGTAGGCCTCCTCGCCCGAGGCGCAGCCGGCCGACCACACCCGGATCTCCTCGGACGTCTCGACGAGCTTCGGCACGATCTCCTGCCGGAGGAATTCCCAGGCGGGCGCATCCCGGAAGAACGAGGTCACGTTGATCAGGATCGTGTCGAAGAGCTCCGCGAACTCGTCGGGATGGTGGGCGAGAAAGCTCTGGTAGTCCGCGAAGGTGCTCCGCCGCACGTGCTGCATGCGCTTTTCGAAGCGTCGCCTCAGGCTCGGCCGCTTGTACCCCGTGAAGTCGAAGCCGCGGTTCTCCTTGATGTAGTCGATCAGGCTCTCCAGCCCGTCGTCGAGTTGCTCGATTGCCATCCGACGAGCTTAGCGCGCGTCAGGCCGCCGCTTCCTCGCCCGGATCGACCGGCTGTTCGACCGCGTCGAGCAGCGCCTTCAGCTCCTCGGCGTGCGCTTCCGCCTGGCCCGCCTGGCGGGCAAAGCGCTCCGCAGAGGCATGGCTGCCGTTCTCGGCGAGCCGCCGCGAGACCCGCCGCGCGATCGCTGCCCGTTCCTCGAGGGCCCGGTAGGCGGCCCACAGGGTGCGCTCGACGCTTTCCGCCTGGCGGGCGACGAGCGTGTTCATCGTGAAGGCATGGCCGGTGCGGCAGCGGTAACTCGCCGTTCTGCCCCGCCGGGTCTCCCAGAGCGTGCCGCCGCAATCGGGGCAGGAGAACGGCGCGAGCTCGCCGGGCTGGGCCTGCTCGGCGGCGGGATCGGGAGCCTGCCTCTGCCGCTCGATCGTGCCGCCCGGCCGGGAGGCGGATCCCGCGGCGATCTCGGTGAGGATGCCGGCCAGCTCCTCGACCCCGAGGACGTAGTCGGGGCGCGTGAAGGCGATCGCGTTTGCCGGCATCGCGCGGTACAGCGCGTCGTCGGGGTCCTGTACGAGCGTCCAGCCGCCGCGCTCGCCGATGCAGTGCAGCCCGACGGTGCCGTCGTCGAGCGTGCCGGAGAGCACGACGCCCGCCGCTCGCGAGCCGTACGCGTCGGCCGCCGAGCGGAAGAGCGGGTCGATCGCGGGGCGGTGGCCGTTCTCCCGCGCCCCCGCATCCAGCTCGATGTGGTCTTCCGAGATCAGCAGGTGCCGGTCGGGCGCCGCCACGTACACGTGCCCCGGTTCGAGCGGCATCCCCTGCTCGGCCCCGACCGCCGGGAGCGCCCCCGCCCGGGCGAGGATGTCGGGCAGGATGCTCGGGCTGGCGGCCGGCAGGTGGAGGACGACGAGGATCGGTGCGCGGAAGTCGCCCGGCAGCGCCCGGACGAGGCGCAGCAGCGCCTCGACTCCCCCGGCGGAGGCTCCGACCACCACGACGTCACAGCCGTCCGGCACCTTCGTGCTCCTTCCCTCCTCGGCGGAGCCTAACCCGTGGGCTTGTCCGGTCGGGCAAAATCGGCGATCCTCCCGACAGGCAACACGCTACACTTGAGGTCGCAACTATCATGACCGGCACCTTCACGACGACGGAGACCTTCGAAGCCCCGCAGCAGCTCGAGGCGTGGGTCTCCTTCCTGCGCGCGCACTCGGCGATCACGCGCGAGCTCTCGGCGCAGCTCCAGCGCGAGCACGACCTGACGCTGAACGACTACGAGGTGCTGCTGCACCTCTCGCGCGCGGACGGCGGCAGGCTGCGCCGCGTCGACCTGGCCGCGAGCGTGCTGCTGACCGCCTCCGGGATCACGCGCCTGCTCGACGGGCTCGAGCGTGCCGGGTACGTGTGCAAGGAGACCTGCGCCTCGGACGCGCGCGTCTCCTACGCCAAGCTCACCGGCGAGGGGCGCGAGAAGCTCGCCAGGGCGTCGAAGACGCATCTGCAGGGGGTCGACGACCTCTTCACGCGACGCTACTCGGGCTCGGAGCTGACGACGCTCGCGGAGCTGCTCTCCAGGCTGCCGCTCACGGGCTCCGAGTGCAGGTCGGACGAGCCGCCCTGTAGCTGAGTCGCGAGCTCGCGGAACGGGCCGTCGACCGCGAGCAGCTCCTCGAACCTGCCGCGCTGCGCGATCCGTCCGTGCTCGATCACCAGCACCTCGTCGGCGCGGCGAACGGTCGCGAGCCGGTGCGCGATGATGATCGAGGTGCGGCCGTGCAGCAGGCGGTCCAGCGCCTGCTCGATCAGGATCTCCGTCGGCCGGTCGATGTTCGACGTCGCCTCGTCGAGGATCAGGATCCGTGGGTCGGCGAGCAGCGCGCGCGCGATCGAGATCAGCTGCCGCTCTCCGGCCGACAGTCCGGCGCCACCCTCGCGCACCGTATGCGCGAGGCCGTGCTCGAAGCGCCGGGCGATCCGGTCGACGCCCACCGCCCGCGCGACCTCGGCGACCTCGTCGTCGGTCGTCTGGGGGTTGGCGAAGCGGATGTTGTCTGCGATCGTCCCGGCGAAGAGGAACGGGTCCTGGAGGACGACCCCGAGCTGGCGCCGGTAGCTCCGCAGCTGCAGGGTGCGCAGGTCGTGCCCGTCGACGCGGATCGCGCCGTCGTCGGGATCGTAGAAGCGGCCCACGAGCTTGGCGGTCGTCGACTTGCCGCCGCCCGACTCGCCCACGAGCGCCAGGCAGCCGCCGGCGGGAACCTCGATCTCGATGCCGTGCAGGATCGGCTCGCGGCCGTACGCGAACGTGACGCGGTCGATGTGCAGGTGTCCCGTCGATGCGCTCGGCGACGCGGGCGTCGGTGGCGTCCCGGATCTCCGGCTCGGTGTCGAGCACCGTCGAGATCTTCTCCATCGCGGCCCCGGCCGACTGCACCTGCCCGTACAGGTCGGAGAGCTCCTGCAGCGGCTGGAAGACGAGGTTGAGGACGAACACCGACGAGACGAGCGTGCCGATCGTCAGCGAGCCGTGCGCGAGCATCTGCCCACCGACCCAGAGGACGGAGATCATCGCGACGATGCCGAGGAACTCGATTCCGGGGAAGAAGACCGAGTTGAGGAACTGCGCGCGGGTGTTCGTGGTGCGGTTCGCGTCGTTCGCCGCGTCGAACTCGGCCAGGAACGTGCGCTCCCGGTTGAACGCCTGGATCACGGCCATCCCCGAGACCGACTCGGCGATCTGCGCCGTCATCGAGGAGATCGTCTCGCGCACGCGCAGGAACGCCGCGTGCGAGCGCACCTGGAACCAGCGGGTGAGCACGAGCGTGGGCGGGAGGATGACGAGCGCCACGAGCCCGAGGCGCCAGTCGAGGACGAACAGCCCGACGATCGCCGCCAGCAGCGTCAGCGTGTTGACCACGAGCGTGGTCAGCCCCTGCGAGAGCACGTCCGAGAGCGCGTCGACGTCCGAGGTGATCCGCGCGATGATCCAGCCGGCTTTCTGCTGGCTGAAGTAGCGCAGCGACAGCCGGGTCAGGTGGTCGAAGAGATCCTCGCGCAGCCCGAGCACGACGTCCTGGCCGACCCGGGCGAGCCCGCGCACGAGTGTCGTCTGCAGCACCCAGGCGGCCGCGTTGATCGCCAGGTAGACGCCCACGTCGACGGTGAGCCGGTGCCGGTCGTGGCCCCTCATCCCGTTGTCGATCGCGTCCTGCACGACGAGCAGCGCCGTCACGGGCGCCGCCGCCGAGCAGATGCCGACCACGGAGAGCAGCGCCACGCGGACGCGCCGGCCGACCAGGTAGCGCCCGAGCCGTGTCAGGCCCGTGCGGCGGGGCGCCTGCTCACGCGGCTGCACCGATCTCCTCCCCGAAGAGCCTGAAGAACGTGCCGCCGCGGGCCAGCAGCTCCTGCGGCGTCCCCTCCTCGACGACGACCCCGTCGTCGAGCACGACGGCCCGGTCGGCCACCTCGACGGTCGAGAGGCGCTGCGCCGCGATCAGCACCGTCCGGCCGGCGAGCGCCGGCCGCAGGTTCTCGACCAGGTGGCGCTCGGTCTGGGTGTCGACCGCCGACATCGGGTCGTCGAGCACCACGACGCGGGCATCGGCGACGAGCGCGCGGGCCAGAGCCACGCGCTGACGCTGGCCGCCCGACAGGTTGACGCCTCGCTCGCCGATCAGCGTGTCGTAGCCGTCCGGCAGCTCGGCGGCGAACTGGGCGACGCCCGCGGCCTCGCAGGCGGCGACGACCTCTTCCCAGCTCGCGTCCGGCCGGGCCGAGGTCAGGTTGTCGCGCAGCGGGATCGAGAAGAGGATCGGCCGCTGCGTGACGAGCGCGACCGAGGCGCGAAGCTCGCGGAGCGGCACGTCGCGCACGTCGACCTCTCCGAGCAGCACCCGACCCTCGGTGGGGTCGTAGAACCGCGGCAGGAGGTTGAGCAGCGACGTCTTGCCGGCGCCGGTGGGCCCGCAGACGGCCACCACCTCCCCCGGCGCGATCCGCAGGTCGACGCCGGCGAGCACCTCGGCGCCGGTCGCGTAGCTGAAGCGGACGCCGTCGAAGCGCACGCCGAGCCCGACGGGCGGCAGCTGGGTCGGATGCGTCGGCTCGGGGATCGTCTCGATTCCCTGCAGCCACGCGAAGCTGCGTGACGCGGAGGCGGTCGCCCGCTGGGCGAGCGACAGGATCCAGCCGAGCGCCTCGAGCGGCCAGACGAGCTGCAGGAGCAGCTGGTAGAAGAGGAAGAACTCCCCGTAGGTGAGCGTGCCGCCGATCACCTCGCGTCCGCCGAAGAGGACGACCGCGCCGATCGAGAGCGTCGGCAGGAAGAGCAGGCCGGGCAGGAACGCCGCCTCGACGCGGGCCTGGCGCAGCACGCCGTCGCGCACCGCCTCGGCCTTGCTTCCGAAGCGGGCCTGGACGTCGTCCTCGCGGCCGAACGCCTGCACCATCTCGATGCCGACGACCGCCTCGTCGGCCGCCTCGGTGACGTCGGCCTTCAGCTGCTGCACCTGCCGCGAGATCGGCATCACCTTGCGGGCGAAGGTGAAGGCGAGCACGAACACGGCCGGCATCGCGACGAGCGCGACGGCCGCCAGCTTCACGTTGACGAGGAACAGGACGACCGCGATCCCGCCGATCATCATCAGCGACTGCAGCCCCTGGGTCATGCCCCAGCCGATGAAGTAGCGCACGGGGTAGAGGTCGTTCGTGGCCCGCGAGACGACCTGCCCCGTTGCATGACGGTCGTAGAACGCGCGCGGGTAGCGGAGGTAGGCCTGGTAGAGGAGCTCCCGCATCCGGGCCTCGACGCGGATGCCCGTGCGCGCGGTCGCGTACCGGCGCAGGAAGTTGATGCCGAAGCGGACGAGCGCCAGGCCCAGCACCGCGACGAGGTACGGCCAGAGCGCCGCCCGCGGTCCGTGCTGCGGGGCGATCGCGCTGTCGATCGCATGCCGGATCACGATCGGGATCGCGAGCGAGAGGCCCGAGTAGACGAACGCGCAGACCAGCCCGAAGGCGACCAGCCGCCACTGCTCGCGCCAGAGCGCGGCCAGGCCCCTGGCGGTCTGCCAGAGCCCGAGGTCGGGCGGGTCGACGGAGAGGGAGCGCCTGCTCACTTCCGCAAGCTACCAGCCGTTAACGAGGCTAACGACCCGGGTGTGAGAGGATCGTGGCCATGACCACCGCCGAGCTGGTCCGTCGCGGTGCCCACCGCTTCGGCGGGCTGCCGGCCGTCGTCTGCGGCGAGGCGTCCCTCACCTTCGCGGAGGTCGACGAGCTGTCGAACCGGATCGCGAACGTGCTCGCCGCGCGCGGGGTCGATCGGGTCGGGCTGCTGGTCGAGAACGGGCTGCACTCGATCCCGCTCGACTTCGCCTGCGTCAAGGCCGGGGTGGCCCGCGTGCCGCTCAACCCGCGCCTCGCCGTCCCCGAGCAGCAGGCGATCCTGTCGACCGGCGGGGTCGAGCTCCTCGTCGCCGACCGCGAGGCGGGGCTCGACGCGGAGCTGCTGCGGCTGCCGGAGCTGCTCGAGCGCGCGGCCGCCGCCGAGCCGACCCGACCGGCCGCCGAGCCCGGCGAGGACGACCTCGTGCTGCTGCTCGCGACGAGCGGCACGACCGGGCGCCTGAAGCTCGTCCGGCACACGCAGCGAAGCTACGCGGCGGTCGTGGCGAACATCCTCGCCAACCTGCTCGACCCGCAGCAGGGAGACGTGATGCTGCATGCGGCGAGCCTGATCCACGCGAGCGGCACCTTCGTGCTTCCGTACTGGCTGCGCGGTGGCGTCGCCGCCGTGCTGCCCGGCTTCGTGCCCTCGGAGTTCCTGGACGCCGCCGAACGGCACGGGGCGACGGCGACGAACGTGGTGCCGACGATGCTCGCGTCCCTGCTCGCGGAGCCGCCGCGGGAGCTGCCGGCGCTCCGCCGGATCGTCTACGGCGCCTCGCCCGTGCCGCGCGCGCTGCTCGAGCGGGCGATCGACCGGTTCGGCCCGGTGCTCACCCAGTACTACGGGCAGACCGAGGCGCCGCTCTGCATCAGCGTGCTCCGGCCGGTCGACCACGAGGGCGAGCGTCTCGGCTCCTGCGGGCATCCCGCGGTCGAGGCCGACGTGCGCCTCGATCCCGAGAGCGGCGAGATCGTGGTGCGTGCGCCGTTCGTGGCGGCCGGCTACCACGGCGACGACGAGCTCGACCGGGAGACGTTCCTGCCCGGAGGCTGGGTGCGCACCCGCGACGTGGGCCGGTTCGACGAGCAGGGCTATCTCTACCTCGTCGACCGCACCTCCGACATGATCGTCTCGGGCGGCTACAACGTGTATCCGCGCGAGGTCGAGGACGCACTCGCGTCGCACCCGTCCGTCCGTGAAGCGGTGGTCGTGGGTGCGCCCGACGAGTTCTGGGTCGAGGCGGTGACCGCGTTCGTGGTCGCCGAGGGCGTCTCGGAGCAGGAGCTCGTCGAGCACTGCCGGTCGCGCCTCGCCGCCTACAAGGCCCCGAAGTCCGTCCGGTTCGTCGACGAGCTGCCGAAGAGCCCCGTGGGCAAGCTGCTCCGGCGCGCCCTGCGCGATCCGCTCTGGGCGGGGCGTCCCCGCACGTGATCGGCCCCGAAGGCGCGCGGTGAGCGGGAGCGTCAGGTGCGAGCGGCGCGGCGCCGTCACGACCGTGGTGCTCGATCGGCCGGCGGCCCGGAACGCCGTCGACGGCCCGACGGCGGAGGCGCTCGCGGCGGCGTTCCGCGCGTTCGAGGCCGACGACGGAGCGGCGGTCGCGGTGCTGTGGGGCGCGGGCGGCACGTTCTGCGCCGGCGCCGACCTGAAGCAGATGTCGAACCGCACCGAGCCGGACGGCGACGGGCCGATGGGGCCGACGCGGCTGGTGCTGTCGAAGCCCGTGATCGCGGCGGTGGCCGGCCACGCGGTGGCGGGTGGGCTCGAGCTCGCGTGCTGGTGCGACCTGCGCGTGGTCGAGGAGAGCGCCGTGCTCGGCGTCTTCTGCCGCCGGTTCGGGGTGCCGCTGATCGACGGCGGCACCGTGCGCCTGCCCCGCATCGTCGGGCTCGGCCGCGCCCTCGACCTGATCCTCACGGGACGCGCGGTCGGCGCCGAGGAGGCGCTCGCCCTGGGCCTCGCCGACCGGGTGGTGCCGGACGGGGCCTCGCGTGCGGCCGCCGAGGAGCTCGCGCTTCAGCTCGCCGAGCTGCCGCAGGCGACCCTGCGCTCCGACCGGCTGGCTGTCTACGACGGCCTGGGCCTGCCGGTTGCCGAAGCGCTGGCGCGCGAGTTCGCCCGCGGCTCCCGGGTGCTCGACGAGGCCCGGCTGGGCGCCGGGCGGTTCACCGCGGGAGAGGGTAGGCACGGAAGCTGACCGGGGTGGCGGTCCGCCCGATCCCCGGGCTCGAGCACGAGCCCTTCGCCGAGGTGTGGCTGCACGAGCCGGACGCGCGGGCGCTGCAGCGGGCCCGCGCGGCCGCGGCCGCGCTGGGGAAGCCCGGGCTCGAGGTGTGGACGACGAGCCGGACGCCGGCGGTGGCGGACCTCCTCCTCGCCCACGGCTTTTCGGAGGTCCGTCGCTACGTGATCTCGGAGCTCGACGTCGCGGCCTCCACCGACCCCGGCGCGCCCGCCCGACCGGTCGTCACCTTCGCCGAGCGGCCCGAGTACGCCGACGAGCTCTACGCGCTTGCACGGATCGCGTATGCCGACCAGCCCGGCCGCGGCGGCTCCCGGATCGACGAGTCCTGGTACCACTGGGGGCTCGCCGACCATCCGGCGGAGCTCGTACTTCCTCTGCCTCGAGGAGGAGCGGCTGGTCGGGTACGGCTACCTCGAGCCGGGAGAGCACGCCTGGACGCACGGCTTCCTCGCGGTCGTTCCGGAGGCGCGCGGCGCGGGCATCGCAGGCTCGATCAAGCGGGCGCAGATCCGCCACGCACGCGAGCGCGGTATCCCCGTGCTGCGGACGGCGACCGAGGTGCGGTTGCAGGGTATGCGCTCCCTGAACCGCCGCCTCGGCTACCGCCCGCAGTACGAGGAGCTCGTGCTTCGCGGCTAGCGCACCTGCGCCAGCGTCGTCGCGAAGCGATCCTGGGCCGTGCGGGCCCACCAGGTCGAGATCGGGTCGCCGTCCTGCACCACGGCGAACAGGTACCGGGTGCGGGCGTAGCCGGAGAGCGCGGAGGCGAGCTGCGGTCGTCCCGGTCTTCGCGCGGATCGCGCCGCGGGCGCTCTCGAGGCGATGCTCGAGCGTGCCGGAGCGGCCCGCGACGGCGAGCGCGCGGTGGACGTGGGGCCAGAGGCGGGGATCCTGCCGCGCGGCGAGCAGGATCCCGGCGATCGCGCGTGCGGTCAGCCGGTCGAGCGACGAGAGCCCCGAGCCGTCGGCGATCCGCACGCCGGCGGTGGGCACGCCGGCGCCCTCGAGCGTGCGGGCGACGACGGAGGCGCCCGCCGCGGTCGTGCCGGCACCGCCGGCGCGTGCCCCGAGCGTCTTCAGCAGCATCTCGGCCGTGAAGTTGTCGCTCGTCTCGTCCATGAACCGGACGATCCGCGCGAGCGGCGCCGACCGCGTCGCGGCCAGCGGCCGGGCGGTCGCGGGTGCCCTGCCGCGCAGCGCGCGGCCGTCGACCCGCACGCCCGCGTGCTCGAGCCTGCGCCGGAGGATCGTCGCGGCGGCGGCGGCCGGATACGGGCTCGTCCTTCGGTCGAGGGTCGACCGCGCGACGACGAGCGCCGAGAGCGGGGGAGACTCCTCGAGGTAGAAGGAGGGCTTCCAGCCGGGCCCGGTGCGGCGACGGTCGAACGCCGACTCGTCGCCGAGCACGTTGCCGGAGACCCGGCGGATGCCCCGGGCGCGGAGCGCCGCGACGAGCCGGCGGATCCCTGCGACCCGCAGCGTCGGGTCGCCGCTGCCGCGGAGGTAGAGGCTGCCGTGCCAGACGGGGCCCCGGCGGCTACCGCTGCCGAGCAGCACCGTGCGGTAGCGGAAGGCGGGGCCGAGCACGGCCAGCGCGGCGTACGTGACGGCGAGCTTCTCGTTCGAGGCGGGCACGAGCGGCAGCTTCGGGTTGAGCGAGTAGACGACCCGGCCCGAGTGCAGGTCGAACGCGACGGCTCCGGTGTTCGTGCGCGCGACCTCGGGCACCGCCAGGTCGTTCGCCAGTCGCTGCGCGAAGGCGGTGTGGCGGAAGGTCTCGAGCCCGCGCAGGTCGACCGCGGAGCCTGCCGGCCGGGCGGCGGTCAGTGCTGCCGCGACGCAGGCGACCAGCACGGCGGCGGCCGTGCCGGCGGCGAGCAACGGCGGCCTCACCGGGCGACCACGGCGTCCGCCCCGATGTTCGTCAGCGCCGAGAGCTCGAGCGGCGGCAGCGCCGTCGGGCTCGCGGCCAGCGCGAGCTCGCGCCGCAGTTCCTGCCGTGCGCGGGGGGCGGTGTAGCCGCAGCCCGCGCAATTCGTCCAGTGCTGGGTCATCAGCCCCTCGATCTGGATCGTGCGGTGGTAGCGGCGTGCGGCCAGGTGGGCGAGCTCGGCCCACTGGGCCGCCATCTCGTGGGTGTAGATCTCGGGCACGGCGCGCGCCTCCCGCATGCCGCCCGCCACGAAGAACGCCTGGCGGAGGCTCCAGACCTGCCCGACGCCGCCGTCGAGCGACCCGTAGTTGTAGATCAGGTGTCCCTGGTTCGCGCTGTCGAAGCCCTTGAAGAAGCGGAAGGTGCGCGTGAAGCCCGGATCCCAGGCGGGCTCGACGTCGTCGGCCGCGGCGGCGGTGACGTGGTCGTAGCCGTGCGCCTTCAGGTACCCGGAGAGGGCGACGGTCGCACCCGCCCAGAGGCGCCCGGCCGTCCGGACGTTCGGCACGCTCGGGGTCGTAGTTGCTGGTGCCGCGCGCCAGCGTGATCGCCGCCGCGGAGCCGTCGGGCAGGCACTCCGAGTAGCCGCGGGCGTAGCCCTCGACCGCGCGCGTGATCTGGCGGTTCGTGACGAATCGGTCGCCGAAGGTGATCGTGCCGTAGCCGCCGCGGTTCGCGCGGTAGTCGAGCTTCCCGAAGTCGAGTACGACGAGCCCCGTCGACTCGGCCGTCCCCGCCTCGCAGCCCTGGGCGTAGAGGTCGCCGACGGAGGCGGTCTGCTCGTAGACGGAGCCGGTGGCACCCCCGCTGCGCGAGCCGACGACGGGCGCTTGCACGCGGCTGACGACGCCTGTGAACGAGTCGAGGACGGCGCCGCGCGCCGGGGTGGGATCGGAGGTCGATGCCGAAGACCGTGGCGAGCGCGGCAGCGGCGCCGGCGGCGGCGAGCAGCGCCCGGCGGAAGTGGAGGTTGCGCATAATAACCCCTGTTTGAACGAATAAAGCTCCGTCGAGCGTAGCCGCGCTCCGGGCGCGCGTCCATGGGCCGTTCGGCCCCTCTTCCGGCCCGCGGGTCCCGGTCGGTGCGGACCGCGCCGCCCGGACGGCGGCCTCAGGCCTTGCGGCGCGTGCGCGGCGTCGCCGCGCCCAGCGCGTCGGGCGTCGCGGTCTCGACGAGGCCGGCGACGGCGCGCGCGAGCTCGGCGTCGGAGGTGACGAGCACGTCCGCCTGAAGCTGCGTGAGCGCCACGAACTCGGCGTCGTAGGTCGTCTCCCAGCCCAGCTCCTCCGCGACCTTCCACGCGCTCCGCTGCAACACCTTGTCGCCGAGGAACCGAACCTTCAGCGCGTTGACCCGCCTCACCCGCTCGAGCCCCTCGGCGGCCGAGATCTCGCCCCGGCGGCACGCCCCGTAGAGCGCCGACAGCGCCTGCGAGCGGACGAGGGTGGGCGCGACGAGCCTGTGCTCGGCGGCGACCTCGACCTCGCCGGCCACGATCCGGAGCAGCGTCTCGCAGTCGACGACGAACCGGGTCATCCCCGGGGACGCTACTACCTGCCGCTACTTCACCTTGGCGAAGCGGTGCACGGCGTCGAGCAGCTCCGCGGCCTTGGCCTGCGCGGCCGCCTCGTCGCCGGAAACGAGCGCGCCGGCGACGCAGTGGCGGACGTGCTCGTCGAGGATCCGGAAGGCGAGGCTGTCGAGCGCGGTCGAGACGGCGCCGATCTGGGTGAGGATGTCGATGCAGTAGCGGTCGTCGTCGACCATCTTCTCGATCCCGCGCACCTGCCCTTCGATCCGGTGCAGGCGCTTGATCAGCGCGTCCTTCTGGCTGTGGTAGCCGTGGTGGTGGACGGCCTGCTCGTCGGTGCTCGTCATGCGGGGCCTCCTTCCCTCGTGCTGCGGAAGCGGCGCAGCCGCAGGCTGTTCGTGACGACGAAGATGCTGGAGAAGGCCATCGCGGCGGCCGCGATCATCGGGTCGAGCAGACCCGCGACCGCGAGCGGGATCGCCGCCACGTTGTAGGCGAACGCCCAGAAGAGGTTGCCCTTGATCGTCCGCAGCGTCCGCCGCGCGAGCCGGATCGCGTCGACGGCGGCGCGAAGGTCGCCCGACACGAGCGTCAGGTCGGACGCCTCGATCGCCACGTCGGTGCCGGTGCCGATCGCCAGGCCGAGGTCTGCGGTCGCGAGCGCCGGGGCGTCGTTGACGCCGTCGCCGACCATCGCCACCGTCTCGCCGCGCTGCTGGAGCCGCTCGACCTCGGCGGCCTTGCCGGACGGGAGCACTTCCGCGCGCACCTCGTCGATCCCGACCTCGGCGGCGACCGCGTGCGCTGCGCGCGCGTTGTCGCCCGTCAGGAGCACGGGCTCGAGACCGAGCGCGCGCAGCTCGGAGATCGCCTCGCGGGACGACGGCTTGAGCGTGTCGGCGAGCGCGAGCAGGCCGTGCAGCTTCCCGTCCCAGGCGACCGCGACGACCGTCTGCCCCGCTGCCTCCGCCTGCTCCTGGCGGTGGCGCACGTCGTCCGGGAGCTCCACCGCCCAGTCGGCGAGGAAGCTCGGCCGCCCGACGAGGACGGCGTGCCCCTCGACGAGCGCCTCGATCCCGAGCCCGGCGTGGCTCTCGGAACTCGCTCACCGGCGGGCGGTCGGGCGCGGCGGCGGCGATCGCCCGGGCGACCGGGTGCTCGCTGGCGGACTCGGCGGCGCCGGCGAGCCGCAGCAGCTCCGTCTCGGTCGCGTCGACCGGGAACGCGTCGACGAGCCGCAGCCGGCCTTCGGTGATCGTGCCGGTCTTGTCGAGCACGATCGTCGAGATCCGGCGGGTCTGCTCGAGCACTTCCGGGCCCTTGATCACGATGCCGAGCTGGGCGCCGCGGCCGGTCCCGACCATCAGCGCCGTCGGTGTCGCCAGCCCCATCGCGCACGGGCAGGCGATGATCAGCACCGCGACGGCGGCGGTGAAGGCGGTCGCGGCGGAGGCTCCCGCGAGCAGCCAGCCCGCGAGGGTCGCGAGCGAGAGCACGAGCACCACCGGGACGAAGATCGCCGAGATGCGGTCGGCGAGCCGCTGCACCGGCGCCTTTCCGGCCTGCGCGCGCTCGACCAGCCGGGCGATCTGGGCGAGCGCCGTCTCGGCGCCCACCTTCGTCGCCCGGACGACGAGACGGCCCGAGGCGTTGATCGTCGCGCCGGCGAGCTCGGAGCCCGGGCCGACCTCGACCGGCACCGGCTCGCCGGTCAGCAGCGACTGGTCGACGGCCGAGGCGCCCTCGACGACCGTCCCGTCGGTCGCGACCTTCTCGCCCGGACGGACGACGAACAGGTCGCCGACCCGCAGCTGCTCGACGGGGACGACGACCTCGACGCCGTCACGGAGGACGTGCGCCTCCTTCGCGCCCAGCTCCAGCAGTGCCCGGATCGCGGCACCGGAGCGGCGCTTGGCGCGCGCCTCGAAGAAGCGCCCGAGCAGGATCAACGCGGTGATCACGCCGGCGGCCTCGAAGTAGGTGTCCTCGCCGAGGCCGGCCGCGAGCACGACCGTCGACCAGGTCCAGGCGGCCAGCGTGCCGAGCGAGACGAGCGTGTCCATCGTCGCCGCCCCGTGGCGCGCGCCCAGGAGCGCCGCCCGGTGGAACTCCAGGCCGCTCCAGAAGACGACCGGGGTCGCCAGCACGAGCGAGACCCACTCCCAGCCGGAGAAGCGGAGCGGCGGGATCATCGAGAGCAGGACGAGCGGCACCGAGAGCGCGAGCGCGCCGAGGAGCCGCAGCGGCGTCGCGTCGTGGTCGTGCGTGTGTGCGGCGTCGGCGGGGGCGGCGTGGTAGCCGATCTTCTCGACCGCTCCGACGAGCGACTCCGGCTGGACGAGGGCGGGATCGAAGCTGATCGAGGCGGTCTCGGTCGCGTAGTTGACGGTTGCCTGCACGCCGTCGAGCTTGTTCAGGCTGCGCTCGATCCGGGCGGCGCAGGAGGCGCAGGTCATGCCGGCCAGGGCGAGCGTCGCCTGCTCGCGCCCGGCGGTGTGCGGCTCGGCGACGGTCGTCATCCGGAGACGCCCGCCACCTCGTAGCCGGCCTCGTCGATCGCGCCGAGGATCGCGGCCTCGTCGAGCGGCTCGCCGCTGACCGTCACCCGCTTCGCCTCCAGGTCGACCTCGACCGACTCGACGCCCTGCACCTGCGAGACCTCGCCCTCGATCGCCTGCCTGCAGTGCGCGCAGGAAACCCCGGGGACGCTGTAGACGAGAGTGGTCATGTGCGCTCCTCCCTTCCGGCTCGCGGAGCCGTTCCGGTTCGTGTCCTCGCGCAGTATACCCCATATGGGTATATGGAGAGCGAGCCGGCTCCCTCTGCCTCCCGTGTGATCTTCCGTAGCACGTTCTGTGCTACAGTTGGGACGTGGCTCGGTCGCTGCACGTTCGTCTCGATGACGCTTCGGTAGCGGCCCTCGAGATCGTGCGCGCCGGCGAACTCAGCGACTCGGAAGCGGTGCGCACGGCGCTGCGAGAGGCAGCGTCTCGTCGGCGGCTCCGGTCAGCCGTGCGAGACGAAGTGCGCGTGCTCGCCGCGGATGAGCACGATCGCGAGGAGATGCGTGTCGTCCGCGAGCAACTGGCAGAGCTCGCGCCAACAGCTCGAGACGACTGATGGTCCGCGGTGAGGTCTTCCTGCTCCCGCCGCCGAAGAGCGCGCGTGGACACGAGCAACGAGGCGCCCGCTACGCGATCGTGGTGCAGGCCGACGAATTCCTCGGTCTGAGCACACTTCTGGTCTCTCCCACCTCGACGAGCGCCCGCGCCGCGAGCTTCCGGCCGACGATCTCGCTCGCAGGGCAGGAGACGCGTGTGCTCGCGGAACAGACGACCGTCGTCGATCCGGAGAGGCTCGGTCGATCCGCCGGCCGGCTCGAGGCGCACGAGCTGCGTGCGGTCGACGAGGCGCTCATGCTCGTTCTCGGCCTTTAGGCCGCTGTTCGCGCAACACCCGGAACGCCCTCCGAGAAGACGAATATCCCCGCATGGGCGGGGCTTCGAAGGTGGGCCGGACCGGGCATGACACGAACCGGTCGGTCGAGGTCAGGCCGGTCGGAGAGTTCGAGGGATGCGCCGTAAGCCTCTAACCACGCGTCCTCGTTGCTCCTGGGTTCGGTCTCGCGTGGCCTCGACCGTCGTCAGTCATGGCGCGTGCTCGCTCCGGGTTCAGGCGGGGTGAGCCGTGAACCCATAGCTGGCTGCTCCGCAGCCCTGGGTGAGGCCCCCGCGCAGGGTGCCTGTCAGCTTGTCTCCGCGAGGCGAAGCGGCCGCTGAACCCGCCGGGCAGATTCGCGTCGGCGAAGCTGCCGTTGGCGGCGATGAACTCCCCGACTTTCCCTGGGCCGACGCCGTATCCACCGCCACCGCCTGTCGGGCACTGGATGTCGGCGCGGAAGACCTGGACGATCCGTCCCGAGGGCCCGACGGTGAGCGTTACCGTGCCGCTGCCTCCGGGAATAGCGACCGTGCCCGTCCAGGCGCCCGGCTTCACCGCCAACCGCTTTGCAGGCCGAGCCGCCAGGTGAGGCGCTTCGTCGGCCAGCCACAGCCTCGTGGCTCGTTCGGCGGCGCAGGTGAGGACAGCGTCGCCCGGCGCGGCCCGAGCAGCCGCCCATCCCATTGCGGCTCGAAGGGTGTCCGTTGATCGGCGCGGATCAGGAGCTCGTCTGCGGCCCAGTTGATCCGCACCGACGGCAGCGCTCCGGGGCCGATGTAGGTCGCCCGCAGATAGGCGTACGCGTTGGTGGGGGCGAGGCGCCCGGGGCAGTACAGTGCGTCGCCGACGGTCAGGTGGCTGATCGTGATCCGCCCGCGCACGCGTGTCAGAGAGAAGCTGAAGGGAAGCCCGTGCGGAGCGGTCCCCTCCCAATCGCCGAGCGCGGGAGCAAGCGCTGCGTGGGCGTGCGTCGAAGCCATGACAGGCATCGCCGCGACGGCGACCAGGGCCACGAGCGCGCCGAGCCAGGCCGCGCGTCTATGGCGAGTCACGGCGCCTCTCGCGCTCAGTGGACGTGCCATCCGGCACCGAGCGCCGCGAGCCGAGGCCAGGTGCGGTAGCTGCAGATGACCTTGTCGCCGTACCGAGCGGTCTCCGCGCCCGGATCGGGCCAGAACGCCTGCCAGCCCGCCGTCGACGGGAGCGCGCGCCCGGTGATGCGCGCGTACGCGCTCAGACACACCTGACGCGCGAGCGCCGTCGCGGTCTTCTGCGGTGGCGGCGCCGAGTGCCCCCAGCCGCCATGCCCGACCGCGTACACCTCGAGGTTGTGCGCGGGATTCGAGCACGGGACGACGAGCACCTTCTTCGTCTTCCGGCTGAGCGTCCCGAGCCGACACTCACGGGGATGGATCTTCAGATAGAAAACCCGTTTGCCGGTGCTGCCCGACGCGATACCCGCGGTGCTGACGAGCGCAGCGACCCCTAGAACCGCGACCCAGACTAGAGCGTTCCTCCGCATCGTGCTGATCCCTCCCCTCGACACGTGCACGGAACCTGTCACATGGGTGGGTGAACTGCAAGACAGGCCGAGAAGCCACCCCGTGGATCCTCCAGCTGACCAGCTGGAAGCACCGCGGTAGCGGACTGTCGAAGCGTTGTCTTCGCTGGCAAACAGGTGCTCGCGTTGTTACGAATCCTGGCGGCGGGAGCGTGCCGAGCGGCCGGGGGCTTCGACGTGCAGGTGCAGGTCGAGAGCCGCTGCCGCCATGCGGGCGTCGTAGGTGACCAGGCCGGCGAGATCGTTGCCCACACTCAGCGCTGCGGCGAGATGGACGGCGTCGAGCGATCGTAACGAGGTCGGCTCGAGGTCGGCCGCGAGGTCGTACAGGGGACCGTCCAGGCGAATCAACGTCACCGAATCGGCAACCTCCCGCGCGCGTGGAACAGCCGCCGGATCGGAGACCCGTACGGCTCTCACCATCTCTACCCGGACGAGCTCGCAGGCGACGAGCCTGTCCTTGTCGCCGAGCCAGCGCAGCAGCGCCCGCGACTCCGGTTCTTCGACGACCGTCTTGACCAGCGCCGAGGTGTCGACGTACCAGACGTCAGCGTTCATCCGCCCGCAACCGCTCCAGCACTTCACTCGGCCGCGGCGCCCCAGCCGGCCGAGGCCGCGGCGGTCCGAGCTCACGGAGGTGCCGGCGCGGTGGGCGAGCTCGACCATGAGCTACGAGCGCGTCGAACCCCGTCTCTTCGGGGAGGGGAACGAGGCGCGCAACCGGGCGTCCACGGTCGGTCACCTCGAACGACTCTCCCGCGGCAACACGCCTGAGCAGCCGACTCGCCTCCTGGCGAAGCTCACGGACACCCACTTGCTTCATGTGCTACTTAGTAGCACCTATCGGTGGTTCGCGCAATGGCCACGAACCGGAGGTGGGCGAAACCGAGCATTGCGCCAACCGCGAGGTTTCCTCGTCGGCTCGCCGCTCCTGCACATCTGCCGCTTCGGGACATGGCCCAGCCGAGAGCCTCGGCACGATTGGCGAAATGAGGTTCCGCGAGCTCATCGGCTACTCGAAGACGATGGGTGGCGGCTCGTGACACAGCGCGGTAGCCATCAGCAATGCACGCACCCGACGAAGCCTGGCAAGGTGACCGTCGCCGGCAAGCCCGGCGCTGATGTGCCGAAGGGCACGGCAGCGAATATCCTTCGCCAAGCAGGACTACGGAGGCCGAGCCGATGAGCGGATACCTGGTCGTAATCGAGCACGAAGGCGAGTCTTGGGGTGCCTACTGTCCCGACCTGCCCGGCGTCGGAGTCGTCGGCGATTCTCAGGAAGAGGTGGAGCAGCTGATCCGTGAGGCAATCACGTTCCATCTCGACGCCCTTCGCAAGGCGGGTGAGCCGATCCCGGGACCGACCGCGGTCGGGACGACGCTCGTCGAAGTCCCCGCTGCCTGACCGACTGCGGACGCCGTTCGCACAATGCCGCGTACGCCGCGCTGCGCAGAAATTGCTGCACTGAGGCACTAGCGATGATGATGGAGCGTGCCGGGCTCGAACCGGCGACCTTCGGCTTGCAAAGCCGACGCTCTCCCAACTGAGCTAACGCCCCGCGTGCGGGCCAAGTGTACCCGTGCGCAAGGGCGGGTCCTGCCCGGCGGACGTGCGTCCGCCGGGCCCGGGCGCCGCCGCTCTACGCGGCGCGGGAGAGCCGCTCTTCCTGGCGCGCTCTCTGGATGATCGCGTCACGGTCGCCGAAGCGCAGCATCGCGCGGGCATGGCGCTGTTCCTCCCAGAGCTGGGCGATCTGCTCCTCGAGCTCTCTGTGCTCGGCGGCCAGTGTCGCGTCGAATCCCTGGGCCAGCGCCCGCATCACGAGCAGGCGGCGTTCGGAGAGGGTGTCGATCTCGGTTCTGATCTCCGTCAGCGTTCGCATGTCAGGGAAAACGCGTACCCACGCACAGGTATTCCTACGAGTATCCGAGCTCGTCGAGGCGTGCCTCGTCGATCCCGAAGGCGTGGGCCAGCTCGTGCAGGACCGTGATCCGGATCTCCCGCCGCAGCTCGGCCGGGTCCGGGAACGCCTCGACCAGGGGCCGCCGGAAGATCGTGATCTTGTCGGGGAGATACTCGTGCGACTGCCACAGGCCGAACAGCTCCGGGTCGTCGGGATCCTGCTCCTCGACGACGACCGCGACGTTCACGAGCGCCCGCGCGAGCTCGGGCGGCAGCTCGTCGAGCGCGCGGCGGACGTGCTCCTCGAAGCTCATGTCGGGCGCAGCGGCGCGCGCACCTGGAAGACCCGCACCGCCACCGCGCCGAAGACGAAGCCGCCGACGTGAGCGGCGAAGGCCACCCCGCCGCCGGCCTGCGGGTGGGTGAGCGAGAAGTTCCCCTCCCAGAGCTGGAAGAGGAACCACAGCACGAGGAAGAAGCCGGCCGAGAGGCGCCAGGGCAGGAAGCCGAAGAGCAGCGTCAGGACGCGCGCGTGGGGGAGCAGCACGAGGTAGGCGCCGAGCACGCCGGCGATCGCGCCGCTCGCACCGACGGTGGGGATGCTCGCCCCCGCCGCGGTCGACCAGTGCAGCGTCACCCACGCCTGCGTGAGCGCGGCCGCGAACCCGGAGGCGAGGTAGAAGACGACGAACCGGAGGCGGCCCATCACGTCCTCGACGTTGTTGCCGAAGATCCAGAGGAACAGCATGTTCCCGAGCAGGTGCAGCCAGCCCGCGTGCAGGAACATCGACGCGAGCACGCCCTCCGGCCACGCGAGATGTCCCTGCGCCGCGCCGAGGCAGGGGCCCTGGATCGCGCACGGATAGAAGGCGTACGACTCGACGCGCCCGGCCCTGGCGCCGAGCTCCCAGAGGAAGACCGCCGTGTTCGCCGCGATCAGCCCGTACGTGACGAGGGGGAACCGGCGGGTCGGGACGTTGTCGAAGAGCGGAAGCACGCATGGATCCTACGCCTTTCAGCGACTTGACAAGATCGCGCTCAGGTTTTATTCTGACAAAAGAAGAAGATATGCACGACCAAGGAGGTTCACCCATGACCACCCTCGTTCGCTGGGACCCGCTGCGCGACGTCTCGTCGCTGCAGACGGAGCTCTCCCGCCTGATGAACGGCCTCTTCGAGGGCGACGGCCGCCAGGTGCAGGCCTGGGTGCCGACGCTCGACGTCTGGGAGACCGAGGACTCGGTCACCTACGCCTTCGACCTGCCCGGGGTCGCGCACGACGAGATCGCGATCGAGGTCGAGGACGGCGTGCTCACCGTCTCCGCCACGCGCGAGCGGTCGTCCGAGGTCGACACCGAGCGCTTCCACCGGCTCGAGCGCCGCACCGGCACTTTCTCGCGCGCGGTCGGGCTGCCCCAGGGCGTGACCGAGGACGAGATCACGGCGTCCTACACCGACGGCGTCCTGAAGATCGTCGTCCCGAAGCCGGAGCAGCAGAAGCCGAAGCGGATCGCGATCTCGGTCGACGGCGGCCAGCCCGTGATCGACCAGTAACGCCGGCCGCACCTCCGGCCCGAACGAGCGGGCGCCGTCGAACGACGGCGCCCGCTGTGCTTTGCCCCCGCGCTGCTCGGTGCTTTGCCGCAAGGAAGTGCAGCGGTCGCCCGGATGCCCGGGCACCTGCGGAAAACCAGCATGTGCCCCATCGAAGACCACCACCTGCAAGGGGGCATCGCAATGAAGAAGCTACTGCTCGTGACCGGCCTGGCGGCTCTCGCCGTGGCCGTGCTCGGGGCCGGCGCGTTCGCCGCGTCCACCGTCACGAAGCCGAAGCCGGTCGCGTTCGTCGGCAAGTTCACCGGCACCGCGAAGACCGTCGCGGCAGACAACGTCGTCACGATCAACGCCAACGGGACGGGCAGCGGCACGCTGATCGGCGCCGGCAAGATCATCGGCGTCGGCAAGGGCGACAGCTCGCAGCAGCCGTGCGTGCCGTTCACCGGCACCGGCAAGATCTCGGGCGCCAAGGGCACCGTCATCTTCAAGGTCATCCCGGGCTCGTCCGGCTGTGGCGACGAGCAGGGCCAGCTGTTCAACGTCTCCGGCAAGGCGGCCGTCCTGAAGGCGACCGGCAAGCTCCTGAAGAAGAAGGGGACGCTGCGGTTCTCGGGCACGTTCGATCGTTCGAGCGGCGCCTTCTCCGTCAAGTTCAGCGGCACGCTCAAGTAGCGGACGTCCCGCAGATGACTTCCATCCTAGGAGGAACGATGAGCAGGATCCTTGCTCTCGTGGCCGGGCTCGCGGTGTGCGCGACGCTCGCCGCGGCAGCGTTCGCAGACACGGCCCCGGCGCCTTTCCCGGCCCCGACGAGCGGCCCGCTCTTCATCGCGGCGCAGACCGTCAACACGTCCGGTGCCATGTCGAGCTGGTTCGCCCCCGGGTCGACCGTCGTCTTCCGCGCCCTCGGGCTCGACACGAAGACGATGAAGACGCTCGGCGGCAAGGACGTCACCTACTTCTACGTGACGATCCCGAACCAGCCGAACGTCAAGCTCAAGTACGACCCGAGCGCTCCCGGCGCGACGGCGCGGATGCCGTGGACGGGGCAGTGGACCGTTCCGGCGACCTACCCCTCGGGCACGGTCGCGTTCAGGATCCTGGCGAAGTCGAAGTTCAAGCGGCACGGCTCGTTCGTGCAGATCCCCGTCTCCACCTCGCAGCTGTCGATCTCCTCGACGGCGCAGGCGCCCTTCGGGAGTGGCCCCGCCGCCTCCGCGTCGACCGCGGCACCGGCGAAGAGCGACCTCGGCATCTACGTCGACACCGTCAACGGCACCTCGCCGGTCGGCGCCGCCAAGCGCCCGGTCGGCTGCGCCCAGACGAACGTCTTCAAGCGCGGCGAGCAGGTCGTCGTCCGCGTCTGGGGCTTCGACCTGAAGACCGGCGACACGCTCAGCACCGACAACGTCGATACGGCGACCGCCGCGATCCAGGGCGTCGCCACGCCGCTGACGCTCGGCTACTCGTCGCACGGCGCGACCGGAGCGAAGGTCTTCTTCTGGTCGAGCCCGTGGATCGTCCCGGCGACGTTCCCGCTCGGTGACGTGACCATCCACGTCGCGTTCAAGACCGTCGCAGGCAAGTCGGGGACCTTCGACTACCCGATCACGATCGTCCCGTAGGGCGATCCAACCAAGCAGGAAGGGACCACCGCCATGACCACCACATCGATCGCGAGGCGCGCCGCCGGCACCATCGTCGCACTCGCAGGCCTGCTCGCCTTCGCGGGCATCGCCACGGCCTCTCCGGGCACCGCCCCGAGGCCGGCGTTCCCGAACGGGCCGGCTCCACTCGGTCCCGCCGTCGGGATCGGGGTCGCCGCTCCGACGCTCCAGCTGCTGACCACGAAGCCGGACATCGCCGTCGCCGGCACCGACTTCACGGTCAGCGGCAAGGGCCTGCCGGCGGGCAAGGACGTGCTCCTCACCTGGAGCACCGCCTCCGTCGACTGGCAGCTCGACGCACGGCCCGACAGCGTCGACTACCTCGGCCGCAAGGCCACCACCACGAACGTGCAGCTCGCGATCGCCCACACCGACGCGAGCGGCGCCTTCAACCTGACGGTGAAGGCGCCGCAGGACTGGGGTGGCCTGCACGACATCTACGCCGTCGTCGACGGCGTCCAGGTGGCGAAGGGCGGCTTCCTCGTCGCACGCCGTGCCACCATCTCGCCGAAGCGGGGGCCGATCGGCACCCCGATCACGATCACCTACTACGGACTCGGCTCCCGGCTCTACGAGGGCTCCGCCGCGCTGATGTACGACAACAAGTTCGTCGGCCAGGTGACCGGGAACTGGAGCCGCGGCACCGCCGTCGCCCACATCCGCGCCTCCGGGCCGGTCGGCCGGCACGTGATCGTGCTGATGGACGCCGTCACCTACGGGTACATGAACATCCCGCAGTCGCCCAACCCGTGGGCGACCGGCTCGAAGGTCACGTTCACGGTCACCGAGGACGCCGGGCGGCCGAAGGCCGAGATCGACTGGCCGACGAGCGTCACGCCGACCATGTCGGCGGTCACCACCCTGATCCCCGACGCGGCGAAGACCGCGGCCGGCGCCTCGTCGGCCACCGGGGCGCTGAGCGTCACGAGCGGCCAGATCCTCACGAAGGTCGACGTCAGCGCCGGCGGCCTCACGCCGAACGCGCCGGTCGACCTCGAATGGGCGTCGGTCGTCGGCAACCGGGTCAACTGCACCGGGACGTGCTGGACGACGCTGACCATCCCGCTCGGAAAGCCCACGGCCGGGGCCGACGGAACGGTCAAGGCGAAGATCACCGTCCCGGACGGGCTGGGCGGTTGGCACACCGTGCAGGTGATCCAGGACGGCCAGGTCAAGGCGCAGCTGCCGTTCTTCGTCAAGCGCAGCTTCGCCTCGGCGCAGCCCGTCTCCGACCTGACGCTACGGCAGGGCCAGCACTTCACGATCCACCTGAAGGGGCTCGGCTGGACGCAGCTCGACAACACGATCGCGGTCGACTACGACAACGCCTACATCGGCTACGGCTGCGGCTTCAACAGCCAGGGCGACACGCTGCTCAACCTGACCGCGACGGGTGCGCCGGGGACGCACCTGATCGACATGTACCCGCTGCTGTACACGCAGCAGCCGTGGTACGCGAACACGCCCTACGGGATGATTCCGATGCTCTCGTACGCGGCCGATCTTCCCGGGCTCGCGCTCGGGTACCAGCTGCCGGCGATGCGCTTGGCGATCACGGTCGTCAAGTAGGTGGTCCCGGCACGTGGGGGAGGGGGCCCAGGCCTCCTCCCTCACGCCCTTCCCGGGAGCCACCAGTTCCAGCGGCCGAGGATGCGCATCAGGCTCGGCACGAGCAGCGCACGGACGAGGGTCGCGTCGAGCGCCACCGTCACGGCGAGGCCGACGCCGAACTCGCGCAGCCCTTCGATGCGGCCGACGGCGAAGCCGCTGAAGGCGACGACCATCACGGCGGCGGCCGCCGTCACGATCCGTCCCGTGCGCTCGAGGCCGTGCGCGACGGCGTCGAGGTCGGTTTCGCCCGCGTCGTGCGCCTCGCGCATCCGCGAGACCATGAAGACCTCGTAGTCCATCGAGAGGCCGAAGAGCGCGGCGAACAGGAACACGGGGATCCACGCCTCGATCGGGTGGCGGAAGATCAACGCCAGCGCGCCGTAGCCGGCGGCGACCGAGAGCAAATTCAGGACGACCGCCTTCAGCGGCAGGACCAGCGAGCGGAAGGCGACGGTGAGCACGACGACGGTGAGGGCGAGCACCGCCGCGACGACCCACGGGAACGCCGCGTACGTCCGGTCGACGAAGTCGAGGCCCTGGGGCGGCGCGCCCCCGGCGACCACCTCGGTGCCGGCCGGGAACCCGGCGCGCGGGATCAGCGTGCCCCGCAGGCGCCGCACGAACGACCGCGTCGCCGGGTCGCCCCACTCGTGCCGGTTCGCCACGATCACCTGCTGGTCGCCGCCGCCGACGTAGGGCGGCCTGTGCCCGCTCGCGACGAGCAGCACCTCCGGCTCGCGTTGCAGCTCGCGGACGAGCCGGGCGGTCGCCGCGGGCGCCGCCGGGGCGACGACCACGTGCGTCGGCGTCGAGACGCCCGCGCCGAGGCCGTCGCGCAGCAGGTCGTAGCCGCGCACCGACTCGGCCGACGACGGGATGCCCGTCAGCGAGCCCGGCACGAGCTGCAGGCCGGCAGCCGGGATCGCGAGCGCGAGCAGCGCGCCCGCGCCCGCGGCGAGGAACCGGTACGGACGGCGCATCACGAGCCGGGCGAGCCGGCCCCAGAACAGCGTCTCGCGGCGGCGCCGCGCCGCCCGCGTCCCGAGCACGGAGAGGAGCGCCGGCTGCAGCGTGACGGCAGCGAGGACGGAGGCGACGGGAATCAGCAGTCCGCCGATCCCCATCGACCGGATGAACGGGACCGGCACGAGCAGCAGCAGCCCGAGGCCGACGGCGACCGCGGTGCCCGAGTAGACCACCGCCCGCCCGGCGGTCGACATCGTCCGCACGATCGCCTCGTCGCGCGACCCGTCGCGCTCGAGCTCCTCGCGGAACCGGTGCACCATCAGCAGCGAGTAGTCGACGGCGAGCCCGAGCCCGACCAGCTCCACCAGGTTGCGGACGTAGGCGACCATCGAGACCTCGTGCGCGATCAGGTAGACGGCCCCGAGGGTGGCGGCGATCGTGCACCCCGCGAACAGGAACGGGATCGCGACGGCGGCGGAGATGCCGAACAGCAGCGCGAGCACCACCAGCGTCAGCGGCAGTGCGATCGCCTCGCCGCGGTGCAGGTCGGCGGCGAAGATCGGATCGAGATCGTGCTGGATCGCCGGCTGACCGGTCACGAACGCGGCGGGGCTACCCTCGAGCGCGCGCCGCAACGGGCCGGTCAGCCGCTTCGCGTCCTGCAGGTCGAGCGGCGTCGTCACGTCGACGAAGACGATCCCGCCGCCGATCCGGGCCGGCCCTGTCGTCGACCCGGGCAGCGCCCGCGCGGCGACCGCCACGCGCCGCCGCAGCCGCTCCTGCACCGCAGGCGCGCCCGGGGTCGCGCACCCGGAAGACGACCGTGAAGGTCCCGTCGGGGCGTTCGCCGAAGTCGCGTTCGAGCAGGACGCGCGCCCGGTCGGAGCCGGTGCCGGGCACGTCGAAGGAGTTCGTCAGCACCGGTGTCAGCCGCGCGGCGGCCAGCGCGCCCGCGGCCAGCACGCAGGCCCACACGACGAGCACCGGCACCCGCAGGCGAAGGACGAGCCGAGTCCAGCGCGCCGGCACGAGACGCAGCCTAACTGCGAGCTTCTACCGATTCAGCGCGGCGTTCGGCCTTCTACGGTGACCGCATGAAGCTGATCGCGCTCGCCGCCGTCTCGCTCGCGTTCGCCGCTCCCTCGAAGACGGTGCAGCTCGCCATCATCCACACCTTCCGCGGCTGCCACGTCTGGCAGGCAGGACCGAAGACGCTCGGGCCGGCGACGACGCTGCAGGTGAAGGCGGGGACGAAGCTCGTGCTGCGCGTCAGCTGCCCGATGGACTTCACGCTCACACAGGTGCGCGGCCCGAAGCTGGCGATCGGCGACGCCACCTTCCACACCGGCACGACGCGCACGATCCGCTTCGCGAAGCGCGGCGTCTACGTGCTCTCGGCCGTGAACATCCAGTCGGCCGAGGAGATGGGCATGCAGACGATCGGGCCCGACAACCACCTGACGCTGCGCGTCAAGGTCAGCTACGACAAGACCCTCGCGGGCCCGGTCCGCGACGGCCGCCATCTCGAGCTTCGCGCCCGGTGACGTCCGCGAGCAGCTCGTCGGCGCTCGGGCCCTGTCCGAGCGACCAGAGCTCGCGCAGGAGGTCGCCCACCCCGCGCTTCGCGAACCAGTCGTTGCCGAACTCGCCGCGCAGGAAGTCGCGCAGCTGCGCCTCGAACGCCCACGAGCGGAGGTAGCCGATCACGTAGAAGCTGCCGTCGATGTCGTCGAGGTAGCTCTCCGGGTTCACCGGCAGCTTGAGCGCGTCGCTCAGGATCTCGAAGTAGCGGCCGCGCATCGCCGACGGGTCGTCGGCCTGGAAGAACTCGATCTCGTAGAGGAGCTTCGCCGAGTAGCGGCGCGCGAAGTAGAGCAGCGAGGTGGCGCCCTCGTGCGCGAGGTCGGCGGGGCGCGGCACGTCGAGGCGCCGGTTCAGCCACGCGGGCTCGGTGACGAGCCGCTCGAAGAGCGCCGCCCAGCCCTCGGTGACGGCCATGTCGCCTAGCCGGCGGTCCTCCATGGGGAGGTCGGCGCGCGTGTGCGCGTAGTGCTCGGTGTGGCCGGCCTCGTGGAAGAGCGCCTCCCAGTCGTCCTTGCCGCCGATCGGCTGGATCACGAGCATCACCTTGTCGGGCACCTCGATCGGCGCGCAGAAGGCGCGCGGCGACTTCGACGGCCGCGACTCGAGGTCGAGGTGCACGTTCGCCTGGCCGTGCAGGTCGATGCCGAGGTCGGCGAGCGTGTGCTCGAGCGCCGGCAGCATGCGGTCGGTCGGGTAGAGCTGGTCGAGCTCCGGCGCGCGGAAGAGCCGCGGGACGTCCCACGGCCGCGCCTCGTCGAGCCCGATCGAGAGCCGCGAGCGGAAGAGGCGCTCGCCCTCGCGCTCCCACAGACGCTCCGTCTCGTCGAGCAGCGCACGGCACTCGTCCGCGAGCTCGTCGAGGCGGAAGCCGAAGCGCTTGTACAGCTCGTAGTAGTTCGGCGCGTCGAGCGCCCGGACGGCGGCGCGGTCGACCTCGTTCGCCTCGAGGTAGATCGGGTTGAGCCGCTCGTCGAGCAGGCGCACCCGCTCCTCCTCGAGCCGCCGGCGCTTGTCGCGGTCGGGCTCGTTGGAGAGCGCGACGCGCAGCATCCGGTACGGGACCGTCCGGCCGTCGACGGTCGCCTCCAGCTCGGCCTCCACCTGCGCGACGCGTGCCTGGTGCGAACGCGTCAGGTTGCCGAGAAAGCCCTCGCACGCGAATCGCCAGAGCTCGACGGGCGCGCCTTCCATCCGCTGCGCGGTCTCGATCTGCGTCAGGTCGGCGTACTCCTCGTACACGCGCTCCACGTCGAGCGTGTCCTTGAGCCCGGCGAAGTGGTCGTAGAACTCCTGGTCGAGATCGCGGACGAAGTCGTCGCCGCGGCGGCGGAACGCGTCGACGTCGGCGGTTGTGGGAGGCGTGACGGCCACAGCCTCTAGGATACGGCTCCGGTGAAGGAGCTGACGGTGGAGACGGAGCGCCACACCCAGGTGCTCGACATCACCTCGCGCGTGCGCGAGGCCGTCGCGGGTGCCGGCGGCGCCGCCGTGCTCGTCTACGTGCCGCACACGACCGCCGGGCTGACCGTGAACGAGCATGCCGATCCGCTCGTCGCGCGCGACTTCGAGATGGCGCTCGAGCGCATCGCGCCGGAGGAGTGGCCGTGGCAGCACATCGAGGAGGGCGAGGAGAACGCCCCCTCGCACGTCCGGGCGTCGCTGATGGGGCCGCAGGTGCTCGTCCCGCTGCGTGACGGCGAGCTCGCGCTCGGCACGTGGCAGGGCATCTTCTTCTGCGAGCTCGACGGGCCGCGTACGCGCTCCGTGTTCGTCTCCGTTCTGCAGTAGCACACCCCGCTGCGGGAGAGCCGCAGGGCGGCTCAGCGCGGCCACCGATGAACTGCGGGCTCCGTCCGGGCACGGTCGGGTCACGCCCCGAAAAGGAGGGGTGTGAGACCGTTGCAGCGCACAACCTGTGGGTTGAGGGCGCGGTGCGGCCGCTTCGGCGGCGCCTCGCGGCCGTCCCGCGCCTGCGGTTCTCCTTCGCCAAGGGAGGGTCAGATGAGAAGGCGTTTCGGCGTCGTCCTCGCTCTCGTGCTGGGCTTTGTGGTCGCGGCGGCTTTCGCCGCCGGCAGCACAGCCCGCACGGGTGGGACGGCGGCATACAAGGCGGCCTGGATCTATGTGGGCCCGCACAACGACGGCGGCTGGTCGCAGGCGCACGACCAGGGCCGCGCGTACGTGCAGAGGCACCTCGGCGCCAGGGTGCAGACGACCTACAAGGAGAACATCCCGGAAGGGCCGCAGGTCGCGCAGGTGATCGACCAGCTCGTCCGTGATGGCAACAAGGTCATCTTCGCCACGTCGTTCGGCTTCCAGTCGGCGATGGCTGCGGCGGCGAAGAAGTATCCGGACGTCAAGTTCGAGATGTGCACCGGCACGATCGTGACCAAGAACATGGCCGAGTACTTCGGCGCGGGTGAGGATGCGATCTACCTCTCGGGAATGGCCGCCGGGGCGGCGACGAAGACCGGGACGATCGGCTACATCGTCCCGTTCGCGCATCCCCGAGGTGATTCGGCACGCGAATGCCTTCGCGCTCGGCGCCCAGGCGATGAACCCTGCGGTCAAGGTCAAGCTGATCTGGACGAACTCGTGGTTCGCGCCTGACCGAGGAGAAGAAGGCGGCCGAGAACCTGAAGGCGGCCGGGGCGGATGTGATCGGGCAGAACGTCGACAGCCCGGCAGCCGGCCAGTACGCCGAGTCGGCGGGCGTTCCGTGGGTCGGCTACGACTCGAACGCGCGCAAGTTCGCGCCGAAGCAGTGGCTCACCGCGGCCGTCTACGACTGGGGCCCGTACTACCTGAAGCGGGTCCGCGGCGCCATGAACGGCACGTGGAAGACGGGCTTCTACTACGGCTCGATCAAGGACGGGATGATCAAGCTCGCCCCGTTCGGCCCCAGGGTCGCGACCGAGACGAAGGCCGCGATCGCTGCGAAGAAGGCCGCGCTCGTGAAGGGCACCTTCTACGAGTTCGCGGGGCCCCTCTACGACCAGAAGGGAAAGCTGCGGGTCAAGCAGGGCCAGAGGATGACCGTCAAGCAGCTGTACGCCATGAACTGGCTCGTCAAGGGGATCGTCGGAAGCGTCAAGGGCTGACCGATGAGAGACACCGCACCCGCGGTCGAGCTCGACGGGATCGTCAAGCGATTCCCGGGGGTGGTCGCGAACGACCACGTCCAGTTCGAGGCGGCCGCGGGTGAGGTGCACGCGCTGCTCGGCGAGAACGGCGCCGGCAAGACGACGCTGTCGCACGTCCTCACCGGGCTCTACCAGCCGGACGAGGGGGAGATCCGGCTGGCGGGACGGCCGGTGCGCTTCGCGTCGCCGCGCGACGCGATCTCGGCCGGCGTCTGCATGGTCCATCAGCACTTCCGGCTCGTCTCGCCGTTCACGGTCGCCGAGAACGTCGTGCTCGGCGACACGGTCGGCGAAGGCCGCCGCTTCCTCCTCAACACGCGTCGCGTGGAGCGACATGTCCGCGAGCTGGGTGAGCGCTACGGGCTGCCCGTCGAGCCGCATGCGTCCGTCTGGCAGCTCGCCGTCGGCGAGCAGCAGCGCGTCGAGATCCTGAAGGCGCTCTACCGGGAGGCGCGCGTCCTGATCCTCGACGAGCCGACGTCGGTGCTGACGCCGCAGGAGGCCGACCGGCTGTTCGTGACGTTGAGGCAGATCGCCGGCGAGGGGAGGACCGTGATCTTCATCTCCCACAAGCTGCACGAGGTGCAGGCGGTCGCGGACCGGATCACCGTCCTGCGCGGCGGGCGGACCGTCGGCACCGTCGCGGCGGCCGGTGCCACACCGCAATCGCTGGTCGAGCTGATGGTCGGCCACGAGGTCGACGTCGTCCGCCGCGAGGGCGGGTGTCGGGTCGGAGAGCCGGTGCTGGAGGTGCACGATCTGTGGGTCGACGGCGATCGCGGCCTCCCCGCCGTGCGGGGCGTCGACTTCGACGTCTGCCGCGGTGAGATCGTCGCGGTCGCCGGCGTCTCCGGAAACGGCCAGCGGGAGCTCGCCGAGGCGATCGTCGGCATGCGCCGTCCGATGCGGGGCGAGATCCGGGTCGACGGGCGGCGCCTGCGCGGCGGCGATCCCCGCGAGGCGATCGACGCAGGTGTCGCGCACGTGCCCGAGGACCGGCTCGGCACCGGCGTCGCGGCGTCTCTTCGATCTCGATGAACCTGGCCCTCAAGGACTACCGCCGGCGGTCGGTGGGGCCCTTCCTGCGGCTCGCGGCGATGCGGGCGCGCGCGGAGGAGGCGATCGGCGCGTACGCGGTCAAGGCTCCCGGGCCGGAGACGGCCGCGGGGTCGCTCTCGGGAGGCAACCTGCAGAAGGTCGTGCTCGCACGCGAGTTCGGCTGCGATCCGCACGTCCTGATCGCGGCCTCGCCGACGCGCGGCCTCGACGTCGCCGCCGTCGAGAACGTGCACGCCGAGCTCGTCGCCGCCGTGGAGCGCGGCGTCGGCGTGCTCCTGATCAGCGAGGACCTCGACGAGATCCTCACCCTCGAGGACCGCACCCTCGTCATGTACGAGGGCGGGCTCACCGAGGCCACCACCATCGACATTCCGACCATCGGCCTGCTGATGGCGGGAGAGGAGCCACACCATGACCTCGTTGCGCACGCCAACTGAACCGGCGGCGGTCGACCCGGCTGTCACCACACGTCCGAAGCTCGTCGTCGCGCTCGGCGGGAATGCGCTGCTGCAGCGGGGAGAGGTTCTGAGCGCGGACGTGCAGCGGGGCCATGCCGCCGAGGCCGTCTCCGCGATCGCCGAGCTGGCCGTCGACCACGAGATCGTGCTCACCCACGGCAACGGCCCGCAGGTGGGGCTGCTCGCGCTCCAGGCGCTCTCGTACACCGACACGCCGCCGTATCCGCTCGACGTGCTCGGGGCCGAGAGCGAGGGAATGATCGGCTACGTGCTCGAGCAGGAGCTGGGCAACGCTCTCCCCGGCCGGCGGGCGGTGACCGTGCTCACCCAGGTGGTCGTCGAGCGCGACGATCCGGGCTTCGCGGCGCCGACGAAGTTCATCGGCCCGATCTACGACCGCGAGACCGCCGAGCGGCTGGCCGCCGAGCTGGGCTGGACGATCGCTCCCGACAACGCCCACTTCCGGCGGGTCGTGCCGTCGCCCGAGCCGCAGGAGATCGTCGAGCTGGCGGCGATCGAGCTGCTCGTCGCCTCCGGCGCGATCGTCGTCTGCACCGGCGGCGGCGGCATCCCCGTCGTGCGCGGGGCCGACGGCGGCCTGCACGGGGTCGAGGCCGTGATCGACAAGGATCTCGGCGCCGAGTTGCTCGCCCGCGGGCTCGGGGCGGACATCCTCCTCATGCTCACCGACGTCGACTGCGTGCAGCTCGACTGGGGCACGTCCGACGCGCGACCGCTGCGCCGGGCGACATCCGCCGAGCTGCGGGCGCACACGTTCGCCGCCGGCTCCATGGGCCCGAAGGTCGAAGCGGCCTGCCGCTTCGTCGAGCGCACCGGCGGCATCGCCGCGATTGGCGCGCTGCACGACGCCGCCCGCATCGTCGCCGGCGAGGCGGGAACGCTGATCGAGCCGTGAGCGAGGGCCGAACCGGTGTCAGACACCTTTTGGTGTCAGACACCCTTGGTGTCTGACACCGGTTCGAAGCTCGTCACGCGCCCATCGTCAGGGCCATCAGCGCCTTCGCCGTGTGCATGCGGTTCTCCGCCTCGTCCCAGACGACGGAGTGGGGGCCGTCGATCACGGCGTCGGTCACCTCGCGGCCGCGGTCGGCGGGGAGGCAGTGCATGTAGAGGACGTCCGGGCTCGCGAGTGCGAGCTTCCGCTCGTCGCAGATCCAGTCGACGTGCTCGGACGACTCCGCCAGCGCCGTCGAGCCCTCGGCGAAGGCGTCGAGGCGGCCCCAGGACTTCGGGTAGACGACGTCTGCTCCCTCGAACGCCTCCTCCATGCTCGAGCTGAACGTCAGCGAGCCGCCGCCCGCCTCTGCGGCCGCCTGGGCGCGCTCGACCACCTCGGGCATCAGCTCGAAGCCCGGCGGGTGTGCGAGCACGACGTCCATCCCGAAGCGCGGCAGGAGCGTCGCGATGCCCTGCGGCACGGAGAGCGGCCTGGCATACGAGGGTGCGTACGCCCAGGTCATCGCCACGCGCAGGCCGCGCAGGTCGCGACCGCGCTGCTCGCGCAGGGTCATCAGGTCGGCGATCGTCTGCGTCGGGTGGTCGACGTCGCACTGCATGTTGATCACCGGGATGTCCGCCGCCGCGGCCACCTCTCGCATCCACCCGTTGCCCTCGTACGGCGCGAGGTCGTGCCGGATTGCGATTCCCTCGCCGTAGCGGGAGAGGATGATGCCCGTGTCCTTCGGGCTCTCGCCGTGCGAAACCTGGGTCTTGTCCGAGTCGAGGAAGATCGCATGCCCTCCCAGCTGGGTCATGCCGGTCTCGAATGCGTTTCGCGTGCGTGTCGAGCGGTCGAGGAAGAGCAGGTAGATCGTCTTGTCCGCCAGCAGCCGGTGCGGCGTCCCCTGCGCGCGCTGTTGCTTCAGCTCCGTCGCGAAGTCGACGACCGCGTCGAGCTCCTCGACGCTCCAGTCGATCGTCTCGATGTAGTCGCGGCCGCGTAGCGACCGCCGGTCCAGAGGGACTGCGACTGTGTGCATCACTCACGTCCTTTCATCAGCTCTTGCTGGCCGAGGTCGAGCCCGGCGTACTCGGGCACGGGTTGCTGTCCCGGCACGTCCGGGACCGGTGCGGGCGCGTGGGCGGCGGCCGGCTGCCGCAGCCCGACGAGGTCGTCGGGACGCACGGGCAGGCGGTTCAGCGGGCGTCCGACGGCCTGCCGGAGCGCTGCGGCGATCGCCGCAGCCGTGACGACCGTCGGGAGCTCGCCGAGCCCCTTCGCACCGTACGGGGCGCCCGGCTCGGGCTCCTCGACGAAGTGGACGACGATCGGCGGCACGTCGACGACCGTCGGGAGGTGGTAGTCGGTGAACGACGGGTTCTCGATCAGCCCCTCGCTCACGCGCAGCTCCTCGAGCAACGCGAAGCCCAGGCCCATCGCGGCGCCCCCCTCGACCTGGCCCTCCGCGGCGGCCGGGTTGATCAGGCGGCCGACGTCGTGGGCGGCGGCGAGCTGCACGACGCGGACGAGCCCGAGCTCGAGGTCGACGTCGACGACGGCACGTTGAACCGCGAACGCGAAGCTCGCATGCACGTCTCCCTGGCCTTCGGCATCGAACCCGCTCGTCGGGCGGTGGTGGAAGACACGCGTGCAGCTGACGGGGCCTGCGGAGAGATCGCCGCCGCGCGCCTCGAGCTCGGCGCGCACGGCGCGGCACGCCTCCAGTACCGCGCCGCCCGTCATCGTCGTCTGTCGGGATGCGGACGTGGAGCCTGCGGAGCCGACCTCGGTCGTGGCGGGGTGCACGACGACCTCGTCGACCCCGAGCTCCGTGCGCACGATTTGCGCGAGCACGGTCAGCAGGCCCTGGCCGTAGTCGACCGCAGCCGTCCGCACCGCGGCCGCGGGGTCCGTCCGGCCCGGCGAAGAGCGTCACCGTCGCCTCGGCGTCGTCGTCGAAGCCCTCGCTGTAGGCGATGTTCTTGAACCCGGCCGCGAAACCCACGCCGCGGCGGAGGCTCTCGCCCCGGTTCGCACCTCCCGCGCCGCCCGGGTAGTCGAAGGGGTCGCGGCCGTGCGACGCCTCGCGCGGAGGCAGGGGCAGCGCCCGGCAGCGCTCGATCAGCTCGCGAAGCGGGACGCTGCCGGTCAGCACCTGCCCGGTCGGCAGCACCGACCCGCGACGGACGGCGTTGCGCAGCCGCACCTCGAGCGGGCTCAGCCGCAGCGCCTCGGCCAGCTCGTCGATCGCCGACTCGTGCGCGAAGCAGACCTGCGGAGCGCCGAAGCCGCGCATCGCCCCGCACGGCGGGTTGTTCGTGTAGACGACGGTGCCCTCGATCCGTACGTTCGGGACCTCGTACGGCCCCGCGGCGAAGGTGGCTGCGTTCGCGAGCACCGCGGGTGACGAGGAGGCATAGGCGCCGCCGTCGAGGAGCAGCCGCACGTCGGCGGCGACGAGCCGCCCGTCGCGCGTCGCGCCGTACCGGATCCAGATCCTCGACGGGTGGCGGTGCACGTGCCCGTGGAACGACTCGTCTCGACCGTAGGTCATCTTCACCGGCCGCCCGGTCGACCGGGCGAGCAGCGCCGCGTGGATCTGGACGCTCACGTCCTCGCGGGCGCCGAACGCGCCGCCGACGCCGGCGAGCGTCACACGCACCAGGTGCTCGGGCAGCCCCAGACATGCGGCGACCTGACGCCGGTCGACGTGCAGCCATTGCGTCGCGACGAACAGGTCGACGCCTCCGTCGGCGGCAGGCACGGCCAGTCCGCCCTCGGGGCCGAGCGGCGCCTGGTCCTGCATGCCCGTCTCGTAGTAGCGGTCGACCCAGAGGTCCGCCTCCACGGCGGCGACGTCGCCGTGGGCGATGTGCACGTGCCGCAGCACGTTGCCGAAGGGATGCAGGCTGCGGGCCCGTGGGTCGAGCGCGGCTTCCATGTCGACGAGCGGCTCGATCGGCTCGTAGTCGACCTCGACCAGGGCCAGGGCGTGCCGTGCCTGCTCGACGGTCTCGGCCGCGACGAGCGCCACCGGCTCGCCCTGGTAGCGCACCTCGCCTGCGGCGAGCACCGGCTGGTCGGCGATCTCGAGCCCGTAGGTGGACCGGCCCGGGACGTCGCCTGCGGTGAGGACGGCGTGGACTCCCGGCGCGGCCCGCGCGGCCGTCACGTCGAGCCGGCGGATGTGCGCCGCCGCGTGCGGGGAGCGCAGCGTCAGCCCGTGGAGCAGCTCGGGCGCCGAGAGGTCGCCGCCGTAGAGGTAGGCGCCGCTCGTCTTCGGGGCGCCGTCGATCCGGCGCGCACTCTCGCCCACGCGGCCGTGCTCGAGGACGGGGCTCATGCGAGACGCCTTTCGGCGATGCGAACCGCAGCGAGGATCTTCCGGTAGCCGGTGCAGCGGCAGAGGTTGCCGGCGAGCGCCTCGCGAACCGTGTGGTCGGACGGGTGCGGGTCGCGCTCGAGCAGGTCGGCGACCGTGACGACGAAGCCGGGCGTGCAGAACCCGCATTGCACGGCACCCGCGTCGAGGAACGCCTCCCGCACCACGGAGAGATCTCCGTTCGCGGTCGTTGCCGCCGTCCGGACCTCGCAGCCGTCGGCCTGGACCGCGGGTACGAGGCAGGCGCACGCGAGGCGGCCGTCGAGCAGGACGGTGCACGAGCCGCACTCGCCCTCCTCGCAGGCGTTCTTGACGGCGGTCACGGCCGAGCTCGTCGCGGAGGAGGCCGAGCAGGCTTGTGGCGGGCGGCACGTCGACGACGCGCTCCCTCCCGTCGACGACGAGGCTGACGATCATGCGGCCACGCTCCCGCGCTCGGCGAGCAACCGCTGGAGCGAGCGGCGGACGAGCACCGCCACCGCGTGGCGGCGGTATGCCGCGGTGCCGCGGAGATCGTCGATGGGCATGGCCTCCACGGCTGCGAGCGAGGCGGCGTCTGCGACCGACCGGTCGTCGGCCCCGCCCCAGCCGAGCGCTGCGAGCCTCGCCTCGGCGGCGTGAGCCCGCAGCACGGTCGGCCCCACCGAGCCGAGCGCGATGCGGGCCTCCTGCCGCTCCTCGTCGAGCTGCACGCAGACGCCGGCCACGGCGATCACCATCGCGCCGCGCGGGCCGATCTTCGCGAACGTGCCGGGACCGTCGACGGGCTCCCACTCGGCGGCCACGACGAGCTCCCGCGGGCCGAGCGCGGTTCGCTTGGGCCCGAGGAGGAACTCCTGCCAGGGAATCCGGCGCTCGCCCGCCCGGTCCGCGACCACGATCGCAGCGTCGTAGGCGGCGAGTGCCGCCAGCCCGTCGCCGGCGGGAGACGCCGTCGCGATGTTGCCACCGAGGGTGGCGCGATTGCGGACCTGCGGCGACCCGACGGAGCGGGCGGCCTCGGCGAGCGCCGTCTGGTCGTCGAGCTCGGCGGCGATCCGGGCGAACGTGACCCCGGCGCCGACGCGGACGAGGCCGGGATCGCGCTCCCACGACTGCAGCTCCTCGACGTGCGAGAGGTCGAGCAGCGCATCGGGGCGCGACCGCCCCCGGTTCAGTGCGACCATCAGGTCGGTGCCGCCGGCGACCACCGTCACCCCGGGATGCTCGGCACGGAGGGCCAGCGCCTCGTCCAGCGTGCGCGGCGACCACGACGACCCGCTCACACGTGCACCGCCGCGAAGGTCTCGATCATCGACTCGACGTCGTCTCCGAGCGGGTAGAGCACCGGGCAGGTGCAGCCGGCCGCGACGTACTCGTCGACCTTCGCCCGGCACTCCTCGGCGGTGCCCGACGCGGTGATCAGCTGGACGACGTCGTCCGGTACGAGCGCCATCGCCTGCTCGATCTGCGCGTGCGTGGCCGGCCAGGTCAGGATCGCGCCGATCTCCTCGAGCAGCTCGGGTGCGACGCCGCTCGCCTTCATGATGTGCGGCTGCTGACCGAGGTACTGCGTGACCAGCTCGCGCGCCCGGTCGAGCGCGAGCGAGCGGTCGGTGTCGAGCGAGCAGACGACGAGCTGCGGACGGTCGAGGTCGTCGACCGTCCGGCCCGCGCGCTCGGCTCCGGCGGCGAGGTGCTCCATCGCCTCCGCGTTGTACGCGGGGCCGACGAGGTAGTTGAGCACGACGCCGTCGGCCAGCTCCCCCGCCAGCTCCATCATCCGCATCGCGGTGGCGCCGATGTAGATCGGCACCTGCCTCGGCGAGCGGTCGCCGTGGACGATGTCGATCTCGACGTCGTCGAGGTGGACGAACGCTCCGTGGTAGGTGACCCGTTCCAGCGCGAGCAGGCGCCGGACGGCCTCGACGGTCTCGCGCATCGCCTGCAGCGGCTTGCGGCGCACGATCCCGACCTTCGCCGCCAGCGGATCCCACCACGAGCCGATGCCCAGGCGGATCCTGCCGGGAGCGAGGTCGTCGAGCGTCGAGAAGGTCGCCGCGAGCAGCCCCACGTTGCGTGTCCAGTTGTTGACGACACCGGAGCCGATCGCGATCCGCTCGGTCACGGCCGCGTACGCCGCCATCGGCACCGTCGCTTCCCGTACGAGCCGGCTCTCGGCCTGCCAGACGGCCTCGAAGCCGTACGACTCTGCGAGCTGGGCGTAGTGCATGCCGTCGCGGATCGGATGCTTGTCCTGCAGGTAGAGGGCTACGCGGCCGTGGTCTGCCACCGCCGGGCTCCTTTCGGCTGGAAGGGGTGGGCATCGAGGTCGTCGAGGCGGCGCCAGAGCTGTGTCGCCTGGCGGCGTGCGGCGTCCGCGACCTCGGCCCCGTCGACGCGCACCGGCCGGCGGTCGAGCACGACCCACTCGCCCGCGACCATCACGTCGCGGACGAAGCGCGAGCCGAGGCCGAAGATCCAGTGCCCGGCCAGGGTGTCGGCGGAGAGCGGGGTGGGAGCGTCGTAGTCGAGCACCACCAGGTCGGCGGGCGCTCCCGGGACGAGCGTCCCGAGCAGCGGCTCGTCGAAGAGCACGCCTGCGAGCCGTGCGCCGTCGGCCAGCCGGTGCAGCGGCCAGTCCGGAGCCACGTCGAGCCCGTCTTCGCGCAGCCGGAGGTACGCCGTCCGCGCCTCCTCGAACATGTCGCCGCCGATCCCGTCGGTACCGAGCGGCAGCCGCTGCCGGATGCCTGCGAGCCGGGCGCGGCCGACTCCGTTGTTCATGTTCGAGCGGGCGTTGTGGGCCAGCCAGGCCTGCGCGTCGGCGACGAGCGAGTGCTCGTGCTCGTCGAGGTGCACGCCGTGCGCCAGCAGTGTCCGCTCGTCGAGCCCGCCGGTCGCGGCGAGGCGCTCGACCGCGTGCAGGTCGACCGCATCCTCGGCGGCGTGCACGTGCAGCCCGGTGTCGAGATCGGAGGCCTCCTCGACACACGCCCGCAGCGTGTCGTCCGAGAGCGTGAACGAGGCATGCGCACCCACGAGGCCGCGCGCCAGCGGCAGGTGCTCGTGGCGGGCCCGCTCCAGGAAGCGGCGGTTCTCCTGCAGCCCGGCGCGGGCGCTCGACGTGCCGTCGCGATCCGAGACCTCGTAGCAGAGGACGCCGCGGATACCGAGCGCCGCGAGGGCGATCTCGATCTCGTCCAGGGAGCCGTCGATCGCCCGCGGAGAGGCGTGATGGTCGATCAGCGTGGTGGTGCCCGCGAGGAGCGCCTCGATGCCGCCGACGAGTGCCGAGACGCGGATCGACTCGTGGTCGAGCGCCCGGTCGAGCCGCCACCAGACCCGCTGCAGGATCTGCAGGAAGCTCGCCGGCGGCTCCAGCCGGTAGGGCATCCCGCGTGCGAGCGCCGAGTAGAGGTGCGTGTGGGCGCAGACGTTCCCCGGTACGACCAGGCAGTTCGAGCAGTCGCGCGCGTTCTCCCCGCCTCGGCCCGAGATGCGACCGACGTCGTCGACGAAGAGCGACCGGTGCTCGAGCACCGGCGGGTCGAGCCGGGCCAGCACCGTCGCTCCGGTCAGCGAGGTCGTCACGCAGGCACCCGTTCCCGGTGGCCGAGGAGGTGGGGGACCGCGGCGCGAGCGGCGGGCGAGTCCTTCATCGGCAGTGTGCGCCGCCGAATCCCGTCGAATGCGTAGAGCGCGGCGGCGGCCGCGGCAGCGGTGGGCACGAGCGCCGCCTCGCCGACCCCCTTGGCACCGAACGGGCCTTCGGGCTGCGGCTCCTCGACGAGCACGCACTCCACCCGCGGCATCCCCGTGGGTGGGATCAGGTGCAGCGACTTCAGCGTCCGGGTGACGGGCACGCCGCCCTCGACGACGAACTCCTCGCTCAGTGCCTGGCCTAGCCCCATGTGCACCGCGCCCTCGATCTGGCCCTCGAGCAACGTCGGGTTGATCGCGCGACCCACGTCATGTGCCGCGACCACGCGTTCGACGGCGCCGTCCTCGTCGAGCACCACCACCTGCGGTCGCCCAGCCGTAGGCGAGATGCGTGACGGGCTCGTCGGCGTCGTTCGGCGTCGTCCAGTCGACGACCAGCTCGCCCGGAAAGTCGCGACCGGCGAGCTCGGCGAGCGTGTGCTCCTCGAGGTCGGCGCGCAGCGCGCGGGCGGCCTGGATGACGGCGTTTCCACCCAGCACCGTCGCGCGCGACGCCGTGGTCTGGCCGGTGTCGAGCTCCTGGACGGTGTCGACGAGCACGCGGATGCGCTCCGCCGGCAGCCCCAGTTCCTCGCAGGCGATCTGGCGCAGCACGGTGTGGACGCCCTGGCCCATCTCCGTCCACGAGTGGAACAGGGTGATCGTGCCGTCCGGCTCCGGGCGCAGCACGACTCGCCCGCGCTCCGGGACGCCGTTGCCGATGCCCGTGTTCTTGAGCCCGCACGCGATGCCCGCGTAACGGGCGCCGCGGTAGGCGTCCCGGACGGCGAGCAGGGTGCGCTTGAGCCCAACGCCCGGCCCGAGCAGCTGGCCGGTCGTGGTGCGGTCGCCGGTCTCCAGCGCGTTGCGCCAGCGCATCTCCCACCCGTCGATGCCGACGAGCTCGGCGAGCTCGTCGAGCACGCCTTCCATCGCGAAGTTCGCCTGGTTGACTCCGAAGCCGCGCATGGCCCCGCACGGCGGGTTGTTGGTGTGCACGGCGGTCGCCACGACGTCGACGTTGGGAACGCGGTACGCGCTGCAGGCGTGACCCGCGGCCCGCTCGAGCACCTTGGCGCCGACGCTGGCGTAGGCGCCGGTGTCGCCGACGATGCGCGCCCGCACCGCCAGCAGCCGCCCGTCCGCGTCACACGCGGCCGTGTACGACAGCGACATCGCGTGCCGCTTGGCGTGGAACCGGAGGCTCTCGCTGCGCGCAAGGGAGATCAGCACGGGGCGGCCGGTCTCGACGGCGAGGAGCGACGCGTGGCACTGCACGTTCAGGTCCTCCTTGGCGCCGAACGCTCCGCCCGCCGACACCTGCGTGACCCGCACCCGCTCGACCGGCAGCGCGAGGAACGCCGCGATCTGGCGGCGGTCGTCCCACACGCCCTGGCCCTGGGAGTGCGACGTGCAGGCCGTCCTGCTCCGGCACTGCGAACGCCGCCTCCGGTTCCAGGAACGCGTGCTCGATGAACTGCGTGTGGAAGGTCTGCGAGACGACGTGGGCCGCACCGGCGAGCGCGGTCTCGACGTCGCCGCGGACGACCGACGACCGGGAGAGGACGCGGCCCTGGTCGGTCGAGGTGACCGGCTCCAGCACCTCGTAGGAGACGTCGACGAGCGCTGCCGCCTCGCGGGCCGCCTCCCGGGTCTCGGCTGCGACGGCTGCGAGCACATCGCCGACGTACGCCGTCTCCTCGCCCACCGCGACGAACTGGCGCCAGTCGTTCGTCAACGTGCCGAGGGCACGCTGTCCCGGAACGTCCGCGGCCGTGACGACGGCGACCACGCCCGGCACCGCCTCGGCCCGGGTCGTGTCGATGCGCAGGACGCGTGCCCGGGGATGGTCGGCGAGGCGCAGCGCTCCGTGCAGCATCTCCGGGGCGCGCAGGTCGGCGACGAACGGCTTGTCGCCGAGCGCCAGCGCGGCTGCGTCGTAGCGGAGCGCCCGCTCGCCGACGCCGTCGCCGCCGGGGCGGGGGAGCGGGTGTCCCTTCCGCGCCGAGGCCGCGAGCAGGATCGCGTCGACGATCTTCACGTAGCCGGTGCAGCGGCAGAGGTTCCCGAGCAGCGCGTGCTCGATCTCCGCACGAGTCGGGTCGGGGTTGTCGCCGAAGCAGCCCCTCCGCCTTCATCACGATGCCGGGCGAGCAGAAGCCGCACTGCGACGCGCCGGCGACCGCGAACGCGTCCGCCCACAGCCGCCGTCACGCCGCCCGGCAGCCCCTGCTGGGTGACGACGTGCTTGCCCTCGATCCGTGTCGCCTTCTGCGCGCACGAGACGACCGCGTGGTCGTCGACGAGGACGGTGCACGCGCCGCAGGAGCCTTCCGGCGCGCACCCGTCCTTCGTCGAGACGATGCCGAGTTGCCCGCTGAGCACCTCGAGCAGCGTGGCTCCCTCCCGGACGGGAACGTCGACCGGCCGTCCGTTCAGGGTGAACCTCATCTCACTCCATCGCGCCCAGCACGAGGGTGAGGAGCGCCATGCGCAGGACGACGCCGTTGAACGCCTCCTGCCAGTAGCGGGCGTGCCGCGTCTCGTCGACGTCGCTCGGCAGCTCGTCCATCCGCGGCAGGCTGTGCAGGATGATCGCGCCCGTCTTCGCCCGTTCGCGCAGGAGCTCGCGGGTCACGCGGTAGGACGGGGCGGTGACCGCGAGGCCGCCGTCGCTGCGCTCGACACGCGACTGGGTGTAGTCGGCCTGCACGACCGGCTCCATGTAGATGACGTCGCAGTCGGCGATCACGTCCTCGGTCGACTCGGCCTGCTCGTAGCGGACGTTCCGCGCGTCGAGCTCGAGCATGAACTCGTCGGTGAGCGACATCTCGGGCGGCCCCACGACGTACGCCTTCGCGTCGAACTGCGAGAGCGCGTAGAGGATCGAGTGCATCGTCCGCATGCGCATGTCACCGACCAGGAGGAACGTCGTCCCGTCGATCGAGCCGACCTCCTTCTTGATCGTGTAGAGGTCGGTCAGCACCTGGGTGGGATGCTCGCCCCAGCCGTCGCCGCAGTTGATCACCGGGATCGACGCCCAGTGAGCGGCCTCGGCCGGCGCTCCCTGCTCGTAGTGCCGCATCGCGATCACGTCGGCGTAGAACTCGAGCATGTGGATCGTGTCCTTCATCGACTCCTGGTAGAAGTCGCCCGCCCGCGTCATCTTCGCGTCGGCGAAACCGAGGACGTGGCCGCCGAGCCGGTGCATGGCCGCCTCGGTCGACATGCGCGTGCGGGTGGACGGCTGGTAGAAGGCCGTCAGCAGCGTCTTGTCCTTCAGGATGTCGGTGTTGCGGCGGCTCTTCGCGATCGGTGCGAGCTCGTCGCACGTCTCGAAGATGCGCTCGAAATCAGCTCGCTCGAATTCCTTGAGCGACAGGATGTCGCGGCCGAGAAAGCTCCTCATGGCTCCTTCCTCCGATCGTTGATTGCTGTGTGCGGTCGACCCCCGTGAACAGGACGGCCACCCGCTCGTGCGGTGCGGCTCCTCCGCGCTCGTGCAGAGCGAGAAGGCCGGCGAGACCGGAGGACCCTGTCGGGTCGACGGCGATTCCGGTTGCGCTGCGGGCGAGCTCGTTCGCCTCGAGAAGGCGGTCGTCGTCGACGACGACGGGCTCTCCGCCGGTCCTCAGCATCGCCTCGCAGACCGCCGCCCAGTCGTAGGTCTCGTCGTCGAGGATGCCGTGGGCGATGCTCCGAGGCTCGTGCTCCCAGGGCCACATGAACTCGCTGCGATGCGCGCGCGCATACGGCAGCCCCGCCGGACGGCCGGCGAGCGCGTCGAAGGCGCGCTTGAGCGGCCAGGCGCCGGTCGTCTGCACCGTGTCGATGCGCGGCACGCGGTCGATCGCCCGGAGCGCGTGCGCCTCGCCGAGGCCGCCCGCGACCGCGCTCGCGAGCGCGCCGCCGCCCACCTGCACGACGATCCGGTCGAGCGGCACGCCGGAGGCTGCGAGCTCCCAGCCGAGCGTGTGGCCTCCCTCGATCGCGAGGCCGTTCAGGTCGCCCTGGCAGGTGAACGGCAGGGCGCCCGCGCGCAACGCCTCGCGGAGGCGCTCGACCGTCGGGTCGCCGGAGGCGTCTCGACGACGCCCGCAGACGCTGATGCGGGCGCCGAGCTCGCCCAGGCGCTCGAGCACGGCGTCCTCCGCGTCCTCGGGGACGAAGACGTGCAGGGGGCGCCGGCCGGCCGCCGCGACGACCGCGGCGGCGACTGCCGCATTGCCGCAGCTGGCGATCGCGAGCTCTCGTGGACGGGCCGGGTCGGTGAGGCCGACCAGGTCGGCGACCTCGAGCTGCAGGAGCACCCCGAACAGATGTCGCGCCTTGTGAGAGCCCGAGACGTTGCCGGTCTCGTCCTTCACCCAGACGCCGCCCGGCTGCTGCAGGCCGAGAGCCGCCGAGAGCGCCGGCGAGTGCCGGAACGGCGTCACGGCGAAGCCGTGGACGTCGATCGCCGCGATCCGGCGGTCGAGCCGCTCGATCAGGTCGCGCAGCTCGTCGTCGCCGACGCCGTAGGCGCGGCCGAGGCGGTAGGCGTGGAGGAGTGCCCGCCAGCGGACGAACGGGCGCGGATCGTCGGCGTCGGGCCACTCCACGTCGGACAGGTCGAGCCGGCGGGCGAGGACGTGGTCGACGCCGTCGCCGCGGTCGGCGTTCGGGCAGCGGAACGGGTACGGCTCCGTCGCCGGCACGACGGCGCCGCAGCCGGCACAGACGAGGGCGCTCCCGGGTGCTTTCACAGCTGCTCCAGAACGCCTGTGCGCGCGTTCATCTCGTCGATCGCCTCGTCCCAGTCGGCGGCCCGCGCCTGCTCGGCCTTCCAGAAGGCCGGCGCCCGGCGGGCCTCGAACTGCTCGAGCGGCACCCCTTGCTGCTCGACCCAGGTGAAGTAGCCGAGGTTGAAGATGCGCGTCCGCTCCTCGTAGGTGAGCTCGCGGAGCAGGTCGGTGGCGATGCCCAGCAGGTGCTCGCCGGCGACCTCGGCGGCGTCGAGCGCGTCGAAGCCGTCCGGGAAGAACCGCGCCTCCGCGAGCGCCCGCTCGCTGTCGTACAGCGCCGCGCCGTCGGTGGCGACCGTGACGATCGCGTCCTCCGGCCCCAGCCGGTAGTGCTTCGCGACCTTGATCGCCGCCACGATGTTGCAGATGCTCGAGAGGCCGAGCGAGGGCAGCGCCTCGAGCACCCCGTCGGGGACGTGGAGGCGCCGTTTCAGGTGCTCGCGTCCGACGGACGTGCCGAAGAGGAGCCCGAGCCGGTCTGTCGCCCTGTCGGAGACCGCGACGGCGACGTCGGTGTTCAGCACGTTGTGGATCAGCGGGATGTGCTTGTCGCCGATCCCCTGGATGTTGTGCGAGCCGAAGCCGTTGGCGAGCATCGTCGGGCACTCCGCCGCCTCGACGGCGACGACGAGCGAGCCGTGCCGCTCCTTCAGGTAGTCGCCGGCGGCGATCGTCCCGGCCGAGCCGGTCGCGGAGACGAACGAGTGGAGGCGCAAACCGGGCGTCTGCTCCTGCAGCGACGCGAACACGTCGTCGAGCGCGGAGCCGGTGACGAGGTAGTGGGCGACGTGGTTTCCGAACTCGGCGAACTGGTTCAGGATCACGTTGGCCGGGTCGAGCTCGAGCTCGTGGCAGCGGTCGTAGATCTCCTTGACGTTGCTCTCGGTGCCCGGAGTCCTGATCACGTCCTCCGGGGAGCCGACCCAGTGCAACAGCCAGTCGAACCGCTCCTGGCTCATCCCCTCGGGGAGCACCGCGACGCCGCGGCAGCCGAGCAGGTGCGAGATCGCGACGCCGCCGCGGCAGTAGTTGCCGGTCGAGGGCCACACCGCTCGCTGGCTGGTCGGGTCGAACGTGCCGGAGACGAGCCGCGGCACGAGGCACCCGTAGGCCGCGAGCACCTTGTGGGCGCGGATCAGCGGGAAGCGGTCGCCCAGCGCGACCACGATCGGCGCGTCGACCCCCGTCAGCTCCCGCGGCAGCACGACGTGGTCGGCGACGGCGGTGAAGGCGGTGCGCGTGCTGTCATTGCGCCAGTGCACCCGGAAGAGATTCAGGGGATGCGGCGCGTCCGGGTCGACCGCGGCGAGGGCGCGGCGGATCGGGGCGGGGATGGTCTCGGGCGCGGCGAGTTGCGCGAACGTCGGTAGCGCCACCTGCGCCTCGCGCAGCCGGTCGACCACGTGCGCCAACCTCTCGCCTGCGAGATCTCGTTCGAGATCGAGGCTGTGGGTCGTCATGACACCCTCCGGTCGGGTGTCTCGACCGTAGAAGCTCCGACCCCCGGATTCCTCGGACGTTCCCCCGAGGCAGCGTCGGGGAATTCCCTGCTTCACGACCCGCCTGTGTGCGGCCGGTACCTTCCGGGGATGGCCAGCCCGCCCGTCCAGCGCGATCAGGAGCTCGAGCTCACCGTCGACTCGCTCGCGTACGGCGGCAACGGCGTCGCGCGCCTCGACGGCTTCGTCGTCTTCGTGCGGCGCGGCCTGCCGGGCGACACGGTGCGGGCGCGCGTGACGAAGGTGCAGCGGCGCCACGCCGAGGCGCTCACCACCGAGGTGCTCCAGGCCGGCCCGCAGCGCGTCGACGCCCCGTGCGCGCACTACCCCGCCTGCGGCGGCTGCCGCTTCCAGGATCTCGACTACGACGCGCAGCTCGCCTGGAAGGCGCAGTGGGTGGCCGACTCGTTCCAGCGACTCGCAGGGCTCCACGACGCCCCGCTCGAGCCGATCGTCGGCGCCGTCTCGCAGTTCGGCTACCGCAACAAGATGGAGTACTCCTTCACGCAGGCGCCGGACGGGCCGACGCTCGGCCTGCACGAGGCGGGCCGCTGGGACGCGGTGCTCGAGATCGAGCGCTGCTGGCTGACCACGGAGCTCGGGAACGCGATCAGGAACCGGCTGCGGGAGTGGGCGCGCGAGGAGCGGCTCGTCGCCTACGACCAGGAGACCCAGGAGGGCTACCTCCGGCACCTCGTCGTCCGCGAGGGCCGTAACACCGGCCAGGCGCTCGTGCAGCTCGTGACGGCGCGCGGCGAGCGCTTCGACCGCGAGCGCCTGATCGAGGTGCTGAACGAGTTTCCCGCGGTTCGCTCGATCCACTGGTCGGAGAACCCCGGCGTCGCAGAGGTGACGAACCTGCCGACGGAGCTGCTCTGGGGCGAGGACGCGATCGAGGAGGAGATCGGCGGCCTGCGCTACCGCGTCCGGCCGAACGCGTTCCTGCAGACGAACACCGAGATGGCCGAGCGCCTCTACGCGATCGCCCGCGAGTTCGCGCAGCTCACCGGCGGCGAGACCGTCTACGACCTCTACTGCGGGATCGGCACGATCGGCCTCTCGCTCGCCGCCGACGCGCTGACCGTCTGGGGGATCGAGATCTCCGAGGAATCGGTCGCGTGCGCGATCGAGAACCAGGAGCTGAACGGCATCGGCAACGTCGCCTTCTTCGCCGGCAACGTCGGCGAGGTGTTGCGCGACCTGCGCGACCGCGCGGGCGACCCCGACGTCGTCGTCGTCGACCCGCCGCGGGCCGGCCTCGCCGGCAAGGCGCTGAAGCGGCTCGGTGAGCTCGGCGCGCCACGCGTCGTCTACGTGTCCTGCAACCCGACGACGCTCGCCGGCGACCTGAAGCGGCTCGGCGAGGGCTACGGCTACCGGCTCGTGCGCGCGCGGCCGGTGGACATGTTCCCGCACACGCCGCACGTCGAATGCGTCGCCCTGCTCGAGCGGAGCCCCGAGTCGTGACGAGCTGGGTGTGCAAGGCGTGCGGGACGCAGTACCCGGCGGCCGACGAGCCGCCCGGCGCCTGCCCGATCTGCGAGGACCCCCGCCAGTACGTCCCGCACGACGAGGGGCAGGTATGGCTTGGCTGGGACGACGTCGTCTCCGACCACCAGGCGGTCGTCCGCGACGACCACGGCATCCTCGGCCTCGGCTGCACGCCGTCGATCGCGATCGGCCAGCGCGCCCTGCTCGTGAAGTCGCGGGCCGGCAACGTGCTCTGGGAGTGCATCCCGTACCTCGACGACGGCCTCGTCGAGCGCGTCTCGGCCGAGGGCGGGCTGGCCGGGATCGCGATCTCGCATCCGCACTACTACTCCGCGATGGTCGAGTGGGCGCACGTGTTCGGCTGCCCGATCCACGTGCACGCCGCCGAGCGGAAGTGGGTGATGCGGCCCGACCCGGCGATCCGCTTCTGGGAGGGCGAGACGAACGAGCTCGGCGGCGGGCTGACGCTGATCCGCTGCGGCGGGCACTTCGAGGGCGGGCAGGTGCTGCACTGGGCGGAGCGGCGCGCCTTGCTCTCCGGCGACATCGTCCAGGTGATCCCCGACCGGCACTTCGTGTCGTTCATGTACTCGTACCCGAACCTGATCCCGTTGCCACCGTCGGCGGTGCAGCGGATCGCCGGCGCGCTCGCGCCGTTCCCGTTCGACACGATCCACGGCGCCTGGTGGGACCGGGTCGTCGAGCAGGACGGCTCAGGCGTCGTCCGGCGTTCGGCCGATCGCTACCTCCGCGCGATCGCCGAGCCCGGGCTGCCGTCGTAGCCGGCGCCAGAGCAGGTCGGCGTTCGGGACGAGGAAGCCGACGGCGATGCCGGGCAGCGCCGGCAGGCCGAGCGAGTCGAACTCCGTCACCGCCGCGATCGTCAGCCCGAGCCCCACGAGCATAGAGACGAACGTGGCGCGGACTCGCAGGTCGAACCGGTCGGCCGCGCCGAGGAAGAGGGCGAAGAAGAGCAGGTCGGGCATGCCCAGCTGGGCCGCGGCGTGCTCACCCGGCACCGGGAAGGCGAACGAGAGCACGTCGAAGACGTGCGGGTGGTTCGTCGTCAGCGACTTCGTCGGGCCGCGCCACACCGACAGCGAGTCGACGAAGGGGATGATCACCGCCACGAGCACGACCCAGCTGACCGCCTCGAACCAGCTCAGGAACCACCAGGCGAGCAGCGTCGTCGCGCCCAGGCGCGCGAAGTTGGCGAAGACGTCGACGCCCGCGACCGTCAGCACCACGTCGAGCACGACGAACGCGAGCCCCACCGGCCAGGAGGCCGCGTGCCCGGCGCAGCGGCAGCAGGCAGAGCACGAGCCCGAAGACGGCGGGCATCAGGACGACCGAGATCCAGACGACGTCCCACCACCCGCCGAACCGGGGCCAGCGGGTCGACGTCTCGTAGTACGCGACGAGCGCGGCGAAGAGCGCGGCGGCTAGCGGCTTGAAGGGTATCGGGGTGTGCGCCCGCAAATGCGCTAGTAGGGCGGGAGCTCTGCCCACCACGGGCCCACCGCCTTGAACGCGTTCCAGAAGGCGGTCTTCGCCGCCGCCTCGTCGAGCGAGGAGTCGATGTCGGGCACCGCGAGCGCCTGGATCGTCGGCGTGAACGCGCGCAGCTCGCCCAGCTGCCACTCGAGCGGGCGGGAGAGCGGGAACGCGGCGCCGTTCAGGAACTCGAGCGCGTCCTCGCCCATCACGACCACCAGCTTCGGCTCGACGATGCGCAGCTCCCGCCTCAGCCACTCGGCGGCGAGCGCCAGGTCGCAGCCGGCGAACTTGACGGCGTTCGTGCCGTAGACCTCCATCGCGTCCACGTGCAGCCGCTGCAGCGACTTGATCAGGGCGTTCCCGGCGCGGCCGTGGAACGCGACGCCCTCCTGCAGCTCCGGCGCCTGCGGCCCGTACTTGAGCAGGAAGATGTTCGCCAGCGGGTGGCCGGTCGGCAGCGCGGTCGGGGCTCCGTCCGCGGCTTGCGCGATCTCGTGCGAAAGGCGGTTGATCTCGGTGATCGCCTTGCGCAGGTAGCGCTCGTAGATCTCGTCTGTGGTCACGGTGGGGGCCACGCGGCAGGGGACCTTTCGGGGCGCGACTCGACTCTCCTAGCTGGCGGCTCGACGGCTCTGCCCGCGCCTGCGCACCGAGCCGCTACCGCACCCGCTCCTTCACCTGCGCGACCCACTTCAGCGACTGGAGGTACGCGAGCGACTTCGGCCGGCGCAGGATCTCCGCGGTGCGGAGCGAGATCAGGAACTCCTCGGCGTCGGCGAACGCCCGCATCCGCAGCGCGCCGGTGCCGACGCCCTGCAGCACGTGGGCGTCCGAGCCGGCTCCCATGGTCAGGTTGTACTTCCGCGCGAATCGCAGCGCCTCGTCGTTGTAGGCCTCGAAGAGCAGGCGGGCGTTGTAGGCCTCGAAGACGTCGATGTCGGCCAGGTGACGGTGGAGCGTCCGCGGGTCGGGGATCGCGTGCAGCCGGTCGAACGGATGCGGGAGGTAGACGACGCCGCCCTGCTCGCGAATCGCGGCGATCGTGTCGCCGAACGACAGCCCGCGCGGGATCTCCCGTTCCAGGAACAGCCCGATCACCTCGCCCTGCCCGTCGGTCTTCACCTCCTCGCCCGGGATCACCACCAGGTCGCGCCCGCGGGCATGGTCGGCCGCCTCGAGCGCGCCGCCGAAGACGTTGTGGTCGGTGACGGCGATCGCGCCCAGGCCCTCCGCCTCGGCGTGGTCGACGAGCTCGGAGGGGTCGATCGAGCAGTCGTGCGACCAGGACGTGTGCATGTGCAGGTCGGCCACGACCCACGGCCGGTCGTCGAGCGGCTCCCCAGGGCGCCGCCGCCGCCGGCGCGTCCCGAGCGAGTGGTAGAGCGCGTCGAGCTGCTCGGCGACCGCGGCGAAGCTCTGCGTCTCGGCGTCGGCCCGTGCGGCGGCCGCCTCCGACTCGCGGACCTCGTCGCGCTCGGCGAGCCGGGCTGCGGCGGCCGCGGCGAGCTCCGGCTGCCGCTCGACCCCGCGCGGGCGTGCGATCGCACAGCCGGCCGCGGCGGCCTCCAGGGTCACCCGCCGCAGGCCGTCGATCCCGGGCACGAAGATCGCGGCCGGCGCGAGCATCGCGGCGCGCGAGGCGGAGTCGCGCGCGGTGCGGATGTGGACGCGGCGGGCGAGGCCGCGGGGCACGGCGGGGCGGCCGATCAGCGACCGCGTCCGCAAGAGCACGGCGTCCCAGTCCTCGAGCCCGCGCAGCTCGTGCAGCACGCCGCGCGCGACGACGCGCTCGTTCGGCCGCAGCTCGACGACGATCGTGCGCCGCTTCTCGCCGGGGCTGAAGAGGGTGGTGTCGACGCCGGGCGAGACGACGAGGTAGTCGCCGGGGAAGCGCTCCTCGGCCGCGGCGCGCACGTTGTCGGAGAGGGCGATCAGCGCGTCGATCCGTCCCAGCAGCTTCTCGCGTTGCGAGCGCGCGGGCGGGTAGCCGAGCCGGTTGACCGAGGTGAAGGTCGCGACCCCGAGCGCGTCCGCGTCGCGGAGCGCGAGGTAGGAGAGCGACGGCAGCCCCGGGTCGAACCCGTGCACGAGGTCGTACGACCCCTGCTCCAGCGCCTGGCGGAGGTTCGCCTGCACGCCCACCGGGACGCCGAGCTGCGACCGGCGCGACACGGGCACCGCCGGCCCGACGGCGAGCACGTCGGGCTGCTCGCCGCGCAGCAGCGCGCGCCGACCTGCCAGCAGGTCGGTCGCCCGGGCGGACGGCGCGATCACCGTCACCTCGTGGCCGCGCGTCCGCAGGGCGCCCGCGACGCCGGCGACGTGGTCGTTCACGTCGTGCGGCTGCGACCACGCAAACGGCGTCACCAGGCAGATCCGCATCGAGCGAAGGGTAACGATGGGCCGGCCGCGACCGGCCCATCGATCGACCAGCTACGGAATCTGGGCGGGCGCGGGAGCCGCGATCTCGCGGCGGTTGCGCTCGATGAACTCCTCCACCAGCTCGTACGCGTCGTCGTCGGCGATCTGCCGCGGCGGCGACTTCATCAGGTACGAGCTCGGGCCCTCCAGCGAGCCGGCGATGCCGTTGTTCAGCGCGAGCTTCGCGAGGCGGACGGCGTCGATCACGATCCCGGCCGAGTTCGGCGAGTCCCACACCTCCAGCTTCATCTCCACGTTCAGCGGCACGTCGCCGAAGCTCGAGCCCTCGAGGCGGATGTAGGCCCACTTCCGGTCGGTGAGCCACGGCACGTAGTCGGACGGGCCGACGTGCACGTTCTTCTCGCCGAGGTCGTAGTCGAGCATCGAGGTGACGGCGTTGGTCTTCGAGATCTTCTTCGACTCGAGCCGCTCGCGCTCCAGCATGTTCAGGAAGTCGGAGTTGCCGCCCACGTTCAGCTGCATCGTCTTGTCGAGGTGCACGCCGCGCTCCCGGAAGAGCGAGGTGAGCACGCGGTGGGTGATCGTGGCGCCGACCTGCGACTTGATGTCGTCGCCGATGATCGGCACGCCCGCCTCCTGGAACCGCTTGTTCCAGTAGTCCTCGCGGGCGATGAAGACGGGCATGCAGTTCACCATCGCGCAGCCCGCGGCCATGATCTGCTCGGCGTACCACTTGGTGGCGTCCTCGGAGCCCACCGGCAGGTAGTTGACGACCACGTCGACGTTGCGCTCCTTGAGGATGCCCACGACGTCGTCGGTCGGCCCGTCGGCCTTCTCCACGACCTGCGAGATGTACTTGCCGAGGCCGTCGAGCGTCATCCCGCGGGAGACCTTGATGCCGGTCGGCTGCACGTCCGCGAACTTGATCGTGTCGTTCGGATGCGCCCACATCGCCTCGGCGAGGTCGACGCCGACCTTGCCCTTGACGACGTCGAACGCCGCCACGACCTCCACGTCGCGGATGTGGTAGCCGCCGAGGTCGACGTGCATGAGGCCCGGGACGAACTCGTCGGGCTTCGCGTCCTTGTAGTAGGTCAGCCCCTGCATGAACGAGTTCGCGCAGTTGCCGACGCCGATGATCGCGACGCGCACCTTGTCTTGCTGCCGTCCGCGACCCGATCCGTTCATCTCACTCATCCGTTGCCTCCATCAGTTGCTTGCGGACGTGCAGGACACGCTGCCCGACGGTGATCCAGGCGGTGCAGGCGAGCAGCACGAGCGCCCAGGGCAGGATGCCCCAGGGCGCGAGGACGAGACCTGCGGTGATGACCACGACCCGCTCGGCGCGCGAGCCGATCCCGACGTCGCCGCGCAGGCCGAGGATCTCCGCCTTGGCGCGGGTGTACGAGACGAGGAACGAGCCTGCGACGGCCGCCATCGCCACCACCACGAACAGCGGGTGGTGGTGGGTGGCGAGGATGTAGGCGATCGCGGTGAGCATGAAGCCCTCGCTGACGCGGTCGGTGGTCGAGTCGAGGAAGGCGCCGAAGGGCGTCGTCTTGCCGCCCGCGCGCGCCAGCGCCCCGTCGAGGATGTCGAGGAGCGACCCGACCACGAAGACGGCCGCTGCGACCCAGTACCAGAGGATCTCGTTGCGATCCTCGAGCAGGACGAGCAAGGAGGCGGTCCCGCACAGCAGGACGCCGCTCGTCGTCAGCGCGTTCGGCGTCACCCTGGTGCGGGTGAGACCGACGACCGACCGCGACGCGAGGCCGCGGGCGCCGGTCGTGTAGCCGTGCTTGATCGCGGCGGCTCTGGTCACCGGGCGGACCGTAGCACCGGCCTGCGGGCGGGTTCCGTCCTCGTCGGCAGGCGGTCGGTTACGCCCGACGAGCGGCAAGCAGACGCCGGACCCGCACGTTGTAGACGACCGTCAGCGCGAGCAGCGCGACCACGATGCCGGCCATGCAGTCGAGCCAGAAGTGGTTTCCGGTCGCCATCACGGCGAACCACACCCAGGCGGGCCACACGGCCCACAGCACCTTCGCCCACCAGTGGCGGCAGACGCTGAACAGCACGACGGCCACGATCAGCGCGTCGGCGGCGTGCAGGCTGGGCATCGCCGCGTACGGGTTCGCCGCCAGGCTGACCAGCCCGTCGCGGTGCGAGTCGACGAAGCCGACGCCGAGCAGGCGCGGCGGGGCCGTCGGCACGAGCACGTAGCCGAGCAGGCCGATCAGGTTCGCGAGCAGGATCGAGTTGCGGAAGCCGACGAACGCCTCGTGGCGGCGGACGTACACCCAGAGCACGGCGATGCCGACCACCGTGAACTCCGAGTTCCAGTAGGTCCACGAGACGGCGGTCGCGAGCAGGTGCCGCTGGTCGACGAAGTTCTGGAAGGTGAGCTCGTAGAGGCGGTGCACCACGCGCGTCTCCAACCGGACGATGTGGTGCCCGTTCGCGAACGCCTTCGAGGGGTTCCGGTCGGCGAGGCCGCGGGCGAGCTGGTACAGGATCGCGAAGCCGAACCAGATCAGGAGCTGGCGCCCGAGATCGGACCAACCACGCGGCAAATGCCGGCGCCCGACTGCAGCCACCGTCGACATGGTGCAATTCTAGACGCGCTTGCGGCTGGTCGCGAGCCGGAGCGGCCCGAAATGGTGCTCTCTGCGGCGGTCAGCCGCCGATGTAGCTCATCTCCACCTTCGGCAGGTCGGGTGTCGAGCGCGACCGCAGCTCCGAGTAGCGGTCGCCGCGGGCCGTCCAGACGCCGCGGATCGAGGCGTCCAGCTCCTCGTCGGTCGCGCCGCTCCTGAGGACCGCCCGCAGGTCGTGCCCCCGGAGCGCGAAGAGGCAGGTGAAGAGCTTGCCCTCGGCCGACAGGCGGGCCCGGGTGCAGTCGCCGCAGAAGGGCTGCGTCACGGAGGCGATCACCCCGAACTCCCCGCGGCCGTCGCGGTAGCGGAAGCGGCGGGCGACCTCGCCCCGGTAGCCGGGGTCGACCGGCTCCACGCCGAACGCCTCGTCGAGCCGCTGGACGATCTCCCGCGCGGGCACGACGTCGTCCAGCCGCCAGCCGTTCGTGTGGCCGACGTCCATGTACTCGATGAACCGCAGCGTGTGTCCGAGCTCGCGGAAGCGGGCGGCCATCGGGACGATCTGGTCGTCGTTGGCGCCGCGCTTGATCACGGCGTTCACCTTCACGGGCAGGCCCGCACGGTGTGCGGCCTCGATCCCCTCGAGCACCCGCTCGACCGGAAAGTCGACGTCGTTCAGCGCGCGAAACTGCGTGTCGTCGAGGGAGTCGAGGCTGACCGTGATCCGGGTCAGCCCGGCGTCGGCGAGCAGCTGCGCCTTCCGGGTGAGCAGGGAGCCGTTCGTCGTCAGCGTCAGGTCGACGTCGAGCACGGCCAGCTGTTCGATCAGTCGTTCGAGGTCGCGCCGCACGAGCGGCTCGCCGCCGGTGATCCGGAGCTTCGCGACGCCGGCGTCGACGAAGACCCGCGCCACGCGCGCGATCTCCTCGAAGGAGAGGAGCTCGCGCCGCTCGAGGAACGCGTGGTCGCGGCCGTAGACCTCCTTCGGCATGCAGTAGACGCAGCGGAAGTTGCAGCGGTCGGTGACGGAGATCCGCAGATCTCGCAGCGGACGGCCCAGCGTGTCGGTCGGCGTCTCCGTCGGGCGCACTGAGCCAGCGTACCCGGGCGGCGCGAAACGAGACCACGGTTTGCAGCATGCCGCCGCCGGAACCAGAAAGAGGTGCTCGCCCTCTGGCGTCGTCTCCACCGGCCCCTGACCGGCTCGTCGATCGGATTCACCGCCGTCGCGGTCGGCGGTGTCTTCGTCCTGGAGCTGCTCTTCGTCGCCTCCTACGCGGGCGGCCTGCACAAGCCGGAGCCCCACGACGTGCCGGTGGCGGTGGTCGCCTCGCCCGCGACCGTGCAGCAGCTCCAGCGGCGGCTGGGCTCCGAGATCAAGCTGTTGCGTCGCCCGGACGAGCAGGCGGCCCGTGCCGCGATCCGGCGGCGCCGGGCCTACGGCGCCTACCTGGGGAAGACGCTCGTCGTCAGCGAGGCGCCGAGCCCCTACACCGAGCACGTGGTGACGGCTGCGTTCCGGCAGCTCGCGCAGAGCCGGGGCCGGCAGCTCGCGGTCGAGCGGGTCAACCGGTTGCCCTCGTCCGACCCGCAGGGATTCACGCCGTTCTACCTGGCGCTCAGCCTCGTCGTCGGCGGCTACCTCGCCGGGATCGTGATCGCGCTCGCGCGAGGCCCCTCGCCCCCGACCCGGCGGCTCGCCGTGCTGCGGCTCGGCGGCCTCGTCCTCTACTCCGTCGTCTCCGGGATCTGCGCCGCCGTTCTCACCGAGCCGGTGATGGGGCTCCTGCACGGCAGCCTCTGGCGGCTGATGGGCATCGGCGCCCTGCTCGTCCTCGGCACCGCCGCGGCGACGCTGGCGCTCGAGGCCGTGCTCGGCCTGCTCGGCACCGGGCTCGCGATCGCCGCGTTCGTCGTGCTCGCCAACCCGGCCTCCGGCGGCGCCTATCCGCACGAGCTGCTCGCGCAGCCGTGGCGGGCGATGGGCCCGTGGCTGCCGACCGGCGCCGGCACGCAGGCGTTCCGCGGTGTCCTCTACTTCGGCGGCAACGGCGTCCTCTTCCCGCTCGCGCTGCTCGCCGGCTACGCGGTCCTCGGCGCTCTCGTCGTCGCCGCGACGAGCGGCCGCCACGCACCGGCGGGCGGCGGTTCCGAGGTGTCGCGGGGCGGTCGGGCGGGAAGCTCCGCGTCGTGAACCAAACCGAGGACGACCGCAATCCCACGCAGCGGCGGCTGGACGAGGAGGGGCTCTCCGGACGGCCCGTCGACGTGGGGTGGAAGGAGGACGAGATGGGCGACGATCGCACCGAAGGCAAGCTGAAGGAGGCGGAGGGAAAGCTCACCGGCGACGAGGACCGCGAGGCGGAGGGCAAGGCCCAGCAGGCGAAGGGGAAGGCCCAGGACGCCGCCGCCGACGCGGCCGGTGCCGCCGAGAGCAAGCTCCGCGACTGAGCTCCGCCGAGCCACGAGCCCGGTTCGCCGAACGCGAACCGGGCTCGAGCGGCTCTCCGGGCCGGGCGGCGGCTTGCGGCGCCGGGGTCGACCGCCGAACACCGTTTACTCAGCGCGGGTGCGCGCGCTCCTCGTCCTCGTCGCCGTCACCGCCGTCTGGGGCGTCACCTTCGTGCAGGTGAAGGACGCCGTGGCGCTCTACCCGCTGTTCGCGTTCCTCGCGGTGCGCTTCGTGATCGCGAGCGCGACGCTCGCGCTGCCTGCCGCCTCTCGCGTGCGGTCGCTCGGACGCTCCGGCTGGGCGGCCGGGGCCTTGGCGGGCGCCCTGCTCGGTGCGGGGTATGCCCTGCAGACCGCCGGGCTCGAGCGCACGACGGTGTCGGCGACCGGCTTCGTGACCGGCCTCTACGTCGTCCTGACGCCGCTGCTCGCGCTCGGCCTCTTCCGGGTGCGGATCCCGCCGGCGGCGTGGGGTGGGGTGTGCCTCGCGACGGCGGGGCTGGCGTTGCTCGCCGGCGTGCACGGCGGCCGGGTGGTCGGCGACCTGCTCGTGCTCGCCGCCGCCGCCGTCTATGCCCTGCAGATCGTGCTGATGGAGCGCTTCGCTCCCCGCTACGACGCACTCGCGTTCACGCTCGTCGAGATGGCCGCCGCCGCAGCCGGACTGCTCGCCCTCGCGCTCGCTCTCGGCGAGCTCCACGCGCCGCACGGTCTCACCGTCTGGAGCGCGCTCCTCGTCACGGGCGTCTTCGCCAGTGCGCTCGCGTTCCTCGCGCAGACCTGGGCGCAACGGCGCGCGAGCGCCACCCAGACGGCGCTCGCGTTCTCGCTCGAGCCGGTCTGGACCGCCTTCTTCGGCATCACGCTCGCCGGCGACCGGCTCGGCGCGGCCGGCTGGGTCGGCGCCGCCGTGATCATGCTGGGCATCGCGCTCGCCGAGCCGGCCGCCGCGGCGGCCCTGCTGCAGCTCGTCCGGCGGCCGAGGCCCACGTGACGGTCGTCCTGCTCGCGCTGGCTTCGGCGTCGCTCTTCGGCGGCATGACGGTGGCCCTGCGGCTCGGGCTCGGCGCCGGGCGCGACGCCCCGAGCGCCGCGCTCGCCACCCTCGTCGTCGCCGCGGGCGTGACGCTCGCCGCCGCGACCGTGCGCCACGACGTGCACGGCGCCTGGCCGTTCCTGCTCGCCGGGCTGCTCGCCCCCGGCGCCTCGCAGCTGCTCTTCACGTTCGCCGTGCAGGAGATCGGCGCCTCACGCACCTCGGTGGCCGTGGGCGGGGCGCCGCTCGCCGCGGTCGCGATCGCGCTCGTCTTCCTCGGGGAGCCGCTGCGGGCGCCGCTGCTCGTCGGCGCGGTCGCCGTGGTCGCCGGCGGCGCGCTGCTCGCGGCCGAGCGGGGCCGCCCGGTGCACCTGCGGACGCGCGGCCTCTTCTTCGCCGCCGGCGCGGCCCTCTGCTTCGCGACGCGCGACAACCTCGCGCGGGCGCTGCACGGGCACGCGAGCCCCGAGACGGCCGCCGCCGCCACGCTGCTCGCGGGGATGGCCGTCGCGGCGTTGTCGGTGCGCCGGCTCCCGACCGCCGTCGTCTTCCGCCGGTTCGCGCCCGCCGGCGTGCTCTTCGGGCTCTCCTACGTCTGCCTCTTCGAGGCCTACTGGCGCGGCCGCGTGACGGTCGTCTCGCCGCTCGTCGCGACCGAGTCGCTGTTCGGCGTCGGGCTCGCGGCCCTGCTCGTGCGGCACACCGAGGGGATGGGGCGGCGGCTCGCCCTCGGCGCCGCGCTCGTCGTCGCCGGCGGGGCCGTGATCGGCGCCTTCCGCTGACGCGGCCGATCGGCCGGCCGCGCTCCAGAGATCTGCTACTATCAGGCTTAGATTTTCTGAGTAGCTAACGAAGGAGACGAAGCAACGTGGCTAAGACACTCGGCATCGACCTCGGCACGACCAACTCGGCGATGGCCACCCTGGAGGGCGGCGAGCCGACGGTCCTCCCGAACGCCGAGGGCGGGCGGACGACTCCGTCCGTCGTCGGCTTCACGAAGGACGGGCAGCGCCTGGTGGGCGCGCCGGCCCGGCGCCAGCAGGTGACGAACCCGCAGAACACCGTGTTCTCGGTCAAGCGGTTCATGGGACGCAAGTTCGACGAGGTCTCCGAGGAGATGACCATCGTCCCGTACAAGGTCGAGAAGGGCCCGAACGACGACGTGCGGATCGACGCCGGCGGCAAGGAGTACGCGCCGCCCGAGATCAGCGCGATGATCCTGCAGAAGCTGAAGGCGGATGCAGAGGCGTTCCTCGGGGAGTCGGTCACCGACGCCGTGATCACCGTTCCCGCCTACTTCAACAACGCCCAGCGCGAGGCGACGAAGGACGCCGGCCGGATCGCCGGCCTGAACGTCGTCCGCATCATCAACGAGCCGACCGCGGCAGCGCTCGCCTACGGCCTCGACAAGGAGGGCGCCGACCAGACGATCCTCGTCTTCGACCTCGGCGGCGGCACGTTCGACGTGTCGGTGCTCGAGCTCGGCGAGGGCGTGTTCGAGGTCAAGTCGACGAACGGCGACAACCATCTCGGCGGCGACAACTTCGACAAGGCGGTCGTCGACTGGATGGTCGCGGAGTTCAAGCGCGACCAGGGCATCGACCTGGCGGTCGACCCGATGGCGCTGCAGCGGCTCTACGAGGCGGCGGAGAAGGCGAAGATCGAGCTGTCGTCGACGATGACGACCCAGATCAACCTGCCGTTCATCACCGCCACCCAGGACGGGCCCAAGCACCTCGACCTGCAGCTCACGCGGGCGAAGCTCGAGGAGCTCGCCCACGACCTGCTCGAGCGCACCGTCGCGCCGACCCGCCAGGCCCTCGCGGACGCGGGGCTCGAGGCGTCGGCGATCGACCACGTCGTGCTCGTCGGCGGCATGACCCGCATGCCGGCGGTGCAGGCGAAGGTGAAGGAGCTGATCGGCAAGGAGCCGCACAAGGGCGTCAACCCGGACGAGGTCGTCGCCGTCGGCGCCGCGATCCAGGGCGGCGTGCTGAAGGGCGAGGTCAAGGACGTGCTCCTGCTCGACGTCACGCCCCTGTCGCTCGGGATCGAGACGAAGGGCGGCGTGATGACCCGGCTGATCGAGCGCAACACGACGATCCCGACCCGCAAGTCGGAGGTCTTCTCGACGGCCGAGGACAACCAGCCGTCGGTGCTCGTGCACGTGCTCCAGGGCGAGTCGGAGATGGCGCTCTACAACAAGACCCTCGGCAAGTTCGAGCTGGTCGGGATCCCGCCGGCCCCGCGCGGGATGCCGCAGGTCGAGGTCAGCTTCGACATCGACGCGAACGGGATCATCCACGTCTCGGCGAAGGATCTGGGCACCGGCAACGAGCAGCAGATCCGCATCGAGGGCGGCTCCGGCCTGAAGCAGGAGGAGATCGACCGGATGGTCAAGGAGGCCGAGGCCCACGCGGGCGAGGCACACCGCCTGCGCGAGCTCGCCGACACGCGCAACAACGCCGAGGCGCTCGCCTACCAGATCGAGAAGTCGCTGGCGGACAACCGCGAGAAGCTCGACGCGAGCCTCGCCTCGACCGTCGAGGGGCGGATCATGGAGCTCCGCGGCGTCCTCGAGGGCGGCGACGCCGGCGAGATCAAGGCGAAGGCGGACGCGCTGCAGGAAGCGTGGACGCAGGCGGCGCAGTCGCTCTACGCGGAGGCGTCGGCCCAGCAGCAGGCCTCCGGCAACGGCCATGACGGCTCCTCCACCGACGACGAGGTCGTCGAGGACGCCGAGTACGAGGTGGTCGACGAGTGAGCGACGCCCGCGAGCCGGTCGAGGAGACGCCGGTCGACGAGCAGCCGGTCGAGGACGTCCCCGCCGCCGGGGAGGCCGAGGAGGCCTCCCCGGCCGGCGCTGAGTCGGAGCTCGACGTGGTCGCGCTCGCGCGCGAGCGCGACGACTACCTCGACGCGCTGCAGCGCCTGAAGGCGGAGTTCGACAACTACCGCAAGCGGATGGCGCGCGAGCAGGCGGCGCTCGCCGCCCGCGCCACCTCGCGGCTCGTCGAGGCGCTCCTGCCGGTGCTCGACGACCTCGAGCGCGCGCTCGAGGCCGCCGTGCACCACGAGGAGGCGAAGCTCGAGGAGGGAGTGCGGCTCGTGCACCGCGCGCTCGCCGACGCGCTCGCCCGCGAGGGGCTCGCCGAGATCGCCGCCGAGGGCGCGTTCGACCCGCACACGCAGGAGGCGCTCCTGTCGCAGCCGTCCGACGAGGACGAGGGAACGGTGATCCAGGTGCTCCAGAAGGGCTACACGCTCGGCGACCGCGTGCTGCGGCCCGCGCGTGTGGTCGTCTCGGCGGGAGGGGAATGAGCGCGAGCCCGTACGAGATCCTCGGCGTGCCCAGGAACGCCTCGCAGGACGAGATCAAGAAGGCGTACCGCAAGCTCGTCCGCGAGGTGCACCCGGATCGCAACCCGGGGAACGAGGAGCGGTTCAAGGAGGTGCAGTCGGCGTACGACCTGCTCGCCGACCCGGAGAAGCGGCAGGCCTACGACACCTTCGGGGCGACGAACGGCCGTCCCGGCGGCGGCCAGCCCGGAGCGACGACCTTCGACTTCGGCGACTTCGACCTCGGCGACCTCTTCGGCGGTCTCTTCAACCGCGGCGGTGGGGGTCAGCAGACGCAGCGGGGCCGCCGCGGCAACGACGTGGAGGTCGAGGTGCGCGTCGGCTTCGAGGACTCGCTGCACGGGGTCGAGGTGACGGTGCCGGTGCAGCTCGAGCTCGCCTGCCACACCTGCCACGGCACGGGCGCGGCGCCGGGAACGGCGCCGACCACGTGCCCCGAGTGCTCGGGCACGGGTGTCGTCGCCACCTCGCAGGGGCTCTTCGCGCTGCAGCAGCCCTGCCCCCGCTGCCGCGGGATGGGGTCGATCGTCGAGACGCCGTGCCCGACGTGCCGCGGCGCCGGCCGCGAGCGGCGGACGAAGCGCTTCAAGGTGAAGATCCCGGCCGGGGCGCGCGACGGGACGCGGATCAAGCTGCGCGGCAAGGGCGAGGCCGGCTTCGGCGGCGCGCCGGCCGGCGACCTGTACGTCGTCACGCGCGTCGAGGACTCGAAGACCTACGAGCGGCGGGGCGACGACCTCGTCGTCGCGGTGCCCGTCTCGTATCCCACGGCGGCGCTCGGCGGCAACGTCGACGTCGCCACGCCCGACGGCCCGGTCTCGCTGAAGATCCCGTCGGGAACCGAGGACGGCAAGCTGCTGCGGATCAAGGGGCGCGGCGCGCCGCACGTCAAGGGCGGCGGCCGCGGCGACGTGCTCGCGCGGATCAGGATCGAGGTGCCGAAGCGCATCTCGAAGAAGCAGCGCGAGCTGCTCGAGGAGCTGCGGAAGGCGACCGGATGAGTGACGACCGGCCCCGGTACATGATCTCGGTCGCCGCCGACCTCGTCGGCATGCACCCGCAGACGCTGCGCATCTACGAGCAGAAGGGCCTGGTGCGCCCGCAGCGGACGGCCGGCAACACGCGGCTCTACTCCGACGCCGACGTGGAGCGGCTGCGCCTGATCCAGCGGCTGACGACGGAGCTCGGCCTCAACCTCGCAGGCGTCGAGCGCGTGCTCCTGATGGAGGACGAGCTGCACCGGATGCGCCGGCGGCTCGAGCGGATGGAGCACGAGATGCGGCGGGCCCTCGACGAGGTGCACCGCCAGTACCGGCGCGAGCTCATTCTCTACCGGCCCCCGCAACCGCCGAGCACGACGCGGTGACCGCGGGTCGAGATCACATCCACGAGGACTGAGGAAAGATGGACTTCAACAGACTGACGATCAGAGGGCAGGAGGCCGTCGCCGCCGCGCAGGAGCTTGCGCGCCGCCGCGGCAATCCGGAGATCACGCCCGACCACCTGCTGCTCGCCCTGCTCGACCAGGAGCTCTTCGTCGACTGGCAGGGCCTGCGGCCCGAGGCGGAGCGCCGCGTCGCCGCGCTGCCCGCCGTGCAAGGCGGGCAGCAGCAGCCGAACGTCTCGCCGTCCTTCTCGCGCGCCCTCGAGCGGGCCGACCAGGAGCGCCGCTCGCTCGGCGACGACTACGTCTCCACCGAGCACCTCTTCCTCGCGCTCGAGCCCGCTCCGCGCGACGAGGTGCTCGCCTGGATCGAGCGCGTGCGCGGTGGGCAGCGCGTCACCTCCCAGGATCCCGAAGGCAGCTACCAGGCGCTCGAGAAGTTCGGGCGCGACCTCACCGAGGCCGCCGAGGCCGGCAAGCTCGATCCGGTGATCGGGCGCGACGACGAGATCCGCCGCGTGATCCAGATCCTCAGCCGCCGCACGAAGAACAACCCGGTCCTGATCGGCGAGCCCGGCGTGGGCAAGACCGCGATCGCGGAAGGGCTCGCCCAGCGGATCGTCGCCGGCGACGTGCCGGAAGGGCTGAAGGACCGGCGCGTCTGGGCGCTCGACATCGGCGCCCTGCTCGCCGGCTCGAAGTACCGCGGCGAGTTCGAGGAACGCCTGAAGGCGGTGCTGACCGAGATCCGCTCCAGCGACGGGCGGATCGTGCTCTTCATCGACGAGCTGCACACGATCGTCGGCGCGGGAGCGGCGGAGGGCGCCGTCGACGCGGCGAACCTGCTGAAGCCGATGCTCGCCCGCGGCGAGCTGCGTTGCATCGGCGCGACGACGCTCGACGAGTACCGCAAGCACATCGAGAAGGACGCCGCGCTCGAGCGGCGCTTCGCGCCCGTCACTGTCGGCGAGCCGTCGGTCGCCGACACGATCGCCATCCTGCGCGGCCTCAAGGAGCGCTACGAGGCGCACCACGGCGTGCGCATCCGCGACGCGGCGCTCGTCGCCGCGGCCGTGCTCGGCCACCGCTACATCGCCGACCGCTTCCTGCCGGACAAGGCGATCGACCTGGTCGACGAGTCGGCGTCGCGGCTGCGGATGGAGATCGACTCGAGCCCGGTCGAGCTCGACGAGGCGAATCGCCGCGTGATGCAGCTCGAGATCGAGCTTGCCGCGATGGCGAAGGAGAGCGCCGAGGTGCGCGAGCCCGTCGAGCGCGCGCTCGCCGAGGCGAAGGAGGAGCGCGACGGCCTCGCCGCCCGCTGGGCGAAGGAGAAGGAAGCGCTCGAGCGCGTCAAGAGCGCCACCCGCCGCATCGACGAGCTGCGCATGGAGGCCGAGCGCGCCGAGCGCGAGGGGAACCTCCAGCGGGTCGCCGAGATCCGCTACGGCGAGCTGCCGGCGCTCGAGCGCGAGCTCGCCGAGCGCGACGGCGCCGTCGCCGACCCGATGGTGAAGGAAGAGGTCGACGAGGACGACGTCGCGGCGGTCGTCGCCCGCTGGACCGGGATCCCGGTCGACCGGCTGCTGGAGGGCGAGACCGAGAAGCTCGTGCACATGGAGGAGCGCCTGCACCGGCGGGTCGTCGGCCAGGACGAGGCCGTGGCCGCGGTCGCGAACGCCCTGCGCAGGGCGCGCACCGGCCTGCAGGACCCCGACCGGCCGATCGGCTCCTTCGTCTTCCTCGGCCCCACCGGTGTCGGCAAGACCGAGCTCGCCCGTGCGCTGGCCGAGTTCATGTTCGACGACGAGCGCGCGATGGTGCGGCTCGACATGTCGGAGTACCAGGAGCGGCACACGGTCTCCCGGCTCGTCGGCGCGCCGCCCGGCTACGTCGGCTACGACGAGGGCGGGCAGCTGACCGAGGCGGTGCGCCGCCGCCCCTACTGCGTGGTGCTGCTCGACGAGATCGAGAAGGCGCACGCCGAGGTGTTCGACGTGCTGCTGCAGGTGCTCGACGACGGGCGGCTGACCGACGGCCAGGGGCGGACGGTCGACTTCCGCAACGCGGTGCTGATCATGACGTCGAACATCCGCAGCGCCGAGTCGATGCGCGAGCACTTCCGGCCCGAGTTCCTGAACCGGATCGACGAGATCGTCGTGTTCAGCCCGCTTTCACGCGAGCAGCTCGCCGACATCGTCGAGCTGCAGCTCGAGCGGCTCCACGCGCGCCTCGCCGAGCGCGGCCTGCGGCTCGAGCTGTCCGAGGACGCGCGCGAACTGCTGGCCGAGGCGGGCTGGGACCCGGCCTACGGCGCCCGCCCGCTCAAGCGGTCGATCCAGCGTCTGCTCGAGAATCCGCTCGCCCTGCGCCTGCTCGAGGGTGAGTTCGGCGAGGGCGACACGGTGCGGGTCGACGCCCAGAACGGCGACCTGGTGTTCGTCCGTGCCGGTACGGGCGTGGCCGCGGCCGGCTGAGCCGTGCGCCGACGCGGCTGCGGCGTCCGGCGCCGCTCGGGCGCCGGACGCCGTGAGGGATGGGCCGCTACCTCTCGTGCGAGACCGGCGTCGAGAGGACGCGGAAGGGCGAGAGTGTCGTGTCGACGCAGCCCTTGTCCGTGATGTTGCTGGGAAGACCGGCCGTGGCCGAGGCGCACGGCTTGCGGTCCGTCAGCGCGAGGTAGGGCGTGGTGGCCTTTGCGCGGACCCACCAGCTACCCGGCTTCGCGTGGAGCCTGATCACATACTGGCCGACCGCGTTCGTCCGTGCGACTCCGCTCGGGTGCGACAGCTGAAGCCGCTTGTTCGCGCCGGCGTAGACCTGCACCTTGACTCCGCGGATCGACTGGTTGGCGGCGGTGACGCGACCGCTCACGATCACGGTCGTCCCGTTGAGGCGGTGCCAGCGCAGGGTGACCTGGGGAGCCACCGGCACGGCGGCCGCCACCAGGGCGCTGCCGGTGGACTGTGCCGACTTGCCGCCGGCCGCGAGCGGCTCGAAGACGGCGCGCCAGAAGTACATGCCGCGCCGGTCCGGGTTGTTGAACATGCGGACGAGCTTCAGGTCGACCTGGCCGATGTTGAGCTTCAGGTTCGCCGCGGCGTGCGCGCAGTACTGGATCTGGTAGGCCGCCCACGGAGAGCCGTTCTTGGTGTCGACGCCCGTCCTGTCGACGAACACCGGGAACTGCGTGCTTGCCGAGCCGGTCGTCTGCTTGACCGACAGGAGCCACACCGCGCTGTGCTTGGTCGACGTCGCGCAGTTCTCGAAGTCGAACTTGAGCGGGTTCGTGACGTCCTGGTAGCGGGTCGGGTCGACGACCGTCAGGGTGCCCGTCATCGTGACGCGGGCTCCGGTGCTGGTGGTCCCGAAGACCGTCGCCTTCCCGACGGAGTTGCCGATCTTGCCGACGCCGCCGGGCGCGACGTAGCCGGCGGGGACGTAGACGGTGGTGCGATACGTGTTCGCGGGCAGCATCGTCACGATGCTCGGGCCGCTCGCGACACCTGAGTGCACATTTTCGTTGACGACGACGAGCCGGCCGTTCTTCGGGGCGGGGCCCGCCGTTGCCAGCGCAGCCGCGGTGACGGCTGCAAGCAGCACACCGGCGAGCGCTAGGACTAGGCGTTTCACTTCCTCTGCTCCCTTCGTTTTACGACTCGGAAAAAGGATTAGTCAGAGATTCAACGGGCATCAACTGCCGACGGTTACGGTGGCACCGTGCGGCCCGGCCGCCTGCACCGGTCCCCGGGGTGTGCGGCCGCGCCCGGTCAGCGGACCGGATCGAGGATCCGGAAGCGGCGCTCGAGGCCGGTCAGCTCGAAGAGGCGTCGCACCTCCGGGCCGGTGCCGGCCCCGAGCCGGAGCACCAGCTCGACCCCCCGCCGCTCGGCCCGCTCCTGCGCCGCGAGGAGCACCCCCACGACCGTCGAGTCGAGGAAGGTCGTGCGCCGCAGGTCGACCACCACCGGCACGCCCTCGTCGAGCAGGGCCGCGAGCTGCCGGGCGATCTTCGGGGCGGTGTAGGCCTCGTGCTCGCCGGCCGGGACGAGGGCCGCACGGCCCTCCTCGACGTAGACGGAGATCGGGTTCGAGAGCATCACGGGTCGTTTTCGCTCGGACGACGCAGAACAATGTCGTACTGCGATCAAACGAGGTTCCGGTCGAGCCGGATACGGTGCGCCCCGTGATTCTGGTCGTGGCCGCCACCCCTGCCGAGCTGCGCGGCGCCGGGAACGCGGCGACGCTCGTCTGCGGCGTCGGCCCGGTCGATGCCGCCGCCCGCACGGCGACCGCCCTGGCGCACGAGCCGCCGGACGCGCTCCTGCACGTCGGGCTCGCCGGCGCGGTGTCGTTCGAGCTGCCGGCGGTCGTGATCGGCAGCGAGGCGGTGTACTGCGACGCCGACGACGCCGCGGTTCTTCGAGCTCCGGCTGCCGGCCGACCCGCGGCTGCTCGCTACGGCGGCCGGGGCGCTTCCGGGGGCCCGCGTGGAGCCGATCGGCACGTCGGCGCGCGTCGGCGGGACCCGGGTGGGTGGAGCACAGATCGGCGGCTCGAGCGGCTGTGCCGTCGAGGCGATGGAGGGGTACGCGGTGCTGCGCGCGGCGGCGCTCGCCGGCGTGCCCGCGCTGGAGGTGCGCGTGCTCTCGAACGCTGTCGCCGAGCCCGACCGGTCGCGGTGGCGGTTCGAGGAGGCGCTGTCCGAGCTCGCGCGCGTGCTGCCGGTGCTGCTCGGGGAGCTCGAGCGTGCCTGAGCTGCCGCCGCCGCTCCCGCCCGACCGGCGCACGGTGGGGCAGCTCGTCGCCGAGACGATTCGGGCCTACGGGGCCCGGTTCTGGCCGGCGCTGCCGCTCGGGCTGCCGCTGGCCGTCGCCGACCAGGCGTCGGTGCACCATGCGGGGCCGTTCCAGATGCTCGTCTTCTGGTCGCTCGCGCCGCTCTTCTGCGCCGGCTACCTGTGGGCGTGCCGGCTCGTCCACGGCGTCCCGGTCACGTGGACGGCGGCCGGGATCGCGCTCCTCGTCTACCTGCCGTTTCCGGCACTGCGCGCGTTCTACATCCTCCCGGGCATCGCCTGGTTCGCCTTCATCGGGCTCGCGGTGCCCGCGGCGATGGTCGAGCGTCTCGGTGCGCGGGACGCGCTCGTCCGCGGGCGGCAGCTCGGGGTGGCCGACTACGCGCACGCACTCGGCTCGCTGGCGGCGCTCGTCGTCGTGGTCGGGGTCGCCGGAAACACGCTGAGCGCGCTGCTGCACACGCAGGGCGACAACGGCCAGCGGGCGGCCGTCTTCCTCTCCGACCTGGTGCTCGGGCCGATGCTGTTCCTCGGCGCCGCCCTGCTGTATGCCGACCAGGCGGCCAGGGTAGGGTCCCGCCGACCCCTTCGAAGGAGCAGACCCGATGCCGATCTACATCCTCCTGTCGACGCTGACCCAGCAGGGCGTCCAGACCCTCAGGTCGAACCCTGAGCGGCTGCGGCAGGTCAACCACGACGTCGAAGAGCTCGGCTGCCGCGTGCTCCACCAGTGGGCGACGCTCGGCGAGTTCGACTTCGTGAACGTCGTCGAGGCGCCCGACACCGCCACGGTCGCGAAGGTCTCGCTGGCGCTGGGCTCGCGCGGGTCGACGCGGATCGAGACCCTGCCCGCGCTCGACGTCGAGGAGTTCCTGGGCGCGCTCGACTGACCGCCTGTCGAGCAGGGCGGTTGTCTCGAGTCGACGGTCCGGGTAGAACTCGTCGGCGTGCGCGACTCCCGGGCCTCCGAGTATGCGCGACTTCTGGTCGACCGCTCCGTGCCCGTGGAGCCGGGCTGGCAGGTGCTGGTCCGCGGCAACCACCTGGGCCGCCCGCTGATCGAGGCGGTCGCCGAGCGCATCGCGGAGAAGGCGGCGTACCCGATCCTGCAGCTCTCGTTCGAGCAGGTCGGCGGCCCCTTCGCCCGCGCGGCGCCGCTCGAGCTGCTGCGGACGCCGCCGCCGCTGCGTCGCCGGCTGTGGGAGGAGGTCGACGGGGTGATCACGATCTGGAGCCCCGAGCGCGCCGACGAAGGGTCGGATCTCTCGGAGGAGCGGCTGTCGGCGCTGCAGCAGGCGGCTGCGCCGATGCGCCGCCGGACGATGGCGATGGAGATCCCGTGGGTGGTCGCCGAGTACCCGTCGCCGTCGATGGCCGACCAGGCGGGCATGAGCCCGGCCGACCTCGAAGAGTTCGTCTACGGCGCCGTCCTGCGCGACTGGGACGCGGAAGGCCGGCGCATGCGCCGAATCGCCGACCTGTTCGACGCGGCCTCGGAGGTGCGGATCGTCGGCTCCGGCACCGACCTGACGCTGTCACTCGACGGCCGGCGCGGCTCGGTCGACGACGGCCACGTGAACATGCCGGGGGGCGAGGTCTTCTACTCCCCGGTGGAGGGCTCCGCGGACGGGGTGATCGAGTTCTGCGAGTTCCCCGCGGTCTACTTCGGCAACGAGGTGCAGGGCGTCCGTCTTCGCTTCGAAGGCGGACGCGTCGTCGACGCCGGCGCGAGCGCGAACGAGGAGTTCCTGCTCGCGATCCTCGAGACCGACGCGGGCGCCCGCCGGCCCGGCGAGCTCGGCTTCGGCTGCAACCCGGGCATCCAGCGGTTCATGAAGAACGTCGGCTTCGACGAGAAGATCGACGGCACCATCCATCTCGCGCTCGGCAACTCCTACTCCTTCACGGGCGGTCTGAACACGAGCGCGATCCACTGGGACATCGTCAAGGACCTGCGAGCCGACGGCCGGATCTACGCGGACGGGCGGCTGGTGCAGGAGCACGGCCGCTGGCTCGAGCTGTCGCCGGCGGGCGCGATGAGCTGACCGGGCGCTCCCCGGGGTTTCGCACGGGCCCGGGTCAAGCGGGACGGTCAACTGCAATCCGGGTGATTGTGTCAAGTGCCGCCGCGGGTGCATGGTGTGCGCGTCGGACGGAGGCGCCAGGGCGGAGGCGCCCCGCCGGCGGCGGAACGGACGTGGGCGTAACGAGCAGAGCGGGGCCCCTTGCGGCGGGCCCCGCCGCTCGTCTCAACCGGCGAGATGAAAGGTGGGGTCGACAGGATGATTTCGATGGCCGAGTTCCTTCGAATCGAGCTGGTCGCCGGCGCGCTGCTCGCGCTCTGGGTGGTCACCCGCTACCCGCGCCTCGGTCCGCGCACGATGCGCCCCGCGATCGGGATCGCCGTCTGCACGGTGGTCGCGGTGCGGTTCATGCCCTTCGGCGTCGCGCCGCTCACGCACGTCCCCCACGGCGCCTACCTGGCGCTGTTCGGCTGCATCCTGCCCAGCTTCTTCGCGACGTTCCTGGCGGCGGGCTGGCTGCTGCGGCTGTGCGCCGGCACGCTGGGCGGTCACGGCGGCGGCCCCGACCGGGGCATCCCCGTCTCCGCGCGCTGAGCGGGCGCTCTACGCGGCCGCGAGGGCGACGGCGATCGTGCCTGCCAGGCGCGCGTTGCCGACGATCAGGTCGCGGTTCGCGGCCAGGGTACGGCCGCCGCTCTCGCGGTGCAGGTAAGAGAGCACGAACGGGGTCACCGCCTGTCCGTGCACGTTCTGGCGCACGGCCGCGGCGAGCGCGGCCTCGATCAGCGGCTCCACGTCGTCGAGGCTCTCGTCCGGCGGGCGGCCGAGCAGGATCCCGCCCCCGCCGAGCTGCCAGTGGGCGGAGGCGAGGCGGGCGACCTCGGGGGCGGTCTCGACCCGGGCCGAGACGGGCGGCCCGCCCCGGGCGGTGTAGAAGAGCGGCAGCGTGTCGGCGCGGTAGCCGAGCACGGGGATGCCGAGCGTCTCGAGCAGCTCGGACGTCGCCGGCACGTCGAGCAGCGACTTCACGCCGGAGCTGACCACGAGCGCCGACGCCCCGGCGAGCGCGTGCAGGTCGGCCGAGACGTCGGGCGGGGCGGGCCAGCCGCGATGGACGCCGCCGAGGCCGCCGGTCGCCAGCACCCGGATGCCGGCCGCGCGACAGGCCGCGAGCGTGCCGCCGACGGTCGTCGCGCCGATCACGTTCTGCACGATCGCGGCCGCGAGATCGCGCGGGCCGAGCTTGCGCGCGGTGGCGTCGAACCGCTCCAGCTCGCCCTTGTCCAGGCCCACGACGAGCTCGCTGTCGAGCACGCCGACCGTCGCCGGCACGGCGCCGCTCTCGCGCACCGCCCGCTCGGCGGCGAGCCCGACCTCGACGCCCTCGCCCGGCGGGAAGCCGTGGGCGACGAGCGTCGTCTCGAGCCCGACGACCGCCTTCGCGCCGCGCACCTCGTCGGAGACGCGGATCACGGCATCGCTCCCATCCGGGCGCAGCAGCGGGCGGCCGCTTCCAGAGCAAGGGTAGGCCCGCCGACGAGGAAGCCGGCGGCGAGGGCGTCGCCGGCGCCCGTGGTGTCGGCCACGTCGACCTCGACCGCCGGGTAGTCGCACCCGTCCGCATGCAGGCCGCGCTCGCCGCGCTTGACGACCCAGCGGGTGTCGAGGGCGCCGAGCGCCTCCTGCTCGAGCTCCGTCGCGAAGACGAGGTCGGGTGCCAGCGCCGTGGCGCGTGCGCGGAAGCTGTCGTCGACGAGCGTCCAGGTCGAGACGTCGAGCGAGACGCGCGCCTTGTGTGCCCGCGCGAGCCCGGCGGCGGCGAGCGCCGCGTCGGCGATCGGGTCGGCGAGGAGCGAGTAGCCGGAGACGTGGAGCACGTCGCAATCGAACCACGCGGGCTTCAGGTCGTGCGGCGCGAGGTCGGGAGCGCTGCCGCGGTCGGAGACCATGCTGCGGTCGCCGGCCGCCGCGATCGAGACCACGACCCCCGTGCGCCCGGCCACCGGGCCCGCGTGCTCGACCCCGCGCGCCCGCAGCGCCTCGGCGACGAGCCGGCCGGCAGTGTCGTCGCCGATGCGCCCGACGAAACGTGCCTCGGCACCGAGCGACGCGGCCCACGCCGCCACGTTGGCCGCCTGGCCGCCCGGCCCCGTGCTCGTGCGCGCCATGCGGTCGTCACCGGGCGCGAGCGGCGTGTCCAGGCGCACGATCACGTCCAGCAGGAGGTCGCCGAGGGTGGTGAGCCGCACGAGTACGATCGTCGCATGGACGAGGCAAGACGGCGCGACAGGCTGCGCTCCTTCGCGATCGGCGGCCTCGTCGGGGCCGCGGGAGCGCTGGCCACCGTCCGCCGCAGCCGGCGTCAGCGCCGCTCGGACCTTGGCCCTACCGGCCTGGACGCGTTCGAGGGAGCACCGTGCTACCGGGAGCTCGTCGCGGAGGACGATCAGCCGGGCGGCGACGGAGATGACGGCGGCGACACCTCGGCCGGGCCGTCGAACGCGACGTAGCGGTCGACCATGAAGTGCGCCGCGGCCGTCATCGCGGCGGCCGCCGGCACGCCTCCCGCCACCCTGACGCGGAACCACGCCGGGATGCGCCGGTCGAGGAAGGTGACGACGCCGGGCGCGACGAGGCGCGCGTTCGTCGGTCTCGACCAGGAGGGCCGTGTGGCCTCGAGCGGGCTCTGGGCCGATTCGCGCCACGGCGCCTCGGGGCGGTCGCGGTCCCAGCGGCGGCCGCCGATCACGCGACCCGCGGGGCCGCCACGCGTCACGTAGGCGAGGCGGTCGGGCGCCACCACGGTGAAGCGCGTCACCTGCGCGTTTCCCGGCGCGGAGGCGAGCGTCTCGTCGAAGACGATCGTGCGGGAGCGGCGATAGGTGCGCGTGACCCGGGCGAGCAGCGCGGTCGCGTCGGGTGCGCTCTCGGGCAGGTCGAACGCTGTCGGCCGCCCGTCGACGGTGATGCGGAGCGCGTCCGGCGCGGCGGCGGCGCGGTAGCAGCCGGCGCCGCAGGGCTCGGCGCGCGTTCCGTCGATCGTGACGGCGTGCCCGCTCGCCCCGGTCGCGTCGGGTGCGACCAGCGTCACCGTGGCGGTGCCGGGCGTTCGCGCCACGGCGACGGCGAGGCGGCCGAGCTCGTGCGCGTCGACGACCGCGTCCCGTGGCGGCAGGAGCGGCGGCGCGTGCGCCGCGGACGGCGGTAGCCCGGGGGAGGCGGCCGCCGTTGCCGGCGCGTGGCTGCGTCCGGGCCGGAGCTCCGTGAGGACGGCGACGGCCACGACGACCGCCGCGATCAGCACCACCTCGACCGACGCCGACCGCCGGAGGCGCGCGAACGCCGTCAGCAGGACGGTGCGGCTCAGCCAGCCGAGGCCCAGCAGAGGCGCGAAGAGCACCGTCTTCACGAGCAGCGCGCGTCCGTACGAGGTCGCCCAGAGCTGCGAGACGGCCGAGAGCTCGGTCGCCGCCCGGGCTACGCCGGTCGCTCCGAGCACCGCCACGGTGGCGAGCGCGAACGTGGAGAAGCGTCGCGCGGCCGCACGCCGCAGCTCGTCGTGCGCGGCGGCGCGCGGGACGACATGGACGAGCGAGATCAGGCCGCCCAGCCAGAGGGCGGCGGCGCCGGTGTGCGCGACGTCCGCGAGGATCGAGAGGCCGTGCGGCTGGTCGGGGTCGAGCGCGTGCCCCGAGAGCGCCGGGGCCGCGAGGAGGGAGAGCGCCGCGCTCCCGGCAAGCGGCAGCAGTCGCGGCACGGCGGGTGCGAGCGCTGCGGCCACCCCGCCCACGAGGGCGACGACGACGGCGATCTCGACCACCAGCACGTAGCGCGTGCCCGGTGCGGCGGTGTGCGCGATGCCGCTGCCCCCGACGAACACGGCGAGCAGCCCGAAGAAGAGCAGCTGCGCGAGCGGCCGGTCGAGCGCCGGCCCGAGCAGGCGTCGCTGGGCGAGCCCGAACGCCGTCGCTCCGCCGGCGGTGAGCAGCCCGAGGTAGTAGAGCGAGCGGAGCACGAGGTCGCTCCAGGTGAGCGGCACGGTGGCGCCGAGCACCGAGTGAGGAACGCCGTCGGCCGCGCCGACGGCGAAGGCCAGCACGCCGCGCTCGCGGTGCCCGTCGTCGGAGACGATCGCCCAGCGCACGCTGTAGGCGCCGCTCGGCAGGCCGGGGCGCAGCGGGATCGTCAGCGTCCGCCCGCCGGCCCTGGGCGGGCCGCCGAGCACGGATCGGCCGGTGTCGTTCGCGACCGCCGCGTTCCCCGACGCGACGCGGACGGTGTCGTCGAAGACGACCCGTACGACCGGCGGCGGGTGCAGGAGCACCGCTCCGTCCCGCGGGGTGGTGGAGAGCAGCGTCGCGTGCGCCGAGGCCGCCGCCGGCGCCCCGAGCGCCGCGGCCGTGACCAGCGCGAGCATGGGCAGGCGCCGGCGGAGCCCCGGGCGCCGGGGCGGCCGGCGCGGCGGGCGGCAGGCGGTCTCGCTGCTAGCCTTGCCCGTCCGATGCCGATCTACGAGTACAAGTGTCCGAACGGGCACCTGTTCGAGGTGATCCACGGCATGACCGCGCCTTCGCCGGAGGCATGCGAGGTGTGCGGCGAGGGCCCCCTGCAGCGCGTCCTGCATCCGGTCGCGGTCCACTACAAGGGGTCGGGGTTCTACAGCACCGACTACGGCCGGAAGTCGAAGGGCGCGCCGAAGGAGGGCGGTAGCGGCGGCTCCGACTCGTCCTCGGGATCCTCCGGCTCCTCGTCGGAGGGCGCGGGATCCGGCTCCGGGTCGGAGTCCGGAACGGGAACCGGCTCCGGCTCCAGCGACGGCAAGAAGGCAGCCGAGGCCTGATCGCCCCGCCGTCCGCGCGCCGCGGGCGGCGTCCTCGATCCCCGCGCGTGCCGTCGCGGCCGCGCCGTGGACGAATCGGCTCACAGGTTTCACCTCGGCGTCACTCACGTATCCCACGTTCGGTGCGAAGCTTCGGAGCGGTTTCCCCCTGGGTGGGTGGGGGCTCGGGACGGAGAAGAACGCCGAGCGCGGAAAGCCTGCGCCGGCCGGCTTACCAGGGGCGGCGGAACCGCCTGCGCCCCGCGATCGTCTCGAGCAGGAGCAGCAGCACGACCGCCCCGGCGACGGCGAGCAGAAAAGGGCCGATGTGCCAGCCGAAGCGCACCTTGTGCCCGAGCACGACGTCGCCGACGAGGCCGCCGAGGAAGGCGCCGACCACGCCCACCGCCACGGTCGGCAGGCAGCCGATCGCCTGACGCCCGGGCGTGAGCGCGCGTGCGACGAGCCCGGCTGCGAGGCCGAAGAGCAGGAACGAGAGGATCCCCACGGCGCGAGCCTACTGCAGGCTGTGGCCGGTCACGCAGCCCGGATCGAACGGCCCGACGGGCTTCTGCGGCGCCGACTTGCCGAGGAACATCGCGATCGCCGCGGGGTTGTCCTCGCTGGGGCTGCCCGTCCCGCCGCCTCCGAAGTCCCCACCGAGCCGGCAGTGGACGGAGGCGCTCGACGAGGCGCGGAACTTCAGCCAGCCGAGCTGGAGCAGCTGGCCGGTGCTCAGGTCGGTGGTCAGCGGCTTCACGAAGTCGCCGCCGGAGAAGGGGAGGCGCAGCAGGGTCAGGGGCGAGGTCAGCTTCGCGCCGACCGCGTCGATCACGTCCTGCTGCCGCGCGCCGCGGGTGACGTCCGTCTCGGACGGGTCGAGCAGGTTCTCGCGGATCCGCGAGTAGACGAGCGCGCGCATCCCGTCCATGTGCTGCTTGCCCTTGTGGAACCGCCAGCCCTGCCACTGGTCGCAGCGGGCCTGCGTGGGGTAGGGGCAGTCGAACCGGTTCGACCGGATCGGCTTCGGCACGTTCACGGTGATCCCGCCGATCGCGTCGATCAGCTCCTTGAAGTCGCCGAAGTTGACGATCAGGACGTGGTTGATCTGCAGGCTCGTGAACTGGTGCACGGTCTTGATCGCCAGCGCGGGCCCGCCGATCTGGAACGCCGCGTTGATCTTCTGCGTCGAGGCGCCGGGGATCGGCACGACGATGTCGCGCGGGATCGACAGGTAGTAGAGGCGATGATGCGACGGGTCGGTGCGCAGCAGCATGATCGAGTCCGAGTGGTTGTCTCCCGTTCGGCCGGCCACCTGGGCGTTGTCGCTGCCGAGGATCAGGATCGTCGTCGGGTGGGAGAGGAGCAGGCCGCTCTGGTGGGTGAGCGCGAGCCGCGCGTCGGGCTGCAGCCGCTTGTTCGCGTCCGACACGCCGCTCGAGACGGCGAACCAACTCGCGACGCCCCAGGCGATCACGAGCAGCAGCAGGACGAGCAGGCCGAGTCCGACCCGCCGCCCCCAGCGCGGGCGCCGCCGTTCCGGCCGCGCGCCGGGGCCGCGGTACTCGACGCGCGAGGGGTCGCTGCGGCCGCCTCCGTCGCCGTCGGACGCCTGCCGGCGCACGCGAGGCGTGGCGGAGGGCACCTTCCCCTTCGTGCGCCCGCCCCGGTAGACGCGATAGGGCTTCTCTTCCCCCGCCATTCGGCGGGTTACGTTACCCACGAGACATGAAGGACTCGCGGGTCATCGGCGTCGATCTCGGCGGCACGAAGATCCTCGCCGGCGTGATCGAGGCGTCGGGCGGGGTGACGGCGCGGCACGAGCGCCCGACGGTCACCACCTCGCAGGCGGCACTGCTCGACGAGCTGGCCGAGGTCGTTCGAGCCCTGCCGGCGGACGGGGTGAGCGGGGTCGGCTTCGGCGTTCCCTCGCGGATCGACCATGCCGCCGGGATCGCGCTCGGCGCGGTCAACATCCCGATCCGCGACGTCCGGTTCGTCGAGGAGATGCAGCGCCGGCTCGGGCTGCCCGTGGCGATGGAGAACGACGCCAGCTGCGCGGCGCTCGCCGAGTCGCGCCTGGGCGCCGGGGTGGGCGTGCGCGACCTCGTGATGCTGACCCTCGGCACCGGGGTCGGCGGCGGCGTCGTCTCCGGTGGCCGTCTGTTCCGGGCGTTCACGGAGCTGGGGCACATGGTGATCGTCGAGGACGGCGAGCCGTGCCAGGGAGCCTGTTCGGGCCGTGGCCACGTCGAGGCCTACTGCTCGGGCAGCGCGGCCGACCGGGTCGCCCGGCGTCTGCTCGGCTCCCACTCGTCCGCTCACGACCTGGTCGCCCAGCAGCATCCCGTGCTCGCGGAGATCGGGCACCACCTCGGCGTCGCGATCGGCTCGCTGGTGAACATCTTCGGCTCGACGCGGATCCTGATCGGAGGCGGGTTCGGCGTGGCGGCCTTCGAGCAGCTGCTTCCGGCGGCACGGCTCGCGGTGCTGACCGAGGCGCTCGCGCCGTCCGGCCAGCTCGTGGAGATCGAGCGGGCCGGGCTCGGCGCGGACGCGGGGTTGATCGGCGCCGGCCTGGTGGCGTTCGAGGATCTCTCCTAGAGGCTTGATGCGCATTTCTGGGCATACGCGGCTGGTGCGCCTGACGCGGCGCGGCTCGGCCGCGTCGGGCTTGCCCGTAGCCACCGCTACGCGCTGCGCCCGCCCCGTCCGATCCGCTTGGTCAGGCGCATCCCCGCGCACACCCGAACACCCATCAAGCCTCTAGTGCCGCTCGCAGTCTGCGCGACGCCGATCGGGAACCTCGACGACGTCACGTTGCGCGTGCTCGACGAGCTGCGCGCCGCAGACGTCGTGCTCGCCGAGGACACGCGCCGTACGCGCGCCCTGCTGCAACGGCACGGGATCGCGGCCCACCTCGTCTCCTACCACGAGCACAACGAGGCGCGCAGGGTCGAGGAGCTTCTGCCCCGGCTCGCGGCGGGCGAGCGTATCGCCCTCGTCACCGATGCCGGCATGCCGCTCGTCTCCGATCCGGGGGCGCGGCTCGTCGCGGCGGCACTCGACGCGCGGCTGCCGGTCACGGTGCTGCCCGGGCCTTCGGCGGTCGAGACGGCCCTGGTCGCGAGCGGTCTGGCGGGGCCGAGGTTCGTGTTCGTGGGCTTCCTGCCGCGCAGGGCCGGAGAGCGCACCGCCCTCTGGCGCGAGGTGCTCGGCTGGGATGCGACGATCGTCGCCTTCGAGTCGCCGCGCCGGCTGGGGGCGAGCCTGCATTCGCTCGCGGCGGTCGCGCCCGCGCGTCGGGTGGCCGTCTGCCGCGAGCTCACGAAGGTGTTCGAGGAGGTCGCGCGCGGCACCGCCGCCGAGCTCGCCGAACCGCTTCGCCGAGCCGCCGAAAGGCGAGATCACCCTCGTGGTCGAGGCGGGGCGGGGCGAGCCCGACCGGAGCGCGGCGCGCTCGGCGGTCGCCGAGCTCGTCGCCGCCGGAACGCCCCGCCGGCTCGCCGCCGACGTCGTCGCCCGCCTGACGGACATGTCCCGGAACGACCTCTACCGCGAGACTCTGTGACAAGTCTGTAACCTTTTTTGACAACAGCCGACTCCCGCCGCTACGGTCGAACGTGCGTTCTCGTTCCTGACAACAGAGGTGGTGAGCGGTGTATTCGATGCGTCGCGTGCTCGTCGTCGCGGCTCTGGCTGCGCTCCTGATCGCGCCCGTAGGGCGTGCCTGGACGTGGCCGACCGGCGGCCCAATCCTGCAGGCGTTCTCCTTCGACTCGACGCACCCGTACGCGGGCGGGCAGCACCGTGGGGTCGACGTCGGCGCGTCGCCCGGCGAGGCCGTGCGCGCACCGCGTTCGGGACAGGTCTCCTTCGCGGGCAGCGTCCCGGGATCCGGCACGAGCCTGACGATCCTGACCGACGACGGCTACGCCGTCACGCTCACCCATCTCGGCTCGCTCGCGGTGGCGAAGGGCGCGGAGGTGGCCGAGGGCGAGGTCGTGGCCGCCGCCGGCCCGAGCGGCGATCCCGAGGTCTCGGGCGTGTACGTGCACCTGGGCGTGCGCACCGCCGCCGATGCCCAGGGCTACCTCGATCCCGTCCCGCTGCTTCCCGCCCGACCCGAGCCGGCGCCGCAGCCGACGCCCGCGGCGCCCGACCCGCCGCCGGCCGCGACCGTGTCCACGGCAGCGCCCGCGCCCGCCGCGCCGGCGCAACCGGCCGGCGCGCCGGCTCCCGCTCCTCCGGCGGCTCCGCCCGCCTCGCTCGCCTCGCCGCGCGCCGGCGCAGCAGACGGACTCGGCACAGCCCACGGGAAGCGGCACGAGCCCAGGAGCCGCGCAGCCGAAGGAAGCCGCCGCGGCACGGCGCAGCCGAAGGACGGCGCGGCAGCCGAAGGACGGCGCGCAGCCGAAGGACGCCGGCGCAGCCGAGGACGGAGGAGCCGGTGCAAGCACCGGCGACCGCGAAGGCCCAGCCGGCACCCGCGGCCTCCGTCGCCGCCCCGTCGCCGGCCCGCGGCGCGCCGATCCGCTCCCGGCCGCCGGCGACCGCCGGCGACCCGCACCCGCGCGTTCGCGCCGTCGCTGCGCCGGCGGCCGCGGCTGCCGCACGACTCCCGGGCGCGCACCGCTCGGCACCCGGGGACGCGGTAGCCGGGTCCGCGGCAACCGATCCGGTGGCGACCCCTGTCTCGCCGGCGAGCGGGAGGGCGGCGAAGGCTTCGGCGGCGAGTGGGTCCGACGCCGTGTCGTCGCCCGGCGGGGCACCTGCCCTGAGCCCGTCGGTCGTCGCGCCGGCGACGCACGGCCGCGCGGCAGCGTGGGCCGCTCGCCGCGGCGCCGAGGTTCCCGTGGTCGCCGGCGGCGCGGCTGCGATCCTGCGAGCTCCGCCCGCGCTGCGCGTTTCCGCGCCGGCCATCGGGTCGGCTTCGGAGCCCGGTGCGCCGGCCGGAGCGTCGAGCCTGTGGAGCCGCAGGCATGCGGCCGCCCTCCTGCTCGCCCTGCTGTTCGTGCTCGTCGGCAGTGCCGGCGCTCCTCCTGCACAGGCACGGCGGTACCGGGGCCGGCGGCACCGGGCGTTGCGGGGCCTACCGGAGCGCGCTCGTATCATGGAGCGCCATGACCGACTCCCCGAGGAAGATCCTGGTTGCGCCGGCGTGGCCCTACGCGGCCGGCCACCGGCACCTGGGACATGTCGCCGGCTTCGGCGTCCCCTCCGACGTGTTCGCCCGCTACCACAGGCTGAAGGGCAACGACGTGCTCATGGTCAGTGGGACGGACGAGCATGGCACCCCGGTGATGGTCGCGGCCGACCGGGAAGGAAAGCCGTACTCGGAGATCGGCGACTTCTACAACGCCGCGTTCCGCGAGGACTTCCGTCGGCTCGGCCTCTCGTACGACTGCTTCTCGCGGACGACGACGTTGAACCACGAGCGGGTGACGCAGGATCTCTTCCGCACGATCCATGCCCACGGGGCGATCGTCGAGCAGACGCAGCTCGTCTCGTTCTCGCCGGCGACGGGGCACACCCTTCCCGACCGCTACATCGAGGGCACGTGCCCGATCTGCGGCTATCCGGAGGCCCGTGGCGACCAGTGCGACAACTGCGGCAACCAGCTCGACCCGGTCGACCTGATCGATCCTCGCTCGAAGATCGACGGCTCGACGCCCGAGTTCCGTGAGACGAAGCACCTCTTCCTCGACCTGCCGAGGTTCGCCGACGCGCTCCGCCACTGGATCGGCCGGCACGAGAACTGGCGCCCGAACGTGCGCAACTTCGCGCTCGGGTTGCTCGACGAGATCCGGCCCCGGCCGATCACACGCGACCTCGACTGGGGCATCCGCATCCCGGTGCCCGGGTACGAGGAGGACGAGCACAAGCGGATCTACGTCTGGTTCGAGGCGGTGATCGGCTACCTCTCGGCGAGCATCGAATGGGCGGCCGTCACCGGCGATCCCGACGCATGGCGCGACTGGTGGCAGAGCCCCGACGCGCTGCACACCTACTTCCAGGGGAAGGACAACATCGTCTTCCACACGGTCATCTGGCCGGCGATCCTGCTCGGCTACGGAAAGGGCGGCGAGTTCGGCGGCGGCGAGGAGGCCCTGCGCCTGCCCGACGAGGTGTTCGCGACCGAGTTCCTGACGATGGAGGGCAAGCAGTTCTCGACCAGCCGGCAGCACTCGATCTACCTGCGCGACTTCCTCGACCGTTACGAGCCCGACCCGTTGCGCTACTACCTCGTCGCGGCCGGCCCGGAGACGCAGGACGCCGACTTCACCTGGGCCGAGTTCGTGCGGCGCACGAACGACGAGCTGCTTGCGAACTGGGGCAACCTCGTGAACAGGACGCTGACGAACGCCCACCGCACCTTCGGCGCCGTCCCGGAGCCCGGGCCGCTCACCGCGGAGGACGAAGCGTTGCTCGCCGGGGTGGCGGGCGGCTTCGACACGGTCGGGGCGCACATCGAGGGCGGCCGGTTCCGGGCGGCGCTGAACGAGGCGATGCGGCTCGCGTCGAGCGTCAACCAGTACGTCTCCGACCAGGCGCCGTGGGCGCTCGTCAAGACCGACCGCGAGCGCGCCGGCACCGTGCTGTTCGTCGCGCTGCGGGCGGTCGACAGCCTGAAGATCGTCTTCACGCCGTTCCTGCCCCACACCTCCCAGACGGTGCACGAGCTGCTCGGCCACGACGGCCTGATCGCGGGGCCGCTCGAGTTCCGGGAGGTGGTGGAGGAGGGCGGCCGCAGCCACGAGATCCTGACCGGCGACTACCGCTCGTGGATCGGCCGCTGGCAGCCGAGCGAGCTGCCGCCCGGCCAGACGCTCCGCGAGCCCCGGCCGCTCTTCCGCAAGCTCGACGACTCGGTGGTCGAGGAGGAGCTGCAGCGCATGCGCGGCAGCGGGTGATCGACACGCACGCCCACCTCGGCGAGGACGCCGACGAGGTGCTCGCCCGCGCCCGGGCGGCCGGGGTCACCCGGGTGATCGACGTCGCGACCACCGTCGCCGGGGCGGACGCGGCTCTCCGGCGGGCGGAACGCCTGGCCGGCGTCCATGTCTGCGTCGGCGTGCACCCCCACGAGGCGGGCGCCCCCGGCGACCTCGACGAGCTCGCAGCGCTGCTCGGCCATCCGAAGGCGGTCGCCGTCGGCGAGACCGGGCTCGACTACTTCCGCGACTACGCGCCGCGCGACGCGCAGCAGCGTCTCTTCGCCGCCGAGCTCGAGCTCGCGCGCGCCGCCGGCAAGCCCGCCGTGATCCACACCCGCGCGGCCGACGACGACACCCGCGCGCAGCTGCTCCGGCACGAGGGCGCGGTGATCCTCCACTGCTTCTCCTCGCCGGGGCTGCTCGCCGACGCCCTCGCGCGCCGGTGGTACGTGTCGTTCGCCGGCAACGTCACCTACAAGAACGCCTACGACCTGCGCGACGCCGCCCGGCGCGTGCCGTCCGACCGCCTGCTCGTGGAGACCGACAGCCCGTACCTCGCGCCGCAGGCGGTGCGCGGGCGGGTCAACGAGCCCGCGCACGTCGCGCTCACCTACGCCTTCCTCTCCGACCTGCGGGGCGAAGACGTGCGGCCGCTCGTCGAGGCGAACGCCGCCGCCGTCTTCGGCCTCGGAGCGCCGGCTCCGGGAGCGGAGGGATGACCGTCGCGCCGCGCAAGGGCCTCGGCCAGCACTTCCTGGTCGACGAGAACATCCTGGGCGTGATCGGCCGGCTCGCCGAGCTCGAGCCGAGCGACGTCGTGCTGGAGGTCGGGCCTGGGCCTCGGCGTGCTCACCCGCTTCCTCGCCGCGAGGGTCGCGCACGTGCACGCGATCGAGGTCGACCGCAGGCTGGAGGCGAGCCTCGCCGGGATCGAGCGGACGACCGTGCACTGGGGAGACGCGCTCCGCGTCGACCTCGCGGCATTCGACCCGCCACCGCGAAAGCTGGTGGCCAACCTGCCCTACAACATCGCCACGCCGGTCGTCGTCGAGAGCCTGGCCCTCCCGCAGCTCGAGCGCTGGTGCGTGATGGTGCAGCGGGAGGTCGCGGACCGCTTCTTCGCCGTTCCCTCCACGAAGGCCTACGGCGCCGTCTCGGTGAGCCTGCAGCTCTGCACGGAGCGCACGGGGTTCCACCCGGTCTCGCGGGAGGTCTTCCGGCCGCGGCCGAACGTCGAGAGCGCGCTCGTCGGGCTCCGCCGCACCGGGCCTGCCGCGGCGCCGGCCGTGAGGCGCGTGGTCGAGGGGGCGTTCTCCCACCGGCGCAAGACGCTCGCGAACGCGCTCGCGCTCGCCGGCGTCGCCTCCCGGGAGCAGGCGGTCGTCGCGCTCGGCTCGATCGGCCGCCCTGCCGACGTGCGCGCGGAGGCGCTCGCTCCTCCGGAGTTCGTCGCGCTCGCCGAGGCGCTCGCGTGATCGCGCCCGCACCGGCGAAGCTGAACCTCGCGCTCGTGGTCGGCCCGGTCGCGCCGAGCGGGAAGCACGAGCTTGCGACGGTCTACCAGCAGCTCGACCTGGGCGACCGGGTGACGGTCGAGCCGGCGCCCGAGACCACCGTCGGGGGTTTTCCCGACGACACCACGGTGCGGGGCGCGCTGGCGCTGCTCGAGGCGCCGCACGGCTTCGCGGTTCACATCGAGAAGCACGTTCCGGTCGCCGCGGGGCTCGGCGGCGGCAGCAGCGACGCCGCCACCGCGCTCCGGCTCGCGAACGCGCAGCTCGCTCGTCCGCTCCCGGCCGGCGAGCTGCACGCGCTGGCCGCGCGCGTGGGGGCCGACGTGCCGTTCTTCCTGCACGACGGCCCGCAGCTCGGCACGGGCGACGGCACGAGGCTGGAGCCGCTCGACCTGCCCCAGGACTTCGCCGTGGTGCTGCTGCTCCCGCACGGCGCGCGCAAGGAGTCGACCGCCGCCGTCTACCGCGCCTTCGACGAGCGGGGCGGGGAGGAGGGGTACGAGCAGCGGGTCGCCGAGCTCCGTCGCGCGCTCGCCGCCGTCCGCCGGCCGCGCGACCTCGCCGCGCTGCCCGCGAACGACCTCGCGTCGTCGCCGCTCGCCGCCGAGCTGCGGGCCTGCGGGGCGTTCCGCGCCGACGTCAGCGGTGCCGGTCCGACCGTGTACGGCCTCTTCCATTCGCCTGCCGAAGCGACCCGCGCCGGCCGGGCGATCGGGCACCTGGGCCGGGTCTGGAGCACGGTTCCAGCGTGGTACGGTTGACGCGCATGTTCGGGACGCAGGCGATCGAGCACGGATCGACTCGTGCGGGACGTTGGCTGCGGGAGCGACGGCTGCGCATCACGCTCGCGATCTCCGCCGTCGAAGGACTGCTCTACCTCGTCCATGCGCTCAGCTGGTGGATCGTCGTCCTGCTCGCCGCGGTCGCGCTGCTCCTCTGGGCCTACGGCGGCCGGTCGAGCCGCTCCGACGCCGTCCGACACGTCACCTGGATCTTCGCGGTCTCGCAGGTGCTCGTCCTGCTGGTGCCGCTCGCGTTCTGGGTCCTCAAGGCGATCGCGATCGGCGTCGTCGTCCTGCTCGCGATCGCCGCCCTCGTCGTTCTGCTCACCCGCCGCCCGTAGAATCGGCGCGACGGTGGGGCGTAGCCAAGTGGTAAGGCAGCGGGTTTTGGTCCCGCGATCCCAGGTTCGAATCCTGGCGCCCCAGCAATCCCACTGACTCATGGCAGAGACACCGCTCGCAGCCGTCGTGATGGCGGCAGGACTCGGCACCCGGATGCGCTCCGCGGTGCCGAAGCACTTCCACGAGCTGCTCGGGCGCCGGCTCGTCGACTGGGTGATCGAGGCGGGCCGCGGCACCGGCGCGGAGCCCCTCGTCGTCGTCGCCTCGCCCGGCGCCAGGGACGAGTTTGCCTCGAGCGGCGTCGAGATCGCCGTGCAGGAGCAGCCGCTCGGCACCGGTGACGCCGTCCGGTCGGCGCGGGGTGCCCTGACCGGGTTCGACGGGGACGTGCTCGTGCTCTCCGGGGACACACCCCTCCTCACGACCGAGCTGCTCTCGGAGCTCGTCGAGACGCACCGCCGCGAGCGCGCGGACGCGACGATCCTCTCTACCGAGCCTCCCGACCCGAGGCTCTACGGCCGCGTCGTGCGCGGGGACGACGGCGACGTCCTCCGGATCGCCGAGGGCACCGACGCCTCCGACGAGGAGCGGCAGATCCGCGAGATCAACACCTCGATCTACGTCTTCCGCACGGCGGCCCTCTGGCCGGCGCTCGATCGGCTGCAGCCGAAGAACGTGCAGGGCGAGCTGTACCTCACCGACGCGGTCGAGATCCTCGTCGGTGACGGCGCCCCGGTCCGTGCCCATCTCGCCGCCGACTGGCGTCAGGGAGACGGCGTCAACACGCGCGTCGAGCTCGCGCAGGCCGCCGCCGGCCTCCGCGACCGCATCAACGAGCGTCACATGCTGGCGGGCGTGACGATCGTCGACCCCGCGACCACCTGGATCGAGCCGACGGTCGAGATCGAGCCGGATGCGGTCGTCTGGCCGTTCACGCTGCTGCGGGGCGCGACGCGCGTCGCCGCCGGCGCGCAGATCGGCGCGAACACCGTCGCGATCGACACGCATGTCGGCCCGGGGGCATCGGTGGGGCCGTTCTGTTACCTTCGCCCCGGAACGGTCCTCGGCGAGTCCTCCAAGGCGGGCACCTTCGTGGAGATCAAGAACTCACGCATCGGCGACCGGACGAAGGTTCCGCATCTGTCGTACATCGGCGACGCCGAGATCGGCGACGACGCGAACATCGGCGCCGGCGCGATCACCGCCAACTTCCCGCACCGTCCCGGGCTCCCGAAGGGTCGCACCGTGATCGGCGGCAACGTCAGGACCGGCGTCCACAATTCGTTCGTCGCGCCGCTGGAGGTGGGAGAGGGAGCGTGGATCGCTGCCGGCTCGGTGATAACCAAGGACGTCCCCGCCGGTGCGCTCGCGATCGCGCGGCCGCACCAGGAGAACAAGGAGGGCTATGCAGCCCGGCAGCGCGACGTCTGAGCTCTTCCTGCCCGGGCCTCGAGGCGCCCGCCGGCGTGACCGACCGCCGCGGTCGGTCACTGGCTGGAGCGCGGTCCGCAGAAGCGGCTGATGGTCTTCGCCGGCAGCTCGCACGGCGACCTCGCGCAGCGGATCGCCGAGCAGCTCGGCGTCGAGCTCGGCGAGATCGAGCGCAGCACCTTCGCGAACGGCGAGACGTACGTGCGCTTCGACGAGTCGATCCGGGGCGCCGACGTCTTCCTCGTCCAGACTGGCTGCGAGCCCGTCGACCGAAACGTGATGGAGCTGCTCTTCATGATCCAGGCGGCGAAGCTCGCGTCGGCGAAGCGCATCACCGCGGTGATCCCGCTCTTCCCGTACGCGCGCCAGGACCGCAAGGCGAAGCCGCGCGAGCCGATCTCGGCCCGCCTCGTCGCCGACATGCTCCAGCTCGCCGGCGCCGACCGCGTGCTGACGATGGATCTCCACGCGGGCCAGATCCAGGGCTTCTTCACCATCCCGGTCGACCACATGACGGCGCTGCCGCTCTTCGCCCGCCACTTCCGCGATCTCGGCCTCACCGGCGACGGCATCGTCTCGGTCTCGCCCGACGCGGGCCGCGCCAAGATGGCCGTCCGCTTCGCCGAGATGCTCGACGCCGACTTCGCGCTCATGCACAAGACACGGCCGGCGCACGACGTCGTCGAGGTGACCGAGGTCACGGGCCGCGTCCGCGGCAAGCGGGCGATCCTCGGCGACGACGTGATCATGACCGGCGGCACCCTGCTCGCGAACGTGAAGGCGCTGCAGGAGCACGGCGTCGAGGAGGTGTGGCTCTTCGCCACGCACGGCCTCTTCTGCGGCGACGCCCTGGAGAAGTTCGCCGCCTCGGACATCCGCGGGATCGTCGTCACCGACACGGTGCCGATCAACCCGCTCGAGCAACCAGAGAAGATGACCGTGCTCCCGGTCGCCCCCCTGCTCGCCGAGACGATCATGAACGTGTTCGCCGACGACTCCGTCTCGGCGATCTTCGGCGGCGAGAACCAGCTCTTCTGAGCTCTCGGCTCGGCGCGCACGTGCGCGTGCAACGGCAGGGCCACGACCCGCGAGCTGTGTCCGAAGGGGCGGTGCGCGAGTTGGTCCGTCGCGCCGTCGTGGAAGTCGCGCCGCCTCCAGGCGCGGTCCGGCCGACGGTGGCGGCGCGCATCCAGGTCGGCAAGCACGGTGTGGTGCACCCGGGAGCGTCGTGCCGTGATCCGCGCCTTCGGGGCGGCCTTGTCGAGAGCTGCCACGCGCGGGATAGTTCTCGCATGGAGTACCGCATCGTCTGGGGCGGGAGCCCGGAGGACATCTTCATCTCGACCTCCGGCGAGGCGTCCGTCGACGATCTCGACGCGATGGTGCGGTCGGCCGTGGGCGACCCGCGGTTCCGTCCCGGGTTGAACGTGCTGCTCGACCACACGCAGACGGCCTGGTGGGCGCTGTCCAACGACGAGATTCGCCGGCGCGCCGACCTGATCGTCGGCGACGCAGAGCTGCTCGGCCGACAGCGCATCGCCTTCGTGGTCGGGAGCGACGTCGACTACGGTATCGGGCGCATGCTCCAGGGCCTCGTCCACGACCACGTCGCGTTCGAGAGTCGCGTCTTCGACTCGGTGACCGCCGCCCGCGCCTGGTTGGGAGAGGAGCAGTGACCGGGGCTCCTGCACCGGAAGGCCGCGAGATGCCTCGGAAAGCAGTGCGACGAACTTCGAGCGCGCGTTCGCCGGGCGGCCCGCGGTCTACGCGGCGTGGCGCGAGCTGAACGGCGCGATCAAGACGGGCATGGACCTCCGCCGGTACGAGCTCGCGACCCTCGCCGCGGCGCGTCGCCTGCGCTCGACCTACTGCTGCCTCGCCCACGGGACGGTGCTGGTGGAGCAGTTCGGCGAGCCCGTGCTCGAGCTCGCGCGCGACCACCGCTCGGCGGGGCTCGACGCCGTCGACGTCGCGGTGATGGACCTCGCCGAACGGGTCGTCGACGACGCGACGTCGATCGGCGACGAGGAGCTTCGCCCGTTGCGCGAGCTCGGCCTCACCGAGGCGGAGATCATGGACGTCGTGCTCGCCGCCGCCGCCCGCTGCTTCTTCTCGAAGACGCTCGACGCGCTCGGCGTCCGCGCCGACGCGCACTATCGCGACCTCGACCCGCAGCTACGCGACGCGCTCGTCGTGGGCCGGCCGATCGCCGACGCGTAGACTCGGGTGATGGACGAGCCCGGGCCCGCTCCCGTCTCCTGGCTGCAGATCGAGCCAGGCTGGACGGTCGTCACCGCCGACGGCGTCGCGCTCGGGACGGTCGCGCAGGTCGCCGGCTCGAAGCAGGCGGACATCTTCGACGGTCTGGCGGTCGAGCGTGCGAATGCGTCGCAGCTCGGCTACGTGGCGGGCGAGCAGGTGGCGCTGATCTACCCGGGCACCGTCAACCTCAAGATCGACGCCGCCGGGGCGGCCGACCTGCCGCCCTACAGCGAAGCCGCACCGCAGACGACGTTCAGCCCGGAGGACGGCTCCCTGCTCGGCCGGCTCTCGCGCTTCTTCCGCGGCCGCTGACGCCCCGCCGCGGCCGGCCGGTCTGCACCGGCCCGGCCGCGACGCGGCGATTCCGTCAGTGGCCGTGCGGTCCGTCGTAGGCGCTCGCCACGGTCGCGGCGAGGAGCTGCTGCCCGGACTGGCTCGGGTGGACGTCACACGTGGACTGGTTCCTGGGGCTCGTGTTCAGGAGCCCCGCCTTGCACGTGTTCCCCGAGGCGGGCGCGGCTGCATGAGCGAACGCCGTGAACGCGTCGGCGACGACCGCACCGCCGCGCGGGCGTGGGTCTCGATCGCCTGATTGAGGAGCTGGGTGAGCCCCGTGCCGGCGGGATCCCAGTAGTCGAGCGAGTAGTAGTTGACCACCACCAGAGTGCCGTGGAAGTGCTCGCTCTCGAGCGCGTGCACGATCACGTCGATGTTGTGACCGATCGTCCCGAGCAGGGTCGGCAGCGCATTCTGGATGCAGGTCGGGTCGTTGCCGCAGTTCCGTTCGACGATGAACGCGTCGTTCGCCCCGAGTTGCAGCGTCACGAGCTTCGTGTTCGGGTGCGCGTGGAGGAACGACGTCGCGAACGCGAGCTGCGTGCCGGTGTAGCTCGTGTGCAGCGGATAGTTCGCCTTGTACGGCCGGCAGCCGTTGTCGATGCCGGTCGCGGAGATGAAGCCGGCGGTCGTCTCACCCGGGCAGGCCGCGTTCGTCGGCGTCATCCCCAGCGTCAGGCCGACGTAGTCGGGGAACCCGACGAAGTTCTTCGCGTTGCCGTACTCGTACCCGGCCTGTGTGATGTACCCGAACGACACGCTGTCGCCGAGTGCCAGGTACGGATGCCCCGGGCTCGCCTGCGACGCGCCGCCGGCGACCAGGATCACCGCCGCCGCAACGAGCGCTGCGAGCATCGGAACGGCAACCTTCACGTGCAGGCGCCGATTGCGCATGAATCTCCTCCCCATCGCGATTCCTCGGATCGCGGCCGGACGGCCGCACCCACCAGTCTTCCTGCACCGGCCGGATCCGGCAAGCGGCAACCCACCGCGCGATCCGGCTACAATCGCCGATCGTGGCTTCGGAGCGCGTCAAGCTCATGGTCCAGAACCGCGCCGTTCTCGGCTCGGCCGAGTCGCGCCGCCTGCGCAGGCAGGGGTTCGTCCCGGGCGTGCTCTACGGCCGCGATCGGCCCGTGGCGATCGCGATCGCCGAGCGCGACCTGCGCGCGGCTCTCACCGGCAAGGGCGGGACGAACGCCGTGCTCGACGTCGTCGTCGACGGCGGCAGCGCCGCACGCGTCGGTGCTGAAGGAGTTCCAGCGCGACGCCGTCCGCGGCTACATCACGCACGTCGACCTCCAGGAGGTCCGCCTCGACCAGCCGATCCACGCCACGGTGACCGTGCACCTCGTCGGCGAGTCGCCCGGCACGAAGGAGGGCGGCGTGCTCAACCAGACCGTCACCGAGATCACCGTCGAGGCGCTGCCGATGGAAGTGCCTGCCTCGGTGGAGTTCGACGTCGGCGCGCTGCACATCGGCGAGACCGCGACGCTCGGCCAGGTCGCCCTACCGGAGGGCGTCACGCTCGTCGACGACCCCGAGGCGACGCTCGCCTCCGTGACGCAGCCGACGCGCGTCGAGGAGCCCGAGGAGGCGGCGGCCGAGGGCGAGGAGGGCGCCGCGGCGGGTCTCGCCGAGGGCGAGCTGCCCGAGTCGGCCACCGAGTCGCCCGCCGAGCCCGACGCCGCGGCGAGCCGGCGGCGAAGGCACCGTCGAGGGGTAGGACTGCGCTGTGCGGCTCTGGCCGCGGCGCCACGGCACCTCGCTCGACCTGCTCGTCGCGGGCCTCGGCAACCCCGGGCGCGAGTACGCCCACAACCGTCACAACGTCGGCTGGATGGTGGTCGAGGAGCTCGCCCGCCGGCACGGAGGCTCCTGGCGGTCGAAGTTCAACGGCCGGCTCGCCGAGGTGCGCATCGACGGCCACAAGGTCGCGCTGCTCGAGCCCGAGACCTACATGAACGAGTCGGGACGCGCGGTGCAGGCGGCGACGGCGTTCTTCAAGCTCGAGCCGGACGCGGTGCTCGTCGTGCACGACGACAGCGACCTCCCTCCGGGACGGCTGCAGGCGCGCCGCGGCGGCGGGCTCGCCGGCCACAACGGGCTGCGCTCGGTCGCCCGCCACCTCGGCACCCCCGACTTCCTCCGCCTCCGCGTGGGCGTGGGCCGGCCGGCGCGCGGCGACCGGCGGCCGCTCGCCGACTACGTGCTCGCCGACTTCGAGCCGCACGACGACGTCGAGCGGCTCGTCGCCCACGCCGCCGACGCCGTCGAGCTGCTCGACGCCGAGGGGCTCGAGGCGACGCAGCGCGCCGTCAACGGCCCGCGCTCGTAACACCGCGCACACACTCTCCGAACCGGTCGCTGTGCAGCGGAAACCGGCGATGCTCCGGCCGGGTGTGCGGCGCGGCCCGTGTCGCCGAGCCCCGACCGGCCTAACCCGATCGGGGGAGGAGACATCCCCCGAAAGGGTGATGGCCCGGCTGTCAGGGTTCTGCCTCACTCCGTCGGCCAACGACAGCGAGGCGCGCTTCCCGTCCCTGCGCGCGCGCCGCTACTGCCGAGGGGAGAGACCTCGCGATGACCCACCGCATCCGCTTCGTGCTGTTCCTGCTCGTGCTCGCTCGCCGCGCTCACGGCCCGCGGCCGGCATCGCCTTCGGCGCGAACCTCCGGTCGAGCCACGCCGCCCTCGTCGCCCGCAAGGAGGCGAAGATCGTCCGCTTCGCCCGCCGCTACCTGGGCGTCCGCTACAGCTACGGCGGCACCTCGCCGGGCACGGGCTTCGACTGCTCGGGCTTCACCCGCTTCGTCTACGGCCACTTCGGCATCGTGCTGCCGCACTACTCGGGCGCCCAGTACGGCCTCGGGCGTCGCATCGGCCGTCTCGGGCCTGAAGCCCGGCGACCTGCTCTTCTTCGACGGTCTCGGCCACGTCGGCATCTACCTCGGCCGCGGGCAGTTCATCCACGCGCCGCACACAGGCACCCGCGTCTCGATCGAGACGCTGAACGGCTGGTACGGCTCGAGGTACGACGGAGCCCGCAGGCTCGTCTAAGGACATTCCCCGATGGCGGCGCGCCGTCCGGCGCCGACGCTTCCTCGTAGGAAAGGAGGCGCAATCGATGGGTTCCCTCTGGATCGCCGTGACCTTCGCCTACGTCGTGGTCGGGCTCGTGCTCGTGTTCGGCGCCGGCTGGCGGATGTTCCACCCGCACGGCCACTGACCGCCGCCCGCTGACGAGGCGGCCGCCGCCCGGCCGCACGTACGATGGGCGTCCGGCCGAACGCCCCCGTTCGGCCTCTGGCCATGGACCGCCCTGTCCTCTACACCCTCGTCGAGCGCCTGCGCGCGGAGGAGCGGCTGCAGCAGTTCGCCGGCAGCGCTGCCCGCGCGCGCGCGCGTCTCGGAGCCGGTCCTGCCGCTCCTGCTCGCGGCGTTGCACCAGGAGCTCGGGCGCGGGCTGCGTGGTCGTGCTGCCCGAGGACGCCGACGCCCGGGACGCCGCCGAGGCCGCCGCGTGGTTCCTGGGCGACGACGACGTCGCGCTCTTCCCCTCCCGCGGCGTGCACTACGGCTCGGGGCTCGAGCCGCCGCCGCACCTCGTCGGCGAGCGCGCCCGCGCCCTCACCGTGCTCGAGCGCGGCGGGCTCGTCTGCGCCTCGGCCGTCGCGGTCGCCGAGGGGCTCCCGCCCGCGTCGGCGCGCCCTGCCGCGCTGCACGTCGCGACCGGGGAAGAGCCGGGGATCGACTCGCTCGCCGAGCACCTCGCCTCGGCCGGCTACGAGCGCGTCGAGCGGGTCGAGGAGCGGGGGCAGTTCGCCGTGCGCGGCGGGCTGGTCGACGTCTTCCCGACCACGGGACGCGAGCCGCTGCGGATCGAGCTCTTCGGCGACGAGATCGAGCAGATCCGCGCCTTCTCGCCGTTCACCCAGCGCGCGCTCCGGCAGCTGGCGGAGGCGACGGTGCAGCCGGCCGCGGAGCGGCGCCGCGAGCTGGTCGAGCCCACGCTCGGGCTCGACGAGGAGGACGACGCGCCCGTCGCGCGCGAGCCCGACGACCTCGTGCCCCCGTTCGACCGCGCCCCCGACCTCGTCTGGTCGCCGGACGAGGTGCGGGCGGTGTGGGAGGAGGAGTCGGCCCGCCAGGTCGACCTCGCCGGCGCCGCCGAGCTGACGCCGCTGCCGCAGGGGCAGCCGTGGAGCTTCGACGCGCAGCGGCCGGCGCTCTCGGCCCGCGGCCTCTCCGAGGCCGAGAACGAGCTCAACGGCCTGCTCCGCCAGGGCCTCGACGTCGTCGTCTCGTTCCCGCACCGCGGCGAGGCGCTCCGCCAGCAGCAGCTGCTGCGCCGCGCGAGCGCCGACCTGCTCGAGCCGGGCGGCACGGCCGAGGGGCTTCGGTTCGCGGTCTCGCCCGCGCGCCGCGGCTTCGTCTGGCGCGAGCTCGGGGTCGCACTGCTCCCCGACACCCAGGTGTTCCGCAAGCGGCCGCCGCGCGCGGCCGCCGCCCCGGGCCGGGCGCTGCAGAGCTTCTCCGACCTGCGCACCGGCGACTACGTCGTGCACGAGGACCACGGCATCGCGCAGCTGCTCGGCTTCGAGACGCGGGAGGTGGCCGGCGTCACCCGCGACTACCTCCTGCTCGCCTATCGCGGCGACGACCGCGTCTACGTGCCGCACGAGCAGATCGGCAAGGTCAGCCGCTACGTCGGCGCCGACGCCAAAGCGCCCGCGCTCTCGAAGCTCGGCGGCAAGGCCTGGGACAACCTCAAGTCGCGCGCCCGGGAGCACCTGCGCGAGATGGCGGGCGAGCTGTTGCAGCTCTACGCGCAGCGCCAGACCCAGCCGGGAGTCGCCTACGACCTCGAGCACGAATGGGTCGAGCGGCTGGAGAGCGAGTTCCCGTACCGCGAGACCGAGGACCAGCGCACCGCGATCGAGGCCGTCAAGGAGGACCTCGAGGCTCCGCACCCGATGGACCGCCTCGTCTGCGGCGACGTCGGCTTCGGCAAGACCGAGGTCGCGGTGCGCGCCGCGTTCGGCGTCGCCGTCAACGGCAAGCAGGTGCTGATGCTCGTCCCGACGACCGTGCTCGCGCAGCAGCACTGGAACACGTTCCGCGACCGCTATCGCGACTTCCCCGTGCGCGTCGAGATGGTCTCGCGCTTCCGCCGCCCGGCCGACGTGAAGAAGGTGCTCGCCGACTTCGGCGAGGGCAAGGTCGACGTCCTGATCGGCACGCACCGTGTGCTCTCCCGCGACGTGATCCCGAAGGAGCTGGGGCTCGTGATCGTCGACGAGGAGCAGCGCTTCGGCGTCGCGCAGAAGGAGCTCCTGCGCCAGCTTCGCCTCGAGGTCGACGTGCTCGCGCTCTCGGCGACGCCGATCCCGCGCACGCTCCACATGTCGCTCTCCGGCCTCCGCGACATCTCCGTGATCGAGACGCCGCCCGAGGGCCGCCGCCCGATCCGCACCTTCGTCGGCGAGCTCGACGACGAGCTCGTGCAGACCGCGCTCGAGCGCGAGGTCGCGCGCGACGGGCAGGCCTTCTACCTGCACAACCGCGTCGAGTCGATCGAGGAGGCGGCGGAGAAGCTCCAGCAGCTCTGCCCCGGTCTGCGCTTCCTCGTCGCGCACGGCCAGATGCCGGAGCGCGAGCTCGAGAACAAGATGCTCGCGTTCCTCGCCGGCGACGCCGACGTGCTCGTCTCGACCACGATCATCGAGTCGGGTCTCGACATCCCGCAGGCGAACACGCTGATCGTCGAGCGCGCCGACCAGCTCGGCCTCGCGCAGCTCTACCAGATCCGCGGCCGCGTCGGCCGCAGCGACCTGCTCGCGCATGCCTACCTCTTCTATCCCGACGCGCAGGAGCTGACGCCCGAGGCGCGGGCGCGGCTCGCGACGCTCGCCGACCACACCGAGCTCGGCGCCGGGTTCGCGATCGCCATGCGCGACCTCGAGATCCGCGGCGCGGGCGACCTGCTCGGCGCGGAGCAGTCGGGGCACGTGGCCGCGCTCGGGTTCGAGCTGTACGTGGAGATGCTCCACGAGGCGGTCGCCGAGCTCTCCGGCCAGCGGCGCGTCGCGGCCCGCCCGGTGCGGGTGGACGCACGGGTCGACGCCTACGTGCCGGCCGCCTACATCGGCGCGGAGGCGCTCAAGATCGACCTGCACCGGCGTGTCGCGCTCGCCGAGTCGGAGGACGAGCTGCACGAGCTGCGGCTCGCGACCGAGGACCGGTACGGCCCGCTGCCGGAGCCGGTCGAGAACCTCTTCGCGATCCAGGAGGCGAAGCTGAAGCTCGCCGTGCTCGGCGCCGACTACCTCGTCTTTCGCGGCGGTCGCGCGTCGGTCGGACCGGTCGTCCTGGGCGGCGGCGAGCTCCGTCAGCTGCGCGCGCAGGTCGAGACTGCTGTCTACTCGACAGGCAACCGCGAGGTGACGTTAAGGGGCGATGAATTCAGGCGGGCGCTCGAATTGGTCGATGCTATGCTGGCCGCGCGCCAGGCCGCGTAGTCGGCGCACACCTATGAGACAGGCGAAGTTCCTCCTCCCGATTCTGCTCGCCCTCGCACTCGTAGCCGGCTGCGGCAGCACCTCGAGCGCCGACAAGCTGCAGAACGACGACGTCGCCGTCGTCGTCGGCACGCACGTCGACCGGGCGAGCTTCGACGCGCTGCTCGCCCAGGCGAAGCAGAGCTACAAGCAACAGGGACGCGCCTTCCCCAAGCAAGGCACCGCCGACTACCAGACGATCAAGGGACAGATCGTGACGCTGCTCGTGCAGCAGGCCGAGCGCGCACAGCGGGCGAAGTCGATGGGGATCACGGTCACCGACAAGGACGTCCAGGCGCGTCTCGACCAGATCAAGAAGCAGTACTTCGGCGGCAGCGAGGCCAAGTACAAGGCGCAGCTCGCGAAGCAGAAGCTCACCGACTCGCTCGTCCGGGACGACATCCGGGCGCAGCTGATCTCCGAGGCCGTCTTCAACAAGGTGACGAAGGACGTGACGGTCTCCGACAAGGAGGTGCACGACTACTACACCTCCCATCCGAGCCTCTACTCGCAGCCGCAGACGCGCGACGTGCGCTACATCCTCGTCGGCAAGTCGAAGGCGACCGCCGAGCAGGTCTACCGGCAGCTCGAGCACGGCACCGACAAGACGTGGTGCACGCTTGGCGAAGAAGTACGCGAAGGACTCGAGCGGCCAGAACTGCGGCAAGGCCACGTTCTCGAAGGGGCAGACGGTGGCCGTGTTCGACAAGGCGGCATTCTCGACGCCGACCAAGACGATCCACAAGCCGTTCTACGACCCGACGCAGTACAAGGCCTGGTTCGTCGTCGAGCCGCTCGGGCCGGTGAAGAAGGCGACGACGACGCCCGAGAAGCAGGTGGCGGCCTCGATCAGGCAGCAGCTCCTGCAGCAGAAGAAGAACCAGGCGATGACCGACTGGGCATCGAAGCTGACGAAGAGCTTCTGCACGGACACCAAGATCCGCTACCAGGTCGGGTACGCGCCGAACCCTGACCCGTGCCTGGCGACGACCACCTCGAGCACGACGGGCTAGCCGCCGCGCTCCTGGAGCTCCAGGAGCTGACCGAGAGGCTGCGCCGCGAGTGCCCGTGGGATCGCGAGCAGACGGCTCGTACGATCGTCCCGCACACGGTCGAGGAGGCCTACGAGGTCGCAGACGCCGCCCTGGCCGGCGACGACGCGAAGCTGCTCGACGAGGTGGGAGACCTGCTCTTCCAGTCGTACTTCCTCTCGCTGCTCCTCCAGGAGCGCGGCGCCGGCGACCTCGAGGCGGCCGCCCGCGGCATCCACGCGAAGCTCGTGTCGCGCCACCCGCACGTCTTCGGCGACTCCGAGGCCCGCACCGCCGCGCGCGTCCGTGAGCGCTGGGAGCAGATCAAGCGCGAGGACGAGGGACGCGAGGGCGTCTTCCACGACGTGCCGGAGGGGCTGCCGGCGCTGCTCTACGCCCGGAAGGTGCAGGCGCGGGCGAAGGCGGTCGGCTTCGAGTACCCGGATCTCGCGGGCGCGCTCGCCGACTTCGAGGACGAGCTGCGTGAGCTGCGCGACGAGCTGCCGGCGGTCGACCCGCCGCCCGAGACCGAGCCGGCGCCGCGGGTCGCCGCCGAGCTCGGCGACGTGCTCTTCGCCGCCGTCAACGTCGCGCGCCGGCTGAACGTCGACCCCGAGCTCGAGCTGCGGGCCGCGGCGAAGCGCTTCCGGGCGCGGGTAGAAACCGCCGAGGCACTCGCACGCGCCGACGGCAAGGATTGGACGGCGCTTCCGCTGGGTGAGCAGGATGCGTACTACGACAAGGCAAAGGAGCGGACGTGAGCGAGATCGTCGGGGTGCTGGGGCGGCAGGTACTGGATTCGCGGGGCAATCCCACGGTCGAGGTCGAGGTCGAGCTCGATTCCGGCGCACGCGGGCGCGCGATCGTTCCCTCCGGTGCGTCGACCGGCGTCCACGAGGCGGTCGAGCTGCGCGACGGCGGCGCCGAGTGGGGCGGCAAGGGCGTCACGCGCGCGGTCGCGAACGTGAACGGCGAGCTGGCGGCGGCGGCTCGGCGGCCGCGACGCGGCCGACCAGGAAGGCCTCGACCGGGCGCTGATCGAGCTCGACGGCACGCCGAACAAGGGCCGGCTGGGCGCGAACGCGATTCTCGGCGTCTCGCTCGCGGCGGCGAAGGCGGCCGCCGCCGACGCGGGGGCGCCGCTCTACCGGCACCTCGGCGGCTCCTCGGCGACGACGCTGCCGGTGCCGATGATGAACGTGATCAACGGCGGCGCGCACGCCGCCAACTCGATCGACCTGCAGGAGTTCATGGTCGTCCCGGTCGGCGCGGAGAGCTTCGCCGAGGGGCTCCGGATCGGCGCCGAGGTCTACCACGCGCTGAAGCAGGTGCTCTCGGCCCGCGGGCTCGCCACCGCCGTCGGCGACGAGGGCGGCTTCGCGCCCGACCTCGAGTCGAGCGAGGCGGCGATCGAGGCGATCCTCGAGGCCGCCGAGCGCGCGGGCCACCGCGAGCGGATCGCGATCGCGCTCGACCCCGCCGCGAGCGAGATCTTCTCCGACGGCGTCTACCGCTTCGAGGGCCGCGAGAAGACGAGCGCCGAGCTGCCCGAGTTCTGGGCCGGCATCGTCGACCGCTACCCGGTCGTCTCGATCGAGGACGGCGCGGCCGAGGACGACTGGGAGTCGTGGCGGGCGCAGACCGAGGCCCTCGGCAGCCGCGTCCAGCTCGTCGGCGACGACGTGTTCGTCACCAACCCGGAGCGCCTGCAGCGCGGGATCGACGAGGGCGTCGCCAACTCGATCCTCGTCAAGGTGAACCAGATCGGGACGCTGACCGAGACGATCGAGGCGGTCCGGCTCGCCCAGTCGGCCGGCTACACGACGGTGATCTCGCACCGCTCGGGCGAGACGGAGGACGCGACGATCGCCGATCTCGCGGTCGCGCTCGGCGCGGGGCAGATCAAGACGGGCGCGCCCGCACGCTCGGATCGCGTCGCGAAGTACAACCAGCTGCTGCGCATCGAGGAGGAGCTCGGCGGCCGGGCGATCTATCCCGGCCGAGGTGCGTTCCCCCGCTCGGCCTGACCGCTACATTGCGAGGAATGGCAGCGGAACGTCGGCGGACGAAGATCGTTGCCACCATCGGGCCGGTTTCCTCGACGCACGACACCGTCCGCGACCTCGTCCGCGCCGGCGTCGACGCGGTCCGGCTCAACCTCTCGCACGGCACGCAGGCCGACCACGCCGAGCGGGCCGGCATCGTCCGCGAGATCCAGCAGGAGCTGAACAAGCCGCTCGCGCTGATCGCCGACCTGCAGGGCCCGAAGCTCCGGATCGGCGACCTGCCCGCGCCGCGCGTGCTGCTCAAGGACGAGGAGGTGCTCGTGGTCGGCGAGCAGCACGCCGTCGACAGCGAGCTGCCGGTGGCGCCCGCGGTGATCGGCGAGGTGCTGCGGCCCGGACACGACGTCCTGATCGACGACGGGCTCGTGCGCCTGACGGTGCAGGAGGTCGTGCAGGGCCGGGCGCTCTGCCGGGTGATCGTCGGCGGCGAGGTGAAGTCGCACAAGGGCGTCAACCTGCCGGGCGTGCCCATCCCGATCCCGTCGCTGACCAAGAAGGACCTCGACGACCTGTCGTTCGCGCTCGGGCTCGGCGTCGACTTCGTCGCGCTGTCGTTCGTGCGCGCCGCGGCCGACGTGCGCGACCTGCAGGCGATCATCCGCCAGCACGGCTCGCCGGCGCGCGTGATCGCGAAGATCGAGAAGGCGGAGGCGGTCGAGGCGCTCGACGAGATCCTCGACGAGGCCGACGCCGTGATGGTCGCCCGCGGCGACCTCGGCGTCGAGATCGGCGCCGCGCCCGTGCCGCTGCTGCAGAAGCGGATCATCCTGCGCTGCCTCGAGGTCGGCAAGCCGGTGATCACCGCGACCCAGATGCTGGAGTCGATGATCGAGCACGCCGAGCCGACGCGCGCCGAGGCGAGCGACGTCGCGAACGCGATCCTCGACGGCACCTCCGCCGTGATGCTCTCCGCCGAGACCGCCACCGGCAACTACCCGGTGGCCGCGGTGGAGACGATGGACAAGATCGCCCGGGCGGTCGAGCCGTCGATGGGCTACCGCCACCAGACTCCGCTGCCCGGCGAGGACACGACCGTCGGTCGCGCGATGTCGAACGGCGCCTGCGACCTCGCCGAGGCGCTCGGCGCGAGCGCGATCCTGGTGCCGACGTTCACCGGGCGCACGGCCTCCGCCGTCGCGCGCCTGCGGCCGCGCCGCCCGATCGTCGGCCTCTCGCACCACCAGACGGCGGTGCAGCAGATGGCGCTCGAGTGGGGGGTGACGCCGGTGCTGATGCCGCAGACCGAGAACGTCGAGGATCTCTGGACGCGCTCGCTCGAGTCGGCGCTCGGCTCGGGCGTGGTGGAGACCGGCGACCGCGTCGTCACCACCGCCGGCACCGCCGTCAACCTGCCCGGCTCGACGAACGTGATCAAGGTCGACATCGCCTGACGGCAGGGCGAAACGCGCAGCGCTCCGCCGACGCCGGTGAGGACTGCGCCCGCGTCCGGCGAAGGTGCGGGCGTGCCGCGCGTCCCGACGACCCGCCTCCTCGCCCTCGGGGCGATCGCGCTCGCCGCGTTTCTCTACTGGAAGCCCGCGCACTCCTACCTGCGCACGAAGCACGAGCTGCAGACCCGGCAGGCCGAGGTGCGGCAGCTGCGTGTCGAGCAGGCGCATCTCCGGCAGAAGATCGCCCGCGCCGGCACGGGGCCGCAGCTGCAGCGGGAGGCCCGGCTGCTCGGGCTCGTGAAGCCCGGCGAGCGGCTCTTCATCGTCCGCGGCATCAGCTCCTGGCGCCACAAGGGCCGCTGAGCTCCTCTACCGTCGTCTCGATGACCGACGAGGAGATCGTCGAGCGGCAGCTCGGCCGCCGTCCGCGGGCATTTCGCGGCGTGGCCGTCCGCTGCCCGTTCGGGCAGCCCGCCGTCACCGAGCAGGCGCCGTTCGACGCCGACGGCCGCCCGTTCCCGACGCAGTACTACCTGACGTGCCGTCACCTGGTCGCGGCGGTCTCGCGTCTCGAGGCCGCGGGGGGCGTCGAGCGCTTCGGCCGCGCCGCGGCGGAGGATCCCCACCTGGGCGAGAGCCTGACCGAAGCGCAGGCGCGGCAGCGCGCCCTCCGGCCGGAGCTCGACGCCGGCATCGGCGGCTCCACCCGCGACGGCAGCCTCAAGTGCCTGCACGCCCATGCCGCGTTCGCGCTCGCGCAGCCGGGATACCTGCTCGGCGAGCGGATCCTCGCCGAGCTCCCCGCGCTCTGGCCGGACTCCTGCTGTAGTACGTGAGGCCCATGGATCTCGACGTCGCGCGCCAGCAGTGGGAGGACGGAAACCGCCGCGTCGAGGCCGCCCGGAGCGCCCCGCGCCGCTACGCGCAGCTCGTCTCCGACGTGGAGCTCGTGGTGGCACGCCTGCGGCAGCGCGTGGGGCAGAACTTCTCGCTCGCAGAGCTGGCGGCCGCCTACGACGGAGCGGACGAATGGGTGCGCGAGCTGCTCGACGAGGCCGAGCCGGACCAGCCTCCGCCGCACGAGCCGGGCACGGTCACCGACGCCGCCTTCCACGCCTACGCCCGCGGGGCGACGGACTACCGCCCGTGATGCGCCTGGTCGTCCTGGTGGTCGGCGTGCTGGTCGTCTTCGCCGTCGGTGTCGCGGTGGGGGAGGCGCTGCACGACAACCCGCGGCCGGGCGGGTCGCAGACGCTCGTGCGCACCCTGCGGCCCCTGCCGCTCGCCCCCGCGGCGCGAGAAACCGTGACCGTCACCGTTCAGAACCCATAATCGCTGTTTAGGTACGCGGAGCTTTGGTTACTTTTGGGGACGTGACGTTCCCCGGTAGACGCGTGCCGAGCGCGGAGCCCGACTGGCTCACGCTCGGGCAGGCCGCCAAGTTCCTCGGGGTGGCTCAGTCGACGATTCGCAAGTGGTCGGATCAGGGCCGCGTCCCGGCGTTCTACACCCCCGGCGGCCACCGCCGGTTCCGCCGTCGCGACCTCGAGACGTTCCTCGACCGCTCCGGTCCCGGCGGCCGCGGCGGCGGCCCGCTCGTGCTCGTCGTCGACGACGACGCCCGCCTGCGGGAGTTCATGCGCGTCAACCTCGAGAGCGAGGGCTACGCCGTGCGGGAGGCCGCGAGCGCCGACGAGGCGCTCGCCGCGATCGAGGACCAGGCCCCTGAGCTCGTCCTGCTCGACGTCGTGATGCCGGGCATCGACGGCTGGCAGATGCTCCAGCGTATGCAGGAGCGTCACGGGTCGATCCCCGTGATCATGTTCAGCGGCCAGGTCGACGAACGCTCGGCCGCCCAGGCGGAAGAGGGTGGCGCCCGCGGCTTCGTCGGCAAGCCGTTCGATCCGCAGCAGCTGATCGAGCGCGCGAAGCAGCTCGTGCCCGCGTAGGTCTAAAGCTCTTCGGCCGCCCGCAGGATGCCGCCGGCGATCACGCCGAGGGCCGCCAGCAGGCTGATCCAGATGCCGATCCCGCGGCCGTCCGCCGGCAGCACGGAGTCGGGGATCGAGATCACGCGGATCAGGACGAAGATCGTTCCGAGCGCGCCCAGCCCGAGCACGACGAGCGGCTCCGGCACGCTCGGCGGCAGCTCGAAGCCGAGCTCGCGCAGGGCGACGATCGCCACCACCGCCAGGCCGACGAAGAACACGAGCTTGCCGAGGATGCCGCTGTGCCAGCCGATCACGGACAGCTTGATGCCGACCCCCGAGCCGGCGTACCACCCCATGAACGACGAGAGCGCGAGGATCAGCCCCGACACCCAGGTGATCCGCTCACCTGCGGCCCAGAGGCCGCCGCCCGCCTGTGCCGGATATCCCGCCGGGGGCGGTGCGGACGGCTCGGACGAGGGGAGCTCGAAGAAGTCGGGGGTTTCCACTCCGGTAAGTATGGGGAAGAACTCGGTCGGACGACGGACGATCGGTAATCGTGAAAGGGGTCACGGTGCTCGGCGACGCTCGGCAGACGTTGGACTCGAGCGAGCAGCAGCTCGCCGGGTTGGTGGTTGCCGGCACGATCGTGGTTGGCGAGTACCACTGCGCGGGCTGTGGCTACGGCGTGACGGTGCACGCGGCGCTGCCGGCGTGCCCGATGTGCCAGGGCGAGACCTGGGAGCCCGTTGCCTGGAGCCCGTTCATGCGGCCGCCGCAGCCGCCGTTGCAATAGATCGGCCGGTCCGCGTGGGGCAGGCCGCGTCAGACGCCGAAGAGCGTCTGAACCTCGTGCCACGCTGCGAGCAGCGCGAACGCGGCGAGGAATGCGAGCACCGTCAGCAGCACGTAGAACCGGACGTCCGACCGGCGGGTCCTGCTGCGATGCTGGATGCGCGCACGGCGGCGGGCGCGCTCGCGGCGGTAGTTGCGCTCGATTGCCGAGGGGTCGAGCGACGGCGTGTCGAGCGACGGCGTGTCGAGCGACGGCGTGTCGAGCGACGGCTTCTCGTCGGGCTGCACAGGGACGTGCGGCGCCCGGACCTGCTGTGCGGGTTCGGCCACGCGCGGATTCTAAGCGATACTTCGTCGGACGATGGTCGTCGACGCCCAGCGGCTGCCCGTCGAGGCGCTGGCCCGCGCCGCGGCGAGCATCGCCGCCACCGGGGATCTGCGCGTCGCGCTGGCGGCGCTCGCCGCTGCTGTCCGCGAGGCCGCGCGGGCCGATCTCGCGATCGTGCGGGTGATCGACCAGGACGAGCTCCTCGTCGCGAGAGCGGTCGCGCCGCCCGACTCCGCGCTCGGCGCCGAGGTCGCGGGCACGCGGGCGGCCTGGCTGCCGCTCGCGGCGGGCGAGCAGTCCGAGGCGGCGCGTCGTGCGGCCGAGCGCGCCCGCGCCGCCGACGTGCTCACGCTGCCGGCCACCGCGGACGGGCGGGTCGTCGGGGCGATCGAGCTGATCCGGATCGCGCAGGCCTTCGACGACGCCGATCGCAGCGCCGGCGAGCTGGCGGCGGCGCAGCTGGCCCTCGCCGTCCGCACCCTCGCGCCGGAGGCGGGATCGGCGGCCGGCGTCCGCCGGAGCCGGTGGCTCGAGCTCGCGGGCGAGGCGCTCTCCGCCGGCGGAGATCCCGAGCGGGCGTCGCACCAGGCGGTGCGCGCGGCGGTCGAGGCGACGCGGGCGCGGGCCGGGGCGCTGTGGCGCATCGGCGCAACCCGCCCCGAGCTCGTCGCCTCGGACGGGGTCGCGAGCCTCGCCCTCGACCGGGCGGCCGAGATCGCCGCCGAGGTCGTCGCCACCTGGCGCCCTGTCTCCGTCGAGCACTGGAGCGGCCTGCCCGACGGGGCGGCGCACGCCGTCACGCTGCCCCTCGGCCAGCCGGCGTTCGCCGTCCTGCAGCTCTTCTACGCCGAGGAGACCGTGCCGCAGGCGTCGGAGCTGCCGGGGCTCGCGTCGTTCGCCGCCCGGACCGCGCACGCGCTGCGTGTGGGCGATCGCGCACGCGAGCTCGAGCAGGAGCTCGAGCGGACGCAGGCCCTGCTCGAGGTCGTGGCCGAGGCGATCTCGAGGCTCTCGCTCGCCCACACGCTCGAGACGGGCGTCGAGCGAATCTCGAACCTGCTGCAGGTCGACCGCGTTGCCGTCTACCTGCGCGAGGAGCACGGCGAGCTCGCCACCGCCGCCGGGCGGGGGCTGGCGCCGGGCCACGAGGAGGTGGCGGCACGCCTGCTCGAGGCGCTGCACGGCCCGCTCCGCGCGCGCGCGTCGATCCATGCGGGCACGGACGAGCACGATCCGGCGCTCGGCGGCGTCCGGGCGGCCCTCCGGCGCAGCGGGCTCGAGAGCGCCGTCGCCGTTCCGCTTCGCGTTGGGGAGGAGTCGATCGGCCTGCTCGCCGCCTATCCCGGCGAGCAGGCTCTGTCGGAGGGCGACGTCGCGCTGCTGACGGCGCTCGCCGCCCAGCTCGCCGTCGCCGTCCAGAACGCGCGGCTGCACGAGCGGGCGACCGAGCTGGGCGAGGCGCTCGGCGCCGCGCTCCAGTCCGAGCGGCAGGCGTCGCGGCAGGTGAACGCGCTCTACGAGATCTCGCGCTCCTTCGCCCAGACGCTCTCGCTCGACTCGACGCTCGCCGCGATCACGGAGACGCTCGTTCGCGAGCTGGAGGTCGACGCGGCCGTGATCCGGGTGCCCGACGACCGCGGCGACCTGTTCGTGCCGCGGGCGGTGCACGTCGCGGAGTCGCGGCTCGCCGAGGCCGTGCGCACGATCCTCGACCGCCCGCAGCCCCGTCCGCCGCGCTCGCACGAGCCGCTGCTGCTCGACATCGCGGCGGTCGAGCGTCTCGGCGGCGCGCACGCCCTCCTGCGCCCGTTCCTCGAGAAGGGCTCGTCGGCCGCGCTGCTCCCGATCGCGACGCCGACCGAGCTGCTCGCCGAGCTGACGATCCTCTCGCTCGACCCGGCGTCGTCGATCTCGGGCGAGACGCTCGCGACCGCGCGGACGATCGCGCAGCAGGCGGCGCTCGCGATCGACAACGCTCGCCTCTACCACCAGCAGAAGCTGTTCGCCGAGACGATGCAGCGGTCGTTGCTGCCGCGCGACGACCCGTCGGTCGAGGGGCTCGAGGTGGGCTGCGTCTACGAGTCCGCGGCACAGGTCGATGTCGGCGGCGACGTCTACGACTTCCTCGAGCTGGCCGACGGCAGGCTCGCGGTGGTGCTGGGCGACGTCACCGGCCACGGCATCGACGCGACCGCCGACATGGCGATGGCGAAGTTCGTCTTCCGGTCGCTCGCGCGCGAGCACTCGGAGCCGTCCGCGTTCCTCGCCCGCGCGAACGACGTCGTCCTCAGCGAGATCGCCGCCGGCAAGTTCATCACGATGGTGTACGTGACCGTCGACCGCGACGGAGCGCTCGCGTGCGCGTGCGCCGGTCACCCTCAGCCGCGGCTGCTCGGCGCCGCCGGCGTGTCGGAGCTGGCGTGCGGCGGGTTGGCGCTCGGCATCGACGCGCCGCAGGAGTACGAGCAGGTGACGGCCACGCTCCAGCCCGGCGGCGCCGTCGTCCTCTTCACCGACGGCGTGATCGAGTGCCGGCGCGACGGCGAGCTCTTCGGCGACGAGCGCCTCGACGGGGTGCTCGCCGCGAACGCCGGACGCTCTGCGCAGGAGATCGCCGAGGCCGTGGTCGCAGCCTGTCGCGCGTTCGCAGGCGGCGATCTTCCCGACGACTGCGCCGTCGTCGTGATCCGCCGCCTGGCGTGAGCCGGGGCGCCGTCACCCTGCGGCGCGACGGCCGCAGGCCGCTCGTGATCGGGCACAGGGGCGCCAGCGCCGTGGCACCGGAGAACACGCTCGCCTCCCTGCGGGCGGCCGTCGACGCCGGGGTCGATCTCGTCGAGTTCGACGTCTCGCCGGGGCTGGTGCTCGCGCACTCGCCCGCGGAGCAGTCGGGCGACGCGGTCCCGCTCGACGAGGCGCTCGCGCTGCTCGGGGCCGGCCCGGCCGGCATCCACCTGGACGTGAAGCTGCCCGGCTACGAGCGGGGGGTCGTGGACGCCGTGCGCCGGCACGGGCTCGAGCAGCGCGTGCTCGTCTCGACCGCCTACGCGGCCGTCGGCCGCCGGGTGGCGGTGCTCGCGCCCGAGCTGCAGGTGGCGATCGGGTACCCGCGCGACCGCTACGGCGTCTCCAGGCTGCGCTGGCCCGAGGCGGTCACGCGCGCGGGCGCGGGTGCGCTGCGCACGGCGATGCCGGCCCGCATCCCGTTGCTGCTCCGGCTTTCCCGCGCAGGGGTGCTGGCGCTGCACCACACGCTCTGCTCGCGCGCCGCGGTGGCGACGGCGCACCGCCTGGGGGCGCCCGTGGTCGGGTGGACCGCGAACGCCCCGGCGGACGTGCGGCGGCTCGCGGCGGCCGGCGTCGATGCCGTCGTCTCGGACGATCCACAGGTCGCTCTGGAGACCCTCGGTACACTGCGGTGGCAGTGAAGCGCCTGCAGCTAGCGGTTCTCTTCGTGCTCGGATTCGCCGTCGCCGGCGCGTTTTCGGGCGCCGTGATCGCCGACGTCACGACTTCCACCGGCACGACGACGACCGAGACGGCGACCTCCGTGACGACGACCACGACGGCATCGGTCGCTCCGGGAGCGACGCTGCCGCCCGGCGTGCGCGTGGCGGGTGTCCGCGTCGGCCGCCTCACTCCTGCCGCCGCGGTCGACGTCGTCTCCGCCGCGTTCCGGCGGCCGCTGCGCGTATACGTCGACCGCCATCCGCTCGCGCTCGCGCCCGCGTCGGTCGCCTCCGCGTACGTGAAGACGGCCGTCGCGAAAGCGCGGATCGCCGACAGCGGCACCAACGTGCCGCTGGTCGTCGCCGTGCACGGCGTGCCGTTGCGGGCGTGGGTCGCGAAGGTGCAGAAGCGCTTCACGCGCAAGGCGGTCGACGCCACGCTGAAGCTCAGCTCCGGCAAGCCGCAGCTGAAGCAGGGCCGCCCGGGGGTCGCGCTCGACGGTCGGGCGCTGGCGAAGCGGGTGATCAGGGCGCTCCACGCGAACACGCGGCTCGGCGTGCACGTGCGGACACGCTCGGTCGCGCCGCAGGTCGGCACCGACACCTACGCCGAGGTGATCGTGATCAACCGCTCGCTGAACCGCCTCTCCCTGTACGTCAAGTCGAAGCTGAAGCGGGTCTTCCCCGTCGCGACCGGCCAGTCGATCTACCCGACCCCCGCCGGCACGTGGCACATCGTGGTCAAGTGGAAGAACCCGTGGTGGTACCCGCCCACCTACGACTCCTGGGCCAAGGGGCTGAAGCCGGTGCCGCCGGGGCCGGGCAACCCGCTCGGCACGCGCTGGATGGGGCTCGACTCGCCGGGCGTCGGCATCCACGGCACCGACGAGCCCGGCTCGATCGGCTACAGCGCCTCGCACGGGTGTATCCGCATGCACGTGCCCGACGCCGAGTGGCTCTTCGACCGCGTCGACGTCGGCACGACCGTCTACGTCATCTGATGCGCGTCGTGCGCGCCGCTGCCGTCGCCGGGGTGGTCGCGCTGCTGGCGCTGCTCGTCTGGGACGTGACGCACGGCACCCGGGGCGGTGTTGCCGCGAAGGTCGACCAGGGGCATGCGGTCGGCGCGCCCGACCTCCGCCTGCCGCGCTTCGGCGAGCCGGGTACGTTCGACCTCGCCGCCTACCGCGGCAAGGTCGTCGTGCTGAACTTCTGGGCGTCGTGGTGCGTCGACTGCAAGCTCGAGGCGAAGACGCTGCACGACGCGGCCGCCGCCTGGAAGAAGAAGGGCGTGGTGTTCGTGGGCGTCGACACCAAGGACTTCACCTTCGCCGCCTCCCAGTACATGCGACGCTACGGCGTCGACTACCCGGTGGTGCGTGACGTGAACGGCTCGGCCGGCGACACGTGGGGCGTCACCGGCTATCCCGAGACGTTCTTCATCGGCAAGGACGGTCGCGTGATGCCGCCGCACGTGAACGGCCCCATCCCCGCGGCCGACCTCACCTCGACGCTCGAGAGGCTCGTCTCGTGAGCGCGAGACGGTCCGTGCAGGCGGCCGCGGGCGTGGGCGTCGCCGTGCTCGCCGGCGTCCTCGTCTGGCACCTCACGCATCAGCCTGCGTCGGTGGGCGCCGCCGTCGCGAAGGGCAAGATCGTCCCGGCGCCGACGCTCGACCTGCCGACGCTCGAGGGCTCGGGGCGGCTGTCGCTCGCCTCGCTGCGCGGCAAGGCGGTGGTCGTCAACTTCTGGGCGTCGGACTGCCTGCCGTGCAAGCAGGAGATGCCCCGCCTCGAGCGCTACGCGCGCCGCTACGGCGCCAGGGGCGTGGTCTTCGTCGGCGTCGACATCGCCGACGGCAAGGGGCCTGCGCGCCGCTTCGTCGACCGCTACCACGCGACGTACCCGATGGTGTTCGACCAGCTCGCCGACACCGCGGCGCCGTGGGGCATCGTCGGCACGCCGACGACCTTCTTCGTCGACCGGCGCGGCCGCATCGTCGACCACGTGCTCGGGCCGGTCTCGGCGAAGGATCTGGACGCGGGCATCGCGCGTTCGCTCGCGACATGAGCCGCACTCTCCGGATCGGGAGCGTCCTCGTGCTCGCTCTCGCGCTCGCGTCGCCGGCCGCGGCCGGCGACGGGAAACCCAGCGCGGCCGCGATCGAGACGCTGCTCGTGTGCCCGGTCTGCCACGAGACGCTCGACCAGTCGACGGCACCGATCGCGCAGGAGATGAAGCGCGAGATCCGCACACGCATCGCCCAGGGCTGGACGCAGAAGCAGATCCTCGACGAGATGGTCGCGAACTTCGGCCCGAACGTGCTCTCGACGCCTGCGAAGCACGGGTTCGACCTGGTCGCGTGGGTCCTGCCGATCGGCGGCGTCCTGCTCGGCGCAGCCGTGCTCGGAGTGGGCGCGTGGCGGTGGTCGCGCGGCCGGCCGGGCGAGCCGGCGCCGCCGCCGGAGCCTGCGCTCGACCCGGAGGACGAGCTGCTCGTCGATCGCGAGCTCGCGCGGTTCGAATGATCGAGAAGCTGCCCGTCGCGTTCCTCGCAGGGCTCGTCTCGGTGATCACGCCGTGCGTGCTGCCGCTCGTGCCCGGCTACCTCTCGGCCGTCTCCGAGGTGGAGGTCGGCCGGCTCGGCGAGCGCGGCGTCGCGCGGCGGGTCGTCGCCTCGAGCGCGCCGTTCGTGGTCGGGTTCACGGTGATCTTCGTGCTGCTCGGCGCGGCGGCGGCGGCGGTCGGCAGCGCCGTGAACAAGCGCTCGCAGCTCGAGATCGCCGGCTTCGTGCTCGTCGTGCTCGGTCTCGCCTTCCTGCAGGTGCTGCCGTGGCCGGAGCGCGCGATGGCGCCGGGGCTGCTCGGCAAGGCCCGCGGCAGCGGCTCGCGCATGCTGCTCGGCGGAGCGTTCGCGGTGTGCGCCGCGCCGTGCATCGGCACGGTGCTGGCGTCGATCCTCGTGCTCGCGTCGTCGTCGGGCTCGGTCGCGCGCGGCGTGGTGCTGCTCGTCGCGTACTCGCTCGGGCTCGCCGCGGCCTTCGTGGCCGCGGGCATCGCGTTCGGGCACGCGATGCGCGCCTTCCGCTGGGTGCGCGACCACTACGGAATCGTGCGCGGCGTCTCAGGCGTCACGCTGGTCACGCTCGGCCTGTTGCTCTTCTTCAACCGCGACTGGTGGCTGCGCGTGGCGCTCGACCAGGTGTTCACGCGGATCGGCCTCGGCACGCCCTAGCCGGTCGAGCAGCAGCGCGACGTCCAGCCCGCGGTGCACCGGCGCGAACCGCTCGAGCCGGCGCAGCGCTTTCACCCGTTGCCGCTCGGCGGCGACCGGTCGCCCGCGTTGCGACTGGTACGCCGAGACGACCACGTGGACGAGGCCCTGGAAGAAGTCGCGCTCCTCTTCGGCGCAGGCGCGCCAGGCGGTCTCGAGCTCCTCGTGCGCCTCGAAGAACGCGCCGCTGCGACCCAGGGCGAGGCCGCGTTCAAATGCGGCCCGAACGGTGCTAGGGTCGCGCTCAGGCATGGCGACGATCCTGTTGTGTGGGGTCGACCTCTTCATCAGGGGCAAGCTCGAGGCGGCCCTGCCCGAGCATCGCTTCCAGACGAGCGACGGCGTCGACCCACCCGATCTCGTGATCGCCGACATCGCGCGGATCGACGCGGAGGACGTCGCGGAGACCTATCCCGACGTGCCGATCCTCGGCTTCACGAACCACACCGACACCGCGGGGCTGCGCCGTGCGCACGCCGCCGGCTTCGACCAGGTCGTGGCGAAGTCGGCCCTGTTCGAGCGGACGAGGGAACTGATCCACGGTCTGCTCGCATCGGTAGATTAGGCCGCCATGACCTACATCATCGCCGAGCCCTGCATCGACATCAAAGACCGCTCCTGCGTCGACGTCTGCCCCGTGGACTGCATCCACGAAGCCGATCGCATCCTCGTGATCGATCCGGAGGAGTGCATCGACTGCGGAGCGTGCGAGCCGGAGTGTCCCGTCGAGGCGATCTTCCCGGAGGACGCGCTGCCCGACAAGTGGGAGCCGTTCGTGAAGATCAACTACGCGTACAGCGACGGCATGGCGGCGGTGAACCCGCTCGTCGACGCGTACGCGACGGAGCACAACGTGCAGAACGAACCGATCGAATAGCGCGCGAGACGCGCGCGTTCGTTCGTCGCATAACGTCGTTTTCCTTTTCAGCAACGTGCGGGCGAAGTCATGTCGTCCGCGTTGCACGTTAGAAACCAACGTGGTAGGGAATCGTGCACGCGCAATCCGACCTAGGAGGTCACTACATGACCGAAGAGGATTGGAGCGGGACCGGTGAGGCGTCGCAGACGTCGAACGCCGGCTCGTTGAGCGAACCGACGGCGCGGGTCGCCGACGACGTGTGGGGCGGTGCGGAGTCGAATCGCGCAATGCCCGCGGCCACACGTTCGTCGTCACGCTCCAGTTCCCGTTCGGGGTCGCCCAAGAAGTCGTCGGCGAAGAAGTCGTCGGCGAAGAAGTCGACCGCGAAGAAGGCGTCGGCGAAGAAGTCGACGGCCAAGAAGTCGACGGCGAAGAAGTCGACGGCGAAGCGCTCGCCGGCGAAGAAGTCGACCGCGAAGAAGTCGACGGCGAAGAAGTCGACCGCGAAGAAGTCGACCGCGAAGAAAGTCGACGGCGAAGCGCTCGCCGGCGAAGCGCTCGACTGCGAAGAAGTCGACTGCCAAGAAGTCCACCGCCAAGCGTTCGACCGCCAAGCGGTCGACGACGAAGCGCGCGACTGCGAAGCGTTCGACGGCCAAGAAGTCAACGGCCAAGAAGTCGACGGCGAAGCGCTCGACGGCCAAGAAGTCGACGGCGAAGGCCTCGACGGCCAAGCGCTCGACCGCCCGGAAGACCGGCGGCGCCCGTAAGGCGGCGTCCCGCTCTCGTACGGCGCGGCGCTCGTCCAGGTAACGGCGTTCGCCCGGGCTCCGCTTCGCCGGAGCCCGGGCGACACCGCTCCGGCAGCCGGGGGCGGCTCGCTAAGGTTCGCGCCCGTGAGCCCGAAGACCCTCGACCACGTCGCCCTCTGGGTCGCCGACCGGCGGCCGATCGCGGCGTTCCTCGAACGTCATCTCGGCATGCACGTGATCGCCGAGGAGCCGAACTTCACCCTGATGGGCGCCGACGCCCGGCGCGGCAAGCTGACGCTCTTCGACGCGGAGGGGCCGCGCGAGCAGGGAGCGCTGAAGCACGTCGCCCTGCGGGTGCGCGATCTCGAGGCCGCGCGCGCGGCGCTTCCCGAGGGAACCCCGGAGGTCTTCGAGGTCGGCGAGGGCCTGCACCTCACGCTCGTCGAGGCGGAGACCGACCTCGACTACGACCTCGACCACGTCGCTCTCTGGTCGCGCGCCCCGGAGGTGACCGCGACCGACTACGAACGGTACGGCTTCGCCCCCGCGGGGCCGAAGCGCGTCGAGGTGGGCGGGGCGTGGGTCGAGTTGCACGAGGGCGACCCGGGGGAGCCGGAGCGGCCGCTGCTCAACCACGTCGCGGTGCTCGTCGACTCCGCCGACGAGGTGGTCGCCGCCGCGGGCGAGCTCGGGATCGAGGTCGAGTCGGTCGTCGACGCGGCGAACACCTACGCGGCGTTCCTGACCGGCCCGGATCGTGTTCGCATCGAGTACGTCGAGCACAAGCCGACCTTCAGCCTGACGTGATCGTCGTCGCCGGGGCCGGCATGTCCGGTCTCGTCGCCGCTGCCCGCCTGCGAGAGCTCGGCCGCCGCGTCGTCGTGCGCGAGCGCGGGACGCGCGTCGGCGGGTCGATGCTGCTCTCCTCCTGCGTGGTGTGGCGGCATCGCGAGTGGGACGAGTGGCGGCGCGAATGTCCCGGAGGCGACGAGCGGCTGCAGCGGCTCGTGTGGGAGCGGCTCGACGACGCGATCGCGTGGCTGTGCGCGCGCGGCGCGCCCGTCGTCTGGCAGGAGACCGGCAACCCCCGCACGACGGGCAAGCGATTCGATCCCAGGGGGCTCGTGGAGGCGTTGCAGGCCGACGAGGCCGAGCTGGGTGTCGACGGGACGAGCAGTGTCGACGGGACGAGCAGTGTCGACGGGACGAGCAGCGAGGAGCCGACGATCCTCTGCACGGGCGGCTTCGGCGGGTCGTCCGAGCTCGTGACGAGGTTCATCGCGCCGGCGGCGCCGCTGCGCCTGCGCGCGAACCCGTGGTCGGCGGGAGACGGGTTGCGACGCGGGCTCGCCGAGGGCGCTGCGCTCTCGGCGGGGCTCTCCGAGTTCTACGGGCGCAACATGCCCGACGCTGCGTGGGACGAGACGCAGCTCGTCTCGCTCTCGCAGCTGTACGCGCGGTTCGCGCGGATCTTCGACGAGGACGGGGTCGAGTTCTTCGAGCGCGGCGACGTCTCGTGGTCGGAGGCGAACGTCGTGCAGGCGACGGCGCGCCGTCCCGGAGCGCGCGCGTACTACCTGCTCGACGAGGCGGCGCTCCGCGAGCGCGTGCGCGACCGGACGGTCGCCGAGCTCGTCGAGGCGGCGCCGGCGGAGGCGCGCGTGCCGCTGGCCGACCTCCCGTTCGACCCGCCCGAGGCGACGGTCGCCGCGGTCCGGGTCGTCGCGTCGATCACCCACACGTTCGGCGGTCTCGCCGTCGACGAGCGCGCCCGTGTGCTCGGCGAAGACGGCGTTCCGCTCACCGGTCTCTGGGCTGCGGGCGTCGACGCGGGCGGCCTCGCCGTCGGCGGCTACGCGAGCGGTCTCGCTCAGGCGCTCGTGCTCGGGCTCGCGGCCGCCGAAGACGCCGCGGGCTGAGCGGGCGCCGTCTCGAGCACCCAGATCGGCCCGTCGCCGCACTCGACGCGGCTGCCGCCTTCTGCGTCGTCGAGCCGGGTGCGGAGCACGAAGACGCGCTCGCCGTCGAGCTCCGTCAGCGGCCCGCGGACGCCGCCGCGCGCAGCGGCGGCCCACCAGCCGCGCACCTGCCGGTGAACCTCCGCCGCGGGCCGCGTCCAGTCGAGCTCTGCGAACTCGGGCTCGAAGAAGCCCGCGTAGCTCGCGCCCTCCTCTCCCTGCACGTCGCCCGGGTCTCCGGCCTCGACGCGCTCGAGCGCGCGCGGGAGCAGTGTCCGCACCAGCCCGAACAGAGCCGCGAGCACGTCGGCGGCGCACGTGGCGCCGCTCACGGGGGCGGTTCCCTGCGCGAGCAGCGGGCCGGTGTCGAAGTCGGCGTCCATGCGGTGGTACGTGAACCCGAGCTCCGCATCGCCGTTGCGCAGCGCCCAGCCGATCGGGTTCGGGCCGCGGTAGCGGGGCAGCAGCGCCGGGTGGCCGTTGACGACGCCGTGGGTGGGCACGCGGAGCGCGTCCTCCGGCACCCGCACCGGGAACCCGCCGGAGAGGGCCAGGTCGGGCTCGAGCGCCGCGAGCAGCTTCGCGAAGCGCTCCGGCCCGCGCGCGACGAGCACGTCGAGGTGCGGCGGCCGGACGTCGATCAGCGTCGAGAGCGGATCCTCGCCGTACCGGCCGGGCGGGCCGGGCGTCGTGACGACGCCGACGCACTCGTGACCCAGCTCGCCCAGCAGGGCGTCGAGCTGGACGACCACCTCGGGGACGCGTGCGAAGAGGGCGACCCGCATCTGAGCGAGTTATAGGCTCAAAGGGTGCCGCGCGGCGGCGTCAGCACGAAGGTCGACTCGCCCAGGGTCAGCTCGTCGCCCGGGCGGACGAGGATCGGGTCGACCACGCGCCAGCCGTTCACGTAGGTCCCGTTCGTCGAGCCCGCGTCCGTGATCATCCAGCCGCTGCCGTCGTAGGTCAGCAGCGCGTGCCGCGCCGAGACGGCCGGGTCGGCGACGACGAAGTCGGCGTGGGGGGACCGGCCGACGACGACCGTCTCCCGCAGGGGCAGCGGCAGGTGCGGGAAGCGCGGCGACTGCCAGGCGCGCGCGACGTCGCTCGTGATCCGCGACCACCAGCTCACCGCTCCGAGCACGGCGCGGCGGACGAGCGCCGGCTCGGGCAGGTCGGCGATCAGCCGGTCGAGCTCCGTCCGCGTCCGCGCCGCGTAGACGAGGTCGAGCCGGCCGACGAACGTCTCCGACGACAGCCGCTCCTCGACGCACGCGCGCCGGAGCGCCTCCGCCACGCGCTCCCGGTCGCGCCGCGACGGGCGCGCCCGACCCGGCGCTGCGAGAACGGGAGCCATGGCTCATCATCGCAAACCGCCGCCCCGTCCGGAACCGCCAGGCCCCACCGGGCGCAGCGAGCCTCCGGCGGCCTCTGAGGTGTCTCTGAGGTGTCTCTGAGCCGACTCTGAGCCGGCTCGGGGCCACGTCTGAGGATTCTCGGAGCCAGGTGTTCGCTCGGGACGCGGCCGGATCCGGCACTCCGGTCGCCCTCGGACCTCTGAGCTGTCTCTGAGGTGTCTCTGAGCCGACTCTGAGCCGGCTCGGGGCCGCGTCTGAGGATTCTCGGAGCCGGGTGTTCGCTCGGGACGCGGCCGGCGGCGGCACTGCGAGCGTCGTCCAACTGCGGCCGCGGCGACGGGCAGCCGAGGGGTCCCGGCGGCCCCGCGGGCCGGACGCGTGCGTCAGGTCGGATCGGCTCGACCGGGCTCGACCGCGCTGCAAACCGGACCCGCAGAGCAGGGCTGGGCCGAACTCGGCGGGGCCGTACTGGGCTGGGCTGGGCTGGGCTGGGCTCGCCTGGGTTGGGCCGGCTCAGGTCTTGCCGACGGAGTACGCGCAGGCGCGCGCGTCGCCCGGGAGGGGCGAGGCGCCGACCTTGTTCACGACCAGCACGTGCCGGTCGTCCTCGATCTCCTGACCGACGCCCGGCGGGTCGCCCTCGATCTCCCGCAGCGTGTAGCCCGCGGGCGACCAGACGAACAGGAGGTAGGCGTTGCCGTCGGTCACCGGCGCAGCTTACCGCCGGGTCGCATACGGGGGCAGCGTCACCGTGACGCGGGTGCCGTCCTCGTCGACCGCGACGGCGATCGAGCCGTGCAGCTGCTTGACCCGCTCCTCGATCGCCTCGAACGACCTGCGCCGGCGCTCCGGCTCGGCGTCGTCGGTGACGACCGTCTCGCAGCCGCCGTCCTCGAGCGCCCGCATCGTCACTCCCGCGTGCGACAGAGCGCCGCGGCGCAGCGCCTGCTCGAGCAGCTCGCGGATGATCGTGTAGAGCGCCACCTGCGCCGTCTGGCCCATCCGGTCGGAAGCCTCCACGTCGAGGTCGAGGCGGATCTGGTTCGCGGTGCCGAGTTGCTCGGCCAGCGCCTGCAACGCGGGGCCGAAGCCCTGGTCGCGGAGCACGACGGGCTCCAGGGCGAACGACAGGTCGCGGAGCTCGCGGATCGTCGAGCGCTGTCGCTCGAGCGCCGTGCCGAGCACGCCGCGCGCGTCCTCCAGCTTCCCGGTCTCGATCGAGTGCAGCGCCGCGTCGAGCATCAGCGCGATGCCGGCCAGGTTCTGCACGGGCCCGTCGTGCAGGAAGAGCGCGATCCGCCGCCGCTCGTCCTGCTCGGCGGCGATCAGCCGGTCGAGTGCGTCGCCGTCGCTCACGGCCGCCTCTCAGTCGATGATGGCCTCGCGCAGCGCGATCGCGACCGCGTGCGTGCGCGTGTCGGCCTCGAGCTTCGTGAGGATGTGGCGGACGTGGCTCTTCACCGTCTCCTGCGAGATGAAGAGGCGCTGCGCGACGTCTGCGTTCGACATCCCGTCGGCGAGCAGCTGGAGGATCTCCCGCTCGCGCACGGTGAGCATGTCGGTCTGGTCCTTGCCGGCGAGGAACGCCGGCATCAGCGCCGGGTCGACGTACCCCTCGCCCTGCGCGACCTTCTCGATCGCCCGGACGAGCGTCTGGTGCGGCGCCTCCTTGAGGATGTAGCCCTTCGCGCCCGACTCGAGCCCGCGGCCGAGCAGCGAGCGCTCCGAGTAGGCCGTGAAGATCAGCACCTTCGAGTCGGGCACCCTCTCGGTCAGGAGCTTCGTCGCCTCGAGCCCGTCCATGCCGGGCATGCGGACGTCCATGATCACGACGTCCGGCTTGCGCCGCTCGGCGAGCTCGACGGCGGAGGCGCCGTCGGACGCCTCGCCCACGACCCGGATGTGGGGCGCGCGGGAGAGCGAGAGCCGCAGTCCCTCGCGGACGACCTCGTGGTCGTCGACGATCAGCGTCGTGATCTCGTCTGCCATCAGGAAGCGATCTTACGCAGCGGCTCGGCGAGCAGGGAAAGTTGCTCGTCGCGCGGCCCCGGCCGCAGCGGCTCGGCGCGGCGGTCGCGCACGCCGTGGGCGCGTGCGAGCAGCCGCACCCGCTCGCGTGCCGGCTGCGTCTCCGAGGCCGGCAGGTAGGCGCGGCCGGCGTACAGCTCCTCGTAGGCGGGCAGCAGCTCCGGCCAGTCCCGGCCGAGGCAGGCGAGGAAGTGCTCCCGCGTCCCCTCGCGCAGGTAGAGCAGGTTCGCCCAGATCCCGCAGGCGCCCGCCTCGCGGGCGGCGCGGACGACGCGCTCGATCTGCTCCGGCGCGTCGGAGAGGCCGGGGAGGAGGGGCGCCATCCCGACGGAGGCGCGGATGCCGGCGTCCACGAGCACGCGTAGCGCCCGCAGTCGCTGCCGCGGCGGCGCGGTGCCCGGCTCCGTCGTCCGCCAGACGTCGTCGTCGAGCGTCGGCACCGAGAAGGTGACCGACACGTCGGCCCGGCGCGAGGCGTCGGCGAGCAGGTCGACGTCGCGGACGATCATCGGCCCGCGGGTGATGATCGAGAAGGGCTGCGACGCGTCACGCAGCACTTCGAGGCACGCTCGCGTCAGCCGGTAGCGCCCCTCGGCGGGCTGGTAGGGATCGGTGGCGGCGCCGATCGCGATCGGCTCGCCGCGCCACGACGGCCGTGCGAGCTCGCGCCGCAACACCTCGGCGACGTTGACCTTCACGCGGATCGACGTGCCGTAGCGCTCGCCGGCGGGCCGGTCGGCGCGCCGCTCGAACGCGCGCACATAACAGAACGTGCAGCGGTGGACGCACCCCATATACGGGTTCAGCGACCAGTCGAACGGCATTCCCTTCACGCGGTTCAGCGCCGCGCGACACGGCTCTTCCCGGTACTCCACGCCCACCCGCCCATGATAGAACACGTGTTCGTGTCGTCGCCGCTCGCGTTATACTCGGCGGACTGATCCGCGTGGACGACGATCTGCCGCCCAGTACCCGCGCGCCGGAGAGCGGCGCGACATGACGTTCCTCCTGGAGATGTTGGCCCTGGTGGGCCTGATCTTCCTGAACGCCTTCTTCGTGGCGGCCGAGTACGGGCTCGTCACCTCGCGGCGTACGCGCATCATGGAGCTCGAGCACGAGGGCAACCGCCGGGCCCGCGCGGTGCTGACGATCACGAGCGACCCGCCGCGCTTCATCTCGGCGATGCAGCTCGGCGTCACGATCTCGAGCCTGGCGATCGGCGCGCTCGGCGAGCAGGTGCTCGCCCACCATTTCGAGACCGTGATGGCGTCGTTCCTCGCGGTCGTCCTCGCCCTCCTGGTCGTCACGTACCTGCACGTCGTCGTCGGCGAACTGGTGCCGAAGGGCATCGCGCTCGGCCATCCCGAGCGGGCCGCGCTCGCGCTCTCGACGCCGGTGCGCTGGTTCTTCATCGTCTTCCGGCCGCTGATCTACGTGCTCCAGGCTTCGACCGCGCTGATCCTGCGCTCGCTCGGGCTCGAGCCGCCCGGGGCGGAGCACGACGCGCACTCCGAGGCCGAGCTGCGCATGTTGCTCTCCTCGTCGGCCGAGCAGGGCGAGATCGAGCACGGCGAGCAGGAGATGCTCTACAAGGTCTTCGACTTCGCCGACAAGGAGGTCGCCGACGTGATGGTGCCTCGGCCCGAGGTGGTTGCGATCGCGATCACGCTGCCGGCCGAGGAGGCGCTGAAGGCGGTGCTCGACTCGCCGTACACGCGCTACCCGGTCTACCGGGAGTCGCTCGACGACATCGTCGGGATCCTCCACATCCGCGACCTGATCGAGGCGCTCCACGACCGCGGCATCGTCTCGGTCGAGATGGAGGCGCTCGTCCGCCCCGCCTACATGGTCCCGGAGACGAAGGACCTCGGCGCCCTGCTCGCGGAGTTCCGGCGGACGAACCAGCACATGGCGGTGGTGATCGACGAGTACGGCTCGATGGAGGGCATCGTCACGCTCGAGGACCTGCTGGAGGAGATCGTCGGCGAGATCGAGGACGAGTTCGACCTGCCCGACGAGACGGTCGAGCGCGTCGACGACGACACGATCCGCGTCGACGGCACCTATCCGATCGACGACTTCAACGAGCAGTTCAAGTGCGACCTGCCGCACGAGGACTACCACACCGTCGCCGGCTTCGTCTTCGGCCAGCTCGGCCGCGCCGCCGAGCCCGGCGACGAGGTCAGTCACGACGGCCTCAGCTTCCACGTCGACTCGGTGATGGGCCAGCGGATCGACCGGCTCACGGTCACCTTCCAGCCGTGGCGCCGCAGCCCGGAGGCGGCCGAGGACGACGTCGCCGACGGCGACGCGACGCCCGAGTGACGCGCACCTTCTGGGCGCCCGGCCGGGTCAACCTGATCGGCGAGTTCACCGACCTCGCCGGCGGGCTCGCGCTGCCGGCCGCGATCGACCTCGGCATCACGCTCCGCGTGGAGCCGCACGACCGGATCGAGCTCACCTCGAGCGCGAGCGGCGTCGCCGTCGACCTCGCCGCAGACGGGGGCGGCGACACCGGCGGCTGGGGGCGCTACGTCGCCGCGGTCGCCGCCGAGCTCGCCGCGCTCGGGCGCGACCCGGTGGGGATCCGCGGTGAGCTCTCCTCGACGCTGCCGGTCGGCGCGGGGCTCTCCTCGTCGGCCGCCCTCGAGGTGGCGGTCGGGCTCGCACTCTGCTCGGTCGCCGGCCTCCGGCTCGAGCCGCTCGAGCTGGCGCAGGCGGCCCGCCGCGCCGAGCATCGCGCCGTCGGCGTGCCGAGCGGCATCCTCGACCAGGCCGCCTGCCTGCTCGGCAGCCGCGGCTGCGCCGTGCTGCTCGACTTCGCGACGCTCGCCCACGCACTCGTCCCGCTGCCGCCCGGCCTCGCGATCGTGATCGCGGACTCAGGGGTCGCGCGCGCCCTCGAGCACTCCGGGTACGCGACCCGCAAGCGCGAGCTCGAGGAGGGCATGCCGTCGCGGCTGCGCCACGTCGAGAGCGAGAACGAGCGCGTGCGGGGCGTCGTCGAGGCGCTGCGCGAGCGCGACCTGCAGCGGCTCGGGGAGCTCTTCCGCGAGGGGCACGAGAGCCTGCGGGTCGACTTCGAGGCGACGGTGCCGGAGCTCGACCGGCTCGTCGAGACGGCGTACGAGCAGGGAGCGATCGCCGCCCGGATGACCGGCGGCGGCTTCGGCGGTGCGATCGTGGCGCTCGTGCCGCTGCCGGACGCCGACGCGTTCGCGGCGCGGCTGCCCGGCCGCGCCTACGTGTGCGCGGCCTCGGACGGCGCGCGCGAGCTCGTCTGAGCTACAGCCCCTTCAGCCCCGGATAGAGCCGCCGGAAGCGCTGATAGCCCTGCTCGTAGTCCCACACCGGCTCGACCCGGTCGCGCGTGCGCACGCAGCGGGCGACCGCATCGTGTGCGTCGGCGAACGCTCCCGCCTCGACCCCCGCGAGCAGTGCCGCACCGAATGCGGAGCCCTCCTCCGACTCGCCCCGCTCGAGCGGCAGCCCCAGCACCGACGCCACGATCTGCAGCCAGAGGTCACTGCGTGCACCGCCGCCCGAGACGCGGCCGACGTGCGGCTGCGCGCCAAGGTCCCGCAGGAGCTCCAGCGAGTCGCGGAGGCCGAACGCGACGCCCTCGAGCACGGCGCGCCAGAGCGCCCCGCGGTCGTGGCGCAGCGACAGCCCCACGAACGCTCCGCGCGCGTCGGCGTCGGCGTGGGGGGTGCGCTCGCCGGCGAGGTACGGCGCGAACTGGAGCCCCTCGGTTCCGGGCTGCCAGCGCGCGGCCTCGGCGTCGAGCGTGGCCAGGTCGGCCGCGAGCGCCGACCGCAGCCAGGCGGCGGAGCCGGCGGCGCTCAGCATCACGCCCATCGCGTGCCAGGTGCCGGGGACGGCGTGGCAGAAGACGTGCACGCGCGCCTCCGGGTCGGGGGCGTAGGCGGGGAGCGCCGCGAACACCACGCCCGAGGTGCCGAGCACGACCGAGACGGCGCCGGGTGCGTCGATGCCGACGCCGAGCGCCGCGGCCGCCTGGTCGCCCGCGCTCGCCGCGACGGTCGACTCGACGGCCTCCGGCAGCCAGTCGAGCGGGATCTCGAGCAGTCCGCAGACCTCCTCCGACCAGCGCCGGTTGGCGACGTCGAAGAGCAGCGTCCCGGAGGCGTCGGCGGCGTCCGTGCGCCGCTCGCCGGTGAGGCGGAAGCGCACGTAGTCCTTCGGCAGCAGCACGTGGCGGATGCGGGCGTAGACCTCGGGCTCGTGCGCGCGCAGCCAGAGGAGCTTCGGTGCGGTGAAGCCCGTGAGCGCCCGGTTGCCGGTCAGCTCGATCAGCCGGTCGATGCCGACCCTTCGCTCGATCTCGGCGCACTCGGCGGTCGTGCGCTGGTCGTTCCAGAGGATCGCGGGGCGCAGCACGCGGTCGTCGGCGCCGAGCACGACGAGCCCGTGCATCTGGCCGGTGAGCCCGACCGGCCCCTCCGGCAGCTGCGCGAGCACCTCCTGCGCCGCCCGCCACCAGTCCTCGGGATCCTGCTCGGCGAACCCCGGCTGCGGCGTCGAGAGCCCGTACTCCGACGCCGCGGTCGCGAGCACGCGACCGTCGGCGTCGATCGCCACGCCCTTGACGCCGGAGGTGCCGACGTCGAGGCCGAGGAGCGGTTCAGGCACCGAGCGCGGCGTAGACGAGCTCGTAGGCACGGACGGCGTCCTTCGCCTGCTGTGCCTTCGCGAGCTCGGTCTCGTCGATCTTCGCGGCGACACCGTCGATGAACCGCCACTGCAGGACGGAACGCCGGACGGCGCCGACGGCGTCCTCCGTGTACGGGTAGAGGTCGAAGCCGAGCCGCTCGCCGTGGTCTCCGTAGCCGGCGCGGCGCAGCTCGATCGCGAGCTCGAGCGTCTCCATGAACGCCGTCGCACCCACCATGTTGTCGTCGTCGAAGGTGCCCCAGCCGGAGTTCGCGTGCTGGTGGCCGAGGAGCCCCTCGGCGGCGAGCAGCGCCGCGTACTCGGCGAGGTTCTCGCCGTTCATGATCAGGTGCTGCCAGTCCATGTTGACCTTGATGTTGTCGACGCCCTGCGCGCGCAGCTTGTGGATCACGTGCAGCGTCATGCCGATGTTGCGCATCATGATCTTCATCGCCGGCTCGGAGTTCTTGTGCTCGAGGAACACCGTCACGCCGTGGTCGGCCGCGTAGCGCGCCGTCTCGCCGATCCCGTCCACGAACCGCGCCCACGACTCGGCGTACGGCGTCTGGAACGGGTAGTTGTAGCCCTCGATCCCGGGCCAGATGATGAAGTGCGCGCCCACCTCGGCCGACAGGTCGACCGCCTCGCGCGACAGCCGCAGCGCCTCGGCGCGGGTGCCGTCGTCCGGGGAGCAGAAGCCGCCCTTCCCGAAGCGCGGATCGAGGTGCAGCCCGCTTGCGACGGCGTAGATGCCGTGGCCGTCGAGCGCCTCGCGCACCTCGTCGAGATTCGCCGGCGCGAGCTCCTGCGGGTAGTGGAACTCGTAGTCGTCCATCAGCTCGCCGAGCCCTGCCACAGCGGTGCGCACCTTCTCCGCGGTCGACACACCGGCCAGCTCCGGCTTGTACCCCGCCGGGTTGAACCGCGTCGCCATTCCACCGAACGCCCAGATACCGAGTGAAGTCTTCATGCGCTGAGCCTATCCCCGGCCGCGACTTCATGAAGGCGCAACTTGACTCTCGGCCCCGGATGCGGGAACTTGATCAGTTACCGCCCCCCGTCAGCAAAGAGAAGAGGAGCCGATTTTGAAGAAGGTTGTGAGCAGGTCGATGATCCTGCTTGCGCTCGTGGCCGCAGGTGTCGCGACGCTCGTCGCGACGACCGCCACTGCAAGCTCGAAGCACAAGACCGCGAGCGTCCAGGTTTGCGTCCTGCTGCCGGACACGAAGTCGTCCGTCCGCTGGGTGCAGTTCGACGCTCCGGCCATGAAGGCCGCGTTCAAGAAGGCCGGCGTCGCGGCCTCGATCAACAACGCCCTCAACGACCCCCTGAAGCAGAAGGCGCAGGCGCAGGCGTGCCTGGCGGCCGGCGCCCAGGTGGTCATCGAGACGGCGCTCGACAACGGCTCGGCCGCGTCGATCGAGAAGCTCTTCACCTCGAAGGGCGGCTCGGCGATCGACTACGACCGTCAGGTCACCGGCGGCTCCGCCTCGGTGTACGTGACGTTCGACGGCAAGAAGGTCGGCCAGGCGCAGGCCAACGGCGTCATCTCCGGGATGAAGAAGCGCGGCACGTATCCGCACGGTGTCGTCGCCGAGCTGTGGGGCGGTCAGACCGACCAGAACGCGTTCTGGTTCAAGAGTGGCAACGACGCCGTCTTCAACCCGCTGTTCAAGAAGGGCACCCTGAAGAAGGGGCCGCACCAGTTCGTCCCCGACTGGGATGCGAACAACGCGGCGAACATCTTCAACCAGATGCTCGTCAAGACGAACAACAAGATCGACGGCGTGCTCGCGGCGAACGACAACATCGCCGGCGCGGTCATCGCCGACCTGAAGGCGAAGCACCTGAACCCGCTGCCGTTGAGCGGTCAGGACGCGAGCGTTCAGGGCGTCCAGTACATCATCTCCGGCTGGCAGACGGGTACGGTCTACAAGTACGTGCCTGCCGAGGCGAACGCGGCGGCAGCCGCCGCCATCGCCCTCGTCAAGGGCAAGAAGCCGAAGTCGAACGGCTACCGGATGAACGGCAAGAAGAAGGAGCCGACGCTCGCGCTTCCGGTCCTCTGGATCACGAAGGCGAACTACAAGCGCCTCTTCACGGACAAGTTCCTGAAGAAGAGCGACGTGTGCGTGGGCCAGTACAAGAAGTACTGCAAGTAGCGGTTAGGATCGACGGATAGAAGAGGACGGTGGAGGCGCCCCTCGGGGCGCCTCCACCGCGATATCCCGCATGGCGAACGAGACCCCACTCCTCCAACTCCGCGGCATCACGAAGACGTTCGGGTCGGTCGAGGCGCTCACCGACGTCGACTTCGAGGTGAATGCCGGCGAGGTGATGGCGCTCGTCGGCGACAACGGGGCCGGGAAGTCGACGCTGATCAAGTGCATCGCGGGCACGCATGCCACCGACAGCGGCGAGGTCTTCTTCGAGGGGCGCCGGGTGCACATCCACGGGCCGAAGGACGCAGCCCGGCTCGGGATCGAGGTCGTCTACCAGGACCTGGCGCTGTGCGACAACCTCGACGTCGTCCAGAACATGTACCTCGGCCGGGAGGCGAACCGCTTCCAGATCCTCAACGAGGCCGAGATGGAGCACCACACGGCGACCACGCTGAAGTCGCTCGCGGTGACGACGATCTCGTCGATCAGACAGCCCGTCGCGACGCTCTCCGGCGGCCAGCGCCAGTCGGCCGCCGTCGCCCGCGCCGTGATGTGGAACTCGAAGCTCGTGATCCTCGACGAGCCGACCGCCGCGCTGGGCGTCGCGCAGACCGAGCAGGTGCTCGCGCTCGTGCGCCGGCTGGGCGAGCAGGGCCTCGGCGTGATCATCATCTCGCACAACCTCCACGACATCTTCGAGACCGCCGACCGGATCACGGTGCTGCGGCTCGGCCGGAACGTCGGGATCTTCGAGCGCCGCTCGACGTCGCAGCAGGCGGTCGTCCAGGCGATCACCGCCGGCGTGCCGACCAAGGTCTCCGGCATCACGTCTACCGCGGGAGGCGCGGCATGACGGCCGAGACCCTCGTCGAGCCGGGCGGCGCCACTCCCCCCGGCGAGGAGGAGCTCCCGGGCGGTCTCGCGGGGCTCTACCACCGCGCCTGGTTCAACCTGCGAACGGGCAACCTCGGCGCCGCGCCGATCATCGTCGGCGAGGTCCTCGTCGTCATCCTCTTCGGGCTGACGGCGACGAACTTCTTCACCGCGGTCAACTTCACCAACCTGATCAACGAGACCGCCGGCACGACGATGCTCGCGTTCGGCGTCGTCTTCGTGCTGCTGCTGGGCGAGATCGACCTCTCGATCGGCTACCTCGCGGGCATCGGCGCGCTGATCGTCGCCGAGCTCCAGCTGCCCGGCAGCGGGCACCAGCTGAACGGCATCCTCGCGATGCTGATCGCCGTCGCGGCCTGTGCGCTGATCGGCGGCTTCCAGGGCTCGATCGTGGCGTTCGTGGGCGTGCCGTCGTTCGTCGTCACGCTCGCAGGCTTCCTGATCTGGCAGGGCGTGATCCTGAACCAGCTCGAGCAGCGCGGGACGATCATCATCCAGGACCGCTGGATCAATTACACCGACAGCTACGCCTTCTCGCATCTCGGCGGCTACATCGTCGCCCTCGTGATCACGGCGCTGTATCCGCTCAGCGTGCTCTACCGGGTCGTCGCGGCCCGCGGCACGCAGATCGCGAAGATCAACAAGACCGGCTTCCTGATCAGGGTGGCCGTGATCGCGGCGATCGCCTTCGGCACGGTGGCGATCGCGAACCACGGCACGGTGATCCGCACGTCGCTCGGGCTGCCGCTCTCGGGCGTGATCATCGTCTTCTTCTTCATCCTGCTCACCTTCCTCGCGAGGTGGACGACCTTCGGCCGCCACGTCTACGCCGTCGGCGGCAACGCCGAGGCCGCGCGCCGCGCCGGCATCAACGTTCCCCGCATCAAGGTGCTCGTCTTCATGATCTCGGGCGCCACAGCCGGGCTCGGCGGCATCATCTTCGCCGCGCAGGTCAACTCGGTCGCGCTCACGTTCCCGCCGGGCAACCTGCTGCTGAACGCGATCGCCGCCGCCGTGATCGGCGGCGTCAGCCTCTTCGGCGGGCGTGGCGACGTGCGCGGGGCTTTGCTCGGCGCCGTGCTGATCGGGACGCTGCAGAACGGGCTGAACACGCTGAACGTGTCGAACGGCTGGATCTACATCATCACGGGGCTCGTCCTGCTCAGCGCCGTCACGCTCGACACGTTCGCGCGGCGGCTGCAGATGCGCTCCGGGCGTTAGCGCGAGCCTGCGAAGTACCGCTGCGCCTGCGCGAGGGCGCTCGCCCCGGCAGCGTTGCCGATTCGCCGGCCGGCGGCCGCGTTGGCCGGCAGCTCGATGCCCGAGCTGACGCCGAGTGCGCTGCGCCGTGCCGCCTCCCGTGCGAACGAGCGCCCGGTCAGCGACGAGAGCACCCGGTTCGCCGCGTAGGCGAACGCGCTGCCCTCGTCGACCCCACCCGGTGAGGCGGGCGTCGCGCCGGGAGGCGGACCAGGCGGCGCCCGGAACCCAGCCGCCGCGCCGACGAACCCGGACCTGCCCCGCGTCCGCGCCCGTCGTCGAGAGCTCGACGAGCCCGGGCACGAGCGGCAGTCCGTCGGCGGCGTACGAGGCCGCCTTCGGGTCGCTCGACTGCCCCTGGAAGGCCAGGTAGCGGATCATCGAGATCGGCCGCGGCGCCTGCGAGGCTCGCTTCGCCCCCCAGGTGGCGATCGCGGCGTCGGCGAGGGCCCCGTTCAACGCGAGCGACACCCGCACGTCGCGGGCGAGCCGGGCCGCGGCGCCGGAGCCGTCGGGCAGCCGGTCGGCGAGCTCGTTCCAGCCGAGCGGGGACGGGTCGAGGGACGGCAGCGGGGCCGCCGACGCGGTTGCACGGATCACCGCGAGCGCGGCCTGCTTGTAGGGCGCGCTCGCCGGGTCGCCGAGCGGCGCCGGTGCGGGCGCCGCGGCGAGCTCGCCGAACCCGCGCACGTGGCCCCACTGGGCGCCGGTGAACGTCTGCACGGCCGCGGGGACCGCGCCGCCGCCGTGCGCGGCCACCTGCGCGAGCGCGAGCGGCTGCCAGAACGTCGCGTCGTGGACGGTCGAGCCCGACTGGGCGACGACGAGCGGCCCGTTCTGCGGCACGTAGCCGGGGTCGACATAGTGAAGCTGCTCGAGCGAGCCGTCGTGGGCGCCGAAGGCGATCGCGGCGGCCGCGATCCGGTTGCCGACGGCGGCCGGCGAGCCGCCCTGCGTGCCGGTGTAGGCGGGCGAGTAACAGAGCGAGCGCAGCCTGGCCGTCAGCAGACTGAAGGTGCGGTCGAGATTGGCGCCGAACGACGCGCGCCAGAGGAGCAGCCGGTACGCGGCGTAGCTGATCGCCGCCGTGCGCGCCGCCTGCACGTCGGCGGCGCTCTCGCGCTCCGTGACGAAGTAGCCGTGCAGCCCGGTCGCGTAGGCCGCCCACGCGTCCCAGGACGCAGCGGACAGATGAAGGAGGTCGCGGGCCTGCACCGGCTCGGAGAGGCCGCCGGCGCGCAGCACCGCCACGGCGGTCTCGTTCCAGGCGCGGGCCGCGGACTGCCCGTGCAGCGCGGGCGTGCAGCCCGCGAGCCGGTAGGAGCGCGCGGTCGCGGGTGCGGGGGCCGCCGGCCGCGGCGTGTCGAGCTCGAGCACCCGGTCGGCGCGGACGTTCGCGAGCGTCGTGACGCCGCCCCACGGGTGGCGCACGGTCAGGCGCGCGACGGTCGTCGCCGTGCCGAGCCCGAAGTGCACGCGCGGGTCCTCCGACGACAGGTAGCTGCTGCCTGCGTGCACCTCCTGCACGAGCTTCCGCCCGTCCGGCAGCACGGCGGTGACGACCGCGCCCGGCTCGAAGCCGGAGAGGCCGACGTCGAGCCAGTGGCCGCCGCGTGAGACCGGCCGCAGCAGCACGAGCTTGCCGCCGATCGTGTTGATCGCGACCTCCATCCGGCCGTCGTTGCCCGCGTCCGCGGCGGCGACGCCGCGCCCGTTCGTCCGCAGCGTGCCGCCGAGCACCCTGGTCAGGTCTCCGAAGCTCCCGTTCGCGCGTGGCCCGAGGACCCGTACGGGCTCGGCATCGGCCTTGAGGCTCGTCACCGGGATCGCTCCGGCTGCCAGCACCAGGTCGGGGCGGCCCGAGTTCGTCAGGTCGACCCACGAGACGCCCCAGCCCGCGAAGCCGGCGCCGAGCGCCGGCGCGAACGAGGGCCGGTCGTTCGCGAAGCTCGGCGCTTCACGGTGCGCGGTCGCGCGATAGACCGCCGAGGGCTCGTTGCGGGAGTTCGTGACGAACAGCTTGCCGCCGTCGGTCGCCGTGCCCATGCCGGCGTACGGGTCGGCGACCCGTTCGGCCGTTCCACGCTCCTCGAAGCGGAAGCCGAGGTGCGCAGGGTCGGCTTGCCTGCCGCCCGGCCAGGCGACGTTCTCGTACAGCTGGTTCGGGTCCTCGTCGTTCGCGACGTACAGGTCGGGACGGCCGTCGTGGTTGTAGTCCAGGAAGGTGGCGCCGAGCCCGTGCCGCGGCAGGGCCGACTCGAGCCCCGCCTGGATGCCGGCCTCGCGGAACCGGGCGTGCCCACCGGCGCCGTCGCCCTCGTTCAGGTACAGCCGGTCGCGGACGGCGGCGAGGTTCGTCGGGAAGCCGGCGAGGCTGCCCTGGACGGGCTCGTTCGGGTCGCTGTACCCGGCGACGAAGAGATCGGGGCGGCCGTCGCCGTTCACGTCGGCGACCGCGGCCGACGTGAACCAGCCGGAGGCCGTCAGCCCCGCGGCCCGGCCGCCCTCGGTGAACGTGCCGTTGCCGTCGTTCCAGAGCAGGTCGATCCCGGTCGTCGTCGTCACGACCAGGTCGGGGTGCCCGTCGCCGTTCAGGTCGGCGGCCGCGCAGCCGTCGCCCTGCACCGCCAGGTCCGCCCCCGAGCCGGCGGCGACCCGCACGAAGCGGCCGTGGTCGTTCCGGAAGAGCGCCGAGCGCGGCAGGCCTCCCTGCGACTCCCAGCGCGCCGTGTCGGCGCTCGAGTAGGAGTTGACCGCGTAGAGGTCGAGCAGGCCGTCGCCGTTGTAGTCGAGCCAGCAGACGCCGCCGCCCATCATCGCCCGGTAGTCGTTCGACATCCCGAAGCGGAAGGCGCCCTGCCGGAAGTCGAGCCCCACCTGCGCTGCGACGTCGCGGAGGCGGAGCGACGACGGGGCGGGGGCCGCCGGGAGCTTGGCGGGGGGAAGCGAGACGGGGACGGCCGTGCCCTGCAGCCGCCAGTGGTTGCCGAACTGGTCGAGCTTGTAGGTCGTCCCGGCCGACTCGGCGACGGCGTACGGCGGGTTCTGGTCGCCGCCGGGCGCGAGCTGCAGCGCCAGCGTCTGCTGGGTGCTGACGTGCGTCGAGGCGACCAGGTCGTGCGCGATCAGCTCGGCTGTGTGGCGGTCGAGCTGTGTCTGGACGCCGCTCGAGGGCAGGATCTCGATCGGCGGCAGGCCTCCCGGCGGCAGCTGGCGGTAAGCGGTGGCGGAGGACGACCCCGTCGGCAGCAGGATCGCGCCAGCGAGGGCGGCGGCGGCCGCCGCAGCGCCGACCGCCACGACCCGCCGGTCGAGCTGCACGTGCACGAGGCGCAGCAGCGGCATCGCGACGCAGACGATCGCGAGCGAGCCCAGCAGCGCGACCTTGCTTGCGAACTCGCTCGTCGTCGGCGCGATCAGCACGGCCGACAGCAGCCCGAGGGCGACCGCGTAGGCGAGCCGCGCCGGCGGCGTGCGCGGCGCCGTCTTCGGGTCGGTGATCATGAAGAAGAGGAAGACGAGCACCTCGGGTGAGGTGACGAGGATCCACCAGAAGTGGAAGCCGGTGATCGGGCCGAGGTGCCAGCGGGCGAGCATCGTGTGCCCGGTCAGCGCCAGCACGCCGATCCCGGCGGCGAACGAGGCCCAGAAGCCGAGTGCGATCCGCAGCAGCTTCAGCCGGGAGAGGATCGCGAAGCCGCCGGTGACGATCACCGCGAGCGCGACCCCGAGCCACACCGACATCGGGCCCCACCAGAAGTCGAGCGGGTCCGCGCGCGTCCGGCCGAGCAGCAGGAAGCACAGCACGAGCCCGATGTTCGACGGGTTGAAGACGTGCTCGCCGCGCCACTTGAGCACGTGCTTCGAGAGCAGCGAGACGGCGGCGGTGCCCGCGAAGATCCACCACCCGCGCAGCGTCCACCAGTCGCCGTGCTGCGTGCCCGGGACGCGCAGGACGAAGGCGACGCCGTTGCCGGTCAGCAGCGCGCTCGCCGGCCACAGCAGGACGCGCTGGGTGCGGAAGGCGATCGCGACCTCGAGCACCGCACAGGTGCCGAGCGACACGAGGATCTGCGCGATCGAGAGCGAGAAGTGGAAGCCGACCTGGCCGATCACCTGCAGCGAGGTGATCGTCGCCGCCAGGTGCAGGCGCGGATCGCGCAGCCGGGGCAGCAGCACGGGGTACGGCGTGCCGCGGATGGTCACTGCCGCCATCCGGACAAACTAGCCACAGGTCGCAGGGATTACTATCGGCGCATGCGGCTCGAGCGGGCACGCGCGATCGTCGACCACGTCGTCGGCTCGGCGCCTTCACCGGTGTCGGTCTTCGTGGCGGACGCGCACGGGGAGCTGGTCTGCGCCGCGACGATGGACGGCGCCGCGCCCGACACGCGCCTGAACGCACAGCGGAAGGCCTACACCGCGGCCCGCAGCGACGCACGCTCCACGCGCGAGCTGGCCGACAAGGTGCGCGACGACCCCGTCGAGCGCGCGAGCTTCGACCCGTTCTTCACGTTCTTCCTGGGCGGCGTCGCCGTCTTCGACGGCGAGCGGCGGATCGGCGCCGTCGGCGTCAGCGGCCTCCCCGGCGAGGTCGACGAGCAGCTGGCCCTCGCCGCCGTCGAGCACGCCGCCACCTGACCGCTCGGGCCCGGTCCGCCCCTGACCGAGCCGGCCCTGCTCCCCCGTCACGGATCGCGCACGAGCCCGTGCCGAGACTCGAACCGCCTCTGAGGTGTCTCTGAGGTGTCTCTGAGCCGGCTCCGAGAGGTCTCAGACGCCGGACCGCGCGAACCCGCTGCTCAGCGCACGATTCTCGGGTCGGTGAAGACGTCGAGGTCGTCCCGGCTGTGCGTGGAGAACTCCGACACGACCGCGCCGGACTCGCCCGCCTGGAACCAGTGGCGGGTGTCGGGCGGGATCGTGTGCTGCTCGCCGGGGCGCAGGACGATCTCCTCGCGGCCCTCGACGTGCAGGTGCACCGCGCCGGCGCGGCAGCGGAACGTCTCCTCCTTCCCCGGCGTCCCGTCGAACGGCGGATGGCGGTGCTCCGGGCACACCTGGCTCGGGAAGAGCACGATCTCCTTCGCGCAGACGCGCTCGCTGTTCACGTAGACGACGAGCTGGAGCCCGACCTCCGCGAGCCGGCCGAGCCCGAAGTCCGTCACCTCGATCGCCCGCCGCTCGGCCTGCGTCAGCACGATCCCGGCGCGGGCGAGCTCCTCCGCGGCCCGCTCGCGCGCCTCCTCCTCGGTCACAGCGCGACGGGCTGGTTGGTCGTCGCCGAGCGATGGAGCGCCTCGAGCGCGCGCGCCTGGCCCATCGCGTCGTCGCGGCCGAGCAGCAGCTCCGTCTCGCCGCGGATCGCGTCGCTGACGTTCTCCAGCTCGAGCCGGTAGGAGTCCGCACGCTCGGGCTCGATGCGCTCGACGCCGTCGTCGCGCCGCAGCTCGATCGCCGGCGCGTTGCAGTGCCACGGGTCGTCCAGGAACAGCGCGCCCTCGCTGCCGATCGCCTCGAGCTCGTCGCGCTCGATCGTGGCGGTGCCGCAGTCGAACGTCGCGATCACGTCGCCGGGGAACCGCATCGTCCCGGTGAAGATCCAGTCGGTGCCGGACCGCCCGTACCACGCCTCGCCCCAGACGCGCTCCGGCTCTCCGCCGAGCAGCCGCGAGCCGGAGACGTTGTAACAGCCCACGTCCATCAGCGCGCCCCCCTCGACGTCGGGGCGCAGGCGGATGTTCTGCTCGTCGTAGAGCCCGTAGCCGAACGCCGAGCGGATCACGCGCAACTCGCCGATCGCGCCCTCCTCGACCAGCTCGCGGAGCCGCTTCGTCTGCGGGTTGTGCCGGTACATGAACGCCTCGCTGAGCAGGCGCCCGGCGCGCTCGGCGGCGTCGAACGCCGCGGCGGCCTCGTCGGGATGCCGCGTCAGCGGCTTCTCGCAGAGCACGTGCTTGCCCGCCTCGAGCGCCCTGATCGACCACTCGCAGTGCATGGTGTTCGGCAGCGAGATGTAGACCGCCTCGATCTCCGCGTCCTCCAGCAGCTCCTCGTACGAGCCGAAGGCCCGCGGGATCTGCCACTCCTGCGCGTACGACTCCGCGCGCGCCCGGTCGCGGCTCGCGACGCCGACGAGCTCGACCTTGTCCGACGCGTGCGCCCCCGGAATCACCTTCCGGTTGATGTCGGCGGTCGAGATGATGCCCCATTTGACCCTTGAGTTCGCCATGTGCCTACTATCGCGCAATGACCACCATCGGCGTTGGCATGCTCGGGTACGCGTTCATGGGCAAGGCCCACTCGAACGCCTTCAAGAAGATCTCCTACATCACGTGGCCGCCGCCGCTCGAGCCCCGGCTCGTCGGCATCGCCGGCCGCGACACCGGCGCGGTCGAGGAGGCCGCCCGGCGGTACGGCTACGACTACGCGACGGACGACTGGCGGCGGCTCGTCGACGACGAGTCGATCGGACTCTTCGACAACGGCGGCCCCAACGCGCTCCACGCGGAGCCGACGATCGCGGCCGCCCGCAACGGCAAGCACGTCGTCTGCGAGAAGCCGCTCGGGCGTGACGCGGGCGAGAGCTACGAGATCTGGCAGGCGGTGGAAGCGACCGGCGTCAAGCACCTCTGCGGCTTCAACTACCGCTTCGTCCCCGCGATCCGGCTCGCACGCGAGCTGATCGAGGCGGGCGAGCTGGGCGAGGTCCGGCACTTCCGCGCGCGCTACCTGCAGGACTGGGGCGACGACCCGTCGCTCGACACCTGGCGCTTCGACCCGACCGCGGCCGGCTCGGGCGCGCTCGGCGACCTGATGGCGCACGTCGTCGACCTCGCCCGCTTCCTGAACGGCGAGCCCGAGTCGGTGCACGGCTTCACCCACACGTTCCTCGAGGGGCGCGAGGTCGACGACGCCGTCGAGGCGGCGATCCGCTTCGAGAACGGCTCCGTCGGCACGATCGAGGCGACGCGCTTTGCGCACGGCCGCCGCAACGCGCTGCAGTGGGAGCTCAACGGCACCCGGGGGTCGCTCGCCTTCGACATGGAGCGGCTGAACGAGCTGCAGGTGTTCCGCGCCGACGGCGACCGGGCACGGGGCTTCAAGACCGTGCTCGTCTCCGAGACCGACCACCCCTTCTGGCAGCACTGGTGGCCGCCCGGCCACATCGTCGGCTGGGGCGACACGTTCGTGCACGAGCTGCACCACCTGCTCGAGGCGATCGCGAACGACACCGACGTGGCGCCCTACGGCGCGACGTTCGAGGACGGCTACCGAGCCGCGGAGATCTGCGACGCGATCGTGCGCTCGGGCGAGAGCGGCGCGCGGGAGACGATCGCCTATCGCTGACGAGTCGCTCGCCCCGCCGCGGATCCGCCTCGGTCTCCTCTCCACCGCCGGGATCAACCGCGCGCTCCTCGCGACCCGCTCCGAGGACGCGCCGTACGAGGTGACCGCCGTCGCCTCGCGCGACCCGCTGCGGGCGGCGACCTACGCCCGCGACCACGAGATCCCGCACGCGCACGACTCCTACGAGAGCCTGCTCGGCGACCCCGACGTCGACGCGGTGTACGTGGCGCTGCCGAACGCGCTGCATCACCGGTGGACGATGCGCTCGCTGGCCGCCGGCAAGCACGTGCTCTGCGAGAAGCCGTACACCCGCCGCGTGTCCGAGGTCGACGAGGCGTGGACGCTGGCCGAGCAGCGCGGGCTCGTGCTGAGCGAGGCCTACATGTGGCGCCACGCGAACCAGACCCGGCTGCTGCAGGAGCTGTTGCCGCTCTGCGGCACGCTGCGCTCGGTGCACGTGACGTTCGTCGGGCCGCTGCGCAACGACGCCGACGTGCGCTTCGACCGCGACCTCGGCGGGGGCGCCCTGCTCGACCTCGGCTGCTACTGCGTGGGCGCGGCACGGCTCGTCGCCCGCGCCGAGCCCGACCGCGTGCACGGCGAGGCGGCGCTCGGGCGGGGTGGGGTGGACGAGCACTTCGCCGGCACGCTCGTCTTCGGCGACCTGCTCGCCACCTTCCAGTGTGGCTTCGGCGGCGGCCCCGTGAACACGATCGACGTGGTCGGGAGCGACGGCGTCCTGCACGTGCCGCAGGCGTTCGTCGCGCCTCCGGGCGTGATCCTCCTGAACGGCGAGGCACAACATGTCGAGCCGGGGGAGCACTACCGCCAGGAGCTGGAGGACTTCGCGGCCGCGATCCGCCGCGAGCGGCCCGTGCTGCTCGACCGCGGCGAGATGCGCGGCCAGGCGCGCGCGCTCGACGCGCTGCTCCGCTCGGCCGGTCTCTAACCGAGCACGAGCGTCGCCTTGCCGCCGTGGAAGGCGAACGCCTCGCGGAACCGGTCGAGCGGCACCCGCAGCCCGATCAGCTCCTCGAGCGCGCCCGGCCACTGCGTCCGCGCGCGCTCCAGCGCCTCGACGCCGGCGACCCAGTCGCGCCGCTGCGCGTTGACGCTCCCGAAGAGGACACGGTTCCCGAGCACGGTCTCGAGCCCGATCGTGCGGCCGTCGAGCTCCACCTGCTGCCGGCGCACGTCGATGCCGAGCAGGCACGCGATGCCGCTGCGCTCGAGCAACCCGAGCGAGTTCGCCATCGTCTGCGCGTCGCCCGCCGCCTCGACGACGAGGTCGAACAGCCCGAGCTCCGCGAGATCGCCGGCGCCGCCGCGAAGGCAGACGTAGCGGGCGCCCAGCGCGTCGGCGATCGGGCTGGCCGGCTCGAGCGACGCCGTCCACACGTCGAGCCCCTCGAGGCGCAGCAGCATCGTCGTGAGCAGCCCCACCGAGCCAGCGCCGATCACCAGAGCGCGTCTCGGCTCCCACGGCTGGCGGCCGCCGATCGCGAGCGCGTGCCGCACGGCCCGCGCGCAGATCGAGGTCGGCTCGGCCAGCACGCCCAGCTCGCGCAGCGAGCGCGGGATCGCCACGAGCTGCTCCGGATCCTCGAGCACCAACTCGCGGGCGAACCCGTCGAGCCGCGTGATCCCGCGCTCGAGGTAGTCGCCGCTGAGACACGAGTCGGGCGCGCCCTCCGCGCACGCCCGGCAGTGCAGGCACGAGCGGCGGACGGTCGCGCAGACGAGCTCGCCCTTCGCGAAGCCGCCGCCGTCCCGGGCGACCGCGGCGAGCACCTCGTGGCCCAGCACGAGCCGGCCGGCTCCCGGCGGCGCCACCCCGAACTGGCCCTCGGAGATCTCCCGGTCGGTACCGCAGACGCCCACCTCGAGCGGGCGGATCAGCACGCCGTCGCCGGACGGCTCCTCGACCCGCTCGACGCGCGTCGAGTGCGGGCTGCCCGGCTCGACGACAAGCGCCTGGATCATGCCGCCGCCGGCTCCCGCCCGCCCGGCTGCGGACGGTCGCCGAGCACGGCGCCCTCCGAGGCCGAGCCGACGAGCGCGCGGTAGCGCCCGAAGACGCCGCCTGCGAAGGGCAGCTCCGGCGGCTCCCACCCGGCGAGCCGGCGGGCGAGCTCGGCGTCGTCCAGCTCGAGCTGCAGCGTTCCCTCGTCGAGGTCGATCGCGATCGTGTCACCGTCGCGGACGGCGGAGATCGCCCCGCCGCGCGCGGCCTCGGGCGCGACATGGCCCACCATCAGGCCGCGGGTCGCGCCCGAGAAGCGGCCGTCGGTGACGAGCGCGACCGTCTCGCCGAGCCCGGCGCCGACGACCGACGAGGTGACGCTCAGCATCTCGCGCATCCCGGGCCCGCCCGCCGGGCCCTCGTAGCGCACCACGAGCACGTCTCCGTCCTGCACGGCCCCGGCGCGGACGGCGTCCGTGCACGCCTCCTCGCCGTCGAAGACCCGCGCCGGCCCGCGATGGCGCCGGTGTGAGGTGCCCGACGCCTTGACGAGGCTGCCCTCGGGCGCGAGGTTGCCGCGGAGCACGGCGAGGGCGGCGTTCGGCCGAGCGGGGCTCGCGACCGGATGGAGCACGTCGCCGTCGGGAGCCGGGGCGTCGGCGACCTCCTCGCCGAGGCTCCGCCCGGTCACCGCGGGCGCCGCCCCGTCGAGGAGCCCCGCCTCGCAGAGCTCCCGGATCAGCGTCCGCGTCCCGCCCGCGCGGTGGAAGTCGTCGGCGACGTGGCGGCCCGCCGGCGACAGGCTCGCGAGCACCGGCGTGCGCGCGGCGACTGCGGCCAGCTCGTCGAGGCTCAGCTCGACGCCCGCCTCCCGCGCGATCGCGAGCAGATGGAGCACGCCGTTCGTCGAGCCGCCCGTGGCCGCGATGCCGGCCATCGCGTTCAGGAGCGCCTGCCGGCCGAGGAACGCGCGCGCGGAGGGGAGCGGGCCGGCCGCGAGCCCGCCGGCGCGCCGGGCGGCCGCCGCCTTGCCGGCGTCGTCGACGGCCGAGACGAGCCCGTCGCCCGGCACGCCGATGCCGAGGCAGTCGACGGCCACCGCCATCGTGTTCGCCGTGAAGTGGCCGGCGCAGGTGCCGGCGCCGGGGCAGGCGGTGCGCTCGAGCCGGTCGAGCTCGGCGCGGGGGACGAGACCGCGCTCCTCGGCGCCGACGGCCTCCCACACGTCGAGGATCGTCGTGTTCCCGGGGCCGGGGCGCATCGGCCCGCTGCAGAGCACGACCGCCGGCTTGTCGAGCCGCGCGAGCGCCATCAGCGCCGCGGGAACCGTCTTGTCGCAGCCGACGATGCAGACGAGCGCGTCGAAGTCGTGGGCATGCGCCATCAGCTCGATCGAGTCGGCGATCACCTCGCGCGAGATCAGCGACGCGCGCATCCCCGGCGTCCCCTGCGACTGGTTGTCGGAGACGGCGATCGTGTTGAACGGGAGCGGCACGCCGCCCGCGGCGGCGACGCCGTCACAGACGTGCGCCGAGAGCTCGAGGTGGTTGAGGTTGCACGGCATCGTCCCCGTCCACATCGAGGCGACGCCGACGATGCGGCCGTCGAGCCGCGCCGGGTCGATCCCGAGCGCGCGGAAGTGGGCGCGGGCGCCGGCGCGGCTCGCGCCGTCGACGAGCGCCGCGCGCGCGCGACGGCGGAGCGCCTCCTGATCCATCGCCGCGAGTCTACGACCGGCGGCGCGATCGGCGTTCATCCCCGGCGCAGGTCGGCGACGAGGGCGGCGAGGAACCCCGCGGCCAGCGCTACGCCGATCACGGGCGCGACCCAGATGGCGGTGATCGTGCGGCCGGCGACGACGATCGCGGCGACGACCAGGGTGATGCCGATCGCGGCGGCGATCTTCCAGTCGTCGCCGACGACGAAGTCCCACCAGAACCGGCCGATCCCGCCGACGATCTTCACGACGCCTCCTCGAGGAGCGGAGCGGGGGCGGCCGGCCGTCCCGCGATCTTCGGGGCGAGGCGGATCATCACGCGCGAGATGACGATCCACGCGGCGAGGAGGCCGAGGATCGACCAGTTGTCGCCGGGCCACGAGAGGCTGTCGCCGCCCTGCTGGAACACCCCGAGCCCCTCGACCGCCCAGAACGTGCCGAAGCTCGCGAGCATCAGCCCGACGCCGTACTTGAGCGTGTTCTCCGGCACCTGCGAGAGCGGCCGGTGCACGACGGCGCCGATGCCGAGCACGAGCACCCCGGCGGCGGCAGCCCCGCTTGCGGCGAGCGGCACGTTGTCGGCGTTCAGGCCGAAGGTGATGACGATGAAGACGACCTCGACGCCCTCGAGGAAGACGCCCTTGAAGGAGATGACGAAGGAGAACCAGTCGAGCCCGAAGCGGGTCTCGTTGCCGGCCGCGCGCGCGGCCGACGCCTGCTCCTCGAACTCCTCCTGCTCGTCGTGCAGCGACTTCAGCCCCGACGAGCGCAGGATCGCCTTGCGCAGCCATTGCAGCCCGAAGACGAGCAGCAGGGCGCCGATGCCGAGCTGCAGCGCCGACCGGGGGAGCCACGTCACGAGCGCGTAGCCGGCGACGGCGGTGAAGGCGGTCAGCGCCACGAGCGCGAGCCCGGTGCCCCACAGCGCGGAGCGCCAGCTGCGGGTCACACCCATGGCGAGGACGATGGTGAACGCCTCCACGAACTCCACGAACGAGGCCGTGAACGTCGCCGTCAAGAGCCCCCAGGTCGCACTCGATCCCACGGGTATATGCATACACGCAGCGCCTCCTCGCGGGCCGTGGTGACGAGGTTGTGAAGAGGCGCGAGACGCGCAATACTGGCCGTGCAGCCCACACCCCGCTGCGTTGCTTGCCAGTTCGAGACGAGGGCCGAGATGGCGGTTGCGCGGAAGCTTCGCTTGGTGGTCGCAGACGACGAGAGCTCGGCCCGGCTGCTGATCGGGACGCTGCTCTCGTTCGTCGAGAGCGTCGACGTCGTCGGCGAGGCGGAGGACGGCGACGACGCGGTCCGGCTCGTGGGCGAGCGCGACGCCGACCTCGTGCTGCTCGACGTGCAGATGCCGCGGCTGGACGGGCTGGCGGCGGCCGAGCTGATCCAGGCGCTGCGGCCGCAGACCCGGATCGTCCTGCACAGCGCCGACGCCGACGACTCGGCACGGCAGCGGGCGGCGCGGCTCGGCCTGCCGCTGCTCGACAAGATGCAGGTGGAGCAGGTGATCGCCGCGCTCACCGCCGGCACGCCCAGCGACCGGCGCGCGCGCCCCGACCCCCAGCTGGAGTCCGCCGCGCTGGCGGCGCTCACCGCGCGTCGGGCCGTGCCGGTGCTGCTCGTTCGCGTCGACGGCACCGTCGCCTTCTACAACAGCCTCGCCGCCGGCGTGCTCGGCCTGCCGCTGCCCTCACGGCCGCTGCACATCGACGCCCTGCGCCGCAGCTACGACGTTCTCGACCCCGACGACCGCCGCAGCGTCCCGCACGCCGAGCGCCCCCTCGAGCGCTCCTTCCGCGCCCGCGAGACGATCTCCGAGGCGCTGATCGTCGCCCACGGCGAGGCGCGAAAGCTCTGCACCTTCAGCTCGGTGCCGTACTTCGACGACGACGGCGAGCTGCTCGGCGCCGCGCTCTACGTCGAGCCGGTCGCCGAGCTCTGAACCAGTCGAGCCGAACCGCTCGGTTAGCGCTTCTTGCCGGGGTTGAGCAGGTTCTTCGGGTCGAAGGCCTGCTTCAGCCGCAGGTGCAGGTCGTAGCCGACCGGGCCGAGCTGGTGCTCGAGCTGCCCGCGCTTCAGCCAGCCGATCCCGTGCTCGCCGCTGACCGTGCCGCCCAGCTCGAGCGCCAGCGCGAACAGCTCGTGGCAGGCGGCGTCGGCGCGCTGCTCCTCGTCGAGGTCGTCGGGCGAGAAGAGGAAGGTCGAGTGGATGTTGCCGTCGCCGGCGTGCCCGAACGAGAGCGACGCGACGCCGTGGCGCTCGCCGATCGCGAGCGTCTCGCGCGCGACGTCGCGCAGACGGTCGAGCGGCACCGAGATGTCCTCGCTGTAGGCGCCGCCGCGCTGGGCGAGGATCGCGAACGCCGCCCCGGCCCGCCACCGCCAGAGCTCGGCCACGTCGCCGGCGTCCTCGGGCGCATGCACCGCGAGCGCGTCCTCGGCGAGCGCCTCCCGCAGCTCGCCCGCCACGCGGTGCGCCTCCGCCTCGGCGCCGTCGGCCTCGGTGATCACCATGAACCCGGCCTCCGCGGGCAGGCCGAACGGGTAGGCGTCGCCGGCGTAGGAGAGCATCACGGCGTCGAGGTACTCGACCGCGGCGGGGACGACCCCCGAGGCGAGCACCCGCTCGATCGCGCCGATGCCGCCCTCGGCGTCGCGGTAGAGGCCGATCACGGGCAGCTCGAGCTCGGGGGCCGGCACCAGGCGCAGCCAGGCGGCGGTGACGAGCCCGAGCGTGCCCTCCGAGCCGACGAGCAGGCTCTTCAGGTCGTAGGCGGCGACGTCCTTGCGCAGCGGGCCGCCGATCCGGACGATCTCGCCCGGCGGCACGACCGCCTCGAGGCCGGTCACCCACTGGCCGGTGACGCCGTACTTGAAGGCGTGCGGGCCGCCCGCGTTGCAGGCGATGTTGCCGCCGATCTGGCTGAGCTCGGCGGCGCCCGGGTCGGGCGGGAAGCGCAGGCCGCTCTCGCGCGCGAGCCGCTGCACGTCGGCGGTCGTCACCCCGGCCTCGACGTGCATCCGCCAGAGCAGCGGGTCGAACTGCCGCACCCGGTTCAGGCGCTCGAAGCCGATCACGACGCCGCCGACCACGGGGATCGCGCCGCCGGCGAGGCCGGTGCCGCCGCCGCGCGCCGTCAGCGGCACGTCGTGCTCGTAGCACCAGCGCATCACGGCCGCGACCTCCTCGGTGCTGCCCGGCAGGACGACCGCGTCGGCCGTGCCCTGCACGCCGCGGCCCATCAGGTCGGCCAGGTAGCGGCCGACCGGCTCGACGAGGGATTCGGGGGAGACGACGTCGGCGAGCTCCACCCGGCGAGCGTACCCGCGTTCAGCTGCGGGCGGGCTCCTCGGCGGGCTGCTCCTCGGTGGGCTGCTCCTCGGTGGACGCGGGCTCGCGGCGGCGGAAGAGCGCGAGCAGCGCCGGCACGAGCACGCTGCGCACGAGGAACGTGTCGAGCGCGATCCCCAGCGCCATCGCGAGCGCGAGCTCGCGCATCGGCCGGATCGGCACCAGCGCGAGCAGGGCGAAGCTGCCGGCCAGCGTGACGCCGGCGATCGTGATCGTCGACGACGTCTGCGGCGCCGCGTAGGCGATCGCCTCCCGCAGCGGCCGCGACTCGGCCGCCTGCCGGATCCGGCCGACGACGAAGATGTTGTAGTCGGAGCCGAGCGAGAGCAGCAGCACCGAGACCGCGAACGGCACGTAGTAGGTGAGGTCGTCGTGGCCGAGCAGGCGCTGCATCACCCAGGTCGTCGCCCCGAGCGACGCGGCCAGCGCCAGCACGCTCGCGCCGAGCAGCAGGAGCGGTGTGCGCAGCGCGCGCAGGAAGAGCACGAGCAGGACGAGGTTCACGAGCAGCACGGCTGCTCCCACGCGCAGTCCGTCGGTGCGCACGGCCGAGACCGTCTCGGAGGCGAGCGCGGTGTCGCCGGCGAACGAGAGCCGGGCCCGGCCGAGCCCGGCACGGGCCGCGAGCGCGGGCGCGGCGCCGCGCAGCTGCCGGAAGCGCGAGATCGCCTTCGCGTCGAGCGGCTCCTGGTCGAGCACCACCAGGTACCGGGCGGCGCTGTGGTCGTTCGACACGAACACCGGCAGGTTCTGGCGCAGCTGCTCGCGCGGGCCGAGCACGAATGCCACGCCCTTCGTCCTCTCCAGCTCCCGCTCCAGGCGGACGAGCCGGTAGTGCGGCAGGTTCGCGCCCTCGACGAGCAGCTCGGTGGGGCCGAGGATGCCGTTCGCGAATCCCTGCTCGGCCGTCTTCTGGGCGCGGTTCACCTCGGCGCTCGCCGGCTGGCCGCGCACGAGCGTGAAGCCGAGCCGCAGCCCCGAGAGGCCGGCGGCGAGCGCGAGCAGGCCCGCCACGAGCAGCACCACGACGACCCCGGAGACGGGCCGCGCGGTCAGCACCCGCCACGCCCGCACACGGGTTGGGCGCTCGCGTGGAGCGAGGCTGGGCCAGAAGACGGCCGGCCCGAGCAGCGCCAGCACCGCCGGCACGAAGGTGAGCGCCACCGCGAGCGCGACGAGCACCGTCACCGCCATCCCAGGCCCGAACGACCGGAACACCGCCAGGCGTCCGGCGAGCAGGGTGAGCGAGCCGAGCGCGACGATCAGCCCGGCGGTGACGACGATCGGCAGGTTCTCGACCATCGCCTCCTCCGCCGCCTGGACGCGGCCGGCGCCGGCGGCGAGGCGTCGCCGCACCCCCGCCAGGAAGAACACCGAGTAGTCGGTGACGAGCCCCAGCAGCAGCGCGACGAGGATCGGCTGGATCTCCTTCGGCACCTCGATCCCCTCGGTGTGGCCGATCCAGGCGAGCACCCGGATCGAGACGAGGTAGGCGAGCCCGGCCGCGCCGAGCACGAGCAGCGGCGGCCCGGGCGCCCGGAAGGTGGCGAGCAGGATCAGCGCGATCAGCCCGATCGTCGCGAGCGTCACCTTCGGCAGCGCGTCCTGGATCGTCTCGAACTCGGTTTCGCGGGCGAGCAGCGGGCCGCCGCGGACGCCGGGCGGGTCGAGCCCCTGCGCGTACCGCCCGGCGAGGGCGAGGCGGTCGGAGATCCCCACCGCGGGGCGGAAGTACAGGTAGCTGACGATCGTCGTGCGGTTCGGCGCCACGACCGGCGCGACGAAGGCGATGCGGCGCAGCGGGCGGCTCCGGTTGCGGTCGATCGCGGTCGCGAGCTGCATGGTGCGCGCCATCTGCCGTGCCGAGATGTGGTGGTCGGCGTGCTGGACGACGACGACGCGGGTGAGCAGCGTCGTCCCGAACTGGCTCGCCTCGCGCTTCTGCGCCACGATCGCGGGCAGCCCTTTCGGCACGAGCCCGCCGGCGGAGCTGTCGGAGCTCTGGATCGACGGCAGCAGCATCGTCGCGGCGACCGCCCCCGCGATCCAGGCCGGTACGAACAGGAAGCTGAGGCGGACGCTCAGCCAGGCGAGGGCGCGGGTCAACCCGCGCCGTGTACCCGCTTACGCGAGCGGCAACTCCTCGGCACCGTCGCGCTCGATCCGCCAGGCGCGCAGCTCGTCGCGGGCGAGCCCGTAGATCAGGAACGGCCGGCCGGCCCAGAGCCCCGCCAGCTCGCGGTCGGTGCGGCTCGGGATCGGCTGTGTCTCGGGGTGGGAGTGGAAGACGGCGAGCTCGTAGCCCTCGTCCTCGAGGAACCAGATCGCCGGGTCGATCTCGAGCTGGTAGCGGTAGGGCGAGGCGAGCGCGTTGCGGCCGCGCTCGTAGCGCTCGGCGACGCCGTCGCGCAGCACGATCAGGCCGCAGCACTCGTTCGGCGCCTCCTCGGCGGCGTGGGCGGCGAGCTCGGCCCGCACGGCGGGCGGGATCACCACGGGGTCACCACCAGAGCACGCTCTCGTCGATCTCCTCGCCGCCCTCCCAGAACGGCGCCGACAGGTACTTCCAGCCGCCGTCGGCGAGCACGCAGCAGACGACGGAGCCCTCCGGCAGCTCCAGCGCGACGCGGCGGGCGACGTGCACGACGGCGCCGGCCGAGACGCCGGCGAAGATCCCCTCGCGCTCGAGCAGCAGCCGGGCCGTGGCCGCCGCCTCGGCGTTCGAGACGAGCAGCTTCCGGTCGAGCTGCGCCACGTCGAGCACCGGCGGCACGTATCCGTCCTCCAGCGAGCGCAGCCCCATCACCGCCTCGCCGGGGAGCGGCTCGGCGGCGACCACCTGCACGCCGGGGAAGCTCTCCCGCAGCCGCGCGCCGGTGCCCATCAGCGTGCCACCGGTGCCGAGCCCGGCGACGAGCGCGTCGACGCGGTCGAGGTCGTGCGCGATCTCGGCGCCGGTGCCCTCGTAGTGGGCGCGGGGGTTCGCGTCGTTGCCGTACTGGAAGAGCATCGTGAAGCGGTCGTCCTGGGCGGCCAGCTCCTGCGCCATCCGGACGGCGCCGTTCGAGCCGAGCTCGGCGGGCGACTCGACGATGTTCGCGCCGTAGAGGGCGAGCAGCGCCTTCCGCTCGGGTGTCGCGTTCGCGGGCAGCACGCAGGTCAGCCGCAGGCCCTTCAGCTTCGCGACGAGCGCCAGCGAGATGCCGGTGTTGCCGCTCGTGGGCTCGAGCAGCTCGGCTCCGGGCGGCAGGTTCGCCGCCTCGACCATCGCGAGCGCGACGCGGTCCTTGATCGAGCCGGTCGGGTTCTGACCCTCGAGCTTCGCGAAGATCGTGCGCCCCGGCGGCGAGAGCCGGCCGAGCTCGACGAGCGGCGTGTTGCCGATCAGGTCGAGCAGCGAGCGCGCAACCGCCGGCCGCAGCGCCCGGCGCGGCTCGCCTGCGCGCCGCACTTCGAACTGGTGTCTGACACCTCTGGTGTCAGACACCAGTTAAAAGGTGTCTGACACCTTTGGTGTCAGACACCGGTAGGGGCGCCGCCGGCCATCGCCGGCAGGAGGATCACGGTGGAGCCCTCGCCGACGGGCGTCGCGAGCCCGTCGCGGGTGCGCACGTCCTCGCCGTCGACGTAGACGTTCACGAACGACTGCAGCTCGCCCTCGGCGTACACACGCGAGCCGAGCGCCGGCAGGCGCGTGTTCAGGTCTTCGAGCAGCTCGCGCACGGTCGCACCCGAGGCCTCGACCTCACGCGCCCCGCCCGCCTCGGCCCGCAGCACCGGGGGAACCCGCACTACCGTCACGATTTCCGCTCCGGAGCCGGCGAAGCCGGCGCCTGCGCTCCTGGACGTGCTCCGTCGAGCCTACGCACGCGCGCAGAACTCCACGTAGTCGATGTACTCGGTGATCGTCGGGTGCTCGCCGCACACGGGGCAGTCGGCCCGGCGCTCGATCCGTACCTCGTTGAACTCCGTCGCGAGCGCGTCGAAGAGCAGCAGCCGGCCGACGAGCGGGTCGCCGATCCCGGCGGCCAGCTTGATCGCCTCGTTCGTCTGCAGCGAGCCGACGATGCCCGGCAGCACGCCCAGCACGCCACCCTCGGCGCACGACGGCGCCAGCTCGGGCGGCGGCGGCTCCGGGAAGAGGCAGCGGTAGCAGGGCCCGTCCTTCGGCTTGAACACCGTCACCTGCCCCTCGAAGCGGTAGATCGACCCGTGCACGACGGGGATCCCGCGCCACACCGACGCATCGTTGACGAGGTAGCGGGTGGGGAAGTTGTCGGCGCCGTCGACGATCAGGTCCCAGCCGTCGTCGAGGATCCGGTCGATGTTCTCCGAGGTGAGCCGCTCGCGGTAGGTGACCACGTCGACGTCCGGGTTGAGCGCCTCGATCGAGCGCTTCGCCGAGTCGACCTTCGGCTGGCCGAGGGTGTCGAGGGAGTGCGCGATCTGGCGCTGCAGGTTCGTCTCGTCGACGATGTCGGCGTCGACGATCCCGAGCCGGCCGATCCCGGCGGCCGCGAGGTAGAGCGAGGCGGGAGAGCCGAGCCCGCCCGCGCCGATCAGCAGGATCCGCGAGTCGAGCAGCTTCAGCTGCCCCTCCTCGCCGATCTCCGGGATCAGCAGGTGGCGCGAGTAACGGGTGCGCTTCTCCGGCGAGAGCGTCCGCGGCAGCGTGATCTCTAGGCCGTTGCGCTTCCAGTCGGTGAAGCCGCCGGCGAGCGAGTAGACGGTGTCGTAGCCGAGTTCGCCCAGCGCCTTGGCGGCGAAGACGGAGCGGTTTCCGGCGGCGCAGTAGAGGACGACGGGCGTCGAGCGGTCGGGGACGGCGCCTTCGATGCGCGACTCGAGGTGGCCGCGGGGAACGTGGATCGCGCCCGGCAGATGCCCCTCCTGCCACTCGTCCTGCTCGCGGACGTCGACCCAGACGGCTCCGGAGAGCTCGCGGGCGCCGTGCGCATCGATCTCGTCGATCTCGGTCCTCGTGCGTGCGAGGAGGTCTCTATAGCTGGTCATTACGGGTTCAAACGGTAGCGCGCCGGCCCGTATTTCCGGATTCGCGCTAGCTTGGCCGTCGATGTCGCCGTCCGTCCGCGTCCGCTTCGCCGTCGTGCTGGTCGCGGTGGCCGCGGCCGGGGTCGTGACTGGCGTCGTGCTCGCGACTCGCCAGAGCCCGTCCCCGGTGACGGCACGCTGCTCGAAGCGGCCCGCGGCGCTCGTCGTGCCGGGGGTGTCGTCGCCGCACACGGTGGCCGTGAGGGCGGCGCTGCGGCAGTCACGAGCCCAGGCGGTGCGCACGCTCGAGAACCTGGCGCACGCCGCGCCCAACGATCCGGTCGTGCAGTTCAATTACGGCAGCGCCCTCTTCTGCGCCGGCTACCTGAACGAGGCCGCGCAGGCCTACCGGGCCGCGAAGACGCACGGGCGCGACACGTTCTACGAGGTGAAGGCCGACAACATCCTGCACCCGCAGTTCTTCGACCAGGGCTATCCGATCCTCGAGCTGACCGGCCACGACCCGCTGCTCGTGCAGGGACAGCTCCTGCAGCGCCAGGGCCATCAGCACTCGGCCGAGAAGCTCTACGCGAAGGCCGCGAAGCTGCACGCCGACGACGCCGAGGCGCAGGTCGCGGCCGCGGTCGGACGCTTCGACGAGGACAACCTGTCCGCGTCGTTCTCGCACCTCGGGCCGCTCGTCAAGCGCTTCCCGAAGAGCCAGACGGTGCGCTACCACCTGGGGCTCCTGCTCGCCTGGACGGGCCAGCGTCAGCTCGCCGCAAAGGAGTTCCGAATCGCGAAAGCTCTCGATCCGTCTTCGCATTTCGGCCGGCTTGCGGCAGAATTCCTCCAGGGACTCGTGACAGGTGGGACTAACAGTTCCTTCAAATGAGCCGCCCGGCCTATGGCGTCCGTCCGCATCTCCTGCGACAGTGCCGCATCCGGTCAAGGCAAGCTCGGGCATAGAGGGGGGCCAGTGAGCAAGGACGAGATCGTTTCAGGGGGCGTCGTCGATGCAGCAGTGACCGACGTCGAGGAGCCCGAAGCCGCCGTGATCGCCGAGGACGACGAGGAGCTGACGCCGCTCGACGCCGAGGCCGACGCCGCCGCCGACTTCTACGCCGCTGCCGAGGAGGTCGAGGAGCCGGTCGACACGGAGTTCTCCGCCGACTCGCTCCAGCTCTTCCTGAAGGACATCGGTCGGGTCGAGCTGCTCACCGCCGCCCAGGAGGTGGAGCTCGCGAAGCGCATCGAGAAGGGCGACCACCGCGCGAAGCAGGAGATGGTGGAGGCCAACCTGCGCCTGGTCGTCTCGATCGCGAAGCGCTACCGCAACCAGGGTCTGCCGTTCCTCGACCTGATCCAGGAGGGCACGATCGGCCTCGTCCGCGCCGCGGAGAAGTTCGACTGGCGCAAGGGCTACAAGTTCTCCACGTACGCGACCTGGTGGATCCGCCAGGCGGTCGCCCGCGCGCTCGCCGACAAGGCGCGCACGATCCGGATGCCGGTGCACGTCGTCGAGAAGCTGAACAAGATCGTCCGTACCGAGCGCAAGCTGCGCGCGGAGCGCGGGCGCGAGCCGACGAACGAGGAGATCGCCGTCGACCTCGACATGACGCTCGAGGAGGTCGAGTCGATCCGCCGCACCTCGCAGACGCCGGTCTCGCTGGAGAAGCCGGTCGGCGACGAGGACGAGTCGGAGTTCGGGCAGTTCATCGAGGACGACTCGACGCCGCTCCCCGACGAGGCGGCCGACACCGCGTTCCGCGCCGCCGCGCTCGCGAAGTGCCTCGGGGCGCTGAGCTATCGCGAGCGCCGGGTGCTCGAGCTCCGCTACGGCCTGAACGGCGAGCATCCGTGCACGCTCGACGAGGTCGGGCGTGCGTTCCAGGTGACGCGCGAGCGGATCCGGCAGATCGAGAACCAGGGCCTGAAGAAGCTCCGCGCCCTGGCGGATTCGCAGAAGCTCCGCGACGTCGCGTAACGCGGGCGCTCGCGTCCGCCGCGCGCGGCCAGCCGGGTCAGGTCGAGGAGGCACGGCTCGAAGAGCGTGCGCAGGGCGCAGCCCTCGTGGGTTGACCACGGCCAGTCCCGGGGGTCGTCGACGATGCTTGCGGCGACGGCGTTCAGCTCGACGTACTGCACGGTGGAGACGAGGTGCTCCTCGCTGCGGATCTCGGTGGCCGTGTAGCGCCGCTCGAAGAGCGCGCCACGCCGGCCGTGCCGCCCGTTGAACGCTCGCGAGTGGGCGCCGTTCACGACCCGCATCCCGTCGCCGACCTGGCCGAGCGTGGGGCGGAGGACGATGTGGTAGTGCGTCCCCATGAGGCAGACGGCGTACCAGCTTCCAGCCCTCGCGGAGCGCGACGCGCAGGAGCCGCAGCGCGAATGTCTGGAAGTCGACGTCGTCGCGGAAGATCGGCCGGTCGTCGACCCCGTGGCTCGTCAGGTGGTAGGCCCCGTCCGGGTGGAAATCCCGTGGCTCGCGTCCCATCCCACGAGCCTGCCGGGAAACCCGTCGACCTGTCTGCAACGCCTCTGGAACTTCTCTGCCACTTTCTTTCGCGGCGGCGCGCGGCCGCGCGGCTGTCGAAGCGGCCGCGCCTCACTACGAACCGGTGTCAGACACTTAAAGGTGTCTGACACCAGTTCGAACCGCCGCGCGGGTGGCGCTGCGCACGTGCCGTCGTGCAGAGCGGCACGTAGGCTTGTGGCATCCACCACGAGGAGGCCGAGCATGGCAGTCGCAGTGATCCAGGAGTTCCCGCTCGAAGGCGACGACCGGACGACCACCAACTACGACCGCGTCCAGGAAGCGCTCGGCATCCGCGCCGATCCGCCCGCAGGTGGGCTCGTCCACGCGGCCGGGTTCGACGAGGAAGCCGGCGTCTTCCGCCTCTTCGACGTGTGGGAGTCGGAGGAGGCCTGGAACGCGTTCTTCAACGACCGCCTGATGCCGGTCGTCGGTCCGATGATGGAACAGGGTGCCCGTGCTCCTCAGACGCGGGTCTACCAGCTCCACGACTTCATGGGCTGAGAAGTCGAGCCGGAATGAAGCCTCTATGCTCCTCCGTCAGGATTTCCTGACGGAGGAGTGCGATGCGTCGGTGGCCGGAACTGCGGATCGTTGGCAGCGGGGAGGCGACGAAGCTGCGTCTCGTCGGCGACTGGGAGCGGGCGCCGCTCGAGGGGCTCGCCGAGTCTCGTCGCGTTGCCGCGGCGCTCGACAAGCTCCAGCGGCACCTCGTCCGGGAGGCTCGAAGCGCCGGTCGGAGCTGGGCCGAGATCGGCGGCTCGCTGGGGATCAGCAAACAGTCGGCGCGGCAGCGCTTCGCTGCTCCTCCCGATGCGTCCCTTCGGCGTTCGGGCGACGACCAGTAGCTGCGCCGGCACTCGACCGGCGCCCCGGTGAAGCGCAGCCCGGTACGCTCAGCAGCCGTGGAGTGGTTCGACGAGCTGGCGGAGTTCCTGCGGATCCCCTCGATCAGCGCCGACCCGGCCCACGCGGCCGACGTCCGCCGCGCCGGCGAGTGGGTCTGCGAGCTGATTCGCGCAGCCGGCGGCGAGTGCGAGCTCGTCGACTGGCACGGCCAGCCGCTCGCGATCGGCGAGCTGCGCGCCTCGCACGATGCGGACAGTGCCCCGACCGTGCTCTGCTACGCCCACTTCGACGTGCAGCCGCCCGACCCGCTCGAGCTCTGGGACTCGGCGCCGTTCGAGCCGGAGATCCGCGACGGCTACCTCTACGGCCGCGGCACCGTCGACGACAAGGGCCACCTCTACATGCTGCTCGCCGCCGCCCGCGAGCTGGCGCAGGCGGGCGAGCTGCCCGTCAACGTCCGCTTCTGCTGCGACGGCGAGGAGGAGACCGGCGGCCACTCGATCGTCGAGTTCCTGGAGGCCGACGAGCGCGGCGCCGACGCGGCGATCGTCTACGACAGCGGCATGATCCGGCGCGACGTCCCCGCCTTCAACGTCGCGACGCGCGGCATGGCCTACTTCCACGTGACGCTGCGCACCGGCGAGCGCGACCTGCACTCGGGCATGTACGGCGGCGCCGCCCTGAACGCCGCGCACGCGCTGATCAAGACGCTCGACGCGCTTGTCGCCCACGACGGGACGCTCGCCGACGAGCTGCGCGCCGGCATCGTCCCGCCCACCGACGAGGAGCTCGCCGGCTGGGCGCAGCTGCCGCCCGGCGCCGGCGAGCTGGCCGACCAGGGCGCCCGCGCGAAAGACGCGAAAGCGGCCGAGGACTTCTACCTGCGCACGTTCGCCGAGCCGTCGCTCGACGTGAACGGCATCGCCACCGGCTCGCCGCACCTGCAGAAGACGGTGCTGCCGGTCGAGGCGGTCGCGAACCTCTCGATCCGCCTCGCTCCCGGGCAGCAGGTCGAGCAGATCGCGCCCGTCGTCGAGCGGCTGCTGCGCGACGCGGCGCCCGCGGGGGCCGAGCTCGAGATCGAGCTCTGGTCGTCGGCGCCGCCGGGGATCGTCTCGCCCGACTCGCCCGTGATCCGGCTCGGCCTCGACGCGTTCGAGCGCGCGCTCGGCACCCGGCCGGCGCTGATCCGCTCCGGCGGCTCGATCCCGATCGTGCCGGCGCTCGTCGGCAAGGGGATCCCGACGGTGATCACGGGCTTCGGTCTGCCCGACTCGCAGATCCACTCGCCGAACGAGCGGCTCGTCGCCGACTACGTTCCGCTCGGGACACGCGCCGCGCGCGAGCTCTTCCTCGCCTTCGCCGCGCTTTGATCGACCTCCACTCGCACGTGCTCTTCGGGGTCGACGACGGCCCCGACGACCTGCGCGGCTCGATCGCGATCTGCAAGGCGGCGGCCGCCGACGGGATCACCGTGCTCGCGGCGACCCCGCACGTGCGCCACGACTACCCGACGACGCCGGAGCTGATGGAGGAACGGCTCGCGGCCGTGCAGGAGGCGGTCGGCGACATGCTGCGGCTCGTGCCGGGCGGCGAGCTCGACCTGGCCGAGCTCAGCCGCCCGCGCGCGGAGCTCGAGCGGTTCGCGCTCGCCGGCAACCCGCGCTACCTGCTCGTCGAGACGCCCTACCTCGGCTGGCCGCTCGACTTCGCCGACCGACTGTTCAAGCTGGCCGCGGCGGGGATCACGCCCGTCGTCGCGCACCCGGAGCGGAGCGCCGACGTGCAGGCCCAGCCGGAGCTCGTCGAGGCGCTCGTCCGCGCGGGCGCGCTGGTGCAGCTGACGGCCGCCGCCGTCGACGGCCGCCTGGGCCCGCGCAGCCGGAACGCCGCCCGCGCGCTGCTCGAGCGCGACCTGGTGCACCTGATCGCGAGCGACGCGCACGAGGCGACGGTGCGGGCGGTGGGGATGACGCAGGCGGCCGCCGCCGTCGGCGACGAGCGGCTCGCGCGCTGGCTCACCGAGGAGGTGCCGGGCTCGATCGTCGCGGGAGACGGGCTGCCGCCGCGGCCGGCAGGTGCCAGGCCGCGGCGGCAGCGCCGGTTCTTCCGCCGCCGTTAGCCGGTCTTCGCGACCGCCGAGACGCCGGGCTCGTGGTCGCCCACGTGCACCGCCGGGGTCGCCTCGATCTGCGCGAGCGTCGAGCGGATCTTCGCCCGGATGCGGACGGTGATCCGGTCGCCCGCCTTCAGCTGCGACGGGTCGATCACGGTCGGCACCTTGCCCTGCCAGAGCAGGAAGATCGTGCCGTCGTCGTAGCTGAACGTCTGGTCGGAGCTCTGCCCGACGAGCGTGCGCAGCGCGTGCCGGTTGCCGGCCTTCACGTGCAGCGCGATCTGGCCGTTCGCCTGCGGCCCGTCGACGGTGCCGACGTAGAGGAAGAGCGGCCGCGAGGGCGGATTCACCTGGGCGCCGTGGTCGCCGACGAGCGCGGCCGGGGTGGCCTCGATGTCGCCGAGCGACGCGCTTGCCCTTGACGCGCACCGACACCTGCACCCAGTCGCCCTGCTTCAGGTCGGCGGTGGTGGACACCTTCGGGATGCCCTTCGACCAGACGAGCACCTCGCTCGAGGAGTCGAGCGCGAAGGTCTGGTTCTGGCTCTGCCCGAGCAGCGCGTGAAGCGCGGCGTGGTTGCCGCCCTCGACCTGCACCTGCACCGAGGTCGTCGTCGCGCCGAGGAGCTCGCCGCGGAACAGGTAGAGCTTGCCGTGGCCGCCGCGGGCCGCACCCGCGGTCGCCGCCACGGCCGCCGCGGCCAGCGTGGCGATGGCGAGGATCGTGAGCAGCTTTCTCATCGTGGTTCTCGTTCCTTCCGTGATTCAGTTTTCGGGGGGACGATGCTCACATTCGTCCCGCTTCGGCAGCGCAGCGTTGTCCGTGCGTAAAACGCACGCAAATTCGGTGGCTCAGTCCCACGGTGGCGGGTTGTGCACCCAGCGGCCGGCCACCATCGTCGCCACCACCTGCGCGTCGAGGTCGTCCCACGGGTCGCGGTCGAGCACGACGAGGTCGGCGTCGTGCCCGGGCACGAGCCGGCCGCGGCGGCGCTCGTCGCCCGCGAGCCAGGCGGGCGCGACGCAGGTCGCGTGGAACGCCTGCTCCACCGTCACCGCCTGCTCGCCGTGCCAGGCGGGGCGCTCGTCGATCGTGCGGCGCACGCCGGCGCGGATGCCGGCGAGCGGGTCGAGCTCCTCGATCGGCGCGTCGGAGCCGTTCGCGAGCACGGCGCCCGAGTCGAGCAACGATCGGAACGCGTAGGCGCCGTCGACCTTGTCGCCCCAGAAGCGCTCGGCGAGGTCGCGGTCGGACGGCGCGTGCGAGAACTGCACCGAGCAGGCGACGCCGAGCGCCGCGAAGCGCGGGAGGTCTTCCGGCGCGAGCAGCTGCGCGTGCTCGATCCGCTGGCGCAGGCCGAGCGGTTGCCAGTCGCCCCTCGTCGCCTCGAAGGCGTCGAGCGCCTCGCGGTTCGCGCGGTCGCCGATCGCGTGCACCGCCACCGGGAAGCCGGCGGCGGCTCCGCGGCGGACGATCTCGACGAGCTCCTCGCCGCTCGTGATCTGCACGCCGGAGCCGTCGAGCATCCAGGCGGTCTGCGAGCCCAGCGTCCCGTCCATGAACACCTTCAGGTAGCCGAGCCGCAGCAGTCCGCTGCCGAACCCGGAGCGGAGCCCCACTGCGGCCGCCTGCTCGACGATGTCGGCGGGGATCGACTGCCACACCCGCAGCGGGAGCTGTCCGCGCTCCTCGAGCCGCCGCCAGAGGCGCAGCGCCCCCAGCCAGCCGTCCTTGTCGTGTACCGACGTGACACCCCGCTCGTTCGCGAGCCGCACGCCCGTGCGCATCGCCTGCAGGTAGTCCTCGTCGGAGACGACGATGTGCCGCTCCTTGAAGCGCCAGGCCGCCTCCTCGCGCAGGACGCCCGTCGGCTCGCCCGCCTCGTCGCGCTCGACGACCCCGCCCGCCACCTCCAGGTCGCCGCCCGCGAGCGCGAGCGCGGCGGTGTTCAGCCACAGCGAGTGGTAGTCCTTCGCGATCAGCGCCGCCGGTGTGGAGCCGGTGAGCGGGTCGAGGTCGTGCCGCGTCGGCTCGCGCACGGGCTGCCAGTCGCCGCTCCGCCAGCCGTAGCCGCGCAGGAAGCCGCCGGGCCCCGGCTCGGCGCCGCGGATCCGCGCGAGCGCCTCCTCGAGCGAGCCGCAGCCGTCGAGGTTCACCTCGTGCTGGGCGAGCGCCCAGGTGGGGAAGTGCACGTGCGAGTCGGAGAAGCCGGGCAGCACCACGCGGCCGCCCAGGTCGACCACCTCCGGCGAGGCGAGCGCCGTCTCGTGCACGCCCACGCCGCCGGCTATCGTCCCACCGGCGATCGCGAGCGCCCGCTGCGTCGGCACCGACGGGTCGAGCGTCCGGATGAGCCCGTTCTGGAGGATCACTGCGCCGAGAATCTACGCCTCCGCGTCCGCCGGTGGGCCGGCCTGAGCCGACGCTGGCGCGGACGGGGGGTTGAGCAAAGCTCGATTTGCGATCAAGATGATCCTGGGGCCGTGGAGACGACTAAGCACCAGACCGTGGGAGCGTCGGATGCTGCCCTCTCGTATCTGGACCGCCTCGAAGCGGAGGCGATCGAGGTCCTGCGCGAGGTTGTCGCCCAAGCAGAGCGGCCCGTGATGCTGTATTCGATGGGCAAGGACAGCTCCGCGATCCTCCATCTCGCCCGGAAGGCGTTCTACCCGGGCACGCTGCCCTTCCCGCTTCTACACGTCGACACGACGTGGAAGTTCCGGGATATGTACGAGTTCCGCGACCGTGTCGCGGCGGAACCGGACGTCGAGCTGATCGTCCACGTCAACGAGGACGGCGTCAAGCGGGGCATCAACCCGTTCACGCACGGATCGGCTCTCCACACGGACGTGATGAAGACCGAGGCGCTCAGGCAGGCACTCGATCGTCACGGCTTCGACGCCGCGATCGGCGGAGCGCGCCGCGACGAGGAGCGCTCGCGGGCCAAGGAGCGGGTTTTCTCGATTCGGACCGCTCATCGCTGGGATCCCAAGAATCAGCGGCCGGAGCTCTGGCGGCTCTACAACGCCCGGCTGAGACCGGGCGAGTCGTTCCGCGCGTTTCCCCTCTCGAACTGGACGGAGCTCGACGTCTGGCACTACATCTACCGCGAGCAGATCCCGTTCGTCTCGCTCTACCTGGCCCGGGAGCGGCCCGTGGTCGAGCGCAGCGGCCAGCTGATCATGGTCGACGACGAGCGGATGCCCCTCGATGCTGCCGAGGAGCCAATGCTCAAGAAGGTGCGGTTCCGGACACTCGGGTGCTACCCCCTCTCCGGTGCGATCGAGAGTGAGGCCGAGACGCTGCCGGCACTGCTCACGGAGATGGTTGCCGCCTCGGCGTCGGAGCGGCAGGGCCGCTTGATCGACCGTGACAGCGACGGATCGATGGAGAAGAAGAAGCAGGAGGGGTACTTCTGACGAGCCTCGAGAACGCCGGCGACACTGCGGCGGCACAGCTCGGCGTCCGTGAGCGGCGGAGCCTGCTCCGGTTCATCGCCTGCGGTAGCGTGGACGACGGCAAGAGCACCCTGATCGGGCGACTGCTCTACGAGTCGCAGGCGCTCTTCGAAGATCAGGTGCTCGCGCTGGAGGCGGATTCCAAGCGAATCGGCACGCAAGGGGATGAGCTCGACTTCGCGTTGCTGCTGGACGGCCTCGTCGCGGAGCGCGAGCAGGCGATCACGATCGACGTCGCCTACCGCTACTTCTCGACTGCGCGCCGCAGCTTCATCGTCGCCGACACGCCGGGCCACGAGCAGTACACCCGCAACATGGTGACGGGGGCCTCGACGGCGGACTGCGCCGTGATCCTGGTCGACCCGACGAGGGGCGTTCTCCGGCAGACACGGCGCCACTCGTTTCTCTCTGCCGCTCTCGGAATCCGGCACGCCGTGCTCGCGGTGACCAAGATGGATCTGGTCGACTACGACGAGGAGACGTTCCGCCGGCTCGAGCGCAGCTACCGCGCGGTCGCGGGCGAGCTCGGGCTCGAGCAGATCACGTGCATCCCGGTCTCCGGGCTGCGAGGCGACAACGTCGTCTCGCGAGGGGAGGCGATGCCGTGGTACGAGGGGCCGACGCTGATCGAATATCTGGAGACCGTCGAGATCGACCACGAGCGCATGCGCGCCCGGCCGTTTCGCCTACCGGTGCAATGGGTGAACCGGCCGCATCCAGGCTTCCGCGGCTTCGCCGGCACGATCGTCGGCGGCGAGGTGCGGCCCGGTGACGCCGTGCGGGCGTATCCGTCCGGGCGCGAATCGATTGTCGAGTCGATCGTGACGTACGACGGTAAGCTCGACGTCGCGGTTGCGGGCCAGGCCGTCACGCTGACGCTGGCGAGCGAGATCGACGTCAGTCGCGGCGACGTGCTCGCGGCGGCGGCCGCGCCGCCCGAGGTCGCCGACCAGTTCGAGGCCATGGTCTTCTGGATGAGCGACGAGCCCATGCTGCGCGGGCGCAACTACCTGATGCGCATCGGCACGAAGACGGTCGGCGCGACGATCGCGCCGCTCAAGTACAAGCTGAACGTCGACACGTTCGACCATCTGGCCGCAACGCAGCTCGAGTTGAACGAGATCGGCGTGTGCGCACTCGAGCTCTCAGAGCCGGTCGCCTTCGACCCGTACGTGGAGAACAGAGACACCGGCGGATTCGTGCTGATCGACAGGATGACTCTCGACACGGTCGGGGCCGGCCTCCTCCAGTTCGCGCTTCGCCGCTCGCACAACGTCCACTGGCAGGCGACGGACGTCGACAGGCGCACGCGCGCAGCCGCGAAGCACCAGGACCCGTGCGTCCTGTGGCTGACGGGGCTCTCGGGGGCCGGTAAGTCCACGATCGCGAACCTCGTCGAACGCAGGCTGCACGCCAACGGCCGTCATACCTACCTACTGGACGGGGACAACCTGCGGCACGGCCTCAACAAGGACCTCGGCTTCACGGCAAGCGACCGCGCCGAGAATATCCGCCGGGCTGCGGAGGTGGCGAAGCTGATGGTCGACGCCGGGCTGATCGTGATCGTCGCGTTCATCTCTCCGTTTGCGAGCGAACGACGTATGGCGAGGTCGCTCTTCGGCGAGGGCGAGTTCTTCGAGATCTTCGTCGACGCTCCACTCCACGTGCTCGAGGCGCGCGACCCGAAGGGGCTCTACCGCAAGGCGCGCCGGGGCGAGCTGCGGAACTTCACCGGTATCGACGCACCCTACGAGGTACCGCTGACCCCGGACCTCCACGTCGACACCTCCGCCCTCGCACCGGAGGAGGCGGCCGAGGCCGTGATCGCCCTCCTTCCAACCCCGTGAGCCGCTCGGCCGGTGCGGGGGACGAGAGTGCTGTCGCGCGCGAGATCGCCGACGCCGCGGGAGAGCTGCTGCTCGAGGTCCGGCACGGTCTCGCCGCCGGACTCGATCCCGACGCCGTCCGGGCCGAGGGCGACCGACGCGCACATGAGCTGATCCTGTCGCTGCTGGCGAGTGCGTTTCCGGCTGACGCGGTGCTCTCGGAGGAGTCCTCGGAGCGGGTCCAGGCGGCGCCCTCCGGGCGCGCCTGGATCGTCGATCCGCTCGACGGGACGCGCGAGTTCGGCGAGCCGGGCCGATCGGACTGGGCCGTGCACGTCGCCTTCGTCGCGGGGCGGCGTCTGTCGGCTGGCGCTGTCGCCCTGCCCGCCCGGAGCGTCGAGACCCTTGCGACCGATCGCGTGCCCGCGCTGCCGCCGGCGGTCGAACGGCCACCTCGCCTCGCGGTCTCCCGTACCCGGCCCGCCCGGGAGGCCTCTGAGCTGGCCGAGCGGCTTGGAGGTGAGCTCGTTCCGCTCGGGTCGGCGGGCGTGAAGATCACGGCCGTGCTGACCGGCGAGGTCGACATCTACGTGCACTCCGGCGGCCAGTACGTCTGGGATTCCGCCGCGCCCGTCGCCGTTGCGCGTGCCGCCGGCCTGCACGCGTCGCGGATCGACGGGGCTCCGCTCGAGTACGACATCTCGCAGACGTGGCTTCCCGATCTGCTCGTGTGCCGCGAGGAGCTGCGTGACCGCGTTCTCGCGGAGCTCGAGCAGATCTAGCCGATGAGGTTGAGTGCCGCGACCACGAGTGCGACGGCGACGAAGAGGAGCGCGCCCACCGGGACGAACGTCGCGGCCGAGGCGATGAGGTAGGTCAACGCCGCGACGAGTAGGGGCGGGCGGCGGGCGGCAGCGGGCGCGTGCGGAGCAGAGGGGGTCGCCCCAGGGTCGCCCACCGGGCGCAAGGCCCGTTCGCGAAACCGCAGGAAGTCAAACGGCTCGACCGGGGGGAGCGCCCGCAGTGCCTCGGCCTGAAGCGCAGGATCGACGAGCACGAGCTCTGGCGAGAGCACGGTGGCGTTCACTCCTCGTTTCTTCGGCCGCCGTCCAGAATTCCTTGAACCGGTTGCCGCGCCGCCGGCCTACGGGAGGGTGCCGCCGCCGAAGTTGTCGATGGTGCTGGTTTTGAATTCGATTGCGAGGTTGCCGGGGTTGGTGTAGCGGGTTGTGTCGCTGCTTGTGTCGTCGGTGAGGACTTGGGCCCAGCCGTTGGCGGTTGTCCAGTGGAGGGCGGTGATCTGGGCGCCGGCGATCTGGATGGCGATCTTGTCGCCGGGGCTGAGGGGCTGGTTGACGCCGGTGGCGAGGGTGACGGGTGCGTTGCCGTTGTCGACGCGGATGATCGACCAGTCGCCGTTGGGGCTGATCGAGACGAAGTAGCCGGAGTAGTTGTTGCTGCCGACGCCGCTGACGCGGGCGCCGATCCGGATCGTGTCGGTGCCGGCGGTGGCGGCGATGGTGGCGTAGGCCTCGCTGTCGGGCCCGTAGCTGGTCGCCCAGGCGTCCCAGGTGTATTTGTTGGCGGCGGAGACGGCCTGGTTGTTGGTGATCGCGAGCCCGGCGAAGAAGCTCATCAGCGTCGACCAGTTCGGGCCGGCGGAGCCGTTGGCACGGTTGAAGTCATCGAGCACCGGCGTCGAAACACCCGGCCCACCCCCGGTTTGCTGGATGACGGTGGTGGGGGTGGCGGTGGCGGTGGCGGTGCCGGCGGTGTTGGTGGCGGTGACCGCGACGGTGATGGTGTTGCCGGCGTCGGTGGTGGTGAGGGTGTAGGCGTTTCCGATCGCGCCGCTGATCGGGGTGCAGTTGGCGCCGTTTGTGTCGCAGCGTTTCCAGGCGTAGCTGTAGGTGGGTGTGGGGGTGCCGGTCCAGGTGCCGCTGGTGGCGGTCAGTTGCTGGCCGACGGTGGTGGTGCCGCTGATCGAGGGCAGCTGGGTGTTGACCGGCGCGGAGCCGGTTTGCTGGATGACGGTGGTGGGGGTGGCGGTGGCGGTGGCGGTGCCGGCGGTGTTGGTGGCGGTGACCGCGACGGTGATGGTGTTGCCGGCGTCGGTGGTGGTGAGGGTGTAGGCGTTTCCGATCGCGCCGCTGATCGGGGTGCAGTTGGCGCCGTGTGTGTCGCAGCGTTTCCAGGCGTAGCTGTAGGTGGGTGTGGGGGTGCCGGTCCAGGTGCCGCTGGTGGCGGTCAGTTGCTGGCCGACGGTGGTGGTGCCGCTGATCGAGGGCAGCTGGGTGTTGACCGGGGCGCCTGAGGTGGCGCCGCCGAGGGTGCCGCCGCCGAAGTTGTCGATGGTGCTGGTTTTGAATTCGATTGCGAGGTTGCCGGGGTTGGTGTAGCGGGTTGTGTCGCTGCTTGTGTCGTCGGTGAGGACTTGGGCCCAGCCGTTGGCGGTTGTCCAGTGGAGGGCGGTGATCTGGGCGCCGGCGATCTGGATGGCGATCTTGTCGCCGGGGCTGAGGGGCTGGTTGACGCCGGTGGCGAGGGTGACGGGTGCGTTGCCGTTGTCGACGCGGATGATCGACCAGTCGCCGTTGGGGCTGATCGAGACGAAGTAGCCGGAGTAGTTGTTGCTGCCGACGCCGCTGACGCGGGCGCCGATCCGGATCGTGTCGGTGCCGGCGGTGGCGGCGATGGTGGCGTAGGCCTCGCTGTCGGGCCCGTAGCTGGTCGCCCAGGCGTCCCAGGTGTATTTGTTGGCGGCGGAGACGGCCTGGTTGTTGGTGATCGCGAGCCCGGCGAAGAAGCTCATCAGCGTCGACCAGTTCGGGCCGGCGGAGCCGTTGGCACGGTTGAAGTCATCGAGCACCGGCGTCGAAACACCCGGCCCACCCCCGGTTTGCTGGATGACGGTGGTGGGGGTGGCGGTGGCGGTGGCGGTGCCGGCGGTGTTGGTGGCGGTGACCGCGACGGTGATGGTGTTGCCGGCGTCGGTGGTGGTGAGGGTGTAGGCGTTTCCGATCGCGCCGCTGATCGGGGTGCAGTTGGCGCCGTTTGTGTCGCAGCGTTTCCAGGCGTAGCTGTAGGTGGGTGTGGGGGTGCCGGTCCAGGTGCCGCTGGTGGCGGTCAGTTGCTGGCCGACGGTGGTGGTGCCGCTGATCGAGGGCAGCTGGGTGTTGACCGGCGCGGAGCCGGTTTGCTGGATGACGGTGGTGGGGGTGGCGGTGGCGGTGGCGGTGCCGGCGGTGTTGGTGGCGGTGACCGCGACGGTGATGGTGTTGCCGGCGTCGGTGGTGGTGAGGGTGTAGGCGTTTCCGATCGCGCCGCTGATCGGGGTGCAGTTGGCGCCGTGTGTGTCGCAGCGTTTCCAGGCGTAGCTGTAGGTGGGTGTGGGGGTGCCGGTCCAGGTGCCGCTGGTGGCGGTCAGTTGCTGGCCGACGGTGGTGGTGCCGCTGATCGAGGGCAGCTGGGTGTTGACCGGGGCGCCTGAGGTGGCGCCGCCGAGGGTGCCGCCGCCGAAGTTGTCGATGGTGCTGGTTTTGAATTCGATTGCGAGGTTGCCGGGGTTGGTGTAGCGGGTTGTGTCGCTGCTTGTGTCGTCGGTGAGGACTTGGGCCCAGCCGTTGGCGGTTGTCCAGTGGAGGGCGGTGATCTGGGCGCCGGCGATCTGGATGGCGATCTTGTCGCCGGGGCTGAGGGGCTGGTTGACGCCGGTGGCGAGGGTGACGGGTGCGTTGCCGTTGTCGACGCGGATGATCGACCAGTCGCCGTTGGGGCTGATCGAGACGAAGTAGCCGGAGTAGTTGTTGCTGCCGACGCCGCTGACGCGGGCGCCGATCCGGATCGTGTCGGTGCCGGCGGTGGCGGCGATGGTGGCGTAGGCCTCGCTGTCGGGCCCGTAGCTGGTCGCCCAGGCGTCCCAGGTGTATTTGTTGGCGGCGGAGACGGCCTGGTTGTTGGTGATCGCGAGCCCGGCGAAGAAGCTCATCAGCGTCGACCAGTTCGGGCCGGCGGAGCCGTTGGCACGGTTGAAGTCATCGAGCACCGGCGTCGAAACACCCGGCCCACCGCCGCCCGTGCTGACCGTCCAGCCGTAGCCGTCCGTGGCGGTGTTCCCGGTGCTGTCCGTCGCCTCGACAGTGAACGTGTGCGGCCCGACTGCGAGGGAGATGTAGGACTGGCTGCCCGAGCCTGTGCAGGGTGTGAACGGCGCCCCGTCGAGCGAACAGCGGTAGCTCGCGACCGTGTTGCTCGCGGAAAAGCTGAAGTTGGCGGTCGTCTGCGTCGTGGGGTCGGGCGGCTTCGAGGAAGCTGCGATCGCCACGGTCAGCGAAGCCGGTGCAAGGTCGATCAGCGACGCCGTGCCGGTCGCGGTGCCTCCGCCTTGCTGGAGCGGATACGGCGGGTAGAGCGGGGTGTTCTGCGACGAGGTGTGGGGCGACGAGGCCACGACGTAGCGTCCCGCCGAGTCGAGATCGAGGCCCGTCGTCCGGGTCAGGACCGCGCTGCTCGCAGTGCCGCCTGCGAACCGGGGATTCGTCGGGTCGGAGATATCCACCGCGGTCACCGCGTTCGCGTAGGCCGCCGAGACGTAGGCGAAGTCGCCCCGGACGCGAATCCGGTAGGCGCCGTCCAGCCACGTGGTGTCGGTCAAGCTCCCGACGACCGCCGGATTCGACGGAGTGCTGACGTCGACGACCGCGACGCGGCCGACCGCCGATGCCTGGTCGGCGACGTAGGCGTAGCCGTTCTGCACCGCCACGTCGACCGGGAAGGCGAACGCGTTCGGGTCGCGCAGCGAACTGACGATCGTGGGGTTGGAGGGGTTCGAGATGTCGATCGTCGTCAGTCGGTCGGAGTAGGCCGCGGTCACATAGGCGTCGTTGCCCGAGACCGCCACCGACGTTGCGTGCTTGAGCGCGTTCGAGCCGGCCCAGGGGGCAGGCAGGCTCGAGTTCCGGATCGTGGCGACGATCGCCGGGTTCGCCGGCGTGCCAACGTCGACGACGACGAAGGAGTCGCCGACGGTGGGGTCGGGACACGGCTGTCCGCTCAGACAGCCCTGCGCGGCGATGTAGGCGTAATGGCCCGAAACCGCGATGCCGTAGGCGCCGAAGAGCTTGCTCGAGTCCCTGATCGAGCCGACGATCGCGGGCTGGGCCGGATTCGTGGCGATGTCGAGGATGGTGAGGCTGTTGCCGGTGCCGTCGTCGTTGCTGCCGCTGCTCACCGTTCCGTTGCGGTTCTTGCTGACCACGTAGGCGTAGCTGCCGGAGATGGTGATCGTGGACGCATTGAGGAGGTTGTTGTCCGAACCGCTCTCCCCGCTGATGACCGGGCTGTCCGGGTTGGAGATATCGATAGCCGTCAACCGCCCCGCGTAGTAGGAGGTCGTGTAGGCGTGCGTCCCCGACACGGCGACCGACGTCGCACCCGACAGGTAGGTCGCGTCGCTGGTCCAGCCGCGGAGCGTCGGGCCGCTGCCCGCCGCGGCCGGTTGCGCCCAGCCGAGCGACGCGAGCGCGAGGACGAGCGCGGCGATGCCGAGGGCGACGCGGCGTCGGTGCACCGGGCCGGACCACGGCGATGCCCGAACAGCCTCCCCGGGGCTGCGCACGTCGAGGACTGAGCAGACGTCTCGTTTCAGCGTTTCGACCTCTCCCCTGCCGGACACGCCCGAAGGCGCTCCCGCAGACTCCGAGGGCAAAGTGTAAAGGACTTGTGGCAGATGTCCAGTGGCGGGCGGCTCGGCCGGCGCCCGCCGGCCCTTTTCGTCAGACCGTTCCGGTGGCCGGGGCGCCGCGCCGTCGCACCGCCCAGAAGAGCAGCTGGCCGTCCAGGTGGTGGCGGACGCGCCAGAGCGCGAGCCCGTGGAGGAGCGTCCCCACGGCGCACGTCGTGACCAGCGCTGCCGCGTCCACGCCCAGCGCGAGGCTCGCGATGATCCCGATCAGTCCGTAGCAGAGGGCCGCGCTCGTGCAGATCACGAGCAGCGCGTGGCTGAACGGCACGATCCGCCAGCGGATGTGTCCGTGGATCACGACCAGTGCGTTGAACACCGCGATGCTCACTCCCCAGGCCACCGCCGCGCCGGTCATCCCGTAGAGCGGGATCAGGACGAGGTTGAGCGCGACGTTGAGCGCGAAGGAGATGCTCGAGTTCCAGAGATAGAGCCTTGTCTCGCCGCCCATGATCAGGAGGATGCCGGCCGGGCCCGTGACGATGTTCAGCATCATCGCGAGCGAAAGGATCCCGAGGGCGCGACCCCCGGCCACGAATGTCGCGTCGACGAGCTGCATCAGGACCCGGGCGTAGATCGCCATCACGAAGTAGACGGGGAGCGACACCGCCGCGATCCAGACCGTCCCGATCCGCAGCAGCGCCCGCGCGCGGTCGGCCTCGTCGGTGGCGAGCAGCTGTGTGAGGAGCGGTGCGATCGCTGTCGCGATCGCACCGAGTGCGAGCGTCCCGATCAGGACGTAGCGCGAGAGGGCGGCGTAGACGCCGGCATCGCGCGAGCTTCGCAATGCCCCGATCAGGAGGACGTCGAGCCAGAGAATCGCCACCTGCAAGGCTCCCGAGAGCGACTGGGGAAGCGCGAAACCCCAGAAATCCCGGGCGAGCTTCGCCGTCGACCGCGACCGGCCCGGCCCCTCGGCGGTTGTCGCCGCGCGGCGCTCCCCGCGGACGAGCGAGAGAAGCGCTGCCAGCGCGAGCACGAGGCACACGAGGACCGGCGCGATCCAGATCAGCGAGACCGAGAGCCGGCTGTCGCTGGAGCGGAGGATTCCCAGCGCCAGCGCCACCCTCAGGGCGGGTTTGACGATCAGCTCGATCAGGGCGGAGGGTCGCATCGTGCCGAAGCCCTGCGTCGCGCCGAGCAGGACCTCCAGCGCCGTGCCGAACGGGAGCGCGAGCGCGAACACGCGCAGATACTCGGTCGCCGCGATCCGATTGCCGTGGTGGACGAGGAAGCCGCCGAGTTGCGGGGCGAGCAGCACGAGGATCAGGGCGACCGCGCAGGCGAACACGAGCCCCGGCAGGACGGCCACCAGGATCACCGCGCTCACCTGGGCCCCGTCGCCGACCTGGCGCTGGTGCGAGACGGCGCGCACCACCGCCACGCGAGCCCCGAGCGGGCAGACGATGGTGAGGATCGAGAAGACGGCCGTCGCCTCGAAGAACGGCCCCGACCCCGAGGCGTGAAGGTGGCGGGCGATGATCACGACGAAGCCGAAGCCCAGAACGGCGCGGAGGCCGGCCGCCGTCAGGTTGACGAGTCCGCCGGCCGCGAGCGACTGCGTCTCCGGCTTCGTCGACCGCGCCCGTCCCGATCGCGTCGGCGCCGGTGTTGTCGGCGACCTCTCAGGCACGCACCCGGCCCGACCACGCTGCCGACACGCCTGTCTTGCCTGTTGACATGCTTCGGTTCCCCCCCCGTCGTTACGCGGCTGGCTGGCGCCGGAACGGCCAGACCGCACTCTAGGTCAGAGTCCAGGAAGCGCAAGGACGAACCGCACGCGTGGCGTGCTACCGCGTCGATGCCGCGGGCAGCGGCGCGCCGACGCCCCACACGAGCGTCTCGTTCAGGTGCGAGGAGACGGCCTCGACCGCCTCGAAGGTCGCGAAGTGGCCGCCGCGGAGGATGCGTGTCACGGCTGTGCCGGCGGCGAGCTTCGCCCACAGAGCCGCGTCGACCGCGCTCGCAACGGTGTCGTCCGCTCCCAGGAGGATCGAGATGTCGCACGGGAGCCGGTCCTTCGGCACGTACCGGTAGTCGAGGAGGGCGCGCAGGTCGGCGCGGAGGATCGGGGCGAAGAGATCGACCGCCTCCGCGTCGGCCAGGATCTCGCTCGGCGTCCCGCCCAGGTGGGCGAGCGATTTGAGCAGGTCGCGATTACGGTCCGTCAGGACGATGTCCAGGTCCTTGACCCGCTCCGGGGCGCAGGAGGCCGAGATGAAGAGGTGACGGGGAGCGGGGTGCCCCCGGGCGACGAGCAGGTGCGCGGTCTCGAATGCGAGCAGGCCGCCGAAACTGTGCCCGAACAGTGCGTACCCGTCCTCCGGACCGGATGCCGCGATCTCGTGGGCGGCGTCTTCCAGCGCTTCGCCGAACCCGTCGTGGAGGGACGAGGCGATGCGCCTGCCGCGACCGGAGAGCTCCACGGGCACGAGTTCGATTCGCGGATCGAGGTGGCGGCGCCACGTCAGGTAGATGGTCGCCGACGCGCCCGCGTGCGCGAGGCAGTAGAGCTTCACCCGGCTCATCCCTGCTTCCAGTATGGAGGATCGCGCCCCGGTGCCGCGTGCGGCGACCTCTTTGAAGTCTCATCTTTCTGATACAGAATGAGTTGCGATGGAGCTATCTGCATCGCTCGGGCGCGAGGAGCGCCGTTCCGGCGACGTTCCGCCGGATCAGGTGCCGGACGACCAGCCCGCAGCCCCGCTCGACCTGCCCACCGATCGGCCGCGCCCGGCGGAGCGCAGCGGACGCCGCGGTCAGGCGGAGCGACCGTTCGGAGCGGCTGCGGCCGATGCGCTCGCCCGTCACGGAGGTGCGCCGACCACGGTGCTGGTGGCGGCCTTCGCCGCCCTGCTCTACCGGTACACCAACGAGGAGACGCTGACGCTCGGTCTCGTCGAGGGCGCCGAGGCTGCCCGAGTGCTCGCGCTCGACGTGGAAGGCGAGACGTCGTTCGGAGGTCTGGTCGAGTCGTCGGGCGGGGCAGCCGAGGCGGCGCGGCCCGGCATCCCGCCGCAGGCAGTCGTCTCGTTCGGCGAGCCGCCGGACGTCCCGCTCTCCTGTGACCTGCTGCTCGTGGTGGGAGGAGTGGCCGCCGAGTCGACCTTCTTGCTGGACTACGACGCGGATCTGTACGAGCTGAGACCGCGAACAACTCCTCGGCCATCTCCTGACGCTGCTCGAGGCCGGTCTCCGCCGACGGGTCGAAGCCGTCGCCGCGCTCCCACTGCTCGGCGAGCCGCCGAGCGGTCGCGCGTGCTCGGCGAGTGGAATGCGACCCGCGCTTCGCTTCCCGCGCAGTGCGTCGACCTGCTCGTCGCCGAGCAGGCCAGGCGCACGCCGGACGCTGTCGCGGTCGAGAGCAGGCGGCGATCGTCTTAGTTCGCGAGCTCGGGCAGCGGCGGGCGTCCTCGTTGCCGCACATCTGCGTGGGCTCGGTGTGGGGCCGGACGTACTCGTGGCGATCGCTCTGGAGCGCAGCTGTCGAGCTCCTCGTGGCTCTGCTCGGGATCCTCAGGCCGGCGGCGCCTACGTGCCGATCGACCCGGACTACCCTGCCGACCGGCAGGCGTACATGCTCCAAGACGCGGGGTGGCCGTGGTCGTCACCCAGGAAGGCCTGCTCGATCGCGCTTCCGCTCGGCTCCGCACGCCGGCGTCTGCCTCGACCGCGACTGGGACGAGATCGAACGCGGCGGTGGAGCCGGCCGGAGTCCGTCGAGCGCGATCCGGAGCAGCTCGCCTACGTGATCTACACGTCGGGCTCGACGGGCAAGCCCAAGGGCGTCGAGATCCCGCATCGCGCGCTGGTCAACTTCCTCTGGACGATGCGGGAACGGCCGGGGCTGGGCTCGGACGACGTGCTCGTCGCGGTCACCACGCTCTCCTTCGATATCGCCGGGCTCGAGCTGTTCCTGCCGCTTGATCACGGGCGCGCGCGTCGTGATCGCGCCTCAGCAGGACGTCGGCCGATCCGCGGCGCTTGGCCGGCGCTCCTGGCCGAGTCGTCGGCGACCGTGATGCAGGCCACGCCGACGACGTGGCGCATGCTGCTCGACTCCGGCTGGCGGGGCGTACCCAGGCTTGCAGGGCCTTCTGCGGCGGCGAGGCGCTGCCGGTGCCGCTCGCCGAGGAGCTCGTCGCGTGTGGCATCGAGCTGTGGAACATGTACGGCCCCACGGAGACCACGATCTGGTCGACAGTGGCGCGCGTGAGGCGGGGCGAGCCGCTGACCATCGGCCGCCCGATCGCGCAACACGACCTTCTTCATCCTCGATTCGCGGTCTGCGGCCGCTCCCGCTCGGGGTGGCCGGCGAGCTGCACATCGGCGGCGACGGGCTCGCCCGCGGCTACCGCAACCGACCGGAGCTGACCGCCGAGCGCTTCCTGCCGAACCCCTTCGGCGCCGGCGCCGCATCTACAAGACCGGCGACCTCGCCCGCTACCGGCCGACGGCAACGTCGAGTACCTCGGCCGGCTCGACCACCAGGTCAAGGTGCGCGGCTTTCAGCGATCGAGCTCGGCGAGATCGAGACGCTGCTGTCCAGCGCAACGCCGCCGTCGCCCGCGCGGTCTGCGTCGCACGCGACGAGGCAGGCCGGGCCGCGAGCTCGTCGCCTACTCGTGCCCTCCGGTGCGCCGGCGTCCGAACGCACATCTTCGCCGGTCATCTCGCCGAGCAGCTTGCCCTCCTACATGGTTCCGAGCGCGATCGTCAGCCTGCAGTCTTCCCGCTCACGCCGAACGGCAAGATCGATCGCAAGGCGCTGCCGCCTCCGCGTGCGGACCGCGTTGACCGACGAGGACGTCGTCGCCCCGCGCACTGCCCTCGAGCGTCGCGTCACCGAGATTTGGGAGCGCGTCCTCGGCATCACCCCGATCGGCGTGACCGACAACTTCTTCGACCTCGGCACGACGTCACTGGTCGCAGCGCGGCTCTTTGCAGAGATCGAGCACGAGCTCGGTGCCGCCCTGCCGCTGGGCGCCGTCTTCCGCGCACCGACGATCGAGGCGCTGGCAAGCTGATCGAGGCTCCCGACGAGGGAACGCGCTGGACGTCGCTCGTGCCGATTCAGCCCCGCGGCACGACGTCCGCCGATCTTCTGCGTCCATGGCGGCGCGGGCACGATCCTGCACCTGCAGCCGCTCGCACGGCGCCTCGGCGAGGATCAGCCGCTCTACGGGCTTCAGGCTCGCGGGCTCTACGGCGGCGCGCCGCCGCTGCTGCACGGTCGAGGAGATGGCGGAGCACTACCTGTCCGAGATCCGGCAGGTGCAGCCGCACGGGCCCGTATGCCTTTGCCGGCTACTGCTTCGGCGCGATCGTCGCCTTCGAGATGGCTCAGCGCGCGGTCGCCGACGGCGAGGAGGTCAGCCTGCTCGCGTCGTTCAACGGCCCGAGCCCGAGCTGGATCAGGCGCTGGGGTTGGTTCGGCAACCAGCCGTCGTATCAGTCGCCTGAGCGCCTGCCGCCTCTGACGTTCCGGCAGAAGGTGGCCCGCGCCCGGCGCGAGCCCTTTCGCTTTCGCCGCGCCTTCCTCTACCACGTCGGCCGGCGGATCGCGCCGCTCGGGCCGCACCCGGTTCGCCCTTGCCCGTTCGCCGGCCTCTCCCGGAGAGTGTCCGCGAGGCGCTACTTCCTCCGCCTCCACGGTGTGGCCGAACGGGCGTACGACGCCGCGGCCCTACCCGGGCCGGATGCTCATCTCTACGGCGATCGGTTGTACGAGGATCCCACGCTCGGGTGGGAAGGCTGTCGCCCTTGGCGGCATCGACGCCCATGCCGTCCCGGGCGAGCACACGAACAATCGCCAGCTGATGATGGAGCCTCATGTGGAGCTCGTCGGAGACCGTCTGTTCGACCAGCTCGACCGTTCAAAGGCCCACCCCGACGCCAGCATGAGCGCCGCGCCCCTGAAGAAGCGGATCGACTGGCACCTGCGCCACCGCCTTCCGCGGCCCGCATACCACTTCGTGCGTCGCCGCTACTACGACGGCAGGACTGTCGCCAGGCGCAATCCCGGCCGTGGACGCCTTCTGCCCGACTTCCTGATCATCGGAACGGCCAAGTCGGGAACGACGACCCTGCACGGCTGGCTCACCGAGCATCCCTTCATCGTGCCGGCGGTCAAGAAGGAGATGCACTTCTTCGACTACGACTTCTACCGGGGCGTGACTGGTATCGCTCGCACTTCCCGACGAGGGCGAGGCGCGACGCCGTCGAGCACGAGCTGGGCCGGCCGTTTCTGACAGGGGAGGCGAGCCCGTCCTACATCTCGCACGAATGGGCGCCGCTGCGCGTCGGCCAAGGTGCTGCCGCTGCGCGAAGCTCATCGTCACGCTCCGCAATCCCGTCGACCGCGCCTACTCCCAGTTCCAGATGTCACGCCGGGAGGGGAGGAGCCGTTCGAGACGTTCGCGGACGCGGTCGCGGCGGAGGATGAGCGCCTGCGCCACGAGCAGGAACGCCTGCGCGCGATCCTCGTTACAACAGCTGGCCGATCGGATGCTGGTCCTACCTGATGCGGAGCAACTATGCGGAGCAGATCGAGCGCTGGCTCGAGCTCTTCCCGCGCGAGCAACTCCACTTCATGTGACGGAGGAGCTCGAGGCACGCCGCAGGAGACGCTCGACGCCGTCCACGCGTTCCTCGAGCTCCCCGCGCATCGTACGACTCGCACGAGCATCTGCATGTCGCACCGCGTTACGAGCCGATGCCGGCGGAGGTCCGGGCGAGCTGGTGGCGTACTTCCGACCTCGCAACGAGCGGCTGTATGGCTCGTCGGGCGCGACCTCGGCTGGGATCGCTGAGCCGCGGGGCGGCCGTCGTCGTCACCGGCGCCGGCCGGGGGCTCGGCCGTGCCACCGCCGAGGCGTTCGCGGTCGCGGGCGCCGACCTGCTCCTGATCGACCTCTGCGCGGAGCGTCGACGGGCTCCCCTATCCGCTCGCGACGGCGGAGGATCTGGACCAGACCGCCGAGCGCTGCCGCCGGCTCGGCGCGCGGGTCGTCGCGACCGCGGCCGACGTGCGCAGTGCAGGGCGAGATCGACGAGGCGCTGCGCGCTGGCCGCGGACCCTCGGCCCGGTCGATGTTCTCGTCAACAACGCCGGCATCGTCGGCCCTGCCGGGATTGCGGCCCACGAGCTCGACGAGTCAGGCCTGGAGCATCATGATCGACGTCGACCTGACCGGACCCGTGGCGGTGTGCGAAGGCGGTTCTGCCCGGACCTGATCGAGACGCGCGGCGGAGCGATCGTCAACGTCGCGTCAACCGCCGGGCCTCGTCGCCTTTCCGCATTTCGCGAATTACGTGGCGGCCAAGCACGGGCTGATCGGCCTCACACGCGCGCTCGCGCTCGACTATGCGCCGTACGGGATCCGGGTCAACGCGGTCGCTCCGACCTCGATACGCGACGAGCCGCGGCTTGCCTCCGGCATGCTGCACGGGGTCGCCGGAATGCTCGGCCTCGGACCACGAGGACTACGAGGCCCTCTCGTTGCCGCATCATCCGCTGGGATCGCTCGTCTCCGCGGCCGATGTCGCCGAGGCCATCGTGTGGCTCGCATCCGACGGCGCGGCGCAGATCACCGGCGCAGTCATCCCGGTCGATGCCGGCTTCTCGATCAGCTAGACTCAGGTCGCGAAGCTCGGACTGCCGTCCCCGGCGCCCCGGAAGCCGCGGATCCGGCTCTGCTCCGAGCCGTGGCCGGCTCCGCGGGAAGCTCGAACACCAGCATCCGGCGGGACGGATCCGCGAGGGCGTCCTCGAGCAGGGCCTCGAAGGCAGTGGCCGAGCTGCTCGATCGCGCACTCGCTCGAACAGTGCCGTTGCGTAGAGGAATTCGCCGGCGATGCCATCCTCTCGAACCTGCGCCTCGAAAGCCAGGTCGAAACGCGCGAGGCCGACATCGATGGGGAGCGGAGTCACGAGCGCACCGACGAGCTCGAGCGTCGGCAGCGCGCCAACCCGAGTGCGGAAGTTCACCTGGAACAGCGGGTTGACGCCTGCTCCGCGCGGCGGCTGGATCAGCTCGACCACGCGATCGAACGGGAGCTCCTGATGCTCGAGTGCCTGGAGCACCGTTCCCCGTACTCGGCCGAGAAGCTCGAGAAAGGTCGGGTTGCCGTCCAGCCGGACTCGCGTGACGATCGTGTTCGCGAAGAACCCGATCACGCCCTCGAACTCTGCACGGCCGCGGTTCGCCGACGGCCCCCCGAAGAGCAGGTCGTCCTGACCCGTCTCCCGATAGAGGAGCGTCGCGAAAGCGGCAGGAGGAGCATGTACGGCGTAACGCCCTCGTCTGGCGCACAGCGGCGCGAAGGTCGCCGCGAGGTTCTGGGACAGCTCGATCCTGTGCCGTCCTGCCTCGAAGACTCCTCCTGGTCCGGGCCCGCTCGACTGCCGCGAGCGGGATAAAGGTCGGCGCGCCCGCGAGATAGTCGCGCCAGAAGCCGGACTCGCGCTCGAGCTTCGCGCCGCTCAGCGAGCTCGCGCTGCCAGTGCGCGAAATCGCGGTACTGCAGCGGAAGCGGCGGCAGCTCGAGGTCGCACCCGCTCGGAAGCCTCGTAGAGCCGCGCGAGCTCGCGAAGGAAGATCTCCACCGCCCAGGCGTCGAAGGCCACGTGGTGGGTCTGAAGAAGCACGCACATGCTCCTCCGCCGCGAGACGGAAGGCGGTCGCGCGCAGCATCAGATCACGCCGTCGAGGTCGAACGGCCGGCGCGCGTGCTCCAACAGAGCCTCGTCGATCGTCGCCATCCGGGCACCTCGACGACCGGAACGTCGAGCTGCCACTCGTCGAGCACGACCTGCGTCGGCGCCTCGTGCTCGACCCGGAGGACGGTGCGAAGCGCCTCGTGTCGATCGACGAGGACGTCCAGCGCACGGGTCAGGGCGTCGCGGATCGAGTCGGGCCGCTGACACGCGGAATGCGAGCGCCGCGTTGTAGGTCGCTCCTCCCTGGCTCAAGTCGTCGAGAAACAGGAGTTGCGCTGCTGGAACGACAGTGGGTACGCGATCGCGGTCGGGCTGGACGCCGGCGGGGAGTCGTCGACCGCCGCCGCGTCGCCGGCCGACACGCAGCGTCCGAGCGTGCGCGTTGGGCATCGACGTCCCTGGACAGCGGCTCAGCACGGGATGCTCGAAGATCGCTCGCACCGAGAGCTCGATCCCGAACTCGCCAGCGGCTCCGCTCACGACGCGGGCGGCGAGCAGCGAGTGGCCGCCGAGGTGGAAGAAGTGCGCGTCGGTGGCGCCCACGGTCTCCAGGCCGAGGATCTCCTGCCAGATCTCCGCGATCGCGCCGCTCGGTCGGGGTTGCCGGAGCCACGAACCCGGACGCGTCGACCGCGCATCGGTCTGGCGGCGGGCAGAGCCGCGCGGTCGAGCTTGCCGTTGACGGTGAGCGGAAGGCGTCTCGACGACGACGAAGGCGGACGGGACCATGAACGCGGGCAGGCGGGCTTCGAGCGTGCGCGCGGAGCTCGTCGGCGCCGGAGCCGGTGTCGTCCCGTGCTCCGGGCACGACGTACGCGACGAGCCGCTGGTCGCCCGGCGTGTCCTCGCGGATGATCGTCGCCGCTGTCGCTGCGACGTCGGGTGCTCCGGGAGCACAGCCTCGATCTCGCCGAGCTCGATGCGGAAGCCGCGGATCTTGACCTGGTCGTCGGCGCGGCCGAGGTACAGCAGCTCGCCGCCGACGGTGTCGGGCGCGGTCGCCGGTGCGATAGAGCCGTCCCGTCGCCGAACGGATTCGGGAGAAACCGCTCCGCGGTCAGCTCCGGTCGCTCGAAGGTAGCCGCGGGCGACGCCGGCGCCGCCGACGAAGAGCTCGCCCGGGACGCCCTCGGGCACCGGGTTCAGCCTGGCGTCGAGGACGTAGAGTCTGCGAGATCGGGGATCGGCTCGCCGATCGGGCTCGCGTCGCGGTCGCAGTCCGCCCGGCCGATGGCGCGGTAGGTGACGTGGACGGTCGTCTCGGTGATCCCGTACATGTTCACGAGTCTGCGGCCGCTGGCGTCACCGAAGCGGTCGAACCAGGGGCGCAAGCGCTGCAGGCGGCAGCGCCTCGCCGCCGAAGATCACGACGCGCAGCGACAGGTCGTCCGCCGCCGAGAGGAGCTCGTCGAGTGTTGCTGAGGAAGAGGCTCGGCGTCGCGTTGAGGACGGTCACCCGCTCGTCGACGATCAGGTCGCAGAGTGACGCCGGGCGAGCGCGTCGTCCAGTGGGGTACGACGACGAGCCGGCCGCCGTGCAGAAGCGCGCCCCAGAGCTCCCAGACGGAGAAGTCGAAGGCGTACGAGTGGAGCAGCAGCCACGTGTCCTCGGCGCCGAAGTCGAACCAGCGGCCGGTTGGCGGTGAACAGCCGCGCGACGTTCCGGTGCTCGACCGTGACGCCCTTCGGCCGGCCGGTCGAGCCGGACGTGTAGATCACGTAGGCGGCGTTCTCCTCGGCGCGCGATGCGCCGGGGTCTGGTCACGAGGCGGCCGCGACGAGCTCGGCGTCGCGATCGAGGCAGACCATCCTGCGCCGTGCGGCGGCAGGCGCTCGAGCAGGCGCTCCTGTGTGAGAAGCACCGGTGCGGCCGTGTCCTCGAGCGCGAATGCGATGCGGTCGGTCGGATACGTCGGGATCGAGCGGGACGTAGGCGCCCCCCGCCTTGAGGACGGCGAGGATCGCGACGACGAGGTCGAGCGACCGCTCGAAGCACAGCGCGACGAGCGTCTCGTTCTCGACGCCGAGCGTACGAAGAACATGGGCGAGTCGATTCGCGCGCTCGTTGAGCTCGCCGTACGAGAGCGCCTCGCCCCGAAGACGACGGCGGTTGCGCCGGGGTCCGGCTGCCTGCTCCTCGAACAGCTCGTGCAGACACCCTGCGGGAAACGCCATCCGGTCTTCTGCGAACTGTTCGACGAGCTGTCGACGCTCCTCGGCGCCGTCGATCAGTCGCAATTCGCCGATCGGTCGATCCGGATCGCGCAACGCGGCCTCGAGGAGCGAGACGAAGTGTCGCTGGAGGCGCTCGACCGTGGCGCGCTCGAAGAGGTCGCTGCTGTACTCCCAGACGAGGTCGAGCCCTTCCACCTCCTCCTCGACCCAGAGCGTGAGGTCGAATCGCGCCTTGCTCGGGCTCGCATCGAACGGCTCAGCTCCCTCTATCGCGAGGGAAGCAGGGGACGTGGGCGAAGAACGCCTGGAAGATCGGATGGCGGCTCGCGTCGCGCTCCGGCGCGAGGTCGGCGACGAGCCGCTCGAAGGGAGATCCTGGTGAGCCACCGACTCGAGCACGCGTGCTGGCGACCCGAGACGACCGTCGCTGAAAGGAGTGCTCGCCGTCGAGGTCGGCCCGCAGGACGACAGTGCTCGCGTAGAGGCCGACGCCGCCGTTCAGCCCCGGCCGGTCCCGGGCCGCGGACGTCGACCCGACAACGATGGTCTGCTGGCCGGAGTATCGGTGCAGCAGGACGTCGTAGACGGCCAGCAAGCGTGGTGAAGAGGGTCGGCACCTCCGGCTCGGGCGAAGGAGCGGACCGACGCCGCGCGCCGCCTCGGGCAGATGGCTTCGGAGTGTTCCCCCCGTTGAAGCTCGGCCGGGGAAGGCGGGGACGATCGGTTGGCAGATCGAGGGTGGCGGGGATGCCGGCCAGGCGCTCGCGCCAGTACGCGAGCCCTCCTCGATGACGGCATCGGTCAGGCGCTCGCGCTCCCGCCGTGCGTGGTCGTCGTACTGCACCGCGGGGCGGCAGCCGCGGGTCGGCGCCGCGGCGAAGGTCGTCGTACAACTTCGCCAGCTCGTCAAGGATGACGACATGCGACCAGCCGTCGCAGATGATGTGGTCGAACACGAGCTCGAGCACGTGGTCGTCGTCGGCGAGCCGAGCGAGCAGGCTGCAGGAGAGCGGGCCCCGTTCGAGGTCGAACGGTATCGAGACCATGCATCGACTGCCTTGCGGCAGCCGCGACGGATCTCGCTTCGTTGCCAGGTCGCGACGTTCGAGCTCGACCCGAGGCTCGTGGAAATCACGGGTGGGCCGTCCCGCGTCGTCAGCGAACGTTGTTCGCAGCGCGTTGTGTCGGCGCACGACCTCGCGAGAGCACGCTCGAGGGCTCCGAGGTCCAGCCACCCCGGATCCGGGTGCCGAGCGGCATGTTGTACGCCCCGGTCGGGCCTGTGAGCTGGTCCAGGAACCAGAGACGCTCCTGGGCGAACGTGCAAGGAGGCGGGCCTGACCGGCCCCTGCTCCGCCGGCGCCGCAGTCGGGGTCCGCCCGCCGCAGTTGCTCGATCGCCGCGCGAGCCCGAGACGGTCGGCGCGGCGACGAAATCAGGGAACGTCGATGAGGTCAGCAGCAGCTCGTCGACGCCGCGAGCATCTGATCGCGCGCAGCGAGTCACCGCCGAGGCGGAAGAAATCGTCCTCGAGCCCGACCTCGTCGAGCTTCAGAATTTCGCGCCAGACCTGCGCGACGTCGATTCGAGTCGCGACCCCCTGCGAACATCGTGCATCCTGCTGATCGTACTCATACGATGCAGAATTGCACCAGGACTTTCCGGGGGGTTCGGGACGCACGTCGGCGTGCAACACGGCTGCCGATCCTGCAAAGAATGGTCGGACGCCGACTACGACAGTCGGTGCCCCCGGGAGAGCATCCGCACGACGGCGAGGCGCTGGGAGAGATGACGGCGGACGTGACGAGCACACGCGAACATGCCGGGCCGATCGCGGTCGGTCGTCCGCTCCCTGCTCGCCGCCGGCCGGTTCGACGAGGCGTGGCGGCCACTGCGTCCCGTGCTGCTCGGGGAGGAAGACCCCTCCGCCTGGAGCATCGCCCGTGGCGTGCTCGGCGCCGGGGCGCGTGACGACTGGAAGCCGGCCGGCCGGCGAGAGGCCCGGGTCGCGGTGCTCAGCACCTATTCGTCGACCGAACTCGTGGATCACCTCGAGATCGCATGCCGCGTGCTCGGCATCGACGTCGAGCTGTATGCCGCTCCCTACGGCCAGGTCGAGCAGGAGGTGCTCGCCGCGGACACGGAGCTCTCGCGCTTCCGGCCGACGCACGTCCTGATCGCCCCGACGACCGCAGACTTGCCGTTTCCGCCGATTGCCGCCGACGCGGCGGCCGAGGTGGCCGCCGAGGAGTGGCGCTGGCGCGCGCTCTGGCGTGGCGTCGCGGAGAACGCCTCCGCGCGCGTCGCTGCAGCACGCGTTCGTCGTCCCGGAGGAGACGTCGCTCGGCCACCTTGCCCTGCGCACGCCGGCGAGCCGGATCGCGCTCGTGCGGGAGCTGAACGCGCGGCTCGGCGTCGCCGGCCGGCTCGAGCGTGCTGCTCGTCGACTGCGAGCGGCTCGCCGCGCGGATCGGGAAGCGACCTGGCTCGACCCGCGGCTCTGGTACGTCGCGCGCCAGCCTTACGGCTACGAGGCAGTGGTGCGCTCGCACTCGAGACGGCTGCGGTCCTGGCGGCCGATCTCGGCCTCGGCGCCCGTTGCCTCGTGGTCGACCTCGACAACACCCTCTGGGGAGGAGTGCTCGGGGAGGAGGGCCCGCAGGGCATCGAGCTCGCCGAGGGGCCGGACGGCGAGGCCTTCGTGGCGTTCCAGGACCACCTGCTCGCGCTCAAGCAGCGAGGCGTGGTGCTCGCTGTCGCGTCGAAGAACGACGCGGACGTGGCACGAGAGGCGTTCCGGAACCCGAAGATGCGGCTGCGGCTCGACGATTTCGCGGCCTTCGTCGCCGACTGGCGCCCGAAGTCGGAGCAGATCGCCGAGATCGCAGAGACGCTCGGCCTCGGGCTCGACGCAATCGTGTTCGTGGACGACAACCCCGCCGAGTGCGCGGAGGTCGCCGGAGCGCTGCCGCTCGTCGACACCGTGCCGCTCGGCGACTCGCCGTCCGATTACGTCCGTGTTCTCAACCGTAACGTCCGCTTCGAGCCCAGTTCGTTGACCGACGACGACCTCGCCCGGCAGCGCTCGTACCCCGGACGCGCGCAGGCGGAGGAGCGTGCGCGGCCGCGTGCGCTCGAGGACTTCCTGCGCTCGCTCGAGATGCGGGCCCGGGTGCGGCCGCTCGAGCCGAGCACGCTCGACCGTGCAGCACAGCTGACCCAGAAGACGAATCAGTTCAACCTGACGCTCGTCCGCCGCACGCGCGAGGAGATCGAGGCGCTTGTCGCCGACCCGAGGGTGATCTGCCTGACCCTCGAGCTCGAGGACCGGTTCGCCGCGCATGGCATCGTCGGCCTGGCGCTTCGTGCTCCCCGTTCCGGACGATCCGCCGACGGCGTGATCGACACGCTGCTCCTCAGCTGCAGGGTGATCGGCGCGCACGGCCGAGGCGCATCTTCTGCGCACGTCGCGCGCGCCGCGCGCGACCGCCGGCTTCCAGCGCCTGCGGGGGACGTACACGGAGGGGCCACGCAACGCGCTCGTCGCCGATCTCTACCCCCGGCTCTCGTTTCCGGCCGCCGGTGAGGACGGCTCGACGTGGGAGTACGACCTCGCGGGGAATCCGATCGAGAGCGCCTACATCGAGGACGCAGAGTGAGCGTCGACGATCTCGACGTGCGTCTTCTCGGAGATCCTCGAGGACGTGCTCGGCTGGGGTCTCGCCGTCTGACCGACGACGACGGCCCCGGATCGGTCGAAGCCTGGGATTCGCTCGCCCACATCCGCCTGATACACGCGCTCGAGAGCCGCTTCGACGTCCGGCTGCCCGACTCCGCGCTGCTCGAGCAGCAGACTGTCGCCTCGCTGAAGCGGCTCGTCGCCGAGCGGGCCGCAGGCTGAGCAGCTCTCACACGATCGAGGTTCGACGAGCGCGCGCCGCCGCCCCCACGAGCTTCGTTGTGTGAGAGCTTCTACGCGAGGGCCGCGAGGTCGCCCGCGAAGGCGCCGGCCGCCTCCTGCTCGCGCTCGGCGAGCTCGTCGAGCACATCGGGGACGCTCGAGGAGGCGGAGCGCCCGCTCCGGAGCGAGAGTGTGGCCTGCATCAGGAGCGGCGCGACGTGGCTCCACCGCTTCACCAGCGGCTCGGCGTGCTCCTCGAGCCAGCCGGAGAGCGCGCCGTCCCGGCGCGACGCGGCGACCTCGGCGGCATGGCGGGCGAGGAAGGCGCGATGCCGCCCGACGGACCAGATGTCGTCGGCCTGCCGGTAGGCCTCGAGGTCCTGGCCGCGCTCGCGGAAATGGCGTGCGAGCCGTCGCAGGGCCTGCGGCCCCGACGGGCCGGAAGGCGCCCGGACGGCGTCGACCTCCGCGCCCGCGAACCACTGGTAGGCATGCCCGTGAAACGGCGCCGTGTCGTCACCGAACGCGAACAGCTCGCGCAGCCGCAGGACGGGATCGTCCTCGGGCAGCGCGTGGAGCAGGGGTGGGAGTTCGCCGGGGGTGACGGGCCGGCGCGTCGCCGTCTGGGCACCTAGCTCGTTGCGCGCGACGAAGGCGTCGCAGATGACGAGACCCTCCGGGCCGTCCTCGAGGACGTACCAGTGCGGGACGTGCCGCCGCTCGAACGCCACGTGCCAGGGCAGGTGGAAGCCGTCGCCGGCGACGATCGCCCGGCCACGGACCTCGACCTCGTGCAGGATCCCGGCCACGGCGTCCGCTGCGTCGTTGGCGCCGTGACGGACGAGGCCCAGCCTCGCCCGGAGCGAGGCGGGGAAGTACGCGAACCCGAATATGCCGTCCGCGGCCTCCGTGATGGTGAGCGTCAGCCCGGGATTGACCGCTGCCGGCCAGGCCTCGTCCTCGGCTGCCGCCCATGTGGCCATCGCTGCGCTGTAGCAGGTGAACGTCTCGCTGAAGGAGAGCAGCCGCTCCCAGCGGGCCATGTCGGGCGCCGGTTCGGTCACGGCGCACCTCCCGGGGCCGGTTCCGGCTCGAGAATCGTCAGCCCCGGGGCGAGCGACCCGCCGGCGAGTTGCTCGACGGTCCAGGCGGCTACGAGCTCGGCCGAGGAGGCGCCGGACTCCGACGCGGCCGGGTCGCCGGTGCGCAGCTCCGGCGCCCGCAGCGCGGCGATCCGGAGGCCCGGCGCGGTCGCGGCCACCCAGCGGGCGAGCCCCTCGAGTGCTCCCTTGGCGGCCGTGAGCTGGGGCAGGTGCCGCAGAGGCGAGGCGAGCGCCGCGGCGGAGGAGACGAGGATCCAGCCGCCGTCGGGCTCGAGCAGCGGCAGGAGGGCGCCGAGCGGGACGGCCGCGGGGCGCAGGCTCTCGCCGACGTAATCTGCCAGGACGCCCCCTGAATCGCCCGTCAGGCCCATCGCGAGTGGGGGCGACCCGGCGGCGAGCACGAGCCCGGCGAGCGGCGTTCCGCCGTCCTGCAGCAGCCGGGCGAGTTCTGCGAGCGCGTCCGGGTCACGCGCGTCGGCCCGGTGCAGCACCAGCCGGTCACCAAGCGGACCCGCGAGCGACCGCAGCTGCTCGGCCACCGTCACGGACGCGGCGTAGACGGCGTGAACCGTGTAGCCGCGCGCGACCAGGGCGAGGCTCGCAGCGGCGCCGAAGCCGCGGCTGCCGCCGATCACGACGACGGTCCCCCGTGGCTCGGGCGGCACCGCCCCGATCCCCGCGGCGACCGGGTCCGGGGCGAGCGGCGGGGAGACGGCGAGTGCCTCCACCTGGATCGTGGTCCTCGTCTCGCCGGCCGAATCGGCGAGGAGACCCTCCAGCAGGCGCCGGCCCGTGCGGGCATCGTGGTCGCGCACATGGATCCAGGCGGCAGCGGCGCGGCCCGCCGGCGGCACGTCCGCGCCGGCCGTCGTCACGTCGACCGCCGCGCAGACCCCCTGAAAATCAGGCATGCCCATTCCGACCGCGTAGCTTGCCCAGGCGATGCCCTCCAGCAGCGCCGGATGCAGCGTCGACGCGCCGAGCTTCCGGGCAAGCCTCTCGAGCTCCGGTCCCACGGAGTACGGCCCGAGGCCCGTGGCCGCTGCCTCGACCGCTGCGCCCGCGGTGCCGGACGCCGCGTCGCGGCGGCCGAGTGTTGCTGCCGCGCGGGCACCGTCGGAGCGGCTCTCCGCCACCAGCCGGGCGAGGAGCCTGCCGCGCCCCAAGAGTCTCAATTCCCAGGCGCCCGGGCGCGCGGGATGGGCCTCGACCTCGACGATCGATCGCTCGCCCGGCAGAACCGGGGCGGAGAAGGTCGAGCGGATCGAGCGGATCCCCTCCAGCGAGCCGGCCGGCAGCGCGCCGAGCATCCCGATGCTGAGCAACCCGCCGTAGACGATGCACCGGCCGTACGGCGAGCGGCGGCCGAAGGCGGGGTCGACGTGGAGCGGGCTCGTGTCGTGGCTCCCGTCGGCGAAGGACGCCATGTCGTCGCCGTCGAAGCAGAGCGCATACCCGGTCACGATGCGCGACCCGAAGGCGGCGGTGCGGTCACCGCGGCGGACGCTCCTGGGCCTCGACGGTGCTGCGCTCCCAGCCGAAGTCGACTCCGAGCAGCTCGTAGAGCCGCTCGTTGTGCGGCCTGAAGTACTCGGCGAGCAGGGCCCGCGTTTCCGCGGGCAGCGGCTCGTAGTCGAACGAGAATCGGGCCTCGAGCCCGACGGCGGGACCCTGCGGCAGACCGAGGAAGTCGTAGACCCCGGCCAGGACGCGCTGCGGGTCGGCCGCCAACTGCTCGAGCGTGAGCACGTGGAACCGCTCCCTCGGCACGTGCGCGAACCACCGCTCCAGCTGCTCCGCATACCTGCCCCGCATCAGGTACGACCAGCAGGCCACCTCGTGGCTCGAGTAGCGCGCATCCCGCAGCATCCGGGCCCACTCGGCCCGCAGGCGCTCCTCCTCGGCCTCGACGGCGGCTGCGAACGGCTCGAGCGGCTCCTCGCCGTCGCGGCGGCGCATCTGGTACTGCGAGTAGGCGCGATCGATCGGGTTCCGCAGCTGCACGATCAGCCGGGCGTCCGGCAGCAGCCCGGCAAGCCGCTCCGGCGCCCGCGGATGCAGGAGGTACGAGGGGCTCGCCTCGAACGTGGTGAAGGGCCGTCCGTGCTCGGCGGTGAAGGCGGCCCGCTCCCGCTCCGGCGGAAAGTGCTGCCGGTACCAGTCCTCGCCGCGGTAGTGGAAGTAGCTGAAGAAGTTGATCTCCTTGCGAGAAGGAGTCCTGACGTGCGGGTGCTCGCCGAGCCAGGCGAAAAGACTCGTCGTCCCCGCCTTCGCCGCCCCGATGATCACGAACTCGGGCAGGAGCCTCCCGCGGCCGGGGTTGCGACGGGCGACCCTGCGCAGACCGTGGTACCGCCCGAGCAGGAACTCGTACGCCGGGCGGGGGAGCACGCGGCGTAGACTGCGGTCGACGGCGTCGCCCCGGCGCGGTCTGCGCGGCGGGGCGTACGGCGTCGCGGCCGAGGGGGAGGAACCGGCGTCCACGCCGCCGACCTCACCGGCTTCCGCCGGCGTCGCGGCGCGCGACCTGCGGGCCCGGAACGACATCAGCTTCTGTCATAGGTCACGTTCGGTCGGGAGACAAGGTCGGGGCGCCGCGGAAGGCTACCTCTAGCGAACCCCGGCATTCGCACCTAACATCCAAACGAGCCTCGGGCGGGGTGAAAGGGGTCACGCGCGGGCGGGGAGGGGAATGACTCACCAGACTCAGGACATCCCAAGTTTCGTTCTCGCGCCTCAGCAGGAGCACCTCTTGCTCCTCGAGGGGGCGGCGGCGTCGACGCAGGTGGTCGCGCGCCTGGCCGGGCCGGTGGGCGAGGCAGAGCTGCGCGCAGCCCTCGAGCGGATCGTCACGAGGCACGAGATTCTTCGGACGACCTTCTCCCGCGCCGCGGGGCTGCGGATTCCCCGGCAGATCATCCACGACGACCTGCCGCCTGCCTGGTCGACCGCGCAGCAGGGAGCGGACCCGTCGCTCGCCACGATCCTGGACGGGGAAGCGAACGCGGTCGACGTGGAGCGAGGCCCGATTCTGCGCGCCGTGCTCGTGGAGTCGTCCGACGCCGGCAGGCTGCTCGTCCTGACCGCTCCGGCGGCGTCGCTCGACGCTCCGTCGATGATCCTCCTGCTGCGCGAGCTCGGTGCCCTGCTCTCCGCGGTCGCCGACGACGGCGATCCGCTCCAGTACGCCGATTACGCCGCCTGGCGCCGGCAGCTCGCGGACGACGGCGGGGAGGACGCCGCCGCCGCGCGTGCGTGGTGGGAGGGCGAGCTCCAGGTGTCCATGCCTCGCCTCCCGGCGGCCCGCGCGAGGGCCGACGAGGCTGTGCGGCTGCACCGCCTCTCGCTCGTGCTCGGCGACGACGTCCAGGCGGCCGTTCGAGCCGCAGCCGACGATCTGCGCATCCCGGTGCCGGTGTTCCTCGAAGCCTGCCTGCACGCCCTCGTCTCGCGTTTCGCCGGAGAGCCCGAGCTCGTCCTCGCGAGCCTGGTGGACGGCCGGGCCCAGGCCGAGCTCACCGGCGCCCTCGGGCCGTACGCGCACGTCGTGCCGGTCCGCAGTCGCCTCGATGCCCGGACGACCTTCGCGGAGCTCGCAGACCAGATCCGCAGGTCGCATTCGGAGGCGCTGCTGCGTCAGGACTACGCTTCGAGCGACCAGCTCGCCCGCGCCGCGGCTCGCCCGGGCATCGGGTTCGCGTCCTACGACCTCGTCGTCGGCGACGACCTATTCGCCGATGCTGCCGCGGACCTGCTCGTGCCGCCGGCGACCGGGCTCTCCCTGACGCTGACCGCCCACGCGCGACCCGGCGGGTTCGCGTGTGAGCTGGTCTACGACGCCGTCTCCTCGACGGCCGAAGAGGCTGAGCGCCTGGGTACGTGCTGGTCGACGCTCGTCGCCGACGCCGCCGCCGATCCGACGCGGCTTGTCCGCACCCTGGCTCTGCTCGACGACGCCGAGCGTTCACGCATCCTCGAGCTGGGGGCGGGAGCCGCGGCCCGCACCCCCTGGGTCGCCGTCCACCACGCGTTCGAGGAGGCTGCGGCGGCGACGCCCGACGCACCTGCTGCCTCCGACGAGGCGACGCAGCTGAGCTACTCGGAGCTGAACGTCGCGGCCAACCGGCTCGCGCACAGGCTGCGCCGGCTCGGCGTCTCCCGCGACGAGGCGGTGGCGCTCTGCTTCGACCGCACGGCCGGCGCGCTCGTCGCGATGCTCGGGACCATGAAGGCCCAGGGCGTCTGCCTGCCGCTGAACCCGGAGCACCCCTCCTCGCGGCTCGCGCACCAGGTCGAGGAGGCGGACGCCGCCGTACTCGTCACCGAGGAACGCTTCCTCGACCGGCTGCCCGCGTTCGCGGGACCGGTGGTCTGCCTCGACCGTGACGCCGGCGAGCTGGCCGGGGAGCCGGACGATGATCCCGTGCGGACGACCGATCCGGGAGACCTCGCGTACATCATCTACACGTCGGGCTCGACCGGGCTTCCGAAGGGCGTCGCCGTAACGCACGGCAACCTCGCGAACTACACCGCGCGCATGATCGACCGCCTCGGGCGCGGGCTCCGGTTCGGGCTCGTCTCGGCCCTGACGACCGACCTCGGCTACACCAGCCTGTTCCCGCCGCTCGCCTCCGGCGGCTCGGTGAAGCTCGTGCCGCCCGACGTCGTCATGGACGCCGACGCGTTCGCCGCCCGGCTGGCGGCCGACCCGATCGACGTGCTGAAGATCACCCCGTCGCTTCTCGGGGCGCTGCTCGCGACCGAGGCGGGGCCCGTCCTGCCGCGCGAATGGCTCATCTGCGGCGGCGAGGCCTTCACGTTCGAGCTCGCTGAAGCGGATCCGCGCCCGGGGGGCGGATTGCGGGATCCTGAACCATTACGGCCCCACCGAAACGACGATCGGCACCTGCGTGTGCGAGGTCGCCGCCGATGCCGAGTGGCCGTCCGCGACCGTTCCGATCGGGCGTCCGCTCGAGAACACCCGGCTCTACATCGTCGACGACGCGCAGCAGCCGACTCCACAGGGGGTCGCGGGCGAGCTGTGGGTCGGCGGGGCCGGAGTCGCACGCGGCTACGTCAACCGCTCCGACGAGACCGCGGAACGGTTTCTGCCCGACCCCTTCTCCGACCGCCCGGGAGCGCGGATCTACCGCACCGGCGACCGCGCCCGCTTCCTGCCCGACGGCAGCGTCGAGTTTCTCGGCCGCGTCGACCAGCAGCTGAAGATCCGGGGGTTCCGCGTCGAGCCAGGCGAGATCGAGGCGACGCTGCTGCGCCATCCGGACGTGCGGCAGGCGGCTGTCGTCGCCGCCGGGGACGCCGACGACCTCCGGCTCGTCGCCTACGTCGCCGCGGCCCCCCAGCCGACCGGAGAGGAGCTGCGCACGTTCCTCGGCGAGTGGCTTCCGGAGTACATGATCCCCGTCTTCGCCACGGTCGACGCGCTGCCGCTGACGCCGAGCGGCAAGATCGACCGCAACGCCCTGCCCGATCCCGCCGCGGCGAGGGTCCCGGGCGGCGACTACGTGGCGCCGCGGAACGAGGTCGAACGCGAGATCGCCGAGATCTGGCAGGAGCTGCTCGGCCTCGAGCAGGTTGGCGTCGAAGACGACTTCTTCGCGCTCGGCGGGCACTCGCTGCTCGCGACGCAGATGATCACGCGCGTCCGCCGCAGGCACGGCAACGTCCCGCTGAGAGCGCTGTTCGCTGCCCCGACCGTCGCTGCGCTCGCAGAGGTGGTGAACGGGTCGGCTGCGCCGGACCCGACGAGCCGATGAGCGACCGCCGGCCTTCCGCGGAGACATCCGGTGCGGGCACGCAGGCGTCCGCCGCGGGTCGCGCTCTGCTCTCGGCGTCGCTGCGTGAGCGCCGCCGCGCCGCCGCGGCGGCGGCCGCGATTCGGCGGCGCGAGACGACGGGTCCGGCGCCCCTCTCCTTCTCCCAGCAGCGGATGTGGTTCCTCGACCAGTGGGAGCCAGGAGCCCCGACCTTCAACGGCGCGCGGGCCTTCCGGATCGAGGGTCCGCTGGACGTCGAGGCACTGCGGGAGGCGTTCAGGACGCTCGTCGAGCGCCACGAGAGTCTGCGGACCGTCTTCGTCGTGTCGGAGCGCGAACCCACCCAGGTGGTGCTCGAGAACTGGTCGCTCGACCTCCCCGTCGAGGACCTGAGCGCGCTTGCCGAGCCGGAGCGGAGCGAGGCGCTGCGGCGCCGACTGCGGGAACTCGGTCGTGAGCCCTTCGACCTCGCCGCCGACCTGATGATCCGGACGACCCTCCTGCGGCTCGGAGCGGACGACGCAGTCCTGCTCGTCCGGCTGCACCACATCGCGGCGGACGCCTTCTCCGACGGCGTGCTCAGCGACGAGATCTCGCGCGTCTACGCGGCGGTGCGCGCCGGGCGCCCGCACGACCTGTCCGAGTTGCCCATCCAGTACGCCGACTTCGCGTGCTGGCAGCTCGAGCGCCTGCAGGGGGAAGTGCTCGACCGGCTGGTCACCCACTGGACGAACGAGCTGCGAGGCGCGCCCCCGCTCGCTGCCGTTGCCGACCGACCGTCCGCGCCGTGCCGTTCAGCGCCACGAGGGCGCACGGCACGAGATCGACCTCCCGGCCCACTTCTCCCGCGATGTGCGCGCCCTTGCTCGCGCAGAGAGCTCCACGATCTACATGGTCCTGCTCGGCGCCTTCGCCACGTTGCTCTACCGGTTGACCGGGGTCGACGACGTCGTCGTCGGCAGCCCGATCGCGAATCGCGTCACGAGCGAGCTGAACCGGATGATCGGGTTCTTCTGCAACACGATGGCGTTGCGTACACGGCTCGGCGGCAATCCGTCCTTCCGAGAGGTGTGCCGCCGGGTCCGCACGACGGCGCTCGGCGCCTATGAGCACCAGGAGCTGCCGTTCGAGCGGATCGTCGAGCACCTGAACGTCGTGCGCGATCCCTCCTACAACCCGATCTTTCAGGTCAACTTCCGCGCGCAGGACGGCCGGCGCCCGCTGGTCGAGCTCTCGGGCACCCGGGTCTCGCCGGTCGGGGTCGACATCGGCTTCTCGCGCTTCGATCTCGCGCTCGAGCTTCAGGTGGAGGACGAGCGGCTGAGCGGCTACTTCGAGTACGACCGCGACCTCTTCGACCCGCAGAGCGCCGCGCGCTTCGCGGACGACCTGACGGCCCTGCTCGAGCAGGTGCTGTCCGAACCAGACACACGGATTCTGGCGATCCGGCTTCCCCACGGCCGCCCGGCGGTCGAGGCGGCCGCTCGGGCACCGTTGCGGAAGACCCGTTCGATCGCCAGAGCCGGGTAGCCACATAGGACCGAGGGGAGAAGGTATGGAGGACGCACCGAGTTTCAGGGTCTCGCCGCAGCAGGAGCAGCTGTGGGCAGCCGATCCCGACGGGCCCGCCGGGAGCATTCAGGCGCGTGCTCGAGGTCGACGGCGCTGTCGACGCCGCGGGGCTGCAGCGCGCGCTCGAGCAGCTCGTGGAGCGCCACGAGATCCTGCGGACGACCTTCGCGCGGCGCCCGGGGATCCGCGTCCCGTTGCAGGTGATCCATGACTCGCTCTCGCCCGAGTTGAAGCACGATCGACCTGCGCGAGGCCCGCGAGGTGGAGCAGCCCTCGCTCGTCGCCGACGCGCTCGGCGAGGAGCTCGGTCCGGCCGTTCGACTTCGAGGACGGCCCGCTTGTGCGCGGGCTCGCGCTCGAGCTCGGAGACGCGCCGGGCGCTGCTCGCGCTGACGCTCTCCGCTCTCTGCGTCGACCACCCGTCGCTCGAGGTGCTCCTCCGCGAGCTCGCCGCCGTCCTCGCCGGCGCAGACCTCGCTGAGGAGCCGCTCCAGTACGCCGACTTCTCCGAATGGCAGCACGAGCAGCTCGCTCGACGCGACCGGCGCCGCCCAGGCGGCCGCGCCGTTCTGGCGCGAGGCGGCGGACGGCTCGCTCGACCGCCTCCCGCTCGCCAAGGAGGCTCGGACGCCGTCGTCGCTCCCGGACGAGGTCCGCCTCGAGGTCGACGCCGATCTCGTCGAGCGCGCATCGCGGAGGTCGCGGCCCGCTACGGCTCCACGCCCTCGCCGTGTCGCGTCCGCCTGGCACGCGTTCGCTGCGCGCGTCGACCGGATCGAGGACTTGCGTCGTTGCGACGCTCAGCGCGACGCCGCGCCACCCGGACCTCGAGGGCGCGGTCGGGCCGATCGCGCGCCCGCTGCCGATCCGGGTGCTCGTACCCGAGGGAGCTGACCTTCGCCGAGCTCGCTCGACGAGCTCGGCCGGAAGCTCGCCGCCGTCGGCGAGCCAGCAGGACCGGCTGCCGCGGCAGGCGTCGCCTGCCGCGCTCGGCGTTCACTCGTGCGTGCCGGGTTCGAGGCGATCGCGAACGGCGGCCTCCGGTTCTCGCTCGACCGGTCTCGTCGACTCCGGCACGGTCCCCTCGCCGCTCGCGCTCGCATGCGAAGAGTCCCCGGATGGCGGGTTTCGTCTGGCGCTCGTCTTCGACCGCGGAGCGCGTCGAGCCGGACGCACGCCACGATGCTCGCGGGCAGTTCGACCGACTCCTGCGGGCTGCGCTCGACGCAGCCCGGCGAGGCGCATTCGTGACCTCGAGCTTCCTCGCGCGAGGACGAGCGCCGCTCCGCTGCTCGCCGGCTACAACGACACCGCGGTCGACGCTTCCCGACCGTCCGCGTCCACGAGCTCTTCGCAGCGTCGCGCCGACCGAGACGCCCGGAAGCGGTCGCGGTCACGGACGGGCACGGGCGCGCTCACCTACGGGGAGCTCGAGACGAGAGCGAACCAGCTGGCGCACCGGCTGCGGACGGCCGGGATCGAGCGCCGGCGACGTGGTCGGCCTCTGCACTGATCGCTCCGTCGAGATGGTTGTCGGCGTGCTCGGGATCCTGAAGGCCGGCGGCGCGTACCTGCCCCTCAACCACGAGCATCCCGTCGCGCGCCTCCGCACCAGCTCGACGAGTCGCGCGCCCGCGTCCTGGTCGTCGCCAGGAGCCCCTGCTCGGTCAGCTGCCGGATTCGACGAGGTCGTCTGCCTCGACCGCGACGGTCCGAGCTCGACGCCCGCCGGCGGACCGCCCGCATCGGGCGGCGATCCCGACGACCTCGTCTACGTGATCTACACGTCCGGTTCCACGGGCACCCCGAAGGGTGTCGAGGTCACGCACCGCAACCTCGCCAACTACGCCGACGACATGATCCGGCGGCTCGGAGCCGTCGGTCAGCGGCTATCGTCTTCGGGATGGTGACGGCGATCTCGACCGACCTCGGGAACACGGCCTTCTATCCCTGCGCTTTGCTCCGGCGGTACGCTGGCGCTCGTCAAGCCGGAGGTCGCGGCCGACCCTGGCGCCTTCGCGCCGCCGCGTCGCGGAGACACCGCTCGACGTGCTCAAGATCACGCCGTCCCACCTCGGTGCGCTCCTCGCGGCGCGGACGACGCGCGCATCCTGCCCCGGGCATGGCTGGTCCTCGGTGGCGAGCGGCTCGGCTGGGACCTCGTCGACCGCGTCCGGCAACTCTCGGCTGCCGGATCCTCAACCACTACGGGCCCACCGAGACGACGGTGGGCTCGTGCACGATGGTCGTGGAGGACGGGCCCGGAGCCGTATGCGCCGGCGACCGTGCCGATCGGGCGGCCGATCTCGAACACCCGTCTGCTACGTGCTGGACGACCGCCTTCAACCGTACCGCGCGGCGTCGACGGGCGGCTCTTCATCGGCGGCCCGGCGTGGCCCGCGGGTACGTCGGGCAGCCCGAGCTGACCGCCGAGCGCTTCCTGGCCGATCCTTTCGTAACCGACGGGGCGCGCGCATGTACGACACCGGAGATCTGGCCTGCCGTCTGCCGGACGGCGTGCTCGAGTTCCGGGGCCGGGCAGACGAGCAGGTGAAGATCCGCGGCTTCGCGGGTCGAGCCGAGCGAGGTCGAGAACGCTCTACGAGGGCATGCCGGCCGTCGCCGACGCCGCAGTCGTCCCGGTCGAGGAGCCCACGGCGAGTTCGGCTCGTCGCGTATCTGCGACGTCGAGCGCGCCGACCAGCGTCGACGAGCTTCGTGCGCACGTCGCGGACTGGGTGCCCGACTTCATGGTCCCGTCTGCCTTCGTCATGCTCGACTCCCTGCCGCTCACCTCGAGCGGAAGATCGACCGCCGCGCGCTTGCCGAGTGCCGATCGCGGCGGCGGGAGCCGGGACGGCGCGCTACGTGGCGCCGCGGACGGCGGTCGAAGAGGCGGTCGCGGCGATCTGGGCCGACGTGCTCGGACTGGAGCGGGTGAGCGTCGAAGCGGACTTCTTCGCGCTCGGCGGCCACTCGCTGCTTGCGACGCAGGTCGTCGCGCAGGTTCGCACCGACTTCGCGATCGAGCTCCCGTTGCACAGCCTGTTCATGTACCCGACGGTCGCTGCGCTCTCGGACGAGATCGTCTCGCTCATGGGAGCGGCGGACGACGGCGACGCCGCCACCCTGTTGGCCGAGCTCGAGGCGGCGGGCGGCGCGCCGGATCAGCTCGTCGGCGACCTCGGCCGCGGCGAAGAGGGAGGCTCGTGAGCTCCGAGCAGCCGATGCACATCATCCCTCGACTCGCAGACGGCGAACCGGCGCCGCTCTCGTTCGGGCAGGAGCGGCTGTTCCTGCTCGACCGGATCATGCCGGGAATGCCCGCCTACAACGTCCCGCGGCTCGTCCGGGTCCGGGCCACGCTGGACGAGTCGCTGCTCGAGCGCGCGCTGAACGCGATCGTCGCGCGCCACGAAATTTTGCGCACCACGATCCGGCTCGAGGACGGCGCGCCCGTCCAGGAAGTGGCCGCCTCCGCCCGCGTCGAGCTGGCGACGCTCGACCTGCGTGGGGCGGGCGAGACGGCGGAGGCCGAGGCCCACGCGTTCCTCGCCGAGCTCGCCTGCAGGCCGTTCGACCTCTCGGGGGACGTCCTGCTGCGAGCCGCGGTGGTGCACCGCGCGATCGACGAGGACCTCCTCCTGCTCGTCAACCACCATGTCGGATCGGACCACGCCTCGGCGGAGATCCTCTTCGCCGAGCTCGACGAGCTCTATGACGCGCTCGGCGCGGGGCGTGAGCCGAACCTGCCCGAGCTTGCGATTCAGTACGCGGACTTCGCCCGCTGGCAGCGGGAGCGTCTCACCGGCGAGCTGCTCGAGGAACTCACCGACTTCTGGGTCGACCGGCTGGCGGATGCTCCCGCGCGCCTCGACCTGCCGAGCGACCGTGCTCGCCCGGCGGCACAGAGCTACCGGGGCGAGCTGTGCGAGTTCGCGCTCCGGCCCGAGCTCGGCGACGGCATCCGCGCTCTCGCGCGCAGCCAGTCGGCTTCGGTCTACATGGTCCTCGTCGCCGCGTTCAAGACCCTGCTTCACCGCTATACCGGCGTCGAGGACGTCGTCATCGGCTCGCCGGTCTCGGGGCGCCTGGAGGAGGAGATCGAGCCTCTCCTCGGCTTTTTCAGCAACACGCTCGTGCTGCGTACCGACCTGTCGGGCGAGCCCACGTTCTCGGAGCTGGTCGGCCGAGTGAAGCTGACGACCCTGGAGGCGCGGGCAAACCAGGAGCTGCCGTTCGAGAAGCTCGTCGAGCAGCTGAATCCTTCCCGCACCCCGGCTTTCTCGCCCCTCTTCCAGGTGCTGCTCGGGTTCGACGTGGCGCCGGCCCGCCAGGCGATGCTCGCCGGCGCCCCGGTGGAGGAGCTGCCGATACCCGGTTGGCGCTACGCGCGCCTCGACCTCTCGCTGATCGTCCGCGAGCAGCGCGACGGCTCGCTCGTCGGGTCGATCGAGTACGCCACGGACCTGTTCGACCGCGCGACGATCGAGCGCCTCGCGGCTCACCTCGAGTGCCTGCTCGAGTCCGCCGTCGAGGACCCGGAGAAGCGTCTGTCCGAGCTCGAGCTGCTGACCGGGGCGGAGTTCGAGCAACTGGTCGTCACCTGGAACGACACCGGGCGTCCCTATCCACGGGGCTGCCTCCACGAGCTGTTCGCCGAGCAGGCGCAGCGCCGCCCGGAAGCCTCGGCGGTCGTCTCCGAGAACGGCCGGCTGTCCTACCGAGAGCTCGACGAGCGGGCGAACCGGCTGGCGAACGAGTTGATCGCGCTCGGCGTGCGGCACGAGTCTCTGGTCGGAATTTGCCTGGAGCGCTCGCCCGACCTGGTGGTCGCGCTGCTCGGCGTTCTCAAGACCGGCGCCGCCTACGTGCCGGTCGACCCGTCCTACCCGCGCGACCGGCGCGACTTCATCTTCGGGGACTCGGGAGTGCCGGTCGTCGTCACGCATGAGGCGCTCGCGCGCGAGATCGACCTTGCAGACGTGGAGCTGCTCTGCGTCGACCGCGATCGCGAGCGCATCGAGGCCCGGGAGGCGCGTTGCCCCGAGATCACCCACGATCCCGAGCAGCTCGCGTACGTGATCTACACCTCGGGTTCCACGGGCCGCCCGAAGGGTGTCGAGGTGACACACCGGTCGGTGGCGAACCTGATCGCCCACATGCGCACGGCGCCGGGCGTCGACGAGTCGGACGTGGTCGCAAACCTGACGACTCCGGCCTTCGACCTCTCCGTGCCCGACTGGTACCTGCCTCTGACGAGCGGGGCCACGCTCGCGATCGTCCCGCCCGGAGCGACTCAGGACCCGTTTCGCCTCGGTGAGGAGCTGACGCGGCTCGGCACGACCTTCGCCCAGGCGACGCCGACCACGTGGCAGCTCCTCGTCGACGCCGACTGGCCGGGTACGCAGGGGTTGAAGGTCGTCGCCGGCGGCGAGGCGCTGCCGCGGGGGCTCGCGGAGGATCTGCGGAGCTTCGCCGAGCTCTGGCACGCCTACGGGCCGACCGAGACGACGGTGTGGTCGTCGCTCGTCGAACTGGGGCCGGTCGAGGGGGCTCGCCGCCGATCGGCGGCCCGATCGCGAACACCGAGCTCTACGTGCTCGACGCGAACCGGCGGCCCGTTCCGATCGGCGTTCCGGGTGAGCTGTACATCGGCGGCGCCGGGCTCGCCCGCGGCTACCACGGCCGCGACGACCTGACGGCCGAGCGGTTCGTGGAGGCACCGTCGTGGCTCGGCCGCGGCGGCCGCCTCTATCGCACAGGCGACCTGCTGCGCTGGCGGCCGGGCGGGACGCTCGAGTTTCTCGGCAGGCTCGACCAGCAGGTGAAGCTGAGGGGATTCAGGATCGAGCTGGAGGAGATCGAGGCGGTTCTGCGGGAGCATTCAGGCGTCGTGGCGGCAGCGGCGATCGTCCGCGAGGACGCACCGGGGGACAGGCGCCTCGTCGCCTACGTCGTCTCCGCCGGCGGGGAGCCCGCCTCGACCGACGAGCTCCGCCGGCACCTGCGTGGTCGGCTGCCGGAGTACATGATTCCATCGGTGATCGTGCCCCTCGAGGCCCTCCCGGTCAGCGCAAACGGCAAGCTCGACCGTCGCGGACTGCCGAGGCCGGACAGCTCCAACCGGATCGTCGAGAGCGAGTACCGCAAGCCGACGACGCCGCTCGAAGAGGTGCTCGCCGCGATCTGGGGCGAGATTCTGCAGGTGGACAGGGTGGGAGTGGACGACGACTTCTTCAATCTCGGCGGCCACAGCCTGCTCGCCGTGAAGATGACCTCGCGCGTGCAGACGGAGCTCGGCCTCGAGCTGCCGCTGAACGACGTCTTTGCGAAACCGACCATTCGCGAGCTCGCGGTCGTGCTCGCCCAGGCGCTCGCCGCCGGCGCCGCCGGCGACGACGACCTCGAGACGCTCCTGCTCGAGGCGGAGGGCGTGAACCCGTGACCGCCGCCGCCACATGGACCGCCGGGTCTGCGAGCAGCCTGCCCGACCGTCTCGAACCGTCGGTCGTCCACGTCTGGCGGGGCTCGCTCGACCAGGACGCGGCCGTGCGGCACGCGCTCGAGCCGCTGCTCTCCTCCGACGAGCGGGAGCGCGCGGCCGCCTTCCGCTTCGACCGCCACCGGCACCGGTACGTCGTCGGCCGGGGTCTCCTACGCTCTCTCCTCGGCCGCTACCTCGGCGCCGATCCGCGGAGCCTGGTGTTCGCCTACGGCGACCGGCAGAAGCCGACCCTCGCCGACGGCCCGTTCTTCAACCTCGCCCACGCCGACGCCACCGTCCTCTACGCGTTCAGCTCGTCGTTCGAGGTTGGCGTCGACGTCGAGCACGTCCAGCCCGCGCTCGACGGGCTCGAGCTCGCCGAGCGGTTCTTCTCCGTTCGCGAGCGCGAGACGCTGCGCACGCTCGACGGCGACCGGCGCGCGGGGGCGTTCCTCGCCTGCTGGACGCGCAAGGAAGCCTTTGTCAAGGCCCGGGGTGACGGCCTCGCCCTCGACCTGGCCAGCTTCGACGTCACGCTTGCCCCGGGCGATCCGGTAGCCCTCGTGCGGACCGGATGGGCGGCCGAGGAGCGTCGGGCCTGGCAGCTCGTCGACCTGAGCGACCCGGAGCGGGGGCAGGTCGCGGCGCTCGCCGCGCGCTCCACGGGCTGGAACTACGTTTGCCGCGACGTCGACGTCGCCCGTATCGTCTGCAAGTGACACGAAAAGGAGAGAGATAGCGATGACCACTGACGGCACCCAGACAGGCGGCATCCGTGGAATGCGCCGCCAGCAGGTGGCGACGGGAAAGCTGATCACGACCGAATTCCTCCCGGGGAACGAGGAGCAGATGCCCCTCGTCGTCCGCCCCGCCGTCGACAACGTCGACCTGGCCGGGTGGTGCACGGCGAACCGGGACGAGCTGAACGGCTACCTCGACCGGTACGGGGCGATCGTCTTCAAGGGCTTCGGCCTCGAGAGCGCGTCGGACTTCGAGCGGACCGCGGCGGCCATCTCGCCCGAGCTGTTCGCCGAGTACGGCGACCTCCCGCAGGAGTCGACGACCGAGCGGATCTACCACTCGACGCCGTATCCCGAGGACAAGATGATCCTCTTCCACAACGAGAGCTCGCACCTGCCCCAGTGGCCGCTCCGCCAGTTCTTCTTCTGCGTCATCCCGGCTCCCGACCGGGGCGAGACGCCGCTGCTCGACTGCCGGCGGGTCTACGAGGCGCTCGACCCCGAGCTCCGCCGCGACTTCGCCGGCAAGGGGCTCATGTACGTGCGGAACTTCTCGGAGGGCATCGATGTGCCGTGGCAGGAGTTCTTCCACACGACCGACCAGGCCGAGGTGGAGCGGCTCTGCAGCGAGGCCGGGATGGGGTGCGAGTGGACCGACAAGGGCGGTCTGCGGATCACGCAGGTTTCGCCGGCCGTGACCGTCCACCCGCGGACCGGGGAGAAGCTCTTCTTCAATCAAATCCAGCTGCACCACGTCTCCTGCCTCGACGACGAGACGCGGGACGCGCTCCGGCAGCTTTTCGCGGAGGAAGACATGCCGCGCAACGTCTACTTCGGAGACGGTACGCCGATTCCGGACGAGGTTGTGGATCGCCTCGGCGAGCTCTACGAGGAGCTCTGCGTCGAGCCTCCGTGGGAGGCCGGCGACATGATCGTGCTCGACAACATGCTCGTCGCCCACGCCCGCAGGCCGTTCAGCGGGCAGCGGAAGATCCTCGTCGCGATGGCGGAGATGGTCAAGGCGACCGATCTCGAGCCCGTTCAGGCGGCCTAGAGGCTTGATGTGTATTGGGGTGTGCGCGGGGATGCGCCTGACCAAGCGGATCGGACGGGGCGGGCGCAGCGCGTAGCGGTGGCTACGGGCAAGCCCGACGCGGCCGAGCCGCGCCGTGTCAGGCGCACCAGCCGCGTATGCCCACAAATGCGCATCACAAGCCTCTAGGACCGAACCACGTTCCGGCGAGCCGTCGGGGGCGGAGAAGACCGCCTCCGACGGCCGCTCAGGAACCGGCGACCGTCGCGAGCACCGCGCCGGGGCGGTTCGCGTGCAGCTCGTCGAGCGCCTGCATCATCTCGGCCGCGAGCAACGGCGCGTATGGGTCGTGCATCAGCTTTGCGTGGTCGACCCCCGGTGCGATCACAGGGCGCAGGTCGACGCCTCCGTGCGCGACGGCGCTCCAGGCGGTCGGGCGCTCGTCGGGGCCCTCCTGGGCGCGGAAGAAGGTGACGGCTATGTCCGTCTCGGGCGGCACGTACGCCTTGCGCGCGCGGCTGCTCGCGACCAGCACGAGGTTCCAGGGATGCCAGGGCAGCCGGCGCCCGGGATGTGCCAGCAGGTAATCGTAGGCGAACCCGCCGGTACTGAAGTACAGGCGAGCGCCGACGAGTTTCTTCAACCCGATCATCCGCCGGCGTAGCCAGGCGCCCTTGCCCCGCAGGTTGCTCTGCCTGAGCGCCTCGAACTTCATCCGCTCGAGCTCGAGCCTCGTCGGCCGCCTGACGCGCAGGTGGGCGTCGATCAGGACGACCATCGCGAGCTCCTCGCCGGAGGTGCGCAGCTGCCGGGCCATCTCGTACGCGACCACGGCCGCGAAGCAGTAGCCGCCGATCAGGTACGGCCCCTGCGGCTGTATGCGCCGCACCTCCTCGATGTAGTGGGTCGCGAGCTCCTCGATCGTCGCGAGCGGCACCCGCTCGCGATCCGCGCCGGGAGCCCGCAGTCCGTAGACGGGAAGGTCGGGAGCGAGGTTCTCGACGAGCTCGCGGTAGCCGAGCACCTCGCCGCCCGCCCAGGAGACCAGGAAGAGCGGCGGACGGTCGCCCCCCGGCCGCATGCACACGGTGAGGGCGTCGGCGGGGTCGGCAGGCTCCGCAGCACCGTCGCGGCTGACGATCTCGGCCAGGCCGCGGACGGTGGCGGTATGGAAGAGCGCCGCGAGCGGGACCCGCACGCCGAGCCGCCGTTCGATCTCCCCGAAGAGTCGCACGGCGAGCAGGGAGTGACCGCCGAGCTCGAAGAAGTTGTCGTCGACGCCGACGCGGTCGACGGAGAGGACCTCGCACCAGATCTCGGCCATCGTCTGCTCCGTCTCGGTGCTCGGCGCGACGAACTCGTCTGCGGCCGCCGAGCGGTCCCAGGTCGGGTCGGGTAGCGCCTGCAGGTCGACCTTGCCGTTCGGGCTCAAAGGTAGCGCGGGCAGGAAGACCCAGCCGGCCGGGACCATGTAGGCGGGCAGGTGCTCGTCGACGAAGGCGCGCAGCTCGTCCGGCTGCGGCGCGTCGCCGGGATCCTCGGCGACCACGTAGCCCACGAGGCGCTTGTCGCCGGTGTGGTCGTCGCGGTCCGCGACCGCGGCCGCGCGAACTGCGGGGTGGCGCTCGAGTACAGCTTCCACCTCGCCCGGTTCGACGCGGAAGCCGCGCACTTTCAGCTGGCGGTCTGCGCGGCCGATGAAGTCGACGGTGCCGTCGGGCAGCCAGCGGGCCAGGTCTCCCGTGCGGTAGATCCGGTCGCCGGCCTCGCCGAAGGGGTCGGGGACGAAGCGCTCTGCCGTCAGCTCCGGACGGTTCAGGTACCCCTGCGCCACGCCGTGCCCACCGATGCAGAGCTCGCCCACGATCCCGGTCGGTACGGGCTCGAGGCTGCTGTCGAGCACGTAGACCCGGGTGTTCGAGAATGGGCGGCCGATCGGCACGAACCGACCCGGCTGAAGGACCGTGTCCTCGTCGGGCTCGAACCACGTGCTGTCCATCGTCCCCTCGGTCAGGCCGTACGAGTTGACGAGGCGCGCGTTCGGCAGGAGGCGCTTGAAGGCCGTGTAGCGTTCGTTCCGCCAGGGCTCGCCGCCGATCGTCACGAAGCGCAGCCCCTCGAGGGAAGCGCCCTCTCGCTCGACGTGGTCGAAGAGCAGCGACGCGGTCGCAGGCACGAACTCGGCGGCGTCGACCCGCTCGCGGGCGATCAGGTCGTGCAGCCGTGCCGGGTCGAGCAGCACCTCGCGCGGGCAGAGCACGAGCGTGGCGCCGGAGAGCAGCGCCCGCACCAGGTCGGCGGTGAAGACGTCGAAGGAGAAGCTCGCCATCTGGAGGTGGCACGTGAGCTCGTCGAGGCGATACGCGTCTTCGTAGGCGCCGAAGGCGCTGACGAGGTTCCGGTTCCCGATCACGACCCCCTTCGGCTGCCCTGTCGAGCCGCTCGTGAAGATCACGTAGGCGGGGTCCTCGCCGCCGGCCGTGGTGGGCGGGTTCTCGGTGGTGAGCCCTTCGAGCGGCAGCTCGTCGAGCTCGAGGACGTGCCCGTCGAAGTTGGTGATGCCCGCGCTCAGCCCCCTGTGGGTGAGCAGCGCCCGCGGCCGGGCGTCCGAGACCATGAACGCCAGCCGGTCGGGCGGATAGAGCGGGTCGAGCGGGACGTAGGCGCCTCCGGCCTTGACGACGCCGAGCACTGCGGGGATGAGGTCGAGCGACTTCTCCATCAGGACGCCGACGAGGTTGCCGGCGCCGACCTCGTGGGAGGCGAGGAGGGCCGCGACGCGGTTGGCGCGGCGGTTCAGCTCCGCGTAGGTCAGCCGCTCGCCCTCGAACACGACGGCCGTCGCGTCGGGCGTCCGTGCCGCCTGTGCCTCGAAGAGCTCCTTGACGGTCCCCCGTGCGGCCGGCTCCGAGAGTGGGGGGTTCCAGTCGACGAGCACCTGGCTCCGCTCGGTCTCCGAAAGCATCGACACGCGCGAGAGGGGCCGGTCGCCGTCGGCGGCCGCACTGCCGGCGAGCGTGCGGAAATGCTCCATCATCCGGTGGACGGTCGGCTTCGAGAAGAGTTCGGTGCTGTACTCCCAGGTCGTGTTCAGACCGCTCGCGCGCTCGCTCATCCCGAGCAGGACGTCGAACTTCGCCCATCCCTTCTCGTGCGTGATCTCGGTGGTTCGGACGCCTTCCGGCTGGAACTTCGGACGCGCCGTCTGCCACTCCGGGTTGTGGAGGAGGATCATCGCCTGAAAGACCGGCGTCTGGCTCAGGTCGCGTTCCGGATTGGTCTCGCGGACGACGAGCTCGTACGGCACGTCGGCATGGGCGAACGCCTCGAGCACGGTGTCACGCGCGCGACGGAGCAGCTCCGCGAACGACGGGTCTCCGGAGAGATCGATCCGCAGAGCGAGCGGGTTGATGAAGTAGCCGACCATCTCCTCGAATTCGGTGCGGTTGCGGCCCGCGAACGGCGTGCCGATCACCACGTCGCTCTGGCCTGCGTGACGCCCGAGGAGCAGGGAGAACACGGCGACGAGCGCGACGAAGAGCGTCGTGTTGTGCTCCCGTGCGATCGCCTTCAGACCGTCGCGCGTCGGAACGTCCAGCATCAGGCTGCGCTGGTCGCCGAGGTACGAGCGGATTCGCGGCCGCGGGTAGTCCGTCGGCAGGTCGAGCCGTGACGGCGCGCCGGCGAGCTTCTGCTTCCAGTAGTCGAGCTGCTGGTCGACGACGCCGCTCTCGAGCCACTCACGGTGCCAGACGGCGTAGTCGGCGTACTGGATCGGCAGGGCGGGAAGATCCGGCTCCGTCCCCGCCTTGAGAGCGTCGTAGATCGTCGTCAAGTCGCGGTAGAGGACGCTGCGCGACCAACCGTCGGTGGCGATGTGGTGCAGGACGAGCATGAAGATGTGGTCGTCCTCGGCAAACCGGATCACCGTCGGCCGCAGCACGGGGCCGCGTTCGAGGTCGAACGCGAAGCGCGACTCGTCGAGGAGGACGCGCTGGGCCTCGGCCTCCTGATCCTCCGACGCCAGTTGCTGCAGGTCGACGAGCCGCACCTCGACGTCGCCGGTCGGGGCGATCACCTGCATCGGGCGCCCGTCGATCACCGTGTAGGTCGTGCGGAGGATCTCGTGGCGCCGCACGAGCTCGTCGAACGAGCGCTGGAGCAGCTCGAGATCGAGCGGCCCCTTCAGCCGGAACGCGGCGGGCGCGTTGTAGGCGACCCCGTCGTCGAACACCTGGCTGAGCAGCCAGAGCAACTCCTGCGCGTACGAGACCGCGCAGGGGCTCGAGACCGGGCGCCGCGACACCGTCCGCCCGCGGGCGACCGCCTGCCGGCGCTCCATCAGGCGCTGCTCGAACAGCGCCCGCTGCGCCGGGGTGAGGTTCTCTAGCCGGGCAGCGAAATTGGTCGAGTCGTTCTCGGTCATGCGCGTCTCTCTCCCTGAAAGCCCTCGTCGACCCGAACCTGACCGTCTCCTAACCGGCGAGGGCGTTCCGGCGCCAGTATTCCCGGCCTTCCTCCGGCAGCGTCGGGATCGGGTCGTAGTAGCAGAACTCGGCGAAGCTCTCGCCGCCGTCGAGCGGCGTCGCGTACTGCTTGCGCCACGTCGAGATGCCGCGCACACGGTCGTAGTCGCGCGCCTGATGCACGAGCCGTTTCCCGATCCCCGGGACGTCGCAGACGATCCGGGGCGTCGCGAAGCCCGGGAGGAAGCCCATGATGGCTTCCTGGAGCAGCTGCGCCTCGGCCAGCGAGACCCGCCAGTGCTCGGATCCGGGGATCATGTCGCACATGTAGAAGTAGTACGGCGCGATGCGCGCCTCGTCCAGCAGCGCGAAGCTCAGATCGAGCAGGGCTTCCGGCGAGTCGTTCACGCCCCGCAGGAGCACGCCCTGGTTGCGGATGTGGCGCACGCCGGCGTCGTAAAGGGCGTGTGCGGCAGCCACGACACGAGGGGTGATCGACTGCACGTGGTTGGCATGGACGTGCACCGCCAGATCCACGTCGTGCTCGCGCGCGGAGGCCGCGATCCGCTCGATCCCGGAGAGCACCTCGTCCTGCAGGAAGTACTGCGGCACGCCGATCAGCGCCTTGGTCGCGAGCCGGACGCTCCGGATGTTCTCGAGCGCGAACAGCGACGAGAGGAACCGCTCGAGGTAGGCGATCGGCACGTCGGCGATGTCGCCGCCCGAGACGACGACGTCGCGAATCCAGGGAACCCTCGCGATGTAGGCGAGGGCGGCCGTGTGCCGCGTCACGCGGTCTCCGACCAGGCGGTGCTTCTCGACCTGTGGGACGTCCACGCCCACCAGGTCCATCCGGGTGCAGTGGCCGCAGTACTGGGGGCAGGTCGCGGTCAGTTCGACGAGCACCTTGGTGGGGTAGCGGTGGATCAGGCCTTCGACGGCGAACATCTCGGCCTCGTGCAGGCTGTCGCGGCGCGAGACGGGGTGGCTCGGCCACTCGACGTCGCGGTCGTCGAAGGCGGGGAGCATGTAGCGCCGGACGGGGTCGCCCCAGAGGTCGTGCTCCCCCATCGTGTTGAGCATGTGCGGCGGCACCGCCAGCGGCATCGTCGCGCGCTCGCGCTGGTCACGCTCGATCGACGCCCGCAGTTCCGGGTCGAGCAGGTCGCCGAGGACACGGCCGAGGGCAGCCATGTTCCGGACGGTGTTCCGCCGCTGCCACTTGGCGCTCGACCACTCCTCCTCAGCGACGTCCGCGAAGCCCGGGAAGCGCCGCCAGTCGCGTTCGACGAGCCCACGGCGCTCGTAGCGGTACGGCTGGCTGGAGTGAACCGCGTGCGCGTCGGCAATCGAGCGGTCGAACGCCGACGCCTCCTCGACGTCCTCGCGCCGCCAGACGCTCACCGGGGTTCTCCGGTCGATACGCCGCGGGCACGCCGCAGCGGCCCGTCAGGTGCTGGATCCACGCAACTCTCTCCCCTCGAGTCGACTCTCCCCCGACGCATCTTAAGACGTTAACGGAGAGTTGTGCCTGTTTCAACGGACCTTCCGGGTGCTCAAATCCACCCCGACCGGCTAGTCTACGGGCTCGAGGGCGGGGGAGCCCACGACCCGCGGTGGACCCCCGATCGCACCCGGTACGAAGGGAGGGTCTATGCGTGAGCTCGCGTCGGACGTCCGCCGTCCACTGGTCGTCGTGCTGCTTCTGGGGGCCTGCAGCCTCCTTCTCCTCGTCGCGAGCGGCCGGGCGGACAACGGCGGTCCATCCGGCCCGCGGCCCGCGCCGATCGTCTATCGGCCTCCGGGCCTCGACCAGTCGAAGAAGGTGCCGCTGGTCGTCATGCTCCACGGGAGCGGGTCGACGCCCGCCGCGTTCGAGCGGTGGACGCGCTTCGACCAGGTCGCGGACCAGCACGGGTTCGTCGTCGCCTACCTTGGCTCGGCCGTTCCCTCGTGGAAGGACGTCTCGAACGTCGGCTATATCGGCGGCATGATCGACGAGCTGACGGCCAGCGAGAACATCGATCCGCAGCGGGTGTACGTCGCCGGTTTCTCGGCGGGAGGCTTCATCACCTACTGGGTTGCCTGCGAGCTCTCGCAGAAGGTGGCGGGGGTGGCCGTCGTTTCCAACACGATGGTGGTGGAGCGCGTCAAGCGCTGTGCGCCGCGCCGGCCGGTCTCGGAGCTCGCGATCGTCGGTACTGCGGACGGTTTGATCCCGCCGGCCGGGAACGCCAATCTCCCCTCCGCGGCGGCCACCGCCGCCCGCTGGGGCCAGCTCGACGGCTGCCCCACCCGTCCTCGCACCGACCGTCAGGGTCAGGTCGTCTCGCAGACATGGGGTCCCTGCCTCGGTGCGAGCGCCGTGACGCTCGACACAATCGAGGGGGGCAGGCACTGGTGGCCCGGCTCCTCGGGACTGCCGCCGAGCGACCCCGACGCGCAGATCAGCGCGTCACAGGCGATCTGGACGTTCTTCGCGGCGCATCCCGCCTCGGTTCTGCCGACGCTCTCCGTGAGGGTGGTGAAGCTCACAGCGCGGGGGACGGGCGCCGGACGGAGGGTCGTGCTGCGGCTCGCGGCCGGTCGGCCGGTCAGCGTGCGTGCCCGTGTGCTCTCGGGCGGCCGTGTCGTCGCCTCGAAGTCCTTCCCGAGCGCGAGGGCGAGCCGGCGGTCGCTCGTCGTCTCGATCCCGCGCCGGGCCGCCTCGGGGCGCGCGGTTGTGAGCATCGTCGCCAAGGACGCGTACGGGGCGTCGAAGAAGGTCGCGAAGGCGTTTCGCCTGCCGGCGTGACGCCCCGAGCTGCCTCAGTCGCCCGCCGGCTCGAGCGTCCAGTCCGAGTCGACGTGCACGGGCGAGAGCCGGACGATCGCACGCGGCGCGGCGTCGAGTTCGGGGCCGTAGAGGTCGAACTGCGCCAGGGGCTGCCAGGCGAGCAGCTCCTGCCCGTTCGTCCAGTTCCGGTAGGCCGCGCCCCAGAGGTAGTAGCGGCCCCGCGGCAACGGCAGCCCACGCAGCGTGCAGGCGACGCGGGTCCGGCCGGCCTTGAGCTGTGCCTCCTGGCCCGGGTTCACCAGGAAGATCGGTGTTGCCGCGCCTTCGCTGACGCCGAGGTAGATCCAGGCGCGGAGGTCCTCGTCGCTCTCGAGGACGAAGCTGACGTCGAGAGGCTCCCCGGTGCGCACGCCCGCACCGGACTCGTCGCCGAGGGTCAGGTCGCGCAGGCGCAGGACGCCGTCGGTCGCCTGCTCGACCGCCATCCCCTCGACCGAGCTGCGGTAGTCGCCGAGCACCTCCCGGACCGGGCCGGAGCTCCGGATCGATCCCTCCTGCAGCCAGAGCGCGTTCGCGCAGGTGGCCTCGACGGCGGCGAGGTCGTGGGAGACGAAGACGAGCGTCGTGCCCTGGTTGAGCACGTGCCGCATGCGGTCGAGGCAGCGCTGCTGGAAGGCTGCGTCCCCGACCGCGAGCACCTCGTCGACGAGCAGCACGTCGGGCTCGAGGTAGGCGGCCACGCCGAATCCGAGCCGCATCTGCATTCCCGACGAGTAGTACTTGACCTGCCGGTCGATGGCGCCCTCGAGTCCCGCGAACCAGACGATCTCGTCGAAGCGCGCCGCGATCTCCCGGCGCTTCAGCCCCATCAGCGTGCCCGTCAGGTAGATGTTCTCCCGGCCCGTGAGGAGCGGCGAGATCCCGGCCCGCACCTCGATCAACGCCCCGACGCGCCCCGCAACCTGGATCCGGCCCGCCGTCGGGTACATGACCCGGGTGAGGATCTTCAGGAGCGTCGACTTGCCGGCGCCGTTCGCGCCCACGAGCCCCCACGACTCCCCGGGGTCGGCCCGGAAGTCGATCTCGCGGAGCACCCAGCGCCAGCCGGCGCTCTCCTTGCCCCGGATGCGGTCTGCGACCTTCCCGACCTGGTCCTGGAGATAGGTCGGCCGGCTGTCGACCCGGAAGCGCTTCCACACCTCCGTGGTCGCGATCGTCCCCTCACGCAAAGTCGGCGAGTCCCGTCTCGAGGCGCTTGAAGAGCATGAACCCTCCGACCAGCACGAGGAGGGCCGACGTTCCCCCGACGAGCACGGCAGGCCAGTCCGGGCCCTGCCCGAGCAGCACGGTGCGCCGCAGGCCGTCGATCACCGGCACGAGCGGGTTGAGGGCCGAGTAGAGCAGCAGGTTCGCGCGGGACTTGGCGATCGTGCTGGCGCCGTAGGCGACCGGGGTGACGAAGAGCGCGAGCTGGATCATCAGCGGGAGGGCGATGCGCAGGTCGCGCATGTAGACCACCGCGGCCGAAACGGCGAGCGTCACGCCCAGCGTGAACATGGCCAGGATCAGGAGCAGGATCGGCACGTAGTACATCTCGCGCGTCGGCGTGGTGTGCTCGATCGGGAACAGCACTGCGAGGACGAGCGTGGAGACGACCGCGTCGGTCGCAGCGACGGCGATCGCGCCGATCGGGAAGACCTCGCGGGGGCAGTAGAGCTTGTTCAGGAGCGGGATGTTCGTCGTCAGGCTCATGCCGCCGCCGAGCACCGACGCAGAGAAGAACGACCACGGGATCAGCCCGATGTACGAGAACACCGGGTAGGGCACGCCGTTGGTCGCCACGTGCCCGAACTTCGTGAAGACGAGGGTGAAGGCGAGCATCAACACGATCGGCGTGAACACCGCCCAGGCCATCCCGAGGGCGGCCTGCTTGTAGCGGATGCGCAGATCCCGCTCGGCCAGCGAGCGCACGAGGCCCTTGAACTCCCACAGCTCCCTGGCCGACTCCGTGAACCTGACTCGCCGCTTGAACCAGATCTCCCGCCGGGGCTCGGCCGCGGGTGTCGGCGCCCGGGCGACGTAGGTCCGGGCCGGTACGAGGTCGTCGGTGGTCGATTCGATCATCTGCCTGATCGTAGAGGCAAACCGGCGAAATTGGGCTGGACGTGGCGGTGGCCGGCCGTTTTCCCGTCGGGCACCCTTCCCGGCCGTGGCGATCCGGGCGTTGTCTTCTTGCGCCGGGTTCGAATCGGCCTATGATCTGTGGGTCAGGACGGTCGGGTGGGCCGTCCGGTGGGGAAAAGGGGAGAGTCGGTGGGACCTGTGGGGAGGACGCTTTGACCCTTCGTGACTTCGTCGAGATGCTTCGACGGCGGAAGTGGGTCGTCCTGCTTTCGCTCGTGCTCGTGCCGGCGGTCGCCGTGGGGCTCTCGCTCCAGCAGCAGAAGCTCTACCAGGCTTCCTCGCGGGTGCTGCTGAGCTACCAGAACCTCGCGAATCAGCTGACGGGAGCGTCGGGCTTCAGCGTCGCGCAGCAGCCCGACCGGATCGCGCAGACGCAGGCCGGGGTGGCGCGGACGTCCGCCGTCGCGAACCTCGTGCTCGCCCAGGTGCCGAAGACGGGCCTGACGGCGGGGGCGTTTCTCGCCAACTCGTCCGTCGCGCCGAACCCGAACGCGGACTTCCTGATCTTCAAGGTCCAGAGTCACAACCCCGGGCTCGCGGTCAAGCTCGTCAACGAGTACGCGACCGAGTACACCGTCTACCGCCGCAAGCTCGACAGCGCGGCGATCCTGCGCGCCCGCGCGAACCTGAAGGTCGCACTCAAGCGCCTCGACGCCCAGGGGGGTGGGAGCTCGCAGCTGCACTCCGACCTCGTGAACCGCGACCAGACCCTCGCGACGATGGAGGCGCTCCAGACGTCCAACGCCTCGGTGATCCAGACGGCGGGCGGAGCCTCTCAGATCCGTCCCCGCACGAGGTACAACGCGATGATCTCGGTCGTCCTCGGGCTGATCCTCGGCCTTGCGCTCGCCTACATCTGGGATGCTCTCGACACCCGCGTCCGGCGCGCCGAGGACATCGGCCGGTATCTCGGCAACCTGCCGCTGCTCGCGCGCCTTCCGCCGCCGGGCAAGCGTCTCGATTCGGAGAGCCGGCTCGTCATGCTCGGGGAGCCGGACGGGATGCGGGCGGAGCCCTTCCGCATGCTCCGGACGAACCTCGAGTTCGCCATGCGCAACCGGGACATCCGCACGGTGATGGTCACGAGCTGCTCGATCGGGGAGGGGAAGTCGACGACGATCGCGAACCTCGCCGTGACGCTCGCCCGCTCGGGGCAGCGCGTCGCGCTGGTCGACCTCGACCTGCGCCGCCCGCGGCTGCACCAGTTCTTTCGCCTCAACGGCCCGGGCGTGACCGACGTCGCGCTCGGCGACGTGCGTCTCGAGGACGCCCTCGTCCGGGTCTGGACCGCCGACATGCTCTCCGGGCCGGCGCCGCACTTCGATCTCGACGTGAGCGCGCACGACGGCGGCCGCGGGAGCCTCGACGTGCTGCCCGCCGGTGCGAGCCCTCCTGACCGCGGCGCGTTCTTCGATTCCAGGGCGCTTGCCCGCGTGCTCGGGCTCCTGCGCGATCAGGTCGACGTGGTGCTGCTCGACACCCCGCCGGTGCTGCAGGTCGGCGATGCGATGACGCTCAGCCGCAAGGCCGACGCGATCGTCGTCGTCACCCGGCTCGCGACGGTCCGGCGGCCGATGCTCCAGGAGCTCTCCCGCCTGCTCGAAATGAGCTCGGCGCGCGTGCTCGGCTTCGTCGCCACCGCGGCCCGCGCCGATCTCGCCTACGAGTACGGCTACGGCTACGAGTACGAGCAGTCGGCCATCGCCGCGGCGGACGGCGACGGCGACGGCGACGCAGCGAGACCCTCGAGTGGGAGATCGGGGACGTGGCGCGATGAGCGGGGACGGGATCGGCCGGCGCGCGGGGCGGGTGTCCGATGGAAGCTAGGCACGCCTCCTTCCTCGAGGGGCTCGAGCTGCACGACACCGCGACCTTCGAGATCGAGCCGAGAACGCTCGAGATCCTCGACCGCCGGCGCCGCAGCGCCGTCGTCAAGCGGCGCGGCTGGCTGATCCGTCGCATGCTGCTTGCCGCGGACGTCATCGGCCTCCTCTCCGCCATGCTGCTCGCCGAGTTCGTCTCGTTGCGCTGGGGGCAAGCGTCCGACCTGCGGACCGAGATTCTGATCTTCGCGCTCTCGCTGCCGCTCTGGATCGTGGTCGCGAAGCTCTACGGCCTCTACGAGCGCGACGAGGAGCGGATGGACCACTCCGGGCGCCGACGAGTTCGCCACCGTGCTTCCACCTGATCACGATGTGCACGTGGATCTTCTGGGCGGGCACCTACCTGACCAACTTGCCGCAGGCCCGCGGCCGCTGAAGCTGCTCGTCTTCTGGGCCGCGGCAATCGCGTTGTTGGTCACGGGTCGAGCCGTCGCCCGCGCGATCTGCCGCCGGCGGATCAACTACCTCCAGAACACGGTGATCGTCGGTGCGGGCGAGATCGGACAGCTCGTGGCCCGGAAGCTTCTCAAGCACCCGGAGTACGGCCTCAACCTGATCGGTTACGTCGACGCCGATCCACTCGAGCGCTCGGGTGCGGCCGCGAGCGTCCCGCTCCTCGGCGGCCCGGAGAAACTGCCGGCGCTGATCCGGCTGCTCGACGTGGAGCGTGTGATCATCGCGTTCTCCCGTGCAGGTCACGCGGAGATGCTCGACCTGATCCGCTCGCTCAAGGATTTCGACGTCCAGATCGACATCGTGCCCCGGTTCTTCGAGCTCGTCGGCTCCGAGGTCGGCTTTCATTCCGTCGAGGGGATGTCGCTCGTCGGCCTGCCCCCGATGCGTCTCGCACGGTCGTCGCAGCTGCTGAAGGTCGTGCTCGACCTCGTCCTGTCGGCGGTCGGGCTGCTGCTGCTGGCGCCGGTGTTCCTGCTGATCGGGATCATGATCAAGCTCGACTCGCCGGGCCCGATCTTCTTCCGGCAGGTGCGAACCGGCTTCGGCGGCAAGCCGTTCCGGATCTACAAGTTCCGGACGATGTCCGTCGACGCGGAGTCGCAGAAGGCCGGGCTCAAGCACCTGAACCAGCATTCGCTTGCCGGCGAGGACGCGCGCATGTTCAAAGTGACGCACGATCCGCGCGTGACCCGGATCGGGCGCCTGCTCCGCCGCGTCTCGCTCGACGAACTGCCGCAGCTGATCAACGTGCTGCGCGGGCAGATGTCCCTCGTCGGGCCACGGCCCCTCGTCCTCGACGAGAGCGAGCACGTCGTCAGCTGGGGCCGCACGCGGCTGAGGCTGAAGCCCGGAATCACCGGGCTCTGGCAGGTGCTGGGGCGGAGCGAGATCCCGTTCGACGAGATGACCAGGCTCGACTACCTCTACGTCACGAGCTGGTCCTTGTGGGGCGACATCATGTTGATCTTCCGCACCATCCCCGTCATCTTCCGCCGGCGAAGCGCCTACTAGAGGCTTGATGTGTATTGGGGTGTGCGCGGGGATGCGCCTGACCAAGCGGATCGGACGGGGCGGGCGCAGCGCGTAGCGGTGGCTACGGGCAAGCCCGACGCGGCCGAGCCGCGCCGCGTCAGGCGCACCAGCCGCGTATGCCCACAAACGCGCATCAAGCCTCTAGGCCCAGTCACGGGCGAGGCGCCGTGGATGTCCCGACTCGGACAGGTGCGGAGGTCGGTCTGAGGCGGCCGGCTGCGTCGGGCGGCCGCACCGGTTCAGGTCTCCCGCACGCCGCAGGGCTCGAGCTCGCGATCGTGCTCTGGAGCGGCGATCTCGGCGGCGCGGAGGCCGTGAACGTGATGCTCGCGCGTGAATGGCGCCGGTGGGGGGCCGGGGTGACGTTCGTCTTCGTCACCCGCGGTGGGCCGCTCGAGGAGCTGCTCGACCGGGACCGCATCCCCCATGTGGCCGCCGGGCTCGAGCGGGGCCGGAGCGGCGCGCTGCATCCGCGGCGCCTCGCGCGCGTCCTCTCGGCGGCCGGCAGGGACGGCGCGCTGCTCGTCGACAGCGGCTACCTCGCCGCGGCGCTGCGCGCCGGCGGGTACACGGGACGGCTGGTGGGCGCCGAGCACGGCAAGGTGCTCGCCACCGGCGGCCTGCCGCGGCTGCGTCGCCTCGGCGACCGCGTCGAGCGCTGGTGCGGGGCGCGCTGCCGGTCGGCGGACGTCGGCGTCTCGGACTTCCTGCTCGACGAGCTCCGCCGGCATCCCCACGCGCCGGTGCTGCGGCGGATCCACAACGGCGTCGACGCCGCCCGCTTCGCGCCGGCCGAGGACCGGGGAGCGTCCGGAGCGCTGTGCGTCGCCGCCGCGGCGCGGCTCGTCCCGGGCAAGGGCATCGACCGGCTCCTGGGCGCCGTCGCGGAGCTGCGCCACCTGCCGCTACGCCTCGAGATCGCCGGCGACGGGCCCGAGCGGGAGTCGCTGACGCGGCTCGCGGCCGAGCTGCGGCTCGACGGGGCCGTGACCTTTCGCGCCGGCGTCGACGACATGCCGCGGTTCTGGCGCAGCTGCGACGTCGCAGTCGTACCGTCGGACACGTTCGTCGAGTCGTTCTCGATGGCCACGCTCGAGGCGATGGCGTGCGGCGTGCCCGTCGTCGCGACGAGGAACGGCGGCATTCCCGAGGTGCTCGGCGACGGCGAGGCGGGAACGATCGTGCCCCCCGGCGACCCGGCCGCGCTTGCGGCCGCGATTCGCGGCTACGCGACCGATCCCGACCTGCGGGTCCGCCACGGCGCGGCGGGCCGGGCGCGGGCCGAGCGCCACTTCGCGATCGCGACCGCGGCGGCCGCGTACCTGGACCTCCTCGCGGCGGGGCGGCCATGAAGCAGGGCCTGGACTTCATCGTCATCGGCGCACAGAAATCGGGGACGACGACGCTCTTCGAGTACCTCCGCGGCCATCCCGAGCTGTACCTCCCACCCGGCAAGGAGGCGCCGTTCTTCAGCCACGAGGAGGTCTGGAAGGACGGCTGGGGCGAATACGTGCGTCGCAACTTCCCCGGCGCCGGCGAGGCGGGCGACCGTCTCTGGGGGACGGTGACGCCTCACTACATGTACGGGGCGCTCTTCGACGCGACCCCGGACCTGCCCGCCGAGAAGGCGGTGCGCATCGTGCCGGAGCGCATCGCCGCGCACTCCCCGGGGTACGCCTGATCGCGATTCTGCGCGACCCGGTCGAGCGCGCCTACTCGCACTTTCGTATGGAGCGCTTCCGGGAAGCGGAGGCGCGCCCGTTCGAGGAGGCGGTCGAGGAGCTCCTGCAGCCGGCGGAGCTCGAGCGCTCGCGGACCCGTGTCTCGGAGACGGCGGGCTACGTGACGAACGGCGAGTACGGGAGGCTGCTCGCTCCGTACTACGAGCTCTTCGGCGACAATCGCATCATCGTGTGCTTCACCCACGATCTGGCCGCCGAGCCGGGTCCGACGCTCGCGTCCGTGCTGCGCTTTCTCGGCGTCTCGGACGCGTACGCGCCGGACGACCTCGGCCGGCGCTTTCGCGTCGGCGGAAGCCGCCGGCGCGTGCGCCGGTTCGACCTCGACCGCCTCGAGCAGCGGGTCGCCGCCAACCGTGCCCTGCGCTCCGCCTGGCACGTGTTGCCCGACGGCCTGCGCGACCGGCTCAACGGGGGATTCAAAGAGCTGAAGTACCAGGCCGACATCCGAAACCGGGTCGTCCAGCCGCAGGCCGAGAGCCGGCACGAGGCGGCCGAGCGCCGGCTGCGCGCCCACTACGCCGACGACCGCGAGCGTCTGCGCGCACTGATCGGCCGGGAGCCGCCGTGGTGACGGCAGCGGGCGGCCGGCTGAGACGGCGGCGTGCCTTCCGGCTCGGCCAGGCGCTTCGCGTGGCCGCCGCCGGCCTTGCCGCGCTGCTCGCGATGGTCGTGACCGGATGGCTCGGCGTGAATCACGGCCCTCGCATGGTCGAGCTGGGCCTGGTCGCGATCGGCGCCGCGGTGCTTGCGTGGACCCGCTCGTACGGGGTGATGATCGGGCTCGCCCTCCTGGTCGCCCTGAACGGGATCCCCGGCTTCAACGCCAATCCGGGTGGCGTTGCGATCTCGCACCTCCAGGACGCCGCCGGGGTCGGGCTGCTGTTCGGCTCGCTCTACGTCGTCGCCTCCGGCAAGGTGGGGCCGCGGACGCAGCTCCAGCGCTCGCTGTACGTCGCGTCGTCCCTGCTCGCCGCCTGGTGGCTGCTGACCTGGGCGAGGAGTGCGGCGCTGAACGGGATCCCGGCCACGCTCGCCGCCAAGTTCGCCCGCGACTTCCTCTACTTCGCGGTCACGGTGCCGCTTCTCTGCGACGTCTTCGTCACCTATCCGAAGTTGCGCCGCCAGGTGCTCTGGACGGTCGGTACCGGCGGGGTCGTCTACGCCGTGGCGCAGGTCGCGCACACCGTCGGACACGTGCCGCTCAGCTTCATCCTCCATCCGCAGTTCTCGGCCGTCGTGCAGGGGACGGCACGCACGTTCTCACCGATGAACGCCCTCGTGCGGATGGGCTTCGCCCTCTCCTGCGGCGCCGTCTTGCTCGCCACCGACACGCGGGTCCGGCGCTACGCCGTCGTCACCGTCGTCGTCTTCGGAACGGCGATGCTCACGCAGCTGACACGCGCCGCGTACTTCGGGGCGGCGGTGGGGCTCCTCTTCGCGGCGTGGATCTGGTGGTTCCGCCGCGGGCCGATCCGGTTCTGGACCAGGCGCCAGCTGGTGCTCGTCCCCGTGCTGGCGCTACTCCTGCTCGGCGCCACCGCCACCATCTCCTCCGGCGAGCGGCATCTCTTCTCGAACATCGCCACCCGTGCACTCGCCGGCTACAGCGACGTGAACAGCACGAGCGGGACGGTCGCGGTGCGCGTCAATGTCGGCAGCCAGATGCTCACGGTGCTCGGGCACCGCTGGCCGATCGGCCTCGGGTTCATGCACCCTTCGGCTCGCTACTACCAGGCGCTGCCGAACGGCGACATCCGCAATCCCGACCTCGGCGTCCTGAACGCGCTGATGCTGATGGGCGCCCTGGGGGCGATCCTCGTCTACGTGCCGCTCTTCCTCGTCCTCCGGGCGCTGACACGGTCTCGTCCCCGGCAGCGGGCGGCCGCGGGGGACGAGTGGTTCCGCTTCGGCGCGACCGTCTGGCTGATCGGCGCCGTCGCGAGCTCGATCACCCTCGTCGACCTCTTCAGCTTCCCCGGGCTCGAGCTGGCGGCGTGTCTCCTGGCGATCGCCGCGTCGGTCGCTGCCGGGCGGGAGCGGCAACCGCAGGCCCGCGAGGCAGCAGGCCCGTGACCGTCCAGGCCCCCGGCCGCGCCGACGGCCCGAGCAGCTCCGGCGAGCGCGCCCTCGGCGTGTCGGTTGTCGTCGTCACGTACAACTCCGGCCACTGCGTCGGCGCCTGCCTGCGCAGCGTCGAGGAGCTACTCGCGCCGGACGAGATCGTCGTCGTCGACAACGGTTCCGACGACGACTCGCTCGAGGTCGTGAGGCGCGCGGCACCTGCCGCCGTCGTCGTCCCCTCGGCCGAGAACCTCGGCTTCGGGCGCGCCTGCAACCTGGCCGTGGCACGGGCGCGCTGTGAGGGAGTGCTCTTCGTCAACCCCGACGTCGTCCTCGTCCGGGCAGACCGCGACGCGCTCGGCGCGATGTTCGCCCGCCGGCCGGTGGGGCTCGTCGTGCCGTTGCTCGCACCGGGGCCGGGCTCCGCGCCCCGGCATCAGATCTTCGGATACCGCTCCTGGCCGCGGATGATCCTGCCCCAGGCGTGGTCGCATCTCCGGCCCCGGGAGCTCGACCGCCCGGCCCGAACCGCCCGCTCTGTCGCCGGCTCCTGGGCGGCCGCCGCGCTGCTCGGCGTGCGGAGGCAGGAGTTCCTCGACGCCGGCGGGTTCGATCCGCGGTACTTCCTCTACGCCGAGGATCTCGACCTGTCGCGGCGCTATCGCGAGCACGGGCTCGGGCTCGCTCTGACCGACAGCATCGTCGGTCATCACTCCGGCAGCGCCTCGTCCGTTACCGCCGACTCGCTTCGGGTGGCGCCGCTCGCGTGGTCTCTGCTCGGCACGCTCGAGTTCGTCTCGCTCTGGCGAGGGGAGCGGGCGGCGAGGCGCGGAGCCGCGCTCGCACTCGCGAGTCTCCGGCTGCAACGGCGGCTGCTCCGCCTGGCCGGGCGGACGCCCGGGCTCGGCGAACGGGCCTCACGCAAGCGTGGGCAGCTCGCTGCGATCGAGTCGTTCCTCGCGGCCCACGCGCTCGACCTCGGGCCGGCCGACGCGGTCCCGTACTGCCCAGGGGCGGGAGCCGCCGTTCGCTCGGTCCTGGCCGGGGACGGCCGCGCTGCCGCCGGTGGGGCCGGCTAGCCGGATGCTGCCGACGTTCTTCGTCATCGGCGCCACGAAGGCCGGCACGACGAGCCTCTACACGTACCTGAACCTGCATCCGGAGATCCACATGTCGCCGGTCAAGGAGACGCATTTCTTTGCGGGGCCCGAGAACGGGTTCCCGTATCCGCGCAACCGCGTCGAACGGCTCGAGGACTACGAGCGGCTCTTCGAGAGCCCGCTTGCGGTACGCGGCGAGGCCTCACCCAGCTACAGCCAGCACGCACGCCGGCAGGGAGTCCCGGAGCGCATCAAGGAGCTCGTTCCCGATGCCAGGTTCGTCTACATCGTCCGCGACCCGATCGCGCGCACCGTCTCGCACTACCAGCATTGGGTCGCGCTCGAGGCGGAGTCGCGCTCTCTCGCCGAGGTGCTGGCCGATGCGGACGACCCGACCAACCTCTTCACGTGCGGCAGCCGCTACGCCACGCAGCTCGAGCGCTATCTCGGGTCGTTCCCCGCTTCGGCGGTGCTCGTCGTGGACCAGAGCGACCTGCTCGCCGACCGGCAGGCGACGCTGTCCGAGATCTTCGCCTTCCTGGACGTCGACCCGGCCTTCTCGACCGCCGACTTCGAGCGGGAGCTCAATACCGCAGAGGGCCGTCGCGTCTACGGCCGGCGGTATGCGCAGATCCGCGACGGCCTCGCGGGGGGCGCGCTGCGACGACTGCCGTCACCCGTCCGCAGGCAGGCGCGTCGCGCGCTCGGGCGGTTCGAGTCGTCGCTCTTCCCGCCGCTCGAGCGGCCGCAACTCGACGACGAGCTGCGGGCGCGGCTGGTCGAGCTCTACGCTCCCGAGGTGGAGCGCCTGCGTTCCCTCACCGGGAAGCGGTTTCCCTCGTGGAGTTTCTAGGGTCATTTCCTGAGCAGGCACCTGTATTGATGACTGACGCCATTTTCATCTGTTCGTCACGGCTGCGACTACAGTTCCTGTGTGATCTATGCTGCACGCGGTGACGGCGCGTCTGGCCCTATCGCTGGCCCTCGCGATTCTCCTGCCGTCTGCCCCCGCGTGCACTCGCCTTAGCTCTCCTGCGGCCTCCGCTCCGGCAGGGGCCTTCGTCGGCAACTTTGACTCCGGGAGCGCGAGCCCCTGGGTGGTTCAGGCGGCGAACTACGGCTATAGCGACAAGGCTGATGTTCACTTCGGGGACTTTGCTCTCGACGCCGCCGTCGTCGGCGAAGGGAGGTTTAGCGGTCGGTTCTCGGTTCCGGCCTTTCCGGGTGGTCGCACTCGCAGCCAGCTCTTCACACGGCGCCCGATCAACGCTGGTGGCGACGATTACTATAGTTTGATGTTTTACGTCCCGCAGGGCGGTTTTCAGCCGGGTACGAGTGGCTATTGGGGTGTTCAGATTGCAGAGCTTAATTACGAGGGGATAGCGGGAGGACAGCCGTCGTTCTCGCTAGTGGCCGAGGCAGATCATGTTACGGCGCGGTTGTGCACAGGCAATACTGAAAAGACGAGCGCGCACCTCTGTCCATTCAACTCAAACGCAGATGCCCCGGGGACCACCCTGCCTGGGAGGTATGCGGTGCCGAAGGGGAAGTTGGTGCCGGGCTGGCATGAGTTTGTCATTCACGCTCATTGGTCGATATCCCGGTCCGGGGTGATCGAGGTCTGGCATCGCCTGAAAGGCCAGGTGGAATGGGTCCGCACGGTTCGTTTCAAGGGATATCCCACCCTGCAAACGCACAACGGTGCTTATCCTCCCAATACCATTGACGTGATTCAGGCGTACCGCGGTCCGTCCACGTCTCCGGTGACGGTTTGGCTTGATGGTTTCGGGCGCTGGCCGACGCTGCGCGCTGCAAGAGCGGCGCTTCCTTAGTTGTTCTGCCTTACCTGCGTCACCGTCCAGTCTCGCGACCAACCGTTGCGCATTCACAAAAAGGAGGTCGGCATGCTCCGAGTCGTCTGTGGGAGCGCTCCATTGTCCGGGGCCTCGGCCGATGCGCGTTAGTCGGCGGGCGCTGAAACTCGCCGCCGAGCCCGCAGCGTGGCGCGCTGCGATCACGGAGCAGACGTGGCGGCTCCGAGGAGCGTGCCCTTTCCCGTACGACCCTGACGGCGTCGATCCTTCGGCCAGCGTGCGTTGGCCGTCCGAGTATCGTCACCCGAATGCGGCACCGCACGTCGAGCCGCTACGCCTGGGGTTCGCTGCAGTCGCGAGATATGACGAGGAACGGGTTCCACAGCCCTATCCCGGGATCGTCATGTGCGAGGTCTCCTTCGGAGATAGACCGAGGCCGGTGGCCGTCGACTACCAAGACGCCACCACCATTAACGAAGACTGCCTACGCGGCGTCTCGGTCTATTTCAAGATGCAGCATCTACGTGCCGGATACGGCGACGCACGGGTCGTTCCTGGCGGTTACGGCGGCGGAAAGCCCATGCTCTATGACAACTACTGCCGGCTCAGGCAACTCCGTCGCAGCGGCTACAAGTTCGATGTCTACGGGAGCTTCAGCTTGCGGTTCGCGGCGGACGTTCGCCGCGCGGCACTTGACATTCTCGAGCGCGACACGAGGTTCTGCTTCAGCGGCGGGACGACCCTTGCTCTCTATGCGCAGTCACTTCTCGACGCGGCACGCTCGCGCGTCTGCGTAGATCTCCCCGGGAACGGCCCGCTGTGTTACCGCCTCGTGGACTATCTCGGCGCGGGCTGCTGCGTCGTCGCGCGACGACACGAAGCAGTCTTGCACTCACAGTTGAGCGATCGCGAGAATATCGTGTACTGCGCGGATGACCTCTCCGATCTAGCCGACCTGTGTGCGGAATACGTCGAGGATCATGAAGCGCGCGAGACAGTCGCAACGAACGCCGCCCGGTTCTTCGACGAGCACCTTCACTACGTGCAACTTGCCGGCTACTACATCCGCGTGTGTCGCGCCGCGGGCGTTGGGGGGTAGCCGGGACCCGGCTACCCCCGGTGTGACTGTTATGGCAGCTCTGCTGCGGCAGTCGCGAACGTGGCGGAGCGCGTGAAGCCGTCGAGCCAGACGGACGCCGGCGCCGTCGAAGCAGCGCGGTAGGCACCGATCTTGTCGCCGGTGGCTGACGGGTACGCTCCGTTCTTCGTTGCAACGGTCGGATAGCCCGACATGCTTGCTGTCTTCGTCCAGGCGTTCTGCCCCTTGATCCGGTGCCACACTTCGAGTACGCCGGCCGAGGTCGTCGCCCAGTGGACGTGGATGATCAACTCGTTCCAGACGCCGGTCTGCATGGGCCTCGGGATCGCATACATCGGCGCGATGTTGGTCTGCTTTGAGTCGGCATCGGAGTAGTACTGGCATGGAGTGGTCGCGTAGTTAGACGGGCAAGCGCCGGAGTCGACCCGCACGGTCACGTGGTCGGAGTACGCGTGCAGGCTTACGGGCGCGCCCGGCATCCCCTCCCAATTCAACTGAGCCAGTGACACGCCGCCCATCGAAGTCCCGGGCGACCAGCCCGTGGGCAGGTAGACCATCAGGCTGTAGTAGTCGTCACCGCCGACGTTGATCGTCCGCGGCGTCAGCAGCTCGCAGCGCGTGCGGCTCGAATCCGCAGGGAGGTCGAAACGGCCGGCATGGCTGCCCTGGCCGGCGGGCGAGGTGAGGTTGAAGTTCCCGAACGTCCTCGTTGTCGTCGCGTGGCCGTAGTTGGAGCACTGCGGCGTTCCCCACGGCTTAAAGGAGCCGGTCTCGAAGTCGCCGTTGAAGAGCGCCGGCGTCGACGGCGCCTGAGTGTGGTGTGGTCGGCGCGGTCGTCGTGGTCGTGGTGGTGGTCGTCTCGTGCCGCCTGCGGGCGGCGGCTGCGGCCGCGGCGGTCGTGGTCGGCGGTGGCGGAACGTTCACGCTCGTGGTCGTCGCGGGCGTGGTGACGGCCGTCGTGGTGGTCTGGGCGGTCGTCGTCGAATGGTGGTCGGTGGTCGTCGTGGTCTGGGCGGCGGTCGTGGTCTGGGCGGTGGTCGTGGTCGTCTGGGGGGCGGTCGTGGTGGTCTGGGCGGCGGTCGTGGTGGTCTGGGCGGCGGTCGTGTGGTCTGGGCGGCTGTCGTCGTGGTCTGGGCGGCTGTCGTCGTCGACTCGCGGTCAGTGGTCGTGGCCTGCGCGGCCGTGGTCGCGGTCTGGGCCGTTGTCGGCGAGGTGGTCGCGCATCGGGTGGGGTGCTCCCTGCACAGGTCGCCGGAGGCCGGGCTTTGCGAGGCGAGCACTGCTCCGCCAAAGCCGGCGAGGAGGAGTACGAGGGCACCCGCGTATCTGAGCTTCCTGCTGTCGATGAAGGGCATACGGCTTGCGTCGGCCGGTCGCCGGAACCGCCGAACACCCAAACGAGGGATCTAAACCGGGACACCAGGATCAGAACAGCTGGCCCTCGTAGCGTGCGCGCCGGAAACGGCGCTCGAGCTGCGGCCATTGCACGAAGAAGCTGTGTGCGACGGGGTAGACGAGCCGCGCGGTCAGGGAGGGCTCGGAGATGCGCGAAAAGCTCTCGATGAAGATGATGCGCGCGCCGAAGAGCCTGCCCACGTAGCAGAAGGGCACCGCGACCCCGGCGCCGGTCGTGACGACGGCGCGGGGGCGAAGGGTGCGCACGAGCCGGAAGGCCAGGAAGAGGTTGCGCAGCAGGTTCGGCACGTTGCGGTTGGTCGGGTGGTGGGCGAAGACGTGCCGCTCGCCGTCGAGCAGCGAGCGGGCGTCCTCGGTGTCGAAGCTGATCCAGACCTTCTCGTCCCGGGCCCACTCGTCCCGCAGTTGCACGAGCTGGTGCAGGTGCCCGCCCGACGAGGCGACGAGCAGCACCGGACGCACGCCGGGCCCGGAGCTCCCGCCGCTCACCGCGCGAACACCGAGTCGTAGAGGTCGACGACGTTGCGGGCGAAGATCTCGCTCGAGAAGCGCTCGGTCGCGATGCGCCGGGCGTTGGCCCCGAGCTGCTCCAGCAGCTCGGGGCGGGCGAGCAGGTCGACCAGGGCGGCGGCGAGCGGCTCGGGCTCGCCGACCGGGACGAGAATCGCTCCGTCTCCGACGACTCCCTCGACCGCCCCGACGGGGGTCGTGACGACCGGGACGCCCGCCGCCATCGCCTCGAGCACGAACATCGGCATCGCCTCCGCCCGCGAGGGGAGCACTGCGATGCAGGACCCGTCGAGCGCCTCGACGACGGCCTCCTGCGGCAGGGAGCCCCCGAGCCGGACGCCGGCCGGCAGGCGCTCGGTCAACGCCGGCTCGGCGACCGGACCGAGCAGGAGAAGCGTGGCGTCGGGGTGGGCGGCGTGCACCGTCGTCCAGGCCGCGAGCAGCACGTCGACGCCCTTGCGGTGGCCGATCTCGCCGGCGAAGAGCACCTGCCGGGACGCGCGCGGCCCGGCGGCGGCCGGCCGGACCCGCACCGGGTTCGGCAGCATGACGACCCTCGCGGCACCGAGAGCGCGCACGGAGGCGTCCACCTCGTCGCTCAGAACCGTGACCGCGGTCGCCCGGCTGACGATCGCGCGCACGAGCCTCGGCGCCCTTCCCACCTCGTGCATGAAGCGCGCGCCGTGCACGGTGACCACGGTCGGCAGCGAGCGGCTCCGGGCGGCCTGCAGCAGGAGCAGCGTCCGCACGAGGTCGAAGCCCTCGGACAGGTGCAGGTGGACGCCGAGCAGGCGCCTGCGGGGGCGCCCGAGAATCACGCCTCCCGCCACGAGCATGCGCAGAAGCTGGCGCGGGCGCGAGGCGGCGGTGTAGCTCGCGACGTAGTCGACCCGCCACGGGTCGAGGTCGGCCTCGAGGTAGCAGCGGATCACCTGAGCCATCCCGCCCGGCTCGGCGAGGCTGGGGCCGAGGTGGAGGACGGTCCCGGGCGGCGCGGAGCGAGCGGCCTCCTGCGGGACCGGCGACGCGCTCACGCTCCGTCGACCGCCGCGACGACCGCGCGTACGAGCCGTGCGTCCCGCTGCCAGGTGACCGCGGCCCCGCGTGCCTCGCCGACGGCCGCCACGATGTCGTCGCCGTCCAGGAGCGGCACGAGCAGCCCGTTCGGGCCGAGCTCGCGGACGATCTGCAACTGGTGGTCGTCGACGTGCTCGCTGCGCGTGGCCAGCCGGGGGATCACGATCGGGCGCTTGCCGAGGGCGAGGATGCTCATGATCGTTCCGACGCCGGCGTGACAGACGACGGCGTCGGCTTCCCGCATCAGGTCCGAGAGCGTCTCGACCGGCACGAACTCGAGCCATTGCACGTCCTCCCAGGAACGAGCCGGTGTATGGCCGTGCTGGACGACGAGCTCCTCGGTCGGCCGCAGCGGCTCGACCAGGTCGAGCGCGCGCTCGAACGGGTGCTCATCGGTTCCAAGCGTGACGAGGATCACAACGGTCCTTGCGTTCGAGGGTGAGGCGCCGAGCCGGCTCCTCGAGCGCAAGATAGTGGCAGGAGACGCTCCCGTCACCGGCAGACGTCGCACTCCTGCGGAGAGGCCCCGCCGGGGCCGCCGTTGCGGCGGCCGCGTGGTAGCGTTCGCGACCCTCGGTGGGTTCGCCCGGGATCGTTGGCTTCGGCGAGAGGGAAGGGGAGGCGAAGCGCATGTGCGGGATCGTCGGCGTGGTCGTCGCGCCGGGAGAGCGCGAGCCGGAGCGGGAGCGGCTCGAGGCGGCCCTCGCGGCGCTGCACCACCGCGGGCCGGACGGGTCGGGATCGCACCTCGCCGCGGGCGTGGCGCTCGGGCACACACGACTCAGCATCATCGACGTTGCGGGCGGAGCGCAGCCGATGGCGAACGAGGACGGGTCGGTGTGGACCGTCTACAACGGTGAGATCTGGAACTTCGCCGAGCTGCGCGCCGAGCTCGTCGCCGCGGGCCACCGGTTCGCCACCCGCTGCGACACCGAGGTGCTCGTCCACGGCTACGAGGAGTGGGGCGAGGGCGTCGTGCCACGCCTGAACGGGATGTTCGCCTTCGCGATCTGGGACGCGCGGCGGGAACGGCTCCTGCTCGCACGCGACCGGATCGGCAAGAAGCCTCTCTTCGTCGCCCGGGGCGACAGGAGCATCGCCTTCGGCTCGGATGCCCGCTCGCTGCTCCTCGCGGCGGGGGAAACGCCGCGGCTGGACGAGGAGCACCTTGCCGAGTTCCTCTTCCAGCGGTACGTCGGCGCCCCGCGGACGCTGTTTCGCGGCGTCGAGCATCTGCAGCCCGGGCACCTGCTCGTTCACGACCGTGGAGGCGCGACGGAAATTCGCCGTTACTGGAAGCTTCCCGACGAGCGCGAGGCCGTGCCGGTCGCCCCATCGGAGCTCCGGGAGCTGCTGCTCGACTCGGTCCGCCTGCGGCTGATGAGCGACGTCCCGCTCGGCGTGTTCCTGAGTGGGGGAGTCGACTCCGCTGCCGTGCTCGGGCTGATGCGCGAGAACGGCGCAGATTCCGCTGCCAGCTTCACGATCGGGTTCGACGACCCCGTGTTCGACGAGCGTCCGCTCGCCGCTCTGACGGCCCGGCGGTTCGGCTCCGACCACCACGAGGTCGTGGTCGGCGCGGACGACTTCGCTGCTGCGCTGCCGCGGCTTGCGTGGTACCGGGACGAGCCGGTCGCGGAGGCGGCCGAGATCCCCCTCCTGCTCCTGGCGGAGTTCGCCGCCGCGCAGGTGAAGGTGGTGCTCTCCGGTGAGGGCGGCGACGAGCTCTTCGGCGGCTATCCCAAGTACCGGGCGGAGCGCCTGCTGGCGCTGCCCACCGCGGCGCCCGGTCTTGCGCTCCGCGCGGCGGGTCGGGTCGCGCTGCGCCGCCGCAGCCACCGGCAGCTTCAGCGGGCGGTCGAGACGGTCGCGATCCGCGACCCGCTGCTCCGCTGGGCATCGTGGTTCCGGGCCTTCTCGAGCTCGGAGCTCGAGCGGGTACTGGCGCCGCGCCTGCGGGCGACCGCGACACCGGAGCGGCTGACGGCGCCGCTGGCCTCGCTGCTCGCTCCGTACGGGCAGCTCGACGCCACGCGCCGCATGCTGATCGGCGACCTCCTGACGTATCTCCCGGACAACATGCTCCTTCGCGGGGACCGCGTCCTGATGGGGGCCTCGATCGAGGGGCGGATGCCCCTCCTCGACTATCGCGTGATCGAGGCGGTCGCACGCGCGCCGGCCTCTCAGCGCGCTGCAGTTCGGACGTCCAAGAAGGTGCTGCGCGACGCGCTCGCCGGTCTCATCCCGGACGAGGTGAGTCGTGCGCCCAAGCGCGGCTTTCCCGTCCCCGTCGCCCGGTTCCTGCTCGAGGGCAACGCGCGGCTCGCCGACCGGCTCGTGCTGTCCGATCGCGCGCTCGAGCGCGGCCTCTTCGACCGGGCGGCGCTGCTGACGCTCGTCGAGGATGCGCGCGGCTCGAAGGCAGACTCCCAGCTCCGCCTGTTCACGCTCGCTTCGCTCGAGCTCTGGCTGCGCACGAACATCGACACGGTCACGACACGGCCGCCGGAGTCGCTCGACGAGCTGCTCGAGGGCGACGGGCGCGTCCGAACGCCGCCCGCCGGCAGTCCGCGGGCCGGCAGCCAAGCCTGACCACTGCTCCTTGACACGGGCCGTCGATCTGCCGACATATGCCCCTGTGAGCGGAGCGGTGCGATGAGCCTCGACGCCTGGATCACGCTGGGCGTCGTCCTGGTGGCGGTCGCGCTGCTCGCGACCGAGCGGCTGCCGCCCGCGTTCACCCTGCTCGCGGCCGTGACGGTGCTCGTCGTCGTCCACGTCCTCCAGATCCCCGACGCCTTCGCCGGCTTCTCCAACCCGGCGCCGCTGACCGTGGCGGCGCTCTACGTCCTGGCCGCCGCCGTCGAGAAGACGCGGGCCCTCGAGCGCCTCGCCACGCGACTCCTCGGCTTCGGCGACGCAGACGAGTCGTCGGGACGTGCGGCGCTCCTGCGGGTGACCCTGCCGACCGCAGTCGCCTCTTCGTTTCTGAACAACACGCCGATCGTGGCCATGGCGGCACCCACCGTGGTGGGGTGGGCCCGGCGCACCGGCCGGTCGCCGTCGCCCTTTCTCATCCCGATCAGCTTTGCCGCGATCCTCGGGGGGATGGTGACCCTGGTCGGGACGTCGACCAACCTCGTCGTGTCCGGACTTCTCGCCCAGGCAGGTCTCGGGTCGCTCGGGCTGTTCGAGATCGGCAAGGTCGGGCTGCCGGTCGCGGTCGCCGGCCTCGCGCTGCTCGTGGTGGCGATTCCCATCCTGCTGCCGGCCCGGATGGCGCCGAGCGAGCGAGTCGAGGCCGACGCGCGGGAGTTCACGGTCGGGGCGGTCGTGCTCCCGCAGGGCCCGCTCGTCGGAAAGACCGTCACGGAGGCCGGGCTGCGCAACCTGCAGGGCGTGTTTCTGGCGGAGATCGAGCGGGACGGAACCCGCCTGGCGCCGGTCTCGCCGCACGAGACGCTCCACGGGGCGGATCACCTGACGTTCGCCGGCAACGTGAATCGGATCCTCGACCTGCAGAGCCTGCCGGGCCTCGCCTCGGCCGAGCAGGATCACCTGCCGGCTGCCGGGGCGGCACCGCAGCGGCGTCTCTACGAGGCTGTCGTCGGCGAGGGCTCCCCGCTTGCCGGCTCCACGCTGAAGGAGATCGGTTTCCGCAGCCGCTACGGGGCTGCGGTGCTCGCCCTTCACCGGGCCGGCACTCGAATCCAGACCAAGCTCGGAGGCGAGTCGTTGCGGGCAGGCGACGTGCTGCTCGTCGTCTCCGACCCGTCGTTCCGCGAGCGCTCGCTCGGACGGCGCGACTTCATCACCGTCGCGCCGCTCGACGGAGAGCCGCCCGGCCGCAGCGCCAACGGCTGGATCGTCGGCGTGCTCACCGCGGGAATGTTCGTCCTCGTCGCTGCCGGCGTCCTCGACGTCCTGACCGCCGCGCTGCTCGTCGGGTTCGGCGTCGTCGCCGCGCGGGTGCTCACGCCCGGCGAGGCGCGTGAGGCCGTCGACCTCAACATCGTCGTCATGATCGCCGCCAGCTTCGGGCTCGGCACGGCAATGAGTCAGAGCGGCCTCGCCGCCCACGTCGCAAGCGGCATCGTTGGGGCTCTCGGTGGCCTCGGCGCGACCGGTCTGCTCGTCGGGGTGCTGCTCGCCACGATGCTGCTCACCGAGGTGATCACGAACAACGCCGCCGCGGTGCTGATGTTCCCGATCGCGATCTCGACCGCCCAGCACGCCGGCCTGCAGCCGCGGCCGTTCGCCATCGCCGTCGCAGTCGGCGCCTCGTGCTCGTTCCTGACGCCGATCGGCTACCAGACGAACACGATGGTCTACGGGATGGGCGGCTACCGGTTCTCCGACTTCCTGCGGGTCGGGCTGCCGCTCGCGTTGCTGACGGTTGTCATTGCAGCGCTCGTGATCCCGCTCGGCTGGTCGCTGCGGTAGCTGACCGGGCCTATCCGGTCGATTCCTGCCGCTCGACCTCGGTGTCGAGGCGGCCGAGGAGGTCGACGCACCACTCGCCGATCCGCGGGTCGATCTCGAGCTCGGCCGTGGTCGGTGGCGGTCTGCGGGCGACTCCGTGCACCATGCGCGGCCGGAACGGGATGCCCGCGAGCTCGCAGAGGCGGCGCATCTGCGGGACGGGGTCGGCGACGAAGCGCTCGTACGAGACGAGGGCTACGTCCGAGCGCTGGTCGAGCCCGAGGTCGAAGAAGAGCGCGTTTCGCACGAACCAGTAGAGGGCGGCGCCGGACGCGGGGGAGAGGGCGTCCGGGTCGAGGCTCTCGACGAGCGCAAGATGTTCGTCGGAGAGCCCGGCGGTGGTCGACCGGACGCCGTCCGCGATCCGCTTCCCGAGGTACCCGGCGGTGCCGGGCCATTTGGCGTAGACCGAGGTGACGCGGTCGGCGACGTGCCGGTAGATCCAGATCGTCCGGCCCGGGGCGGTGCTCAGCTCGTCCATCAGGTGCACGACCCGGTGCGAGTCCTCGAGCGCTTTGAAGACGATGCACCGGTGCCGACTGTGCCGGACGAGCGAGCGGACCACCTCGTCCTCCCGGAGGTGCCAGCGCTCGAACGCACGCGAGTTCCCGCTCTCGTTGTGGATCTCCGCCTCCGGCGCCTCGGAAAAGGCCCGCAGCAACATGTTCGTGCCGGACCGCTGCAGGCCGACGATGAAGATCGGTCGCGCGTTCGGCGAACAGTCGTTGCGGGCGGCCCAGGCAGCGCGGCGGGCGACCGCACGCCCCCGCCGCGCATCGTCGGCGATTACGCGCCGGATGCCCTCGCGCCGGATGCGTTCGAGGCGGCGTGAGAGCCGAAACGCCACCCGTCGCCGGAGCTTCGAGATCCGTGCTCGGATCGCCGGTCCACCCGGGTCGCGCGCCATCGCCGTCGCACACTAGTACAGTGCCGACCGCCCGACCCGTTTGCGCCTCTAGGTCAGGAGGACGACCAGCACTGCCGCGAGGAGCCAGAGCAGGGAGGAGGCGAGGAGGCCGAAGCCGAGCCCGCGCATGAACCCGGGATCCGGCCTCTGTTTGGGGAGCAGCAGCTCCGTCACGCTGCAGAGATTGTGCGACCCGGGGCGGATGGAACCCCACCGCACCGCCTTCAGTCACGGCGGCGCGACGTCCGGCCGCGCCCGGTTCCTGCCGGTGCGGAGCGCACGACCGCCCGCAGACGTCCTGGCCGGTCTCCTCCGTCCGGCGAACACAATCCGTCAATTCGAACTACGATCTGTGCGTGAAAGGGGCCTCCGCGGCAACTTCCGACCAGGCGTTCCCGGCTGGGGCGTCTCTCCACGGCGACGTAGACGACTCTGCGCTGCTGCGGCTCGCCGACGTCTCCCTTGCAGAGTTTCTCCGCCACCTCGCGCGCTACGGCGGCGCCGTCGACGAGGCGGACGGCGTGCTGCTGTTCTGCGGCGCGCACCGGCAGCCGAACCCGTACCGCAACGGCGTTCTCTGCCTCGAAGGCCCTCACGCGGCCGCGGACGTTCTACGACGCGCCGACCGGTTTTTCTCGAGGCGCCGGTCCGGCTACGCAGTCTGGACGCGGGAGCACGCAGACGACGAGCTCGACGCCGCCGCCGGTGAGGCGGCCGTGCGAGACCTCGGGCGGCTGCCGGAGCTGGTGCTCGACACGCTCCCCGACCCGGGAGCGCCGCCCGAAGGGATCGAGCTGCGGCCCGCCTCGGACGAGCGGACGCGAACCGACTACCTGCGTGTCGTCGCGGATGCCTGGGGATTCGGCTCGATGCCGGTGGCGCTCGCAGCCGACGTCTTCTTCGCGCCGGAGAGCATCGACGCCTCGAACATCGTCGCGTTCGTCGCCTACTACGACGACCAGCCGCTGTCAGGGGCGATGTGCCTGGTGAGCCACGGGGTCGCTCTCGGCTGCCAGGCGGCGACGATCCGCAGGCCGAAGCCAGGGCAGCGCCTGCCTCGGCGGACGCGCGGCGCCCGCGGGCTCGCCGAGAGCTGCCTGTTCGCAGCGCTCGAGGTGTCGTTTCGCGAACTCGGGGCTTCGCTGTCGCTCTGCCAGACCTCCCAGGCCGGCGAACCGGTCTGGCGTGCCTTCGGCTACCGCCCGCTGACGAGCTACGGCAGATACCTGTTGATGCCGGGGGCGAGTGCATGAGAGCGGCCGGCGCGCCCGCAGCGGGCGCCGACCTCGGCGACGACGACCTGCAGCTGTACCGCTCGGTGGTCGCATTCGCCGAGGAGCAGCTGGGTCACGCGCCGGCCGACGATCCTGCGGCGGGGTTCCCGCTCGAGGCATGGCGTAAGTGCGCCGCGCTGGGCCTGCAGGGCCTGCCCGTCCCCGTCGAGTACGGCGGCGGCGGCGCCCGGGCGACGACGATCGCGGCGGCGCTCGAGGCGCTCGGGTACGGGTGCGGCGACAACGGCCTCATCTTCTCGCTCAACGCGCAGATGTGGGCGTGCGAACGGCCGCTCACCCGGTACGGTTCCGACGACCAGAAGCGCCGGTACCTGCCGTCCCTGTGCGACGGCTCGCTGATCGCCGCTCACGGGATGAGCGAGCCCGACTCGGGCTCGGATGCGTTCTCCCTCCGGACCTCCGCCACCGCCGACGGCGACGAGTGGATCTTGACCGGCTCGAAGACGTTCGTCACCAACGGCCCGGAAGCAGGCCTCTTCGTCGTCTTCGCGACGACCGACCGGAATCTCGGCTTTGCGGGACTGTGCGCGTTCCTGCTCGAGCAGGGGACGCCGGGCCTCGTCGTCGGCCCGCCGCTCCGCAAGATGGGGCTCCGCACCTCCCCCATGAGCGAGCTCTTCCTGGACGGCTGCCGCGTCGGCGGCAGCGCGTTGCTCGGCCCTGCGGGTGCGGGCATGGCGATCTTCAACGACGCCATGCTCTGGGAGCGAGGACTGATCCTCGCGGCGGCGGTGGGGACCATGCGCAGGCACCTCGAGCTGTCGCTGGCACACGCCACGAGCCGCACACAGTTCGGACGGCCGATCGGCGAGTTCCAGGCGATCTCGCACAAGCTCGCCGACATGCGCCTCCGGCTCGAGACGTCGCGCCTGATGCTGTACCGATTCGCGCGGATGCTCGACGAGGGGTCGGCTACGGCCGCCGACGCCGCCATGACGAAGCTCCATCTGAGCGACTCGCTCGTCCACTCGAGCATGGCGGCGATGGAGGTTCACGGCGGCTACGGCTACATGGCCGAATATCCGTTCGAGCGCGAAGTTCGGGACGCGCTCGCAAGCCGGATCTACTCGGGGACATCCGACATGCTTCGTAACGTCGTCGCCCACTCGCTGGGCCTGTGAGCGGGAGGCTCGTTCACGACTGGGTGTCGTCGTCGGCACGCACCCACGCGGAGCGCCCGGCGGTCGTCGACGGTGAGCGCACGCTGACGTACGCAGAGCTCGACGCCACGGCGAACCGTCTCGCTCACCTGCTCGCGGCAGAGGGCGTTCGTCCAGGAGATCGCGTGGCGCTGCTGCTGGAGAAGTCGGCCGAGGCGGTGATCGCGGTGTACGCCGTCTTGAAGGCCGGGGCGACCTACGTTCCGCTCGACGAGCAGGCCCCGACGGCCCGCCTCGCGTACATCCTCCGCGACGCCGGGGTCACCTGCGTCGTGACGTCCGCCGCCCGCGCCCGCGACTGGGAGCGGCTGCGGGCCGCGGGGGCCGGCTTCAGCACGCTCGTCGTGGCGGGCGCAGACGAGCCGCCGCCCGCCCCGGCGGGTGTGCGTGCCGTTGCCTGGCGAGAGGCCGAGTCCTGTCCCGCCGACCCGCTCGACGTCCCAACCGGACCCGACGACCTCGCGTACGTGCTCTACACCTCGGGGTCGACGGGGGAGCCGAAGGGAGTGATGCTCTCCCACCGGAACTGCCTCGCGTTCGTCGAATGGGCCGCCGACACGATCGAGTTGACCCCCGAGGACCGCCTCTCGAGCCACGCGCCGCTCCACTTCGACCTGTCGACGTTCGATCTCTTCGCCGCGTCCGTCAGCGGCGCTGCGGTGGTGCTCGTCCCGAGGGAGGCGTCGGTGTTCCCCGTCGAGTTGGCGCGCTTCATTTCCGACGCCGGAATCACCGTCTGGTATTCGGTCCCGTCGATCCTGACGATGCTCACCCTCCGTGGGTCACTCTCCGAGCGAGGCCTTTCGTCCCTGCGCGCGGTCATCTTCGCCGGCGAGGTCTTTCCGACGAAGTACCTCTCGCGGCTGATGGACCTTCTGCCTCGGGCCCGCTTCTACAACTTCTTCGGCCCGACCGAGACGAACGTCTGTACGTGGTACGAGGTTCCGCGGCCGGCGAGCGCGCTGCCCGACGACCTGCCGATCGGGCGGCCGATCGGCGGCGTGGCCGCGCTTGTCGTCGACGAGGAGGGAAACGAGGTCGACACAGGCGGCACCGGCGAGCTGCTGATCCGCGGACCTACCGTCATGCACGGGTATCTCGGGCGGCCCGAGCTGACCGCCGGCACCCTCAGCGGATCCGGCCTCGACCGCACCTACCGGACAGGCGACCTCGTCCAGCTCGACGGCGACGGGAACCTCCGGTTCCTCGGTCGCCGGGACTCCCAGATCAAGAGCCGCGGGTATCGCATCGAGCTTGGGGACGTCGAGCGTGCGCTGAACGCCCACGAGGCCGTGACGGAGTGCGCAGTCGTGGCGGTGCCGGACGATCTGATCACGAACCGGTTGAAGGCCTTCGTCGTTGCGACGGGAGTCGACGCCTCGAAGCTCGTTGCCTTCTGTCGCGACCGGCTGCCGCGATATATGGTTCCGGACGAGATCGAGTTCCGCGACTCTCTCCCGAAGTCTTCCACCGGCAAGATCGACCGACGAAAGCTGGCGACATGACCCTCGACGGCGGCTCCCTCCTACCGCGTATCCGCGCGATCGTCGTGGACGAGCTCGAATGGCAGGACGACGACGGCGAGCTCACGGACGACCTGCCGCTGATCGCGGAGCACGTGATCGACTCACTCGGTCTGCTGCGGCTGGTGGAGCGGATCGAGTCGGAGTTCGGCATCCGGATCGCCGACGAGGACGTCGTGGTGGCGAACTTCGGTTCGATCGCGGCGATCTCCGACTTCGTCGCCGGCTCGGGCCGCTGAAGGGACGCTGCTAACGGTCTGATCCGCGGCAGCGCGGGCGAGGTGCCTGCCGCCGGAGTGGCGCTTCGTCGCCGATGGCGCGATCATCGCG
>CAVXLT010000011.1:0-56776 GCA_963762715.1 uncultured Thermoleophilia bacterium | reverse complement strand
TACCTTAGACAATACCTGAACAGACATTTGCTATGCTTCGGTTCGATGGCCCGCTACATCACGACGATCGAATCCGCGCTTCCGCAAGTCGAAGCGTTCGCCTACATGGCTGACTTCGCCAATGCCCGTCTCTGGGACCCAAGCGTGAGCGAGGCCCGCCGCGTCGGCGAGGCGCCGATCGGGATCGGCTCCGCGTTCGACCTCGTCGCGCGCTTCGGCGGGCGCGACGTGCCGCTTCGCTACGAGATCGTCGAATACGACTCCCCGCGACGGGTCGTGCTAGAGGCGCGGCGTCCAGGATTCGTCTCGAGGGACACGATCACGGTCGAGCCCGCCCGGAACGGGTCGGTCGTCCACTACGACGCGACGCTTGCGTTCGGTGGGCTCGGTCGGCTGTTCGACCCGATCATGCAACGCATCTTCAATCGGGTCGGGGCTCGCGCGACGCTCGGGATGCAGACGGCGCTGAACTCGTGACGCCCTCGCCCGGGGCAAGACTCGTCGACTGGACGCTGGAGGCGAGCGTCGTCGGCAGCTTCACCCGGATCGGTTACCTCGTCCGGCGGCGTCTCTTCGACTGGGCGCCGTTGCAGTCGCTCGGTCTTGACGGCAAGGTCGCGATCGTGACCGGGGCGACCTCGGGCCTCGGACGCGCGGCCGCCGAGTCGATCGCGGAGCTGGGCGCGCACGTTTGCGTCGTCGGGCGCGACCCGGAGCGCACCGAACGCGCCCGCAGCGAGATCTCCGCCGCTGCAGGCTCCGCGGTCGAGGCCGAACTCGCAGACCTCTCGTCCCTCGTGGAGACCGCGGCCCTCGCGGCCCGCTTCGCCGCAACGCACGACCGCCTCGACCTGCTCGTCCTGAACGCCGGCGCGCTGACCCACGAATACACGGTCACGGGCGAGGGAAACGAGCTGACGCTCGCGACGCAGGTGCTGTCGCCGTTCCTGCTCACCCGTGTGCTGCGGCCTCTGCTCGAGGCGGCGGCACCGTCGCGCGTGATCATGGTGGCATCCGGCGGCATGTACACCGAGCCGCTCGACGTCGACGCGCTCGACCCGCTGCCCGCCGCCTACGACGGGACGAGGGCATACGCGCGCTGCAAGCGGGCACAGGTCGTGCTCGCCGAGGAGTGGACGCGAGAGCTGCTCGACACCGGGATCAGTGTCAACGCCATGCATCCCGGCTGGGCCGACACCCCCGGGCTCCGGACAGCGCTTCCCGGCTTCAGCCGCATCATCGGGCCGCTGCTCCGCACGCCGGACGAAGGAGCCGACACGATCGTCTGGCTGGCCGCGGCCCCGGACGCCGCGAACCTCAGCGGCCTGTTCTTCCTCGACCGGCGAGCGCGGGCGAAGCACCGCCTGCGCCGCACGCGCCGTCCCGACGAGGCCCGTGAGGCGGCGCGACTCTGGCGGCTCTGTACGGAGCGCACGGCGCCGTTCACGGCCGGCGCCGACGGATCAGCCGACTGACCCGGCAGGCGCGAGCGTGGGGCGCCGCCCGCCGAGCAGCCGGTCGACGGCGTCACGCCGGTAGTCGAAGACCCGCTCGAGATCGCGTTCGACCAGGATCCGGTGCGCTATCGCTCCGAGCGGCCCGTACGGCATCCGGTAGAGGACGGTGTCGCGAATCAGCGTGCCGTCTTGTCGCTCCTCGAAGGTGTGCGTGTGCTCCCAGAGGCGGAACGGGCCCTCCAACTGCCTGTCCATGAAACGCCGTCCCGGTTCCCACTCGATGATCTCGGTGCGCCAGCGGACGGGCAGCCGGTGCGTAGTCAGCACGTACTCGATCGTCGCTCCCTTCTCCATCGGGATCGGTCGCGGCGTGAGGATCCGGAAGCGGAGCCAGGGCGGTGTGAGCGCTTCGAGGTTGTAGGCGTCGGCGAAGAACGCGAAGGAGTCCTCGACCGACAACGGGACGAGCTGAGAGCGTTCGATGCGGCGCGGCGGCTCAGACATGGTCGAGCCCGGTGGTAACGCCCGGGAGAGGTCGCCGGCTTCCTTCAGGGGCCTGGGCCGCGCCCGCGATCTTGGCCAGCATGCCTTTGAAGATCCACGAGTGGACGGCGAAGAGGCCGTACCAGTAGGCCGTGCCGAGCAGGCCGGTCGGGTGGAAGACCGCCGTCTGGCGGATCGTGCTGCCGGAGTCGTCCCCGTCGACCTCGAACTGGAGCCACGCCCGCCCCGGGAGCCTCATCTCGGCCTGCAGCCGGAGCAGACGGTCAGGCTCGTAGGCCTCGACGCGCCAGAAGTCGAGCGCCGAGCCCACGGTTGGCTGCTCGGGATCGCGCCGGCCGCGGCGTACGCCGACGCCGCCGGCCAGCAGGTCTATGAAGCCGCGCAGCCGCCAGAGCCGGTCGCCGAAGTACCAGCCCGTCTCGCCGCCGATCCGGCGGATCGGACGAAACGCCTGCGCCGGCGAGACCGGCACCTGGATCGAGCGGGAGTCGACCAGGCGCTTGCCGTGTCGTACGCCGCCGTAGCGCTCCGGCCGTAGGCCGGCGGAGGAGACGGCGTCGGACCAGCGGGTCTCGGCGAACTCGCGGTCCTCGTTTGCGAGAGCCCGGGCGATCGCCTCCCGGTAGCCGCGAGGCCTGATCGCGAAGGCCCGGCTGGCACTCGCGCTTCGGACGACGGTCTCGTGGGGAAGGCTGTCGATCAGCTTGCGACCGACGCGGGCGTAGACGGGGGTCACGAGCCCGAGCCAGAGGCTGGACAGTCGGGCGGTGAGGAGCGGCACCGGGATGATCCAGCGGCGGATGCCGAGCTGCCGCGCGTACTCGCGCATCAGCTCCTCGTAGGAGACCTGGTCGGCGCCGCCGATCTCGAACACCGCGCTGCCTTCGAGCTCGACGTCGAGAGCCGCGACGAGGTAGTCGAGCACGTCCTCGATCGCGATCGGCTGCGCCTTGGTGCGCACCCAGCGCGGCGTGATCATCACCGGCAGGCGCTCGACCAGCTTGCGAAGCATCTCGAAGGAGAGGCTGCCCGAGCCGATCACGATCGAGGCCCGGAACTCGATCGCCTGCGCGCCCGAGTCGGCGAGAATGCGGCCGACTTCCTGGCGACTCGCCAGATGGCTCGAGAGCTCGCCGCCGGCGCCGAGCCCGCCCAGGTAGACGATCCGGCGTACGCCTGCCTCGCGGGCGGCGGCTGCGAAGTTTCCGGCGCCGCGGCGATCCTCCTGCTCGAAGCTCGCCGCCGATGTCATCGAATGGACGAGGTAGTAGGCGGTCTCGACCCCGCGCATCGCCGGCCGCAGCGACTCGAGGTCGAGGACGTCGCCGGCGATGATCGTCGTCGTGTCGCGGTGCGGGGCGACGGCCTCTGGGCGGCGGGTCAGGCAGCGCACTCGCTCCCCGCGCTCCTCGAGCGCTCGGAGGAGCCGGCCGCCGACGTAGCCGGTGGCGCCGGTGAGCAGGATCGGCGGACGCTGCGTGCCGGGCGCGGAGCTCATGCCCGCGCAACCTCGTCGGCTGCCGCCACGAGGTCCCCGTCGAGGCGGCGGGCGCCCAGCCGGGCGCAGAGCGCGTCCGTTGCGCCGGGCCCCGCGAGCGCGAGCGGCACGAGCCGGGCCAGCCGGCGGAGGAGGGCGGCTTGCGTCTCGAGCAGGGAAGGGTCGAAGCTCGAGACGACGGTGAGTGCCGGCTTTGTCGTCTCCGCCGTCTGGATGAGCGTCGCGATCGGCGTGTCCGCGCCGAGAAAGAGAATGCGCCAGGAGTACGAGCGCAGGACAAGTGCGAACGCGAGCAAGGTGATGTCGTGCGTCTCGCCGGGCGCGCAGGCGAGGAGCGCGAGCGGGCCTGCCCCGCGGCCCCAGAACCGGGCGAGCGCGAGCAGCCTGCCGCGGATGAGGTTGCTCGCGAAGTGCTCGTGGCTGATCTCGATCTCGCCGCGCTCCCAGCCGTCGCCGACCTGTTTCAGCGTGGGCAGCACCACGTCGCGCAGAACCTGCTCCAGACCGAACGCCGCGAGGCTCTCGTCGAGCACCGAGTTGGCGGCAGCCTCGTCGTAGCGGCGAATCGCTGCGAGCAGGCGAGCGGCCGCGTCCTCGAGCAGACCCTCGGACGGCCGCTCGTCTTGAAGTGCGGCGCGCGCAGCCTCAGCCGCTGAGAGTCCCTCGTCGAGGCCACGGCGCATGCGCTCCACGCGAGCGGCGTCGGCGGCCGTGTAGAGCCGGAAGCCGCCCGGCGAGCGAACCGGCCGCGTGAGCCCGTACCGCGACTCCCATGCACGCAGCAGCTCGGGAGTAACGCCCACCCGGCGCGCGAACTCGCCGATCCGCAGCTGTCCAGGATCCGCCGCCATCGATCGGACTATACAGACATTGAACAAACACTTGACGCAGACGCCTCGGCTCGGCTACTGTTGCACAGACATTAGACAGACTTTGTACAAGGAGTGAGTGAATGCAAACAGCTCAGAGACGTCTCACCGAAACGCATTCCGTTTCCCGAGAGGCAGGGGCGCGGTACCTCATCCTGCTCGCCGCCGGCATCTCGTTCGTGCTCTCGGTCACGCTCTGGTTCGGCGGCCACGAGCTCCAGGGCATCTTCGTCGGGCTCTGGGTGCCGTCGATCCTCTCGCTCGGCTCGGTCGTAATAGGGCGCGAGCGGCCATGAGCGCCGGCGGCCTCTTCGCGATGGGGGTGGTCGTGACACTCATCGTCGGCGCCGCTCTCGGACTCCTCGTCTACGGCGCGATCCTCGACGGCCGCTACGCGGCCGAGCACAACGCCGACGAGGCGCCTCAGCAGCCGCCCCGCATCGTCGCCGGCCACCGGCCGGCAGCCTGAACGTCAACCAGAAAGGAAGGAAGCAACATGCCGCACAACATCGTTGAAACCGCACGAGAGGCAGGGATGTTCCAGACCCTGCTCGCCGCCGTCGATGCCGCCGGCCTCGCCGACACCTTGGCCGACGGAGGACCGTTCACCGTCTTTGCGCCGACCGACGACGCCTTCGCAGCGCTGCCGCAGGGAACCGTGCAGGGGCTCCTCGACGACCCGCCCGCGCTTGCCCGGGTGTTGACCTATCACGTCGTGCCGGGCCGGATCACGTCGGCCCAGATCACGAGCGACAGCGAGCAGAAGACGGTCGAGGGCAGCGTGCTCAAGATCGCCCTCAACGGCGGCGTAACGGTCAACGACGCCACCGTGATCCAGGCCGACGTCGAAGCCGAAAACGGCGTCATCCACGTCATCGACCGAGTCCTGATCCCCGCAGCGTAGGCAAACCCGCAGACCGAAAGGAACCTGAGATGAAGAAGCTAGGAACAGCAATCGTGGTTGGTGCCGCGACGCTCGCAGCCGCGACCTCGATCTCGGCGGCCTCGCCTGCGAAGTCGACCGCCATGGGCCAGAAGAACATCGTCCAGACCGCGGTCGCCGCCGGTCAGTTCAAGACCCTCGTCGCGCTCGTCAAGCAGGCGGGGCTGGCAGGCGCCCTCTCGGGGAAGGGCCCGCTGACGGTGTTCGCGCCCACGGACGCAGCCTTCGCGAAGGTGCCCAAGGCGACGCTGGCCGCGCTCGGCAAGGACAAGGCGCAGCTGAAGGCCGTCCTGCTCTACCACGTCGTCAAGGGCAAGGTGACTGCAGCACAGGTCTCCATGCTCACGTCGGCGAAGACGCTCGAAAGCGCCAAGCTCCCGATCCGGGTGTCCGGCACCAAGGTCTACGTCGGCGGCGCCCTGGTCACGAAGGCCGACGTGATGGCCTCGAACGGAGTCATCCACGTCATCAACAAGGTCCTGATCCCGCCGAAGCAGTAGCCGGAAGCGGGTGTGGAGCCCCGGGCGCGGACACCCGCGCCCGGGGCTCCACCCACGATCCGCGAGCGATCCTGATGCCCGAGTCAGTCTGGGACTACCCACGCCCACCGCGCGTCGAGCCGTCCGGCAGACGAGTACGCGTCGTGCTGGGCGGTGCTGTGATCGCCGACACGACCCGGGCGCACCGTGTCCTGGAGACGAGCCATCCACCGGTCTACTACGTGCCGCTCGAGTACGTCGCCCCGGGCGCGCTCGAGCTGTCTCGCGGCCCGGGCAGCTTCTGCGAATGGAAGGGCGAGGCGTCGTACTTCGACGTGATCGGCGGCGACAGCCGACGGGTCGAGCGGGCGGCGTGGACGTACCCCGACCCGGCGCCGGCGTTCGAGACGATCCGCGACGCCGTCGCGTTCTACCCCGGTCTCATGGACGAGTGCACGCTCGACGGCGAGCTCGTCGAGGCGCAGCCGGGCGGCTTCTATGGCGGCTGGATCACGAGCGAGGTCGTCGGCCCGTTCAAGGGCGGACCCGGCACACGCGGCTGGTAGCCGGGCGCGCGAATAGGCCCGGCGCGACCAGGCGATAGGCACGCCACACAGCTCTACTGGTAGTGGTACCGCCGTTGTGTCTCCACCTTGCGGCGGAAGAGGACGCGGAATCCCATTGCACGAGCTGCAGCAAGCTGCAACGAGTACGCGGGAAGCTGCGACGACCTGAAGTCATCACCGGCGACGAGCCGGCTGCGCGTACAAACACACGTACGTGCGCGGCGACCGGCGATGGCAAAAATCCCTGCAAATCACATGGGCCGGGCTGGGATCGAACCAGCGACCTTGGGATTAAAAGTCCAGCCGAACGAGGCGCAGCGAGCTGCGGCTGACTGAAACATGCTGCAAATACCCCGGTTATCGACTGCGAGAAGCTGTAGCGGATAGAGCCTGCTGGAGACCAACGTTTACGCGCGCCGTACGCGCACCCATCGCCACCTGAGGCAACACGAGTACAGTCGCGGTGCGACCGTATCGCAGGAATCTTACCCGGCGGCGATGGTCGACCTGAGCGCGAGAGCGACTGATTGCCAGCTCGACAAGCCGGGGGGGGGGGGGCACGTTAACTCGGTTCGGCGTCTCGGACGTGCGTGGCGGCCGTAGAGTCGTCGGCCCGTCCTGCTGATTCCGAGGAGCTGGTCCTTGTTCTGGTCGTTCTCCTATCTGGTGTGCCGCTGCCTGCTCCAACTCGTTTTGCTCCGTCGTCGCTCTGAGGCGTTCAAGGAGCTGGAGATCGTCGTGCTCCGGCACGAGCTCTCGGTGCTGAGGCGTCAGGCAAGGCGACCCCAGCTCACGATGGCCGATCGCGTGTTACTCGCTGCAGCGAGTCGGCCGCTGCCGCGGCCGAACTGGCGGTCGTTCATGGTTACGCCAGCGACACTACTGCGCTGGCACCGACGGCTCGTCGGCCGCTGGACCTACGGCGGGCGGTGCGGTCGGCCGCCGATCGACGAGGAGGCCCGCGAGCTGGTGCTCCGGCTGGCGCGCGAGAACCCGCGCTGGGGCTACCAGCGGATCGCGGGCGAGCTGAACGGGCTCGGCATCGCCGTCTCGGCGACGACCGTCGCGAAGATCCTGCGCCAGGCGGCCCCCCCCTCTCCCTCCTTCCTGCGAGCGCAGGCCTCGAGCATGCTCGCGGTCGACTTCTTCACGGTCGAGACGATCTCGCTGCAGCGGCTGTATGTGCTCTTCTTCATCGAGCTCGGCAGACGCCGTGTCCACCTGGCCGGCAGCACCGCGAACCCGACAGGCGCCTGGGTCACCCAGCAGGCCCGACAATTCGCCTGGACACTCCAGGAGCGGCGACCGTCGTTTCGCTTCCTCATCCGCGACCGGGACAGCAAGTTCACCCGCGACTTCGACGCCGTCTTCGCCAGCGAAGGAATCGAGATCATCAAGACGCCAGTGCGAGCGCCGAAGGCGAACGCGTTCGCCGAGCGCTTCGTCCGTACCGCCCGCGCCGAGTGCCTCGACTGGCTACTGATCGCGAACCGCCGCCACCTCGAACGCGTGCTCCGCATCTTCGTTGGCCACTACAACAGCCACAGGCCGCACCGCTCGCTGAACCTCGGACCGCCGGAACCGTCCGCGCGGAGGCTCCGCGCCCTGCCCCTACCAACCGCCGCCATCGAGCGCCGCGACCGGCTCGGCGGCCTCATCCACGAATACAACGTCGCCGCATGAAAACCGAATTTGCGCACCCTTCACGCATCGCGCCATCGAACTGAGGCCGCCCGAACTTGACCAACGACGTGAGAGATCGCCTGCAGGCGAGATCCTCCGTCGAGACCGCCTCGGCGGCCTCATCCACGAGTACTACCGAGCCGCCGCGTGAGACACGACACGAATAGTGGCGCCCTCAGCCCTTCAGGGAAGTTGACATCCTGACCAGCCCCTAGTTAGGGTCACGATCTATCTGGATCTGTTATCCCGGATCCAAAATTCAGCGTATCGCCAGGGAGGGTTTCATGGGTTGTGGCTGTATGCGAGGCGTGGCAGGCTCCTTCGGCCGTCGGAAGGTGCCGACAATGGTGGCAGCGTTCCTTGCTGTGGGCTTGGTTGCTTCTGCGTCAGCGGCGACGTCGCGTTCGACCGCAGCGGGGTCAAGCGTGACGATCGCTATCGGCTCGGACCCGTCCGGCCTCGATCCGCAGGCGTACGAGGACGGCAACGCGCTCGCCGTTTACGACAACATCGCGGAGCCTCTGATCACCACCGACGCAGTCACCAACCACCTTCGGCCGCTGCTGGCCACGAGTTGGAAGTACGTCAATCCACGAACGCTGCGCGTCAAGCTTCGCTCGGGCGTGAAGTTCTCGGACGGCGAACCGTTCAACGCCGACGCGGTCGTCTATTCGCTGAAACGGCTCACGAATTCGAAGTTTGCGACGCAGCAGAGCGACTTCTTCGGGACGATCACAGGGGCGAAGAAGGTCAATAACCTGACCGTTGACGTCGTTTCGTCGGAGCCGGACGCAACTATCCCGCAGAGCCTCTCGCTGATAATGACGGTGCCGCCGAATTACGTCACGAAGCACGGCACCCGCTACTTCAACACGCATCCCGTGGGCACAGGGCCGTACCTCTTCAAGAACTGGCAGCGCGGGAGCAGCATCACGCTCGTCGCGAACAAGCACTACTGGGGCGGAGCGCCGAAGATCCAGAACGTCAAGTTCGAGGTGATCGGCGAGTCGAATGTGCAGCTGAACGCCCTGAAGACGGGAGCGGTCGACCTGGCGACGACGCTCTCGCCGCAGCAGCTCTCGCAGGCGCCGAAGACGCTCGAGGTCGCCGGACCCGAGCATCCGATGATCATCCTCGACCAGCGGGGCGGGGCCTTCTCGAATAGGCTCGTCCGGCTCGCGGCCAACTACGCCGTCGACCGGCAGGCGATCGCGGACAAGGTGTACTTCGGCACCGCGAAGCCGGCGATGTGTGAGCCGTTCGGGCCGCAGACGCTCGGCTACAACCCGAAGCTCAAGAACTATCCCTACGACCCCGCGAAGGCGAAGACGCTGCTCGCGAAGGCGCACGACGTGCATCCGACGGTGACCTTCATCGGCGAGTCGGGTCGCTGGACGAACGACCTTGCCACCGAGCAGGCCGTGCAGGGCTACCTGCAGGCCGTCGGCTTCAACGTCAAGTTCCAGAGCTTGACCTTCGCCTCGTTCCTCAAGCAGCTGCTTCCGAACGGCAACAACCCGAAGGTGCACCGGCCGGACATGCTCTGGACTTCGACCGGCGATACGACGGGTGACGCCGATCAGAAGCTGCAGACCTTCTACGCTCCTCAGGGGGCCGCTGCGAGTGTCAACGACCCGACGCTCTTCAAGCTCGTCGCCAAGGAGGCGAAGACGATCGGCCGGGCCGCACGGACAAAGGTACAGCAGAAGGCGCTCGCCCGCGCGTGCTCACAGGCCGACTTCATCTACCTCGTGAACAACGAGAACATCTACGGGGCCTCCCAGCGGCTGAGCTGGCAGCCCCGCTACGACGAGCAGATCCTCGTCAAGGCGATGTCGGTCGCGAAGTAGCGACCCGCAGGATGTATGTGCGGGGCGTCCACCGTGCCCCGCACATACATGATCTTCCACTCCCGCACAGCATGAGGAACCAGACAGCCAGATGATCAGCCGCTTCCTCGTGCGACGTCTCGCGCTAGGTGTGGTCGTCGTCGTGGTCGCCACGTTGATCGCCTGGCTGCTCGTCTACGAGCTCGGCAACCCCGCGAGCCTGATGCTGCCGATCTCGGCGACCCCCCAGCAGGTGCAGCGGTTCAGCCACCAAATGGGATTCGACCAGCCGCTCGGGGAGCGGCTCGTCCACTTCGTCGGTCGCGCGATCCACGGCGACTTCGGACAGTCCTACTGGCAGAACGAGCCCGCTACTAGTGTGGTGCTCTCGCGGGCGCCGGCCGAGTTCGAGTTGATCGGCGGCGCGATCGCCGTCGCATTCGTCTTCTCGCTCGTCCTCGGAGTACTGGCCGCCCGCCGTGCGGGCGGAATCGTCGACCGGCTGATCGTATCGGCGTCGATGGTAGGCGTGTCGATGCCGGCGTTCTGGCTCGGGGAGCTGCTGATTGTCGCCTTCGCGGTTCACTTCCGGCTGTTCCCAGTCAGCGGCTACGGAAGCTTCTCTGCAGCGATCCTTCCGATCCTCACCACGGCGGCGCTTCCATCGGGCCGCCTCACGCAGGTAGTCCGCAGTGCCGTCCTCGACGAACAGAACGACCGAAGTCACATCACATCGTTGCGCGCCCGAGGCATTCCGGAGCGCCGGATCGTGTTCGTCCATGCGGTACGGAATGCAAGCGCCGCGATCGTCACGATGGGCGGCTGGGAGCTGGGGCGCCTCTTGGCCGGCTTCACGGTGACGATCGAGGTCGTCTTCGGCTGGCCCGGGATCGGCCATCTGGCCGTGGACGCGATTCAGCAGCGGGACCTGCCGCTGATTGTCGCCGACGTCTTCTTCGTCTCTGCCGCTCTCGTCACGCTTAACATCGTCATCGACCTCGCGCGCGTGCTCCTCGACCGCAGGATCGCCCTGTGACCGAGCCCGAGACGCCCGCGGCCGAAGCGTCGAGGCCTGGCGGCATTCGCGTCCTTGGCTGGCTGTTCGGGCTGGCACGCATCCGCAACGCAGGCGACATTCCGGTGCCGACCCGTCTGCGTGGTGCCGGCTGGTTCGTGACCGCCACCGCAACAATTCTCGTCGGGGCGATCCTGCTCGCCTTCCTCGGGCCGTACCTTCTCGCTGACCCGAATGCCCAGAACCTCATCGCTGCATTCACCCCGCCCACGCTGCACGGCCACCTGTTCGGAACCGACGAGCTCGGCCGCGACTATCTCGCCCGCGTGATCGCCGGCGCTAAGACGACTCTCTCGATCGCGCTGATCACCGACCTGATCGTCCTCGCGATTGGCGTCTCGATCGGCACGGTGGCGGCGCTCCTCGGCGGAACGGCGGAGGAGATCGTCATGCGCTTCGTCGATCTCGTCTACTCGCTCCCCGGCCTGTTGATGACGCTCGTGATCGTCTTCGTCCTCGGTCCTAACACGACCTCGGTGGTGATCGCGCTCTGCGCCGACGGCTGGCTCGTCTTCGCCCGGCTCTCCCACGGCATGACGAAGTCGCTGCGCCGGAGCGGCTTCATCGAGTTCGCTCGTGTGTCTGGTTGTGGGCGCTGGCGCGTCGTACGCCGGCACGTTATTCCGCATCTCGCCTCTCCCGTGCTGACCGTCGCGACACTCGAGTTGGCGCGGCTGGCGCTCGCCGAGGCCACCCTCAGCTTCCTCGGCCTCGGTGTTCAGCCGCCTGCCGTTAGCCTCGGCATGCTGCTCGAAAACGGCGAGAACAATATGTCTGTCGCCTGGTGGCTCATCACCCTTCCCGGCCTCTACCTCGTGATCCTGATCCTCTCCGCGAACGTGCTTGCCTCGTGGGTGCGGGTCGTAAGCGACCCTATTCAGCAGGGAGTGTTCGAGCGTTGACCTCGTCGATCCGCGATCGGAGAGACGTGACGCGGGGTGCGGGCGACGGAGACGCGGCGGTCACGCTGCTCCGGGCGAATAACCTCTCCGTATGCGTACGCGCCCGAGGTCGTATGACGCAACTCACGCACGACGTCAGCTTCGAACTCTGTGCCGGTGAGATCGTCGGCCTAGTCGGCGAGTCGGGCTCCGGCAAGACCGTCACGGCATCCGCGTTACTCAATCTCCTGCCGCGCCGCACCACACAGATCACAGGCCAGGTTCTCTGGCGAGGCGACAACCTTCTGACCGCTCCGACCCACCGGCTGCGCGCTGTTCGCGGCGGCGAGATCGGGCTGATCACGCAGGACGCGCTCGCGGCGCTCGACCCGGTCTTCACGATCGGCCATCAGCTTGCCGAGGCTGTCCGGAGCCACCGCCGGATCTCGCGGGAGGAGATGCGCCAGCTGTCTGTCCGGCTCCTGCGGGAGGTCGGCATCTCCGACCCCGAACGGCGCCTCCACCAGTACCCATTCGAGCTGTCGGGCGGTATGCGCCAGCGCGTCCTCCTCGCGATCGCGCTCTGCAACTCGCCGAGCCTGCTCATCGCAGACGAGCCGACGACGGCGCTCGACGTGACGATCCAGGCGCAGCTCGTGAAGCTGCTGGCGCGCGAAACCGCCGACCGCAAGATGGCGATGATCCTGATCACACACGACCTGCGCCTCGTCGCCGGTCTCTGCGACGAGATCGTTGTCATGTACGCGGGGCGGGTCGTGGAGCGCGGCCCGGCCGCGACAGTGTACGACGACCCGAAGCACCCGTACACGGCCGCGCTGCTCGAGTGCGCGACCGCCCTGAACAGCCCGCCCGGGCGGCCGTTGAAGGCGATTCCCGGGACGGCGCCGAATCCGGCCGAGTTACCGCCCGGCTGCGCCTTCGCCGAACGCTGCACGCACGCGTTTGCCCGCTGCCGTAGCGACGTCCCCGCCCTCCGCGACGGCTCGCCCGGCCGGGCTGTGGCCTGCCACCTGTACGGATGAGCGCCGAGACCCTGATCGCGGCCGACCGCGTCTGCGTTCGCTTCCCGCTTGGGGGAGTCTTCCGCCGCAAGGTCATGCGGGCGGTCACGGACGTCTCGTTCAAACTCGAGGTGGGGAAGGCGATCGCGCTCGTGGGCGAGTCAGGCTCCGGAAAGAGCACCATTGCGCGCGTCCTGCTAGGGCTCGAGAAGGCCAGCTCCGGCTCGGTCGTGCGCCCGGCCCGGCAGGCCGGCGCGCCGGCGCGCGTGCAGGTCATCTTCCAGGACTCGGAGGGCGCGCTCGACCCGCGGATGCGCGTGATCGACTCCGTCGTGGAGCCGCTCCTCGCCGCCGGCGTGCGCGGTAAAAAGGCGCACGTGCAGGCGGCCGAGTGGCTAACCCGTGTCGGCCTCCCGGAGTGGCAGCACGGAAAGTACCCGCGTCAGCTGAGCGGCGGCCAGCGCCAACGCGTGTGCATCGCGCGCGCCGTGATCGGGCGGCCCGACGTGCTCGTCGCGGACGAGCCGCTCTCTGCGCTCGACGTCTCGCTGCAGGCGCAGCTCCTGGAGCTGCTCGCGGAACTGCGCGAGGACCTCGGGCTCAGCATGGTCTTCGTCTCGCATGACCTCAGCGTCGTTCGCCATGTCGCCGACTACGTTGGCGTCATGTACCTCGGCCACATGCTCGAGTACGGGCCGACGGAGCGGGTGTTCACCGAGCCGCGCCACCCGTACACGAAGGCGCTGCTCGCTTCGGTGCCCGACCCGAAGGTGCCGGTTGCGAGACGCTTCCAGCTCCAGGGCGAGATCCCGTCCGCGCTCGCGCCGCCGTCGGGTTGCGTCTTCCGGACGCGCTGTCCGCTCGCGCGCGCGGCCTGCAAGGAAGGGATACCGGAACCGGCCGGGGCGGACGGCCGCTGGGCCCGCTGCTTCTTCTCCGACGATCTCGCTTCGCTCGAGATGCCACTCGACGCCGGGGCGGGCGCATGAGCCGCGGCTGGCGCACGTACATGCCCGCCGCCGACCGCGCGGTATACGGCGAGGCGGGCTACGGGATGCGGCAGAAGTGGGGGTCTGCACCGGCCATCCTCGTCATCGACGTCACGCTTGGCTTCGCCGGCCGGCCCGACCTCGACCCGGACGAGAACATGCGCCTCTACTCGACCTTCTGCCGCACCGGGCCTGCGGCGCTGCCGGCGATAGTGACGCTTCTCGAGGGGGCGCGCGCGCACGGGCGCCCGGTCTTCTTCACGACGGTGCCGCCGGCGCCAAAGGACCACATCGGCCGCTGGCGTGTGAAGCACCCGAAGACGCTCGAGTCGCCCCCCGACCACCGCAAGCTGCTGCCCGAGCTGAAGCGCCGGCGCGACGAGCTGGCCGTGGAGAAGGGGAAGCCGAGCGCCTTCTTCGGCACCTCGCTGCTGCCGCTCCTGCTCGAGCGCCGCGTCGACTCGCTCGTAATCGTCGGCTGCACCACCTCGGGCTGCGTCCGCGCCACCGTTGTGGACGCGTTCTCGTACGGGTTTGCGACCTTCGTGCCGGAGGACGCGGTGTTCGACCGCGCCGAGAGCAGCCACAAGATCAGCCTCTTCGAGATGAACCAGAAATACGCGGACGTTGTCACGACCGACGAGGTCGTGGCCGCGTTCGCGGCAAGCCCGAGACCCTGAAGCCGACCCGGAGTGCAGCGATGTTCCTGACTGGAGTTCATGTCCTTGAGGTGGCTAGCGTGATCACCGGCCCGATGGCAGGGCAGATCCTCGCCGACCTCGGCGCAGACGTCGTCAAGGTTGAGGCACCGCCCGAAGGCGACGCCTTCCGCAAGTGGGAGGGCAAGGGCGCCGGCGTCCGGCCCCCGTTCGCCGCCTTCAACCGCGGCAAGCGCAGTATCGCGCTTGACCTTCGCGACGACGGCGACCGTACGGTCTACCGCGGTCTGCTCGCGGGCGCCGATGTCGTGATCGAGAACTTCCGCCATGGCGCCATGGCTCGGCTCGGCTTCTCCTGGGAAGTCGTGCGCGAGCTTAACCCGCGCGTCGTCTACTGCTACGTCAGCGGCTTCGGCACTGTCGGTCCCGATGCCTCGCGGCCCGCGTACGATGCGGTTGCCCAGGCGGCGAGCGGCCTCTGGAGCCAGTTCGTCGACCTCGCCTCCCCGGAGCCGGTCGGGCCGCCGCTCGCCGACCAGCTGACGGCGATGAACGCGGCGATCGCCGCGCTCGCCGGGCTTCAGCGCCGCGAGACGACGGGCGAGGGCGTCCGCGTCGAGGTCGACATGCTCGGCTCTTGCGTCGCCTTCCAGTCGCTCTCGGTGGCGAGCCTCGGGCGCGACGGCGTCGTTCCGCACCGCAAGACGCGCGCCTACGACTCGCAGGCGTACGCTTTCGTCGGCGGCGACGGAGAGCCGTTCTGCATCCACCTCTCGTCCGTGCCGAAGTTCTGGCAGGGCCTCTGTGCCGCGGTCGGTCGGCCGGAGCTGGTCGAGGACGAGCGCTTCGCCGCCAAGCGGAGCCGCGTGGTCAACTACGAACTGCTGCACGAGGAGCTCTCGGAGACCTTCGCAACGCGCCCGCGCTACGAGTGGCTGCGCCTGCTCCAGGAGCACGACGTGCCCTGCGCGCCGATCCTCAGGCTCGACGAGGCGCTGCGCACGCCACAGGTTGAGGCGTCCGGGATCGTGACGCGCGGCCGGGGCGAGGGGCTCGACGGCCTCGCTCGGCTGCCGATTCGCGTCGACGGCTCGCTCGCGGCGAGCGAGCGGCGGCCGCCGCTCTTCGACGAGCATGGCTCCGAGGTGCGAGCCTCCCTAGGGACGGAGACGGTCGGGGGAGGTGTCGATGGCTGAGACGCCCGAGGAGGAGCTCGAGCGCCTGATCAGCATCTTCGAGGCGTCGGACATGCAGACGCTCCGCGTCGTCACGCCGACCCTGGAGCTGTTCCTCTCGCGCGAATCCGGCGCCGCGCCGCCCGCGTCGGAGGCCGCGCCCGAACTGCCTGCCTCGTCGGCGGCTCCCGCGCCCGCGCCTGCGGATCACCCTCCTGCCGCGCCGGCGCCGGCCGAGCGCGAGGGTCACGTCGTCCGCGCCCCGATGGTCGGCACCGTCTACTGCGCGCCGGCGCCCGGCAAGCCGCCGTTCGTCGAGGTTGGCGCCCGCGTCGGCGCGGACGACACCGTTTGCCTCGTCGAGGCGATGAAGGTCTTCACTGCCGTCCCTGCCGGCGAGTCCGGCGTCGTCCAGGAGGTCTTCGTCGCGAACGCTCAGATGGTCGAGTTCGACCAGGAGCTGCTGCGGATCGCGCCGGACGGCGCCCTAGCTGCCCGCAAACCAGAGAGAACGGAGTGACGAGTTGAACACAGCACCGGAAGCACAGACCGCGACACACGCCCTCGGGCTCGCCGGCATCGACATCCACGTGCATCTCCGCGACGCGAAGACCCTTGAGTACCGCAAGACGAGCGTCAGCAGCATCGCGAAGTTCTTCAAGGTCGAGAACGAGGTCGTCCCTGCCGACGAGCTGGCGGACATGTACCGCGAGCGGAACATGATGGCGGTGCTCGTCAACACGACGGACACGGTCGCCACCGGGCGCCCCTCCTGCCCGAACGACCACATCGCCGAGGTCGTGCGCGCCCATCCCGACGTCTTCCTCGGGATGGGCGTCGTCGAGCCGGCGCTCGGCAAGGTCGCCGAGCAGGAGGCTCGCCGCTGCAAGGAGGAGCTGGGCCTGATCGGGATCGGCGAGCTGAACCCTGGGCGGCAGGGCTTCGCACCGAACGACGAGCGGCTGCACGGGTTCTGGAAGACGCTGGAGGAGCTGGACATCATCGCCCTCTTCCACGGCGGCTACGCGGCGGCCGGCTCCGGCACGCCCGGCGGCATGGAGATCAAGCTCCGCTACAACCAGCCGATCCTCCTCGACGACGTCGCCGCCGAGTGCCCCGGGCTGCGGATCGTCTGCGCGCATCCGTCGTGGCCGTGGCAGGCGGAGGCGCTGGCGATGACGCAGCACAAGGGCAACGTGTGGCTCGACCTCTCAGGCGCGGCGCCCAAGTACTTCAACCAGGAGCTGGTCACCTACGTCGGCAAGCGGATCTCCGACAAGGTGCTGTTCGGCACTGACTGGCCGGTCCTCTCGATCGACCGCTGGGTCGGCGAGTTCCAGGCGCTCGGGCTCCCGGACGACGTCCAGCGGAAGATCATGGTTGAGAACGCGTGCAAGCTCCTGCATCTCGACGAGGAGTAGCGAGGGGCCTGCGGTGGGGACAGTCCGGATCATCGACACGACGCTGCGCGACGGCAACCAGAGCCTCTGGGCCTGTCGTATGTCCGTCAACGACATGGCTCCCGCCGCGGCCGACCTCGATGAGGCGGGCTTCGAGGGAATCGAGTTCTTTGTCGCCTCGGCGCAGGTCCCGCGCATGGTCAAGGACATGCGCGAGGACCCGTGGGACTGGCTGCGGGTCGGGACGTCGTCGTTCGAGCGGACGCCGCTGCGCCTGCACGGTTCAATGCACAGCGCCTTCGCGCCGGTGCCGCGCTGCGTCCAGGACCTCCTGCTCGAGCGGCTCGTCGAGCTAGGGATCACGACCACGCGCGCGTCCGACCCATGGAACGACCCGCGCGGCCTCGAGCGGACAATGGCGCGGATGCGTTCGAAGGGGATCGAGACGGTCGCCAACGTGATCTACACCGTCTCGCCGCGGCACACGCCGGAGTACTTCGCCGAGCGGACGGCTCAGATCGCGGCGCTGCGACCGCAGCGGCTCTGCTTCAAGGACGTCGGCGGCCTCCTAACGCCGGCGGCCGCGCGCGAGCTGGTGCCGGTCGTGCTCGAGCAGGCGGGCGACATCCCGGTCGAGCTGCACGTCCACTGCACGAACGGCCTCGCGCAGTACATCTGCCTCGAGGCGGTCGAATTAGGGATCGAGATCGTGCACGCTGCGCTACCGCCGCTCGCCGAGGGCTCGTCACTCCCCTCCGTCTTCACGCTCGTCGATAGCCTCCGCGCGCGCAGCCACGACGTCGCGCTCGACACGGGGCGGCTGCGCCGGGCGAGCGACCACTTCGTCCGCGTCGCGCGCGCCCGCGCTCTCCCGGAGGGCGCACCGAACGTCTACGACGAGACGGTGTACGCGCACCAGACGCCGGGCGGAATGATCTCGAACCTCGAGTTCCAGATCGGCCAGCTCGGGATGGCCGACCGCCTCCCGGACGTGCTGGAGGAGATCGCCCGCGTGCGCGACGACCTCGGCTACCCGATCATGGTGACGCCGCTCTCGCAGTTCGTCGGCAGCCAGGCCGTGATCAACCTTGTCTCCGGCGACCGGTACGCCACGGTGACGGACGAGATCATTGGCTACGCGCTCGGCCGCTGGGGTGCCGAGGCGCCGGAGGTGATGGATTCCGAGGTGAAGGCGCGGATCCTCGACCGCGCGCGCGCCGCCGAGATGGCGGAGCAGGCGAGCGAGGAGCCGAGCCTGGACGAGGTGCGCACCCGCTACGGCTCCGGCATCTCGGACGAGGAGCTGATCGCGCGAGCGTTCGCTGGCGTCGGGAACGAGCCGCTCGAGTGGTGGGGCGCCGAGCGCCGGATCCCGCGCAGCTACGAGGAGCACGGCGCGCAAAACAGCCGGCTGGCCGCGGTGCTCGACCGTCTCGTCGGCTCGCCGGCGGTGCGGCGCTTCTCGGTGCGCTTCCCCGAGAGCGACGTCGAGCTGACCGGCGGCCGCTGACGCGGAAGTCGACTCGGGCGCCTGAACGCGAGGAGAGGAGCCAAAATGACGACACTGACGACGACCTCGTCAGCTTCCCGCTCGCCGGGCGGCTCGACCGTCTACCGTTCTCCGAAGACGAGATCCTGTTCACGAACGCGCGCGGCCGGACCGGCTTCCGCAGCTTCGGCCGCCGCCACTGGAAGGGCTAGGCAGTCTTCCGCGCCGCCCGCGAGGTGGGATGCGAACGGGAGCGGCTGCGTAGAATCGCCGCGTGCCCTGGGACGTCCTCGACTCCGAGCAGCGTGGCGTGCGGTCGAGTTGGTCGCTTCTCGCCCGGCCGGGGTGTTCGGGCTCGGGGAGACGAAAGGCGTCGTGATTCCCGGCGCCGACGCGGATCTCGTGGTGGTCGACCTCGACCGGCCCTGGACGATCACCAACGAGGGCGTTCTCTCCCGCTGCGGGTGGACGCCCTCGACGGGGCCGTGCAGTGGCTCGAAGGTCACCTCGACCGTGCCTGTACGGCTCTCGTCGACCGTCTCGAGGCGGGGGCAGGGGCGGGCAAGCAGGTGAGTGCCTAGTCGTGGGTGCCGGACGCTGGAGGTACCCGGCGGCTCGGGGGCCGGCGCGAGCCGGGACCGGGGTGTCTCGACCCGTGCTCGAAGGCGTTTCGGGGCAGTGGTATAGTCGTGGGCGCCTGGCGGCAGAGGGCCGTGGAAGCGTGAAGAGATCAGATGGGGTTGGGCCGAGAGGCCCCTCTCCTGCTCGCTCGACGAGCGGAGCGCACAGCGAAGCCGGATCGCCGAGCGCTCCGAGTCTCGAGGTCGCCGGGCTCGACGTCGGCTTCGACGGGCAGCCGCAGCCGGTTCTCGAGGGGATCGATCTGCGGATCGAGCGCGGCGAGTTCGTCACCGTCGTCGGGGCGAGCGGCAGCGGAAAGACGACCCTGCTACGAGCGATCCACGGCCTCCTGCCGGCGTCAGCGGGTGAGGTGAAGGCAGGCGGCGTGCTGGTCAGGGGCCCCAACCGCTCCCGCGGCTTCGTCTTCCAGGCGGACTGCCTCCTCCCGTGGCGGACCGTGCTGGACAACGTCGCGTATCCGCTCGAACTGCGGGGCGTATCGCGGGTGGAAAGGCGTGAGGCTGCGCACAAGCTGCTCGAGCTCACTGGCTTGTCGGCGGCCGCCGACAAGTTCCCCCGGCAGATCTCGGGCGGCATGCGCCAGCGCGCGAACCTTGCGCGCGCGCTCGTGGGCGATCCCGACATCCTGCTGATGGACGAGCCGTTCGCGGCGCTCGACGCGCAAACACGGGAGATCCTGCAGTCGGAGCTGTTGTCGATCTGGGGTCAGCGACAGAAGACCGTCGTGTTCGTCACCCATCAACTCGACGAGGCCGTCTACCTCGCAGACCGGGTCGTTGTTCTCTCGACTAGTCCGGGTCGGGTCAGGCAGATCGTGCCGGTCGACCTGCCGCGGCCGCGCACACTCGACGTGAAGTACACCGCGAAGTTCGCAGAGCACGTGAACGTGCTCTGGCAGCTCATCAAGAGCGACGTGGTCCGCCAGGCCACAGACCACTGACGTGTCAGGTACCACCTAGAAGGGAGTGACCGCATGACCAGAGGCAAGGTGCTCGTTGCCGTCGCGATCGTCGTGATCGCGCTCGCAGCCATGGTGTCGGCCGGCTTCAGCAGCACGCAGGCCGCGAGGGCGGCGGCGGTGGTTCCGCTGCCAAGCCCGCCGTGAACATCGCGTTCTCATCTGCGACGCCGCAGGTGGAGAAGGTCCCGACGATCCAGGCGGCGAACGACCTGAAGGCGCAGGGCTACCCAGTCACGCTGACGTACCTGCAGTCCTCGGAGGATCCAGTCCAGGACGTGGTGCGCGGCGACGCCAACTTCGGCTCCGCCTCCGCGAGCACCGTCTTCAAGGCGATCGCAGCTGGAGCGCCCGTCGTAGCGGTCATGTCTGCGAATTCGCCCGCATACCGATGCTCGCGCCGGTCAGCGTGTCCAGCCCGGCAGGCCTCAACGGAATGCGCCTGGGCATCCATGCGGCCATCTCCTCCACCACCCTCTACACCAACCTGATGCTGGCGAAGTACCCGAACGTGAAGCCGCAGATCCTCGTCGTGCCCGGCTCGGCGAACCGCATCCGCGCGATGGTCGCCGGGCAGCTCGACGCGTCGGCAATTCAGCTCTCCGACCTGCCGACGCTCCAGCAGCTCGCGCCCGGGAAGTTTCACAGCATCTACGACATCGCGCAGAAGTGGTCGTTCCTGATGGATGCCGTCATCTTCGTGAACCGCTCGACCCTTCAGACGGAGAGGCCGCTCGTGAAGACCGTGCTGGCGGCGATCCTCAAGGAGCAGCGGCAGGCGTACACGAACCCGCAGCGTCTGGCGAACGGGATCGCGGCGTATGTCCCGAACACCGATGCGACGACGGCGACGGCCGATGCTCATACCTACACGGCGGACAAGATCTGGGCGACAAACGGCGGCTTCACGAAGCCGGACGTCCAGTACACGCTGAACGCCATGAGCTTCGGCGGCTTCCTCAGCTCGCCGCTCTCGATAGACCAGTGCTGTGACCTGTCGATCGTGAAGCAGCTGAATACTCCGACCAAGGCGACCGCGTCGATCGTCGGCTCGAAGAGCACGTTCCGGCCGAAAGCACACCTCCTCGCGGGCAATTACGTGATCACCGTCAACGATCGCTCGGCGAAGGACGGCTTCCGGCTCTTCGGCAAGGGCGTCTCCAAGTCGACGGGCGTGAAGTTCCGCGGCAAGGTGACCTGGAAGGTGAAGCTCACCGGCGGTAAGTACTCGTACGGGTCACTACTTAAGCCGAGGCTCCGGTACACCATCATGGTGTCCGGCAAGTAGGAGAGCGGGGGCGCTTGTCGAGTGAAGTCGGTCCGTTGGGCACGGGCGGCGCCGCGACGCCGCCCGTGCCCGCGTCCGCCGACGCTCCGGTGGGGGCGTCGGCGGTTGCCGCCGGAGTGGGGGAGGCGATCGCCGTGAGTCCCCTCGGCGGCGGCGACCGCAGCACGGCCGGGCACGCCGCCGTCGTTTGGTCGATCCGGCTCGTCGCGATCGCGCTCCTGCTGCTGGTCTGGGAGTGGCTGGGGCGGAGGAACGGTCTGTTCGTCGCCCCGTTCACGACGACGGTCTCGCACCTGTCCTCGCTGTGGCAGAGCGGCCGGATGGGTCCGGCGCTCTGGCGGAGCAATCAGTCGCTGCTGATCGGATTCCCGATCTCGGCCGCGGTCGGCCTGCCGCTCGGCTTCTGGCTCGGTCGGGTGCGGCTCGCAGACCGCGCCTTCGGCTACTACCTCGACGTGATGCTCGTGATTCCGATGATCGCCGTGGTGCCGGTGATCATCGTCGCGCTCGGGTTGACACTGACTGCCCGCGTCGTGGTGGTCATCCTCTTCGCGCTGCCGATCGTCGCGCTGAACGCGCGAGCGGCCGTGCGCGTCGTCGAGCGGCAGCTGACCGAGATGGCCGAGGCGTTCGGGGCATCTCGCCGGCAGGTGTGGCAGACGGTCGTCGTTCCCAGCGCGTTCGCGCCGGTGTTCACGGGCCTGCGGGTCGGGCTCGCTCACGCGATCTCCGGGATGATCGTCATCGAGCTGACGCTCATACCCGCAGGGCTCGGGGGGCTCATGGTCGAGTTCCGCTCCGAGTTCGCCGCAGGTGACCTGTACGCGGCGACGCTGATGATCCTCGTCGAGGGACTGGTCCTGGTCGGTGCCGCGCATCTGGCGGAGCGTGCCGTGGCACGACGGCTCGGGAAGAGCGATGTCTGAGACGAGCGCGGCGAGGGCGTTCTACCGTGCTCTCCATCGTTCGGCACCGGCGCTCAGCGGCATCGCGTTGGTCGGAGCCTGGGAGATGGTCGCCTCGGTCGCTCACCCCTACTGGCTTCCGGACGTGCAGTCGGTCGCGTCGAGCTGGTGGAAGCTCACGACAACAGGGGCGTTCAGCATCGGCACGACCAGCCTGAGAACGCTCGGGATCGGCCTGCTGGCGGTTCTCGTTCTCGGGGCGGTGCTGTCGACGCTGCTTGCCCAGGTGCGACTGCTCGACGAGGCGCTCACGCCGCTGATCAATGCTGGAATGTCGATGCCGATCGTCGCTCTCGTCCCGGTCTTCGTGCTCGTGTGGGGCTACAGCGACACGACGCGTGTCGTTGCCGTCGTCTCGTTCGCGCTCTTTCCGCTGGTGCTCCAGTGGATGGTCGCGCTGCGCAACGTGCCCTCGGATCTGATGGAGATGTCGCACGCATTTGCGGGCAGCCGCATCGGGCGCATCCGAACGATCGTCTTTCCCTCGGTCGCGCCCCTTCTCTTGAACGGTGTGCGGCTCGCCGTGGTTCAGGCGATCAAGGGGCTTGTCACCGCCGAGATGATCATCGGCGTCGTCGGCGTCGGGAAGCTGATCGTCACGGCGTCTGACACCTTCGACATGCCACAGCTGTATGCGGTCGTACTGACGGTGGTAGCCGCCTCGATCGCCTCGTACCTCGTGCTGAGCTATCTCGAGCACCGCGCGAGTCGCTGGGCGGACGCCTGAGCCCCGAATCGAGCCATGACCCATTTCCCGAGGAGGTAGATGTCGATGGCAGTCTGGGACGGCTTACTGAGCGAGGAGGAGAGGCTCGTCGCGGAGCTCGCCGGCTACGGGCGGCGCGCTGGATACGGTGAAAGGCCCGCCCTGCTCGTCATCGACGTGACGGTGAACTTCTGCGGTGACCGCCCCGAGGACATCATCGAGTCGGTACGACGGTGGCGGAACAGTTGCGGGCACGCCGCCTGGAACGCGGTCGCGCCGATTCAGCGGCTCCTGACCGCCGCCCGGGGAACCGGCGTGCCGGTGATCTACTCCGCCGGTCTCGACACCCCGCCGGAGGCCGTGTACGCGGGGCGCTGGGCCGACAAGAACGGCCGCCGCGGCGAAGACGCGACGGAGTCGCGTCGCGGCGGAAACGAGATCATCGCGCCGTTGGCGCCGGCCCTGGGGGACATCGTCGTCCGCAAGACGAAGCCGAGCGTCTTCTTCGGCACCCCGCTGCACTCGTACCTGGTCGACCTCCAAGTCGACACGCTCGTCTGCTGCGGCGCGACGACGAGCGGCTGCGTACGCGCGACCGCCGTCGACGCCTTCTCCCACAACTACCGGGTGGCCGTCGTCGAGGAAGCCGCGTTCGACCGCGTGCCGGTGCGCGCACGCGATGAACCTGTTCGACATTCACCAGAAGTACGGCGACGTCGTGTCGCTCGCGGATGCCGAGTCGTACCTGCAGGGCCTCGACGGCAGCGTCTTCCGCCGGCAGCTGTCGCCGGTACCCGCGATTCGCGAACCGCTCCCGCCTGAGCCCCGAAGGCCTTTCGATCAAACGACAGAGAAGGAGTTCCCGGTGACGAAGTTCGGAGTATTGCTGTTGCACTTCGGCCATACGGCCAGCCGCGAGAGCGTGATCGACCACGCCCCGCAGCTCGAGCGGTGGGGCTTCGACTCCGTCTGGGTCCGTGACCACCTCACGTTCCAGCCGCACGGCTTCGAGCGACCGAGCTCGGTGTTCATGGAGCCGTTCTCGACGTTGACGGCGATTGCGACGATCACCAGCCGCCTCGTGGTCGGGACGGCGACGATCATCCCGTTCCGCCACCCACTCGTGACCTCGCAGCTGTTCGGCGGCATCAGCATGGTGGCGGGCCCGGGACGTTTGATCGCGGGAATCGGCGCAGGAGCACCGCGGTTGCCGTTCGCGGCGACCGGGCTTCCGTTCGACGATCGGTTCGACGCCGTGACGGAGATGGCGGAGATCCTGAAGCTCACCTGGAGTACGCCCAAGGCGAGCTACAGCGGGCGGCTCTACCAGTTCGAGGGTGTCACGATCGATCCGCATCCGCCGGCTGACACGCCGATCTGGTACGGGGGGTCGACCCCGGCGTCGGTGCGCCGCGCGCTCGAGTACTGCGATGGGTGGTTCCCCGGCCGCTGCCCGCTCAAGACCTTCGACAAGTACCTCGCGCGCGTGCGCAACGGGGCCGAGGAGCAAGGACGGCACGTTGGCGTCGGCATCATCCCGGTGATCTCGATCGCGAAGACGCGCGAGAAGGCGCTCGCGGGCGTCGACGTGGAAGGCCTGCTGGAGGAGGCCCGCTCGCGGAAGTTCTGGGACGGCCCCTTCGAGTCCGCCGCCGATCTCGAGGGACTTCTCATCGCCGGCTCGCCGGACGACTGCGCCGCGCAGATTGCGCGCTTCGTCGAGCGGGGCGTCGACCAGCTTGTGTTCGACTTCCGCATGCGGCCCGACGACTACTCCGAGCAGGTCGCATGGCTCGCGGAGGACGTACTGCCGCGGGTTCAGGCGGTTCCGGCATGACCGAGACCGTTCGAGAGGAAGTTCGCTACTTCAGCGGCGGCGACGAGATCGCCGCCTGGTTCTACCCGGCACAGCGCGAGGGGCGCTCTCCCGCGGTGCTGTTCTGTCCCGGCTTCACCGGTACCCGTCAGGCCGCCTTCTACCGGCCGTATGTGCAGCGGTTCGTCGAGTCGGGTTACGCAGTCCTGCTCGCCGACTACCGGGGTTGGGGGGACAGCGGCGGGCCTCGGGGCGAGATCGTGCCGCTTCGACAGGTCGCCGACGTCCGGAATGGGCTCAGCTACCTGGAGACGCGCGCCGAGGTCGATCCCCGCAGGCTGTCCGTCTTCGGAGTCAGCTTCGGCGGAGGTAACGCTGCCTACGCGGCCGCCGTGGACGAGCGGATTCGCTGCTGTGTCGCCGTCTCGCCGGTGACTGACGGTCGCGCGTGGATGCGTGCGATGCGCCGCGAATACGAGTGGCACGAACTCCTCGACAGGCTCGCCGACGACCGGCGGGGACGGGTGGCGGGAGCTGAGGCACAGATCGTCGATCCGACCGAGGAGATCCTCGTCTCCACTCCCGAGCGTCGTGCCACGACGGTGAAGGGGCCGGTCTCTCCCAGCCACGTGCCGAACCGCACGCCCGTCTGGTGCGCGCAGGAGGTGATCGACTTCCGCCCGATTGACCGTGCCGGAGCGATCAGCCCGAGCGCCCTGCTTCTCTTCTACGTGAACCGCGATGCCGTCGTGCCGGGAGAGCAATCCGAGGCTCTGTATGCGGCAGCCGGAGAGCCGAAGAAGATCGTGCGGCTCGAGGGTGACAAGCACTACGAGGCCTACCTCGACCACTTCGACCGGATCGCGGCCGAGACGTTGAGCTGGCTGGAGGGGCACGTGGGTGCAGTCGGGCCGGAAGCAAGCACGCGCCGCTCCCTCGAGTAGCGCAAGCCTGCGCTGCCGGGTCGGTGCCCTCGCCGCGACAACGCGCGCCGACGGAAGCTTGGCGGCTGAAGGGCGCCAATAATGGTGTCGCCTGTTCGTGGCGCGCGGGCTGGGAGGATCCCGAGTTCCGCACGAGGTAGGTGCGTGTGTGGCCCGCGATCCCGCATCAGCAGCGGGATCGCGGGTGTTTCCGGGCTGTGGAGGCGTGTGCCTACGCCTGTGGGGGCGTGGCGGCGGGGGTGATGCGGCCGAAGCGGGGCGGTTCGGGGATGCCGAGTGCGGTGTGCAGGTCGCGCTGGGTGGCGGTGAGCTCGCTTGTTTGGGTGAAGTCGCCTTCGCTTGAGCGGAAGTGGCCGTGGCGGATCTGGCCGAGCTCGGCGCGGATCGCGCGTGTAGGTGCCGGAAACTCGGTTCCGGCCCGGGGGGGCCGGGCGGATCGTTTACTGGCTGCGCTGGAGTCGTTCGTGCACGAGTTCGAGCGGGACGACCCGGTATGCGCCGTCTTTGGTGTGCAGGCTGCGGCGTAGGTGGCGGTTGAGGTCGGCGATGGCGATGTTCCCGAGGCCGCCGGCTTGGTCGATGGCCCATTCGATCTCGAACGCCATCTGGTTCATGACGCCCAGGACGTGCTTGCTGGCGGTCTTGGCGAGCCGGACCTCGCCGGGCTCGAGGTGGCCGAGCACGTCGCTTGGCAGGCCCTCGTCGAGCAGCGCGTCCGTGAGCAGGTCGACGATGCGTGTGGGTGCCGGCAACTCGGTTTGCCGGTCAGCGTGATCGAGCGCGAACTCAGTTTCCGGGACCCTCAGGCGTCAAGCCGCGCTCCCGCGCGACGCACAAAAGGCGCACAAACGGTTCTGCGGGTCCCCAGGTGGATGCCTGAGAGGCTTGAACGAAATGGCGTGTATGCAGCGGAAATAGGGGAGAGGCGGAGGTCGTCAGGCCTGGAGCATCAGCTCGACAAGCTGGGGGTCACTGGTTCGAGCCCAGTACCGCCCATGACGAAAGCCCTGGAGACAGGGCTTTCTTGTTGGCAGGATCGGCGACGGCTACGCGAGTCGTGGCAATGGCCGAGGCGCGTGAGAAGTAAGCGTCTGGCTTCAGCGTCTCGTCGACGAGCGCACGGGAGCGCACCGGCGCGAACATCAGGCCGAAGAGCACGGCCTGATGTTCGCTCGGCGTCGCTGAGCCCGAACGCGTTCAGATTAGGGCTCCCGTCTCGGCGATCACCGGCTCCAGTTCAGGGTCATGTGGCGGACTTGGGCCGGTGACGCCCCCCTCGTCCCGTAACCTTCTGCCGCCGCGCGCGGTCTTGATTCGGCCGGCTCGCGGCTGGTACGCATACGGGTTTCGCCCGCGCATGACCCACACTCTCTGCCGTCGGCCGCAGAATTGGCGTCCTCCCCGACCGACTTGTGCTTGAGGGCGTTCGCGCCGATGCTTCCGCCTTGCAGCGGCGCCGCCGATCTGGGAGGTTCAGGATCATCGGGGCCAGCGACGAAGGGCGGCAGATGCACCGGATCGGACTGATCGTGCCGAGCTCGAACACGACGATGGAGACGGAACTGCCGGCGCTTTTTGCTCGCCGCGCGGAGAGCTTCACCTGGCACTCGGCGCGCGTGCGGATGTCGCAGGTGACGCCGGAGGAGCTCGACGCCATGGTGCGATCGAGCGACGAGGCGGCGCGCGCGCTCGTGGACGCGCCGGTCGAGGCGATCGCCTACGCCTGCCTCGTCGCGGTGATGTGCCGCGGCTCGGGCGCGCACTGCGCCGTCGAGGCGCAGCTCGTCGACGCGCTCGCCGACACCGGTCGGCGGCCGCCGATCGTCTCGAGCGCCGGTGCGCTCATCGAAGGGCTGCGGGCTCTCGGCGCGCGTCGCGTCGCGTTGATCACGCCGTACCTGCGGCCGCTCGCCGACCGCGTCGCCGACTACGTGCGCGGTGAGGGATTCGAGGTGAGCGAGGCGGTCGCGCTCGAGGTCGCCGACAACGTCGCCGTCGGTCGGCTCGACCCAGCGAACCTGGTCGGTGAGGCCCGGCGGCTCGACCTCGACGGGGTGGATGCACTCGTTCTCTCGGCGTGCGTGCAGATGCCGAGCCTGGCCGTCGTGCAGCAGGTCGAGGACGAGCTCGGCGTGCCGGTGTTGACGGCGGCGACCGCGACCGCGCGCCAGCTGCTGCTCTCGCTCGGGCTCGACTCGGTGGTGCCGGACGCGGGGAGGCTGCTCGCGGCTTCCGTCCCGGCAAGCGCCTGAGTGGGGCGGGCTTGACAGCGCCCGGGGCGGCGTGACACGGTCGTATCTGCCTAGCTGTAATACAGCCTGACACCAGCGATGACCTTCCGTCAGATCACGCGTCCGAGCGGTGCTGCCGAGCTGGTGCGCGAGCAGCTGCTCGCGCAGATCGACGCCGGCGAGGTGCCCGTGGGGGCGAAGCTTCCCTCGGAGCACGAGCTGGCGCGCTCCTTGGCGTCAGCCGGCCCGTCGTGCGCGAGGCGATCGGCGCGCTGCGCGCGGCCGGCGTGCTCGAGACACGGACGGGCTCCGGCACGTTTGTCCTCTCTGCGCCGCCGCGGCCGGGGCCGCTGCGGTTGCTCGGCCGCTACGCACCGGCCGACCTGCACGAGGTCAGGATGCACCTAGAGATCCCCGGCGCAGGCGTTGCCGCGCTGCGGAGGAGCGAGGAGCAGCTTTCGGCACTCGAGCAGATCCTCGCGCGGCACGCCGGCCGGACGACCGCCGCCGAGTGGGTCGAGGACGACATCGCTTTCCACGACACGCTCGCCGAGGCGACCGCGAATCCGCTCCACGCGCGCCTGATCGCCGAGCTGCGCGAGCTCCAGGTCGAGCAATCGATCGTGATGGCCGAGCTGCGCGGCAGCCTCGGCGCGCCCGAGGACGAGCACCGTGCGATCGTCGACGCGGTGCGGGCGCAGGACGCCGAGGGCGCACGCGCGGCGATGGCCGCGCACCTCGAGGCGATTCGCAGGCGCCTCGTCGACGTCGACCAGCAAGGAGGTGCTGACGGAGATGCTCCCTAGCCACGGCCGGTTCCCCTACTCGCCGATCACCGACCGACCGGACTTCGAATGGCCCGGCGGCCGCGGCTCGCGCTCTACGTCGCTGTCTGCGTCGAGCACTTCCCCTACGACGAGGGCGGCCTCGGGCTCTCGTACTCGCCGTGCCTGCAGCACCCGAACACCTACAACTGGGCGTGGCGCGAGTACGGCAACCGCGTCGGCGGCTTTCGGCTCCTCGAGCTGCTGACCGGGCACGGCGTCACGCCGACCGTGCTGCTGAACACGGCGTGCTACGAGCACTGCCCGGAGCTCGTCGACGCGTTCCGCGCCGCCGGCGCGGAGTTCGTCGGCCACGGCCTCACGAACTCGCACGCATCCGAACGATCTCGACGAGGAAGCGGAGCGCGCGCTCGTGCGCGAGGTCTACGAGGCGATGCTGCGGAAGAGGGGCGCGCCGCCCGCCGGCTGGATGAGCCCCGGCGCGAACCCGAGCGCCGGTCACCGAGGACATGCTCGCCGAGACCGGCTTCCGCTACACGCTCGACTGGCCGATGGACGACCAGCCGGTCTGGATGCAGACGCGCGGCGGCCCGCTGCTCAGCGTCCCGTACCCGCACGAGGTGAACGACGTCCCGACGATCGTGCTCCACCACGTGCCGGCGGACGCACTTCGCCCAGCTGATCGTCGACGACCGTCGACGAGATGCTGGAGCAGTCCGAGGAGCAGCCGCTCGTCTGCGGGATCACCGTGCACACGTTCATCGTCGGGCAGCCGTTCCGCCTGCGGCAGCTTCCGGCGCGCCCTCGAGCACGTCGCCGGGCGCCCGGACGGATCTGGCTCGCGACCGCGGGCGAGATCGCCGAGCACTACGCCGCGGTCGAGCCCCCGCCGGCGGAGGACGGCGGAGTGAACGGAGGCGCGGAGACGCGATCGCGCTCGCCGGCTTCGGCGCGATCGGGCGCGAGCTCGCGCGCCGGCTACGCGTCGGCGTCCCCGGCGCGCGCCTCGCCGCGGTCGCCGCGCGCGACCGCGCGAAGGCCGCCGCGGCGCTCGCGCGACCTCGGCGTCGACGTGCCCGTCGTGCCGATCGACGAGCTCGAGCGGCTCTGCCGACCTCGTCGTCGAGTGCGCGCCGGCCGCGCTGCTGCCGGCGATCGCCGATGCCGTTGCTGGCGCGGGCAAGGAGGTGATCGTCCTCAGCGCCGGAGCGCTGCTCGACCATCCGGAGCTCGTCGAGCTCGCGCGCGAGCGCGGCGGCCGGATCACCGTCCCGACCGGCGCCCTCGCTCGGCCTCGACGCGGTCGCCGCCGCGGCCGAGGGCGAGATCTTTCGGTTCGGCTTACGACGCCGCAAGCCGCCGGCGGGGCTCGTCGGCGCGCCTCGTCGAGCGGCGCGGCATCTCGCTCGACGAGTCTCACGGAGCCGCTGCGCGTCTTCTCCGGCAGCGCGCGCGACGCGGCGCGCGGCTTTCCCGCGAACCTCAACGTCGCGGTCGCGCTCGCGCTCGCCGGGATCGGGCCCGACCGGACACGAGGTCGAGATCTGGGCCGACCCGACGGTGACCCGGAACACGCACACGATCGAGCTCGATCGACGTCGCCGACCTGGCGATGACGATCGAGAACGTTCCCTCGGAGAACCCGCGCACCGGCCGGATCACCGCCCTCTCGGTCGTCAGCCTGCTGCGGAAGCGCGGCGCACCTCTGTCGCGTCGGATCATGAACCTGCGGGGGCGACAGCTGAACCTCGGCATCGAAGGCAAGACGCGCTTTCGTCGGCGGGGCGGGCGGCGGTCTCGGCGGCGCGATCGCGCGCGCTCTCGCGGCCGAGGGCGCGCGCGTCGTCGCGGCGGACATCGACGAGGCCGCCGCGACGCGGACCGCGGAGGAGACGGGCGGCATGCCGCTCCGGCTCGACCTCGGCGCGCTCGACACGTTCGAAGCCGCGCTGGCCGAGGTCGAGGCGCGCCTGGGCCGGGTGGAGATCCTCGTTCAACAACACCGGCGGCCCGCCGCCGACGCGCCGCGGCCGGCACGGCCCGGAGCTCTGGTCGGAGCAGCTTCGCGTCGATGGTGCTCGGCGTGATCCGGCTCACGGACCTCGTGCTGCCGGCGATGCGCGAGCGGGGCTGGGGCCGCGTGATCACGAACACGAGCTCCGGCGTCGTCTCGCCGATCCCGAACCTCGGCATCTCGAACGCGCTGCGGCTCTCGCTCGTCGGCTGGTCGAAGACGCTCGCGCGCGAGGTCGCACCCGATGGCGTCACCGTCAACGTCATCCTTCCGGGCCGGATCGCGACGCGGACGGATCCAGGCGCTCGACGAGGCGCGCGCGGCGCGCGAGGGGATCTCCCTCGACGACGTCCGCCGCGCCGAGCACCGCGTCGATCGCGATGCGGCGCTACGGGCGGCCCGCGGAGTACGCCGCCGCCGCCGCCTTCCTCGCGGGGGCGCCCGCGTCCTACATCACCGGGTCGCTGCTCCGCGTCGACGGCGGCCTGATCCCTTCGATCTAGAGGAGGAAACGAGATCGTCACCACGCTCGACACCGCGAACGCCGAGGACGTCCGCCGCCTCTACCTCGCCGTCGACACGTCCAACGTCGCCGACGTGCTCGACGAGCTCGGCCTGCGCGACCAGGGCCTCGCGCCGTCGTTCGCGCCCTTCCCGGCGGGTGCCGGCAAGCTCGCCGGCTGGGCGCTACACGCTCCGCGGCGAGATGACGCCGTATCCGCTCGAGGGCGGCGATCCGGCCAAGATGGAGGCGTGCGCGCAGCTGACGCCCGGTTCGGTCTCCGTCTGGAGCGGCGCCGGCGAGGGCGTCTGCTTCTTCGGCGAGCTGATCGCGATCGGGATGCAGGAGCGCGGCTGCGTCGGCGCGCTCGTCGACGGCGGCGTCCGCGACGTGGCGTGGATCGGCCGGCTGGCCTTTCCCGTCTACGCGCGCTACCGGACGCCGGTGCAGTCGATCGGCCGCTGGAAGGTCGTCGAAAGCGGCGTGCCCGTGCCGCTGCCGGGGGCGACGGCGGCGAGCGTCGAGGTCGCTCCGGGCGACTTCGTGCTGGCCGACGAGGACGGCGCGATCGCCGTCCCGCGTGAGCTCGCAATCGAGGTGCTCGCGCGCGCCGAGGCGCTCGGCGAGCGCGAGGGGCAGATCCGGGCCGAGATCGGCGCCGGGCTCTCGCTCTCGGACGCGCTCGCCAAGTTCGGGCATGTCTGAGCGGGGCGGCGATCGCGGTCACGCGTACGACGCGGCCTGGGTCGCGGCAGCCGCGCGATCGCGCGGACTCGTGCTCGACCGCGCCCGCGCAGCGGAGATCGCGGCCGAGGCGCGTCCGACGCTCGAGCTTCTCCGGGCGGTCGCCGCTGAGCTCGCCGCCGACGACGACCCCCAGGAGCTCCGCCGCATCCTGCTCGTCGAGGCCGCGCGTGCCTGAGCCGTGGGCGCTGACGGTCGCCGAGCTCGCGGAGGCGCTGCGGTCGCGGCGGCTAACGGCGGTCGAGACGGCGTCCGCATTCCTCGAGCGGGCCCGGCTCGCAGACGCGCACGTCAACTGCTTCGTCGAGCTCGGCCAGGGCGCGCTCGAGGCTGCGGACCGGCTGGACCGGCATGCCGCCACGGAGGCGCCGCTGGGGCGTCTGCACGGTGTGCCGTTTGCGCAGAAGGATCTCCTCGTCGACGAGGGCCGCTCGCCGACCGGCGGGTCGCGCCGGGTGCGGCTGCCGCTACGCGCGACCGGATCCACCGTTCTCGAACGGCTCGAGGCCGACGGCGCGGTCTCGCTGGGACCGCTCAACCTCGACCCGTTCGCGTACGCGGCGACCGGACTCAACCCGGAGCTCGGCGACGTGCGCAACCCCTGGGACACGGGCCGGATCGCCGGGGGATCGTCGGGCGGCGCCGCGGCCGCGGTCGCCGCGGGCGCGGTCCCGTTCGCGATCGGATCGGACACGGGCGGCTCGATCCGGATCCCGGCCGGCTTCTGCGGCGTCACCGGGTTGAAGCCCACCTACGGCCTCGTCCCGAAGCGCGGGACGCTGCCGGTCTCGTACTCCCAGGACACGCTCGGCGTGATCGCGCGCTCGGCCCTCGACGTCGCCTTCGTCCTCGAGTCCCTCGCCGGACACGACCCGCTCGACGCGAGTTCGCTCCCGCTGCCGCGCGACCGCTTCGCGGGTCTCTCCGAGCAGGTGGCGCCGCAGGGGGAGCGGCCGCTCGCGGGCCTCCGCGTCGGCGTCGTCAGCGGCGCGTTCGCCGACCGCACCGGAGCGGAGGTCGCAGGCGCGGCCGCCGACGCGGTCGCCGTCCTCGCCGGCCTGGGCGCCGAGGTCACCGACCTCCAGCTCCCCGACCTCGACCGCTGCGACGCCGCTGCCACCGTCCTCACATGGGCGGAGGTCGCGGCGGTCCACCGCCCCGCGTTCGTGCGGGCGCCCGAGCTCTACGCGTCGTCGATGCGGGCGCGGCTCGAGGTCGCGCTCGCGGTCGGCGGTACCGGCCACGTGGACGCCCTCCGCTACCAAGGACGGGCGCTGCGGACGTTCCTCGACGGAGTGCTCGCCGCCGTCGACGTCGTCGTCGCGCCGACCGTCGACGCGCCGCCGCCGACGCTGGCCGCCGCCGCCGGCGGCGAGGCGCACGCCGCAGCCCTGTCGTTGCGGCTGCTGCGGCTGAACCGGCCCTTCAGCTACCTCGGCGTCCCCGCGCTCGCGCTGCCGACCGGCTTCGGCGCGGCAGGGCTGCCGACGGCGGTTCAGCTCGTGGGCCGCCCCTGGGCGGAACCGACCCTGCTGCGCGTCGCCGCGGCGTACCAGGCGGCGACCGACTGGCACCGGCGGTTGCCGCCGCTCGCCGCCGCGAGCGTAGACAATGTTCGGCCACCGGCGAACGCTCCGGACGGCCGCGGCGAGCGCCGTGAACCGCATTCCTCCGGGGCTTGACAGGAAGACCGGCGACGGAATACGGTCGTCCAGTCGCCGCGTTGCCCCGTACTTTGTATGCAAGACGGGCCAGAAGCGTCGGCCAGAAGCGATGGAGATCGTCAACCACACGTCCGTCAACGCCCCGCTCGAGACGCTCTGGGACGTCCTCGAGGACGTCGAGCGCGTCTCGCCCTACATTCCCGGCTTCGAGCTGCAGGAGGTCGACGGCGACGTCTACCGCGGCACGGTCAAGGTCAAGCTCGGCGCCGTCACGGTCGCCTACAACGCCGAGATCGAGGTGCTCCGGCGCGACGCCGACACGCGCACGGTGACGATGGAGATCTCGGGCCGGGAGCGCCGCGGCCCCGGCAGCGTCCACGCGACCGTGCTCTCGCAGCTCGCGCCGCAGAACGGCGCCACGGCGATCTCGATGACGACCGACCTGCGCCTCACCGGCCGCGTCGCGCAGCTCGGCGGCGGCGTGATCCAGGACGTGAGCCAGAGACTGCTGCGGCAGTTCGCGGCGGCGCTCGAGGAGGGCGTCGCTCCGCGCCCGGCCGTGGAGGCGCATGCCGACGGCGCCGAGCAGCCGGCCGGGTCGCCGCGCGCGGCCGTCGCGCCGGTCGACCTGACCGCGGCCGCCGGCGGCGCGGCTCTGCGGCGCCTCGGCCCGTTCGCGGCGCTCCTCCTCGCGGCCGCGGTCGTCTCCTACCGGCTCGGCCGCCGCCGCTGACGCCGTGAAGCCGCCCGCGTTCGAGTACTACGCGCCGGAGTCGCTGGACGAATGCGTCGCGTTGCTCGCCGAGCACGCAGACGACGAGGCGAAGCTCCTCGCCGGCGGCCAGAGCCTCGTGCCGCTGCTGAACCTCCGGATGGCGCGACCCGAGGTGCTGATCGACCTGAACCGGATCCCCGACGTGGCCTACGTCCGCGAGCAGGACGGGACGCTCGAGATCGGCGCCCTGACCCGCTACGCCGAGATCGAGGACTCGCCGCTCGTCCGCGAGCTCTGCCCGGTGCTGGCCCGCGCAACCGCGCAGGTCGGCTATCCGGCGATCCGGAGCCGCGGCACCATCGGCGGCAGCATCGCGCATGCCGACCCTGTCGCCGAATGGCCGTGCCTGATGCGCACGCTCGACGCCGAGCTGGTGGCGACAGGGCCGGCCGGAACGCGGACGATCGCGGTCGCGGACTTCTTCGCCGGCCTCTTCACGACGGCGCTCGAGCCGACCGAGGTGCTGACCCAGATCCGGATCCCGCTACGCCGCGGGCGCGGAGCCTCCGGCTTCGAGGAGTTCGTCCGCAAGACCGGCGACTACGCCGTCGTCGCGGTCGCGCTCGACCTCGCGGTGCCGAACGGGACCGTCGCCGACGCGCGCGTCGGCTTCTCCAACCTCGCCGACCGGCCGGTGCGGTCGTCCGCGGTCGAGTCGCTGCTCACCGGCGTCGACGTCTCCGCTGGCGCGCCGCCGGAGCTGAAGGGCGAGATCGAGACGGCACTGCTCGCCGAGCAGGACGCCGACGCCTACCGGCTGCGGCTCGCGTCGGTGCTCGCCTGGCGCGCGTTCGCAGACGCGTGCGCCGAGCTGTCCGAGGCGACGGCATGAGCGACGTGCGCGCCGTTCGCGCCGTCGTCAACGGCGAGCGGTCAAGGCGCGCGTCGAGCCGCGCCGCAAGCTCTGCGCGACTTCTCCGCGAGGACCTGCGGCTGACCGGCACGCACGTCGGCTGCGAGCACGGCGTCTGCGGCGCCTGCACGGTGCTGCTCGACGGCGAGCCGGTGCGCTCGTGCCTGATGCTCGCCGTCCAGGCCGACGGCGCACGAGCTCGCGACGTCGAGGGGCTCGCCGCCGGCCGACGGAGCTCCATCCCGTCCAGCAGGCGTTCCGGGAGCAGCACGGGCTGCAGTGCGGCTTCTGCACGCCGGGGATGTCATGATCGCGGTACGCGCTGCTCGAGCGAAACCCGCGAGCCGACCGAGGAGGAGGTCCGCGAGGCACTCGCCGGCAACGTCTGCCGCTGCACCGGCTACGTGTTCATCGTCGACGCAGTCCGCGCGGCCGCCGAGCGGCTCGCGGACGGAGGAGGCGCGCGTGCCGTGAGCCGACCGCTCGACCAGCCGAAGCTCTTCGGCGCGCGCGATCAAGCGTCGTCGAGGACCCGCGCTTCTGACCGGGCAGGGAAGCTACGTCGACGACTCGTCCGGCCGGGCATGCTGCACGCCGCCTTCGTGCGCAGTCCCGCACGCGCACGCCCGGATCCTCTCGATCTCGACCGAGGCGGCGGCCGAGCTCGAGGGGGTCGCACGCGGTCTCACCGCGCGCCGACCTCGAGAGCGCTGGGACCGATCGTCGCCGACTCGCTCTTCGACGGCTGGCAGACGAGCGAGTGGCTGGCCGCTCGCCCGCGACCGGGTGCGCTTCGTCGGCGAGGCCGTCGCCGTCGTCGTCGCCGACGACCGCTACCTCGCCGAGGACGCGCTCGAGTTCGTCGACGTCGAGTACGAGCCGCTGCCGGTGCTGGCGACGATGGACGAGGCGCTTGCCGACGGCGCCCCGCCGCTGCACGAGGGTTCGGCCGACAACTGCTTCCTCCGCCGCTCCTTCACGACTCGGCGACCCCGATGCCGCCTTTGCCGAGGCGGACGGCGTCGTCGAGGTCGAGCTGAACTCGGCGCGCTCCTCCGGGATCCCGCTCGAGACGCCGCGGCTGTGTCGCCGAGTTCGACGCCGGCCAGGGCGAGCTGACGCTCTGGGCGTCGACGCAGGTGCCGCATCTGCTGCGCGACCGGCCTCGCCGACCATCTCGGCCTGCCCGAGCACCGGATCCGCGTGATCGCCCCCGACGTCGGCGGCGGGTTCGGCATCAAGGCGATGCTCTACCCGGAGGACATCGTCGTCTCGGTCGCGGCGCAAGTCGTCGGGCGGCCGGTGAAGTGGATCGAGGACCGTCAGGAGCACCTGCTCGCGTCGATGCACGCGCGCGAGCACCGGCACCGGCTCGAGGTCGCCTATACGGCTGCCGGCGAGGTGACTGCCCTGCGCGCGCGCGTCCACGTCGACTGCGGCGCGTACTCGCCGTGGCCGTGGCGCCTCGGCGATGGAGGCCGGGATGGCGCAGCGGCATCCTGCCCGGCCAGTACACGATCCGGAACTACGAGTGCGACGGCCCTGACGATCGCGACGAACAAGTGCTTCACCGGCCCCTACCGCGGCGTCGCGCGGCCGGCGGCGAACTTCTCGATCGAGCGCGCGATGGACGAGGTCGCCCACCGGCTCGGGCTCGACCCGCTCGAGATCCGCCGGCGGAACTACGTCCAGCCGGATGAGTTCCCCTACACCTCGGTCACCGGGATGGTCTACGACAGCGGCAGCTTCCTCGAGTCGCTCGAGAAGGTCGCGGTCGAGGGGGACTACGCCGGCCTGCGTCGCCGGCAGGCCGAGGCGCGCGCCGCGGGCCGCCACCTCGGGATCGGCTTCGCCGGCTACACCGAGCAGACCGCGCACGGGAGCGTCGAGTGGGCGAAGCGCGGCGTCCAGGTCGTGCCCGGCTTCGACGCCTCGCTCGTGCGGCTCGACCCGTCCGGCTTCGTCACCGTGCAGCTCTCGACCCACTCGCACGGCCAGGGGCACGAGACGACGGTGGCGCAGGTCGTCGCCGACGAGCTCGCGCTGCCGCTCGAGCGGATCCGCGTCCGGTTCGGCGACACCTCGACGGCGCCCTACGGCCACGGCACGTTCGCGAGCCGCAGCGCGGTCATGGGCGGCGGAGCCGCGCTGCAGTCGGCGCGGGAAGGTCCGCGAGCTGCTGCTGCGCTTCGCGGCGAAGGAGCTGGAGGTCGACCCGGCCGACCTCGAGCTGCGCGACGGCTTCGTCGGCGTCAAGGGCAGTCCCTCGACGCAGGTCTCCGTCGCCGATCTCGCCCGCTGGGCCTACCATCGGCCCGAGCGGCTGCCGGAGGGCATGCAGGCCGCGCTCGAGGCGACGACCACCTACGACGCGGCCCCCGGAACGGGCACGTTCGCGAACGCCGCGCACCTCGCTCTCGTCGAGGTCGACGTCGAGACCGGCGGCATCGAGGTGCTCGGGTATTGGGTGACCGAGGACTGCGGCGAGGATGATCAACCCGCTGATCGTCGACGGGCAGGTCCACGGCGGGGTCGCCCAGGGGATCGGCGGCGCGCTGCTCGAGGAGTTCGTCTACGACGAGAGCGGCCAGCTGACGACGACCACGTTCAAGGACTACCGCCTGGTCGGCACGACCGACGTGCCGCGGATCGACGTCTCGCACCTGGAGACGCCGTCGCCGTCCACCCACCTGGGCACGAAGGGCATGGGGGAGGGCGGTGCGATCGCGCCCGGTGCGGCGATCGCGGCCGCCGTCGCCGACGCGCTCGAGCCGTTGGGCTACGCGTTCGTGAACGAGCTGCCGCTTGACGCCGGAGCGAGTGCTGCGCTTCGTCGAGCAGGCGCGTGCCGCGGGTGCGGGGGCCGAGACGGCGTTGCAGGGATCTGCCTGATGGCCGGCGCCGCGCCGCCGCGACCCCATCCGAGCGCGGAGCCGGTGGTCGCGCCGGAGGCCGGCGGGCCGCTCGTGGGCCTGCGGGTGATCGAGCTCGGGATGATCCTCGCCGGCCCGTTCGCCGGTCGGCTGCTGGCCGACCTCGGCGCGGAGGTGATCAAGATCGAGGCGCCCGACCGAGCCCGATCCGATGCGCGAGTGGGGCACGGCCACGACGGCGACCGCTCCGTGTGGTGGCCGATCATGGCGCGCAACAAGAAGTGCGTCACGCTCAACCTGCGCCAGCCGGAGGGTCAGGAGCTCCTGCTCGAGCTCGTGCGGGTCGAGCGACGCCCTCATCGAGAACTTCCGCCCGGCACGCTCGAGCGCTGGAACCTCGGCTCCGAGCGGCTGCGCGAGGTCAACCCGGGCATCGTGTCGCGCGCATCTCCGGCTACGGCCAGACCGGGCCCTACGCCGGCCGCGCCGGCTTCGCGGCGGCGGCCGAGGCGATGGGCGGCCTCCGCTACATCAACGGCTTCCCGGGCGAGCTGCCGCCGCGCGACCGGCATCTCGCTCGGCGACTCCCTGGCGGCGATGTTCGCGGTGCAGGGCGCTGCTGGCGGCGCTCTACCGCCGCGACGCGCCTCGGCGGCGACGGGCAGGTCATCGACGCCTCGATCATCGAGTCGTGCTTCGCGCTGATGGAGAGCGCGGTGCCGGAGTACGACCGGCTCGGCATCGTGCGCGAGCCCACCGGTACGAGGCTCCAGGGCGTCGCGCCGTCGAACGTCTTCCGGTCGAGCGACGACAAGTGGGTCGTGATCGCCGCCAACGCCGACAACCTCTTCCGGCGCCTGTGCCAGGCGATCGGACGCCCGGAGCTGCCGACCGACCCGCGCTTCGCCAACCACCGGCGCGCGCGGCGAGCACCAGGACGAGCTCGAGCCGCGATCGCGGCGAGTGGGCCGCGGCACTGCGACCGCCGCCGAGATCGACGACGATCTCAACGAGGCAGGCGTCGTCTGCGGCCCGTCAACATCGATCGCCGACATCTTCGCCGACCCGCAGTACACGAGCGCGAGATGCTCGTCGACCATGACGACCCGCGAGCTGGGCCCGATCACGGGCCCCCGCGTGCACCCGAAGCTTCTCGGACACGCCCGGCGGCGTGGGATGGACGGCGCCGTGGGAGACGGGGTCGCACAACCAGGAGATCTACAGCGACCTGCTCGGGCTGGCCCGACGCCGAGCTCGACGATCTGCGGCGAGCGGGGATCGTATGAGCGCGTGCGCGATCGTCGCGACGTCGGGCCGCGCGACGGGCTCCAGAACGAGCCACGCGTGCTGAGCCCGCAGACGCGCGCCGAGCTGTGCGACCGGCTGGCCGACGCGGGTCTGCCCCGCGTCGAGGCGCGTCAGCTTCGTCCGCCAGGACCGGGTGCCGCGATGGCCGGCGCCGAGGAGGTCGCCGCCGGCTCGCGCGGACGCCCGGGCGTGGTCCGCTGCCGGGCTGATCCTCAACGAGCGGGGCTTTGAGCGGCTGCGCGGCGCCGGGCTGGACGAGCTGCACTACGCCTTCCCGGCCACCGACACGTTCTGCGCGCGCAACCGACGGCACGACGTGGCGAGCGCTGGCCACCGGCGTGGCGCCGGCCGCGCGGGCCCGGGCCGACGGCATCCGCTTCAGCGTCACGATCGGCGCCGCGTTCGGCTGCCCCTTCGAAGCCGCGTCGACCTCGAAGCAGGTTCACCTTCGCCTCGCGCCGAGCAGCTGCCGAGGCCGGCGCCCGACGAGATCCTCCTCGCCGACACGATCGGCGTCGGCGTCCCCAGCCAGGTGCGCGAGCTCGTCGCCGGCGGCCGCGCTGGGAGTGCCGATCGGCTGTCACCTCCACAACACGCGCAACAACGGCTACGCCAACGCCATACGCGCCGTCGAGGCAGGCGTGCGCTGCTCGACGCCTCCGTCGGGGGGCCCCGGCGGCTGCCCGTTCGCCCCGGGCGCGACCGGCAACATCGCCACCGAGGACCTGGTCTACCTGCTGCAGCGCGAGGGCGTCGAGACCGGGGTCGACCCGGAAGCCGTCGTGGCGGTCGCAGAGTGGCTGCGCGACGTCTCGGGGCTTTCCCTCGACGGTCAGTTGCACCGGGCCGGCGCCTTTCCGGCGGTGGCAGCGTGAAGAACAATGTTCTTCCGCGCCTCCCCGGCGCGGCATTGACAGGCGCTTGCGGACTGGAATATCGTCGCTGTGTGGCGCCCGTCACCACGGCCGAATGTATGCAAGACCGGGTGTGCGCGTGAGCGGCACGAGTCGCGCGGCGGTGCTGCTCGGCGAGCGGCAGCTCGAGATCCGGAGTTCCCGCTGCCCGAGGTCGGCAGCGACGACGGGTTGCTGCGCGTCGAGGCGACCGGCGTCTGTGGCTCCGACATCGCCGCCTACAACGACGGCTCGTCGATGTTCTACGAGCTGCCGTGCGTCCTCGGCCACGAGCTCGTCGGCCGCTCGAGGCGCTGGGGGAGGCGGCGGCCGACCGCTGGGGCGTCGGCGTCGGCGACCGGATCGTGGTCGAGGAGTACCTGCCCTGCGGGACCTGCCGCTCCTGTCTCGACGGCGCCTACCAGATGTGTCGCGTGCGCCGCTACGGCGGTCGCGCGACCGCTCGCCGCCCGGGGCTCTGGGGCGGCTACGCCGACTACCTCGTACCTGCACCCGCAGTCGATCGTCCACCGCGTTGCGCGGGACGTGCCCGCGGAGCTCGTGCAGCTCTACATCCCGGTCTCGAACGGCCTCCACTGGGTGCCGGGGTCGGCGGCGCCCGGCCGGGCGACACCGTCGTCGTCGTCGGCCCCGGGCCTCACGGCCTCGGCTGCGTGATCGGCGCGCAGGAGGCCGGCGCCGGGCTGTGTCCTCGTCGGCCGCGAGCAGGACCGCCTCCGCCTCGAGTCGGGCGGCGCCCTCGGCGCCGACCACGTGCTGACGGGCGACGCCGACGAGGTCGGCTCGGCCTGTCCGAGCTGACCGGCGGGCGGATGGCCCAGACCGTCGTCAACGCGCCGACTCGGCGGCCGCGCTCGCCACCGCACTCGCCGCCGCCGGCGACCGCGCGACGATCGTCCAGGTGGGGTTCGCCCACGGCGGCAGCGAGGACATCGAGTCGGGGCGGCGCTGGCGCTCGCGCTGGTCGAGCGCGTGCTGAGCTCCGCGGCGTCGCGGCCGCCCCAGCAGCCCGTCCCCGGCGCGCTCCGCCTGATCGAGTCCGGCCGCTACCCGCTCGACTGATGAACACCGGCACGTTCGGCGTCGAGGAGACCGAGGCGGCGCTGAACGCCATCGCCACCGACCGCGGCGCATCCGCTCGATCGTCGTCCCGTCGTCATGACCACCTCCCGACATCGAGGAAACGTGGCTTCTCTAGCAGACACCAGGCCGCCGCTCATCAGCGACGACTGGCGCATCTCACGGTGCGCCTATCGCGACCCGCTACGTCTTCGCGCGCGAGATGGAGACACGTCTTCCGCAGCTGCTGGATCTTCGTCGCGCACGAGAGCGAGATCGCCGACGGCGGCGACTACAAGACCGCGCACATCGGCCGCCAGCCGGTGATCGTCGACCGCGGCGCCGACGACGGCGCATCCACGTCCTCTTCAACCGCTGCCGCCACCGCGGCTCGGCTGTCTGCCAGCAGGAGCTCGGCAACGCCAACGTACTTCCGCTGCGCCTACCACGGCTGGACGTACGCCTCCGACGGCGAGCTGATCGGCGTCCCGTACGCCGACGCCTACGGCGAGGACTTCGACAAGTCGGACGATGGGCCTCGTCCACGCTGCCGCGCGTCGAGTCCTACCGCGGCTTCGTCTTCGCGTGCCTCGACCCAGACGCGCCGAGCCTCGAGGAGTACCTCGGGCACGCGCGGCCGTACCTCGACTTCATCGCCGGCCTGGGCGACGGCATCGAGCTGTCGGCGCGCGCGCACCGGCTCGTCTACCAGGGCAACTGGAAGCTGCAGGTCGAGAACACGATCGACCCCTACCACTTCTCGTTCACGCACAAGAGCTGGCTCGACATCCTGAAGGACGCGCACCGGCAAGCCGAGCTGTGGTCAAGAACGTCGCCTCAACCCGGGCGTGGCGCGGCGTCGACCTGGGCAACGGGCATTCGGCGCACGAGTACGGGGCGCTCGCGGACCACGGCTCGAGGGCGGCACGTGTCGACTTCTCGGCATCGGCGACCTGCTGCCGTTCAACTTCATCATCTTCCCGACGCTGTCCTTCGTCGGCGCCCACCTGCGGCTCGTCGTGCCCCGGGCGGTCGACGAGACCGCGGTCTACCTCTACCCGATGATGCCCAAGGGGCTCGACGAGGAGACCACGGTCGGCGATCCTGCGCAGCCACGAGGGCTTCTACGGCCCCGCCGGCGCGGGCTCGACCGACGACATCGAGGTCGCCTTCGATCGCGTCGGCCACGGGCTCTCGGCGACGGCGACCACGGAGGACTGGATGCTGATGAGCCGCGGCCTGGACCGCGAGTCAGATCGACGAGGAGACGGGCGTGCGCTACGGGCGACTCCTCCGACGAGGTGCCGCAGCGTGGCTTCTACCGGCAGTGGCTGGAGCTGCTCGACGATGGCGACCCGCTGAGCGCGACGCCGCACGCTCGAGGCCGTCCTGCGGCTGCAGCAGCGCATCGAGGAGTTCCTCTTCGCGGAGGCGGCGCTGCTCGACGCGCGGCGCTTCGACGACTGGCTCGGCTCTACGCCGAGGACGCCACGTACTGGATCCCGGCCGGGGCCGACGAGGATGCCGACCCGACGCGCCGCGTCTCGATCGTCTACGACCGGCACGCGCAGCTGCGCGAGACGCGTCTGGCGGCTCGGCAGCGGCATGGCGTACGCGCAGGAGCCCGGTCGCGGACGACGCACGTGATCGGCAACGTGGTGGTGGCGCGCGACGTCTCGACGGCGACCTCGCGGTCGCGGCCGCGTTCACGTCGGGAGTTCCGCCGCGGCGCCAGCACGTCCATGCCGGACGTGCCTGTACCGCCTGCGGCCGGCGGCGGGCAGCCTTGAAGATCGCGCTCAAGCGGCTCGTCCTCGTCGACGCCGGCGGCCACCTCGGCAACCTCAGCGCCCTGCTGTAGGAGGAGACGATGCGAACGACCGACAGAAGGCCGACATGCTGATCTCCCGCCGGGACGGGCACTGTGCTTGTCGAGCAGAACGAGCACGGCCGGCTTGCCGGCGACTTCGCCCACCACTGGGGCAACGAGCCTTCGCACGCGCCGACGGCCGCGAGTCGGCGAGATCGCGGCGGCGATGCACGACGACGGCTGGCGAGAGGCCGACGCGACGCCGCTGTTGAACGCGGAGGAGGCGCGGCCGCTCTACTTCCTGGAGATCGACATGGGCGACCACGTGCCCCTCTACGGCCGTGGCGTCGAGCGCGTCTTCGGCGTCGACAAGTACGCGGGCTGCTCGTCAGCATGCACTGGACGGGCCTGTACCGCAGCCGGTGGGGGATGCAGAGCGGCTCGTCTTCCTAGCGGGAGGGCGGCCCCCCGAGGCGGAGCGGCTCCAGGACGCGGCGATCGACGCCGAGGAACAGCGCTGGATCGAGGTCAAGCGCGAACTGCTCGCCGAGTACCGTCGCAGCGAGTTCGAGGCGGGGCTCTGGCACACCTACGACCTCCTGCAGGCTGGGATCTCCTCTCGCTCTTCGTCTCGCTCGCCGACGCGCGCCGCCGGGCGACGACCGTGCAGCCGCTCGTCCCGACGCTGCGCGACCTCGACCACACGCCGGGGCCCGCGGACGATCCAGTCGGTGCCCTACCGGATCGCAGGCGAGCGAACCGACATCGTGCTCCGGCCGTCGCCGACGGGAGCGTGGTCGTCGACCCGTACCCCTTCGACGAGGACGGGCTCGTCCGAGCTCGCCGGGCAGGGCGATCCCGACCGGCGCTACGAGTCGGTCAGACGACGCGCGCGCCGAGCTCGAGCGCGCCGAGGAGGTCGTCGTGACCTGCCGGATGGTCGCGGGTAGGATGACGGGCGCGCACCGCAACGGGGTCGACCCGAGGCGGTGCCGCAGCTGGTCCTCCGCAACGAGTTCGCCGCCGTCAACGTCGAGCTCGTGGGCGCGTGGCGCGCCAGCGCCTGCGCATCAGAGACCAGCGGGCGCATGCCGTCGTCGAGCTCGACGCGCTCGAACTCGAGTGTCTGGCGTGGGCGCGCCACGGGGACCTCGCGCCGCTGCTGGATCCGAACCTGACCCGCTGGCCGAGCGGGAGCGAGTCGGGAGCGTGGGAGGCATGAGCCTGCTCGACCCGACGGCGTCGCGGCCGCCGTTGCGCGGCCGCAGCGGCTTCGTCGACGCCGGCGGCGTCAGCATCCATTACCTCGAGTACGGCGACGCGGGCCACGATCTGCTGCTCGTGCCGGGGCTGTCGTCGCCGGCGGCGACCTACGAGACGGTCTCGGTCGCGCTCGCCGAGCGGTTCCGGGTCGTCTGCGTCGACCTGCGCGGCCGCGGGCTCTCGGCGAAGCCGCGCGACGGCTATGCGCTGCCCGACTACGCGGGCGACCTGCGGGCGGTGATCGACGCGTGCGGGCTCCGGCGGCCGATCCTGCTCGGGCATGCGCTCGGCGCGCGGATCGTGCCAGCCTTCGACGTCCTCCATCCGGGCACGGCCGGGCTGCTCGTGATCGTCGACCCGCCCGCCACCGGCCCCGGCTGGCCGCCCTACGCGACGCCGATCGAGTCGTTCCAACGGCAGCTCGCCGACGCGTACGCGCGGCCGATCACCGCCGAGGACGTCCGCCGGCACTTCCCGAACTGGGACGACGAGTCAACCGAGCTGCGCGCCGCATGGCTCGACACGTGCGACGCGAACGCGGTCGAGCAGTCGTACCGGAACTTCCAGCTCGAGGACTTCTTCGGCTACGTCGCCGAGGCGCGGACGCCGGGGATGTTCCTCTACGGCGAGACGACCCATGCCGTCTCGCCCGAGGCGATCGCGGCGATCGCCGCCTCGAACGACCGGCTCCGGATCGTCACGTTGCCGGCCACTGGGCACATGCTCCCGTTCGAGAACCTCGCCGGCTTCCTCGAGGTGACCACCGCGTTCGTCGACGACGCGCTCCGGAACGGCCTCCTGCGCACGGAGTGATCGCGAACTTGCGCGAACAATGTTCCTCTTCTGCAGCTCGAGCAGGAGCGGCGCGACTGTACCCTCGGGTCGATGAAATGGCTTGTTTTTGGAGGTTGATCTTGTGACCAAAGTCTTTTACAGTCGCCCAATGTCCGCGGCTCGAGGAGCGATTGCATGCAAGACGTGCTGAGCGAGAGCGGGCAGCCGTGGCCGGAGGCGACTCCGGCCGACGCGGTGGCAGGGTCGGAGGGGCAGAGGAGCCCGAAGGCGCACGGCGCGTATCTCCTGCTTCAGCAAGCGATCCGCGAGGGCGACTTCCCGGCCGGAGTACGACTGAAGGAGGTGGACCTCGCACGACGCCTCGGCATGTCGCGGACACCGATCCGCGAGGCGATCCGGCAGCTCCAGCGGGACGGGGTCGTCACCGTCGTCCCGCACCGCGGCGCGGTCGTCCGGGGCCTGAGCGAACAGGAGATCGAGGACACGTACGCGCTGCGCGCGATCATCGAGGGCTATTGCGCCAGTCGCGCTGCCGAGCGGATGACGGCGGCTGAGTTGGACGGGCTCGCCGAGATCCACGAGCGGTTCGAGGCGGCAGTCGTTCCGGACCGCCCGATCGAGACCGAGCAGGCGCTGAACGAGCTGATCCGCACCAACCGTGAGTTCCACGTCGCGATCCTCGCCGGCAGCAGGAACGGCCGTGCGACGGACGTCCTGCAGAACGCGACGGAAGTCCCCCTGCACATGAAGGAGGTCTACTGGCGCTCGCAGCAGGCACGGGCGGGCGCGCTCGTGAACCACCGCGCGATCCTCGAAGCGCTTCGCGCCAGGGATCCGCTCCGGGCGGATGCAGTCATGCGGACGCACGTCTACGCAGTCAAGGAGTTCTTCGTCCGGCAGCAGCGCGAGCTCGAGACGGACGATCGCTCCACCGAGGCACCACCCGTCGAACGCCAACAATGAATGGAGATGACAGGATGCGATTCCACGTCGTGAGCGGCCGTTATCTCAAGGCGCTCCCCCTCGCGATCGTCGCGTGCGCACTCGTCGCCGGCTACGCCGGCTCGACCGCCCAGTCGGCAGGCCGGGCCTGCGCGAACGTGTCGTTCGGCATTTTCGGCCCGCTGACCGGGACCTCCGGCAGTTACGGCCAGACCGGTCTGCAGGCGGCGAAGCTCGCCGTCGCGGACTTCGCGAAGAAGCACGGAGGCTGCACGGTCAAGATCGTCCAGTACGACTCGCAGGGCGACCCGGCCCAGGCGCCGGCGCTGGCGCGCAAGGCGATCGAGGACTCCAGCGTGATCGCGATCGACGGACCCAGCTTCTCCGGCGAGTCGCAGGCGGCCGACCCGATCTTCAACGCAGCCGGACTTCCGGCGGTGACCGCGAGCGCGACGAACAAGGACCTCTCCCACCAGGGCTGGAAGATCTTCCACCGCACGGTCGTCACCGACGGCCAGGAGGGCCCGGCGGAGGCGCAGTACCTGGTCAAGACGATGCACTTCAAGAAGATCGCCGTGATCGACAACGGCCAGGCGTACGGCAAGGGCCTCGGCGACGACGTGGCGACAGCGCTGAAGAAGCTCGGCGCCAAGGTCGTCGACCGGGAGTCGGTGGACGCCAACGGCAGCGACTACTCGTCGACGATCAACAAGATCCGCGCGGCGAAGCCCGACGTCGTCTACTGCGGTTGCCTCGACCCGGAGGCGGCGCGGCTCGTGAAGCAGCTCCGCGCGGCGGGCGACACGACGCCGTACAGCGGCGGTGCGGGCCTGCAGACGGCGAACTTCATCAAGGAGGCCGGCAAGGCTGCGGCGCAGGGGACGATCGTCGGCTCGGGCGGCATCGACGCGAGCCAGTCGAAGTCGGGCCGCGCGTTCCTGAAGCACTGGCGCGCGACCCTGCACACGACGCCGGGCCTGTACGCGGTCGAGTACTACAACGCCGCGACGGCGATCCTGAACGCGGTCGGCGCGGGCAAGACGTCGCGCTCGGACGTGAACGCCTACATCGGCAAGGAGAAGTTCAACGGCCCGACCGGGCTGGTCGCGTTCGCGTCGAACGGCGACGTCAAGAACGCGAAGGTGAACTTCTACACGGTCGCCAAGGGCAGCTTCAAGTTCCGGGGCTCGATCGTCGCGAAGTAGCCGAGGGTGCGCGTGGAGGGCTCGGTGCCCTCCACGCGCACCGGCATCCGACCGTCACGCAATCCATGTCCGCGCTCTACCACCAGTTCCCGGCCTTCACGATCAGCGGCCTGACGATCGGCGCCCTGTATGCGCTGATGGCGTTCGGGTACACGATCGTCTACCGCATCCTCGGGCTCTTTAACTTCGCCCACGGCGGCGTCTTCATGGTCGGCACGTTCGTGGCGCTCTTCGTCGCCCGCGGGCTCGGCGCGAAGGCGGGGATGGGCGCCGCGGGCGCCGGTGTCGTCGTCGTGATGATGCTGGCGGCCGCCGGCGTCTGCGTCGGCCTCTCGATCCTGCTCGAGTACGGCATCTACCGGCCGATCCGGATCCGCCGCGGCGGCGGCCTGCCGGCGCTCGTCGCCGGTCTCGGCGCGCTGACGGTGATGCAGGAGGTGCTCGCCAAGTGGCAGGGCCGCGACCCGGTGCCGGTGCCCCAGCCGCTCGGTGACAAGGTCGTCTTCAAGCTGTTCGGCGGCCCCGTGCAGCCGGCGCACCTGCTCGTCGTCCTCGTCGCGATCGCGGTCCTCGTCGGGCTGCATCGGTACGTCTCCGGCACGCGGCTCGGGCGAGCCCTCAGCGTCGTCGGCCAGGACGAGAAGACGGCGTCGCTGATGGGGATCCACGTCGAGCGGATGGTCATCCTCGCGTTCCTCCTCGCCGGCGCCACCGCCGGCGTCGCGGCGGCGCTCTTCGACTCCTACTTCGGTAGCACGTCGTACTACGCCGGCTTCGCGCTCGGCGTCAAGGGCCTGACGGCGTCGCTGCTCGGCGGCATGGGCAGCATCAGCGGCGCCCTCGTCGGCGGCCTCGTCCTCGGCGTCGCCGAGAGCTACGGCGGCGCCGTCTTCGGAGCGGAGTGGCAGGACGTAATCGCCTTCGGCGCGCTCATCCTCGTTCTCTTCCTGCGGCCCACCGGCATCGTCGGCCAGAAGCTTGCGGCGGTGCGGGCGTGACCGTCGCACGCGCCCGGCGCCGCGTGGTGCGCGAGCGGCTCGACGCGATCGAGGCCGGCCGCCTCGCGGCCGCGCTCCGCTCGCTGCCGCGCCCGGTGCGGCTCGCGTTCCTCTGCGCCGTGATCGCGTTCCTCTACGCGCTCCCGTACCTGACGGTGCCGGTGCTCGACACCCCCGGGTCGGACTTCGCCTCCGTGCTCTTCTTCCCGGTCGGAATCTACGTCCTCTGCGCACTGGGACTCGACCTCGCGGTCGGGCGCGCCGGGATCGTCAACTTCGGCTTTGCCGGCTTCTTCGCGATCGGCGCCTACACCACGGCGTGGTTCGGCACGCGCGAACACCTAAGCTACTACGCCACGCTCCCGATCGCTGCGCTCTTCGGGGTTCTCGCCGCGCTCGTGCTCGGGCTGGCGACGCTCAGGCTGCGCGGCGACTACCTGTCGATCGTGACGCTCGCGTTCGGGCTGATCGTCGTCACGGTGATCAACAACACGCCGACGCTCGGCGGCATCCAGGGCATCTTCGCGATCCCGCATCCGGGACCGCTGCTCGGCCTCCACTTCGGGCTCAGCGCCGAGCCGTACGACGCCCTGCTGCTGCACTGATCATCCTGCTCGACGATCCTGGCCGTGCGGCGGCTGTTCTCCAGCCGCGTCGGCCGGGGCTGGGCCGCGATCCGTGCCGACGAGGACGTCGCCGAGCTGATGGGCGTGCCGACCTTCCGCTTCAAGGTGACGGCGCTCGTGATCGGCGGCGCGGTCGGCGGGCTCGCCGGCGCCACCTACGGCGCGCAGGCCATCTTCATCAGCCCGGACTCCTTCGGCGTCGTGCTCTCGGTGATCCTCGTCTCCGCCGTCGTTCTCGGCGGGGCCGGTAACCTGATCGGCGTCGTCGTCGGCGCCGCCGTCATCGGCTATCTGCCGGAGCGCTTTCGCGGCTTCCAGGACATGCGCGTCCTGTCTTCTCGGCCGTGCTGACGCTGATGATGATCGCGCGGCCCGAGGGGCTGATCCCGCGCCGTACGCGGCGCGCGGCCCGACCGACCGACGCGACCGAGACGGTCGCGGGCGAGGGGAGCGCGTCGTGAGCGATGCGCCGCTGCTCGAGCTCGACGAGCTGACCAGCACTTCGGCGGCGTCATCGCCGTCGACCGTCTCGACGCTGAGCGTCGACCGCGGGCAGCATCTTCGGGCTCATCGGCCCGAACGGCGCCGGCAAGACCACCGTCTTCAACCTGATCACCGGCGTCTACCGCCCGACCGCGGCGAGATCCGGCTCGCGGCGCCGACATCGCCGGCCGCAAGCCCACCGCGATCGCCGCGCCGGGGCTGGCGCGCACGTTCCAGAACATCCGGCTGTTCGGCGAGCTGAGCGTGCTCGACAACGTGCGAGGCCGCCGCCGGGCGCCGCGGCACGTCAGCGGCTGTGGTCGGCGCCTGTTCCGACCGCCGCTCTACGCCGCCGAGGAGCGAGGCGACCGCGACGCGGGCGCTCGAGTTGCTCGACTTCCTCGGCATCGCGCACGCGCCGGCGAGCAGGCCGAGCGCCTGCCCTACGGCGACCAGCGCCGGCTCGAGATCGCGCGCGCGCTCGCGACCGAGCCGCGCTGCTCCTGCTCGACGAGCCGGCCGCCGGCATGAACACGCAGGAGAAGCACGAGTTGCTGCGACCTGATCCGCCGCGTGCGCGAGCGTTCGGCCTGCATCGTGCTCTGATCGAGCACGACATGGGGCTCGTGATGGACATCTGCGAGCACATCACCGTGCTCGACTCACGGCGCAGAAGATCGCCGCCGGCGCATCCGCAGCGAGATGCAGAGCGACCCGAAGGTGATCGAGGCCTACCTCGGGGGCGCCGATGCGCGCGAGGATCGCCGCGCCCCGAGCTCGAGCTGAGCCTGTCAAGGTCTCCGACGGCCACCGGCGCACACGCGCTCAAGGGCGTCGGCCTGCGGGTCGACGAAGGCGAGGTCGTCGCGCTGATCGGGGCCAACGGCGCCGGCAAGACGCACGACGCTGCGCGCGATCTCCGGGCTGCGTCAAGCCGAGCCGCGGGCGCGTCCGCTTCGCAGGGCCGCGACATCACCGGGATGCCGGCCCGGCGAGATCGTGCGGCTCGGCATGGCGCACTGCCCCGGAGGGCCGCGGCTCTTCGCCGGCATGACCGTCGACGAGAACCTCGAGATGGGGCGCCTTGCCGCAGCGCGACGAGGCGCGCCGATCGCGAACGATCGCGCGCGCATGCTCGAGCTGTTCCCGCGCGCTCGCCGAGCGGCTGTCAGCCAGCACGCCGGCACGCTCTCCGGCGGCGAGCAGCAGATGCTCGCGATCGCGCGCGCGCTGCATGTCCCGGCCGCGCCTGCTGCTGCTCGACGAGCCGTCGCTGGGCCTCGCGCCCGCTGATCGTGCGGCTGATCTTCCGATCATCCTGCGGGAGTCAAGGCCGAGGGCATGACGATCCTGCTGGTCGAGCAGAACGCGCACCAGGCGCTGCGGATCGCGACCGCGCGACGTGCTCGAGACGGGCCGGATCACGAGGAGTGGCGCAGCGCAGAGCCTGCTCGGCGACGAGGCGATCAAGCACGCCGTACATGGGCGGCAACGTGGCGGTCTGACCCCGCCGAAACGAGAGGCACCAGGAGGTGGAGGAATGACGAGCATCCCCGTGGACCACGCGAAGTCCCTGTGGGGGCCGGAGCCAGCTGCAGGCGTACGAGGATGACTCTACGGCGGCAGCCGGTCGAGGTGCCGGGGACGATCCTGCACGACGTGCTGATGCCAGCCCGCGGTTACATGCGGGCGCGCGTCCTGCAGCCCGGCCAGGTGATGCGGGTGATCGACGTCGAGGGCCAGCAGGTGGCGGACATCCTGCTCTACGACACGCGCAACCTGAAGAACTGCTCCTCGATGTCGAACTCCATGCTGATGGCGCGCGCGTGGAAGCTGACGAAGGGGCACATGCTCTACGCAAAGATGGGCCAGGCGATGGCGTCGATCGTCGAGGACACGCTCGGCGACAACGTCAACATCGGCGGCTTCTGCAACGGCAGCATTAACGAGCTCCGCTACGGGATCGAGGGCACCCACAGCTGCCGCATGAACCTGTGCGCGTCGATGTCGGAGTACAACCTCGGCCCGATGGACATCGAGGAGGGGATCTTCTGCCCGTTCATGAACCTCCAGCACGCACCGGACGGCAGCGCGCAGATCGCCCCGCCTCGCTCGCGCGCCGGCGAGTACCTCGAGTTGCGCGCCGAGATGGAGATCGTCGCCGCCGTCTCGAACTGCCCGTCCGAGCATAACCCGTGCAACGGCTGGAACCCGACGCCGATGCGGGTGGTGATCTACGAGCCGTGAGCGACGAGCAGGCACGCGAGGTCTACGCGCGGGCGGGGATCGGGGGCCCCGTCGGCCTCGGCTCGCGGCCGGCCGTGCTCGTCGTCGACTTCAGCTGCGGCTTCACCGACCCGGACTGCGCGCTCGGCTCCGACCTCTCGCGCGAGGTCGCCGCGACGAGGAGGCTCCTCGACGCCGCTCGCGGGCAGGGGCTCCCCGTCGTCTTCACGACGATCGGCTTCGCCGACGACCTCTCCGACGCAGGCATCTGGACGGCGAAGATCCCGGCGCTTGCGGAGCTGAAGGTCGGCTCGCGCTGGGTCGAGATCGACCCGCGTCTCGATCGCCGAGACGGCGAGCCGGTCGTGCTGAAGAAGGGCGCGTCCGCGTTCTTCGGGACGACGCTGCCGGCGATCCTCGCGAGCCGCGGCGTCGACTCGGTGATCCTCTGCGGCGCGACGACGAGCGGCTGCGTCCGGGCGACCGCCGTCGACCTGCTCCAGTACGGCTATCCGTCGGTCGTCCCGCGCGAGTGCGTCGGCGACCGGGCGTCGGCGCCGCACGAGTCGAACCTCTTCGACATCCAGGCCAAGTACTGCGAGGTCGTCTCGCTCGACGATGTCCTCGTCCGGCTCGAGAAACCGTCGAGCTAGATGAGGGACGGCACGATCGCGCGCGTCCGCGGGCGGCAGATCCTCGACTCGCGCGGGTTCCCGACGGTGGCGGCCGACGTTGTCCTCGCATCCGGCGCCGCCGGCTCGGCGTCGGTGCCGGCCGGCCCCGGCGGCCGCAGCCTCGAAGCGGTCGAGCTCCGCGACGGCAATTCGGCGCTGTACGGCGGCCGCGGCGTGCTGCGCGCCGTCGCGAACGTGGACGGCGAGATCGCCGACCGTCTCGTCGGGTCGAACGCGCTTGACCAGCGTACGCTGGACGAGGCGTTGGTCGAGCTCGACGGCACCGACGACTGCGGCCGGCTCGGCGTCAACGCGCTGTTGGCGGTGTCGCTCGCCGTCGCCAGGGCGGCCGCCGCGGAGAGGGCCGTCCCGCTCTACCGGCACCTCGACGGCGAGGCGCGCGCACTGCCTGTCCCGCTGCTGAACGTCGTCGTCGGCGGCGTGCTCGGTCGGAACGGCATCGACGTGCAGGAGATCATGCTCGTGCCGACCGGCGCCGCGAGCTTCGCCGAGGCGCTGCGGGTCGCGGCCGAGTCGTACCACGCGCTGAAGCTGCTGCTCGAGGAGCGCGGGCAGCCGACGGGCGTCGGCGACGAAGGCGCGTTCGTCGCTCCGCTCGGCACGAGCGCCGAGGCGATCGAGACGGCGCTCGAGGCAGTCGCCCGGGCTGGGCACGAGGGACGGGTCGAGCTCGCGCTCGACGCAGCGGCGAGTTTTCTCGTCGGCGACGGGCGCTACCACCTCGCCGGCGAGGGTCGCGTCCTCGATGCCGACGGGATGATTGACTTCCTCGAAGACCTCGTCGACCGTTACCCGATCACGATGATCGAGGACGGCCTCGCCGCCGACGACTGGGACGGCTGGCGGCGCCTGACGGAACGGCTCGGCGACCGCGTTCGGCTCGCCGGCGACGACGTCTTCGTCTCGCGCGCGGAGTTGCTGCGGGGCGGCGCGGAAGCGGGTGTCGCGAACGCGATCGTCCTCAAGCCGAACCAGCTCGGGACGGTGACGGCCACGCTCGACGCCGTCGCCGCGGCGCGCGACGTCGGCTACGCCCCGTTCCTCTCGCACCGGCTCGCCGAGACCGAGGACGCGGCGCTCGCCGACCTCGCCGTGGCGGCCGGGGTCGCCGGGCTGAAGGCAGGGCCGCCGGCGCGGAGCGAGCGCGTCGCGAAGTACAACCGGCTGCTCCTGATCGAGGAGCAGCTCGGCCCGCGCGCCGCCTACAGTGGCCGCGGCACGGCGTCCGCCGACGGTTCCCGACGCGCGGGGTGTTGAGCCTTCGCCGCGCGCTGCAGGACCGGCGCGGCCGCCGCCTGGCGCAGCTCGCGCTCGGTCTCATCCTCTACGGGGCGACGGCGGCGATGCTCGTCCTGGCGCGGCTCGGGGTCGACCCCTGGGACGTCCTCCACCCGGGGCTCGCACGCACCTTCGGGCTCAGGATCGCACCTGGGCGATCGTCGTCAGCGTCCTTGTCCTGCTCGCCAGGTGGCCATTTCGCGCGCGACCGGGCGTGGGGACGCTCGCGAACGCCGTCGTCGTCGGCGCCGTCCTCGCGGGTTGACGCTCACGACGATCGCACGGGGCGATGCCTGCGGTAGCGCCCTGAACGCAGGCCGCAGCAGGGGCCAAAGATTCGGACGTCTCTCCCACCGCCGTCTTCAAGGCGCGCCGTTGTGTCCGTTGAGAGCGCCGAGCAGCCAGGCGGGACGACTCGGCGCCATCCGGATGCTTCCTCGGGACCACCAAGGGCCGATCAGAGCTGCAGCGCTGCGGCTTCGAGGCTGGCGAGGTTGTGGCCGCCGGCGAAGGCGTCGACGTAGGGAAGGGCGGCGCGCATGCCGCGGGTGAGCGGCTGGTAGGCGGTGTCCTCGGCCAGCGGGTTCAGCCAGGCGACGCGGTGGGCGAGCCGCGCGAGGCGCTCCATCTGCGTGCGCAGCAGCTCGGGCTCGCCGATGTCGAGGCCGTCCGAGTAGACGACGACGATCGCGCCGCGGGCGTCGCCGCGGTGGCCGCCGTCGTCGAGGAACCGCTTCAGCGCCTCACCGATGCGCGTGCCGCCCTCCCAGTCGGCGACCTCGCCGGCGACGCGTCGGAGCGCCTCGTCGGCGTCGCGCGTCGCGAGCGCGCGCCTCACCCGGGTCAGCCGCGTCCCGAAGCAGAGCACCTCCGTCGCCGGCCGCGCGCGCACGAGCGCGTGGGCGAGGACGAGCAGCGCCCGCGAGCTTCCCGCCATCGAGCCGGAGACGTCGAGCAGGAGCACGAGCCGTCGCTCGACCCGGCGCCGCTGCCGGTAGCGGCGCTCGAACGGCTCGCCGCCTGTGCGCAGCGAGCGGCGCAGCGTCGCCGGCAGGTCGAGCGTCTCCCGCGGCCGCCGGGCCGCGGCGGCGGGAGCGCCGTCGCGGCAGCGTGCGCGCGAACGCGGCGGCAAGGTGCGCCAGCTCGGCGAGCTCCTCGTCGGTGCAGTCCTCGAACCCTTGCGCCTGAGCACCTCGAGCCGGCTCGCGCGCGCGACCTGCGGCGGCGCCGGCTCGCCCTTCTCGCCGTCGCGGTCGTCCTCGAGCCCCGCCGCCAGCAGGCGCAGCCCGGGCTTCGCACGCTTCTTCGCCGGCGCCGGCGCGCCGGCGAAGAAGCGTGCGAAGACGTCGTCGTAGACCGGGATCTCGTCGCGGCGCGAGAGGAGGGTCGCGCGGCCGGCCCAGTAGAGGTCGCCGATCCCGAGCAGAGCCGCCGCGCGGCAGAAGTCCTCGACGGCCGCGGTGCCCGCGCGGACGCCCTCGCGGCGCAGCTCGCGCGCGAACTCGACCAGCCGGTCGACGCGTCAGCCACCGATCGCGGCCTCGGCGGCGCCGAGGTCGTCGCGGTTCTTGACCGCCCAGCCGAGCGTCTGCAGCGCCGCCTCGCCCGTCGCCGCCTCCGCCCCGAGCAGCCCGAGCGCGCGCGCCCAGTCGATCGCCTCCGCCGCGCCGGGCGGCTTGACGAGGTCGGTCGCCCGCAGCCGCGCCACCGCCTCGGCGACCGAGCGCGCGAGCCGCTCCGGCACCTCCGGGGCGCGGAGGCGGACGATCTGCGCCTCCCGCTCGACGTCGGGGAACTCGATCCAGTGGTAGAGGCAGCGGCGCTTGAGCGCGTCGTGCAGCTCGCGCGTCCGGTTCGAGGTGACGACGACGGCGGGCGGCTCGGCGGCCGCGATCGTCCCGAGCTCCGGGACCGTGACCGTGAAGTCGGAGAGGATCTCGAGCAGGAACGCCTCGAACTCGTCGTCGGCGCGGTCGAGCTCGTCGATCAGCAGCACTGCGCCGGCGCCCGCGCGGATCGCGGCAGCAGCGGCCGCTCGACCAGGAACTCGGGGCCGTACAGCTCCTGCCGTCGCGTCTCGGCGTCAGCTCGCCGTCCATGGCGCGCGCGCGCGAGCAGCTGCCGCGAGTAGTCCCACTCGTAGAGCGCCTGAGCCGGCGTCGATCCCCTCGTAGCACTGGAGCCGGATCAGCTCGGCGCCGAGCAGCCGCGCGAGCATCTTCGCGACCTCGGTCTTGCCGACGCCCGCCTCGCCCTCGAGCAGCAGCGGCCGGCCTTCGAGCGCGAGCGCAGGATCGCGGTCGCGAGCCCGCGGTCCGGCAGGTAGTCGGCGCCCCGCAGCGCGCCTCGAGCTCGTCGACCGATCCGAACCGCACCCGACCCATCGTAGGCCGTGCGGGGTTGCGTTGCCGCCGTTCAGACGACGGATCACGGACCGCCACCCGCTCGTCGAAGAGCCCGCCCAGCCGGCCACGGCGGACGGGCCATCGAACCGTGGCAAGGATGGCAAGGATGGCAAGGATCGTCGTTCGTTGGCGTTCGCGCAGCCGTTTGCCAGGCTGGGGATCTGGCTCAACCAGGCGGTTCAAGCGAACCTGCGCGAACGGCTGCGAACGGCTGCGCCGAGTCGACAAGCTGGGGGTCACTGGTTCGAGCTCAGTACCGCCATTGTGTCTCCACCTTGCGGCGGAAGAGACGCGGAATCCCATTGCGCGAGCTGCAGCAAGCTGCAACGAGTACGCGGGAAGCTGCAGCGACCTGAAGTCATCACCGGCGACGAGCCGGCTGCGCGTACAAACACACGTACGTGCGCGGCGACCGGCGATGGCGAAAATCCCTGCAAATCGCATGGGCCGGGCAGGGATCGAACCTGCGACCTTGGGATTAAAAGTCCAGC
>CAVXLT010000010.1:0-30523 GCA_963762715.1 uncultured Thermoleophilia bacterium | reverse complement strand
TCGCGGTGTTCATGCGGAATCCGGCCTCTGTGCAGGTATTTCCGCGTCAACAGCTATTGGCTATGGGTGCGCTCGAGACCGCCCAAGACCACCTGACGAAGGCAACGATTGACGCGCAACTGACGCGCACGGCGCCACTCGCGGCGGGCTCCCGCAGCCGATGACTGAGCTGTTCGACGACATCGAGCGTTCCGATACACGGGCGTCGCCGCATCAGGAGAGCGCCTTCGCGTTCTACAACCGCATCGCTACTCCAGGATGGTCGCGCGTCCGTGACGAACTCGAACGCTGGTTCAGCAGCTACTCCGCCGACCGTCGCGCTCGACCCGAGGTTCGTCCCCTTCGCGGAACGTCCACCGGACGCCGACCCGCCGAGAGCCGACGACGACTAGCAGGGCCGTGCTGGGCGCAGGTGTACGGGAAACCCGTACGCGGTGCCGGGCGGGCCACGATGGATGCCCGACCGCGGCCCCATAGGCTCATCTCGACGAAGGGGAGTATCCCTCGCTGGCGTTTCGCCAACACGGCCTCGGTCCGGAGCGCCCGGCCCTCAGGGGTGGAGAGACCTTCGCGAGCGTCGACACCGGAGGTCCCGTGAGCGAAGGTCAGGAGCGTCCGTCCCGCCTCGAAACGCTGCGGACACGCTCGGCGCAGCTCATCGCTCTCGGCGCGCTCGCCGGTATCGGCAGCGGGCTCGTCCTCTGGGCCGCAGACCAAGACCGTGCGGCGGACTGGCTGTGGGCGGCGGTAACGGCGCTGCTGCTGGGGCCGCTGATGCTGTCGGTCATGCGGTCGCTCCTCCGCCGCGACGTCGGCGTCGATGCGATCGCGCTCGTCTCGATGGCGGGTGCGCTCGCGCTCGGCGAGTACCTGGCCGGAGCCGTCGTCGCGCTGATGCTGGCCGGTGGGAACGCGCTCGAGGAGGCGGCGAACCGCAGAGCGCGCCGCGATCTGACCGCGCTCGTGGAGCGGGCGCCGCGGAGGGCGCTGGTGCGCCGCGGCGAGGAGTTGGTCGAGGTGCAGATCGGCGAGGTCGTCGTCGACGACCGGGTGCTCGTCCGCGCCGGCGAGGTCGTGCCGGTGGACGGGATGGTCGAGAGCGACGAAGCGATCGTCGACGAGTCCGCGCTCACCGGCGAGCCGCTGCCGGTGACGGTGCACCGCGGCGGCTTCGTCCGCAGCGGAACCGCCAACGCCGGCCCGGCGTTCGAGGCGAGCACGCTCCGTCCCGCCGCCGAGAGCGCTTACGCGGCACTCGTCCGGCTGGTCGAGCAGGCAGAGCAGGAGCGCGCGCCGTTCGTGCGCATCGCCGACCGGTACGCGGCGATCTTCTTGCCGGTGACGGCGGTCGTCGCCGGCATCGCCTGGGGGATCTCGGGCGACGCCGTCCGCGCGCTCGCGGTCTTCGTGGTCGCGACCCCGTGCCCGCTGATCCTCGCCGCCCCGATCGCGCTCATGTCGGGTCTGTCGCGCTGCGCGCACGCCGGCGTCGTCGTGAAGGGTGCTGGCACGGTCGAACAGCTCGGCGAGGCGCGGTCGGTCCTGCTCGACAAGACGGGCACCGTCACCCTCGGCCGGCCGGAGCTGGAGCGGGTGCTGCCGCTGAACGGGGTCACGCCGGACGAGACGCTGCGGCTCGCGGCGAGCGTCGACAGACTCTCTTCGCACCCGCTCGCGCACGCGCTCGTCGCCGGCGCCGAGGCAAAAGGGTTGCAGCTGGCGATTCCCCGCGACGTGACCGAGGCCTTCGGGCGCGGGGTCGCAGGAGAGGTCGCGGGACACCATGTCCTCGTCGGCAGCCGGACGTGGCTCGCCGAGCACGGCGTCGCCACCGATGCCCCGGAGCAGCTCGACGGCGCCGCGAAGGTGCTCGTGGCTGTCGACGGCGCCGCCGCAGGCATCGTCCTCATCGGCGACCGACTCCGCGACGACGCGGATCGTCTCGTGCCGCGCCTCCGCGAGGCCGGTATCCGCCACGTCGCGCTCGTCACCGGCGACAAGACAGCCGTGGCCGAGGCAGTCGGAGAGGCACTCGGCGTCGACCGTGTCTACGCCGAGCAGACGCCGGAGGAGAAGCTGGCGGTCGTTCGCGCCCTCCAGGCCCGTCCGGAGTTGCGCGCGATCGTGATGGTCGGTGACGGCATCAACGACGCCCCCGCGCTCGCGATCGCGGACGTCGGCGTGGCGATGGGCTCGGCGGGCGCGACCGTCTCGTCGGAGACCGCCGACGCCGTCGTCCTCGTCGACCGCGTCGATCGGGTCGCCGACGCGATCCGGATCAGCCGGCGCGCGCTCTTCATCGCACGGCAGAGCGTCCTGCTCGGCATCGGCGCCTCGCTCGTGGCGATGGGATTCGCCGCAGCCGGCTACCTGACGCCAGTCGCCGGCGCGCTGCTCCAGGAGGTGATCGACGTCGGCGTGATCCTGAATGCACTGAGGGCCCTCACCGATTGAGCTCGAGCGCGAGGCCGACGCGGCGCTGACGTGTGCGGCGGAGATCCTCGGCCGAGACGTCGTGCCGCGCTCTCTCACCGGCTTCGTCACCGCCGTCGCCGCGTGACCGTCGTCGTGCACGCAGACGACAACTTGCTGCGGCGTCACGACGTCGGTCCGGGCCGGCGGCCTCATGATCGGGAGCGCATCCGGAAACTTCACGACCAAGAGCCCGATGAGAGTCAGCCTCGCGAGCGTTCTCGCCGGCTTCTCGTGCGTGGGTGAAGACTCGGTCTAGATGAGTCGAGCCACGTCGTTGAGACCAACGCCGACACCTGTATAGGTGGCGGCAAAGCCGACGGAGTAGGCGACCGACGCGAACATGACACGGCGGCGATCGACGGACTCGCCGCCGAGAAGACGTACGAGCGCGACGACGATCACAGTGCCGATCAGCCCTGCCGCGATCGTGACCCAGACGTCGGAGTCTCGCGTAATCCAGCCGACCGGATGACTCAGCAGCCGGCTCCGACGCCGCTTCTCGAGCCGCGCTTCGAGCTTGGCGCCGTGCCCGTGGCTCCAGGTATCCCAACGTCGCTGCACCCAGTTGCAGCAGGCGACGTTGATGAGCGTGAATAGCGCAGCAGCGGGTCCTAACGTGAGGTACCACGGAAACCAGACTGCACCCGCAACCAGAATCGGGCCAAGGAGAAGATCGTCGAGAAAGGCGTAGGTGGTCACGGCCGCGCCGATCAGCCGGTTCGCGGGCTTCACAAGTGCGTGCGATTCAGGCTTGGTCGAAGGGTCGTGCATGGTCGCTGCTGATCGTGACGCCCCGCTACCTGTGTTCGCAGCCGAGACATGTTCTTGCACATCCTCGTGGCGGTCGAGGGCTGGCCGCGCTCGCGGAGTGCGTGGCAATTGCCGAGAGGATCAGAGCGGACACGGTGCGGTGGATGGCCGCCGGCTCCGCGCGCGGCCCGTATCTCGGCTCGCGTCGTATCCGGCAGGTCGACGACGCGCACCTCGACCCCGAGCCGGGCGAACGCGGCCGCGTACGAGCTGCGTCAGGCGCAGGCGGCTACTAGATCGAGTAGTCCTCGCTCTCGTGCCAGACGCGGCCGTCGCTCGTATAGCGCGAGCCGTGCTCCTCGTGGGCTCCGCGCTCCAGCGCCCGCACGCGCTCCATCAGCTCGACGAGCGTTTCGCCGAGGACGTCGGGCAGGTCGCCGTGCTGCAGGTCGGGGAGCGTGCGCTTGTCCCGCGAGACGATCTCGCCGGGCACGCCGACGACGACCGCCCCCGGCGGCACCGGCTTGACCACGACGGCGTTCGCGCCGACTCGGCTGCCGTCGCCGACGAGCACCGGCCCGAGGATCTTCGCTCCGGCACCGACGACGACCCGATCGCCGAGAGTCGGGTGCCGCTTGCCGCGCTCGAGACTCGTCCCGCCCAGCGTGACTCCGTGGTAGAGCGTCACGTCCTCGCCGACCTCGGACGTCTCGCCGATCACGACGCCCATGCCGTGGTCGATGAACAGCCCCGGCGCGATCTCGGCGCCGGGGTGGATCTCGATGCCGGTCAACGCGCGCGTCACCTGCGAGAGCCAGCGCGCGAGCAGCCTGAGGCGCAGCCGCCAGAGGTAGTGCGTGACGCGATGGCTCCAGACCGCCCAGAGGCCCGGGTAGCAGAGGACAATCTCGAGCCGGTTGCGCGCCGCTGGGTCCCGCTCGAGTGCGGCCTGCAGATCGCGCCGCATCGCTGCGAACATCAGTCCCTCAGGTGCTCGTACAGCGGCGTGCTCAGGTAGCGCTCGCCGAACGAGGGGACGATCACCACGATCAGCTTCCCCGCGCTCTCGGGCCGCCGCGCCACCTCGACCGCCGCCCAGACCGCCGCGCCGGAGGAGATACCGACCAGCAGCCCCTCCTCGCGCGCGAGCCGTCTCGCCGTCTCGAACGCGTCGTCGCCCGTGACGCGGACGACTTCGTCGATCATCCCGACGCCGAGCACTGCCGGGACGAAGCCGGCGCCGATCCCCTGGATCGGGTGCGGCCCTTTGTCGCCGCCGGAGAGCACCGGCGAGGCGTCCGGCTCGACGGCGACGCAGCGGAACTCCGGCTTGCGCGCCTTCAGCACCGTCCCGACGCCGGTGATCGTGCCGCCGGTGCCGACACCCGCGACGAGCACGTCCGCCCGGCCGTCGGTGTCCCGCCAGATCTCCTCCGCCGTCGTCTGGCGGTGGATCTCGGGGTTGGCCGGGTTCTCGAACTGCTGCGGTATGAAGTAGCGCGGGTCGGCGGCGGCCATCTGCTCGGCCTTCGCGATCGCGCCCGCCATGCCCTCCGACCCGGGCGTGAGCACGAGCTCCGCCCCGTAGGCGCGCAGCAGCATCCGCCGCTCGTGGCTCATCGTCTCCGGCATCACAAGCGTGCAGCGGTAGCCGCGCGCAGCGCAGACGAACGCGAGCGCGATCCCGGTGTTCCCGCTCGTCGGCTCGAGCACGATCGTCCCCGGCCCGAGTCGGCCCTCCCGCTCGGCCGCGTCGAGCATCGCCACACCGATCCGGTCCTTGACGCTCCCGGCCGGGTTGAAGAACTCGAGCTTCGCCACGACCTCCGCCCCGCCGGCCGCCGAGGCGGCACGCAGGCGGACGAGCGGCGTGTTGCCGACCAGCTCAGAGATGTCCGCGGCGATCCTCATGACGCTTCAGATTCGATAGCGTACCGCCCCCTCGCTGGCCGCGGCGACTCGGGAGGCCGGCTCGGGCTTCGTGCGGAATCGACGACGGCCCGGATCTCTCTTGGCATCCGCGGCGGCGTGGGCGTTTCCCCAGCCAGCACAGTGCCGACGCGGTTCCGCCGCTCGCGGTCGCCCTGGCTCGGATCGCACTCCGGCCAGGCCGAGAGCGTACCGTGAGAAGCCCGCCGCGCCAGGGAGGGCCGTATGCTCGTACGCCGCAGGATCATCGTCTACGGTCGCGTGCAGGGTGTCGGTTTCCGCGTCTCGGCCGCCCGCGCCGCGCCGCGGCGTCGCCGGCTGGGTACAGAACCGCCCGGACGGGACCGTCGAGGTCGTGCTCGAAGGAGAGCCGGAGCCGATGGGGTCGCTCGTCCGGTTCTGCGGCGAAGACCCGCGGGCCGCATGGGTGGCACGGGTCGAGACGGCCACGGAGCAACCGGAGGGGCTCCGCGGCTTCGAGATCCGTTGAGCGCTCAGGCGATTGCGAGCTCCTTCGCGGTCAGAGGATCCCGCGCCAGGTGAACGCCGGCGTGTACCCGAGCACCTGAGACTGGCGCACGTACTGGCGCGCAGCCGCCTCGTTGACCTTAGAAAGGGCACGTTTGCAGGTATTTCGCACGGCTTGCACGCGCCTTCCTAAACCGTGTGCGCTGGTTCGATTCCGGCCGGGGGCATGATCTCCCCGCTTTGCCCGCTCCGCTTTCCGCTCGCTCGGCAGGCGAGCCGGCAAGACCGGCTCGCGCCCGCAGCGCCCGGCGGATATGGGCCGCGCCCGCCATGTCGGTCGCGGCGCGATGCGCGACCCGTCGAGCTGCCTCAGAGGCCGAAAACCGGCCCCGGCTCCAGCTTGGTCCGCCCCGCCCAGTCGAGCCGCGGCGGCGCGAAGAGCTCGAAGAGCAGCGCCCCCTCTGGGCCCACGCGCACCTCATGCGGGGCATCGGGAGGCACGACCCAGGTGGCGCCGGAGCCGAGCTCTCGCTGCTCGTCCCCGACGCGGAAGGCGAGCGTGCCACGGAGGAGGAACCCAATCTGCTCGTTCGGATGCGCGTGCTCCGGCAGCGCGACTCCCGGAGCGAGCTCGATCGCAGCGAGCGCGGCGCGCTCCCCGCCCCAAGCCCGAGCGACGACTCCGTCGGCGATCTGCAGCGGGACGATCGTATCCAGGCTGTCGAATCGGCTCATGCGCGCTCCTCCGTTCCAGTGTCGGGTCAGGTTGAAGACGGTCCGAGGACGCTCCGGCCGGCGAAGCGCGCGTCGGGAACCTCCGCTTCGATGCGCAGAAGCCGATTCCACTTCGCGGTACGCTCGGAGCGCATCGTCGACCCCACCTTGAGCTGACCCGTCCGCCACCCGACAGCGAGATCGGCGAGCCACGCATCCTCGGTCTCGCCCGAGCGTGCCGACAGGACAGTCGCGTACCCAGCGGCGCGGGCGACTTCAACCACGCGGCACGCGTCGGAGAGCGTGCCGACCTGGTTCGGCTTCACGAGCACGGCGTTCGCGACTCCCGCCGCGATCCCCGCCGCAAGCCGGTCGGGCGAGGTGACGAAGAGGTCGTCCCCGAGCAGCTGGACGTCGGCCAGCCGCTCGCTCGCACGCAGCCAGCCCTCGGCATCGTCCTCACCGAGCGCATCCTCCACGGACACGATCGGGAAAGCGTCGCACCACGAGCGCACCTCCTCCACCAGATCGGCAGAGACGAGCAAACGGTCCTCGCCCGCGAGCCGGTACTCCGAGCCGTACTGGAACTGAGTCGCCGCCACGTCAACCGCGATCGCAGCCTGCTCGCCGGGAACGAGGCCGCTCCGCTCGATTCCAGCCGCCACGACTTCGATCGCCTCCCGGTTCGAGCGGAGCGGAGCGGCGAGCCCACCCTCGTCGGCAACGAGACCGACCCGGTGCCCGCGCACTTCGAGCTCTTCCGCGGTCGACGCTCGGACGAGAGCCGCCCACTCGATCGCCTCGGCGAAGCTCGTGGCGCCGACCGGAACGACGAGCACATCCTGGATGTCGACGAGCCGCTCCGCGTGCGCGCCGCCCGAGAGAACGTTCACCATCGGCAGCGGCAGCAGCGGCGGCTCGCCGGGAGCGAGCAGGCGCCACAGCGGCACGCGGTGCGCCGCAGCCGCGGCGACGGCGCACGAGACAGAGGCGACGAGCACGGCGTTGGCACCGAGACGGTCGAGCGACGCCGTCCCGTCCAAGGCGCGGAGCGCCGCGTCGATCCCGGCCTGGTCGCCGGCATCCCGTCCGCGCAGAAGCTCCGCGACCTCGCCGTTCAGGCGGCTACAGCGTCGCGCACGCCCTTCCCGGCGAAGCGCGTGCCGCCGTCCCGCCGCTCGTGCGCCTCGTGGGTTCCCGTCGACGCCCCGGACGGGACGATCGCCTGGCCCTCGGCCCCACCCTCGAGGGTCACACAGCACGCCACCGTCGGCCGTCCGCGCGAGTCGAGGGCCTCCCACGCGAGCATGCCGACGATTGTCAGAGCCACGACCACAACCCTCCCTCGGGGCGCTGGAGCAGCGCGACCCCCACCGCGCGCGCCCGAGCGCGGGAGCTAGCGTCGAGGAACTGGGCCGGCGAGAGCCCGTCCGTCCGGGCGAGCACCAGACAGGCTGTGTGACCCACAGTCGCGGGCTCCTGCGCGAGCCCGGCATCGGTCGACTCCGCGTAGCCGGCGAGGAAGCCGTCGGCGAGCGCCCGCAGCGCCGCCGTCCGCTCCGGCCAACGGACGGCGGAGAGGACGACGAACGAGAGGAAGAAGCCGAGATCGAACACGGGATTGCCGGCGTGGGCCACCTCGAGGTCGAGCACCCATCGTCCGCCGCCGGGGCTCACGAGCATGTTCTTCGGGGCGTAGTCGCCATCCACGACGCAGCGCCTGACCGAGCGGAGCTCCGCCAGGTACGGGGCGATGGCGTCCGAGAGCTCCGGGCGCCGCTCGCTCACCGTCTCGTGGAACGGCCGCAGCCGGAGCTGCTCGAAGGCCTCGGCCCGGCCGAAGTCCGCGAGGACGTCGGCGCCTGCGGTACGGGCGTGCCAGATGCCGAGCAGCTCCCCCGCCCAGGAGCCGGAGCCCGCGTGCACGCTCCCGCGGGCGATCTCGTCCTGCCAGTTTCGGGCGTCGGCGGGCAGCAGCTCCATCGCCACGACGTGGTCGGCGCGGGTCGTGCGCGAGCACGCACGGCACGGCGTCCGGGCGTGAGCCGGGAGAACAGGCGCAGCGCCGCGACCTCCGTCTCGAGCCGCCCCTCGTCGGCCTCCCACACGCCGGCGACGCGGAGTCGCCGGCGCGCCTGCTTCAGGACGACGCCGACACCTGGCCCGGTCACAGCGATCGACCGCGGCCGAGACGCCGCCCGCGAGCTCGACGGCGCGGACGAGGGGCTCCCTCCGGGTTGAGCCCGTGGCCGGCCAGCCAGTCCGGCGCGGTCGCCGTCGTCAGCTCGAATGCCATCGGAGCTGCGGCTCACGTCCCGCCGCGGAATCGCAAAGCCCGGCGCTCGAGCACGTCCGGATTGACGACGTGCGCCGGGACGCGACCGGAGAGGACGTCGGCGACGTTCCGGGCCGCCTGCGTCTCGAGCTCGGCGAGGGCCTCCGCGGAGTAGAAGGCGACGTGCGGCGTGACGAGGACGTTCTCCAGCCGGAGCAGCGGATGGTCACGAGGCGGCGGCTCGGCCGAGAGCACGTCGAGGGCAGCGCCGGCGATCCACCCCTCCTGGAGGGCGCGGACAAGTGCGTCCTCGTCCACGAGCGCGCCCCGGGACGTGTTGACGAGATAGGCGGACGGCTTCATCGCGCGAAGCTCCCGCTCGCCGATCAGCCCCTCGGTCTCGCGCGTAGCGGGCGCGTGGAGGGAGACATAGTCGGACGCGGCGAGCAGCTCCTCGAGCGTGACGGCAGCGCGCACGCCCTCTGGGAGCTCCGCGGCGCGGAGCCGGGGCGTGTAGGCGACCACGCTCGAGGCCGAGGCCCAGCGCCTTGGGAACGAGCGCCCGCGCGATACCTCCGAAGCCCGACGAGCCCGAGCGTCCGGCCGCGCAGCCGCGCGGAAGCCCGCGGGCGAACTCGAGGCTCCAGGCTCCCTCGCGCGTCGAGGCAGCGAAGGCGACAACGCGGCGGGCGCACGCGAGGAGCAGCGCCAGCGCGTGGTCCGAGACCTCCTCGACGCAGAAGTCGGGGACGTTCGTGACGACGATGCCGAGCTCGGTAGCGCGATCGACCGGGATGTTGTCCACGCCCACGCCGAAGCGGGAGACGACGAGGCAGTCGGGTCGCGGCATCGAGCGACGCCGGCGGCACCTGCTTCCAGTTCGTGAGGATCGCGTCCGCCCCCGCGGCGCGAGCGCGACGAGCTCATCCTCGTCGCCGGTCTCAGCGACGAGGAGATCGGCACCGACCGTCGCAAGAATCTCGCGCTCGATCTCGAGCGACGGCCACGCGTGGTCGGTGACGAGAACCGTGCGACGGCTCATGACGGTCATCGAAGCTCCGTCCACCTCATCCGTGGAGCACGACCTGCATTCGCGCGATCCCGGGGAAGATGCTCGACCGCATCCGCTCGAGCATGAGGAGGTCGGCGCGCCGGAACCGCGCGAGCAGCTCCTCGAACATCACCCGCGCCTCCAGACGGGCGAGCGGCGCTCCGATGCAGAAGTGGCGTCCGAGGCCGAAGCCGACGTGCGGATTCGGGTCGCGGCGGATGTCGAATCGCTCAGCCTCGGCGAAGACCTGCTCGTCGCGGTTGGCGGAGATGAAGAACAACGCGACCTTCGAGTCCGAGGGAATCGCGACGCTGTCGATCTCGGCCGCTCTCAGCGTCCTCCGCGTCAGGTAGACGACCGACGGCACGAACCGGATCATCTCCTCCAGCGCCGGCACCAGGGCGTCTCGGCCCTCGGACAGCGAGCACCAGGCCGCAGGATGCCGGGCGAGCTCGCGTAGGCCTCCCGAGATGAGGTTGCTCGTGGTGTCCTGTCCCCCGGTCATGAGCGTCCGCAGGTTGCCGAAGAACTCTCGGTCGGTCAGGGGCTCCCCGTCGACACGGGCATGGGCGAGCCGGGTGACGATGTCGTCCTCGGGCTGGGCGATCCGCTCGGCCCGCAGCCGGGAGAAGTACTCGATCATCTCCTCGACGATGTCGCGCGCGACCTCGCCGTAGGGATCCTCGACGATCATCGTCTGGTTCCAGGCCTTGAAGCGCTCGTCGTCAGGCTCGGGGATCCCGATCATGCGGCCGATCACCTTCATCGGAAGCACGTCGGCGACCGTTGTGGCGAAGTCGAACGGCGTTCCGCTCGGGCAGCTGGCGAGGAGGTCGCGAGCAGTCCTCCGGATCGCAGGCTCAAGCGCCCTGATCGAGCGCGGCGCGAACTCGAGACTCAGCAGCTTGCGGATCCGCGTGTGCCGAGGGGGATCCATGTGCAGGATCGAGCGAACGAAGTCGTCGGGAAGGTCCTCGATCTCCGTCCCGCTGGCCGAGGAGAACGTCGCGAAGTCCTGCAACGCCGCCACGACGCCGGCGTAGGTCGTGATCGCGTAGAAGCCCGGATCGGACTGCCAGTGGACGGGATCGCTCTCGCGCAGGTCCCGGAAGACGGCGTGAGGATCGCCATCCGTGTAGAGGCCCGGATCGAGGAGGTCAGACGTCGGCGACGCCGTCCCGATCCCGGTCGACCGCTCCACGTCGGTCACGCGCCACCGCTATCGATCTCGTCCGCCTCCGCGCCAGTTCCGTCCTCGTCGAGCGACGGCCACTCGAGCGCCGAGAGCCGGGCAAGCGCCAGTACGAGGGCATGGACTCCTCGCTGACCCTTTCCCTCCGCCTGCAGCGCGAGGTAGAGCTGCTCGGCGAGTGCGAGCCCCGGCAGCGAGAGCCGGATCCGGCGCGCTTCGTGCAAGCGCGATCCCGAGGTCCTTGACGAAGTGGTCGACCTTGAAGCCCGGCTCGAAGTCGCCGTCGAGCATGCGCGGGCCGTAGTTCGACGAGCGACCACGAGCCTGCGGCGCCGCCGCGCGATCGTGTCGAGCGCCCGCCCGACGTCGAGCCCGGCGCGGTACGCGTAGACGAGCGCCTCGCAGACGCCGACCATGCCGCGAGGCGATCGCGATCTGATTGACCATCTTCGTGTGCTGGCCGCGCGCCGGGCCCGCCCTCGAGCACGATCTTGCTGCCGAGCGACTCCAAGAGCGGCCGCGGCGCGGTCGAACGCCCGCTCCCTTCCGCCGGCCATGATCACGAGCGTCGCCTTGCGCGCCCCGACGTCGCCGCCCGAGACCGGGCGCGTCGAGCGCGTCGACGCCCTGCCGCGCGCCGGCGTCGAAGATCTCCCGCGCGAGCGTCGGCTCGCTCGTGGTCATGTCGACGAGCAGCGCGCCGGCTACGCGCGGCCGACGAGCACGCCGTCCTCGCCGAGCACGACCTCGCGCACGTCGGTCGGGAGTGCCGACCATCGTGAAGACGACGTCGCTGTCGCGCCGCGACCTCGGCCGGCGAGTCGCGCCAGCTCGGCGCCCTGGACGACGAGCTCCTCGGCGCGCCTCGCGAGGAGCGGTTGTAGACGACCGCCTCGATGGCCGGCGACGAGCAGGTGCCCGCACATCGACGAGCCCATCACGCCGGTGCCGATCCAGCCGACGCGCTCGAGCACGGCGCTCACGGGCGGCCTCCGGCCCGGCCGACCGCGTCAGCGTGCGCCGCGAGACGGCGCCCCGGCAGCGAGCGGGGGCCGTGGACGTCGTCCCAGGCCTGCTGGACGGTGTCGAGCACCCGCATCGCCGGCAGCACGGCGGCGCCGGAGATCGTCACGTTCCCGCCGCCGCGGACGGCGTCGGCAAACGCCGTCGAGAGCAGGGCGCAGGTGGCCTCCTCGCCGCCGGCCGGCGTCGAGCCGGCCCCGGTCGTGAGTGTGTCGCCGAAGACGTCGAGCCGGTACGAGTCGCGATCCGTGACGACGAGGAGGTCGAAGATCCGCTCCCGCCCGTAGTAGGAGCCCGTGCACACGAGCGACTGGCCGAGGTCGGTCTCGGCGAGGACGCTGACGTCCATCGGGATGCCGGTCAGGGGATCCGGCGCCGGCATGGACGCGTCGACGCGCACGGGCTCCCGGCCGAGCAGCCAGAGACCGGCGTCGACGAGATGCGCGGTGTGGTGCCAGAGCAGGTTGTCCGTCCAGCTCCGCCGGTAGCCGGTGGCGCCGATGTTCTCGAGACGGTGGATGAAGAAACGCCCGCCCACGTGGTGGATGTGCTCCTCGCCGGCCTCGACGCGGCGGCGCAGCGCGCCGAGCTCGGGCCGGACGCGCAGTGGATGCACGGCTCCGAGCAGCAGGCCGCGTTCGGCGGCGGCGCCGACGATCTCCTCTGCGTCGGCGAAGCTCATCGCGATCGGGATCTCGACGAGGACGTGCTTGCCGTGCCGCAGTGCCGCCAGCCCGGTCTCCGCGTGCTGCTCACTCGGGTTGGCGACGACGACGGCCTCGACGCGCTCGTCGCGGAGCGCCTCGTCGAGATCCGTCGTCCAGCGGGCGAAGCCGTGCACCTCGGCGCTCTCCCTGGTGGCGTCGGGACGGCGCCCGACGAGCGTGTGCAGAGAGCAGCCGTGCCGGCGGAGCGCCCGCGCGTGCCAGGCGCCCATCATCCCGTGGCCGACGACGCACACCTGCAGGGCGTCTTCTCCGCTCGACGCCACGGTCAGCCGATCCTGTGCAACGGGTCGACACCGGCGGCAATGCGGTCGGCGTTGAGCGCGGCGACCTCCGCGCGTCTCCGGGACGCTTGCGCCGTCACCCCGGCGACGTGCGGGGTGAGGACGACGTTCGGCAGCTCGAAGAGCGGCGAGCCGAGCGGCAGCGGCTCCTCGGCGAAGACATCGAGGCCGGCGCCACCGAGGCGTCCCTCGCGGAGGGCCGCGACGAGGGCGTCCTCGTCGACGAGCGCGCCACGCGCCACGTTGACGACGAAGGCCGAATCCTTCATGAGCGCGACGCGCCGGGCGTCAAGGAGGTGCCGGGTCTTCTCGTCGAGATGGAGGTGCAGCGAGAGGACGTCGGCGGCGGCGAGCTGCTCGTCGAGCGCCTCGGGGCCGCCGGCGAAGGCGAGGCCGTACGTCTCCACCGCCTCGGGTGTGAAGGGCGCGACGTCGAGAGCGGCGATCTCCATCCCGAATGCGCGCGCCCGGACGGCGAGCTCCCGCCCGCTCGCGCCGAAGCCGACGGTCAGAAGGCGCAGGCCGGCGAGCTCCGTGCCAGCCGGCTCGTAGAACAAGCGAGCGCGCAGGCTCGCGACGGCCTCCGGGTAGCGCCGGGCGAGCATCAGCGTCAGCATCATCGCGAGGTCGGCGAGGGCGACGGCCGTGAACACGCCCGGGCAGTTCGCAACCGGGATCCCCTTCCCCCGCCAGTAGTCGAGGTCGAAGTGGTCGAACCCGGTGCCGAGGATCTGCCACAACCGCACGCTCGCCGCCGCGTCGGCCATCTCGCGCGTGCCGGCGGCGCCGCCGTGGTCGACGACCAGCTCCACGCCCTCGAACTGCGAAGCTAGCGGAGCGTCGGGGTCGAGGACGGCGACGTCGTGGCTGCGCCCCACGAGCTCGAGGACGTCGCTGCCCCACGGCTCGAACATCCGCTCACCCTCCGGGTGCGGCAGGAAGAGCACGCGCAACCGCCTCCCGCCGGGGTCGCCGCCCGACGTCACGGCCGCATCGCCTCCAGAAAGTCGCGGGAGCCGTCGCGGATGAGCGCCTCAAGGCTGATCGCGACGTAGCGGGCGCCACGCTCGATCCACGACCGGGCCGCCGCGGTGCTCCCCACGAGCACGCCGAGCGCGCAGCCTGACGGGACGACGACCTCGAGCACCCGCTCCACGGCCTGCTCTACCAGCGGGTGGCCCGTCTCCCCCGGCACGCCGAGGGACGTCGAGAGGTCGGTGAGCCCGACGAACGCCACGTCGACGTCCGGCACGGCGACGATCTCGTCGATCGCCTCGACGGCCGCCGCCGTCTCGACCTGGACCGCGACGAGCGACTCGTCGTTCGCGCGGACGACGTACTCGGCGAAGGGTTCGTGCCCGAACGACGCCGAGCGCGACGCCGCGAGCCCGCGGGCGCCTCTGGGCACGTACTTGACCGCGGCGACCGCGCGCTCGGCGTCGGCGGCGCTCTCGACCATCGGCACGTTGACGCCCTGCGCGCCCGCGTCGAGGTAGCGGAGGATCACGTGCGGCTGGTTCGTCGTGACGCGGACGATCGGCGCGACGTCGCGGAGCTCGGCGGCGCGGACCGCGTTCTCGCAGTCGCGCGGCTCGAGCGTCCCGTGCTCCGCGTCGAGGACGACGAAGTCCCAGCCCTGGTAGCCGACGAACTCGACGAGCGTCGGATCGGCGTACCGGAGCCAGCAGCCGAGCACGGTCGCGCCCTCCCGGAGCCGGTGCTTGAGGATGCGTCTGCTCATGCGGAGTGCCTTTCGTCGGGGTGCGGGTGGTCGGACGGTGCGGACGCCGCGCCGGCGATGACCGGGCTCCGCCGGTCCTGGGGAACGAGGTCGAGCGGCCCGGAGGCGCCGACGACGAAGCTCCGCTCGACGTGGAGCGACGCGACGCCGGGGAGGAAGGCCGACGCCTCGAGGTTGACGACCATCCCGACCTCGAGCTCGAGGTCGGACGGCGCGTCGACGCAATCGTCGCGGATCCGGAGGCCGGCGTCGGGCACGACGAGCGGGTACTCGCGCGCCTGGAGGCCGAGGCCGTGCCCGTGCGGAGGAGCGGCGCCCGCGACCGAAGCCGGCAGCGCGTTGCTCATCGCCCGCGCGGCCCCAGAGGCCCGAGCGCCGGCGCGCAACGCCTCCGCTCCCGCTGCGACCGCGTCACGGAGCGCCCCGTAGCGGGCGTCCAGGTCGGGCCGGAGCGGCTCGAGCGCGAGCGTCACGCCGCCGTCGGACCGGTAGCCGTCGAGGCGGCAGCCGAAGTCGACGTAGAGGACGTCGTCGCGTCGGAGCGTCTCCGCCGGATGCATGGAGATCCCGAACCCCCGCGGGCCGGCGGCGAAGTGCTCGAGGTCGGCGCCGAAGCCGGCCAGTCCGATGCGGTAGCAACGGGCGACGTCGTCGAGCGCCGTCCCCGGCCGCGCGGCGCCGAGCGCCTCGCCGGCCGCCGTCTCGGCCGCCCGCGCAGCCGCCCGGAGGCGCTCGAGCTCCTGCTCGGTCTTGACCATGCGCAGGAGCCGCAGCAGGCTCGTGCAGTCGAGTATCTCGACGCCCGGCAGGCGGTCGGCGACCGCCGCCGCGACCTGCGACGGGCAGCCGTCGAGCTCGAGTCCGATCCGCGACCGCTGGAGGCCGAGCCCCTCGAGAGCCGCCGCGAGCGCCTCACCCGCCGTCGCCCAGCGACCGGCGTCGAGCAGCGGCGGGCCCGCCGCATCCAACCCTCCCTCGTACGGCGCCCGCCCCACCGGGAAGACGGCGACGCCGTCTCCGACCCCGACGGCGAAGACCGCGGGCACCACGGCGGCGCGCTCGCCGTCGACGGAGGCCGCCGCGAACGCCGGGAGCGCCCGCTCCTCGCCCGCCCCCGGGGTGAGCATGTACTCCTTCGTCTCCCGGTCGAGCGGATTCCTGTAGCCGCCGAGGTACGCCACGCTCACGGGCGAGGCGGCGACGATCGCGTCGATGCCCGCCTCGCGCATGAGCATCCGGGCGCGCTGACCGTGGAAGAGGCCGCTCACGGCGCGCCCCCGTCCGGGTCACGCCAATAGAGACGGCTCGCCGTGCCGCCCATGACCTCCGAGAGCTCACCGTCGTCGAGGAAGTGCAGGAGGGTGCCCGCAAGCAGTCGGCTGCGGCGGTAGCCGCAGCGGAGGAGCACGTGCGGAAAGTCGCTGCCCCAGAGGAGCCTGCGCGCACCGAATGCGCCGTGCAGCTCCCGAAGGAGCGGCAGGCTGTCCCGGTAGGGATACGGCTCGGATGAGAAGTAGTGGAAGCCCGAGACCTTGACGTGCACCAACGGAGCGCCGGCCAGATCGAGCAACTCGGCGGCGCCGCCCCCGAGCTCGGGGTAGCCGGCGTGGTCGAGCACGACCGGCACGTCCGGGAACTCCTCCGCCCGCGCCCGCAGCGCGCGCAGGCACGCGGGCCCGCCGAGGATGCTCACGACGAGGCCGAGCCGGCCCGCGGCCTCCCAGACGACACGCCCCGCTGCCGACTCGAGCACGTCCGCCTCGGCGGGCAGGAGCGGCCTCAGCCGCACCCCGCGGGTGCCGCGGGCGGCCCACCGCTCGAGCTCCGCCTCGACCGCGGGCGACGCCGGATCGACGACGCAGACGGCCGCATGCCTGTCCGGGGCCTCCGCCGCGAGCCCGACGACGTACTCGTTGTCGGTGCCGGCGCAGATCGGCTGCACGATCACCGCCCGCGCGACGCCGGCCTCCTCCATGCAGTCCGCGAGCAGCGAGGGCGGCACCTCGGACGCGGGGCTGACGATCGTCGCCGCGGGCTCCGGATGATCCGGCGCCGCATGCCAGACGTGGGTGTGCCCGTCGACGACGAGCGTCACGCGCCTCCCCCCGGCGGCCAGACTTCCGGATTCGCCAGGCCCGCGGGCCGCTCGCCGCGAAGCACCTGGAGCGCCTGCGCGATCGCGGCCCGCCAGAGGCGGTCGCGGCTCGCTCCCGTCGCGCCGGCGATGTGAGGCGTCGCGATCACGTCGCTTCGCCCGAGCAGCGGGTTCGTCGGCTCGGGGGGCTCGGGGTCGAAGACGTCGAGCCCCGCTCCGCGGAGGTGCCCGCCCTCGAGCGCGGCGAGGAGCGCCCCCTCGTCGACGAGGCCGCCGCGGGCGGTGTTGACCAGGATCGCCCCCTGCTTCATCTGGGCGATCCGCTCCGCATCGAGGAGCCCGCGCGTGCGCTCCGTGAGAGGAACGTGCAGGGAGACGGCGTCCGCCCCGGCGAGCAGCCGTCCTAGGTCGGGCTCGAGCTCCGCACCCACCGACCTGGCGACCTCCGCGTCGACGAACGGGTCGTACGCCGCGACCTCCATCTCGAGCGCCCGGGCGACAACCGCGACGCGGCGTCCGATCTGGCCGAGGCCGACGATCCCGAGCCGGAGCCCGTTGAGCTCGACCCCCGCGTAGTCGTTGAAGTAGTCGCCGCGACCGGCCCGCAGCGCCTCGGTCGTCCGCGGCAGGTCCTTCGCGACCGCGAACAGGAGGGCGATCGTGTGCTCGGCGGTCGAGATCGTCGGCCCGCCCGGGACGTGGCAGACCGCGACCCCCCGCGCGCTCGCCTCGGGAATGGAGATGTTGTCCAGCCCGATTCCGGTGCGCGAGATCACCTGCAGGCTCGGAATCGCGTCCATGAGCTCGGCGTCGTAGCGGACGCGGGCGGAGGCGATGATCGCCTGCGCGCCGGCGATGCTGCCCTGCGCATGCGCTTCCGAGGCGCCGCTTCCGACGAGCACCGCCGAGCTGTCGAGCAGCCCGGTGTATGCGGCCGGGAGGTCGCGCTCGCACCAGATCCTGAACGCCGATACCGCCTCAACCACGACCGAGGGCCTCCAGTCCGGCCCGCGCCGCGTCGAGGAGCAGGAAGTAGTCGGTGCCGAAGCCGACGAACGTGAACCCGCGGTCACGGAGCGCGACGAGCTCGGCGGGCGTGCGGGCGCCGAGCCCGACGGCGACACCATGCGCGCGCCCAACCTCGAGGGCGCGCCCGATGATCGCGTCCACGTCGGGGTGCGGGAGCTTCCGCGGGTCGAGCCCGAGCGAGAGACAGAGGTCGAACAGCCCGAGGTAGAGCACGTCGACGCCGGGCACCGCCGCGATCTCCTCGAGCTCCTCGACGGCTCCGCCCGTCTCGATGATCAGCGCCACGATCATGCGGTCGTTCGCGGACTCGAGATGGTCGTCGTAGTCGAGCGAGTACCGGGCAGCCCGAATCGGCCCGAAGCTGCGCGTTCCCGCGGGCGGGTACCGCGTACCCCGCACGACCTCGGCCGCTTCGGCGGCGCTTTCGACGAGCGGCACGACGACGCCCGCCGCACCGACGTCCAGCGCTCGCTGGACGAAGACAGGGTTGCGGGGCGGGACGCGGACGAGCGGAACGGCGGGCGACCCGGACAGGGCCATCAGCATCCGCTCCACCTCGGCGATCCCGAGTGCGGAGTGCTCCGTCTCGACCACGATCCAGTCGAACGCGAGCGCTCCGGCCAGCTCGGCCACGTTCGGGCTTCCGAGGGCGAGGAAGGTGCCGACGGTGGCCTCGCCGGCGCGGAGACGATCCTTGAGATCGCGGGCGTGCGTCATACGCGGGCGCCCTCGGCACCGGCGCGCGCGCAGCGGCCGGTCTCGGCCACGGAGACCCAGCGCCGCTCGCGGGCCGACGCGAGCGACGCGTCGAGCACGCGCTGCACGCGCAGACCTTCGTGGAAGTCGGGTACGGCGGGACGGCCCTCGCGGATAGCGGCGGCGATCTCGACCGCCATCCGGTCGAAGCACCCACCGAGCGGCGCGTCCGGGTCGAGCCGGTCTGCGCCCTCGACGAGCCGTGCCGGGACCGCCTGCTCCGCCCAGCCGGAGTCGCCGCGGCGGGCGAGCCGGACGCGGCCGATCGGCGCGGCGCGCGTGCCCCAGTCGTCGTCGAAGAGCAGCGCACCGTCGCTGCCGAAGATCCCGATCTCCAGCGAGACGCGGGGCCCGAATGCGACGAGGCTGAGCGCACAGACGAGCGGCGTGCCGTCCTCCAGCTCCGCGAGCAGCCCAGCCGCGTCGTCGACCGACACACGGGCGGCCTCCCCTGAGCGGTCGCCGCGCTCGCGCACCGCGGTAGTCGTCCGGGCGCAGACCTCGGCGACGTCGCCGAGCCACCACTGGACGAGATGCAGCGCGTGGGAGCCGACGTTGCCGAGCGCCCCGCTCCCGGCGGCCGCGGCGTCGAACTGCCACCGCATTGGGCCGCTCGGGTCGCCCCACCCGCGGACGTAGTAGCGAGCGTGGACGTGGTACGGGGAGCCGACCGCACCGTCGTCGAGCAGCTCCTTCACGTAGCGGGCTGCGGGGAGGAATCGCCACGTGAACGGCACGAGCGTGCGGCGATCGAGCTCGTCGGCGAGCCGGACGAGCCGCTCGGCCTCCTCGGCGTCGAGCCCGAGCGGCTTCTCGCAGACGACGTGCGCGCCCGCTTCCAGGGCGGCCGTCGCGACCGGAACATGAAGCGCGTTAGGGGTCGCGACCACGACGAGATCGGGCTCCTCCTGCTCGAGCATCGCCTCGTAGGAGAGGTAGCGGCCAGGAACGGCGTACACGTCGGCGACCCGCTCCACACTCTCGGACGTCCGCGCGCACACCGCGACGACTGACACTCCGGGTTGTCGCGAGAGCGCCCGGGCCCACTCGTCGCCGATGCCGGCCCCGACGACCGCTGTCCGGATCTCCGCCGTCACGCGGCCGCTCCGCGCGGCTCGAGCGCGAGCGAGTCGCCGACCAGCGGCACCGTGACGGCGAAGGGGCGCGGCTCCCGGTGGTACACCTCGAAGAACCGGCCGAGATCGCCCGTGTGGTTCCGCCAGAACTCCCAGTGGAACGGCAGGAGCGTTCCAGGCGCGAGGTCGGTGGCCGCATCGATCAGCTCCTCCTCGCTCATGTACCAGGTGCGCCCGAACGCGAGCAGTGCGTAGTCGGGACGGCGGGCGCCGCCGATCTCGGCGAGCGCAGGACCGCGCCACGTGTCGCCGGAGACGAAGAGCGTCACGCCGCCCGCTTCGAGGACGTATGTCACGGCGCTCGGCTCGTTCGGGTCGTACGACGGGTACACGGAGATCTCCACGTCTCCAACGCTGACGGTGTCGCCGGCCCCGACCTCGCGGAGCCGCCCTGCGGGCACGCCCCATTCCCGCATCAGCTTCGACGACGAGCTCGGCGACGCAGACCGCGCCGGTGTTGCGGACGATCGGCATCACGGTGCCCTCGTGGCAGTGGTCGACGTGGTCGTGGGTGGAGATGACGGCGTCGGCGAGGCGGATCTCTTCGGCGTCGACCGGGATCGCCGTGGCGCGGTACGCGCCGGGCACGGCGTCGTCGGGGTCCCGCCGAAGTAGGGGTCGATCCAGATCGCCGCCTCCGCGGTCGTGTAGAGGAAGCTCGGCCCGCCGAGCGACCAGAGCGTCGGGCGCGGTCCGCGCGCGGCGGCTTCCAGCTCCTCGAGGAAGGAGCGGGACCAGTGGGCAACGTCCGTCATCGTGAGCCTCCTTCTTCCGTCAGCAGGGCAAGATCCCGCCGCAGACGTTGACCGCCTGCGCCGTGATGTAGTCGGCGTCGTCGGAAACGAGGAACGCGACGACGTTCGCAACGTCCTCCGGCCGCTCGATCCGGCCGAGCGGGATGCCCGCGACCGCACGGGCCTTCGTCTCGCCCTCGGCGAGGCCGAACAGGCGGGCGGTCTCGCGGTCGATCAGGTCCCACATGGGCGTGTCGACGATTCCTGCGCAGACGCAATTGACGAGGATGCCGTGGCCGGCGAGCTCAAGCCCGAGCTGCCGTGTGAGCCCGACGACGGCGTGCTTACTCGCCGAGTAGGCGCCGAGCGGAATGTCCGCGCCGGGCGCCACCTTGCCGGCGCCCGAGGCGTTGTTGACAATCCGGCCGCCGGAGCCCTGCGCGATCATCTGGCGGGCTGCCGCCTGGGAGCAGAGGAGGACGCCCTTCGCGTTCACGTCCATCACGGCGTTCCAGGTCTCCTCGTCGGTGTCGAGGAGCGGCTTGACCGCGCCGATCCCCGCGTTGTTGACGAGCGTGTCGACGTGGCCGAACGCTTCGACCGCGCTTGCGACCATCGCCTCGACCTCGCTGGCGCGCGTGACATCGACCGCCTGCGCGATCGCCCGGCCGCCGGCCGACGCGATCTCGGCGACCACCCGCCCGGCCTCGTCGACGTCGCGGTCGGCGACCGCGACCGCCGCCCCTTCCCGTGCGAGGCGGAGCGCGATTGCCCGGCCGATTCCCCGCGCCGCGCCCGTCACGATGGCGGTTCGCCCGTCGAGCTCATACCGCGGCATCGGGCGCCTCCCCGGCGTCGGACGCCCAGGCGGGTCGCTCGCGACGCTCGCGCATCGCGAGCCGCCGCTGGTGGCGCTCCCGCTGCTCGTGGGCGAGCTGGTCGATGGCGACGGCGAGGATCAGCACGCCGCCCTTCACGACGTCCGTGTAGTAGGGGTTCACGCCAAGCGCGACGAGGCCGCTGTTGACGACGCCGAGCAGCGCGACGGCGAGGATGACGCCGCCGATGCCGCCCTCGCCGCCGTTGAACGCAACACCGCCGAGGATCACCGCGGTGATCACGTCGAGCTCGAAACCAACGCCGAAGCTTGGATCCGCCGACCCGAAGCGGCTGGCAGCGAGGACACCCGCCAGGCCGACGAGCAGGCCGTTCACCGCGAACAGGCCGAGCACGAGGCGGCGGACGTTCAGGCCCGCCGCCTCCGCCGCCTCAGGGTTGCCGCCCACGGCGAAGACGTGCCTGCCGATCGTCGTGCGCTGGAGCACAACGTAGGCGATCGGCACGAGAACGACGAGCATGGCGACGGGCATGGGAACGCCGAGCGGCTTGGCCTGTCCGAAGCCTCCGAAGGAGTGCGGTACGCCCGTGATCGCGAATCCGTTCGTGAGCAGGAGGACGACGCCGCGGAGCAGCGTCAGGCCGCCGAGCGTGATAATGATCGGCGAGATACGGATCCGCCAGACGAGCAGCCCATTCGACCCAGCCAACGGCCGCTCCGAGGACGATCCCGGCGAGGATCGCGAGCGCGGGGTCGACATGCTTGCCGAGGAGCGCCGCGGTCACGCCAGAGAGGGCGAACATCGACCCGATCGAGAGGTCGACGTTGCCGCCGATGATCAGCGCAGTCGTGGAGAGGGCCGGAATGCCGATGAAGGACATCTGCAGCCCGACGACGAGGAAGTTGTCGTACGAGAAGTAAAGGGGGGCCTTCGCGCTCACGATTCCCAGGGCGATGCCGAGCGTCATGAGCAGGCCCGCGTTGCGCGCGTTCGTGCGCGCGACGTTTCTGACGCGCGCCGCAAGCGAGCCGTCCGAGCCGACGCGGCGCTCCGCGGGCGCCTGCTGCCCGCCTACCGGCTGCTGCTGAAGGACATTCCTGTCATGCACGCGACCACCTCCTCGCGCGTCGTGTCGGCCAGCGGCGTGTCCAGCGTGATGTCGCCGAGCCGCAGCGCGATCACCCGGTCCGCGACTTCGAAGACGTCGTCGAGGTTGTGGGTGATCACGATCACGCTGACACCGGAGTCGGCAACGCGCCGGACGAGCTCGAGCGTCGTCTTGGTCTGGCGCACGCCCAACGCAGCGGTCGGCTCGTCGAACATGATCAGGCGATGGCCGCGCACGGTCGCGCGCGCGATCGCGATCGCCTGCCGCTGGCCGCCGACAACCTGCGCACGGGCGTCCAGTAGTCGCCGAGGTCGATGCCGACGTCGGCGACGAGCCGGGTCGCCTGCTCGAGCGACGCCCTGCGGTCGATCAGCTTGACCGGGCCGAGACGGAAGCGCACCGGCTCCTGGCCCAGCATCACGTTGGCCGCCGCGCCGAGATTGTCGCAGAGGGCGAGATGCTGGTGCACCGTCTCGATTCCGAGCTGCCGCGCCAGCTGCGGCGTGAGGCCGTCGACACCGCTCGTCGCCGAGCCAGAGCTCGCCCTCATCCGGCTGGTGGAGGCCGCTCAGTAGCTTGACGAGCGTGCTCTTCCCCGCGCCGTTGTCCCCGACGAGGCAGACGAGCTCGCCTGGAAGCAGATCGAGCGACACGCGGTTCAGCGCCTGAACGCCGCCGAAGTACTTGCTGACCCCGACGCAGCGGACGAGCGGCGCCCGCACCGAGGCAGGAGCCGCCTCAGCCACCGGGCACCCGCCGGCCGCGAGCTCCGGCCCGAGCTGCGGGCCCGGGACGGCGTCGACCGCCGTCCGGGCCCGCCATGCCGGGCGTTCCGATCAAGCTCGCTCTTCACGAGGTGAAGGCGTTCGAGAACGGCTCGTTCGTCTTGAGGTGGTAGTCGCTGTACTTCATCCGGCGCCGGTAGACCCACTGCACGTTCGGCGCGTGCGGATCCGACTGGAGCTTCTGGATGGTCTTGAAGTTCGACGTCGTCACCATCTGGCCGATCATCAACCGGGTCGGCTTGACCGACTTCCCACGCAGGAACTTCTCGATGTCGCGCTGGAACTGCGTCGCGCTGAACGGGAACAGGAACGTCCACGACGCCTGGTAGATCCCGCCCTGGGAGATCTGATCGAGCACCGCGTTCGTGCCGTCCGAGCTCGCGATCAGGAACTTCGAGGGATCCGTCTTGCCGGCCTCCGTCGCTGCGGTGAAGGCCCCGAGACCGGGATCATCGCCGGCCGCGTAGATGACGCTGATGTCCGGATGAGCCTGGAGCAGGTTCGCCGCGGCCGACGCGCCGTCGTCCCGCGTCTGCGCGTGAACCTCGCCGGCGATCTTCGCGCCGGGCGCGAACTTCGAGAGCGCGTCCTTGAAGCCCTCGCTACGCAGCTTGAGCTGCGGGTCGTTCAGGATCGACAGCACGCCGACCGAACCCTTGCCACCCTGGTTCTTGTTGAGCCAGCGCGCCGCGTAGGCGCCGGGACCAAAGCCACCCGCGCGCTGGTCGAGCCCGACGTTTTGCGTCATCCCCTCGATCGCGGACGCGCTGTGGTTAAACGTCCCGATGCCGGCCTTCTTCGCCTTGGCCACCTCGGCATCCCAGCCCTCGGCGCTGAGAACGAGCAGAGCGATCGCGTCATAGCGCTGCGCGATAAAGGCGTCGACCTGGGTGTGCTGCTTGACCGAGTCGCCGTTCGCGTCGACGACCGTGATCGATTCACGGTTCTGCTTCAACTTCGCCTGGCCCTGCATGCTGTCGTAGAACTCTTTGAGGATCTCGACGGTGATCGGGCTCGCGATCCCGACCTTCTTCCCCTTCAGCGACAGGGGGGCCTTCGCAGCCTCCGCTGCGAAGACGCTCGAGGGAAACGCGCCTCCGGCCGCAACGACACCTCCAACGGTGAGCCCTCCGGCCTTGATGAATCCACGGCGGCTGAACCTACGCTCAAGCACGTCCAGTTCGTTCGTGGTGCTCACTTGGTCCCTCCTCTTCTGCGGGGTTGGCTAGCCTTGCCTGCACGAACCGTGTGTGTCGACTGCGGAGCTCCTTTCCGGCGGCTCACGCCGCCTCCGGGTAGCGGACGAGCTCGAGGACGTTGCCGTCCGGGTCCTTCACGAACACGACCTCGAGCGGGACCTGACTCCAGCTCGAACTCGACCGGGTCGGAGACGAGCTCCACGCCGTGCTCGCGCAGCGTCCTGCACGCCGCCGACATGTCACGCACGCCGAAGCAGATGTGCGAGTGCCCGACGTCGCCGAGCTGCGCGTTCGACGCCGACCCGGGCGGCGCGAGGTAGCACTGGAGGTCGAGCAGGATGCCGGGCGTCTCCGGCGCGGCAAGGCGAGCGACGTCGAGCACGACGCCGTCCTTCCCGGCCATCGTCGAGATCGTCTCACCCTCGAGCCGGTGCCGCTCGACCTCGAGGAGGCCAACCACGTCACGGTAGAAGGCAACCGACAGCTCGAGGTCGGAGACGGTCACCGACACGTGGTCGAGGGTGGTGACGGAGATCGTCATCGGCGCTCCTCCGAGGAGCCGTCGCGCTCGCCGGCGGCCAACACCGGCTCCGGGTCGAGGACGAGATCGGCGAGACTGCGGAGAAACGAGGCCGCGGCGGCGCCGTCGAGCGCCCTGTGGTCGGCACAGAGCGTGAGATCGACCGTTCGGCGGGCGACGACCTCGCCGTCGACGACCGTGGGGACGTCCCGGACACGGCCGACGGCAAGGATCGCCACCTCTGGCGGGTTGACGATCGCGGTGAAGCGGTCGATGCCGAACATGCCGAGGTTGCTGACCGTGAACGTGCTGGCGCCGACGTCGCCGAGACCGAGCCGGCCGGAGCGGGCGCGCTCGACGAGATCGGCCAGCTCGAGCTGAAGCTCGTCCGGTGTCTTACCCGCCGCCTCGCGGATCACGGGGACGATGAGGCCGTCCTCCACGGCCACGGCGACGCCGAGGTGGATGGAGCGGAAGACCCGGACTTCGCCGTCGACGAAGTGCGCATTCACCTGTGGATGCCTGGTGAGAGCCGCCGCAACGAGCGCCGCAATCGCGGCCGTCAGCGAAAGGTCCCCGGCTCGCCGCTCGAGCGCCGCGAGGAGCGCCGTCGCGTCGACGGAGACCGCGACGTCGAAGTGCGGCGCCTCCCGGTAGCTCGCACTCAGTCGCTCCGCGCTCGTCCGGCGCAGCCCGGAGAGCACCTGCGCCTCGTACTCCGGCGGCTCGGCGGCCGCGCTGGTCGCGATCGCCAGCAGGTCGTCGGCGGTGACCGCGCCGCCCGGCCCGGTGCCGGCGACGGCAGCGAGGTCGATGCCGCGCTCGGCGGCTACGCGTCGTGCTATCGGCGTCGCCGCAACAGCCGCGCGCTTCGACCCCGCCGACCGGCTTGCCTCGGGTGCGCCCGCAGATGAAGCAGCTCCGTCAGTGAGGAGCGCGACGACGGCGCCGACCGGGACGTCGTCTCCCTCGGCAGCGCGGATCCCGCTGAGCACGCCGTCGGCCGGCGCCTCGATCTCGACGGTGACCTTGTCGGTCTCGATCTCCATCAACGGCTCGCCCTTGGCGACGGCGTCCCCTTCGGCCTTGAGCCAGCGAAGGAGCCGGGCGCTCGCCTGGTCCATCTCCATTGCGGGCATCACGACCTCGATCGCCATCTGCCTCTCACGAGGCCGTCAGCCGCGTCGCGCAGGCGACGACGTCGTCGACGGACGGGATGGTCGCGGCCTCGAGCCGCGGGTTGAAGGGGATCGGCACGTCCATCGCGCCGATGCGCTCGACGGGGGCGCCCAGGTGGTAGAAAGCGCCGTTCGCGACGGTCGCGGCGATCTCGGCGCCGGCGCCGAAGCGCCGGTACCCCTCGTCGATCACGATGCAGCGCGACGTCTTCTCGACCGACGCGACCAGGGTCTCCTCGTCGAGCGGCGTCAGCGTCCGGGGATCGACGACCTCGGCCGAGATACCGCGCTCCGCCAGCGCATCGGCGGCCTCGAGCGCAACCGACACCATGCTCGACGTCGCGATCAGCGTGATGTCGTCGCCGTCCCGGCAGATCCGCGCGACGCCGAGAGGCACCGTGTAGTCGCCGCTGGGCACGGGCCCGGTGTCCCGGTACGTGAGCTTGTCCTCGAAGAAGACGACGGTGTCGTCGGATCGGATCGCCGACTTGAGAAGCCCTTTCGCGTCCGCCGGCGTGGCCGGAAGCGCGACCTTCAGCCCAGGGACGTGCGCAAACCAGGTGTGCAGGCTCTGCGAGTGCTGCGCGCCGATCGAACGGCCCGCGCCCATCGATGTCCTGACGACGAGCGGGGTCCGCCAGGCGCCGCCTGACATGAAGTGGGCCTTGGCCGCCTGGTTGACGAGCTGGTCCATCGCGAGTGTGGTGAAGTCGCCGAACATGAGCTCGACGACAGGGCGCATGCCCGTCAGGGCGGCCCCGAGCCCGAGGCCGGTGATCCCCGCCTCCGAGATCGGCGTGTCGAGGACGCGGCGCGGGCCGAATCGGTCGTAGAGACCCTTCGAGATCTTGTAGACGCCGCCGGCGCGGGCGACGTCCTCGCCGACAAGGATCACCCGCTCGTCGCGCTCCATCTCCTCCTGCAGCGCCTCGTTGAGGGCATCCGCGAACGTGAGCGTGCGAACCTCAGTCGACGTAGACAAAGAGCCCCACTTCGTCGATCGAGGGATCGGGAGCCCGCCGCGCGAACTCGACAGCGTCGTCCATCTCGGACTCCACTTCGCGGCGCATCGCGTCCAGCTCCGCTTCGGTTGCACGCCGCTCCGCGAGGAGCGTGCGGCCGAGCCGGTCGATCGGGTCGCGTCCGCGCCACTCCTCCTCCTCGTCCCGCGTCCGGTAGGCGCGGTCGCGGTCGCTCATCCCGTGCCCCGAGTAGCGATACGTCTCACAGACGAGGAAGCTCGGCCCCTCGCCTGCCCGGGCGCGCTCGACGGCCGCCACCGTGACGTCGCCGACGGCGAGAACGTCCATCCCGTCGACGACGTACGACGGAATCCCGAGGGCCTCGCCCCGCAAGCGGACATCGCCGGCGATCGCCCGGTCAGAGGGCGTGTATTCGCCGTACCGGTTGTGCTCGCACACGTAGAGGACCGGCAGGTGCCAGAGCGAGGCCATGTTCATCGACTCGAGCAGGAGCCCCTGGTTGAGCGCACCGTCGCCGATGAAGCACGCGACGGCCTCGCCGGTCTCTCGAAGCGAGGCGCTGAGCGCGGCTCCCGCGGCGATGGCGAGGCTCCCGCCGACGATTGCGTTGGCGCCGAGGTTGCCGCTCGCCGGGTCGGCAATGTGCATCGAGCCGCCGCGGCCGCGGCAGTACCCATCGCTCTTGCCGAGCAGTTCCGCGAACATGCGGTCGGGCGTCGCTCCCTTGGCGAGGCAGTGGCCATGCCCGCGGTGGGTGCTCGTGATGTAGTCGGAGCGCTCGAGGACGGCGCAGACGCCAACGGCGACCGCCTCCTGGCCGCTTGAAACATGGGCGATGCCGGGGATCTCCGCGCGTGCATAGAGATCCTCGACCCGGTTCTCGAAGCTCCGGATCCGCAACATCTCGCGGTAGAGGTGGAGCAGCTCGCCGTCGGTGCGCGGCGCCGACCCGACAGCGCCTGACGTGCCCGCCGTCACGAGCCGGTCGCTCCCTGGCTACCAACGGACGGCCGGAGCCGCAGCTTCCAGCGGCTCTCGTGGTGGTCGAAGGCGGCGCGCATCTCCTCGGCGCTCCGCTTCTGCAGCGCCTCATAGATCTTCTGGTGCGAGCCCACCGTCTCGAGCGGATCGACCGGGTCGACGACGTGCGAGAGGTCGCTCGCCCTCCGGACGACGAGCCAGAAGACGTCGAGGACGCGGAGGAGGACGGGGTTGCCGAGCGTGCAGTAGAGGACGGCGTGGAACGCGCGGTCGGCCTCGGGGTCGTAGCGCCCGGCCTCTGCGGCGAGCCGCATCGCGTCCACGATCCGGCCGAGCTCGTCCAGCTGCTCCTGCGTTACCTCCTGGACGACGCGGTCGATCATCCCGTACTCGAGATGCGCACGGACCTCGCGGAAGTCTCTGACGCTCTTCGCGTCGAAGAGCAGGCCGTACGGAAGGTTGTCGATGATCGTGTCGAACGTGAACGCCTTCACGAAGAGGCCCGATCCGGCCCGTGCCTCGATGACGCCGAGCGCCTCGAGCGACTTCACCGCCTCCCGCACCGAGTTGCGCCCGATGCCCAGCTGGCGCGCGAGGTCGCCTTCCGACGGCAGCGGGTCGCCTGGGCTCAGCCTGTTGCGGATGATGTAGCTCTTGATCTCCTCCTGCACCTGACGGAGGAGAGTCGTCCGCTTGACCGCATTGAGCGTCGGCTGAGGCACCAGCTCACCGTCGAGAACGCTCACGCGAACCTCCCCGAACGCGCACCGTTGCGCGGTTGATATGTCGGCGCGGCCTGTCCCATAACCGGATCAGCGTATAACCGGATGGTCGCGCAGCATGACGATTCCACAGCGGGATGTCAAGACCAGGACGTGAAAACGACCGACGAATGTCGGCCCTCACGTGCATTAAGGACAGCCCGCGGCAGGTCCGGCCCGCGAGAAAGCGCCCAGCCGTCACCCGCCGTCGCGGGCGGCAAGTGGTCGTGGCCGGTAGCTAGGTGTCCTACCCACGGACGTTGTGAACGCGGCTGATTGGTGGCCGGTCGCCGAGTGAGCTGTGTGGTCGTCGCCGGTTGTAGTGTGTCGAGCCAGTGTGGCAGGGCGGCGTCGGCGGTGTCGATGCGTGCGGTAGGCGAGGCCGTAGGCCCACTCGCGGGCCATCGTCTGGTGGAAGCGCTCGACCTTGCCGTTGGTGCGGGGCCGGTAGGGCTGGGTGGTGAGGTGGCGGATGCCGTGGCGGGCGAGCAGCTCGCGCAGTGAGCGGTTCTTGACGTAGCTGAAGGCGTTGTCGGTCATCAGCCGCTTCGCAGTCGATGCCGTGCTCGGCGAAGAAGGCGAGCGCGCGCTCGACGAAGCCGGTGACGGTCGGCGCCTTCTCGTCGTCGTGGAGCTCGACGTAGGCGAGCCGGGAGTGGTCGTCGACGATCGCGTGCGCGTAGTCGTAGCCGACTCGTCGTCTCGGGCCGCATCCAGCCGCGGCGAGCGCTGCGAGCGGTCGCCGGTGACGCGGTGACCCGGGCCGCAGGAAGCGGGCGTAGCGGCTTGTGTCCATGTGCAGCAGGTCGCCGGGGCAGGGCCACTCGTAGCTGTTGGCCGGCTCCTTGACCGGCCGCGGCACGGCGGGAGATCCCGTGCCGGCGGAGCACCTTCCAGACCGTCGAGTGCGCGAAGCCGGTCGCGCCCGCGACCAGGCGCGGACCCCAGCCGGTCTGGCGGCGGCAGTCACAGATCCGCTCCTGCAGCTCGGCCGCCAGCAGCCGCGGCGAGCGGTGCGGACGGCTCGAGCGATCCAGCAGACGCAGCTCGCCTCATCGGCCGCCGTCCAGCCAGCGATGCCACCAGCGATGCGCCGTCGCCGGCGAGACGCTGAAGGCGGCCGCGGCCGCCCTCAGCGAGAGACCCTCCTCGATCGCGCCCACCAGCGCGAGACGGCCAGCCAGTCCGAGCTTGGCGTTAGCGTGCTAGTTGTCCGCTTCGTGCTCGCGCTGCGAGATCGGCACCGTCTGCTCGGCCCGGGAGGCGGACAGCTCAAGCGGCTCGGACGGCGTGTTGCTGCCGGTCACCGAGTCCTTGAACTCCCGCATGCCCGACCCAAGCGAACGTCCGATCTCCGGCAGCCGCTTCGCACCGAAGAGCAACAACGCCAGCAGCAACAGAAGAACGATCTCGCCGGTACCGATGTTCGGCATTGCACGATCCTAACTCTCGCTTCGACCGACCGCCAAGTTCAGCGCGGCGTCGGGACCACAGGTCGAGGTAGTGCCATGCAGAGCCGGTACCCACCTCTTTCGTCGTCAGTCGTGGACGGAACGCCCCCGGTGGGCTGAGGAGCCGGCGCCCTAACGTCGGTTGCTCGTCGGCGCCGCCGATGCGACTCTGTTGGTTCTTCTGCGTGGAACTGGCGGACGCCTGCGCTTTCGCGCGCCGCTGGCGCACGGACTGGCGCGCACCGCCCGGATCAGACGAAGAACACGCCGATCTGCAGGGGGTTTCATCCGACCTGCACGCGCCTTCCTAAACCGTGTGCGCTGGTTCGATTCCGGCCGGG
>CAVXLT010000009.1:0-199882 GCA_963762715.1 uncultured Thermoleophilia bacterium | reverse complement strand
CGTGAACGAGACGGCGGGGCGTCGGGGTCTACGAGGGGTCTACGAGGGTGCCGTTTGTGGTCTTCGGCCGCCAACGTCGCGGCGCTGATCCCTTGGAGTCATGCGGCTTCCGCGACCCGGGGCGACCGGAGACGCCGCGGGCTCAGCCCTCGTAATGAAGGGATCCGGGGTTCGAGTCCCCGCGTCGGCTCTCGAGAGAGCGCCTTTTCCCGGAGCTTTCGTCGCGTACCGTTGTCGATCTTGACGCGCCGACGGTAGAACAACGGCACTAACACCAAAGCGGCGGTCAGATTCGCCGCAGAGTCATCTTGAGAGACAGGATGCCGAGGAACGAGCGGAGGTCATCGGTAGCTGCGTCGGCTTCGACGATGGCGACGGCATTCTCCGCTCGCTCAATGAGGCTGCGGGTTGTAGTCCGCGTGATTTCGGCATCGTGGTTGTAGTCCGCGTCTTCGCGCGCCTGATGGAGGGCAGCGAACGTCGCGGTGACGTCCGAGACACGCGCGTTCTGCCGCAGCCGTTTCACCGTGTCCTCGACTGCCCGGGGAGGTTGGGCACCGTTGATCCATCCGCATACCTCTCGTATGCCTGTGTGCGCGGCGTGGCGCGTGAAGTCATTTTTCTCGCCTTCTCCCGCTCCCGGCAGCGCGTTGTCGGCCGCAGCGAGTGTGATGGCGTGAAACACGGCGTAGTAGGCCGTCGACACCGCGCGGCGCAGGTTCGTGTTACGCGGCTGGCCAACGCCGACCTGTTTCGGTACGAGATCATTTGCGAGACGCAAAAGCCACCGAGGGCGGATCGGCCGCTTCACGCTTCTTATGCGTCGTCGCGGAGCTGTAGCCGGTCCTCGTCCTCCTGGTCTTCCTCGGTCTCCGGGAGAAAGCCGATGTACCAAGGCCACGACAGGCTCTCGTCCAGCGCCTTGTCTCGGACTGCCCGCACGAAGGTGTTCAGTGCCTCAACGTCCCAAGACCCGCCTTGAGGATCTGGTACCGGGAGACGCACGTCGAAGAACCATGCCTCATCCCCTGCGGAATCCTCGGCGCGGTACCCGACGACGTCCGTTGGATGCAGTCCTGAAACTGTCTGCTCCGCTATCCAGGCGCGCACACGCTCTGCTGCCTCCATGTCTTGTTCACGGTTCACGAGGAAGGACATATTCGCAGGGTAGGACCGCGCCAGGACACTGTTGTCGTTGCGTTGGCCGATCCGTCGTCAACGCTGCCAACGAGTGGAGACGCGGAACGGTACTGCGACGGTACTACGTGGGTGACTGCCCGGAAAGGCGTCTCCTTTGTACATGCGGCTCTTGTATGTGCGGCCATCGAAAGAGCTGTTGAATTCGCGGCATTCGACTGAACGCGACACGTACAACGGATTGTTCGCCTCCACTCGTAATGGAGGTGTCCGGGGGTCGAGTCCCCGCGTCGGCTTCGTGATTCACGCGGGCTCGGAGGACCGCGAAGGCTCTGGCGTGTGCTCCGACGCCGGAGGCGATGGCGGAACGCGTGCCCCGCATCTGGCTCGCACCTGCCGACCTCGCTCTACCGGGCTCACTCCGTGGCGCCGCCGCCCGGGAGGCCTCGCGTGAGCGCCCGCTGTGAGGCGAGGAAGACGATCGCGACGGGAATCGCCGCGATCAACGACGCGAGCGCGACCGCCGGTCCGGTCGAGCGGAAGAGGTCGGTGAGCCCCACCTGCACCGGGAACTGCCTCGAGTCCGGCAGGATCGCGTAGGGCAGCGTGAAGGTGTTCCAGTCGGCGACGAAGCTGAAGAAGAAGACGAGCGCCACCACCGGCCGCGCGAGCGGCAGCGCGATCCGGACGAACGCCTGCAGCTCGCCGCAGCCGTCGACGCGCGCGGCCTCGAGGAGCCGTCGCGGGAGCGCCGTCGAGTAGTAGAGGTAGGCGAGGTAGACGCCGAAGGGAAAGAACGCGAACGGCAGGATGATCGAGAGCGGGTTGCCGACCAGATGTACCGCGTTCAGCTCGAGGAACACCGGGAGCACGAGCGACGAGGCGGGAACGAGCATGGCGACGAGCGTGAGCTGCAGGATCAGGACGCGCCCGCGAAAGGTGCCGAGCGCCAGGGCGTAGCCGGCCGGGATCGCCGTCGCGAGCGTGATCGAGGTGGCGCTCAGCGAGTAGAGGAGCGAGTTGCCGAGCCAGCGGCGGAAGACGTGGTCGTCGAACGCGTCCAGGTTCCGCCAGGCGACGAGGACGTTGTGGAGGTCGCCCACCGCCAGCCACGGGCCCGACTGGAGGTCGGAGCCCGTCCTCGTCGCTGCGAGCACGAGCCACACGAGCGGGACGCCGAAGAAGAGGGCGAAGGCGACCAGCACGACTGCGCGGGCAGTCGGTGCGATCCTGCCGCTCACAAAGGCCGGCGGCCGTCGCGCGGGCTCGACGAGCGCCGGAGCGAGGTCTCGCTGCGCGTGGCGGCGAAGTCGGCGAGGGCGCCGGGCAGGAGCTCGCCGACGCGCCGAAGCTTGCGTACGAGCCAGGCTCCGGCCCCGGCGTGAATCATCATTCGTCGTATCCTAATCCGACTAGCCGGCCGGCACCATATGATCTCCAGGGTGCAAAGCATCGACCGCCGCGGTGTCGTCGAGGCCCCGCGCCAGGCCACGATCCAGCGGCGGCCGGCCCGATTCGCCTCACTCATCTTCGAGGAGCTCGGGCACCGGATCATCAGCGGCGCGCTTGCCGACGGCGACGTGCTGCCGACGGAGCCGGCGCTCTGCGAGACGTTCGGCTTCAGCCGGACCGTCGTCCGCGAGGGCCTGAAGCTGCTCGAGGGACGCGGGCTCGTGCGCGTCGAGCAGGGCAGAGGCACGACCGTGCAGCCGAGAACCTCGTGGGATCTCCTCGATCCGGACGTGCTGCGGATCGCGCTCGAGTACGACGGCGACATGTCGCTGCTCGACGACCTGATGATGGTTCGTCGCGTCCTCGAGCGCGAGATGGCAGCGCTCGCGGCCGGCCGGCTGACCGACGACGACCTCGCCGAGCTCGCCGGCCTGATCACCGAGATGGAAGGCGCCTCCGACGACTACGAGCGCTTCCGGGCGATCGACAACGCATTTCACGCGGTGATCATGCGGGCCTCCGGGAACGAGATCGGGCTGACGATCGTTCGCGTCATCCACCGGTACGGCGGCGCGACCCCGCCGCTCGCGGCCACTCCGGCGTCGAAGGCCGCCCTCAAGCGGACGATCGCGGAGCACCGCGCGATCCTCGACGCGCTCGCCTCCGGCGACGGCTCGCTCGCGGGCGAGCGGATCTCGGCCCACATCGAGTCGCGGTGGGACGAGCGCAGGGCGCGCCGCAAATCGTCCTGACGTGCTTGACAACGGGTGATCATTCGTATGATGATCATCCGCGATGCGCATCGCAGCCGTTGACGTCGACCTGATCCCGCTCCCCGCTGTCTCGCCCGCCTTCGCCTGGCGGCGGGGCCTGCGGGGCTCGCACCCGGCCCGGACGACGGCGGTGCTCCGCATCACGACCGAGGACGGCGCGGTGGGCGAGGCCTACCACGAGTGGAGCGGCCCGATGCTCGCCGACATCGTCGACCGGATCCTCCGCGAGGAGCTCGTGGGCGAGCGTGCCGATCGCCGCGAGTGGCTCTGGCATCGACTGTGGGAGCTCGACCGCACCGAGGAGTTCCCGATCTGGCTCTTCGGCATCGTCGACGTCGCGCTCTGGGACCTCGAGGGGCGGGTGTTCGGCGTGCCCGTGCACCGCCTGCTCGGCACCTACCGGGAGTCGATCCCCGCGTACGCGTCGACGACGACCTTCGCAACCGTCGAGGAGTTCCTCGACGTCTGCGACCAGTGTCTCGAGCTCGGCTTCCCGGCGCTCAAGCTCCATGCCTGGGGCGACGCTCGAGCGGACGCGGACCTGTGCCAGCGGGTGCGTGCGCATGTCGGGGCCGACGTCGACCTGATGTACGACGGCTCGGCCGCCTTCGACCTGCCGGATGCCGTCTACCTCGGCGACGCCCTCGCCGAGGCGCGCTTTCGCTGGTACGAGGAGCCGATGCGCGAGTTCAACGTCACGGCGTACCGGTGGCTGTCGGAGCGCGTCGAGGTGCCGCTGCTCGTCGGGGAGACCTCGGACGGGAGCCACCTCAACACCGCCGACTTCATCGCGTCCGGATGCGCCTCCTACGTCCGGACGAGCGCGAACCATCGCGGCGGCATCACCGGTGCGATGCGGATCGCGCACCTCGCCGACTCGTTCCGCCTGCGCGCCGAGGTGCACGGGCCCGACCGAGCCGGCCGTGCACCTCTGCATGGCGATCCCCAACAACACCTACTACGAGTCGCTCGTGACCTCGAACCCGCCCGTGCGCGAGCCCCGCGTCGGCCCGGACGGGCTCGTCCACGCCCCGACGACCCCGGGCATCGCCTTGCCCGACTTCGTCCACGAGCTTCGGGTCGCCACCCGGAGCTGAAGGAACGCTCAACCTCGAGAAGGAGAGTGTCAGCATGAAGATCACTCGTCGGTGGCTGGTGGTCGCGGCGCTCGTCGTTGCGACGACGAGCGCCGCGGCGCTCGGCGCCGCCTCGACCGGACGCGCCGGTGCCAGCCGGTGCCTCCGGGTCGATCACGGTCTGGGTCGACGCCGTCCGCCTGCCCGTGGCGAAGCTCTACGCCAAGACGCACCCGAAAGTCCACCTGAAGATCGTCACGTACGACGGCGACGGGAACGGCGCGACCACGATGCAGACGAAGATCCAGCTGTGGAACCGCACCGGTCACGGCTGGCCGGACGTCATCTTCAGCGAACAGGCCAACGACCCGGTCTGGATGGGGCAGAAGCCGTTCGACTACGCGCTCGACCTGAAGACGGCCGTCCCGTCGAAGCTCCGCAAGGGTTGGCCGTCGCCGTCGCTCGCGCAGTGCACGGTCAACGGCCGCCTCGTCTGCCTGCAGGACAACCTGGCGCAGGAGGTGCTGTACGTCAACCAGAAGCTGATGAAGCAGTTCGGGTACCAGGTCCCGACGACGTGGCAGCAGTGGGCCGCGCTCGGGCAGAAGGTCGCCGCCCAGCATCCCGGCTACATCATCGGGAACATCGGCGACTCCTACGGTGCCTGGCTCTACCTGTGGGCGGACAAGTGCCCCATCTCGCAGGTGATCGGGCCGAACACGGTGCGGATCAACGAGGCCGACGTGCACTGCACCCGCATGGCGAACCTCCTCGATCCTCTGATCAAGAGCGGTGTCGTTCCGCCCGAGAGCGTCTTCACGGCCGACTTCGCCACGAAGTGGGGCGGAGACAGTGACAAGATCCTGCTCATGCCCGGACCGGTGTGGTACGCGAAGGACATCTTCAGTGGCACGCTGCACGTTCCGGCCGGCGAGCTGACGGCGGCGCTGCCGCTGCGCTGGGGAAGCGAGCCGCTCGTGACGGGGCAGGTCGGCGGCGGCCCGTGGATCGTCTCGAAGCACTCGAAGAACGTCGCGGCCGCGGTCGACTTCGTGAAGTGGGCGACCACGTCGTTCGCCGTCAAGGGGAAGGTCGGGGCGCTCTCACCGGGCTACCCGTCGTACGGCCCCAGCGGCGACGAGATGGTTGAAGTCCCTGAACAAGGACAGCTACTTCGCCGCCCCGGAGGGACCGGCGATGCAGGCGGCCGCGAACCTCATCTGGAAGGGCTGGAGCATGGTCACCTATCCCGACCAGCCGGTCTGGTCGAACTCGGTGGTCACGCAGCTCGTCGCGGGCAAGTCGTTGAGCTCGCTGCTGCCGGCGCTCGGCACCGGGCTCGCGCAGAACGCGCAGGCGGCGGGCTACAAGGTCGTTCGGAAGTAGAGCGAGCTTGGCTGCGACTGCTGTGACGTCGGAGCACGCGGGGGCCACGCGCAAGCGTGGCCCCCGCCGCCTGCAGGGCCTGCCGTTCGTCCTGCCGTACCTGCCGTTCCTGATCGTCTTCGGGGTCGCCCCGACGATCTACGCGCTCGACCTCGCCTTCACGAACGTCGGCGGCGGCTGGGTCGGCCTCCACAACTTCGTCCGCACCTACCACGACTTCCGCTTCGCCTCGGCCTTCAGGCACGTCCTCGTGTACACGTGCGTGTGGCTCGCGGCGTTGATGATCTTCGTCGTCGGCCTGGCGCTGCTCCTGCACGGCCGCGCGAGCCGCGTCTCCGCGGGCTTCCGGTTCCTCTTCTACATGCCGGGCGCTCTGGCCGGCTCGGCGGCGGTGCTCGTGTGGCTGTTCATGCTCGACCCGAGCGTCAGCCCCTTCTCGTTCCTGCTGCACGGCCTGCTCGGAGCGCACATCTTCGCCCAGTCGATCGCCCCGGGGAACCTGCCGTACATCTTCGCGATGATCGCGTTCTGGACCGGCGCCGGCGGCTGGATCGTCGTCATGTACGGCGCGCTCAACACCATTCCGCCCGACCTCGAGGAGGCCGCCCGCATCGACGGCGCCGGGCCGATCACGATCGCCCTCCGCCTGAAGCTGCCGCTGATCCGGAAGTGGATCGCCTACATGCTGGTGCTCTCGTTCGCGACCGGAACACAGCTCTTCGTCGAGCCCCAGATCGTGCAGACCGCGAGCTTCGGGCTCGTCCCCGACACCTGGTCGGCGAATCAGCTCGCCTATCAGCTGGCCTTCCGGTACGCGGACTTCAACGGTGCCGCCGCGATCGCCGTCGACCTGCTCGATGATCGGGCTCGTCGGCGCGGTGCTGATCGTCACGCGCAGCGGGCTCTTCAGGACCGACGACTGATGCAGACCCGCTTGCTCGGGCTCGGCGTACGGCTCGGGATCCTCGCTGGCGTTCGCCGTCTTCTTCGTCGCGCCGATCCTCTGGCTCGTCCTCGCGCCGACGAAGAGCGACAAGGCGCTGATCGAGGCGAGCCCGTTCTCGTTCGGCGACCTTCATCACGTGGCGCTCGCGTGGAAGCACCTGGACGCGTTCAGCAGCCACATCTTCCGCCGCTGGATCGGCAACACGCTCTTCTACGCGCTCTCGGCGACCGCGATCACCCTCGCGGCCGGGATCCCCGCCGGGTACGGCCTCGCGATCGGGAGGTTCCCCGGGCGGAAGCTCGTGCTCTCCCTGACGCTCGTGGTGATGATCGTTCCCGCGGCTGCACTCGTGCTGCCGATCTTCCTCGAGCTGAACGCGATGCACCTGATCGGGAGCACGCTCTCGATCATCCTGCCGTTCTCGTTCTTCCCGTTCGGCGTCTACCTCGCCTACCTCTACTACGCGACCGCACTCCCGCCCGGGCTGCTCGACGCGGCACGGGTCGACGGCGCCGGCGAGCTGCAGACGTTCCTGCGCGTCGCGCTGCCCGCTCGCGAAGCCGGTGGTCGCGCTGGTCTTCTTCTTCAGCTTCGTCGCCGACTGGAACAACTTCTTCCTGCCGTACGTCGTGCTCGCCAACTCGAACCAGTACCCGATCACGGTCGGCCTCTGGGACCTGCTCTCGGCGACGCCGTCCTTCAACCCGGCGGTCGGCGGCGGCGGCCAGTCGGTCAAGATCTTCAAGCCCGAGCTCGCGCTCGCGACGCTGATCGCCGTGCGTGCCCGTGGCGGTCGTCTTCCTGTTCTCGCAGCGCGCGCTCGTCCGGGGACTCGTCGGCGGAGCGGTGAAGGAGTGACCCATGGCTAGCGTCACGTTCGAAGCGGTCTCCAAGCGGTTCGACGACGGCACGCGCGCCGTCGACCGGCTCGACCTCGAGATCGCGGACGGCGAGTTCATGGTGCTCGTCGGACCGTCCGGCTGCGGCAAGACGACGGCGCTGCGCATGGTCGCCGGGCTGGAGGACATCACCGACGGCGTCGTCCGGATCGGCGAGCGCGTCGTCAACGACCTGACGCCGAAGCGCCGCGACATCGCCATGGTCTTCCAGAGCTACGCGCTCTACCCGCATCTCAGCGTTCGCGACAACATCGCGTTCCCGCTGAAGATCGCGAAGGTCCCGAAGGACGAGATCGGCCGTCGCGTGGACGCGGCGGCGCGGATCCTCGATCTCGAGCCCTACCTGAAGCGGAAGCCGCGCGCGCTCTCGGGCGGCCAGCGGCAGCGTGTGGCGATGGGTCGCGCGATCGTGCGCGAGCCGGCGGTCTTCCTGCTGGACGAGCCGCTGTCGAACCTCGACGCGAAGCTCCGCGTGCAGATGCGCGCCGACATCAAGAAGCTCCAGAACGATCTCCGCATGACGACGATCTACGTCACGCACGACCAGGTCGAGGCGATGACCATGGGAGACCGGGTCGCGGTGATGCGCAAGGGCGAGCTGCAGCAGGTCGCGCCACCGCAGGAGCTGTACGACCGCCCCGCGAACATCTTCGTCGCCGGCTTCATCGGCAGTCCCGGCGATGAACATGCTCGAGGCGCAGGTCGAGCGCGGCGCGGCCGGAGTCGAGCTCGTCCTCGGCGACACGCGTCTCGCGCTCGAGGACCAGCGGCTCGCCGACGCACGTCGGCAAGACCCTCGTCGTGGGCATCCGGCCGGAGGACCTCGAAGATGCGGCGATCGCGAACGGCGCCGGCGGCGGGCGGCTCCGCGGCCGGGTCGAGCTGCGCGAGGCGCTCGGCGCAGAGGTGCTCGTGCACTTCACGATCGCGGCCCGGCAGGCCGTCACCGAGGACATGCGCGAGCTCGCCGAGGACGTCGGCGACGACCGCGCCGTCGGGCAGCTGGCGGGTGAGGCGCGGGAGGCGACACTCGTCGGGCGGTTCAGCCCGCGGTCCGCCGCGGATGCGGGCGAGCTGATCGACGTCTGGGTCGACCTGGGCGCGTTGCACTTCTTCGATCCGGACACCGGGCTCGCGATCCGCGGGACGTGACGGCGGTGCTCGAGGGCCGGGAGCTGTGGTTCGCCGCGGGGGCCCAGGAGCTGTACGGAGGCACGGCGCTGGAGACGGTCGCCGCGCACGGTCGAGACGTCGCCGCCGCGCTCGACGCGTCGGCGGCGGTGCCGGTGCGTGTGCGCGACCGCGGCGTCGTCGCCTCGGCCGAGTCGATTCGGCGGCTCTGCCTCGACGCGAGCGCGGACGACGCCTGCGCCGGCCTCGTCGTCTGGATGCACACGTTCTCGCCGGCGAAGATGTGGATCGCCGGTCTCTCGGCGCTGCAGAAGCCCCTCCTGCACCTGCACACGCAGTTCAACCGCGAGCTGCCATGGGCCGAGATCGACATGGCCTTCATGAACTTGAACCAGTCCGCCCACGGCGACCGCGAGCTGGGTGCGCTCGAGACGCGGCTGGGGATCCGGCGGAAGACGGTGGCCGGTCACTGGAGCGATCCCGACGTCCTGCGGCGCGTGGGAGCCTGGGCGCGCGCGGCGTGCGGGTGGCACGAGCTCCGCCGGCTCTCGATCGCGCGATTCGGAGACAACATGCGCCACGTCGCCGTCACGGAGGGCGACAAGGTGGAGGCGCAGATTCGGCTGGGGGTGGCCGTGAACGGCTACGGCGTCGGGGAGCTCGCGCGCATGGTCGGCGAGGTCTCCGACGCCGAGGCCGGTGCCCTCGCTCGACGACTACGACGAGCGCTACCTCGTCGCTCCCGCCCTGCGGGCGGGAGGCGAGCGGCGCGAGTCGCTCCGCGAGGCCGCGCGCATCGAGGTCGGCCTCCGTGCGTTTCTCGCCGGCGGCGGCTTCCACGCGTTCACGGACACGTTCGAGGATCTCGGCGACCTGGCACAGCTGCCGGGGATCGCGGTGCAGCGCCTGATGGCGGACGGCTACGGCTTCGGAGCCGAGGGCGACTGGAAGACCGCGGCGCTGCTCCGGGCCGCCAAGGTGATGGCCGCCGGCCTTCCGGGCGGGACGTCCTTCATGGAGGACTACACCTACGACTTCGCGGCGGCAGGCGGGCGCGTGCTCGGGGCGCACATGCTCGAGGTCTGCCCCTCGATCGCCGGCGACCGGCCCTCGTGCGAGGTGCACCCGCTCTCGATCGGAGGTCGCGGCGACCCGGTGAGGCTCGTCTTCACCGCACGCCCCGGCCGTGCGGTCAACGCGGCGCTCGTCGACCTGGGCGACCGCTTCCGTCTGCTCGTCAACGAGGTGGACGTCCTCGAGCCCGAGGAACCGCTGCCCAGGCTGCCGGTCGCCCGCGCACTGTGGCGACCGCGCCCCGACTTGCCGACCGCGGCGGAGGCGTGGCTCGTCGCCGGCGGTCCGCATCACACCGTCCTCAGCACGCAGCTGGATACCGAGACCGTCGGCGATCTCGCCGAGATGGCAGGGATCGAGCTGGTCGTCGTCGACGCCGAGACGCGGTTGCGGGACCTCGGCAGAGAGCTTCGCTGGAACCAGGCGTACTACCGCCTTGCCGGAGCGTGCTGAGGTGTCCGCCGACCTGCGAGCACGGGTCGTCCAGGCGAACCGGGCGCTCCTCGACGCCGGGCTCGTCGTGCTCACGTTCGGGAACGCGAGCGCGCTCGACCGCGAGCGCGGCCTCGTCGCGATCAAGCCCAGCGGCGTGCCGGCGGCCGAGCTGCAGCCGCGGCAGGTGCCGCTGCTGGAGCTGTCGACGGGTGCCGTCGTCTCCGGTTCGCAGCGGCCCTCCTCGGACGCGCCGACGCATCTCACGCTCCTGCGCGCACTACCGACGGCCGGCGGGGTCGTCCACACGCACTCGCCGTTCGCGACCGCCTGGGCGCAGGCGCGGCGCGACCTGCCGTGCGTCGGGACGACGCACGCCGACCACTTTCGCGGCCCGGTGCCGGTCACGCGGATGCAGACGCGGGCCGAGATCGAGGGCGACTACGAGGCGCTCACCGGGGCGCTGATCCTGGAGACGTTCGTCGAGCGCGAGCTCGATCCGTTCACGATCCCGGCGGCGCTCGTCGCGGGTCACGGCCCGTTCGTCTGGGGGGAGACGGTCGAAGCGGCGGTGGAGAACGCGATTGCGCTCGAAGCCGCCGCCGCGTCCGCCTTCCGGGCGCTCAGCCTGGGCGCCGTCGTGTCGATCCCGGCCGACCTCCTCCGGCGGCACTTCGAGCGCAAGCACGGCGACGCCGCGTACTACGGCCAGCCGCGGTGACCGTCGCTCTCGGCATCGACTTCGGAACCGAGTCGGCGCGCGCCGTCCTCGTCGACTGCGCCGACGGCAACGAGCTCGGCGAGAGCGTTCACGTCTACGAGCACGGCGTCATCGACCGGCGGCTGCCGGCTCCCGACGACGACGTCGAGCTCGGCGACGGCTGGGCGCTGCAGGCCCCGGCCGACTACGTGCGCAGCCTGCAGGCCGCGGTGCCGCGCCTGCTCGCGGAGACGGGCGTCGCCGACCGGGAGGTGGCGGGAATCGGCATCGCGTTCACGTCGTGCACGATCCTCCCGACGCTCCGCGACGGGACGCCGCTCTGCGAGCTCGACGAGCTTCGCCGCGAGCCTCACGCCTGGGTGAAGCTGTGGAAGCACCATGCCGCGCAGCCCCAGGCCGACCGCATCAACCGGGTCGCGGCCGAGCGCGGCGAGCCGTGGCTCGCCCGCTACGGCGGGCGCATCTCCTCCGAGTGGTTCTTCGCGAAGGCGCTGCAGATCCTCGAGGAGGCGCCTCGACGTCTACGACCGGGCGGAGCGGATCCTCGAGGCGGCCGACTGGACGGTGTGGCAGCTCACCGGCGTCGAGACCCGCAACGCGTGCACCGCCGGCTACAAGGCGATGTGGTCGAAGCGGGACGGCTTCCCGCCGCCGGCCTACTTTGCGGCGCTCCACCCTCGCTTCGAGCGCGTGGTCGGCGAGAAGATGTCCACGGACCTCGCTCCCCCGGGGACGGTGGCGGGTGGCCTGTCGGGACGCGCGGCGGCATGGACCGGTCTCGCCGCCGGCACGCCGGTGGCGGTCGCGAACGTCGACTTCCACGCCTCGGTGCCGGCGGTGACGGTGACGCGGCCGGGGACGCTCGTGATGATCATGGGCACGAGCAACGGGCTGCTGCTGCTCGGCGACCGCCTCGCCGCCGTCGAGGGGATGTGCGGCGTGGTCGAGGACGGCGTGCTGCCCGGCCTCTTCGGCTACGAGGCGGGCCAGTCGGGGCTCGGCGACATCTTCGGCTGGTTCACGAGGCGCGGCGTGCCGCCCGAGTACCACGACGAGGCGCGGCGTCGCAGCATCGACGTGCACGCGGTGCTCGCGGAGCACGCGGCGGGCCTCGTCCCGGGCGAGGCGGGCCTCCTCGCGCTCGACTGGTGGAGCGGCAACCGCTCGGTGCTCGTGGACAGCGACCTGAGCGGGCTCGTGGTGGGCATGACCCTCGCCACGACGGCACCCGAGATCTACCGCGCGCTGCTCGAGTCGACCGCGTTCGGCACCCGTGCCGTCATCGACGGCTTCGAAGCCGCCGGCCTCCGCGTCGAGCGCATCGTCGCCTGCGGCGGCCTGCCCGGCCGGAACCCGCTGCTCATGCAGGTGTTCGCGGACGTCACCGGCCGCGAGATCTCGGTGGCGCGGTCGAGCCAGACGCCGGCGCTCGGCGCCGGGATGTGGGGTGCCGTCGCGGGTGGCGTCTTCGGGTCGATCGGGGCGGCATCCGAGCAAATGGCACATCTCGGCGAGTCGCGGTACAGCCCGCGGGCGCAGCATCGTGCGACGTACGACGCGCTCTACGCGGAGTACCTGCGCCTCCACGACCTGTTCGGTCGCGGCGGCGACGACGTGATGCGGCGTCTCAGGCGGCTTCGGGAAGCGGCACGGGCGCATCCTCGCGAAGCAGATGCTCCGCCTTCAGCTCGCCCCACAGCTCCCGCGGGACGCCCTGGCGATGCAGCGCCGCGTTCCGCTGCACCTGCTCCGGCGACCGCGCGCCGAGACAGACGTTGACGACCGCCGGGTGCGCGAGCGGAAAGGCGATCGCGGCCGCCGGCAGGCTCGTGCCGTGGCGCTCGCAGACGGCGGCGATCGCGCGCGCACGCTCGACGAGCTCCGGAGGTGCGTCGCCGTAGTCGTACCGGGCGCCGTCCGGCGGCCACGGGCGCGCGAGCAGGCCGCTGTTGAAGACGCCCGCGGCGACGATGCCGACGCCACGCTCCTCGCAGAGAGGGAGCAGGTCGTCGAGGCTGCGCTGGTCGAGCAGCGTGTAGCGGCCGGCGAGCATCAGCACGTCGACGTCGAAGCGCCGCACGAGGTCGGCGAGCATCGCCGACTGGTTCATGCCGGCACCGACCGCGGTGACGACCCCCTCGTCGCGGAGCTCCGCGAGTGCCGGAAAGCCGGTCTCGACCACCTCCCGCCAGTGGTCGTCCGGGTCGTGGAGGTAGACGACGTCGACGCGGTCGAGACCGAGGCGCTCCAGGCTCTCGGACAGGGAGCGCCGGATGCCGTCGCGGCTGAAATCCCAGACGCGGCGGTGGGTGGCGGGCACCGCGAAGCCGCCGTCGTCCGGCCCGTCGACGCGGTCGAGCGGCTCGAGGAGGCGGCCGACCTTCGTCGAGAGCACGAACGACCCGCGCGGGCGGCCGGCGAGCGCCTCGCCGAGCCGCCGCTCGGAGAGGCCGAGCCCGTAGTGCGGCGCGGTGTCGAAGTACCGGACGCCGGCGTCCCACGCCGCGTCCACGGTTGCCCGCGCGTCCGCGTCCGGCAGCGCGCGGTAGAGGTTGCCGAGCTGCGCGCAGCCGAGGGAGAGCCCGCCGAGGTCGACCATCAGCGCCGGACGCGCGCACCCGCGCCGCCGACGAGCGAGCGAACCTCGTCGAGCGTCGCGGTCGACGTGTCGCCGGGGGTGGTCATCGCGAGCGCACCGTGCGCGGCGCCCCACTCGACCGCATCCTCCAGCGCCATCCCCTCGAGGAGGCCGTACGCGAGCCCGGCGACGAAGCTGTCGCCGCCGCCGACGCGGTCGAGGATCTCGAGGTCGCGCCGCGGCGTCGCGTGCACGAAGCCGCTCTCGGCCGACCAGGCGACGGCACCCCAGTCGTTGCGCGTCGCGGAGTGGACCTCGCGCAAGGTGGTCGCGACCACCCGCAGGTTCGGGAACTGCCGGACCGTCTCCTCGATCATCGCCTCGAACGACGACGGATCGAGCCCCGTGAGGCGGTCGTCGACACCCGCGACCTCCAGGCCGAGGCACGCCGTGAAGTCCTCCTCGTTCCCGATCAGCACGTCGACCTGCGCGGCGAGCTCGCGGTTGACGGCGCGGGCCGCCTCGAAGCCGCCCAGGGTCTTCCAGAGGCTCGGCCGGTAGTTCAGGTCGTACGACACGGTCGTGCCCGCGGCGCGCGCGGCGTCGATCGCCTCCGCGATCACGCCCGGCGTCGTCTCGGAGAGGGCGGCGTAGACACCGCCGGTGTGGAACCAGCGCGCTCCCTCGACGGAGAAGAGCCGGTGCCAGTCGACGTCGCCGGCGCGCAGCGCGGCCGCGGCGGTGCGACCGCGATCCGAGACGCCGACCGCGCCGCGCACGCCGAACCCTCGCTCGGTGAAGTTGAGACCGTTGCGCAGCGTGCGGCCCGTGCCGTCGAACGGGCGCCAGACGACGTGGCTCGTGTCGACGCCGCCCTGCAGGATGCAATCCTCGACCAGCCGGCCGACCTCGTTGTCGACGAGCGCCGTCACGAGCGCGGCCCGCAGCCCGAAGCAGCGGCGCAGGCCGCGTGCGACGTTGTACTCGCCGCCGCCCTCCCAGACGCGGAAGGCCCGGGCGTTCCGGATGCGCCCCTCGCCGGGATCCAGGCGCAGCATCACCTCGCCGAGCGCGACGACGTCGTAACGCGGCCCCTCGCTCACGCGGCAACCTCCGCGGCGACCGCCGACCCGATCGCCTCGGCGGTCAGCCTCGTGACCGCCTCCCAGTCCCGCGCCTGGAGGAGGCTCGGCGCGACCATCCAGCTGCCGCCGATCGCGAGGACCGACGGCAGCCGGAGGTACTCGGCCGCGTTGTGCGCTCCCAACCCCCCAGTCGGGACGAAGCGAGCCTCGGGGAACGGCGCGGCGAGCGCTGAGACGAGCGTCGCGCCGCCGAGAGGCTCGGCAGGGAAGAGCTTCACGGTGTGCACGCCGAGCGCGAGCGCTCGCGCCAGCTCCGTGGCCGTTGCGATGCCAGGCAGGACCGGGACGCCGAGCTCGCTGCAGCGCGCGACGATCGCGTCGTCGAGCGCGGGGCAGACGACGAACTGCGCGCCGGCGGCGAGCGCCTGGTCGAGTTGTGCGAGGCTCCGGATGGTTCCCGCGCCGACCACCAGCTCGGAGTCGGCGAGCGCCGCGACCACCCGCACCGCGGCGTCGGTGCGGAACGTCACCTCGATCGCCGCGGCTCCGCCGGCGGCGAGCGCCGCCGCGAGCGGTGCCGCGCAGGCCTCGTCCGTCACGGTCGCGACCGGCAGCACGCGCGGCCGGCACGCACGCGCGAGCGCGTCGGTCACCGGCCCAGCCATCCTCCGTCGACCGGCAGCACGATCCCGTCGACGTAGTCGGACGCGGCCGAGGCGAGGAAGACGGTCGCGCCGGCGAGATCGGTCGGGTCACCCCACCGCCCTGCCGGAATGCGCTCGAGGATCGAGCGGTACCGGTCCGGGTCGTCGCGGAGGGCCCGGGTGTTGTCGGTGGCGATGTAGCCGGGCGCGATCGCGTTGACGTTCACGCCGTACGGCGCCCATTCGTTCGAGAGCGCGCGCACGAGACCGACGAGCCCCGACTTCGCGGCGGTGTAGCTCGCGACGTTGATGCCGCCCTGGAAGCTCAGCAGCGAGGCGGTGAAGACGATCTTGCCGTGCCCGCGCTCGATCATCTGCCGCCCGACCTCCCGTGCCAGCACGAACGACGAGGTCAGGTTCGTCTGGAGCACGGTCGCCCACAGCTCGTCGGTGTGGTCGACGGCCGGGGCGCGGGCGATCGTGCCCGCGTTCGAGACGAGGATGTCGATCGTGTGACCGTCGCGCGCGAGCGCGCCGACGAGGCCTTCGGCCCCGTCCGGAAGCGCGAGGTCGGCCTGGTAGGCGAGAAACGAGCGGCCCGCCGCCTCCACGCGGCTGCGAGCCTCGGACTCGCCGGCCGGCAGGCTGAGGCTCGTGCCGATCACGTCGGCGCCCGCCCGGGCCAGGGCCTCCGCCATCGCGAGACCGATGCCGCGGCTGCAGCCCGTGACGAGCGCGACCTTGCGCGAGAGGTCGAACATCAATTCGCGCAGTCGACCAGGATCTTCATCGACTCGCCCGCGTCCATCGCGCGAAACGCCTCGGCGGCGCCGTCGAGCGGAACGACGTGGGTGACCAGGGTGTCGGTGGGGATCGCGCCCGCCGCGAGCAGGCTCACCGCCTCCTCGTAGTCGGGCCGCTCGTAGACACGCGCACCGATCAGCGTCAACTCGCGCCAGAAGACCCGGAAGAGGTCGACCGGCGGCGGCGTCGGCTGGATTCCGACCACGACGGCCCGGCCGCGCGCGCCGAGGGAGCCGATCGCGGTCGCCATGCCGGCGCCGGTTCCCGAGACCTCGAACGCGACGTCGGCGCCCGCGCCGTTCGTCCAGTCTTCGACCCAGGCCGCCGCGTCCTCCGCCAGCGGGTCGACCGCGCGGATGCCGAGCGACTCGGCGATCGCTCGCCGGCCGCCGTTCGGCTCGAAGACGACCACGTCGGCCGCGATCGGGCCTGCGACGCTCGCGATCAGCAACCCGATCGGACCGGCACCGACGACGACGGCGCGCTCGCCTGCGGCGAGCCCCGACCGTCGCACGTCGTGCACGGCGACGGCCGTCGGCTCGGCCAGCGCGGCCTGGTCGAGCGGCAGGCCGTCCGGCAGGCGGACCAGCACGTCGGACGGGACGTTCCAGCGCGACTGCATCGATCCCGGCGCGTCGATCCCGAGGAAGACCAGGCGGTAGCAGATGTGCGGTGAGCCGCCCGTGCACGCTGCGCACGTTCCGCACGAGACGAGCGGCATCACGGTCACGGCGTCGCCGGTTGCCCAGCCTTCGACGCCCTCCCCGACCGAGGCGACGCGGCCGGCCGTCTCGTGGCCGAGCACCGCCGGCATCGTCACGCGGGCGTCCATCGCCCCGTGGAGGATGTGGAGGTCGGTTCCGCAGATCCCGGTGTAGGCGATCTCGAGCTGCACCTCCCCGGCCGCCGGGGGTGCCGGAGCGGTCTCGACCACCTCGAGGGTGCCGTTGCCGACGTAGTGGAGGGCATTCATATGATGAGCATATATCTTTGCCGAAAGACCTTGAAAGGTCAGACCAATTGTCGTACTCTCGCGCACATCGTGCTGCTTGTCCACCGATTGGTGCAGATCAATCAGACCAATAGCGGGGGTGGTGCACTCTGCAGATCGTCGCTCTGAGCGCCCGCGACGTCCGCTTCCCGACCTCTCGCACGCTCGCCGGCTCCGACGCGATGCACCGGAGCCCGGACTACTCCGCGGCGTACGTCGTGCTCGAGACCGACGACCCCGATCACTCCGGGCACGGGCTGGCGTTCACGAACGGCCGGGGCAACGAGGTGTGTGTCGCCGCGATCCGCGCGCTCGAGCCGCTCGTCGTCGGGCGCACGCTCGAAGGCATCACGGGCGACTTCGCCGGCTTCTGGCGGAGCCTCGTCTCCGACGACCAGCTTCGCTGGCTGGGACCGGAGAAGGGCGTCATGCATCTCGCGACGGCGGCGATCGTCAACGCGGTCTGGGATCTCTGGGCGAAGACGCGGCGCGTGCCCCTGTGGCGCCTGCTGGCCGACCTCTCGCCGGAGGAGCTCGTCTCGACCGTCGACTTCCGGTACATCGCCGACGCGCTCGCGCCGGAGGAGGCCGTCGACCTGCTGCGCGCGGCGGCGCCCGGCCGCGAGCAGCGCGAGCACGACCTGCGCACGCGCGGGTACCCCGCCTACACGACGTCTGCCGGCTGGCTCGGCTACGACGACGAGAAGGTGGAGGAGCTGACGCGGCTCGCCCTCGCCGAGGGCTTCCGCCACGTGAAGATGAAGGTCGGCGGCGACCCGGCCTCCGACGTCAGGCGGGCCGGGCTCATTCGCGGTGCGCTCGGCGAAGGCGGCATCCTGATGATGGACGCCAACCAGGTGTGGGGCGTCGACGAGGCGATCGCCGCCATGCGCGAGCTCGCGGCGTTCGAGCCCTGGTGGATCGAGGAGCCGACCAGCCCCGACGACGTCCTCGGCCATGCGCGCATCCGTGCAGGCCGTCGCGCCGATCGCGGTCGCGACCGGCGAGCACGTGCAGAACCGGATCATCTTCAAGCAGCTGCTGCAAGCCGGGGCGATCGACGTCCTGCAGATCGACGCGTGCCGCGTCGGGGGCGTGAACGAGGTGATCTCGATCCTGCTGCTCGCGGCGAAGTTCGGCGTCCCGGTCTGCCCTCACGCCGGCGGCGTCGGGCTGTGCGAGTACGTGCAGCACCTCGCGGCGTTCGACTACCTGCGCGTGAGCGGCTCGACCGACGGGCGGGTGATCGAGTGGATCGACCATCTCCACGAGCACTTCGTCCACCCGGCTGCGGTTCTCGACGGCCGGTACCTGCTCCCCGAGGCGCCGGGCTACAGCATCGAGATGCATGCAGCGACGCTGCGGGACTACGCGTTCCCACATGGCCGGATCTGGTCGGGCGACGAGGCGCTGGTGGACTAGTGGGCGACCTGGCGGAATCGGTGGAACCCGCGGGCGCACAACCCGCCGGCGGCGTCGATCGCACCTACCGGTTGCTGCAGGGCGTGCTCCTCGGCCTGCGGGCGGGGCCCGCGCTCATCCTGTTCCTGCTCGTCGTCGTGATCAGCCTGACGACGCCGATCTTCTTCACCAGCCGCAATCTCGGCAACGTCCTCTCGCAGACGGCGGTGATCGCGGTGCTCGCGCTCGGGCAGCTGCTCGTGATCGTCACCCGCGGCATCGACCTCTCGGTCGGATCGACCGTCGCGCTCTCGGGTGTCGTCGGCGCGATCGTCTTCATCCACGTTCAGTCCACCGCGCTCGTCGTGCTCGCGATACTCGGCACAGGCCTCGCGGTCGGGCTCGCCAACGGCATCGTCTTCGTCGTCGGCCGCGTGCCCCATCCGTTCATCGTCACGCTCGCGTCGCTCAGCATCGTGCGGGGCATCGCCCTCTGGGCTGCGAACGGCACCCTCATCTCCGGCATGCCGGGGAAGATCGACACGCTCGGGGGAGGGTCGATCGACTGGCTCCCGTACTCGGCGTTCGTCGTGCTGGGGCTCGCGCTCGTCGCGCTCGGCGGGACGACCTACCTCGTCTGGGGCCGCTGGGTGTACGCGGTCGGAGGGAACCCCGACGGCGCGCGCAGGTCCGGCATCCCGGTCGGCTGGGTCCTGATCAGCGTCTACGCCCTCAGCGGCCTCGCTGCGGGCGTCGGAGGATTGCTCACGGCGGGCCTGATCGACGCCGGCTCGCCGACGGCGGGCGACCTGGCCGAGCTCGACTCGATCGCCGCCGTGATCATCGGCGGCGCGGCCTTCGCGGGCGGCCGCGGCAACGTGGGCAACGCGCTCGTGGGCGCCTTCACGATCGGCGTCATCCGCAACGCGCTGAACCTGCACAACGTCAACGCCTTCTACCAGCTGATGGCGATCGGGGTGATCGTGCTGCTCGCGGTCGAGAGCGACGTGATCCGCGGCTACGTCGAGGGGCGCGTCCGGCTTGCCCGGGCGCTGCGACACGGATGACCGTCCTCGCCGTCCGCGGTGCGAGCAAGCGCTTCGGCGCGGTCGTCGGGCTCGACGACGTCGACTTCGAGGTGGCCGCGGGGGAGGTGGTCGCGCTGCTCGGCGACAACGGCGCGGGCAAGTCGACGCTGATCAAGTGCCTGAGCGGCGCGGTCCGCCTCGACCGGGGGACGATCGAGATGGACGGCAGGCGCGTCACCCTGCACTCGCCGGCCGACGCGCGCGCCCTCGGGATCGAGACCGTCTACCAGGATCTCGCACTCTTCGACAACCTGAAGCCGGCCGACAACTTCTACGCGGGCCGCGAGCTCGCGGCCCCCGGCTGGCTGCCGCGGCCGATCCGCGTGCTGAAGCGCCGGGAGATGACGCAGACCACGCGCCGGACGCTCGACCGGCTGCAGGTCGCGCTCGACGACCGCGGCACGGTCGGGCTGATGTCGGGCGGACAGCGCCAGGCGGTCGCCGTCGCGCGCGCCGCCTCGTTCGCGTCGCGCGTCGTCATCCTCGACGAGCCGACCGCCGCACTCGGCGTACGCGAGTCGCGCCGGGTGCTCGACCTGATTCTCCGGCTCCGCGAGGAGGGGAGGGCGGTGATCGTCGTCTCGCACGCGATGGATCACGTGATGGAGGTGGCGGATCGAGCCGTGATCATGCGGCGCGGCGCCAAGGTGGGCGAGCGGATCCCCAGTGCGGAGACCCACGCGGAGATCGTCTCGCTGATCGTGGGAGGTGGTGGCTAGCGCAACGACGTCACGCCTTTCGCAACCGGCGCCGCGGCTACTGCAGAGCACGCGGCGCCCTCAAGACAAGGAACCGCCGGCCGCGGCGCGAGCCGCATCTCCGAAAGGACGAACATGTCGAAGAGCAGGCTGGCTGCAGGGACCGCCCTCGTCCTCATCCTGGCGAGCGTCGCTGCAGTCTCAAGTGTGACCGCAACTGCCAAACCCACCAGGGCTCAGGCCTCGGTGAAGCTCGGGTTCATCACGAAGTTCCCCGTCGACTTCTACTTCACGCTCGTCGGTGGCTCGAAGTCGTGGCAGAAGAGCCACAAGAGCGTCAAGGTCATCTACGCCCAGGGCAAGGCGGCGACCGACGACGCCGGCGAGATCGCGGCGATCCAGAACATGGTCGCCTCGGGCGTGAAGGGCATCGCGATCACGCCGACGAGCGCGGCGGTCATCCCCGCGCTCAAGAAGGCGGTGAAGAGCGGCGTCAAGGTCGTGCTGATGGACAACGACCTGCCGACCTGGAAGCAGAAGACGTCGGTCGTCGCGACGAACAACCTCAAGGGCGGCGTGCTCGCCGGCACGTGGCTGGCGGGCCGCCTGAAGGCGGGGGACACGCTCGGGATCCTCGAAGGCGTTCCCGGTGTGCCGGCGCTCGACGACCGGGTCACCGGCATGCTCAAGGGGCTCGGGCCGCTCAAGGGGAAGATCAAGGTCGTCTCGAAGCTCGAGACCGACTGTGACCAGACGAAGGGAGCCGCGGCAGCGCAGACGATGCTGACCGCGAATCCCAAGCTGACGGCGATCTACTCCGCGTGCGGGCCGCCGGCGCTCGGCGCGATCCAGTCGATCAAGAACGCCGGCATCAAGCCGGGCGGGATCATCCTCGTCGGCTTCGACGGCCTGCCCGACGAGGTGAAGGCCGTCAAGGCCGGAACCGAGAGTGCGACCGTCCAGCAGCATCCGTCGAAGATCGGCTCGCTCGGGATCGGCACGCTCTACGCGGCCGTGCAGGGCAAGAAGGTGCCGAAGAACGTCGACACCGGCACCGGCATCGTGAGCAAGTAGTCCCATCGTCCCTCCGACCGGCCCCGCGGCGCGACCGAGCGCCGCGGGGCCCCCTCCCTTGTGATCGTCGACGCCCACCATCACTTCTGGAACCCTTCGCGTGTCGCGCAGTCGTGGCTGACCCCTGAGCACCGCGCGATCGACCGGCCGTTCGAGCCGAACGATCTCGAGCCGCTGCTCGCCGCGAACGGCGTCACGGCGACGGTGCTCGTCCAGAGCGCAGCCGATGACCGCGACACCGACTACCTGTTCGAGCTCGCCGAGCAGGCCCCGTGGGTCGGCGCGGTCACGGCCTGGTGCCGGCTCGACGACGCCGCCGCCGCCCGGCGGCGGCTGGACGAGCTCGCGTCGCAGCCCAAGCTGCGCGCGGTCCGCCATCTGATCCACCAGGAGCCCGACCCGCACTGGCTGCTGCGCGCCGAGGTGCAGCCGGCGCTCGCGCTGCTCGAGGCGCGGGGCCTGCTGCTCGAGCTGCCCGCCGTCTTCCCGGATCACCTCGGCGACGTCCCGGAGCTCGCGCGGCGGTACCCGGGGCTGACGCTCGTGATCGACCACCTCGGGAAGCCGCCTCTCGGAACACCCGAGCTCTCCTCCTGGGAGCACCTGCTCGAGTCGGCGGCCGCTCACGCGAACGTCGTCGGGAAGGTGTCGGGGCTGAACACGATGATCCGCCGGCCTGACTGGCACGCCGGTGATCTCGAGCCCGCGGTGCGTGCGGCGTTCGCGGTCTTCGGCGGCGAGCGCCTCCTCTTCGGCAGCGATTGGCCCGTCGCGCTGCTGAACGGGACGTACGATCAGGTCGTGCAGGAGTCCGTCAAGGCGATCCGGTCCGTCGCCCCCGATGACGCGCAGGCCATCCTCGGCGGCAACGCGTGCCGGCTCTATGCGATCGCGCTGCCATGAGCGTCGGTCGTGCGACGGACCAGGCGATCGCGAAGATCAAGGAGCTGATCAGCTCCGGCGAGTTCACCGCGGGGTCGCGGCTGCCGACGGAGCGCGAGCTGACGCAGCGCTTCGGCGTCTCGCGGAGCTCGCTGCGTGAGGCCGTCCGCGCGCTCGCGCTGGTCGGTGTCCTCGAGTCGCGGGTCGGCGACGGCACGTACGTGACGACGCTCGAGCCCGAGCTGCTGCTCACCGGCGTCGGCTTCGTGAGCGATCTCGTCGCGGTCGGCTCGCTGCTCGAGCTCCACCACATCCGCCGCCTGCTCGAGCCGGAGGCGACCCGGCTCGCCACGCCGCGGCTCTCCGAGGCCGACTTCGAGCGCCTGGCCGATTGCCTGCGCCGGATGGAGGACGCATCCGACGCACCGGCGTTTATCGAGGCCGACACCGCCTTCCACCGGGTGATCCTCGGCGCCTGCGGCAACGCGAGCCTCGCCTCGCTGATCGAGAACCTCTCCAGCGGCACGCTGCGCGCGCGGCTCTGGCACTCCCTCGTCGACCGCGGCGCGACCGAGGCGACGCTTGCAAGTCACGTCAGCATCTACAACGCGCTCCTCGCGCGGGACGCGGAACGGGCCGCCGCCGCCGACCTGATGCACCTGGCGGCGTCCGAGGACTGGCTGCGCGACCTCCAGGGGCGGGATGCGCCCCTCGACGAGGTCGTCACGGCGTCGTAGCAGGCTGGCCGCGCCGACGGGGCCCCCGGGCGGACTTCGCTATCGTCGCGCGGCAGTGACCGGCGCCGCGCCTGCAGGACGGGAAGCCGTCGTAACGAGGCCTCGGTCTCGGCGGCGAGCGCCGCGAGCTCCCGGCCGGGACACGCGGTGCTGCTAGCGCTCTTCGGCGGCCAGCTCCAGTCCTGGATCGACTCCTACGGGTACGAGGCCGTCTTCGCGCTGGTGGCGCTGGAGAGCCTCGGTGTGCCGCTGCCGGGCGAGACGGCCCTGATCACCGCGGCGCTCTACGCCGCGACCACGCACCGTCTGAGCATCGCGATCGTCGTCGCCGTCGCCGCGGCCGGCGCGATCGTCGGTGACAACGCCGGCTTCGCCCTCGGCCGCTGGGGCGGCTACCGCATCCTCCGCCGCTACGGCAGGTATGTGCGCTTCGACCAGCGACGGATGAAGATCGGCCTCTACGTCTTCCGGGAGCACGGCGGCAAGGTGGTGTTCCTGGGGCGGTTCGTCGCCGTGCTCCGCACCTACGCCGCGTTCCTTGCGGGCACGAACCGCATGTCGTGGCCGCGCTTTCTTGCCTTCAACGCGGCCGGAGGCATCACGTGGGCGCTCGTCGTCGGCCTCGCCTACTACTACCTCGGCAGCGCTGTCTCCCGTCTGCGCGGCCCGCTCGACATCGTGCTCGGCGTGGTCGCCGTGCTGGTCGTGATCGCGTTCCTGATCTACCTGCGCCGCACGGAGGACCGCTTCGCCGCCCGGGCCGAAGAGGCCTTTCCCGGCGAGCTTCCGGCATCCTGAGCTCGCGCCCGGTGGCGGCCGCCCCGCCGCGGTAGGCTGAGCCATGTCGTCTGACGCGACCACCGGTGCGGCCGAGGCCCCACGCTCGCTCGATCGGACGCTGCTCGGCGGCCTGGTCGGCTTCGAAGCCGTCCTCTACGGGGCGGTCGCGCTCCTCCTGGGAGCCGCCGCGGTGCTCGTGCTCGTGGGGACGGTGCACGAGCTCGCACATGCGACCTCGACGCACGCGGGAGCGGTCGATACGGGAGTGACCGTTCTCGACCGGATCCTGCTGCTCCTGATCATCGCCGAGCTCGCCTACACCCTTCGATTCGTCCTCCGGACGCACCGGATCGCGGTCGAGCCGTTCCTCTTCATCGGGCTCATCGCCGTCGTGCGGCGGATCCTCATCGTCACGGCGCAGTTCGAGCGGCTTCCCGCCGGCGGACGCCTGCTCACGAACTTCCTGCTCGAGCTCGGTCTGCTCGGCTTCCTCGCGCTCGCACTCGCGGTCGCCGTCAGGCTGATCAGCCACGCCGGATCACCGGCGGACTGAACGCCTGCCGATACGACTCGCGGATCCTTTCCGGGCCGGCCGGGGCTACGGTCGCACCGGGAAGGAGACGAGGCGGCGGGTCGAGATGCCGCCGAGCAGATCCTCTCCGGCCTTGCGGGCGCGGACGAACATGACGAGCAGCCGCTGCTTCGTCGTCACCGGGAACCCGGGCATGGCCGCGAGCTGCACGGTCGCCCAGCCGCCGGCGTCGGTCGTCGCCTCGGGCGGGACGGCGAACTGCCCGTACGGGATCGCCGTCGCGTAGACGAGCGCTCCCTGCACCGAGCCGCCGCAGGCCGCGACGTGGAAGCGGGTGGTGATCAGGCGGCTGCCGAACCCGATCATGCCGGGGCGCGACTGGATCTGGTCGATCGTCAGCCGCGCGGGTGAGGCGACCGCGGAGACCGGCACGGTGCCGCCCTTCTTCCCGCACCCCGCGGGCGCGGGCGCCGGTCCAGTCGTCCGCGGCTGCACGACGCCCGTCTTCGCCGAGCGCACCGTCACCGAGCCGGCCGCGTTCGTGGCCTTCACCTCGGCGCGCAGCGTGTGCCCGACGTCTGCCGAGCCGAGCGTGTGCGAGGTCTGGGTCGTCGTGCCGCCCACGTACCCGCACTTGTTGCGGCTGTTGCAGCGAGCCAGCGATACACGTACGTGATCGGGCTGCTCCCGGTCCAGGAGCCGCGGTAGACGTCAGGTGTGGCCGTCCTGCGCCGTGCCGGCGATCGTCGGCCGCACCGTGTTCCGGTGGATCGGTCACCTTCGCCTTCACGACCGCCGTCGGCACGCTCGTCGCCGACGCGGCACCGTCGCTGTTCCTGGCGGTGACGACGCTGCGAAGCGTGTTGCCGACGTCCACGCTCTTGAGCGTGCAGGAGCTCGCCGTCGACCCGAGGATCGACGCGCAGCTGCCGCCGTTCGAGTCGCAGCGAAGCCACTGGTAGCTGTACGAGATCGAGCTCGCACTGCTCCACGCACCCCTGCTTGAGGTCAGCGGGTCGTTGTCCGCGGCTCCCCTCGAATCTTTCCGCAAACCGGGCCCATGCGGCCCCGAGTCCGGTCAGTGCAGCCGGCTCGTCACCCAGGAGAGCGGCCGGAAGGCGACTGCGGCCTTCGCGTGCGGCAGCGCGTACGAGTAGAAGATCCCGGCGGGCTCGAGCTGGGCGTCCACCGGTGTCGAACCGGGGGTCAGGAAGGTGGTGCTCGCTCCGGTCAGGACGTTCAGCGCGTGTACCCGGCGCCCGCGGACGAGTACCGCGGTCGAGCCCTGCAGGTCGCGCAGCGTCTCGGTAGCGGCAACCGTGACGGCTTTGCGCAGCGCCCCCGTCGTCACGTCGTACGTCCTCGAGCTTCCCGCCGCCGGCGAGCACGAGCAGGCGGCCCGACAGAGCCCCGGCGGCGGTCGTCCCCCGATCGGGAACGTGCGAAGCGTCGAGCCGGACGCGGTGAAGACCGTTGCCGCGTCACCGTGCACCACCGCGAGCCGTCCCGCGTCGGCCGCAACGAGCCGGGTCGCGTCGGCTCCCGTGCGGGCAACGGCCCTGTGGCCGTTCGTGACCGCCCAGAGCGTCTGCTTCGACACCACCTGCACGGGCGCGCCTGTCGTCGACTGCGCCGGGCAGGACGAGACGACGCCGCCCGGGTCGTTGCCGGGAACCAGCTCGGTGCAGATGTGCCAGCCGTCGTAGGCCAGCAGCGGGCCGTCCCCGAAGAGGTCGGCGAGGTGATCGCCGCTCGGATCCGGGCCGCCGGCGCCGTCGCCGTTCTCGGCGAAGGCCAGCATCGTCGACTTCCGCTGGCCGAGCCGGGCCAGCTCGACCGTGGTGTCGAGCAGGTTCCCGCCGCCCTGCTCGATCCAGGCGAGACGGGTGTTCCCGAGCGCCAGCTCGACGATCGCCGGTGTGACCGCAGTCTCCGTCCCCGGGCACCCGGTGCCGCGCGATGTTGCGGCTGTAGCGCGTGCCGGTGCTGTTCCAGGTGACGATCCGGTCGCAGCTGCCCTTGATCCCCGAGATCGCAAGCGCCACCCGCCGGCCGTCGGCGGCAATGCGTGTGATCGTTCCGTGAACCCCGAAGATCGCGCGGCCCGGGCGACGCCGATCCCGGCGGCCGGCGGCCACAGGACGACCGCCGTCAGAGCGGCCGAAGCCGCGGCGGCCATGCATAGGCCGCCGCTCCACCCGCGACGACGACTCCAGGAGAGTCACCTTCACTGATCGTACTGCGATGGAGCCGTTCCGCAAGGTCCCGTCGAAGACGCCTCTTCCACCTCGATCGACTCCAGCACGACCCCCTGCGCCGCCGCCTCGGTCGGATCCGTCCGCAGCTCCGTCTCGACGCGGGCGCCGGCGGCGAGGGTGCCGCGTGCGGCGTCCTCGAAGTGCTCGCGGAAGTGGTGCGGGGTGAAGTGCGAGAGGGCGCCGAGCCGAACCCGCACGCCGACCACCCGACGGCCGCCCGCCTCCGCCTCGATCTTCCGCATCAGGTCGACCATCAGGGCGTGCTCGTGCATCGCTCCACCTCCTCGAGGACTGCGGCGACCGCCTCGTCGAGGGCGCCCGCGACGGCGGGAGTGAGCGCGTCGCCCGCCTGCCAGCTCGCGCCCTCGACGCCGATCACCACGGTCCGCGCGGGCAGGCTGCCGAGCGCACGCGCCAGCTCGACCGCCTCCGCGAGGCCGAGGTGATGCGTCGAGGAGCGGAAGAAGTCGTGCGGCAGCGGCTCCACGCCCGCGTCGAGCCGGTGGACGGTGCCCGGCGGGGATCCGCCGGAGACGGCGTCGACGAGCACCACCGCCTCCTCGTCGCGCCACGACTCCAGGAGCGCCACCGGCTCGCCCTCCACCTCGAGCACCTCGACGCCGTCCGGGACGAGCCCGCGCAGCCGTGCGGCCGCCGCCAGGCCCACCCCGTCGTCCGAGCGCCAGCGGTTGCCGACGCCGATCACCTTCACGTCCGTTCGACCTCGAGCTTCAGGAAGTGCGTGGCGCAGGAGATGCAGGGATCGTAGTTGCGGATCGTCTGCTCGCAGCGCAGCCCCAGCTCCTCGTCGGAGAGGTCGAGCGAGCGCTCGACGACGCCGCGCAGGTCCTCCTCGATCGCGCGCTGGTTCTGCGACGTCGGCGGCACGATCTTCGCCTCGACGATCGTCCCCTCGTCGTCGATCTCGTAGCGGTGCCAGAGGATGCCCCGCGGCGCCTCGGTGCAGCCGTGACCGACGCCGGCGCGCGGCTCGATCTCGATCGCGGGCGCGTCCGGCTCCTCGTAGGCGTCGATCAGCCGCAGCGCCTCGTCGCACGCTTCGACGAGCTCGACGCAGCGCACGACGATGCTGCGGAAGGGGTTGCGCTCGGCCGCGGTCAGCCCGACCTCCGCTGCCGCCTCGCGTGCGAGTGTGCCGAGCGAGTCGTAGGAGAGTGCGAAGCGGGCCAGCGGCCCGCAGAGGTAGGAGCCGCGCTCGATCAGCTTCGAATGGAGCGCGTTCGACCAGGGCACGTGCTCCTCGACGAAGTGCTGCTCGTACTCCGAGACGTCGATGTCGAGACCGGCGCTCGAGACGATGCGGCCCCGGTCGATCGGGTACTCGCCGGGTTGCGAGAGCGCGACGAGCTCGTAGTCGCGGTCGTAGTCGGGAAAGTCGAACCCGGCGACAAGACGGACGGCTGCGAGCGACTGCTCGCGCGCCCGCTCGAGCGGCTCGACGAGCTCGTGCAGCTCGCGCTTCGTCGGCGTGCGGTACCAGCCGCCCACCCGGACGTTGATCGGGTGCACCTCCCGGCCGCCGACGACCGTCATCACGCGGTTCCCGGTCTTCTTCAGCTCCAGCGCCTGCGCGACGAGCGCGGGATCGTCGCGCGCGATCTCGATCGCGCTCTCGTAGCCCAGGAAGTCGGGCGCGTGCAGCATGAAGACGTGCAGCGCGTGGCTCTCGATCCACTCGCCGCAATAGAGCAGCCGGCGCAGCGCGCGCAGCTGCCCTTCCACCTCGACGCCGCAGATCCGCTCCATCGCCTCGACCGAGCTCATCTGGTAGGCGACGGGGCAGATGCCGCAGATGCGTGCCGTGATGTCGGGCGCCTCCGTGAACTTTCGGCCGCGCAGGAACGCCTCGAAGAAGCGCGGCGGCTCGTAGATCTGCAGCTGCACGTCGGCGACCCGATCACCGGCGATCTGCACGCGCATCCCGCCCTCGCCCTCGACGCGGGCGAGGTACTCGGTGACGATCGTCCTGGTCGAGCTCACGAGCGAACCTCCTCGAAGGCGGCCACGTTGAAGGTGCGGAAGAGCCGGTCGATCGAGTCGGCGTCGCTGCCGAGCTCACGCAGCCGCTGCTCGAGCGCGGCCGTGTTCGGGCTCTCCATCGGCCCGAAGCAGCCGAAGCAGCCGCGCGCGTAGGCGGGGCAGAGCGCCCCGCACCCGGCATGCGTGACCGGGCCGAGGCAGGGAACGCCCCGCGCCACCGTCAGGCAGACCGTGCCGCGCGCCTTGCACTCGGTGCAGACGCTCGTCGACGGGATCGAGGGGCGTCGACCGTGCAGGAACGCCGTCAGGACCTCGAGCAGCTGGTGCTTCGAGATCGGGCAGCCGCGCAGCTCGTAGTCGACGGGCACGTGGGCGGAGATCGGCGTGGAGGTCGCGAGCGACGAGATGTACGACGGGGTGGCGTAGACCGCCGCGGTGTAGTCGCTCACGTCGGCCGAGTTCTTCAAGGCCTGGATGCCGCCGGCGGTCGCGCAGGCCCCGATCGTGATCAGCAGCCGCGACTGGGCACGAACCTCCCGGATGCGCTCCGCGTCGTGCGCGGTGGTGACCGAGCCCTCGACCAGCGAGATGTCGTACGGGCCCTCGACGACGGCGCGGCGCGCCTCGACGAAGTAGGCGATCTCGACCTCGCCGGCCAGCGCCAGCAGCTCGTCCTCGCAGTCGAGGAGCGACAGCTGGCAGCCGTCGCAGGAGGCGAACTTCCACACGGCGAGGGTCGGGCGGCTCACAGCTCGTGCACCTCCATCAGGGCGGTCGCGGTCGCGGCGGTGTAGACCGGCCCGTCGCGGCAGATCAGCGTCGGGCCGAGCTGGCAGTGGCCGCAGTATCCGAGCCCGCAGCGCATGTTGCGTTCCATGGAGACGTGGATGCGCTCGGGCGGGCAGCCGCGTCCCACGAGGGCGTCGATCGTGAAGCGCATCATGATCTCCGGCCCGACGACGAGGGTCGTCGCGGTCGCGGGGTCGAAGCTCGCCTCGGCGACGAGGGCGGGGACGACGCCCACACGGCCCCGCCAGTCGGCATCGGCGGCGTCGACGGTGACCGCGAGCTGCAGGTCGTGGCGCTCGCGCAGCTCTGCCAGCTCGATCCGGTAGAGGAGGTCACCCGGCGTGCGGGCGCCGTACAGCAGCACGAGCTCTCCGTAGTCGGCGCGGTTTCGGAGCGCGTGCTCGAGCGCGCCGTGCAGCGGGGCGAGGCCGATGCCGCCGGCCACGATCACGAGGTCGTGCCCGGCCGCCTCGGCGAGCGGCCACGCGTTGCCGAAGGGGCCGCGGACACCCAGCGTGCCGCCGGGCTCGACGGCGCAGATCGCGTCCGTCACCGGCCCGACCGCGCGCACGGTGTGCACCAGCCGCCCGGCGTCCGTGCCGGAGACCGAGATCGGCACCTCGCCGACCCCGAAGGCGTAGAGCATCGTGAACTGGCCCGGCAGCGCCTGCAGCGGCTCGCCGTCGCGCGGCTCGAGCTCGAGCGTCCAGGTGTCGGCGGTCTCCCGGCGCCGCTCGGCGACCGCGAACGCGCGCGGCAGCGTCCGCTCCGAGGTGGCGGGCTCAGCGAGCGCCGACATTCCCGTATACGTCCAGCAGCCGGAGCTGCGTCCACTGGAGCCGCTCGATCATCACGTGGGTGAAGCAGCGCATGAGCGCGTAGCCGAGCGCCGCGTCCGTATCGCACTTCCCGCGCAGGCAGGCTCCGTCGAAGGCCGTTGCGCGCACGTCGGTGAGCGCCCGCGCGTCGAAGTGCGACCGGTAGGGCGGATAGAGCCACGACCAGCCGAGCAGCTCGCCCGGCTGGATCGTCTCGATCAGGAGCGAGCCGCGAGCGGGAGCGAACGCCTCCACGGCGACCGTGCCGTGGCGGACGACGTAGAAGGTGTCGGCCGGGTCGCCGGCGCGGAAGAGGACGTGGTCCTCCTCGAAGTGCACGTTCGTCCCGCAGCCTCCGACGAGGCGCAGCTGGTCGTCCTCGAGCGGCGCGAACGCGGGAACGTCGCGCAGAAGCACGTCAATCGTCTGCATGCCCTACCTCCTCTGCCCGCAGCGCGGCGAGCTCGGCCGTCACGTCGATCCCGACCGGGCACCAGGCGATGCAGCGTCCGCACCCGACGCATCCCGACACCCCGAACTGGTCGTTCCACGTGCCGAACTTGTGGGTCAGCCACTGGCGGTAGCGCGAGCGGCTCGAGGGCCTGATCGCGCCGCCGTGCATCGTCGAGTGGTCGATCGAGAAGCACGTGTCCCAGCGGCGGACACGCTCGGTCTCGGTGCCGTCGAGGGAGGTGACGTCCTCCGCGCTCGAGCAGAAGCACGTCGGGCAGACGAGCGTGCAGTTCGCGCAGGCGAGGCAGCGGGCCGCGACCTCGTCCCAGTGCGGGGACTCGAGCGTGCGCGCGAGCAGGCCGCGCAGGTCGTCCGGGTCGAGCCGTCGCTGCATCCGGTCGGCTGCGCCGGCTACCACCTCCTTGGCGGCGGCCCGGTCGTCGGCGTTCGCGTCGCGGCGGGGAAGCGCCGCGAGCACCTCGGCGCCGCGGTCGGAACCGGCGCGTGCGAGGAAGCGATGCTCGCCCTCGAGGATCTCGGTCAGCGCGAGGTCGAACCCGTCGTCGGCTCGGGGGCCGGTGCCGAGCGACGTGCAGAAGCAGGTGGCGGCGGGTGCGCCGCAGTCGACGGCCACGAGGAACGCGCCGGCGCGGCGTGCCGCGTAGTCGCGCTCGGTCCGGCCCTCGCGCAGGAAGACCCGGTCCTGGACGGCGATCGCCGCCAGGTCGCACGGACGCACCCCGATCAGCGCAAGCGGCTGCTCCGGCGCCGGCTCGCTCTCGAACTCGATCGTCCCCTCGGCGCGGCGTGCATGCCAGACCCGCACGTGCGGCGGGAAGAAGAACTGCTTCCACGAATGGGGCGAGGCGGCGTGGCCGAAGAGCGCCGCGTCCCCACGGTCGACGAGCCGGTAAGTGCCGGCCTCCTGCTCGTCGCCGATCCCGGCCGGCAGGCGGGCGGCAGACTCGAGCTCCTCGTAGACGACCGCTCCCTCGCGGGCCGCCGGCCCGAGGACCCGGAAGCCGCGCTCGCGCAGCTCCGAGACGAGCGCTTCCAGCGCATCCGGGGCAAGCACCGCTGTGTCGTCAGGTGGCACGGGAACCTGGCCGCAGCGTCGCGGTGTACGGGCGGTCCAGCATCGGGATTACCCCGTAGGGCCGCACAGCGGACCCCCCGTTGCCGGATCCGTCGGCGACCGGGACGCTCAGGGCATGTGCCTCGGTATTCCCGCACGGCTCGTGGCGCTCGACGCCGAGACCCGCTCCGGCACCGCCGAGGTGGCCGGCGTCCGGCGGGACATCTCGACCGCCCTCTGCCCGGAGGCGTGCACCGGCGACTGGGTGCTCGTCCACGTCGGCTTCGCGCTTTCGCTGATCGACGAGGGCGAGGCTCTGCGCACGCTCGAGCTCCTGGAGGAGCTCGGCGCGGGATGAGGTTCGTGGACGAGTACCGGTCGCCCGAGCTCGCGCAGCGCGTGCGGGCGGAGCTGGAGCAGCTCGTCACCCCCGGCGAGACCGTGCGCCTGATGGAGGTGTGCGGGGGCCACACGCACACGATCTACCGGCATGGGCTGACCGAGCTCGTGCCGCCGGAGATCGAGTTCCTGCACGGGCCCGGCTGCCCCGTCTGCGTGATCCCGATGGGCCGCGTCGACGACGCGATCTGGCTGGCCGAGCAGGCCGGCGTCATCCTCGCCACGTTCGGCGACATGCTGCGCGTGCCGGGCAAGCGCCGGTCACTCCTCGACGTGAAGGCGCGCGGGGCGGACGTCCGCATGGTCTACTCGCCGCTCGACGCGCTCGACCTCGCCCGCCGCCACCCCGACCGCCAGGTCGTGTTCTTCGCCGTCGGCTTCGAGACGACCGCCCCGTCGACCGCCCTGACGGTGCTGAGCGCGCGCGACGAGCGGATCGAGAACTTCAGCGTCTTCTGCAACCACGTGACGATCGCGCCGCCGCTGCGCGCGATCCTCGAGACGAACGGGGTCCGGATCGACGGCTTCATCGCCCCCGGCCACGTCTCCGCGGTCATCGGCACGCGTCCCTACGACTTCATCGCCCACGAGTACGGGCGGCCGGTAGTCGTCTCCGCCTTCGAGCCGCTCGACATCCTGCAGTCCGCTGCGATGCTGGTGCGGCAGCTGCGCGAGGGGCGGTGCGAGGTCGAGAACCAGTACACGCGCGTCGTTCGCCGCGACGGCAACCCGCATGCGTTCGAGGCGCTCGCCGAGGTCTTCGAGTTGCGCGAGACGTTCGAGTGGCGCGGGCTGGGCCGGATCGAGCGGAGCGGGCTGCGGCTGCGGCCCGAGCTCGCCGCGTGGGACGCCGAGCGGCGGTTCTCCGTCCCCGGCCTCCGGGTGGCCGATCCCAAGGCCTGCCAGTGCGGCAAGGTGCTCGTCGGCGCGCTGAAGCCCTGGGAGTGCGGCGTCTTCGGCACGGCCTGTACCCCCGAGCGGCCGCTCGGCACCTGCATGGTCTCGAGCGAGGGCGCCTGCGCCGCCTACTACGCCTACGGCCGCGGGAAAGTGCCCGCATGACGGTCGTCGCGGACGAGGTGGTGACGCTGGCGCACGGCGCGGGCGGGCGCGCGACGCAACGCCTCGTCGAGGAGCTGTTTCTCCCCGCGTTCGCGAATCCGCTGCTCGCGCCGCTCGACGACGCGGCGGTGCTCGACGTCCCCGCAGGCCGGCTCGCCTTCACGACCGACTCCTACGTCGTCCGGCCGCTCTTCTTCCCCGGCGGCGACATCGGGGAGCTGGCCGTCAACGGCACGGTCAACGACCTCGCGGTCTCCGGCGCCACTCCGCTCGCGCTCACCGTCGGCTTCGTGATCGAGGAGGGCCTGCCCGTCGGCGATCTGCGGCGGATCACCGCCTCCCTCGCGACCGCCGCGCGACGGGCGGGAGTGGTCGTGGCGGCGGGCGACACGAAGGTGGTGGAGCGCGGGGCCGCCGACGGCCTCTTCCTCTGCACGGCGGGGATCGGCCTCGTCCCCGACGGGCTCGAGCTCTCGCCCGGACGCGTGCGCTCCGGCGACGTCGTGCTGGTGTCCGGCACGCTCGCCGATCACGGCATGGCGGTGCTCGTCGCGCGCGGCGACCTCGCCCTCGAGGGCGACCTGCGCAGCGACACCGCGCCGCTCCACCGGGAGGCGGCGGCCCTCTGTGCGCTCGGGCCGGAGCTTCGCTTCATGCGCGATCCGACGCGCGGCGGCCTCGCGACGGCGCTCAACGAGCTGGCCGGCGCCGCGGGGGTCTGCATCAGGCTCCACGAGGCGGCGCTGCCGATCCGCGACCAGGTGGCGGCAGCCTGCGAGATCCTCGGCATCGACCCGCTCTACGTGGCGAACGAGGGGAAGCTGCTGGCGGTGGTCTCCGGGGCCGCCGCCCCGCGCGCCCTGGCTGCGCTCGGCCCCGACGCGACGGTCGTCGGGACGATCGTCGAGGCACCGGCCGGGCTTGTCGTGCTGGAGACTGCGCTCGGCGGCACGAGGATCGTCGACGTGCTCGTCGGCGACCCGCTGCCGCGGATCTGCTGAGACCTAGAGGCCGGGGCGCTTCAGGGTTCCAGCGCCGTGTCGACGGAGTCGGCCACGGTCAGGTGCCGGTCGAGGCCGCTCACCTCGAGCGTCCGCCGGGTCTCGAGCTGCGGTGCCGCCAGCACCAGCGCGTCGCGGCCGAGTCGTGACCGCGCCTCGATCAGCACGCCGAGCGCGGTCGAGTCGAGGAAGTCGACCTCGGACATGTCGACGACGATCTTGCCCGGCCCGGCGTCGACGGCGCCCTTGAGCGCGTCCCGCACCTCTTCGGCGTTGTGGAGATCGAGCTCGCCCACCAGCCGGACGAGGACCGTCTCGCCGACACGCTCCACGCTCCGCACCGGCGGCTCCCGCAGCGGCGCGACCGAATCGTCCCCCATCCCGACGATTGAAGCACCCGGGGCCGGCGGCGGCAGTGGGAACCGGCCGGCGAGGAGTATGATCGAGCGACGGTGCAGGTGCGGCTCCTTCGCAGGAGAGGGATCGTCACGTTCGCGTTCTTCGTGCTGGCGACGGAGATCGCGGGGCGCAGCCTGACTGCGCGCGTCGACCGGGCACTCCACGTGCGGCCGCTGGCGCGCTCGGGCGCCGGCTACTACCCGTTCCTGCTGATCGGCGTGAAGGTCGCCGGTGCGCTTCTTCTTGCCGCGCTGGTCGCCCGCGGGCTGCGGGCCTGGGCGGCCGCCTCCGCCGGCGAGCGCCTGCTGGCCTCGGTCGGAGCCTCCCACGAGCACCGGTCGCCGCGCCTGCGACCGGGTCTCTCGGGCCGCGTGTGGCTCGCGTCCTTCCTCTCGACCTCAGGCCTCTACCTCGTGCACGCCGACGCCGACAGCCTCGCCCTGGGGCGGTGGTCGCTGCTCGCGCCGTTCCTGCACAGCTACGCGCTGCCCGTGTTCGCGGTGCTCGCCGTGCTCGTCGCGCTCGCCTGGCGGCTCGCGGGCTGGCTGCACGCCGTCGAGGAGTACGCGCACCTGACGATGGCACGCGTCCGGCGGCTCTTCTCGAGCGTGCACGCGGAGCCGGTCAGGCACGGGCGCCCGTGCGACGACTCCGCTCCGCGCCGCCGCTTCGGCCTCGCCTTCGAGAGCCGTCCTCCTCCGCTCGCCGTCTGACCCGCGGCGCCAGACCGGGCTGCCGCGGGACCCACCGGCGCCCTACGTCACCTGGAGGACCTCTATGCACACCACGTACGCACACGCAATCTCCCGGCGGCGCGCTCGATACGCGAGCGTCGCCGGGATCGTCTCGCTCGCCGGGCCGCTGACCGCCGCGGGCGGCGTGATCTGGGGAATCCTGCAGCCCTGGCGCGTGACGCTTCTGCATCCCCACGGCGAGGGACTCTGGTGGCTGCTGATCGAGCCGCCGGTGCTCGTCGCCGCGGCGGGAATCCTCTTCGCCGTCGTGGTCGCGCGGCCCCTGCTCACCGACCTCGAGGAGCATCGTGCAGCCACGCGCTGAGATGGTGCACTGGCTCTTCGCGGTGGGGATGGTATTCGTCGCGCTCTGCCTGCTCTGCGAGGCAGTCGTCGGCACCGAGGTGTGGCGGCTCAGGCCGTGGCGCCGGTACCTCTGGCCCGGCCTCGTCTTCGGGCTCGGCGTGATGCTCTGGCCTGTGATGGCCTTCTACACGAACTCGGCGATCCACATGTACGCGCACGGCTCCTGGGCGGCGGTGACGATGCTCGCCGGCGGGGCCGAGCTGGGACTCGTCCGCGGACGGCTCCGCTCGCCGCTCTGGCGGCTCACCTGGCCGCTGCTCTTCCTCGTCACCGGCATCGCGTTCCTCGTCCACGAGCAGAACACGTGGTACTTCGCCCGATCCGCGTTCCTGCACCACCTGCTCGGGTGGACGTTCGTGATCGCGGCGGTGATCCCGCTGGCGCTCGTCTGGCGCCCCCGCTCGGCGGTGCTGCGGGCGTCGTTCGCGCTGTCGATCGTCGTCGTCTCGGTGATGCTGTTCGCCGACCGCGACGTGGCGCCCGTGTTCGGACACCTCTCACCGCTCGCGGGAGCGCCGCACCGATGAGCCGCCGACTGCTCCTCGTCGCGCTGGCGGCGCTGGCGTTCCCCGCGGCCGCCTCGGCGCACGCGACGCTCCAGTCGACCGCGCCGCACTTCGGCACCGAGCTGCGGCGGGGGCCGGCGACGATCACGCTGCACTTCGACCAGCACGTGAAGCTCCTGCCGGGAGCCGTCAAGGTGCTGAACGGCAACGGCAAGGATTTCGCCGGCGCGGCGCGCAGCGTCGGCACGGACGTGATCGCGCGCGTCCGCCCGCTGAAGCTCGGCGCCTACACCGTGCGCTGGCAGGCGGTCTCGGCCGACTCGCACGTCGTCTCGGGCGTGTGGACGTTCGGCGTGGGGGTGCCGGCGCCGTCGGTCAACGACGCGTACGGCGCGGGCGGGCCGACGACCCGGGAGCACCTCGTGCGCTGGCTCTGGTTCCTCGGCATCGCCCTGACGATCGGCGCCCTCGGGCTCAGGCTCGTCGTGCTGCGCGGGCTGGCGGTGCCGCTCCCGCTCGAGCGGAGGATCACGGTCGCCGCGGGGGCCGGAGCCGCATGCTCGCTGTTCACCGGGATCGCCGCGTTCTCCCTCCGCGCGGAAGATGCGCTGCAACTGCCGTTCGGCCGCTTCCTCTACGCCGACCTCTCGCCGATGGCGGTGACGCGCTTCGGCCGCGCCTTCGTCGTCATGTCGCTCGCGTTCGCCGTCGTGCTGGCGCTCGTCTTCCTGGCGTGGCTGCTCGACCGCGTCGTCTTCCTCGTGCCGGCGTTCGCGATCTCGCTGGCCTTCGTCGCGGGGCTCTCGGTCTCCGGCCACGACGGCGTCGACCCGGGGTCGTCGTGGAAGACCGAGATCGCCGACTGGGTGCACCTCTCCGCCGCCTCGCTCTGGATCGGCGGCCTCGCGACGATGGCACTGCTCCTGTGGACGGGCGCACCGGAGCTGCGGCGCACCGCCTTTACGCGGTTCTCCCGGCTCGCAACCGTGCTCGTCGGGCTCGTGCTGGCGGCCGGGATCTACCTCGGGATCGCCAGGCTGCCGCACCTCTCCGACCTCTGGACGCAGGGTTACGGGCGCGTGCTGCTCGTGAAGATCGCGCTCGTGTGCGTCGCGCTGCTCTGGGGCGCATTCCACCATTTCGTCGTCGCGCCGATCGTCGCGCGGTCGGAGGGTGGAGTGCTGACGCGGATCGGGCGCAGCCTCGTCGGCGAGAGCCTCGTCGGCGTCGCCGTGCTGCTCGTGGCGGCGGTGCTCGTCGACTCGCGCCCGCCTCCCCGGCCCGCCCCGCCGGCCGCGGCCGCGGGGGCGGCGCTCGCTCCGTAGGGGTCCGGACGCGGGGCCGCCCGCCCGGGGCCGCTATGGGCGGTCGCTCGCCCAGACGCCGGTCGCGAATCCCGCGAATGCGAGCTCGCGCTCCCGGCGCATGCCGAGCTTGAGCGCGACGCGCTGGGACGCCAGGTTCTCGACCCGGATCAGCGAGACCACCCGGCCCTGCACCAGCTGCCGGAGCGCGCGCGCCGCTTCGGTCGCATAGCCCCGGCCGTGGAACGCGGGGAGCAGTAGCCAGCCGAGCTCCAGCTCGTCACCGCCGTCGAGTGTCCGCGGCGAGTAGCCGACGAACCCGGCGGTCTCGCCGGTCTCGCGCAGGCGGGCGGCGTACATGGCGACGGGGCCCTGCGCCCGCTCGATCGTGCGGACGAGCAGCTCGGCGGACTGCTCCCGGGAGTGGGGCTCGGGGAAGTGCAGGAGCCGCGTCGCCTCCGGATCGGCGAGGAATGCCGCCCAGGCGTCCAGGTCGCCTGCCTCGAGCGGGCGCAGGTCGAGGCGCTCGGTCTCGATCGTCACGGCAGAAGCTCCTCCGACTAGACGACGAGCCCGAGAGCGATCACGACGGCGCCGGCGCCCACGAAGACGGCGGTCGGGGCGAGCGTCGGCCCTTCCGCCTCCTGCAGGCCCCTGAAGCCGAGGCTCTCCGACAGCCACCAGCCGGTGTGGTTGAGCCGGCGGGTCGAGCCGGTGCTGCTGTTGCCGGCGGCGGCCAGCAGGAGCAGGAGCGCGCCGAGCGCGAGGAGCACGATCCGGAACGTGCGCAGGGTGTCTCCGCCGCCCGTCAGTGCGCGCAGCTCGGCGATCACGATCGCGATCAGCACCGCGAGGGCGATCCGCGTCAGCAGGCGCAGCGACTCGCGCACGATCCACATGCTCCCGACTATAGGCTCGGCACCAGGCGCCGGAGCCGCTCGGCGATCGCGGGAGCGGTCGGCTCGTCCTCGTGGCGCACGTAGACGTAGGCGGGCGGGCGCAGCCCCTCGGCGATCGCCCGCAGCTGCTCGTCGGAGTAGGGAGGCTCGCGGAGGCGCAGGTAGCGGAACGGGACGGCGGCGGGATCGCCGACGCGGACGACGCCTTCGACGTCGGCCCACGAGTCGTCGCGGAAGTCCCAGGCGATACGTACGTCGCCGGGGACCGAGCCCTGCACGAAGGAGAGCGTGCCGGCGTCCCGTGGCCCGGCGTAGACGATTCGCACCGGCCCGAGCCGGTCGCCGAGCGAGAGCACGCGTTCCAGGAACGTGGTCACCCGGTCGAGCCGCGTCAGCTGGAACTTGACCGCGAACTCGAAGCCGTCGGGCACGGCGGCGGCCCAGCGACGGAACTGGTCGGCGCTCGGGAGCCGGTACCCGGTCGAGTTGAGCTCGACGGTGTCGAACCGGTGCGCGTAGAAGCCGAGGAACTCCGCGGGCTGCAGCCCCTCGGGGTAGAACCCCGGACGCCACGAGGGATACGACCAGCCGCTGGTGCCGATCCTGATCGCCACGCCGGAACGCTACGCGCCCGGCCGCTCGGTTGTCGCGGCCTCCCGCCGCTGCGTGCCGCCGGTGTCTGTGCCTGTCACCGACCGGGCATCCCGCCCGTTGCGGGAGTTTCGCGCCGCGGCGCCGCCGCGGCAACACCTGTGGAGCGATCGGCACACACCCGTGTCGGTGACTGGCACCGGCGGTGGGCCTCGCGAGGCGGCAGAAGCCTGCACGCGCTACCGTCCGGGCGCCGGGCTAAGGTCCCCCGCCTTGACCGTGACCGACGACCTCAGCACCGAGAGCACGATCGACGTTCTCGACCACGGATTCGTGCGGCTGGACGACGCGATGGCCGACGATCTGTCGGTTGTCAACGGCGCGCGGGTCTCCTTCGCCCGCCGCAAGAGCGAGCTCGACGCCTCCGACGAGGGCCTGATCGCCTTTCTGATGCGGGACCGGCACGGGTCGCCGTTCGAGCACAACGCGTTCCGGTTCCACGTGCGGTGCCCGATCTTCGTCGCACGCGAGTGGTTCCGGCACCGGATCGGCAGCTTCAACGAGTTCAGCATGCGCTACGCGAAGGCGACCGACGACTTCTACGTCCCGGAGCCGGACGACGTCCGCACGCAGGTCGGGAAGCCCGGGGCGTACCGGTTCGAGCCGGTCGACGCGGAGCTGGCCGAGGAGACCCGCCGCGAGCTGGAGGCGCTCTACCAGGCGGCCTACGCCACGTACGCCCGCCTCGTGGAGCGCGGCGTCGCGCGGGAGCTGGCCCGCTCGGTGATGCCCGTGGGCGCCTACACCCAGTTCTACTGGACGGTCAACGCGCGGGCGCTCATGAACTTCGTCTCGCTGCGAAACGCCGAGTTCGCCCAGCTCGAGATCCGGCGCTACGCGGAAGCGGTCGAGACCTTCTTCGCCCGGAAGATGCCGATCACCCATGCGGCCTTCGTCGCGAACGACCGGACGGCTCCTTAATCGGAGCTTCGCGCGATCCCTAACACACTTGTAACAGATTGTCACTAGGTTCTCGATTGCCCAGGTGGAAAGCGGGAATGGGTGTCCCGGTCCCATCGTTTGAGAGTACGACGGCAGATGCGCAAACCGCGCGCCCGTCATCCTCGTAGACCGTAAGGAGTTCGTTGACCGAAATCAGCATGACCGCGGCTGTCGCCGAAGCACTCGAGACGCTCGTCCAGGCCCGTTCCGAGCACGGCGTATTGACGCCTGCCGACGTGGCCGACACCGTCGTCACCTTCGACCTCGACGAGGCCGAGACCGAGGCGTTGAACCTCGAGCTCGCCGCGCACGAGATCGCCCCGGAGGCGGAGGACGACGAGCCCGAGCTCGACCTGAGCATCGGTGCCAGCCTCTATACCACCGACTCGTTCCAGATGTTCCTCAACGAGGCCGGCCGCTACCCGCTGCTCACCGCGGCGGAGGAGGTCGAGCTCGCGAAGCGGATCGAGCGCGGCGACATGGCGGCAAAGGAGCGCATGATCAACTGCAACCTGCGCCTCGTCGTCTCGATCGCCAAGCGCTACCAGACGCAGGGCATCACACTCGGCGACCTCGTCCAGGAGGGCGTGCTCGGGCTGATCCGCGCCGCGGAGAAGTTCGACTGGCGCAAGGGCTTCAAGTTCTCGACCTACGCCACCTGGTGGATCCGCCAGGCGGTGCAGCGCGGCGTCGCGAACAAGGCGCGCACGATCCGTATCCCCGTCCACGTCGTCGAGCGCGAGCAGAAGGTCGCCCGCGCGCGTCGCGAGCTCGTGGCGACGCTCGAGCGGGACCCGACGCCGGAGGAGATCTCCGACCACTCGAAGCTGCCGATCAACCACGTGCACGAGGTGCTCGAGGCTGCACGCGCCGTCGCCTCGACCGACATGCCGGTCGGCGACGACGGTGACGCTTCGTTCGGCGACCTGATCGCCGGCACGGGTCCCTCCACCGAGGAGGAGGCCTCCGTCTCGCTCCGCGACCTGGCGGTGCGTCAGGCGGTCGCCAACCTTCCCGACCGGGAGCGCGACGTGATCGAGCTTCGTTTCGGGCTCGTCGGCGAAGGCCCCGCCTCGCTCGAGGCGATCGGCAAGCAGCTCGGCCTGACCCGCGAGCGCGTGCGTCAGATCGAGAGCGAGGCTCTGCGCAAGCTCGCGCAGAACGAAGACCTCGCCGACGCGGCCTAGCACGCAGCGCATCAGTCTGGGAGGAGGCGGGCGGCAGGCCCGCCTCCTCCCGACGAGGCGGGCGGCAGGCCCGCCTCCTCCCGACGCGTCCGCTCCTGCTCGCACGGCGCTTACGTGGTGAGGACGACGCGGCCGGGGGCGGAGGCACCGGGTGGCTCGGCCGTCACGACCCAGCCGTCGTAGTCGCGGAACGAATACGGCACGCTGAGTCGCACCGTCGTCGTCTTCCCGTGCACGCGGAACGCGCCGCAGTAGGCCTCCGGCTTGCCGTTCTTCGTCAGCCAGAGCTCGTAGGAGGCGTCGCGCGCCTGCTGCGCGGGGAGCCCGGTCACCTGCAGCTGCATCGGCCAGTTGCCGACCGCGTCCGCCTTGGCGATGCGCAGCACGGCCAGCGCTCCACGACCGTGCATCGGCACGATGCGCTCCGCGGTGAACGAGGCGGCCGGAGCCTTCGCGTGTCCCCACGCGTAACCGATCCCGAGCCCGACCACCAGCACCGCGGCCGCGAGCACCGCCGCTGCGCCCACGCGTCGGCGCGGAAAGAGCGGAAACGCGATCACCTCTGCCGGCTCGGGCGCAGGCGGGTGCTCGAGCGCGGGGGAGAGCTCCGGGCGGCGGGCCCGCCCGCACGACCAGGTCGTGCACGCGGCGGAGGCGAGCCTCCTCCTCCGGGGTGAGGTCGTCCCCACCCGCAAGCTCGTCGAAGCTCACAGCATCTCCTCTCCGTCGAGAATCTCGGCCAGCCGATGGAGCGCGGCCCGTGTGCGCGTCTTCACGGTTCCGAGCGGCACCCCCAGGAACTCGGCCACCTCGCTCTGCGAGAGGCCGCTCCAGTAGGCGAGGGTGATCACCTCGCGCTCCCGCGCAGGCAGCTCGTCGAGGGCGCGGTGGACTCGCCACGAGACCCAGCCCTCCTCGGCCCGATCGGCAGGCCCCGGCTCGTCGGTCGCCAGGTCGGGAGCCTCCATCGGCGCCTCCCGACGCGCGCGCGCCCGGTCGACGATCGCGTTCCGCGCGATCGCGTAGAGCCAGGCCGCTCCAGGCCCGCGCTCGACGCGGTAGGAGCCGGCCGAGCGCCAGATCGACGTGAACGTCTCCTGCACCGCCTCCTCGGCGCGTCCGCGGTCGCCGAGGCGCCGCAGCGCGAGGCCGAACACGGACCGCGCATAGCGACGGTAGAGATCGTCGAACGCGGTCCGGTCGCCGGTCGCCGCGCGCTGGATCAGCTCTCCGTCCGTCGCCACGCGGCCAATCGTAGGGAGGGAGACGGCCACTGCCACATCGGATTCCTACGGCTCCCGTCGCCGAACGGATTGCAGGAGGCTGCCCCCGTCGACCACGATCGTCGTCCCGGTGACGAAGTCGGCCCCCACGAGGTAGAGAACCGCGTCCGCGACGTCGTCCGGGACCCCGACGCGCCCGAGCAGCGTCTCCGCGGCGCGCCGCTCCTCCTGGCCGTCCTCCACCGCGACCGGCCCCGGCGCGACCCCACAGACCCGAACGTCGGGCGCGAGCGCCCGGGCGAGCAGGCGGGTGAGCATCGCCTGCGCCGCCTTGGCGGCGCAGTGCGGCGCGAACGACGGCCACGGCTGGTAGGCGGCGACGTCTTCGACCACCACGAGCAGGCCCCGGGTCGCCGCCAGTGCCGCGGCGGCGGCCTGAGCGAGGAAGAACGTCCCCTTCGCGGTCACGTCGAGCGCCGCGTCCCAGTCGGCCTCGCTCACCTCGCCCAGCCGCTTCGGCGCGAAGCCGTCACCGGCCGCGTGGACGACGAGCTCGAGCCCGCCGAGCTCGGCGAGCGACCGCTCGACGAGCCCGGCGGCGCCGGCGGCGGTCCGCAGATCGCCGTCGGCGCGGCCGGCCGCGACGACGCGCCACCCCTCGGTGCGCAGGCGCCCGGCGATTGCGCCGCCGACGCGGCCGGTGCCGCCCGCGACGAGCGCCCGGGTCAGCGGCCGCGTGCCTCGTCGAACCGGCGCCCGACCTCGGCCCAGTCGACCACGTCCCACCAGGCGCCGAGGTAGTCCGGGCGCCGGTTCTGGTAACGGAGGTAGTACGCGTGCTCCCACACGTCGACGCCGAGCAGCGGCACGTGATCCTGCATCAGCGGGCTGTCCTGGTTCGGAGTCGAGTAGACCGCGAGCCCGGTGCCGTCCCAGACGAGCCACGACCAACCGGAACCGAACCGCTTCACGCCGGCGTCGTTGACCGCCGCACGTAGCTGGTCGGCGTCGCCGAACGCGTCGGAGATCGCCTGCGCGAGCGCGCCCTCCGGATCGCCGCCCCCGCCGGGCTTCATGATCTGCCAGAACAGCGAATGGTTCGCGTGGCCGCCGCCGTTGTTCCGCACCGGGGTCTGGATCTCGCCGGGAAGCTCGTCGAGCAGTGCGAGCACCTGCTCGATCGGGCGGCCGTCCCACTCGGTCCCGTCGAGCGCCTTGTTCAGGTTGTCGACATAGGCCTGGTGGTGCTTCCCGTGGTGGATGCGCATCGTCTGCTCGTCGATCGTCGGCTCGAGCGCCGATGCGTCGTATGGAAGGGCGGGGAGCTCGTACGGCATCACGTCTCCTTCTTGTCGTTTCCTCTGGGAGGATATGCTCCGCGCCGCACCCGCAGTCGCACCCGTCGAGGAGAGTAGATGGCGCTTGCCTATAACCACGAGGAGATCACCGCTCGCGAGCTGAAGCCCGCGTTGTACGAGTTGGACGGCATCTCGCGCGAGACCGTCGAGGCGCACTACAAGCTCTACGAGGGCTATGTCGCAAAGCGAAACGACATCCTCGGCAAGCTCGCCGACGTCGACCTGACGACCGCGAACCAGACCTACTCGGAGCTCCGCGCGCTGAAGGTCGACCTGACGTTCGCGATCGGCGGGATCAAGAACCACGAGGTCTACTTCGAGCACCTCGGCGGCACCGGCGGCGACCCGAGCGGCATCTTCGGAGACCTCGTCAAGCGTGACTTCGGCTCGGTGGCAGCGTGGAAGGCCGACCTGAAGGCGACGGGCCTCGCGGGCCGCGGTTGGGCCTGGACGGCGTACGACTGGGACGAGGGGCGCCTCTTCAACTACATCGGCGACGCGCAGAACACGTTTCCGGTCTGGAACGCGTCCCCGCTCGTCGCGCTCGACGTCTACGAGCACGCCTACTTCATCGACTACGCCACCGATCGTGCCGCCTACATCGACGCGTTCCTGAACAACCTGGACTACGACGTCGTGAACGACTGGGCGCAGCGGTACGGCATCCGGCCCTAGTCCAGGGCCCGACGCCGCTAGGCTGGACCGCGCATGGCGTTCGCTGCGCTGGTCGTGCTCGGCTACCTCCTCGGCTCCTGTCCGTGGGGCTACTGGCTCGTGCGGGTCGTCCGGCACGAGGACATCCGCAACGTCGGGTCGGGCAACATCGGCGCGACCAACGTCTGGCGCACCTACGGACGCCGGCTCGGCGCGCCGGTCGTCGTCCTCGACACGCTCAAGGGATTCGTGCCGGCGTTGCTCGGCATGCTGCTGGTCTCGCCGCACCACCTCTCGGGCATCTGCGCCGGGGCGGCGGCGATGCTCGGGCACTGGCGCCCGCTGTTCCTGCGCTTCGCGAAGGGCGGCAAGATGGTCGCCACGTGCGGCGGTGTCTTCTTCGGCGTCGCCGTCTGGGTGGCGCTGACCGCCGGTGGCGTCTGGCTCGCCAGCTTCCTGCTGCTCCGGTACGCGTCCGTCGCGTCGATCCTCGCAGGCATCACCCTGCCGATTGCCGCCTACGCCTACGGCTATCCCACGTCGGTGGTCGCTTTCGGCGCCGCCGCGGGTGTGGCGATCCTCTACCTGCATCGCGCGAACCTCAGGCGCCTGCGTGCCGGAACCGAGCATCGCTTCCGGTTTCGCCGCACCGTGAATGCGTAGGCTGCCCGCCTTCTGAAGCGCGAAGTTACGCGCTGAGCCAGTCGCGCAGCTCGGTGTGCGCCGGTGCGGCTCCGCCGGCGAGCTCGGACCGCAGCTGCCCGACCGTTCCCGTCCGCTCCGCCTCGACGTCGTGGCGGTGGATCGTCTCGAGATTGACCTGGCGGGAGAACAGGAAGTCGCCGTCGTCGAGCTCCGGGTAGCGGTCGAGGGCCCCCTTGAGCGCGAACCGCACCGAGTCTTCGACGAACCGCGGCTGCAGGTGCGCGTGCTCCACCACGAAGAGCTCGTCGGGCCGCTTCAGGAGCTCGTAGATCGGCGAGCTCATCGACTGCTCGACGAGCTCGACGAGGTGCTCGGCGTTGATCCGCGCGTCGGTGCCGACGAGGAGCGTTCCCTTGCCCCGCTGGTTGTGGGTCGCGAGCGGCACGAGCTCGAGGATCCTCTCGACGTCGCCCTCGGGGAAACCCGCCTCGAGCAGCCTGTCCGACGCCGCGCCCCGGACGAGGCCCTGGGCGCACGGGCACGCGTTGATTCCCCAGGCCTCGACCCCGACGACCCGGCGGACACGGTCGGGCGACGCGGCGGCGATCCCGATCAGCGTCGCCGTCTCCTGCGTCCGCAGGTCGGTGACGGGCGTCCGACGCTCCAGCGGATACTGCGCCTCGATCCGAACCTCGGCCCGGAGGGCGTGCTGGCGGCAGACGATGTGGCGGGCGATGTGCTCGGCCAGGGTCTCGACGAGGAACGCCTCCCCGATCACAACCTCGTCGATCGCCTCCCCGAACAGCTCCGGGAAGCGTGACATGTGCACGCCCTTCTGGGCCGGATCGAGGTCGACGGCGCAGTCGATGCGGGCGGAGAACGTCTTCTCGCGGCCGTCGTGGCGGATGCGGATCGCCTTCTGCACCCCCGTCACCCCGGCACGGGTCAGCCCGAGGGGAATCTCCGGCGCGGAGGCCTGCAGATCGACGGTCGTTTCGTTCCGAGTCTCGGTCATCGGGTAGAACGGTATCGCGCCGATGCAGGATCCCCGCTATCCCCGCATTGTCTCGCTCGCCTGTCACGATCTGCGCACCCCGCTCGCGACCGTGTACGGCTTTGCGCGGACACTGTCGCGCAGCGGCGAGCTGGACGAGCGCAGCGCGAGGTTCGTCGCGATGATCGAGGAGGCCGCGGAGCAGATGACCGAGTTGCTCGACGCGCTCGGGGCGTCCGCGAGGATCGAGGCGGGGCGGTGGGATCCGGCGCTCCGCGAGGTGGACACCCTCGAGCTGGCGACGAGCGACGACCCGCGCGTCGCGGTCGAGGGGGCGGGGGAGACGATCGAGACGGAGGTCGAGTCGGTCGAGCGCGCGCTCCGGGCGCTGGCGATCGCGGCGATCAAGCACGGCCCTGTCGATCAGGTCACCTGGCGCGTCGAGGGCAGCGACCTGCGCCTCGCGCCGTTGACCGCCGCGGCCGCCCCCGTCGTGCTGGGCGACGAGCTCCGCGATCTCGGCTCGCTGGTCGCCCGCTGCGTGATCGAGGAGCTGGGCGGCTCCCTCGCGCTCGAGGGCGAGACCCTGCACGTGCGTCTCCGCAGCCCTCGCTCGGTGCCAGTCACCGACGCAGCCGGGTGAGCGCTCGAACGAGTCGCTTGCCGCTGTGCGGCTCCACGGGCCGCGGCAGTCCCCCGTCGGTGCCTGTCACCGACACAGGAGTGTGACGATGCGTCCACGGCCCTAGCGGGTGCGCGGCGTACGAGGCATTATCGACGGACGCGGGTGGGATGCCCGCCCGGCCTGAGGCCGTGAAGCGAACGGTGGGCGGGAAGCCCACGGGTGGTGACTGAACGCTGCTCGCGTGACCAGCAGTCCCGTCGGCGCGACCCTCGCTGCACCGGCGAGCGCTAGCTCCCCGGCTGCGCTACGCGCCCGAGGCCGTAGGGGCACCGCCGGTCTGCTGCAGCTCCGACGCCTCGGCTGCGGCCGGCGGGCGACGGCGGTGGCGGAGCTCCAGGTACAGCGCGATCAACGCCGCCGCCAACGCGAGCCCGACCGCATAGCGGACGAGGCTGTGCACGGTGTCGGCGGCGTTCTGCTCCCACTGGCCGCGGCTGACGAGGCTGGAGTTCGTCGAGTCGGAGAGGAGGTCCTCGCCGTAGGGGAACCGCGCGGTGTGGTGCGACTGCCAGCGGCCGAGACGGGCGGTCAGCGCCAGCGCCTCGAGCACCGCCGCGCCGCAGCTGACGTAGATCCCGTACCGCAGCCAGCCGGCCAGGTAGCCGACCAGCACGAGGAGCAACGGCGGGACGAACGACAGCAGCCAGATCTTCGCTTCGAGCGTGGCGCTCGGATCGTGGAACACCCGTGCCAGGTGCCCCCCGGGCCGCGTCCACTCCACGACCTGCGGCTTCTCGATCGCCAGCGAGACCGCCATCAGCGACGCGAACAGGATCGGCAGGGCGAGAAACCCCGCCAGGGCGAGCGGTGCCCGGCTGCCCGGAACGAACCGCCTCACAGCCGCCCCGCCTCGATCACCCGTGCCAGGAACTCGCGCGTGCGGCCCTCGCGCGGGTCGCTGAAGATCTGCTCCGGACCGCCTTCCTCGCAGATCACGCCCGCGTCGAGGAAGCAGATCTTGTCGGCCACCTCGCGCGCGAACGACATCTCGTGCGTGGCGAGGATCATCGTCATGCCGCTCTCGGCGAGCTCGCGGACGAGCGAGAGCACTTCGGCGACGAGTTGCGGGTCGAGTGCGCTCGTGATCTCGTCGAGCAGCATCAGCTTCGGCTCCATCGCGAGCGCACGGGCGATCGCAACGCGTTGCTGCTGGCCGCCCGAAAGCCGGTCAGGGAACTCCTCCGCCTTGTCCTCGAGGCCGATCCGCGCAAGCAGCTCGCGTGCGCGCTCGCGCGCCTCGCCGCGCGACACGCCCCGCACCTTCGTCGGCGCCAGCACGACGTTCTCGAGCACGGTCATGTGCGGGAACAGGTTGTAGGCCTGGAACACGATCCCGATCTTCCGCCGCAGCTCGTTCACGTCGACGTGGCCGTTCGTGATCACCTGGCCGTCGACGTGGATCTCGCCCTGGTCGACGCGCTCGAGCAGGTTGAGGCACCGGAGGAGCGTCGACTTGCCCGACCCGGATGCGCCGATCAGGCACACGACGTTGTGCTCGTCGACCGTCAGGTCGACGTCGTGCAGCACGACGTTGTCGCCGAACGACTTGGAAACGTTTCGGACCTCGACGAACGCCATGCGCCTAGGTGGCGAGCGCCCGCTCACGCCGCTCGCGCTGGGCGATCAGGTGATCGGTGAACCGCGCGAGCGGGATCGTCAGGAGGATGAAGAAGACCGCCGCGACGAGGTAGGACGTGAAGTTGTAGTTGTTCTGCGAGAACTGCTGGGCCTGCTGCGCCGCTTCTGCGACGCCGATCACCGTCACGAGCGCAGTGTCCTTCTGCAGCCCGACGAAGTCATTCAGCAGCGGCGGGATCACCCGGCGCACCGCTTGCGGAATGACGACGTAGCGCATCGCCTGCCAGTAGGAGAGCCCAAGCGAGCGGGCGGCCATCCGCTGGGAGGGATGCACGGACTCGATCCCCGCCCGGTACACCTCGGTCACGTATGCGGTGTAGACGAGCGTGAGGGCGATCACGCCGTACTGGAAGTTCGAGAGCGTGCTGAGACCGCGGATGTTCAGCCCGGGAAAGCCGAAGCCGACGAGGAACGCGACCAGGATCAGCGGGGTGCCGCGGAAGATGTCGGTGTAGGCGATCGCCAGGGCGCGGAACGGCGCTGCTCCGCGCCCCGGCAGACCACGGACGACGGCGATCGCGAGTGCCAGCACGAGCACGAGGATCTCCGCGACCACCATCAGCTCGAGGTTCAGCTGGAAGCCCTGCCACACGTCGGGCAACGCCACCCGGAAGGCGTGCGGCGAGAAGAACTTCTGCAGAACCTCGTGCATCCGTCGAGCCGATCTACTTCAGGGTCGGGATCTTCGAGAAGTCGATGTTGAACCACTTCTTCTGGAGCTTCGCGATCGTCCCGTTCCGCCACAGCTTCTTGATCTGGGCGTTCACGAGCGGCGTCAGCTTGGAGTGCTTCGCGAGCACCGCGCCGTACTGCTCGTGCGTGACGATCTGGCCGCCGACGATCCCGTACGACTTCGGATGGGCCTTCTTCTCGGACGCGACGATCGGCGTGTCGAGGACCAGCGCGTCGCAACGGCCGACCTGCACGGCGAGGAACGCCGCCGAGGTCGACTGGTAGACGAGCTCCTTCTTCGACGGATGCAGCTTCTGCTGGATCCACGTCAGGCCGGTGGTGTCGGTCTGCGCGCACGTCTGCAGGCTCTTCAGGTCGGCGATGGAGTGGGGCACCTTGGCGTGCTTGGACAGCAGCACGCCCTGGTTCGCGTTGAAGTAGGACGACGTGAAGTCGACCGACTTCTTGCGGGGGGCGGTGATCGTCGCCTCCTGGAAGGAGATGTCGAAGCTCTTGTGGCCGGGGGCGAACAGCTTGGCCCACGGGGAGTAGACGAACTGGGTCTTCAGGTGGAGGTTCTTCGCGATCGCCTTCGACAGGTCGACCTCGTAGCCCTTGGGATTGACGTACGTCGAGCCGTGCACCGTGCCGGCGGCGAAGTTCACCGCGGAGTCGCCGAAGGCGACGACCAGCGTGCCCTGCTTCATGGTCGGGGCGCTGCCCGCGGCCGCGACGGCCGCGAGGGTGACCGCCAGCGCCGCGACCGCGACGAGAGCGATAGAACGCTTCACAAGTAGTCCTCCTGTTGTCTCGGGCGGGGGGAAGAACAATCTTAGGACGATGGAAGCCGCGCGCCTAGCCATTGCTGGAATGCGGCGAGCAGCGGCTCCGACGAGAGCAGGAGCCGGCCGTGGTCGAGCACGCCGGACGCCATCCCGCGATGCACCGACTCGACGAGCACCCGGTCCTCCCGGCCCACCTGGTCGTCGAACGCGAAGAACTCGCGCAGCCACTCCTCGCCGACGTCGGGTGCGAAGAAGTAGTCGAGGTAGCGCTCGGTGCGGCCGCTCCCGCGCGGCATGATCGGCCCGATCGAGAGGTTCGGAGGACCGGGAAACACGTTGATGCCTGTGTTCGGGTAAAGCAGGTGGAACTGCCCTCGCTCGCCCGTCCGCTTCGCGGTCGCGAACTGCGCGCTGAACGTCGGATGCGCCTCGAGCAGGTAGTGGTCCGGGTGCACGTCGACCTCCTCGCTGAACGCGGGGTGGGCGGTGGGGCAGTGGTAGCACTCGAGGAAGTTCTCGACGACGATCTTCCAGTTCGCGTCCGAGCCGAACTCGACGCGTGAGTGGAAGACGAGCCCCTCCAGGTCGAGGTCGCGGGCGAGGATCTCCGGCAGGTCGCCGAGGTGGTCGCGGAGCGGCTCCGCGGCCGGATCCGGGTTCACGAACAGGAACGGGCCCCAGGTATCGACGCTCGCCGGCAGCAGCGACCAGTCGGCGAGGTCGAAGCCCGGCTCCCGCTCGGAACGTGGCGCGGCGCGCAGGGAGCCGTCGAGCTCGTAGGTCCACGCGTGGTAGTGGCACTGGATCGTCGCGCGCGTGCCGCAGCCGTCGGTCAGGACCGCCCCGCGGTGGCGGCAGACGTTCAGGAACGCGTGCAGCGCCCCCTCGCGGTCGCGCGTGACGAGGATCGGCACGCCGCCGGCGTCGGTCGCGAGGAACGAGCCGGGCGCGGCGACCTGCTCGGCGCGGCCGGCGTACTGCCAGCTGCGCGCGAAGATCGCGGCCCGCTCGCGCCGCAGCGCGTCCTCGTCGGAGTACCAGGAGAACGGGAGGGTCGAAGCGCTACCGGCCGCGGCGGACACGAGCCGATGCTACCGCCGGGATCCTCTCCGTTCCGGCCGCTCCCTGGAAGGCGGCCGTCGGCGGCCGTCGACAGGCCCTCCGTCCCATCCGCGCGCGGCAGTTCGAAACGGTGTCAGACACCTTTGTCGTGTCAGACACTTAAAGGTGTCTGACACCAGTTCGAACCGGGGCGCGCCCGTCCCGTCACCTGAACGCAGGGATCGCCTCGCGGCACTCTCAGCCGGCTGCGCGCGCGGTGGACGCGCCCGCTGCGCCCGCGAGCGCGTGGCCGGCGGAATGGCACGCCCGGCAGCGCGCCTCGTAGGAGTCGAGCGCACCGACCTGGATCGTCTCGCCGCCGAACGGCGCCGGCTCGCCGTCGACGAGCCGCTGGGTCATCGTCGCCGGACCGCCGCAGCGGTGGCAGACCGCCTCCAGCTTGTCGACGAACTCCGCGACGCAGAGCAGCGTCGGCATCGCCCCGAACGGCAGCCCACGGAAGTCCTGCGCGAGCCCGGCCGCGACCACCCGCGCACCACCCGCGACGAGTGCGTCGATCGCGTCCACGATGTCGTCGTCGAAGAACTGCACCTCGTCGATCCCGACCGCGTCGTAGTCCGACGCGAGCCTGCGCACCTCGTCGCTCGTCGACGCGGTCACGGCCCGCATCTTCGCCCCTGCATGCGAGACCACGTGTCCCACGTCGTACCGGTCGTCGATCAGCGGCTTCACGATCAGCGCCCGCTGGCCCGCGATCTCGGCGCGGCGCAGCCGGCGGATGAGCTCCTCGCTCTTGCCGCTGAACATCGGCCCGCAGACCACCTCGAGCCAGCCGCCGGAGTGGGGTTGCGTCCGGATCACGGGGAAGAACCTAGCGAGCTGCCAGGACGGAACCACCGCTGTGGAGCACCTCAGGCGCCCCGGCTGTTCGCGATCAGCTCGAGCGTGCGGCCGCGGACTCCGACCGAGAGCGTCTGATGGCCACGCACCGCGCGCAGGGTGCCGAAGCTCTTGCCGGTGAACGTCCAGCCCCGCGCCGGGAGCTTCTGCTCGTACCAGGCGATCACGCCGTTCGCGGTGGCGGCGGCGGGGAGTCGCAGGTCGCGGGCGCCGAACTCCGTGTTCGAGCTGCCGCTGGTCGTGATCTTCCCGGCCGATGCGCCCGGGTAGACCGGGATCGTGTTCAGGATCTGGACGTTGGCGCGCGCGTACAGGTCGGGCTTCTTCGAGCCGCACGCTACTGCGAGCACGGCGGCGACGAGCAGCGGCACGACGAGCCTCACTTGAGGAGCCTCGACAGCCGGCGATCCTTCAGCACGCGCCCCCCTGTCTGGCAGTGCGGGCAGTAGTAGATCGTGTGCTCCTCGAAGTCGACGCGGGCGAGCGGAGTCGCGCAGCGCTCGCACGGACGGCCGAGCCCGTTGTGCACCCGATAGACGCGGTCGTCCTTCGCGCCCGCCAGCCGCAGCTCGAGGCCGCGGTCCAGCTCCTCGCGGATCGCGTGGGCGAGCCGCTCGACCTCGTCGTCCGCGAGTTGCGTCGAGAGCGCATACGGCGAGAGCCGCGCCGCCCAGAGGATCTCGTTCGCCCAGGCCCGCCCGATGCCGGCGATCAGCCGCTGGTCGCGGAGCAGCGAGTGCAGGCGCCGCGAGTCCGAGGCGAGGATCCGGGCGACGTCGGCCGGCTCGACCGCGTTCGCCTCGGGCCCGAGGTGCGCGAGCTCGGCCGCCACGGCGTCGCGCCGCAACAGCCACACCCCGGCTCGCTTCTTCTTCCCTGCCTCGGTGAGCTGCAGCTCGCCACCGTCGGCGAAGCCGAGCCGGAACACCGGTGCCTTCGCGCCCTGCTCGCCCGGCGCCACGTAGCGCAGCCGGCCCGCGCTCATCAGGTGCACCATCAGCACCAGCTCGTCGCCGGCCGGCAGCAGGAACCGCTTCGCCCGCCGCTCGACGCCGCCCAGGCGGAGCCCGGTGAGCGACCCGAGCGGCGGGTCGAACGTCTTCAGCGTCGCGATGTGCGCGGGTCCGGCCAGCTCGATCGGAGCTCGCCCGACGAGCGGGTCGAGCTGACGGCGCCACGCTTCGACCTCGGGCAGTTCCGGCAACGTAGGCTCCAACGTCGGTGGACGCGATCAGGGTAACCGTGCGGCGCGGGGGCGTCGTCGAGTCGACCCACCGGGTGCACGTCGCGACCACCTGGGGCGAGAGCCACGGCGACCCGCTGCTCACCTGTCTCCTCCGCTCCTCGGCGAAGCCGCTGCAGGCAATCCCGTTCGTCGAGGGGTACGACGACCTCGACGACGACGAGATCGCGATCGCCTGCGCCTCCCACCGCGCCGAGCCGGCGCAGCTCGCAGCGGTGCGCAAGGTGCTCGCCCGCGCCGGGGCCGGGGCCGACGACCTGGAGCACGGGCTCCAGGAGGGTCGGCCCGACGGCAAGCTCGGCCACAACTGCTCCGGGAAGCACGCGGGGATGCTCGCGGCCTGCCGCGCGCACGGCTGGCCGCTCCATCCCTACCGCGACCCATCGCATCCGCTGCAGCGGCGGATCGCCGAGCTCCTGGGCGGCCCCGGGCGTCGCGATCGACGGCTGCGGCGTCCCCACCTTCGCGACCAGGCTGCAGGACGCCGCCGCCCTGCTCGGGCGCGCGCCCGAGCGCATCCGCAGCGCGATGCGGGCGCGGCCGGAGCTGGTCGGCGGGTCGAGCGACGCCGTCGACACCGACCTGATGCGCCTCCGCGACGGCTGGATCGCGAAGGGCGGCGCGGAGGGCATCTTCTGCGCCGCCCACGAGGACGGCCGCGGGCTCGCGCTCAAGGTGGAGGACGGCGGCCACCGCGCGCTCCGCGCCGCCGTCGGCGCCGTGCTCGGCATCGAGGAGTTCGCGGAGACGCCGGTGCGCAACAGCCGCGGCGAGGTCGTCGGGGCCGTATCGTTGCCGCGATGAAGGTCTTCATCGTCTCCGACATGGAGGGCGTCGCCGGGATCGTGCGGTGGCAGCAGGTGACGGGCGGCCACGCGATGTACGAGGAGGGCCGCCGCCTCTACACCGGCGAGATCAACGCGGCGGTGCGCGGCGCCCGGGCGGCGGGGGCGACCGAGATCGTCGTCATGGACTGCCACGGAGCCGGGGAAGGTTGGGACTTCAACTCGCTGATCCCCGAGGAGCTCGATCCCGGCTGCGAGTACGTGGTGCAGAACGAGTGGACCGAGTACACCGCGTTCCTCGAGGCAGGAGTCGACGCGGCCCTCTTCGTCGGGATGCACGCGATGGCGGGGACGCCCGACGGGGTGCTCGCCCACACCGTCAGCGGCTCGTCGTGGTGGCGGCTCCGCTTCAACGGCGTCGAGGTCGGCGAGTCGGGGATCAACGCCGCCCTCTGCGGCACCTGGGGCTGCCCGGTGGTGCTCGTCACGGGCGACGCGGCCGCGTGTCGCGAGGGGCGCGAGCTGCTCGGCGAGGGGCTGACGACGGTCGCCGTCAAGCAGGGGCTCGGCCGGTTCAGCGCGCGCCAGGTTCCCGGCCCGAAGGCGCGCGAGCTGATCGAGGACGGTGCGCGCCGCGCGCTCGCCGACCTGTCGGCCGTGCGGCCCTACGATCCGGGCTCCCCGGCGGAGATCGTGGTCGACTTCAACACCTCCGACCTCGTCGAGCGCTACCGGTTCCGTTCAGGCGTGGAGGTGACGGGCTCTCGCCAGATCACCTCGCGGGCGGACGACTGGTGGACCGCCTGGCGCCAGTTCTTCCTCTGAGTCCACGCGCCCGATACCGTGACGCGCCATGTCCCTGTTGCAGGCGCGTGGCATCGGCAAGAGCTTCGGCTCGCGTGAGATCCTGGCCGGGCTCGACCTCGATGTCGAGGCCGGCGCGCGGCTGGGGGTGATCGGGCCGAACGGCGGCGGCAAGTCGACGCTCCTGCGCATCCTCGCGGGCGCCGAGCACCCCGACGCGGGCGAGATCACGACCCGTCGTGGCCTCGTGCTCGCCTACCTGCCGCAGCAGCCCGAAGGCGACGCGCGGACGGCCGAGGAGACCCTGCATGCCGCCCGCCCCGACCTACACGAGCTCGAGCGCGAACTGGCCGTGGTCGAGCGGTCGCTCGGGGAGGTGGGCGCCGACCTCGACCGCATGGCGCGGCTGCTGCGGCGGCAGGAGGAGGTGCTCGAGCGCTGGACTGCCGCCGGCGGGCCCGGCTTCGCGGGTCGGGCGCGCGCGCTGCTCGCCGAGGTCGGGCTCGCGCGGCGACGAGCGTCGGGAAGGCGACGCGGCGTCCTCTCGGGCGGCCGCCGGAAGCTCGTCGGGCTCGCCGCGTGCCTGCTGCGCGACCCCGACGTCCTGTTGCTCGACGAGCCCGAGGCGCACCTCGACGTGGAGGCGCGCGAGCAGCTCGAGCAGCTGATCGGCGCCTTCGACGGAGCGGTCGTCACCGTCTCGCACGACCGCTACCTCCTGGACGAGACGGTCTCGAGGATCGGCGAGCTCGCGGGCGGGTCGCTGCGCATCTGGCACGGGGAACTACTCGGCCTACACCGTCGCCCGCGAGCTCGAGCTGCAGCGCCAGCAGCAGCTCTACGTCACCCAGCAGAAGGAGATCGCGCGACTCGAGGAGGCGATCCGCCGCTTCGAGGACTGGGCGCGCCGCGTCGCCGACGAACGGCACATCAAGCAGGCGCGGAACAAACAGCGCCAGATCGACCGCATGGAGAAGGTCGATCGCCCGGTGCTCGAGCGGCGGAAGATCGCCCTCGACCTGCGGCCGCACGCGCGCGGCGGCGAACGCGTCGTGGAGCTGCAGGACGCGACGGTCGAGCTCGGCGGCAGGCAGGTGCTCGCGGGCGTCGACCTGACGGTGCTGCGGGGCGAGCGGGTGGGCGTGGTCGGCGAGAACGGCGCCGGCAAGTCGGTGCTGCTGCGGCTGCTCGCGGGCGAGCTCGCGGCGACCGCGGGCGAGCGCAAGGCCGGGCCGTCGATCCGGTTCGGCCGGCTCGCCCAGGATCGCCGGCCCGACGATCCGGACGCGACGCCGCTCGACCTCGTCCGGCGCGTCGCCCCGATCTCCGAGGGCGAAGCCGTCTCGCGCCTGATGAAGTTCCTGTTCGCCTACGAGCAGGTGCGGCGCCCACTGAGCACGCTCTCGGGCGGCGAGTGGACGCGGCTGCAGCTGTTGCTCCTGATGCTCGCCGGCGCCAACTGCCTGCTGCTCGACGAGCCCACGAACCACCTCGACATCGACTCCGTCGAGATGCTCGAGGAGGCGCTCGAGCGCTACGACGGCACCGCGATCTTCGTCTCGCACGACCGGTACTTCCTCGACCGGATCGCCGACCGCGTGCTCGAGGTGGGCGGGGGCTCCGTGCGGTCCTTCGAGGGCGGCTGGTCGACCTGGCGCGACCGCATGGCCGCGTAGAGCGGGCTGCGGCGCGTTCAGGCCTGGTCGACCGCGACGGCGTGCAGCGATGCGGGCTGGTCGTCGCTGCGGCGGTCGCTGACGTCGATCAGGAAGCCCTGCAGCAGGATCGGCCGGTAGTCGTCGTCGCGCACCGCGACCGTCTCGTCGAGCACCCAGACGATCCGCCCGTCGGCCGCGATCAACCGGTACTCCATGCGGAAGTCCTCGCCCGTCTTGTGCGTCCGCTGCACCTCGGCGGCCACACGCTCCCGGTCCTCGGCGTGGAGGACGCTGAGGAAGAAGTCGGGCTCGAGCCAGCTCGAGACGGGGTAGCCGAGCATCGCCTCGATCTGCGGGCTCATGTAGGTGGTCCGCACGGGCATGCCCGTGGAGTTGATGTAGGTCGCGAGCGGCAGTTGCTCGACGAGAGTGCGGTACGACGCCTCGGCCTCCCGCAGGCGCTCGTCGCGCTCGTGACGCTTCGTCACGTCCCGCAGCGACACCGCGAACAGCAGCGGCCCGGGAACGTCGACCCGGGTGATCGCGATCTCGGCCGGGAACGAGCGGTGGTCGGACCGCAGAGCCGTGATCTCGAGCCGCGTCCCGATCAGCGGCCCCGTGCCGCTCGCCAGCACGCCGGCCAGGTCGGCGCGATGCTCGGGGGTCACGACGAGCTCCAGGAAGGGCTTCTGCACGACGTCGCCGCGCGTCCAGCCGAACGTCTCCTCGGCAGCCGGGTTGACCTCGGTGACGAGGCCTTCGTGGTCGACGATCACGACCGCGTCGAGCGAGGCGCGGAGGATCGCCTCCTTGCGCCCCTCGCTCGCGGCCAGCGCCCGCTCGGAGCGCTTGCGCGCAGTCACGTCGATCATCGACGAGATCACCCCGACGACCTGGCCGTGGGCGTCGCTGGATCGGCGCGGCCGAGGTGCTGACGTCGATCAACGTGCCGTCCTTGTGCAGGCGGCGCAGGTCGAGGTCGCGGATCGTCTCTCCCTGGGCGATCCTGCGGAGGTTGTCGAGGAAGAAGTCGAGCTCGTGCTCGGGCACGATCGGGCTGACCCGGCCGATCGCCTCCTCCGGGGTGAAGCCGAAGATCTCGGCCGCCGCGGCGTTCCAGGAGCGGACGCGACCCTCCAGGTCGAAGTCGACGATCGCCGTCGGCGAGCCGTCGATCAGGGCACGGTGGTGCTCGTAGGCGTTCTGGATCTCCTCGAACTGCGACGCCTGCTCGAGCGCGGTCGTCGCCTGGTTCGCGAAGGCCCTCAGGATCTGCAGGCGCTCGGCCTCGGGCCGCAGCCGGTCGACGGGGTCGTCGGCCCAGATGTAGCCGATGCGGCGCCCGCGCCGGTCGTGCAGCGGCACGAACAGCCAGTGGTTCTGCCAGGCGTACGGGCCACGCCCGTCCGCCTGCGAGCGGTAGCCGGAGGGCCGGTCGGGGAGACGGGCACGCGCCTCGTCGTGCGGCAGGAGGTAGCAGCCCGCGATGTCGAACTCGGGGACGAGCAGCCGCTGCAGCTCGTCGGCGCGCATCGCGACGCCCACGTTCTCGCCCTCGCGGAAGCCGGTCGACGAGGCGGTGTGGTGGCAGCCGTCGTCGCCGAGCAACTGGACGGCGACCTTCTCGAAGCCGAGCGCCTCGGAGATCGCGGCACAGACGCGCTCCAGGAGCGTCAACGTGTCGTTCGACTCGTTCAGGTGCGTCGAGACCTCGAGCAGGCGTTCCAGCGCCTCGCGGTTCGCCTTCGCGCGCGCCGCCTCCTGCGCCGACTGGATCGCGATCGCGGCGTGCTCCGAGACGGCGACGAGCACGTCGATCTCGTCGCCGGTCGGCCGGCGGCCGGAGAGCGGCTCGTCGACCGAGAGGACGCCCAGGAGCGACCCGTCGGAGGCCCGCAACGGCACGAAGAGCGCGTCGTCCGGATGCCAGGCGGAGGGGTCGTCCGAGATCGAGATGTCGGGGATGTAGGTGGTCGACTCGTATTCGGCCCAGTCGAACTCGCCGGCCCGCACGAGGTACGCGCCGCGCTGCAGGAAGCGCTGGTCGAGCAGCGGGTCCCAGTCGGAGACCTCGCGCACCTGGCCGAGCAGCGCCTCCCTGGCCTCGTCGCTGCCGTAGACCGTGGTGACGACGTAGTCGTTCCACTCGCGGCGATGCAGGTTGACGACCACCGTCCGGTAGGCGAGCGAGTCGGAGATCGTGCGTGCGATCGCCGCGAGCAGCGCGGGCAGCTCCTCGCCGGTCCGCACGAGCCGCGTCACCTCGAGCAGCCCACGGAGCCGCGAGAAGATCGTTGACTGGCGCAGGTCGACGGATCCCACCGCAGAGGAAGGATCGGCGCGACCGGGGGATCAGCCGTCCCCCGAACGGGTGAGAGCCGACAGTGCGGTCTCCTCGTCGGCCTGCTCGATCACCAGCGGGTCGTGGGTCGCGCAGACGACGGCCGCCCCCGTCTCGCGGGCGAGCCGGCGAAGCAGGATGGCGACGGCGATCGCGTTGGCGCCGTCCAGGCGGGAGGTCGGCTCGTCCGCCAGCAGCAGCGCCGGCCGCACGACGACCGCCCGGGCGATCGCAACGCGCGCGCGCTCGCCCTGCGAGAGCCGCGCCACGCGCTGCGTCGCGCGCTCGGCCAGCCCGACCGAGTCGAGCGCCGCGTGCGCCGCGTGCCGGCCTCCCTCGATCCCGCGCAGCGCGAGGACGAGCTCGACGTTCTCGAGCGCCGAGAGGTGCGGCACGAGGCCCGCCTGCTGACCGACGTAGGCGATCCGCGCGCGCCGCAGCGCCGCCCGGTCCGCCCGGTCGAGCGAGGTCAGGTCGGCGCCGTCGATCGCGATCGAGCCGCCGTCGGGCAGCTCGAGCCCTGCCAGGAGGTGCAGCAGCGTCGTCTTGCCGGACCCGGACGGGCCCGTGAGGGCGTGCAGGCGGCCGCCGCTGCAGTCGAAGTCGAGCCCGTCGAAGACCGTCTGCGTGCCGAAGCGGCGGGTGAGCCCGCGCGCCGAGGCCACCAGGTCGCCGGCCGCCCCCGCGTCCGGTAGTGCCACCGGCTGCGCCGAGGGGGCGGTGGGCTCGCCGGCGGGCTCGACCACGATCCGGCCGTCGTCGAGCCGCGCGCTCGCGCGCTCCCCGATCCCCGCCCGTAGGAGCAGCTCCTCGGGCAGCCGGAGCCAGCCGCCGCGGCCCACCACGATCGTCCCCACCGGCTCGTCGGTGCGCGCCCACTCCTCCGAGACGCGTCCGTCGCGGATCCGCACGATCCGATCGGCGATCCGGGCCGAGGAGGGGTCGTGGCTCACGACGAGCGTCGTGCACCGGTGCTCGCGGACGAGCTCGGCGAGCATCGCGTAGACCTGGTCGGCCGTCTCGCCGTCGAGCTCGCCGGTCGGCTCGTCGGCCAGGAAGACGCGCGGCCGGTGGGCGAGGGCGGCGCAGAGCGCGACCCGCTGCCGCTCGCCGCCGGAGAGCTCGGCGGGCCGGCGGTCGCGGAGGGCGGCGAGACCGACCCGCTCCAGCAGCTCGTCGGCGCGGGCGAGCCGCTCGCGCCGCGTCGCCCCACGCAGACCGAGCTGCACCGAGACGAGCTGACGGGCGGGCAGCTCGGCCGAGAGCGCGCGGCCGTAGTGCTGGTCGGCGTACCCGAGCTGCGTCGAGCGATACCGGGCGAGGCGCCGCGACGGCAGCTTGCCCACGTCCTCGCCGTACACGCGCACCGCGCCGGCGGACGGCCGCTCGAGCCCGGCCACCAGCCGCAGCAGCGTCGACTTCCCCGAGCCGCTCGGGCCGAGCACGGTCACGACCTCGCCGTCGCCGACCCGCAGCGAGAGCCCCTGTAGCGCGGCGGCGTCGCCTTCCGGGGTCGAGTGGACCCGGAAGACGTCGCGCAGCTCGATCGCCGTCGTCATGTCGCGGCCTCGGCGGCTCGGGCCGGGGCGCGGCCGCGCATCGCGGTCGCGATGCCGACGAGCAGCATCGCCGCCGCGACGTAGGCGAGTGTCGCGAGCGCGAGCAGGGGCAGGTCGAGCTGGAGCCGGAGCGGTGGCTCGGGCTCGGCCGCTCCCGCGGTCACCTGGACGAGCGAGATCACGAGCGTCGAGAGGATCGCCCCCAGCGCGACACCGCCCGCGAGGCCGAAGGCGGCGACGAACAGCGCGCGCAGACGGAGGTGGGTGCGGATCGTCCGCGGCGCAGCGCCCTGCGCCTCCAGGTCGAAGAGCTCGCCCCGGTCGTCGCGCACGTCGGCGACCACCGACAGGACGATCCCGAGCAGAGCCAGCAGCAGCGCGACAGCAGCTGTACCGGCGAGCGTGAGCAGCGAGCCGCGGGCGAGCGGATCGGCGCGCAGGCGGGCCAGCACCTCGGACTGGGAGGTGACCGTGAGCGCCGGCGCGACGGGCCTCGTCGGGCTGTCGACCCACAGCTCGTCGGTCGTGCCGAGCCCGGGCGAGGCGGTGTCGAGTCGCGTCGCCGCCTGGTCGAGGTCGGCGACGACGGCCTCGCCCGCGATCGACGGGAAACCGCTGCACGACGCCGACGATGCGCCCGCTGACCGGCTCGCCCTCCACGAGCAGCGGCACGACGCCGTGCGGGCCGGCGGCCGCGGCGACCGCGGGGGTCGCGAGCACCGGCAGCGGCACGCCGTCGGTCGGCTGCCGGGGACGGAAGACGCCGATGCGGTCCGGTGTCAGCAGGTAGCCGAGCGCCGCCCGGTCGCCGCTCACGCCCCCCGTTCCGACGAAGCCCGCGAACGCCGAGCGAACCGGCTTCCCGTCGACCGCGGGGCTGCCGAGGTGGAGCACGCCCCGGGCGCTCGGCTGGATGCCGGTGCCCGCGTTCGCGGTGATCCGGCCGTTGTTCAGGATGTCGAGCTCGAGCCGGTCGAGGGAGGCGTTCCGGAACGGGACGCGGCCGTGCAGGAGGACGCGCCGCGCGCCGTCCGTGCGCCCGAGGTCGACCGCCGCGATGTCGCCGAGCGGAGAGCGGAAGAACGCGCGGACTCCGACGTCGTCGCCGCTCGCCGAGACGGGCAGCGTGAAGCGACGGCCCGCGGGCAGCGGCTGCGTGCGGAGCGTCACGCGCCGCGGCGCGAGCCGCCGGGCGAGCGTCTCGCGTGAGCCGGTCGCGAAGTCGGAGCGCCAGCCCTCGACGCGCGGGAGCGCCTGCGCGGGCAGCGCGAGGAAGCCGAAGGTCGCGCCGGCCGGAACGTTCCCCGAGAGGCGCACGACGCGGGTGGACGGCGGCGAGCTTCTGCCCGGCTCCGTGCAGCACGGGGACGAGCTGCGCGAGGTCCTCCGAGAGCACGTAGCGCGCCGGGACGGCGAAGCGCGCCTCGTCGAGCTGGCCCGCCTGCAGCGTCGAGCGGTACGCGACGGCGAAGAGCGCGAGGCCGAGACTCGCGACGAGGAACGTGGCGGCGACGGCGGCGTGGCCCGGGCTTCGCGCCAGCGACGCCGCCGCGAGCCGCAGCGAGATCGGCCCGCGCCGGCCCGCGCGGCCGAGCGTCCGCAGCGCCGGCGCCAGCACGCGTGCCGCCACGACCGCGGCGACGAAGACGATCAGTGCGGGAACGAGCAGCACGAACGTGCTCGTCCCGCCGCCGCCGGCGAGTGCCGACGCGTCGACCGACCCGCGTGCCCAGCCGATCAGGACGACCGCCAGCGCCCCGGCCGCCGCGACGTCGAGCGGCGTGACCGCGAGGCGCCCGAGCTGCACCTCCGGCGCGCGGACGGTGACATAGAGGAGCAGGGCGGCGACCGCTGCGGTCGCGGCAGCGGTCGCGAGGCCGCCGTCGAGAGCACGGCGTGACGCGATCGACAGCCCCGGCGGGCGAGCCCGCCCGGCTCGCGACGAGGGCGGCGACGCCGCCGCCGACCGCGAACCCGGCCAGCGTGCCGGTCGCGGCGGGCACGAGCGCCTCGACGAGCGTGTGCAGCTCCACCTGGAACCGGCGTGCCCCGAACCACGTCAGCCGGCGTCGTGCAGCGGCGACGTCGCGGCGCAGCGCCGACGCGGTCAGGATCGTGAAGGCGAGCAGCAACGCTCCTCCCTCGCCCCCCAGCAGCAGCAGCCGGCGGGAGGCGACGTGCGCGTCGGCGACGGTCGTCGTCAGGGCGTCCGTCGGTGAGCTCACCTGGAAGCTGTCCTCGCCGTCCGTCGCGAGCTGCGCGGTCAGATGCCGCACCCGGGCCGCGAACGCGTCGAGCGACCAGGGATGGACGTCCCCCGCGCTCACCGGCTGGAACCAGGCATAGGCACGGTAGAACGTCTCGAGCTCCTTCGTCCGGGAGAGCCCCGCGACGCCGTTCGCGATCACGACCGGCGAGGGCTGCGGCGTGTGGTAGCGAACGGCGCGGGCGACCTGCTCGGTGTGCGGCGCCGGCAGCACGAACGGCGCGAACGGCGCGTCCGGCTTCAGCTTCGCGCGGCCGACCTCGATCAGTCGCAGGTACGGAGTCGACGGGATCGGGCCGGAGCCCTCGAGTCGCAGCACCTCGCAGTGCGCCGGCACGCAGCGCGCCGGCAGGCGGCCGCTCTCGAGCGTCACCCAGCGGCCGAGATCGTCGGCGGCGCGTACGTTGACGAGCCGGCCCTGGATCGACGACTCGCGGAAGAGCATCGCGGTCGCGGGCGGCGCGGCCGGTCACCGCGCGGACCTTCGGCGCCACGAAGCGGTCGAGCCGGCCGAACGCGTCGCTTGCGCCGTACCAGGTCACCTGCACCTGCCGGTCGCCCGGTGCGAGCCGCGCGGTCGCCTGCGCGAGGGCGCGGTCCTGCATCACGAGCCTGCCCGCGAGCACCGCCGCGAGCACCGCGGCCCCGCTGACGACGCCGAACGCGACGAGCAGGAGCCGTTCGCGCCCGGCCGCGAGGTGGGCTGCGGCGAGCCGGACCGGGAAGGCGAGGCGACGGAGCGACCCAGACACCAGTAGTCGCACTCTACTGGTGTCAGGGCTAGTGGTCGTGTCCGTAAGTTCGTTCGTGATCCGGCGAGCGAAAACCAAAGCAGGCCAAGGACACAGGGAGCTTCGGTAGTCGACCTACCGATGCGACCGAGGACGCAGGCATGCGAAGGTTTGCAGCCGCCGGGACACTCAACCGTACTTGCGGATGCGACCACTAACGTGAGCCCGAGATACGACGTCCCGAAGGCCGCACCACCGCCGCTCGCGGCCGTGCAGCGGTTCGTGAACACCGCCGATCTCGAGCATGATGCCGACTGGCTCGACGACTGGCTCGACGAGCACGAGATCGCGCATGCGGCCCCGCGGGCGCGGTCTCTGCGGGAGGCGCTGCGGGCGCTCGTGCTCGCGAACAACGGGCGCGACCTCGACCCGCACGAGCTCGAGACGCTCAATGCGGCGGCGGCCCGCCTGCGGCTCGAGCTCGACCAGCGGGGCGGCCTCGCGATCGCGGGCGAGGAGGACGCGCTCGACCGGGTCGTCGCGACCGCTCTGCGCGCGATGCTCGACGGCACCTGGGTGCGGCTGAAGGGCTGCCGCAACTGCCGCTGGGCCTTCTACGACTACTCGCCGAATCGCTCGGCCACGTGGTGCTCGATGCAGCTCTGCGGGAACCGCTCGAAGACGCGTGCCTACCGCCGCAGGCGCGACACGGGAGCGCCGGGAGCGGCGGGTTGAGCGCCGGGCAGGGCGAGCTCTGCGCCCCCCGTCGAGTTTGGACGCCGTGGCGTCCTCGCAGGCGCCGTGCCCGGCGCTCGTCCCTGCAGGGTTTCCCGCGTCCCGGCGGTCAAACGCCGAGCAGCAGCGCGAGCAGCGCCTTCTGGACGTGCAGCCGGTTCTCGGCCTCCTGCCAGACCGCCGACCGCGCGCCGTAGAGGACGTCCGCCGTGATCTCCTCGCCGGGATGTGCCGGCAGGCAGTGCAGGACGAAGGCGTCGGGGGCCGCGAGCGCGAGCAGCGCCTCGTCGAGGCGGTAGGGCTCGAGGTCGGCGAGACGGCGGTGGCGCTCGTCCTCCTGGCCCATGCTGATCCACGTGTCCGTCACCACCACGTCGGCCCCGGCGACGGCCTCCCGCGGGTCGTGCAGCGTCTCGCGCAGGCTGCTGCTCTCGTAGCCCGGCGGACAGGCCGCGACGACCTCGTACCCGAGCAGCCTGCCCAGCTCGGCGAGCGAGGTGAGGACGTTCGAGCCGTCGCCGACCCAGGCGACCCGGGCGCCGTCGAGGCCGCCCAGACGGTCGCGGATCGTCAGGGCGTCCGCGAGTGCCTGGCAGGGGTGCTCCTCGGCCGTCAGCGCGTTGATCACGGGGATCGACGCCCAGCGTGCCCACTCCTCGAGCTCGGAGTGGGCGTGGGTGCGGACGGCGAGCGCGTCGAGGTAGCCCGAGAGCGCGCGCGCGGTGTCGGGCAGCGACTCGCCCCGTGAGAGCTGCAGCTCCTCCGGGGCGAGCGCGACGGCCGCGCCGCCCAGCTGAGCCATCCCGGCCGTGAAGGAGATGCGCGTGCGCGTGGAGTGCTTCGAGAAGTACAGGCCGAGCGTCGCTCCCGGCAGAAGCGGCTGCTTCGGCTCCTCGCGCAGCTCCACCGCCCGGTCGAGGATCGCCGTCGCCTCGGCGGGGGCCAGATCCGCGACGCGGAGCAGGTCGCGTCCGGTGAGCGACAGCGCGAGCGGCGCCGTCACGACCAGCGCTCCCGCGCCGCGGCGACCGCCGACGCGACGTCGAAGGGCCGCGGCCGGGCAGGCGGCGCCTCGAACGACCCGTCGCGCACCGATGCGGCCACCTGCTCGTGTGCGTCGCGGAAGGGCAGCCCCTGCTCGACGAGCGCCTCGGCCGCGTCGGTGGCGCGCAGCAGCGGGTCGTCGGCCGCGGCGGCGAGGCGCTCGCGGTCGAACTCGAGCCCGTCCACCAGCACCGCGAGCGCGCCGAGCGCGCCGGCGACGTCGCGGCGCGCGGCGAAGACGGGCGGCTTGTCCTCCTGCAGGTCGCGGTCGTAGGCGAGCGGCAGCGACTTGACCGTCGCGAGCAGCCCGGTCAGGCGCCCGATCGCGGCTCCTGCCTTGCCGCGGGCGAGCTCCGCCACGTCGGGGTTCAGCTTCTGCGGCATGATCGACGAGCCCGTCGCGGCCCGTTCGGGCAGCCGCGCGAAGCCGAACTCGCTGGTCGTCCAGAGCACGAGCTCCTCGCCGATCCGCGACAGGTGCGTGAACAGCACCGCCGAGGCGTACAGGTAGTCGAGGGCGAAGTCGCGGTCGGAGACGGCGTCGATCGAGTTGCGCAGCGCGTCGGGCGGCAGCGGCAGCGGCAGCGTCGACCCCGCGAGGGCGGCCGCGCCGAGCGGGGAGGGCGCGGCCTGGGCCGCGGCGACGCCGAAGCGCGAGCGGTCGCGCTCGAGCATCTCGAGCCACGCGAGCAGGTGGTGGCCGAGCGTCACCGGCTGGGCGCGCTGGAGATGCGTGTAGCCGGGCATCGGTGTCGCCGCCTCGGCCGCGGCGCGCTCGAGGATCGCGTGCGCGAGGGCGACGAGCCCCCGGTCGGCCTCGGTGCAGGCGTCGGCGACGTAGAGCCTGAAGGCGGCCGCGACCTGGTCGTTGCGCGAGCGGCCCGCGTGGATCTTCCGGCCGACCTCGCCGAGCTGCCGCTCGATCGCCGAGTGCACGTCCTCGTCGGCCGGGTCGATCGAGTCGATCTCGCCGAGCCGCTCGGTCGCCTCGGCGAGCTCCGCGTCGTCGAGGATGCCCGCCGCGTGCAGGCGGCGGGCGTGGACGAGCGTCGCCTGCAGGTCGTACGGGAGCAGCTCGGCGTCGTCGCCGCGGAGGAACTCCGCGACGCGCGGGTCGAGGCCCACGCCGGTCCGCCCGGACCAGAGCGTCGCTCCCTGGTCTCCGCTCACAGCGTCCACCCGAGGCGCGCCAGCATCGTGCGTGCATCCGTGATGTCGTTGAGCTTCACGTTCAGCTGGCCGATGCGGTCGGCCGCGCCGAAGGCCGTCTCGCTGCGCTCCATCGAGAGGCGCTCCGGGCCGTAGGTGAGCGCCTCGCCGCGGGTGGCGAGGATCGTGTAGTCGTCGCCCCGGCGCAGCTCGAGCTCCACTTCGCCGGCGACCGGCGCCGCCACCCACCGCTGCAGCGCGTCGCGCAGCATCAGCGCGGGCAGGTCGTACCAGCGGCCCTCGTAGAGCAGCCGGCCGAGCCGGCGCCCCTCCTCGGCGTACCGCTCGAGCGTCGCCTCGTTGTGGATCGCGGTCAGGAGCCGCTCGTAGGCGACGTGCAGGAGGGCGAGCCCGGGCGCCTCGTAGATGCCGCGGCTCTTCGCCTCGATCACGCGGTTCTCGATCTGGTCCGACATCCCGAGGCCGTGCCGCCCGCCGATCGCGTTCGCCGTGCGGATCAGCTCCACGGGGTCGGTGAGCTCGACGCCGTCGATCGTCGTCGGCAGCCCGCCCTCGAAGCCGATCGTGACCGTCTCGGGCTCGATCTCGACCTCCGGGTCCCAGTGGGCGACGCCCATGATCGGCTCGACGATCTTCATCGAGCTCTCGAGCAACTCGAGGTCCTTGGCCTCGTGCGTGGCCCCGAGCATGTTCGCGTCGGTCGAGTACGCCTTCTCGACGGCCCAGCCGTGCGGCTGCGGCAGGCCCCGCTCGGCCAGCCACTCGCTCATCTCGCGCCGGCCGCCGAGCTCCTCGACGAACGCACCGTCGAGCCAGGGCTTGTAGATGCGGAGGTTCTCGTTCACGAGCAGGCCGTACCGGAAGAAGCGCTCGATGTCGTTGCCCTTGTAGGTGGAGCCGTCCCCCCAGATCTCCACGCCGAGCTCCCCCATCGAGCGCACGAGCATCGTCCCGGTGACGGCGCGCCCCAGCGGGGTCGAGTTGAAGTAGCGCCGCCCGGCGGTCTGGATGTGGAAGGCGCCGCACCGGAGCGCGGCGAGGCCCTCGCGCGCGAGGGCGTCCTTGCAGTCGACGAGCACCGCGTCCTCGGCGCCGTAGTCGAGCGCCTTCGCCGGCACCGCGGCCACGTCGGGCTCGTCCGGCTGGCCGAGGTCGGCCGTGAACGCGTAGGGCACGGCGCCGTGCTCGCGCATCCAGGCGAGCGCGCAGCTCGTGTCGAGGCCGCCCGAGAAGGCGATCCCGACCCGCTCGCCCACGGGCAGCGAGCCGAGGATCGCGCCGGCCGTCGGTTCCGAGACGCTCCTAAGAGGCATTCAGGTGCTCCCGCAGCTCGTCGGCGAGCTGGGCGCCGGTCAGCCCGTCTCGGGCCGCGACGAAGACGGTGTTGTCGCCTGCGATCGTCCCCGCCACCTCCGCGAGGTCGGCCGCGTCGAGCGCCTCCGCGAGCGCCGCCGCGAAGCCGCGCGGGGTCGCGATCACGCAGAGGTTGCCTGCCGGCGTGAAGCCGCCGGCCCAGCGGCGGAGCGCGGTCGTCAGCTCGTCGAGCCGGCGCAGGTCGGAGGCGCCGGGTAGCGCGTAGACGAGGCGACCCTCGGCGTTCCGGACCTTGACGAGCCCGAGCTGCGAGATGTCGCGCGAGACGGTCGCCTGGACGGCGTCGACGCCGTGGTCGTGCAGGGCCTCGGCCACGTCGGCCTGGGTGGAGAGGGGCTGCTGCTGGACGAGGCGCAGGATCATGCCCTGCCGCTCGAACTTGGTCGTCACTGGAGTACCTCCGCGAGTCGGTCGATCGCCTCGTCGGCCTCCTCGGCCGAGAGGGTGAGTGGTGGTGTGAGCCGAAGGGTGGTGGTGCCGGCGCTGCCGATCACGAGCCCGCGCTCGAGCGCCGCCTCGACCACCGGCGCCGCCGGGCGGTCGAGCTCGACGGCGAGCAGCAGGCCGAGCCCGCGCACGGCGCCGAACCGCGCCAGGCCGGCGGCGAGCCGCTCCGAGACGGCGCGCACGTGCGCGAGCAGCGCGTCGTCGACCGCGTCGACGACGGCGCAGGCGGCGGCGCTCGCGACGGGATTGCCGCCGAAGGTCGATGCGTGGTCGCCGGGCTCGAAGCCGGTCGGCGCCTCGTCGGCCACGAGCAGCGCGCCGATCGGCAGCCCGTTCGCGAGGCCCTTGGCGAGCGTCACGGCGTCGGGCCGCACGCCGAGTCGCTGCCAGGCGAAGAACGCGCCGCTGCGGCCGACGCCGGTCTGCACCTCGTCGAGCACGAGCAGCGCCCCGTGCGCGTCCGCCAGCCGGCGTGCCTCGGCGAGCACCTCGGACGAGAGCGGGTGCACGCCTCCCTCGCCCTGGACGGGCTCGAGCAGGATCGCCGCGGTGTCGGCGCCCACGTGGTCGGCGAGCGTCTCCGGGGTCGCGAACGACCGCGCCGGGGACGAGCGGCTCGAAGGCGGCGCGCTTCGCGGGCTGCCCGGTCACCGACAGCGCCCCGAACGTGCGGCCGTGGAACGACCCGTCGAGCGCGACGACGCCGGGCCTACCCGTCGCCTTGCGCGCCCACTTGAGCGCCGCCTCGATCGCCTCGGCGCCGGAGTTGCAGAAGAAGGCGTCCGCGCCGCCGAAGCGGTCGGAGAGCTTCTGCGCCAGCTCCTGCATCGGCTCGGTCGAGTACAGGTTCGACACGTGCCAGAGCCGGTCGAGCTGGGCGTGCGCCGCGGCGAGCGGCGCAGGGTGGCGGTGGCCGAGGCCCACGACCGCGATGCCCGCGAACAGATCCAGGTAGCGGCGGCCCGCGTCGTCCTCCAGCCACGAGCCCTCTCCGGCCACGAAGGTGACGCCGAGCCGGGCGTAGGTGGGGAGCAGCCGGCTCTCGGCGGCGAGGACGTCGCTCACGCGATCACCGCCGTCGCGCCGATGTGCGCTGTGATCCCGCTGGCCGCGGCGATCGCGGCCGCGCGCAGCTTGGGCACGATCCCGCCCTCGAACGCGCCCGCGTCGAGCAGGCGGTTCGCCTCACCCGCGCGGATCGCGTCGACCATCGCGTCGTCGACGTAGAGGCCCGCGACGTCGGTGAGGAAGACGAGCCGCCGGGCGCCGAGGCCGAGCGCGAGGGCCGCGGAGGCGTCGTCGGCGTTCACGTTCAGCGGCCCGATCGCGAGCGGCGCGACGACGGGCACGAGCCCCGCCGCCAGCGCGTCGACGATCGCCCGCGGCCGGCACGGGAGCGGATCGCCGACCCAGCCGAGCGGGGGAACCGGCACCGCGAAGAGCCCGGCCGCGTCGCCGTACACGGGGGCGGCCGCCTCGCCGAGCGCGGCGCAGAGCTGGGCGTTCACGGCGAGCAGCGACTCCCGCACCACCTCGATCGCGGCGCGCGAGGTGCGCCGGCGGCCGTTGACGAACGCCACGGGGATCCCCAGTCGCCGCATCTCGTCGGTGATCTGCGGCCCGGCGCCGTGCACGACCACGACCTCGTGGCCCTCCTCGCGGAGGCCGAGGATCCGGTCGGCCGACTCGGCGGCGACGGCGCCGCCGACCTTGACGACGAGCCGGGTGACGCTCACGACCGGTACTCCGCGTTGATGCGCACGTAGTCGTACGAGAGGTCGCTCGTCAGGTAGGAGGCGGCGCCGCTCCCGAGCCCGAGCTCGAGGGCGATCGTGCAGACGGCGCCGTCGACCGGCGGCTCGACGAGTTGGGGCACGCCGCCGACGAGCACCGCCGTCCCGTTGTACGAGAGCGTCACGCGCTCGGCGTCGACCTGGGCATAGCCGCCGCCGAACGGCGCCGACCCGGCCGCCATCAGCACCCGGCCCCAGTTCGCGTCGCGGCCGAAGAGCGCCGTCTTGACGAGCGGCGAGGTGGCGATGCGCTGCGCGATCGCCTTCGCCTCCTCGGCGCTCGCGGCGCCGGTGACGGCGATCTCGGCCAGCAGCGTCGCGCCTTCGCCGTCGGAGACGATCTGCTGCGAGAGGTCGGCGCAGACGCTGCGCAGCGCGAGGGCGAACGCCTCGTCGGTCGCCGGCGACCGCTCGACCGCCGCCGCCCCCGACGACAGCAGCACGACCGCGTCGTTCGTCGAGCACTCGCCGTCGACCGAGATCGAGTTGAAGCTCGCGTCGACCGCCGGGCGCAGGAACTCGATCGTCTCGCCGGGCTCGAGAGGATAGTCGGTCGTGACGATCGCGAGCATCGTCGCGAGGTTCGGGTGGATCATCCCGGAGCCCTTGGCCATCCCGCCGACGGTGAAGCCGGCGCCGCGGGAGACCGCCTGCTTCGGCTTCGTGTCGGTGGTCAGGATCGCCTCGGCCGCGTCGGCCCCGCCGTCGGCGAGAGCGCCGGCGCGGCCTCCCTCAGCCCGGCGAGGACGCGGTCGAGCGGCAGCGGTGCGCCGATCACGCCGGTCGAGAGCACGAGCACCTGCTCGGTCTCGAGGCCGAGCAGCGCGCCGGCCTCGGCGGCGGTCGCGGTCGCGTCGGCGATGCCCTGCGTTCCGGTCGCGGCGTTCGCGACGCCCGAGTTGACGACGACGGCCTGCGGCTCGGCCAGCTCGAGGTGCGCCTTCGAGACGGTGACCGGCGCCGCCTGCACGCGGTTGCGCGTCCACATCGCGGCGCCCGTGGCCTGCCCCAGCGGAGCGGAGCAGCGCCAGGTCCTTCTTCTCGCGCCGGATGCGCGCGTGCACCCCCGACGCGACGAAGCCCCGTGCGGCGGTGACGCTCATACCGGCACTCCGGTGAGTCGCAGCCCGGCGGTCTCGCCCAGGCCGAGCACGAGGTTCGCGTTCTGCACGGCCTGGCCGGCGGCGCCCTTGCCGAGGTTGTCGAGCGCGCAGACGACGATCGCGGTGCCGGTGGCGCCGTCGCGGAAGACGCCGAGCTCGGCGGCGTCGGTGCTCTGGACGCGCGACAGCTCCGGCACGACGCCCTCCGGCAGCACCCGCACGACCGGGCTGTCGGCATAGGCGTCCTCGAGCCGGGCCCGGACGTCGCTCGCCGTCTGCAGGTAGCAGGTGGCGAGCAGGCCGCGCCGCACCGGCAGCAGGTGGGGCACGAAGCAGACGGGCGCGCCCAGCTGTTGCGCGATCTCGGGAGCGTGCCGGTGCGCCCCGACCGCGTAGGGAGAGAGGTTCTCCAGCACGGAGGTCGCGTGCGAGCTCGCCTTCGGCAGCCGCCCGGCGCCGGAGACGCCCGACTTCGCGTCGACGACGGCGCTCTCGAACGCGCCGGCGAGCGGGGCGAGCGCGAGCAGCGCCGCGGTCGCGTAGCAGCCCGGGTTCGCGACCAGGGGGCCGTGCGGCGGGAAGAGCTCCGGCAGGCCGTAGCTCCAGGCGCCGGGCGCGACGCCGTACCAGGCGCGCGCGAGGTCGGGATCGGCGAGCCGGTGCGCGCCGGAGAGGTCGATCACCACGGTGTCCGGCGGCGGCTCGAAGGCGGCCGCCTGCGCGTGCTCGAGGCACAGGAAGAGCACGTCGGCGCCGCACGCTGCGGCGTCGGCGTTCGGGACGAAGGCGGGGAGCGACCCGTTCAGGCGGGGGTCGAGGGCGCCCGCGCCGGAGCCGGCGAGCGAGTCGGAGCCGAGCGCGATCGGCTCGAGCCCGGGGTGCGCGAGCAGCCGGTCGAGCGTCTCCTGCCCGGTGTAGCCGGAGGTGCCGAGGATCGCCGCCGTCGCCATCGGACGAATAACTATACAGACAGATGCAAATTATGCAGCTTGAGTCATGCGGAGGAGCGCAGCACGCCGCCGCCGGCGGGGGTGAGCTCCTCCAGCCGGTCGACCCGCGCGAGCGCGGGAAAGAGGCGCGGCCAGACGAGCGCGAGCAGGATCGTCACCGCGCCGCCCGCGACGACGGCCGGCACCGCCCCGACGAGCGACGCGGCGAGCCCCGACTCGAACGCACCGAGCTCGTTCGAGGCGCTGATGAAGACCATCTCGACCGAATTGACGCGCCCGCGCAGCGCATTCGGCGTCGCGAGCGCCACCGTCGTCGAGCGGATGTTCACCGAGACCATGTCGACGAAGCCGCCGACGGCGAGCGCCGCGCCGGAGAGCCACAGCGACCGGGACAGGCCGAAGACGATCATGCTGGCGCCGAAGAGGCCCACCACGAGCAGGAGCTTCTTGCCGGCGGCGCCGCCGACCTGCCTGCGCGTGAGCAGGATCCCCGCGAGGAGCGCACCCGCGGCCGGCGTGCTGCGCAGAACGCCGAGGCCCACCGGGCCGGTGTGCAGGATCGACTTTGCGAAGAGCGGCAGCAGCGCGACCGCGCCGCCGAAGAGGACGGCGAAGAGGTCGAGGGTGATCGCGCCCAGCAGGATCGGCGTGGCGCGGATCAGGCGGATGCCGCCGAGGAGGCTCTCGAGCCCGGGTGCCTCCGGCAGACGCGGCCGCCGCCTGCGGGCGCGAGACGCGAGAGACGGCGACCGCAGCTCCGGCCGAAGAGCACCACCGCGACCGCGTAGACCGCCACCGGGTGGGCCGCGAAGATCAGGCCGCCGAGGGCGGGGCCCGCGATCGTGGCGCCCTGGAAGGCGATCGAGCGCAGCGCCAGTGCCCCGCCGAGCAGGTCGGCCGGAACGAGCTCGGGCGTCAGCGAGCGGCCGGCCGGAGCGCCGAACGCGCCGGTCACGCCGGTCAGGAACGCCAGCACAACGAACGCCCACAGCGCCCGGGCACCGTGCACCGTCACCACGAGCAGCAGCGCGGCGACGACGCCCTCGGCGAGGATCGAGGCGACGAAGACGTGCGTGCGCGGCAGCCGGTCGGAGAGCTGTCCCGCGGGCAGTGCGAGCAGCGGCAGCGGCACGAATTCGGCGAGGCCGATCAGTCCCAGGTCGAACGCGTTGCCGTGGATCGCGTACACCTGCCAGCCGACGGCGACGGCGACCATCTGCGCGGCGAGCCCCGAGCAGAGGAGCCCGACCCAGAGGCGGCGGAAGTCCCGGTGGGCCATCGCGGGAGGGAGCGCGAGCACGTCGACACTCTGCCTTCCCGGGGGAGGCGTTCTCTCAGAGGACCTTCTTAGGTCACCCTGAGGGTCCGCACAGAGCCGGCGGGAACGATGTCCGCTGAGCACACGAGCAGGAACGAAAACGAGCAGGAACGAAGGAGACACGCATGCCCAGGAACCAGAAGCTCGCCGCGGCGGTCGCCGCCGCGGCACTCGCCGGAGGTGGTGCGGGGGCGGGGGCCGTCGCGCTCAGCCATCACTCGACGCACACGGCCGCTCCCGCCCCGGCGGCCTCGGCGACGACCCCCACCGTCTCGAACGTCGCCTCGAGCGCGATGACGGTCGGCCAGGTCGCGCAGGCGTCGGTGCAGAGCGTGGTCGAGATCGACTCGACCTCCGCCTCTTCCGGCTCGCCCTTCCCGGGCGGCGGCGGCAGCTCGACGGCCGAGGGCACCGGCTGGGTCTACGACACCTCGGGGAACATCGTCACGAACGAGCACGTGGTCGACGGCGCGAGCTCCGTCACCGTCAAGTTCTCGGACGGCTCGACCTACAAGGGAACCGTCGTCGGCAGCGACATCTCGAGCGACCTCGCGGTCGTGCACGTGAACGCGCCGGCGTCGAAGCTCCAGCCGCTGCAGCTCGGCGACTCGAGCAGCGCGCATCTCGGCGACGGGGTCGTGGCGATCGGCAATCCCTTCGGCCTCGACGGAACCGTGACGAGCGGCATCGTCAGCGCCGTCGACCGCGAGATCCAGGCGCCCGACTCGACGCCGATCGAGGGTGCGATCCAGACGGACGCCGCCATCAACCACGGCAACTCGGGCGGCCCGCTGCTCAACCTGCAGGGCAAGGTGATCGGCGTCACCTCGCAGATCCAGAGCGAGTCGGGCGGTAACGAGGGCGTCGGGTTCGCGATCCCGTCGAACACGGTGCGCACGGTCGTGCCCCAGCTGCTCGCCGGCCAGACGGTGCAGCACGCGCTGCTCGGGATCATCCCGGGAACCTCCTCCTCCGGCGGGGCGACCGTCCGCACGGTCACGGCGGGCACCGCCGCCGCCGACGCCGGCCTGAAGGTGGGCGACGTGATCACCGCCGTCGATGGCACGACGGTGCCGAACGCGGCGCGGCTGCGGGCGATCATCGCCCAGCACAAGCCGGGCGACACGATCACGCTGACGATCCGCCGCTCCGGCGAGACGCAGACCCTGAAGGCGACGCTGGGGTCGAGAAGCTGACGCGCCCCGCTCGAGGAGCCGCTTTGCCAAGTAACAGACTGTTACAAACCGCGGCTCGAAGCGCGGAACCATGCGGTTTCCGAGGGCTCCGGTAGGCATGTAACAGTCTGTTACTTGCGGCGGAGGGTCGAAGCGCCGGGCGCCCCTACGAGACGACGCCGGACCCCGTCGTCAGCACGGCCTGCGTGGCGGTGCCGGCGGTGGCAGAGACGCCGGCCACGATGGTGTGGCCGGCGTCCGCGTCCGTTGCCGTGTAGCTCGCGCCCGTCGCGCCGGCGATCGTCGTGCAGAGCCGCACGTTCGCGTTGCAGCGCAGCCAGTAGTAGGTGAGCGAGGCGGGGGTCGAGCTCCACGTACCGCCGTCGACCGTGATCGTCGCCCCGACCGCCGACTGCCCCGTCAGCGTCGGCTGCGACGTCGCGGCCAGCGCCCCGGACGCCGCGATCGGCCCGGCGAGCGACGAGTAGGCCGACGTCGTCCCCGTCGAGTCGGTCGCCCGCACGGTCAGCGCGAGCGTATGGCCGACGTCCTTCGACGTCGTCGTCAGGGTCCGGGCCGTGGCGCCGCGGATGGTGCTGCAGTGGGCGCCGCTACTGTCGCAGCGGTACCACCGGTAGGCGAACGAGATCGCGCCGCTGCCGAGGAAGGTGCCCGCCGCTGCGGTCAGCTTCTCGCCTTGCCGCAGCACACCGGCGATCGTCGGGCGGCCGGCGGCGACCGGCCCCGGCAGCGCGCGGACGATGCCGCGATGCAGGCTCAGCACGGTCCGGCCGCCGGCGGTGACCGTCGCCAGGACGACGTGGCCGACGTCGGCGGCCGCCGGGGCGTACGTGCCGCCGGCCGCGTCGGCGACCTTCGTGCAGAGGCGGCCGTTCGCGTTGCAGCGCCACCACCCGTAGGCGAGCGAGGACGGCACGCCCGTCCAGGCGCCCGCCTCCACCTTCAGCTCGTCGCCGACGATCGCCGAGCCCGAGAGCGGCGGCTGCCGGGTCGCCACGAGCGGGCTCGCGGCCGGCGCGACGAGGCCGGCGAGCGGCGCGTAGGCCGCGGTCGTCCCCGTCGGGTCGGTCGCGCGAATCGTCAGCCCGATCGTGTGGCCCACGTCCTTCCCGACCTCGCGATAGGTGCCCCGGGTGGCGCCGTGGATCGAGCTGCAGTGCGCGCCGCGCGCGTCGCAGCGATACCACTGGTACGTGAACGTGATCGTGCCGGTGCCGGTCCAGCTGCCGGGCGAGCCGACGAGCTGCTTGCCCTGCTGCAGGGCTCCCGCCACCGCGGGCGGCGACGTGGCCGTCGGCCCCGCCGTCGCCAGGGAGAGGCCGACGAGGACGTGCGCCAGCAGCAGCATCCGGACACGATGCCAGCGATCCCGGCGCGAGCAGAGGCACGCTAAGGAGAACCTAAGAAGCGCCGCCTGCTCACGCCGCTCTCAGCCGTCGCTCAGGAAGGCTGCCTACCCTGTGGCGATGGCAGGCCTCGCCGTCGCCCGGGCGCACGCGCTTCCTCGCCTCGAGACGCGCTCGCGCATCCGGCGCGGCGCGGCCGGCTGGGCGATCGCCGCGCTCGTCGCCGGGAACGGCCTGGCGCTCGTGTGGCTCTGGTGGCACGGCGGCAACGTGACGGGCCTGCACTCGACGGCCGACGTGATGACGAGCATCGGGCGCATCACGGGGCTCGAGAGCGCCTACCTCGCGCTCGTGCAGGTCGTGCTCCTCGCGCGAATCCCGGCGCTCGAGCGCGTGATCGGCTTCGACCGCCTGACGCGCTGGCACAGGTGGAACGGCCACGCGTGCATCGACCTCGTGATCGCGCACGTCGTCTTCAGCGTCTGGGGCTACTCGCTGCTCGACCGCTTCTCGATCGGCAAGGAGCTCTCGACCATGCTCGACGGCGGCATCTACCCCGGCATGATCACCGCCACGGTCGGCACCGGCCTCCTGATCGCCGTGGTCGGCACCTCGTACGTCGTCGTCCGCCGCCGGCTCCCGTACGAGTGGTGGCACCTCGTACACCTGCTCGCGTACGCCGGGATCGCGCTGTCCTGGTTCCACGAGATCCCGACGGGCAACGAGCTGGTGCTCGACACCGTCGCCGCCGACTACTGGCGCTCGCTCTTCGCAGCGACGCTCGCGGTGCTCGTGGGATTCCGGGTCGCCCTGCCGCTCGCCCGCGCCGCGCGCCACCGGCTGCGCGTCGTCGAGGTCGTGCAGGAGAGCGAGGACGTGGTCTCGATCACGGTCGCCGGCCGGAGGCTCGACCGGCTGCCCGCGCAGGCGGGGCAGTTCTTCCTCTGGCGGTTCCTCGACCGCAGGCGCTGGTGGACCGCGCACCCCTTCTCGCTGTCGGCCGCGCCCGACGGGCGCACGCTGCGGATCACCGTCAAGGCGCTCGGCGACCACTCGAGCAGGCTCGCGGGCGTCCGCCCGGGAACGGCGGTGCTCGTCGAAGGGCCGCTCGGCACGTTCACCCGTGACCTGCGGCGGCACGCCAAGGCGCTCCTCGTCGCCGGCGGCATCGGCATCACCCCGGTGCGCGCGCTGCTCGAGTCGATGGACGGCGACGTCGCCGTCATCTACCGCGTCGTCTCCGAGCACGACCTCGTCCTGCGGGCCGAGCTCGACGAGCTGGCGGCGGCGCGCGGCGCCCCGGTGCACTACGTCGTCGGCGACCACCGCGGCGAGGGCCGCGACCTGCTCTCGCCCGCGCACCTCCGCGAGCTCGTGCCCGACCTCGCCGACCGCGACGTCTACCTCTGCGGGCCGTCCGCGATGACCGCCTTCCTCGAACGGAATCTCCGCGCCGCCGACGTCCCTCGCCGCAACGTCCACCTCGAACGGTTCGCCCTCACGTAGAAAGGAGCAGGATGCGCAAGCTCACCGTGATCGTCCTCGGCCTCGTCTCCCTCGCCGTGCCGGGCGTGCAGGCCTACGCCGTCACCGCGAAGACGAAGGCCGTCACCCAGGCCAGGGCGACGCCGAAGAAGAAGGTGACCACGGTCCGCAAGTCGTTCACCGGCACGCTCGGCTCGGCCGGGCGCTGGGGCGAGGTCGAGGTGATGATCGTCGTCAAGAAGACGACCACGGTCGTCCTGAAGACCAGGAAGAAGACGGTGAGGCGCCGGATCGTGGCGGCGAGGTCCCGGTGTTCCCGAACCACACCGACCGGTCGATCTTCATCAACGAGCAGGCGCTGCCGCTGCTCGTGCAGGAGACGCTGAAGGCGCAAAGCACCGGCATCGACCTCGTTTCCGGCGCGACCGACACGAGCTACGCCTTCCAGGACTCGCTGCAGTCGGCGATCCTGGCCGCCAGGCGCTGGTAGATGGCGCACGTCGAGCACGTGATGGGCATGCCCGTCGTGGTCGACGTGCGCGGCGAGCTCGACGGAGACGTCGTCGAGCGGGTGTTCGAGTGGTTCCGGCTCGTCGACGAGACCTTCAGCACGTACAAGGAAGGGAGCCAGATCAGCCGGATCGGCCGCGGCGAGCTCGACCCGTCCGAGGCCCATCCCGACGTCCGGTACGTGCTCGCCCGCTGTGAGGAGCTGCGCGTGGAGACGAACGGCTACTTCGACGTCCGGGCCGAGCGGGCCGACCTGCTCGATCCGTCGGGACTCGTCAAGGGCTGGGCGGTCGACCGTGCCGCCGCGCTCCTCGACGAAGCGGGAGCGCGCAACTACGCGGTCAACGCGGGCGGCGACATCGCCGTCCGCGGTCGGGCCGCGCCCGGGGACGCGTGGCGCGTCGGCATCCAGCATCCGCTCGAGCGCGGCAGCGTCGCGAAGGTGGTGCACGTGACGGGCGGTGCCGTCGCCACCTCCGGCGCGTACGCGCGCGGCGAGCATGTCTTCGATCCGCACACGCGGCGTCCGCCGGAAGGCGTCCTCTCGGTGACGATCACGGGCCCCGAGCTCGCGACCGCCGACGCGTACGCAACCGCCGCCTTCGCGATGGGCGCCGACGGGCCGGCGTGGACGGCGAGGCTCGCGGGGCTACGAGGCGATGACGATCCTCGCCGACGGCCGCGTGCTCACGACCCCCGCGTTCCCCGCCTCGTAGCGGTCCACGAAAAAACCGCCGGGTCGGTGGCGCTTTCGTCCACCTCACCGACCGACCGATTCGGACTCGCGTCCTTCACGACCGCTCGGCGGGGCTTCGACCTACTCGCGCTCCGCGCCCGGCGGGAGCCACACTGTACGACGCTCCGGCGAGGCCGCGCAAGGGTCGCCGCGGGCGGCAATTGCCGCACGTTGCGAACTCTTCTACCGGCAACCTGCTCCTACCGGCAACCTGCTGCTACCGACAATCAGCGCAGAGGCCGGTGATCTCGACCCGGTGCTCGGCGGCGACAAAGCCGTGCCGGGCGGCGGCTTCGTCGACCCAGTCGCCGAGGCGGCAGTCGTCGATCTCGACCACGCGGTGGCAGCGCTGGCACACGAGATGGTGGTGGTGGGAATCGCTGCAGAGCCGGTAGCAGCGCTCGCCGCCGGAGTGGTGGCTGAGCGCGTCGATCACGCCGCGCTCGTGCAGCAGCGCCACCGTGCGGTAGACGGTCGCAAGACCGATGTGCTCGTCGCCGCCGTCGCGCAGCCGCTGCCAGAGCGCCTGTGCGGTCACGTCGTCGCGTTCGCCGGCGAGCTCGCCGAGCACGGCGAGGCGCTTCGGCGTCGGGTTCACGCCCTTCGCACGGAGCAGGTCTGCGAACGCGGTTGACATCGCCCGTACGATAGCGGGGGATGAGGATGAGAATCGTTCTCACTTGCATCGTCGCCGCCGGCGTCGTGCCGCTGCTCGCCGCCTGCGGCGCGACGGGGCCGGCCTCCGGTCGACCGCTCCGGGTCGTCGCCGCCGAGAACGCCTACGGCGACATCGCCGCACAGCTCGGAGGAGCGCACGTCGCGGTCACCTCGATCCTCAGCGATCCGAACGCCGACCCGCACCTCTTCGAGCCCGGCACGCGCAACGGGCTCGCCGTCGCCCGCGGACGCGTCGTCGTCCAGAACGGGCTCGGCTACGACGCGTTCATGGAGAAGCTCGAGTCGGCAGCTCCGGCACGCGGGCGCACCGTCGTGACGATCGCGCACGTGCTCGGCGTCAGCGGCGCCCGCTCGAATCCCCACCTCTGGTACGACCTCCCGCGCCTGCCGGCCGCCGCGGCGGCGATCGATGCGGCCCTTCGCCGTGCCGATCCGGCGCACGCCGCCGCGTATCGCGACGCGCTCCGCCGTTTCGACGCGAGCCTCGGGCCGCTGCGCCGCGAGGTCGCGTCGATCCGGGCCGCCTACGCGGGAGTCGAGGGTCGCCTCGACCGAGCCGGTGCCGGGGTACCTGCTCGCGGCGGCCGGTCTCCGCGACGTCGCGCCTCCGGGTTTCACCCGCGCGATCGAGGACGGCTCGGAGCCCTCGCCCGCCGACCTGGCGGCGATGCTCGACCTGCTGCGCGGCGGGCGGGCGAGGGTGCTCCTCTACAACAGCCAGGCCGTGTCGCCGATCACCGAGCGGGTGCGCGAGCAGGCGCGGGCCGCGGGGATCCCGGTCGTCCCGGTCACGGAGACCCTTCCCGCCGGCAGCACGTTCCAGCAGTGGCAGCTCGCACAGGCACGCGCGCTCGCGCAGGCGCTCGCGGCGGCCGGGACGTGAGCGTCGTCGAGCTCCGCGGGGTGACGCTACGCCTCGGCCACCGCACGCTGTTCGAGCAGCTCGACCTCGTGCTCGAGCGGGGCGCGTTCCTCGCCGTGCTCGGGCCGAACGGGGCCGGCAAGACGTCGCTGATGCGGCTGCTGCTCGGGTTGCAGCGTCCCACGGCAGGCACGGTCAAGGTGGAGGGGCGCGATCCGGCCGAGCTGCGCGCCGCGATCGGCTACGTCCCCCAGCAGCGCTCCTTCGATCGCGACCTCCCGCTCCGCGGCCGTGACCTCGTCCGGCTCGGGCTCGACGGGCACCGCTTCGGCGTGAGGCCGGCGGGCGCGTCCGGGCGCGAGCGCGTCGCGCGCGCCCTCGCCTCCGTCGACGCGACGCACTACGCCGACCGCCCGATCGGGCGGCTCTCCGGCGGAGAGCAGCAGCGGCTCCGCATCGCGCAGGCGCTCGTCTGCGAGCCGCGGCTGCTGCTCGTCGACGAGCCGCTGCTCTCGCTCGACCTCGCACACCAGCGCGCGGTGGTCGAGCTGCTCGACGGGCATCGCCGCGCCACCGGGACGCCCGTCGTCTTCGTCACGCACGACGTCAACCCGGTCCTGCATGCGGTCGACCGCGTGCTCTATCTGGCAGGCGACACCTGGGCGCTCGGCACGCCCGACGAGGTGATGACGAGCGAGACCCTCTCGAGCCTCTACGGCACCGACGTGGACGTGCTGCGCCTGCGCGGCCGCGTCGTGGTCGTGGGCACCCCCGACGACGAGCACCATCACCACTGATGGCGGGGCCTCGCTGATGGTCTGGCAGCTGCTGCAGGAGCACTTCGTCCACACGGCGCTGCTGGCGGGCGCGGTGGTCGCCCTCGTCTCCGGCGCGCTCGGGGTCTTCGTCGTGGCGCGCGGCCTCTCGTTCGGCGTGCACGCCGTCTCGGAGCTCGGCTTCACGGGCGCGGCGGGCGCCCTCGCGGTCGGCCTCGACCCGGTGCTCGGGCTCTTCGGCGGCTCGCTGCTCGTCGGCGCGGTGCTCGGCGTGCTCTCGCTGCGCGGCAGCGAGCGCGACAGCTCGATCGGAGCGGTGCTCGCGTTCGGCCTCGGCCTCGGCGTGCTCTTCCTCTCGCTCTACCAGGGCTACGCGACCGAGGCCACCAACCTCCTCTTCGGCAGCATCGTCGGCGTCGGGGACACGCAGCTGTACGGCCTCGCGGCTGTCGCCGCGCTCGTGCTCGCGTGCCTCGCGCTGATCTACCGGCCGCTGCTCTTCGCGAGCGTCGACCCGGAGGTGGCCGAGGCGCGGGGCGTTCCGGTGCGCGCCCTCTCGGTGGCGGTGTTCGTGCTGCTCGCGCTCGCGACCGCCGAGGCGGTGCAGGTGGTCGGGGTGCTGCTCGTCCTGACGCTCGTGATCACGCCGGCGGCGGCCGCGCAGCATCTGACGGCCCGGCCGGGCAGAGCGCTGCTGCTCGGAATCGGGATCGCGCTCGTCTCGACCGAGGGCGGGATCGTGCTCGCGCTCGCCCAGCCGTGGCCGACGAGCTTCTTCATCAGCGCGATCTCGTTCGCGTTCTACGTCGCGGCGCGGGTTTCGGGCGGCAGGACGAGCAGGCCGTCCTCGTCGGCGTAGAGCAGCGCGCCGGGCGTGAACGTCGCCCCGCCGAAGGTGACCGCCACGTCGAGCTCGCCGCGGCCGGTCTTGCCGCTGGGGCGCGGGCACGAGCCGAGGGCGCGCACCCCGATCGGGAGCCGGCCGAGCGCCGCGACGTCGCGGACGCAGCCGTGCACGACGAGGCCGGCCCAGCCGCTCGCGTGCGCGAGCCCGACGACGCTGTCGCCTGCGAGCGCGCAATGGAGCGAGCCGCCGCCGTCGACCACGAGCACCCGTCCCTCGCCCGGATCGGCGACGCGCTGCTTCAGCAGCACGTTGTCCTCGAAGCAGCTGACGGTGGCGATCGCGCCGGAGAACGCCGAGACGCCGCCGAAGTCGCGGAGCTGCAGCTCGCACACCTCGCCGCCGTGCTCGTCGTAGAGGTCCGAGGTCGAGAGCGTCACTCCACGATCTCCAGGTAGCCGGCCTCGAGCAGCTCGCGCCCGACCGCGTGCAGGGGCTTCGGCAGGATGCGCCCCGCGCCGAGGGCGAGCAGGGCCTCGGCGGCGTCCGGGTCGAGGTCGTGCTCGGGCCAGCTGCCCTCGTGCAACACGATCGTGCTCGATCGGACCGCCCCGCTGCCGTCGCGCTCCTCGACGAGGCGCACGTCGGCTGCGAGCCTCAACCGGTGGTTCTCCAGCGCGGCGTCACCCTCCTCGGCGAGCAGGGCGAGGCCGCGAAAGACGCGCTCGACCTGGTCGCTCGCGTACTCGAGGTCGTCCTCGTCCGCCTCGTCGGCGCGGACGAGGTTCCGGCTGCCCGTGCGCCGGTGCTGGACGACCGCGCCCTCCGTCACCCAGCCGGCGCCGAGCTCCTCGAGGTAGCCGGCCCACTCGTCGACCGTCTCGGCGAGCGCCTCGGGGTCGGCGGCGAGGTGGTCGTTCCACGCCGCGGCGTGGTCGAGCGGGTCTGCGGCGGAGAGGCTGAGCAGCCAGGCGTCGCAGCCGTTGTCGGCGACCCAGGCGCGCACGTGCGCGTCCGGGTCGTCCTCGGAGTCGGCGAGCCAGCTGACGAGCATCGACGCGAACCCGTCCTCGGCGAGATGCAGCGCCGCCTCGACGACGACGCGGCGCGAGAGCTCGTCGCCGCGCAGGCCGCCGTCGCGGTACTGCCAGCGCCGCTCCGGCGAGATCACGTACGGCGCGTTGCAGGTGATCAGGTCGAACGTCTCGCCCTCGACGGGCTCGAAGAGGCTGCCGAGCCGCGTCTCCACGTTCTCGATCCCGTTCAGGGCGGCGCTGATCTGCGTGAAGGCGAGCGCGCGCGGATTGACGTCGGTCGCGACCACGTGCTCGCTGTGCCGTGAGGCGAGCAGGGCGTGCGCGCCGTTGCCGGTGCCGACGTCGAGCGCGCGGGAGACACGGCGCCGCGGCGTCAGCGAGGCGAGCCAGTAGGCGGTGGGCGTGAAGCTCGCCACCCAGCCGGCGGGGTCGTGCTCGCCGCGGGAGAAGCCGTCGAACGCGAGGTACAGCCCTTCGGTGGGGACGATCCGCGCCCGCGGCTCGAGCCGGCCGTCGCGCCGCTGCGCGAAGCCGAGCGTGTGCACCGCCTCGAGCCCGTGCGGCCCCAGTGCCGCCTCCGCGTCCGCCTGCGCCACCGGCCGCTGCAGCAGGAAGAGCGCGACGAGGGTCCCGAGCTCGTCGTCGGGCAGCCGCCGCTCTAGGAGCGGCGCGTCGCCGAGGTCGGCAGCCGGGCCGTCCTCGCCGAGGAGCTCCTCGATCGCCTCGCGGTCGTAGCCCGCCGTGCGCAGGATCTGCCCGAGCAGCTTTGCGGCGGCGAGGTCAGGATGGGGTTCCCACATGGCTGCAGCATCCTGCACGAGACGCGGCGTCCTCGCCGTCCTGGCGGTCGTGCTCGCCGGCTGCGGCGGCGCGTCGGGGCACGGCACGCAGGAGGTCGGGGCCGCCACGCAGGGCCTCGGCAAGCGCGTGTACGCCCGCTCGTGCGACGGCTGTCACAGCCTCACCGGCCACGAGACGTCGACGGACGGCGGCGACCTCGCCCTCGACTCGCTCACCCTCGCTCAGATGGAGAGCTTCACGCGCGTCATGCCGACGCGCCCGCTCACGCCGTCGCAGGTGCGGGCCGTCTCGATCTACGTGCTCACGCGGACGCGCCGGATCAGGGCCGCGTCGGGGTAGCTCCCGTGGCCCGCGCGGCCGCCGGGAGCGCTGCGCCGACGCGGTGTGTAACCGGCGGCCCGTCCGGAGACGCGGGGAGAAACCCCGAACCGAAGGAGGACACCCCCGTGTTCGACTCGATCGAAACCCCGAAGGACCTGTACCTGCACAAGCTCGGCGCGACGCTGACGATGGAGAACACGATTGTCGAGATGCTCGGCGAGCTCGAGGAGGCGGCCCAGAGCGAGCAGCTCAAGTCGGAGCTCCGCGAGCATGCAGAGCAGACGCGCGGCCATGTGCGCAACGTCGAGCAGGTCTTCCGCGCTCTCGGCGCCGAGCCCGACGAGCAGTCGTGCCCGGCGATCGAGGGGCTGCAGAAGGAGGGCAAGCAGACGATCAAGAAGGCCGACGAGCGGATCGTCGACGCGGTCGTCCTGGCGGCGGCCGCCGAGACCGAGCATCACGAGATCGCCGTCTACGAGACGCTGATCGCGCACGCCGAGGCGATGGACGAACAGGACGTCGTCGCCCTCCTGACGGAGAACCTCGAGCAGGAGCAGCAGACGCTGCGCAAGGTGCAGGAGTCGACCGACCGCGTCGCCCGCGAGGCAGTCCGCGCGGGCGCGTAGCCACGGAAATCCGCTTGTAACAGACTGTTACGAGCCGGGCCGGCTTGCGCGCTCGGAGAGCCACCTGCGCCGTCTCCGAGCAGCGGCCCACCGCTTGTAACAGTCTGTTACTTGCACCGGGGAACGCGGCGGCCGGAACGGGGGACGGCGCCACGTTCCTCTACGGTCTCGACCGTGCGCCTCATCACGGCCGGCACGGCCGCCTTCTGCTTCGGGCTCCTCGTCGCGCTCGTCCCGGGCGGCGCGCTCCACCACCTCGACGCGGTCGCGGTCCAGCACTGGATGCCGTGGCTGTCCGCGCAGGACCACCATCCGACGTCGCTGCGCGACCTGACGCTGCCGGAGGGGCAGAGAGGCGCCGGGGGAACGCTCCTCTCCGTCTGGACGTACCCGGCGTCGGTGCTGCCCTCGGCGCTGCTGGTGTTCGCCGCGGCGGTCTCGCTGCGCCGGCAGGGGAGGCTGCGCGAGGCGGTCGGGTGGCCGACGGCGTGGCTTGCGGGCAACGTCGTCGAGGTGGTGGTCAAGCACGCGGTCGCGCGGCCGGCACTCGTCCTGCACATGCACGGCGTCGCCTACCACCTCGCCGCTTCGACCACTCGCTGCCGAGCGGGCACGCGCTTCGCTCGCTGATCACGGCGGCGGCTCTGACTCGTGCCTCCGTCCGCCTCTCGCCGGTGTTCCTGTGGGCGGCAACCGTCCCGGTGACGCTCGTCGTGCTCGGCTACCACACGCCGACCGACGTCGCCGCGGGCGTCCTCGTGGCGGCGGCGCTCGCGCCGCTCGTCCCACCCCGCCGGTTCTCAGGCGATTCCCAGGCGCGCGTGGGACAGTACCGCCCATGAGCGTCCGCGAGCAGCCGACCGGGCGAAGGTGCTCGTCGTCGACGACGAGGCCTCGATCGTCGACGCCGTCTCGACCGCGCTGCGGTACGAGGGCTTCGACGTCCGCGAGGCGCTGAACGGGCGCGACGCGCTCTCGGTGGTGATGGAGTTCGATCCCGAGCTCGTGGTGCTCGACTGGATGCTGCCGGACATCGAGGGGATCGAGGTCGGCCGGCGCCTGCGCGACCGCGGCTTCCAGACGGCGATCCTCTTCCTGACAGCGAAGGACTCCGTCGAGAGCAAGGTCGAGGCGCTCCGCGCGGGCGGGGACGACTACGTGACGAAGCCGTTCAGCCTCGCCGAGGTGGTCGCCCGGGTCCAGGCGATCCTGCGGCGTACGGGCGGCGACCTGCCGGGCGACGTGCTGCGCTACTCCGACCTGGTGCTCGACGAGACCCGCCACGAGGTCTTTCGCGGCGACACGGCGGTCGACCTGACCGCCACCGAGTTCGCGCTGCTCCGCTACTTCCTCGCCAATCCGCGGCGCGTGCTCTCGAAGAGCCAGATCCTCCAGAACGTCTGGCGCTACGACTTCGGCGGCAACTCGAACGTCGTCGAGACCTACGTCAGCTACCTGCGCAAGAAGCTCGATTCGCTCGGGCCGCCGCTGATCAAGACCGTGCGGCAGGCCGGCTACATGCTCGACGCCGGCCGCGACTAGCGTCGGATGCTGCCCCGGCTCTCGTTGCGCGCGCGGCTGCTGCTGGGCGTGTTCGTGCTCGCCGCGGTGGGGCTCCTCGCCGCGGACGTCGCGACCTACGAGTCGCTGAGCTCCTTCCTCGTCGACCGGGTCGACTCGACGCTCGAGGCGGGCCATCCGCAGGTCGAGCGGGCCGTCCTCCCGCAGCAGTCGCACGGCGGCGAGCAGGGCCCGCAGCTCCCCGGTCCGCCCGCGCAGGGCATCGACTGGTACCAGGTGCGGACCCGGGACGGCCGCGTGCTGCGGTCGAGGTTCCTCGTCGGCGGCGGGTCGCCTCCCGCCCTGCCGGCGAAGATCGAGCGACCCGAGCACGTCTCCGCCGACGGAGAGCTCACCGAGTACTTCACGGTTCGCGCGCGGAGCGGCGGCGGCCGTTACCGCATCCGCGTCTCGCTCGATCCGCGCGAGTCGAACCGCATGCTCGTGCTGGCCGCCTCGCTGAAGAACGTCGACGGGACCCTGAATCGCCTGCTGCTGATCGAGCTGGTCGCCACGTCGAGCGTGCTCGCGGCGATCGCGGGCCTCGGGCTCTGGGCCGTGCGCCTCGGCCTGCGGCCGCTGCGCCAGATCGAGGCGACCGCTGCGGCGATCGCCGCCGGCGACCTCTCGCAGCGGGTCGAGCGGGCCGAGGAGCGGACCGAGGTCGGCCGTCTCGGGCTGTCGCTGAACGCGATGCTCAGCCAGATCGAGTCGGCCTTCCGCGCGCGGGAGGCGTCGGAGCGGCGGCTGCGGCGCTTCGTCGCCGACGCGTCGCACGAGCTGCGCACGCCGCTCGCGGCGGTGCGCGCCTACGCGGAGCTGTTCGGCCGGGGCGCGTCGGCACGACCCGACGACCTCGAGCGCTCGATGACCGGCATCACCCGCGAGTCGGAGCGGATGAGCCTGCTCGTCGATGATCTGCTGCTGCTGGCGCGGCTCGACGAGGGTCGGCCGCTCGAGCAGCACGAGCTGGCGCTGGACGAGGTCGTGAAGGACGCGGTCGACGCCGCACAGATCCTCGACCCCGGCCGCGTCTTCGAGGTCGAGCTCGAGCCGGCACGGGTGGTCGGCGACCGTGACCGGCTCCGGCAGGCGGTCGACAACCTGTTCGCGAACGTTCGCTCGCACACTCCGGCCGAGAGCCCGGTGCGGGTCTTCCTGCGCCGCGAGAACGGCCGTGCAGTCGTCGGTGTCGTGGACGCGGGGCCTGGACTGACCGACGAGCAGCAGACGCAGGTGTTCGAGCGCTTCTACCGTGCCGACGCGTCGCGCACGCGGGCGAGCGGCGGTGTGGGGCTGGGCCTCTCGATCGTCGCCGCGATCGCGCGTGCCCACGGCGGCGACGTCTCGGCCCGTTCGGCCGACGGCGAGGGTGCGACCTTCCTGATCGAGCTGCCGCTCGCAGCAGAGCGTGAACCCAAGCTCAACCCGCGCTGAACGATCGCACGGCTAGCTTCCGCCGCGTGAAGAGGGTCGTGTTGGCGGGGCTCGCCGCGGCGGCGATCGCAGCGGTCGTGGCGGCGGCGCTGATCCGCGGCCCGAGCTCGCGCGCCGGCTCCGTGCAGCCCGCGCTCCCTCCGGCGCAGGGGATCCACAAGATCCGGCACGTGGTCGTGATCATGCAGGAGAACCGCTCCTTCGACTCCTACTTCGGGACGTACCCGGGCGCGGACGGGATTCCGATGCGAAACGGTGTGCCGACGGTGTGCGTGCCCGACCCGGCCCTGCACCGCTGTGTGCGCCCGTTCCACGACACGCGCAACCGCAACAGCGGCGGGCCGCACGACCACCTCGACGAGGTGCACGACGTGAGCGCCGGCAAGATGAACGGCTTCGTCCGCGAGGCGCGCCGGGCGCACTACTTCGAGTGCGTCAAGCACGTCGACTCGCCGAGTTGCTCGCTCGCGCCGCACGCACCCGACGTGATGGGCTACCACGACGCACGGGAGATCCCGAACTACTGGGCCTACGCGAAGCACTTCGTGCTGCAGGACCACCTCTTCGAGTCCGACTCCTCGTGGAGCCTGCCCGCCCATCTCTACCTCGTCTCCGGGCTGGTCGGCCCGCTGCGCCCGCAAGGACGCGCCGATGAGTTGCCGCGGCGCCGTCCAGGCGCCGGGCTCGCCGCCCGGAAACGCCGGCAACACGACGGGAAGGCCGCCCGACTACGCCTGGACCGACCTGACCTACCTGCTGCACCGCGACCACGTCAGCTGGCGCTACTACGTCGCCAAGGGCAACCAGCCCGACTGCGCCAACTCGTCGATGTTCTGCGCGCCCGTCGCGCAGAGTGCGAGGACGCCCGGGATCTGGAACCCGCTGCCCTGGTTCGACACGGTGAAGGCCGACCACCAGCGGTCGGACATCGCACCGCTCGCCTCGTTCTTCACGGCGGCGAGGAACGGCAACCTCCCGGCGGTCTCGTGGATCACGCCCGCGCAGTCGGTCAGCGACCATCCGCCCGCGCTGGTCACGAAAGGCCAGGCGTACGTCACCTCGCTGATCAACGCGATCGGCCGGAGCAAGGACTGGTCGTCGACCGCGATCTTCCTCGCGTGGGACGACTGGGGCGGCTTCTACGACCACGTGAAGCCGCCGTCGGTCGACGCGCAGGGGTACGGCCTGCGCGTGCCCGGGCTCGTGATCAGCCCGTACGCACGACGGGGCCTCGTCGACCACCAGGTGCTGAGCTTCGACGCCTACCTCAAGTTCATCGAGGACGACTTCCTGCACGGTCAGCGGCTCAACCCTCGCACCGACGGCCGTCCCGACTCGCGCCCCGACGTCCGCGAGAACGTCCCGCAGCTCGGCAACCTCGTCCGCGAGTTCGACTTCACGCAGAAGCCGCGGCCGCCGTTGATCCTGCCGCTGCACCCGCGCTTCAGCTGAGGAGCAGCACGGGGAAACCCCCGTGCTAAAATTGACGTTAACGTCAAGTGCTGATCGGCCGCAGAGGCCGGCCGCGCATGTTCCTCGCATGTCGAATCGCTCCGCCGCACCCTCGAACCCCTTCCGGCAGCCGAAGGCCGTCTTCGCGGTCGCGCTTGCCTGCGTCGTCTCGTTCATGGGGATCGGCCTCGTCGATCCGATCCTGCCGTCGCTCGCGACGAAGCTGCACGCGACGCCGATTCAGGTCGAGCTGCTCTTCACGAGCTACCTCGTGATCACTGCGGCCGCGATCGCGGCGTCGATTGGCGTGCTCGCGACCGGCCACGCCCTGCTCGGCCGGGCCGAGGAGGCGCAGCGCCTCGAGCCGGTGCACCGCTTGCTCCCCGAGCCGCTTGACTCCGAGGCCGAGCTGCTGCTCGAGGAGACCGCGTGAGAGACCTCGACTACAAGTGGGTGGCGCTCTCGAACACGACGCTCGGCGTGCTGATGGTCACCATCAACCAGTCGATCATCCTGATCGCGTTGCCCGACATCTTCCGCGGCATCCGGCTCGATCCGCTCACGCCCGGCAACACGAGCTACCTGCTCTGGATGATCCTCGGGTTCCTCGTGGTGACGGCGGTGCTGGTCGTCAGCCTCGGTCGGCTGGGCGACATGTACGGACGCGTGCGGATGTACAACCTCGGCTTCGCGGTCTTCACCGCCTTCTCGATCCTGCTCTCGGTCACCTGGATGCACGGCAGCACGGCGGCGCTGTGGCTGATCCTGATGCGCATCGGCCAGGGGATCGGGGGCGCGATGCTCTTCGCGAACTCGGCGGCGATCCTGACCGACGCGTTCCCGCGCGACCAGCGCGGGCTGGCGCTCGGGATCAACACGGTCGCCGCGATCGCCGGCTCGTTCCTCGGGCTCGTGATCGGAGGGCTGCTGGCGCCCGTCTCGTGGCGGCTCGTCTTCCTCGTCTCCGTCCCGGTCGGCGTCTTCGCCACCGTGTGGGCCTACCGGAAGCTCGTCGAGGTCGGCGAGCGGCGGGCGGCGAGCATCGACTGGGCGGGCAACGTCACCTTCGCTGTCGGGCTGATCGCGGTGATGGTCGGGATCACCTACGGGATCCAGCCGTACGGGGGGCACACGATGGGCTGGACGAACCCGTTCGTCGACGGCTGCATCGTCGGCGGCACGGCGCTGCTCGTCGTCTTCGTGCTGATCGAGCGGCGCGTCGCCGACCCGATGTTCCAGCTCGAGCTCTTCCGCATCCGCGCCTTCACGGCCGGCAACCTCGCGTCGCTGCTTTCGGCGATCGGCCGCGGCGGGCTGCAGTTCATCCTGATCATCTGGCTGCAGGGGATCTGGCTGCCGGAGCACGGATACGACTTCGCGCGCACCCCGCTCTGGGCGGGCATCTACATGCTGCCGCTGATCGCCGGCTTCCTCGTCGCCGGCCCCGTCTCGGGCTACCTCTCCGACCACTTCGGCGCCCGCCCGTTCGCGACCGGCGGCATGGTGCTCGCGGCCTCCAGCTTCGTGCTGCTGATGCTGCTTCCCGTCGACTTCGCCTACGGCTGGTTCGCCCCGATCCTGCTGCTGAACGGCGTCGGCATGGGGCTCTTCAGCTCGCCCAACCGCGCGGGAGTGATGAACAGCCTGCCACCGTCGCAGCGCGGGGTCGGCGGCGGCATGAACGCCACGTTCCAGAACGCGGCCAGCGTGCTCTCGATCGGGATCTTCTTCTCGCTGATGATCATCGGGCTCGCGGCGAGCCTGCCCTCGACCCTGCACGACGGGCTCGTCGCACACGGCGTCTCCGGCGCCGACGCCACCCGCATCTCGCAGCTCCCGCCGGTGGCGAGCCTGTTCGCAGCGTTTCTCGGCTACAACCCGATGCAGAACCTGCTCGGGCCGTCGACCCTGCACGCGCTGCCCGCGGCGCAGCAGCATGTCCTGACCGGCCGCAGCTTCTTCCCGCACCTGATCTCGCCGCCGTTCCACACGGCGTTGACCTACGCGTTCGTGTTCGCGACGGCGCGCGTGCCTCGTCGCCGCGCTCGCCTCGCTGCTGCGCGGCGGCAAGTACCACTGGGTGGAGCCGCAGCAGGCCGAGGGCCGAGCCGCTCCGACCGAGCCCGTCCCCGTCGAGGAGGTCGCCTGATGCGGGCCGACCGCAGGCTTCGGATCGGTGAGGTCGCCGAGCGCGTCGGTGTCACGACGCGCACGATCCGCTACTACGAGGAGCGCGGGCTGCTCGGTCACGACGACGACCGGGCGAAGGGCTCGCACCGCGCCTATTCGGAGTCGGATGTCCTGCGGCTGCAGGAGCTGATCCGTCTCCGTGACGTGCTGGGGCTCACGCTCGAGGAGCTCGTCGAGCTGGCCGAGGCCGAGGAGGCGCGCTCGGCGCTGCGCGGGCGCTGGGCCGACTCGACGAGCGACGAGGAGCGTGTGCGGATCGTGGAGGCGTCGATTCCCCTCGTCACGCGTCAGCTCGAGCTCGTGACCGCGCGTCAGGAGACGCTCGCCGCCTTCGCGGCCGAGCTGAAGGCGAAGCTCTCCTCGCTGAAGCGCCGCCGGCGCGAGCTCGGGGCGTAGCGCGCGCCTTCAGCCCTGCGACGGGCAGCGGGGATCGGAGGCCGCACGCGCGACGGGCGGCTCGCTCGTCTTCGGGGTGCCGTCGACGTAGCGGACGCCGCTCTGCAGCCCGCTCAGCTGAACCTCGTCCTCCAGGTGGAAGAGCAGCAGCAGCTCCACCGTGGGCTGGCAGGCGGCGATCGCGATCGCGGTCGTGTAGTAGTCCGCCTGCGTCGCCTCGTCCACCGTGTGCACCACTTCGCGGCCGGTGTAGAGCGGCAGCTTCGCTGGCGGGATCGTCGTCTCGACGCCGTACTCGCCGTAGACGATCGGCAGCGACCGTGCCGGCTGCGCCGTCCCCCCGAACGCCTGCCCCAGCAGGCGGACGAGCTTGCGGTAGTCCGCGATTCCGATCGACGGCGTGCGCGGGTGCCGGAGCGCCGGCGACACGCGCGGGCTCTCCCCGTAGACGTGCACCGAGAGGGCGTCCATGATCGGGCTGTCTCGGTGGGAGGCGCGGTACGTCGTGCCGAGGTCGAGCAGGAACTGCGTGGGGGAGTGGGTCGGACGAAGCCGGGCGGGGTCGTCGGATCCGCGCGGGGCGAGCCCGCCGCCGATCACCTGCACGTCGCCTCGCGCGGCCTTCACCGCGTCGTAGGTCGTCGCGAGCAGTTGCTCGAACGCCGGCGCGGCGGCATCGGCTCCCGCCGAGTCGTACTGCGGCAGCCAGAAGAGGTTGAGGTTCGGCTCGTTGCCGACGATCAGGTCGTGGACGTCCGGCAGCGCTCGCACGAGTGCGACGGCGTAGGCGGCGAAGTCAGAGCGCTCGAGGGGAACGGTGGGTGTCTGCGAGCTGAACTGGTAGACCGCCACGATCGGCCGGACGTGCGCGGCTGCGGCCGCTTCCGTCGCCGCCCGCAGCGCCGTCAGCTCCGCGGGCGCCGGCGCACGCTCCCCGCGCGTCCAGACGGAGCTCAGGACGACGGCGTCGAACCCGGACTCGGCGGTGCGTTGCAGCTCGGCCCGCGGGTCGCCCGACTTGGCGGCGTCCTCGACGACGCCGACGGTCAGCCGCGGCGGCTTCGCGCCCGAGCCGCAGCCCGCGACGAGCAGCACCGTCGCAAGCACGACCGGTGCCCGCCGAAGATCCATCGGGGATCCTTTCCCGCTCTGAGCGGGGCGCAAGCAGGCGTATCGTCTGCTCGCTCACGCGGCGAGCTCCCGCCGGAGGGCCGGCACGCTTCGCGTGCGGTTCGCCGCGAGCGCGGCGAGAAGCCGGCCCCGGCGGTCGACGTAGCGGGCGGTGAAGGAGTCCTCGGAGCCTTCGATCACGACGGCGTGCCACTCCTCCGCGTGGCCGACGTGCTGGAGGCGCAGCCCGAACTGGTCCGACCAGAAGTAGGGCGCCTCGTCGTAGGCCTCCGGGGCTCCGGCGATGCTTGCCGCCACGGCGCGCGCCTGTCCTGCCGCGCTCGTCCAGTGCTCGACGCGCAGGCGCCGGCCGAGCGAAGGACGCCACCACGAGGCGACGTCGCCGCAGGCGTACACGTGCTCGAGCGCGCTGCGGCCGTGCTCGTCGACCTCGAGCGCTCCTCCGAACGGCGAGCTCGGCACCGCGCCGATCCCGACGACGACCACGTCGGCGGGAAGTATCGTCCCGTCGTCGAGCTCCACCGCCCGGATCCGGGGCGCCCCGTGAAAGCGGGCGACGCTCGATCCGAGCCGGAGGTCGATGCCGTGCGCTCGGTAGCGTCGGGCGAGCATCCCGCCGACCTCGGGGCCGAGGATGCGCAGGAGCGGCGCGGCGAGCGGCTCGACGACCGTGACAGAGGCAGCCCGGGGCAGGAGCGTCGATGCCGCTTCCGCGCCGATGAAGCCCGCTCCGACGACCACGACGCGCGTCGTCTCGTCGACCTCCGATCCGAGCGCGTGCGCGTCGGCGAGCGAACGCAGCGTGTGAACGCCGGCCGGCCCCGGCAGCGCGCGTGCGCGCGCGCCGGTCGCGACGACGAGCGCGTCCCACGAGACCACCTCCCCGCCGACGAGCGCGGTGCGTCGGACGGGATCGACCCGCTCCACCGTGGTGCCCGTTCGCAGCTCGATCCGGCGATCGCCCCAGTGGCCGGGGGGTCGCAGGAGCACGTCCGTGCGGACGCCGGCGAGCAGCTCCTTCGAGAGGGCGGGCCGCTCGTACGGCCCGTGCGGCTCGTCGCCGGCGAGCACGACCCGCCCCTCGAAGCCGAGCGAGCGCAGCGTCTCCGCGACCCGCGACCCCGCCAGCCCGGCTCCCGCTATCAGCACCCTGCGGCTCATGTTCATGCCGCCGCCACCTCCTCGACGAGGATCGCGCCCATGGGGCAGGCGTCGGCGGCATCGAGCACGGCCGGGTCGTCGGTTTCACGGAGCGCGACGGCGGCGATTCCCGAGCCGTCGAGCCGGAAGACGTCGGGCGAGGCGTCGACGCAGGCGCCGAACCCGCTGCAGAGGGAGCGGTCGACGCTGACACGGTAGAGCGGCATGGCAGGCCTCCTTGTGCGTGAGGAAGAGTCGTGCCGCGAGCGTAGGGCCGCCTTTGCGAAGTGCGGGCGAGGCCGCGACAAGACCCGGCAAGGCCTTTGCCAGGACTTCGTCTAGGCGGCGACGGTCACGCGAGCTCGCCGACGAGGTCGGCGATCGACTCGACGATCTGCGACGGGAGGTACGGGAAGCCGTCGGCCTCGGAGCGCTTGGTCGAGCCGGTCAGGACGAGCACCGTGTGCATCCCCGCCTCCAGCCCCGAGACGACGTCGGTGTCCATCCGGTCGCCGACCATCGCGGTCGTCTCGGAGTGGGCGTCGATCGCGTTCAGGGCAGAGCGCATCATCAGCGGGTTCGGCTTGCCGACGAAGTAGGGGCTGACGCCGGTCGCGCGGCTGATCAGGGCGGCCACCGCACCGGTCGCGGGCAGCGGGCCGTCGGGGGTCGGCCCGCTCGGGTCGGGATTCGTGGCGATGAACCGGGCACCGCCGGCGATCAGGCGGATCGCCTGCGTGATCCGCTCGAAGCTATAGGTGCGGGTCTCGCCGAGCACGACGTAGTCGGGCGCCCGCTCGGTGAGGGTGTACCCGACCGCGTGGAGAGCCGTCAGGAGGCCCGCCTCGCCGATCGCGAACGCGGAGCCGTCGGGTCGCTGGCTCTGGAGGAAGTCCGCGGTGGCGAGCGCGGAGGTCCAGATCGCCTGCTCGGGGACGTCGAGCCCGCTGGCGGCAAGCCGCGCCGAGAGATCTCGCCGCGTGTACATCGAGTTGTTCGTGAGCACGAGGAACGGGAGGTCACGCTCGCGGAGACGTGCCAGGAACTCGGCCGCTCCCGGAATCGGGTGCTCCTCCCGGACGAGCACGCCGTCCATGTCCATCAGCCAGGAGCGAATCTCGCGCCGCCTCACCGCCCGATCCTCTCACGGCGCCCGGCCGCCGGGGTGATCGAGAAAGTCATCTCTTCTTGGCAGGTTCTTGGGAATTGCGGGTATGACGTGACCATGCACTCACGGATCCGTGTGCTCCTGCCGGTCACGGCCGTCGCCGTGCTCGCCGTCGTGGCCGGGCGGGCGGCGCTCGGAGGCACGGCGTCGGCGACCGCGACCGCGCGGCCGATCGAAGCCGGCGTCGTCGTGATCGAGACGAATCTCGGGCTGCAGGGAGGCCGGGCGGCGGGCACCGGGATGGTGCTGACGCGTGCGGGCGAGGTCGTGACCAACAACCACGTGATCGCAGGCGCCACGTCGATCAGGGTGATCGTGCCGGAGAGCGGGCGCATCGCCACGGCGACGGTTGCCGGCTACGACGTCTCCGCCGACGTTGCCGTGCTACGGCTTTCAGGCGCCGCTCGCCATTCCACCGTCTCGCTCGGGCATTCGTCGGCGCTGCGGGTGGGGCAGCTGGTCCGCGCCGTCGGCAACGCGCGCGGGGCCGGCCGGCTGACGCTCGTGCGCGGCCAGGTGACCGGCCTCGGCAGGTCGATCACGGTCGCGACCGACGAAGGGGGAAGCATGCGGCTGGGAGGACTGATCGAGACGAGCGCGTCACTGCAGCCGGGCGACTCGGGCGGGCCGCTGTTCGACACGTCGGGTCGCGTCGTCGGGATGGACGCCGCGGCCTCGAACGGCACGACCGCCGCGTACGACAGCCTGGTCGACTCGTACGCGATCCCGATCGACCGCGTCCGGCGGATCGTGCGCCAGATCGACGCGCGACGCTCCTCGGCGACCGTGCACGTCGGCCGCACCGCGTTCCTGGGCGTGCAGGTCGCCTCGCCCGGCGCCGCCGGCGCCGGCTCCCGCGGTGCCGTCGTCGGCGGCATCGTTCCCGGCTCGCCCGTCGCGCGGACGCCCCTCGGCTTCGGCGACACGATCGTCGCGCTCGGCGGCCGGCCGGTGCGCAACTCGGGCGGCCTCGTCTCGGTGCTGCTCCGCCACCACCCCGGCGACCGCGTCACGGTGAAGTGGCTGGACGGGAGCGGGCTCGCGCATCGCACGACCGTCACGCTCGCCGAGGGCCCGCCGCAGTAGCCCGACCTGCAGGTCGAGCGGTTTCCGTCAGACCCTTCTCAGAACCGGTCCCTATCGTGGCGGGGTGGGCGTCCGGAGAGACAACGGTGGTGGGGCGGAATGAGGGTGCTGCGCCGGGCCCTGGTCGTCGCCGTTCTCCTCGCCGTCGCCGTCACGGCGGCCGGTGCGACGGCGTGGCAGCAGACGCCGCCCGCGGCGCACCTCGGCAGGCGCATCCAGGAGCGGCTCGCCGGCACCGGCGGCCGGGCCGTGCCGCTCGCCGCGGTCGCCCCGATCCTCGTGCGCGCAGTCGTCGCGACCGAGGACGAGCGCTTCTACCACCACCACGGGATCGACGCGGTCGGCCTCGCGCGCGCGATCCCGTACGACCTCGCGCACGCCTCCTTCGCCCAGGGCGCGAGCACCATCACCGAGCAGGTCGCGAAGCTTCTCTACCTGCGCGGCAACGACCACACGCCCTGGCGCAAGCTCGAGGACATGGCGCTGGCGGTCAAGCTCGAGAACCGCTACTCGAAGTCGCAGATCCTCGGGGCGTACCTCTCGAGCGTCTACTTCGGCGCCGGTGCGACCGGCATCGCGGCGGCGAGCCGACGCTACTTCGGCATCCCGCCCGCCCGGCTGACCCTCGCCCAGGCGAGCCTGCTCGCCGGCCTTCCCCAGGCGCCGAGCGACGACGATCCGCTCGTCCATCCGGCCGCGGCCCGTGCGCGGCAGGTCGAGGTCCTGCGCTCGCTCGTCCGGGTCGGCGCCGTCACCGCGGCGCGGGCCGACCAGGTGCTCCTGCGCCCACTGCGGCTGCGCGGCGGCACGGAGCTGGCGGCGGTACCGCCACCCGAGCTCGCCCCGGGCTCGCCGCTCGCCTGGCCCGACGCCGTGGCAGGGCTCGCGCTCGTGCTGCTAGGCGTCCTCGCGTTCGGGGTCGGCCGGCGCACGGGGGGCGGCCGCGCTCCGCAGGCCGCCGGGGTCGTCGCGTTGCTGCTCGTGCTCGTCGGCGTCGTCGCGATGCTCCGCTCGATCCGCACCCTGTAGGTGGTGGTTGAACGCGCGCCCGGTGCGGGCACAACGAGCTCGACTCGAACCGCCCCGCCGCACCCGTGCTGATCATCATCCTGCTCCTGCTCGCGTCGCTCCACTTCACGGCGGGCTGGTGGCGCGCCGTGGTGCTGGCGGGAGCGGTCGGCGTCGAGCTCGCCTCCGAAGCGTTCTGGGCCTGGTACACCCGCCGGTTCCCGATCGCCGTCGGAGCCGAGGCGATGGTCGGTCGCGAGGTGATCGCCCTCTCTCCATGCCGGCCGTACGGCCGGGTGAGCTTCGGCGTCGAGCAGTGGCGCGCGCGCTGTGGCGAGGGCGCCGGTACCGGGGAGCCGCTCGTGATCGAGGCGGTCGACCAGCTCACGCTCGTCGTCCGCCCGGCCCGGTGAGCCGCAGGCCCGGCGGAGCCGAACGTTTGGAAAACGAGGCTGCTGGAAGAGCAAGGCGTCGCCGCGGCGGTCAACCGGACGGGAAGAGCTCGTTCTGCCGCTGCTCCCCCGGGGCGTCGATCAGCAGTCGGTCAATCGGCAACGGAGGAGGGACACACGATGGGATCCAGGACAACGCGCCGTTGGGCGCTCGGCGCCGGCATCGCCTCGCTGGGCGTGCTGCTCGCATTCGCGATCACGGTGGGCGCCGGCGCAGCCGGTGCCGCCGGCAGCACGAGCACGAGCACGAGTACGAGCACGGCGAGCGGCACGCCGCCGAAGAACACCCAGCCGCCGACCCTCGACGGGACACCGGTCGAGGGTAAGCAGTTGAAGGCGACGAACGGCAACTGGTCAGGGTCGTCTCCGATCAAGTTCACCTACCGGTTCCTGCGCTGCGACAAGGACGGTGGCAACTGCTACACCGGCGGCAGCACGACCCAGAAGACCTACACGCTCGCGGCGATCGACGTCGGCAACACGATCCGCGTGCGGGTGACCGCGACGAACAGCGCCGGCACGACAAACGCGACCTCCGCGCCGACCGCCGTGATCAAGAAGGCGTCCGCACCGCCGTCGAGCACCGGCTGCCCCTCGGGCAGCGGCGGAGTTCAGGTGGCGCAGGTGTCGCAGCCGGCGCGGCTCACGGTCGACCGGCAGGACGTCTCGCCGAGCCCGATCGGCGGCTCGACGCAGCGGCTGCAGGTGCGCTTCCATGTCTCTGCCTGCGGCGGTCGCGACGTGCAGGGAGCGCTGGTCTACGTCACGGCCGTCCCGTTCCAGCAGTTCTCGATCCCGTCGGAGACGCCGACCGGGTCCGACGGCTGGGCGACGATGACGATGACCCGGCTCCGCGGCTTCCCCGCCGCGGCGAACCAGCAGCTCCTCGTGATCTTCGTGCGGGCCCGCAAGCCGGGCGAGAACCTGCTCGGCGGCATCTCCACGCGCCGGCTCGTCTCGTTCCGGGTCGACCTCAACCGCTGAGGTACGACCGCAGGCGCTGGGGGAGCGGTCGATCGGAGCCGCTCCCCCGGCAGCGGCGGCCGTCGTCGTCGTCGACCTGCTCCTCGACGAGCCGGACGATCTCGGGCTCGGAGCGGCCGGCCCGCTGCGCCGCCTCGATCATGCTCAGGATGTGGTGGTGCTGGAACTCGCTCATTGCGCCCCTCTCTCTCCGACGATGTGTCACCGAGGCTAGGGGTGGGAGGGGAGCCGATGCGGTGAGGATGTCGTGACGGTACGGCAGTATCGCTCGCGCCCGTGACCGGAGGCGGGCGCTGTGTGGTTCCCTCCCGTGTGCAGGAAGGTGGCCGTCGGTTGCGGAATCCCGGCGGGTGACGGCTCGACGCGCACCGCCCCGGTGCGGTGCCGTTCGTTCGTGGAGGCGATCTTGAGCGATCACGAGGTGGAGCAGGGAGAGGAGCGCATCCGGCAGCGGGCGCTCGAGATCTCGCAGGGACCGGAGGCGGGAACCCCGGAGGAGAACTGGGTGCGGGCCGAGGAGGAGTTCAGGGTCGCGCACGGGTACGACACCGTCGACCGGGACCTCGAACGGCTCGGGATGACGCTCTCGCGGCTGCCCGCGGAGGCGGGCGTCGTCTGGCGGCTGTGCCTGCCGCGCGGCGAGCGGGTCGAGGGCTGGGAGCCGGGCAACGGCGGTCTCGCTCCGCCGGAGGAGATCGCACGTCTGGTGGCCGGCGTTGCCGCCGGCAAGCCGCTCGTCGCTTCGCCGCCGCCCAGCGAAGACCCGGGCGCGAGGCGGCTGCGCGAGATGGTCGAGGCGCAGAGGCAGGCGCTCCTCGCCCACGACCCGGGGGCACGGCTGGGCGGCGATCCCGAGAACCTGCACCAGCATCGCGTCGCGGCCAGGCGCACCCGCGCCTTCCTCCGTGCGGCGCGGGGCTACGTCGACCCGGAGTGGCAGCGCCCGCTCGCCCGCGCGCTACGCGCGCTGGGGGACGTGACGGGCCCGCTGCGCGACCTCGACGTGCTCCTCGAGCACGTGCGGGGGGAGGTGCGCGGGCTCGACGACGCGGATCGGCCCGGCGGCGAGGCCCTCGTCGCAAAGCTCGAGTCCGAGCTCCCGCCTGCTCGGCTGGCGTTCGTCGACGTGCTGGAGGGCGACGCCTATCGGCTGCTGCTCGTACGGCTGCACATGCCGCCCAGACTGGCGCGCGGCGTCGAGGAGGTGCCCCTGGGCCGGATCGCGCGCAGCGAGTTCGCGCGGCTTGCCCGTGCGGTCGACCGTCTCGGCAAGAGCCCCGACGAGCGGGAGATCCACCGGCTGCGCATCGCGCTCAAGCGCGCGCGCTACGCTGCCGAGCTGGCCGCGCCCGGTGGCAAGGCGGGCCGTCGGTTCCTCGCCCGAGCGAGGCACGTGCAGGACCTGCTCGGCGAGCACCAGGACGCGGTGGTCGCCGAGCAGCGGCTCCGCAACGCGGCGGTCGACGACGCGCGGACGGCTGCGGCGTTCGTCGCGGGGCGACTTGCGGAGCGCCAGCTGGGCCGGCGCGCGCGGGTGACGGAGCAGCTGCCCGCCGCGTGGAAGCGGCTGCGACGAAGCGGCGCCCGCCTCACCTGACCGACGGCCGGGGCGGGGTCTCGCTCTCGAGCTCGATTCGTGCCTCCTCGAGCGCCTGCCGCTCCTCGGCGCTCGGGGTCGGGTAGTGCGGGTCGATCTCGGCGAGGGTGTGGACGAGGACGGCGCCGACCGCGATCCGGGCGAACCATTTGTGGTCGGCGGGGATCACGTACCAGGGCGCCCGATCGGTGCTGGTGTGCGTCAGCATCTCCGAGAAGGCGTGCTGGTAGTCGTTCCAGAAGGCCCGCTCGCGGACGTCGCCGGCCGAGAACTTCCAGTTCTTCTCGGGCCGCTCGATGCGCTCGAGGAACCGAATGCGCTGCTCTTCGCGGGAGACGTTGAGGAACAGCTTCACGACGCGGATGCCGTTCTCGACGAGGTGGCGCTCCCAGTCGTTGATCTCGCGGTAGCGCCGCTGCCAGAGGTCGCCCTGCAGCGCCGGCGGGGGAAGCTTCGCGTGCTCGAGCAGCTCCGGGTGGACACGCACGACGAGCACGTCCTCGTAGTGTGAGCGGTTGAAGATGCCGATCTGCCCGCGGGCCGGCAGATGTCGCGCGCAGCGCCACAGGAAGTCGTGGTCGAGCTCCTCCTCGGAGGGCGCCTTGAAGCTGTGGACGGTGACTCCCTGTGGGTTGACGCCGCTCATCACGTGGCGGATCGCGCTGTCCTTGCCGGCCGCGTCGATGCCCTGCAGCACGACGAGTAGCCCGTAGGTGTCCTGGGCCGCGAGGCGCTCCTGGTACTCACTCAGCAGGTCGACGCTCAGCTGCAGGTGCGAGTCGCCTTCCCGCTTCTCGAGCCAGCTCGCCCTGAAGCCGGGGTCGTAATCCTTCGCCAGGGTCACCTTCGAGCCGGGCGGGACGCGCAACGGCTCGATCAGCTTCGTCAGGCGCTCGGCGCTCGGTTCCGGCATGCGCCGTCATCCTACGATGCCTCAAGCGCCGGCATGCCGACGCCGAGGTGGAGCTGCTCAGCCGTCGTAGCCGACGTAGTTCTCGGCGAGGCTCGTCGCCGCCGCGCGCGACGACGTCACGTACCGGAGCTGCGACCGCTGCAGGTGCAGGTCGAACTCGTCGCCTCCGGGCGCGGTGTGCAGCATCGAGGTCATCCACCACGAGAAGTGCTCGGCGCGCCAGACGTGCTGCAGGCACAGGTGCGAGTACGCGCGCAGCTTCTCGTCGCGGCCGGTCGCGAACCGCTCGACGAGCGCGTCGCCGAGCACGGCGACGTCGCGGATCGCGAGGTTCAGCCCCTTTGCGCCGGTGGGCGGGACGATGTGCGCGGCGTCGCCTGCGAGGAAGAGGCGGCCGTGCTGCATCGGCTCGGCCACGAAGCTCCGCATGCCCGTGACGCCCTTCTCGAGGACCGGCCCTTCCGCGAGCGTCCACCCGTCGAGCGCGGTCCGCCGTCGCAGCTCCTCCCAGATCCGCTCGTCGGGCCACTCCGCGACCTCCTCGTCCGGCCGGCACTGCACGTAGAGGCGGCTCAGCGTCGGCGAACGCAGGCTGAGCAGCGCGAAGCCGCGCTCGTGGTGCGCGTAGACGAGCTCGTCGCTCGACGGCGCCACGTCGGCGAGGATCCCCAGCCAGCCGAACGGATACTCGCGCGTGAACGTGCGGAGAGCGCCCTCGATCGCCTCCCGGCAGACGCCGTGGAAGCCGTCGCAGCCGGCGATCGCGTCGCAGACGAGCTCGTTCTCCTCTCCGTCGCGGACGAACCGGATGCGCGCCGCGTCGCTCTCGAGGTCGTGCACCGACACCGCCGAGGCTTCGAAGTGCAGCGGCAGTCCGTCCGCGAGCCGCGCAGCGACGAGGTCCTTGACCACCTCGGTCTGGCCGTACACGACGATGCTCTTGCCGCCGGCGAGATCGGTGAGCGGCACGTGGTGCCGCTCACCGTCGAACTGCAGATGGATGCCGTGGTGGACGATCCCCTCGCGGCCAAGCCGGTCGGCGATCCCGATGCGGTCGAGGAGGGTGGCGGTCCCGTGCTCGAGCACGCCGGCGCGGATGCGATGCTCGACGTACTCGCGGCTTCGAGCCTCGAGGACGACCGAGTCGATTCCCGCCACCTGCAGGATCCGCGCGAGGGTGAGCCCGGCCGGCCCTGCGCCGACGATGCCCACCTGCGTGCGCTGCGTCCTCATCGCTCCTCTGCGAGGACGCGCTGGGCGACGGCGAACGCACGGTTCGCCGCGGGCACGCCGCAGTAGACCGCGGCCATCAGCAGCACCTCCTTGATCTCGTTCGGGGCGAGTCCGTTCCGTCGCGCCGCGCGCACGTGCAGCGCGAGCTCCTCGTGGTGGTTGAGCGCCGTCAGCGCGGTCAGCACGATGCAGCTGCGTGTGCGGTCGTCGAGGCCGGGCCGGGTCCAGATCTCGCCCCAGGCATACCGGGCGATCAGATCCTGGAAGTCGGCTGTGAACTCGTCGGTCGCCGCGATCGCGCGGTCGACGTGCTCGTCGCCGAGGACGGCGCGGCGCTTGCGCATCCCGCGATCGTGCAGGTCGTCGGTCATCTGCCCTCCAGTTCGAGGTGGTCGGCGATCGCGGCGGTGACTGCATCCGGTTGCTCGACGTTCGGCAGGTGCGCCGCATGCGCAATGGTGGCGAAGTGTGCACCCGCGATCGCGGCGGCGAGCGCCTCGATCGACGCCGGTGGTGCGGTCGAGTCGCTCTCTCCCGCGATCGCGAGCGTCGGCACGCGTACGGCGGCGACCTGGTCGCGGAAGTCCCAGCGGGCGAGCGCCTCGCAACATGCCGCGTACCCCGGCGGGGAGGTCGCGCACAGCATCGCCCGGAACCGCGCGAACGTCTGGGGGGCGACTGCCGAGGTGAACCAGCGGCGGACGACCGTGTCCGCGATCGGCTCGAGCCCCTGTTCGCGCACGGTGCGGGCTCGATCGAGCCAGCCGTCGGGATCGCCGAAGCGGGGGAGTGCGCAGGCGAGCACGAGCCTGTCGAGGCGCTCCGGTGCGTGTGCTCCGAGCCAGAGACCGACGGCTCCACCGAGCGAGATCCCGACGAAGGAGAAACGCTCGGCTCCGAGGTCGTCGGCGAGCTCGAGCACGTCGCGTCCGAGGTCGGCGACCGCGAAGGGCTCGTCGGGCACCGGTGTGCCCCCGTGGCCCCGATGGTCGTAGCGGACGATGCGCGCGACGCGCGAGAGCGGCTCGACCTGCCGGTCCCACAGCTCCGTCGTCGTTCCGAGCGAGTTCGCCAGGACGACGAACGGCCCGGCTTCGCCGTCGACGCGCCTGTCGACCCGCATCAGCTCTCCTCCGCGTCCGCGTAGCGAGCGAGCGCTCCCTCCACGAACGCATCGGCCGCCCCGAGGTACCCGGCCGGGTCGAGCAGCTCGTCGATCTCGCGCTCGTCGAAGTGCGTGCGCAACGCCGCCCGCAGCGAGGCGGTCTCGCTCAGCACGGCCCGCGCCTGGGCATGTCCGACTCGCTTCGTGAGGGCGAGCGCCGCCCGCTCGGAGAGCGTCGCTTCGCCGAGGTTCGCGCGCATGCGCTCCCGGTCGACCTCGATGCGCTCCAGCAGCCCGGCGATCGGAGTCGACGCCGCCGCCCGTGCGCGCGAGCGCGCGCGACAGCGCGTCCCACTCGGAATGCCAGGAACCCGACCGACCTGCCCATGCTCGCCCACGAGCGACGCGAGCAGGACGCCGGCGTCGGCGGCGACGCTGCGAGCGCACGCGACGGCGAGAGCCGAGGCGACCGGGTTCTGCTTCTGCGGCATCGTCGACGAGCCGCCCGCCCCCGGGTCGCGCACCTCCGCGATCTCGGACTGCTGCAGCAGCGCGACGTCGACGCCGATCTTCGCGGCGACCCCGGCGAGCACGGCGAGCGCGGAGCCGAGCTCGGCGATGCGGGTGCGGTTGCCGTGCCAGGGCAGCGGGGGCAACTCGAGGCCGAGCTGTGCGGCGAGCTGCTCGGCGACCGCCGGACCGTCGGCGCCGAGCGCGGCGAGCGTCCCGGCGGCTCCGCCGAGCTGGAGCGCGAGCCGGCCGTTCGCGTCCAGCAGCCCCTCGCGGGCTTCGACGACGGCGACGAGCCAGCCGGCGGCGGTCAGCCCGAAGGTCGTCGGGACCGCCTGTTGCAGCAGCGTGCGGCCGGCCATCACGGTGCCGCGGTGGTCCCGCGCGAGCCTCGCGGCGGCCGCGGCGAGGCGGTCGGTGCTCTCGAGAATCGACGCGATCGCACGTCGCGCGACGATCGCGGCGGCCGTGTCGACGACGTCCTGGCTCGTCGCGCCGAGGTGCACGGCGTCGACGCCGATCGGATCGACGCGGGCGCGCAGTGCGCGCACGAGCGGCTCGGCGAAGTTGCCCGTGGCGCGGCCGTCGACGGCGAGCGCACGCACGTCGAAGCGGTCGGGGTCGCAGGCCTCGGTGATCGCCGCAGCCGCGTCGGCCGAGATCACGCCCACGAGCGCCTCGGCGTTCGCGAGCCCGCGCTCGAAGTCGAGCATCGCCTCGAGCCACGCACGAGCCGCGACCGCCTGTTCGAGCTCGTCGGGCACGAAGAGCGGCTCGAACGCGCTCACGGCGCGAAGAAGACGGTTGCTGCGACGCCCTGCATGCGTACATCGAACCGCAACGCGCCGTCCTCTGCGTGCGCGACGAGCGTTTGGCGGTCCTCCGGCGTCAGTGCCGCGAGCACCGGGTCGGCCGCGTTCGCGTCCGCCTCGTCCGGGAAGTAGACGCGCGTCAACTGGTGCTTGAGGAGCCCGCGTGCGAAGACGTGGAGATCGAGCCGCGGCGCGCCTCCGTCGCGCGGGCCGGGCTTCGCGAGCGTGAAGGAGAAGCGCCCTGCGCCGTCGGTGCCGCACCGGCCCCACCGCTCGCCGTCCCAGACCTCGAGCACGCCGTCGCGGATCGGCTCGCCTGCGCCGTCCCAGAGGGTGCCGATCAGCATCGTCGCGCCCGGGTCGCCGGGTGGCACGAGCGCGTTGTCCGGACGGCGGCACAGGCCGATCGCGTAGTACGGGCCCACGGTCTGCGACGGCGTGGGGGTGCGCGTCACGACCCCTCCAGCGGCGTCGTGCCGCGCCCGCCGCGGCCGAGCACGATGTCCCACCGGTAGCCGAGTGCCCATTCGGGCTGCGTCGTCGCGAGGTCGAACCGCGCCACGAGCAGCTCGCGTGCCTCCGGGTCGCGCACGGCGTTGAAGATCGGGTCGTAATCGAACAGCGGGTCGCCAGGGAAGTACATCTGCGTGACGAGGCGCTCGGTGAACAGGCGACCGAAGATCGAGAAGTGGATGTGCGCGGGCCGCCAGGCGTTCTCGTGGTTTCCCCAGGGATAGGAGCCGGGCCGGATCGAGACGAAGCGGTAGCGGCCGTCGCCGTCGGTGAGGCAGCGGCCGGCGCCCGCGAAGTTCGGATCGAGCGGCGCCGGATGCCGGTCGACCTCGTGGTGGTAGCGGCCGGCCGAGTTCGCCTGCCACACCTCGACGAGCGCCCCGGCGACCGGGCGGCCGTCCTCGTCGAGCACGCGGCCGGTGATCACGATGCGCTCGCCGAGCGGGTCGCCGTCGCCCTGGCGCGTCAGGTCGTGATCGAGCTCCGACACGGTGTCCTCGCCGAAGACGGGCCCGGCGAGGCGGTGGAACTCCTCGGGCAGCGTGACGAGCGGCCGACTCGGCGCGCGCCATCGGGTCGAGCGGTAGCCGGGGTAGTCGATCTGCACCTCCGGCCCGAAGCTCGGGTCGGGGGGCAGGACGATCTCCGAGAGGTCGTCCGTCATACGGGTGGCTCCCTTCCTCTCGACGTCCCGCTGCGGTCTCGAGGCCGCGCTGCTCGAGGCTGCGCTGCTCGAGGCTGCGTTGCTCGAGGCTGCGCTGCTCGAGGTCGCGGAGGGCGGCCAGCTCCGCGTCGGTCGGCGGCGCGGTCTCGTGCACGTCGTCGGCGACCGCGAGCTTCCACCCGGTCGCGGCGCGAGCCTCGTCGACCGTGGTGCCGGGGTGGACGCTCACGAGCGTCAGCTCGCCGTCGCGCGGCTCCAGGATTCCGAGATCCGTCACGACGACCCGGACGCGGTCACCGCGAGAGGTCGTGAAGTCGAGCCGGTCGACGAAGGTGCGCGGCGACTGGCGGAGCATGACGAAGACGTCGCGCACCGAGCCTGCGATCTCCGGCGCCCCTCCGCCGCCCGGCAGCCGCACGCTCGGGGCCGCGTAGTCTCCGATCACGGTCGAGTTGAGGTTGCCGTGCCGGTCGATCTGCGCGGCGCCGAGGAAGCCGACGTCGATGCGGCCGCCTCCAAGCCAGTACGCGAACATCTCCGGGACCGAGATCACCGCGTCCGCGGTCTCCGCCAGCTCGCCGTCGCCGATCGAGAGCGGCAGGCGCGTCGGCTTTGCGCCGATCGTTCCGCTTTCGTAGACGAGCACGCAGCCGGGAGCGTGTGTGCGTCGGGCGAGGTTGGCGGCCACGCTCGGCAGGCCGATGCCGACGAAGCAGACGGTGCCGTCGACGAGCCTGCGCGCCGCTTCGACGGCCATCATCTCGTCCGCCGTGTAGTTCATGCGGGTGCTCCCACGAGGCTGCGGCGGTACTCGTCGACGTCGGCGGTCTCGAGCACATGCCGCCGCATCCAGTCGGCGAACCGGTCGTCGTCGCGGCTGACGTCGTCCCACGCGACGTAGAAGTCGTTGTCGCGGTCGTAGTAGCCCTGCGCGTACGACGGGTGGGCGCCGCCCGGCACGAGCGCCACCGCGTCGACCGTCCAGGCGGGCAGCACGATCGCGCCGGGTCGCGGCGTGAGCTCGTCGACGAGCTCCTCGACGGTGACGATCGATCGCGCCGACGCGAGCACGGTCTCCTTCTGCACACCCGCGATCCCCCAGAGCTGGACGTTTCCCGCGCGGTCGGCCAGCTGCGCGTGGACGATCCCCACGTCGGGCCTCAGCGCCGGGACCGCCGCGAGCCGCTCGCCGGTGAAGGGGCACTCGACGGCGGCGACCCGCGTGTGTGCGACGAGGTCCGTGCCGAAGTAGCCGCGGAGCACGCCGAAGGGGAGTCCCGATGCTCCCGCCGCGTAGGCCGCCGCCATCCCCGCGTGGCTGTGCTCCTCGAGCTCGAGCGGTGCGGGGATGCCGTGCTCGACCGCGGCACGCAGCCGGTGCAGCGAGCCGACGCCTGGGTTCCCGCCCCACGAGAAGACGAGCCTGCGTGCGCACCCCATCCCGATCATCTGGTCGTAGACGATGTCGGGCGTCATGCGCACGAGTGTCAGGTCGCGCCGGCCCTGACGGATCAGCTCGTGTCCTGCGGCGTGCGGGATCAGGTGGGTGAAGCCCTCGAGCGCGACGGTGTCGCCGTCGCGCACGAGCGCCTCGACCGCCTCCCGGAGTGAGACGACGTCGGCCATGCTCTAGAACGGGAAGGGATGGGAGCCGCTCTGGACGGTCACCCAGCGCAGCTCCGTGAACTCGTCGATCACGGCGCTGCCGCCGAACCGGCCGAAGCCACTGTCCTTGACGCCGCCGAACGGCATCTGCGGCTCGTCCGAGACGGTCTGGTCGTTGACGTGGACGATCCCCGAGTCGATCTGCTGTGCGAGCGCGAGCCCGCGATCGGCGTCGGAGGTGATGATCCCCGACGAGAGGCCGTAGCTCGTCGCGTTCGCGCGCGCGACCGCCGCCTCGGCGTCGTCGACGATCTCGATCGTGGCCACGGGGCCGAACGTCTCGTGGTTCGCCAGGTCGCTCTCGGGAGGCACGTCGGTGAGAAGCGTCGCCTGGAAGCACGGCCCGACCGCCTCGCCGCCCGCGAGCACGCGCGCGCCGTTCGCGACGGCCGCCTCGACCCGGCTCCGCACCAGCTCGAGGGCGCTCTCGTTGATCAGCGGCCCGATCACGGTGTCGTGCTCGCCCGGGTCGCCGGTCTTCAGGCCACGGGTCTTCGCGGCGAGCTTCTCGGTGAACTCGTCCGCGATCGAGCGCTCGACGAGCACCCGCCGGGTGGACATGCAGATCTGGCCCTGGTGCATGAACGCTCCGAACGCGGTCGCGTTGACGGCGTACTCGACGTCGGCGTCGCCGAGCACGATCAGCGGGTTCTGGCCCCCGAGCTCGAGGACGATCCGCTTCAGCTGCCGCCCCGCCGCCTCGGCGAGGCGCCGCCCGGTCGCGGTCGAGCCCGTGAAGTTGAGCCGGCGGACGTGCGGGTTCTCGACGAGCTCGTCGCCGATCGCGGCGGCCTCGCCGGGCCCGTGCGTGACGACGTTCAGCACGCCCGCGGGCAGGCCGGCCTCCGCGAAGATCTCGGCCCAGACGAGCCCGCCCGAGTAGGGCGAGAGCTCGGACGGCTTCAGCACGACCGTGTTGCCGAGTGCGAGCGGCGCGGCGATCGCGCGGGCGGAGAGGATGAGCGCCGCATTCCACGGCGCGATCGCGCCGACGACGCCGACGGGTCGCCTCAGGCCCATGGAGAAGGAGCCGGTGTCGGACGGGAGCACCTCGCCCAGCGGCGCGTAGGCGAGCGCCGCCGCCTGGCGGAAGAGCCCGGGCACGAAGTGCAGCTGGAACATCGAGAAGCCGAACGCCGAGCCCGTCTCGCGGGTCAGCCAGCCGGCCACCTCCTCGGCGCGTGCCTCGAGCAGGTCGGCCGCCTTCAGGAAGACACGCTGCCGCTCGGCCGGCGGCGTCTTCGACCACGCGGGGAAGGCGGCGGCGGCGGCCTCGACCGCCCGGTGCGCGTCCTCCCGGCCGCCCGCGGCGGCGCGGGCGACGACCTCGCCCGTGAACGGGTTCAAATCATCGAAGGTGCCCCCGGCGGCGGCGCCGGTGAAGGCCCCGCCGATGTGGTGCTGCAGCTCGCGGATGTCGCTCTCGACGCTCGTCACGTCTCTGCTCTCCTTTCGGTGGGAGGTGCCTCGGCTTCCCGTAACCGGTAACCGACCGGGAGGAGGCGCACGCCGAAGCGGTCGACCACGGTGCCCCAGATGCCGCGGGGAGCGAGCAGCGCGAAGCCGATCGCGACCGCGCCGAGGAACACGAAGTACCAGACGCCGTTGTCGCCCAGCTCGTTCTGGATCACGAACAGGATGATCGCTCCGAGGATGGGGCCCTCGAAGGTGCCGAGGCCGCCGACGAGCACCATGAAGATCATCAGTGCCGAGTAGTTGACGCTGAAGATCGACGGCGGCTCGACGAAGTACTCGTTGGTCAGGATGAGGCAGCCGGCGGCGCCGCAGCCCATCGCAGCGAGGACGAAGACGATCGCCTTGCGCCGCATCACGGCGACCCCGAGGGACGCCGCGGCGTCCTCGTCGTCGCGGATCGCCTGCAGCGACGCGCCGAGGCGCGTGCGCATCAGCGCGAAGACGAGTGCGAGCAGCACCGCGGTCGTCCCGAGCGCAGCCCAGTAGATGTAGTCCTGCCGTCGGTGCGGGTCGGGGTAGTCGATCGTCAGGGTGTTGAAGGACAGTCCCGTGCCGCCACCGAGCTTCGGATAGATCGTGAAGAGGATGGCGCCGATCTCGGCGATCACCCAGGTCGCGACGGCGAAGCCGCCGCCGCGCAACTGCAGGACGACGAACGAGATCGGGATCGCGATCAGACCCGTGAAGAGGGTGGCGATCAGCATCGCGACGAACGGTTGGACGTTGTGCAGGTACGCGAGCCACAGCGTGCTGTACGCGGCGGTGCCGATGAACGCCTGCTGGCCGACCGAGACGAGTCCCGCGTAGCCCGCGAGCGCGTTCCACATCACCGCCAGGATCACGAGGATGTAGAGCGAGATCAGCTTCTGCGTCGCGTTCTCGCTCATCGCGACGGGCACGAAGACGAGCAGGACGAAGAGCACGCCGATCGCGATCGTGAAGGCGACCGAGAGCGGCGTCCAGCGCTGGACGCCGCGACGTGTGCGTGCCCGGCGCGCCGGTAGCTGGGCGAGCTCGGTCATGCGTGGGCTCCCCGGGTGAACCGGGTGACGCCTCGCGCCGCGAGCATCGCGCGGCCGACGAGCACGATCAGGAAGAGCAGGTGGCCGAAGAGCGCGAAGTACTGCGGGTCGACCTGCTCGCCCAGGTTCTGCGCGACTCCGAGCGCGATGCCACCGATCAGCGTTCCCCACAACGAGCCGAGCCCGCCGATGACCACGGCCTCGAAGGCGAAGATCAGCTGCGCGGCGCCGTCGCCCGGGCCGAATGCGGAGCGCAGGCCGAGGAAGATGCCGGCGAGCGCGGCCGTGGCGACGGCGATCGCCGTCGCGCGCGCATAGACCTCCCGGGCGTTCACGCCGACGAGCTCCGCCGTCTCGGCGTCGGATGCGGTCGCACGCAGCTCGCGGCCGGTGCGTGTCCTCATCAGGAAGAGCTGCAGCCCGCCGAGCACGACGATCGCGAGCCCGAGCATCGTCGCACCGAAGGCCGAGATGGTGATCGTCCCGGTCACCTTCCACCCGTTCGAGCCCAGTGCGCCCGGGTCGAGCGACTGCGCGTTCGGCGAGAAGAAGCGCTCGAGGAGGTTGCCGATGATGATCAGGAGCCCGAAGGTCGTGAGCAGCGGGACGAGCGGGCCTGCGCGAAGGCTGCGTTCGAGCATCGTCCGCTGCAGCAGGTAGCCGACGACGAGCGCGCCCGGCAGGATCGGGGCGATCGCGAGGTAGGGCGACATGCCGGTGTGGTTCACGAGCAGCACGGCCATGTATGCGCCGACGAGCGCGAGCGATCCGTGTGCCAGGTTGATGATGCGCATGACCCCGAACATCAGCGACAGCCCCGTCGCGAGCAGCGCGTACACGCCGCCGAGCAACACGCCCTGCACGACCGCGTTCACCCAGGTCATGCCGGCGCTCCGCGCAACCCGAAGTACGCCTCCGTCACGCGCTCCCGTGTCAGCTCGTCAGGGGTTCCTTCGAGCACGACACGGCCCTCGAGGAGGCAGGCGACTCGTGTCGCGACGCGCAGCGCGCGTCCGACGTCCTGCTCGACGAGCACCACCGTCGCACCTTCGCCGATCAGCGTCTGGAGCGAGCGGTACACCGTGTCGACCGCCGCCGGCGCAAGCCCGAGCGAAACCTCGTCGAGCAGCAGGAGCCGGGGATTCGTCATCAGCGCACGGCCGATCGCCGTCGCCTGCTGCTCGCCACCGGAGAGGCTGCCGGCCTTGTGGCCGAGCAGCGGCCCGAGCAGCGGGAACGCCTCGACGACCGAGTCGACGCTCCACCGGCCGGTGCCGCGACGCGCAACGACGAGGTTCTCCTCCACCGTCATCTCGGCGAAGAGCCGGCGGCCCTCCGGCACGAGGGCGATGCCGAGCGCGACGCGCTGGTACGCCGGCAGTCGCGTGATGTCGCGACCCTCGAAGAGGACCCGGCCGGCCGAGGGTCGGTGGCTCCCCGCGATCGTGCGGAGGAGGGTCGTCTTGCCCGCGCCGTTCGCCCCGACGAGTGCGAGCGTGTCGCCGGCCGACACCCGGAGGGAGACACCGCGCACCGCCTGGAGCAGGCCGTGGCGAGCGTCGAGGGCCTCGACCTCGAGGAGCTCGGTCACGCAATCGCCGTCCCGAGGTAGGCGTCGATCACCGCGGTGTCCTGCATCACCTGGTGGGGCGTGCCGTCGGCGATCACCCTGCCGGCGTCCAGGCACACGAGCCGCTCGATCACCTGCACGAGCACGTGGACGATGTGCTCGATCCAGACGATCGTGACGTCGCGGCTGCGGAGCTCGAGGATCGTCTGCACGAGGTGGCCGGCCTCCTCGTCGGTCAGCCCCGCGCCGATCTCGTCGAGCAGCAGCACGCGCGGTGCGGTGGCGAGCGCCCGGGCGAGCTCGAGCCGCTTGCGGTGGAGCAGGCCCAGGCTGTCCGCCTTGCGGTTCGCGAGCGGCAGGAGCTCGCAGACCTCCAGCACCTCTTCGGCGCGGTCGTAGGCCGCCTGCCTGCGCAGCCCGCCGCCGTTCGTCGCGCCGACGAACACGTTCTCGAAGACCGTCATGCCGCCGAACGGCTTCGGCACCTGGTGTGCGCGCGCGATGCCCAGCCGGCAGCGGGCAGCCGCGTCGCCGCGGGTCACGTCGACCCCGCTCACGAGCACCCGGCCTTCCGTCGGCCGCTGCGAGCCGGCGAGCACGTTGAGCAGCGTCGTCTTGCCCGCGCCGTTCGGGCCGACGATGCCTACGGCCTCGCCTTCGCCGACCCCGAAATCGACGCCGTCGAGCACGACGAGCGCGCCGAAGCGCTTCCGGATCGTCTCGGCGACGAGAACGCGCCCGTCAGCCACGGCGGCCTCGAGCGAACATGGCGGGAGCGTACGTCGACCGTGCGCAGGGGGCCGCCGACGGGAACGCGCTGCGACCCCGCCGGCGGCATCCTACGACCTCCGTCGATCGTGCTCAGGAGTGGTACGGCTGGAGCTTCGCGGCCACCGGTACATGCGGATCGTCCGAGTGCTCGCAGAGGATGAAGTCGAGCGGGAACTTCCCCTTCTTCGTCCGCTTCCACTGGCCGCCGATGATCGGCGTGCGGACGACGTTCGGGACCGGGTTCTTCGCCCCGCCGGCGCCCCAGTGCAGATGGCCGAGCGAGGTCGTCACCCGCAGGTGCTTCATCGCGTTTGCGACCTTCGTCTTGTCCTTCGGGTCCCCGCTCGCTCTCAATGCCGCGGCGGCGACGTCGAAGAGCGCGAGCGACGCGCCGAGCTGCTGGTTCCACTGCCGGCCGGTCGCCTTCGTGTACCCGTTCCCGATCTGCTTCGACGTGAGACCGGTCAACGGCGAGCGGTACGGGAACGTGGGCGTCCAGTACGCGCCGGAGGCCAGCAGCGGGCCGAGCTTGCCCAGGATCGAGACCTGCGACGGGAAGAGGCCGGTCTTCGCGAGCTGCGCGATCTTCACCATCGGGGTGTAGCCCTGCTGCGCTGCCTGGCGCCACAGCGTCGTGAAGTCCGGCGGGATCGGCGCACACTGGAAGATCTCGCACTTGTGCTTCTTGTACACCGAGATCAGCTTCGTGTAGTCGGTCGTCCCGTCCTGGTAGCCGCCCGGGTCGACGATGGTGTACCCCGCCTTCTTCAGCGCCGGGCCGAGGTTCTCGCGGAACGCGTTGCCGTCCGCGTCGTTCGGCCACATGACGCCGACCCGCTTGTTCGTCTTCACCTGCGGCCACAGGTGCTCGTAGGCGATCCCGAAGTCCTCGCCCCCGAAGCAGAAGTGGTAGGTGTAGTGGAACGGCGACGGCTTGCCGGGCTTCGCGCCTCGGCCGAAGTACCACGCCTGCCACGGCACGATCGTCGAGATGCACGGCACCTGCGCGGCCTCCGCCGCGTCCGACGCCGGGTTGACCGACTCGGGGGTGGACGTCGCGAGGAGCAGGTCGACGCCGGTGCCGTGGATCAGGTCGTTCGCCACCTGCGCGCACCGCGACGGCGTCGACTGGCTGTCCTTCGAGTCGATCTCGACGTCGTAGTGCGTCCCGCCGATCGTCAGGCCCTTGGCGAACGCCTTCTTCGCGAGACCGATGATGTACTTGTCGCCCTCGCCGAAGCCGGCGGCCGGGCCGGTCACCGGGCTGATGAAGCCGAGCTTGATCGTGTTCGCCGCGGCACGGGTCGTGCCCTTCGGCCGTGCCCAGGCCGCGGTTGGGAGGGCGGACGAGACGGCCAGGCCGCCGGCGCCGATGCCGGCGCGCTTGAGGAGCTCCCGCCGCGAGAGTGCCTTCTGTTCGGTCTTCGGGTCCTCGACCACGACGCCTCCTGGATCGACTTTGTGAGGGGTGTGCGGCCGACGCTATTCCGGTGTTGCGCGCTCTGTCAAGATCGCGTTCTACTATGTGGAACATGACCGCGGCGCGCACCGCCCACTCGCAATCGCTCGAGCGCGGCCTGGCGATCCTCACCGCGTTTCGCTCCGGGCGTCCGCTGCTCGGCATCAGCGAGCTCGCCCGCGAGATCTCACTGACGCGCTCGACGACCCACCGGTACGTCGCGACGCTGCACGCCCTCGGCTACCTCGAGCAGGACGGCGCGTCGAAGAAGTACCGGCTCGGCCCTCGCGTGCTCGACCTCGGCTTCTCCGCGATCCAGTCGATGGAGCTGCGCGAGCTCGGTGCGCCGTACCTCCAGAAGCTGAGCGACGAGACCGGATTCACCGTGAACATGGCGATCGCCGACGGCACCGAGATCGTCTACGTCGAGCGGTGCCGCAGCGCCCGCGCGGGGCAGCGCGAGATCGACCTGAACCTGCACGTCGGCTCGCGCATGCCGGCGTACTGCACGTCGATGGGCAAGGTGCTGCTCGCGTGGCTGCCGGACGACGATCGCGACGCGGTGCTCGCGGCGTCCGACCTGCAGCGCCGCGGCCCGAACACGTTCGTCTCGAGGAAGGCGCTGCTCGCGGAGCTCGGCGACGTGCGCCGCCAGGGGTTCGCGATCAACAACGAGGAGCTCGCCTACGGGCTGCGGTCGATCGCGGCGCCCGTCCGCTCGCACGACCGGCGTGTCGTCGCCGCGATCAACCTCGCGGTGCACAGCTCGATGATGACGATGGCGGGCGTCGTGCGCCGCCTCAGCCCCGCGCTCCTGCGCACGGCGCAGGAGATCTCGCTCCGGGCCGGCTACCGGCCCTGACGCAGGCCGAGGAGCCGCGCCGCGTTCTCCTTCAGGATCAGCGGTCGCACCTCGTCGCGGAACGGGGCCTCCGCGAAGTCGGCCAGCCAGCGGTCGGGCGTGATCAACGGATAGTCCGAGCCGAACAGCACGCGCTCCTTGAGCAGCGTGTTCGCGTACTGCACGAGCTGGGGCGGGAAGTACTTCGGCGACCAGCCGGACAGGTCGATGTGCACCTGCTGCTTGTGCAGCGCGACCGAGATCGCCTCGTCCTGCCACGGGAACGACGGGTGCGCCAGCACGATCGGGAGCGCGGGAAAGTCGACGGCGACGTCGTCCACGTACATCGGGTTCGAGTACTTGAGCCGGATGCCGCCGCCGCCCGGCAGGCCCGAGCCGATGCCGGAGTGCCCCGTATGGAAGAGCGCCGGCAGCCCCGCCTCCTCGATCACCTCGTAGAGCGGGTAGACGGCCCGGTCGTTCGGGAAGAACGCCTGGATGTTCGGGTGGAACTTGAAGCCCCTCACCCCGTGCTCGGCGATCAAGCGCTTCGCCTCGGCGACGGCGCGCGACCCCTTGCCGGGGTCGACCGACGCGAACGGGACGAGGACGTCCGGGTTGGCTGCGGCGACCTCGGCGATCTCCTCGTTGCGAACGGCAGGGCGTCCGGTCTGCGTCTCGGCGTCGACCGTGAAGACGACCGCGGCCATGTTGCGGGCGCGGTAGTAGGCGGCGACGTCCTCGACCGTGGGCAGGCCGCCGCCGCGGAAGTAGTCCGCCGCCGCCTCGCGCCACTCGGGCTTGAGACCGTCCTCGCCGGTCCGCCGCGACACCTCGGCATGGGTGTGCACGTCGATCGCGACGATCCTGTCGACATCGATCATCGGCGCGGCCGACAATACGCGACCGACACGGCCGCCTGCGCGTGTGCCGGTTCCCGCATACTCACCGCATGACGGAATCGACGTGGAGCAGCGTGCGCGTGACGCGCGACGAGGGCATCGCCTGGGTCGAGCTCGACCGGCCCGAGAAGCGCAACGCGATGAATCCGACGTTGAACAGCGAGATGATCGACGTGCTCGAGACGCTCGACGCCGACGACGCGACCGGCGTCGTCGTGCTCACGGGCGCCGGCGACGCGTTTTCGGCGGGGATGGACCTGAAGGAGTACTTCCGCGACGTCGACGCCGCGCCCGAGCACGTGCAGCGCAAGGTGCGTCGCGACGCCGCCTTCTGGCAATGGCGGCTGCTACGCACGTTCGCGAAGCCCACGATCGCGATGGTCAACGGCTGGTGCTTCGGCGGTGCGTTCACGCCGCTCGTCGCGTGCGACCTCGCGATCGCCGCCGACGAGGCGACGTTCGGGCTCTCCGAGATCAACTGGGGCATCCCACCCGGCAGCGTCGTCAGCCGGGCGCTCGCCGAGACGGTCGGCTCGCGCGCCGCGCTCCTCTACATCATGACCGGCCGCACGTTCGACGGCCGCCGCGCGGCGGAGCTCGGGCTCGTGAACGCGAGCGTGCCGCGGGAGCGCCTGCGCGACGAGGTGACCGCGCTTGCACGCGAGCTCCTCGAGAAGAACCCGGTCGTGCTGCGCGCCGCGAAACTCGGGTTCAAGCACTGCCGCGAGCTGAGCTGGGACGACGCGGAGGACTACCTCTACGCGAAGCTCGAGCAGTCGCAGTTCCTCGACGCCGAGCGCGGCCGCGAGTCCGGCCTCGCGCAGTTCCTCGACGAGAAGCGGATCCGCCCGGGCCTCGAGGCCTATGAGCGCGAGCGCTGACGCGAACCTCGCGTCGCTGCTTGCACGGAGCTCGTCCTGGGTGGGCGTCGACGCCCGCGCCGCAGCGATTGCGGGCGCGCTCGCCGCGCGCGGTGTGCGGCCGGGAGATCGCGTCGGTCTCTACCTGCCGAACAGCCTGGAGTGGATCGCCGCCTACCACGGGATCCTGCGGCTCGGGGCGATCGCGGTGCCGCTGAACGTGCTCCTGCGGCGGGGAGAGGTCGAAGAGCGGCTCGAGCATGCCGGTGCGCGTGTGCTCGTCGACGAGGAGGGGCTCGAGGGCGAGCCGCAGCCGGTCTCGGCGGTCGAGGCCCGCGATACCGCGGTGCTGCTCTATACCTCGGGCACGACGGGGCGGCCGAAGGGTGCAGAGCTCACGCACGTCGGCCTCGTCACGGTCGCGCGCACGCTCGGCGCTCTCCTCGGCGTCGGCCCCGACGACGTGGTGTTCGGGGCGGCGCCGCTCGCGCACGTCTTCGGGATGAGCGCTGCGATGAACATGGCGATCGCCGCGGACGCGTCCGTCGCCCTGATGAGCCGCTTCGACGCGGCCACGGCACTCGAGACGATCGAGCGCGAGCACGTCTCGGTGTTCCTCGGCGTGCCGACGATGTGCATCGCGCTCCTCGCCGCGTCCGACACGACGGGCCGGGCCCCGCAGATGCGCGTCGCCCACTGCGGTGGCGCCCCGCTGCCAGTCGCCACCCTGCACGCGTTCGAGCAGCGGTTCGGCTGCACGGTGCTCGAGGGCTACGGCCTGACGGAGACCGCCGGCACCGTCACGAGCCACCGCGCCGGCCGGCCGGTCAAGCCCGGTTCGGTGGGCGAGCCGATCCCGGGGGTCGAGGTCCGTCTCGCCGAAGGGGACCCGGGCGAGGTGCTCGTGCGCGGCGGGGGCACGATGCGCGGCTACTGGCGCGACGAAGCAGCGACGCGCGCCGCGCTCTCGGCCGACGGCTGGCTTGCGACCGGCGACGTCGGGACGATCGACGCCGACGGCTATCTCACCCTCGTCGACCGCAAGAAGGACGTGATCCTGCGCGGCGGCTACAACGTCTATCCGCGTGAGGTCGAGGAGGTGCTCGTGTCGCACCCGGCCGTGCAGCAGGCGGTCGCGGTCGGCGTCCCGGACGACCGGCTCGGCGAGGAGGTCGTCGCGCTCGTCGTCCTGCGCGAGCCCGCCCTGCCGGACGACCTGCGTGCGTACGCACGGGAGCGGCTCGCCGCGTACAAGTACCCGCGCCTCGTCGTCGCGGTCGACGAGCTGCCGGTCGGGCCGACGGGGAAGGTGCTGCGGCGCGACCTCGACCGCGAGGCGCTCCGGCAGCTCCTCTAGATGTAGGACCCGAGCAGGTTGGTTCTGCTGACGGGCGGTTGGTGGCCGAGGGCTGAGTGTCGGCTGTGATGGTTGTAGTGCCAGAGCCAGCCGTCAAGGGCGGCGGTGCGTTCGCGGCTTGAGCCGTAGATGGCGCCGTAGGCCCAGCCGGTGAGCATGGTGCGGATGAAGCGCTCTGCTTTCCCGTTTGTCTGTGGGCGGTAGGGGCGGGTGCGCAGGTGGCGGATCTTGAGCCGGCGGCAGGCGAGTGCGTGCGCTGAGCGAGATGTAGGAGGCGCCGTTGTCGGTGATGACGCCTCGACCTGGATGCCGTAGCGGCGGTAGAAGGCGACGTGCGCGTCGGAGGAAGGCGGCAGCGGTTTTTGCTTTCTCGTCCGGGAGCACCTCGGCGTAGGCGAGGCGGCTGTAGTCGTCGACGGCGACGTGGACGTACTCCCAGCCGGCGGTGCCGCGCGGGACGCCGGCCGTGTCTGTGCGTCGCGGCGTGTAGTGCTGGTGGCCGCCGCGGACGCGCCAGCCGGCGCCGCCGACGATCCGGCCGAGCTTCTTGACGTCGATGTGGACGAGCTCGCCCGGCCGTGAGCGCTCGTAGCGGACGGCGGCTCGAGTCCGAGCCGGCCGAGCCTGCCCATCCCGATCCGGGTCAGGATCCCCGAGACGGTCGAGAGCGGCATCTCCAGCGTCTCGGCGATCTCGGCCGCCGTCATCCGCAACCGTGCGCAGCTTCACGATCACCGCCACCCGCTCCGCGTCGGTGCGGTTGGCGACCCGCCGCGGCGCCGAGGAGCGATCAAGCAGGACCCCGCTCACCGCTGCGGTAGCGACCAACCCACTTCCGCGCGCAGCGCACGCTGACACCGGCGGCCTCGGCCGCCGCCGTCACGTCCAGCCCTGATCAACAACGCGCCGCGCGAGCACGCGCCGTCCGCTCCAGCTGAGAGCCGCGTTACCGTGCAGATCCATCCGGGTCGCCTCCTTGGAGCTCGAGCTGCCTTTGACAGCGCTCAGCCTCCAAGGCGGCCCGGATGAACCAACGTGCTCAGGAACTACATCTAGATGGTTGATCGATGAATGCGGTTGCGGCGGGGAGGGTCTGTACCAAGCAGTGTGGTCGGGTCGACCGGTGGCAAGGCCGGTGGGCCTTGGTGCCGGGCGAGCTGGGCGCAATGCGCCGTGTGCAGGCCCCCAGCCGCGGCGGCCTCGATTTGTCGATCAATCATCTAGCTAGTCCCCAGACCTCCTGCGCCGTCTCGACGATCAGCGCGAGCTTCGCCCACTGCTCGTCCTCGGTGAGCACGTTGCCCTCGACGGTCGAGGAGAATCCGCACTGCGGCGACAGGCAGAGCTGCTCGAGCGGCGCGTAGCGCGTCGCCTCCTCGATGCGACGCTTCAGCTCGTCCTTCGACTCGAGCCGTCCGCGCTTCGTCGTCACGAGACCGAGCACGACCTGCTTCTCGCCCTTCGGCAGGAAGCGCAGCGGCTCGAAGCCGCCCGAGCGCTCGTCGTCCCACTCCATGAAGAAGCCGTCGACCTCCAGCTCGCTCAGGAGCGCCTCGGCGACGAAGTCGTAGCCGCCCTCCGAGGCCCACGACGAGCGGAAGTTGCCGCGGCACATGTGCGTCGTCACGCTCATCCCGTCGGGGCGCCCGGCGAGCGCCTCGTTGATGTGGCGGATGTACTCGACGTGCTGCCGGTCGGGGTCGCCGCCGATCGAGGCGACGTACTCGCGCTGATGCGGGTCGTTCAGGTAGGCGAGGCTCGTGTCGTCGAACTGCAGGTACGTGCAGCCGAGCTCGCCGAGCCGCCGCACCTCTTCGGCGTACGCCGCCGTCAGGTCGCCCCAGAACGCCGCCATCTCCGGGTAGACGTCCGTGTCGATCGACGCGCGGCCGCCGCGGTAGTGGACCATGCTCGGCGACGGGATCGTCAGCTTCGGAACGTTGCCCGTGACGGTCTCCCGCAGGAAGCGGAACGCGTCGCCGAAGATCGTCTCCGACACCCCCAGCTTGCCGTCGACGTGCAGCGCGGCAGGGGTGAACTCGATGTCGCCGTCGGCGTTGTGGAACTTGACCGCGATATGGCCGGCCTCGCGCGTGATCCCGTCGAGCTCGTAGATGAAGTCCATGTGCCACGACGCGCGCCTGAACTCGCCGTCGGTCGCCGACTGCAGGCCGACGTCCTCCTGGCGCCGCACGACCTCGCGGATCGCGTCGTCCTCGACGGCGCGCAGCTCGTCGGCGTCGATCGTGCCGGCGGCGAACCGGTCGCGCGCCTCGAGCAGCCGTCGCGGGCGCAGCAGGCTGCCGACGTGGTCGGCGCGGAACGGCGGCTTCGAGCGAACAGCCACAGTCGGTTTCTACCTGGTCGGCGGGAGTCTCGAGCGACCAAGCGCTCCGGGTCGTGGGCCGCGCGGGCGAGGCTGCCCGTTCGGGTGGCCCTGGAGGGGCGCCCGCCTCGCGCGAGGAGCGCCGATGCGGTGAGGTCCAGATCGTGCGCAACGAGTTCGCGCGACTCGCCCGCGCCGTCGACCGTCTCGGCGGGCCCCGGCGAGCGGGAGATCAACGGGAGCGGATCGCGCTCGAGCGCACGCGCTACGCCGCCGAGCCGGCCGCGCCCCACGGCAACTCGGGGGCGGGCCGGACCGCCGAGCGCCGGCGCGCCGCCGTGCGCGGGTGACGGAGCAGCTGCCGGAAGTGTGGAGGCGGCTGCGCCGGAGCGGCGCCCGTCTCGCCCGACTCGCGTCCGCCGACGACACCGCGGCCGCGGCCTCACTCCGCCGTCGAGGCGAGCCCGCGTGAGCCCTCCGAAGCGAGTACGGTGGTCGCTACCCGAAGATCGGAGGAGCGTTGGCGACGAAGAAGCAGCAGGCACGCGCGGCCGCGGCGGGCAAGGAGCTGCCGGGCAAGCCGAAGCCGAAGAAGAAGACCTCACGCGGCAAGTAGCGTCGCGGCCGGCGCGCACAGCACCCCGCATCGCCGTTCTCGCACCGATCGCGTGGAGGGTGCCGCCGCGCCACTACGGCCCCTGGGAGCAGTTCGCGTCGCTCCTCACCGAGGGGCTCGTCGCTCGCGGGTTCGACGTGACGTTGTTTGCGACCGCAGACTCGATCACCCGCGCCCGCCTCGTCGGGACGGCACCGGCGGGATATGAGGAGGACCCGACGGTGGACGCGAAGGTGTGGGAGGCGCTGCACATCGCTGCCGTGTTCGAGCGCGCCGGCGAGTTCGACCTGATCCACAACGGCTTCGACTTCCTGCCCCTGTGCTTCAGCCGTCTCGTGGACACGCCGGTCGTGACGACGATTCACGGCTTCTCGTCGGAGCGGATCGTGCCCGTGTACGAGCGCTACAACGACATCGGCCACTACGTGGCGATCAGCGACGCCGACCGTCACGACCGGCTCGACTACGCGGCAACGATCCACCACGGGATCGACGTCGACGAGTTCGCTCTGGGAGCCGGGAGCGGCGGGTACCTCCTGTTCTTCGGGAGGATCCACCCGGACAAGGGAACGGCCGAGGCGGTGGACGTCGCCGAGCGGGTCGGCCTGCCGCTGGTGATCGCGGGAATCGTCCAGGATCGAGACTACTTCGAGCGGTTCGTCGAGCCGCGACTGGACGGTGAGCGCGTCACCTACCTCGGGCCCGTCGACCGCGACCGACGCGCCGCCGTGCTCGGGGGCGCGACGGCGCTGCTGCATCTCATCGACTTCGACGAGCCGTTCGGCTTCAGCGTCGTCGAGGCGATGGCGTGCGGCACGCCGGTGATCGCCCGGCGCCGCGGCTCGATGGCGGAGATCGTTCGCCACGGCGAGAACGGCTTCCTCGTCGAGACGCTCGACGAGGCCGTCGCCGCAGTGCCCGCGTCCGCCGCCCTGGATCGGGCGGTGGTGCGGGCTTCGATCGAGGAACGCTTCGCCGTCGGGCGGATGGTCGACGAGTATGCGGCGCTGTACCGAGAGGTCGTCGCCGCCGGTCGCCGAGCGGGTCGGCGCTGAGCGCGCACGGAGCGGGCGATCGGTTCCGGCTCGGGGTCAACTACTGGCCGGCGCGGACGGCGATGACCTGGTGGTCGGAGTTCGACTCGGGCGAGGTCGCCGCCGACTTCGCCCGGATCGCCGGCTGCGGCTTCGATTCGGTGCGGGTGTTCCTGACCTGGGAGGACTTCCAGCCGGCTCCGGCCCGCATCGATCGAACGATGCTCGACCGGCTCGTCGTGGTCGCGGATCTCGCCGGCGCGTCGGGGCTGGACCTCGTTCCGACCCTCTTCACCGGGCACATGAGCGGCGTGAACTGGATACCGCCCTGGGCGCTCGGCGGATCGGGGGGTGACGACCGCTTCCGCACGATTGCGGGCGGCAAGGTCACCGGTACGGGCCTGCGGAACTGGTTCACCGACCCTGTCGTCCGCGACGCGCAGGTGCTGCTCGCGGCGGAGACGGTGGCCGCGCTTCGTGGTCACGAGGCGGTGTGGGCGTGGGATCTCGGCAACGAGAACTCGAACTGCGTGACCCCGCCGACCGGGAAGTGGGCGCGGGAGTGGCTCGAGCGACTGACCGCGGCGATTCGCGGGTCCGACGAGCGGGCGCTCGTCACGGTCGGGCTCCACATGGAGGACCTGGAGGAGGATCGTCGGCTCGGCCCGCGCGAAGCCGCGGGCTCCTGCGATTTCCTCTCGATGCACGGTTACCCGATCTATGCGCCCTGGGCGGCTGGCCCGACCGACGTCCACCTGCTTCCGTTCCTCGCCCGCGTGACCCGCTGGCTCGGTTGCGGGGGAGACGTGCTGTTCTCCGAGTTCGGGCTGCCCACGTATCGCGCGGACGGGCCTGACGCGAGCCGGGCGGCGCGAGATCCTCGCCTGGTCGAGGAGGGAGCCGCTGCGGCCTTCACGGCCTCGGCGCTCGAGTCGCTGCGTGACGCGGGCTGCCTCGGTGCGATGCTCTGGTGCTACGCCGACTACCCCCGGGAACGTTGGTCGAGGCCACCGCTGGATCTCGCCCGCCATGAGCGCTCGTTCGGCCTCTGGCGTGCCGACGGCTCGCCGAAGCCGGCAGTCGCCGCAGTCGCTGCGTTCGCGGGATCTGCGCGTCGGGAGGCGGGCGGCGACGACGGCTGGATCGACATCGGCCCCGACGACTTCCTGCTCGACCCGGGCCGGCAGCTACCCCGGCTGTACGGGCGCTACCGGAGCAGGGTGGCGCTCTAGGAGCCGGCCGGTGCGGCGAGCACCGCGTCGAGCAGGTCTGCGAGGCGCGACGTGGCGAGGCAGATCGAGCTGTCCGCCGCTCCGTAGTACAGCCGGACGACGTCGCTCGTCCGTTCGTGGATGACACCGCACGGGAAGACGATGTTCGGCACGTCACCGGTCCGTTCGTACGGCTCGAGCGGCGCGAGCACCCAGTGCGGTAGGCGGCGAAGGACTCGAGTCGGCTCGTCGAGGTCGAGCAGGGCGAGGCCGATCCGGTAGATGTCCCCGGCGACCGTCTCCTTGACGCCGTGGTAGATGAGGAGCCACCCGTGCTCCGTGCGGATCGGCGGCGGGCCGATCCCGATTCGCAGCGAGTCCCACCACGCCCCGTTGCGCGGTTGCAGTACCTGTTCCGGTGCGCTCCAGCTGACGAGATCGCTCGAGCGGGAGAGGAGGATCTCGCCGTGCCCTCCGCCGTACTGCGTCTTCGGACGATGGAGGAGAATCCAGCGTCCGTCGATCCGCACGGGCAGGAGCGCGGCATTCTTGTCCTCGGGATGCCGCACGACGCCGTAGCGCTTCACCGTCGTGAAATCGTCGGTGGTCGCGAGAAAGACGGCGGGGCCGGCCGGGCCGTACGCCGTGCACGTGATCACCCAGCGCTCGAGCTCGTCGACCCAGACGACGCGTGCGTCTTCGAAGCCCCACTGCTCGCTTGCGATCGCTTCGTCGGGCGCGAGCAGCGGCTCGGCGTCGACCGTCCAGGCGTCGATGCCGTTCGCCGAGCGTGCGACGGTGAGGTGTGAGATCCCTCGACGGTCCTCCACGCGCGCGAGCAGCACGGTCTGACCTGCCACCTCGGCGGCCGCCGGATTGAAGACGCCGTTGACCGGATACGGCCAGTCGGCGGCTGTGAGGATCGGGTTCCCAGGGTGACGCTCGAACAGCTCGGGCGTGCTCATGCGAGGACGGGCACGGGTACGACGTCACCGGCGGTTGCGCGCACGCCCGCTGCGTCCAGAAGCAGTCCGGCCTGATGGAACGCGAGCGTCGATTCGGCGCCTTCGTTGTCGTTCACCGACTCGCTTCCCAGTCCGTCGCTGCAGCCTCCGGTGGCGAAGTCGTAGAGCGGCTTGCGCAGCCGGTTGCGGCCGAGGAACCACTCGAACGCCTTGATCGCGCGCCGTCCGTGCTCGGCTTCGCGGGTCAGGGCGAAGGCGGTGAGCTCGGCTTCGACGAGGGCTGCCGCGTCGAGCGGCTGCTCGTCGCCGTCTCCGGGCGCAGGCTCGTCCCGGCGGCGTCCCAGGTGCCCCGGCAGCCGCAGCCCGTCTCCGTCGAGGCCGCACTGGTCGCCGAGCCAGCGCAGCGAGTCGAGCGCGCGTTCGGTGAGATCGGCTCGGCCGAGCGCGTCGGCGCCCGAGAGGAGTGCCTGCGACAGCCGGGCGTTGTCGTAGCTGAGCGAGTCCTCGAACCAGCACCAGTCGTCCGAGGCGCTGCGCTCGTGTGCGTCTCCGAGTTGCGTGACGAACCGTTCCAGCAGCCGGCGCGCGGGCGGGTCGAGGCGATCCGAATCCAGACGGGAGAGCCCGAGCACCGTGTACGCCGCCGTGCGGAGGCTCGCCTCACCGGCAAGTGTGCCGACGAGCCGGTTGAGCAGATCGCCGGCCGGCCGGACGGTGGCCGGGATCCAGGCGGTGGCGAGGACATCGCCGAGTGCCCAGATCGACCGGCCGACGTGGTCGCCGACATGCGGCTCGTCGAGCCAGCGACGGTCGTAGCCCATGAAGTTGCGCATCCCACCGTCCCCGGCGGCTGCATGGAGAAAGGCGAGCGAGCGGTAGAGGCTCGCCGTCCAGACCTGCTCGTCTCCGCGCTCGGCGAGGGCGAGGGAGACGACCGCGAGCCGTGCGACATCGTCGACGCAGTAGCCGCTGTTGCGGTTCGGGATGATCCCGTGGGCATGCTGCACGATGCCGACGTCGTCCACCAGCGTCAGCAGGTGATCGGTGCGCAGGCTCGTGAGGTGCAGCTCGGCGATGCCTGCAGGTCGCCTCCTGGGTGCGAGCGCGCACGCTGCCTGCAGCACGGAGGCCGTCGCCTCGGCCACGGCCGGCCACGTGAGCGTCGAGCCGATCTGCCGAGCCTCCGTCTGTGCCGCGGCCAGCCGCTCCGGCTGCTCCAGGTAGCTGCAGATCGCGTCGGTGAAGGCGTCGGCGTCGTCGAACGGCACGGTGCGCCCGGCGCCGGAGGCGAGCATGTCCTCTGCGTACCAGTAGGGCGTCGAGACGACCGCACAGCCGGCGGCGAGCGCGAAGGTCAGCGCGCCGGAGGAGATCTGCTCGCGGCTCGCGTACGGTGTCAAGAAGACGTCGGTCTGCCCGAGAAGCGTCGAGAGCTCGTCGACCGAGAGGAACCGATCGTCGAAGACGACGTGGGTTTCGAGCCCGAGCTCGAAGACGCGACGCTCGAGCAGCAGGCGGTAGCGTTCGCCCTCGCGACGCTCGATGTCCGGATGTGTGCGGCCGGCGATTGTGTAGACGACGTCCGGATACTGCTCGATCACCGCGGGGAGGGCCTCGATCGCCGTCTCGATCCGCTTGCCCGGCGAGATGAGCCCGAAGGTCGAGAGCCGGAAGCCGTCAGCGCCGTCGATGGCGCGGCTCGCTCTGTCTGCCCGCGCCTCGGCCGCGCGTGCGATCAGGCGCGCGGGCGCCCCGTGCGGAACGACGCGAACCTTCTCCTCGACGCATGTCCCCGAGTCGACGAGCAGGCGAAGCGCGGTCTCGGTCATCACGATCACGAGCTCCGCCTCCGCGCACAGCTCCGTCAGCACCTCCGCCTGGTGCGCCGTGGGCTCCGAGAGAACCGTGTGCAGGGTCACGACGAGCGGCTGCGCCAGCGCCTGGGCGAACGAGAGCACGTACTCGCCGTCCCGTCCGCCGAAGATCCCGTACTCGTGCTGGAGCAGGACGACGTCCACGTCGAGCCGGCCCAGCATGCGGGCCGTTCTCTCGTAGTCGCCGCGGACCGCCTGCGCGATCGTCGCCAGCACGCCACGCCGCTGCGGGCTCGAGGGCTCGTGCACGACGGCAACGAGGTCTGCCACCCTGACGGTCTCCGTGCCGATCAGCGCGCCCCGCAGGTCGGCCGCGAACGCGCCGATTCCGCAGGCGCGAGGTGGGAACGTGGAGACGATCGCGGTCCGCACGGCCGCCTCTACGTTCTCGGGACTGCGCGCGGCTCGGGGTGCTTCGGCGTGAGGTCCGTGCCGCCGACGAGCTTGAGCACCGGCGGCGCGCCGACGGGCTCGTCGGGCGAAGTGGCCGGCAGGTGATCCTCGCTCACGGCGTGCAGCGGGCGGCTCCACCGCGGTTCGTGCGGACCCTGTCCGGGGAACCTCTCACTCCGTCTGGGCATGCCAAACCTTCGATCCGCGGCAGCGCCGCATCGGCGGAGGCGTGAGCTGTACCGGCGCGTCCGGGCTGAAGAGCCACTCGGATCGCTTCACGTCTACTCCACCGCCGAGTGTAGCGCAGCGCAAGGCCGGCTCCTTTCGATTGCCCGAGCGACCCGGCGTTCGCTCGCCGGTGGAGGTCGCTGCGCCCCGGCGCTCCCGCTGTCAGGCGACTTCGAGCGTCGCGCCTCGTCGGGCTTCGAGCTCGAACAGCCGGATCGCGATCAGCCCGATCAGGACGTAGGCGGTGCCGACGGCCGCTTCGGCTGCGATCAGCGGCGCGACGTGGCCGAGGGAGGATCCTGCGACGAGCTCCCGGGCCGCCCTGGCGCCGTGCGTCACGGGGAGCCCCTGGGCGAGCGTCGACATCCAGTGAGGGAGCCGGTCGAGCGGGATGTTGACTCCGGCGAACATCAGCAGGACGTAGAGGAGGAGGTTCCCCAGTACCGCCGTCTCCCGCCAGCGGAGGCCGAGCGCCGCGTTGAAGGTTCCGAGCCCGACGCACGAGAACGAGGTGACGGCGATCGTGAGGGCGAGCGGGCCGATCGCGGCGTTCGGGATCGTGATCCTGAACAGCAGCGCTGCGACGACGAACGTCCAGATCGAGACGAGCAGCCCGTTCACGGTGCCGGGGAGCGCCCGGCCGAGGAAGATCGCAGTGCGGTTGGCCGGCGAGGCGATCAGCAATGCGAGCGTGTGCGTGTAGCGCTCGCCGGCGATCGCCTGGGCCATGCCGAACAGGCTCGGCGTGGCGGCCGCCAGAAGGGCGTTTCCCGACACGTAGTAGGCGTCGTTGCCGACGTGTGCGGCCCGGCCGAGGTAGACGAAGAACGCGAGCTGCGTCACGGAGGGGATGAGGAGCGTGAACAAGTAGGTGAGCGGGTTCAGCCAGCCGAACAGGGCGCGGTAGCTGATGTAGCCCCCGATCGTGAGCAGGCGCAGGTGCTTCATGAGAGGGCGAGGGTCGCCTCGGCGCGCGCGGAACGGAGGAAGAGCCGCAGGAACACGACGCCCGCGCCGAGGTAGGCGGCGGCGAGTACGGCACAGACCAGCAGGTCGAGCCACGGGCGGCCGATGCCGAGGGTCGACTCCCGGAGCGCGCGCATCCCCCAGGTAGGAGCAACCACCCAGGAGAACGGCTGCAGCCAGCCCGGCAGGACCGAGACCGGGATCAAGAGGCCGCAGATCATCCAGATCGGCCACTCGAAGACGTTGCCGAGCATGAAGGCCGACCGAAAGCGAACGAGGGCGGAGGCGAACAGAAAGCCGAGGGTCCCGATCGCCGCGATCGTCACCGGCACCGAGACGGCGAAGGCGAGCCAGTTGTCGATCGCGATCGGCACCCCGTAGATCACGCGCACGTAGAGGACGCCCACGGTGAGCGAGTAGATGCCGATCGCGGAGATCGCGACCGAGATCGGCAGCAGCACCGCCCAGAACGGCGTCGGGGAGGCAACGAGCAGCTCGAGCACCCCGAGCCTCCGCTGGGTCTGCAACGCGCCGGCGCCGGAGGCGGTCGTCGAAGACCAGATTCCCATCACACCCGATGCGAGCGCGGCGACGAGGATCTTCGAGTTGTCCGCGCCCTGGAAGAGGAAGTGCGCGATCGTCGCGAAGATCAGCGGCGAAGCGACCACGACCCACAGGTCGAAGGGCGAACGGCTGAGCATCTTGAAGTGCAGACCGAGCCCGAGCAGCATCACTCCGGGCAGCGTCGACCGGCCCTCACGGCGGCCGGCGGCGGACGTCACGCCGCGACCGGGGCGGCCGGGGGCAGGCTCCGGATCGCCCAGAAGGCGGAAGTCGCGTTCCGCCAGCGCCCCCAGCCTTCCCCGCCACCTCACCGGACGGAGCCTAACTCTCTCGCGCTGAGCCCTCGGTCCGCCACGAACTCGCGCAGGCTCGTCGGCGCCCGCGCGGCGGCCGGCGACGTAGGATCGGGCGGTGCGGATCCGCGCCGCGGTGTTGGAGCAGTTCGGGGAGCCGCTCGTCGTGCGCGAGGTCGACCTCGCCGAGCCGGAGGCGGGCGAGGTGCTGGTGCGGCTCGTCGCCTGCGGCGTCTGCCACACCGATCTCTACACCGCGTCGGGCGCCGACCCGTCGGGCTACGTGCGGGCGGTGCTCGGGCACGAGGGTGCCGGCGTGGTCGAGCGCGTCGGCCAGGGCGTCGCGTCGGTCGCTCCGGGCGACCACGTCGTCACCCTCTTCTCACCGCAGTGCCGGGAGTGCGTCCACTGCCTCAGCGACCGCACGAACCTGTGCCTCGCGATCCGCGAACAGCAGAACCTCGGCTTCCTGCCCGACGGGACGACGCGCCTCTCCGACGGCGACGGGCCCCTCCGTCACTTCATGGGCACCTCGACCTTCGCCGAGTACACCGTGATGCCGGAGATCGCGCTGGCGAAGGTCGATCGGGAGGCGCCGCTCGACGGCGCGGCGCTCTTCGCGTGCGGCCTCTCGACCGGGATCGGCGCAGCGACCAACACTGCGAAGGTGGAGCCGGGCTCGACGTGTGTCGTCTTCGGCGCCGGCATGGTCGGGCTCGGCGCGGTGATCGGCTGCCGCCTGCAGGGCGCGGAGCGGATCGTCTGCGTCGACCTGTCGGAGGAGCGGCTCGCGCTCGCGGTCGACCACGGCGCGACCGAGACGATGCTCGGTGGCGCCGACGTCGTCGAGCGGATCGTGGAGGCGACGGGCGGCTTCGGCGCCGATTACACCTTCGAGGCGACGGGCAACGTGCAGGTGATGCGGCAGGCGGTCGAGTCGGCGCGGATGGGTTGGGGGTTGTGCACGATCGCGGGCGTCGCGGGCAAGGGCGAGACCCTCGACGTCGTGCCGCGCTTCCTGATCACCGGTCGCCGCGTCGCCGGCTCGTCGTTCGGCGGCGTCAAGGGCCGCGACGGCGTCCCGGCCTTCGTCGAGCGCTGGCTCGCGGGGGAGATCGACGCCGAGTCGCTGATCTCCCACCGGCTGACCCTCGACGAGGTCAATCGCGGCTTCGAGCTGATGGAGGCGCAGGACGGGATCAGGAGCGTGATCGAGTTCTCGTGATCGTCGAGCGTGCCGAGCATCCGGCCTGGACGTCGAACGCGTACCTCGTCGCCGAGGGCGACGGCGGCTCCGGCGTCCTCGTCGACTCGAACGGGGTGGAGCAGCCGCTGCTCGAGCTCGTCGCCGAGCGGGGGATCACGATCACGCACGTCCTCGTCACGCACCACCACGCAGACCACGTCGTCGACCTCGCCGGGCTGGCGCGCCGCTTCGACGTCCCGGTCGTCGGCGCTGAGCTGACGCGTGAGGCCGGTGTCCCGCTGGACGAGACGTTCACGGACGGCGACGTCGTCCGCTCAGGTGGTCTCGAGATCCGCGCGCTCGCGATCCCCGGCCACTGCCGCGACCAGACGGCGCTGCTCGTCGACGGGAGCGATTGCCTGACGGCCGACTGCCTCTTCAGGGGCACCGTCGGAGGGACGGCCGGCGGCGGCCCGACGGGCTACGAGGATCACGTCCACTCGATCATGGAGCGGCTGATGAAGCTCCCTCCCGAGACGCGGATCCATCCGGGCCACACCCTCCCGACGACCGTCGGCGAGGAGTGGGAGCAGAACCCCTTCATCCGCATCTGGCGCGGCCTCGACCGCGAGGGCGACGAGCCGTGTCGCGTCCGCGGCGAGGAGGCGACGCTGATCCTCTTCGCCCCGGACTACGACGGCACGCACAAGGCCTGGGTGCGCTACCCCGACGGGCGCGACGCGATCGTCGGCGGCAGCCAGATCGAACGCTGAGACCGCGGGCGTCGCGCTGCGCCGTCGCCGATTCGCGCCGGCTCGAGACTCGTAGGACTGGGTGGGCGGAACCCAGACATTGCGCAAACCTCCTCGTGGTCGCCGCGTCCGCGATCCGGCTTTGATCGGCCTCGTGGTGGTGCAAGCCGGGCCCCGCCGGCTGGAATCCCGTCTTGGCCTGCACGACCTCGACCGCTCTGCGCCTGATTCATGCACGTCCTCGGCTGCGATCGCAGCGACCCGGACCCGGGGAACTGGGCGTTCTGCACCGTAGGTGCGGTGACCTTCAGGCTCGGGACGGCGCGGGATCGTTGAAAACCCCGCTGCGAGTCAGAGCACCCTCCCTCGTCGTCGTTTGACCGCCGCGGATATACCGGATATCCTTGGCGCGTGGCCAAGGTTCTCGTCTCGCTGAACGACGCACTGCTGCGTCGTGTCGACCGGATAGCGAAGGGCCGCGGCCTCTCTCGCAGTGCCTATCTCGCGCAGCTCGCCGAGCGAGATGCCGCGCGTTGGAACGGCCCAGGCTCGACCCGCACAGCGCACCGCGCGCTCTCCCGACTCGATGAGCTCTTCGCGGCAGGTCCCATCGAAGACTCAACGCACGCGACACGGGCGGAACGCGACGCACGATGACCGAGGTCGTGCTCGACGCCTCGGTCGTCATGAAGTGGTTCCGCGCCGACGGCGAGCGACATCTCGAACCCGCACGCATCGCTCCGGGCTGCGTTCGAAGCAGGCGAGCTGATCGTCTTCGCGCCGCCGTTGCTCTTTCTCGAGATTGTCAATGTCGCCGGTCGCCGCTGGCGCTGGTCCGAAGGTGCCCTCTTCGAGCTCGCCGGAGCGCTCGACGACCTGGGCTTCGTGCTGGTCGAGCCGGAGCTCGCCCGCGTCGCATACTGGACTGCGCGCGGCCTCACCGCCTACGATGCGGCGTACGTCGCCGTCGCCGAGGCAGACGCGACGAGGCTCGTCACCGACGACGATCTCATCGTCACCGAGGCAGGCGACATTGCGACGGCTCTTGCGGACATCGACACCTGACGGTTCGTGGGCTTGCAGTATCGGTCATGGGCCGGGTAGGGCTCGAACCTGCGACCTTGGGATTAAGGGCAACGCTCAGGCCTGAAGAAGCCTGTGGCGGTCCCGTGAGCAGGCTCTACATCACGCTTTCCCTGTTGATCAGCGCATTCGAGCTGTCCGGGGCGAACTGCCTCGAGTCCCCCTCGGCAGCCTGCGGCGCGGTCGTCGTCGCCGCGACAGCGGTGTCCTAGCGAGCAGGTTCCGTGATCGCCGACGTCAGGATCGCGATCTCGTGGTGCCGGGGCTCCAATCGACATGGCGTGGAAACGTCGGTAGACGCAACCGCCTGGCCCTCGGTGCCCTCGGGGCGGTCTCAAGACGGGTTCGGGCCGCCCCAATCTCGCGTGTGAGCTGGAGTTCACGCTCCATCTGCAACCGGCGGGTTTCGAACTGAACGACGTGCGGCCACATGGTTCCTCCCTAGCATTCGGTGACTGTTTCGTGCCTTCGACAGTAGGGGGCGGCCGCGAGCGGCGATATCGGCCGCGCGGCTGGGATTAGCCCGCTTCGGCTTGTGGCGAACCGGCCGGCGAGGAGGTGTCGGGCGGCGTGGCGAGTCGAGCCGGGAGCTCGGCGCGTGAGCGGATTTCGAGCTTTCGGTAGATCTTCGACAGGTTCCATTGCACCGTCTTGGGGCTGATGAAGAGCGCGTCCGCCGTCTCCCGGTAGGACAGCCCGGATGCGATCAGCTCTGCGATCCGCTGCTCCGTCGGCGTCAGCTCGGGCGTTGTCGGTGCGCGGCCGCCGATGCGTGCGAGCTCGGCTTGCGTTCTCGCCGCCCACAGGGCTGCTCCGAGCTCGTCGAACGTTTCGAGTGCGCTTTCGAGCGCTTCGCGGGCGGCACGCTTCTTCCGGTCACGGCGGTGGACGTTGCCGAGGACGAGGGCGTGCGGGCGCGCTCGAACGGCTCCTCGAGCCGGTCGTGAAGGACGAGAGCCTGCTCGAGCTCCTGGTAGGACGCGCGGAGGTCGCCGCGGGCAGCGCTCAGGAGCGCGCGGCCGCGGCAGGCCATGACGAGGACCCAGGGGCGCTCGAGGGTCGCCCCGAGCCGGTCGAGCTCGGCGAGCAGCGCTTCGGCGTCGTCCAGCTGGCCGAGAGTGATCTTCGCCTCGATCGCGTCGCCGTGGAAGCGGAACAGCGCCGGCTCGCGGAGTCCGCTCTCCTCGACCGCCGCCGCGAGGCGGCCGAGTGCCTGGTCCGCTTCGCGTGCGTTTCCGAGCGAGAGCTCGAGGAAGCCGAGAATCGCGAGCAGCTCGAAACCGGCGGACCGGCTGCCCAACTCGTCCGCCAGTCTCAGCCCCTCCTCGATCTTCGCTCGTGCGGGCTCGACGAGTCCGAGGTGGGCATCGACGAGCGCTTCGACCACGAGCGAGTAGGAGAAGTGCACTGCGAGCCCGCTCTGCAGGGTTGTCTCGCGCGACTCACGAGCGTGCTTCCTCGCTTGTTCCCAGTCGCCGGTCAGGAGCTCGATGCGTGCGAAGTGGAAGAGGATGAACGGCAGCGCGTGCTCGTCGCCCTGGTCGACCGCGGCTCGGTAGAGCGCCTCGAAGTGGGTGCGGGAGGCGCTCAGCTCGCCCGCCCATTCCAGAAGCATCGCGTGGATCCAGTCGGGCCGGCCGAAGATCTGCGACCACTCCGGCGAGTGGCCCAGCGCGACGGCGCGTTCGATCGTCGCCAGCGGGATTCCCTCGCCCGTCAGCGCCTCGAGAAAGGCGACGTGGGAGAGCGCGCCGGCCAAGAGCGCCGGCTCGCCGAGCGACTCCGCGAGCTCGAGCGCGCGTCGAGCGTGGATCTCGGCTGCGGCGATGCCCTGTGTCTGGTGAAGGCACCAGGCCAGTCCCTCCTCGATCTCGATGCGGAGTGCGATGTCATCGGCATCTTCGGCCAGCGCGGCGCGGAAGACCTCCTCGGCGGCGTGGAACCCCTCGGTGTGAGCGCACACCCAGCCGAGCCGTGTCAGCGCCCGTGACCGCTCCCGCCGGGCGGCGACTCGGCGACGACCTCCTCGAGCAGCGCCCGGGCGCGATCGACCTCGCCGGCGTCGAAGCGCCTCTCCGCCGCCTCGACACCGCGTCGCCGCGCCTCGCGTTCCGCGTCCGCCGGCGTGAGCCTGCGAGCCTGCTCCCACAGCTCCGCGGCCGAAGCCGGCGCCCTCGAGCTCGTGCCCGCCGGGCGGCCTCGTCGAGCGCCGCAGCGACCGCGGGGTCGGGGCCTTCGGCCGCCAGGACGAGATGACGCCCGCGTTCCTCCGGATCCTCGAGGATCCCGGCCAGGCGCGCGTGCAGGCCGCGCCTCCGATCTGGCGGGATCTGCGCGTACGTGATCGAGGCGAGCAGCGGGTGCGCGAACCGCACGCGGTCGCCGTCGAGCTCGACGATGCCTGCCGTGGCGCCGCCTCGACCGCAGCGCCGAGTCGCCGCTGCCCGTGACCGCGTCGATCGAGCGCCCGTGTCGGCCTCGACAGCGCTGCAGCGATCTCCGTCGCCTCGCGGGCAGGTCGGTGGCAGGAGCCAAGCCGGTCGCGCACGAGCTCGTGCAGGCTCGCCGGGATCGGGACGTCGTCGTCGGCTGCCGGCAGATCGTCGCGTGCTCATCGCCCTGCCGATCTCGAGCGCGAAGAACGGGTTCCCGCCGGATCGATCGTGAACGCGGTCGAGCGACTGCTCCGGACAGGCGCGCGTCGAGGCGGGCGACCAGCAGCCGGTCGAGCTCTACCGGCCCGAGCGAGCCGACCCGCAGGTGGCCGAGGCGGCCGTCGACGAAGGCCCGCTCGAGATCGAGGGGCAACGTCGACGAGCCCTCGAGTCGCCGCGTCACGAGCAGACCGATTCGCTCGTCCTTCAGGCGGCGAGCCACGAACGCGAGCACGCTCTCCGACTCGTGATCGAGCCACTGGACGTCGTCGATCCCGACGACGATCGGATGTTCGCGCGCGAGCGCCGCGAGCACACCCAGCGTTCCCAGCGCCACCGCCCGCTGCAACGGCTGCCCCTCGGGCTCCCTCCGCAGCAGCGCCACCTCGAGCGCCCGCCGCTGCGGCTCGGGAAGCTCTCCCATCGTCTCGTCGGAACCTCGGCCAGCAGTCCCCGAGCGCGGCATACGCGAGCTGCGCCTCCGACTCGATCGGCCGACAGACCAGCACGCGGTACGAGCGATCCGCGGCCGCCGCCAGCCCCGCCTTCCAGAGCGCGGTCTTCCCGATCCCGAGCTCGCCGTCGAGCACGAGCGCGACCGGGCCGGCCTCGATCCCGTCCAGGAACTCACCGAGGTGCTTCAGCTCCTCCGTGCGACCGATGATCACCTGCGACTCTGCAGCCACCCGGGAGATCCTCCCTCAGCGGCCAATCTCGCGCAGGCTGATGCGGGGTCAAGAACGGCCTGCAATCGACCCGTGCAGTTCGCAATCGCCGCCTCGCCGCCAGCTTCGCGCCGACGATCACGTGCGCTCTCACCGACCGCCGTGACGTGCTCGCCGACTGTGGGCGCTAAATATGCGGTTTTTGCAGGCCGTTTCTTGATGGGCCGGCAGGTCGAACCTGCGACCTTGGGATCAAAAGTCCAGCCAAGCGCACTGCTGCGACCTGCACGGGACTGAAAGAGGCTGCAAATGGCCCATTTCGGCGTTGCAGCGAAGTGCACCGGCCTGCAAGTGGTGGAGACGAGCGTTTACGCGCATCCTTGCGCGCGATCTTTGTCTCTGCTGCAACCTCGACGTGGAGGCTTGTCGCGTCGAGGGTGTTAGCGGATGAGCTGGACGGTGACTCCCAGGGAAGGCCGGCCCAGTCGCGATCGGCGGTGAGGACAGGGATCTGGAGGCGCCTGGCGAGGCCAGGCAGGCACGATCTGCGAGTGAGAGCCCGTAGTGCTTCGTGCGCGGCGGAGCCGTGCGATCTCGATGCAATCGGCGTCGGTGAGCGGCTCGAGCACGAGCGGACTCTCGCTCCTGGAAGCTGTCGCCGACCTTGTCGAGTCGTGCCATCGGCGGCGACCTTCAAGCGTCTCGCCCATTGACCTCTTACGCTAGTCGCGGCGATCGCGTCGACCACCGCGTGCGCCGGGCTCTCGGCAGAACGGCGATCGTGCCCAGGGGTCGAGGATCGACGCCGGCTCGCTCGGGCACTGCCGGTCTGGCCTCCTTGCGTCTCGGCCTGCTCCGCGGCGCCCGCTCGGCGATCAGCTCGTCGGTGCACGAGCGGGACGGATCGCGGCCACTTCGCACTCGCGCAGGCCGCGGCCGGCGGCGGCCACCATCGGCGTCCGTCTGCTTCACAGCCCTGGCCATGAGCGAAATCGTACCGGCCGCCCCTCACGACGGGTGCAAACCTCGCTTCCGCTTGTGCATGTGCCGCTTCCATGCCAGACTGCCAGGTTCGGCGAGACCGTGCGTCTAGGAGGCCAGGCTCTGGACACATCCCGGAGACGCAGCGACCTCGAGGCGGATCGCTGCAGTGGTGCTCGCACCCGAGGAGCTCGAGGCCGCTCGCGCCGAGGCGAGCAACCACGCTGATCCGCATCTCAGCGCGAAGCAGGAGCCGACGATGAGCCGGACGGAGGCGAGAACTCGATTCTGCCTCGGGCTCGCGGGCGCGGTCCTGAGCCGAGCAGTCGCAGTTCGCGGCGGTCAGGCCGCGAGCTCGCCGTCGTCGAGGCCGAGCTCGGCCCCGAGCCGTGCCGCGTCGATGCTCGGCTCGCCGCGCCGTCGTGCGCGCTCGGCGCTGTTCTCGATCTGCCGGAGCATACGGACGACCTCAGCCCGTTGCGAGCCGGAGGCGGCGTCGCGCGGTGTGCGCCCAGCCAGCGACTGGTGCGGCTCGTCCAGCCATCTCCGCATCCGCTCGTGCACGACCTCGCCGACGGGCCGGGGATCCTCCACCTGGACTCGTTCGAAGTGCGGCTCGCGGCGTCTCGGGCGGCGTGCGGGGAGAGTGTCTTCGACCGGCATGACGTCGCATTGACGGAGCTCGACGAGCTCGCCGAAATCGGTCTCGACGATCTCGAGTGTCTGGTCGAGCCGCTGTTCCGACATCGCCTCGGCGTGGAGCTCGTCACCTTCGAGGCGCAGGGTCGCGATCGAGATCGTGTCGATCGCGCCGACCGGGCTCGACTCGAGGACGAGCGCGCCTGGGGGACAGCGGCGGGCGCCGGCTCACGAGCACCGCACGCTCGGCCTGTGATGTCGAGTCTCGAGCGGATCGCCGGCGAGCAGGCCGCCGAGCTCGCACATCCGCTCGACTGCCGCCGCTTGATCGTGCACCGTCCAGGCCGCGCTCGCGAAGACGACGGGTCGCCTTCGAGCGTGAAGAAGCTGGGCTCGATGCTGCGGCTGGGCGGGGTGTAGCGCATCAGCGCGAGCGCCCGCTCGCCGGACGGAACACCCGCAAGCCGGGCGAGCTCCGCGCGCAGCTCCGGCTCCTCGCACGGCTCGAAGAACCGCGTCGGCCCCCACAGACTCGGCGGGTTGCCGTCCATGACGTGGGCGAGCAGGATGTCCCAGCGGATCGCCTCGTGCGAGACGTGTGGGCTACGCGCCTCGATGCGCCCGCTTCGTCGAGCTCCTCCAAGGTCAGTGAACGACCCGGCGCGACGGCGAGCACCCGGTAGAGGCCGAGCCGCGCCGAGGCGATTCGCTCCGCCGCATCGCGCTCGTCGCCCGGATCTCTAGGCGCGCAGCGTATCGCTCGGTCGGCGTTCTGCCGCCCGTGAGCTCCCGATCGTTGTGGAACCAGGTGGCGAAGATCTGGATGTCGGCGTCGTCCATGACGCGCTCCGGGCCGACATACTCCTCGAGCGCAGCAGTGATCTCGCCGTCGAACACCTCCGACGACCAGTCCTGGATCCGGTGACCGACGGCGTCGTCGAAGCGCGCCTCGCGCACGGCCCGCTCCTCGTCGGCAAGACAGCAGCGCTTGTACTTGCGGCCGCTCCCGCACGGACAGAGAGCGTTCCGCGAGACCGACGACGAACGTCCCATCTGCGACGACCGTAACCTCGGCGCCGGACGGCTCCCGCCGCTCGGACCGCCCATCCTCCGGCGCGATCGACGCGGTGAGGCGCGGCCTCTCCACATCAGGAGCTCGAGACGAGCGCGCGAGCGATGCCCGGCGCCGAACACGAGCAAGTCAGGTTGCCCCTGCGGGCAACGACATGCGCGCCCTCTCGCCGCGTCGCCGAGCACTCGCGGCTCCGATTTACGTCGTCTCGTACGCGCACTCGGATGGCGTGGTGGACTGCGACACCAACCAACTCGCCGATTTGCAGGGCTTTCGTGGTCCCACCCGGGACAAGGTCACGAAGCTCGACTCGGAGATAAATCCCATTGCCGCACCCGACCCCAGTGAGCCGCGAATATGCAGTTGTGCAGGGATTTTCTATGGGCCGGGCAGGGATCGAACCTGCGACCTTGGGATTAAAAGTAGCTTCCGCGATCTCGGCCTAGTTCGGCCGGTCGACGGGATCCTCGGTTTCTAGCGAACCGCGCCCCTGCGGTCGCGGTCGCTCGCGGCGGGTCGAGTTGCCACTTCGTTGCCGCGTCGCCGCCAGAGACGGTCGTGGAACCGCAGGCCCCTTAGCGGGAAACTGATGGGTATGGGGCCGTCGTTTGATGAGATCTTCGCGACTGAGTTCGCGCCCCTTCACCGCTACTTGCGGCGGCGTGTCGGGGCCAGTGCGGCCGAGATGTTGCCGCTTCGACGTTCGCAACGGCGTTTAGACGATGGGAGAGCTTCGATCAGGGGCGGCCGGTGCGGCCGTGGCTCTACGGGATCGCGGCGAACCTCATGCGCCATCACTGGCGCGACGAAGAACGGAAGCTGCGGGCCTACGCGCGCACGGGAGTTGACCCGATCTTCGGGGAGGACGAGGGCTTGCTAGAGCGGGTGGACGCCTCAGCGCGCGCCCGAGAGCTCGCCTCGGCACTTGCAGCACTTCGGCCGCGCGACCGGGAGGTTCTGCTTCTCCAGGCATGGACCGACCTCTCCGACCAGGAGATCGCGGACGCGCTCTCGGTTCCGTTGGGAACCGTCAAGTCCCGACTGCATCGGACGCGCGAGCGGCTCCGGAACCGTCTGGCGATCAGCGGGCAAGTACCTGACAGGACGACGACAGCGACTCGCGAGGAGTGACCGATGGTGACGACGGACGATCTTGACCTGCTTCGCAGCTTCCGCGCAGACGTACCGCTTGCTGACTCGGCGACGACGGAGCGTGTGCGACGTCTAGTCGCCTCGCGCGCATCGGCGTCCCCGAGGGCGCGGACGGCGCGACTCCAACGTCCGCGCGCCGCGCTTGCGCTCGCCGTCGCTGCGCTCGCGATCGCGACCGGCGCAATTGCCGCGATCAAGGAGGGGCCGTGGTGGGACACTGGCGCGCCGCCTGTCGATCCGCAGGCCGTCGCGTCAGTGGCACGCGACAACCTGCCTGCGAAGACGGACCTTTCTCGGGCGCGCACCGTCGCGCGTGACGGCACAGCCGCCCTCGTCGCGGTGCCGATCCAGGAGTCCGGTTACTGTCTCATCCCGACACTCGACGGCCGGGGCGGCCTCGGAGCGCAGTGTCAGTACCAGGTCCCGCAACCCTGAGCAGGGCGACGACGATCAACTCGTCAGCCTTCCGTACGTCGCTCGAAGCGGAGCGTCCTCCTGGATCGTCTACGGCCGGGTCACGGACGTTCGCGCGGCTCCGATTGACCTAGGTGCGCTCACCGTGAGGCTTCAGCCCGGCGGGTTCTTCATCGCCCGCGTTCCGAGTGACGACTGGACGAAGCTCTCCGGCACTGCGAACGTCGGCGATCGACGACGGTTCCAACTCGACGCTTCGGAGCGGGTGCGTCAATTGGGGCCCCGCGCCCAACGCCCGACCAGCGGAAACGGTCCGTGACCAGGTCAGCGTTCCTCTCTGGACGGGTGGAAACGGCCCGTGCAGGCCGCTTCCAGCGCCGCTCACGTTGCCGACGTTGTCCTACGCTTAGAGGGTATCGGATCTCTTCTTCCGGCCCCGGGCGTTCCAGCGTCGCGGGGCCCTTTTCAGAGAGCATAGGTCCGCTGAGGCGCAAGGTCCAGTGCCTATTGCGATTGCGTTGCGAGGTAAGCGTCGAGTTCGTCACGGCAAATGAGGGTGCGGCTGCCTTCCTTGTGGCGCGGAAGCTTCCGCTGCGAGAGGAGAGCGTCGACCCGGTGGCGCGGGGCGCGGATGTATTCGGCCGCCTCCCGGATCGTCATGAACGGCGATGCGTGCTTCTTCGTGTCGAAGTGCGGTTCGAGCGCGGCGACGAGCGCCGCGATGGCATCCGGCCCGAGCGTCAGCGTCGTCTCGCCTCCACCGGTCGCGAACCTGACGTCGGTGAGCGTCAGCGTCATCACGCCGTGCTGCGCTTCCAGCGCAGCCGAAGCGCGGCCTCACGTTTCCGGATCCGGTCGGCGACCTCCGGCCGCTTCGCAGCCTCCCACGCCTCTGCGCGGCGCTGAAGCTCGACGAGCGCCCGCTGGCGCTCCTTGCACGGGCGAGCGGTCTGCGGGCAGTAGAGCCGCGCCCGACCGCGCGGCTCGTCGCGAGCCGGGAGCGGCCCGCCACAGACGCGACACGCGACCGGATGCTTGCTCGGATCCCTCATGTCCTGTTTATCGGAGGGAGGGACATAGCGCGTGCACTTAGGGCCTATCTCGTTAGGCAGGGACCCGCGGGTAGGTAGCGAAGTCCGACCTCGTTGCTGGAATCAACGAGGGAGGCTTCTGATGGGTCTGGTCTCGATCGATGACGGCTGGCGGATGCCGGACTGGCTGTGGGCCCGGTTCAAGCCGTTGTTGCCGGCACCGCCGCAGCACCCGCTCGGCTGTCACCGGCCGCGGGTTCCCGACCGGGACGCGATGGAAGCGATCTTGCTCGTGCTTCGCACCGGGATGCAGTGGAACGCGCTGAACGCGACCGGGATCTGCAGCTCGTCCTCGGCGCACCGACGCTTTCAGGAATGGGAGCGGGCCGGCGTGTTCCACGAGATCTGGCGGCAGGGGCTACTCGACTACGACGAGCAGATCGGGATCGACTGGGCCTGGTTGTCGTGCGACGGGGCGACCGGGAAAGCGCCGCTCGGGGGCGAGGCAACGGGGCCGAATCCGACTGATAGAGCAAAAGGGGGGCGAAACGTTCGCTTCTCTGCGAGGCGAGCAGGGGTCCCGATCGGGCTGGCACATGACGGCGCGAACCGCCACGACTCAAAGCTCCTAACCCCGACGCTCGACTCGGTGCCGGTCGAGCGGCCCGAGCCGACGGCCGACGCTCCGCAAAGCCTCTGCCTCGACGGCGGCTACGGCTACCCGTGGGTCAGCGACCTCGCGGCCAGTCGCGGCTACACACCCCACATCCGTCGCCGCCGCGAGGAGCTCGAGCTCAAGCGAACCACACCCGGATGGCGGGCTCGCCGCTGGGTCGTCGAGGCCTGCCACTCCTGGCTCAACCGCAACCGCGCGCTCCTGATCCGCTGGTCGAAGAAACCCCAAAACCACCTCGCGCTCCTCCAACTCGCCTGCGGCCTGATCGCGTTCAAGAAAGCCCACGCCGCCCGACTCGCTCACGCCCTACCGGGATGGGTTCGCGATTCCGCGCGTGCGTACAGCGGGCTGCACTGGGGTCGTTCGCGTCTTCCATCAAGATGTGACCGGCCCCTCCGGGTAGCCTGCGGGCGATGACGTCGGAATCGCTGGTTCGTGACGCTCACGCCGACGACGTTCCGGCGATGGCCGAACTGGCAGATCGGAAGCGCCGCCAGTACAGCGAGCATGCTTCACCGTTTCAACGACCCGCACCAAACGCCCGCGAGATCCACGAAGGATTCCTCCCGAAGCTCTTCGAGTGGGATGGCTTTGAAGTTCTCGTCCACGAAAGCGGAGGCGAGGTCGACGGGTTCATCGTGGGGCGGTTCGGATCGGCCCCTCCGCCGTTCGGAGTGGGGTCGCTCTTCCACGTCGACGACTTCGGGGTCGCGAAACCGGACAATTGGACTGTCACCGGTCGCGCACTGCTTCGCACTCTCGCGCAGCGAGCTGCCACAGCCGGTTTCGCGACCGGGATTGTGGTCAGCGGGCCGTCCTCGGTCGATGCCCCGAAGGTGAGCTTCCTGGTTGACTCCGGCTTGTCGGTTGCCGCCGAGTGGTGGGTCAAGCCGGTCGAGAGGTCGGATGCTGAGCCGCCCGAGAAGGTTGGGTTCGACGCGGCCGTCGGTCCAGCTCCACCGGTCTACGACCCTGGAGGGCCGACGGCGCTAGCCCTCAGATTGGACGGCCCGGTGGCAATTGCGGCTTCTGAGGAGTTCGCCTCCGCGTCAGGAGCGGTAGTGGCGATCGTGCCTAACTTTGTGTCGTGTCTGGAGCTTCGTGACGAACTGCGACATCGCGGATACACGGTCGCATCCGAGTGGTACTCGGCCGACACAGAGTCCTTGACCGACGCCTAACCCGCCGTCCACGGGCGAGCCTGTCGTGGGCGAAGTGCGTCCACCCGCCGTGAGAGTCCGCGCGTTACGAGCGGGTGCGAAGGCGTGCGTGGTCGACGAGGGCCCGGAGCCGGCTCTTCAGTCCTTCAACCAGATCGCGGCTCTCCATGTCTTCTCCGGTCGTTGTTTCAACGCTGCTCGACCAGGTCACGTCGCCGATCGGATTCGATGTCGGGATGGGCGGAGCGCCGACCACCCTCGCGTACGGTGCGGGGCTAGCGGTCATGTCGCCGTCGTCCCTGGTGGGTTGACGACTTGGAAAGCGATGCGTGCTGCCATGTCTCCTCCAACTTCAAGTTGCCAGACATATCCGCCTGCGTCTAGATCGAGTCCTTCGAAGTTCAAGACGAATGTGGCGTCAAGCGGCGTCCCAGGACGGAGTCCCGGCGGGCGTCCGAGTTCGAGGTCACCTTCGGCTCGTACAGGATTACTGGCTCCGTCAGGGCCTTCCTGCAAGACGTCCTCGCCGTGGTCGGTTACGAGAGTCGCTTGCATATGGATCTTCTCGTTTGCGCGGCTCCACGGAACAGTCAACTTGACTGCGAGCGACATGTTGAAGCGCGGCAGAACCTTGGAAAGCAGTGACCAGCCGCCACCGACGATGTAGAGCTTTCCGTTGACGGCCTGCGCGTAATCGCAGAGCAGCATCGTCGCTTCAACATCATTCGCGGAGGCTTCGGGCCTCATACAGCTTCGCTCGGTGTCGGCTCGCCCTGCGGCGCGGCGCGGAACGGAGTGATATTCGGAAACGGCGTATCGAAAACGAGCGCCACCGTCGTCCACGTCTCCATCACAGGACGAACGTAAAGGGCGAGATCTCTGACCTCCTCGACGATGCCTTGTACCGCGTTCCCCTCGTCGTCGTAGAGGCGGATCCGCTCGCCCGTCGCCGGACGAGCCGGGCTGTCGGCGAAGCGCAACGAAGTTGCGATTCGCTTCTTGGAATCGAGCGCGTTGAAGTCGGCCCATACCGACAGTTCTCGCTGAAACTGACCGTGCGTCACATCGCCTCCTTTCTGTATGCCGGATTCTCCTCGGCTCACTAAGTGCCGCTGAAATCTTCAGGTAGTCCTCATCGGTCGGAACAGACGGGAGCATGACCAGCGCGTGTGCTGGCGGGGGTTCGTCTGGTGCAACGTCATAACCCGCAAGTCGAATCGCACCCACAGTGGTTTCTCGGATGCGCGAGTGAACAAAGGGCGGGTCGACCGCCGCGAGTTCGTCCGCCGTCATGCCGACCTTCGATCTGACCGAGATTGCGAACTCGCCGTGGATGTCGAAATGACGGAGTGCGGTCTTCTGGAGCGTGTCTGGCGCTGAGAGGCCCCCTCGCGTCACGACTGCCTCGTCCGGCAGGCGGCCGTCGTCATCGTGTGAGTCGGGGTTCTCATTCGTCGCCATCCCGTTTCGGAGCCCGGACATGTCGCAAGTTGCAGCAAGCTAACACTCGTCATCGCGGCTTGCGACTTTAGGCACTTTCGGGTCGAGACCAGCTCCTCCTTTGTGCCGATCGCAGGCGACGTCGCCGAACGCTCCGGGGAGGAAGCCCGAAGGGCTTCCTCCCGTACTCGCTTCTCGGTACTCAATACGTCCCCGCGTACCGGCGGGCAAAGTCGCGGGACTTCTTGCGGGGGTTTGTGCGGTTATCTGACCTAGAGCATGTCGTCGTCGAAGGACTCGTTGCGTCTTCAGTAGCGTCCCCGCTCGTGGTGTACGAGCCGGTTGAGGTTGTCTTCCGCGGCTGTCGTGGAGCGCGAGCCGTAGGCGAGCGCGGAGCGGCTGCCGCGGGTCCGGGTGATAGCTGACCACCGCGTCATCCTCGCGAAGTCCTGTCAGAAGACAAGCGCGAGGAGGAGCACGGTGGTCGAGCACACGATGGACGTCTCGGGCTGGCTGCGCAAGCAGCTCGAGGAGGCGAGCCCGGATCTGTTGCGGGCGATGGTGCAAGGACTTCGCGGAGGCGCTGATGGGCGCCGAGGCTGACGCGGTCTGCGGCGCTGGCTACGGCGAGCGCTCGCCGGAGCGGGTCAACCGCCGTAACGGCTACCGGGAGCGCGACTGGGACACGCGCGTCGGCTCGATCGAGCTCGCGGTGCCGAAGCTGCGCGAGGGCTCGTACTTCCCGGACTGGCTGCTGCAGCCGCGGCGGCGGGCCGAGCAGGCGTTCGTGTCGGTGATCGCCGACGCCTACCTCGCCGGCGTCTCGACCCGCCGGGTGGAGAAGCTCGTGCAGCAGCTCGGGGTCGAGCGGATGTCGAAGAGCCAGGTCTCGCGGCTGGCGAAGAGCCTCGATCAGATCGTCGAGGACTTCCGCACCCGCCCGCTCGACGGCGGCCCCGTACGCGTACGTGACCTTCGACGCGCTGGTGGTCAAGTGCCGCGAGGGCGGCCGCACCGTCAACGTCTGCGTCGTGCACGCGGTCGGCGTCAACCGGGACGGCTTCCGCGAGTCGCTCGGCCTCGACGTCGTCACCAGCGAGGACGGCGCCGCCTGGCTCGCGTTCCTGCGCTGGCCTCGTCGCCCGCGGCCTCGGCGGCGTCCAGCTGGTCAGCTCGGACGCGCATCCCGGCCTCGTCGACGCGATCGCCGCGACCCTGCCGGGCGCCTGCCTGGCAGCGCTGCCGCACCCACTTCATGCGCAACCTGCTCACCCGCGTCCCGAAGAGCGCGCAGTGCTTCGTCGCGACGATGGTGCGGACGATCTTCGCCCAGCCCGACGCCGCGACCGTCCACGAGCAGTACCGCCGGATCGTCGACCAGCTCGCCACCCGCTTCCCCGAGGCGGCGGCGCTGCTCGAGGAGGCCGGCCGCCGACCTGCTCGCCTTCACCAGCTTCCCGAAGGAGCACTGGCGGCAGCTCTGGAGCAATAACTCGCTCGAGCGGCTCAACAAGGAGATCCGCCGCCGCACCGACGTCGTCGGCATCTTCCCGGACCGCGCCGCCGTCATCCGCCTCGTCGGCGCCGTCCTCGCCGAGCAAAACGACGAGTGGGCCGTCGCCCGCCGCTACATGAGCGCCGAGTCGATCGCGAAAGCACTCGCCGACCCCGTCGACGAGCCCGAGGAGGTGATGCGCGATCGCAGCGGCCGCGTAGACGTCAGGCGAGGATGACGCGCTCAGCCTCGTACACCACTTGACGGACGCGACCGCGTTTCTTCATCCGCTCTCAGGACCAGCGTGTAGACGGTCCGATGCCCTCGGCCACGACGACCCGAGTCGTACTGGATGAGTCCCTTCTCAACGAGGCCTTGCCGCGCGCGGGTGAAGCTCCGCCCGTCCAGGTCTGCCTCCAGACGAAGCAGCTGCTCGCCGATCGGGCGGGTAACGGTGCGGTATCCGAGCGTGTATCGCGCGATTGCGTCGGCAAGGCGGTGTTCCTCCGTCCCGAGCAGACGACCGAGGTCGAGCTTCCTATCGAGGAAGAGGTTCCAGTTGGACTTCTCGTAAAGGCCATCGTCACGCGACTTCGACTTCGCGTCACGCCACTCAGTAGTACGACCCTTCGCGGTCTGCGTCATTCTCGACTCCCTTCGGTTGGCTTAGTGGCCCGAGTAAGGCCGAGCCTGGTGGCCACCGGTGGGGCCGGAAGTCGAGCGTTGAACGTAAGAAACCATCTCGGTGCCGAAGGGTACGGACGCCGCAGGACGTATCCCTCGTTCCCACTTTCGTTGCCACCCTCGGTGAAGGCGAACGTGATTTGCGCCGGAATCGGCTTGAATGCCTGATGGGCCGGGCAGGGCTCGAACCTGCGACCTTGGGATTAAAAGTCCCCTGCTCTACCAGCTGAGCTACCGGCCCCTGGGCGGGAGTACTCTGCCCGCATGGGCAAAGGGTACGCCGAGGGAAGCGCGGTCGAGGAACGGCTGGCGGCGCTCGAGCGGGGAGACGACCCCGACGAGCCGCTCCGGTCGGGCCGGATCGCCGTCTACGGCTCGACGGAGGACGAGACCGAGCAGCACTTCCTCGGCTGGCTCGGCGAGGTCGATCCGGACGAGTTGTTCGCCTCCGGTGCTGCCTGGGGCATCAAGACGCTCCGCCGCCTCTAGCAAATCCTTGTAGTTGACGGGTGTCTGCCGCCACTGAACAGGGCGGTCGACTACCGGCAGGACGAGCCGGTATCCTCGACGCTGCTTGACCCCGTCCCGCAGTTCGTTTATTCATACTGAACATTGCGCTCCTCGAACGACCCGCGTTCACGCGTCGGCCTGATCGGTCTAGGCAGCATGGGGTCGGCGATGGCGGAGCGCCTCCTCGACGCCGGCTACGACCTGTCGGTCTACAACCGGACGCCCGAGAAGGCCGAGGCGCTCGCCGCGCGCGGCGCCGCGGTCGCCGGCTCGGTGGTGGAGCTCGCCGGGCAGGTCGAAGTCGTCGTCACGTCGCTCTCCAACGACGAGGCGCTCGCGGAGGTCGCGGCGAGCGTCGTCTCGAGCGCGCGGCCGGGAACGGTCCTCGTCGACACGAGCACCGTCTCGGCGACGGTCTCGGCGCGCGTCGCGTCGCTCGCCGAGGCGGCGTCGGTGCGGTACCTGCGCGCGCCGGTCAGCGGCAACCCGGCCGTCGTCCGGGCCGGAAACCTGAGCTTCATCGTCTCCGGCGAGAGCGAGACGCTCGCGCTCGCCGAACCGGTGCTGAAGGCGATCGGCCCGACGATCCACCATGTCGGGACGGCGGAGCAGGCCCGGGTCGTCAAGCTCGCGATCAACCTGATGATCGCCGGGCTGGCGCAGCTCATGGCGGAAGCCCTTGTGCTCGGCGAAGCGGCGGGCGTCTCCCGGAAGTCTCTCCTCGAGGTGATGGGGAGCTCGGCGGTGGGGGCACCGTTCGTCAAGTACAAGACCGAGCCGCTGCTGCGCGACGACTACTCGGCCACGTTCACGACGGCGCTGATGGAGAAGGACATCGACCTCGTGCTCGGCGCGGCCGGGGAATCGGGCGTCGAGCTGCCGGTCGCCCGTGAGCTGAAGGCGCTGATCCGCGAGACGGTCGAGGCCGGCTACGCGGACGACGACTTCATGTCCCTCTTCGTCCACTTGCGAGGCTCCTCCGGGCGTACCGCACCGGCTCCGCCCTCTGCTCGAGTAGGCGATGATCCCGACCAGGAGGTTGTGCGGTGAGCATGCGAAGCAGATCCGTCGGCTCGCCCGACGCGACGCGGGCGGTCGACTGGGAGCAGCGGATCGACTTCCCTCGCCTGCGCCGCGAGCGCCTCGAGCGGGCGAAGGCGGCGCTCGACGCGTCCGACCTCGGCGCGCTGCTCCTCTTCGACCCGAACAACATCCGCTACGTCACGAGCACGCACATCGGCGAGTGGGCGCGCGACAAGAACGCCCGCTACGTGCTGCTCGCGCGCGGCGCCGATCCGATCCTCTGGGACTTCGGCTCCGCCGCGCGCCACCACCAGCTGTTCGCGCCCTGGCTGCCCCCGGAGAACTTCCGTGCCGGCGTCGCGCCGATGCGCGGAGCGATGCCCGTCGAGACGGGCATCCCCGACCGGCTCGGCGAGCGGATCGCGCACGAGCTGCGCGAGGCCGGCGTCGCCGGCGAGCCGCTCGGCGTCGACATGGCCGACCTCGTCACGATCGAGGCGCTGCAGCGGGCGGGCGTCCACGTCACCGACGGCTCGCCCGTGATGCTCGAGGCGCGCAAGATCAAGACGGCCGACGAGATCGCGCTGCTCGACCAGTCGGCGGGGCTCGTCGACGCCGTCTACGAGGAGATCTACCGGATGCTGCGGCCCGGCGTGTACGAGCACGAGATCGTCGGCCGCGCGCACCAGCTGCTCTTCGAGCTGGGCTCCGAGGGCGTCGAGGCGATCAACGCCGTCTCCGGCGACCGCTGCAACCCGCACCCGCACGTCTTCTCCGACCGGCTGCTGCGCCCGGGCGACCAGGCGTTCTTCGACATCATCCACTCGTTCATGGGCTACCGGACGTGCTACTACCGCACGTTCAACGTCGGCGGCGTGACGCCCGCCCAGCTCGACGCCTACGCCCGCTGCCGCGAGTGGCTCGACGCCGCGATCGACCTCGTCCGCCCCGGCGCGACCACCGACACGATCGCCGAGGTCTGGCCGACGGCGAAGGAGCTCGGCTTCGCCGACGAGGAGACCTGCTTCGGCCTGCAGTTCGGGCACGGCATCGGCGTGGGCCTGTACGAGCCGCCGATGATCTCGCGGGTGCACTCGCTCGACCATCCGGTCGAGATCGAGGAGGGGATGGTCTTCGCGCTCGAGACGTACTGCGCCGCGACCGACGGCCGCTCGGCGGCGCGGATCGAGGAGGAGGTCGTCGTCACCGCGACCGGCTGCGACGTGATCACGCGCTTCCCGGCGGAGGAGCTGCTGGTGGCGGGCAAGATCTACGTCCGCGGCGCCGACCTCCTACGCGACCAGGACGCGGGCCGGGACGGAGCCGCGGCCGCCGTGGCCGCCTCCGCGGTCCCCGTCGGATCGGCGGTATGAGCTCCGAGACCGGCACCCGCCGCCTGGCCGACGGGATGCCGTCGTACCGGCTCGTCCGGCGGGAGGACGCCGGGCTCGCCGCGGCGCTGCCCGGGCACGCGCACGGTCTCGAGTCGTGCCGGCTCGTCGACGGGACGCTCGGCTCCACCCACATGGCGATCACGCTCGCGTCGCTCTCCGGCGGACACGTCGACAGCCATCTGCACGCGTACGAGACGGGCTTCTACGTGCTCGAGGGAGCGCCGGTCCTCTACCTCGACGGTCGCGGCGTGCGCCTCGAGCCGGGCGCCTGCGGCGTCATGCCCGTCGGCGTGCCGCACGCATTCCGCTCCGAGGGGCCTGCGCTCTGGATCGAGATGGTCGCGCCGCGGCCCCGGACGGACGGCAGCGACACCTTCTTCCTGGGTCCGGCGCCGGAGACCGAGCCCGAGCCGCTCGACGTCCGCGACCCGCGCAACCGCAACCTCTTCCTCCTCGGCGAGGGCCAGATGGATCTCGACGTGCTCAAGCACGGCGCGGCGGTCGGTGAGCCCACCGTCTCCGCGAGCATGGCGACCGCCGTGCTCGCCTACAGCGGGATCGCCGTGAAGATGCTCGTCGACCAGCGCCTCGACGCGCAGCTGCACACGATGTTCATGGTCGCCTACCAGCCGGGCGCGGTGGCGCACCCGCACGACCATCCCTTCGAGGAGTCGTACTACATGCTCGAGGGCGAGGTCGACGTCGTCGCCGACGGCGACCGGCACACCCTGCGGCCCGGCGACTTCTTCTGGACGGCGACGGGGTGCGTGCACGCGTTCTACGAGGAGCAGGGCGGACGCGTGCGCTGGCTCGAGACCTCGGCGCCCGGGCCGCCGGCGCGCCATTCCTACCGGTTCGAGCGCGACTGGGACTACCTCACCGAGCGGCTCGGCACGGAGGGCGCCGCGTGAGCCAGGCCGGCGCGCCCGTGCTCGAAGACCTCGGGCTGTACACGCGGATCTACCGGCAGATGCTCCTGATCCGGGGCTTCGAGGAGCTCGTGCAGTCGCTCTTCCTGAAGGGCGAGGTCTACGGCACCACGCACCTGTACTCGGGGCAGGAGGCGGTGGCGACCGGCGTCGCGAGCCTGCTCGAGGAGCGCGACCGCGTCGCCGCGACCTACCGCGGGCACGGTCATGCGCTCGCGCTGGGAGTCGACCCGCAGGCGCTGCTCGACGAGATGCTCGGGCGCACGACCGGCGTCAACGGCGGCCGCGCCGGCTCGATGAACGTGAACTCCCTCGGCGACAGGCTGATCGGCTCGTTCGGGATCGTCGGCGGCAGCATCGCCGCGGCCACCGGCGCCGCGCTCGCCCTTTCCCGCACCACCGGCGGCGTCGCGGTCGCGTACTTCGGCGACGGCGCGATGAACCAGGGCTACGTCTTCGAGTGCCTCAACTTCGCCCAGGTGCAGAAGCTGCCGCTCGTCCTCGTCTGCGAGAACAACGGGTACGGCGAGTACACGCCGTTCCAGGCGGTCACGGCCGGCGAGATCCGCGCCCGCGCCGAGGTGATGGAGGTGCCCGCCGAGACGATCGACGGCATGAGCGTGTGGACCGTGCGCGAGGCCGCGGCGCGCGCGCTCGCGCATGCGCGGGCAGGCGATGGGCCCGCGTTCGTCGAGGCGATCACCTACCGTTTCGTCGGCCACTCGCGCAGCGACCCCGGCGCCTATCGCCCCGACGGCGAGCTCGACGAGTGGAAGGCACGAGACCCGCTCGTCGTGCTGCGGGGGCGGCTCGAGACCGACGGTGCGGCCTCGGCCGAGCTCGACCGGCTCGAGCGCGAGGTGGCCGCCGAGCTCGAGCAGATGCGCGAGCGCGGCCTCGCCGCGCCGTTCCCGACCCCGCTCGTCACGAGCGAGTTCCAGGACTGACGCGCGTGCCCGCCGAGCTCACGATGCCCAAGCTGTCCGACTCCGAGGCCGACGCCGTCGTCCTCCGCTGGCTGAAGGCGCCCGGCGAGGGGTTCCGGCGGGGCGACGGGCTGATCGAGGTCGAGACCGACAAGGCGACCGTCGTCTACGAGGCCGAGGAGGACGGCACGATCGAGGCGGTCCTCGTCTCCGAGGGCGAGACGGTCGCCGTCGGGCAGCCGATCGCGCGGCTCGCCGGCAACGGCGCCGCGCCGGCGGCGGCCGCGCCGGCGCCCGCGCCGTCGCAGATCGCTCCCGCACCGACGCCGCCGGTAGACGGCCCGGCTCCGGCCGGCACCCATCCGAACGCCTCGCCCGTCGCGCGGCGCACGGCCGTCGAGCTGGGCGTCTCGCTGCACCGGGTCGAGGGCACCGGACCGGGCGGCAGGATCACGCGCGAGGACGTGCGCCGGGCGGCGGCGAGCACGCCCGCCGCGGCGCGGACGACCGGCGAGCGCGGGGACGTGCGCACGATCGAGCTGACCCCGACGCAGGCGACGATCGCGCGCCGGATGACGCAGTCGGTGGCGGAGATCCCGACCTTCACCGTCTCGGCCGACGCCGACGTGTCGCAGGTCGTCGCCCTCCGCCGCGGCGCGCGCGAGGAGTCGGCGGAGGCTCCTTCCCTCAACGACTTCGTCGTGCGCGCCGCGGCCCTGACGCTGCGCGAGCTCCCGCGCTTCAACGCGTCGTACGTCGACGGCAGGGTCGAGTGCTACTCCCGGATCAACGTGGGCGTCGCGGTGGCCGCCGCCGACGCGCTGCTCGTGCCCGTCGTGGCCGACGCCGACCGCAGGACGCTCGCCGAGATCGCAGCCGAGACGCGCCGCCTGGCGGAGGCCGCCCGCAGCCGCTCGCTCGGGCAGGCGGAGCTGCAGGGCGGCACCTTCACCGTCTCCAACCTCGGCATGTTCGGCGTGCGCTCGTTCACGGCGATCGTCGACCCGCCCCAGACCGCGATCCTCGCGGTCGGCTCGGTGCGTCGCGCGCCGGTCGAGGACAACGGCGGCGTCGCCTTCCGCGACGTGATGACGCTGACGCTCACCTGCGACCACCGGGTCGTCTACGGCGCCGACGGCGCCCGGTTCCTGTCCCGCCTCCGCGAGCTGCTCGAGCGGCCGCTCCTGCTCGCCCTCTGATGCCGCCGATCCCCTTCCGCACAGCCGTTCGCGACGCTCTCGACGAGGAGCTCGCGGCCGACGAGCGCGTGATCCTCTTCGGGGAGGACGTCGCCGTCGCCGGCGGGGTCTTCGCGGCCACGTCCGGCCTCTACGAGAAGTACGGCCCGCAGCGCGTGTTCGACACGCCGATCTCCGAGCTCGCGCTCGCCGGCGCCGCCTTCGGCTCCGCGGTCACCGGGCTGCGCCCCGTGATCGAGATCATGTTCGGCGACTTCCTCACGCTCGCCATGGACATGCTCGTCAACCAGGCGACGAAGTACCGGTTCCTCTCGCAGGAGCAGGTGAGCGTGCCGCTCGTGATCCGCTCGGTCGTCGGCGCCGGCGGCCGCTTCGGCGCGATCCACTCGCAGATGCCGGCCTCCTGGTTCATGGGGATCCCCGGCCTGAAGATCGTGGCGCCCTCGACGCCGGCGGACGCGAAGGCGCTGCTCCGGGCGGCCGTCCGCGACGACAACCCCGTGCTCTTCTTCGAGCACAAGCGCCTGTACGCGCTCGAGGGCGAGGTCGACGGCGCGGTCGGCACCCTCGGCGAGGCCGCGGTCGTGCGCGAGGGCACCGACGTCTCGCTCGTCACCGCGATGAAGAGCGTCCACGACGCGCTCGAGGCCGCGGAGCGGCTCGAGCGCGACGGCGTCTCGGTGGAGGTGATCGACCTGCGCACCCTGCGCCCGATCGACGTCGAGACCGTGCTCGCCTCGGTGCGGAAGACCAATCGCCTCGTCGTCGTCGAGGAGGGCCCCCTCACCGGCGGCTGGGCGGGCGAGGTGCTCGCATGCGTCACCGAGCAGGCCCTCGGGCATCTCGACGACGCCTGGCGGATCGCGACGCCGAACACGCCGATCCCCTACAGCCCCCCGCTCGAGGACGCGTTCCTGCCGGGGGCGGATCGCATCGTGGCCGAGATCCAGGGTCGGTTACGGTAGTCGACGTGGTGGTCGCCGATCGGGGTTCGGAGCCTTCGAAGGTCGGCAGCCGGCTGCGCGAGGAGCGTGAGCGTCGAGGCATCAGCCTGCGCGAGCTGGCACGCCGCGTCGGTGTTTCGCCCAGCCTCGTCTCGCAGATCGAGCTCGACCGGGTCAACCCGTCGGTGAGCACGCTGTACGCGCTCGTCACCGAGCTCGGGATGACGATGAGCGAGGTGTTCAGCGACGGCGGCCAGCCGGCGACGTCGCTCGCTCCGCGCGCGCGCGTCGAGACCGGCGGCATCGTCACGGATCCCGGCACGCGCCGCGTGATCAACCTCGCCTCGGGCGTGCGCTGGGAGCGCCTGACGCCGCAGAGCGACCCCAACGTGGAGTTCCTCTACGTCGTGTACCCGGTCGGCGCCGAGTCGTGCCCGAAGGACGCCCTCGTCACCCACGGCGGCCGCGAGTGCGGCTACGTGACGAGCGGGACGCTCGGTGTGCAGGTCGGCTTCGACGAGTACGAGCTCGGCCCCGGCTCGTCGATCGCCTTCGACTCCTCCTCGCCGCACCGGCTCTGGGCGGTCGGCCGCGAGGCCGTGCACGCGGTGTGGGTCGTGATCGGCCGTGTGGCCGACCCGCGCGCAGAGACCGAGTGAGCGCCGGGCCCTACGAGGCCGCGGGCGCCTCGGCGCCGAGCCGCTGCCGCGCGACCCGCAGGCGTGCGATCAGCTCGGGCGCCTGGTAGAGCACGAGCGCGAGCAGGATCAGCGCCCCGATCGTCATGTCGGCGTACTCGGCCGGCTGCTGGAAGAGCGGCAGCACGTTGTTGATCTCGGTCAGGAAGAGCGCGGCGAGCAGCGTGCCGACGTACGACCCCTTGCCGCCGGCGAGGCTCGCGCCGCCGAGCACCGCCGCCGCGATGCTCTCGAGCGCCTGGTTGCCGATGATCGGCGAGCCGACCTGCACCTCGGCGGCGAGGAAGAAGCCGGCGATCGACGCCATCACCGAGCACACGACGAACGCGAGCAGCACCATGCGGCCGGTCGCCATCCCGAGCCGCCGCGAAGACGTGACGTCGAGGCCGACCGCCCGGAGCGCCAGGCCGGACCGCGTGCGGTAGAGCCAGAGATCCGCGACGGCGGCGAGCAGAACGACGCCGACGAAGGCGAGGGGCATCAGGCCGACGCTGGTGACGACCGCGCCGGTCGCGTCCGTGTTGATCGCTCCCTGCGGGAAGCCGCGCAGCAGCAGCGCGAAGCCCTCCAGCACGCTGAGCGTTCCCAGCGTGGCGACGATCGAGGGCAGCCGCAGCACCCGGATGAGGATCGTGTTGAAGATCCCGGTCGCGAGCCCGACGCCGAGCAGCGCGAACGCGCCGAGGACCAGCGAGACCCCCGACGTCGTGGGTGTCATCGTGAACGAGGCCGTGACGACGCAGAGGGTCATGAGCGCCGCGACCGAGATGTCGAACCCGCCCACGAGCAGCGCCGTCGCCTGGCCCATCGAGACGAGGACCAGCGGCAGCGCGGCGAGCAGCAGGTTGTTGAGGTTCGCCCTGCCGAGGAAGGTGGACTGGTGCACCTCGGAGTAGGCGCCGAGCGCGACGATCAGCGTCGCCATCAGCGCGATCGGCAGCCAGCCGCGTCTCACAGGCGCACTCCTTCACCCGCCGGGGCTGGCCGATTCGGCGCCCGGGCGGGAGCCGACGATCGCCTCGACGATGCGCCGCTCGCCGAGCTCGTCCCGGGCGAGCTCCTGCACGATCCGGCCGCGCGACATCACCACGACCCGGTCGCACAGCCCGGCGAGCTCGAGCGGGTCGCTCGACTTGACGATCGCGGCGAGGCCCTCGCTCGCCTTCGCCCGCAGTGCCTCGTAGATGTCGAAGCGGGACGCCACGTCGACGCCCTGCGTCGGCTCCTCGGCGAGGATCACCTGGACGTCTCCGCGCAGGAACGGCCTGATCAGCGAGACCTTCTGCTGGTTGCCGCCGGAGAGCGACTGGATCGGCTGCTCCGGCGACCCCATGCGGACGCGCAGCCGCTCGACGAGGTCGGCGATCGCGCTTCGCTCGCCGGTGCGCGTGACGACCCCCCAGCGCGCGAGGCGCTTCAGCACCTGGACGGTCGCGTTCGCGCGCACGCTGAGGACGGGGAACAGCGCCTCGCCGCGGCGGTCGCCGCTGAGGAGGACGACCCCGGCGCGCAACGGCCCGAGCGGCGAGCTCAGGTCGTACGCGACGCCGGCGCACGACGCGCTGCCCGCCGACCGCTCGACGCCGGCGAGCGCGCGCAGGAACTGCACCTGGCCGTTGCCCTCCGCGCCCGCGACTCCCAGGATCTCTCCCTTGCGCAGGACGAGGTCGATCGGGTCCGAAGCGCTCGCCGCGCAGGGCGGACACGGCGAGCACGACCTCGGCCTCCTCCGGTAGCGGGCTCCGCTCGGGGAACGCGACCTGCAGCGGCCGGCCGATCATCAGGGCGACGAGCCCGTCCTCCGACACGGACGCCGCCTCGAAGGTTCCCTGCGCGACGCCGTCGCGGAGCACGGTGACGCGGTCGGCGATCGCGAGCACCTCGGGCAGGCGGTGGCTCACGTACACGATGCCGACGCCCGCCCGGGCCCGCTCGAGCACGAGCGTATGAAACCGATCGACCTCCTCCGGCCCGAGCGCGGTCGTCGGCTCGTCGAGCAGCAGCACCTTGGGCCGCGTCAGCAGCGCCTTGGCGACCTCGAGCAGCTGCCGCTCGGCCAGCGAGAGGGAGCCGGTGACCGCCGTCACGGAGAGGTCGAGGTCGAAGCCCGCCAGCGTCTCCTCCGCCCAGCTCTGCATGCTTCCGTACGCCGGTCGCGCGTCGGCCGGCATCGCGAGGTAGACGTTCTCGGCCACCGACAGGTCGAGCACGTGCGAGTAGTCCTGGTAGGCGATGCCGAGCCCGAGCCGTCTCGCCGCGGCGGGGGAGTGGCGCTCGAGCCGGCTCCCCCCGATCTCCACGGTTCCTCGATCGGGCGCGAGGGCGCCGCTCGCGATCCCCAGCAAGGTCGATTTCCCGGACCCGTTCTCCCCGACCAGCGCGTGCACCTCGCCGGCGCGGCAGTCGATGCTGACATCGGAGAGCGCTTGCACCGCTCCGAATGCCTTCGACACTCCGCGCAGGGAGAGCACGTGGGGGCCGGCGGGCCCGGGAATCGACATTGCGGGAATCGTCTTCCTTCCGGTTCGTCCTACGGGTACATCTTCTTCAGCAGGCTCAGCGGGATCAGCGAGGTCGGAGATGCCGTATCGGGGTATCCCTTCGCGCACATCGACCGCCGGGCCTGGTTCTGGAGCTGGATCGGCAAGACGATCGTCGGCGGGATCTTCGCTCCACGGAGCTTCATCATGTCCGCTGTCAGCGCCTCGCGGATCTGCGAGTTGCCGGCCGTGTAGTAGAAGATCTTGAGCTTCGGATCCTTCAGCTTGTCGGCGAGGCACCCCATCCCCGACTCGTCGGTCCGGTAGGTGAACACGCCCTCGTAGGGGATGCCGGCGGCCTTGTACGCCGCGTAGCCGCCCTGCGACATGAAGAGCGCGTCCTCGTAGCTCAGGCCCGCCAGGTTGGGCGTCTTGGCGAGGATGCCGGAGACGATGCCCTGGACCTTCGACGGATCCCAGTTCGTCGGCTGGTTCGCGACGACCTTGATCGACGGAGAGAGCGCCTTCTGCTCGCAGTTCTGCCAGCCCGCCGACAGCGGGTTGCCGGGGAAGCCGCCGAGGAAGGCGATGTTGCCGGACTTGACCTGCGTGTTCATCACGTAGGCGAAGACCTTGCCGAGCTTGCAGGTGTCCTCGCCGACGACCGTGGTGTAGTTCTGGCCGGGCCCGGACACGTAGCCCCAGGCGTAGGTGGAGACCGGGATGCCGGCCTTCGTCGCCTCCTGGAACACCGGGATCATCGCGTCGCCGAAGTCGGGGTACGTGACGATCGCGCTCACGTGCTGCGCGATCATCGACTTGAAGTCGGCGATCGCCTGGTTCAGGTCGGAATGGGCGCTCCGGTAGATGATCTTCCCGATCTGCGGATACGTGAGCGCCTGGAGGATGAACTCCATCTTCGACATCTGGCGGAACGTGTTCTCGCCGAAGCCCTCGACGTAGGCGACGGTGAGCTTGCCGCCCGTGCCGGTCTTACAGCCGTTGTTCTTCCAGCAGTTGAGCGCGAGCGTGTAGTTGACCTTCTTCGTCGAGCGACCGAGGGCCGCCAGCGTGATGTTGCGCGCCGACTTGTTCGCCGGCAGCAGGTTGGCGTGGAAGAGCGCGTGGGAGAGCGTGGTGGACGGGGCCTTGTAGGCCTCCCCGAAGCCGCCTCCCTTGCCGATCAGCTTGCCGCCCTTCCCCACGTAGCCCGAGGGGCCGGACGCCGCGGAGTGCTTGCTGCCTGCCGTTCCGCTCGCAGCCGCGATCAGACCGATCGCCGTCACAGCCGCGACGATCATCACCGTCAAGAACCGGCGACTCCGTCTCATGTGTTCCTCCTTACGTCGGTGCGTCCTTTACCGTTCCTCGGCCGGCGTTCGGCCGTCATCCGTCGGCCTCCGCCGTTCGCGGAGGCGGTTTGGCCGGGCGGAGTCCGCGGCCGAGGACCGCGGCGACGCGGTCGCCCGAGACGACCATCCCGGCGATGATCGCCGCGCCGAAGACGATGTACTGCATCGCCGTCGACAGGCCCATGATCACGAGCATCTGTGTCAGCAGCGTGAGCGCGACCGCCGCGACCCACGTCGAGGTCGCGCTCGCGAGCCCGCCCGAGAGGGAGGCACCGGCGATCACCACCGCCGCGATCGGCGCGAGCAGGTACGACGAGCCGAACGCGGGGTCGATGCCGATGCTGACGCCGGCCAGCAGGACGGCGGCGACGGCATAGAGCGTGCCCGCCGCGGTGTAGGCGAACACGATGTGGGAGCGGACGCGCAGACCGGCCATCCACGCCGCCCGCGGGTTCGCGCCGACCGCCTGGAAGCGCCGTCCGGCGGCCGTCGAGCGCAGCACGAGCGCGAGCACGATCGTGAGCGCGGCGCCCGTCCAGAACACGGCGCTGATCCCGAGCGGCTTCGACGTCGCCCACGACGACAGCCCGCCCGGCACGTTGGGGCGGTTCGTGACCACGTCCCGCGAGTACTTGCTGCTCCAGGCGAGCACGATCTGCCCCACCGCGAGCGTCACGAGGAGCGGGTTCAGCCGCAGCAGGCCGACCAGCACGCCGTTGACGAGCCCCACCAGCACGCCGACGCCGAGGCAGGCGAGGATCGCGACGGGAAGCTTGTGGTCGGAGCCCGCGCCGATGCCCGCGATCAGGTTGCCGCCGACGGAGATCACGCCGGGGGTCGAGAGGTCGATCCCGGCATGCATGACCACGAGCATCTGGCCGAGCGCCGCGACGGCGAGCACCGTCGCCAGGGGGAGGACGTACGACCAGGAGGTGCTGCGCAGGGCCGCGGGCGCGGCGAACGCGGCGATCACGAGGAGCCCGGCCGAGGCGAACCAGACGGGGACGAAGCGGGCCGCGGAGAGGGCGTTCGAGACGAACGCTCGGCCGGGGGCGATCAACGGATCGATCCTTCGGGAGAGGGCGACGGTGATGGGCTTGCCGCGACCAGGCATCCATTCTTTGCAGGTGCGACCGGCAGCGTCAATAGTGGCGGTACGAAAATCACGAATCCGCCGGTTTGTCCATCTACGCTGAACGGAGTCGTGCGCTCTCGGGTAGCCGCGTCCGGATTATTAGGCGAAACAGCGTTGACGGGCCCCGGCGGCGCCGTTTATGCTCGCTGGACAGTGAGGCAGCGCAAGCAGAGCTTTCGTGGAGCCGAGCCGACGGCAGCCGCATATCCTCGAATCCGGTCGTTCTTCCTCGGGCGCGGCGCGCCTGCGCGGCGCGGGCATCTCCCCGGCTAGGCGCGAAAGGAGCAAGCGAATGGCAGCAGCGAACGTCGTCATCGTCGGCGGCACGCAGGGCCTCGGCCGCGAGCTCGCACAGTCCTACGCGGGCGACGGCTGCGACGTCGTCGTCACCGGCAGGGACGGCGCGCGGGCGGAGGCGGCCGCGAAGGAGATCGGCGGTCGCACCCGCGGGGTCGCGTTCGACCTCGCCGAGCCACAGGCGATCGCGGAGGCGCTGGCCGACGTCGAGGCGGTCGACTATCTCGTGCTCGCCGCGATCGAGCGTGACGCGAACACGGTGCGCGACTACGACATCGCAGCCGCCCTGAGGCTCGTCACGCTCAAGCTGGTCGGCTACACCGAGGTGATCCACACGCTGATCCCCCGCTTCGCCGCCGACGCGGCGATCCTCATCTACGGAGGCCTCGCCCGCGACCGTCCCTACGTCGGCTCGACGACGGTCACGACGGTGAACGGCGGCGTCACGAGCCTCGTGCGCACGCTCGTCACCGAGCTCGCCCCCATCCGCGTGAACGCGCTGCACCCCGCGATCGTCGGCGACAGCCCTCAGTGGCGCGACATGCCGCCGGAGCGCCTCCAGGCGCTCGTGCAACGCACCCCCATCGGGCGCCTCGTGACGATGCAGGAGGTCATCGGTGCGTCCCGGTTCCTGCTCGAGAACGAGGCGATCAACGGCATCAACCTCGCCGTGGACGGCGGCTGGATGTGCATGTGACGGAGCCGGAACGCGAGCGCGCCGCTCTCGACGTTCTCGAACGACGGTAGCGGCGACCCGATCAGGAGGAATAGATGTCGGACAAGAAGATCATCGCCGTCGTCGGCGCAACGGGCGCGCAGGGCGGCGGTCTCGCCCGCGCCATCCTGGACGACCCCGACGGCGGGTTCGCGCTACGCGCGCTGACGCGTGACCCGTCGAAGGACGCTGCGCGGGCGCTGGCGGACCGCGGGGCGGAGGTCGTGCAGGCCGAGCTCGACGACGAGGCCAGCCTGAGGGCGGCCTTCGAGGGCGCCTACGGCGCGTACTGCGTCACGAACTTCTGGGAGCACTTCTCGGGCGACAAGGAGATCGAGCAGGCGGGCAACCTGGCGCGGGCGGCCAAGACGGCCGGCATCGAGCACGCCATCTGGTCGACGTTCGAGGACACGCGCGACTGGGTCCCGCTCGACGACGACCGGATGCCGACGCTCCAGGGACACTTCAAGGTCGCGCACTTCGACGCCAAGGCGGAGGCGAACCACTTCTTCACCGACCTGGGCGTGCCGACGACGTTCCTGCTCACGTCCGGCTACTGGGAGAACTTCATCTTCTTCGGCTGGGGGCCCGCGCGCGGTGAGGACGGCGTGCTCGCCGTCACCTATCCGCTGGGCGACAAGAAGCTCCCCTCGATCGCGGTCGAGGACATCGGCAAGTGCGCGTACGCCATCTTCAAGGCCGGGGACGAGTACGTCGGCAAGACGGTGGGGATCGCGGGCGAGCACGTGACCGGCGCGGAGATCGCGGCCGCGTTCACGAAGGCCCTCGGCGAGGAGGTGCGGTACAACGACGTGCCGGCCGACGTGTACCGCGGCTTCGGCTTCCCGGGCGCCGACGACGTCGGGAACATGTTCCAGTTCAAGCGGGACTTCAACGACGCCTACACCGGGGCGCGCAGCCTCGAGCTCTCGCGCCGGCTCAACCCCGACCTGCAGACGCTCGACGGGTGGCTCGCCGAAAATGCCGACCGCGTCCCGCTGGGCTGAAGTCTGTCGCGCGCCCGCGTAGTGTTGGCCGCACGACATCCGCCGGTCTCCGTCAGCGCCGAAATTCTCTAGGAGGAGGAAGCAAGATGACCGACACAAGCACGCGCGCCGAGGACTTCGCTCCGGGGCGGCCGATCGTGTTCCGCAACGGCATCGTGATCACCGTCGATGCTCCCGGCGTGCTCCTGGACGGGGACGTGCTGATCACGGGCGACACGATCACGGCGGTCGGCGAGTCCCTGCCGGTGCCGGAGGACACGGTCGAGATCGACGCCTCCGGCGGCATCCTGATGCCCGGCATGGTCGACACCCATCGCCACATGTGGCAGACCGCGCTGCGCGGCTACGGCGGCGACTGGGCGCTGAGCCAGTACTTCGTCTTCTACTACCTCCAGCACGGACAGGTCTTCCGCCCGGAGGACATCTATGCGGGCAACCTGCTCAGCGCGCTCGAGTCCGTCGACACCGGCGTGACGACGACGCTCGACTGGTCGCACGCGCTGCGCACGCCGGACTACGCGGAGGCGGCGTTGCAGGCGTTCGCCGAGATCCCGGGCCGCTTCGTGCTGGGGTACGGCAACTACCTCGGCGGCGCGTGGGACTGGATGAACACTCCGGAGTTCGATCGCTTCGTCGAGCAGCACTTCTCGAGCCCGAACGACATGCTCGGCCTGCAGATCGCGTTCGACGTGACGGGCGCCGAGGACTTCCCCGAACGGGCGGCGTTCGAGAAGGCGCGCGACCTGGGGCTGCGCGTCACGACCCACGCCGGTGTCTGGGGGGCGACGACAGACGTCGGCATCGACCAGATGTACGAGGCGGGCTTCATGACGCCAGAGATCACGTACGTGCATGCGGCGACGCTCAAGCCCGACAGCTACCAGAAGATCGCCGCGACCGGAGGCACCGTCTCGGTGGCGTGCGAGAGCGAGCAGAGCGCCGGCCAGGGCTACCCCTCGACGTGGGAGCTGCGCAAGTACGGCATCCCGGCCTCCCTGTCGATGGACACGAGCGTCTGGTGGAGCGCCGACTTCTTCTCGGCCATGCGCGCCACCCTGAGCGCCGACCGCTCCCGCGACCATCTCGAGGCCCACGCGAAGAACGAGACGATCACGGCCAACCGGCTGCGTGCGGAGGACGTCGTCTGGATGGCGACGATGGGCGGCGCGAAGTCGCTCGGCATGGAGGACACGATCGGTTCGATCGCCCCGGGCAAGAAGGCCGACCTGCTGCTGATCAAGAACGACCAGTCGCCGGCCATGACGCCGATCCTCCACCCGTACGCCCATGTGGCGTACCAGGCCGGCACGGCCGACGTGCACACCGTCGTCGTCGACGGACGGGTGCTCAAGTACGACGGCACTCGCATCGACCTCGACATCGCCCCGGCACGCGATGCCGTGGCCAAGTCGGTCGAGTACGTTCGCTCGCAGATCGGCGAGCAGGCCTGGGAGGAAGGCATGCACCCGGTGCTCGAGCCCGAGGCCGAGATCGAGAATCCCTACAAGTACACGAAGGGAACGGCGAAGGTCAAAGCGCAGTCGTGAGCTCCGGCATGCCCTCTGGGCCCGGGTCGTCGGGCCCAGAGGGCGGCCTCAGCTGCGCGGCAGCGGGTCGCTGCGCAGCTCCGTCGCAGCGCCCGGGTTGAACTGGTTGACGAGCTGGACGTCAATCGTGTAGCTCGCCTGTCCGAGTGAGGTCTTCGGAAGGGTGATCGTGGCGGGCGCCGCTCCGCCCTGGAGCTCCCCGCGGCGGGCGACGACGGGACGGCCGTCGGCGCCGACGAGCGTCGCGAGGTAGAGGCAGTCGCGGACGCAGCCGAGTTGCAGCGAGACCGGCACGGACGAGGTGACCGACTGCGGGAACGCGAGCGAGCTCGTGGCCGCCTGGACCGAGAGGCCGGGGCAGATGGTCGAGCCGCGCTGCGCGGTCGCGGCGACGCCGGCCACGGCCGCCGCAGCCGGCTTCGCCGTGCCGGTGGTGTCGTACAGCCCGGTCGGCGGCACCGGCGCCGCCGCGCTGTCGACGAGCCGGTCGAAGACCACTCCCGCGATCGCGGGCGAGCAGGCGGCGCTGCGGATCGCGTTCGTGTACGTGGCCGCCTGCACCGCGCCCGAGACCCCGTCGAGCGGCGTGCCGGGCGGGTAGGAGCCTGCCTGGTCGGCCGGAATCGCCGTCGGGGCGGCGACGCCGTCGATCACGATCGGCGGGATCGAGCCGCCGAAGGCCTTCACGAGCAGGGGCAGGTTCGGCTGGGTCCAGCGCCCGCCGTCGGTGGTCGCAGCGGGCCTGAAGGCGACGACGTCGGCGTACGGCGCGGCGCGGCCGGTCGCCCGCAGCGCCGGCCCGAGCGCGGCGACGGCGGGGCGCGGTCCGGCGGAGCCGTCGACGAGCGGGCCCACGGCGACTGCCGGCGCGACGGCGTGCACCGCGTCGCGAACTGCTTCGAGTGTCGCCGCGTACTGCGGCGCGGTCGCCGCCGACGGGCCGGGCGTGAGCACCAGGTAGCGGAGCGCCGGCACCTGCTGCGCGAGCGCGGCGGCGTACTGCGCCAGCGCGCTCTGCACCGCCGGGTCGCTGGAGACGTCGCCCATGTTCAGCTCGACGAGCGCGCTCATCCCGACGGGCAGGCGCTGGAAGGCGCCGGCGAGGCCGATGTCGGGCAGCGTCGAGCCTGCGGGCCAGGCGACGCCGATCCGTGCGAGCCCCAGCCCGAGCTGGCGCGCCAGCGATCCCTGGAGCGGGTCGTCGAGCGCGGCGCCGACGAGGAAGGTCGGCTGGCCCGAGACGGACGAGTCGGCCGTCGTCCGCATGGCCGGCGGCTTCTTCGCCCCGACGCTGACGATCGGCAACGCGTCGAAGCTCGCCTTGTTCCCGAGCCAGTCGGACGCCGACACGTGCACCGGGTAGATCCCCGCGCGCTTCGGCGTCGACCAGGCGAGCGTGTGCCAGCCGCCGTCGAGCGAGAGCCGCTTCGACGGCCCGGCGCCGGTGTCGACCCGGACGCTCGCGGGCTTCGACAGCCAGAACCGCACCTGGCCGACTCCCGCGGTCGCGAGCTGGAATGCCGGCGGTTGCTTCTCGTAGCCGGCGAAGCGCTTCGCGGCCGCCGCGAAGCGCGCATCGACATGGCCCAGCTTCGTCAGGAGTTGCACCACGAACTTGTGGTAGTCGACCGGCGACGGCTCGTGCGGGAGCGCGTAGTACGACCAGTACCCGGTGTCGAATCGCGGCAAAGTCGCGGCCGCCGCGTTCTGCATCCGGGCGGCAAGCGCGGCGGCGGCGGTGTCGCCGGAGGCGGCGGCATAGGTCTGCAGCGAGATCGTCGCCTGCAGCTGGGCGTTCAGGACCGGGTCGAGTCGAACGCGTAGAGCCGGATCCACGGGCCGGCGGCCACCGACGTGAGCAGCTTGCGCGGGATCAGCCGGTAGGCCGCCGCGGCGTCCTTCATGTACGCCGCCTGCTGGTCGGTGACCACCCCGGAGGCGCGCGCGAACGCCTGTGCAGCCACCGCCTGGGCCATGCCCGAGAGCCACGGCGGCCTGCCGCCCCCGAAGCGGAAGTCGTACTCCCAGCCGATGCCGCCGCCCCGCTGGTAGACGCCGCGCGCGAGCAGCGCGTCCGCGAGCGTCCGCGTGGCTTCCACGTCGCCGCGCACGGCGTCGGCGTTCAGGACGCCGAAGTTCGCGAGCGGGTGGAAGCGGAAGGCGGCGCCGCCGAAGTAGCGGTACACGATTCCGTCGCTGCCGGTGATGTCCGTCCGGTCGGCCGGCGCCCAATGCTTGGCGAAGTAGTCGTCGTTCGCCTTCAGCTGGCCGAAGAGGCTCAGCGCCCGCGGTGCCGTGAGCGCGCCCGGAAACGACGCGACCTCGCCGAGCGCGACGCCCACGTGGTACCCACGGCCCCGTGGCAGCGCCCGTGCGAGGTGAGCGGCGCGGTTGATCTCCGTCCGCGCCGCCGCGGCGGTGGCGGCGTCGATGCGGCCGGCCGCTCGCGCCTGCTGCACCTTCTTCAGCGCCGCTTTCTGGGCCGGCAGGAGCGGGGTTGCGGGAGCAGCGCCCACGACGACGAGCGCGGCTGCCGCCGCGGCGATGATCGATGCCCCCCGCACACTCTTCACGACGACACGATGCCGAATCGGTTAGTGCGTCCGTTCACGCTCCCACTCTTCGAGCAGCCGCTCGAGGTGCCTGCGCTGCGCGTCGTTGAACTGCATCACCGCAACGACGCGGCGAGCCTCGGCCGGGTCGTCGTTCGCGATCGCGGCCTCGAGACGCTCGCGCTGGGGAGCCGGCTCGCGCAGCTGGCGACGGAGCCAGCGCATCAACGAGACGGTCGTCGGGGTCGGCGTCACAGCGCCTTCACCCAGATCCGCTCCCGGCGGTCGGTCGTGAAGCCGACGCGTTCGTAGAGCCGCGGGGCGCCGGTCGGGTTCGTGGACTCGACCTTCAGTCCGACGCGTTGCGCACCCCGCGCGGCGTACGCGGCGAAGGTCGCCTGCAGGAGCGCGCCGCCGAGCCCGCGGCCGCGCTCGTCCGCGCGCACGACCAGGTCCTTCACCCATCCTGCCCCCTCGTGCGGCGCCCAGTTGAGCGCGCACCCGACGAGCTCGCCGTCGCGCTCGGCGAGGAGCCAGAAGGCAGGGTCGAACCCGTCGTGGACGGTCATCCACCGCAGCCAGTCGTCGTGGGGCCGGGGGACGTAGCCGTCATCCCACGCTGCGTACGCCGTGTCGAGGAGCCCCTGCACGCCCTCGGCGTCCGCGTCGTGGTACGTGCGCAGCGACATTCCCTCCGGCGCCGGAAGCGCCGGCGGGTCGCCGTCGAGAGCACGCCACATGCGGAGCACCTCGCCGCGCTGCTCGAAGCCGCTGCGTCGCACCAGGGCGTCGAGCCGGGCGTCGCGGCTCGAGACGATCGCCGTGATCTGGCCGAAGCCGCGCTCACGTGCCCGCTCGGCGAGCCTGCCGAGCAGCGCGTCGGCGACCTGCGCGTCGCCCGCAGCGATATCGACGTCCTGCGCGGAGTCCAGGACGGCGAAGCCGACGAGCGCTTCGTTCTCGGCCACCCAGCGGTCGGTCGTCTCGAGCTGCCAGGCCTGCTCGAGGTGCGAGCGCTCGAGCTCGGACCGGCCGAACGCGGCGCGCTCTCGCGCCGTCAGCAGGGCGAAGACCGCGTCGAGGTCCTCCGGAGTCGCGGGCCGAATCTCCACGGCGGCAACGGTACTCTCCCGGCTGGGCCCCCATCGTCTAGTGGCCCAGGACGCCGGCCTTTCACGCCGGTAGCGCGGGTTCGAATCCCGCTGGGGGTATGCCTCTAGAGCAGTCCCAGGCGGGCTGCCTCCGCGACGGCCGCCGTGCGCGAGCTCTGGCCGAGCTTGCGCCGGATGTTCGCGACATGGCGATGAACGGTGTGGCGGCTCACGACGAGGCTCTCGGCGATCTCCGGATCGGTCAGGCCCTGCGCGACGAGCTCGAGGATGTCGAGCTCGCGCGTCGAGAGCGGTGAGGGCGACCGCTCGGCGCTCGCCTGCGCCGACCCGTCCTTGAGGAATCGTCGGATCGCGCGCACGACCGGCGCGGCGTTCCCTCGCCAGGGGAAGTGGTCGCGTCCCGTCAGGGGCACGAAGGATGCGCCCGGGATGCGGGCCGCGACCGCGAGCCCGAGCTCGTAGGGGATCGAGTGGTCCCCGTCGCGGTGGAGCACGAGGGTCGGCGCCTGGACGCCCGCGAGCACGTCTTCGACGTCGAGCTGGTAGACGAGCTCGAGCAGGCGCGCGGCGGTTTCCGGCGCGGCCGCCAGGCGCTGGAAGCGGGCGAATGCGTCGCGGTCGGCGTCGTCGGCCTCCGGCAGGAAGATGTCCGCCAGCATCCGCGAGCCGACGCCCCAGTGGGCGCGGACGAGCTCGACGAGCGCCCGGCGGAGGTCGGGCGAGGCGATCTCCCGGCCGTTGGCGAAGGCTCCGCAGAGAATGAGCCGCTCGACACGCTCCGGGTGCTGTGACGCGAGCATCACGGCGGTGCAGGCGCCGGACGAGCCGGCGAAGAGCGTCGGTCTCTCGAGCTCGAGCCGGTCGACGAGGGTCAGCAGCAGCTCCACGTCGTGCTCCAGCGAGAGCTCGTCGGGATCGACCCGCCGATCGGACAGCCCGACGCCGAGACGGTCGTACCGAACGACCATGTGGTGCTCGGCCAGCGACTGCCAGAAGTCGCGGACGCGGTCGTCCTGCCACTCGTGCTCGAGGTGGCCCACCCACCAGGCGGGCACGACGAGCGCCGGGCCCGACCCGAGCAGCTCGTAGGCAACCCGTCTGCCGAGATACGGCAGGAAGCGGATCCTCCGCTCCATCTCGCCAGCCTATAACCCGGGAGTGTTCGTCCGGGTGCCTACGCAGGAGCGGAGGCGCGGCCGGTCACGAGCGGCCGGACGATCGCCGGCATCGCTCGCCACGAGCCGCGGGTCAGGTGCTCGACGCGAAATCCGGCCTGCTCGATCTGCTCGAGGGTCGGCCGGTTGCAGCGGCAGCCCTCCGCGAAGCTCCGCCACGGACGTTCGAGACGGTCCTGCCAGCGGGCCAGCCGAGGCGACGACGCACGTACGTGCTCGATGAACAGGAACCGGCCCTGCGGACGCAGGACCCGCGCGATCTCGTCGAGCACCCGCTCGGGCTCGTCCACCGTGCAGAGAACGAGCGTCGAGACCACGGTGTCCATGGAGCCGCTCTCGAGCGGCAGCCGCTCGGCCGGCGCGCACACGACCTCGGCGGGCTTCCCGCTGCGTCCGACGCGGCGCCGGAGCCGCCGGCACATCGCGAGGTTCGGCTCGAACAGGTGCAACTGCTCGAGCCCCTCGGGGTAGAGCGGCGCGTTCAGGCCGGTCCCCGCCCCGATCTCGGCCACCCGGCCGTGCGCGTGCCGGAGCAGCGCGGCCCGCTCTCGACGCATTCCCAGGTGCTCGCCGAGCACCAGGAAGGGGTCGTAGATCGATGCCTTGAACGTCGAGCCGGGCCAGCGACGGGCTTGCCCCATCGGGTCGTGGTGCGTCGTCGCCGGTGGTGCGGTCACAGGGCCAGTGAAGCCGAGCCGCTCCGGCCGCGCATCGCACGGCGGGGCCATCTGCCCGAGGGCCGAGATCGGCCATGCTCGAGGCAGCGATGAGTCCGGCGACCGTCGCCGGTCTGGAAGGGAGTGACGCTACGCAGGTTCCAGTGCGGTGAGGCCGCACTCGACCAGGTGGTAGGCGCGGTCGAGGTCTGCGCGCAGCCGCCGCACCGCCGAGGCGCCCTGGCGGCCCGCCAGGGCCTGGTCGCGCGCCTGCCGGAAGAACTGCCAGTGCACGGAGAGCAGCATGTTCGCCGCGACGTGCGCGTCGAGCTCGGTCACGCCGAGCTCGACGACGATGCAGGCGGCGAGCGTGTCGGTGAACCGTGCCATCAGCTCGATCTCCTTGGCCCGCAGGGCGGGCGACTCCTCGATGATGCGCGCGAAGGTCGCGAAGCCGGGGCTGCAGAGGCGGGAGCACTGCGCCGACTGCAGCTGCCGCAGCGCCGAGACGATCGACTCGCCGTTCGCCCGCCCGCGGACGGCGGCGATCAGCGCAGCCTCGCGTTCCGGCACCTCGTCGAAGAAGAGATCCTCCTTCGTCGGGAAGTAGTTGAAGACCGTCTTCTCCGACACGCCGACGGCGGCCGCCACCTCGGCGACCGTGACGTGGTCGAAGCCGCGCTCGGCGAAGAGGCGCATCGCGGCGGCCGCGAGCTCCTGCCGCGTCCGCTCCTTCTTGCTCTCCCGCAGTCCCATCAACAGGATCGTAACCCCGTCGATCGACAGTTGCTGTAAAGATACAGTGGCTATACATTTCAACCGCCGCCGCCGCCGTCGAAGGAAGGATCTCGCTTGCTCGCCCGCCTCGCTCATCTGATCGCCAGGCACCGCTACGCCGTGATCGGCGCCTGGGTCGTGCTCACGCTGTTCGGCGGCTATGCCGCCGGCGCCGTCTCGAAGCGCTGGTACCAGAGCTTCTCGATCCCGGGAAAGCCGGCGTACGAGGCGAGTCAGCGGACGCTGAAGGCGTTCGGGACCGGCGTGCGACCGCCCGACGTGGTCGTGTTCCACACCGCCGGCGACGCGACGGCGAGCTCGGCGATCGAGCAGGCGATGCAGCGTGCCGCCGCGGCGATGCCCGGCTCGCGGACGAGCTCGTACTTCTCGACCCACGACTCCATGTACGTCTCGCAGGACCGGCACACGACCTTCCTCGAGGTCTACCCGCCGGGGACGTCGACGTTCAGCTCGAAGAGCGGTGCCACCGAGGTCGAGGCGGCGGCGGCGAAGGGGTTGCCACCCGGCATCACCGTCAACGTCACCGGCCACGATCCCCTCGAGGAGGCCTCGTCGCACGGCTCCGGCGGGAGCGGCAACGTCCTGCTCGAGGCGGTGGTCGGCGGCCTCGGCGCGCTCGTCATCCTCTTCTTCGTCTTCGGGACGCTGCCCGCCGTGCTGATGCCGATCCTCGTCGCGGTCGCGGCGATCCTGAACACCTACACGCTGGTGTGGGGCCTCACCTACGTCACCAACGTGTCGATCATCGTGCAGTTCCTGATCGCGCTCGTCGGCCTGGGCGTCGGGATCGACTACGCGCTGCTGATGATCTTCCGGTTCCGTGACGAGCTGCGTGAAGGTGCCGACGTCGAGACCGCGCTCGTCCAGACGATGACCCATGCCGGCCGGTCGGTGATCGTCTCCGGCTCGACGGTGGCCGTCGGCCTGCTCTCGATGCTCGTGCTGCCGCTGCCCTTCATCCGTTCGATGGGCATCGGCGGCATGCTGATCCCGGCGGTCTCGGTGCTGGCGGCGATCACGCTGCTGCCGGCGATGCTGGCGGTGCTCGGCGAGCGCATCAACAGCGTGCGGCTGCTGCCGCGGCGCTTCCTCGACCGCGGCCATCCCGAGGACGGTGCCTGGGGCCGCTGGGCGCGGTTCGTGCTTCGCCGCCCGATCGCGGTCGCGGCGGTGGGCCTCGCGATCGTCGCGGTGCTGACGACGATCGGCACGCAGCTGAACCCGAACGAGTCGCAGCTGAAGAACTTCCCCGGTAGCGGCACCGCGATCGCCGGACGGCAGATGCTCGGCGACGCAGGCATCTCGCCCGGGGTGATGAAGCCGTTCACGGTGCTGGTCGAGCAGGGCGGCGATCCGCAGCAGATCGCCGCCAAGCTGCGCGGGGTCGACGGGATCGTCGGCGCCACGGCGCCGCCCGACTGGCGGCACGGCTCGGACTCGCTCGTCGAGGCCTTCCCGGCCGTCGACGGCGCCGCCCCCGGGATCCAGGGGATCATCAACCGCTCCCACGACGCGCTCGCGGGGACGAACGCGACCCTCAGCGGCGTGCCGGCCGTCGACCGCGACTTCGTGCACGCCGTGTACGGCAACTTCCCGTACGTGCTCGCATTCGTGGTCATCCTGACGCTGGTGCTGCTCGCCCGGGCCTTCCGCTCCATCGTCCTGCCGATCAAGGCGGCGATCCTCAACCTCGTCTCGCTCGGCGCCGCGTTCGGGATCGTCGTCTTCGTCTTCCAGCAGGGCCACGGGGCGTCGCTCTGGAACATCACCGCCACGCAGTCGATCACCGCGTGGATCCCGCTGATGATCTTCGCGTTCCTGTTCGGCCTCTCGATGGACTACGAGGTGTTCATGCTCACCCGCATGCGCGAGGCCTACGACGAGACGGGCTCCACCGAGCAGGCGATCGAGCTCGGCCTCGCCCGCACCGGCAAGCTCGTGACGAGTGCGGCCCTGATCCTGATGTTCGCGTTCCTCGTGCTCTCGTCGAGCCCGGGCTTCGAGATCAAGGAGTTCGCGATCGGCCTCGCAGCCGGGATCATCTTCGACGCGACGGTGATCCGTGCGCTGCTCGTGCCCGCGCTGATGCGCCTGCTCGGGCCCGCGAACTGGTGGATGCCGAGCTGGACGCGGGCGGCGCTCTTCATCCCGAAGGCGGAGCCGGCGGCCGAGGAACGCTAGCGCGAGCTCCAGGCTGCCGGCACGACGGCCGGCAGCCCGTCGGCCACCGATCCGGTTCCCGCGCAGTCGTCGCACCGCGCGACGGTAGGCCCGGGTCGAACCCGCATGGTCCCGTAGCCGCCGCACGTCGGGCAGCCTGCCGCCCGCAGCGCCGTTCTCAGCCCGACGACCGACCTGAGCCACAGGGCGGCGAGGGCGACCGCGCTGAAGAGTACGAGAGCGAGCGAGCCGGGGGACATGCCTCGAGGGTAGACGCCCCCGGCTCGACTGTCTATGCGACTGCCTGCTCCCGGGCCGGCGCGTAGCGGTCACGGCCGGTGCGACGCACGAGGCCCTCGCGCTCGGCCGCCTTCAGGGCGTAACGGAACCGGCCGGGGCCCCAGCGCCGCGCGCGCACCTCGTTGCGCAGCTCGTTCTTCGAGAGCGGCCCGCGCCGCTCGAGGGCGCCGAGCAGCTCCCGGACCTCCCGGTCGATCTCGTCGTCCTGTTGCGGCAGGTTCGGCAGCAGCAGCAGGCCGCCCGACATGCCCAGGCGCGAGTGGCCGCCGTGCTTGACGAGCCGCTTCGGGGCGCGGTCGTCGTCCAGCTGCTCCCGCCGGCGTTCGACGAGCAGCGCACGCAGCGCTCCCTGGGTGGCCGGGCCCACGACCCCGTCCGGCTCCAGCCCACGGTCGCGCTGGAAGCTGCGGACGCAGTCGGCGTCGGCCGGGTCGAAGTCGACCAGCCCGACGCGGCGGCGCTCGTCGAGCTCGTCGAGCGGCTCGTCCACCTCCTCCTGCTCGTCGATCCGCCCCGGATCGAGGTCGCTGCGAAGCGCTCGCATCGTCCCCTGCGTCTCCGGACCGATCGCGCCGTCCACGTCGAGACCGTGCTCCCGCTGGAAGGCGCGGATCGAGTCGGGCGAGGTGGGGTCGATGCCGAGGTTCCGGATGTGCTCGAGCCAGAGGGCGCGGCGCGTCTCGGGTCCGATCAGGCCGTCGGGCTCGATCTGGTGCTCGCGCTGGAAGGCCCGGACAGACTCACCGTCGGTGATGTCGACGCTGAAGAGCCCGCTGTCGCGCTGCGACGGGTCGAAGCGCTTCCGTTCTTCCCGCAGTGCCTGCTGGGTGGCACCGTCGACGAAGCCCGTCTCGCGAACCCCGGCACGCGCCTGGAAGCGCCGCACCGATTCGGGGTCGGCCGGGTCGACCTCGGCGTTACGGGCACGGCGCGCCCGTTCGACCAGGATCGCACCGCGCGTGCGGGGGCCGATCAACCCGTCGTCCGGGAGGCCGCACTCGCGCTGGAAGCGGCGCACCGATTCGCCGTCGAGCGGGTCGAGGTCCATGTACGGCTCCGCGGCCTGCTGCTCCTCGTGCGACCGCTCGGTGCGCACGGCCCGCAGCGCGCCCTGCGTCCGGGGGCCGACGGTGCCGTCCTCCTTCAGCCCGTGCTCGCGCTGGAAGGCGCGGATCGAGTCGGGATCGGCGGGGTCGAACGTCGCCCGCCGCTGCGCCGCGCGGATCGCGCCCATCGTCTCCGGGCCGACGACGCCGAACTCGCCGAGCCCGTACGCACGCTGGAACGACTTGACCTCGTCGAGGTCGGTGATGTCGACGAGCGTGAGCGGCTCGGAGCCCATCCCGGCAGGCGCCTCGTCCTGCTCCTCGTCGACCGCCTTCAGCGCTGCGGCCGTCTCGGGGCCGATCGTGCCGTCGACCGCCAGGTCGTGCTCCCGCTGGAACTGCCGGATCGCAGACGGGTCGGTCGGGTCGACGCCGCCGGGGCCCGACAGCTCGAGCTCGCTCTTCTCCTCTCCCTCGGCCTCTTCGACGGAGAGCGGCTTCGCCACGTCCTCGAGGCTCTGTTGCGCCGCCTCGATGCCCATCGCCATGTGGATCAGCCCGCCGACGATCATGATCACGCCGCCGATGATGTAGCCGTAGAAGAGCTGCCAGCGGCTGCCGCTGGAGATGAAGTTGCCGAAGATGTACGGGCCGGAGACGCCGCCGATCGCCGTGCCGCACGCGTAGAAGAAGGCGATCGCCATCGCCCGGATCTCGAGCGGGAACGTCTCGCTCGCCGTCAGGTAGCCGGAGCTCGCGCCCGCGGACGCGAAGAAGAAGATGATCACCCAGGCGATCGTCATCCCCGTCGTGCCGCCCTCCATGTGCTGCGTGAAGAGGTAGCCGATCGCGATCGTGAAGACGCCCGAGAGCAGGAAGGTGGTGGGGATCATCACGCGCCGGCCGAGCCGGTCGAAGAGCGGGCCGAGCAGCGCCGGGCCGGCGTAGTTCCCGGCCGCGAACGGGATCAGGAACAGCGGCACCACATGGCTCGAGACGCCGAAGTACGTCGTCAGCATCAGGCCGTAGGTGAAGAAGATCGCGTTGTAGAGGAACGCCTGCGTCACGAGCAGCGAGAAGGCGACCGTCGACCGCCGCGGGTAGATCGCGAACAGCGTCTTCGCCACCTCGACGAAGCCGACCGAGCGCCGCTCGCGCAGTTCCATCGACTCGTCGTCGTCCGGCTCCTCGAGCGACTCGATCTCGGACGACTCGAGCACCTTCTGCTCGATCCCCTCGACCACGCGGTCGGCCTCGTCCTCGTAGCCGTGCGTGATCAGCCAGCGCGGGCTCTCCGGGACGTAGATCCGCATCAGCAGCAAGCCGAAGCCGATCACGAAGCCCATGCCGAACCCGACCCGCCAACCGACGCCCGTGGGCAGGAACGTCAGGTAGAGGTACGCGGCACTCGCCGCGAAGGCGGTGCCGATCCACCAGCTGCCGTTGATCAGGAGGTCGACCCAGCCGCGGACGCGGGCCGGGATCAGCTCGTCGATCGCGGAGTTGATCGCCGAATACTCGCCGCCGACACCGAAGCCGGTGATGAAGCGCGCGCCGGCGAACCAGTAGTACCAGGTGGTCTGCCCGAACCAGAGGCCCGTGAAGGTGGTCGAGAGCACGCCGACCATGTAGACGGACAGCGTGATCATGAAGAGCTTCTTACGGCCGAAGCGGTCGGTCAGGTAGCCCCAGAAGAGCGCTCCGGTGACGGCCCCGATCAGGTAGAACGACGCGCCCGCGGCGACCTGCGTCGTCGAGAAGCCCAGTTCCTGCTTCAGGGCGGGCCCGAGCGACCCCTTGATCGTCACCTCGAGCCCGTCCAGCACCCAGACGGTGCCGAGCGCCAGCACGATGAACCAGTGCCAGCCGGACCAGGGAAGCCGATCCATCCGGGCCGGGATCTTCGTGCGGATCACCTTCTGCGCGACAGCCATCTACCCCCAACCTCCTCGTTCGTCCTTGACGTCTGAACGCAGAAAGGTCGTACTGCGATACTCATCGCGCCGCGCGGGTCGTCGAGCGTCAGCGCTCGCGCTCGCTCGAGCCGCCGAGCAGGCGCAGGAAGCGCGCCGGCGGCCGCGGCTTACGAGCGAAGAGCGCGGCCCGCCGCCGCGCCTCACGCTCGTCCGCGTAGGCCCGCCGGCCCCCGGCGCCGCAGGCGCGGGTGCAGGACCAGACGACCTCCGACCCCTCCACGCCGAAGCGCCAGTCGTGGCCCAGCAGCCGGCAGCGGGCCGGTGTCTTCTCGCGCGTACGCATCGAGTCTCCGCTGTGATCGCCGCTCCCCGGGGAGCGGAAACGCCACGGGGGTCGAGCGGCGCGCCGTACAATCGTCCTCCCGGGCGGTTAGCTCAGCTGGGAGAGCACCTGCCTTACACGCAGGGGGTCGCAGGTTCGAGCCCTGCACCGCCCACTGTTCCCGCTTCGCCCGCTGCGCGCGGCGCAGGCGCGCCTTCGGCGCGCGCGCTTTGCGCTTCGCTTTCCGTACCCGCTTCGTCCCGCTTCGCGCGGCGCAGGCGCGCCTTCGGCGCGCGTGCTTTGCGCTTCGCTTTCCGCTCGCTCGGCAGCGAGCCCGGCTGTGCCGGGCTCGCGCCCTGCTTCGGACGGCGGTTGGTGGGCCGCGGCCGCTCAGGTCGGCCGCGGCGGCGGGCGCTCCGGAGAGCGGTTTACGGCGGCGGCGGGCGCTTCGGAGAGCGGCCTCCAGCGGCGGACCGGGGAGGGCAGCGAGCGTTTCGGGCCGCTGGTGCATCCCTCGAACGAGGCACGCCTGACGGGGAGGGGGAAACGGCCCGAATGTGGAGTGGCGCGGGCGGGGGCTCGCGACGAGACTGAGCGCGGGGAGAGCGAGGCACGACGTGCGCGGGGTGCACCTCTGGCCACCGCGCCGGACAAGCGGTCGTTCGTCCCGCCCGGGCGGCGGGCGGGCGGACGGCCGCGCCTCGAGCAGGCCTGCGGCTTCGTCTACATTCGCCGGGTGGCGCCGCCCGACGACGAGCTGGTCGCAGCACTCCGGGCGGGCGACGAGGCCGCGTTCCGTGAGCTCGTCAGCGGCTGGCACTCGTCGCTCCTCCGCGTCGCACAGATCTTCACGCCCTCCCGCGCCGTCGCCGAGGACGTCGTCCAGGAGACGTGGCTCCGCGTGCTCGGCGGCCTCGACCGCTTCGAGGGCCGCTCGTCGCTCAAGACCTGGGTTTTCCGCATCCTCGTCAACACCGCCAAGACGCGGGCCGAGCGGGAGGGGCGCGTCGTGCCGTTCTCCGCCCTCGAGGGCCCCGGCCGCGTCCCCGAGGCGGCCGTCGACGCCGACCGCTTCCTGCCGGCAGACCACGAGCACCACCCGGGCGGCTGGTCGGCCCCGCCGCGGGCCCTGCCGGAGGAGCGGCTGCTCGCACGGGAGACGCGGGAGCTCCTCGCCGCGACGATCGCCGAGCTCCCTCCGAGCCAGCGGGCCGTGATCTCGCTCCGCGACGTCGAGGGCTGGTCGAGCGACGAGGTCCGTAACGCTCTCGACCTCAGCGAGGTCAATCAGCGCGTACTCCTCCACCGCGCCCGCGCGAAGGTGCGCAATGCGCTCGAGAGCTACCTCACCGGGGAGGACGGGTGACCGAACCAGCATCGCTCAACTGCCAGGAGCTCGTGGAGCTCGTCACCGACTACCTGGAGGACGCCCTCGAGCCCTCGCGGCGCCACGCGTTCGAGCTGCACATCAGCCGCTGCAACGGCTGCCGGGCGTATCTCGACCAGCTGGAGGCGACGGTTCGGCTCACCGGGACCCTCACACCGGACGACCTCGCACCGCACGTCGAAGAGACGTTGCTCGCAGCTTTTCGCGATTGGAAGCAGGACTCTTAACAGGACGATCAAAGCCCCTCGGTACGGTTTTTTTGCCCGCCCAGAAGTCTCATTACGAGGAGGATTTGCTCGTGCCGAAAGTCGCACGCTTCACGCTGCTCGCGTTCATCGCGCTCGCAGCCGTCCTCGCCGCGGACGCACGCGCCGCGGTGCAAATGCCCATCGGCTTCTACGACGACGTGTCGTTCCGCTGGTCACCGGATCGGATGCAGAACCTGCAGCAGGCAGCGGCCGCCGGTGCGTCGATCATCCACACGACCGCGAACTGGCCGCAGATCGCGCCGACGCGGCCGGCGCACGCCGCCAACGGCGACGATCCGGCCTACCATCTCGGCGACCTCGACGAGCTCGTGCAGCAGGCCTCGCTCGACGGGATGCGCGTGATGATCAACATCAACGGCACGCCGAAGTGGGCCAACGGCGGCCAGTCGCCCAACCGCATGCCGAAGCACGTGCGCGACCTCACCACCTTCGCGCGCATGCTCGCCACGCGGTACAACGGCTACACGGGCCACGGCACCGTCTCGCTCTACTCGGTCTGGAACGAGCCGAACCTGTCGCTCTTCCTGACCCCGCAGTACGCCGTCAAGAAGGTGAAGAAGAAGGGCAAGGTCCAGACGAAGTTCACGATCGTCGGTCCGCGCAACTACGCGACGCTCCTGAAGGCCGCCTACGCCGGCATCAAGGCCGGCAACCCGCTGGCCAAGGTCGCGGCCGGCGAGACCTCCGCCCGCGGGCGGGACAAGCCGGGGAAGACCTCGAGCGACTCGGTCGCCCCGGGTACCTTCGCCCACCTGCTCTCGCTGCAGAAGGGCGTGCGCTTCGACGCCTGGGCGCACCATCCGTACCCGACGGAGCCCTCGATGAAGCCGTTGCAGAAGGTGCGCTACCCGAACGTGACGCTCTCGACGATCTCACGGTTCGAGAAGGACCTGCACCGCTGGTACCACCACGACGTGCCGGTCTGGATCACCGAGTACGGCCACGAGACGAAGCCCGCCGAGCCGAAGGGCGTGACCCTGTCGAAGCAGGCGGCGTGGGCGAGGCAGGCACTGGCCTACGCGCGCAAGGATCCGAACATCCAGATGTTCATCTGGTTCACCTTCCGCGACTCCACCGGCAACCCCTGGCAGAGCGGCCTGCTCAACGCCTCCGGGACGCCGAAGCCCGCGTACGCGAAGTTCGGCGCGCTCGCGCGGCTGATCGACGGGCAGACGTTCGACGTCAAGGCGAAGCGGTGGCCGGTCGTCCGCGTCTTCCTGCCGACGCTCTTCTACTACCAGGGGCCGGGCGGCTATGCCGGCACGACCTACAACGTGTACGAGAAGGGCACCCGCGTCGCCGTCGGCCAGGAGTCCGCGCACTTCGCCGGTGACGGCTCGTTGCTGATCCCGCTCAAGAACTTCACCCCGACCAAGGGCCACACCTACTCGGTGTCGATCCTCGGCAACGAGGTGAACGGGCACGAGGAGGGCCAGAACATGACCCTCGTCGGCTCCTGACCGGCCGACGTTTCCTTCGCGGCTGCTGCGGGTCTACGAGGCCCGCAGCAGCCGCAGCACGATCGCCACGGCGGCGACCGCCGCCGCGACCCCGACTGCGGCCAGCAGAAGCCCCGCCGTGGTCGCGACCGCGGCGGTAGCGAGCAGCAGGAAGTCGGCGACGAGCGCGACCACGATCAGGCCGCCGAGCATCCCCACGCGCCGGAGCACGAGCCCCCGCTCCGACCGGAACCTCGCGTCGTGGTCGATCGACCAGGCGGCGAGCTCGGCCGCGAGCAGGAGCGCCGCGCCCACCGCCGCCGCCCACCCGTCGACCACGCCGCTGCCCGCGCGGGTCGCGAGGTATCCGGCGCCCACGAGCAGCACCGCCCAGGGGATCGCCGGCGCGAGGCGGAAGACGATGCCCACCGTCAGGATCACGGCGGCGGCGACGCCCGTCCCGAGCGCCAGGTAGGTGAGCCGCCCTCCGGCCGCGGTCGCGTAGGAGACCGCCCCGCCGAGCGAGGCGAGCGCGCCCACACCGGTGATCAGCCGTGCGCGTGCCGGGCGTAGCGACGGAATGCCCGCACCTCCTCGATCGCGGCCTGCAACGGGTCGTCGGGCCGCCACTCGGCGACCGCGACACCCGCCCGCTGCAGGCGGTGACGGAGCGCCTCGCGGCGCAGCGTCCAGACGTCGAACGCAACCGCGTCGAGCCCGTCCCGCGGACGCGTCGTGAACGGGACGGGGGAGACGTCGATCACCGCCAGGTCGAACCCGCGTGCGCGCAGGTCGAGCAGCGCGCCCACCGAGCGCCGGTCGAGGAGCGGCGAGAGGGCGATCACGAGCGCGCTCGGCGGCAGCGTCCTGCGGGGCAGCACCTCCAGGTCGCGCCAGTAGTACGAGAGGACGACCTGGGTGTCGAGCAGAGCGTCGACGATCCGGTAGAGCTGCACCGCGCCCATCCCCGGCGCGAGCCAGCGGAGGATGCCGCCGAACGAGACGAGCCCGACCCGGTCGCGCCGGCCGACGTACGCCTCGGCGAGCACCGCGGTGGCCCTGACGGCGAGATCGAGGGTGCCGGCGCCTCCGCTGCGGGCCTCCGCGAACGAGTCGACGAACAGGATCACGTCGGTGTTCCGCTCGGGGTGGCTCTCGTTCATCCACAGCTCGCCGCGGCGCGCGCTCGCGCGCCAGTTGACGCGTCGCACCGGGTCGCCCGGCGCCCACAGACGGATGTCGGCGAACTCGATCCCCTCTCCCTTGCGGCGCGACACCTCGTTGCCGGAGTGCAGCTGTGTCTCACGGGGACGCAGGACGCGCCGGAGCACCTGCTCGCGCGGATACACGCGCAGCTCCACGCGGCGCGGGTCGTTCCACTCCCAGGTGACGAAGCCGAGCGGGTCGCGTGCCCGGAAGTAGGCGGGGCCGAGCACGTGCCCGCCCCAGCGCGCCGCCCGCACCGTCAGCTCGAGCTCGCGCTGCTCGCCGCCGCCCAGGCGCAACGCGACGGGGTTGTCCCCGGACGCGACCTCGAGCTCCTCCGGGAGGCGCAGGTAGAGGTCCAGCCGGTCGGCGGGCGCCTCTGCCCGCAGGTTCACCTTCAGGCCGACCTCGTCGCCCTCGAGCGCACGCTCCCGCTCGAGCACCACCTCGGCCCGGAGCCGGGGCGGCGAGGCCAGCACGAGGCCCGCCGCCAGCGCGACCAGGAAGGGCGCCGTCAGCGCCACGAGCTCGGGCCGCGCGACGACGAGGGCGGTCAGCAGCCCGAGCGCCGAGAGCGCCGCATACGCGCCGAGCTTCGGCGTCGCGTAGCGGATCACGCCCGCAGATCTTCGGCGACCGGCGTCGGCACCGTCTCGAGCCGCTCGCGTACGACGTCCTCGGCCGACACGCGCTGCACCCAGAGCTCCGGGCGCAGCGTCAGCCGGTGCGCGAGTGCCGGCACCGCCACCGACTTCACGTCGTCCGGCGTCACGTAGTCGCGGCCGTCGAGCGCGGCCCGGGCGCGTGACAGCTTGAGCAGCGCCAGCGAGCCCCTCGGCGAGGCGCCGACCTGGATCGACTGCGCCTCTCTCGTCGCCGAGACCACGTCGACCATGTACAGCCCGACCGCCTCCGAGACGTAGACCCGCTCGCACGCGCGCTGCATCTCGAGCAACGTCGGTGCGTCGACGAGCGGTGTCAGCTCGAGCTCGTCCCGGCCCCGCTCGGCACGCTCGGAGAGCATGCGCCACTCGTCCTCGCGTGACGGATAGCCGACCGACATCCGCAGCAGGAAGCGGTCGAGCTGCGCCTCGGGCAACGGGTAGGTGCCCTCGTACTCGATCGGGTTCTGGGTTGCGAGCACGAGGAACGGCGGCTCGAGACTGCGGGTCGCTCCCTCGCTCGTCACCTGTCGCTCCTGCATCGCCTCGAGCAGCGCCGCCTGCGTCTTCGGTGGAGCGCGGTTGATCTCGTCGGCGAGCAGCACGTTGGCGAAGATCGGCCCGGGCCTGAACTCGAAGTCCGCGTCGCGCTGGTTGAAGATCGAGGAGCCGGTCACGTCGGACGGCATCAGGTCGGGCGTGAACTGGATGCGCGAGAACTCGAGCGAGGTGGCGCGCGCGAACGAGCGCGCCATCAGGGTCTTCGCGAGCCCCGGGTAGTCCTCGAGCAGCACGTGGCCGTCGGCGAGCAGCCCGAGCAGGAGCAGCTCGAGCGCCTCGCGCTTGCCGATCACCGCCCGCTCGACCTCGTCGAGGATCCGGTTGGAGATCGTGCCGACCTCGTGCAGCTCCATCCCGCTATTACATCCGTTCCAGGTCCTCGACGAGCAACCGGAGGTCGGCCTCGCTTAGCCCCCGGGCACGGCGGTCGGTGGGCTCCGGCCGGTCGGGCCGGAGCAGCTCCCACCAGCGGCCGAGCGTCTCCGGCGACGGGCGCCGCCCCGAGCGCTCGAGGCGGCACTCGGCGATCTCACGCAGGTGCGGCAGGAGGCGGTAGTGCAGGTCGTAGGCGCTCGAGACGCCGAGGGTGACCTCTCGCTCCACCCGCCGCAGGTCGTCGACGTCGCTCTCCGCCCGGCCGGGCGCGGCGAGGGCGCGCTCGAGCTCGGAGTGGCGGCGGCGCGGCAGCGCGTCGCCGACCGCCGCGACGAGCCCGAGCATCACCACGCCGCCCGCGAAGAAGACGTAGACGCGCAGCGCGATCTCGCGTGCGCCCGGCTGCGCGACGAGCAGGTAGGCGAGCGTGACCGACGCCACGACGAGCAGCACGACGAGGTCGAGCAGGTGGCGCCTCACGTCGCCGCCGACTGCAGGTCGGCGCGGATCTCGCGGAGCGACGCGATCGCGTCGCGCTTCATGCCCGCGTCGATCTCGTGGTGGGAGAACTTCGCCTGCTCGAACAGCCCCGTCAGGCGGCGGACAGCCTCGCCGCGGGCCGTGATGCCGAGCAGGATGCGCCGGAGGTACTCGACGGGCGTCTCGCTCGGGTGCCGGCGCAACCCGTGCCGGGCGAACGTCGCCTCCATCCGCGCGTACGCCGCCACCACGGCTCGGCGGGCGTCGGGCTCGGCCTCGAGGTCGTCGATCGCGTCTCCGATCGACGCGGCCAGATCCTCGACCATCGTCGGCTCCGACTCGTACGGCGCGCCCAGCAGCCGGTCCCTGTGGCTGCGCAGCCACCACCAGTAGCCGACGGCGAGCGCGGCGAGCAGCCCGAGCGTGGCCCAGAGCACCGGCCACTTGAACGTGGGCGAGTACGGAGCCGGAGCCCGGTCCGTATGCACGCCTCCCGTCACGCCCGGCCGGCCGTTCTGCTGCCCGCCGAAGAGCGAGAAGAGGTGACCGTGCCGCTTCAGGTACGACGCACCGAGAGCGACGAGCATGAGGATGACGATGGTCAGGAAGCCCTTCAGCACACGCCACTGGAAGCTCGTCCGCTTCTGCACGAGCCGCTCCTGCGCCTGGATCGTGTAGGCCCACGCTGCGAAGGGGATCAGCACCACGAACAGGATCAGGAAGAGGGTGATCGCCCAGCTGACGTAGCCCGGCGACGGACGGGCCGTCGAGGAGTGACCACCGAAGCCGCTGCGGCTCGCGAAGGCGACCACGGAGAGCAGCACCAGGACCGCGAGGCCGACGAGCGCGAGGCGAAGCGTACGGCGGCGGTGGTCGACCGGCGGCTGCATGTGTACCTGTTAGACGCGCGGGCGGGGATTTCGTTGCCGTTAGTGTCTCGGAGATGGGCGACCTCGGCGGCAGGCGGGCGATCGTGACCGGCGCCTCGAGCGGGATCGGCGCCGCGACGGCGCAGGCGCTGCGAGACGCCGGCGCACGCGTCGTCACCGGCTCGCGCAGCGAGGGAAACCTCGACGTCACCGACCGCGCCTCGTGCGAGCGGTTCGTCGAGGCGGCGGTCGCCGAGCTGGGCGGGCTCGACGTGCTCGTCAACAACGCCGGCCTCTCGCGCGGTCGCGACCCTGTCTGGGAGTCGCACGAGGAGGACGAGCGGGAGGTGATCGAGGCGAACGTGCTCGGGCTGATGCGGATGACGCGCCTCTGCGTGCCGCACCTCGTCCAGAGCGGCCTCGGCCACATCGTCAACCTCGGCTCCGTCGCGGGCATCTGGTCGTATCCGCAGGGCTCCTCGTACGTCGCCTCGAAGTTCGCGGTGCACGGCTACACGCGCGCGCTGCGCGACGACCTCCAGGGCAAGCCGGTGCGGATCACGAACGTCGCGCCGGGCCTCGTCGACACGAACTTCTCGCGCGTCCGGTTCAAGGGCGACGAGGAGAAGGCGGCCGCCGTGTACTCGAACGTCGCTCTCGGCGGCCCCCTGCACGCCGAGGACGTCGCCGACTGCATCATGTTCGCTCTCACACGCCCGCCGCACGTGAACGTCGACGAGATCGTCGTGCTCGCGCTCGCGCAGGTCTCGGGCGCGAACGTCCTGCGCGACTAGCCGCTCCGGCGCTCGAGCGTCCGCACGTCGCGCGAGAGGAAGACGAGCGCCGTCGCGGCGACCACGAGGCTCGCCGATCCGAGGAGGGTGGCGCGGTTTCCGACCGCAGCGGCGACCGGTCCGACCACGGCGAAGCCGATCGGGATCAGCACCCACGAGCCGAGGGCGTCGTACGCGGTGACCCGGGAGATGCGGTCGGGCGGGATCTCCTGCTGGTACGTGGTGTCCCAGAGCACGCCGAAGATCTCCGTCAGGAACCCGGCGGCGAACGCGGCGACGACGACCACCGCGAGCGTCTCGGGCCGGGCGAGGGCGAGCAGCGGCAGCGCCATGCCGAACACGGCGAGCGAGGCCGTGCGCAGGAGGCGCCGCGGCCGCCAGCGGAGCAGCAGCAGGCCCGAGCAGACGAGGCCGACGGACGTGGCGGTGAGGACGACGCCCCACGCCGCCGCGCCGCCGAGGTGCCGTTTTGCGACGTCAGGCCCGAGCACGTTCAGGGCGCCGACGAAGACGGCGTTGACCACCCCGAACTGCAGCACGATCGCCCAGAGCCAGGTGCGGCTGCGGAAGTCGTGCCAGCCGCCCCGGAGCTCCTGGAGCACGGTGGTCGCACCGGTCCGCTCGGCGGCGCGCACCCGCATCCGCGCGAGCGCGAACGCTGCGAGGCCGTAGCTCGCGGCGTCGGCGGCAATCGCCCAGCCGGGGCTCGTCGCGGCGACGAGGAGCCCACCGAGCGCTGCCCCGCCGATGTTCGTCGCGTTCAAGGCCAGGCGCAGGGTCGCGTTGGCCTGCTGCAGCAGGCCTGCAGGCACGGTCTGCGGGACGATGCCGGTGCTGGCCGGGAAGAAGAAGGCCGAGGTCGCGCCGTTCACGGCGCCGAAGACGGCGAGGTGCCAGACCTGCGCCTGTCCTGTGAGGAGCAGCGCCGCAACGGCCGCCTGGCTGACGCCGCTGCCGACGTTCGACAGGACCATCACCCGGTGGCGCGGCAGCCGGTCGGCCCAGACGCCGCCGAAGAGCACGAGGACGATCGTCGCGACGCTGCGGCTCGCCAGCACGATCCCGAGGTCGGCGGTCGATCCCGTCAGGTCGAGCACGGCGAACGCGAGCGCGACCGGGGCCATCGCGCTGCCGGCCATCGAGACGGTGCGGCCGGTGAAGAGGAGGCGGAACTCGCGCTCGCGGAGCGGACCGAGGCGGCTCACCGAGGCGAGCGCCAGTTGCGCCTCTCGTAGGCGGGATGGAACCCCGCTCGGACGATGTTGCGGTAGGAGGGGCCGCCGCCGGAGCCGGTCTCGGTGACGAGCCGGCCGAGGCCGAGCTCGCGCGCACGGTCGATGCGGGCCGCGAGCAGCGCGGCCTGCGCCCCGCGGCCGCGCTGCGCCGGCCGCGTCGAGCCGACGCCGAGCCAGCCCCATTCGCCCTCGGCGTAGAGCATCCCCGCACCGGCAGGCTCGTCGCCGTCCCACGCGGCGAAGCAGTGCCAGCCCCGGGCTCCGACGAGGCCGCTCGTCCGACGCGCGAGCTCGACGTCGAGGCCGAAGCCGGCGCTCGTCGTCAAGGCGAACACTTCGGGATCGGTGTTCTCGGCGATCCGCAGGTCGGTTCTCGCCGGCGCCGGCTCGACGCCGCGCACGAACTTCGTCCAGGCGCCGGAGTGCTCGTAGCCGAGTGCGGCGAGCTGCTCCTCCAGGCCCAGGTAGCCGGGAGGCGCGAAAACCGTGTGCGCACGGCCCTCGAACCAGTCCGCGATCGCGGGCACGTCCACGACGGCCTCCGTCGGCAGGGCACGGTTGAACTCGGTGATCGGGATGTGGTCGTGGGCGAGGCAGGAGGCGCCGCCGGCCGTCGCGACTCTGCCCCCCGAGCGTGCCGTCGCGTCGCGGACGGCACGGTCCTCGACGCGGTCGGGATCGTTCACGCGTCGAGCTTCTTGTCCCAGTAGCGCCGCAGCCCGTGCCAGCTCTGCCAGAACGGCGCGACCCGGTCGTAGAGGTCGGCGTCCCCGGCCGCATCGGCGCGCGCGGTCTCGACGAACTCCTGCTGCTCCATCCCGGCGCGGACGCGAGCGGCCCAGCGGTCGAGCTCATGCTCGAGGCGGTCGAGGTGCGAGGCGACGTCCTCGTGCACGCCGAAGTGGACCAGCGCGAGCCGCGCCGGGTCGCGCTCGCGGATCGCGGCGGCGGTGGCATGCCACGCGTCGACGTCGACGTCGGGAGGCGGCGAGACGGGCAGCACGTACGAGGCGCCCGGCATGCGTACACCCGCCGCGTCGCCCGCCAGCAGCGTCCCGTCGCGGTAGTAGCTGACGTGGTGCGAGGCATGCCCGACCGTGGGGAAGGCCTCCCAGCCGAGCACGTCGCCTGCGGCGATGCGGACGTTCGCCTCCGGCACCGGGCCCAGCTCGCCCCAGAGCGCGTCGAACGCCTCGCCGTAGAGGCGGCGCGCCGACCGTTCGAGGCGGCTCGGGTCGACGAGGTGGGGCGCGCCCACCTCGGAGACCCAGAACGTGAGGTGGGGGTGCTCGCGGGCGATGGCGCCGGCGGCGCCCGCGTGGTCGAGGTGGATGTGCGAGAGCAGTACGTGGCGGATCTCGTCGAGGCTCGTGCCGCGCGCGGCGAGGGCCCCGCGCAGCGCGGGGAGCGTGGACGTCGGGCCGGTGTCGAAGAGCGCAGGGCCGTCGTCGGTGTCGACGAGGTAGACCCCGATTGCGCTCGCGGCTCCGCCGAAGTGGAGGTCGAGCGGGTTCACCGGAGCAGGGCCGCCTCGAGGTCGGCGAGGAGGTCCTCGGCCGCCTCGATCCCGACGGAGAGGCGCACGAGGTTCCCGGGCGGCGCGAACGGTGCGCCCTTCGTGGAGGCGTGGGTCATGCGGGCGGGATGCTCGATCAGGCTCTCGACCCCGCCGAGCGACTCGGCCAGCTGGAAGATGCGCGTGCGCGCGACCAGCTCGACCGCCCGCTCCTCCGAGGCCGCGAGGAACGACACCATCGCGCCGAAGCCGCGCATCTGGGCCTTCGCGACCTCGTGGCCGGGGTGGCCGGGCAGGCCCGGCCAGAGCACGCGCTCGACGCCGGGGTGACCGTCGAGGAACTCCGCCACCTGCCGTGCGTTCTCGCAGTGCTGCCGCATGCGCACCGCGAGCGTCTTGATCCCGCGCAGCACGAGCCAGCAGTCGAAGGGTCCGGGGACGGCGCCGAGCGACTTCTGCAGGAAGAAGAGTCGCTCCGCGAGCGCGTCGTCGTTGCAGAGCACGGCGCCGCCGACGACGTCGCTGTGCCCGCCCAGGTACTTCGTCGTCGAATGGACGACGGCGTCGGCCCCGAGGTCGAGCGGCAGCTGCAGGTACGGCGTCGCGAACGTGTTGTCGACCACCAGCAGCGCGCCGACGGCGTGCGCCGCCTCGGCCGCCTTGCGAATGTCGACCACGTTCAGCATCGGGTTCGACGGCGTCTCGAGCCAGACGAGCTTCACGTCCTCGTCGAGGTGGGCCGCGAGATTCGCGTCCCACTCCGGCGCGGGCACGTAGGTGAAGCGGTAGCCCTTCGGCTCGTAGACCTGGGAGGTCATGCGGTAGACGCCTCCGTAGACGTCGGCGATCAGCACGACCCGCTCGCCCGGGTCGACGAGGTGCATCAGGGTGGTGGTGGCGCCGATCCCCGAGCTGAACGCGACGCCGTGCACGGCGTTCTCCAGGCTCGCGAGGGCGATCTGCAGCGCCGTGCGCGTCGGGTTCGCGACCCGCGAGTAGTCGTAGCCCTTGTGCTCGCCGACCGCCTCCTGCACGTACGTGGACGTCTGGTAGATCGGGGTGATGATCGCGCCCGTCGCCGGGTCGGGCTCCTGCCCGGCGTGGATGGCGCGTGTCTCGAATTCCATGTTCAGGACTCTAGTGTCGCGCCGAGGAAGCGGGCGAGGCTCTCGAGTGGCCGCCGGATCGGGTACGGCTTCGACTCCCACCAGAGGCCCTGCACGCGCAGCCTCCCGTCGCGGTGCACCGGCTCGATTCGGCCGACGACCCGGTCGCCACTGAGGATCGGCAGCACGTAGTAGCCGTACTGCCGCTTCGCCTTCGGGACGTACATCTCGAGGCGGTAGAGGAAGCCCCAGAGCGCCTGGGCGCGGTCGCGGTCGTGCACGAGCCGGTCGAAGGGAGAGAGGAACGTGACGTTGCCGCCGGGAACCGGACCGTCCTCCGCGTCGGGGTGCGCGAGCAGGCGCCCCCGCTCGAGCTTCACGCCGAGGGCGCGGAAGCGGCGCTCGGCGTGGATGCGCACCGCGTCGCGCGGGGCGATTCGCTCCGTCTCGGGGTACCAGCGCTCGGCGAGGTCCCAGACGCGCTGCCGCCCGCGGCGGCCGGCCACGGCAACCTCGCCGCGGGCGTTCAGCACGTTCAGCATCAGGCCCATCTTGCGCTCGCCCCACCAGCGGTGCGGCTCGCGGCCCGACGGCCGGTGATCCTCGATCTCGCGCGAGAGCAGCGGCCCGCGCCGCTCGAGCTCGCGCAGGACGTAGCGCCGGAACGCGGCGTTCTCCTTCAGGAAGGCGGCGAGCCTGCGGTCGAGCGGCCGGTCGCGGCGCCGCATCAGCCCCTTCAGCACGGGCAGGTGCTCGGCGGGGTAGACGAACGCGTCCCATTCGACGAGGGAGCGCTCCTCCCAGAGGAGGCGGTCGAGCTCCGCCCGATCGAACGGGCCGAGGCGGCTCCAGAGGACGAGATGCTGCGGCGGCGCCACGACGGAGATCGGGTCGAGCTGCAGGAAGCCGAGCCCCCGGACCGTGTCGAGGATGCTCGTCGCGCTGCCGTCGAGCAGTTGCGCGCGCACGGCGATCCGCCGCGCCTCCTCGACTGTCACCTCACGCGTGCTCGACACGCTCGAGCCCGATCGTCCGCGCGAGCCGGTCGGCCGCGCGCTCCAGCTTCGCGGTCACGTCCCCGCGCACCTTCGGCTCCGGCGTGAAGCGGCGCACCCGCAGCACGCCCTCCGCGCGATCCGCCTTCAGGTCGGCGCGTCCCAGGAAGCGGTCGCCGGCGAGCAGCGGCAGGACGTAGTAGCCGTAGCGGCGCTCGTGCTCGCGCTTGTAGACCTCGATCAGGTGCCGGAATCCGAACACCCGCGCGAGCAGCGGCCGGTCCCAGACCAGGTTGTCGAACGGGCCGACGAGCGTCGGCGGGGCCGGCGGGCCGCCCAGCTCCGTCTCGGGCAGCACGTAGAACGGCGGGCCGCCGTCGTCGGCGTGCACCTCGAGCAGCCGCCCCTCGGCGACGAGTGCGAGCAGGTGGTGGTGGAGCCGCGCCTTGCCGCCCTTCAGCCGCCAGTGCTCGCGGATCGCCGCCTCGGTGAGGGCGCCACGGGCGCTGACGGCGCGCAGCGCGAAGGTCTGCAGCGTCTCCTCCTCCGACGGCGCGGGCGCGTCGAGGACGTGGCGCGGGATCACCCGCTCGGGGAGGTCGTAGCGCCGCTGGAAGCTCTGCCGGGAGGCGATCACGAGGCGGCCCCGGTCCCAGAGCGCTTCCAGCACCATCTTCGCCGGCTTCCAGTTCCACATCCCGCCGCCGCCGTTGCCCTCGAACTCCCGCGACCCGAGTGGCCCCTCGGCCCGGATCCGCTCGAGGATCGGCTCGACCAGGTGACCGTGCTCTCGCAGGGCGCGGTCGTGGATGCCCCAGCGGCCGCCGCCCTCCATCACCGAGCGGAAGTGCGGCCAGAGCTCGATCGGCAGCAGCGAGGCCTCGTGCGCCCAGTACTCGAAGATGCGCCCGGACGAGAGCAGGCGCGGAACCGCCTGCGGGTCGAAGGCGCCGATCCGGGCCGCGAGCGTGAGCCGATGCGCACGGTCGACGGCGGAGATCGAGTCGAGTTGCACGGCGCCGAGCCGGCCGATCGCCGCTTCCACCTCGGGATCGCCGGCGCGGCGGAAGCGGCCCGCGTAGCCCTGCGCCGTCACGATCGTGCGGCGGATCGCCGCAAGGCTCACGGTGGTGGACGCCGTCGACATGCAGGTGAGAACGTATCCGGCCTCGCCGATCGTCCTCGACGTGCCCAGCGGGGGCCCTGCTAGCGCGCGTGGGCGAGGTACTCGAGCAGGTCGGAGCGCGTGACGACCCCCACCGGGCGTCCTCCGTCGGCGACGACGACGGCGTTCGTGCCGCCGGTCAACGCGGTGACGATCTCGTCGACCGTCGCGTCGGCGTCGACGGCCGTCAGCGGCCCCTGCATCGCCACCGCCACATCCTCGTGGACCGCGTCGGCGTTCTTGAAGACCAGGTCGAGCAGCGCGCGATCCTGCAGAGACCCGATCACGTCTGCGAGCGAATCGACCTCGCCGTTGCGTACGACCGGCAGCTGCGAGATCGAGTAGCGCTCCATCAGGTCGATCGCCTCGGCGAGCTTCTGGTGCGAGGAGATCGTCACGAACGCCGGTGTCTCGCCCGCCTTCGCGCGCAGCAGCTGGCGCACCGTGGGAGCCGGGGCCGAGCGCTCGAGGAACCCGTGCTCGATCATCCAGTTGTCGTCGAGGAACTTCGAGAGGTACGAGCGCCCCGAGTCGGGCAGGATCGTCACGAGCCGCGACCCGGGCCCGAGGTTGCGCCCGTAGGCGATCGCGCCGGCGATCGTCGAGCCGGACGAGCCGCCCACGAGCAGGCCCTCCTCGCGCGCGAGCCGCCGGGCGGTCAGGAAGGACTCGCGGTCCGAGACGCGCACCCAGTCGTCCACCACGTTCAGGTCGATCGTCTCGGGCCAGGCGTCCTTGCCGATCCCCTCGACGAGGTACGGGTGCAGGTCGCGGTCGGATTCCGCGGTGTAGATCGAGCCCTCCGGGTCGACCCCGACGATCTTCACGTGCGGCGCGTGCTCCTTGAAGAAGCGGCCGACGCCGCTGATCGTGCCGCCGGTCCCGACGGAGATGACGAGCGCGTCGAGCTCGCCGCCCGTCTGCTCGAGCAGCTCGGGGCCGGTGGTCAGGTAGTGGGCCTCCGGGTTGGCCGCGTTCGCGTACTGGTCGGGCTTGAACCCACCCGGGATCTCCTCGGCGAGGCGTGAGGAGACCGAGTAGTACGACTCCGGCGAGTCGTGGTCGACGGCGGTCGGCGTGATCACGACCTCGGCGCCGTACCCGCGCAGCATCGCGATCTTCTCCTGGCTCATCTTGTCCGGCATCACGAAGATGCACCGGTAGCCCTTCTGGGCGGCGGCGATCGCCAGCCCCACGCCGGTGTTGCCGGAGGTGGGCTCCACGATCGTGCCGCCGGGGCGGAGGCGGCCGTCCCGCTCCGCCGCCTCGATCATCGCCAGTCCGATCCGGTCCTTGTTCGACCCGCCGGGGTTCAGGTACTCGAGCTTCGCGAGGATCGTCCCCGGGACGTCGGCCGAGATGCGGTCGAGGCGGACGATCGGCGTGCCGCCGATCAGGTCGAGAATCGTCGGGTAGTCCGGCGCCATCCGGGCGGAAGCCTATCGCCGTCGCCGACGTTGGAAGAGCGCAGACAACGAGCAGGAGGATGTCGGAGATGAGGATCACGGTGATCGGGCGGGGAAGCGTCGGCGGAGGTCTTGCCGCGCGCTGGCGCTCTGCGGGACACGACGTGACCGAGCTCGGCAGCGACGGAGGAGATGCGTCGGCTGCCGACGTGCTGGTGCTTGCCGTGCCGTCGGGGGCGATCCGGGACGCGCTCGGCAAGGTGACCGGGACCGACGGGAAGACGGTGATCGACGCGACCAACGCCTTCGGCGGGCGCGACGAGCGGTTCGAGTCGCTCGCGCACGAGGTGCAGTCGATCGTCGGCGGCCCTGTGGCGAAGTCGTTCAACCTCAACTTCGCCGCGGTCTACGACCGGATCGACGGCGAGCCGGTGCCGCCCGGCAACATCTACGCCGCCGACGACGCAGCGCGCGCCGTGACCGAGTCGCTGATCCGCGACGCCGGCTACGAGCCGTTGTACGCCGGCGGGCTCGAGCAGGCGCGGCTGCTCGAGGACTCGCTGGGGCTGCTGATGGCGCTGAATCGCGGCGGGCTCGGCCCGCACTTCTACCGCTTCAGCTCGCCCGTCGGTCTGTCGGAATAGACGCCGGCGAGACGGTCAGGCCGCGGCCGCGGCTCCGTCGACCTGCGCCAGCTCGCCTGGCCGGACGAGGAGCGCGGTCGCGGCGAGGCCGGCGACCGAGATGCCCACCGTGACCCAGAACGCCCACTGCGAGCCCGCGGTGAAGGCCGGCCTGAAGCCGTCCGTCTGTACCAGGTGGTTGAAGTGCGAGATCGAGACCGACGAGGTGACGGCCACTCCCACCGCGCCGCCGATCTGCTGCGCCGTGTTGATCAGCCCGGAGGCGAGCCCTGCCTCGTGCGCCTCCACGCCGGCGAGCGCGGCGATCGAGACCGGGATGAACGAGAAGGGCAGCCCGAAGCCGACGAGCAGGTAGCCGGGCAGCAGGTCGGACCAGTAGGAGGCGTGCACGGGGATCTGGGTGTACCAGAGCATGCCCGCGCCCATCGCGACGAAGCCGACCAGCATCACCGTCTTCGGCGCCGATCCGGGTGACGAGCGCCTGGGCGAGCCCCGCCCACAGCACCGCCGTGCCGGCGGTCGCCACGAACGTCAGCCCCGTCTTCAGCGCCGACCAGCCGAGCACGTTCTGGACGTAGAGCGTGAGGATGAAGAAGTTCGCGAAGACGACGGCGCCCAGCAGGAGCCCGGCGGCGTTCGCGCCCGCGACCGTGCTGACGCGGAAGATCCTGAACGGCATCAGCGGATCCTTCGCACGTGTCTCGATCACGCAGAAGAGCAGCAGCAGCAGCGCCGCGGCCGCCAGCCGCGTCAGGGTCCAGCCGGAGCCCCAGCCGTGGTCGGGCGCCTTCGAGACGGCGTAGACGAGCAGCGCCAGGCCGGCCGTCACGGTCACCGCACCGGCCACGTCCTGCGAGCTGTCGCGGCCGGAGCGTGCTCTCGCGCACGAACCGCGGCGCGAGCAGGAAGGCGCCGACGCCGACCGGCACGTTCACGAAGAAGATCCATTCCCAGCCCAGGTACTTGGTGAGGATCCCGCCGGCGAGCACGCCGACCGCGGCGCCGGAGCCGCCGATGGCGCCCCAGATCCCGAGCGCCTTGTTGCGCTCGGCGCCCTCGTCGAAGGTCGTGGTCACGATCGAGAGCGCAGCCGGCGAGATGATCGCGGCGCCGATGCCCTGGACCGCACGCGAGGCGATCAGGATCCCCGACGACCAGGCGAGCCCGCAGAAGAACGAGGCGACGGTGAAGACGACGACACCGACCAGGAAGACGCGCCGGCGCCCGAGCAGGTCGGCGGCGCGACCTCCGAGCAGCAACAGGCCGCCGAACGTGATCGCGTACGCGGTCACCACCCACTGCAGGCTGTCGCGGGAGAAATGCAGCGAACGGCCGATCGACGGCAGCGCCACGTTGACGATCGAGACGTCGAGCACGGTCATGAAGAACGCCGCGCAGACGACGGCGAGCGCCTTCCAGCGCATCGGATCCGGTTCGGACACGGTCACTCCCTTCCCTCGGACTTCCTGCGGTTCACGCCACGCCAACGCGCCGCCGCCGCATCGTATTCCACCGCAGGTGCGCGCCTCAGTGCCGGAAGTGGCGCCTGCCGGTGAACACCATCGAGGCGCCCGCCGAGCGCACCGCCTCGACGACCTCGGCGTCGCGGCGCGACCCGCCCGGCTGGATCAGCGGCCGCCACGCCCGCCTCGAGCGCCAGCTCCGGGCCGTCGGCGAAGGGGAAGAAGGCGTCGCTCGCAAGCACGGCGCCCTGCAGGTCGTGCCCGTGCTCGCGTGCCTTCTCGATCGCGATCCGTACGGCGTCGACGCGGCTCATCTGCCCCGCTCCGACGCCCAGGGTCTGCAGGCCGCGCGCCAGCACGATCGCGTTCGAGGAGACGTGCTTGCACACCCGCCAGGCGAAGAGCAGGTCGCCCCACTGCGGCTCCGAGGGGCTCCCGGCCACCACCTCCATCGCCTCACGGTCCTCGACGTCGCCGTCGCGGTCCTGGACGAGCAGCCCGCCGAGGACGCGCTTGAAGTCGCGCTCGCCCGGTGTGTCGGCGCGCCGCTCGCGGTCACGGAGGATCCGCAGCGACTTCCGGCCGCGCAGCGCCTCGAGAGCTCCGTCCGTGTAGGCCGGGGCGAGCAGCACCTCGACGAAGTGCCCGGCGATCCGCTCCCCGAGCGCGTCGTCGATCTCGCGGTTCACGATCGCGACGCAGCCGAACGCCGAGACCGGATCCGCGGCGAGCGCGCGGTCCCACGCCTCGCCGATCGATCCGGCCACCGCGACACCGCAGGGGTTCGCGTGCTTGACGATCACGGCGGCCGGCAACGCGAACTCGCGCATCACCCGCCTCGCTCCCTCGAGGTCGGCGAGGTTGTTGTACGAGAGCGCCTTGCCGCCCAGTTGCTCGACCTCCGAGAGCAGATGCCGCCGCTGGCCGACCTGGCGGTAGTAGGCGGCCGCCTGGTGCGGGTTCTCGCCGTAGGAGAGGTCGGCGACCTTCCGGAACGCCACCGTCAGCTGCTGCGGGAACGCCTCGGTGTCGCCGAACCAGTTGGCGATCGTCGCTTCGTACACCGCAGACGTCTCGAACGCGGCGGCGGCGAGCCGGCGGCGCGTGGCGATGCTCACCGACCCCTGCTCGCGCAGCTCGGCAGAGGACGGGCTCGTACTGCGACGGATCCGAGACGACCGCGACATGCGCGAAGTTCTTCGCGGCCGCGCGCAGCATGGAGGGGCCGCCGACGTCGATCATCTCCACGACCTCGTCCTCGGTCGTGCCCCGCCGCCCGGCGGCGGCTGCGAAGGGATAGAGGTTGACGCAGACGAGGTCGATCGGCTCGATCTCCTGCTCGGCGAGCGCCGCCAGGTCGTCCGGCCGGTCGCGGCGCGCGAGGATTCCCGCATGGATGCGCGGGTGCAGCGTCTTCACGCGCCCGTCGAGCATCTCCGGAGCCCCGGTCACCTCCTCGACACGGGCGACGTCGAGGCCCTGCTCGGCGAGGAAGGCCGCCGTGCCGCCGGACGAGACGAGCTCGAAGCCCAGCTCGGCCAGCGCCCGCGCGAAGGCGTCGATTCCCTCCTTGTCGTACACGGAGATCAGCGCGCGGCCCGGCATAGCTCCTCGACGAGCTCCTCGACGACCCGTGGCAGCAGGCGATGCTCGACGGCGTGGACGCGCTCCTCGAGCGTCTCGCGAGGCTCGACCGGGAGCGGCTCCTGGGCGATCACCGGCCCGGTGTCGAGCCCCTCGTCGACGTAGTGCACCGTGACACCCGTCGTCTCGACTCCGGCCGTGAGCGCGTCCTCGATCGCTCGCGTGCCGGGAAAGGACGGGAGCAGCGAGGGATGGACGTTGACGATCCGATCCGGGAATCGCTGCAGGAACGGACGGGTCAGCAGGTGCATGTACCCCGCCAGCACGACGAGCTCGACGCCGTGCTCCTCGAGCCACGTCGCCATCACGAGGTCGCGCTCCTCGCGGTCGGGGTGGCAGTCGAGGGCGAAGGTGGCCGCCGGCACGCCGGCTTCGCGGGCGCGGACGAGCGCATAGGCGTCCTTCCGGTTCGAGGCGACGGCGCTCACGGGTAGCCCCGCGTCGAGCAGCGCCTGCAGGTTCGAGCCGTTTCCGGAGACGAGGACGCCGATCATGCGGTGCCCCGGCGCCGGCCTGCGCGCCTACGCGGCATCGATCCGCCCGATCACGAGCCGGTCGCCGGGATCCGCGACGACCGCGCAGAAGCCGATCCCGAGGTTGAACACCCGCCGCAGCTCCTGCTCCTCGACGTGCCGGGCGAGCCAGTCGAACACCGGCGGCCGTTCCCACGCGGCCCAGTCGATCCGCGCGCGCAGCCCCTCGGGGACGACGCGGCGGAGGTTTCCCTCGATCCCTCCCCCCGTGACGTGGGCGAAGGCGTGGGCCTCCGCGCGCAGCGCCCGGGCGTCGTCGAGGTAGAGCCGTGTCGGCGCGAGCAGGTCGGGCCCGTCGTAGTCCTCCGTCTCGAGCACGCGGCGGACGAGGGTGAAGCCGTTCGCGTGCAGTCCCGAGGAGGGCAACCCGACGACGACGTCCCCGCGCGCCACCTTCGATCCGTCGACGACGTCGGCCCGCGCGACGACGCCGACACAGGTGCCGGCGAAGTCGAGCTCGCCCTCGGCGTAGATGCCGGGCAGCTCGGCCGTCTCGCCGCCGACGAGCGCCACGCCCGCGCGGCGGCAGACAGCGGCGGCGCCCTCCACGAGCGCGGCGACCTCGTCGAGCGAGATGCTGTTCGCGGCGACGTAGTCGAGCAGCAGCAACGGCTCGGCGCCGCACGTCGCGACGTCGTTGATGCAATGTGCGGCCAGGTCGGCGCCGCAGTCGCCCAGCCGGCCGCGCTCGCGCGCGAGCACGAGCTTCGTGCCGACGCCGTCCGTGGAGGCCGCGAGCAGGCGCTCCTCGTCGAGCGGGTGCAGCGCCGCGAACGCGCCGAACCCCGTCGCTCCCGTCGACTCCACGGCCGCCCGCAGCCGGTCGACGACCGAGACGGCAGTCGTCAGTGACACCCCTGCGGCTGCATAGCTGTGCTCCGGGCTCAGAGAGGCCATCCTAGTCGGGCGGTCCGACGCATCGCCCGCTCAGGCGAACCGCTCGCCGAGCAGCTCGGGACGGCCCTCGGGGCCGCCCGGCGACGAACCGCACGACGGTGCGGCCGACCGGTACGGCGTTGTCCTCGAGCGGCAGTCCGAGCAGGTCGGCGAGCGCTCCCGCCTTCGTCTCCGGCTCGTCCGCGCGCAGGACGAGCTCGCTCAGCCGGAACTCGTCGTCGGCGTCGAGCAGCTCGTCGATCCACTCGCGCGGTGGGTGCACCTCGAGCCGGTAGCCGGCGTTCGTGGCCACGAAGGTGCGGCGCCCGCCGTGCTCCTGGACGCGCAGGTTCCACTGCATCGCCCGGCCGAGCACCGACTGGAACTCGTCCTCGTCGAGCGCGACCCCCAGGTGGTCGACCCGCGGCACCCGCCAGTGCCCCGGCTGGACGACGACGTTGACCGAGCCGCGCTCGAGCTCGGACAGCCGGAGCTTGAAGCCCTCCCGGTCGAGCTGCTCCCAGGGGACGCCGGCCTCGGAGGCGACGTGCTCCTCCCCGACGCGGCCGTACCGCGCGACGAGGTCGAAGCCGAGCTTGCCGAGGTAGCGCGCCTCGAGGTCGCGCAGCTCCGAGGTGACGAGGTGGTAGTGGAAGAGGTGCACGTCTCTAGTCTTCCAAGCGGCGTGTCGCCTTCGCTCCTCTCACCGTGGACGCTGGAGCCGCTGCAGATCGTGCCGACGGTCGTGGCGGCGGCGCTGTACCTGCGCCGAACCCGGACGCTCGCCCGCCGGGAGCATCCCGTCCCGCGGTGGCGGCAGGCGATGTTCTGGATCGGGATCTCCCTGGTCGTGCTGGCGCTCAACTCGCCGATCGACAGTCTCGGCGAGGAGCATTTCTTCTTCGTGCACATGCTCCAGCACGTCCTGCTGGGCGATCTCGCGCCGCTCTGCTTCGTGCTCGGGCTGACGGGGCCGGTGCTGCGGCCGGTGCTCGCACTGCGGGTGGTCGACCGCCTGCGGGTGCTCACGCACCCGCTCGTCGCGCTCCCGCTGTGGGCGGTCGACCTCTACCTCTGGCACATCCCGTTCTTCTACGACGCCGCGCTCCATCACGACTCGATCCACTCGCTCGAGCACCTCTGCTTCTTCACGTTCGGCGGCCTGATGTGGGCGCCGGTGCTCGAGACGCTGCCGGCGCCGACCTGGTTCGGTACCGGGCCGAAGCTGGGCTACGTCGCGATCGTCCGCCTGCTGGAGACGGTGCTCGCGAACGTGTTCATCTGGTCGTCGCATCCCTTCTACAGCGTGTACCGGCACGCGGCGGAGTGGGGCATCACGCCCACGCACGACGTGAACCTGGGCGGGATCGTGATGATGGGAGAAGGGTCGATCGTGACGCTCTCCACCCTCGCGTGGCTGTTCCTGCGGATGGCCGAGGAGAGCGAGCTGCGGCAGCGCCTGATCGAGCAGGGGCTCGACCCACGGCAGGTCGCGCGCGCCGTGCGCTACGGACGCGCCGGGACGCTCGAGGGCTGAATCAGCCGCGGCTCTGCTCGAAGCGCAGCTTCCCCGTGCCGAGCGGCACCCGCGTCGGGTACTCGCGGGTGAGGCAGGCGCGGCAGAGGGCGCGTGCCGGCCGCCGGGTCGCCGCCTGCAGCCCCTCGAGGGACAGGTACGCCAGGCTCGTGGCGCCGATCGCGGCCCGCACCTCCTCGACGGTCGCGTTGGCGGCGATCATCTCGTCCTCGGACGCCAGGTCGATGCCGTAGAAGCACGGCGAGACGATCGGCGGCGACGAGACCCGGACGTGCACCTCGGCGGCGCCGGCGTCGAACAGCATCTGCACGATCTGGCGGGTGGTCGAGCCCCGCACGATCGAGTCGTCGACCACCACCAGCCGCTGTCCGGCCACCTCCGCGAGCGGGTTGAACTTCATGCGGATCCCCTGCTCGCGCATGCCCTGCTCCGGCTGGATGAACGTGCGCCCGACGTAGCGATTCTTGATCAGGCCCTCGCTGAAGGGGATGCCGGTGGCGCGCGCGAAGCCGATCGCCGCGGGCGTGCCGGAGTCGGGGATCGGCAGCACGAGGTCGGCGTCGACCGGCGCCTCCTCGGCGAGCCGCTCGCCCATGCGGAGACGCGCCCCGTGCACCTCGACACCCGACAGGCGCGTGTCGGGCCGCGCGAGGTAGAAGAACTCGAAGATGCAGAGCGCCGGGTCGTGCGCGGGCTCGAGCGCCTGCACGGCGGTCGTGCCGTCCTCGTCCGCCAGCACGAGCTCGCCGGGAAGGATCTCGCGCTCGAAGGTGGCGCCGACGAGATCGAGCGCGCACGTCTCCGAGGCGATCACCGGGTCGCCGCCGAGGCGCCCGAGCACGAGCGGGCGGAACCCGTGCGCGTCGCGGAACCCGAACAGCACGCCGTCCGCGAGCCCCACCACGGTCGCCGCGCCCTCGAGCCGGTCCATCGCGGAGGAGACGGCGTCGGCGAGCGGCCGGTCGTCGTCGGCGATCAGCGCGGCGATCACCTCGGAGTCGGAGCTCGATCCGAGCGGCTTGCCGATCTCGTCGCGCAGTTCGTCGGCGTTCACGAGGTTGCCGTTGTGCCCGAGCGCGACCGTGCGCACGGTGCCGTGGTGCAGCAGCGGCTGCGCGTTCGACCAGGCGTTCCCGCCGGTCGTCGAATAGCGGGTGTGGCCGATCGCGGCGTCGCCGTGCAGCCCGGACAGGCTGCGCTCGTCGAACACCTGGGCAACCAGGCCGAGGTCGCGCAGCGCCGTCAGGCGCCCGTTCTCGCTGACGGCGATCCCGGCCGACTCCTGCCCGCGGTGCTGCAGGGCGTAGAGGCCGAAGTAGGAGAGACGCGCCACGTCGCGGCCGGGAGCACGGATGCCGAACACGCCGCACATCGCTAGGCGGCCACGGTCCCGAGCTCGACGACGTCGTCCCACGGGACGGTCGTGCCGGGCGCGACCGCGACGACCACGCCCGGCCCCTCGGGCTCGTCGTGACGCTCCACGAGCTCGCGCCCCGACCAGCGTGCGGCCTCGACGAGCGCCTGCCGGAGGCCGCCGTCGGAGACGTCGTGCGCGAGCGTCCAGAGGTGCGCATGGCGCCAGACGAAGCCGACGAGCCCGTGTCCGAAGCCGCGCAGGAGCAGCACCTGGTCGCCGCTCCGCCAGCGGTCCGGGATGCGCGTCACGTCATGGACGAGCCCGACGCAGCCGACCACGGGCGTCGGCGGGATCGGGCTGCCGCCGGTCTCGTTGTAGAGCGAGACGTTGCCGCTGACGACCGGGATCCGCAGCGACTCGGCGGCCCGGGCGATGCCCTCGATCGCCTGCGCGAGCTCCCACGCGATCTCGGGCTTCTCGGGGTTGCCGAAGTTGAGGCAGTCGGTGAGAGCGAGCGGCTCGCCGCCCGCACAGGCGACGTTCATGGCCGACTCCAGCACGGCGCTCCAGCCCGCTTCGACGGGGTTGCGGCAGCCGAGCGGCGGGCCGTCGAGCGAGACGGCGATCCCGCGTCCGTCGCCGAGGTGGAGGACGGCGGCGCCGAGGCCGGGCCGGCGCACGGTGCGCGACCCGACGAGCTGGTCGAACTGCTCGAACACCCAGTCCTTCGGTTCGTCGTTGACGGGTGCGACCGGCGCGGGCGCGACCGCCCGCTCTCGCGTCGCGATCTCGTAGCGCGGGCACTCGCTCGGTGAGGAGGTCGGCGGGAATCGACCCGACCACCTCGCCGCCGTGGAGCGCCCGCAGCTCGCCGTGCCCGGTCACCTCGCCGATCACCGCGCACGGCAGCTCCCAGCGCGCACACACCGCCCGCACCTCGTCGAGCCGGTCGGGGGAGACGACGGCGACCATCCGCTCCTGCGACTCGGAGATCATGATCTCCCACGGCTCCAGGTCGGACTCCCGCAGCGGCACCTCGTCGAGCCGCACGTCGACCCCCATTCCGTCACGGGCCATCTCCGAGAGCGAGGAGGCGAGCCCCGCCGCGCCGCAGTCCTGGAGCGAGACGACCAGGTCCTGCTCGACCAGCTCGAGTGAGACCTCGATCAGCGCCTTGCCGCGGAACGGATCGCCGATCTGGACGGACGGGCGCTTCTCGTCGGAGCCCTCGAGATCCTGCGAGGCGAGCACCGAGGCGCCGCCGATCCCGTCGCGGCCCGTGAAGGCTCCGTAGAGGACGAGCAGGTTGCCGACCCCCTGCGCGCGCGCGCTGAGCACGCGCTCGGTGGGAAGCAGGCCCACGCACATCGCGTTGACGAGCGGGTTCTCGGCGTACGCCGGGTCGAACGCGCTCTCGCCGCCGACGGTCGGGACGCCGACGCAGTTGCCGTAGTGGCCGATGCCGGCGACCGCGCGGCGGAAGTGCCAGCCGGGCTCGCCGAAGCGCAGGCCGTCGAGCAGGGCGACCGGGCGGGCGCCCATCGCGACGATGTCGCGCAGGATGCCGCCGACGCCGGTCGCGGCGCCCTGGAACGGCTCGACGGCGGACGGATGGTTGTGCGACTCGACCTTGAACGCGACGGCGAGCCCGCCGCCGAGGTCGACCACGCCGGCATTCTCGCCGGGCCCCTGGAGCACACGCTCCCCGCTCGGCGGGAAGGCGGCGCAGGAGCGGGGCGGAGTGCTTGTAGCCGCAGTGCTCGGACCAGAGCAGCGAGAACACCGCGAGCTCGAAGTCGTTCGGATCGCGCTCCAGCAGTTCCCGGATACGGTCGAACTCCCAGTCGGTGAGACCGAGCCTCGAGTGGAGTGGTTCCGCGACGAGAGAGCTCAGGGGGCCGAGGATGCTACCCCGGCTCTAGGATGGCGGCCGGTGTGACCTCCCGCGCGAGCGAGATCCGGGCTGCGGCGGGCGACGGCCGCGCGACGTCGACTGGCTCGTCGAGCTGCTCGGCGGCGAGGAGACGGAGCCGTTCCTGGGCGGCGGCCGCGCGCTCGACCGGGCCGGGATCCTGGCGGAGGTCGAGCGGTCGCAGCGCGAGCCGAGCCGCTTCGGGCGGCTGCTGATCGAGGTCGACGGCGAGCGGGCCGGGGTGGTCGGGTTCGAGGAGCGCAGCGCGACGCACCGCATCGCCCGGCTCGGCGGGCTGGCCGTCCACCCGGACGTTCCGCGGGCCGCAGGATCGCCGACGAGGCGGCGCGGACCTTCCAGCGCTACCTGCTCGTCGAGCTCGACTACCACCGGCTCGAGCTCGCCTGCTACGGCTTCAACGAGCGGGCGATCGCCCACGCGGAGCGATCCGGGTTCGTGCGGGAGGGCGTCCAGCGCCGCGCGTACTTCCGCCACGGCGCCTGGCAGGACGCGGTGCTCTTCGCGCTCCTCCGGGAGGATCTGGACGACGCCGCTCTCGGCGACGCCGGCTCACGCCGGAGCGACGAGTAGCCGGCGGCGCAGCTCGGCGTAGGCGCGCTCCGTCGAGGAGCCGTCGATCACGACGGCGTCGGGGCGCCGACGCAGCGCCTCCACGAAGCGGTCGTAGTCGTCCTCCGGCGTGTTGCCCTGCCGCTCGCGCAGCGCCCGCGCGCTGAAGGCGCCGGGTGGCTCGGGCCGCCGCGCGAGCCGTTCCAGCACCGCCGAGCGCTCGTCCAGCAGGGTGAGCTCGTGGAAGGTCGCGCCGAGGCTCTCGGCGAGCTTCTGCAGCTCGACGACGAACTCGCGCCGGGTCAGCAGCTGCGGGACGACCACGTCGTGGCCGGCTTCGAGGTGCGCCCGCGCCATCGCGAGCCCGAGCTGCCGCGCCGCGAGGCCCGAGCGCTGCGGCTCGGAGAGCCACGCGCCGAGCAGCGACCGCACCGCGTCGATCTCGAGGTCGAGCGTCAGCGGGTGGTCGTCGACGTAGCGCCGCGCGAGCGTCGACTTGCCGACGCCCGGCGGGCCGTTCAGGAGGACGAGCCTGGGCAC
>CAVXLT010000008.1:0-356707 GCA_963762715.1 uncultured Thermoleophilia bacterium | reverse complement strand
CCTCTGCGCGACCCAAGAGGCGAACGGAGATGGAGCGAGCGCACTACACCGGAACCGGCTTTCCCACCGATTTCATGATCCGCTACCACCTCTACCGTCTCCACTTTCCCCTGATGGCACTCGGACGACTACGAGAAAGGCTGAACGCATGCGGTTTCCGCTGCGCTCGACGGTTCAGATCGGCAGGTACGTCGCCACTCAGAAGCGCAAGGGCGAGCTCTACCCGCTCGTCCTGATGCTGGAGCCGACCCTGGCCTGCAACCTCGCCTGCATCGGCTGCGGGAAGATCCGCGAGTACGAGTCGAACAAGGCGCGGCTCTCGGTCGACGAGTGCATCGACGCGGGCGTCCAGTGCCCGGCCCCGGTCGTCTCGATCTGCGGCGGCGAGCCCCTGATCTACAAGGGCATCGAGGACGTCGTCGCCGGCTTCCTCGAGCTGCGGAAGACATCGATCTCTGCACGAACGCGCTGAAGCTCGCCGAGTACCTGGACGTCTTCACGCCCGACCCGCGGCTCACCTTCGTCGTCCACCTCGACGGCATGCGCGAGATCCACGACTACGTCTGCGACTACCCGGGCCTCTGGGACATCGCCGTCGACGCGATCAAGAAGGCCAGCTAGGCCGGCTTCCGCGTCACCACCAACACGACGGTCTTCAAGGAGTCCTCGGTCGAGGACGTGATCGAGATGATGGGCTACCTGACGAACGAGGTCGGCATCGACGGGATGCTGATCTCGCCCGGCTACCAGTACTCGCAGATCGACCCGGCGCTGACGATGACCCGGGCCGAGCACGAGGCTCAAGTTCCGGGCGATCCGCGCCGCCGTCCGCACGCACGGCTACCGCTGGCTGGCGAGCCCGATCTACCAGGACTTCCTCACCGGCGACCGGCAGCTGCCGTGCGCGCCGTGGGGCTCGATCACCCGCAACCCGTACGGCTGGAAGGGCCCGTGCTACCTGCTCACGGACGGCATCTTCCCCACCTACGAGGCGCTGCTCGAGAACATCGAGTGGGATGCCTACGGGCCGGGCAACGACCCGCGCTGCGAGCACTGCGGGATCCACTCCGGGTTCGAGCCCTCGGCCGCCTACGTGGCGACCGGGAGCATGAAGGAGACCGTTCGGAGCATGGCATGGACGCTGACGGGGTAGCCCGCCGCCTGCGCGACCAGGCCGAGGAACGCGCCGCCCGGCGGGCGGGCTTCCGGACCGTGCGGGTCGGGCTCGGCGCCCGCCGCGGCGTCCCGGCGGGCGGGCTCGTCTCGTTCGGCGTCGCCGGCGGGCTGAACGGGCTCGCGGTCGGCACCGTGATCGACGCCACCCGTGTGGTCGACGAGGAGGGCAGTGTCCTCTGGGAGGGCGACGGGCTCGGCGTCCCCGGCGCGCGGCCCGGCACGATTCTCGCCGCCGACCGGGTCGTCGACGACCCCGCCGAGCGGCGCCGCCTGCACGAGCTGACGGGGCCGACGCCGTCGACATGGAGAGCGGCGTCCTCGCGGCGACCGGCCGTCTCGCGGCTGCGTCCGCGCCGTGTCGGACACGCCGGCGCACCCTCGGCGCCCTCGCCCCGCGGTCGACGGGGACGGCCGCCCGCGGCCGGTCGGCTCGCTAAGGCGCTGGCGCGGCAGCCGCGGGAGACCCTCCGCGCGCTCGCCGCGTCCGGACCGCGCTCCCACCGATCGGGAGGCGCTCGTGAGCGGCAGGTCCTGCTCGCCGCGCCGCGCTCGTTCTGCGCCGGCGTCGACCGGGCGATCGACATCGTCGAGAACCTGCTCGAGCAGCACGGCCCGCCGATCTACGTCCGGCACCCCATCGTCCACAACGACCACGTACTCCGCCGGCTCGAGGAGCTCGGCGCGGTGTTCGTCGACGTCGAGGAGGAGGTGCCGCAGGGCGCGATCTGCGTCCTCTCCGCGCACGGCGTCGCCCCGACGGTCCGCGACGAACTGCGAGCGGCGGGGTCTGCACGTCGTCGACGCCGTCTGCCCGCTGGTCTCGAAGGTGCACGCCGAGGCGCGGCGGTACGCCGACAGCGGCCACCTCGTCGCGCTCGTCGGCCACCACGACCACGTCGAGGTGATCGGGACCAAGGGCGAGCGGCCCGACCAGATCGTCGTCGTCGAGTCGCCCGAGGAGGCCGAGGAGCTCGACACCGACGGCAAGCCGCTGGCCGTGATCAGCCAGACGACGCTCTCGCTCGACGACGTCGCCGCGACTGTCGACGTGCTCGAGAGCGCTTCGGCGACCTCCGCCGGCCGGGCGCCGACGACATCTGCTACGCGACCCAGAACCGGCAGGACGCGGTCAAGGAGATCGTCTCGATGGGCGCTACCCTGATCCTCGTGATCGGCTCGCCGACCAGCTCGAACGCGCAGCGCCTGGTCGAGGTCGCCCGGGCGCGCGGGGCCGAGGCGACGCTGATCGACGACGAGAACGCGATCGAGGACGCCCTGCTCGACGGGCACGAGACGGTCGGCCTCACCGCCGGCGCCTCCACCCCGGACGAGCTCGTCCAGGCCGTTCTCGCGCGGCTCGCCGACCCGGCTACGACGAGCTGGAGGACGAGGTCACGGTCGCGCGCGAGGACGTCCACTTCCGGCTGCCGAGGGAGGTGGCGGCGAGATGACCTCGTCCAGATCCCGCACTCCGTCGCGGCCGCGCTGCCCACCCTCTCGGTCTTCGACATCACGAACGAGGTCTCCCGCGACGTCGGCAGCGGCGGGCCCTAGCACGGCATCGCCTACGTGACCGCGGCCGTGCCGACCTCGGTCGTCCGCGTCAGCGAGCGCGAGTCGGGCTTCTTCTGCGACGTCGAGGCACTGCTCGAGCGCTTCGTGCCCGGCTCCTCCGCCGACCGCGAGCGGATGCTGCTGGCGCTGCTCGGCCCGCGGACGGAGCAGATCCCGTTCAGCGCGGCAGGCTCTGCCTCGGCCAGTGGCAGCGCGTGCTGCTCTTCTGCCTCGACGGCGACACCCGCGCCGAGTACACGCTGACCCTGGTCGGGTGAGGCGGCTCCTGCTGGTGGCGGCGCTCGCCCTGGCGACCGTGCCGGGCGCCGTCGCCGGCGGCGGCGCGGCCAAGACGACCGGCACGAAGGGCGCAGTCGACTCGATCTCCGCCGACGGCAACCGGGTCGCGATCCACGCAGAGGTCAGCGGCAACCCCAGCTGCCACTCCGGCGGGATCTGGCAGCCCACCACCGGCAAGGTCGTCCACCTGAAGGACGCGGCGTGCGGGAGCCAGTCGGCGAGCGACGCCGAGTACGACGCGCTCACCCTCGCCGGGACGAGGCTCGCCTGGACCGACTACGACTACGGCAACCACGCGTACTGCTACGGGCCGTTCACGGCGACGCTGGCGAAGCCGAAGCCGGTCGACATCGGCGATACACGTTCGGGGTGGGGGTGAAGGCACCGCCGATCGGGCAGGCGTACGGCGCGTCCGGCCCGACCACGTCGGAGCACGTCGTCCGCTGGCTCTACTTCCTCTGCCTGGCGCTCCTCACCGGCGGGATCGGCTTCCGGCTGTTCGTGCTCCGCGGTCCGCTGCCTCCGGCGGTCGAGCGGCGCTTCTACCGGCTCGCGGGCGCCGGCGTGATCGGGGCGCTCGAGGTCGGGATCCTCGCGTTCTGCCTGCGAGCGGAGGACGCGCTCCAGCTCGACCTGTACTCGTTCATCTACGGCGACCTGTCGCCGTTCGTGGGGACGACCCGGTTCGGCAGGGCGTTCGTGGTCATGGAGCTCGGCTTCGCGTTGGTCGCCGCGTTTCTGTTTCTCGCCTGGCTGACCGGGCGGAGGCTCCTGCTCTGGCCGGCCTTCCTGCTCTCGCTCGGGCTCGGCGCGGGGCTCTCGCTCGCCAGCCACCAGGGCGCCGACCGCGGCTGGCTGCCGTCGTTCGCCGACTGGGCGCATCTGTCGGCGGCGACGCTGTGGATCGGCGGGCTGCTCTCGCTCTGGGTCGTCGTCGGGCGGGACCGCGAGCTCAGGCGGGCGGCGTTCTGGCGCTTCTCGCAGATCGCCGGGCCGCTGGTGGCGGTGATCGTCGCCGCCGGCGTGTACATGAGCTTCAAGCGGCTCCCGGCGCTGTCGGATCTGTGGTCGTTTGGCTACGGGCAGGTGCTGCTCGTCAAGCTCGGCCTCGTCTGCCTCGCGGTGAGCTGGGGCGCGTTCCACCACTTCGTCGTCCGGCCGCGGCTCGACCGGCCCGCGGTTGCCGGGCGCCTGTCGTGAAGTCTGCTCGGCGAGGCGACGGTCGCGGTCGCGATCCTGCTCCTGGCGGCGATCCTGGTCGACTCGAAGCCGCCGCCGAAGCAGGCTCTCGTGCAGGCCGCTACCGTCGCGGCGCGACGGTAGCGGCCTACGGGTCGACGCTCAGAGCGCCGGGGCCGGCGCGACGGCGCCGGTTCCGCCGCGGCCGGCGAGGCCGCGGGCCAGCATCACCGCGCCGAGGGCGAGGAGCGCGGCGCCCAGAACGGCGGCGCCGATTCCGGCCCAGAGCAGCCAGGCGATCCTGGCGCCCGCGGTGACGTCGGCCGAGACGCCGGGCGAGCCGTCGGCGTTCATGACGACGATCGACCACGAGCCGGACTTCGGCTTCCAGGTCAGCGCAGTCGTGCCGCTGCCGGTTGCCGACGCGGCCCAGAAGGCCTGGTCCGCCGGCTTCGCCGGATGGGCCGAGCCCGCATGCGGGACGTAGGTGACCGTGAACGGATCGAGGTCGACGTCGGTCGCGGTCACGTGCCGGACGCCGGCGAGGTAGGCGTCGGCGTCCGCCGTCCGGGCGATCCCGACGAAGACGGGCTTCGCCGAGGATGCCTGCAGGCGGATCTTGCCGAACAGCGACTTCGGGATCTCGGTGCCGATCGTGACCTCGTCGGTCGTGATCGCCCGGCTGTCGGTCGCGTAGCGGTGTGCGTGGGTGGAGAGGTAGCCGGAGCCGTCGCGCTTGTCGACGTCCGTCCAGATCGCCACTCCGGCCACGGCGAGAACGGTCGCGGCGAGGAGGGCGACGGCCGATCCGCCGATCGCGAGGCCGATGCTGCGCTTGCGTGTCGAGGTTTCCATCGTTGCTCCTTTCGTGCAGGGTGTGTCACCCAGGATGCGACGGTCGCGGCTCGGCGGCGATGGAGCCAGCATGCGTCCTGGGGTGCGGCTAGCCCCCGGGTCGGTGCCGGTAGGGTGGCGGCGATGCGCTGGGCGATCTCGGGAGGGGCCGGATTCCTCGGGCTGCACCTCGCCCGGCGGCTTCTGGCCGACGGGCACGAGGTGCGAACGCTCGACGCCGCGCCGCTCGACGAGCCCGAGCTGGAGGGGCGCGTCGAGGAGCTGCACGGGGACGTGCGGTCGGTTCGCGACGCGCGGGCGCTCGTCGACGGCGCGGACGTCGTCGTCCACGCCGCCGCCGCGCTGCCGATCCAGGCGTCACGCGAGTCGATCCGCTCGGTCAACGTCGGCGGCTGCGCGACGGTGCTGGCCGCCGCCGCCGAGGCCGGCGTCCGGCGGGTCGTCCTCGTCTCGTCGACGGCGGTCTACGGCGTCCCCAAGGTGCACCCGATCTTCGAGGACGCGCCGCTCGTCGGGGTCGGCTGGTACGGCGAGTCGAAGATCGAGGCGGAGGAGGTGACGCGGGAGTTCGGCCGGCGCGGGCTGGAGTTCACGATCGTCCGGCCGAAGACGTTCATCGGCCCGGAGCGCCTCGGCGTCTTCGAGATCCTCTTCGACTGGATCCGCGAGGGCCGGCGGATCTACACCCTCGGCGACGGGACGAACCGCTACCAGCTGCTCGACGTCGAGGATCTCGTCGACGCGATGGTGCTCGCCGCCGAGCGGCCCGACGCGGCGGGCGAGACGGTCAACGTCGGCGCGAGGGAGTTCGGGACGGTGCGCGAGGATCTCCAGGCGCTGATCGACCACGCGGGCTCGTCGTCGCGGCTGACGCCGGTTCCCGCGCGGCCGGCCGAGATCGCGCTCCGCGGCCTGGAGCTCCTGCGCGTCTCCCCGCTCGCGGAGTGGCACTACAAGACGGCGCACCGCGACTCGTTCGTGGACGTCTCGCGCGCCGAGCGGCTGCTCGGCTGGTCTCCGCGCCACTCGAACGCCGAGTCGCTCTGCCGGACCTACGACTGGTACCTCGCGCACCGCGAGTCGATGCGGGCCGCGGGGACACGCATCGCGTCCCGTGGAACCAGCAGGCGCTGTCGCTGCTGAAGCGGATCAGCTGACTGCGGGCGGCCGGGGACGCCCGTGCGGCCTATTCAGCCGGGGCCTCTGCGTACTTCCGCTCGAACAGGCCGGCGTCGTATGGAGCGCGCCGGTTCGGGCAGCGTTCGCGAGGGCAGAGTTGGCAGCTCGCGAAGGTCTCCTCCGCCGGGAAGAAGATTCCGGAGACGGACTTGGTCGGCACCATCAGCATGCTGTCCGTGAGCTCGACGCCGATGGCGCCGGGCACGTCGCCCAGCAAGCCGAACAGCGGTCGTTGCTCCTCCATCGGCCAATCGCTCAGCGAGCCGGGGGTCATGGCGGACAGCCGTTCCAGTCCGTACAACCGGCAGAGCCGCTCGCGGAAGCCTGTCCTGGCGCTGTGCAGTATCAGTTGGTTGATCGCGTCGGCGTAGAAGCGGACGGCCATGTCCTCGTGCGCGTTCGCCCATGCCTCCAGCTCGGGGCCGGAGGTGACCACGTAGGGGAAGAAGCGCTCCAGGCCGTCCAGGTTCACGCGGAGCACACGGCTCGAGAGACGAGTCCCATCGGCGACGACGAAGTCGTCTCCTCGATCGTCGATGTAGGCGATCGAGGAGACCGCGCGAGGCCGCGCGCGCTCCCGCGCCTCGTCGGCGAGCCGCAGCACGAGATCGATCAAGCTGCTCCCCTCGGGCACGTGCAGCGCGCTCGGAAGCGAGGCTGCCTCGATCCGGTACGGCAGGGGATCAACGACGATCGGGTTCACGGCCCGGCTTGGGCGAGGATACCGCTGCGACCTGCTCGCCGGACTGCCGCCGCCGCTCAGGCGGATCAGCTGACGGTCAAGCGACGGTACCCTCGCGCATGCGAGTGTTTGTAAATGTCCCTTGATGCTCGTATGCTTCGTGTGTGGTCAGGGCGGCGGTGTATGCGCGGATCTCGTCGGATCGGGAGGGCGATAACCTGGCGATCGGCCGGCAGCTGGCCGACTGCGAGCAGTTGGCGGCGCGGCGCGGGTGGAAGGTGGTGGAGCGGTATGTCGATTCGGACATCAGCGCCTATGGCGGCAAGCGCCGGCCGGAGTACCTGCGGATGCTGGAGGAGATCGAGGCGGGCGCGGTCGAGGCGGTGGTCGTCTACCACGCCGATCGCTTGCATCGGCATCCGCGCGAGTTGGAGGACTTCATCGACCTGTGCCAGCGGACCGGAGACGAAGCTGGCGACGGTGAGCGGCGATGTCGATCTCTCCACGCACGAGGGTCAGTTGATCGCGCGGATCCAGGGTGCGGTGGCGCGGAAGGAGAGCGATGACAAGAGCCGCCGGATCCGGCGCAAGCACGAAGAACTCGCGACTGCGGGCAAGGTGTCCGGTGGCGGCAGCCGCCCGTACGGGTACGAGGCGGACAAGCGGACGGTGAGGCCGGAGGAGGCGGAGGTGATCCGCGAGTGTGCTCGGCGGGCGCTTGCCGGTGATTCTTTGCGCTCGATCTGCGTCGACCTGAACGAGCGCGGCGTCGCCTCGGGGAGCGGGAAGCGGTGGACGTCGCAGACGCTGCGGCGGATGCTGATGTCGGCGCGGATCAGCGGCCAGCGTGAGCACCGCGGTGAGATCGTGGCGAAGGCGGAGTGGCCGGCGATCATCACCCCGCGGGAGACGCAGCAGCTGCGGGCGAAGCTCGGCGACCCCGACCGGCGCACGAACCGCGCCTCGCGCCGCTACCTGCTGACGCGGCTCTTGCGCTGCTCCCACTGCGGCAGCAGTCTTGTCTCGCGGCCGCGCGCCGATGGGACGCGCCGCTATGTCTGTGCGAGCGGCCCCGGCTTCGGTGGCTGCGGCAAGACGACGATCGTCGCCGATCCGCTCGAGCAGTTCGTCGCCGCCGGTGTGCTGCACCGGCTGGAGTCGCCCCGGCTGCCGGAGGCGATCACGCGCAGCCCGAACGGGGCGGATGGGAGCGAGTGGCAGGCCGAGGTCGAGCGGACGCAGGCGAAGCTGGACGAGCTCGCCGAGCTCTGGGCAGAAGGCGAGATCACGCGCGGCGAGTGGCTGAAGGCGCGCGCGCCCGATCGAGAAGCGGCAGACGCTTGCGAAGAAGAAGCTCGCCGCCCTGAACCGGGCGACCGCGCTGGTGCCGTTCATCGGCGACGCGAAGCGGGTGCGCGAGCAGTGGCAGACGATGACGCTCTCCCGGCAGCATCAGATCGTCGCGGCGCTGCTCGATCACGTCGTGGTCGGGCCGGCGCGGCGCGGCTTCAACCGCTTCGACGAGTCACGCCTGCGGCCGGTCTGGCGCGTCTGAGCGGCGCAGCCCGAGCAGCTCGCAGACGTTCTCGCAGCACCTCGCAGGTCCTCGACCCGCGGCGGCAGCCCCTGCGCCCGGCGGTCTGCCTCGGCCCAGGCTGGTGCGCGCTCGCGGAGGTCGTCATCCAGCCCAGGCACACCAGTACGCCGGCGACGCCTCGCCAGCCCTCCTGCTCGCCACGAGCGCCACAGCCGCGCCGGCTCGCGCCCCATCCGCTCCGACGCCTGCGCGATCACCGCCGTCCTCCGACTCGCCCGCAGCGGCGACCGTCTCGGGCTGGAAGCCCTGCGCGACCTCGTAGCGGTGCAGCCGCGGCACCCGCTCGTCGCCGATGCTCTTGCTCACGTACTTGGCCAGGTAGCCGGCCGCGAGCCGCGCCTCCTCCAGCGCACCGGAGCCGACCGGCAGATCCCCGATCAGCTTGATATGCACGATCCCGCGGCCCCAGACTCCTCGATCAGCCGCTGCTTGACGTAGCGGCCGACCGCGAAGTGCACGTGCAGCCCGTGCCCGCCCGGATGCCACTCCGGCACCCACGCATACGGCAGCGGCTCGCCGCCCAGCTCCCGCCGCAGCCCCCGGAAGAACCCCGCCACGTCGGCGCGCAGCTCGCCGTGGTCGAAGCAGCCCGCGCCCGCGTAGGTCAGCGTCGCCGAGCCGGTTCAGCCGGTTCGCGGCGCAGTAGCGGCGAACCTTCCCCCGCGCCCGCCGCGCCGCCTCCTCCTGCGCGCGCTCCGGATCAGGCGCGCCGCCGCCGACCGGCCGCGGCGGAGCGCCGCACGAAGCAGCCGCCGCCCTCGCCGCGCCTCCGGGTACAGCTTAAACGACCAGTACGCCTTACGCCCTAGTCCCATATCAGGAGACTATGCCGAGGGGCCGGACGGACAGTCTCAGAACTGCGACTTCGCCTGGCCTTCGCGCCTTCGCCTCGTTCTTCTCGGCCGCCTCGCGGTACTTCGCCAGATCGAGCTTGACCCCCGGCATCTCGTACTCGTCCGGATGCGCCCCGATCGCTTCCGGAACAACCTGATCCGCCGATAGATGCTCGCCCGGCTCATCCCCATCCGCTGCAACCCCTCGAAGCCGCCCTCCACATGCCAGAGCAGCCAGAAGCCGGCCAGATCCACGATCCGGCACCGCCGCCTTCCGCGCGAACGGCCGCAACGCCGGGCGTCGCCACCTTCTTCACCGCCCCCGCGTAGCCGTCCCAGGCCCGCCGCGCGATCCCCTTACCCTCCGGCGACGCCATCCGATCCGAACGAAAGTCAGTCATCTAGTCTCACCCTAGCGACTACGACGGACGGCCTCAGACCCCGAGCTTCGAGTTACGTTGCTAATACAAGAGAAGACGGGCCGGGCGCTCCGCGCCGACCCGAACCCCGGCCGCGCCGGCCGCGCCCGCCCCTACCGGGGCGCCCGCGCGCCCGCCACCGGGCCGGGGTACCCGGTCCGACACCGCAGCCGACTGACCGACTGCGTCCCCCACCCGCTCCGCATGCCGTAGACCCGCCAAAGACTGGGCGATGCACTGCGGTGCGCTGGCACAGTCCCCATCAGAGCTTCGTCAGCTAGCCTCACCGCTCGTGATCGTTCGCGGGGTCGGCGGTGCTCGGTGCCCTCGCTCTTCTCGCGTGCAGTGCGTCCGCCAGCAGCGGCTGGAAGCACGTCACCATCGAGCGGAAGAACGGGACGATCGACGCCACTCTCTCCTACGACACGCGCGGCGTTCCCGATGTCACCAGGAACGCCGACATCCGCGACAAGGCTCGTCGTTCGTCGTGCCGGGAAGACCGTGATCGACTCGCCTCTCCCAGGTGGGGAGATCATTCCGGCCTTGACATTGCGCAACGTGTGGGGAGACGCTGAACCGGAGGCGCTTATCGATATCTCCTTCCTGCGGAAACCGCTGCAGCGATTCCCTTCACGTTGGGTTGAACGACGGCCCCGGAGCGGGTCGGGTTCTCTCTCCACGACTTCGGCGCCTTCTGGCCTGGCCGCCCACACCGCCTGGCATGTGCAGCGGCACGACGGCCGGTTCTACTTCGTCTCGCGCGATCAGCGCTTTTTCTGCTTCTTCACCGACTGCGCAAGTTCAACGACACCAGTCCAGATCTTCGCAATCGAGAACTCAGGCCGCGGCTTCGCCGACGTAACGCGGGGCCGACCTGACCTGATCGCCGCAGATGCGAGAGGCTTGTGGGCCGGCCTACCTTCGACAGCGGGGAAGCACCGCCTATAACGACCTGGGGGTGCTCGCGCCGTGGTGCGCGGATCAATACTTGCTCGGGCGCGAGAAACGCTGTGAACAGGCCGCCTCGCCAATGGCTACTCCAATCATGGCAAGCCAGGCGATCCGAACTCCGTCAAGCTTCTCCTCAGGAAGCTGGCGGCCTGGGGCTACGGCTAAAGCATCGAGGCTCACCGACGCTCCCGACCCCACTCTTCAAGTGACATTCCTGAACGCTGGCCCATGCCCCGGGCATTGTTGTCCCGTGCGTCGATCTGGTTTACGGTCGCGCGATCCGCCCGGTAGAGGCACAACGGAAAGGAAGCGCGATGAGGACACACACGGCACTTTGCTTCTCGATAACTGCGCTCGTGATCGCCCTGTTCGGAGCCACGCCGCTTGGCAGAGCTGCCTACAGGGCGGTCGTGCCGAAGAACAGCGTCGGTACGCAACAGCTCAAGCACAACGCCGTCAATGCCTCGAAGATCGCCCCCAACGCAGCGCTTGCACGGGGCACGTCCTGAACGGCTCCCTGCTTGCGGAAGGACTTCAAGGCGGGCCAGATCCCTCAAGGCCCGAAGGGAGACAAGGGAGACAAGGGAGACAAGGGTCTGCCGGGGTCGGCGGGCATCCAGCAGGCTCGCAGATCGTCTCCAAGAGGTGGGCCCCATGCAGTCGGGGTTCTTTAGCGTGGTGACTGCCAAGTGTCCCGTTGGGAAGAAGGTAATCGGCGGAGGCGGTGAGGCCCAGCCGGTCTCGGGCGGTTCTTACTACGACGATCTCGCGCTTGTGGATAGCTATCCGATTACGGACACCTCCTGGCAAGCCGTCGCCTCCGAGGTCAATCCGACCACCGGCCAGTGGAGAGTGCTCGCCTACGCGATCTGCGCGGACGTTGCGTCTTGAGGTGGGCCCAATCGGTCTTCCCCCGGCCCGCCCTAGACACGGGCCAACCTGGGCAGCGCAGCCTCGATAGTAGCCCCGCATGGGCACTGGGCTGTCCAGCCTGGCCCGGTCGAGGGACATTCCTGAACTGGCCCATGGCGTCCTTCTGGCGCTTGTCATCGCGGGCCGGGCGGAGGCGGGATTCCGAGCTGCCGACAAATCGCTCTTGCCGTTCCGATCGGGATCTCGCGGTGACGTGGCATCGGCGCACGCATGCTCCCGGGCCTGGTTGTGCCAGACGGCGTGCTTGGCGCCCTCGCTGTAGAACGTCGCAGCCATGTTCCGATCAGGTGACGTTCGAGTTGATGCCGCTTCACGCGGCCGCGAGGTCGATCGTGACCTGCTCGGCGTGCCCGCCGCCGATCGGAGGCTCCCGACCCTCATCGTGGTAGGAGGCGACCATCTCCCGGGCGGCGTCGAGCAGCATCTCCCGGGCCTCTTCCACCGTGCGCCCGCACTCACCACAGCCGGCCATTCGGCGAGTTGGGCCATCGTCCAGCCGTTCTCGTCCGGAGTGAAGACCGCAGTCAGAGTCACGGACCCGCTCATCCCGGCCAAGTATGCCGCTTGCGACACCACCGATGCTCAACTCGCTCAAGGGACATTCGTGAACGCTGGCGCAGGCGAGGTTGACGGCGCTACGCGTACCTCGTGCCGTACACGGTCGTGGCAAGAGCGAGTGCGACGACCGATGCCGCGATCCACCACCGGTATGGGTGAAGTCGCCTGATTTGCTGTCGCCAAGCCTCGGCGCCGAGCACGAGGAACACGAGAGGGTTGAGGAGCAGGCTCACGATCGCCGCCGGAACGAGGCTTACCGCAATGATCGCGAGCCACACGTAGCGCACGTAGCCATGCTACGTCTGACCCTCGCGCCGTTCCCAAGAGACATTCCTGAAGATCGCCTCAGGCGGCTAGAACAACGCCCGCATGCGATCAGGCGGCCTCCGTCGAACGCCTCGCCAGCCGCAGGCGCGGCACTCGCACTCGGACTGTTCCTCGTCGATGTACCCCTCGGTGTCCCAGCATTCGGCTGCAGTACCAGCGCGGCCAGCGCGGGATCATGAACAGGTCTCTCACGGAGACGAGCTTAGCCCTGTGTCGGGCGACATTCCCGACACTCGCGCAACCGATAGCTCAGTCGCGGCGGCGCACCAGGACTCGGGCTGCCGCGACGCCGACGACCCAAACGGGAGCCATGGTGAGGACGAACGGCCGAAGGGTGTCGCTGGCCGAGTTTGAGTGGGCGTGAACGCTCGGAAGACGAGGACAGTGCCGACGACGAGGAGCGCCCCTGCGGCTGCGACCCATGCACGTCTGCGCGTCATGCGCCCGAAGCTATACGCCGCATTCAGCGCGGGTCAAGGGAGATTCCCGCACGCTCGCCCACACGGCGGAGTCCGAGCATGAGCCTCGGGCTGCCTCCCTACTTCATGATCCAACCAGGCCGAACTGCCTCGCGATACTCGCGGAGTCGTAGTAGTCCCGCCCTTCGACGACCTTTCCAGCTTCGACCTTCATGACACTGCAGTACCGCACTTCCATCGCCCGACCGGTCGGCGGGAACTCTCCGAGGCTGGAATGGAGGGCGCCGGTTTGCGTGCCCCTGTTGACGAACTCAACGACAGCCCACTCCCCCTGAACGATCACGTTCGTGATCTTGACTTCCCCATCGGGAAAGGCGTCTCGCCAGCGGCGATAGTCCCGCTTGTAGGCCTCAGGGCCGCTCAGGACCTCTCCTCGCGCAACGTCCTCGAAGTGGCAGTCCTCGGCGATGACAGTCGCACCCCGGTCCGGGTCCCGAAGATCCCACGACTCATGGAAGATACGAACAATCCTCTCGGTTTCTGTCACGACTCCTCCGTTCCCACCGAGCGTCGGACCCGCCGTCGAGCGGTCGTGCCCTTCAGATTGCGATGACGTTCACGACCTCGCTGGCCCGCTCCTGGGGTGGGCCAGCGAGCGTGCCCTCCGCGGTCTGCAGGGCAGGGAGGAGAGTCTGATCGACGAACGTATCGCAGGCCTCCTTCGAGTCCCAGAGCGCCACGACCAGCCAACCGCCCTCGGTCGGGCCGGCAGCATGGAAGGTCTGGCCGGCGGGAAGGCCCTGCGGCGGATGTGCCACGCCGACGACGGCGCGGTACTGGCTCTCGGTGCCGCCTTCGTAGAAGTGGGTGATCAAGTACGCCATGTTGACTCCTCCGTGATCGCTGGGGCGATGCGAGGACGGGCTGCGACAGTCGGCCGCTCCACGCGGCCGAGACCACTATATAAAGCGGCCTCCGAACTATAAAAGGGCCTCGCGTCGGAGCCGCCGCGGGCCGGGTGACGATGTCTGTCTTGCGATCCGAGCGGTCTACTCGATCGGGATCTCGAACCGGGCGATGATGCCGGGATCCCCTCCCTTTGCGAGGAGGTTGGGGTCGGGATCGCGCGTCGCGACCCACGCGTATCCGTGCTCGGGATAGGCGACGACGTCGGGGAAGCCGCCGGCGCTCATCGCGAGGATCTCGGCGGGCTCGTCGGTCGGATTGCTGAACGCGTGCAGCCCGGCCCGCCCTTCCGGGCAGAAGACGAAGTCGCCCGGGGCGAGCTGTTCTCGGCCCTGCGGGTTTCGGAACATCGGGCGGCCCCTGAGGACGAAGAACATCTCCTCGGCGCCGAAATGCATGTGCAGGCGGTCCTCCGGCGCACCTGGGGCGAGCTGGTACAGCGTTGCCCCCATGCGGGCGTCGTCCGGCCGCCAGAACACCCGGTGCCGTCTTCCGTCTTCGTCGTCTCCGTCCCACACGTCGGAGAAGAGGTTCTGCCGTGTCATCGTGGTCCTCCTGAGTGGTAGTGGCGCGCAGCGGCGAACGCTGAACATTCCAGCCTCGACACGCTGCCGAAGGAATGCGGCATCGGCCGCGCCTAACCGCTACCTCGTCGCCGGATCCACTCGCGAAGCTTAGTGAGCCAGAGAGATCCCCCGCGTCACAAGATGGGCCGATCCGGCCGCCTCGACGTAACCCTCCTTCAGGGCGTCATTTCGGACCAGGGCGCCTCACTTACCAGGCTCCGGCCGAGCCCGTCGTCCTCGATCCGTTTCCGCGCTCGCGCCTGAGGACAGGGTGCCTCCCGCGACAGCGTAGGACGACCCGGCGGGCGGGGCGGGACGGTTTCGTCCCGCCCCGGAACGCCTCGTGCCTACGCGGGGAACGGCTCGGGCGTGCGCTCCTCGCTGTACGACGAGGCCGGTTCGAGCATTTCGCGCAGCTGCTCTCGCAGCTCCGGCGTGTCGGCGTGACCGTGCACCGACGCAGCGTGCTCGGCCGCCGCGTTCACGACCTCGTCTTCCTCGCCGAGGATCGTCAGCGAGCAGTTCGAGTCGCTCTCGAAGCGACGACAGTCGGCCATCACGCGGGCCATGGATGCCTCCTTGGTTCTGGAGCTTTGTGTTCTACGCCTCTAGCGGGCGCCGGTCAAGCGTGCCGCGCTCGACCATCGGCAGGAGTGACGCGGCCCCCGGCTAACCTGACCCGAGGGTCGTGTTCCGCCTTGCCCTCAGTCTTCCCCTGCTCGTCCTCGCGCTGGTCCCGGCCGGCTCCGCCTCGGCTGCGGCAGCCGCCCGCGCGGCAGCTGATCCCCGGGCTCATCTACCGCCAGGAGATCGACTTCACGACCCGCGGGCCCGTGGTCGCGAACGTGCTCACCGTCCCGCGGCCCGGCGGGCTCTGGCAGCTGGAGCCGGTGCTCGCCGACGAGCACCGTCGTCGGGACCGAGCGGCTGACCGACATCGAGAAGCGCTACTCCGCCGGCGCCACCGTCGCCGGGATCAACGGCGACCTCTTCGCCGCGAACGGCGCGCCGAGCGGGATCGTGATGCGGAACGGCAGCCTCGACCAGCCGCCGCTCGCCGACCCGCTCGAGCATCGGCTTCGACTCGGCAGCGGTGCTGACCGTCGGCCGCGTGGCGATGCTCGCCACCTGGCAGGGCACCGGCCAGCGACGGGCGCTGAACGACATCAACGGCCCGCCTGCCCGAAACGGCGTCTCGCTCTTCACCCCGGCCTAGGGCCGGCGACGCCGGCGCCGCCGGGCTCGGTCGAGCTCACGCTCTTCGACTCGCTTCCCGGCCGTCGACGCCGAACGTCGAGCTGTCGGCGACGGTCACCGCCGTCGTCACGGGCGGCGGCACGCCGATTCCCGCCCGGCGGCGCCGTGCTCGCCGCCCGCGGAACCGCGGCGCACACGTGCAGCAGGAGGCCGCCGGTCGGCCAGACGGTGAAGATCCGGCTGATCCTCAAGCCCGCCTGGAGCTCGGCGTCGTCGACGCTCTCGGCGGCGGCCCCGTCCTCGTCCGGAACGGAAAGCCCGTCTTCCGGGCGAACGAGGACTTCGACGCCGCCCAGCTCCTCGCCGCGGACCGCGCGCACGCGCCGTCGGCCAGCTCGCGGACGGCGGCTCCTGCTCGTCACCGTCGACGGCGGCGCAGCCCGGCTGGAGCGCCGGGGTGACGAACTTCGAGCTCGCGCTGCTGATGGTCAAGCTCGGCGCCGTCACCGCGGCCGCGCTCGACGGCGGCCTCTCGTCGGCGATGGCGTTCGACGGCCGGCTGCTGAGCCGGCCGCTCGGGCCGGAGCAGCCGATCGGCGACGCGCTCCTCGTCCTCTACGGCGGCGTCTACGCGCCCGCCCCGCTCGAGCCGGTGCTCTCGCCGAACGGCGACGGGATCGCCGAGACGCAGCGCGCTCGCCTACAAGGTCGTCCGCCCGTCGAACGTGACCGTCGAACCTGGTCGGCCCGGACGGCGTCGCCGCGCTACACGTTCTCCGGGCCAGGTCGAGCCCGGCACCTATCCGCTCGACTGGCCGGGGACGAAGCCCGACGGCACGCCCGAGGCCGAGGGCACCTAGCGCTGGACGGTGAGCGCGACCGACGACGCTCGGGCGGCAGTCGTCGGCGCGAGCGGACCTTCCGTGCTCGACCGACACGCTCGGGTTCCCGGCGCCGGTCGCGCCGGCGCTGGCCGTTCCGCGGGCGAACCCGCGCGCGGTCGCCACCTTCAAGCTGACCGCGGCCCGCGACCGTCGACCGCCCGGATCGAGACGACCTCCGGCGTCGTGCTGCGCACGCTGCCGAGCGGCAGGCGCCGGCCGGGCGACCTCGAGGTCGCCTGGGACGGACTCACCGACGCCGGCGCGCTCGTCTACTCGGGGCAGTACGTCGCGGAGGTGACGGCGACGAACGAGATCGGCGCGGTCACCCTCGGCGCGACGTTCTCCGTGCGCCGCCTGCCGCCGAAGCCCCCGCCGACTGCCCAGCCGCCGGCGAAGAAGAAGTAATCTCGCTCCGGTGCTCGTCGCCTCGGTCACGCACAGCATCACGACGTTCGTCGGCAACCACGGCGCTCTACGCGGTCTTCGTGCTGATGGCGATCGACGCGGTCTTCCCGGCCGCGAGCGAGCTGGTGATGGTCTACGGCGGCGCGCTCGCCGGCGGAGCGTTCGCCGGCAGCCACGTCGTCCTCTTCGGCAACCGGATCGACACCGCCGGCGTGGGGATTCGTCGCCGTCGCGCTCGCCGGGCACGATCGGCTACCTGCTCGGCTCGCTGGTCGGCTGGGCGCATCGGCGCCTACGGCGGGCGCCCGCTGCTCGAGCGCCGCGGGCGCTGGCTGCACCTGTCGCCCGAGAAGCTCGACCGCGCCGAGGCGTGGTTCGATCGGCGCGGCGACTGGGCCGTGTTCCTCGGGCGGATCACGCCGGTCGTCCGCTCCTTCATCTCGATCCCCGCCGGCGTCTTCCGCTCGCCGCTCCCGCGCTACACGGTGCTCACGCTCGTCGGCTCGGCGATCTGGTGCTTCGCCTTCGCCGGCGCCGGCTGGGGTGTCGGAACGGGTTACCGGCGGGTACACGACGAATTCCGCTGGGTGGACTACGCTGTCATCGCCGTGGTCTGTCTCGCCGCGGCGTGGCTGCTGCTCCGCCGACGTTCGACCGAGACCTGCCCGTGCCGCCGACACCCCTCGTTGACGTCAAGGCGCAGTACGCGCCCCTGATCCCGGAGCTGAAGGAGCGCTTCGCCGAGGTGCTCGAGTCGGGCCGCTTCATCCTCGGCCCGAACGTCGCCGCCTTCGAGCAGGAGGCGGCCGACTACCTCGGCGTGCCGGCCGCGGTCGGCGTCGGCAACGGCACCGACGCGATCGTGCTCGCCCTCCGCGCGATGGGGATCGGCGCCGGCGACGAGGTGATCTGCCCGGCCTTCACCTTCTACGCGACCGCCGAGGCGATCGTCCAGAGCGGCGCCACACCCGTCTTCGCCGACATCGACCCGGCGACGCTGAACCTCGATCCCGAGGACGTCGCCGCGCGGATCACGCCGCGGACGAAGGCGATCATGCCCGTGCACCTCTTCGGCCGCCCCGCCCCGCTCGCCGCGCTCGCCGCGCTCGGCCTGCCGCTGATCGAGGACGCCGCGCAGGCCTTCGGCGCCGCCGGGGTCGCGACGACGGGCGTCGCCTCGACCTTCAGCTTCTTCCCGACCAAGAACCTGTTCGCGCTCGGCGACGGCGGGCTCGTCGCGGCCACCGACGAGGAGCTCGCCGACCGCGTGCGGATGCTCCGCTTCCACGGCTCGCGCGACAAGGTCGACTTCCACCTGATCGGCTTCAACTCCCGGCTCGACGAGATGCACGCCGCCGCGCTGCGCCTGTTCCTGCCCCGCCTCGACGGCTGGAACGGCGCCCGGCGCGAGGCGGCGGCCCGCTACGCCGAGCTCGGGCTCGGCGAGGCCTGCGAGTTGCCGGCCGACGAGCCCGGGCACGTCTACCACATGTACGTCGTCCGCTCGCCCGAGCGCGACCGGCTCGCCGACGCGCTGACGGCGGCCGGAGATCTCCTGCGCCTCCTACTACGTGACCCCGCTCCACCTCCAGCCGGCGATGCGCTTCCTCGGCTACGAGCCGGGCTCGCTGCCCGAGACCGAGCGCGCGGCGCGCGAGAACCTCGCGCTGCCGATGTGGGCGGGCATCGACGCGGCGACGCAGGAGCGGATCGTCGGCGGTCGTCCGCGAGGCGGCGGCGGTGGGGGTCGGACGCTGAATCTCGCTGCCGATCAACAGGCATCGTCTCTGGCAGCTCGTCGTCGACACCGGGCTGGCGGCGGCCGCCTGGTATCTCGCCTTCCGGCTCCGCTTCGACCCGCGGATCCCGCCCTACTACCACACGCTCTTCAGCCGGACGATCTGGATCGTCATCCTGATCCAGCTCGCCGTCTTCGTCCTCTTCGGCTTCTACAACCGCTGGTGGCGCTACGTCTCGACGCGCGACATGTGGGGCGCGGCCCGCGGCGTCACCGTCGCCTGCCTCGTCTCGAGCGTCGTCGTCTACTTCGCCTCAACCCGGTGCACCAGGTGCGGCTGCCGCGCTCGGTGGCGATCATGGACTGGCTCCTCCTGCTCGCGTTCGTCGCCGGCGCGCGGATGCTCGCCCGAACGCTGATGGAGCGCCCGACCGCCCGCGGCCTCGTCGCGCGCGGCAAGGAGGTGATCGTCGTCGGCGCCGGCGACGCCGCCCAGCTGATCGTCAAGGAGCTGCTGCGCAGCCCGTCGCTCGGCTACACGCCGATCGGCCTCGTCGACGACGACCCGCGGAAGAAGAACCTGCGCCTCCACAACGTGCGCGTGCTCGGCACGACCGAGCGAGCTGCCGCGGATCCTCGGCGAGAACCGGCCGGACGAGGTGCTGATCGCGATCCCGTCCGGCGTCCGGCGAGGTGCGCCAGCGGGTCGTCGACGTCACGCGCGAGGCCGGCGTGCCCGTGAAGACGCTGCCGGGGATCTACGAGCTGATCTCCGGGCGACATCGACCTCGCCGGCCAGATCAGGCCGGTGCAGGTCGAGGACGTGCTCGGGCGCGAGCCGGTCGAGGTCGACCTGCCGGCGATCGCCGCGTACCTCGCCGACGCGACCGTGCTCGTCACCGGCGCGGGCGGCTCGATCGGCTCGGAGCTCTGCCGCCAGATCGCGCACATCGGCTGCCGGCGGCTGATCCTCGTCGACCAGGCCGAGACGCCGCTGTTCGAGATCGAGCGCGAGCTCGTCTCCGAGCGCGGCTTCGCGCCGAGCGTCCCGGTGCTCGCCGACGTCGGCAACCGCGCGAAGATGCGCCACGTCTTCGAGCGCTACACGCCGTCGGTCGTCTTCCACGCCGCCGCGTACAAGCACGTGCCGCTGATGGAGGCGAACCCGCTCGAGTCGGTGCGCAACAACACGCTCGCGACGAGGGTGATCGCCGAGGTCGCGGTCGAGTTCGGCGTCGAGCGCTTCGTGCTCGTCTCGACCGACAAGGCGGTGAACCCGAAGACGGTGATGGGCCAGTCGAAGGCGCTCTGCGAGTGGATCGTCGAGGCCTACGGGGCGCGGACGAACGTCGGCGACGCCGCTTCGTCGCCGTCCGCTTCGGCAACGTGCTCGGCTCGTCCGGGAGCGTGATCCCGATCTTCCGCCGCCAGATCGAGCGCGGCGGCCCGGTCACGCGTCACCCACCCGGAGATGACGCGCTTCTTCATGACGATCCCGGAGGCGGTGTCGCTGATCGTGCAGGCCGGCTCGATCGGGCGGTCCGGGCAGGTGTTCGTCCTCGACATGGGCGAGCCGGTCTCGATCCTCGAGCTGGCGCGGAACATGATCCGGCTCTCGGGCAAGGAGCCCGAGCGGGACGTCGCGATCGAGTTCGTCGGCGTGCGCCCGGGCGAGAAGCTGCACGAGGAGCTGTGGGGCGACGGCGAGACGGTCGTCGGCTCGACGCGCGCACCCGAAGATCCTCGCGGTCACCCGGCCGCCGATCGACGCAGCCTGGCTCGAGGAGGAGCTCGCCGAGCTCGAGCGCCTCGTCGCGGACGGCGAGACGCTGGAGCTCGTCTCGAGGCTCGCGGCGATGATGAAGGCGCCGCGGCGCGAGAGCGCGGCCGTTGTCGAAGACTCGGTCCGCTGACGGCGCCGCGCTCCGGCGGCAGCCGACCCGCTGGACGCGAAAGCGCCTCTTCGGCGCGATCGCGATCGTCTTCGCCGCCGGAATCACCGCCGCCGCCCTCGACCTGCGGTTCGTGGTCGGCGGCGCGCCGCGGCGGGTCGAGCCGAACTCGCTGCTCGTGCTCGACGCGACGACGATGGCCACGGTCAGCAACGTCGTCGGGGCGAAGGCCCGCTCCGTCTCGCCGGCGACGGTCCGCGGCGGCGGCCTCGTCTGGACGCTGGACAGCGACCGCAACCGCCTGATCGGGACGAACCCGCTGTCGGGCAAGGTGCACCGGGTCGAGATCGTCGGCACCGAGCCGGTGGACGCGGCGGTCGGCTTCGGCGCGGTCTGGGTCGCGAACGCCGGCAATGGGTCGGTCACGTACGTCCCGCTCGGGAGCGAGAAGCTCGAGACGATCGGGCTCAGCTACCCGCCGTCCGAGATCGCGACCGGCGCCGGCTACGTCTGGGTCGTCAGCCGGCCGGCCTCGCGGCTGCTCCGCATCGACCCGAAGGACAAGCAGGTGACGAAGACCCTCCATCTCGCCAACCCGCCGCTCGCCGCGGTCGCCCGGGACGGCCGGGTGTACGTGACGATCGGCGACTGAGAAGTCCCGACTCGAGCTGCGCTACCGTCGGCCGCTCCGAACGGTGCCAGGTACTGTAAGATTAGGCCGCTTACCAGGGTCTTTACAGTGCCAGGCACCGTTAAGTCGTCCCTGTGGACGGTTCGTCACGGTCCCGGCACGAACGCCGGCGGACCGCGTCCGTACGATGGACCGGGTGATGGAGCTGAACGCCGAGCAGCGGCGGGCGGTCGAGGCCGTCCGCGGGCCCGTCTGCATCCTCGCCGGGGCGGGCTCGGGCAAGACGACGACGATCACGCGCCGGATCGCCCACCAGGTCGCGTCGGGCGCGTTCGCGGCCTCGCAGATCCTGGCGGTCACGTTCACCGACAAGGCGGCGCGGCGAGATGCGCGGGCGGCTGGAGCGCCTCGGCGTCGCCGGCGTCCGGGCGAGCACGTTCCACTCGGCCGCGCTCGCGCAGCTCCGCTACTTCCGGCCGGAGGCGGTCGGGCGGATCCTGCCCTCGAAGGCGCTCGACCGTCCGGCAGATCGCGAACTCGCTGCCGCGCGCGCTACAAGTTCCGGCCCGCCGGCGACCTCGCGACCGAGATCGAGTGGGCCCGCAACCGGCGGGTGCTCGCCGCGAGCGCTACCTCGACTCGCTCGACGAGCACGTGCCGCCGATCCCGGCCGACCTGATGCTCCGCGTCTACGAGCGCTACGAGGAGCGCAAGCGCGCCGAGGGGCTGATGGACTTCGAAGACCTGCTCGAGCGGGCGATCGAGCTCTTCGACGACGAGCACGCGGTCGCCGAGTTCCGCGAGCGCTACCGCGCCTTCACGGTCGACGAGTACCAGGACGTCAACCTGCTCCAGCAGACGCTGCTCGACCGCTGGCTCGGCGACCGCGCGACGACCTCTGCGTCGTCGGCGACGACTACCAGTCGATCTACGGCTTCACCGGCGCGCGCCGCGACACCTGCTCGGCTTCCGCGAGCGCTTCCCGCACGCGGTCGTGTCCGGCTGGAGGAGAACTACCGCTCGACCCCGCAGGTGCTCGCGCTCGCGAACCGGCTCGTCCCGAAGCTCGGCGGCGCGGAGAAGGTGCTGCACGCGGTGCTCCCGGACGGCCCGGAGCCCGAGATCCGCCCGTTCCCGACCGCCGAGGCCGAGGGCGCGTTCCTCGTCGAGCGGATCCGCGGCGCAGGCTGTCCGCTCGAGGAGATCGCCCTGCTCTGCCGGACGAACGCGCGCCTGGCCGACTTCGAGGAGGTGCTCCACGAGGCCGGGCATCCCCTACCAGGGCGCGGCGCTCCTCACCCGCGAGGCGGCCCGGCGCGCTGCTCAAGGCGGCTCGACCCGGACGACTCCCGCCGCGACAGGTGCGGGCGATCGCCCTCGACGCCGGCTGGGTGCCCGGCCCGCTGCCCGAGAAGCTCGGCGAGCGCGAGCAGACGCGGCAGAGCGACCTGGCGCCGGCTGGTCGCGGCTCGCGGAGGAGATCGGCGGCACCGGCGCGGACTTCCGCGCCGAGCTCGAGCGCCGCTTCGGCGACGGCGGCGAGTCGCGCCGCGGCGTCAACCTGCTCACCTACCACGGCGCGAAGGGGCTCGAGTTCGAGCTCGTGCTGCTGCCCCGGCTCGAGGAGAGGGAGCTGCCGTGCAAGCAGGCGCGCAGCCGACGACGAGATCGCCGAGGAGCGCAGGCTGCTCTACGTCGGGATCACGCGCGCGAAGCGCGGGCTCGCGATCACCTGGACGGCCGGCCGAGCCGGTTCCTGGTCGAGCTCGGACCGGCGCGCCCGCCGCGCGCGAGGCGCCGCGCGGAGCACCCCGAGGGCTTCGACGCGCTGAAGGCGTGGCGGCTCACCCGGGCGCGCGAGGACGAGACTCCCGGCGTACCGGGTCTTCCACAACGCGACGCTCGAGGAGATCGCCGGGCGGCGGCCGCGGCGCCTCGCCGAGCTGGCGGAGATCCCCGGCGTCGGCCCGGCGAAGCTCGAGCGCTACGGCGAGGAGGTGCTAGCCACCCTCGCCGGTCAGCCGGCCACGTAGCGGGTGAGCCGCTCCGTCAGGTCCCGAGATCGCGAGGACGGCTCCGGCCGGGTCGACCGCGATGCCGCTGGCGATGCCGTCGGTCGGGAAGTAGCCGGTCGCGAGCCCCGTCGAGAGGTCGAAGCGGACGATGCGCGTGTTGTCCTGGCTCGCGACGTAGAGCGTGTTCCCGTCGATCGCCGCTCCGAGCGCGGTCTCGATCCCGGCGCCCTCGCCGAACGTCCTGAGCAGCTTGCCGCCTGCGATCGAAGACCTTGATCGACGTTCGTTTCGTAGTCGGTCACGTAGGTGCGGCCGGCCGCGTCGACGGCGAGTCCCGCCCGTGTCGACGAACAGCCCTCGCCCGAAGGAGGCGCGGAATGTCCCGTCGGGGTCGAAGACCTGCACACGGCCCTGGTGGTCGGGGCGGTCCTCCATCACGTACACGCGCCCCGAAGGGCCGACCTCCAGGTCGGTGATCCGCGTGAACTGGCCCTTACCCGTCCCCGCGCTCCCCCAGCCGAGCTGGTACGTCCCCTGGGCGTCGAAGCGCTGCACGCGGAGCGGGTCGGCGACATAGACGGCTCCCGTGCGCTGGTCGACGCCGATCGCCGACCAGCCGACGCCGGCATCCTCGCCGACCGGGTTGTCGGCGAAGTCGAGCCGGCCGGCCCCCTTGCCGGGCGAGCCGAACCGGCGGAGGAACTTGCCGGCCGTGGTCGTAGACCGCGACCCGGCCGCCGGCCGCGTCGGTTGCGCTAGATGGTCCCGTCCGCGGAGCGCGGCGACGGCGTACAGGTCGTCGCCGCCCGTCGCAGTCGGGGACGGTCATGGTCCAGTCCGTGCGCACGGGCAGGAGCGGCGGCGGCGCGAGGGCGGTGATCGCGACGCGCGTCACGGGGCTCCGCCGGCCGGCGGGGTCGACGGCCTGCGCGCGAAGTAGGTGCTTGCCGGCGGTCAGTTTCACCGAGACGCGGCGGGCGCAGACGTGCAGCAGACGCCGTGTCGAGCGCGCAGCGGAAGGTGAGCTTGGCTGCCGGTACGCCTTTCTCGGCCGAGGCGAGGATGTAGGTGTGCGCGTTCCGGCGGCCGGCGGACGTTGCCGGTCGATGTCCGGCGCGACGGCTTCGGCCAGCGGTGACCGCGAGCCCGACGGGTGCTGCCCACCCAGCCAGCGCCACGACCAGTGCTGACCATCCGCTCCAGCGTTCAGGTGCATGCCGCTTCAGGCCGGCGCACCCTCCGTGCATCGCCGCCGGCCGCGTTCCAAATCACCCGCCGGTCGAGCAGCAGACTCGCAGCAGGAGCGTTCGGGTCGCGGCGCTCGCGCTCGCGCCGGGGCGGCAGCGAGCCGAGGTCGAGCGCGGCGGCGTCGGTCAGCCGCACGAGCCGGCCCTCGCGGATCAGCCCCTCGTCGACCGCGCCGAGCCGGCCGCCGAACGTCGTGTAGACCGGGACGCCGAGCGCGACCGCCTCCCGGTTCATCGTCCCGCCGGCGGAGACGACCGCGGCGGCGGCGGCGATCAGGCTCTGCGCGTCGACGGCCCGGTCGGGGACGATGGAGTGACGGCAGGCCGAGCGCGCGGATCGCCGCGCGCTGCTCGTCGGTGCGCGGAAGGACGACGGCGTGGACGCTCTCGTCTCGGCCGAGCCGCTCGAGAACGGCCGTGAAGAGCGGGTTGCCGTGCCGGTGGTACAGCGAGACCTCAGGTGGGGTGCGGACGACGACGAGCCGCTTCCCCGGTCGCGCGAGCCTCGACCGGCGACGGCTCGAAGTCCGCGAGGTAGTACTCCTCCTTCAGGCCGGGGTAGCGGCGGAGCTTCGGCGGCCGCGCGCCGTACCGGGCGAGCCGCTCGGGCGGGATCGCCTCCGGCACGACCACGCGTGTCGCGGCCCGGCAGCCGAGCTGGTGCTGGAGCCAGGCGAACTCGTAGTCGAACGTGGTCGCGCTCGGAATGCCGAGCGAGCGCGCCGTCAGCGTCAGGTCGTGCGACCCGTGCGCGAGCGCGAGGTCGAACCGGCGGCCCTTCGCCCAGCGCCGCAGCACCGGCAGCCGTCCGAGCTCCCCGGCCGCCTTCCCGAGCGTCGAGCGCCCGCCGTGCCGTCCGATCGGCGTCGCCTCGATCCCGTGCAGCTCGAGCAGCTGCATCGTCTGCGCGTACTCCCGCGCGGTCACCTCGACCTCGGCACCCCGCCCGCGCAGCAGCGCGATCAGCGGCCGGAAGACGAGCACGTGCGGGGAGTTGGTCAGGTCGACCCAGACGCGCATGGAGGGCACTCTATCCCGATAAGCTTCGCTCGGAATTATGCACTTGACAAACCCAACCGACCTGCTATTCTATGGGTGTGCCAAAGACAACTCCCCCGAAGAAGCGTCCCGCTAAGCGCAAGCCCACGCCGAAGATCGACCGCGAGGAACTCGACTTCCACGTCCTCGATGAGCGGTTCACCGATGCTCAGACGGCGGCCGTTTACCTTGAGTCGATTCGCTGGCCCGAGGGCAACCCGACATGCCCCCACTGTGGCAACTCAGAGCGGAAGCACTACCTCTTGAACGTCAAGAGCACGAAGCGCCGCGTCTGGAAATGCGCCGCCTGCCGCAAGCAGTTCACGGTCATGGTCGGCACCATTTTCGAGGACTCGCACATCCCGCTGAACAAGTGGCTGCTCGCCTTCTACCTGCTCTGTAGCTCGAAGAAGGGGATGAGCGCCCACCAGCTTCACCGGATGCTCGGCGTGACCTACCGGAGCGCATGGTTCATGGCGCACCGGATCCGCTACGCGATGGAACAGCCGCCGTTCGCAAGGCTCCTCACCGGCACAGTCGAGGTCGACGAGACCTACGTCGGCGGCAAGGTGCGCCGGAGTAACAAGGTTGAGCATCGCCCGCTCGACCCGACGCAAGCCGGACAAGCGCAAGCAGACCGGGCGCGGCTCGGACAAGACTCCCGTGGTCGCTCTGGTCGAGCGCGGCGGCGAGGTGCGGTCGATGCGGATGGCGAACGTGACCGGCGACAACATCGGTGGCGCGATCCGCCGGCACGTCGCCCGCGAAGCCCACCTGCGCACCGACTCCTTCCCCTCGTACACGCTCGTAGGCCGCGAGTACGCCAGCCACGAAACCGTGAACCACGCCTACGAGTACGTCCGCGGCGACGCGCACACGAACACGGCGGAGAACTTCTTCTCGATCCTCAAGCGCGGCATCAACGGCATCTACCACCACGTCTCAGAAGCCCACCTGCCCCGCTATCTCGCAGAGTTCGACTTCCGCTACAACACCCGCACCGCCAACGGCTACAGCGATGCTGACCGGACGCGGCTCGCGCTGTCGATGGTCGAAGGCAAGCGACTGCGGTATGCCGAGTGAATCGCAGAAACACGGCGCGAAGAAGCCATCCGCAAGGAAACAGAAGCCACGCGCCGGGCCGCTCAGCATCCCCATTCCGTTCGAGGACGCGATACGCGCAGCTCTCGAAGTGAAGCCCGAACAGATTCCGACTAGGAAGAAACGGGGTCGTTCGCGAGCCTCGCCCGCTTCATCAGGCAATAGCGATCCATCGGCTCAGTGACGATTGCGTAGCTCAGGTAGACCGGAGGAAAGTCGAGGTAGGGCTTCACCCACGCAAGTCTGATGCTGCTCCCGGGTGCGAGTTCCCACGTGTACCGCAGCGGGTTCCGCGCCAATTGCCAGTCAATCGACCCGACAGCCGCGTCGGCGGTCTCAAGGTTCCCATAGATGCGTTCCAGGTCCTCTAGGCACGCATCCTCCCACCGAATCCCGAAGTTCACGGGGTCCGGTCCTATCAGCGGTATCGGATAGCTGGCCTTAGTTCAGACCGTGAAGGACTCGAAAGTCCTCAAACACAGACTCCGGTGGCCGTGCGGTTCCGATCAATGACGTCTCGTACGGGATCGTTTCCCGGTACTCGGCCAGTTCCCATCCTGGATCGTGATGCGAAAGTTGGCTGAGATAGGTGGCGCTCTCATAGCCGTAGGAGTGAATGGCGCTCTCGATGATTTCGATTTCCTCGTCCGAGAAGTCCGCCATCCGTGGTTCGCGATGCGCCGTGATGCGCTTGAGCGTCTTGCCGTAGTACTTCTCGCTCTCGATCCGGATTGCCCCTGTGGCCTGTAGATCCTTCTCCGTCATGATGAGCTCGCTCGGCAGGTGTCCGTGCTCCCACTTCTCATACGTGGCGCCAGTGATGGACTTGCCGAGCAACCGATAGGCCATGAAGTCAGCGTGCATGAGCAGCTTTGCCATCTTGACCCTGCCTAATGCTGCCTCGGGACCAAGCCGAGTCGCAAGGTAGACGACTACCTCGTCAAACCTATCTTGGTCGAACTCCCTACCGCCAGCCACGGCCCTTCTCCTTCCCGGCTGAGCCTACTAGGTACATCTTTCGACCCTTCGAGGAAACTCGAATTCTGCTCGACCTCACTTTGTAGTCGATGCAAGATGGGGACAATGTCGTGAACCCGGACGCGAGTCTCGACGGCATATTCCCGTTCCTTGCGCTCCGTATCGGTTGGGATGCGTTGCGGTAAGTGAGGGAGAACGAGGGGGCGCACGATGGCGAGGATGAAGCCGGTTCCGAACATGACGATGGCTGTGAAAAGGATCCAGTTCCACGGGTGATCGAGCTTGATGCTTAGGGTCAGAACTAGACCTGGAATCGCAGAGACGCCAGAACTCATGATCCACCAAGCCGCCCCTGATGCGATGGCGGACAGTAGGAAGCGCCCGGTACGGAGCATGAGCGCGCGCATGGGACGAGCCTATCCCTGTTTCTGACCTCGAACCACGCAGATATAAGCTTCTGTGATGCGTCTGCTTGCCATGCGAAGGGAGGGTAGGGGCGTGCGCTTGGGTGTGTCAAGTGCATAATCCCCGCTTCGCTTATGGACACGCGACAGCTCGCCGCATTCTGCGAGGTCGTCGAGCGGCACAGCTTCTCGGAGGCGGCCGCGCGGCTCGGCGTGACCCAACCCGCCGTCAGCCAGCAGGTGCGCTCGCTCGAGCAGCGGCTCGGGACGCAGCTCCTCGACCGCTCCGGGCGGCGGGTCGAGCCGACCGAGGCCGGGCTGCGGCTCTACCGCGGTGCCCAGCGGATGCTGGCGCTCGAGGAGCAGCTGCTCGAGGAGGTTGGCCGAGCCGGACGGGCCGCTCACGGGCACGCTCGAGATCGGCGCCTCGACCGGGCCCGGCCGCGATCGTACTGCCGCTCCTGCTCTGCGAGTTCCAGCGCGAGAACCCGGAGCTGCACGTCGAGCTCGTCGGTCTTCGACACCCAGTCGATCGTCGAGCTCGTCGCCGAACGGCGGCTCGAGCTCGGGATCGTCGGCGCCGCGCGCCGGCACCGGTCGGTCGCGTTCGAGCCGTTCTTCCGCGACGAGGTCATCCTCGCCTGCCCGCCCCGCCATCCGTTCGCGGGCAAGACCGTCGAGCTCGAGCGATCTGGCGAAGGGCCCGCTGATCCTGATGCAGCACGGGCGCCGGCGTCCGGCAGATGGTCGAGGACGAGCTGCGCAAGGCGCGGGCGCAGGCTGCGCGACCTCGACGCGCCGCTCGAGCTCGGGCTCCAGGAGTCGGTGCGGAGCGCCGTGCAGGCCGGCTATGGCGTCGGCTTCATCTCGCGCCGCGCGGTCGAGAGCGAGCTCGCGGCCGGGGCGCTCGCCGAGGCGCGCGTCCGCGGCCTCGACCTCGAGCCGCGACATCTGGATCGCACGCGTCGTCCGGCCGCACCGGCTCGCCGCGCCGCGCAGGCGTTCCTCGCGTTCGCACGGGAGAAGACTGCGACCGTGATCGTCCGCTGGGGGCTCGAGGAGTTGCCTGCCGTCCTCGGCCGACATCGGCATCGACGCGGCCGCTGCTCGTCGCCGGCCCGCGCTGGGACGCGCTGGCGATCCCGGCCGAGGCACGCTGGAGCGAGGTTCCGTCCGACCGGATCGCCGTCCCGGCGGACGTCGACGGGATCGTCGCCGTCGGCGGCGGCAGCGCGATCGACACCGCGAAGGCGGCCTCCGCGGCGTCGGGACTGCCGCTCGTCTCCGTCCCGACCACGTACTCGGGCGCCGAGTGGACGGGCTTCTTCGGCATCCGGACGCCCGACCGTCGCCAGGTCGGCGGCGGATCCGGCGCCCGGATCGCCGGGATCGTCTACGACCCCGAGCTCACGCTCGACCTGCCGCGGGCGGAGAGCGGCGGGACGGCGATGAACGCGCTCGCCCACTGCGTCGAGGCGCTCTACCCCGGCGAGCTGGAGGTGGCCCGCCGAGGCGCGGCCGGGATCGACCGCTGGCTGCCGCGGGTGCTCGAGGACGGACACGACCTCGAGGCCCGGACGCGGCCTGCTCGAGGCCGCGAGCGACGCCGGCGCAGGCGCTGGCGAAGCACGGCCTCTACCTCGCGCACGCGATGGCGCAGGCGCTCGGAGGGCGCTACGGCCTTCCGCACGGGGCGATGAACGCGCTCTGCCTGCCGCCGGCGATGCGCTTCAACGCCGAGGCCGCCCCGCAGGCTATGACCGCCGTGCCGGTCGAGCGCGTCGAGGAGCTCGCCCGCCTCGGCGGGCTTCGAGCGGCTGCGCGACTTCGGCGTTCCGGAGACCGACCTCGATGCGCTCGGCGAGGCGGCGGCGGGCCGTCCGGGCGCGCGCGCGAACCCGCGGCCGGCTAGCGGCGCGCAGATCGCCGAGCTGCTGCGATCCGTGTGGTGACGGCGGCGACGACTGGGTCGGAGACGCGGCTCACCAGCGCGACCGCCCACGCGACGTAGCGGCGGCCGGGGTAGCCGACGACCAGCGCGCAGCCGAGACCGATGAGGACGCTCGTGCCGACGTCGACCGGGTAGTGGACGCCGAGGAAGATCCGGTCGAGGCCCACTCCGATTGCCGCGGCCACGAGCAGCAGCCCGAGGCGACGGTGGAACACGAGGACGGCGAAGGCGACCGCGAACGCGACGCTCGCGTGATCGCTCGGGAACGAGTTGTCCGCGCCGTGGTGCACGAGCAGCAACGTCTGCTTCGGGTGGTCGACGAACGGTCGCGCATGGTACCAGAGGTGTCCGAGGACGGCGTTGACCACCAGAGCGAGCACTGCCGACACGCCCGCCGAGGCGGCCGCCAGCTTCGAGCGGGTCGGGCCCCCGGGGCGCGCGAAGAACCACGTCCCGGCGGCGACGGCGACGAGCGCGAAGATTGCCCAGGCGTTGAAGATCTGGGCCGCGTCCTGACCCGGGTCGTCGCCTCGCAGCACGCCGTTCAGCGAATGGAAGATCGACCAGTCGATCGTCGAACGGTACCTGGAACGGGCCTGTAGGGTCTCTCACGGTCGTGTCGGATTCGGTCGCCACCCAGCCGCCCCCGGAGCGCGCGTCGCGCATCTCCTCGGCGCGCGTGTACGGAGCGGCCGGCGTCATTCTCGTCGTGGCGGTCGTGCTCGCCGCGATCCGCGTCGGCGAGCGCGGCGGGCGTCTCTCCGACTGGCAGGCGCTCTGTCTCGGTGTCGTCCAGGGTGCGACCGAGCTCCTCCCGATCTCCTCGTCGGGTCACCTGATCCTCGTTCCCTGGGCGGCGAACTGGACGTACCTCGAGACGCACACGTCGTTCAACAAGACGTTCGACGTCGCCCTCCACCTCGGGACGCTGGTCGCGATCGTCTTCTACTTCTGGTCGGACATCATCCGCTACGTCGCCGCCTGGTTGGGCTCGATCCGGCGGCGGAGCATTTCGAGCTCCGACGAGCGCATCGCCTGGGCGGTCGCCGCGGCGACGATCCCGGCCGGCATCGCGGGCGCGGCCGGGGAGAGCTTCATCGAGAAGAAGCTCGGCGAGCCCTGGCAGATCGCGATCGCCCTCGCCGTCTTCGGCGTGCTGCTCTGGCTCGCCGACCGCCTGCCCGAGCGCCGGCATCTCGACGACATCGGCGTCCGGACGGGCTTCCTGATCGGCGTCGCGCAGGTGCTCGCGTTGATCCCGGGGGTGTCCCGCTCGGGAGTGACGATCACGGCGGCGCGGGCCGGGAGCGTCGACCGGGACTCCGCGGCCCGCTTCTCGTTCCTGCTCGCGGTGCCCGTCGTCCTCGGGGCGGTGATCTTCAAGGGAGCGAAGGACGTCGTTCTCCACTCGCCGCCCTCCGGCTGGGTCGGCCCGTTCCTGGTCGGCACGCTCGCGGCGGTCGCGGTCGGGCTGATCGCGATCGACATCCTGCTCGGCTACGTGCGCCGCCACGACTACTCGCTGTTCGCGCTCTACCGCCTGGCCGTGGCGGGCGCCGTGGTGATCGCAATCGTCACCGGCGCTCGCCATTCGACTTTCTGATTCGACGCATTAGGTCTGTTATCGTTGGGCGGTGCCCGAGCGCCCGCTCTTCGACGTGCTCGTGATCGGCAGCGGGGCCTCCGGCCTCGCCGCCGCCGTCTCCGCCGAGCGGGCCGGCGCCCGCGTCGCGCTGGCGACGAAGGGCTCGCTCCAGTCCTGCAACTCGGCCAAGGCCCAGGGCGGGATCCAGGCCGCCTTCGGCGAGGACGACTCGCCCGAGCTCCACGCCGAGGACGTCTGGCGCAGCTCGCACGAGACCGCCGACCGGCGGCTCGTCGAGGTGCTGACCGGCGAGGCGCAGGGCGCGATCCACTGGCTCGAGGAGCTCGGTGTCGAGTTCACGCGCGAGAACGGCGGCTACCGGCTCGCCCGCTGCGGCGGCGCGACGCGGAAGCGCCTGCTCCAGGTCGGCGACCGGACCGGGCACGCGATCACGACCGCGCTGCGCGAGACCTGGGAGGCCGGCGACGGCACGACGCTCCCGAAGAGCCCGCTCGCCAGCCTCGAGCCGGCCGGGAACGGGTGGCGCGCCCGCTGCGGCGAGCACGAGGTCGAGGCCGGCTCGGTCGTCCTCGCCGCCGGCGGGCGCTGCTACCGCGAGGCCGAGGAGCGCGGCGAGCTCTCGACCAACCATCCGGGAGCGACCGGCGAGGTGACGCAGATCGCGCTCGACCTCGGCGCCGAGGCGCGCGACCTGGACGCGCTCCAGTACCACCCGAACGGCGGCGCCTGGCCGCCGAACATGCAGGGCTACTCGATCCCGGAGACGACGCGCGCGTACGGCGCCGTCCTGCTCAACCGCCACGGCGAGGAGTTCACCGACTCGCTCGGGCCCGCGCGACGCCGTCTCGCAGGCGATCTTCGACGAGGTCGCGAAGGGCAACGGCGTCGAGACGCCCGACGGCCGGCCGGCGGTCCTGCTCGACACGACCCGCATCCCGCCCGCCGACGCCGAGGTCTCGCTGCCGTACATGCTGCGCCGCTACCGCGCGGCGGGGATCGACCCGCTGACCGAGCCGATCTACACGTACCCTGTCCTCCACTACCAGAACGGCGGCCTCGTCATCGACACCGACGGGCGAGACGACGCTCGAAGGCCTCTTCGCCTGCGGCGAGATCGCCGGCGGGACGCACGGCCGCAACCGGATGATGGGCAACAGCCTGCTCGAGTGCTGCGTGTTCGGGCGCAGGGCCGGCCGGGCCGCAGCCGAGAGGAGCTCATGAGCACGACCGTCGACACCGACCTGTACGGCGCCGTCGAGGACGCCGCCGCGTACCTGTACGTCTGGGCGCTGAAGGACATCCCGCAGGACCTCCGCGACGCGCTCGCCGATGCCGCCGGGCGGGAGACGTCGCGTCCCGGGGCAGCGCGTCCTCCAGACGATCCTCCGCAACGTCGAGGTCGCCGACTCCGAGCAGCAACCTCGTCTGCCAGGACACCGGCATCGCCGTCTACACCTGCCGCGTCGGCGAGGGCTTCCCGCTCCACCCGGCGCGGATCTACCAGGCGCTGAAGGCGGGCACCGAGCGCGCGACCGTCGAGCACCCGCTGCGCTCGAACGCGGTGCACACGATCACCCGCGAGAACACCGGCCCGAACACCGGCTACCGGCTGCCGATCGTGCACTGGGAGTTCATCCCCGACTGGGACGGGCTCGACGTCAAGTGCGTGCCGAAGGGCTCCGGCTCCGAGAACATGAGCTTCCTGAAGATGTGCGTCCCCGCCGACGGGGTGAAGGGGATCAAGCAGTTCGTGCTCGAGTCGATCGTCGGCGCCGGCGGCAAGCCCTGCCCGCCCGGGATCGTCGGCGTCGGCATCGGCGGCTCGCGCCGACTACGCGATGTACCTGGCGAAGGAGGCGATCGCCCGTCCGATCGGCACGCGCAACTCCGACCCGATCGTCGCCGCAGCTCGAGGAGGAGCTCTTCGAGCTGCTGAACGAGACCGGCGATCGGCCCGATGGGCCTCGGCGGCGACGTCACCGTCCTCAACTGCCACATCGAGCACGCCGACACGCACATGACCCTCAACCCCGTCGCCGTCAACTACCAGTGCTGGGCGGCCCGCCGCGCGACCGCCCACGTCGCCGCCGACGGCACCGTCGACTACGACCGGGAGGCCTAGCCGTGACCCTGTGGACGAATCGTCACACAAACGTTTCAACCCCAGTCTCAGAGACTGGGTGTGAAACGTCACAAGGAAAGACAGGGCTCTGATGGCCACGCACGAGGTCACGTTCCCGATCGCGGGACGAGCAGGAGATCCTGAAGCTGCGCGCCGGCGACGAGGTCGTCGTCCAGGGGCACATCATCGGGATCCGCGACCGGACGCAGATCCGGATCTTCGACGAGGGCGTCGAGCCGCCGATGGACCTCCGGGGCGCGTTCCTGCTCCACACCGCGCCCGGCGTGCGCAAGCTCGAGGACGGCCGCTACGAGAAGGTCTGCATCGGCACGACGACCTGCGCGCGGATGGTGCGCTTCACCGAGCCGCTCGGCGCGCAGTACGGCGTGCGGGCGATCTGCGGCAAGGGCGGCTTCCCCGACGAGGCGATCGAGCCGATGCGCGAGCACGGGATGGTCTACTTCGCGATCGTCGGCGGCGCCGCCGCGCTCGAGACGACCCAGATCGAGGAGATCGAGGAGGTCGCCTGGGAGGAGCTGATGCCCGAGTGCCTCTGGAAGTTCCGGGTCAAGGACTTCGGGCCGCTCACGGTCGGCATCGACGCCCACGGCAACTCGCTCTACCACGACGTCCAGGCGAAGGCCCACGAGAAGCTGAAGGAGCTCTATGCCCGCCTCTAGACACGAACGCGTTCGACCTCGGCATCGTCCGCGACGGCGGCATCACCCACGTCCTCGACAAGGGCCTCGGCCCGCGCGCGTGGGAGGACCTGCTCGAGACCGCCGGCGACCTAATCGACATCGTCAAGCTCGGCTGGGGCACCGCCTGGGTGACCGGCAACCTGGAGCGCAAGCTCGAAGTGCTCGAGGGCAAGCCCGTCGTCATCGGCGGCACCTTCTTCGAGGTCGTCTACGCCCGCGACCGCCTCGACGACTACAAGCGCTGGCTCGACGGCCACGGCCTCACCCACGTCGAGATCTCCGACGGCACGGTCGAGATCCCGCGCGAGCGGAAGCTGGAGCTGATCGCCGACTTCGCCCGCGACTTCACCGTCCTCTCCGAGGTCGGCTCGAAGGACTCCGAGGTCGTACTTCGCCCCGTACCAGTGGGTGCAGTGGATCGAGGAGGAGCTCGCCGCCGGCGCCTGGAAGGTGATCACCGAGTCGCGCGAGAGCGGCACCGCCGGCATCTTCCGGCCGACGGGCGAGATGCGCACCGGCCTCGTCGACGAGATCGCCCACTCGGTCGACTTCCACGACATCGTCTGGGAGGCGCCGACGAAGGCGGCCCAGGCCTGGTTCATCAGGCACTTCGGGCCCGAGGTCAACCTCGGCAACATCCCGCCCGAGGAGGTCATCCCGCTCGAGACGCTGCGCCTCGGCCTCCGCGGCGACACCCTGAAGGAGATCCTGCTTGGCGACGCCGAGCCCTCACCCGCTCCCTGACGTCGAGTCGCTGAGCGCAGAGGACCTGCTCGTCTGGGCGTACGAGGAGTTCGGCGAGCGGCTCTGCCTGACCTGCTCGTGGCAGAAGCAGTCGTCGGTACTCGTGCACATGGTCTCCGAGCTCGGCCTGCCGATCGACGTCGTCGAGCTCGACACGCAGCTCTTCTTCCGCGAGAGCTACGAGACCCGCGACCGCCTCGTCGAGCGCTACGGCCTCAAGCTGTCCGCCCCGACGTGATCACGGTCGCCGAGCAGCACAGGCGCGGAGGGGCCGAACCTCTGGGAGCGCGACCCCGACCGCTGCTGCCACATCCGCAAGGTCGAGCCGCTGATCGAGGCGCTGGAGCCGTACGATGCCTGGGCGTCCGGCATCCGCCGCGACCAGTCACCGAGCCGCGCCGGCACCAGGAAGGTCGAGTGGTCGGAGCGCTACGGCGTCTGGAAGCTCCACCCGCTTGCCGACTGGGACGAGAGGCGGGTCTGGGCGTACATCCATGTCAACGAGATCCCCTACAACCCGCTGCACGAGACCGGCTACCGCTCGATCGGCTGCATCCCCTGCACCCGGCCGACCACGCCGGAGGAGGAGGAGCGCGCCGGCCGCTGGGCGGGCTCGGACAAGCTCGAGTGCGGCATCCACGACACCGTTCAAGCGTGATCGAAAGGAGTAGCCGAAATGACGGAGGAGCACATCTACGCGCACGAGCATCCCGAGTCGGACCGCGTACGCCCCGGCGGCTTCACGCTCTGGTTCACCGGCCTGTCCGGCTCCGGCAAGTCGACGATCGCCCACCTGGTCGGCCCCGAGCTCGACCGGCGCGGCCTCGTCGTCGAGTACCTGGACGGCGACACCGTCCGCACGCACCTGTCGAAGGGCCTCGGCTTCTCGAAGGAGGACCGCGACACGAACATCGAGCGGATCGGCTGGGTCGCCTCGCGGCTGACCCGCCAGGGCGGCGCCGTGATCGCGGCCGCGATCTCGCCCTACCGCGGAGACCCGCGCGCAAGGCGCGCGAGATGGTCGAGGAGTTCGGCGCGTTCGTCGAGGTGCACGTCAAGGCCTCGGTCGACGAGTGCGCCCGCCGCGACGTTAAGGGCCTGTACGAGAAGGCGTTCGCCGGCGAGATCAAGGGCTTCACCGGCGTCGACGACCCGTACGAGGACCCGACCGACGCCGAGCTCGTGCTCGACACCGAGAGCCAGACGCCCGAGGAGTCCGCGGCCGCCGATCGTCGCGAAGCTCGAGCAGCTCGGGCTCGTCCCGGCCCAGGTGACGGCGTGACCGCGGGCGCCGCAACCACCGAGGCCCGCCTGATCCGCCCGCACGGCGGCACGCTCGTCGACCGGCTCGGCGAGCGGCCCGACGGCGTCGACGCAGCTCGAACGCATCACCCTCACCTCCCGCGAGGTCTCCGACCTGGACATGCTCGCCGTCGGCGCGCTCTCGCCGCTCGAGGGCTTCATGGGCCGCGAGGACTACGAGGGCGTGGTCGAGGACATGCGCCTCGCGAGCGGCCTGCGCTGGGCGCTCCCCGTCTGCCTCGCCGTCGAGGAAGCCCCGAAGGCGGACCGGGTCGCGCTCGCCGACGAGAGCGGCCGGCTGCTGGCCGACGCTCGACGTCGAGGAGACGTACGAGTACGACAAGGAGCGCGAGGCGGAGCAGTGCTTCCGCACGACCGACGAGGAGCACCCGGGCGTCGCCCGGCTCTACCAGCAGCACCCGCTCTACCTCGCCGGCAAGGTGACCGTCTTCGACCGCGTCCCGGCCGACTTCCCCGAGCTGCGCGAAGGACCCGGCCGAGACCCGTGCGGCCTTCGCCGAGCGCGGGTGGCGCCGCGTGGTCGGCTTCCAGACCCGCAACCCGATCCACCGGGCGCACGAGTACCTGACCAAGGTCGCGCTCGAGACCGTCGACGGCCTGCTGATCCACCCGCTCGTCGGCGAGACGAAGTCGGACGACGTCCCCGCCGCGACCCGCGTCGAGTGCTACCGCGTGCTCGTCGACGGCTACTACCCGAACGACCGGGTGGTCGTCTCCGCCTTCCCGGCGGCGATGCGCTACGCGGGCCCGCGGGAGGCGATCTGGCACGCGATCTGCCGTAAGAACTACGGCTGCTCGCACTTCATCGTCGGCCGCGACCACGCGGGCGTCGGCAGCTACTACGGCACGTACGACGCGCAGCTGATCTTCGACGAGTTCGAGCCGCACGAGCTCGACATCGAGCCGATGTTCTTCGAGCACTCGTTCTGGTGCAAGAGCTGCGGCTCGATGGCGAGCGCGAAGACCTGCCCGCACCCGGCCGAGGAGCACGTCTTCCTCTCCGGGACGAAGGTCCGCGAGATGCTGGCCGCCGGCGAGCTGCCGCCCGTCGAGTTCTCCCGTCCCGAGGTCGCCGAGGTGTTGATCGAGGCGTACCGAACATAACCAGCCGTGACCTGGCAGTTCGTCCTCACCGGCCTCCTGATCGGCGCCCTCGTCGGGATGACCGGGATGGGCGGCGGCTCGCTGATGACGCCGATCCTGGTGATCGTCTTCGGGTTCAAGCCGACGCTAGCGGTGGGGACGGACATCCTCCACGGGGCGATCTTCAAGACCGTCGGCGCGCTCCGGCACCGGCGGCTCGGAACCGTCCATGCCCAGCTCTCGGGCTGGATGCTCCTCGGCAGCGCGCCGATGTCGCTCGCCGGCGTCGCCCTCGCCACCCATCTGAAGCACGTCTACGGGGACAGCGCCCAGTCGGTGATGAGCTACGTCCTCGGCGGGGCGCTCCTCTTCGGCGCCGTCGGCCTCATCGCGAAGAGCTTCCTGCGGGCGAAGGTGATCGGCGAAGACGACCGCTTCGACATGGTCTGGCGCGACCGCTTCGCCGCGCTCGCGATCGGCCTCGTCGGCGGCTTCATCGTCGGGATGACCTCGGTCGGCAGCGGGACGTTCTTCGGGCTGACGATGCTGTTCGTCTTCCCGCTCCGCGCGCACAAGGTCGTCGGCACGGACATCCTCCACGCCGCCGCCCTCCTGTACGTGGCCGGCGCCGGGCACCTCGTCGCCGGCAACGTCGACCTGCACGCGGTCGGCTGGCTGCTGATCGGCTCGGTGCCGGGGATCCTGATCGGGAGCCAGTACTCCGTGCGCCTCCCCGAGTCGGTGCTCCGGTTGACGCTCGCCAACGTGCTCGCGATCAGCGGGCTCAAGCTCGAGCACGTCCCCGACATCGGGCTGCTCGTCGCCCTCGGCCTCGCCGTCGTGTTCGTGGCCTGCATGCTCGTCCGCGAGCAGCGCCGCTGGCGCGCCCGCCGCGACGACGAACGGCTCGCCGCCGGGTTGGCAGGCGCGCGGGAATAGAGTTCTCGGGGCCTTGCCCCGGTTGCTCTCGACCCTGCTCGTCGTCGCGCTGCTGGGCGGAACGGCGGCGGCGTTCGCCGTCACGCAGGGTCTGAAGATCGAGCCGAGCCCGATCCTCGCGCCCCGGGTCCAGAAGGTCTTCTCGCCGATCTGCGACTGCGCGACGAACCGGGCGACGATCCAGTTCCGCCTGCGCAAGCCCGACCGCGTCCAGGTTCAGATCGTCAACGCGAACGGCAAGGTCGTCCGCACGCTCGTGCCCGGCACCCGCCTGCGCAGCGGAACGGTCACCTATACCTGGAACGGCCGTAACGACAACGCCCGCTTCGTCCCGGAGGGGGTCTACAAGCCGCGCGTCCACCTCACCGACCAGCACCGGACGATCGACCTGCCGAACGAGATGCGGGTGGACGAGACCCCGCCGAAGCCGAAGATCGTCTCGGTCGCCCCGCCGGCCTTGTCGCCCGACGGCGACGGCCACGGCGACCGCGTCGCCCTCCGCTACCGGCTCTCCGAGCGGGCGCACGCGATCCTGTTCGTCGACGGCACGCAGATCGTCTTCACGCGCACCAAGGCGACCAAGGGGACGATCGCCTGGAACGGCAAGGTGCACGGCAAGCTGCTCCGCCCGGGCCCGCATCTCCTGCGGCTGGGCGCCGAGGATCCGGCCGGAAACGACGCCGTGCCGACGAAGCCGGTCGAGGTCGTCCTCCGCTACGTGCAGCTAGCGCGGAACCAGATCAAGGCCCGGGCGAACACCCGCTTCGGCGTGAACGTCTCCGCCGACGCGCCGTTCCACTGGCGGCTGGGCGCGAAGCACGGCACCGGCAAACCCGGCCTGCTCGTCCTCCGTGCCCGCGCGAAGGCGGGCCGCGTCCCGCTCGTCGTCACCGTCGGCGACCACAGCGCCCGGGCGGTCGTGATCGTGGAGCCGCGAGGGTGACGACTGCGCTCGCCCATGTGGGCGGCCCGCTCGCCGCCGCCGGCCTTGCCGCGCTCTATCTCGGCATGCGGCGCGACCTGAGGATCGCCGGCCTCGCCGCCTGGGTGGTCGGCTGCGCGTTCCTGGCCGCGTACGTCGCCCCGAGCGGCCATACGAAGGTCTACGCCGCCGCCGCGGTCGTCGGCGCGATCGGAGCGGTCGCGCTCGGGGCGATCTACCGGCTCTGGCCGTGGCTGATCGCCGTGTCGGCGCTCGCCTGCGCGCCCGCGCGGATCCCGGTGCACGTCGGCTCGACCGACGCGAACCTGCTCGTCCCGCTGTACGCGGTGGTCGCCGGCGCGGCCGCGCTGCTCGGCTGGGAGCTCCTCCGCGGCGACGGCCGCACGCGCGAGCTCGGCCCGCTCGCCTGGCCGCTCGGCCTGCTGATCGGCTGGAGCGGCCTCAGCCTGGCCTGGACGAAGGACCTGCACGAGGGCGCGATCGCGCTGCTTGCGTTCTGGCTGCCCTTCGGCCTGCTCGCCCTCTCGCTCGCCCGGCTTGCCTGGAACCGCCGCTGGCTCTCGCTCCTCTACGCGCAGATCGTGCTGATGGCGGTCGCCTTCGCCGCGATCGGCATGTACCAGTACGCGACCCGCGACGTCTTCTGGAACCCGAAGGTGATCGTCGGGAACGCGTACGCGCCGTTCTACCGCGTCAACTCGGTGTTCTGGGACCCGTCCGTCTACGGCCGCTTCCTCGTCGTCGCGATCCTGGCCGCGCTCGTGCTCGCCCTCTACGACCGCGACCGGCGCTTCGCCTACGCGTCCGGCGCGGCGATCCTCGCGATCTGGCCCGGGCTGCTGTTCTCGTACTCGCAGTCGAGCTTCGCCGCGCTGATGGTCGGGACCGCGGTCGTCGCCGGCTTCCGCTGGCGCTGGCGCGCGGCGGTCGCGCTCGGCATCGTGTCGGCCGTGATCGCCGCCGTCGCCCTCGGGACGCCGCACATCCGCCACTCGCTGCTCCAGGAGTCGGGCACCGGCCTGAACAAGGCCTCGAGCGGCCGCGCGAAGCTGGTCACCCAGGGCAGCAAGATCGCCCTCCACCATCCGGTGCTGGGGGTCGGGATCGGCGGCTTCAAGCGCGCGTACGCCGACCGCGTCGGCCTGAAGGGGGCGGAGCCGAAGAAGGCGGCGTCGCACGACACGCCGGTGACGGTCGCCGCCGAGACGGGCATCCCGGGCCTGATCCTGCTCGTCTGGCTCGTCGCCGCGGCGCTGTTCGTGACGATCCGGCGTGCCGGCTCGTCGTTCAAGGGCCGCTCCTGCCTGGCGATCGCGGCCGGGATCGCCGCGATCGCCCTGCACAGCCTCTTCTACGACTCGTTCTTCGAGGATCCGGTGCTCTGGAGCCTGCTCGGCCTGACCGCGCTCTGCGCCCGCCTGCCGCTCCGCCGCCCGATCGCCGCCGCCCCCGCGAAGGAACCGTCCGCCGCGGAAGCGAAGGTGACAGCGTGATCGAGACCTGGGAGCGGGTGCTCGTGCTCGCCCCGCACACCGACGACGGCGAGTTCGGCTGCGGCGGGACGATGGCGCGCCTGGTCGAGACCGGCGCCGACGTCCGCTACGTCGCCTTCTCGATCGCGACCAAGTCGCTGCCGGAGGGCTTCCCGCCCGACACGCTCGCCCGCGAGGTCAAAGAGGCGACCGCCGAGCTCGGCATCCCCGAGGCGAACCTGACCGTCCACGACTTCGAGGTGCGCACCTTCCCTGACCGCCGCCAGGACATCCTCGAGCTCCTGATCGCCCTCTGGGAGGACTGGCGACCCGACGCCGTCTTCCAGCCCAGCCTCCACGACGTCCACCAGGACCACCAGGTGGTCGCCGCCGAAGGCCTGCGGGCGTTCAAGCGGACGACGATCCTCGGTTACGAGATCCCCTGGAACAACTTCGACTTCGCGTACCAGTGGTACTCGGTGCTGGAGCAACACCACGTCGAGCGGAAGGTGGCCGCGCTGGCGAAGTACGCCTCGCAGCAGCACCGCCGCTACGCCGACCCCGACTACATCTGGAACGTCGCCCGCACCCACGGCATCAACGTGAACCGCGAGTACGCTGAGGTCTTCCAGGTGTACCGCGTCGTCGCCTGACGACGACGGGCTTAGTAGCAACTTTTCCCGAGAATTCCTAGGGTCGAAAGATGCTGCAAAAGAGTCATTTCGGGCACTTGACCAGCAAGTGCGGTCTCGCACACGCAATTGCTGACCGACACGTGACGACAGCCACGATGCTGGGAGCGTGATCAGCATCTTGCGCGCCGCGAGAAGACGGTAGACGTGGAGGCCCAAAGGTGCTTATCCGATGGGGTCGGAGCCAGTCGCCCCCAGCCAAGAGCTTGCCCGCCCCGCTCCGCGCAGGCCGAGCGCCATCTTGAGCGCGGCGAGCACCAAGTCGGTGCGTATGTGCGTCGCCAGCTGCCAGCCGACGACCATCCGGCTGAACGCATCGATGATGAACGCGAAGAAGACGAGCCCTTCCCAGCAGCGCAGGTAGGAGAGATCGGCGACCCAGAGCTGGTTCGGCCGCGACGCCGTGAAGTCGCGCCGCACGAGGTCGGGCCGCCGCTGCGCCTGCGGGTCGGCCTTCGTCGTCCGCCACGGTTTCCCGCGCCGCTTCGCCCCCGGATCCCGTTGTCGCGCATCAACCGTTGCACCCCGGCAGCGCGGCGCCTGCTCGCCAGCCCGGCGGAGCGCCTTTCCGCACGCCCCGCTGCAGCAACTCCTCCGGATATTTCCTCGAATTCGACATGACCGTGGAGAATCTCCTCCCCCCGGGACGACATCCTGGGATCGAGGTCTCCGTCGAACCCGGCCTGGCTCAGTACGTCACCAAGAAGAAGGCGTGCAAGGGCAAGAAGGCGTGCCTGAAGAAGGTGAACAAGGCCCAGTTGGCGGCGAACAAGAAGTGCCAGAAGACCGGCAAGGCGCCGGTCACGCCGAAGCCCAAGCCGAAGCCGAAGCCGAAGGGCTGAGCAGTCTCACAGGATCCCCCGCTGAGGTGATCGGTTTCCCCAGCGAGCACCAGACGTAGGGGGAGGAACGCGAGGGCCGGGTAGCTCCCGGCCCTCGCCACGTTTCGAGGCCCGGCTCTTCGGGCTACGACGGCCGCGTGCCGAGCGTGACCGTCACCGTGTGCGACGAGCCGTTCCGCAGGTACGTCAGCGTGATCCGGTCGCCGGGCTTGTGGGCGTCGATCGCGCTCGACAGGTCGGTCGCGTCGTGCACCCGGGTGCCGCCGACCGCCGTGACCACGTCGCCCGTCTGCAGCCCGGCGCTGTCGGCGGGGGTGCCGGTGCGCACCTGGGTCAGCCGGACGCCGTTCTGGCCGGTCGCGATCGCGACGCCGAGGTAGGCGTGCTGCACGCTGCCGGTCGAGAGCAGCTGGGAGGCGATCGAGCGCACCGTGTTCGACGGGACGGCGAAGCCGACGCCGTCGTTGCCGCCCGAGTCGCTCTTGATCTGCGCCGTGATCCCGATCACGTCGCCGGAGAGGTCGAGCAGCGGGCCGCCCGAGTTGCCGTGGTTGATCGCCGCGTCGGTCTGGATCGAGTTGGCGATCGTGTAGTTGTTCGGCGCGGTCATCGAGCGGTTCAGGGCGCTGACGATGCCGGCCGTGACCGTGTTCTCGAGCCCGAACGGGCTCCCGATCGCGACGACGCCCTGGCCGACCTGGAGCTTCGACGAGTCGCCGAGCGTCAGCGGGTGGATGACCGAGGCGGGTGCGTTCACCTTCAGCACGGCGACGTCGGTCGACGGGTCGGTGCCGACGACGGTCGCCTTGTAGGTGGCGCCGTTCCAGAAGCGGACCGACGCCGAGCTCGCGCCGTCGACGACGTGCTCGTTCGTGATCACGTGGCCGTTGGCGTCGTAGACGAAGCCCGACCCCTGAGCCTGCGCCTGCTGGTTGCCAAACGGGAAGGACTGCGTCGTCTCGGTGACCGTGATCTCGACCACGCCCTTGTAGGCGCGGTTGTAGACGTCGGTGACGGAGCCGGTCGCCGACGCGACGGTCGGCGTCGTGCCGGGGGTGGCGGTCGTGGTGGCGGTCGTGCCCGGCACGGTCACCTCGCGGACGACGGTCATGGTGCCGCCGCCGTTCGAGAACGCCGCGTACGAGCCGACCCCGAGGGCGGCGGCAGCGAGAACCGCGGCGGAGAGGGCAAGGATGCGAGCCATGTGTGCCTTTCCTTTCGGTGCGTGTGCACCGACAGGTCATCAGCATGATCTGAGCCGTCTGTGAGAGGAACCTGAGAGGCGGCTAAGAGCCGGCGGATCAGCGCTCGGCGGGCAGCTTGATTCCGGCTCGCGCAAGCAACTCGTTCGCCTGCTCGGCGATCCAGGGCGCCAGGTCGATGTCGAGAGCACGCACGAGCTTGGCGCCGACCTGTTCCATCTCGCGCGCACTGAGCTCGCCGCCCGTCGCGGCCAGGATCGCAGAGCGGTGGACTGCTCCGATCGACGTGAGCGCAATCACCGAGTCCGCGCGCAGCTGGTACCGAGCGATCGTCGCGGGCAGGTGGAAGAAGAACGGGTGCTCGCCCTCTTCGATCTTCTGCCAGGTGGTCGCGTCCGCCCGATGCGCAGGCTTGACGGTATTGATCCGGAGGCAGACGACGTCCCCGTGTTCGGGGCGTGTGCGGTCGTGCAGCAGCAGGATCGGGCGCAATCGAGTCTCGGTGACGACCCGGCCGGGCCTGCCCCTCAGGTTGCGCGCCCAGTCCTCGACGGACGTGAGCGTCGTACCGTCTTCCAGGGCGAGCGGGAACGAGGGCGCGAACGGGAAGACGGCCAGGCAGATCCGGCCGCGCCGCAGCGCCTTCGAGTCGATCGGCACCGGTCAGGCGGTCGTCGACTGCAACGCGCGCTCGATCAACTCGTCCTCCTGCGCAGAGGACTCCCGATCCGACGCGAGGTCCCGCTCGAGCACGATGTCGTCGGCCGTCATCGTCATCTCCGCCGGCATCGAAGCGCCTCGCTTCAAGAGGTCGAGGAGCGGCTCGACGAGGGCGAAATCCTCGTCGCTGAGGACGACCGCGCGCCGCTTTCCGTACTTGGTGACGCCGACGGCCTCACCCGACGCGAGCGCCTCGACCGCCTCGGGCGGCAGCCGCACCTGCTTTGCGCTGACCGTGATCAGCTGCACGCCAGAAGAATAGCAGAGATTCTTCGATCTTTGACACTTTTCACCAGATATGTCCAAAACGGACGGGTCCCACCAGCCGCGGTGCCGCCAATGGCCCGGACATAGAATCGTTCGTCTTGACCGCGATCCTCGGACTGAACGCGTACCACGGCGACGCCGCCGCCGCGCTCGTCGTCGATGGCGAGCTCGTCGCCGCCGCCGAGGAGGAACGCTTCAACCGCGTCAAGCACTGCGCCGGCTTCCCGGCGCAGGCGGCCGCCTGGTGTCTCGCGGACGCCGGCCTCTCGGCGGGGGACCTCGACCACGTCGCGATCGGCCGCGATCCGCGCGCCAACATCGGGCACAAGGTCCTGCGGACGCTGCTGCACGGCGCCAGCCCGCGCTACGTGAAGGCGCGGCTCCAGAACGCCGCGCGCGTCCGCGACGTGAAGGCGGAGCTCGAGGCCGCCCTCGGCGGCGAGGTGCGCGCCGCGCTGCACAACGTCGAGCACCACCAGGCGCACGTCGCCAGCGCGTTCTTCGTCTCACCGTTCGAGGACGCCGCGATCCTCTCCGTGGACGGCTTCGGCGACTTCGCCTCGACGATGCTCGCCGAGGGCCGCGGCGCGACGTTCGAGGTGCTGGAGCGCGTGCTCTTCCCGCACTCGCTCGGGATCTTCTACACGGCGGTCACGCAGTGGCTCGGCTTCCCGAAGTACGGCGACGAGGGCAAGGTGATGGGCCTCGCCCCGTACGGGACGCCGCGGTTCCTCGACGAGATGCGGCAGATCGTCAGGCCGAAGGGCGACACCTTCGAGCTCGGCCTCGACTGGTTCGTGCACGACAAGGAAGGCGTCGAGATGACGTGGGACGAGGGCACGCCCGCGATCGGGCGGCTCTTCTCCGAGCGGATGGTGGAGGCGTTCGGGCCGCCGCGCGAGCCGCGCACCGAGCTCACCTCCGAGCACGAGGACGTCGCCGCGTCGCTCCAGGCGATGCTCGAGGAGGCGTACCTGCACATCGTCCGGGCGCTCTGGGAGCGGACGAAGATCCCGCGGATCTGCCTCGCCGGCGGCGTCGCCCTGAACGCGGTCGCGAACGGCCGCATCCGGCCGGAGACGCCGTTCGAGGACGTCTTCGTGCAGCCGGCCGCCGGCGACTCCGGGATCGCGGTCGGCGCCGCCTTCCACGTCTGGCACCAGGAGCTCGGCAACCCGCGGTCGTTCGTGATGGAGCACGCCTACTGGGGACCGGAGTACTCGGCCGCCGACTACGAGGCCGCGCTCGGCGCCGCCGGGCTCGAGGGGAAGGCGCTCGACGACGACGAGCTCTTCCCCGCCGTCGCCGAGCGGATCGCGGCCGGCGACGTGGTCGGCTGGTTCCAGGGCCGGATGGAGTTCGGCCCGCGCGCGCTCGGGAACCGCTCGATCGTCGCCGACCCGCGCCGGCCCGACATGAAGGACATCCTCAACGCCCGGATCAAGCACCGCGAGCCGTTCCGGCCGTTCGCGCCGTCTGTCCTCGCCGAGGCGACCGGAGACTGGTACGACCAGGACTACACCTCGCCGTACATGGTGCTCGTCTACGAGACGCTGCCGGACCGGCGCGAGCAGATCCCGGCGGTCAACCACGTCGACGACACGGGACGCCTCCAGACCGTCACCCGGGAGGCGTCGCCGCGCTACTACCGGCTGATCAAGGAGTTCGAGCGGCAGACCGGCGTCCCGATCGTGCTGAACACGTCGTTCAACGAGAACGAGCCGATCGTGATGACCCCGCAGCAGGCGGTCGAGACGTTCCAGAAGACGCGGATGGACGTGCTCGTGCTCGGCAACCTGGTCGTGCGCCGGTCAGGCGGAGGCGCCGAAGAGGGCGCGGAAGCGGCGGCGCTCCGCGGGCAGGTAGAAGCCCAGCGGTAGCAGCACGAGCGGGTAGGCGAGCGCGATCGCGATCGCGACGCCGAGCGGGACGTCGAGGACGCTGCCGAGCACGGTCAGCCCGATCGCGGTTCCGAACAGGATCAGCACGCGCCGCCACTGGTAGTCGACCGGGTAGACGCGGTGCGAGTTCAGCACCATCCCGAGGAAGAGCGTGAGGTAGGCGGCGGCGGTCGAGACGGCCGCGCCGATCATCCCGTAGGGCGGGATCAGCGCGAAGTTGAGGCCGATGTTCACGACCGCGGCGATGCCGGAGACGACCCAGTTGAACTGCGTCTGCCGCGCGCGGCCGATCCCGATCGCGACCACCGTGTAGCCGGCGTAGGCCGCGCTCGCGAACGAGAGCAGGGCGACCGCGTTCGCGGCCCGGTGGAAGCCGGGGCCGCGCGCGAGCAGCTCGACCAGCCAGGGGGCGAGCACGCCGAGCGCGAGCGCGACCCACGAGCAGACGAACAGGAGGTAGGTGAGGACGAAGGAGTACGTCCGCCGCGCCTCGCGGTCGTCGTCGATCGAGTACGCGAACGCGGGCCAGGCGAGGCGGAACGCGATCATCAGGAAGACGATCGCCGAGGAGATCCGCACCGCGACCGAGTAGACGCCGACCTCGGCCTGGCCCTTGTACTGCGCGATGAAGATCCGGTCGATGAAGTTGATCGCCCAGAGCGCGAGCGCGGAGGGGACGAGCGGCAGGCCGAAGCGGTTCATCTGCCGGAACAGGTCGCGTGAGAACTCGAGCCCGAGCTGGTAGCGGCGGTAGCCGAGCAGCACCAGGTAGATGCAGAGCGTGCCGATGAAGTTCCCGACCACGGCGCCGGTCGCCCCCTTGTGCAGGCCGACGACGAGCAGGACGGTGACCCCGACCGTGATCAGCACGTTCGCGACGCTCGCGAGCACGAACTGCGTCGAGCGCTCCTCGACCCGGAAGAGCGAGGTCAGCTGCTCGTAGTTCATCTGCGCCCAGAGGCCGACGAAGGCGGCGCGGACGAGCCACGGATCGTCGCCGAGCCTGAGGCCGTGGGCGATCGGGGTGGCGAGGACGGCGCCGACGATCAGGCCCGCGGTCGCCATCGTCATCGTGAACCAGAACGAGGTGCGGACGACGAGCACGCGGTGCGCCTCGTCGTCGGAGTCGAAGTAGAAGCGGAAGAACGCGGCCGAGATCCCGAGCCGGAGGACGATCACGAGCACCGTCGTCAGCGCGACGATCGTCTCGATCTTCCCGAAGCCGCGCGGGCCGAGGTAGTGCGTGTAGAGCGGGAGGAGGAGGACGGCGAGGATGCGCGAGACGAGCCCGCCGAGGCCGTAGACGGCGGTGTGCCTGCCGAGCCGCTTGACCTGGGAGCTCAGGGCCATGCTTACAGCCGAGCGTAGATGTCGAGCAGGCGGTCGGCGATGCGGTCGATGTCGTGGACCTGCTCGACGTACGCGCGGCTCGCGGCGCCGACGCGGCGGCGGTGCTCGGGCGTCCTCGACGAGCGGGCGCAGGCGCTCGATCAGGGTGTCGGCGGTGGCGGAGACGATCGGGAGGGTGGTGTCGAACGCCTGCTCGGTGAGTGCGACTCCCTCCTCGTGCAGGTACGTGACGACGGGCTTGCCGAGCGCCATCGCCTCGATCGCGAACAGGCCGTACCACCCCGAGTTCAGCTGGTCGACGACGATGTCGGCCTCGGCGTAGCGCTTGCGGGCCTCGTCGTGGTGGAGCCCCTCGACGATGACGAGGTCGACGGGGAGCTGCGCGCACGCTGCGACCACGTGCTCGGTGCCCTTGCGGCGGCGGCTGGAGGGGGCGTGGAGGACGGTGGGTCTGCGTCGGTCGGTGGGCGGCGCGGGGGTGTACTCGCCGAGGTCGATCCCGGGCGGGACGACCTCGGCGTCGGGCACCCAGCGGCGCGCGTCGCAGGAGCCGACGATCCGGGCGCCTGCTTTGGCCGCCCAGGCCAGCTCCGCCGGCGACTTGCCGCGGATGTCGGTGCCGAGGAAGTGCATCACCGAGCGCTTCCCGGTCGCGCGCAGGATCGGGAACTGGAGCGACTTCGGCACGAGCGTGAGGCCGAAGTAGAAGTGGAAGACGTCGGTCTGCGGGAGAAAGCGCGCGAGCGCGCGCCACTGGGTCAGCTGCCGGCGGGCGAATCCGCCGCGGCGGTCGAGGTCGACGTCGGCCTCGGAGTGGAGCTTGTACCGCTCGAAGACGACGAGCCGCGCGTCGACGCCCTTGCGCCGCTGGGCGAGCACGTTCTGCCAAGGGACGCCGGCGGTGTTGACGGGACAGTGGGTGACGCGCAGCGGCCGGCCGGCGTGCGGTTGGGGGGAACTCGTCACGCTCTTGCTACTCCGGGTCCACCTCGGCGTGGGAATCCGGTGTCCCGGAGGCGGTAGCGTCCGCCCCGCCGGTTTTCTCCCCTTGGGCGGGTGGGGGTTCGGGACGGAGCAAGAACTGCGTCGACGGCGCGCGGCACGTGCACATTGAAGCGGGCCGGCAGCAGCGGCCATGGCTGATCTGGACATCATGATGCGCGTGCTAGCACATCTTGATGCTAGAGTGAGATCATGCGGACCACGGTCACCTTCGACGACGACGTCGCCGCCGCGATCAAGAAGCTCCGACACGAGCGGTCGCTCGGGCTCAGCGAGGCCGTGAACGAGCTGATCCGGGACGGCCTGGCCGCGCCGCGTCCCGCCCGAAAGCCGTTCAAGCAGCGCACGTATCCAATGGGGATGCTGATCGACGTCACCGACGTCGCCGAGGCGATCGAGATCGCCGAAGGCCCGCTCTGGCGCTGATGCTCGTCGACGCGAACATCCTCCTGTTCGCGACCGATGAGTCCAGTGCATTCCACGCTGCTGCGGCTGACTGGCTCGCCGAGCAACTCCGAGGCATGCGGCGGGTTGCGCTGCCGTGGCTTGTTCTCGGAGCGTTCCTGCGGGTGGCGACCAGCCCTCGCGTCTGGGAAAGGCCTCTCTCCCCCGAGCAGGCTTGGGGTCAGGTGGAGGATTGGCTGGCGGTCGACGTGACCTGGATCCCCGAGCCGACCAGCGGCCATGCGCAAGTGCTCGGCTCGCTCATCCGTTACCTACCAGCTGCGAGCCAATCTGATTCCCGACGCCCAGCTTGCCGCCCTCGCGATCGAGCACGGTCTGACGATCTACTCCGCCGACACCGACTTCGCCCGCTTCCGCGAGGTCGAGTGGGTCAACCCGATCGCCGCCTGAGCGGCTATGCGTCCCACTCGACCTGGTCGAAGTAGCGAAGCGCGCGCCGCGTCGGCCGCACGCGCGCGGCGAGCGCGCGGAGCTCCTCCGCCGAGATCTCGCCGAGCGCGTGCTTGACCCCGAGGTACGGGATGTTCAGGTCCTCCTGGTAGACGATCGTCGAGATCCGCGGGTTGATCTCGATCACGCAGTCGCCGACGAGCTGGATGTTGAAGAAGTGGTCGAGCTCGAGCGCGGCGACGATCCGCGCGGCCGTCTCCATCAGCCCGGGGTCGTCGAGCGTCTCGAAGTACATCGCCAGCCCGGCCCGCATCGCCTCGCGCGTCTTCGGGTGGCCGAGCAGGATCCGGCCGCCGGCGGCGATGCCGTCGATCGTCCGCTCCTTGCCGGTCGCCAGCTCCATCACGAGCAGCTCGGTCGGATCGTCGCCGAGCAGCTCGAGCAGGTCGTCGAGGCGCAGAGCCTCGGCCATGGTCGGCCGGTTCGTGAGCAGCTGCTCCGAGCGGTCGGCCGACGCCGAGATCACCCGGAACCCGCGCGAGCCGGACGAGACGATCGGCTTGACGCACACGTCGACCTCCGGATAGCCGAGCTCGCGCACCGCGCCGGTGACCGCCTCGGCGCCGGAGACGCGGCGCCAGGCCGGGCCGCGGACGCCGATCCGGTCGAGCAGGGCATACGAGTCGGCCTTGTCGTTGGCGCAGCGGATCGCTTCCGGCGAGGCGACGAGCACGGCGATGTCCTCGAAGCGCTCGCGGGCCTCGGCGAGCGGGAGCAGGTCGTACGAGGACTGCGGCAGGACGACGTCGACGCTTTCGTCGCGACAGACCTCCAGCACGGCGTCCGCGTAGCCGGGGTCTCCGCCGGGCGGGACGCGGTGGAACGCGTCGGCCAGGTGCCGCCCGATCACCTCCTCGGCCATGTCGACGCCGACGAGCCGCACCTCGCGTTCGCCGTTCTCGCGCAGCGCCCGGAAGAGCGCGGCTGCACCCGGCGAGCCGCAGGCTGCGACGAGGACCGTAATCGGCCTGGTCGTCAGCTCAGGTCGATCCTGTCTGCCGCCAGTTGGGTGACCCGCCGTTCGCGCTCGGCGGCCAGCATCGCAAGCATCGTCTCGCGCATCGTCTCGCCCGGGTATACCCAGATCTCGGGGTGCGTGAGCAGCTGGATCCGCTCGAGCGCGCCGGCGCGGAGCTCCTCGTGCGGGCAGCCGCTCCGCCAATGCTGGTTCGAGTCTGACCGGTAGACGTCGGCCCACGGGGACTCCATCGGGTTCACGCGCCCTTCGATCGGGTCGCGCATGTACTCCGGATCCGGGTTGTGCCAGGCGACGATGTCGTCGAAGCGCTCGTCGTCGTCGACGTGGGGCCACACCGCGTGCAGGCCGACCCGGTGGCCGAGCGCACGCAGCCGCTCGATCGCCGCGTCGCCCTCGGGCGAGGCGAGGTTGTAGAAGCCGCTGCGCGTCATCAGCAGGTAGGTGGCTCCCGCCTCCGCGTCGGCCTCCAGCTCGGCCATCCGGAGGGCCGCGTCGAGGGAGAGGTCGATGTCGTGCCGGAGCAGGACGTCGCCCGCCTGCGGCTCGCGGTCGAAGAACGCGAACCGGTAGCCGCCGGCCTTCGCCGACTCCAGCAGCTCCCGGTAGTGCTCGAGGTCGAACGGGCAGCTCGTCACTCGGTCTCCACGTAGAGGAGGCGGGAGGCGGCCTCGGCGCGCTCCAGCGCCTGCACGTTCGTCTGGCCGGTCGCGATCACGTAGCCGCGCCGGTCGGCGTCGGTGCGGACCGGCCGGACCGTCTCGCCGACCTCGAGGAAGACGTCCGCCTGGACGACTCCCGGCGCGCGCAGCACGCGGTCGAGACCGCTCACCTTCGTCACCTTCCCGGCCGGCAGTGGTCCGGGGCGGGCGGTCAGGAAGCGGATCGCGGTCGGGCGCGACTGCTTCGGGACGACGAGGTGGTCGGGGATGTCCTCGCCGAGCGCCTGGCGGAGAGCGATCTCGACCAGATCGACGCCGAGCGCCTGGAAGGCGAGATCGGCCATCTGGCCGCCCGGGATCCGCGCCGCGATCTCGACCACGACCACCTTTCCGTCGTGGACGATCAGCTGCGGGAAGGCGATCCCGTCGCGCAGCCCGAGGGTACGCACCGCCCGCATCGCCACGCGTTCGGCCTCCTCGAGCGTGTCCCCGAACAACCTCGACGGATACGAGTGGATCCAGCCGACGCCGAACCCCTCGCCCCGCGGCCGCAGCCGGTCGGAGAGCAGGAGCGGGTAGGGCTCGCCGCCGCGCGCCACGACCAGGCCGTTCAACTCCAGCCCGTCGACGAACTGCTCGACGATCGCCTCGCCGCCCGGCGACTCGGCGAGGGTCGCGTGCAGATGGCGCTCGAGGTCGTCGGCGGACGGGAGCATGAACAGGCCTCGCTGACCGCCGGAGTCGGCGGGCTTGAGCACCGCCGGGAAGCCGACCGCCTCGCCGGCCGAAGCGGCCTCGCGGCGGACCCGCACCGCCGCGAATCTCGGCTGCGGCACGCCGCCCTCGGCGAGCCGCCGGCGCATCGCGATCTTGTGCGTCATCAGATGCGCGGTCTCCCGCCCGATTCCGGGCAGGCCGAGCTCCTCGGCGACCGACGCGACGACCGGCACCGCGCGGTCGGCGGCAACGGTGAGCACGCCGTCGGCACGGTGCCGCCGGCCGATCTCGATCACGCTCGCGAGGTCGGTGAAATCGGCGATCTCGAACTCGTCGGCATGAGCGGCTCCGGGCGCGTCCGGATTCCTGTCCACGGCGACCACGCGCAGCCCTAGCTGCTTCGCCCGCAGGATCGCCCGCCTCTGATGGCGCCCGGCGCCGACGAAGAGAACTGTTTGCACTCGCGCGCGGATGGTACTCGTCGGACGCGGCGCGCTACCCGGCGAACAGGAAGGCGATCCGCTGCCAGCGCGCGATCGCGCAGCCGTCCCGCCGGGTGAAGCGTGCCCAGACGCGCCGGCCCCGGAACCGCCCTTGAACCAGCGCCTCCTGGGGGCCTCCGTAGATCTGCGAGCAGGCCGTTCCCGGGGGCGTCGGCGCGAACGGGTTGTCGGCGAACGCGTTCAGCCGCCGGCACGCCGCCGCCGCGCGGGGCAGCGAGCCGCGGGTTGGGGCGCAGCGGAGCGTCCTCGTCCGGGCGGGATGGTCGCGGCCCTGCGGCCAGACGGTGATCCGCAGGTCGGCGGACGGCGAGCCCCCGAGCAGCAGCGCGACCACGGCGACGAGCATGACCTCAGACTAGACTCGATTCGCGAATGCTCAAGGGGAAACGCATCCTGATCACCGGCGGCGCCGGTTTCATCGGCACCACGCTCGCCCGCGAGCTCGTCGACGACAACGAGATCGTCGCCATGGACAACCTCCACCGCGACTCGCTCAGCGGCACCGAGCTCGCCGACCACCCGAACTTCACCTTCGTCCAGGCCGACGTGCTCGACGCCGACGCGGTGCGGTCGCTCGCGCAGGGCGTCACCCACCTCGTCCACGCGGCGGCGATCGCCGGCGTCGACACGGTGCTGGAGAGCCCGGTGCGGACGATGCGCGTGAACCTGATCGGCACCTACAACGTGCTCGAGGCGGCGCTCGAGACGAAGGACACGCTCGAGCGGCTGATCGAGTTCTCGACCAGCGAGGTGTTCGGCACGTACGCCTTCCGCGTGGACGAGCAGAGCGTGACCACGCAGGGCTCGGTCGGCGAGGCGCGCTGGACGTACGCGGTCTCGAAGCTCGCCGGCGAGCACATGGCCCACGCGTACCACCGGGAGCACGGCCTGCCGACCGTCTCCGTCCGGCCGTTCAACGTCTACGGGCCGGGCCAGATCGGCGGGGGCGCGATCCGGGCGTTCATCGAGGCGGCGCTCGCCGGCCGCGACCTGACGATCCACGGCGACGGCTCGCAGATCCGGGCGTGGTGCTACGTCTCCGACATGGTCGACGGGCTGCTGCTCGCGCTCGAGCATCAGAACGCGGTCGGCGAGAGCTTCAACATCGGCAACGCCCGCTCGGCGGTGACGATCTACGACCTCGCGCGCCGGATCAAGACGCTGTCCGGCTGCTCCGGCGAGATCGTCTTCCAGCCGCTCCACTACCTCGACGTCGAGCTCCGCATCCCGAACGTCGACAAGGCCCGCACCCTGCTCGGCTTCGAGGCGAAGGTCGAGCTCGACGACGGCCTCGAGAGGACGATCGCGTGGTACCGCGCGAACGCAGCGGTGGCGACTACGTGATCGAGAAGGGGCTCGCGGGGGAACCACGGGTTCCCCCGCGGTGATCCGTCTAGCCTGGCCCGACGTCGGCGCCGAGGAGGCGGCCGCCGTCGCGGAGGTGCTCGAGAGCGGGATGCTGACCATGGGCGCCCGGGTCGCCGACTTCGAGGCGGAGCTGGCGCGGGCGTGCGAGGTCGAGCACGCGGTCGCCGTCTCGTCCGGGACGGCCGCGCTCCACCTGGCCGTGCTCGCGCTCGGAATCGGGCCCGGCGACGAGGTGCTCGTTCCCGCCTACACGTTTCCGGCGACGGCGAACGTCGTCGCGCTCGCGGGCGCGCGGCCGGTGCTGATCGACGTCGACCCCGAGACCTGCAACGTCGACCCGGCCCGCGTCGAGGTCGGGCCGCGGACGAAGGCGATCCTGCCGGTTCACCTGTTCGGGCGGCCGGCCCGGCTGGAGGAGCTGCCCGACCTGCCGCTGATCGAGGACGCGGCGGGCGCGCTCGGAGCGCGGCGGCGGGGCCGGGCCTGCGGGAGCCTGGGGGCGGCGGGCTGCCTCTCGTTTCACCCACGCAAGATCGTCACCACCGGCGAGGGCGGCGCGGTGACGACCGACGACCCCGGCCGCGCCGAGCGCGTGCGCTCGCTCCGCCACCACGGCTGGAGCCCGTCCGACCGCTACGACGACATGCCCGCGGGGGCGTTCAACTACCGGATCCCGGACATCCTCTGCGCGATCGGGACGCCGCAGGTGCGGCGGCTGGAGGAGCTGCTCGCCGCGCGCGAGCGGGTGGCGGCCGGCTACGCCGAGCGGCTGGCCGGGCTGCCGGTGACGCTGCCGTCGGTCGACGAGGGCGACCGGCACGGCTGGCAGGCGTACGTGATCCTGCTCGATTGCCGCGACGAGGCGATGGCGGCGCTGCGCGCGGAGGGGATCCAGTGCCAGATCGGCACCTACGCGCTCCACCGGCTCGGCGCCTACCGCGACCAGGGGTCGTTCCCGGGCGCGGACGCCTGCTTCGAGCGGGCACTCGCGCTGCCGCTGCACTCGAGGCTCGGCGAGTCCGAGCTCGACCGGGTCGCCGCGGTCTTGACGGAAGTTGTGAGTAAGTGATAACTTCCAAACCGTGATGGCGACGACGACCGAGCGCAAGACCGCCGAGGAGCGGCGCGAGCAGGTGCTCGACGCCGCGCTCGACGTCTTCGCCGAGCACGGGCTCTCCGGGGCCTCGACCGACGAGATCGCCCGCAAGGCCGGCATCTCGCAGCCTTACCTCTTCCGCCTGTTCGGGACGAAGAAGGATCTCTTCCTCGCCTCGACCGAGCGCTGCCTGCGGGAGACGCTGGAGACGTTCCAGCGGGGGGCCGAGGGCAAGAGCGGCCACGAGGCGCTCGAAGCGATGGGGGAGGCGTACGGGGAGCTGATCCGGACGAATCCGAATCGCCTGCGGGGGCAGATGCAGATGTACGCCGCCTGCGACGACCCCGACGTCTGCGCGGTCGCGCGGCGCGGCTACGGCGACCTCGTCCACCACGTCCAGAGCGTCTCGGGCGTCGGTGACCAGGAGCTGTCGCAGTTCTTCGCCCGCGGGATGCTGATCAACGTGATCGCGTCGATGGACCTGCTGGACGCGAAGGACTCGTGGGCGAAAAAGCTGGTCTCGTTCTGCATGGAGTAGCGGATTTTTTTTCGCCACGGTTGTGAGTAACCGGTCACTACTGAAAAGGAGGAGATGAGATGAAAGGAGGGACGCCGAGGTCGAGGACGCTGTGGACGTTCGCGGTCACGTCGCTGGCGCTCGTGATGGTCACCCTCGACAACCTGGTCGTCACGACCGCGCTGCCGGTCGTGCGCAAGGACCTGCACGCGAGCATCGAGGGGCTCGAGTGGACGGTCAACGCCTACACCCTGACGTTCGCCGTCCTCCTCCTGACCGGTGCGGCGCTCGGCGACCGGTTCGGACGCCGGCGGCTGTTCGCCGTCGGCCTCGCCGTCTTCACGCTCGCCTCCGCGGGCGCGGCGCTCGCGCCCTCGATCGGCGTGCTCGTCGCGATGCGGGCGGTGCAGGGCGTCGGCGGCGCGATCATCACGCCGCTGACCCTGACCATCCTGTCGGCGGCGGTGCCGGCCGAGAAGCGCGGCGTCGCGCTCGGCGCCTGGGGCGGGATCGGCGGGCTCGCGGTCGCGCTCGGCCCGCTCGTCGGCGGCGCGGTCGTCTCCGGCCTCTCGTGGCAGTGGATCTTCTGGATCAACGTCCCGATCGGGATCGTGCTGATCCCGCTCGCGCTGCGCCGCCTCGACGAGACGCGCGGAGCATCCGACCGCCTCGACCTGCCGGGCCTGGGTCTCGCGAGCGCCGGGCTGCTCGGCGTCGTCTGGGGGCTGGTGCGCGGCAACGGCCAGGGCTGGACGAGCCCCGAGATCGTGGCTGCGTTGGGGGCCGGGGCGGCGCTCGTCGTCCTGTTCGTGCTCTGGGAGCTGCGGACGGAGACGCCGATGCTGCCGATGCGGTTCTTCCGCAACCGGACGTTCGCGATGACGAACGTCGCGTCGCTCCTGATGTTCTTCGGGATGTTCGGCTCGATCTTCCTCCTGGCGCAGTTCTTCCAGACCGTGCAGGGGTATTCGCCGTTCGGCTCCGGGCTGCGGATCCTGCCGTGGACGGCGATGCCGATCTTCGTCGCTCCGATCGCCGGCGCGCTCTCCGACCGGATCGGCGGGCGGCCGCTGATGGCGGCGGGGCTGGGGCTCCAGGCGCTCGGGCTCGGGTGGATGGCGGCGATCACGACGCCGACGCTCGCCTACGACCGGCTCGTGGCGCCGTTCGTGATCTCGGGGATCGGGATGGCGCTCTTTTTCGCGCCGGTCGCCAACGTCGTCCTCTCTGCGGTGCGGCCGCAGGAAGAGGGCCAGGCCTCGGGCGCGAACAACGCGATCCGGGAGCTCGGCGGCGTCTTCGGCGTCGCGGTCCTCGCCTCGATCTTCTCCCACTACGGCGGCTACGCCTCCGGGCAGTCGTTCGTGAACGGGATGAACCCCGCGATCTGGGTCGGCGCAGCGCTGGTCGGCGTCGCCGCCCTCGCCGCGCTGGCGATCCCGCGGCGCCGCCGGCCGCAAGAGTCGCCCGCACCGGCCGCCGAGCCGGCCCTCGAGGCCGCGTAGCGCTCCGTCTCGCAGGGGCAGGTCTCGATCCGGGGCCTGTCCCTGCCCCCCACGGCCGCGTCTCTTCGGGACCTGGCTGGGTGTCAGACACCGCCGGGGCGGCACGTGGCGCGGGCCGGGAGGAGCGCGTTTTGCAGCACTTTCGCCTGGCGAAACGGCCATGTCCCCGGTGTCAGACACCGCCACGAGAGTGCGGCGACCCCTCCACAGGCGGTCGGCTGAGACGTGTCGTCGGCGGCCGGGCCGAGACGGGGTTTCCTGACGGGCTTCCGGACTGCGGTAGGGTCCGGCGGGCGATGGCCAGGCTCGTTCCGGTCGACGAAGCGGCGGCGGCGCCCGAGCTCTCCGTCGTCGTCACGGTCTTCAACGAGCGCGCCGCGCTCGAAGATCTCCACCGGCGGACGACGGTGGCGCTCGAGGGCCGCGACTACGAGCTGATCCTCGTCGACGACGGGTCGACGGACGGCTCGTTCGAGGTGGTCGAGCGGCTGCACGCGGCTGACGAGCGCGTCCGGGGGATCCGGCTGAAGCGGAACTTCGGCCAGCATCCCGCGATGCACGCCGGCCTTGCGCGCGCCCGCGGCGCGATCGTCGTGACGATGGACGGCGATCTCCAGAACCCGCCGGAGGACCTGCCGAGGCTCGTCGCCGCGGTCGAGGCGGGAGCGGACGTCGCCAGCGGCCGCCGCGCCGCCCGGCGCGACTCGTGGGGTCGCACGCTTCCCTCGCGGCTGATCAACGGCATGCTCCGCCGCTTCACCGGCGTCGCGATCTCCGATTTCGGCTGCGCGTTCAACGCGTACCGCCGGGAGGCGATCGAGCCCGTCCTCGACGCGATCGGCAAGCAGAAGTTCACGAAGGCGCTCGTCCTCTCGACCGGCGCGAGCGTGGTCGAGGTCGACGTCGGCCACGCGGCGCGCGCCGGCGCGTCTCGCTACTCGCCGCTCCGGCTCGTCCGCACGGCCCTCCACGTCCTCGCCGGTTTCTGGCCGCAGCCGATCCAGTGGATCGGGCTCGCGCTGGGGACGATCTGCACGCTCGGCGCGACCGCCCTCGGCTGCTGGGGCGTCGTCTACTGGATCGACCGCTCGAACTTCCCGGGCCCGCTCTTCGGCGGCGTCGCGATCCTGTTCGTCCTCGGCGTCCAGGGCTTCATCCTCGCCCTCGTCGGCGAGTATCTCGGCCGCATCCAGCGGGACGTCTCCGGCCGTCCGCTCTATACGATCGACCGCGAGCTGTGAAGCGCGTACTCGTCACCGGCGGCGCGGGGTTCATCTCCTCGACGTTCATCCGCCACCTGCTGGCGGAGACGCCGTACGAGGTCGTCTCGCTCGACGCGCTCACGTACGCGGGCAACCTCGAGAACCTCGCCGACGTGATGGCGCATCCGCGGCTCTCGTTCGTGCACGGCGACATCCGCGACCGCGAGCTCGTCCGCCAGGTCGTGGACGGCGTCGACGTGATCGTCAACGCTGCCGCCGAGTCCCACGTCGAGAAGTCGATCGAGGAGGGCGCCTCGGAGTTCGTGACCACGAACGTCGAGGGGACGCAGATCCTGCTGGACGCGATCCGCGAGACGCCGGTCGAGCGCTTCATCCTGATCTCGTCCAGCGAGGTGTACGGCACCGCCGAGTGCGCGCCGATGGACGAGACCCACCCGCTGAACCCGCGCAGCCCGTACGCGGCGACGAAGGCGGGCGCCGACCGGCTCGCCTACTCCTACTACGTCACGTACGGCCTGCCGATTGTGATCGTTCGCCCGTTCAACAACTACGGGCCGCGGCAGCACCCGGAGAAGGTGATCCCGCGCTTCATCACCCAGGCTCTGAGCGACGAGCCGCTGACCGTCCACGGCGACGGCCACGCCAGCCGCGACTGGCTGTTCGTGGACGACGACGCGGAGGCGATCGAGGCGGTCATCGACGCCGACATCGACGCGCTCGCCGGCGAGGTGGTCAACGTCGCCACTGGCGTCGACATCTCGGTCTCCGCGATCGCCGACGCCGTCCTCGACGTGCTCGGCAAGCCGGCCTCGCAGAAGCAGAACGTGCCCGAGCGGCTCGGTCAGGTCGACCGTCACATCGGCTCCACCGACAAGGCCGAGCGGCTGCTCGGCTGGCACGCCCGCACCTCCTTCGAGGAAGGCCTGGCGCGTACCGTCGAGTGGTATCGCGACAATGACGGGTGGTGGCGGGGAATCCTCCAGCGGACGCAAAGCGTCTACTCGTCCTAGGCGCGGGCGCCGGACAGCTCGGACTGCTCGAGGCGGCCCGCGAGCGTGGGCTGTTCGTCATCGCCGTCGACCGCGACCCGTCCGCGCCCGGCTTCCGCTTCGCCGACCGGCGGGCGATCATCTCGGTCGAGGACGAGCCCCAGATCGACCGGCTCGCGACCGCCGAGCGCGTCGACGGGATCGTCGCGCCCGGGATCGACTGGCCGGTTGCGATCGCCGCCCGTATCTCGGAGCGGCTCGTGCTGCCGCACCCGGTCGACCCGCCCACCGCCGTCCTCGCGACCTCGAAGCCGCGGCAGCGCGAGCGCTTCGCCGAGGCGGGCGTTCCCCACCCCCGGCACGTGATCTGCGCCACCGTCGAGGAGGCGGCCGGCGCGGCAACGGGCTTCGGGTATCCCTGCGTGGTCAAGGCGCCCGATCGCCAGGGGCAGAAGGGCCTCGTCCTCGTCCGCACGGAAGCACAGCTCGAGGGCGCGTTCCGGCTCGCACTCGGCGAGTCGCGCTCGAACGCCGTCCTGGTCGAGGAGCTCGTACCAGGCCGCGAGGTGACGGTGAACGCATGGTCGCGCGACGGCGACTTCACGCCGCTGACGGTCACCGACCGGATCGTCGCCGAGCCGCCCGCCTTCGGCGTCGCGCTCGCGCACGAGTGGCCGAGCGCCCTCTCGCCGGAGGAGACCGGCGCCGCCGTGACCGCGGCCCGGGCGGCGGCCGAGGCGGTCGGCGTCCGCGAGGGGCCGACGTACACGCAGGTCGTGGTCGGCGAGCGCGGCGCGTACGTGGTCGAGTTGGCCGCGCGCCTCGGCGGCGGCCACGACGCCGAGCTCTGCCGGGCCGCGCTCGGGGTCGACCTGAACGGGCTCGTGATCGCGGCCGCGATCGGCGAGGCGATCGACGGCGAGCAGATCCGGCCGGTGGAGCAGACCGGCGGGGCATGCGTTCGGTTCCTCGTCCCCGATCCGGGCGAGCTGGTCGAGGTGACGGGAGTCGACGAGGCGGAGACGGTCGAGGGCGTCGTCTGGGTTCGGGTCTACCGGGAGCCGGGCGCACTGCTCGGGCCGCTCCGCCGCGGCTCCGACCGGGCCGGCGCCGTGCTCGCCACCGGCGGCAGCCGCGAGGAGGCGGTCGAGCGTGCCGGTCGTGGCGCCTCGCTCGTCCATTTCGGATGTACGCCACATCCGGCAGTGGCCGCCTCGCGCGGGTAGGGTTTCCTTGCTAAAGTAAGGATGTGGCAAGGGTAACCAGTAAGCTCCAGGTGACCATCCCGAAGGCGATCGCCGAGCACTACGGCATCGAGCCCGGCAGTGAGATCGAGTGGCTCCCCGCCGGGGAAGCGATCCGGGTCGTCCCGCCCGACCGCGAGGAGCGGACGCGCGATCCGGCACGTCGACTCGACCTCTTCGATCGCGCGACGGAGCGCCAGCGGGCGCGGCAACGCGGGACGAAGCCTTCTGCCGAACCCGGAGATCGAGGCTGGCGGCGTGAGGACGCCTACACCCGTGCCCGCGCTGGTTGACACCAACGTTCTCGTCTACCGCTACGACCGGCGCTTCCCCGAGAAGCAGCGACTGGCGACCGAGCTGCTCCGCTCCGGGATCGAGGACGGATCGGTCGTCGTGCCGCATCAGGCGATCGTCGAGTTCGTCGCCGTCGTCTCCCGGCCGCTCGACGGAGGCGAGCCGCTGCTGGATCACGAGGCCGCGGGGCGCGAGGCAGAGGAGCTCCTGGCGCAGTTCGACGTCCTCTACCCCGACGAGGAGCTTCTCCGGATCGCGCTTCGCGGCTCCGCCGCCTACCGGTTGCCGTGGTTCGACGCGCATCTCTGGGCCTACGCGGAGCGGTTTGCGCTCGGGCAGCTCTACTCGGAGGACTTCCAGCACGGCCGCCTCTACGGCACGGTCGAGGTCGTCAACCCGTTCCTCGAGGCAGCCTGAGTACGCTTCAACGCCGTGCGGGTTTCGTCCAGGCGCAGCACGTTCCTCGGGTTCCAGCCGCCCGCTGTCGGCGACGAGGAGATCGCCGCGGTCACGGAGGCGATCCGCTCCGGCTGGCTGACCACCGGGCCGCGCGCCGAGGAGCTCGAGCGGCGCTTCGCCGAGTACGCGGGCGCGAAGCACGCGCTGGCGGTGTCGTCCGGGACGGCGGCGATGCACCTCGCGCTAGTCGCGCTCGGGATCGGTCCCGGCGACGAGGTGATCACGACGCCGATCACGTGGCCGGCGACCGCGAACGTGATCGTCCACACCGGCGCGACGCCCGTGTTCGCGGACGTCCGCGCCGACACGCTGAACATCGATCCGGAGCGGGTCGCCGAGCTCGTCACCGAGCGGACGAAGGCGATCATGCCCGTCCACCTGTACGGGCAGCCCGCCGACCTCGACCCGATCCACGCCCTCGGGCTGCCGGTGGTCGAGGACGCTGCGCACGCGGCCGAGAGCGAGTACCGCGGCCGGAAGATCGGCGGCCTCTCCGACGCGACCTGCTTCTCGCTCTACGCGACGAAGTCGATCGCCGCCGGCGAGGGCGGGATCGTGACCACGAACCGCGACGACCTCGCCGAGTCGGTGCGAGCGTTGACGATCATGCGCCGCGGTCACGGCTCGCTGTACGACATCGCCGTCCCCGGCTACAAGGCGAACCTCTCCGACGTGCTCGCCTCGATCGCGCTCTGCCAGCTCGACAAGGTCGAGCGGCACCGAGCGCTGCGGCTGCGGCAGGTCGAGCTCTACGACGCCGCGGTCGCCGAGCTGGACGGGATCGAGCCGGTCGGCCGCGACCCGCGCGACCTGCACGCACACCACCTCTACCCGGTGCGGGTCGACCCCGAGCGGGCCGGTGCGACCCGCGACGAGTACCGCTTCGCGCTGGCGGAGGAGAACATCGGCACGAGCGTCCACTTCCTGCCCGTCCACCTGCTGACCGCCTACCGCGAGCGGTTCCCCGACCAGCCGCCGCTCCCGGTCGCCGAGCGCGCGGGGGCGGAGCTGCTCTCGCTGCCGCTCTCGCCGGCGCACTCCGAGGCGGACATCGAGGACGCGATCGAGGCGCTCCGCCGCGTGCACGCCGCGTTCATCTCCGGATGAGGCGCCGGGCGATCCGCGTCGCGGCGACGCTCGTCGTCACCGGCCTCTGCACCGCGTACATCCTCTGGAAGATCGACGTCGGCAAGACCCTCGACGTGCTCCGCGACGCGAGCCTCGGCTACTTCTTCGGCTCGGTTGGGATCATGGTCGTCACGGTGCTGCCGATGGCGTGGCGGTGGCAACAGCTGCTCGCCGGCCGCGGGATCCGCGATCGGCTCGCCCTGGCTGAGCCGGGCCTACTTCACCGCCTACACGGCCGGCCAGGTGCTCCCGACCTCGATCGGCGGCGACGCGATGCGGATCTACGAGACCAGCAAGCGCCATCCGGGGCAGGGCGGGCCGGTCGCCGGGTCGGTCCTGCTCGAGCGGGCGCTGGGCGGGGCGGCGACGCTCGCGCTCGCCGCGGTCGGGCTTCGTGCTCGCGATCGGCCGCTACGACGTCGGCGCGTACCTCTGGGTCGAGCTCGCGTTCGTCGTCGCCACCGTCGTCCTCGCGGTCGTCCTCTTCTCGCGGCGGATGCGGCGGCCGCTGCGGTTGACCGTGCCGCTGCTCACCCGCGTGCGGCTCGAGCGGCCCCTGCGCGCGGTCTATGAAGGGATCCATGCGTACCGCGGCCATCCCCTGCTGATGATCGGCGTCGCCGTGCTCACGCTCGGCGTGCAGGCGGTGCGGGTGCTCGCGATCTGGCTGGCCGCGCGCGCGGTCGGCGTCGACCTCTCGCCGCGCGTCTACTACGTGATGGGGCCGCTCCTCTTCCTGGTCATGCTCGTCCCGTTCACGATCAACGGGCTGGCGGTGCGGGAGGCGTTCTTCGTCAGCTTCCTCGGCAAACTCGGCGTCGGCGCCGACCCGGCGTTCGCGACCGGGTTCCTCTTCTTCGTGGTCACGATCATGCTCGCGCTGCCCGGTGCCGGAATCCTCGCCTGGGAGGGACTGCGGGGCGGCGCGCGGCCGCGGCTCGAGCGCAGTGGCTGAGTATCTCGTGTTCCTGGGGCGCCGCTGGCAAAGGAGGCAAGCCCGAGCCGCGCAGGACAGTACATCCCAGTACGGCCAAGCGGCGAGGGCGCAGCATCCTGCCGCCAGCGGTGTCAGGCCCTCGCGGAGCCCGGCTTCGCCGGGCGGGAGCGAGGGCCGGCCAGGGACGCGAGACGTTACGGCCGTCACGGTCACGCTGAACGGGCTGCCGTGGATCGAGCGCTGCCTCGAGAGCCTGCGCGGCGTCGAGGCGATCGTCGTCGACCACGGCTCCACGGACGGGACGCTGGAGGTGGTCCGGGAGCGCTTCCCCGAGGTGCGGGTGATCGAGCAGGACAACAAGGGCTACGGCGCCGGGCTGAACGCGGGCTTTCGCGCCTCGTCGCCGCGCTACTACCTCGTGATCAACTCGGACGCGTGGATGGTCGGCGACGCGGTCGCGCGGCTCGTCGCGTTCGCCGACGCGCATCCCGACGCAGCGGTCGTCGCGCCCCGGCTGCGGAACCCAGACGGGACGCTCCAGCGCTCCGTGCGCGGCTTCCCGACCCTCTGGCGGGTCGCGACCGAGTACTTCTTCCTGCGGAAGCTCGCCCCCCGGTCGCGGGCGCTGAACGCGTTCTACGCGGGCGGGTTCGACCACGACGAGACGCGCGCGGTCGACTGGGTGATGGGCTCGTGCTTCCTCGTCCGCCGCGAGGCCTGCGACGCGGTCGGGCTCTTCGACGAGTCGTTCTTCATGTTCAGCGAGGAGACCGACTGGCTCTACCGCTTCCACGCCGCCGGCTGGTCGGTCTGGTTCCTGCCCGACGCCGAGGCGGTGCACGTCGGCGGGGCGACCCACGGCGGGCGGATGTTCGGCGAGAACGTCCGCGGTCTCGTCCGCTTCTTCGAGAAGCACCACGGCGCGCGGGAGGCGGCCCGGGCGCGGCGGATGCTGCGGGCCGCGCTGTGCGTGCGCGGGGTCGTGTTCCGCGGCGAGCGCGGGCGGATGTACCGCGACGCCGCGCGGTCGCTGTGACCAGGCGCGTCCCGTGGGAGCTCCTGGCGTTGCCCGCGCTGGCGTTGACGCGCCTCGCGCCCGACACGGGGTGGGGGCTGTGGCTCCGGCTCGCCGCCGCGACCGCGTGCCTGCTCGTCCCCGGGTGGCTGATCGCGCGTGGGCTGGCGGTGGAGAGCGTCTCGGCCGCACTGGCGTGGAGCCTGGGGGCGCTGTTCGTGGCGATGACGATCGTGTTCGCGGCCCATTCGTCCCTGACGCTCGCCCTGTGGCTCCTCGGCGCGATCGCGGCCGTTGCGCTCGTTCCGGCCGTTGTCCGAACAAGTAACACAGTGTTACAAGCTCGGCCGGAACCGCCTGAGCAGGCGGAAACGCCCGACGGACAAGCAAGTAACACAGTGTTACTAGCTCTCACGGCGGCGGCGGGGGTCGGCTTCGGGATCGCGCTCTGGTTCCTGATGCGCCACCTGGTCGGCGGGGACGACCTCTTCCACCTCGCCCGGGTGCGCAAGCTCGACGACTTCGGGTCGCTGTCGCTGCGGGCGGTGGACGAGTTCCGCGACGGCGGGCTCCACCCCGGCTACGCCTTCCCGCTCTGGCACGCGTTTCTCGCCCTCGTCGCTCGGCTGGCCGGCGTCGACCCGACGCAGGTGGTGCAGCACGAGGCGAGCGTGCTCGTCCCGGTCGCGTTCCTGGTCGCGTGGGAGTCGGGGAAAGCCGTGTTCAGGTCGGCGTGGGGCGGCGCGGCGGTGCTGGTCGCGCAGGTGGCGCTGTTCTCGCTCGCCGCCGGACAGGGCGGCTCGTACACCTCGCTCGCGCTGCCGGCGACGGCGGCGCGGCAGCTCCTCGTCCCCGCCGTGATCGCGCTCTTCTTCGCGTACCTGGCCGCGCGCACGTGGGCCGGGCTCGCGACGGTCGTCGTGGCGACCGGGGCGCTGGCGCTCGTCCACCCGACGTACGCGCTGTTCGTCTTCCTGCCGCTCGCCGGGTTCGTCGTCGCGCGGGCGCTCCTCGCCCGGACCGACGTGCTCCCCGGCGCGGCGGCACTGGCCGCGGTGGTCGCGCCGGCGGCCGCGGTCGGTCTGTGGCTGCGCCCGCTGGCGCGCGAGACCGCCTCGGTCAACCCGTCGACGACCGAGCTCCAGCGCGCGCTCCAGCACTACAAGGGCCAGCTGGACGTCTTCTCGGACACGAGCTACCGGCTCGCGCCGGAGGTCGTCGCCCGGACGGGCGCGATCGCGGTCGCCGCCCTGCTCGCCGTCCCGCTGGCCGTGCTCGCCGCGAAGCGCCGCTGGGCGGCGTTCGTCCTCGGGGGATTCGTTGCCGTGCTCGTGCTCGTCCTCGTCCCGGAGCTCTTCACCCGCTTCTCGGACGCGGTCTCGATCTCGCAGACGCGCCGGGCGGCCGGATTCGTCCCGTTCGCGTTCGCGGTCGCAGGCGGCGCCGCCGTGCTCGCGCGCTTCCTCTGGTGGGCGGCGCTCCCGGCCGGGCTCGCCGCCGGGATCGCGCTCCAGCTCGCCTATCCCGGCGAATTCGGCTATACGCTGCACCAGGGCGGGCCCGCGATCGCGACCTGGGTCGCGCTGATCGGTGGCGGGGCGGCGCTGGTGGCCGGGATCTTCCTGCCGAAGCGGCTGGGTGAGCTCGACCGTGCCGGCGCGATCGCCGCCGCGACCGCGCTCCTCTTCGTCGCGCCCGTCGCCTACCACGGGTTCACGCACTGGACCGAGAAGCCGGCGATCGGCAAGGAGCTGACGCCGGGACTCGTCGAGGCACTCCGCACGCAGGTGCCGGAGCGTGCGGTCGTCTTCTCCGACGACTCAACGAGCTATCGGATCGCCGCCTACGCGCCGGTCTACGTCGCGAACGCTCTGCCCGGTCACGTCGCTGACACGAAGGCGAACCATCCGTACCAGCGCCGCGACGACGCCCGCGCGTTCCTCCGCACCGGCGATGTGTCGATCCCGCGCCGCTACGGGGCGACGTGGATCGTCCTCGACCGGCAGCGCTCGAAGCTGAAGCTCGACCTTCCACGCGCCTACGCCGACTCCGTCTACGTGCTCTACCGTCTCCCGCGGTGAAGGTCCTGATCGTCTCGCTCTACTTTCCGCCCTCGGGCGGCGGCGGCGTGCAGCGGACGCTGAAGACGGCGGCGCACCTGCCGGCGCTCGGGATCGAGACGCACGTGCTCGCCCCGGACGACCCGAAGTGGGTGCACCGAGACGACGAGCTGGTGCCGCCGACGCAGGCGTGGGTGCACCGGGCGCGCTACCTCGGGCCCCGGGGCAGGCGGCCCGCCGACGAGCTGCACGGCAAGACCGGGCTTGCCCGTGTCTCGACGCAGACGCGCCTCTTCGGACGCCGCCTGCTCGTGCCGGACGAGAACGTGCCCTGGAACGTGACCGCGATCCCGGCGGCGATCCGGATCGCCCGGCGCGAGGGGATCGACGTGGTGCTGACGACCTCGCCGCCGAGCTCCGTTCACTTCGTCGGGGCTGCGGTGAAGCGCGCGACCGGCGCCCGCTGGGTCGCCGACCTGCGCGACTCGATCGTCGCCCATCAGCACCGCCGCGCCGACCGCCTGCTCGTGCGGCTGAAGGAGCGGGGCGAGCACGGGGTGGCGGCGCTGGTCGCCCGCTACGCGGACGCGATCGTCGCCGCCGCCGACGCGATCGCGGAGGAGGCGCGCTCGCTCGACCCGCGCGGGCCGGTGGAGACGATCGAGAACGGGTGCGACTTCGACGACTTCGCCGGGATCGAGTACCGGCCGGCGGAGCGATTCCGGATCACGCACACCGGCAGCTTCTTCGGCCGGCGCGACCCGCGGCCGTTCCTGACCGCGCTCGCGGCCACCGATCTCGACCTCGTCGCGCGCTTCGCCGGCGACTTCCGCCCGGCCGACCGCGAGTTCGCGGAGGAGCTCGACCTCGGCGACCGGCTCGAGCTGATCCGGTACGTCCCGCGACACCGCTCGCTCGAGCTCCAGCGCGACTCGGAGGCGCTCCTCCTGCTCGTCCCGGACGCCGGCGGGCGGGGCCGGGGTGTCCTCTCCGGCAAGGTCTTCGAGTACCTCGCCGCCGAGCGCCCGATCCTGGCCGCCGTGCCCCCGGACGGCGCCGCCGCCGACCTGATCCGCGAAACCGGCGCGGGCGTAGTGGCGGCCCCGGACGACGCAGAGGCGATCCGGGCGGCGCTGGAGGTTTTGCATGCCCGCTGGCGAGCCGGCGACCTCGACCGCCCGCCGCTCGACGACGAAACGCGTCGCCGCCTCTCCCGCGAAGCGCGGGTCGAGGAGCTGGCCCGGCTGCTGCGGCGCTTATCCGCGTGAGACGACCCCCCGAGACCGTGGTGGCGCGCTCCCTCTGCTAGGCGCGCTTCGGGATCTGCAAGGGAGGTTCTCGACAACGTGATCCGCTGGGATCCGGTGGCCCATCGTTCACAGTGTTGGCACACCGGAGCGCGCAATCAGCGCCCTACCATCAACCATGCCGACACGGCGGAGACGTCCCCGTGTTCAACCGAAGCAGCGGTGGCGCGACTACCAGACGGCATCTGGTGCCAGGCCAGTCAAGAAGTTCCTCGACTCGCTCGATGACGCCGACGCGGCAGAGGTCGCGGCGGCGATGAAGGACATCCTGAAGAACGGTCTCGAGGCTGCGAAGCATGTGGAGGGCGAGATTTACGAGGTGGTTGCGGAGGGTGATCGGCAGACCTTCCGAATCCTCTTCGCCAAGGAGGGTGTGCACGATCAGGTACTCCTCTCGCTCGACGGGTTCTCGAAGAAGACGCGGAAGACCCCGCGGCCGAAGATCGAGCTTGCGAAGCGGCGGCTTCGGGACTGGCGTGCGCGCTCGCGGCGGGCTTTGAGCGGCCGCCCGTGCCGCGATTGATCGCGATACCGTATGTGCGATACTATGCGTGCTATAGAAACCAGGCGAGGAGGAGGCAGTGACTAACTTTCTGACCGAGGTGATCGCGGAACGGGCTAAGAAGAATCCCAAGTTCCCCGCCCTTGTCGAAGCAGCACTCGACCGTCGTGAACTCCTTCGTGCGCTGGCCAAGGAACGAGAGGCCTCCGGCCTCACCCAGACTGCGGTCGCCGCTGCGATCGGCACCTCGCAGTCACAGATCGCCCGGCTCGAGTCGGCGAACTTCGATACGAAGCTCTCGACCGTCGAGAAGCTCGCCGCTGCGCTCGGCAAGAAGATCGAGTGGCAGCTTGTCGATGCTGCGCCAGGATCCGCTCGCTAGGCAGGGTCGAACGTACCCTTCGAACGAAGGGAAACCGGCGCAGCTACGCTCGTAGCCGCCGCGTGAGAGTCACCCGCTTTCTCTTTCTCGCCACGATCTTCTGCGTCACCTTCGAGAAGGTGCACTGGAACGTCGCCGGCACCGTTTCGATCGCGGACGTGCTCGCGCTCCTCTTTCTGTTCTTCTGGGGGTTGCAGCGGATCATCCTGCGTGACCCGCGTGTCCCCCGGACGTCAGCGACGGTCGTCGGGTTCGGGTTCGTCTTCCTGGTCGTCTACCTGCTCGGCTACTTCGCGATCAATACCGCGGACGGCACGGGCCAGTTCGCCAAGGGGATCTTCAAGTGGTTGATCCACATCCTCTTCCTGACCGCGGGCGTCTCGTACCTGGCCCGCCGCTCGGAGCGCTTCTACTGGCGGACGATCGGGATCTTCACCGCCGGGATCGTCCTGAACGCGGTCTACGGCGTGCTCCAGCTCGTCGCCGCGCAGGGCGGCCGGAACCTGGACAGCGCCGTCCTCGGGCCGATCACCGGCGGCGCCGCCTCGATCAACATCTACGGCGCCGTCAGCGGGCAGAGCGTCTACCGGCCGAACGCGCTCACGGGCGACCCGAACCACCTCGGGATCATGCTGATCGTGCCGCTGCTCGTCCTGCTGCCGGTCTACCTGCGGCTGGATCGGCGGCACCACCATCGCAAGCACCTGGCCGCGGTGCTCGCGTTCCTGCTGATCGTCGAATTGGCGACCCTCTCCCGCAGCGGTCTGCTCGGACTGGGCATCGGCCTGCTCGTGCTCGCGCTCCCGTACCGGCACAAGCTGCTCTCCCGCGACCTGCTCGCCCCGCTCGCCGCCGCGCTCGCCCTCGTCGCGATCGTCGTTCTCTCCCGCTTCCACTTCTTCGAGACGGTGATCAAGTCGCGCGTCCAGACCGGCGGCAGCTCGACCTCCGCGCACTTCGGCGTCTACGACTTCATCCCTGACGTGCTCTCCAGGCACCCGCTGTTCGGGCTCGGGTTCAACAACTTCTCCGTCTACTACGAGGCGGTGACCGGCAAGACGAACTGGGGCCCGCACTCGTTCTACGTCGCGCTGCTGATCGAGACCGGCCTGGTCGGGACGCTCGTCTTCGCGGTCTTCCTCTGGTACCTGTTCCGCCGCCTGCACGCGGCGCGGGCGATCGGCCGCGCCCTGTCCACCGCCGGCGACCCGGCGGCCGCCCGCGTCCGGCCGCTCGCCTACGGACTGACGGCCGCGCTGGCGGGCACGCTCGCCGCGAACGTCTTCTACCTGACGATGACCTTCTACTACTTCTACGTGCTCTCGGCGCTGGTGCTGGCGGTGCCGATCGTGTTCGGACGGCGGGTGCCTGCGACTGCGCCCGTGAGTCCGCGCCGGCAGCCCGACGCTCCCGCACATCTACGCGCAGCCGAGCAGATCTAGTGTTTGGCGTGGGCCGCACCGCGGTATGCGTCAGGGCGCGCGTGAACGACATCGGCGGATGGATCGCGCGTCTCAGGACGATTGCGGCCGCTCGGCGGGCAGACGGCCGGCGCGCACTGCGCCGCCAATTCGCGAGGTCGGCCGGCCGAGTGACTCCCTACGTCGCGGTCGAGAACGACGGGATGCTCTTCTTCCTGCCCACCGCCGACAAGGGGGGCGTCGGCCGGTTCGCGAAGCTCGACTGGAAGGAGACCCGGAGCCTCCGCCGGGCGCTCGACGTACTCGGCAGGCTGGGCTTACGGCTCCCGGGGTCGACCTTCGTCGACGTCGGGGCGCACATCGGCACGACGTCGATCGCGGCCGTGAGGAGGTTCGGCTTCGCCGAGGCGCTGGCGTTCGAGCCTGAGCCGGAGAACTTCCGCCTCCTCCGGGCCAACCTCGCTGCGAACGACGCCGACGAGGCGGTGCACGAGTTCAACGTCGCCGTCTCGCGCCGCCGCGGGACGGCACAGCTGCGGTTGCGCCCGGGAGCCGGTACCAGGCACAGCCTGACCCGCAGCGGACAGGAGGAAGCGGGCACGGTGCCGGTTCCGACGACCGATCTCGACTCGATGGCGGACCGCGGCGAACTCGACCCCGACGCGGTCGGGCTCCTCTGGCTCGACGTCGAGAGTCACGAGCTCGAGGTGCTCCAGGGCGCCCACTCGCTCGTTTCCCGCGGCGTCCCGATCGTGATGGAGCTGAACGCGCGCGAGGTCGGCGGCAAGCGCCTCGATGCGCTCCAGGCGTTGCTCGCTCGGAGCTACACCGGCGCCGTCGACCTCCGCACAGACCCCGCGGAAGGCACCGAGGTGATCGCCCTGGGCGACATCGGGCGCGCGGCGGAGCGGCACCCGCGCGGCTTCACCGACCTGCTCGTCTTCCGCGAGGCCGCCTAGCCGTCGAGGCCCCGCCGCAGCGAGGTCGTGTGCAGGTGCAGGACGACGAACCCGGCGGCGATGTACGGCAGGAAGTTGACGACGTGCAGCACCAGCGCGTACGACAGCGCGTCCTCCTTGGGCACCCCGTAGGCCTTGAGCGCGACGAGCGTCGCCGCCTCGAACACCCCGACCCCTGCCGGCGACGCGGGCAGGATCGCGGCCAGCCCGAGCGCGATCATCACCAGCAGGCCGGCGAGTGGGGAGAGGTGGAGATGGAAGCCGAGCATCAGCGTCCAGGTCGAGAGGCCGAGAATCGCCCAGGAGGCGGCGGTGAGCACGAGGGCGGGGACGGCGAGGCGCAGCCGCTGCAGCGAAGCGGCACCCCGGTGGAAGCTCGCGGCCGCACGGTCGGTTCGCTCGACGTCCGCGAAGGGCAGCCGCGCCAGCGGTCGCAGGGCGAACCGGAACGGCCGGTCGCCGAACAGGATCAGCGCCGCGGCCGCGACCACGACGAGGAAGGACAGGGCCGCCGCGAAAATGGCCGCCGTGTGCACCCACGTCACGCGCGGAAGCCAGGGGAGCAGCACGAACAGCAAGACGAGCAGGGCGAGCACGTCGTAGACGCGCTCGGCGATGACGGTCGCGGTCGTCTCGGCGCGTGACGTTCGGCTGCTCTGGTTGAGGGCGACGACCCGCGCCGCCTCTCCGGCCCGGGCGGGCAGGACGTTGTTGAAGAACTGCCCGAGGATCGTCGCCTCGAGCACGGGTCGCATGGGCGGGCGGGTCTCGGCGGCGAAGAGGTAGCGCCAGCGGATCGCCCGCAGGACGAGGCTGGCGGCCAGCAGCGCCAGCGACGGGATCGTCCACCAGTAGTTGTTGCTCGTGAGCCCGTCCCAGACCTCGCCGAACCGAACATTGCGGACGGCGAGGTACGTGAAGAGCGCACTGACGGCGAACCCGAGCCAGATCAGGCCCCCCCGCCATCTTGCCGGTCGACGTCTGCTCACGAGAACCCCGACTCTCGCACAGGCGTGGGCGCGGTCGTCCCTAGATCAGAAGGACGTCGGTGAGCTTCTTGCGCTCCGGCAGCGCGGTGAGCTCGCGAACCGGCCGGAATGCAGGCTGCCACGACGACACGGGGTCGGCCAGGCTCGGGCTGCGGAGATCGACGATGTGCTCGTAGAGCGCCTCGAGACGCGCGAGGAGGGGCGAGCCGTCCGCGAACTGCGACCGGCGGACGGTCGACACGATCGGGACCCGGCGCTCGAGGAAGGTCTCTGCGGCCGTCAGCGCATGCTGCTCGCAGCTGCTGCAGTCGAACCAGAGCAGGCCGGTGGCCGCCGGATCGACGATGCCGTCGGCCACCAGCAGGTCGAGCGTGACCGTGTCGACGGCGACCGACTCCGGCGACGGCTCGTCGGCGAGGCGGCCCTTCATCCAGCGGGAGGCGTCGCCGGGCCGGCTGCCCTGGGCGAAGGGTCGTCCGGCACGGTGGGCATCGGCCATCGCCGCCGCAATGACGGTCACCCGGTCGTCGAGCTCGTTCAGGGCGACGTTCGCCCGGAGCAGGGGAACGTGGGCGGGATCGGGCTCGATCGCCACCGCGTGGGCGAAGCCTTCGTGCCGGAGCGCGGTGACGGTGGTCGTCCCGATGTGGGCGCCGACGTCGACGAGCGTCTCCCCGCCTGCCAGGCGACCCCGGTCCCGCAGGATCGCGCACACCCGCTCGAGCACGACGAACTCGGCACGGCCGGCGCCGACGAAGAGCTCCGAGTCGATGGCCGTCGGCAGGAGGAAGACGTCGTCGCGGTGACGGATCGCCACGTACGGAGTCATCGACCTCGCCGTCTCCCAGAATGCGGCGCGGTCGTCGGCCGGCGAGGCCGAGGCAAGCCGGCGGAGCACTCTGCGCGGCCGGGCCATCGCTAGGGCTGCCACCCCTGGATCCAGATCGAGCCGGCGAACCGGCAGAGCGGTGTCGACTCGAGCATGCGACCGGCGCGGTCGACGGCGCCGACGAGCGGCCGCGGAATCGCCGGGTGCTGGAAGTCGAACGGCTCGCACAGCTCGACGGCCAGCCCTGCCGCCTCGAAAGCGTTCCGGAGCCCTCCGGCGCGGAACGCGGTCTCGTGCGGGGTCGTGTGCCGAAGGCGCCGGACGATCGGAATGTTCCGCTCCGATCGACGGCGCCGACGAGCGGCCGCGGAATCGCCGGGTGCTGGAAGTCGAACGGCTCGCACAGCTCGACGGCCAGCCCTGCCGCCTCGAAAGCGTTCCGGAGCCCTCCGGCGCGGAACGCGGTCTCGTGCGGGGTCGTGTGCCGAAGGCGCCCGGACGATCGGAATGTTCCGCTCCGCCCAGATCTGCGGGTTCGCCATGTTCGGCTCGCTGAAGGCGAACTGGCCGCCGCTGCGAAGGAGGCGGAAGCTGTTGGCGAGGGCGAGATCGAGGTTGAGGTGGTGGAGGACGCTGACGCCGACGATCGCGTCGAACTCGCGCCCGTCCAGCCCTTCCCCCGTCTCGGCGTTGCCGACGACGACTTCGGCATGGCCGCCGACCCGCTCGCGGCAGACGGCCGCGGTCGTCTCGCTCAGCTCGAGCGCGACCAGCTCGCAGCCGCTCTCGACCAGCCGCGAAGTGAACTCGCCGGTGCCGCAGCCGAGCTCGAGGCAGCGGACCCCGGGTCCCAGGCGGGCGGCCTCGATCAGACGAGCGGCGCGCCGCTCCGCCCGGCGCCGGCCGGAGGGGCCGGTCCAGCCCCAGGCGTCCTCGAGGCCGCCGGCGATCGCCTCGCCCTGCCGGCGCTCCTCCTCGTACCGGCGCTCGGCCTGCTCGACCGACAGGTCCGGCCTGGCTCTCATGGGCGGACCGGGTCGACCTTGAACTTCCTGAACGCGATCGCGCTCATGCGCAGCAGCAGCCAGCCGTGCCGGAAGCGGGAGATGTTGGTCGTCCCGTACCGCCGCGCCCCGTAGCGTACGGGGAGATCGGTGATCTTCATGCCGAGCCGAGCGCCGCCGAGCAGCAGGTCGAAGTCGCCGAAGGGGTCGAAGTCGCCGAAGTACGCCCGGCCGGCGGCGATCGCGTCGTAATCGCGCCTGCGCAGCGCCTTTGTCCCGCAGAGGGTGTCCTTCACGTACTGGCCGATCAGGAAGCTGAAGACGAGCGAGAACAGCCGGTTCCCGAGGATGTTCAGGAAGCGCATCGCTCCGGGCTCGAGGTCGTAGACGAGCCGGGACCCGTTGACGAGGTCGGCGTACCCGCCTGCGAGCGCCTCGTGGAACTTCGGCAGGTCCTCCGGGGCGACCGTCAGGTCGGCGTCGAGGATCATCAGAACCTCCTCGGACGCGTGCTCGAACCCGACCCGCACGGCGTCGGCCTTCCCCTTGCCGGGCTGGCCGAGGACAGCGATCCGGCGCTCCGGGTGCAGGGCGATCTGCCGTTCGATCTCCTCCCGGGTGCCGTCCGTCGAGCCGCCCTCGACGAAGACGAGCTCCGTCCCGGCGCCCATCGCGGGCACCCGGTCGACGATCTCGGCGATCGTGCCGGCCTCGTTGCGGCACGGGACGACAACGGTCACGCCGAGCTCTTCCGCGATCGGCTCCGGGCGCGGGCGGGCGACGATCCAGAAGGTGAGTGGCAGCAGCGTGAACGGCCAGAGGTTGGCGACCACCGCGTTCAGGAAGGTGGAGAGGAGCGGAACGCGCTTCGGGAACAGGATCCGCCGCGAGGTCGTGATCACCTCGAAGCCGGCCAGCCCGAGCAGGTTCTCGATGTCCTCGGGCGCGACCCAGTTGCGGATCGGCTTGCGCGGCTTGAGCCGCAGCCGCTCGGCGAGGTGGATCACCGGCCGCCACAGCTGGCTGTAGGAGTTGACCACCACCCGGCTCCGTCGGTGCGTCATCCGAGCGACGTTCCGGAAGACGGCGAGGAGGTCGTCCGCGTACGGGACAACGTCCGAGAGCACGACGTAGTCGAACGCCTCGTCGCGGAGGAACGTCTCGCCGGCCGCGCATTCGAACTCGAGCTCGGGATGCCGCTCGGAGGCCTCGGCGACCATGCGCGGGCTGACGTCGACCCCGACTCCGCGCGCGGGTGCGAGCGCAGCCAGAAGGTCGCCGTGTCCGCTGCCGATCTCGAGCACCGACGCGCCGGAGGGCACGTAGAAGCGCATCAGCGACTCGATCAGGCGGTGGTAGGTCAGATTCCGGCGGCGCCAGCGGTCGTCCTCGGGCGCGAACCGGTCGAAGTGGTCCGCGACGGCGCTGAGCGCCGTCCCCGGCGCCACGGTCTCACGCGGCAAATGGGTCGGCTCGGCGACCTTCAAGGGGGCCTATGGTAGCCGCGAGCCCTGCCGGGCCCGCCGCCGGCGTCTGATCCAGACGGCGCCGACAAAGGCGAAGGCGGCGAGGATCGAGGCCCAGCTGAGCGCCGCGAATGCCATCCGCGCAACGGGCCTGAAGACGATGTGCGCCGAGGTGACGCCCGGCGGCAGGTCGAAGCCCGTCAGTCCGCCTAGCAGCTCGTGACCGTCGACAGTCGTGCCGTTCGAGAGCTCCGCCTGCCAGCCGGGCCGGTAGATCTGGGAGAGCATCAGCACGCCGCCCTGCGACGAGGGGTTGAGCCGTACGTCCAGCGACGTGCCCTGCCAGCGCTCGGAGGCGACGGCGTCGGCGCGGCGGAGCCGGACGACCTGCGAGAAGTTCGCGCAGAGGAGACCCGGGTTGTCGCAGCCGGCGCGGGCCGGGAGGCTGTCGATCGCGTCGGCTTCGGGCGCGAGCACCGCTGCGTCCGGCCAACGGTGCGGGTTGCGGTACACGACGATCACGGTTCCGTCCGAGAGCGTGAACGAGCGGAGGCGCTGCAGGCTCGGGGCGACGTGATCCTTCGGCGTCGCGAGCACGTACCCGATGTTCAGCACGTTCAGGGCGAGGTTGGCGTTGGGCAGGCTCGTGTCGCCCCAGATCTCGCTCAGCAGCGTCTCCTTGACGTACAGCAGCTCGTGCAGGTCGACGCCGCGGAAGTGGCCGTTGACCAGGCGCAGGCCGTGGAAGCCCCAGCCGGCGAACTCGTAGTCCGAGATCGAGCGGGTCAGGCGGTCGTTCGCGCCCGGAGCCATGTACACGCGGGTCGAGCGGGGGTTCGGCCGCGCCTCGAAGTAGGCGTAGAGCGGCAGCTGTTTGAACGTGTTCCGGAGCGTCGGCACCGGCTTCCCCTGCAGGTAGTCGACGGCGAGGTTGAAGTTCTGGCGGTAGAAGGGCTTGATCCCCCAGATCAGGAGGAAGACCTGCAGGCCGACCCCGGCGAGGAGCAGCGGCCGCAGCACGCGATGCCGGTCCCAGAGCGCCTGGAGCGTGAGTCCGGCGAGGAAGATCGCGAACAGGCTGAACGGATCGCGGAAGAAGAAGTTGCCGGCGATCGGCGGGAAGAGCTGCGCGCCGAAGAACCAGGCGGCAAACGAGAACGCCGCACCGATCCGGAGCGCGTTCACGTTCCGCTGGGAGATCCGCCGATAGGCGAGGCCGATCACGGTCAGCACCATGAACGGGCCGCCGATCGCGAGCAGGCGGAAACCGTGCTCGCCGTGGGTGTACGGATAGAAGAGCAGCGTGCGCCAGCTCATCGGGTAGATCTGCTGGTGCCGCTCGCCCGGCTGGGAGCGGAAGTACTCGAGACCGACGTCGAGGAACCTCGTGCTCGAGCACAGCGCGAAGACGAGCACTGCGGCACCCAGCCACGGCCAGACCTCCCGCAGCCGGCGGATCCGGCCGGTGAGGAAGGCGGCGAAGCCGAGCACGTAGACGGGGAAGACGCCGGCGTGACCGTCGAGAAGCATGAGCGCCGAGCAGAGGCCGATGAGGACGGCGTACACGGCGCGGCTCGAGCGGCGCTCCGCGTCCAGCAGCCGGAGCACGAACAGGAGCAGGAGCGGCGAGAACGTCCACTCGACCATCGTCACCGGCCAGAAGTCGCGCAGGTAGTTCACGCTCGCGGTGCAGAGCGCGAACGTGATCGTGCAGACGAGCGCGATCCACGGGCGGATCCGCAGGTGCCGGCACACCGCCCAGACCGCAATCAGCCCGATCGTGAACTGCAGCTGGTAGAGGAAGCCGATCGCGAAGGTCGGAGCCCAGCCGACGAAGGCGAGGAACGGGTGGAAGGAGACGGCCTGGCTGAGCGGCTCCGGGATTCCGAACGCCGGCCACGGGTTCCAGAACCACCCGAACGGGAGGTTCCGCGCCTGGAACCAGCTCGTCGAGACCTCGAGGAACAGGCCCTCGTCGTCCGGCGGCAGGATCAGCCACGTCGGCAGGAGCAGGCCGAAGGCGATCAGCGCCATCCCGGCCGCGACCGTCCACCGGCCGGGCCTCCAGGCCCGGGCCGGCCGCAGGGCTCTCGTGGAGATCAGGTCGAAGGAGGTCGAGGCGGTACTCCGTGCTGCCGGCGGTGCGCGGTCACTATACGGAAGCGGAGCTGCGCGTCACGCGGCATCGTCGCGGCGCGATCTGCCGGCCGGCCGTGGGCGGTTTGGGACCCGCTCGGGCACCCGCTAAACTGTGTGACAGCCGTCAACTGACGGCCTTTTTCAATGTGCGGTATCGGCGCCATTCTCGAGCTGAACGGAGGCCCGGTTTCGGACCTCAAGCTGCGGCTCGCGGCGATGAACCGCCTTCTCGCGCACCGAGGGCCTGACGGCGAGGGCATGTGGACGCACCCGCGCGCGCACGTGGGCTTCGCACATCGGCGGCTGGAGATCATCGACCTCTCGACCGGCGACCAGCCGATGACGGACGAGGGCGGGAACTGGATCACCTACAACGGGGAGATCTACAACTACCTGGAGCTCCGCAAGGAGATCGGTGAGCGTGAGTTCCGGACGACCTCCGACACCGAGGTCGTGCTGCGCGCCTACCGGAAGTGGGGGCCGGCGTGCCTCGACCGCCTGCGGGGCATGTTCGCGTTCGCGCTCTGGGACGAGCAGACGCAGACGCTTTTCTGCGCCCGGGACCGGTTCGGGATCAAGCCGCTCTACTACACGGTCGTCGACGGAACATTCGTGTGCGCCTCGGAGGCGAAGGCGCTCGTGCCCTTCCTACCGGCGATCGAGACCGACGTCGAGGCGCTGAAGGAGTACTTCGCCTTCCAGTTCTGCCTGGCCGGGAAGACGCTGTTCCGCGGGATCAGCGAGCTCCTCCCAGGTCACAAGCTCACCGTCCGAAACGGCTCGGTGCAGGTCGAGCGGTACTGGGAGGTTCACTACGAGCCCGACTTCGACCACACCGAGCAGTGGTTCGCGAACCGGCTCCGCGAGCTGGTCGAGGAATCGGTCAGCTTCCACCTCCGGGCCGATGTACCCGTCGGCGCCTATCTGTCCGGCGGCGTCGACTCGAGCATCACCACCACGCTTGCCGCGCAGGCCGGCGGAGAGGACTTCCAGGCGTTCACGGGACGGTTCTCGATCGGCCCGCGCTACGACGAGAGCGAGTTTGCACGACAGGTCGCCGCCCGAAGCGGGTTCCGCCTGCACGAGATCGCGATCGACGCCGGCGACTTCGTCGACTCGATCCGCAAGGTGATCTACCACCTCGACTTCCCGGTCGCGGGCCCTGGATCTTTCCCCCAGTACATGGTCTCGAGGCTGGCGGCCGAGCACATGAAGGTCGTGCTCGGGGGGCAGGGCGGCGACGAGATCTTCGGCGGCTATGCGCGCTACCTGCTCGCGTACTTCGAGCAGTGCATCAAGGCCGCGATCGACGGGACGATGTACAACGGCAACTTCGTCGTCACATACGAGTCGATCATCCCCCAGCTCGGCACTTTGCGCGAGTACAAGCCGCTGATGCGAGAATTCTGGCGCGAGGGCCTGTTTGACGATCTCGACGCGAGGTACTTCCGCCTCATCAACCGCGCGTCGAGCCTGACCGGCGTCATCGACTGGTCGATGCTCGGCGACTACTCGCCCTTCGACACCTTCAGGTCGATCTTCCGCGCAGGCAACGTCGGCCACGAGTCCTACTTCGACCTGATGACCCATTTCGACTTCAAGACTCTGCTGCCGGCACTGCTCCAGGTCGAAGACCGCATGAGCATGGCTCACGGGCTCGAGTCGCGCGTTCCCTTCATCGACACGGAGGTGGTCGAGTTCGCGGCCACCCTCCCGGCCGACGTCAAGTTCAAGCAGGGGCATCTGAAGCACGCGCTGAAGGAAGCGATGACCGGCGTGCTGCCTCCGGAGATCGCCGAGCGGCGCGACAAGATGGGCTTCCCCGTGCCCATCGCCGAGTGGGTGAAGGGGGAGCTGCGCGACTTCACCCTCGACATCTTCGGCGGTGAGCGAGCCCGGCGTCCCTACCTGGACTCGTCCTTCGACCCGGAGTCGATGGTCGATCACGAGCAGGCGTTCGGCCGCAACCTCTGGGGCTTGCTCTCGCTCGAACTCTGGCAGCAGGAGTTCCATGACCGCCAGTCGGACTGGTGTTCCTTCTTGTGGGCAGAGGGTGGCGACCGCTCCATGGTGACCACATAGTCACCACCCCTCTTTATTGGCAAGACGCCGCTTCGGGTCGTGCAACAAGCCGCGCGGCGAGGTCGCCGAGTGGGAGGAGCGGCACGCAAATGATCGCTTTTGGAGAGCCTTCCTGCCGGAATTGTGTTCTGAAGTGGCTCGTCGGTTTTCTTGAGTGTTGCTTGCGGACCGCCCGCCACGAATGATCGCAAAAGGTTCGCTGTCGTTATTGCTGCTTGCTCATGTTCCGCGACGGGCGGCAAATGCGATCGTCGATCACGTGGGAGCATTCCTGCGCCATTCGCGGTACCACTTCCAGGTCCTCGACCCACGTGCCCTCGACGAGCAGCTGCTCGGCCTCGACGCCTTCGACGCGCTCGTCATCCACTACACCGTCCATCCGAACCTGGACGACTACGTCGCGCCGTGGCTCCGAGAACAGATCGCGGCGTTCGGCGGCTTCAAGATCCAGTTCATCCAGGACGAGTACCGCTGGGTCGACGAGATGACGGCGACGATGCGGGCGCTCGGCGTCCACCTCCTCTACTCGTCTGTGCCCGAGCATCAGGTCGACAAGGTCTACGGCGGGCGGCTCGACGCGACCGAAATCCTGCCGACGCTGACCGGTTACCTGCCGGAGCCGACCGCGAGGATCCGGCTGCGGCCTGCGGCAGAGCGGCGCGTCGACGTCGGCTACCGCGGGCGCGTGCTACCAATGTGGCTCGGGTCGTTGAGCCAGGAGAAGGTCGAGATCGCGCGGGGCTTCCTCGCCCGGGCCCCGGCCCACGGTCTCCAGTGCGACATCGCCTGGAACGAGCACGACCGCCTCTACGGAGGACGCTGGGCCCGGTTCGTGGCTTCGTCCAGATGCACTCTGGCCACTGAGAGCGGCGCGTCGATCACCGACTTCGACGGCTCGATCGAAGCCCGCACCCTGGCCTATCTCGACGAGCGCCCAGCGGCGACGTATACCGAGGTTCACGCGGCCGTCCTCGGCCCGTTCGAGGGCAATGCGGTGATCAACGCCGTCTCTCCGCGCATCTTCGAGGCGGCCGTGTTCCGGACGGCGCTGGTCGGCTTCCCGGGCGAGTACAGCGGGGTGATTCGGCCCGACGAGCATTACATCCCGCTGGCGAAGGACTTCTCGAACTTCGGCGAGGTGGCCGAGCGGATCCGCGACCTTCCGGCGCTCGAGGCGATGGTCGAGCGGGCGCACGCGGATCTCGTTCGCTCGGGTCGGTACTCGTACGAGGCCTTCGTCCGGGAGTTCGACGATGCCGTCGGCGCCCGGGTCGCCCCGCGCGCCCGCTCCGGCCACCCGCAGCGGCCGGCCGCCGCCCGCCGTCGCACGAGGCCCCGGATCGGGCTCGAGCCGCTCGGGCGCGACCTGCGCGAGCACCTCGCCGTCCTCAGGCTCCTCGTCGTCGACAGGGATCTGAGACGCCTTGCTCGAGCCTGCTACCGCGACCCCGTTCTCCGCCGGACCGTGCCGCGGCAGCGGCTGGAGAAGGATCTGCTGCGGCTCGGCATCCTGCGGCGGACACAGCATGGCCAGTACGTCACGGCCCGGCGGTTCTCGATCGAGCCGATCCTCATGCCGGCGACCGGTGTCCTCGTGCTCGTCAGCCGGAACGAGATCGTGCCGCTCGCGGCCGACCTGGCCGGCTCGCTCCGCGAGGCGCTCGAGGCGCGCAGCATCCGCGAGATCGTCTGGAACCACCGCGAGATCGGCAAGGCGTTCCACTCTCACTCGACGTTCCGCCACCGCCGGCTCAAGCTTCCCGTCGGCTACTACGGGCTCACGGGCATCCACGAGTTCGGCGCGCTCGCCGCCGTCGCAAGCCGACATCCCGATGCCGTGTGGGCCGCGCTGGAGCCGCTGACCGCGCACCCGGCGCCGGACGCCGCCGCACCGGCGACGGCGTGGATCGCGCGGCACGTTCCGCGTCGCCTCGGCGACCGCGTCCTGTCGTGGGCACGCAGACGGTCTTGTCGCGGCAGCACGTCGAAGCAGGGCCTGCCGGCGATCCGGAAGCGGCTCCGTACCGGGACGAAGCGTCTTCGGAAGACGAGGCGGAGGGCGGCGAGTCGTCTGTCGAGGCGGTTCATGCGCCTGGCCCGGAGCAGTCTGCTGGCCTACTGGTGCGCCAGAGAGGTTCTTCTCCATCCCTCGCTGTGGCCGTTGGCGGCGCTGGCCCTTCGCCGCCCGGCTCTGCGGAGCGAGGTGCTGCGGCTGGTCGTCCTGCGCGGTCTCGGCACGGGGTCGATCGGCCACGCCGGGGGCAGCTTGCGGGTACGCGCCGCGATCGAGGGCCGCAGCCTCGTGATGCACACCGAGCCCCGGTCGTCGAACGGCGGCCCGCCCGCCGCGGGGGTGGCTGAGGCGCTCCGATCGGCGGCGGTCTCCGAGCTCGTCTGGGACAACAGTGTGCTCGGGCCTCACCTGACCATGGTGCTGCCCGTGCTCGCCATGCGGCCGCGCGTGTCCTTCTCGGTCGGCTGCGAGAGCGGCGTGTACCGGTTCACCCAGCTCGGGCTCCTGGCGGGAGAGCGGGCCGATCTCGTGCTGGCGGCGCTCGGGCCGATACTCGAAGGCGGGCCGGGCGTGCGCGGCGGGCTCGGTCGGGGCGGTTGACCCGGATCCTCGTCCTCTACCGCCACTCCGCCCGCAAGGGCGAGATGCGTCATGCGGTCGAGCGGCACCTGCACGCGCTCGACGGCGGGGACGAGGAGATCGTCTACGTAAATGCCTCGGAGCCGCAGCCGTGGTGGCTCCGCCGCGAGCGGTTCGACGGCGTCGTCCTGCACACGACCTTCCTCGGCCTGCGCTGGAACCGCACGTTTGAGCGCCGGCGTGCGGCGTGGGCGTGGATCGCCGATCTCCGCGTGCCGAAGGTCGCCCTGCCGCAGGACGAGTACCGGCTGGCGCACGTGCTCGACGACTGGCTCATGGAACTCGGGGTCGACCACGTGCTCTCGAACTTCGACGAGCCGGCCCGGCGACTGCTCTACCCGAGCCTCCACGGCCAGGCGAGCTTCTCGACTGTCCTGACCGGCTACGTCGACGAGGAGACCGCCGAGTACTGCCGCGCCCGCTGGCGACCGGCCGCCGAGCGGCCGCTCGACGTCGCCTACCGCGCCGGGCCTGCGCGGTTCTGGCTGGGCAGCGCGCCGCTCCTCAAGGTGCGGATCGGCGAGGCGGTCGCCGAGCGGGCCGAGGCGCGCGGGCTCGCCGTGGACATCTCGGTGCGGCCGGAGGACACCATTCCCGGGCGGGCGTGGCTCGACTTCCTCCTCTCCGGGCGGGCGACGCTCGGCGCCGAGAGCGGGTCGAGCGTGCTCGACCCGCGCGGCGAGATCCGGGAACGGGTGAGCGAGCTGCTGGACGCCGATCCGTCGCTGACGTTTGCGGAGCTGAACGCGGCGATGCCCGACGGCTGGGACGGCTACGAGTTCTACGCGGTCGGACCCCGGCACCTCGAGGCGGTGGTTGCCCGGACGGCGCTGGTGCTCGTCGAGGGCGCCTACAACGGCGTGCTGGAAGCCGAGCGGCATTACATCCCCGTGAAGCGCGACCTCTCCGACCTGGACGAGGCGCTCGAGAGGCTGCGCGACGCGCGGTACCTCGACGAGTTGACCGAGCGTGCCTACGAGGAGGTTCACCGACCCGGTCGGTGGACGCTCGCCGAGCTCGGGCGCCAGATCCGCGAAGCGCTCGGAGTGAGCGGGGCGCAGCCTGCTCCGCGCAGCGTCCGCGCCGCGGCTCTTACGGCCCTGCGCCGCGGCGAGTCGTCACCTGTGTGGCGTCGCCTCCGCGCATGGGAGCGCGCGAACGTCGAGCCGTCCGTTCGGCGGGGGCGGAAGGCGCTGGAGCGGAGGGGACGGGACGTGCGGAAGTCGACGAAGAGGATTCTGCGCAGGTCAAGACGCGCGCTGCGCCTTCGTGCGGGACGGGTTCGGCGCCGTGTTCGCGGGCGCAGCCGGCCGGATCAGGTCATGTAGCTCCCAGCGGCTGAGCAGCGCAGTCGAAGCGGCGCACCGATATCTCGACAAGAACGCCTCGTCTCGACTGTCCCGGGTCTGTCGCCTCCCCAAGCCATCAGAGGTGGACCTTCAGACTCAGGACGCGCCGTGTGGACTTGCCTGCGAGGGGCTTCTCCTTCGGATCGCTGGCCCGGACCAGCACTGCCATGATCTGCTGGCGGCCCGGATTCGCGGGGAAGCCCGCCTTGACCTGGAACGTTAGCGTTGCGTACCCGTCGCCGCCGCTCGACGTTTGCGCAACCGAGACCTGGTTGTAGGGGATCGCAGTCGCCCAGACCCGGGCTCCTGCGACGGAGTGCCCGCACGTGTCGGCGATATGGACCCGGGCGACGATCGTCCGCGTTCCGCGCGTGACGACGGCCGGGGTGAAGCTCCACTTGTCGATAAGGAGCCGGATCGGCAGTGCGATGTCGGTGACGTTGACCGTCCCGCTCCCTGCGCACGCCCCCGTGCTCGTCCCGGTGACGACGGCGGAGGGTTTTGAGTTGGCGGTGGTGGTGCCGGCGTTGTTCGTTGCAGTGACGGCGACGCGCATCGTGTGCCCGACGTCGTTGGAGGTCAGCTTGTAGGTGGACCCTTTCGTGACGTAGACGCAGTGCTGGCCTTTCGCGTCGCATCGGAACCAGCCGTAGGTGTACGTCTTGGGGTCGTCTCCGCCCCATGAGCCGGTGATTGCGGTGAGCGTCTGGCTCACGCGCGTGGTGCCCGAGATACTCGGGCAGGGTAACGTTGACCGGCTTGGCGCCACTCGTGACCACTCCGGAGGGTTTTGAGTTGGCGGTGGTGGTGCCGGCGTTGTTCGTTGCAGTGACGGCGACGCGCATCGTGTGCCCGACGTCGTTGGAGGTCAGCTTGTAGGTGGACCCTTTCGTGACGTAGACGCAGTGCTGGCCTTTCGCGTCGCATCGGAACCAGCCGTAGGTGTACGTCTTGGGGTCGTCTCCGCCCCATGAGCCGGTGATTGCGGTGAGCGTCTGGCTCACGCGCGTGGTGCCCGAGATACTCGGCAGGGTAACGTTGACCGGCTTGGCGCCACTCGTGACCACTCCGGAGGGTTTTGAGTTGGCGGTGGTGGTGCCGGCGTTGTTCGTTGCAGTGACGGCGACGCGCATCGTGTGCCCGACGTCGTTGGAGGTCAGCTTGTAGGTGGACCCTTTCGTGACGTAGACGCAGTGCTGGCCTTTCGCGTCGCATCGGAACCAGCCGTAGGTGTACGTCTTGGGGTCGTCTCCGCCCCATGAGCCGGTGATTGCGGTGAGCGTCTGGCTCACGCGCGTGGTGCCCGAGATACTCGGCAACGTAGTGTTGACCGGTTTGTCCGACTCAATTGTCGCTGTTGGGGACGAAGCTGCGCTCGAGCTGCCGTCGCCGTTGGCGGCGGTGACCACGACACGGATCGTTTGCCCGGCATCGGCCGACTGGAGACCGTAGTCCTCACCGGTCTGACCGGAGATGTCCTTACAGTCCGAGCCGTCCGCTTTGCAGCGCTGCCACTGGTAGGCATAGCTCGTCGGATGGCCCGACCAGTCGCCGCGGTCGGCATGAAGCGTCGACCCGACGCGGTTCGTCCCCGTGATCGAGGGCGGCGTCGTGCTCGACGGCGCGGCGTTGGATGCAGCCGACCCGTTGCCGGCGCTGCCTGCCAAGACAACAGCGATGGTGCCGAGGGCAAGAACCGATGCGCGGGAGCGTTTGCGTGGGCGCCGGCTATCAAGCATCGTTCCTCCTCGATCGAGAGAGATCGATTGTTCTGACTCGCTTCCTATCCGACGAATCATTCCTGTCCAATCCCGCGCATCCCTATCCAGGTTGCCGGTAAAGCTTTCGTAAGAATTGCCCGCTCGGAGTTCCGGCGGCGCATCTTCTGGCAGGTATGCCGGGCGAGGAGGGGGCAGCCGTCTCCGATACGATGCCGCACTGATGGCGACCGTTCTCGTCACCGGCGGCGCGGGCTTCATCGCCTCCCACCTCACCGACCGGCTGCTCGACCGCGGTGACTCCGTGCTCGTGATCGACAACTTCGCGAGCGCGCGCCGCGACACGCTGGGCGAGCACGAGCGCCTGCGCCTGGTGGAGGAGACGATCGCCGACACGGCCCTGGTCGACGGGCTCTTCGACGAGTTTCGTCCCGATGTCGTCGTTCACGCCGCGGCCTCGTACAAGGATCCCGAGGGCTGGGACGAGGACGCGCGTACGAACGCTGTCGGCACGGCGAACGTCGTCCAGGCCGCCGAGCGCGTCGGGACAGGCCGTTTCGTGTACTTCCAGACGGCCCTCTGCTACGGGCTCCACCCGCAGGAGCAGCCGATCACGCTGACCCATCCGCTCGATCCGGCCGCATCCAGCTACGCGATCTCGAAGACGGCGGGCGAGTGGTACGTGCGGCTGAGCAAGCTCGACTGGGTCTCGTTCCGGCTCGCGAACGTCTACGGGCCCCGGAACCTGAGCGGGCCGCTGCCGACGTTCTACCAGCGGCTGACGGATGGAAAGTCCGTCTTCGTGATGGACACGCGCCGAGATTTCGTGTACGTCGACGACCTCGTCGCGGTGGCGATGAAAGCGATCGACGGCGGCGGGTCCAGCGGCGTGTACCACGTCTCGTCGGGCTCGGACGTTTCGATCAAGGAGCTTCTGGACGCCACGCTGGAAGCGATGGGGGTCGAACTCGACGAGGAGGTCGAGGTGCGTCCGCGCAATCCGGACGACGCGCCGTCGATCCTGCTCGACCCCTCCCGGACCGAGCAGGATTTCGACTGGTCGGCGCGCACGCCGCTGAAGCACGGCGTTGCGCAGGCGGTCGCGTACTACCGCGAGTTCGGCGTCGCCGAGACATTCACGCATCTGAAGCCGGTCGAGGCCGAGGCCCAGCCCGGCAGGTGAGAGACAGCGACCTGCTGGTCGTCGGCGGCGCGGGCTTCGTCGGCTCGAACCTCGTCCGCCTCGCGCTCGCCGACGGTGCCCGCAGGGTCGTCGTCGTCGACAACTTCCTCTCCGCCGAACGCGAGAACCTCCCGGACGACGGGCGGGTCGAGCTGATCGAGGGCTCGATCGCGGACGACGACGTCCTCGCCCGCCTCGACGACGACCTCGACTACGTCTTCCACCTCGCCACGTACCACGGCAACCAGAGCTCGATCGCGAACCCGCTCGCCGACCACGACAACAACCTGATCACGACGCTCAAGCTGTACGAGCGGATCAAGGACTTCGGGCGGCTGCGGAAGGTCGTCTATTCGGCGTCGGGATGCACGCTCGCCCCGCACGAGGTCTACGACTCCGCGGAGCCGACCAGCGAGGAGGGCGGTGCGCCGTTCGACCTCGACAGCCCGTACCAGATCTCGAAGGTCGTCGGCGAGTTCTACTCCGTCTACTACCACCGGCAGCATGGGCTCCCGACGGTCCGGGCCCGGTTCCAGAACGTGTACGGCCCTGGTGAGGTGCTCGGCGCGGGCGAATGGCGCGGCACCCCGGCGACGGTGTGGCGGAATGTGACGCCGACGTTCGTCTACCGGGCGCTCAGGGGCCTGCCGCTCGTGCTCGACAACGGCGGGGTCGCCTCGCGCGACTTCGTCTACGTCGAGGATGTCGTCCGCGGCCTCTTTGCCTGCGCCGAGGGTGGCACGCCCGGCGACGTCTACAACCTGGCGAGCGGCGTCGAGACGACGATCCGGCGGCTGGCCGAGCTCGTCGTCGAGCTGAGCGAGAGCTCGTCGGAGGTCGAGGTTGGGCCCCGGCGGCCGTGGGACCACTCGATCATGCGTTTTGGGAGCCCCGAGAAGGCGCGGCGCGAGCTCGGCTTCGAGGCGCAGGTGACTCTCGACGAGGGACTCGGCCGCACGATCGAGTGGACGCGCGAGAACGTCGGCCTGATCGATCGCTGCGTCGAGAGGCACGCGGCGAGCATCCGGGCCTGAGCGGATCCTTCCGCCTGCGGGCGATCGGGCACGCAGAACCGTCTGCCGAACTGGATGCGCGAGCTACTGTGCCTACGCCATGTTCGGAATCCGCGTTCGCCGTGTGACTACCCCGGCGATTGCGTCTGCCAGGCGTCATGCCGGAGCACGTCCGGGCCTGCGGCTGGACATGCTGGAGACTGCGCAACACACGAACGTCTCCACGCGGCCCCCGAAGGGAGACGGTACGCGTCCCCAGAATCACAAGTACCTCGTCACCCCGACGCAGGAGCGGCTCTTCTACGGCGCGGTCGAGACGGTCCTGGCCCGCGCCCGGTACGCGTCCGGTCGCGAAGTGCCAACGCCGTTGTCCCTCACCCTGGAAGCGACACTCTGGGTCGGGGCGCACATCAACACCGCGTCGTACGCCGCTCTGAAGTACCAGCAGCGCCCGCTGCCCGCGAACTCGGGTGAGGCGCTGGAGATGGAAGCAGGCATCTGTGGTCACCAGAGCCAGATCCTCGCTGATCTTCTACGGTGTCTCGGCGTCGCCGCGCGCCAGATCGGATTCTCCACCGAGGCCACCGGCGAGACGCACGTGGGCGTCGAGGCGATGTGGGACGGACGCTGGCACTACGTCGACCCGACCTGGGGGACGTACTGGCAGTGCGACGGAGAGGTGCTCTCGGTGGAGGAGATCGTCGCCGAGCCACGCCGGCGAGAGCTCGCCGTGAGCAACCAGCTGCACCTCTCCGCCTCCGCCTATGTGCTCGCGGGTCTCGATCCCTTCGATTACCTCGAAAGATCGGATCGGCACTGGGTGCTGACGCGGGGTACGAGCGGCACGCCCGCCTGAGGCGTCCACCCGCTGTGCCCGGCAATATCGATCGCCGATGCGTGTCGTCGTCCTGACGACCTCCTATCCGCGCTCGGCGCAGGACGTCGTCGGGCGCTTCGTCGCCGATCCGGTCGAGCACCTTCGCGCAGAGGGCGTCGAGGTCGAGGTCGTCTCACCGCTCTCGTTCCGGCACTTCGGGATTGCGTACGGACACGGGGTGGCCGGCAACCTGCGCCGCCGGCCCTGGCTTGCGCTGCTCCTGCCGGCGATGCTCGCCTCGTTCACCAGGGCTGCGCGGCGGGCGGCGCGCGACGCGGACCTGGTTCACGCACACTGGCTGCCGGCCGGCGCCGTCGCGGCCGCGACCGGCCGCCCCTTCGTCGTCCAGCTCTGGGGCACCGACGTCGAGCTCGCGCAGCACGCCCGACCCCTCGCGCGCGGGATCCTGCGCCGCGCCCGGCTGGTCGTCTGCGCCTCGCAAGAGCTGGGGGCGGCCGCCCGGGAGCTCGGAGCCCGGACCGTCCGGGTGATCCCGGGCGGCGTCGACGTTCCGGAGACGGTCGCGGAACCGGAGGATCCGCCCTCGATCCTGTTCGCCGGCCGGCTGTCCGCCGAGAAAGGCGTGCGCGAGCTGGTCGAAGCGGCCGAGGGCCTCCCGCTCGTCGTCGCCGGGGACGGCCCGCTGCGCGACCTGGTTCCGGACGCCCTCGGCTTCGTCCCCCACGACGAGCTCCTCCGGCTGTACGAGCGGGCGTCGGTCGTCGCGTGCCCGTCGCTCCGCGAGGGCTTCGGCATGGTGTGCGCGGAGGCGATGGCGCACGGCCGGCCCGTCGTCGCGAGCGCGGTCGGCGGCCTCCGCGACCTGGTCGTGGACGCCGAGACGGGGCTACTCGTGCCGCCGGGAGACGTCGGTGCGCTCCGTCACGCGCTCGCACGGCTGCTCGCCGATCGCGAGCTCCGGGCTCGCCTCGGCCGTGCCGCCGGCGAGCGTGCGCGTGAGCGGCTCGCCTGGACGGGCGTGACGCGTCTGACGGTCGCCGCGTACGAGGAGGCGCTGCGCCCGTTCACGAGCGGGCGGGCGCCGTCCGCGTAGCTTCGGGACGGGAAGCCCGCTCCGCGGGGGCGGAGAGGCTCTTGACCAGGACCAGCTGCTTCTTGTAGTCCCAGGTCTGGAACTCGCCGGTGGCGGCGAGGAACTCGCCGGCGGCGCGCTCGATGCCGGGGCAGCTCGGCGAGCCGTAGTCGTCGAGGACGATCACGCCGCCCGGTTCCAGCCTGGCGGCGAAGTAGCGAAGGCACTCGAGCGCCGGCTCGTACAGGTCGACGTCGACGTGCACCAGGCGGTAGCTCTGGTCAGGCAGGTCGGGCGCCACGCGGGAGAACTCGCCCTTGTGCACGGTGAGCCGCTCGAACGCCGAGAGGTAGTCGGCAACCAGCTCGTAGCTGGTGTCCGTGAACAGCGGATGCTCCGTGTGCCTCGCCGCGTCCCGGTCGGAGAGCTTGTCCGGCGGGTGCCCCTCGAAGGTGTCGATCACCTCCATCGTCACCTCCCGGCCGAGGATCTCCCGGAACGACAGCGCGAGGAAGTACGCCGACCCGCCGCGGTACGAGCCGATCTCGGCGACGGCGCCGGGAAGAACGGCGACGTTGCGGGCCGCCTGCCAGAGCGTGGCCAGCCGGTCGCGCGTCAGCCGCGTGGTGCCGTGCTCTGCGACCGTCCTCGCCGCGTCCTGGAAGTGCGGCTCGCGCAGCACGAGCCGGCGGTCGGCCTTCGCGACGGCGTGCTTGCGGATGCTCGACAGGTCCTTCTCGACACGTCTCAGGGTGCGCAGCAGCTCGGTTTCGGGATCGGTCGTCGGCGACCGGCGGCGAGGCCGCCGTCGGAGCAGCCCGGAGAGGCGTGAGCGGTTCACGGCGGGGTCATTGTCGCAAACCCACCGGGGCGGCCCGGGTCTCCGGGAACCGCGGTCCGAGCACTCGCCGGTAGACGGCGACCAGATCCTCCGAGCGGAGCTCCCACGACCACTCCCGCTTGAGCGCTTCCAGCTCCTCCTCGCGGCCGGCGAACGGAGGCTCGCGCAGCATCCGATCGATCGCGTCCGCCCATGCCTGCGGGTCGTCCACGGCCGCGACCTCGCCGATGCCGGTGTGCCGGACGAACTCGGCCATGGCCGGGCAGTCGGAGACGACGAGCGGCAGGCTCGCGTGGAGGTACTCGAACAGCTTGTTGGGGAGGGCGATCTCCGAGTTCGGGTAGACGGTGAGGGGGTGGACGCCGACGTCCGCCTCGGCGACGAACGGGACGAGTGCCTCCGGCGGCACCTTCGGCACCAGGTGGATGCGGTCGGTGATGCCCATCCGTCCGGCCAGGGCGACGGTCTCCTGCACGAACTTGTTCGTGAAAGAGACCACGAGTGCGAGATGCACTTCCGGGAGGCGCTCGAGCGCCTCGAGCACGACCGCCATCCGGCGCCGGCTCGTCATCGAGCCCGAGTAGACGACGAGCGGCGTGTCCGGCCTGACGCCCGCCCGGGCACGCAGCCCGGGCGACGGGGCCGGGGCGTTCCCGGCCAGCGGCGGCGTGTTCAGAACGGCGGTCGGCATCTCCGGGAGGTCGAACGCGCGGGTCAGCCGGTCAGCGAGACCGGGGCTGACGGCGACGACGGCGTCGGCGTGGCGCAGGTGGTCGCCGAAGGTGTCCCGGAGGACGACGTCTCGGTCCTCCCGGTCGGCGCCCTTCTTCAGCGGGTCCTCGTGCGCGTCGTAGACCCATCGCGCCCCGGCGAGCGCGGCACGGCGGGCGACCAGCAGGCCGTGCGGGTCGTGGACGTGGACGACGTCCGGCCGGAGCCTCTCCACATGCGGCCACCACGTCTCCTCGTACCCCGCCAACCCGAGCGGGTCGGTCGCCGCGCGGCCGCGCACCGCCGCCCGCGCCTCCTCCAGCTCGGCGCGCGCCTGCTCGTACTGCGCCTTGGCGAGCCGGCTCCGGCGGCGGGCGATCTTCATCCGGACACGATCGGCGGGCCCGGAACGGCCGCGCAGCTCCACCACAGCCCGCTTGGCCGCGTCCAGTCGCTCCCGGGCTTCGATCGACCGCGCGCGCAGACGCCCCTCCCGCTCGACGAGGCCGTCCCGGCGGGGGACGAGCAGGAGCTCGAACCCGAGCCACGAGCGCGACTCGGGGTCGCCGGGCGGCGCGATCCCGAGCACGATCACCTCCAGGCCGGCCTCGGCGAGTGCGCGTGCCGAACGGCGCACGCGGGCGTCGTGCTCGACGGTGTTGTAGACGAGCATCACGACTCTCGGCCGGGCGCGGGCGCGACGGGGCACGGCCGGACCCTAGATGATTGATTCCCAACTCAACGCACCCCCGGATGGGGGCCTGCACGCGGCGCATTGCGGCCGCCTCGCCCGGCACCAAGGCAGACCAGCCTTGGCACCGGTCGAGTCGACCCCACTGCTTGGTGCATGCCCTCCCCGGAGGCACGCGAGTCAGGAATCAATCATCTCGCTGCCGTCCGCTCCGGCCCTGGTATGAATCGGCGCGTGCACCGCTTCAGCCGGGAAGTCCGTTGAGCGCCGCCGTCGTCACCGGCGGGGCCGGGTTCATCGGATCGCACGTCGCCGAGCTGCTCCGGAACGAGGGCTACGACGTCGTCGTGATCGACGACCTCTCCAGCGGCACCCGCGACAAGGTTCCCGACGGCTGCCGGCTGCTCGAGATCGACATCACCGACCGCGACGCGGTGGCCGGTGCGATCCGCGCAGCCGGGCCGGACTTCGTCTGCCACCTGGCGGCTCAGGCAAGCGTCACCGTCTCCGTCCGCGAGCCGGCCCACGACCTTGCGGTGAACGTCCTCGGCACGATGCACGTCTGCGACGTCGCCGCCGAGGTCGGGGCTCCGGTCGTGTTCGCCTCCACCGGGGGCGCGCTCTACGGCGACCGTGCCCCGGTGCCGACGCCGGAGGAGACCGCGACGGAGCCGCTCGCGCCGTACGGTGCGTCGAAGCTCGCCGGCGAGGCGTACGTCGGCACCTGGGCTCGGCTGCGCGACCGGCCGAACGCCGTTCTGCGGCTCGGCAACGTCTACGGGGCCCGCCAGAACGCACACGGCGAGGCCGGCGTGGTCGCGATCTTCTCGTCGAGGCTGCTCGAGGGACAGCCGGTGACGGTGTACGGGGACGGAACGCAGACACGGGACTACGTCCACGTCGGCGACGTGGCCAGGGCGTTCCTGCTCGCCGGGCGCTCCACCGAGAGCGGGACGTTCAACGTCGGGACCGGGATCGAGACGTCCGTGCTCGAGCTGCTCGAGCTGCTCCAACAGGGTGCAGGGATCGAGACCCCGGTCGAGTTCGAGCCGCTCCGGAGCGGCGAGCTCCGGCGGAGCGCGCTCGACTCCTCCCGGATCCGGGACGCTCTCGGCTGGGAGCCGACCGTCGAGCTCGCCTCCGGCCTGGCGTCGACGTTCGCCTGGTACCGGGAGGCCGCCTCCGGATGAAGGCCGTGCTCCTCGCCGCCGGGCTCGGCACGAGGCTCCGCGGCGTGACGGGCGACCGGCCGAAGATCCTCGTCCCGCTGGCGGGCCGGCCGCTGCTCGACCACCAGCTCGACTACCTGGCCGCGCAGGGGATGACCCGGGTCGCCGTCAACCTCCATCACGGCGCGGCCGAGGTGGTCGCCCACCTCGAAGCGTCGACGCCCCCGGTCGAGGTCGTCGTGTCGGTGGAGGAAGCGCTGCTCGGCACCGCCGGAGCCCTGCGGCCGCTCGCGGCCTTCCTCGACGAGACGTTCGTCGTCCTCTACGGCGACGTCGTCACCGACCTCGACCTCCGCGACCTCGTGCGCCGCCACCGCGAGTACGGGGGGATCGCCACCCTCGCCTGCTACCGGAGCGACGATGTGGCCGGCAAGGGCGTGCTCGAGGTCGACGACCGGCTCGCCGTCACCGCCTTCGTCGAGAAGCCGTCGGAGGCGGCCCAGGGTCGGCTCGTCAATGCCGGCGTCCACGTGCTCGAGCCGGCGGTTATCGACTACGTCCCCGAGGGCGAGTCCGATTTCGGCTTCGACGTCTGGCCCCGTGCGATCGCTGCCGGTGCCGGCGTCTACGCTGCGCCGATCGACGCCTACCTGGTCGACGTCGGCACGCCGGAGGCGCTCGCGGAGGCCGACGCCAGGCTCCGCGCCGGCCGGGGACTATGATCGGCGCCGATGTCGACGTGACCGGCGAAGCGCGCCGCGGCGCCTTTCTGGACCGGGACGGCGTGCTGAACGTGCGTCCGGACGCCCACGCCTACGTGACGCGCCCCGACGAGCTCCGCTGGCTCCCCGGGGCGCGCGAGGCGGTCGCCGCTCTGAACCGGGCGGGCTACCGGGTGGCGGTCGTCTCCAACCAGCGCGGGATTGCCCGGGGCCTCCTCGACGAGCGTGTGCTGGCCGAGATCGAGCAGCGGATGCGCTCCGACCTCTCCGAGGTCGGAGCGGCGATCGACGGCTTCTACTACTGCCCGCACGACCTCGACGAGGGCTGCGACTGCCGCAAGCCGGCGCCGGGGCTGATCCTGCGCGCGGCAGGCGAGCTCGGAGTCGACTGCGCGGGCAGCGTCGTGATCGGAGACGAGGAGACCGACGTCGCGGCCGGCCGTGCGGCCGGCTGCCGGACGGCGCTCGTCTCGTCCGACCCCACGCCCGCCACCGACGCCGACATCGTCGCCGGCGACCTCTCCGCTGCGGTGCGGGCGCTTCTCGACGGATGCTGATCTCGAGGACACCGCTTCGGGTCAGCTTCGTCGGCGGCGGCAGCGACGTCGTCTCCTTCGCGCGCACGCACGGCGGCGCAGTCGTCTCGACGACGATCGACAAGTACGTCTACGTCGTCGTCAACCGGCGCTTCGAGCAGACGATCCGAGTCAGCTACTCGAAGACCGAGATCGTCTCGGCCGTCGACGAGCTCCAGCACGAGCTCGCCCGGGAGGCGCTGCGGGCGAGCGGCCTCTCGAGCGCGGTCGAGATCGTCACGATCGCGGACGTCCCCTCCGAGGGCAGCGGCCTCGGCTCCTCGAGCGCGGTCACGGTCGGCCTGCTCAACGCGCTCTACGCCTACCAGGGGATCCTGAAGTCGCCGGCCGAGCTCGCCGAGGAGGCATCCCGGATCGAGATCGACGTGCTCGGCAAGCCGATCGGCAAGCAGGACCAGTACGCCGCCGCCTTCGGCGGGTTCCAGCTGCTCGAGTTCGGCCCCGGCGACTCCGTCGGGCGTCGGCCGCTCGTCCTTCCTGACGGCCGGCTCGAGGAGCTGGAGGCGAACCTGCTGATGTTCTACACGGGACGCCATTCGAGCGCGGACACGCTCGTCCAGCTCGCCGCCGTCTCGCACGACGAGCGCGTGGTCGGCAATCTCGGCCGTCTCCGGGACGCCGCCCGCGACCTGTACGACGCGCTCGGTCACGGGCAAGGGCCCGAGCTGCTCGGCACGGCGCTGCACGAGAGCTGGCTGATGAAACGCGACCTCCCGAGCGTCAGCGACGACGAGATCGACGGCTGGTACGAGGCGGCACGGTCGGCGGGTGCGACCGGCGGCAAGCTGCTCGGCTCGGGCGCAGGCGGATTCCTCCTCTTCTACGTCCCGGCCGAGCGGCAGGCGGCGGTGCGGGCGACGCTCGGCGGCCTCCGCGAGCTGAAGTTCTCCTTCGACAGCGAGGGCACGCGGATCATCTACGTCGGCCGCTGAACGATGCACGAGCGGGTCGATGAGGTTACCCTTCGAGCCGTGAAGCCGCGGGAGCTGACCATCGACGGCATCCGGATCGCCGACGACACCGACTGCTGGGTGATCGCGGAGATCGGCCACAACCACCAGGGGTCGCTCGAGAAGGCGAAGGAGCTGTTCGACGAGGCGGCGCGCTGCGGGGCGAACGCCGTCAAGCTCCAGAAGCGAAGCAACAAGACGCTGTACACGCGCGAGTTCTTCAACAGACCGTACGAGAACGAGAACAGCTACGGCCCGACCTACGGCCTGCACCGGGAGGCGCTCGAGTTCGGACGGCCGGAGTACGAGGAGTTGAAGGCGCACGCGGCAGAGCTCGGGATCACGTTCTTCGCGACGGCGTTCGACTTCGAGAGCGCGGAGCTCCTCGCCGACCTCGACATGCCCGCCTACAAGATCGCCTCGGGCGACCTGACGAACACCCCGCTGCTCCGCTTCGTCGCCGAGCTCGGCAAGCCGATGATCATCTCGACCGGCGGCGGGACCCTGGACGACGTACGTCGGGCATACGAGTGCGTCGCCGAGATCAACGCCCAGGTCGCGGTGCTCCAGTGCACGGCCGGATACCCGGCCGAGTGGGAGCAGCTCGACCTGCGCGTGGTCGACACCTACCGGCAGCTGTTCCCGGAGGCCGTGGTCGGCTACTCCGGCCACGACAACGGCATCGCGATGCCGGTCGCGGCCTACGTCCTCGGCGGCGCGCATCGTCGAAAAGCACTTCACGCTCAACCGCGCGCTGAAGGGCACCGACCACCGCTTCTCGCTGGAGCCGGTCGGGCTGCGCAAGCTCCTCCGCGACCTCAAGCGGACGCGCGTCGCGCTCGGCGACGGGACCAAGACTCCGCACTCGAGCGAGGCCGACCCGATCATGAAGATGGGCAAGAAGCTCGTCGCGGCAGCGACGCTTCCGGCCGGGCACGTGCTCCGCCGCGAGGACATCGCACTGAAGTCGCCGGCCGACGGGGGGCTGCCTCCGTACGAGCTCGACTCCGTGATCGGCCGGACGCTTCGGCATCCGCTCGCCGAGGACGCCGGCTTCACGTTCGACGACCTCGAGGAGCCCCTGCCCGCGCTCGAGCCGGCGGGCGCGCCGTCGCACGCCGACGATGAGGTCTGAGCCGGCCCTCGCCGGCCGAATCGCAGTCGTCACCGGGGCGCTCGGGAATCCTCGGTCCCGTGTGGACCGAGGCGCTCGCGGGCGCCGGCGCGACCGTCGTCGGAATCGACGTCCGCGCCGGCGACGGGATCCTCCAGGCGGACGTCACCGACAGGGCCGCGCTCGAGCGCGTGCTCGAAGAGGTCAGGGAGCGTCACGGGACGCCCGCGATCCTCGTCAACAACGCCGGTGTCGACGTTCCGCCGGGGGCACACGACGACGCCTCGTTCTCACGCACGCTCGAGGTCAACGTCGCCGGCGTCTTCAACGCCACCGAGGTCTTCGGCCGGGCGATGTGCGAGCGCCGGCGCGGGAGTCGATCGTGAACATCGGCTCGCTGTACGCGTCCGTCGCGCCGATCCCCGCCTTCTACGACCACATCGAGCCGCCGTTCACGAAGCCGGCGGCCTACGGGGCCTCGAAGGCCGCCGTCGTCAATCTGACCCGCTACTACGCGCGGCTCTGGGGGCCGCACGGCGTCCGCGTGAACGCACTGTCGCCCGGCGGCATCCTCGGCGGCCAGGACCCCGAGTTCGTCCGCAAGTACTCCGAGCGCGTACCGCTCGGACGGATGGCGAATCCGGCCGACCTCGCCGGGCCGCTGCTCTTCCTCGCCTCGGATGCGTCCGCCTACCTGACCGGGCACGAGCTCCGAGTCGACGGAGGCTTCACAGCGTGAGGGCGAAGCTCTCCGCCCGGGTAGAGTCGGGGTCGTGAACGTCGTCCTGCGTGCGCTCTTCCTCGTCGTGGTCCGGCCGGCGGGCCTGCTCCTCCGCGGGCGCGACCCGCTGCGGCTCCGGGAGCCGGCGGGCACGAACTGGCGTTCCGCAGGGCGGTAGGCGTGGCTCTCGTCCTCGGAGTCTCCTGCTACTTCCACGACGCCGCGGCCGCGCTCGTCGCGGACGGGGCGCTCGTCTGCGCCGCCGAGGAGGAGCGCTTCTCGCGGAAGAAGCACGACTCGTCGTTCCCGGCGCAGGCGATCGAGTTCTGCCGGGGCGAGGCCGCCCGGCTCGGGCGGGAGATCGACTACGTCGCGTTCTACGAGGACCCGCGGCTGAAGTTCCGGCGCGTGCTGGCGACGGCGGCGACGATGGGCAAGCCGGCGACCGACGCCTTCGTCTTCTCGATGCGCGAGTGGCTCACGGAGCGCCGCGGGATCCGGCGCCGGCTGGCGAAGCTGCTCGGCGTCCCGCTCGACCGGGTCGTCTTCACCGACCACCACCATCTCGCACGCGGCCAGCACGTACTTTCCCTCGCCGTTCGACTCGGCGGCAATCGTCACCCTCGACGGGGTCGGCGAGTGGGCGACCGCGACGATCGGCAGGGCGGAGACGGTCGACGGCAAGCACTCGCTCGCCACCCTCGACCAGGTCGACTTCCCACACTCGCTGGGCCTCTTCTACTCGGCCCTGACGGACTTCCTCGGCTTCGAGGTCAACGAGGGCGAGTACAAGGTGATGGGGATGGCGCCGTACGGCGAGCCTCAGTTCGTCGACGAGCTCGAGCAGGTCTTCCACGCCTATGACGACGGGAGCTTCTGGCTCGACGCCTCCTACTTCTCGTACCACTACTCGAACCGCAAGGCGTACACGGCGAAGCTCTCCGACCTGCTCGGCATCGAGCCGCGGAAGAAGAACGAGCGGTTCTGGACGCAGGACGACCCGGATGCGACCGAGGCCGACCGGACCCGCAGCCGGCGGTACGCGGACATCGCCGCGAGCGTCCAGGACATCACCGAGCGCGCGATCGTCGCCCTCGCCCGCGAGGCGCACCGCCGGACCGGCTCGACGAACCTCTGCCTGGCCGGCGGCGTGGCGCTGAACGCGCTCGCAAACCGGCGGATCCTCGAGGAGACGGAGGTCGAGCGCCTCTTCATCCCGCCCGTGCCGGGCGACTCCGGCGGCGCGCTCGGCGCGGCGCTGCACGTCGAGCACCTCGTGCTCGGCACCGGGCCCGCGCGCCCCGCTCGAGCACGCCTACTGGGGCGCCGAGTACTCGGAGGAGGAGATCGACCGCGCGCTCCGCGCCGAGCGCCCGGGATCGCGTACCGGCACGTGGACGACGAGGACGCGCTGCGCGAAGCGACGGTCGACGCGCTCGTCGCGGGCGACGCCGTCGGCTGGTTCCAGGGCCGCTTCGAGTTCGGGCCGCGGGCGCTCGGGAACCGGAGCATCCTCGCCGACCCGCGGCAGGCCGACGATGAAGGACCGGATCAACGAGAAGATCAAGTTCCGCGAGCCGTTCCGGCCTTTCGCGCCGGCCGTGCTCGAGGAGCGCTGCCGGCTCGGTGATCGACGGCCCGTACGGCGACCAGCACCCGGCCCGGTTCATGCTCCTGATCTGCGAGCTCGAGCCGGACGATGGTTCCGAGCGGCTCCCGGCGGTCAACCACTTCGGCACCGCCCGCCTGCAGACGGTGCGCGAGGACTGGAATCCCGCGCTTCTTCCGGCTGCTCGAGCGCTGGCGCGAGGCGAGCGGCGTGCCCGTTCTCCTGAACACCTCGTTCAACCTCCGCGGCGAGCCGATCGTGACGACTCCCGCGAATGCGCTCAGCACGTTCCAGGAGAGCGGCCTCGACCTGCTCGTGCTCGGGAACTTCGTCGCGCGGAAGTCGTGAGCCCGGAGCCCGACAGCCGGGTCAAGAAGAGCGCGGAAGCGGCGCCGGCTGGAGATCGCCCCGCAGCTCGCCGCGTACGACCACCTCGAGCGGGTGTTCTGGCCGTACCTGCTCTCGGTCTCGAGGCCCGAGCGTGTCCGACCCGGTCGTGACGACGGACACGCGCGGCCATCGGGTGACGCGGGTGGGCGGCGACGACCGCGCGCAGCGACGCCGCCCCGGACGCCGCGACGTTCCTGCTCGGCGGCTCCTTCGCGTTCGGCGTCGGCGCCTCGAACGACTCCGGCACGCTCGCCGCCGAGCTCTGGCGCCGGACCGGCGCGCCGTCGTGAACCTCGGACTGCGCGCGGCGCACGTCGACGGAGGAGCTGATCTCGGCGCTTCCCTTCGCCGAGCGCGGCGCCGCCTTCGTCGTCTGCAGCGGGCTGAACACCTTCGCCGCGGCCGGGCTCGCCCGGCTGGGCGGTGAGCGGGCGCGGCCGCTCGACCCGCTCTTCGGGCCCGACCTACGACGAGGCGCGCATCCGCACTCTGACGCAGCACTCGCTGCTCGGCCTCGCCGAGCTCGCGACCGACCCGGTCGGCGCGCTGGACGACCGTGCACTCCGGGCCGTGCTCCGGGAGCGCCGGCGGCAACGGCTGCGCCGCAGGCTCCGCCCGCTTCGCAGGCTGCGCAAGCGGGCCCGCGGGCTGGTCGGGCGTCCGGCGGCAGAGCCGCGGCCGCGGCGCCGGGGACGCCCTCTGACGAGGTCCTCGACGAGGTCGTCGCCGAGGCCGCGGCCCGGCAGCTCCGGGACCTCGACCGCCTTCATCGCGTGGCCGGCGACCGCGCGCGGGTCGTCTTCGGCCTGCAGCCGGTCGCGTGGGGGACCGGGAAGGTGCTGTCGCCCGAGGAGAAGGAGCTGTTCGCGCTCCTCGACCAGATCCAGCCGCTCCGCTGGCAGCGGCTGAAGCACCTGCTCGAGACGCGCTGGTCGGCCTACGCGGTCGCGCTCCGAGCAGGGCTGCGCGAAGGCGGGGATCCCGTTCGTCGACCTCGGCCGGGTCGGACTACAGCGGGTGGTGCTTCGTCGACCGCATCCACCTGACCGACCGGGGCTACGCTGCGGCCGCTGCCCCGCTCGAGGAGGTGCTGACCGATGGGGATCGCTGACTGGCTTCGCCGTCTGCTCGGAGGCGAGGAAGAGCGCTCGCCGGACGGACCGGGCCGCCGACGACGAGGTACCGGCCGCGGCCGAGCCGGACGAGGACGAGGACGAGAACGACGACCCGACGACGTACCCGCTCTGGTGACGCTGCGGCGGCCTAGTGCCGGCCGAGCTGCGCGAGCTGCGCTTCTGCCTGCTCGCACCTGAGCCGCCACTCGCGCGCCTCCGCCTGGGCCTGGGCGAGCCGCTTCTCCGCCTTCTCGAGCGAGCGGCGCAGGCCGTCGGCGTCCTTCCACGCCCGCGCCCGGTGGTGGATCGCGTACGCCGTCTGCTCCTCCTCCGGCGTGCGCGGGTAGAAGTGCTGCGCGTCGATGAACGTCGCGCCCGGGTGCTCCTTCAGGAACCGGTCGAGGAACTCCGGCCCGGTCTCCTCCTTGTTGTTGTCGTCGCCGGCGCCCATACCCATGCCGTAGGTCGTCCGCGGACGGAGCGCGTCGAGCGCCAGGTCGACGACCGGATGGCCGGGGACCGAGCCCATCAACGCGCCGTTGACGACCCCGGGCTTGCGGTAGCCGGCAAAGAGCTCGACCTTCTCGATCAGCGGCTCGATCGAGCGCAGACACTCGAAGTCGGTGTCGACGTGGACGCCTCCCTCCCGCCAGAGGACCTCGAGCCGGAAGATGTCGCCCCGCTCCCAGGGCGCACGCAGGCGCTCGGCCGCCTCGGGCCGCCGGAGCTCCTCGGGCTTCGGCAGGGTCTCCTCGGTCCAGAAGCTGGAGCTCCCAGCCGGGATGGTGGTCGAGCCAGGTCTGCTGGTAGCGGGCGAACTCCTCCGGGAAGGGGTCGGCTCCGACCCAGATCTGGTGGAAGATGCGCGGGATCAGCATCGGGCGGCGGTCGATTGTAGAGGCGGGTCGGCTCGGCCCCGTCCCCTGCCCGTCAGGCGGCGGGCGAACCGGTCGAGGCGGGCGGGCCACGTCGCCTGGAGCCGTCCGAGCTCGGCTTCCGCCGCCTTGCAGCGGGCACGCCAGCCCGCGGCCTTCTCGAGCGCCTGCTCCATCTTCAGCTCGGCCCCGCGCAGGTCGATGCGGAGCAGCTCCGGCTCCTTCCAGCTTCGCGCCTCGTGGTGGACCGCGTACGCCTGCCTCCGCGCCTCCGGCGAGCCCGGGTAGAGGAGCTCCGGCTCGAGGAAGAGGACCTCGTTCTCGATGCTCTCCCAGCAGGCGGTCGAGGAACCGGGGGCCGGCCGCCTCTTTGTCGTAGCCGTGGAGACGTCCGCGGCCGGATGCGGTCGAGGGCCTCGTCGAGCACGTGGTGACCCGCGACGGATCCCATCAGGGCGTTGTTGACCCGCTCCGGCTTCGCCAGGCCGACGAAGAGGTCGGCGTTCTCGATCAGCGGCTCGATCGAGCGCAGGCACTCGAAGTCGGTGTCGACGTAGACGCCTCCGAGCCGCCAGAGCAGCTCCAGCCGCAGGATGTCCGCGCGCTCGGCGGGGGCCCGCAGCCGTTCGTAGACCTCGGCTCGGCGGAGCCTCTCCGGCAGGTTCTCCTCGGTCCAGAGGCGGAGCTCCCAGCCGGGGTGGTGGTCGAGCCACGTCTGCTGGTAGCGGCGGTACTCGTCGGGCAGCGGATCGGGCCCGACCCAGATCTGGTGGAAGATGCGCGGGATCAGCACGACTCGGGGGACGCAAGCGTAGTCGATCGTCCGTCGCCCGCAGCCTCGGCCGGCCTGGTCCCCCCGGTCTAGGATGGTCGGCGATGAGCGTGGCCGTCGACGTCAGAACGGTGGAGAACGTGATCGGCGGCGAGGAGCGTCCGGCCGAGAGCGGCGCGACCTTCGAGAAGCTCGCGCCGGCGACCGGCGAGGTCCTCAGCCTGGTCGCCCGGTCGGGCCCGCGGGACACCGACGCCGCGATCTCCGCTGCGGCCGACGCGCAGCCGGCCTGGGCAGCCCGGACGGTGGAGGAGCGCGGCCGGATCCTGCGCCGGATCGCCCAGCTGCTCGAGCGTGACCGCGACGAGGTCGCACGGGTCGTCTCCGAGGAGACGGGCAAATCGCCGAAGGACGCCCGCGGCGAGACCGACGGCGCGACCGAGCTCGGCTACTTCATCGCCGGCGAGGGGCGCCGCTTCTACGGTCGGACGATGCCGAGCGCCGTCCCCAACCGGCAGGCGATGACCGTGCGGCAGCCGCTCGGCGTCGCCGGCCTGATCATCGCCGCGAACACCCCGATCGCGAACGTCGCGTGGAAGGTGTTCCCCGCGCTCCTGTGCGGGAACGGTGCGGTGCTGAAGGCATCCGAGGACACGCCCGAGACCGCGCTCGTCTTCGCCCGGCTGGCGGCCGAGGCAGGTCTGCCGCCCGGAGTTCTCAACGTCGTCCAGGGCTTCGGGGAGGAGGCGGGCCGGCCCCTGGTCGAGGATCGCAGGGTCGCCGTCGTCTCGTTCACCGGCTCGACCGCGGTCGGGCGGATGATCGCCCGGGTCGCCGGCGAGCGGCTGGCCAAGGTCTGCCTCGAGCTCGGAGGCAAGAATCCGCTCGTCGTCTGCGACGACGCCAAGCTCGAGAAGGCGGCCGACACGGCGGCGCTCTCGGCATTCTCGAATGCGGGCCAGCGCTGTGCGGCCGGGTCTCGGCTGATCGCCTTCGACTCGGTCTACGACCGCTTTCGCGACCTCCTGCTCGAGCGCGCCCGAGCCCAGAAGGTCGGCCCGGAAGACGGGGACGACTTCGGGCCGGTGATCAACGAGCGGCAGCTCGAGAACATGCTCGCCGCCGTCGGGCGGGCCAGGGAGGCGGGCGCGACCGTCCTCGTCGGGGGCGAGCGGCTGGCGAGGCCGGGCTTCTACATGGCGCCGACGGTGATCGAGGGCGTCACCGCCGATTCCGAGATCTCCTGCACCGAGCTGTTCGGGCCGATCACCACGCTCCACCGGGTACGCGACTTCGAGGAGGCGCTCGCGGTCGCGAACGCGAGCCCCTACGGCCTCACCGCAGCGGTCTGGACCGCGAGCGTCCACCGGGCCCAGGAGTTCGTCCGCAGGATCGTCGCCGGCGGCGTGCAGGTGAACGGACCGACGTACGGGTTCGAGCCGCACGTGCCGTTCGGAGGCCAGCGCGATTCCGGGACGGGCTGGCGCGAGCCGGGAACCGAGGCGCTCGACGTGTATTCCGACTGGAAGACGGTGTACGTCACGCACGATCCGGAGGCGGTCTGACGAGCGCGGTCGCCCTCGTCCCGGCGCGCTCCGGCTCCGAGCGCGTGCCCGGGAAGAACGTCCACCCGCTTGCCGGCCATCCGCTGATCGCCTACGCGATCGCAGGCGCTCACGAGGCCGGGCTGTTCGACGCGGTGGTCGTCTCCACCGACTCGGAGGAGATCGCCGAGACCGCTCGCCGGTACGGCGCGGAGATCCCCGCGCTGCGGCCGGCGGAGCTCGCGACCAGCACCTCTCCGGACATCGACTGGATCGTCCACGTCCTCGACGTGCTCGAGGCCGAGGGCCGCAGCTTCGACCTCTTCTCGATCCTCCGTCCGACGAGCCCTTTCCGGACCGGCGCGACCATCCGCCGGGCCTGGGAGCGGCTGGCGGCGCTCGGCGACCGGGCCGACTCGATCCGGGCGGTCGAGCCGGCGCGGCAGCATCCCGGGAAGATGTGGGTGCTCGACGACGACCTGATGCGGCCTCTGCTTCCCCAGCCCGCCGAGGGAACGCCGACCTACTCGACGCAGACCAAGGCGCTCCCGTCCGGTCTGGGTGCAGAACTCGAGCCTCGAGATCGCCTGGACAAGGGTCGTCCGTGGGCCACGTCCCGAGATCGCCGGGGAGCGGATCGCCCCCTTCCTCACCGAGGGCGCGGAGGGATTCTCGATCGACTACCCGGAGGACCTCGAGCAGGCGGAGGCGCTGCTCGCGCGGGGCGACGCCGTGCTCCCGCCGATTCCCGAGCCCGTGCGGTGAGCGAGGGCCGGGCGCGGCGGGGGCGCCGGGCCGTCCGCGCGGCGCGCCGGACACTCGTGGACAGCGCTGTTCCTCCTCCGGCCGAGCGGGCGCCGCAGGTCGCCCGCCTGATTCGCGCCGGCACGCGGCGCGTGGAGGTGGCGGCCAAGCGGCTGGAGGCGGTGGTCGCGCCCCGGCCGGCGTCATCCCGCCGGCAGCCGACGTGAGTAGTGTCGGTGCTCATGGCCGGCCGGCCCGATCCCGTCCCCGTGCAGGAGCCGCTCGTTCTGATCTCGCAGATGCAACGTTCGGGCGGCACGCTTCTCCTCCGGTTGCTCGACGGCCATCCCGAGTGTCACGTCGCTCCGTTCCAGCTCCGCGGCATCGACGAGACTGCGAAGCGGCGGTCGACCGACCCCGAGGAGGTCTGGCAGACGCTCCACGACCCAAAGCTCGAGAGGCGCTACCGGGAGGGCTACCGGCAGGTGAAGCACGACGTGCTGCGCGACCGGGAGGTCTTCTCCTTCCGGCTGCCGCCCGACGTCCACCGTGCGATCTACGAGCGGTGCGTCGCGAGTCGCGCGGCCCTCTCGACACGCGATCTCGTCGACTGCTACTTCACCGCCTTCTTCAACGGCTGGCTGGACTATGAGAACCTCGGCCCGGGGCCGAAGCGCTGGGTGGTCGGGTTCGAGCCGGCCGTTCCGGCGAAGAAGCTCGGCCGGCGGGCGCTGCGCGGGCTCTATCCCGACGGGCGGGTCGTCTCGATCGTGCGCGACCCGTGGACCTGGTACGCGTCGGCCCGCCGGTGGGAGCCGCGCTGGCGCGACCGGGAGCGCGCCCTCGATGACTGGTGCGACGTGGCGATCGGGACACTGCGCTGGAAGAAGACGGCGCAGGACGCACTGGTGATCCTCACCTTCGAGGAGTTGGTGTCGCGAACGGAGGAGACGATGCGCGCGCTCGCCGGACGGCTAGGGATCGACTACCTGCCGGGTCTGCTCGTTCCGACGTTCAACGGGCGGCCGATCGGGGCGAACACGAGCTTCGCGGACGTCGCAACGGAGGTCTCGACGAAGCCGCTCGAGCGCGCCGAGCGGGAGCTGGGCGACGACGACGCCGCCTATATCACCGAGCGGGCAGGGAATCTCTATGCAGAGATGCTCACGGTCATGAAGCGGGACAGGCCCGAAACAGGCCAGTAACGGGGATCCTCGACGGGCAGGACTCGACGGACAGGTAGTGAACGGGCCCTGATACGTTGAAGCCTGTCGCGATGCGCATCACCTGGACCTATTGGCTTGCGGTTGCGAGTGCTCCGGTTGTGATTCTGGGCGCTCTGAGCCCGTGGGCCGCGGTCGGCGGTGTCCGGGTAGACGGGATTCTGGACGAGGTCGCACTCGGGTTGGGGATCGTCGGCTTGGTTTCGCTCGGCGTGTACGGGGTCTACCATCGGTGGTGGTTGGCGTTCGCGGGGCTGCTTGTCGGGTTGACCGTCGGGCTGTTGGCGGGCGCGGTTCTGCGTAACGTGGACGATTTCGTCGCTGCGGTGGACGGGCAGACGGCGACTCCACAGTGGGGCCTCGACGTGACGTTGGTCGCGTCGTCAATCCTGGCGCTGGCGTCCCTCGTGCTCCTGGGCCAGGCGAGGGCTACCGCCGGGACAGGCTGGTCGGGGCTGCTGGCGCTGCCCGGGCAGAGACGGCCGATCGACCGTGCTGGGTCCTCGACTCGGCGCGGGTCACGGCGGGCACTCTACGAAGACAAGTGGGGAAACATAGAGGATCGAGTTGCCGCCGTGATCGACGCAGGGGAGCATGATCTCTGCCGGGTGATGCGGCTGGTCGAGGGCGATTGGCGGTCGATGAACAGGAAGCCCGTGCGGGCGCCGGTTCTCGGCGAGGTGGTGAGGCTGCCGCGGGCGCTGCTGGTCGGCGGGCGTCGCAACCTGATCACCCGGATCCTGATGGAGTCGACCACTCCTGAGACGTCGATGGTGGTCGAGCTCGGTGCCGGCTACGGGCAAAACCTGTTCGATCTCTACCTCGGCGGTGGGCCGAAGACCCGCTACTACGCGCTCGAGTTGACCGAGCGGGGAAGGGCTTGCGCGGAGCTGCTTGCCGGGCTCGCTCCCGATTTCGACCTGACCACGCAGCCGTTCGACTTCGAACGGCCGCGTTACCAGCTGCCAACCGACAACGAGCACGTCCTCGTCCTCACCTGCCACGCGATCGAGCAGGTCACCGAACTGCCGGAGGAGGCGCTCACCGGCCTGTTCGCTCTCGGCCGCAGCGTGACCGTCGTCCACTTCGAGCCGATCGACTGGCAGCTCGGCAGCGGCGCGATCGCTGAAGCGACCGCCAAGCGCTCGGCGAAGAAGGCCTACAACCGGAACCTCTGGCCGCTGCTCACCCAGCTCCAGGACCGCGGCGAGATCGAGATCGACCAGGTCGTCCAGGACATCGTGGGCTTCAAGACCACGAACGCCTCGACACTCGTCACCTGGCACCGGGGCAACCCCCAGTAGCGCCCCGACGTGGCGGCCGTCGCCTCCGAGGTTTCGGCGCCTGAAGGGGCACGCATCCGGGCCAGGGCTTGAGTAGGCTGGGGCGGTGCTCAGGTACGTCCCCGCCGCCGAGTTCGAGCGCATCCGGGCGCTCGACGCCGATCCCTTCGAGCGCGCCTCCGCCTTCGCCGACGCGTGCCGGCTGAACGCCCTCTACATGATCGAGCGCACCGGATCCGGCCATCCGGGAACCACGTTCAGCTCGCTCGACGTCGTCACCTGGCTCCACCTCGAGGTGATGGGCGAGGGCGACCGCTACTTCTCCTCGAAGGGTCACGACGCGCCAGGCCTGTACGCGGTGCTCGCCGCCCTCGGGCGGATCGACTTCGACCTCATCCACCAGCTGCGCCGCCTCGACGGGCTGCCGGGGCACCCGGACGTCGCCGCGATGCCGGAGGTCGTGACGAGCACGGGCTCGCTCGGGATGGGGATCTCGAAGGCCCGCGGCTTCGTGCTCGCCGACCGCCTCCTGGGCCGTTCCGGTCGCGTGTACGTCCTCACGGGGGACGGCGAGCTTCAGGAGGGGCAGCTCTGGGAGTCGCTCCAGCCGACGGCCAACCGAGGGCTCCACGAGATCACGGCGATCGTCGACCGCAACGAGGTCCAGTCGGACACGTGGGTCTCCGAGGTGAGCGGCCTCGGCGACCTGGCGGCGAAGTTCCGGACCTTCGGCTGGGCGGTCGCCGAGTGCGACGGGCACGATCTGCGCGCACTCGCGGACACGCTCGCCGGGCTCGAGGGCGACCGGCGCCCGAAGGTCGTGATCGCGCACACTCGCAAGGGCGCCGGCGTCTCCTTCATGGAGCCGGCCGGTCATCTGCCACTCACCGACACCGCCCTGTACAAGTTCCACTCCGGGGCGCCGGGAACCGAGCAGTACGAGCGCGCGGTCGAGGAGATCTCGGCTCGACTCGACCAGCGGCTCGCCGGTCTCGGCGCAGCGCCGGTCGAGCTGGTCGACGCGGAGCCGCCCGAGCACGTTCCGGCGACGGCCGTCCGCCAGCGGCTCGTCGCGGCGTACGGCGACGCTCTGGTCGAGGCTGCCGCCCGGGAGCCGCGGCTCGTCGCGCTCGACGCCGACCTCCGGTACGACTGCGGGCTCGTGGACTTCCGCGAGCAGCACCCGGATCGCTTCTTCGAATGCGGGATCGCCGAGCAGGACATGGTCTCGCAGGCCGGCGCGATGGCCCTCGCGGGCCTCCTCCCGGTCGTCCACTCGTTCGCCTGCTTCCTCTCGACCAGACCGAACGAGCAGATCTACAACAATGCGACCGAGCGCTCGAAGGTGATCTACGTCGGCTCGCTGGCGGGCATCGTCCCGGGCGGGCCCGGTCACTCTCACCAGTCGGTGCGAGACATCTCCGCGCTCGGCGCGATGCCGGGTATGAGCCTGATCGAGCCGTTCTGCGAGGACGAGGCGCGAGCCGCGGTCGAGTGGGCCGTGCACCGGGCGCCGGGGTCGGTCTACATCCGCCTCGTCAGCGTGCGCTGGGCGCTCGGCTTCGACTCGCCGCCGATCCGCGCACTGGTGCCCGGGCGCGGCACGGTGCTTCGCGAAGGGGCGGATGCACAGCTCGTTGCCGCCGGGCCGGTGATGGTCGGGGGCGGCTGGCACGCCGCGGAGCTCCTCGCCGCGGACGGCTACGAGGTCGGGCTGGTCGCGCTTCCATGGCTGCGCGACGTGGACGGCGCCTGGCTCGCCGAGGTCGCAGGTGGGGCGCCGATCTTCACCCTCGACAACCACTACGTCAGCGGGGGGCAGGGCGACGCCGTCCTCGCCGCACTCGCGGCGGAGGCGCCGGAGGCGGCCGCCCGGGTGCACAAGATCGGCGTCACGAGCGTGCCGAAGAGCGGCGAGAACAACGAGGTGCTCCACGCGCACGGCCTGGACGGCGCGGGGATCGCTCGGCAGGTCGGGGCGCAGCTGCCAAGCCGCGTCTAGGCACTCGGTGCGCATCCTCTTCGTCATGCGCCACGCCGGCTACGTCCGGAACTTCGAGTGGGTTCTGCGCCTGCTCGCGGACCGCGGCCACCGGGTGCACCTCGCTTTCGAGCGTGACCGGCCCGAGTTTCCGCTGGCGGTACGGCTCGCCGCCGAGACGGACGGTGCGATCACATGGGATCTCGCTCCGGGCCGCGACGACCGCTGGCGCGCTCTCGCCTACGGGGTCCGCCAGTCGGCCAGCTACCTCCGGTACCTGTCGCCGGAGTTCCACCGCGCGAACAAGCTCCGGCGCCGCTGGGGACGTCGTACGCCGCGGGTGGCGGTATGGCTCGCCGGCCTCCCCGGGCTCCGCTCGGAGCCGGTGCGGAGGTCGGCGCTCAGCGCGCTCCAGGCCGTCGAGAGGCGCATCCCGCGCCCCGGGGCGATCGAGGAGCACGTGCGGTCCGGCTCCTACGACCTCGTGCTGCTCACCCCGCTCGTCGACGGGCCGACCCAGCACGACTGGTTGCGCGCCGCGAAGCGCCTCGGCGTGCCCGGCGTCCTCGCGGTCGCGAGCTGGGACAACCTCACGAACAAGGGCCTGACGTTCGACGTGCCCGACCGGACGTACGTCTGGAACGGGATCCAGGAGCGGGAGGCGATCGACCTGCACCGGCTGCCGGCGGACACGGTTGCGGTCGTCGGTGCCCACACCTTCGACCACTGGTTCGACTGGAAGCCGAGCACGACGCGGGAGGAGTTCTGTGCCCGGATCGGGCTCGACCCATCCCGGCCGTTCATCCTCTACGTCGCGTCCTCGGGCTTCATCTCCAGGGACGAGAGCGCGGTCGTCGCCCGCTGGCTGGAGGTCCTGCGGCGAGACGGCGAGCTCGCCCGGGTCGGCGTTCTCGTCCGCCCGCACCCGATGAAGGGCGAGATCTGGGAGGACAGCCCGATCGCCGGGCTCGACGACGTCGCGGTCTGGCCGGCCGCGGGCGCGTACCCCTCCGACGACGAGCAACGGGCAGGGCTCTACGACTCGATTCACCACGCCGCGGCGGTCGTCGGCGCGAATACGTCTGCGCTGATCGACGCGGCGATCGTCGGCAGGCGCACGTACACCGTGCTCCTGCCCGAGCTGCGCGGCGCCCAGGAGGACACGCTGCACTTCCACTACCTTCTGCCCGAGCACGGCGGCGCGCTCACCGTCGCCCACTCGCTCGAGGAGCACGTCGCGCAGCTCCGTGACGTGGTTCTCTCCTCACCGGAGGGCGACGAATGGCGCCGGCGCTTTCTGGAGACGTTCATCAGGCCGCACGGCCTCGACTGGCCCGCCGCCCCACGGTTCGTCGACGATCTCGAGCGGCTCGGCGGGCGGAGGGAAACACGAGCCGTGAGCACGGGTAACCTCTGAGCGTTGCCGGGTTACCCTGACCGGAGTTCCCAGTGAGATCGTTCGTCGAGGAGTATCTCGAGTCGACCGCGACGCAGCTTCGCGCGGTCTCCGCGGACGCGCTCGAGCGGATCGCGCGGCGGCTGCTGGAGACGGCGGAGGCGGGGGCGCAGATTCTCGTCGCCGGGAACGGCGGGAGTGCGTCGACCGCCTCTCATCTCGCCTGCGACCTGGCGAAGACGGTGCTCGGCGCGAAGCCGGAGCTGCGCACGTCCCGGTTCCGCGCGGTCTCGCTCGCCGACAACGTGGCCCTCCTGACTGCCTGGGCGAACGATGTCGGCTACGAGGCGGTCTTCTCCGAGCAGGTGAGGATGCTCGGACGGCCGGGGGACGTGCTCTGCGTCATCTCCGCGAGCGGCAGCTCTCCCAACGTGGTCGAGGCCGTCCTGGCAGCGCGCTCGCTGGGTATGCACACCATCGGACTGCTCGGCTTCGACGGGGGGAGGCTGCGCGAGCTGCTCGACGACCACGTGCTCGTCCCGTGCGACGACTACGGCCATGTCGAGAGCGCGCATCTCGCGCTCGGTCATCTGCTGACGCAGTGGCTCCACGACCGCCTGGAGGATCACAGCCGGATCGAGCCGGGGCAGGATGCGGCCACACCGGAGCCTCAGGTCGAATCGCCGACGCTCTGAGCCGCCTGTGACGGACGCGACGGTCTCGATCCGGCGGCGTCTCGCCCGCCTCGCGAGAACGGGATCGCCGACGGTCGTTCTGCGGGCCGCCCGCCGCGAGCTCCTCGCCCGCCGCCATGAGGCTGCGCTGGCGAGTGCTGCCCGCACGGGCGGGCGCGTCCTCGCCGGCCCGTTCCTCGGAGAGGTCGGTTACGAGCTCCTGTACTGGATCCCCACGCTCCGCCGCATGCTGCGCGGGCACGGCATCGGGCCCGAGCGCGTAACCGTCCTCACGCGGGGAGGCGCGGCCGTCTGGTACCGCGATCTCGCGGAGAGCAGCATCGAGATCCTCGACCTGCTGCCGCCAGAGCTGTTCACGGACGAGCTCGTCGCGCGGCGCAGACGGGAAGGGAACGCGAAGCAGTTCTTCCGGGACGACCTGGACGACCGGTTGACGGGACTCGCGCTCGAGCGCACCGGCGGCGCGACCGTCCTGCATCCGCTCGCCATGTTCTCGCGGCTGCGCTTCCTCTGGGAGGGCCTGCAGCCTCCGGCGGCCGCGCCGCTGCTCGCCGACTACCGGCCGCTTGCCCGCGACGGCTGGGAGCTGCCGCCCCACTGTCCGGCCGACTACGTTGCCGTCAAGCTCTACTTCAGCGATTCGTTCCGCGACGACGAGTCCGGGCGTGCGCTCGCTGCCCGCCTGCTGAGCCTGCTCGCCGAGGAGCACGACGTGGTCGTTCTGACGAGCGGCGTCCAGCTCGACGAGCACCGCGAGTGGGTGCCGGCGGGGGACCGGATCCACGACTCCTCGGCCTGGGTGACACCGCAGGACAACCTGGCCGTCCAGACCGCACTCGTCGCCTGCTCGCGGGGGTTCGCGTGCACCTACGGCGGCTTCTCGTACCTCGGCGCGATGCTCGGCGTGCCGACGCTCGCCCTCCAGACACGCGAGCCGCACCCGTACAGCCGGGTTCATCTGGACGTGCTCCGAGCGGCCTTCCCGGAGGCCGACTACGGCGTCGCCGGCCTGGGCGACGTCTCCGCGCTGGAGCGGTTCGCGGCGCGAGTCGTGGGGGCGCGACGGTGATCGTCGCCGGCGCCGACCTGACAGGCCTCGCCGGCCGCGTGACGATGGTGAGCGGAGGCTTCGACCCGCTGCATCCCGGCCATGTCGCGTACTTCCGGGCCGCGGCCGACCTCGGGCTCCCCGTGCTCTGCAACGTCTCCTCCGACGACTGGGTCGGCCGCAAGCACCCGCCGCTGCTGACCCGCGCCGAGCGGATGGAGGTGATCGACGCGCTCCGCTACGTCGACTACACGCACGCGGAGGAGACGACGACGGAGGACGTCCTCGAGCGCCTCCGGCCGCGCTACTTCGCGAAGGGCGCCGACTGGCGCGACCGGCTGCCCGAGGCGGAGCGTGACGTCTGTGCCCGGCACGCCGTCGAGATCGTCTTCCTGGACACCGTCGTCGACTCGTCCACCGACGTCCTGCGCCGGTTCCTCGCCCGCGAGGGCCGAACGACGTGACGGTAGGCTAGGTCGCAGTGGGCGAGAGACCTGCCGTCGCACCCGCGAACCCCTCTGCGCCGACTGCCCCGGCGAGCCGCATCGACGCAGTGGTCACGCACCACAAGGACAGCTTTCGCTCGGGCGTCGGGCGCTTCAACGAGCTCCTCGCCGAGCGGCTGGACGTTCCGGTCGTCGGCATCCGGCGGCTCTCCGCTGTGGACTGCCGGCGGCCGCTGCTCTCCTTCAAGGCCGGCGAGCTCGGAGCCGGCGAGGTGGAGGAGCTCCGCAAGCTGCTGGAGACGGACCGTCCGTGGGAGATCTTTCTCCACGCGTACGAAGGCCTCGACCTGGAACGGGCGCTGGTCGAGCGAGCCGCCCGGGTGCATTGCGGAAACCACGAGGTGTTCGCGCAGGTGCGCGCGCTGAACCCGTCTTGCCAGACTCTCTGGTCGCCCGGTCTGATCCTCGACGAGCGCCTCTTCACGCCGCGCCGAGATCTCGGTGTTCTCGTTCGGGATGGCGCACAAGATCCGCACCGACCTCTTCCGGCGGCTGCGCGAGCTCCTCGACGCCTCCGGGCGGAGCTACGCGCTGTACGTGTCGGCTGCGAACCACGAGACGACGCGGATGCGCGACGCGCAGCTGATCTTCGACGAGCTGCACGAGATCTTCCCGACCCTATTCTTCCTCGGGAACCTCTCCGACGTCGCGCGTCTTCAACTACCTGCGCTCGTCGACGTTCTTCGCCTCGTTCTTCCTCGGCGGCGTGCGCGCCAACAACGGGTCGGTGGCGGCGGCGATGGAGAAGGGGGCGGTCGTGATCACGAACCTCGACGAGTACTCGCCGCCCGAGCTCGTCCACCTGGACAACGTGATCGACGTCGGTCGCTGCACCGAGCTCCCGCTCGACCCGCTCGCGCTCCGGCGGATCAGCGTCCGTGCGATGGAGACGAGCCGTGAGCGGGGCTGGGATCGGCTGGTCGAGCGGCTCGTAAGCCGCAGGCCTGACGCCCGGCGTCCGGTCAGAGCACGAGATCCCAGGTGGTGCCGGGATCCGTCAGCGCCGAGGTGTCGACGATGCCATTGAGCTCGCGAAGCGGGAGTACCTGGACCGCGACGGCGCGGTTGTAGGCATCTCGCGCGCGCAGCCGCTCGTTCACGCTCGGCCGCGGAAATGGACGATCAGGAACACCGGGGTCTCTCCCATCGTCCCGTACCCGCGGTAGGCCTCCCTGTCGCCGCCGATGTGGTCGTACCGGGCGAGGTGGACGTCGGACAGGCGCGCCGAGCATCTGGCCCGCCCCGGCCGCCCGACTCTTCCCCGTCGTCGTCATCGCCTCGTCGCCGGCCTCGATCAGCGTACCCTCCTCGCCCGGCTTCGGCGGGGCGAGGAGCTGCGCCCCGCAGTCGCTGCACCGGGCGTACCACGGATGGATCCGGACCAGATGCCGGCCTCCGCACTTGCACGGGTCGCCGACGCGGATCTCGTGGTCGGAGAACTGGATCCAGACGTACCTGGGCTTGGCTCGCTTCTTTCGCTTCGGAGGCCGTTCGACCATGGTCTGCACGCCCTTGCCGAGCCGTCCGGCGGCGTTCTTCGCTGCCTCACGGACGAGGTCGGGGTCGACGTCGCCGAAATCCCGCTTTCGCTTCAGGCGGTGAGGAAGGCCGTCGCTCCACCGCTCCCAGGCGATCCCCAGCTCGTCGCCCTCCGTCAAGAAAGCGCTTCTTCACATCGATGAAGCGCGTCGTCGTTGTCGGCGCCGGCGATGTCGGCTAGCCCGTGGCCGAAGCGGGTGATGAACCAGACGCCGGAGAGGAAGATCAGAGAGATCGCCACGATGCTGTAGATCGCGGCGTGGACGTGGACCGAGCCCGCGCCGAGCAAGCCGACCTTGATCATCTCGACCGGCGACGAGAGCGGGTTCAGCTCTGCCGCCATCCGCGTAGCGCCGTGGAGGTGGTCGATCGGGTAGAGGACCGGCGTCAGGAACATCCAGAACGGCATCACCAGGCGAAGCACGTAGCGGATGTCCCTTGCCCACACGTAGAGAGGGGCCGTCCACATCCCGAGCCCCCAGGCGAACATCAGGCACAGGAACAGTCCAAGAATCGAGATCGCGAGGAGTCTGGGCGAGAGCTGCAGGTACAGGTGGTCTCTGAAAATCCAGTAGAAGGCGATCGCGATGAAGTAGCCGGTCAGGTACATCCCAGCCCTGATCACGCCCAGGGCCGAGCCGATGATCGGTACCCAGGCGAGCGGGATGTGGAAGTCGTCCAGCACCTTCGTCCGCTGGAAGCCGCGGGTGGACATCATCAGCGTCTGCAGGAAGAGCTGCCACCCCATCATCCCGACCATCATGAAGAGGAAGTAGGGCATGCCTCCTGGCACCGTGACGTTGAAGACGCCGCCGCCGAAGATGAAGGCGAAGCCGACGAGCGACATGAAGGTCTGGAGGATCAACCAGAACGGGCCGAGCCTGAACGCCCCGATCGTCTGCATGGCCGCAGCTGCCCAGAAGAGGATCCGCGCCGCCTTCCGGTAGCGCCACCCCTCGCGGATGACGGCGAAGGGATGCGGCCGCCAGTCGACGATCTCGACCGGCTGCTCGGCGGTCGCGGCCTCGGCCCCGAGCTCCGCCTCGATCGAAGTCCGAGGAGACGCTCTCTGGTGTCGTCAGACTCATGCCGCGGACTCCACTGTACCTTCCCTCCTGGCTCCGCTAACACGGCCCTAACACAACGCTCAAAGTGCGCCTACGAGCTCGCGGAAGCGCTCCGCGTCGAGCACGACGAGCGACCCACCGAGGCCGGAGACGACCCGGAGGGCGAGGTCGACGTCGGCCTCGGCGACGCTCTGCTCGTCGGAGCGGAGCGCGATCACGGGGAGCCCGGCCAGGGCGCCGAGGACGGCGAGGCCCGACCACGGGGCGACGAGGCCGCGGGCGCCGGCGAGGGGCTCGAGCCATTCGTCCGGCGCGCCTTCGGGGTCGAGCTCGGGGCCGCCCAGGCGCGGTCAGCGAGTCGAGCAGGGCTGCGCCCGGTCCCGTCGTCGCCGTGCCGGCGGCGATCGTCGCGCCGCCGGCGGCCGCGGGGTCACGAGCGAAGAGGCGTTCGTGGACGGCGCGCTTCAGGAGGGGGCGAACCGGTGCGCTGCCGTCACGGTACGCCTCGACGAGCGCCTGCACGGGCCCGGCGGGAAACAGGACCGCGTCCGGGAGCGCGCCCCGTGCGCCGTCGACCGTCGCAGCCCAGAGACTGCAGGCGCTCTCGTACACGCAACGCCTTCCCGGCGCGGAGACCGCCGCGACGCTCGCCGCGTCGAAGCCGAAGTGCTCTCGCGCCCAGCGCACGAAGGGCGCCCAGTACAGGAGCTCCCCGAGCAGGTCGCCGTTCCACGGGCCGAAGACGACCCCCGCCTTCGGCTCCTCGGACAGGAGGCGCAGCGCTCCGTCCACGTTTGCCCAGCTCGCGCCCGGGCCGAGGAGGGTGTGGACGTGGCGGCGGGCGAACGCGCGCACGCGGGGATGCGCCCGGAAGGAGTCGAGCGGACGGCGGAGCGCACGGCTCTCCGAGGCGCGGGAATACAGCGAGCGGACGGCGCGCCAGGCGCTCACCGGCCGATCGCCCCGGCGATCGAGTCGAGGAGGTCGAATCCCCGTCCGTCGACGACGGCCAGCGGGGCGCCGTAACGGGCGGCGGTGCGCCTGGCGACGGTCAGGTGGACGGGGTTGATCTCCACCGGATCGGCGGCGAACCCCGACCGTCGGCACGTGGTAGAAGGGAGCGAGGTGGGCGAGCCCGCCGTAGGTGCCCGACGAAGAGGCGCGCCCTCGCGACCACGGCGGCCTGCGCGTACAGGTTGCGGGCGGGCGCGACGCCTGCGAGCGGCCGGCTCACCCGTGGGCCCTCGGCGGGCTCCGCGTCCACGTGCTCGTCGACGACGATGCCGGGGTTGAGGAGCACGACCGGCCGCTGCTGGGCGAGCCGCTCGACCACCCTCCGTACGAGCGCCCGGTTTTCCGGCGTGTCCGGGAACGACTCGCGGAAGTAGAAGCGGACGGCCGTGAACTCCTCCGGCAACGGGCCGGCGAGATCCTCGCCGCCCGGCACGACCCACGGCCGGTCGACGGCCCGGTCGAGAAAGTGTCGCAGCGGGAGCGCGCCCTGCCAGACGTTGCGGAACAGCCGGTAGAGGAGTTGCGGATGAAGGAGCGCCCGCGTCGCGCCACCCGTCGCCGAGCGTCGCGTCGAGTACGCGCTCGTCCCACGGTCGGACGACCACCTGCTTCTGGAGACCGCCGGTCGATGCCCAGAGCTCGAGCGTCGCTGCACGGAACTCCTCCGGCGTCAGCGCGTCGAAGACGTCGACGTAGCGGTCGCACAACCCGTCGTACCAGGGCGCCACGCCGCCGCGAGAGACGACGGTGACATCGCTGGGCCGAGCCCGTGGCGCTCGAAGAGCCAGTGGAGAAACGGGATCCAGTAGAGGACCTCGAACCCGACCTCGCCGAGCCACGGCCCGATCACGGCCCGCCCGCCCGCCGCTTCCACCGCGGCGACGGTCTCTGCGATCAGCCGCGTGTCCTCGCCGGGCAGCGAGTGGTGGACGAACTCTGGGTGGTCGGTGGGCATCTCCGTCCGGATCAGCCGTTCGAGTCCAGCGACTCGGCCGGGCCGCTTCCGAGGCGGACTCCGGTGAGGAGACCCTGCACCCGCCGTCCCCATTGCCGGAGGGCGGCGGCGGCGGACAGTGAGGCGGCGACCGGGTAGAGGGCCGTGCGGAGGGCCAGTGTGTCCACGGCCAGACGCGGGCGGCGCGGTGCAGGGCCGAGGCGGGCGAGCTCTTCGATCGCGGCCGCAACGAGCGGGGCCGCGGGTCGGTCGAGGCCGTGCGGTCGGCAGAAGCGCTCGACGAAGCGGCGGACCTGTGCCGAGTCGTCGCCGCGGTCGAGCACGCGCTCGAGCTGGCCGAGGTGCTCCTCGAGGTCGCGCGCGACGTGGAGCAGGCCGCCGTTCTCCCAGCGCAGGTACTGGAAGTGGAGCGTGCCTTCCTGGGTCGCGGCGAAGTCGTCGTCGAGGACGGTGAGGACGCTCTTCCCGGTGATCCCCGCCTCGAGCAGGCCGCTCGTGTTGATGCCGACGACGCATGCGCTGTGCGCGAGCGAGTCGAAGTAGTCGCTGCGGGCCTCTCCCTCGTCCGGCTGCGCGCCCTCGGGCGGCCAGACCGCCGCGTTCCCGAAGTCGGAGAGGTCGACGCCGCGCCACTGGCGGGCGTTCTGGGGATGTGGGCGGACGAGGAGCCCGAGCTCGCTCGAGGCGCGAGTTGCCTGCTGCCCGGATCGCCGCTGCCCAGCGGCGGACGAACCCGACCTCGTCCGGGGCGATGAACGGCGAGGAGCACAGGTAGAGGACGAACGGCGCGTCCGGCCTCAGCCCGACCCGGGTTGCGAACTCCGGCGGCGGTCCGCGCTCGGCCGCCGCTCGAACCAGTCGTCGAACCGCTGCGCGCCCGTGAGGACGACCCGGTCGCGCGGGATCCCGTGCATCTCCTCGAGCTCGATGCGCTGGACGTCGTTCCAGACGAAGCACACGGTCCGGGACGAAGCGGAGCAGGCCCTTGCCGGTCAGGTTGTCCCAGCTCGCGACGCAGATGCCGGTGCGGATGCCCAGCCGTTCGGCGCTCTTCAGGTACTCGACCTGCGACGAGGCGAACTCGACGACCGGGCTCGCGAGCACGACGTCGGGCCGGTGCGCGGCGACGTAGCGGTCGACTCGGCGGCTGGTCGGGATCGCCTCCTCGAGGCGGCCGAGCCGTGCTCAGCGTGCGCTCGGCGAGGGCGGCATCGGCACCGGTCGAGAGCCGGTCGACCGCGCGGTGCAGGCGTGCGCGAGCAGGGCGGGCAGTGCGGCGTACGTCGATCCGCCAGTGCAGCTTGCGCCGCGATCCGCTCGCGCAGCGCGGGCGCGTCGGCGAAGCGCGGCTCGCCGTAGCGGGCGAGGTCGGTCAGCGCGCGGACCAGCCACGCGACGCGGCGCCAGCCGTCTCCGCGCGAGCGGGCTGCGGCGACGTCGTAGGTGACGGTCGGGCAGTCGGCGGCGAGCTCCTCGATCAGCCTGAGGTCGCCGGGGTCCTTCTCCAGCCGGCCGAGCGCGACGTGGACCTCGTGCCCCTCGCCGGCGAGGATCCTGATCGGACGGCCGTAGTGGCGCAAGTAGCCCGGGTGGAGAAGCGAGAAGAGGATGCGCAGCGGGCGCGCGGGTGGCTGGGCGGGGTCCGGCACGTGGCGAAGCGTAGCGCCGGCCGTTCCGGGCTCTTTCGGGGTCAGCCCGCGAGTCCCGCCGCCGTGCGCGCCGAGGTCTTCGAGCCGGCCGGCATCGACGAGGACGAGCGGCGAGTCCGAGCATGCGTGCCGCCCGATCCGCGAGGTCGAGATCCGGGGAGGGCGGTGAGAGCCCGGTCAACGCGACTGTGGGCACGCCGAGCATCGGGCCGAGCATCAGGCGGCCCTCCCAGGGGCCGACGAGCAGCCGGGCGCCGGCGATCGCGCCGTCACCGTCGCGGCATCGCCGGGGTCGCGCGGATGGAGCACGGCGACCGAATCGCCCTCCGGGAGCCGCAGCGTGCCCGTCGTCGCCCGCCTTTGCCGGCCAGAAGACGATCGTCCTCGCGGGCACGCGCCGCCTGCGGGGCGGCGGATGCGGCCGTACGCGAGCCGGTCGAGCACGTGCACGAGCGGGCCGCGCTCACTTCGGTACTCCCCGCTGATCTCGTCGAGAAGCGCCGAGTCGAGCCGGCGGCCTTCCACCTCGCCCGCTCGCCGCTGAACATACGCCGCGTACCAGCGTTCGGCTCCCGGGCCGGACGGCAGCGGCGATCCGGTCGGGCTCGACCTCGAACCGCCGGCCGAACCAGCGCAGGAACGGGATCCAGTAGAGGAGCTCGACGGCGACGTCGCCGCGCCACGGACCTGTCGCGATCCGCCCGTCCCCCGCCGCGAGCTCCGCGAGCTGCGTCTCGACCGCGCGGATCCGCGGCGGAACGGCGACCCGGGCACGGCGATCGGCCGCGCTCGGCCGCGGCGGGGGCACGGCGCGACCCCGGCGCCGCGCGCGGACACGCCAGGCGAGCGGCTCGAGCAGGCGACGGCGTGCTGCGCGGCGGAGGAGCCGACGGAGCCGGCGCCTCCACTCGGCGGCGGGTTGCGTCGAGCCTGCGCTCATGCCGCGGGAGTGCGAACGGCGGGGCGCCTTCCCGGCCGGGTTGCCCGTCGCGGGGAGCAGCCTGTGACGCAGGGCCGAGCCGGCGACGGCGGCCGCGGTGGAGAGCGAGCCGGAGATCGCGAGCGGAAGCAGTGCCGCGCGAAGGGCGAGCTCCCGGAGCGTCGCCGGTGCGGGGTCGGGGGCGAGCGTGGCGAGCTCCTCGACGGCGTCGGCGAAGATCGGTGTCGCCTCCCGGTCGAGGCCGTTCGGCCGGACGAAGGCCTCGACGAAGGCGTGCGTCGGGCGGCTCCCGCTTGTCCTTCCGCCGAGCACCTGCCGGAGCTGCGCGACGTGCTCGTCCAGCGACGGCGGCGACGTGGAGGAAGCCGCCGTTCTCGGCGAGGAGGTAGTGGAAGTGAATCGTGCTCGTCTGGGCGAACTCCGGCGCGATCACCGAGTAGGACGGGCTTGCCGGCGATCGCAGCCTCGATCATCGCGCTCGTGTTCGCGCCGACGACCGCTGCGCTGTGCGCGAGCGAGTCGAAGAAGCCGGCCTGCGCCTCCCCCGCGTCCGGCGCGACCGCCTCCGTCGGCCAGATGCGGGCGTTGCCGAGTTCCGACAAGTCGGCGCCCCGCCATTGGCGCGGCGTGCTTCGGATACGGCCGGACGACGATCCCGAGCTCTCGCAGGCCGGGGTCGTCGGACGCCCGGACGGCCTCGACCCAGCGCCGGACGAAGCCGACCTCGTCCGGAGAGACGAACGAGCTCGAGCAGACGTAGAGCACGATACGGCCGGCCGGGGTCGACTCCGACGCTGTCGTTGCAAACTCCTCGGCGGTGGTCGACGGCCGGCGGCGGAACCATTCGTCGAACCGTGGCGCTCCGGTTGCGACGACGCGCTCGGCCAGGGATGCCGTGCAGTTCCTCGACCGCCTCCCGGCGCTGGGTCTCGTTCCAGACCAGAACGCCGCTCGGGGACGAAGCGCAGGAGGCCCTTGCCGGTCAGGTTGTCCCAGCTCGCGACGCAGATGCCGGTCGGGACGCCGAGGCGGCGCGCCGCCTTCAGGTACTCGACCTGGTCCGAGGCGAGGTCGACGACCGGCGAGACGAGCACGACGTCGGGCGTCCGGCGCGCGAGACGAAGGCCCGCACCCGTCGGCTGGTCGGGATCGCGCGCTCGAGACGCGCCGGCGAGGCGCGATCGCCCGCTCCGACCGGGCGGCGTCGATCCGGCCGCGCCCAGGCGGCGCGCGGCCCGGAGCACCAGTCGGCGGGTGAGTGGGTCGAAGCCGGCCGAGTCGGCAGGTGGCCTCTCGACCTTCGCGGCCATGCGGTCGCGGAGCGCCGGCGCCCGCGCGTAGCGCGGATCGGCGTACCGGGCGAGGTCGCCGAGGCCGCGGACCAGCCACGCGACCGTGGCCCAGCCGTCGAGCAGCCGCCGCCGCGGCGCGGCGCCGTAGCGTCACCGAGGGGTGCTCGCCCGCGAGCCTGCCGGACGAGCGCAACCCCGTCGGGCTGGCGGTCGGTCTGCAGAAGGCGACGTGGACGGTGTGGCCGCGCTCGGCGAGCATCCTGATCACGGGCGCGTAGACCCGCGTGTAGCCCCCGTGGGTGAGGAGCAGGAGGATGCGCAGACGGTCTGCTCGCTCACGCCGCGGCCGGGCTCGGGGCCGGCGCGAGGCGCGAGCCAGGTCGGGGCAGGTCGGCGGTCTCCAGCAGGTGTACGGGGCTTCCGTGGTCGCGGTCAGCCGCCGGAGCAGGTCGACGTACGACGGCAGGAACTCGTCCCGTTCCGGCGGCGAAGGAGACGCAGGGGACGCCGTAGGTCGGTGCGATGTAGGTTCCGGCCGCCGTAGGTCCCGATCCAGGCGCGGGCGCGGGCGGCGACCGCGGTCTGCAGGCCGAGGTTCTCGGCAGGCGGGACGCCGGCAAGCGGCATCAGGACACGGTCGGAGAGCTCGACCGCAGCCTCGACGTGCTCGTCGGCCCGGATCTCGGTGTCGAGCAGGACGACCGGCGTCTCCTCGGCGACTGCGGCGACCAGGTCGCGAACGAGCGCCTGGTGCTCTGGCGTGGCCTCGAACGAGGGGCGGAAGTAGAAAGCGGCGACGACGTAGTCGTCCGGGAGCGCAGCCTGCAGGTCGGCGTCGAGCGGCGGTGGCTCGAGCCGGCGGAAGCGGAGGTGGTCGAGCGACGTGGGCGAGCGAGAGCCCGCCCTTCCAGAAGCGGCGCAGGAAGCGGAACATGTAGGCGGGATGGAGCACCGGGGTGCGGCCGTCCCAGCCGACCGTCTTCTCGAGCACCAGCCGGTCCCAGTACGTGAAGCGGCTCTGCTTCATTCCGCCGAGCGCCGCCCAGCGCGACTCGTTCAGCCGGCGGAAGCGTCGACCGTCGACGTGCGGCGAAGATGTCCGCGTACGAGCCTGCGATCTCCGGCGTACCAGGAGTGCACGCCGCCCCGCGAGACGGCCGTCAACCGGGCGGGGTCGACCTCGAACCGCTCGACCACCCAGCGCAGGAACGGGATCCAGAAGAGGAGCTCGTGGCCGATCTCGGCCAGCCACGGGCCGACGATCACGCGGCCCGTCGCCGGCGAGCAGGCTGCCGAGGCGGCGCTCGAGCTCCGCGGCCGCCTTGCGCTCGAAGGCAAGCTCGCTCACGCGGCCGCCGGCGCGCTCGTAGACGAGCACGCGCCCCTTGCCGGCCCAGTCCATGCGCTCCTCGAGGTCGGGGCGGCGGCGGAACCCCTCGAGCACGAACAGGCAGCGGACGAAGTCCTTCGCCAGCAGGGTGATGTGGGTGGGATCCGTCTCGAAGTCGGTGGTGACGTCGAGCAGGCCGGCGGGGTCGGGGTGGAAGCGGGTGGTCGCGTAGACGAACCGCGAGCTCGCCCGGCAGAGCTGCTCGATCGTCCGCCGCACCTGCAGGATCGTCAGGTGCTCGAGCACCTCCCGGCAGATCGACCAGGTCGAACGAGTGCTCCGGGACGTGCTGCTCGGCGACGTCGCCGATCAGTGATCGCGTCGCGAACCTCCGGCGGCGCGAGCTCGCGGCTGGAAGGGCTGAAGTCGATGCCCTGCACGTCGATGCCGAGCTCGGCGAGGAAGAGCATCAGAAAGCCGGGGCCGCAGCCGACGTCGAGCACGCGGCTGGGCTGCGAAGCACCTCCTTGATCAGCGCCGGGTTCCGGTCCTCGATCCGCCGGCGGGTCTCGAGCTCGTAGCGGCTGCCGTCCTCGCGCCAGCCGGCGGCGAAGTACTCGTCGTCGTAGTGGTCCGGCGGCCACCGGCCGCTGGCGAGAAGACCGCCTCCTCGAACGCTCGGACCGTGTCCTCGAACCGGGTGTACGCGCCGCTTCCTGCTCTCGCGGTCACAGTGCGGCAGCCTAGCGCGCGGCGACCGGAAACCCCCGTTGGTACCATCGTTTTGTGTTGGCGCAGGTGCACGCTCGCCGTCTCCGGGCGCAGTGAAGATCCTCTTCGTCATGCGGCACCCGGCGGCCGTCCGGTCGCTCCGGGGTCGTCCTGCGGCTGCTCGACGAGCGGGGGCATCGCGTCCACCTCGCCTTCGGCGGCGGCGGGCTGAAGCCGGCGGCGCACCGGGTGCTCCAGCGAGCTCGCCGACGAGTCGCAGGGGCTCACCTTCGGGCGCATCCCGGGCAGCGGCAGCCCCGGGTTCGACCGCGGACCGGATCGGGTGGAGCATGCTCGCGAGCCGGCTGCGCCGCGACTGCGACTACCTGCGCTACCTCGAGCCGCGCTACGCGGATGCGTCTGCCCTGCGGGCACGCGCCGAGAACAACGCCGACATCGGAGTCCGCCGCCTCGCCCGGGCGGCCGCGGTCGCCGGTCCGAGCGGGTGCGCGGTGCTGCGCCGGACGCTCGAGCTCGTCGAGCGCTGCCTCGAGCCGCCGCCGCACGTCGAGCGCTTCCTCGCCGACTTCGCTCCGGACGTCGTCCTCGTCACCCACCTCGCCCGCGACTCCGTGCAGGTCGACTTCGTCCGCGCGGCGAAGCGGCTCGGCGTCCACACTGCCTACCCAGTCTTCAGCTGGGACAACCTCTCGAACAAGGGTCTCGTCCACGAGGTGCCCGAGCTCGTGCTCGTCTGGAACGAGCTTCAGGCCGACGAAGCGGTCGAGCTCCAGTCGCTTCCGCGCGAGCGGGTGAGGGTGCTCGGCGCCTGGTCGTACGACCACTGGTTCGAGTGGCAGCCGAGCCGCTCCCGCGAGGAGTTCTGCGCTGACGTCGGGCTTCGGGCCGACCGCCCGATCGTCCTCTACGTCTGCTCTTCGAGCTTCGTCGCCCCCGACGAGGTCGCCTTCGTGCGGCGCTGGATCGGCGAGCTGCGCCGCGCGCGGGGGAGCGCTCGCCGAGGCCGGCGTCATCGTGCGCCCGCACCCCCGCAACGCGTCCCAGTGGTCGGGCGTCGACGCTCGGCGACGCGCAGGCGAGGTCTGGCCGCAGCTCGGCGAGGAGCCGCTCGAGGTGCGTCTCCCGGCGGAACTACTTCGACTCGATCCACCACTCCGCTGCGGTCGTCGGGATCAACACGAGCGCCCAGATCGAGAGCGCGATCGTCGGCCGGCCCGTGCACACGCGTGCTGGCGGACGAGTTCCGCGAGACGCAGCAGGGGACGATCCACTTCCACTACCTGAAGGCGGACGAGTTCGGCCACCTGTACGTCGGCCGCACCATGGCCGAGCACCTCGCCCAGCTCGAGGAGTCGGTGCGGGGCCGCGAGGACGACGGCCGCAACGAGCGGTTCCTGCGCCGCTTCGTGCGCCCGCTCGGTCTCGACGTCGCCGGCGACGCCCCTCTACGTCGACACGATCGAGGAGCTCGCTGCCCGGCCCGCACCCGCACCGGACGTCGGTCCACGGTCGGCCCCCGCTCGTGCGGCTCGCGCTCCGGCCCGTCGCCGACCGGGGCACGCGCCGGGCGGAGCGCGAGCGCAAGTCCGCGCACGGCCGGTCGGACGAGCTCCGGGCGGCGGTGCGCCGCCTGGAACGGAGCGGCGAGGGAGCGCCGGTGGTCGCCGGGCCGTGGCTCGGGGACGAGGTCGGCGAGCTCCTCTACTGGATCCCGTTCCTGCGCTGGGCGGAGAGCGGCGACCTACGGGCTGCGCGAGCGGCTGACCGTCGTCTCGCTCCGCGACCGCGCGTGCTGGTACGCGGGCATCGGCTCCCGGCGGGTGGACGTCGAGGACGCAATCCCGTCCGACCGTCTGCCGGCGCCCGCCGACTCGTTCCCCGCCGGCGACCTCGAGGCCGTCGCGCGCGGAGTCGGCGGAGAAGGCTCGTCGTTCCTCGATCCCGGTCTCGTCGCACAGCGGCGGGTGGAGCTGTCCGGCCAGGATCCCGACGCGAGCTTCTCGCGACGGCGCCTCGAGTTCGCGCCGCTCGCCCCGGGTGATTCTCCGGCCGGCCTGCAGCTCCCGGACCGCTTCGTGGTCATCGACCGCCCGGGGGCGGCGGGACCCGGCTCGCACGGTGAGCCTCGACGGCCTCGACCGCCCGGCCCGGGCGGCGGTGCTCGCCCGGTCGTCGGGATTCGTCGGAGCCTGGGGGCCGGACGCCGTCGTCGCCGCGCTGGCCGGCGTCCCCGCCGTCGTCACCTCCGCCCCCGACGACAACGACCTGCGGCTGATGCGCGTCGTTCCTGACCGAGTCGCCGTACGGCCAGGTGCGGGTCGCGCAGCCCGCCGAGACGGCTGGGGAGATCGAGCGGCTCCTCGCGGGCGGCACGAGGGCGCTCGCCGGTGTCTAGCGCTCCTCGGGCTCCTCGGGCGGGAGCCCCTCCGGTCGCTGCCTGGGAGCGCCTGGGCGAGCCGGAGGACTACCGTGCGCTCTGCCGGGTGCGACTCGAGCATCGCGTCGAGGTGCGGGAGCCGCTCGTCCTGATCTCGCAGATCCAGCGCTCGGGCGGGACGCTCCTCAGCCAGCTCTTCGACGGTCATCCCGAGTGCCATGCCCACCCGTACGAGCTGAAGATCGGCTACCCGCGGAAGTACGAACTGGCCGCCCCTCGACCTCGCCGACCCGGACCGCTGCTTCGAGGTGCTCTTCGAGAAGCGCTCGGTGATCCACTTCCTCGGCAGCTACGACAAGAGCGCGAAGCGCCGGAACGAGTACGACGTCTTCCCGTTCCTGTTCCTGCCGCGGCTGCAGAAGGCGATCTTCGACGCGTGCGTGGCGGAGCGGCGGCCGGGGTCGGAGCGGGAGGTGCTGGATTGCTACTTCACGTCGTACTTCAACGCGTGGTTGGACAATCACAACCTGTACACGGGGCCGAAGCGGGTGGTGACGGGGTTCACGCCGCGGCTGGCGATGGAGGCGGGGAACGTGGAGCGGTTCTTCGCGGCGTATCCCGACGGGGCGTTGATCTCGATCGTGCGCGACCCGTGCGCCTGGTACGTGTCGGCCTCCGGGTACCAGCCCGACCGGTACGGGGATGTCGAGACCGCGCTCGAGCTGTGGCGCCGGTCTGCCGAGGCGGCGGTCGCGGCGCGTGAGCGGTTCGGGGAGCGGGTGGTGGTGTTGACGTACGAGCGGTTGGTGCTGGAGACGGAGGCGGTGATGGGAGAGCTGGCGGAGCGAGTGGGGATCTCGATGCTGCCGTCGCTTCTGGTGCCGACGTTCAACGGGCTGCCGATCCGCGCGAACTCGAGCGGTGCTGTCGAGCGGTACGGCATTCTGCCCGAGCGGGCGAGTGCCTATCGGGAAGCGCTCCCGCTCCAGGTGATCGAGCGGATCGAGGAGCTCGCCGGCGGCCTGTACGACCGCGCGGCCGCAGTCGCCTCCGTCGGCTGACGGCGGCGGGCGCGGAAAGGAGGGCAGCTACTATCGACGCCGTGCCGGGGGTGCCTCACTGAGAGTCCTGTTCGTCATGGAGCATCCCGGGGTCGGCTCGATGATCCCCGCGCTCGAGCTCCTCGACGACCGGGGCCACCAGGTCGATCTCGCACTTGAGGTCGTCAAGTCGCCCGAGTCGATCGCCGAGCTGACGGCGCTGACCGCGCAACGGCCGCGGATCACGCTGGGCGAGCTCCCCGTCCTGGAGACGACGGGCCGGCTCGCGCTCGCGGACTGGCTGCGGAAGAGCATCGACTACCTGCGCTACCTCGACCCGCGCTATCCCGATCGGACCAAGCTGCGCACCCGAGCGGCGCGGAGGGCGCCTTCGGCGATGCTGCAGCTCGGACGGGCCGCCGGGGTCTTCGGGCCGTGGGGGGTCGCGGCGCTCAGGCGCACGCTTCAGGCGGTCGAGCGCTGCCTGGCGCCGCCGGCCGAAGTCGAGCGGTACCTCGCCGGGCAGCGGCCGGACGTGGTCATGTTCGCGCACCTGTTGCCCATGGGCTCGCGGCATGCCGAGTACCTCCGCGCGGCGAAGCGGCTCGGGCTGCGCACGGTCTTCCCGATCAGGGGCTGGGACAACCTGACCAACAAGGGCCTCCTCCGGGATGCCCCCGACCTGCTGCTCGTCTGGAACGACCTCCAGGCGAAGGAGGCGGTCGAGCTGCACCGCGTCCCGCCCGGACAGGTGCGGCCGGTCGGGGCGTTCTCGTGCGACCACTGGTTCGGCTGGCAGCCGGCGCGCGACCGGGATGACTTCTGCCGTGAGGTCGGGCTGGCCGCCGACCGGCCGATCGTGCTCTACGTCTGTTCGTCCGGGTTCGTCGCCGAGAACGAGGTCGACTTCGTGCGCAGCTGGATCGACCGGCTTCGGGCCCGAGGTGGGGTGCTGGCCGACGCCGGCTTTCTCGTCCGGCCGCACCCGCTCAACGCGGCGCAGTGGGCCGTCGCCGATCTGGACGGTCCGCAGGTGCGCGTGTGGCCGCGGTTCGGCGAGGCACCGTCCGACCAGGAGTCGCGACGCCACTTCTTCGACTCCATCTACCACGCGGCTGCGGTCGTCGGGATCAACACGACCGCGCAGATCGAGAGCGCGATCGTCGGCCGCCCGGTGCACACCCTGCTGGCGGAAGAGTTTCTCGACACGCAGCAGGGAACGCTGCACTTCCACTACCTGAAGGCGGACGACTTCGGGCTGCTGCACGTCGGACGGTCGTTCGACGAGCACGCCGCTCAGCTGGAGCAGTCGCTCCGCGGGCGCGAGGACGACGGACGGAACGAGCGCTTCCTGCGCCGCTTCGTCCGGCCGAACGGGCTCGACCGGGCCGCGACCGAGATCCTCGTCGAGTCGATCGAGGAGCTTGCCGCGCGTGCCGCTCCGCGACCCGACCGCGGGCCGCCGCTCGCCCCGATCGTGCGGGCGGGCCTCGCCCCGCTTGCCGTGCTCGCCGGTCGCCGCGTGGCCCGCCGCCGCTCCGAGAAGAAGGACGTGGGCACGCCGGTCGAGGTGCTCCGCAGCGCGGTCAGGAAGCGGGCCGTGCACCGGACCGGCGCCCCGGTGGTCGCCGGCCCCTGGCTCGGTGACGAGGCGGGCGAGCTCCTGTACTGGATCCCCTTCCTGCGCTGGGTGCAGACGCTGGGGATGGGGCTACCCGGCCGACTGTTCGTCGTCTGCCGGGCGCGGAGCGCGGCCTGGTATGCGGGTGTCGGCGCCGGACGCATCGAGGTCGAGCAGCTCGTCGGCGCGGAGCGTGCCGCCGGGCTCGCTGAGCTTTCGGAGGAGGAGCTCCAGGGCCCGCTTCGCGACCTGATCGCGCAGGTGTTCGAGTTCGGGGGCCGGCCGTTCGCGGTCCTGCCGGCCGGCCTGGTCGCGGACGCGCGGGCCGACCTCACGCGGCAGAAGCCGGCCCAGCACCCCCGTCGCCGTCTGATCGAGTTCGCCCCGCTCGATGCACCGGCGCTCTCCGAGGGTCTCGAGCTCCCGGCGGAGTTCGTCGCCGTCCGCCTCGATGCCGACGTCGCAGCGTCACTCGAGCAGCACCGGGCGGTCGTCATGCTCGACAGTCTCGACGGCCGGACACGAGAAGCGGTGCTCGCGCGCTCGCACGGCTTCGTCGGCACCTACGGGATCGAGGCGGTCGAGGCGGTGCTTCTCGGTGTCCCGGCGGTCGTGCTGCCGGTGCCGGCAGGAGGGACGGAGGCCGGAGACGTCGAGCTCGTCCGGACGTATCTCGCCTCTCCTCCGTTCGGTCCACTCCACGTTCTCGAGGCCCCGGGCGGTCCCGACGAGGTCGCTGCGCAGGCCGAACGCCTGCTCTCGACGCCGGCGGCCTCGCTTGCGGGCGTCTGACCGGGCAGTGCCGACGATGCGCCGCCGCCGAGAGCAGGCGCCGCCCGACCCGCCGCTCTGGGCGACGCTCAGCGAGATCGAGGAGTACGAGCAGCTCTGCCGCGTGCGACTCGAGCGCCGCGTCGAGGTGCGGGAGCCGCTCGTCCTGATCTCGCAGATCCAGCGCTCAGGCGGAACGCTCCTCAGCCAGTTCCTCGACGGTCATCCCGAGTGCCACGCGGACCCGTACGAGATCAAGATCGGTCACCCGAAGAAGCACCGGTGGCCGTCGCTCGACCTGTCCCGCCCGGACGCCTGGTTCGAACTGCTCTTCGACGACAGCCTCCTCGAGCGGGTGCACCCGACCGAGAGGACGAAGCGTCCCGGTGCCGGCCGGAGCGTCTTCCCCTTCGTCTGGTCGGCCCAGCTGCAGAAGGCGATCTTCGACGCGTGCGTGGCGGAGCGGCGGCCGGGGTCGGAGCGGGAGGTGCTGGATTGCTACTTCACGTCGTACTTCAACGCGTGGTTGGACAATCACAACCTGTACACGGGGCCGAAGCGGGTGGTGACGGGGTTCACGCCGCGGCTGGCGATGGAGGCGGGGAACGTGGAGCGGTTCTTCGCGGCGTATCCGGACGGGGCGTTGATCTCGATCGTGCGCGACCCGTGCGCCTGGTATGCCTCGGCGTCGAGGCACTTCCCGGAGCGCTGGGGAGAAGTCGATGCGGCACTCGGCTGGTGGCGCCGGTCTACCGAGGCGACGTTGTCCGCGCGTGAGCGGTTCGGGGAGCGGGTGGTGGTGTTGACGTACGAGCGGTTGGTGCTGGAGACGGAGGCGGTGATGGGAGAGCTGGCGGAGCGAGTGGGGATCTCGATGCTGCCGTCCCTTCTGGTGCCGACGTTCAACGGGCTGCCGATCCGCGCGAACTCGAGCGAGAGGGTCGGCGGCGAAGGCGTCCGCCCCGAGCGGGTGGCTGCGTACCGCGAGTCGCTGGGTGCCGCGATCATCGAGCGGATCGAGGAGCTGGCGGGTGACCTGTACGGGCGCGCGGAGGTGCTGTCCGCGCGCTAGGGGAGCGCGCGGACCTCCGGCTATCGTTCGGGCGATGAACCCGTCCCGTCGCCTGCGTGTGCTGCTCATGGCCGGCGGCCCGGCTTACTACCAGCGGCACTACGCAACTCTCGTCGCCGAGCTCGTCCGGCGTGGACACGAGGTGCGGATCGCGTTCCGGGCGTCCAAGGGCGAGCTGCCGCCGTCGGCCGTAGAGGAGCTTCGCGCGCAGGGAGTCGAGTTCGGCGTCGCTCCCGAGCGTGGGGCCCGCGACGGCTGGCGGCCGCTCGCCTGGCTCGTTCGCGGCCTAGCCGACCTCGCGCGCTACACGCATCCGCGCTACGAGAGGGCGCCGGTGCTCCGCGGGCGCATGACCGAGAAGATCATCGGCCGGCTGTCGCGCACCGGCCAGCTCGAGCCGCTCGGCGCGCCGGCCCGCCCTGCGCCTCGCCCGACGGCTGGCGGCGACGACCGACGCCGCGCTCTCCGAGCGGACGATCCGCCGTGCGGCGGCGGCTGGAGCGGGCGATCCCGACCAGCACGGCGATCGACGCGTTCATCCGCCGAGCATCGGCCGGACGCCGTGCTCGTCACGCCGCTCGTCAACCGCGCCTCGGACGCAGGTCGAATACGTGAAGAGCGCGCGCCGGCTCGGGATCCCGGCCGCAGCCTGCGTCGCGAGCTGGGACAACCTGACGAACAAGGGGCTCATGCGGGTCGTGCCCGAGCGGGTGTTCGTCTGGAACGAGGTGCAGCGTCGCGAGGCGGTCGAGCTGCACGGGATGCCGGACCGAGCAGGTGGTCGTCACCGGGGCGCAGATCTTCGACGAGTGGTTCGAGCGCCGGCCGAGCCGCGCGCGGGAGGAGTTCGCGGCCGCGGTCGGGCTCGACCCGGCCGAGCCCGTACGTCCTCTACGTCTGCTCGAACCCGGCGATGACCCAGACCCCCGAACCGACTTCGTCCCGCGCTGGGGCGCAACGCTTCGGGACAGCGGTGTGGAGCCGCTGCGCAGGGTCGGGATTCTCGTCCGGCCCCATCCGAACGCAGGCGGGCCGCTGGCGCGAGTTCGACCTGTCGTCCCTGGGTAACGCCGCGGTCTGGCCGCGGGACGGGGCGCTGCCCCTGAGCGCGGACGCGCGTGCCGACTTCTTCGACTCGCTCGTCCACAGCGCGGCGGTGGTGGGCATCAACACGACGGCGATGATCGAGGGAGCGATCGTCGGGAGGAGCGTCCTCACGGTGCTGGCCCCGAGTTCGCGCAGGAAGGGACGCTGCACTTCCACTACCTGCTCGCCGAGAACGGCGGCTTTCTCCACGTCGGCTCGTCGTTCGAGGAGCACGCCGCCCAGCTCGCCCGCGTCCTCCAGGAGGGTGACGCCGACGAGAGCCGCCGCCTGCGGTTCGTCGAGTCGTTCGTCCGGCCCTACGGCCTCGACCGGCCGTCGACTCCCATCCTCGCCGACGCGGTCGAGGAGCTCGCCGGGGTGCCGGTCGAGCCGTTCGAGCGTGCCGGGCCGGCCCTCCGCGTCGGCATGGGCATCGAGGCCGCGCTCGGCAGCCTCGTGCTCCGGACGTCGCCGGTCCTGCGCCCGCTCGGCGAGCTGCGCCTTCGCCGGCGGCTCAGGAAGCTCGGCCGCCGCGTCAGGACGAAGGTCCGCCGACTCGCGCTTCCCCAGGCGTAGCCTCCGCGGGAGCGGAGTCGCGCTCGCGAAGCGCCAGGGTCAGGCGGGCCGCCTGCTCGAGCGTTGCGGCGACGCGCCGCGCGTTCTCCTCCGAGCGGTCGACGAGGAGCGGCTGGCCGGGGTGGCAGCTCCGCATGCAGAGGTGGAGGAAGCGGCGGATGCGCTCCGCATCCGGCCGGAAGCGGAGCAGCTCGGGAACCGCGGCCTTGATCCCGGCGAACGAATCGAGGTCGAGCGTCACACCGAAGCCGCTGTAGTAGGGCTGTCCGAGCGTCAGCACCGCCTTCTCGTAGAGCAGCGCCTCGAGTCCGACGGTCGAGCTGATCACGGCCACCGCCTCGCTGCGCCGGATCAGCTCGTGCGTGCCCGTGTACGGGGCGACCAGGCGGACGTTCGGCCGGCTCCGCAGGCGGCGCAGCAGCCTGACGCTGTTCCGCCCCAGGGACATCGGGTGCTCCTTCAGCACCAGGTCGTGGCCCTGGGGGAGCGCATCCGCGATCTGCTCGACGAGCGAGGCCTGGTCGACGCAGTGCGGGATGATCCGGGTGATCTTGTAGTCGTCGGTGACATGCAGGGGGAAGTAGACGAAGGGACGTGCGGGGTCGAGCCGGTCGTAGAAGGGCCGGGCCGCCCGCGCCCGCCCCCGCTCGGAGACGTTCTGGTGGAGCAGCCGCCACGGCCGGAGGTAGTCGTTGTCGCGGTCCTCGGTCAGCTTGCGCCGGACGTGCCCGGCGAACACCTTCACCCGGCGCGCCTCGACGGGAACGCGGCGGTACTCACGGATGGGCTGCGCAGCCGCCTGGAACGAGCTGCGGAAGGCCTCGACCTCCTCACGTTCCTCGACCCTCAGCTCCCGCAGCTCGGAGAGCGGCGCGATCGGGGCGTGCAGGGTGTCGACGTACACCCGGAGCGGGTTCGGGAAGATCGTGTGCAGGATGAACAGGGCCGGAATGCCGCGCGCGAGGGCGATCAGGTGCGTGGCCACCCGGATCGTCTCGTTGCCGACCTCGGGCAGGACCACGTCCGGGCGGACGTCGTCGAAGATCCGCTCGAGCGCTCGAAAGTGGTCGACGGTGCGGCGGATGCACCAGTCCTCGTCGCGGCCCGCGCACGGCCAGTCGGTGCGGTATACGTCGCGGAGATGCGGGATCGGATAGGTCGCCTCGATCCTGGCGACCTCCTCCTCCAGTGAGGCCGGCTCGCCGACCTCGGCGATCAGGTCGCGAAGGCAGCGGGCGTCGGTTCCGTGTGCGCGGAGGAGCCGCGCGGCCTGGCGGGAGACGGAGACGTGGGTGACCTCGTGCCCGCTGTGGGCGAGCTCGCGTCCCACGACGCCGTAGAACTCGCTCTCGTAGGTCTGAAGCGTGGTCAGCAGGAAGCGCATCTCAGACATTGTCGCGGGCGAGCTCGCGGTAGACGGCCTCGTACCGTCGTGCGCACGCCTCCCAGGTGAAGCGCGCGGCCTGCTCGACGCCCCCGGGTCGTGGCCGGTCCAGGGCCTCCTCGATCCCGCGGGCGATGTCCTCGATTGACGTGGGGTCGAAGTAGACGGCTGCGTCCCCGCATATCTCGGGCAGGGATGCAATTGCGGACACGGCGACAGGGCAGCCGCAGGCCATCGCCTCCAGCGGGGGCATCCCGAAACCCTCGTACAACGACGGAAAGACGACCGCGGCCGCGGTGCGGTAGAGGGCGACGAGCTCGTCGGCGGAGACCACGCCTCTCGACTCCACCCCGGGCGGGCCCTGCTCCTGCTCGTGCCCAGCGCCGGTGAGGACGAGGCGCAGCTCGGGCCGCGTGCGGCGCACGAGGGCGAACGCCCGGAACAGGCGCTCGTGGTTCTTGTGCGGCCACCGGTTCGCGGGGTAGAGGAGGAACTGCTCGCGCGCGCGGTCGCCGGGCGTAAAGCGCTCGTGGTCGACGGCCAGATGGATCGTCCGGACGCGGGCCGGCTCGAGCGCGTAGTGCTCGAGGAGCGTTTGCCGGGCGTACTCGCTGTCGGTTGCGACGATCCGGCTGCCCGCGATCGCAGCCGCGTAGACGCGACGCCTGTACGAGAGCTGGAGCCGGGAGAAGAACTGCGGGTGGGTCTCGTGCTGAAGGTCGTGGATGGTCGTCGTCGCGGGCACGCCTGCGAGCCGCGGAACCATCACGCTGAGCGGGAAGTGCACCGCCTCGAGCTGCGCCGGCTGGAGCTGGGCGCGGACCCGCCACTGTGTGAGCAGTGCGAGCGAGAGCCCGGCGACCCGGCCGAGCCGCGACCGTCCCGTCGGCAGTCCCTGCACGACGGTCGTGGGAAGGCCCTGCCCTGCGTCGGACGCGGCCGGCGGAACGAACACGCGATACTCCAGCTCTCCGGTCCGGGCGAGGGCTCGGACGAACTCGTGAGCGAAGACGCGCGTGCCGCCGCCCGCGGCCGGGTTGAAGGTGAGCATCGAGATCCCGATCACGAGAGCGCAGAAGCGAGCAGCTCCCGGAGCCGCGCCGGGGTGTGCTCGCGTTCGACGTAGGCCCGCCCGAGTCGCCGCATCTCGGCGAGTCGCTCCGCGTCAGCAAGGAGCTTCCGCACGGTCGACGCCAGTTCCGCCGGGTCGAAGCTCGAGAGCACGACGCCGGCGTCCGACTCCGTGACGAGTGCCTCCGGGCCTCCGCAGGGCGTGACCACGACCGGCAGGCCGGCAGCGAGCGCCTCGGCGACCGCGATCCCGAACCCCTCCTGATACGAGGGAAGTACGAACAGGGTGGCCCGGCGGAGGTGCGGCGCGACGGCGGAGACGGGTCCGGTCGCCTCGACACGGTCGGGCAGCGGCCCGCGCGGGGTGGAGCCGACGAGGAGCAGCCGGGCGCCCGGGATTGCCGGGAGCGCCTCGAGCAGCAGGCGCACGTTCTTCCGGGTGTCGTCTGCGCGTCCCACGAACGCGAGCACGGGCTCGATGAGCGTTGCCCTCCAGGCATCTTCGGCGGCGGGGGCGAAGCGGTCGAGGTCGACCGGGATCGGCAGGATTCCAACCTGCTCGGGGTCGAGCCCTCCCGCCCGGGCGACGCTGGCGCGACTCCAGGGCGAGGTCGCAAAGACCCGGTCGGCGCCGGCGAGCACGCGGCGCTCGAGACTGCGGAGTCCGGGCCCGTTCGTCCTGATCGCGACGCGTCGGGAGAGAGGCAGGCCGGGCCGTCGGCCGGTCCACTCGTCGGCGAGACCCGTGCCGATCCAGCAGGAGTACGGACGCCCGCTGCGCAGCGCCGGGTAGCCCGTCGCCGCCTGAGTGGAGACGACCCAGACCGTCTCGGCCTCACGGAGCCGGGGTGCGAGCCGCCGGGCGGCGTCGATCTGCGTGAGGGCGTCGAGGCGTCCGAAGCGCGGCCGTAGCCCGGGCACGTCCAGCGGGGAGCCGTCCAGCGGGACGTCCACGAGGCTGGGGTGGGCGACGTAGTGGAAGGACGGGGCACGGCCGAGCTCGACGGCGGCCCGCCAGAACGCCTCCATCTGCCCGAGCGCTCCGCCGCGGAAGCGCGGGTCCTGGCCGAGGATGGCGAGGTCGCTCATCGGCTGGCGAACGAGCTCACACCGGGACGTTAGCCTGCATGCCGACCGCCGGCGCGTATCGTGTCCGACCGTGACGAGCTCGAAGGGTTCCCGCCGGTCGTCGTCGGGGTTGCTCGCCCGGCTCCGTCCGGCGCGGGACAGTGTGAGCGGGATCGAAGAGCGGCGAAAGGCGTTCCTCGAGAGCGCCGCTGCTTTCACGCCCTACGTCACTGTCGAGCGTGAGGAGGGCACCTTCCTCGTCCCGGTGCGCGGGGCGGACAAGCTGTTCGCCGGGGCGCCGAGAACCGAGTTCACGGTCCTTGCCCGGGCGGTGAGCACGCTCGCAGACCACGGCCTCCACCCCCGGGGCGGAACGATCGTCGACGTCGGCGCGAACATCGGCACCACCACCGTGGCTGCCCTGGTCGTGCACGGGTTCGGCCGCGGAGTGGCGATCGAGCCCGATCCCGAAAACCGCATGCTGCTCCGAGCCTCGCTCGCACTGAGCGGCATCGACGACCGGGTCGAGGTCGTCGGTGCCGCCGCCTCCCATCGCCCGGGCTGGACGAAATTCGATCGCAGCCGCCGGAAGGAGGGGAGGTACCGGATCGGCTCCGGGCGGATCTCCCGGAGGCAGGCGGCTCCGGAGGACATCTCGGTCGAGACGGTCTCGCTCGACGACCTCGTCGAGCGAGGCGTGATCGAGCCCGCGGCAGTGAAGCTGCTCTGGCTCGACGTGCAGGGCCACGAGGGGGAGGTGTTCGCCGGCGCGTCGGCGCTGCTCGAGCGCCGCGTTCCGGTCGTCTTCGCCCTACGGCCACGCTCCCTCACCGACCCCGCGGCGCTGGCCGATCGGCTCCGGGACGGCTATGACGTCCTGGTCGACCTCCGCCGGCCCTCCCTGCACGGGGACTGGGCTCCCGAGCTCGAAGAGATCAGCGTGCTCACGGCCCGCCTCGGCGAACGACGGCTGACCACGGACATGCTCGCGTTCGCTGCGGCGGGCTAGCCTTCGGCTGCCATGCAGATCGATCACCACGACCGTCCCCGCTGGCGCCTGCTCGTCCTCAACCAGTACTACTGGCCGGGGGTCGAGGCGACGGCGAACCTGCTTACCGAGCTTTGCGAGGAGCTCGCCGGCACCCACGAGGTGACGGTTGTCACGGGCACCGCGCCGGGGTTCCCCAGGCATCGGGTGCGGAACGGCGTCGTGATCGTCCGGGTCCGGTCGACGACCTTCGACCGCGCGAGGCCTCTGGGCCGAACCGCCAACTACCTCACGTACGTGCTCGGGCTCGTCTGGCGCGCGATGTTCTCGAAGCGACCCGACATCGTCGTCTGCATGACCGATCCGCCGTTCATCGGCGCGATTGCGCGCGTCGTGGCGTGGCGCTTCCGTGCGCCGCTGCTCGTCGTGATGCAAGACGTGTTCCCGGAGATCGCCACGCGGCTCGGCCGGCTGAAGAGCCCCCTCGTCGTCCGTACGCTGCGGCTCCTGATCGACTCTTCGCTCCGTGCCGCCGACTGTGTCGTCGTGATCGGGGAGACCATGAGCCGGCGCGTCCAGGAGAAGGGCGTCTCACCGGAGCGCCTGCGGGTGATTCCGAACTGGGGCGACGCCGCTGCGGTCGTCCCGCAGCCCCATGACAACGAATGGGCCCAGGAGCACAGGCTGATCGGCCGGTTCGTGGTCATGCACTCCGGCAACATCGGGCACGCCCAGAACCTCGACGTGCTCGTGCGTGCGACGACCTTCCTGCGCGACCTCGACGATCTCTCCGTGCTGATCGTCGGCTCGGGCGCACGCCGCGCGCAGCTGGTCGCACTCGCGGGCTTGCTGGAGGCGGATCAGGTGCACTTCATGCCGTTCCAGGATCGCTCGCTACTCTCGCTCTCGCTCTCGAGCGCAGACGTGCATGTCGTTGGGCTGTCGCGCGGGCTCGCCGGCTTCGTCGTGCCGAGCCGGGTGTACGGTGTGCTCGCGGCCGGACGACCGGTGATCGCCGCCGCGGACGAGGAGAGTGAAACCGCGCAGCTCGTCACGGCGGTTGGTTGTGGGATCGTCGTCCCGCCGGGCGATCCGTTCGCTCTCGCGAAGGTGATCCGGGATGTGCACGACGGCGTCTACGACCTCGACGAGATGGGCCGACGGGCGCGTACCTACGCGGAGACGGAGAGCGACCGCTCGGTCGCCGTCCGCCGCTACCGCACCGTGATCAACGAGCTGGGCGCCGGTGCTCGCTAGACCGCTCTTCTGGGCGTCGCTCGGTGCACTCGCCTGGACGCACGTCGGCTACCCGGCGGTCGCCGCGGCGGCGGCGCGGGCGGGCGCTCGGCGCGTCCGGCGTGAGAACGTCCTGCCGGGCGTGACGGTGATCGTCGCCGCCTGGAACGAGGAAGCCGTGATCGAGCGGCGGCTCGAGAACCTGCTCGCGCTCGACTACCCGGCCGATCGCCTGGAGGTCGTGGTTGCCTCCGACGCATCCGAGGACGGCACGGACGAACTCGTCCGGGCGGTCGCCGCGCGGGAGCCGCGCGTCCGGCTCCTCCGCTGCCCACGTGGTGGCAAGGTCGCCGCCCAGGACCGAGCCGTGCGGGAGACGGACGCCGAGGTGGTCGCCTTCTCGGACGCGAACGCCACGTGGGCGCCCGACGCCCTTCGCCGCCTCGTACGCAGTTTCGCCGACCCCGGGGTCGGATACGTGTGCGGGCGTCTCGTGCTCACGGATGCGGCCGGTTCGAACCGCGAGGGTGTCTACTGGCGGTTCGAGACCTGGTTGCGCGAGCAGGAGTCGTCGTTCGGATCGGTCACGGGCGGTAATGGAGCGATCTACGCCGTGCGCCGCTCGGACTACATCGAGGTCGACCCGCGCTTCGGGCACGACCTCTCGCTGCCCTATGCGATGGTGCAGCGGAGACGTCGCGCCGTCCACGAACCGGAGGCGCTCGCGTTCGAACGGCCGACGCCGGAGATCGAGACGGAGTATCGGCGAAAGGTGCGCATGTTCGAGCACTGCTGGCTGATCGTCCTCCGAGGCCGGATGCTCCGGCGCCTGCCGCCGATCTATCTGGCGGAAATCGTCTCGCACCGTCACCTCAGGTACGCATCCGGTCTGCTCCACCTCGCTCTCCTCGGTGCAAACGTCGCGCTCGTCGCCCAGCGCGCCGGGACCGTCTACGACGTCACCCTCGGTGCGCAGGTCGGGTTCCTCGCGGCGGCGGCCGGCCGTCGAGGGCTTCCCCGCTACTACACGCTGATCACGTGGGCGACGGTCGTCGCGCTCTGGAACTACCTGCGGCGAGGCGTCCCGGCGACCTGGGATGCCGCGGAGGGAACGCGCTGAACCGAGCGGTCGACGTCGCCGGCGCGGGGGGAGCGCTCCTCGTCACGAGCCCGCTGCTCGCACTCGCGGCGCTCGCGATCAAGCTCGAGGACAGCGGGCCTGTCCTCTACCGGCAAAGCCGCGTGGGCAAGGGCGGTCACGAGTTCGAGCTGCTCAAGCTCCGGACGATGGTGGTCGGCGCCGAGCGCCTCGGCGCAGGCTACGCAGTCGATCGCGGCGATTCGAGGATCACCCGGGTCGGCCGCGTGCTGCGCCGGTTGTCGATCGACGAGCTGCCTCAGCTCTGGAACGTTCTCCGTGGAGAGATGAGCCTGATCGGGCCGCGGCCGACGCTGCGGTACCAGGTCGACTGCTACACGGAGCGGCAGCGGCGGCGGCTCGAGATTCGGCCGGGCCTGACCGGCTGGGCTCAGATCAACGGCAGGGCGGAGCTGCCGTGGGATGACCGGATCGAGCTCGACGTCTGGTACGTCGAGCACCGCTCGCCGCTCGTCGACCTCCGGATCCTGCTGCGCACACCCCTTGTCCTCTTCGGCGGAACGTACAGAGGCGAGGCAGGCGGCTGGCGCAACCAGTCCCCGTAGGGCAAGGGAGAACATGCAGCGACCAGGCTGCGCGACTAGACTCGGTTCCGTCGTGCGTTTCGTCGTAGTCCTCGCCGTCGCCCTCGTCTGGTGCGGGAGCGCCGTCGCCCATGGCCCGCGGGTGATCGGTATCGGCCAGAAACAGAACAAGGAGGACGTGCAGATCCACCTCGGCGACACCCTTGTCGTCTCGCTTCCGGCGAACCCCTCCACGGGGTACTCGTGGCGCATCGTTCAGTCCGATCGCCACCTGCTCCGGCCGGCGGGCACGGGGTTCGTCACCTCGTCGGCTCCGCCGCTCGCCCAGGGTGCCTCCGGGATCGCCGTCTTCATCTTCAAGACGGTTCATACCGGGAAGGTGCGCTTGCGCTTGAACTACCTGAGCGCGAGCAATCAGGCCGGGCGGCAGTTCGACGTCCACGTGACGATCGATTCTCGCCAGAGCTAGATCGGCGCCGGCCGGCGGAGAACGATGTTCAGCGAGGGGGTGTGGCCCGCGCGGTTGAGCACCGCCTCGGCCCCGCCGCTTCCGAGCGTCCCGTCCCTGCGCAGCAGCCGAACCTCGAAGCCGAGCGATTCGTAGAAGTCGAGGACTTCCGCCGGGCTCTCCCCGGAGGCGTGCCGCTCGTTGCGGAACTCGACCACCGCGAGCAGCCGAGGGCTGCGGGCGAGCAGGGCGCGCGCGCCGCGCAGGACGAGCGGCTCCGCGCCTTCGACGTCGACCTTGAGAACGTCCACCACCAGCTCCGGCAGGAGATCGTCGAGAGCGGCTGCCTCGACGACGAGGCTGCCACCGGCGTCGAGTCGTGCGCCGGAACGGTGGCGTTGCTCGACGGCGAGGTGAGCCGTTCCGGCGGTGTCGGAGGCGGCAACTGGGAACACCGTCGCGTTCACGCCGCTCCGCCAGAGGTTCGCCCGCAGGACGTCGAGCGTCCACGGCACCGGCTCGACCGCGACGACTCTCCCCTCCAGGCCGACGAGGCCGGCGGCGAGGACGGCGTGGAAGCCGACGTTGGCTCCGATGTCGACGTACACGCCGCCGGGACGGAGCGTCGACCGGAGGAGCTTCATCACGTCGGCTTCCCAGACTCCCTGGCTGCGAACCCAGGCAGTCAGCTGCGTGTCCTCGGCGTCGAACCAGAGCGTCCCGATCTCGGTGTCGAGCTCGACTGCCGACGTCGGCAGCGGGGGCGGATGACCAGGCGGAGGATCGGTGTGGACGCGCCGTCGCCTGCGGGTAACGGCCAGGAGGGGCCGGAGCGCCCTTCGGGCCGATTCGGGCGTGTGTTCCCAGGTTCGCCAGGCAAGACCGCGCATGCCGGGGTACTACCACAACCCGGTGCGGCTAGATTCTCCCGGGTGACAGCCGTCCTCTTCACGTGCGCAGGTCAGCGTGTCGACGTCATCACCGCGTTCAGACGCGCCGGAGGGCGCACGATCGCCGTGGATGCGAACCCGCTGGCACCGGCGATCTACCACGCGGACGAACACGTGATCGTGCCGCGGGTCGACGACCGGGCGTACCTGCCGACGCTTCGGGCGCTCATCGAGAAACACGACGTTCGCCTCGTCATCCCGCTCACCGATCTCGACCAGACCCTGCTCGCGGAGCATCGCGACGAGCTGGGCGCCGTCGTGCTCCTCCCGGAAGTCGAGGTCGTGCGCCTGATCGCCGACAAGTATCTCGCCCACTGCTTCTTCGAGGAGCGCGGCATTCCCTCGCCGGCGAGCTGGCTCCCGGCCGACCTCCCCGACGAGCTCGACTACCCGGTGCTCGTCAAGGCGCGTTTCGGCTTCGGATCTCGCCACATCTACCGGGCAGCGGATCGTGCCGAGCTCGACTTCTTCCTCCGGTACTCGCCGGTCGACTCCTTCGTACAGCGTCTCTGCCCGGGCGAGGAGTTCTCGATCGACGTCTTCTGCGACCTGGACGGGCGTTGCCTGAACTCGATACCGCGGACGATGATCGAATCGAAGGGGGGCGAGTCGATCAAGGGGATGACGATCAAGGATGCCGAATTGATCGACTTCGGCGCGCGCGTTGCGGAGACGCTCGGCATTCGCGGACCGGCCAACGTCCAGTGCTTCCGGGTTGCGCCGGGGCGGCACGAGGTCACCGACGTCAACCCGCGCTTCGGCGGCGGTTTCCCGCTGCCGCGTGCGGCCGGCAGCCGATATCCCGACCTTGCGCTTGCGCTCGCCCGGGGCGAGCGGCCCGCGCCCAGGTTGGGCGAGTTCCGCGAGGGCATCGTCATGACGAGGTTCTTCTCGCACTTGTCCCTCGTGGCCGACGCGGGCGGGACGCTGGAACCGTACGCGGAGGAGCTGCCCGAGCCTGTCGCCGGCGATCCCGCCGAGGCGGGACGGTGAGCGCCGGCCGGCGCCTGCGCATCCTCTTCTTCATCGGGCGGCCCGGGTACTTGCGACCGTACGCACCGCTCGTCTCGGAGCTCTCCGCACGTGGCCACAGCGTCCACCTCGCCTTCGGCGCGCAGGCCGGGGAGGCGGTCCGCGAGCTCGTCTACGAAGTGACGGCGCTTCCTGGTGTCACCGCCGGTCCGGCGCCGCTCCGGCCTGCGACCGACGGTTGGCGGCCGGTCGCGTGGACAGTACGGGCACTCGCGGATCTCGCGCGCTACTCGCATCCGCGCTACCTCGGCGCGCCCGTGCTGCGGCAGCGGATCGCTGTCGACACGTTCAAGCGTCTCAGCAAGCCAGAACAACTCGATCCGGCGACGAGAAGGCTCGCCGCTGCGGCTTGCACGCAGGCTTGCGGGGACGACCGACGCCGGCCTCTCCGACCGCATCGTCCGGTGGGCTGCGCGGCTGGAGCGTGCGATCCCGACCTGCGCGGCCATCGACCGGTTCGTCCGCGAGCAGGCTCCGGACGTCGTGTTGGCCACGCCCGTGGTCAAGTTCGGCTCCGACCAGGTCGACGACCTGAAGAGTGCACGCCGAGCCCGAGTGCCGACCGGCGTATGCGTGGCGAGCTGGGACAACCTGACGAACAAGGGCCTGATCCGGTTCGTGCCCGAGCGAGTGTTTGTCTGGAACGACGTCCAGCGTCACGAAGCGACCGGCCTGCACGGGATGCCGGCAGAGCGGGTGGTTGCCACCGGTGCGCAGGTCTTCGACGAGTGGTTCGAGCGGCGGCCGAGCCGCTCGCGGGAGGTCTTCATGGAGACAGTGGGCCTCGATCCGGCGCTTCCCTACGTCCTGTACGCGTGCTCCAGCCCCTTCGTGACTCAGCACTCTCGCGAAGAGGTCGAGCTCGTCGAGCGCTGGATCGGCGCTCTCCGCTCGAGCTTCGACGAGCGCCTGCGGCGGATCGGGATCATGGTCAGGCCACATCCAGTCGGAAAGGTGTGGAAGACGGTCGATCTCTCCCACCTCGGCAATGCGACCGTCTGGCCGGCGAAGTCGCGGAGACCGGTCGCCGCGCACGAGCGGGCCGACTTCTTCGACTCATTTGCCCACAGCGCAGCGGTGGTCGGCATCAACACGACCGCGATGATCGAGGCGGCGATTCTCGGAAAGAGTGTGCTGACGATCCTCACATCCGACTTCGCACAGGAGACCACCCTCCACTTCCACTACCTGCTCGCCGAGAACGGGGGCTTCTTGCACGTCGCACCGTCGCTCCCCGAACACGTTGAGCAACTCGCGGGCGTGCTCGGTGAGAGCGCCGGTGACGATGCGCGGCGGCGGTCGTTCGTCGAGTCGTTCGTCCGCCCGCACGGCCTCGACCGACCGGCGACGCCGATCCTTGCGGACGCCGTCGAGGAGCTGGCCGTTCTGCGAGCCGACCCGGCGCCGCGGATCTCGGCGCTGCGCCTGCCGCTCGCCATCGAGGCCCGCCTGTCGGTGCTGACCGCTCGCTGCGTGCCGGTCGCGCAATCCGCCCGGCGGGTCGGCCGCCGGGCGGTCGGCAAGGCGCGCCGGCACGGCCTGATTCGTGCCTGATCCCGTCTGCACGGCAGCCAGATCGCGCTTCGTTGGCTGAGACCACCGCTACTCTGGCCGTGTCCTCCGAGGATTTCCCCGCATCCAATCCATCCAGGCTGCACGCGCGTGGGTCTGCGCGGCTGTCGTCGTCGGCCTCCTGCTGCTGGCGGGTTGCGGCGGTCGCAGCGACGGACGCTCCGCTGCCGGCCGGGAGCCGGCGTCGCCCCCCGCGACCGGCCCGTCCGGAGTCGCGCCCGCTCCGCGACCGACGCCGACGCGGCCACCTCGGCCGGCGATACGGGAACGTGTGGTCGTCACCGTCGTCGACGGTGACACCCGGCGGCGCGTGCGTGGGGCTCTGGTGCGGGTCGGGTCCCTGCACGACCGTGCCAACGCAAAGGGGAACGCCGAGCTCGGGCTCCGGCGGCTCGCGCCGCTCGTCGTCTCCGTCGCCGCGCCGGGATACGAGAGCCGCTCCGTGCGGATGCCGTTCCAGCGCCGGCGGCGGGTGGTCGTCCGCGTCTACCGGACGCGGCTCCAGTGGACGATGTACGGGGCGACGCCGGCGCGGACGCAGGCGCACCCGGCGATCCGCCTCCGGCCGCCCTTCCGGGTCGTCTGGAGCCGCGGGCTCGGCGACCTGATCGAGTTTCCGGCCGTGGTGTCCGACGGTGTTGCTTATATCGGCAACAACCATGGAACGGTTCGCGCGATCTCGATGCGGGACGGCTCGCCGGTCTGGCGCCACGAGACGCGGCGCGCGGATGGCCTCGTCTCCGGCGGTGGTGGGCGACGTCCTGGTCGTCCACGGCATGGACGGCGTCGTGCGCGTGCTCGACCGGCGGAACGGCCGTGAGCGGTTCGCCTACCGGATCGGGTCGCCGATCGAGTCCTCGCCGATCGTGCGCGACGGAATCGACTACTTCGGCGCCTGGAACGGCGACGTGTACGCGCTCGACCTGCGTACGCGGCGGCTCCGCTGGACCTATCGCTCGGGCTACAAGATCACGTCCAGCGCCGCGATCGCCGCCGGGACGCTCTACATCGGCGACTACGGCGGCCGCTTGCTCGCGCTCGCCCCCGTGACGGGCGCGCTGCGCTGGTCGGCGGGGGTGAACGGCCGGATATACGGGACGCCGGCGGTCTGGGCGGGGAAAGTCTTCGTGCCCTCCTCCGACGGCGGCTCGCTGACTGCGTTCACCACCGGCGGCCGGTACCTGTGGCGCGTCTACACGGGCGCCTACGTCTACTCGTCGCCGGCGGTCTGGAAGGGGCGGGTCTTCTTCGGCTCGTACAACGGCCTGCTCTACTGCGTCTCGGCCAAGACGGGTGGGATCCAGTGGACGGTGCCGACGGGCGGGCCCGTGTCCGGCGCGGCTGCGGTCGTCGACGGCGTCGCGTACGCGGGCAGCTTCGCCCACCGGATCGTCGGCTGCCGACGCGCGCACCGGCAAGGTGCTGATGACGTTCCCGCACGGCGAGTACGTCCCTGTCTCCGGCAGCGGTGGACGCCTGCTCCTGCACGGGTACTCGCGGGTGTACGCGGTCGAGCCGGTCCGGCGGCCCGTTCGCCTCTCCGCGGGACGGCAGGTGAAGCCGCCGGGCCCGCGAAAGACGCGGCTACCCTAGAACGCGGCCCGTGCCCGTCCGGGCCGGCCCGCACCGCCATGCGTCTCGCCCCTGCCGCAGCCGTCGCCGCCGCAGCGCTCGTGGCCGCCGTTCCCGCCGGCTCGGCCGCGAAGCCGACTCCTGCCCAGCTCGTCCAGCGCGGCCTGAAAGCGGCGGTTGCCTCCGGCCGCCTGGATCCCGCCGACGCCGCCGCCTACCGGCGCACGCTGGCCGCCGCCCGGGCGGCCGAGAAGACGCTGCCGCCGCTCCGCGTGGAGCTGCTCGACGCGGTGATCGGCGATGTCGCCGCCCAGTGGCGACGGTACACCCGGCCGCAGGCCCTGACGCTCTTCTCGACCCTCGCAGTGAACATCGACTGGCTCTCGCACCATCGGATCACGGCGGCCAAGCCGGACATCGAGGGGGACGACGGCGCCGTCTACCGCTTCTTCGACGGGCACGGCTACGTCTTCCATCCGCTCGCGAACGCCGCGAAGCTGAACGCGCTCGCCGCCTCGCGCAACTCCGAGGGCACGGCGCGCCTCGCCGACGCCCTCGTCGCCCGCGGCATCCCGTCCGGCTCGGCCCTGCTCTGGGAGTACGAGTTCCCGTTCGCGTCCGGGAAGGCGCCGTGGACGTCCGGAATGGCGCAGGCGGTCCTCGCGCAGGCGTTCGTCCGCGCGGGCGAGCTGCTCGGCGACCCGGCCCTGCGCACGGAGGCCGACCGGGCCTATGCGGCGGTCGCGCACCTGCTCTCGCCCTCGTCGCCGGCCAAGCCCTGGATCGCGCTCTACAGCTTTGACCGCTCGCCCGTGCTCAACGCCCAGCTCCAGACGGCGATCTCGATCGCCGACTACGCGGCCTCGGCCGAGCGGCCCGCGGCCGCCGCCTTCGCCGCCCGGATGACCGCGGCCGCCAAGACGCTCCTGCCGAAGTTCGACACCGGCTACTGGTCGCTGTACTCGCTGAAGGGGGACGAGTCGAGCATCGGCTACCACGACTACGTCATCGACCTGCTCCGCAAGCTCAGCGTGCGGACGGGCGACCCGACCTGGCGCGACCAGGCCGAGCGTTTCCAGGAGTACGAGGCCCAGCCGCCCGAGGTCAGGCTCGGGCCGCCGCCGCCGACGCTCTACCCGCGCCCGGCCGATGGATACCGTGACGAGGCGGCCGTGAAGTTCTGGCTCTCCAAGCGCTCGACCGTGACCCTGCTCGTGAACGGCGAGCGCCTGACGGAGACGCTCGGCCACGGGGACAACACCCTCAGCTGGGATGCGACGGATGCCGACCCGGGCGAGTACCACCCGATCCTGACCGTCGTCGGCCCGGCCGGGAAGAAGGTCGAGCAGGCGCTCGCGCCCTTCACCGTCGCTCCGGAGCCCGGCCCGCCGCCGCTCGAGGTGCAGGTGGGCGCGCCGGCAACACTCTCGTGGGCGTCGACGGCCGAGGGCACGCCGTGGTTGCATCTCGTCGTGCACCTCTTCCGCGGCAAGGACGAGAAGACGATCGACCTCGGCAATCGCGGGCTCGCCGGCACCCGGCACCTGCGGCTGCCGCCCGGGCGCTGGCACGCCTCCCTCGTCGCCGCGAACTCCGCCGGGCGAGCGCGCTTCGTCTCGCTCGGGTACCTGCCGCGATGAGCCGGATCGTCCTCCCTTGAAGAAGTGGCTGATCGCCGCCGCCGGCGCGGCCGTGCTCCTGCTCGCCGGTGCGGCCGCCGCCTACTACTTCTACGAACGGCACCAGTCGCGCGACATCCGCGGCTCGTCGACGGTCGAGTTCGTGCCGACCGAGCCCGCGCCGAAGCCGCCGCCTCCGCCGCCGAAGAAGCCGCCGAAGAACACGCCGGCGAAGTCGCCCGCCCTCACCCGGGTCGACTGGCCGACCTACGGCTACGACGCCCGCCGGCTGCGCTGGCTGCCTAGCCCGCTCCGGCCGCCGTACCGCGTCGTGTGGACGTTCCGCGGCCGCCACCTGCTCGAGTTCCCGCCCGCGGTCGCCTACGGCCGCGCCTACATCGCCACGAATCCGGGCGTCCTCTACGCCGTCCAGGCGGCCACCGGCAGAGTGAGCTGGCGCTACGACGCCCACCGCTGCACCGCCGCGTCGCCTGCGGTCGCGAAGGGGACCGTCTACATGGCGTTCCTGAACACCCTCCGGCAGGGCCACGAGGCCTGCAACGCCGCCCCGGGCGCATCCGGGCTGGACGGCGAGGTTGTGGCGTTCGACGCGCGCACCGGCAAGGTGCGCTGGCGGCGCGTGATCGGCCCGAGCGAGACCTCGCCGCTGGTCGCGGACGGACTCGTCTACGCGGGCGACTGGAACGGCTACGTGTACGCGTTCGCCGCCAAGACCGGCAGGCCTGTCTGGAGCTACCGCACCGGCGGTCAGGTGAAGGGCGCGGTCGCGCTCAGCGGCCGGCAGCTCTACGTCGGCGCCTACGACCACCACGTGTACGCGCTGAACGCCCGGACCGGGAAGCTCGTCTGGCGAGCGTCGTCGCAGGACCGGCTCGGCGGCCGTGGCACGTTCTACTCCACTCCGGCGGCCGCCTACGGGCGCGTCTACATCGGCTCCACCGACGGCAAGGTCTACTCGTTCGGCGCGACCACCGGCGAGCTGCGCTGGTCGCGGTCGACCGGCGGCTACGTCTACGCCTCGCCCGCGGTCTGGAAGAAGCGGATCCTGGTCGGCTCCTACAGCAAGCGCTTCTACGCGCTCGACGCCGCTACCGGCGACGTCCTCTGGCAGTTCCAGGCGAACGGGCCGATCTCCGGCTCCGCGACGGTGCTCGGGAACATCGTCTACTTCTCGACGCTCGCCGGCCGGACGTACGCGCTCAACGCCGCCACCGGGAAGCAGATCTGGTCCTTCCCGGACGGGAAGTACTCGCCGGTGGTTGCAGGGCCCGACCGCCTGTATCTGACCGGATACACGCGGCTGTACGGGCTCGTCCCGCGCTCCTCCGGTAGAGTCGCGCCCCGATGACCTCGGCTCCCCAGCCGCCCGTGTACGACCCGGATGCCGAGCAGGAGGTCGACTTCGGCCGCTACTGGCGCACGATCGCCAGCCGCTGGTGGCTGCCTGTCGTGGGGCTCGTCGCCGGGCTCGTGATCGGCTACCTCGTCTCGCTCGGGACGAGCTCGACGACGTACAAGGCGACGGCTCAGGTCTATCTCGGCCAGCCGCTCGCGCCCGGCTCCGCGACGCCGGTGACGAACGCGCCCACCACCCTGGGATTGATCTCCGACTACGTCACGGCCGAGTCGACGATCCGGGCGGTTGCCGCCAAGTCGGGACTGAAGCCGGGGCGCCTGCGCGACCACATCACCGCCAAGCCGATCCTCGGCATCACGACGGGGAAGGTTGGCACGCCTGCACCGCTGCTCGCGATCACGGTCACCGGGTCGCCGGCTCGCAAGGTCGCCGACGCTGCCAACGAGCTCGCCGCCATGGTCGTCGCCAAGGTCTCCGGCTACGTGGACGTGAAGATCAAGGTGCTCCAGTCGAAGCTTGCCTTCGACTCCAAGCGGCTGGCGAGCGTCGTCAAGCGGCTCGACGTCGCGTCGCGCCAGGTGCAGCAGCTGCTGAACGTCCAGGGCCTGAGCGCGTCGGAGAAGCTGATCTCGTCGCTCAACCTGAACAACCTGCTCACCTATCTCGAGTCGCGCCAGGCGTCGCTCGAGGCCGACCAGCTCGGTATCCAGCAGGCACTCTCGCTGGCCAACGACGTCGAGCGGGGAGGGATCACGGCGCCGGCGACGGCGGTCAAGACGACGGGCGCAAACAGCCGCACCGGCGCGGCGATCGGAGGCCTGATCGGTCTGATCCTCGGGATCGTCGCCGCGCTCGTCTGGGATCCGGTCGCGTCACGCTCGCGGGCAGGCCGTTCAGAGGCGTAATGCTCGAGGGCAAGCGCGTCGCCGTCGTCGTGCCCGCGCGCGACGAGGAGGCCCTTCTCCCGCAGACCCTGGCCGGGATCCCGGCGTTCGTCGACCGCATCTTCGTCGTCGACGACGCGTCTCGCGACGCGACCCGCGAGCGCGCCGGGGAGGCGGCGGCCGCCGATCCGCGGATCGAGGTCGTTCGGCACGAGCGGAACCGCGGCGTCGGCGCGGCGATCGTCTCCGGGTACCGGCGGGCGCTCGACGAGCGGATCGACGTCACCTGCGTGATGGCGGCGGACAACCAGATGGACCCGGACGACCTGGAGGCGATCGCAACGCCGGTCGCCCGGGCCGAGGTCGACTACGCGAAGGCGAACCGGCTCTTCACCGGCCAGGCGTGGGAGCTGATCCCGCGTCACCGCTACCTCGGCAACGCGGTGCTCTCGCTGCTGACCAAGATCGCCTCCGGGTACTGGCACGTCGCCGACTCGCAGTCGGGGTACACGGCGCTCGGCCTGGCCACGCTCGAGCGCCTCGACCTCGAGCGTCTCTACCCGCGGTACGGCTTCCCGAACGACATGCTCGTCCACCTGAACGTCGTCAACGCCCGCGTGCGCGACGTGACCTCACGGCCGGTCTACGGCGTCGGCGAGCGCTCCGGGATCAAGCTGCGCTCGGTCGTCCCGAAGATCTCCTGGCTGCTCGTGAAGGCGTTCTTCTGGCGGCTGCGCGAGAAGTACGTGATCCGCGACTTCCACCCGCTCGTGTTCTTCTACCTCGGCGGGATCGCGATGTCGATCGCCGGTCTCGGGCTCGGGATCTCGCTGATCGTCCTCCGCGCTCTCGGCAACGGCATCACCGCGGCGACGGGCGTGCTGGTCGCGCTGCTCCTGATCTTCGGCTCGCAGTTCACCCTCTTCGCGATGTGGTTCGACATGGAGTCGAACAAGGATCTGCGATAGCGGCGCCCGCCGACCGGGGGCCTGAGGCGGCGGTCGCGGTCGCGGCCGGCGCGGCGGCGCTCGTCGGCGGGCTCGGGGTAGCGAACGGCGGCTTCTTCCCGACCTCCTGGGGGGTGCCCGCGGCCGCCGCCTCGGCAGGTGTTCTGCTCGCGCTGATCAGACCGGCCGGGGTCGGCCCGCTCGAGCGGATCTGGCTCGCCCTGCTCGCCGCGTTCGCCGGGTGGACGGCGCTCGCGCTCGTCTGGACGGACAGCGTGCCGCGAACCGTGCTCGAGCTCGAGCGCGTGTTGCTCTACGTCGCCGTCGCCGGCGCGCTCGTCCTGCTCGCCGGACGGAGCTCTGCGCCGGCGCTCGCCGCCGGCGTCGTCGGGGCGGTCACGGCCGTCTGCATCTGGAACCTCGCCGTCCGCGCCGCCGGCGCCGGGTCGGCGCGCGGCGACGTCGCGCGACCGCTCGGCTACGAGAACGGCCTGGCGATCCTCGCCGCCGTTGGCGCATTGCTCGCCTGCGGGCTCGCGCTCTCCGCTCCGACCCGCACCCTGCGGCTCGCCGCCGCCTCGACCCTTGCGGTCCTGGTTCCCGACCTCGCGCTCGCGTCGAGCAACGGCGGCTGGACGGCGCTGGCGGTCGGCGTCGTGGTCGCCGTTGCGCTGCTCCGCCGCTCGCGCCGGGTCGTGATCGCGGCGGTCGCGCTCGTCGCCGCAACCGTGGTCGCCGCCGGAGCGCTCGCCGGACACGGCAACCCGCGCACCGCCTACTGGCGTGCCGCCTGGCGCCAGCACGAGGCTGCGCCCTGGCTCGGGACGGGACCGGGCACCTACGCGCAGGCGTGGCTTCGCTACCGCCAGAACGACCGGACGACGCAGGACGCGCACTCGCTCTACCTGGAGACGCTCGGGGAGAGCGGCCCGCTCGGGCTCGCCTTGCTCGGTGCGGCCCTGCTCGTGCCGCTGGCGGGGGCGGCCGCGGCCCGGCGGGACCCGCTCGTCGCCGGCGCGACCGGTGCCTACGCCGCCTTCCTCGTCCACGCTGCCGTGGACTTCGACTGGGAGCTTCCGGCGGTGACGGTCGCCGGGCTGGCGGCCGGTGCGATCGTCCTTCTTCGTGCCCGGGCTCCCGCGCTCGGTGCGCCCGGCGTGTCCGTGCGCCTGCTCGTGGGCGCAGCCGCGCTCGCGATCGGCGGCTTCTCGGTCGTCGCCCTCGTCGGCAACCGCGCGGTCGCCTCGGCGCGCGACGCGATCGCCGCGAGCCGGCCGCAGGCAGCGGTCTCCGACGCGAACCGGGCGTCGTCGTGGCTGCCGTGGGACTCGCGGCCCCTCGAGGAGCTCGGCCTCGCCCGGCTCGCGCAGGGAGACCGGCCGGGTGCCGCGGCGGCCTTCCGCAGGGCGGTCGCGAAGGATCCGCGCGAGGCCGGCCTCTGGTTCGAGCTTGCGGCGGCGACGAGCGGTGCGGAGGCGCAGTCGGCGCTGGCGCACGCCCACGCGCTCGATCCCCGCGCGAAAAACGGGTGAGGCCGGGACCGGCCCGGCCTCACCTTCACCCGTTCGGATTCTGCGTTACTTGACGTTGACGGACAGGTTCAGGACCCGCCGCGTCGAGACGCCGGCGAGGACGCTGCCGCTCGGAATGGTCGCCCGAACGAGCATCGCCATGATCTGCTGCCGCCCCGGGTTCGCCGGGAAGCCCTGCTGGACGGTGAAGTTCAGGTTTGCGTATCCGTCCCCGCCGGTCGTGCCCTGCACGACCGAGACCTGGTTGTACGGGATCGCGGTCGCCCAGACCTGGGCGCCGACCACCGAGCGGTTGCAGGTGTCGGCGATGTGGATCCGGGCGGTGAACCCCGGCGTCGAGCGGTTGATCACGGCCGGGTTGAAGCTCCACTTGTCGATCAGCAGCCGGACGGGAAGTCCGACGTCCTTCGCGTTCACGGTGCCCCCCTTGCTGGAGCAGCCGTTGCTGGAGCCACCGCCGCCTCCGCCGCCTCCGCCGGAAGCAGCGGCCACGACCGTTCCGGTCGGCGCGGACGTGGCGGTCGTCGAGCCGTCCTTGTTCTTCGCCGTCACCGCGACGCGGATGCGCTTGCCGACCTCCTGCGAGGTGACCCCGTAGCTGTTCTTGGTCGCGCCCGAGATGTTGCTGCAGCTGTTGCCGTTCGAGTCGCAGACCTGCCACTGGTAGCTGAAGTCGGTGACGTCGCCCTCCCACTGGCCGGTCGAGGCGACGAGGGTTGCGTTGTCCTGCGGCGTCCCCGTGATCGCCGGGGGCGTCTGGTTCTTCGGTGCGTACTGCGCGGACTCGGCGGTCAGCGTCCCCGACGCGCCGAGGCCGGCGAAGACCATCAGCCCGAGGACGAGCGCCACCGAGGCGGCGATTCCGGCGCCTAGGCGCAGGCGCCTGCTCCTGAAGCGGTTCATCGCGAGTCTCCTCTTTTCTCTCGATTCCTGCGCCGCGATCCAGCGGCACCCGTTCTTTTCTGCCTTATCCGGGCGGCGCGATATCGAAACCGCCTGCGCAATTTCCTTACGAGTGGATTCCGGGGCTCAGCCGCGGTCGAGCGCGACCACGAGGCCGAGCGTCCCGCGGAGGCCCGAAAGATCGATCGTCCCGCTTCGGCGGTCGACCGGGCGCCGCCGGCCGTCCACGCGCACGGCGGCGATCCGGAGCCCCCGCGGAAGCCGCAGGCGCAGATGGACGCTCGCCGCCGGGCGGCGGGACGGAAGCTCGACGGTGCCGGCCACCCGGAGTCCGGACCGGTGGAGGTCGTACGAGAGCGTCCCGAAGCTCGTCGGCGCTGCGTTGACGGCGATCGTCTTGCCGTCCCCGAGCCAGCCCTTGGGCGTCGAGTACGCGAGCTCGAGCCCGGCGGGACGGCCGCCGGCGGTGAGGGTCTCGTGGACGAGCATCAGCCGCAGCGTCTCCAGGAAGGCCGAGTTGCTGGCCGAGTTCGGCGGCATGTACATCGACCGGTACGCGGCGCCCCGCAGCGGGGCGACCGTCGCCGCCTCGCCGGAGACGAACGTGCGCGGGGTCATCCCGGCCCCGAGCATCCCGTAGAGGCTGAGGACGAGCTGGTCGGGGCGGTCGTTGTCGGCGAGGAAGCGCGCCACGTTCAGCCCGTACACCCCGTTGGTCCCGGAGACCGGGTATCGCGGCTTGCCGTAGAGCGAGTAGGCGCCGGAGCGGACGAGACCGAGCAGACGGGACCCGTGCTCGAGCATGTAGGCGAGGATCCCGCTTGCCTCGCGACCGTGCGGCGGGAAGAGGCCCGACGAGAGCGCGTACGGCATGACGAGGTTCCAGTAGCTGCCCGGGCGCGAGGCGGTGACCGGGTCGAACGGCTGGTGGTCGGCGAGGAGGGCGGCCGGGACGAACAGCGAGCCGTCCTTCAGCCGGTGCTCCGAGGCGCGGACGGCTCGGCGGAGCGCGGCGCCCAGCCGGTCGGCGAGCGCATGCGCCCGGCGGGCGAGGCTGCGCTTCCCGTTCGCCTGCCAGACGTCGGCGATCACGTTGAGCCCTTGCCACACCGCCGCCTGCGCGTGCAACCCGAAGACGGGGGTGGCGATGTCCGAGGAGAAGCGCTCCTTCCGGAGCAGGCCGCCGCCGTGACGGCGCAGGATCTGACGGCCGAGCGACTCGACGAGGCGCTTCAGGTTCGGCGTCGCGGCGTCGAGGTAGGCGCGGTCGCCGGACAGGCGGACGTAGCGTGCCTCCGCGGTCAGCCTCTCGCCCGTCCCCCAGTTCGTCGAGCCGCCGTTGAACCGCGAGAGCGAGCTCTGGAGGATCTCCCGGGTGACGTCGGGGAGGCCGTACTCGGACAGCACCTCGGCAGCGTCGAGCGCCTCCGGGAAGGAGAACTCCTCGTACGGGTTGCCGACGCTGTACCGCCACGTCAGGGAGAGCTCCTGCACGAGCAGGCTCCGCTCGGCGTCGCGGACGACGCCCTCCGGGACGTCGAACATCAGCGCGGTCCCGAGCCGGCCGGCCCAGAAGTCGACGAGTCGTGCCCGCGCGTCGTCGTAGGCCCGCTGGTCGATCGGCACCGGCGGGCCGCCCGACAGGAGCCACGCCTCGTAGACGGTGCGCGACTCGCCGGGGGCGATGCGGAAGCTCGCGGCTCCCTGAGCGGTCCGCGCCGGTCCGGCGCCGCCGCCGGCGGCGAACCGGAGCAGGGCGCCGGACGCGCTGCGCGCGGTCGAGATCAGGCGCACGAAGCTCACCAGCTGGCCGGTCCGGAGGCCGCGAACGGCGAAGGACTCCTGCCTGTAGCGGTTCCCGGCCGCGTCCACGTACTGCGTCTCCAGGATCGGCAGGTACCCGCTCGCGAGCCGGGCGGGCGTCAGGCGGTCGAGGCACGAGCCGTACCGCTCGTCCCCGTGCGCCCCGACGAAGACCTTCAGGCTCGGTCCGCGCGCGCTCCGGCCGATGATCTCACTGCCGTCGGCGACGTGGAGCGCGACGCTGTGCGCGCCGCGAACGCCGAGCGGCTGGCCGAACGGGAGGTAGTAGACGCCCGACCACGTCAAGGTGCCGCGCCGGGCACGCGCGAAGAGGAGCGGCTTGAGCAGGCGCTGAACGGACGCGTACGTCGGCCCGTCCTTGCGCGCGATCAGCGCGTTGCCCCAGATGTCCTGCTTCGCGCTCAGCGCCCGGCGGACGCTGCCGGCGTACGCGGGGGTCACCGTCGGAGCCGCGCAGGCGGTGGGCGGGGCGGCCTGCTGCTCCGCACGGCCGGCGGCTGCGGCCGGGACGGCGACGACGAGCGCCGTCACGGCGATCAGCGCGAGTAGACCCCTCATCCCACGCAATTGTCGCGCGTATCGGTTCTGCCTTCCACCCCTTGTCCGTGGCCCTAGAGTTGGGGCGTGAAGGAGCGGCTTCCGCTCCTCGCCGGGTTCGCTCGCGCTCGGGCTGGCGATCGGCATCGGCTCGGTCGTGCTCGCCGGCGGGATCCGCGACCGCAACCGCAACGACACGATCAGCGTCACCGGCTCGGCCAAGGCGCAGATCGTCTCCGACTACGTCGTCTGGGACGCGTCGGTCGCGAGCCAGGGCGACGACGCCGCAGGCGGCGCTGCCGCCGCTCACCCGCTGGTCGGGCAGGTGCGCGACGTTCCTGACCGCGCAGGGCGCGCAGCCGGGCGAGATCACCGAGAGCCCGATCTCGACCGACACGCTGACCGACAACGCCGGCCGGGTGACCGGCTACCGGCTGACCCGCTCGTTCGAGGTCCGCTCGGCGCGGGTCGGCGCGGTCGCGCGCTCGTCCAGGCGAGCCAGAAGCTGCTCGCGCGCGGGCGTGCCGCTCCAGGCGCAGCAGCCGCAGTACGTGTACACGAAGCTCGCCGACCTGCGGCCGAAGCTGCTCGCGGACGCGACGAAGGACGCGCTCGACCGGGCGAAGGTGCTCGTCGAGGCGACCGGCGGCAACCTCGGCGGCCTGCGCGGCGTCAACGTCGGCGTCTTCCAGGTGACCGCGCCCGAACTCGACCGACGTCTCCGACTACGGCGTCTACGACACGTCCACGCTGCGCAAGGACGTGACCGCGGTCGTCAACGTCACCTTCGCGCTGAAGTAGGCTCCGCCCGCCTGTGGAGCCCGCGTGATGCTTCCGCGCGCGGTCCGTGACGCTCTCGTGGCGGGGTCTGACCCCGATACGTCTGTGTGACGCATCGGCCACAGGCCAAGTCCGGCACGGGCGCCGCGAGCCTGGGACGAATCGTCACACGCCCCGTGACGGGGGTCTGACCCCGGCGGGAGGCGTTAGGAGTCGGTTAAGGCCGCGAGCCGGCCGTCTATCATTGCTGCTCGTGCCCGTCTCGGTCGTCACGGGAGGCGCGGGCTTTCTCGGCTCCCACCTCTGCGAGTACCTGCTCGCCCGCGGGCCAGCGGGTGATCTGCGTCGACAACCTGGTCACCAGCACGCTCGAGAACATCGAGCACATCCGCGACGACGACTTCGTCTTCCTGCAACCACGACATGACCGAGCACGCTCGAGATCGGCGAGCCGGTCGACTTCGTCTTCCACTTCGCCGCGCTCGCGAGCCCGGTCGACTACCTGCGGATGCCGCTGCACTCGCTGAAGGTCGGCTCGTACGGGACGCACCACGCGCTCGGGCTCGCGAAGTTCAAGCGCGCCCGCTTCCTGCTCGCCTCGACGAGCGAGGTCTACGGCGACCCGCAGGTGCATCCCCAGCCGGAGACGTACTGGGGCCACGTCAACCCGATCGGCCCGCGGGGCGTCTACGACGAGGCGAAGCGCTACGCCGAGGCGCTGACGATGGCGTACCACAACCAGCAGGGCGTGAACACGGCGATCGTCCGCATCTTCAACACCTACGGCCCGCGGATGCGGCCGCACGACGGGCGCGCGATCCCGACCTTCGTCCGGCAGGCGCTCGCGAACGAGCCGCTGACCGTCTACGGCGACGGCTCGCAGACGCGGAGCTTCTGCTACGTGGACGACCTCGATCCGCGGGATCGTGCTCCTCGCCGAGAGCGGCGAGCACTACCCGGTCAACATCGGCAACCCGGACGAGTTCACGATCCTCGAGCTCGCCCAGGCGGTCCTGAAGGTGACCGGCTCGGCGAGCGAGATCGTCTACGAGGCGCTGCCGGTGGACGATCCGCAGGTGCGCCAGCCCGACATCACGCGGGCGACCGCAGCTGCTCGGCTGGAAGCCCGAGATCGAGCTCGAGGAGGGCCTGCGGCGGATGCTCGGAAGGCACGGCCGGCCTGCCGGTGCTTGACCGGCGGCTGGGTCGCGGCGGCGATCCTCGCGGCCGCCGCCGGCTTCTCGCCGTGCCCGCGGCGAGCTCCGGCGCGACGCCGACACGATGCTGACCGGCATCTACGACGAGGGCGCGACCTTCTTCGGCGACGCGACCCAGACCTTCGCGCGCTACAAGTCGCTGCACGTCCAGGTGCTCCGCGTGAACCTCTACTGGGGCGGCAAGCTCGGCGTCGCCAAGTACACGCCCGTTCAACGCCGCCGATCCGCGCGACGCCGGCTACGACTGGTCGCTCTACGACCGCGTCGGCCACCTACGCGGACGCCAACGGGATCAAGCTGCTGTTCTCGATCACCGGCACGCCGCGCTGGGCGAACGGCGGCGAGAGCCGAACCGGCCGCCGAAGAACTTCACGGTACCTGCGCGACTTCGCCTACGCCGCGGCCACCCGGTACAGCGGCAACTACGCCGGCTACGGACGGCCGCACCCTGCCCGCCGTCCGGCTCTGGGCGGCCTGGAACGAGCCGAACAACCCCGCGTTCCTCTGCGCCCGCAGTTCGTCGCGCAAGGGCGGCAAGTGGGTGATGCAGAGCGCGATCGACTACGCGAAGATCTGCAACGCCGTCTACAGCGGGGTCCACGCGACGATGTTCAACGAACGAGCAGGTCGCCTGCGGCGTCACCGCCCCGCGCGGGAACAACAGCCCGACGAGCTCGCGGCCGTCGGTCTCGCCGATCGCGTTCCTGACCGCGGCGAAGAAGGCCGGGATGAAGAACTTCGACGCCTACGCGCACAACCCGTACTACGGCGTGCCGGCCGAGACGCCGACGACGAAGCCGCCCGCCGACCCGGTCGGGCGGCGCGCCGACGGCGATCACGCTCGCCAACATCGACGTCCTGATCAAGGAGGTCGCGCACCTGTACGGCACGCGCAAGCTCTGGATCACCGAGTACGGCTACCAGACGAAGCCGCCCGACCCGCCACTTCGGCGTCTCGTGGGCGCTCCAGGCGAAGTACCTGACCCAGGCGTTCGCGATCGCGCGCGAAGAACACGCGGATCGGCCTGATGCTCTGGTTCCTCGTCCGCGACGAGCCGGACCTGTCGGGCTGGCAGTCGGGGCTGATGACCGTCGACGGGAAGAAGAAGCCGGCGTTCAAGGCGTTCCAGCGCCTGCCGCACTGACCGCGCGCCTTGCTTCGCGCGAGCAGGTCGCGGTAGAGCCGGTCGACGTCGTCGACGAGGCGGTCGACGCCGTAGCGCGAGACGACGCGCTCGCGGCCCGCGGCGCCGAGCCGGCGCGCGCAGGGCCGGGTCGGCGGCGAGCGCGGCGAGGCGGTCGGCGAGCTCGTCGACGTCGCCGGGCTCGACGAGGAAGCCGTCCTCGCCGTCGCGGACGACGTCGGGGACGCCGCCGACCCGGGTCGCGACCACCGGGCAGCCGCTCGCGAGCGCCTCGATCGCCGTCACCGGCGTGCCCTCGTTGCCCGAGGGCAGGACGAAGACGTCGAAGGCGCCGAAGAAGGGCCCGACGTCCTCCTGGTAGCCGGGAAAGAGGCAGTGCGCGCATGATCCCGAGCTCGCCGGCGAGCTTCTCGAGCGCGCGTCGCGAGTCGGGGCCGTCGCCGACCATGCACAGGCACGCGTCCACGCCCGCGGTCGCGGAGCAGCTTGAACGCGCGGAGGACGTCCTCGGTCCGCTTCACGGCGGTCATCCGGCCGATCCAGCCGACCAGGAAGCGGTCTTCGGCGATCGCCGAGCGCGCGCCGCGTCTCGGCGCGGGCCGCGGCGCTGCCGGCGACCCGCTCGCCGAGCTCGATCCCGAGCCGGATGACGGCGAACTTCTCCGCCGGCGCGACGCCGAGCGCGACGAGGTCGTCCCGCACCTCCGGGCTGACGGCGATCAGCGCGTCGGTGCCCGCGGGCGAGCAGCCGCTCGAGGCCGGCGGAAGAACCAGCGTGCGGAACCGGCCGAAGTAGCCGCGGAGCACGTGGCCGTGGAAGGTGTGCACGACGATCGGCGGCGCGGGCGCGTCCGGCCAGGAGCGCGGCGACGCGACCGATCGCGCCGGCCTTCGCCGTGTGGGTGTGCAGGATGTGCGGCCGCTGCTCGCGCATGATCCGCGCGAGCCGGATCGTGGCGAGCAGGTCCCGGATCGGCGCGATCTCGCGGTGCAGGCCGCGGGAGGGTCGTCACCGGCGACCCCGAGCGCCTCTCGGCACGTACGCCATCGACTCCTCGCCCTCGCCGACGTCGCCCGCGACGAGCGTCGTCTCGTAGCCGCGCTCGCGCAGGCCGGCGGAGAGGTAGGCGACGTGCAGCGCCGGGCCGCCCATGTTCAGCCTGGCGATGACGCGCAGGACGCGAGATCGGCTCGAGCGGGCTCTCAGCCAAGGAGGAACTCGACCGTGCGGCGCAGGCCTTCCTCGAGCCCGACCGAGGGCTCGTAGCCGAGCGCCTCGCGCGCCGCGGCGACGTCGGCCCACGAGTCGCGGATGTCGCCCGGCGCGGCGCGGCGCCTGCGGCGTCTCGACCTCCTTGCCGAGGATGCGCCCGATCGTCGTCGGCGACCTCGTTCACGCTCGCCGGCGCGCTCGCCGGCGACGTTGAAGATCCGGCCCGCTCGCGCCCTCGGCGTCGCGCGGCGCGCAGCGTCCCGTCGACGACGTTGTCGACGTACGTGAAGTCGCGGCGCTGCTCGCCGTCGCCCTCGATCGTGATCGGGCCGGCCCGCGGCGATCGCGGTGATGAAGAGCGGGATCACCGCCGCGTACTGCGAGAACGGGCTCTGGCGCGGGCCGAAGACGTTGAAGTAGCGGACGACGACGCTCTCGAAGCGCGTCGTAGACCCGCGAGAACGAGATGCAGTAGCGCTCGGCCGCGAGCTTGGCGACGCCGTACGGCGAGATCGGGTCGGGCGGCACGGCCTCGTGCGACCGGCAGCTCCGGCTGCGGCCCGTACACGGAGGAGCTGGAGGAGAAGACGACCCGGCGGATCGCCCTCGTCCCGGGCGGCGAGCAGCACGTTGAGCGTGCCCTCGACGTTGACCGCGCTCGAGGTCAGCGGGTCCTGCACCGAGCGCGGAACCGAGCCGAGCGCGCCGAGGTGGTAGACGACCTCGACGCCGCGGACGGCGTTGTGCACGCGCTCGTAGCTGCGCAGCTCGCCCTCGACCAGCTCGACGTCGAGCCCGTCGAGGTTCGCGCGGAAGCCGGTCGAGAAGTTGTCGAGCACCCGCACCTCGTCGCCGCGCTCGAGCAGGGCGCGGACGAGGTTCGAGCCGATGAAGCCCGCGCCGCCGGTGACGAGCACGTTCGCCACCTCGGAGCGCCATCGTACGCGCTCGGCCCGGCGCCGGTCAGGAAGGGTCGGAGCCGGGGCGCAGGGGGCCGGCGGCGAGCGCGAGCGGAGCGGCGCAGAGTCCGACCGCGATCCAGAGCATCGCGTCCACCGGGATCCCCGCGACCGCTCCGATCGCGGACAGGATCGCCATCGTCACGAGCAGCCAGGAGCCGGCGAGCAGGTACAGGGGCTCGGGCGGCCCGCGCAGGAGCCGGCGGAGGGCGAGCAGGAGCGGGGTGAGCAGGGCGGCGAGGAAGACGAGGATCCCGACCGCGCCGAGGTCGGCGAGCACCTGGACATATGCGCTCTGGAGGTCGATCGGGTGCGAGGGAGCCGGGAACGCCGCCTCCGGGGTGTTCGGGAAGCGCCGGTGCAGCGTCGGCAGGTAGGGCTCGTAGGCGAAGGGGTCGTTGGAGGCCTGCCAGCCGACGCCGCCGACCGGATGGTCGAGGAAGATCCGCCAGCCGAGGTAGGCGAGCATCGTCCGCTGCACGTAGTTCTCGACGTACACGCCCTGGCGGCGCTTGCCGATCCCGACCAGGTGGAGGAGCGACTCGACGTCGCCGCCGCGGACGAGCACGACGCCGCCGGAGACGGCGACGGTGATGCCGGCGATCGCGAGCACGCGTCTCGGGGAGCGGCGCGCGACCCACGCGGCGACGACCGCGCCGGCGGCCAGGCCGATCGCTCCGGCGCTCGAGCCGGAGACGAAGAGGCCGAGCGCCCCCGCGAGGCCGGCGACGATCGCGAGCCGGCGGTCGATCCGCCACCGGGGCAGTGCGATCGCCGCCAGCGCGATCGAGAGCGAGATCCCGGAGAGCGCGGCGAAGTCGTGGTGGCCGAGGTAGGACGGCTGCCGGTAGCCCGCGGGCCAGCCGCCGACGATCCGCACGCCGAAGATCTGGATCGCCCCGAGGATCGACGCGACGGCCGCCGCGGCGACGATCGTGACGAGCAGCAGCCACAGGTCGCACCCGGCGGCGCAACAGGAGCACCGCCGCCGGCGCCAGCAGCACGTACTCGACGTACTTGCCGGCGGTGACGAGATGGTCGCGCCACGGGTAGGGGTCGCTGCCGAGGAGCGGGTAGAAGCAGCCGGCGACGACGAGCACGGTGAGCAGGCCGACGGCGATCCAGACCGGGATGCCCGCCCGCAGCGGCCCGAGCCCGCTGCGGACGGCGGCGGCCAGGGCGGACGAGGAGGACGGCGAGCACCGCCAGATCGGAGAGGACGACGTGCGCCCGGGTCGAGCCGGCGGTGACGTAGAAGCCCGGCTGGAAGTTGACGTGGACGAGGACGATCGGCAGCGCGACGGCCAGGAGCAGCGCGCCGGGTGAGAACCGTGAGACGGCGCCGAGGACGCGACCCGCGGTACCGTCCTGCGGGAGCGTCCGAACCGCCACGTGCGGCCACTATAGTGGACGCTCGGATGCAGACGCGCCTCCTGTGGCGGCGCTCGGCCACGGCGATCGGCCTGTACGGGAGTGTCGCTCTCGGAGTGCTCGGAACGCTCGTCGCCGCGCGCGAGCTGGGCCCCCACGGCCTCGGTCTCTACTCGCTCGCGCTGTCCGGCGCCGGCTTCTTCCAGGTGCTGCTCGACCTGACCGTCGAGGAGGCGATGGTCAAGTACGGCTTCCGCTACTCGACCGCCGAGCGCTGGGGCCGGCTGCGGCGCCTCTACCGGCAGGCGATGCGGCTGAAGACGCTCGGAGCGCTGCTGGCGGCGGCCGCGCTCGCGATCGCCGCGCCCTTCGCGGACTCGATCTTCGGCGGGAGCGGCCTCGAGACGCCCTTGCTGCTCGCCGCCCTCCTGCCGATCGCGTACATCCCCGAGGCGCCCGCCGGCGCTGCGCTCGTGCTCACCGGCCGCTACGACGTCCGCGCCGGGTTCGTCTTCCTCACCCAGGCGCTTCGGCTCGCCGGGCTCGTCGCCGGCGCCCACTACGGCGTCAGCCAGGCGCTCCTCGGGCTCGTGCTCGGCCAGGTCGTCGGCTCGGCCGCGGTCGGCGTCGGCGGCGCTGGCCGCCTTCCGCCGGCTTCCCCGCGGCCGCGCCCGAGCCGCTCGGCGAGGACCGCCCTGAGATCGTCCGCTTCGTCGTCCAGTCGAGCATCGGCTCCGGGGTCGTCTCGCTGCGCGCATCGGTCGTGCCGCTCCTGCTCGGCATGGTCTCCGTTCCGGCGCAGGTCGGCTACTTCCGCGCCGCCCAGGCGCCGCAGACGGGCCTGACCGCGCTGACGCCGCCGGCGCGGCTGATCATGCTCACCGAGCAGACCCGCGACTGGGAGGCCGGCGCGACCGGCGAGCGTCTTCGCCGGCCTGCGCCGGTTCAGCGCCGGCGCGGCCGCGCTGATGGCTGGTCTCCGTGCCGTCCCTCTACTGGTTCATGCCGACGCTGGTGCGCGTCGCCTACGGCTCCGACTACGGGCCGGCGACGAACGCCGCGCGGCTGATGCTGCTCGCCGGGGCGATCGGGCTCGTCTTCGCCTGGACGAAGTCGCTGCCGGTCTCGATCGGCACGGCCGGGCCTGCGGATCCTCACGCACGGGGTCGAGACGCTCGTGCTCGATCCCGCTCGTGCTCGTCCTCGGCGGCATCTGGGACGCGACCGGCGCGGCCGCGGCGGTCCTGATCTCGACCGGCGTCTTCGCGGCCGCCTGGCTCGTCGCGCTCGACCGCCTGTACCGGGTGCTACCGGCCGGACGGAGGCGGTTCCGTCGTGAAGGTGCTGATCGTCTCCGGGATCTGGCCGCCGGACGTCGGCGGGCCGGCGAGCCACGCGCCCGAGGTCGCCGACCGCCTGGTCGCCGGGGGGCACGACGGTCGAGGTGCTGACCACGGCGCCGTCCGCGCCCGCCGCCGGGCCTACCCGGTGCGCTGGGTCTCGCGCCGTCTGCCTGCCCTCGGCCGCTACGCCTGGGGCGCGGTGCTCGCCGCCCGGGCCTCGCGCGGGGCGGACGTCGTCTACTCGACCGGGATGTTCGGCCGCACGCGGGTCGGGACCCTGCTCGACGCGCGCGCCGCGGGTGCTGAAGCTGACCGGCGACCCCGCCTACGAGCGGGCGGTGCGCTACGGGCTGACCGGCGGCGCCCTGGACGACTTCCAGCACGCGCGCGGCGCAGGCGTCGCCGCCCTGAAGGCGCTCCGCGACCTCGTCCTGAGCGGTGCCGCCCGGTACGTCTGCCCGAGCGCGTCGCTCGCGGAGGTGGCGGCAGGCTGGCGCACGGTCGGCCGCGGGCGGATCGTCGTCCTGCCGAACCCGGTCGCGGTCTGCGAGCCCGGCGACCGCGACGAGCTCCGGCGCCGGCACGACTTCGACGGGCCGACGCTCGTGTTCGCCGGCCGGCCTGACCGCGGTGAAGGCGCTCGACGTCGCGATCGAGGCGGTCGCGGCCGTCGACGGCGTCTCGCTCGTCGTCGCGGGCGACGGCCCGGAGCGGAGTCGGCTCGAGTCGCTCGTCACCTCACGCGGCCTCGAGAGTCGCGTCCGCTTCCTCGGCGCCCGGCCGCGCGAGACCGTCTTCGAGCTGCTCGCCGCGGCGGACGCCGCCGTCCTCTCGTCGAGCTGGGAGAACTTCCCGCACGGCGTCGTCGAGGCGCTCGCCGCCGGGACGCCGGTGATCGCGACCGCCGTCGGCGGCGTCGGCGAGGTGGTCACGGACGGCGTGAACGGGCTGCTCGTCCCGCGCGGCGACGCCGGGGCGCTCGCGGCCGCGATCCGCCGCTTCCTCGGCGATCCGGAGCTCCGGGAGCGCCTGCGCGCGGCGGCCCGCGGGTCGGTCGCCGACCTTGCCCCCGACCGCGTGTACGGACGCCTGGAGGCGATGCTGGCGGAGGCGGCCCGATGAAGCCGCGGGTGCTGATCGTCGGCCCGACGCGGTACCGGCTTCCGCTGGACGAGAGCCGCCGCGGCAAGTTCGAGGCGCTGGACGAGGTCTTCGAGTGGCGTGTGGTCGCCCGCGGCACCGGGAGCGAGGAGGGATTCCGGCTGCTCGCCGACGGGCCGCGGTTCTTCGCCGAGCTGCCGTTCCGGCTCGCCGGCGAGCTGCGCCGCTTCCGGCCGGACGCGGTCCTCGTCCAGGACCCGCACACGGCGCGCGGCCGCGATGCTCGCGCGCTCGCTCGCCTGGCGGCGGCCGCCGGTCGTCCTCGACGTGCACGGCGACTGGCGGACTGCGACCACGCTCTACGGCTCCTCGGCCCGGCGCCTGCTCACCCCGGCGGCCGACCTGACCGCCGCGGTCGCCTTGCGTCGCGCCGACGCCGTGCGTGCCGTCTCCGACTACACGGCCGAGCTCGTCCGCTCCCAGGGCATCGAGCCGGCCGGGATCTTCCCCGCCTACATGGACCTCGAGCCGTTCCTCGCTCCGGTCGCGCCCCTGCCCGGGCGTCCGTCCGCGCTCTTCGTCGGCGTGCTCGAGCGCTACAAGGGCATCGACGAGCTGGCCGAGGCCTGGCGGATCGCCGCTCCGCGGGTGCCGGACGCGAGCCTCCACGTGGTCGGGCGCGGCACGCGCCGGGTCGTGATCGAGGAGCTCGTCGGCGACCTGCCGGAGCAGGCGCGCTGGACGGAGGTGCTCTCGAGCGCCGGGGTCGCGCAGGCGCTGGACGGGTCGACCGTCCTCGTCCTTCCGTCGCGGTCGGAGGGGATGGGCCGCGTCCTGCTCGAGGCGTTCTGCCGCGGCCGGCCGGTCGTCGGCTCGCGGGTCGGCGGGATCGCCGACCTCGTCCGGGACGGCGAGACCGGCCTGCTGGTGCCGCCGCGCGATCCGGAGGCGCTCGCCGGCGCGCTCGTCCGCGTTCTGTCCGACCGGGCGCTCGCCGAGCGGCTCGCCGGAGGGACGCGGGCCGGCGTCGAGCCGCTGCTCGTCACGCCGGACGAGTACGCGGCGCAGCTCCGCGCGATCGTCGACGCAGTGATGCCGGAGCGCCCATGAGGTTGGTGTTCGTCACGCAGCAGGTCGACCCGGGCCACCCGGCGCTGGCGGCGACGATCCCGATGATCCGGGCGCTCGCCGCCCAGGTCGACGAGGTGGTCGTGCTCGCCGACCGCGCGCTCCCGGGCGTGCTCCCCGGGAACTGCCGCACCCGGAGCTTCGCCGCCCGCTCGCGCGCCGGTCGCGGCGCCCGGTACACGAAGGCCATCGCCGCCGAGCTCGCGCGCCGGCCGAAGCCGGCCGCGGTCGTCGCGCACATGTGCCCGATCTACGCCGTGCTGGCGGCTCCCCTCGCGCGCCCGCTCGGCGTGCGGGTCCTGCTCTGGTACACGCACTGGCACGCGTCCCGGCTGCTCGGGGCCGCCGAGCGGGTCTCGAGCGCCGTGCTGACCGTCGAGCCGCGCACGTTCCCGCTCCCGTCCCGGAAGCTGCGCCCGATCGGCCACGGCATCGACCTCGACGAACTCGGCTGCGCGCGGGAGGAAAACGCCGTGCCGGGCCTGCGCGCGCTCGCGCTCGGCCGCTACTCGCCGGCGAAGGGCCTCGAGACCGTGCTCCGGGCCGTCCGGCTCGCCCTCGACGCCGGCGTCGACCTCCGGCTGGAGGTCTACGGCCCGGCGCTGACGCCGGAGGAGCGCGCCCACCGGGCGGCGCTCGAGTCCCTCGTCGCCGAGCTCGAGCTCGAGAAGCGGGTGCGGCTCGGCCATGCGGTGCTCCGCAACGAGCTCCCCGGGCTCTTCGCCCGCGCGGACGTGCTCGTCAACAACATGCGGGCCGGCGCGACCGACAAGGTCGTCTTCGAGGCCGGGGCGAGCTGCGTGCCGGCGATCGCGTCCAACCCCGCCTTCGACACGCTCCTCCCGGCCGAGCTCCGCTTCGAGCGCGAGGATCCGCAGAGCCTCGCCGACCGGCTCGCCGCCTTCGCCCGGCTCGACCCGGAGGAGCGGCGCCGGCTCGGCGAGGAGCTGCGCGGGCGGGTCGCCGCCGGGCATTCGGTGACCTCCTGGGCGGCCGGGGTGGTGGAGGCGGCGCGGGGATGACCGGCCTGCCGGTGCTGCACGTCCAGAAGGTGTCCGGGATCTCCGGCTCCGAGGCGCACCTGCTCGCGGTCCTTCCCGGGCTGCGCGAACGGGGCTGGGATGCGCGGATGGCGATGCTCCACGAGGGCGAGGAGGGGGCGCAGGAGTTCGCCGGGGAGCTGCGCCGGCGCGGCGTCCCGCTCGACGAGATCCGCCTGCGCGCCGACCTCGACCCGGTCGCGCTCGTTCGGCTGACGCGGCTCGTGCGGCGCCTGCGGCCGCGCATCCTGCACACGCACCTCGTCCACGGGGACGTCTACGGCCAGCCGGCGGGGACGCTCGCGCGCGTGCCGCTGCGCGTGTCGACGAAGCACGGCTTCAACGAGTTCCGCGACCGGCGGCTGTTCGCGCTCGGCGACCGGGCGGTGTCCGGTCTCGCGCACGTCCAGGTGGCGATCTCGCGCGGGCTCGCGCAGTACCTGGCCGAGCGGGAGGGCTTCTCCGAGAGCGCGTTCGAGATCGTCCACTACGGGATCGAGCCCGGCTCCGAGCCCGGGCCCTACGCCGGGGACGAGCCTCGCCTGCTCTGCATCGGGCGGCTCGTCCCGATCAAGGGCCACTCGATCCTGCTGCGGGCATTCGCGGCCGCCCGGGAGCAGGTGCCCGGCCTGAGCCTCGACCTCGCCGGCGCCGGACCGCTGGAGGCGGAGCTGCGGGCAGAGGCAGATCGGCTGGGGCTCGGCGAGGCGGTGGCGTTCCTCGGCCGCGTCGCGCCGGTGCAGCCGGCGATCGAGGCGAGCGCGATCGTCGTCGTTCCGTCCCTCGGCGAGGGCTTCGGCATGGTCGCGCTGGAGGCGATGGAGCGCGGCCGGGCGGTGATCGCCTCGGACGTCGGCGGGCTCGGCGAGCTTGTCCGCGACGGCGAGACGGGGTTGCTCGTCGAGCCGGGATCCGTCGCGCCGCTGTGCGACGCGATCGTCGCGCTGGCCCGCGACCTCGACCGCGCCCGCGCGCTCGGCCGGGCTGGGCGGGCGCGAGCGGTCGCCGAGTTCAGCCAGGAGCGCTGCCTCGATCGAACCGAGGAGCTGTACCGCTCGGCGCTCGCGCGTAGGAGACTCACACCGTGAGCGGAGCCGCGACCGCCTCCTGCCACGTCGAGCGCCCGCTCGACGACCGCTGCTGGGCGCTGTTCGCCGACCTCCAGGCACGCCGGCCGGGCGGCTTCGAGATCGCGGCGCTGATGCGGCCGCCCGACGAGACGGCCGGCGAGAGCGAGTCGCTCTGGCTCGCGCGTGCGCGGATCGCCGCCGGCCGCGGGCCGTTCGGCCTGCACACGCACTGGGGCGGCCCCGACCAGGCGCGGCCGCGCGAGGGCGACCCTGATCCGGCCGGGCGCGTCCGCCGCGAGGCGGCGTGGCTGCGCGAGCGCGGTCTGCGGCCGTCGGTCTTCTGCGGCGGCGGCTGGTACATGGACGAGGCCGTCGCGGCCGCGGTCGCCGAGCTGGGCTACGCCGACTGCACCGCGACCTCGTTCCGGCCGGCGTACCTCCCGGCAGGCGCGCGCGCGCCTCGCGCTCGCGAGCCGGCGTGGCTCCGCCGTCGGCCCGACCGAGGCTGCTCGAGATCCCGACGACGCACTCGCTCGGGATGGCCGCCCGGGCAGCGCTTCGGACGGCTCCCCGGTCACGTGCACGTCTACTGCCACGACACCGACCTGCTCGACCCGACCGCCGGCGCGCGCTCGGGGCTCGCGCTCGCCGTCATCGGCCGCGGCGGCGCCAGGCGAGCTCCGGCCGCGCCTGCCGAGGGCGAGCTCCGCTCGCGGAGGCTCGCCGAGGCCGCGGCCCGGGGTAGACTGAGTCTTTCCGTGGCAACGAAGGATGCTTCCTCGGCGCCACTGCCGGGCGACATCCGGCGAAGCCGGCCGTACCTGCTCTGTCGCACGCCCGCTCCGCCACGCTCGCCTTCCGCGTCGGCGAGCGTCGCCTCGCTGGTCGCGCTCGACCTCGTCGCCGTCGGCTTCGGCGCTCTACGGCGCGCTGGCGCTGCGCGAGGTCTACTACGGCCACTCGCCGATCCTCTGGGGCGTCCTCTGGGACGCCGAGGGCACGTGGTTCCCGTTCGTCGCCCTCGTCACCGCGCTCGTCTTCTGGCAGGGCAAGCTGTACGCCGAGCGCGAGCGCCGCGCGGGCTTCGGGCGCGTCGTCTCCTCGCTCGTGATCGTCGCGCTGCTCGTGCTCGCCTTCGGGCTCGGCACCGGCCACGACTTCGCCACGTTCGGGCTGATCCCGACCGCGCTCGTGCTCACCGCCGATCGTCGACGGCGTCCTGCGGGCGAGCTACGAGACGATCAGCCGGGAGGCGCTGCACGTGCTCGGCGTGCGCCGCCGGGCGATCGTCGTCGGCGAGGGCGAGCACCTCGACCAGCTCGTCCGGGCGCTCGGCTCGGGCCGAGGCGGGATCGAGTACGAGTTCCTCGGCGTCGTCGGCAGCGAGGCGGCCGGCATCGCTCGACCTGCCGCTGCTCGGCCGCGTCGAGAGCCTGCGCGCCGTGCTCGGCGCCGCACCCCGCCGACGAGGTGATCGTCACCGACTCGGACTACAGCGAGCGCGAGCTGCTCCAGATCGTCGAGCACGCACACCGCAGCGGGGTGAAGGTGCGGATCGCCCCGAAGACGACCGAGCTGCTCGTCCAGCGCGGCGAGTACGTCCCCGGCCAGGGGCTGCCGCTCTTCGAGCTCCGCCCGCCCGTCTTCGCCGGCACCGACTGGGCGGTGAAGCGGATCGTTCGACCTGGCGGTCAGCGCCCTCGTCCTCGTTGCCGGCCTGCCGCTCTGGATCGCGATCGCGGCGGCGATCAAGCTCACCTCGCGCGGGCCCGTCTTCTATCGCGATCCGCGCGATCGGGCCTCGGCGAGCGCACCTTCGGCATGTTCAAGTTCCGGACGATGGTACGCCGGACGCGGCCGAGCGGCAGGCCGAGCTCGAGCGGCACAACGAGGCCGACGGCGCGCTGTTCAAGATCCGCGACGATCCGCGCGTGACGCGCGTCGGCGCGCTCCTGCGCCGCTTCTCGATCGACGAGCTGCCGAACATGCTGAACGTGCTCCGCGGCGAGATGAGCCTCGTCGGCCCGCGCCCGCTGCCGCTCCGCGACTACGCGATGCTCGAGGACTGGCACCGGCGCCGCTCGCTCGTCCTGCCCGGGATGACCGGCCTCTGGCAGATCTCCGGCCGCTCCGACCTCTCCTTCGACGACCTCGTCCGGCTCGACTTCTACTACCTCGAGAACTGGTCGATCGGGCTCGACATCTCGATCCTGGCGAAGACGATGCCGGCCGTGGTCGGCAGCCGGGGCGCCTACTGAAACGTGGGGAACCCATGGTTCCCCACGGGCCCCATTCCTTGCGGGCGGGCGTTCGTGGTTCCAGAGGAGCCGGAGCCGACGAGGCTGAGCGTGGTTCCGCCGTTGCCTGAGCCGCTTCGGCTTCCGGCCGGGCGGAGCCCGGCCTCGATTGCGGTAGGTCGGGCTACGGACGAGTGATCGACCGCTCCTCTCGGCGGCCGCCTTCGCGCAGGTGGCGGAGAGCTACGAGCGGCGCCGGCCCTCCTATCCGCCCGAGCTCGTCGCCTGGCTGGTCGACCGGCTCGGGCTCGGGCCGGGGCGGACGGTCGTCGACGTCGCCGCCGGCACCGGCAAGCTGACCCGGCTGCTCGTCCCGACCGGCGCGCCGGGTGGTCGCGGTCGAGCCGCTCGACGAGATGCGGGCGCAGCTCGAGGCGGCCGTGCCGGGCGCCGAGGCGCTCGCCGGGTCGGCGGAGGCGCTGCCGCTCCCGGACGGCGCCGCGGACGGGATCACGGTCGCCTCCGCGATGCACTGGTTCGACCTCGACCGCGCGCTGCCCGAGTTCCACCGCGTGCTGCGGCCCGGCGGCGGGCTGGGCTCGTCGCGCAGGGGCGCGACCTCGACGATCCGCTCCAGGCCGCGGTGCAGGAGATCGTCGGCCGGCTACCTCCCCGAGCGCTCCGGGTTCCGGCGCCTGGCGCGACCGGCTCGCGGCGAGCCCGCTGTTCGGGCCGCTCGAGACGTCGAGGCCCGTTCGAGCAGCTGCTCGACGCCGACGGCCTGGCGGAGCGGATCGGGACGGTCAGCTACGTCGCCCGGCTCCCGGACGGCGGAGCGCGCAGAGGTGCTGGCGCGGGTGCGGGCGCTCGGCGAGGCGCAGCCCGAGTCGCCGTTTCCGTTCCGCTACCGGACGGCGGCGACAGTCTGCTACGCTGCTCGGTTAGCTAACTTAGCTAACTAAGACATGGCCACGATCGTCAACATGCACGAGGCGAAGTCGACGCTCTCGAAGCTCGTCGCGAAGGTCGCGGCCGGCGAGGAGGTCGTGATCGCGAAGGCGGGGAAGCCGGTGGCGAAGCTCGTCGAAGTACGAACAGGAGCCGCGCAGGCTCGGCGTCTCTCGAAGGGGGAGATCTGGATCGCCGACGACTTCGACGAGACCGACGAGGAGCTGATCGAGCTCTTCTACGGCGCCGAGGACGAGGTCCTCTGAGACTCCTCCTCGATACGCACGCGTTGCTCTGGGCCTTCGGCGAGCCCGGCCGCCTTCGCGGTAGCGCCCTGACCGCGAGCTCGGACCTCGAGAACGACGTCCTCGTCAGCGCCGTCTCCGTCTGGGAGGCGGCGATCAAGTCGCGAACGCGGCGAGCTCGAGCTGCCCACCTCGCTCGGAGAAGCGGTCGAGCCGATTCGCGCTACGCACGCTCGAATCACGCGTGGAGCACGCGTCTGGCCGCCGGGGCGCTTCCGCCTCATCACAGGGATCCGTTCGACCGGATGCTGATCGCGCAGGCGCAGCTCGAAGGCCTGACCGATCGTCACGCGCGATCGCACGCTTCGCCGCGCTACGACGTCGCTCTCCTTCCCGCCTGACGGCCATACTGAGCGGGACGTTGGAAGGCGCCGAAGATCCTCGCGGTCGCGTCCGCGGTCGACCTCGACTTCCGCTACGGCTGCACGCCGGCCTGGTGGCAGCTCTGGAAGGGCCTGCACGCGGCCGGCTGCGACCTGATCGTCACGCCCGTACCGCGGCCGGCCGGTCGAGTCGCCCTGGTGGCGGACGGCGCCGAACCCCTGCTATCGCGAGGGCGAGGCGTTCGCGACCGCGCGCGACTTCGCCGCGCGGCTGAAGGGCGACCGGTTCCTCCGCCGGGCCGAGCGCGACCCGGGGGACACCGACCGCTGGGTCCGGGAGGTCGTCTGGCGCTGGGTGACGCCGCGCTGGCGCCGCCATCTCGTGCGCCTGCTCGAGCGCGAGCGCGACGTGGACGCGGTCGTCGTCTTCACCGTGCCGATGAGCCACCTGCGCGGGATCCCGGACGCTGCTCCGCGAGCGCTTCGGCGTCCCCGTCGTCTTCTACGACGGCGACGTGCCGATGAGCCTGCCGGAGTTCGGCGGGCACGACACCGGGCTTCAACTACTACTTCGGCGCCGACCCGTCCGAGTACGACCTCGTGATCTCGAACTCGGAGGGCGGCCTCGGCCGGCTGCGCGAGCTGGGCGCCCGGCGCGCGGAGGCGGTCTTCTGGGGCGCCGACCCCGAGCTCTTCCAGCCGCTACCCGGTCGAGAAGGAGACCGACGTCTTCTTCTACGGCTTCGGCGACAAGTTCCGCCAGGAGTGGATGGAGGCGATGATCGGCGAGCCGAGCCGGCGGCTGCCCGAGGTCGACTTCTCGCTCGGCGGCGAGGACTTCCGCGGCGACGTCGGCCGGGCGCGGGTCGTCGGCCAGATCCCGTTCAACGTCTTCGCCCGGGCGATCTCGGCCGCGCGGATCAGCCTCAACGTCACGCGCCGCGCGCACGCCTCCGTGCCACGCCTCCTCGACGGCGAGGCCGTTCGAGCTGGCCATGGCCGGCGCGACGATCGTCTCCAACCCGCACCAGGGGATCGAGCGCTGGTTCGAGCCGGGCCGCGAGCTGCTCGTGGTCGAGGACGCCGACCAGGCGGTCGCCGCGTACACCGAGCTGCTCGCCGACCCGGGCCGGGCCGAGGAGCTGGGCCGGGCCGCGCGCGAGCGGGCTCTCGACGAGCACACCTACCTGCACCGCGCCCGGCGCGTGCTCGACCTGCTCGGCCTGGGCGTTCCGGAGGCCGTGCGTGCCTGAGCTCGCCGAGGAGCGCGACCGGGCGCGTGTCCGACCCGCGGCTCGCCGGCCTGAAGCGCATCGCGATCGTCCCCGCGTTCAACGAGGAGGAGACGATCGCCCGCGTGATCGACGAGATCCGCGCGTTCGACCCCGAGCTCGAGATCGTCGTCGTCGACGACGGATCGCTCGACCGCACGGCTGCCGTCGCCGAGGAGAAGGGCGCCCACGTCGTCAGGCTGCCGTTCAACCTCGGGATCGGCGGAGCCGTCCAGACCGGCTTCCGGTACGCCTTCGAGCACGGCTTCCGCCTCGCCGTGCGGCTCGACGGCGACGGGCAGCACGACGCCGCCCAGCTCGCGCGCGCTGCTCGAGCCCGTGCTCGCCGGACGAGGCCGACATCGCGGTCGGCTCGCGCTTCGCCGGCCCGACGCCGCTACCGGTCGTCGCGGCCGCGGCGGGCCGGGATCACGATCCTCGCGAAGACGGTCTCGCTGCTCGTCGGCCGCCGCGTGACCGACCCGACCTCCGGCTTCCAGGCGCTGAACCGGCACGCGATCGCCCTCTTCGCCGCCGACTACCCGCACGACATCCCGGAGGTCGAGGCGGTGCTGATGGTCCACCGGCACCGGCTGCGGATGGTCGAGGTGCCGGTCGAGATGCGCGAGCGCGCCGGCGGCCGCTCGTCGATCGGCGCGCTGTTCGCCGTCTACTACATGGTCAAGGTGCTGCTCGCGCTCTTCGTCGGGCTCTTCCGCAAGAACGTCACTCCCCTGGAGGACGTCTCGTGACACCGCTCACCGTCTCGATCGTCGCCTCGGTCGCCTCGGTCCTGCTGCTGCTCGTCGTCCTCGAGCTGATCCGCAGCCGCCGCTCCGCGAGCGCTACGCGCTGCTCTGGCTCGCCACCGGCGTCGTCCTGCTCGTGCTCTCCGCCTGGCGGAGCGGCCTGAACACGATCGCCCACTGGGTCGGCGTCACCGGCTACCCGCCGGCCGTGCTCTTCGCCGTCGCGACGCTGTTCATCCTGCTCGTGCTGCTCGACTACTCGACCGTGATCTCGAGCTGGCCGACCAGAACACCGTGCTCGCGCAGCGGCTCGCGCTGCTCGAGTCGCGCCTCCGCGAGCGGGACTAGCGCCGACCGTCACCGTCGACCGGCGGGCCGACCAGCAGCATGTCGCCGCGCGGTCGGGTCGTCGAGCCAGTTCGCGGCCAGGCCGATCCGGTACGTCCAGCGCCCCGCCGGCGGGTGGTCGGCGAAGCGACGGTCGCGCGTCGCGGTTCCGACACGCGGTCATGAACAGGTGGCACTCCTGGGCGCCGCCGCTCTGCCGCGGCCGGCAGGCGATCCCGTCGACCACCGTGCGCTCCTCCGGGTTGGACGGGTCCGGATAGCTCGGGCGGGCGCGGAACACGGTGTAGAAGACGGCGACGGAGCCGCTGTCGACGGGCATCCAGTCGAGGCGGACCCGGCCGCCGTCCACGTGTGTCGATACGGCCAGCTTCCCGTCGACGGGGATGATCGTGTGCTGCTGGTCGTTCTTCACCGTCTCCGGGCCGACCTGGACGTTCGCTCCCGCGAGGATCGACGAGCGGCACGAGCACGAAGACGCCGGCCGCAGAGGGCTACGGCTCGCTCGAGCCGACGCGGGGGATCGGGGCGCCTGAGCGGGAAGCGCCGCGCCAGCCTCGCCGCCGCCTGCGGGACGAGCAGCGGGATCGGCGGCGAGCAGCAGCACGAACGCCGGAAAGGCTCGGCATCATCAGCCGGAAGAAGCTCGCGTCCTCGACGCGTGACTGGTCGGACGCGCCCTTGATCAGCAGGAACGCGACGAACCAGATCGAAGACCAGGATCGCCTTCGGCCACGAGCGGCGCCAGGCGATCGCGAGGAGCCGGCGAGCGGCACCCACTCGAGCGGCCGGACGGCCCAGAAGAACTCCCGCAGCGAGTCGCGGTTCTCGCGCAGCTGCGTCCAGTCGACGTGCAGGTACTTCCCGACATGGAGGTACTTCCCGAGCGAGCCGAGAGTCTCGGCCGGTACGACGGCGGCGAGCGCCGGAGCAACTCCGAGCCGCGAAGAGCGGCAGGGTGCCGAGGCCACGCTGCTTCCAGAGCGCGAGCAGGGCCAGCCCGGGAAGCGAGCGCCGCGCCCAGGACCGCGAGCTGGCGCCAGCGGCGCGCGACCAGGAGCGCGAGCACCGCGGCCGGCCGAAGAAGACCGCGTTCGACGGCTTGACGTCCAGAGGCGAAGCCGAGCACGAGACCGGCGAGGAGCGGGTCGCGCCAGTCGTCGGTGTCGAGCGCGCGGACGATCAGGTAGGCGCCGACGAGCAGCGAGCACCATCGAGGGGAAGTCGGCGAGCGGCGTCAGGCCGAACGTCTGCGGCAGCATCTGCTCGACGTACTTGCCGTGGTAGCGGTGAGACGAAGAGCGGGATCGCGAGATAGGGGACGGCGACCCAGAGCGCCGCCGCCCAGTAGCCGAAGAGGCGGCCGCCGATGCGCGCCGCGATCCCGTACACGGCGAGCAGCGCGATCGGCAGGAGCACGATCGTGTTGAAGAGGACGACCGCGCGGCAGCCCGGAGAGGACGTTGGCGCCCGAAGGTGGCCGCGAACGGCATCAGGATGAAGGACCAGCCCCAGCCGACCTCGGCGGTCGGCAGCCGTCCAGTGGTCGAACGATCCAGGCGTCCGTCCAGTAGTAGGTCTGGTCGCCGCCCTGGTAGTAGAGCCACGAGTTGTGGCGGACGGTCAGCGCGAGCGCCGAGCAGCGCGAGCCACTGGACGCCGATCAGCGACCCGAGCACCGCCCAGGGCCGGTCGATCTTCTCGGCTACGCCGCGAAGGCCGGCCGGGGAGAGAGCGCTAGCGCTCCAAGCTTCTCTAGCGACTTCACGGCCGCAGGCCGGAAGCGCTGCGGTACCAGGCGATCGTGCGCCGAGGCCCTCGCGCAGCGGCGTTCCGCGCCTCGAAGCCGAACAGCTCCTTCGCGCGGGAGGCGTCGAGGCTTCGGCGCGGCTGGCCGTTCGGCATCGACTCGTCCCAGCGGATCTGCCCCGTGAAGCCGGTCAGATCCGCGACCAGCTCGACGAGATCTCGGATCGAGATCTCCCTGCCTGTGCCGATGTTCACGGGCTCGGGGCCGTCGTAGCGCTCGCGCGGCGAGGACGAACGCGTCCGCGCGTCCTCGACGTAGAGGAACTCGCGGCGTCGGGCGTCCCGTCGCCCCAGAGCACGATCTCCTCCGGCGAGCGAGTGCATCTTCCGGATCAGCGCCGGGATCACGTGCGAGGTCGTCGAGGTCGAAGTTGTCGCGCGGCCCGTACAGGTTCGTCGGGCAGCAGGAAGATCGCGTTCGTTCCGTACTGCTCACGGTAGGCCTGCGCGCCGACGAGGATCGACTTCTTCGCGACGCCGTACGGGGCGTTCGTCTCCTCCGGGTAGCCGTTCCAGAAGCTCCTCCTCCCGGAACGGGACCGGCGTGTGCTTCGGGTACGCGCACACGGTGCCGGCGAGCACGAGCTTGGCGGCGCCGTGCTCGCCGGGCCAGCTCGAGCACGTTGCGCGCCCATCAGCAGGTTCGCGTACCAGTAGCGGCCGGGGTGCGCGCGGTTGGCGCCGATCCCGCCGACCTCGGCGGCGAGGTGGAAGACGAGCTCGGGCTCGGCGTCGGCGAACAGGCGCTCCGCGTCGTCCCAGCGGGTCAGGTCGTAGTCGTGGCCGCCGGGCGACGAACGAGTCCTCGCCGCGCTCCGCGGAGCCGCTCGACGAGGTGCGAGCCGAGGAAGCCTCCTCCGCCCGTGACGAGGACGTCTCATGCCCTTGCGGCGAAAGATCCGCAGGATCTTTCGCCGGTCCGTCCAGTCGACGCGGCCGATCCAGCGGTCGCGGTTCTCCGCGTACCAGCGGATCGTGCGGAGGACGCCCTCCTCCCAGCTCACCTTCGGCTTCCAGCCGGTCTCGCGGTTCAGCTTCTCGTAGCCGACGCGGAGCGCCATCACCTCGCTCGCGCCCGGCCGGTAGCGGGCGGCGGTGGAGACGACGCGGCGCCCGGCCGGCCAGAAGCCGTTCGCCTCGCCGGTGCGGATGATCAGGTCGCACCAGTCGCCCATGGAGATGTTCTCGCCCTGGCCGTAGACGTAGACGTCGCCGGGGATGCCCTGGGCGGCGACGGTCAGGTGACCGCGGACGCCGTCGGTGCAGAAGCAGAAGTCGCGCAGCGGATCGAGCTGCCCGAGCTCGATCTCCTCGCGCTCGAGCGCCTGCGTGATGATCGTCCCGGTGACGTAGCGCGGATTCTGGCGCGGCCCGTAGTTGTTGAACATGCGGGTGACGATCCCGGGGACGCCGAAGGCGTCGTGGTAGTTCATGGTCAGGAAGTCGGCGGCGACCTTCGAGGTCGCGTAGATCGACTTCGGGTTGATCGGCGAGCGCTCGTGGAGGATCAGGCTGCCCGCGTCGTCGAAGTCGTGGTGGTGGGCGACCGCCTCGCGGACGTTGCCGTACTCCTCCGAGGTGCCGGCGGTGTCGAACTTCTCCAGCTCGAGGCCGTGGTCGACGATCGACTGGAGCAGGTTGAGCGTGCCGAGCGTGTTCGCCGTCACCGTCTCGTACGGGCGGTGCCACGACTCGCCGACGTGGGCCTGGGCGCCGAGGTGGAACACGTACGGCCGGTCGGGCGCCTGCTTCAGCTCGCTTGACCAGGTAGTCGACCGACGTCTTGTCGGTCAGGTCGGCGAACTTGCACCGTGATCCGGTCGCGCAGGTGCCAGATGTTGTTCAGCGCGCCGCTCGAGGTCGCCCGGACGAAGGCGTACGACGTTCGCGCCGACGTGGCAGAGGGCGTCCGTCAGGTGCGAGCCCATGAACCCGTCGGCGCCGGTGACGAGCACGGTCCGGCCGCCGTAGACGTCGCCGAACTCGGCGGTCAGGTCGGCGAGCGCCTGCTCTGTCCAGGCGACGTCTGGCGCGCGAAGCGACCATGCGCGGATAGGTTAGCCGGGCTCCCTGAGCGAGCGGCCGGCCAAGGGGCGCAGCAGCTCGACCGCCTTCAGCCCGAGCCGCGTGCTCAGGGCGCGCTGGCGGATCGCGGCGACGCCGCGCCGCTTCGGGGGCAGGTAGCGGAAGCTCATCCGGCCGCCGATCCGCTCGCCCTTCCACTCTCCGTCGCGGCACCTCCTCGGCGAGCTTGCGCGCGACCGCGGTGCGGAAGCTGACCGGGTCCTCCAGCCGCCACGCGGCGCGAGCCGCGCAGGTGGTCGACCACCGCCGCCACCGGCGGCATGTAGGCGTCGTCGAGCAGCATCAGGCCGCCGACCTTCAGGTGCGGCGCGAGGAACCACCAGTCGAGGGTCGGGTACGGGAAGGCGTGGGCGCCGTCCACGAGCACGAGGTCGAGCGGCCGCGGCTCCCACGAGCGGAGCACGTCCGCAGACGAGCCGATCCGGAACGTGAGGTGCTCGGTCGAGATGCCCGCGCCGGTCGCACTCCGCGAGGATCCGCGCCGCCTCCTCGCTCGAGGGCGTGACCGCCTCGTGGTGCGGCGCCCGCTGGCCGCGAACACGACCGTGCTCGCGCCCGCTCCCGTCTCGAGCGTGGCCATGCCCGGCTGCACCGTCCGCTCGATGAAGTCGAGCGCCTCCCAGGCGAGTCCCCAGAACTCGGCCCGGCCGTGCAGCCTCGGCGGCGCCGACCGGAGCTCGGCGGTCAGGCTCATGGTCACAACGTACCCCGAACGAGGGATCTTCGAGTATCCCCCGTTCGAGGGACGGTTCGTGCCCGTCGCCGGTCGATCCAAGGTGCATGGCCGCCCTCGACGTCGACGCCGGCATCGTCGCCGGTCTCGAGCTCGCGCGCGCGAACCTCGCCGCTCTCGTCGATCCGGACGCCGGACGGTGCCGGGTCGGAGCGACCGACGGCCTGGTCGAGACCGGCCCGCGCTGCGAGTGCTGCGGCGCAGGCATCTCCGACGGCACGATCAAGGAGGCGGTCCGGACGTACGTGCAGATGTGGACCCTCTTCCCCTTCGACGTCGCGCTGGCCGCGCTCAAGGGCGAGGCGACCGAGGGTGAGCGGTCGTACCTCGAATCCGTTGCCCGCGGTCTGACGGCGGGGCAGCCGGCATGAGCGTCCCGCTCCGTCCCCGGCCGCGCCGGATCCTCGTCACCGGCGGCGCGGGCTTCATCGGATCGCATCTGGTCGACCGTCTGCTCGCCGCCGGTCACGAGGTCCGGATCCTGGACTCGCTCGACCCGCAGGTCCACCCGCACGGCCGCCCCTCCTACCTGACCGCCGACGCCGAACTGATCGTCGGCGACGTGCGCGACCGGGACGCCGTCCGCCGGGCGCTCGCCGGGGTCGACCGGCTCGTCCATCTCGCAGCGGCGGTCGGCGTCGGCCAGTCGATGTACGAGATCGAGCGCTACACCTCCGTGAACTCGATCGGCTGCGCGGTCGTGCTCGAGGCGGCGACCGAGGTGCGCGACCGGCTCGAGAAGGTCGCCGTCGCGTCGTCGATGTCCATCTACGGCGAGGGCCTCTACCGCTGCCCGGCCGAGGGGACGGAGGTCGCGCCGGAGCCGCGGTCGGACGAGAGCCTGGCGGGTCGCAGCTGGGATCCCGCCTGCCCGTCGTGCGGCGCGCCGCTCGAGCCGCTGCCGACGCCGGAGACGAAGCCTATGGCGCCGACGTCGATCTACGCCGTCGGGAAGCGCGACCACGAGGAGATGACGCTCGCATGGGGCCGCGCCTACAAGGTTCCCGCGACGGCGCTCCGCTTCTTCAACGTGTACGGACCACGGCAGTCGCTGTCGAACCCCTACACCGGCGTCGCGGCGATCTTCTCCAGCCGGCTCCTGAACGGGCGTCCGCCGGTGATCTTCGAGGACGGCCGCCAGAGCCGCGACTTCGTTCACGTCTCCGACATCACCGCCGCCGTCGAGCGCGCGCTCGAGCCGGGCGCGGGAGATGGGCGGGCGATCAACGTCGGCACGGGGCGCTCGGTGAGCGTCGCCGAGGTCGCCGACGTCCTCGGCGCCGAGCTCGGCACGGCGATCCGCGCCGAGATCAGGAACGAGTTTCGCGCCGGCGACATCCGGCACTGCTTCGCCTCCATCGAGCAGGCCCGCGCGCTGCTCGGCTACGAGCCGGCCGTCAGGTTCGAGGACGGCATGCGCGAGCTGGCCGGCTGGCTCGGCGGCCAGGAGGCGGACGACCGCGTCGACCAGGCGACCGAGGCACTCGTCAGCCGCGGTCTCGCGGGCTGATGGACCGCGTCGCCGTCGTCGTCCTCTCGTGGAACGGGAGGGAGGACACGCTCGGCTGCCTCGCGTCGCTCGCCGAGGTCGACTACCCCGAGCTGACCACGATCGTGGTCGACAACGGCTCGACCGACGGTACGAGCGACGCGGTCCGCGCAGCCTTTCCCACGGTCGAGATCGTCCGCACCGAGGAGAACCTCGGCTTCGCCGAAGGCAACAACGTCGGCATGCGCCGCGCGCTCGAGCTCGGAGCCGACCACGTGCTCGTCCTGAACAACGACGTCGAGGTCGACGCGGGCTTCGTCCGCGCGCTCGTCGAGGAGGCCCACCGGCGACCCGACGCAGGCGCGCTCTGCTCGAAGATCCTCTACATGGAGCCGCACGACCTGATCTGGTTCGCCGGGGCCACCTTCGACCCGCACTCGGGCTACAACGGCCGCCAGACCGGCTACCGCGAGCGGGACGACGGCCGCTTCGACGCAGTCGTCGAGACCGACCGCGCCTGCGGGGCGGCGATGCTGGTGCCGCGCCGGGTGCTCGAGGAGGTCGGTCTGTTCGACCCCGACCTCTTCTTCTACTCCGAGGACGTCGACTGGTCGCTCCGGGCGCGTGCGGCGGGCTACCGCCACTACGTCGTGCCCGCGTCGAGGCTCTGGCACAAGGTCTCGGTCACCTCGGGCGGCGAGAACTCCCCGACCACCCTGTACTACGGCGTCCGCAACACGACCGAGGTCTGCGAGCGCTTCGCGCCCCTTCACGGCCTCGCACGACGCCGCCGGCGCCTGGTCCTCGTCGCCGTCCACCTCGTGCAGGCGCTGCGGTCGTCCCGGAAGCGCGAAGGGATCACCGCGGTCCTCCAGGGCTGGAGCGACTTTCGCCGCCAGCGGTTCGGAAAGCGGCCGCTCTTGACGTGAGGCGTGCCCGGCGGGAGCTATCGTCTCGCCATGGCTGCGCCGCGCGCCCTGATCACGGGGATCGGAGGTCAGGACGGGTCGCTCCTCGCCGAGCTCTTGCTCGACGAGGGCTACGAGGTCTGCGGCGTCGTCCGGCGGCCCGCCTCGGAGCACTTCGAGAACCTCGAAGCGGTTCGCGACCGGGTCGAGCTGCTCCAGGCCGACCTGCTCGACGAGCTCTCGCTCGTCGACGCGCTGAAGACCGCCCGGCCGCAGGAGGTCTACAACCTCGCCTCGCCGTCGTTCGTGCCGATGTCCTGGAAGCAGCCGGTGCTGACCGCCGAGTTCGCCGCGGTCGGCGTGACGGCGCTGCTCGAGTCGATCCGGCTCGTCGATCCCGAGATCCGCTTCTACCAGGCGTCCTCGTCGGAGATCTTCGGCGAGCCGCGCGAGGTGCCGCAGACGGAGGAGACGGCGCTGTCGCCGGTGACGCCGTACGGCGTCGCCAAGGCCTACGGCCACCTGATCGTGCGGAGCTACCGCAAGCGCTACGGCATCTACGCCTGCTCCGGGATCCTCTTCAACCACGAGTCGCCCAGGCGGCCGCTCGACTTCGTCACGCGGAAGATCGCCCACGCGGCGGCATCGATCTCGCTCGGACTCCAGGGCGAGCTGTGGCTGGGCGACCTCGACGCCCGCCGCGACTGGGGCTACGCCGGCGACTACGTGCGCGCGATGGCGCTGATGCTCCGCCAGGACGAGCCCGACGACTACGTGATCGCGAGCGGCATCGGGCACAGCGTCCAGGAGCTCGTCGAGCTCGCGTTCGGCCACGCGGGGCTCGACTGGCAGGAGTACGTGCACATCGACGAGTCCCTGCGCCGGGGGGCCGCCGAGCTGCACGACCTGATCGGCGACGCGTCGAAGGCGCGGGCCCGGCTCGGGTGGAGCCCGACGGTCGACTTCGAGGCGCTCGTCCGGCTGCTCGTCGACGCCGATCTCGAGCGCCTGCGCGCCGAGCAGGGGCGCGTGACCGCCTGATCCGGCGGGGACGGGAGGCCTCCGGTCAGGCCCGGCGGGCGAGCTCTGCGTAGACGGCGTCGTGTCGCCGGGCGCAGTCGTCCCAGGTGAAGCGCGCCGCCCGCTCGATCCCGCCGGGCGGCGGGCGGTCGAGGACGCGGCGGATGCCCTCGGCGATCGACTCCGGCTCGAGCGGGTCGAAGTACGCGGCGGCTTCCCCGCAGACCTCGGGGAGCGACGCGACGTTCGACGCAGGCGACCGGGCAGCCGCAGGCCATCGCCTCCACGCAGGGGATCCCGAAGCCCTCGTACAGGCTGGGGTAGACGAGCGCGGCGGCGGAGCGGTAGAGCCCGACGAGCTCGTCGAGCGAGACGTGGCCGCGCGACTCCGCTCCGTCGGGCAGCGGCGGGAGGCGCTCGTGGCCGGCCCCGGTGAGGACGAGCCGCGAGCTCCGGCCGCTCCCGGCGGACGCCGCGAACGCCTCGAACAGGCGCGCGTGGTTCTTGTGCGGCCAGGCGTTGGCCGGGTAGAGCAGGAAGGGCTCGCGCGGGCGGCCGTCCGGAGTGAACCGCTCGTGGTCGACGGCGAGGTGGATCGCGACGCACGCGCGCCGGGTCGAGCCCGAGCCGCTCGATCAGCGCCTCGCGGGCGTGCTCGCTGATCGTGATCACGATCCGGCTCCTGCGCACCGTCCACCCGTAGACGCGGCGGCGGTAGGCGAGCTCCGCGCGCGAGAAGAACTCCGGGAACACCTCGTGCTGGACGTCGAGCACGGTCGTCGCCGCGGGCGGCGCGTCCACCGGCGGCAGCATCACGCGAGAGCGGGAAGTGGATCGCGTCGAGGCTCTCGAAGCGCCGGCGGAGCGTCCGGGGCCGAGGGCGGCGTGCGCCATCGCGGCGATCCGGCCGGGCGTCGAGCGGCTACGCTCGGTACTCGGGACGACGATCGTGTCGAGCCCGTCGCCCGCGTCCGGTGCGATCGTCGGGACGAACGTGCGGTAGTCGAGCTCCCGACCCGGGCGAGCGCCTTGCAGAGCTCCCGCGCGTAGGTCTCGGAGCCCCCGACCAGCCCGGGCACGAGCGTCAGCATCGAGATCCCGACCACGCGCCGAGTTAAGCAGTCGCAGCGCACGCTGTCCCGACCAGACGTGGCGAAGCTCGTGACGGATGCCACCCAGTCTCTGAGACTGGGTTGGAACGTTTGTGTGACAATTCGTCCACAGGGTCGGGCGCCGGTGCTGGGCGGCTCGCTGCTTAGAACTCGAATCAGAATGAGCAGCGGAGTCTCCTGAAGCAGACGAGGCAGCAGCCGAGCGCAAGGAAGGCTTCGTGGATCTCGGCGCGGCGGTCGTAGCGGACGAGTAGCCGCTTGAAGTGGTGCAGCCAGGCGAAGGTGCGCTCGACGACCCAGCGGGCACGTCCGAGCCCGGAGCCGTGCTCGGTCTGCCGACGGGCGATCTCGGGCCTGATCCCGCGTTGCCGGAGCTCGCGCCGGTACTTGTCGTGGTCGTAACCGCGATCGGCGGTCACCCGCTCGGGCCGCCGGCGAGGCCGACCGACCTTGCCACGCACCGGCGGCACGCGCTCGACCAGTGGGACGAGTTGGGTGACGTCGTTGCGGTTGCCGCCGGTCACCGTCCAGGCGAGCGGGATCCCGTGGCGTCTACGAGCAGGTGATGCTTGGAGCCGTTTCTGGCCCTATCAACCGGGCTCGGGCCCGTCGCGGAGCCCCCTTCTTCGCCTGCACGTGACTGGAGTCCGCGACCGCGCGCGACCACTCGAGCTCGCCGGCCGCGCGCAGTTCAGCAAGCAGGACCTCATGCAGCCGCTTCCACACACCGGCCTGCTGCCACTCGTCCATCCGCCGGTAGCAGGTCGAGCCGCCGCCGAAGCCAAGCTCGGCCGGCAGATGCCGCCAGGCGATCCCGGTGTGCAGGACAAACAGGATCCCCTGCAGCGCCTGCCGGTCGGGCAGTCGCTTCCGACCCGGATAGCGGAAGCGACGCTCGACTTTCGGCAAGAGCGGCTCGATCCGCTCCCACAACTCGTCCGAGACGATCCACGGCGCAGCAGCCATCGACACCCTCCCGAGCTTGACGACAGATGCCGACAGCGTTCGTCGTCAAAAGGCGGGTCCCTTCATTACGGCTCGAGTTCTTACAGAGCCGTAACCAGGCCCGGATAGAATGGGCCGGTGTCCGGGCCCGAGCCGAAAACCCCTGCCGGAGCGGGGATTTCTCCCCGGGCCCGAGGTCGACGTCGACGCGCTCGTCGAGCGGCTCCGCGAGGAGCTCGCGGGCGGGCGAACGGCGCCGAGGCCGGGCGCGGCCGGCTGCTCGCCGCCCGTCACCGCGCCGAGCGGGTCTGGGCGGTCAGCGCCGACCGCCCGCTCGAGCGGCGGCCCGGGGCCGAAAGGCTGGATCGCCTACCCGGTCAAGCGCCTGCTCCGGCCGTTCCTGCGCTGGTACGTCGAGCCGCTCGCGGCCGAGCAGCGGATGTTCAACGACGTCGATCCTGAAGGTGCTCGACGGCCTGCTCGGAGGAGCTCGACCGCGCCGAGGCGCGCGCGCGAGGAGGCGCTGCGCTCGCTCGGCCGAGCTGGAGGAGCGGCTGACCCGGGTCGAGCGGCGCGGCGCGCGGCGGCGCCCCGGCGACCGTCGCCGCCCAGCCCGCCGCCGCGGCCGTCCCCGACTACTTCGCCTTCGAGGCGCGGATGCGCGGCTCGACCGCGGACGTCCGCGAGCGCCAGCGCGTCTACGTCGACGACTTCCGCGACGCCGCGCCCGTGCTCGACGTCGGCTGCGGCCGCGGCGAGTTCCTCGCGGCTGCTCCGCGACGCCGGCGTCGAGGCGCGCGGGATCGACGCCGACGCCGACATGGTCGCCTACGCCCGCGGCGAGGGCCTCGACGTCGAGCAGGCCGACGCGCTCGCGTACCTCGAGGGGCTCGCCGGACGGCTCGCTCGGCGGGATCTTCGCCGCGCAGGTCGTCGAGCACCTGCCGCCGCCGGCCGCTCTTCCGCCTGCTCGAGCTCGCCGCCCGCAAGCTCCGCCCCGGCGGCGCTGCTCGTCGCCGAGACGATCAACCCGCTCTCGCCGCTCGCGCTTCGCTCGTACTTCGCCGACCTCACGCACGCGCAGCCGCTCGTCCCCGAGACGCTCGCGCTGCTCGCGCGGCAGGCGGGCTTCCGCCGAGGTCGAGACCCGGTTCCTGAACGCGCCGCGCCACGCCGACGACGTCGACGAGCGGATCCGCGAGATCCTGTTCGCGCCGCTCGACTACGCGATCGTCGCCCGCACGTGAGGATCGCGGTCTGCCGACCGCAGGTCCCGTTCGCGCGCGGCGGCGTCGAGATCTTCACCGACGACCTCGTCGCCGAGCTGCGCCGGCGCGGGCACGACGCCGACCTCGTCACCGTCCCGTTCAAGTGGTACCCGGGCGAGCGCGTCCTGACCCAGGCGTTCCTCTGGCGGCTGCTCGACCTCGAGGAGGCCGACGGCCGGCGGATCGAGCTCGTGATCGCGACCAAGTTCCCGTCGTACGTCGTCCGCCACCCGAACAAGGTCGTCTGGCTCGTGCACCAGTTCCGCCAGGCGTACGAGCTCGACCGCACCGAGCTCGGGCAGTTCGGCGAGTCGCCGGAGGACCGCGCGCTCCGCCGGCGCGTGCAGGAGCTCGACCGGCTCGCGCTCGGCGAGGCGCGGAAGGTGTTCGCGACCTCGCGCAACGTCGCCGACCGGCTCGAGCGCTCGACCGGGATCGCCGCCGAGGTGATGCCGCACCCGCCGCAGGAGCTTCCCTACCGCTGCGACGAGTACGGCGACTTCGTCCTCTCGGTCGGGCGGCTCGACCGGGCGAAGCGGATCGACCTGCTGATCGAGGCGGCGCAGCGCGCCGGGCATCCCGGTCGTCGTCGCCGGCGACGGGCCCGACCGCGAGCGGCTGGAGTCGCTCGCCGACGGCGTCGGTCCGCTTCGCCGGCCGCGTCTCCGCGGAGGAGCTCGCCGACCTCTACGCGCGCTGCCTCGCCGTCTTCTACGCGCCGGTGGACGAGGACTTCGGGATGGTGCCCGTACGAGGCGTTCCTGGCCGAGAAGCCGGTGGTGACGACGACCGACGCCGGCGGGCCGCTCGAGATCGTCACCGACCGCGCCACCGGGCTCGTCTGCGAGCCCCGCGCCGAGGCGCTCGCCGCGGCGTGCGAGTGGCTGCGCGCCCACCCGCGACGACGCGCGCGCGTTCGGGCACGGCCGGCCGCAAGGTCGTCGCCGAGCGCGTGACCTGGGACCGCGACGATCGAGCAGGCTGCTCGCGTGAGCGTCAGGGTCGCCTACTACTCGCCGCTGCCGCCGTCGCGGTCGGGGATCGCCGACTACTCGGCGCTGCTGCTCCCGGCGCTCGCCGAGCGCGTCGAGGTCGCCGTCGCGCGGCCCGGGCCGGTTCCGCCGCGACGCCGAAGCGCCGACGTCGCCTCTACCACGTCGGCAACGACCCGGCCGAGCACGGCTGGATCGTCGAGGCGCTGCGCCGCCGCCCCGGGGTGGTCGTGCTGCACGAGTTCGTGCTCCACCACCTCGTCTCCGGGATCACGCTCGCGCGCGGCGACGTCGAGGGCTACCTCGCCGCGCCTCGAGCGCGACGCGGGCCTCGTCGGCCGGCCTGCTCGGCCACGCGGTCGTCGACGAGCGGATCGAGCCGCTGTGGGAGACGCGGGCGCAGGACTTCCCGCTCGCCCGCGAGGTGCTCGACCTGGCCACCGGTCGCTGATCGTCCACTCCGCGCTACGTCGAGGAGCGCGCCCGCGAGGCCGGCTATCGCGGAGCCGGTGCTGGCGGATCCCGATGCCGGCGTGGCCCGTGCCCGACGTCGAGCCGGCAGCGGTCGACGGCGGCCCGGTGCATCGGCTGCTTCGGGCACGTCAACGAGAGCAAGCGCGTCCCGCAGCTCCTGCGAGGCGTTCGCCCGGCTGCGCGGCGCCGCCCGGACGCACGCCTGCTGCTCGTCGGGTCGCTCGTCGCCGCGGCTGCCCCGCGCTCGAGCTGCCGCGACGGGCGTGATCCGCGAGGAGTACGTGCCCGAGGAGCGGCTCTGGCGCCTGCTCGCCGCCTGCGACGCGGTCGTCTCGCTGCGCTGGCCGACGATGGGCGAGACCTCGGCCGCCGCCGTCCGCGCGCTCTCCGCTCGGCAAGCCGCTGGTCGTCAGCGACGTCGGCTGCGTTCCGCGGAGCTGCCCGGACGAGGTCGCGGTCAAGGTGCCGGTCGGCGAGGGCGAGATCGACGCGCTCGTCGAGGCGATGGAGCGGGCGCGCGTCGGGCGCCCGGAGATGGCGCGCGCCGCGCTGCGCCTCGCCGGGACCGAGCACGGGCTCGACCGCGTCGCCGACCTCTACGCGGCCGCGCTGCGCCGAGGCCGCCGGGCGCGCGCCCGAGCGGCCGCATGAGGGTCGCCTACTACTCGCCGCTGCCGCCGTCGCGCTCGGGGATCGCGGACTACTCGGCGCTGCTGCTGCCGGCGCTCGCGGAGCGGATCGACGTCGCCGTCGCCCGCCCCGGACGCTTCCGCCGCGAGCCGAAGGCGGACGTCCGCCTCTACCACGTCGGCAACGACGCCGAGGCGCACGGCTGGATCGTCGACGCGCTGCGCCGCCGGCCGGGCGTCGTCGTCCTCCACGACTTCGTCCTCCACCACCTCGTCGTCGGGCTGACGTTCGCGCGCGGCGACGCGGCCGGCTACCTCGCGGCGATGGAGCGCGAGGCCGGGCTGGTCGGGCGCCTGCTCGCCTACGCCGTGCTCGACAACAAGCTGCCGCCGCTCTGGGAGACGCGGCCGGAGGACTTCCCGCTCGCCGGCGAGGTGCTCGACCACGCGACCGGGCTGATCGTCCACTCGCGCTACGTCGAGGAGCGGGCGCGCGAGGCCGGGCTACCGCGGCCCGATCGTGCGGATCCCGCACCCCGCCTGGCCGGTGCCGGCGCTCGAGCCGGCGGCGGTCGAGGGCGAGCCCGCTCTTCGGCTGCTTCGGCCACCTGAACGAGAGCAAGCGCGTCCCGCGAGCTCGCTGGCGGCGTTCGCGCGCGTGCGCGACGCCACCCGGAGCGCGCGCCTGCTGCTCGTCGGCGGCGCGGCTCGGCGCGCCTCCGGCGGCTCGAGCTCCCGGACGGCGTGATCCGCGAGGAGTACGTCCCCGAGGACCGGCTCTGGGCGCTGATGGCCGCCTGCGACGCGATCGTCTCGCTGCGCTCGCCGACGATGGGCGAGACCTCCGGCAGCGCGATCCGGGCGCTCTCGCTCGGCAAGCCGCTCGTCGTCAGCGACGTCGGCTGGTTCTCGGAGCTGCCCGGCGACGCGGTGCTGAAGGTGCCCGTCGACGAGCGCGAGGAGGACGACGCTCGCTCGCGGCGCTCGAGGCGCTCGCCGACGAGGACGGTCCGCGCGGACGATGGGCGCGCGCGCGCCGCGAGCTCGTCGAGCGCGAGCACCGGCTCGACCGGGTCGCCGAGGCGTACGCGGCCGCGCTCGAGCGGCTCGCCGGCGGCCGACGCCGTCGCCGAGCAGGTGCTGCGCGAGGTCGCCCGCGCCGGCGCCGAGGTCGGGCATCGGCGGCGACGAGGCGGCGCTGCGTCGCGGCGCGGCTGCGGGAGGTCGGCCTTGGCGACCTAGGGATAGCGGAGCCGCGGCGTGCGGCGTCGGTCGCTCGCCGCTCGTCCGGGCGGTCCCGGCCTGGGCCTGGGTGGCCGGGCTCGTCGTCGTCTCGGCGGCGATCCGCTTCCAGCTCAGCCGCGGCTCGCCGGCGCCGTGGATCATGGTCGACGAGCTGATCTACTCGGAGCTGGCGAAGAGCTTCGCCGGCGACCGGGCACTTCCTGCTCCGCGACGCAGCCGAGCGGCGGCTACGGGATCGTCTACCCCGCTGCTGATCGCGCCGGCCTGGGCGGTCTACAAGGCCGGTCCCGGACGCCTACGCGGCGGCGAAGGCGATCAACTCGGTCGTCATGTCGCTCGCCGCGGTGCCGGCCTACTTCCTCGCGCGCCGGGTGCTCTCCAAGCCGCTTCGCCCTGGTCGCGGCCGCGCTGGCGATCTCGGTGCCGTCGATGGTCTACACGGCGACGCTGATGACCGAGAACGCCTTCTACCCGATCTTCCTGCGCGACGGTGCTCGCGATGGTCGTCTGGCTCGAGCGTCCGACCGCGACGACGACGGTCGTCATGCTCGCGATGCTCGGGCTCGCCTACCTGACCCGGGCGCAGGCGATCGCCTTCGGCCCGCGCCGTCCTGACCGCGCCGCTGCTCTTCGTCTGGGCGCAGCGGCAGGGCTGGCGCGCCCTGCGCGACTACCGGCTGACGTACGCGCTCGTCGCGCGTGGCGGCGGTCGGGATCCTCGTCGTCCAGGGCGTGCGCGGCAAGTCGCCGCTCGGGGTCCTCGGCGCCTACTCGGTCGCCGGGCGAGCGGAGGTACGAGTTCTGGCAGGTCGTGAAGTGGCTGCTGGTACCAGCTCGCGGAGTTCGACCTCTCGGTCGGGGTCATCCCGCTCGCCGCGCTGATCGTGCTCGCCGCCCTCGCCCGCGGGCAGGAGCCGCCGCGTCCAGGCGTACCTCGCCGCCGCCGTCGCGACCGCGTTCTGGCTCTGGCTCGAGGTCTCCGCCTTCGCGTCGACCTGGCAGCTGCGGGTCGAGGAGCGGAACACCTTCTACATCGCGCCGCTGCTCCTGATCGCGCTGCTCGTCTGGATCGAGCGCGGGCTGCCCGCGCCCGGCCGCACGACCGGCGCTCGCCGCGGTCGTCGCCGGCGCGCTGCCGGCGCTGCTGCCGTACACGCAGCTGATCTCGCTGCAACGCCGTGTCGGACACGCCGGCGCTCCTGCCGGTCTGGTCGCTGCACTCCGCGCTCTTCCCGATCGAGCAGACCGCGCTCGTCGTCGGGCTCGCGTGCATCGCCGCGGCGCGCTCGTCTTCGTCACCGTCGCCGCAGCGGTACGCGCTCGTCCTGCCGCTGCTCGTGCTCGCGTACTTCGCGCGTCTCGCAGAAGCCGATCACGGGCAAGCACCGGCACCGCGTCGGTCGGCTCGCTGTTCGCCGGGATCACGCCAGCCGCACCGCGACTGGATCGACCGCGCGGTCGGGCAGCGACGCCGACGTCGCCGCGATCTGGACGGGGAACACCGACCGGTACGCGATCTGGGAGAACGAGTTCTTCAACCGCTCGGTCGGCCCCGTCTACGACACCGGCGACCCGCTCAGCGGCGACCTGCCCGAGACCCACCTGACCGTCGACCCGAAGACCGGGCTGATGGAGGCCGGACGGCAAGCCCGTGCGTCACCGGTACGTGCTCACCGACACGTCGGTCGAGATCGACGGGAAGGTGATCGCCGCAGGACGAGCGCAAGGGGATGCTCCTCTACCGCCTGTCCGGGCCGCTGCGGCAGACGTCGCGCGTCGACGGCCTCTACCCGCAGGACACCTGGTCGGGGCCGAGCGTGACCTACACGCGGCTCGACTGCACGCGGCGGCTCGGTCACCGTCAGGCTGCAGAGCGACCCGTCGCTCTTCACGAAGCCGCAGACGGTGACCGCCTCGGTCGGCGGGCGAACGGTCGGCAAGGTGATCGGTGCCGCCGGGGGCCACGCGCGAGCTGACCGCGCCGCTCGTGCGGCAGGACCAGACCTGCATGGCGACCTTCACCGTCTCGCCGACGGCGGTCCCGGCCGTCGTCACCGGCGGGGCGAACCCGGACCCGCGCGAGCTCGGGATCCACTTCACGCGCTTCGCGTACCACGCTTCCTGACGTGCGGATCGCGTTCGACGTCGCGCCGCTCTCCCACCCGCGGACGGGCGTCGGCAACTACATCCGCGGGTCGCTCGCCGGGCTGGTCGAGGCGGCGGCGGTCGGAGCACGAGGTGGTCGCCTTCGCGCCGACGAGCCCGCAGGGGCTGAAGCGGATCCCCGAGGCGCTGGCCGGGATCCCGGTCGAGACCGCGGCTGCGGTTCCTCCCGTTCGCGCACCACTGGCGGCAGGCGTGGAGCCGGCTCGGGCGGCCGCCGGTCGAGCGCTTCCTCGGCCCGGTCGACGTCCTCCACTTCTCCGACTGGATGTACCCGCCGCAGCGCGGCCGGGATCCGCTCGACGATGGTGCACGACCTCGTGCCGGTGCGGTTCCCCGGAGTGGGTGCAGGGCCGGACGAAGCGGATGCACGGCGCCAAGTACCGCGAACGCCGCCCGCACCTGCGACGTCGTCTTCGTCAACTCGGAGTTCACGAAGGGCGAGGTGGTCGAGCTGCTCGGGGTCCCGCCGGAGCAGGTCGTCGTCGCCTACCCGGGCGTCGAGGAGCGGTTCTCGCCGGAGGGCGTGGCGCGCCGACCTCGGCCGGCCCTACGTGCTCACGGTCGCGACGCTCGAGCCGCGCAAGAACCTGGAGACGCTGCTCGCCGCGCCGCTTCCGGAGGGACACGCGCTGGCGGTCGTCGGGGCGGCCGGCTGGGGGCCGCAGCCGCGCGCTCGACCGCCCGGACGTGATCCGGCTCGGCTACGTCGGCGACGACGAGCTGGCCCGGCTCTACCGCGGCGCGGCCGTCGTTCGTCTACCCGTCCCGCTTCGAGGGCTTCGGGATCCCGGTCGTCGAGGCGATGGCGAGCGGCGTCCCCGTCGTCGCCTCCGCGCACCGCTCGCTCGACGAGGCCGCCGGCGAGGCGGCGCTCGCGCGCCGACCCCGAGAGCCCGGAGGCGTTCGGCGCCGCGCTCGAGGAGGCGTTGCGCCGCCGCGACGAGCTCGTGCCCGCCGGCCTCGCCCACGCCGCCCGGTTCCGCTGGACCGCGACCGGCCGCACGATGCTCGACGCGTTCTCCGCGATACTCGAACGGCGATGAAGGTCGGCCTCGACGTCTCGCCGCTCGCCCAGACGCAGGCGGGCACGGCGCGCTACATCCGAGGGCTCCTGGCCCACAACGAGTACGTGCGGCTCGGCTTCGGCGGCGGCCGGCGCGCCGCGACGGTCGCGAGGGACGCGTCGTGGTACCCGGCCGCGCTGCCGCGCGCGGCGAGCAGGCGCTGGACGTTCTCCACTGCCCGACCTTCCGCGGCCCTTTCCGCGCGCGCCGTTCCCGTGGTAGTAACCGTCCACGACCTCGCCGTCCTGCGCCACCCGGGGACGTTCAACCAGTGGACGCGGCGCTACAGCCGCCTTGCCGTTCCCAGGGTGGCGCGGGCGGCGAGGCGCGTGATCGCCGTCTCCGAGTTCACGCGCGGCGAGATGGTCGAGCTGCTCGGCGTGCCGGCGGACCGGATCCGGGTGATCCCGAACGCGGTCGGCGCGCCGTTCGTGCCCGGACGGCCCGGCCGCCGAGCGGCGACTACGTGCTCGCGGTCGGCACGCTCGAGCCGCGCAAGAACCTGGCCGCCGCGCAGCAGGCTGCCCGGCGCCTGGGGGTGGAGCTGCGCGTCGTCGGGGCGCGGGGCTGGGGCGGAGTCGAGGTCGACGGGTGGCTCGGGCCGGGTGTCCGACGACGAGCTCGCCGCGCTCTACCGCGGCGCGCGCTGCCTCGTCTACCCGTCGCTCTACGAGGGCTTCGGCATCCCGGTGCTGGAGGCGATGGCCTGCGGGACGCCGGTGGTGACGAGCGCGGGCGGCGCGACCGAGGAGGTCGCCGGGGGCGCGGCCGTGCTCGTCGACCCGCGCGACCCGGCCTCGATCGCCGCCGGGATCGAGCAGGCGGCCGCGCGGCGGCGACGAGCTCGTCCCGCGCGGGCTCGAGCGGGCGCGCGACTTCACGTGGGAGCGGGTCGCCGCGGAGACGCGGCGCCGTCTACGAGGAGGCGGTCGCGTGACGCTGCTCGTCGTCGTCGACGCCGACGTGCTCGGCCGGCAGCGCACCGGCGACGAGACCTACGTGAGAACCTGCTTCGCCTGCCTCCCGGAGCTCGGCGGCGAGGACTTCCGCTTCGCCGCGATCACGCGCCGGCCCGACCTCGTTCCCGACGGCGTCGAGGCGGTCGAGCTCGGCGCCGTCTCGCAGGAGCTGCGGATGGCGTGGCGGTGCCGCGGCTCGCTCCGCCGGCTGCGGCCCGCGCTCGCACACTTCCAGCACGCGCTGCCGCTCGCGCTGCCCTTGCCCGGCGGTCGTCACCGTCCACGACCTCTCGTTCGAGCGCGAGCCGGCTGCGATGGGCCGCAGGACCGCGCCGTCTTCCGGATCGTCGTCCCCCGCGCGGCGCGGCGGCGCGCGGCGGGTGATCGCCGTCTCCGAGCGGACGAAGCGCGACCTGATCGAGCTCTACGGCATTCCGGAGGAGCGAATCGCGGTCACTCCGCACGGCGTCGACCCCGCCTTCGGGCCGGGCGAAGACGGTTCGCGCGACTACGTGCTCTTCGTCGGCGCGTCCAGCGGCGCAAGGACCCGCTCGCCGCCGCGGAAGCGGCCGCCGCCGTCGGGCTGCCGCTCGTCGTCGCCGGCCCGGAGCGCGACCCTGCGCTCGCCCGCGAGCTCGCGCGCCGAGGCGCCGATCTGCGCGGCTACGTCGAGCAGCGACGAGCTCGCCAGGCTCTACCGCGGCGCGGCCGTGCCTCGTCCTGCCGTCGCGGTACGAGGGCTTCGGTCTGCCCGTGCTCGAGGCGATGGCGTGCGGCACCCCGGTCGTCGCCCAGCCGGATCCCGGCGCTGCGCGAGGTCGCGGGCGACGCGGCCGTCTTCGCCGAGCCGGGACGGGCTCGCCGAGGCGATCCGCCGGGCGATCGCCGAGCGCGACCGCCTCGCCGCGGCCGGCCTCGAGCGGGCGAAGCAGTTCTCGTGGGAAGAGACCGCGCGACGGACGCTCGCCGTCTACCGCGAGGCGCTCGGCGTGATCTCGGCGGTCGTCGTCTCGCACGGCCACCGCGGCGGAGCTCGAGGAGTCGCTGCCGGCACTCGCGCCCCAGGTGGACGAGATCGTGCTGGTCGCCAACGTGCCCGGGAGCCTCCCCGACGACCTCGCAAGGCGCCCGCGTGGTCGAGAACGAGCGGCCGCTCAGCTACGCGGCCAACCTCAACCGCGCGATCGCGAGGCGGCTGCGGGCGACCTCGTCCTCGTCAACAACCCCGACGCCGTCCCCGAGCCGGGCGCGGTCGCCGTGCTCGCCGCGTCCATGGCCGCGCGTCCCCGCTGCGGCGTCGCCGGCCCGCGGCTCGTCGACCCGGACGGCTCCTGGCAGCCGTCGCGGCGGCGGTTCCCGACCGTGGGCGGCACGCTCGTCAGGCGCACGCCGCTGCGGCGCCTCTTCCCGCCGCTCGAGCGGCAGCGAGCCCACTACGACCTCGACGAGCATCCGACCGAGCCGGTCGAGGCCGACTGGATGCTCGGCGGCTCGCTGCTCCTGCGACGCGCGATGCTCGACGAGCTCGGCGGCTACGACCCCGGCTTCCGCATGTACGGCGAGGAGATCGACCTCTGCTACCGCGCCGCCCGGGCAGGCTGGGAGCGCTGGTACGTGCCCGGCGCGGTCGTCCGCCACCGCTGGGACGCGCTCACCGACCGCCGCTTCCTCACCCGGCGGACGTTGTGGCACTGGCGGTCGGTGATCCGGTTCGTCCGCAAGCACCCGGAACGGCTCCTGGCGCGATGAGAGACGAACGGGTGAAGACCTGGACCGAGCGCGAGTATGCGAACCCGGTGCCGTACCTCCGGCATCGCGGCGAGCTGGTGCTCTCGCTCGGCCCGGCACTCCGGCCCGGGGACCGGCTCGTCGACCTCGCCTGCGGCGACGGCGGTCTCGCCGACTTCCTGCCCGGGGTCGAGTACCTCGGCGTCGACGCCGACCCGCGCATGGTCGAGGAGGCGCGGGCGAAGGGCCGGGAAGTCGTGCGCGCCGACCTGAACGAGTACGAGCCGCCCGCGCCGGTCTCGGCTACCACGATCTTCAGGGCGATCTACTACGCGGAGCGACCGGCCCGCGCTGCTGCGTCGGATCGCCGGCTATACCGAGCGGAAGCTCGTCTTCGACCTCAACCCGCGCCAGTACCGCGTCGAGGACGTGGTCGCCGACCTCCGGGCGGCCGGCTTTCAGGAGGTCGCGCTCCGGCCGTTCTTCGTCCCGCAGACCGTCGCGCTGCCCCGGCCGCTCGGGAGCGCACTCGTCGTCGCAGAGCGGCTCGGACCGCTCGCACGGCTCGCGCTGCGGATGCGCTTCACCTATCTCGTCGCCGCGTCGCGCGCCTGAGCGCGCCGGTCAGCGCGGGGCTTCAGCGACGAGGTGGTAGTTGGCGTGCAGCCCGCCCGGCCCCATCCCGCTCAGGACCGGCAGCCGCCGGTCGAGGAAGGTGGCGACGGCGTTCACGACTGCAACGACCGGGCGACCGGCGGGACGGACGTGGAGACGCTTGGCGAGCAGGTCGAAGTAGGTGGCGGTGAGCATGCCGACGCAGGCGGTCGTCCCGGCCCCGGGCTGCACCGACACCGACGCCCAGTCCGCCTCGTTCCGGAAGAGCCGCTCGAGTCCCGCGTGCGTCCAGCGCCACAGGTCGACGGGCGCGGGGTGGTAGACCTGCACGCCGTGGGTCGACACGAGCACGCGCCCGCCGGGGGCGATGACGCGCCGGAGCTCCCGCACGACCCGTGCAGGGTCGTCGGCGTGCTCGAGGACCTGGGTGCAGAGGACGAGGTCGAACATGCCGTCGTCGAGCGGGATCGCCTCGGCCGGACCGATCACGTCGGCAGCGCTCGGCTCGGCGATGTCGACGCCGACGTAGTCGGAGACGAACGCGGCGAAGAGCGGGTAGTACGGCTTCGCGCCGCAACCGACGTCGAGCACCCGGTAGCGGCCGAAGTCCGCCGCCGCGCGGCGCGCCTCGACGTCGAGCCAGGCGGCGAGCGGTGCGCGAATCGTGTACTTCGGCGACGTCAAGGACGGCCGCCGGCGATCTGCGCCGGGCCACTCCGCGAGGGCGACCATCTCCGGAGCCCGGCGCCGGCGGGTGCCGACGGCCCCCTCGAGGGAGGCTGCCTGAACCTTGGTTTCGGACGCGCTGACCGCCACAGGAAATCGGACAATAACGCAGAAAGAGACATGTTTGAACCCGCTCCCGGCGGGCTGCGCTACGGGCGCTTCTCGGTGAACGCGTAACCGACCTGGGCGCCGAGCTGCCGGCGGTCGGATCCGCCGAACTCGTAGGGCGAGAAGGTCGGCGAGATCGTGATCTCGATTCGCGCAGGCGGGCTGACCGGGATCGTGAAGACGCGCGTCGTGTTGCTGTGCATCACCCAGTGCAGAACGGGTCGTCACCTTGCCCAGCGCCGGCTGCTTGTCCTTGCCGCGGATCAGGCGGCCGGCGAGGATCGTCACGCGGCCCGGCTTGTCCTGCCCGTTCCAGGCGGCGCGGGACACGGTCACGTGGACGTAGCCGGGCCGCTGCCCGGGGGTCGAGAACAGGTTGTACGCGCTGAACGCCGGCGCCCCCTTCGGAGCGCCGGGCGGCGGCGTGATCCAGCCGTCGTTCTCGATCCCGATCGGCGTCGAGCGCAGCCGTAGGGGCTGGGCGATCCGCAGGACGCGCCAGGGCGCGGGCTGGACGACCACCTTGTGGGTCGGGAAGCCGAACTGGTCGACGGTGAACACGTGCCGGATCTTCGGCTGGAGCAGGAACGTGCCGGCGACGTCGATGTCCTGGTCGGCGACGATGTAGTTCACGCCCGGCGGGGCGCCGTTCTCGATCGTCTTGCCGCCGAGCCGGCCGTTCGGGCCGACGTCCGGGGTGACGTAGCCCGGCGCGTGCAACCCGGGCCCAGGGGCGGTGGCGTCGAGGCTCCACACGTAGCGCAGCGACCGGTTCCAGAACTCCATCAGCCAGATCCCCTGCGGGTCCGTGATCCGCTGGCCGAGGTAGATCGCCGGCTGTCCACCGGTCGTCCGGTCGAGCCAGTTCGGCGGGGTCGGAAAGTTCGAGAGCAGCGTCTGCGAGAAGTTGTTGGTGCCGTTCGTGGCGGCGACCTCGCCGGCGAGGTTCCAGGCGACGACGAGCGCGGCGGCCAGCGCGGTGATCCCGAGCGTGAGCCGCGGGCGCCGGACGAACCGCGGCGCCAGCAGGAAGGCGACCGAGAGGACCAGGACGACGACGAGCAGCCAGGTGACGTCCCGGTCGTCGAAGGCGAGGTCGCGGTTCGCCATCTGCACGATCGAGAAGCCGAGTGCGTCCGAGTACGGCCGAGCGTGGAGCTGGTACGGCGTGGTCAGGATCACGTAGAGGACGAACGCCGCTCGTCCCGGCGACCGCCCACCAGCGCAGCCGCGCCGCGCTCGAACGCGAGGGCGGTCGCCGCGAAGCAGAGCGGCGCCAGGTAGATCAGGTTGCGCTCGGCGACGACGGTCGAGAACACCGTCGACAGATACGACGCCTTCGTCGCCGTGTAGAGACCGAACGCGATCACGGCCGCAGCGGTCACGGCCACGAAGGCCTTCAGCTCCCGCGTCCACTGCTCGCCCCTGGGCCGGACGAGCGCGGCCAGCGCGACGACCGGCAGCAGGCCGAGCCCGATCGCGAACGCTCCCGCCGCCCAGAGCCCGTAGACGATCGTCCGGTGCCGGTAGAACCCGGTGGCGATGAACCAGGTCGTCGAGTGAGAGCCGACGATCGCGCTGAAGAGGATGATCGCGCCGATCCCGAGCACGACCGCGCCGACCCAGTCCCCAGGCCGACCAGGTTCGGCGCCAGCGCTTGGCCGGGCGCGCTCGACCCAGAGCAGGAACAGCGCCGCGAGCGCGTAGACGGGGATGAGGATCGCGAGCTGTCCGCGGACGAACGGCGCGACGAGCGACTGCCGCGGCCGCGCCGACCACCCAGCGCGGCGAGCGGACGGCGAGCGCCTTGACGATCAGGAACAGGCAGAGCGTCGCCCACGGGTACGCGATCGGCTCCTCGACCAGGAACGGCGCGTAGCCGAGCGACGGGATCGCGACCGTGCCGACCGCGGCGAACAGCGCCCACGGCCGCGAGACGATCAGTCCGGGCGAGGAAGTACGCGGGGAAGATCGCCGAGGTCATCACCACGACGCCCTGGTACTTGATCGCCGTCGTACGCCGTGCCGACGTTCTGCCGATCTTCCACCAGGGCGCGATCACGTAGGCGTAGAGGGTCTGGAAGCTGGCCGGGTGGCCGCGCTCTGCGGCGTGACCGGTCTCGGAGATCGACCGGGAGATCTGCGCGAGCTTCAGCTCGTCCGTGAAGAGCCACGGCGTGACGTGCCCGCGCGTCTGCCAGCCGTACAGGACGCAGAGCCAGAGGAACGCGCTCGCGAGCGGGATCGCCCGGTACAGACGGCCGAACCGGGCCGTGGTCTCCGCCGGAGCGGACGCTCACTTCGGCGAGGTGCCCAGGGCCAGGAGCGGGGTCGAGGTCGGTCTCCCGCCGGACGAACCGGCAGGGGACCGCCGGCATCGGCGCAGGCGCGGACGACGGCGTCGAGGCGCTCCGGCGCGGCGCGCGAGGATCGTCACGAGCACCGCGTCGGGCTTGCGTGATCGTCGAGGATCCGGTCGCAGGTCGACGGTGCCCCCGTGGACCGGGAACGCCGAGCAGCCGGCGCCGCTGGAGGCGCGGATCGTCGTCGACGAAGCCGACCACCCGCTCGCCGGGCGTCTCGCGGAGCTCCCGGACGAGGCTGCGGCCCGACCGGCCGGCGCCGACGATCAGGGTCGCGGCGGCCGTCCCGCTCTGTCAGCGTCGAGCGGGCGCGGAACAGCGCGCGCTCGCCGAAGCGGGACGCGCCGACAGCGAGCATGCAGATCAGGGCGTCGACGACGAAGATCCGCGCCGGGAAGTCGCCGAGCGTCGTCGTCCCAGGCGACGACCCCGAACGCGACCGCCTCCGAGACGGCGACCCCGACGACGATCGAGGCGGCCTCCCGGGCGCCGGCGAAGCGCCAGATCCCCTGGTAGAGGCCGAGCAGGATGAACGCGAAGTAGCGGACGACGAGGATGGCGCGGCAGCGCGACCGTGAACGACGTGCCGCTCGTACGACGGTCCCGTTCCCCTTCGACCAGCGAGCAGGTAGGCGGCGTAGAAGGCGCCGAGATCAGGCCGAAGTCGACCAGCACCTCGAGCAGCCGCCGCCGGTGGAGGACGACGTGCGCAGCATCCAGCCGCCCGGCACGACCTCCTCGGCCGCCTCGCCGCGCTCGAGGTCGACGAGGAAGCCGGCGAACTGGACGAGCAGCGCGAAGGTGACCAGCACGCCGACGAGCGTGATCCGGAAGTCGTCGAGAACGCTGTAGGCGAGGCTGGTCGCGCCGAGGCCGGCGGCGATCGCGGCCAGCAGCACGACCGTCCGCTGCTCGGACAGGCCGCCGCGGACGAGGCGGTGCGAGGTGTGGTCCTTTCCGCCCTGGTGGATCGGCCGGCCCTCGACCATCCGCATCGTCGCGACGAGCGCGGTGTCGAGGATCGGCACGCGCGAGCACGAGGATCGGCAGCACGAGCGTCGCCACCGTCGTCTCGGCCACCTTCCAGCTCGTCGCCAGCCCGAGCGCGCCGAGCGTGAAGCCGAGCACCTGGCTGCCCGAGTCGCCCATGAAGACGGCCGCGCGCTTCCCCGGCCGGAAGTTGAACGGCAGGAAGCCGAGGCAGGCGAGCCCGAGCGCGAGCGAGAGCACGAGCAGCAGCCGCTCCGGGTGGACGGTGACCGCGTCGATCGCGAAGAACGCCGCGGCGATCGCCGCCAGCGTGCCCGCGAGGCCGTCCATGTTGTCGAGCAGGTTGAAGGCGTTCGTCATCCCGACGAGCCAGACGCGCGCCGATCGCCGCCGCGAGCACGTCGTTCGAGACGATCTGCGACCGAGAGGCCGGTGGAGAGCGCGATCGCCGCCGCGCCGACCTGGAGCGGCGAGCTTCACGGCCGGCGGGCAGCGAGCGGAGGTCGTCGACCAGGCCCGGCGACGAAGAGGAGCGCCGCGCCCGCGAGGATGCCGAGCAGCTCCTCGCGCGCGTGCGGACGGCGCCGGCGGCGAACGCGGCGCCGATGCCGGCGGCGAGCCCGAGGAAGAGGCCGACGCCGCCGAACGTCGGCGTCGCCTGCTCGCTCCAGCGCTCGCCGGTCGGGTGGGCGATCAGCCGGCGGGCGACGGGTGAGCGCAGCAGCACCCAGATCGCGAAGGCGCTGACGGGCAGGGCGACTGCTGCCGCGGCCGCGCTCATCGTCGAGCCGGAACGCCGGCGCCTGTCCCTGAGCTGCGTTGACCGTCACGGCCAGCAAGCGTAACGAAGCCGTGTAAGGCGGTTGTGTGGAGATACTCACAGGGTGAACCTCCCGCTCGACGTCATGCGCTGCCCCGTCTGCCGCGGCGGCGCTGGAGGCGGAGCCGGACGCCCTCCGCTGCCCGGCCTGCGGCGCCGTCTATCCCGTCGAGGACGGGATCCCGCGCATGCTCGACGACCGGCTGCCGGGGATCGCGGCCAAGCGCGGCGAGATCGAGGGCTGGGTGGCGATGGCGAAGGCGCAGGGCTGGTACGAGCCCGACGACGAGGTCGACGCGCAGCTTCCGTACCTCTGCCGCGACCTCGGCTGGGACGACCGCACCTGGCGCGCGAACGAGCACTCGTTCTCGCTCCTCCTCGAGCGCGTGCGGCCCGGGGATGCGCGTGCTCGAGGTCGGCGCGGCGAAGGCGTGGGCCGCGCAGCACCTCGTCCCGCGCGGCGTCGAGTACGTCGCCACCGACATCCTCGCCGATCCGAACATCGGGCTCGGCCGCGGCGCCTTCTTCGAGCGGCGCGTCGGCCCGTTCGGGCGCGTCCAGGCCGACGGGGAGCACCTCCCGTTCGCCGACGGCGCGTTCGACCTCGCCTACTGCGTCGCCGCGCTCCACCACGCGCTCGACCTCGGCCGGATGGTCTCGCGAGCTGGCGCGCGTGACGCGCCGCGGCGGGACGGTCGCGGCGCTGAACGAGGGCACGCGGGCGCTCCGGGCGAGCGGCGAGGTCGAGGACCAGGCGGAGGAGAAGGGCTTCGGGATCAACGAGCACGTGCACACGCTGTACGCGTACCTGTGGGCGTTCTGCGCGCGCCGGACTGCTCGTGACCCGGGTCGAGCACGCCGAGGGCGACGCCGACCTGCGCGGGCGCCGGATCGGCGGCAGGCTGCGGCGGCTGCCCGTCGTCGGCCGCTCGGCCGCGACCTGGTTCGCGCAGACCTGCTACGGCTACTCGGGCGTCAGCCTCTTCGCCCGGAAGCTCCGCTAGCCTCCTGTAGCGGCGGCGTGGCCTCCGGCCCGGCGTCCCGGGCGACCGCGCTGTGAGGGACTGACCCCGGAGGGGTCTGTCCCTGCTTGTGGCGTGGGCGGCGGGTGCTGTGGAGGGACTGACCCCGAATAGCGGCTTCTCAGACTACTTTCATTGTCTCTTTTTTTTTTCTCTATGAGGGTCTGACCCCGGAGGGGTCTGTCCCTGCTTGTGGCGTGGGCGGCGGGTGCTGTGGAGGGACTGACCCCGGAGGGGTCTGTCCCTGCTTGTGGGGTGGGCGGCGGGTGTCGCTGCTGGCAGGGACTGACCCCGGAGGGGTCTGTCCCTGCTTCTGGGTTCGGCTGCGGCGCCGGCTGCGGCGCGGCGGCTCTGGCCCTCCCTACACTTGTCGCCGTGACGGTCTACGCCGACCTCTACCGCTACCGCGAGCTGTTCGGGAACCTGTTCCGGCGCGACCTCCAGACGCGGTACAAGGGCTCGGTCCTCGGCCTCGCGTGGTCGCTCGTCAACCCGCTCGTGCTGATGGGGATCTACGTGCTCGTCTTCTCGGTGCTCTGGAAGGTCGGCGACAGGTCCCGCACTACGCGCTCTACCTGCTCGTCGGGCTGGCGGTCTGGCTCTTCTTCTCGTCGTCGCTGACGACGGCGTCGCGGTCGCTGGTCGACAGCGCCGCGCTCGTCAAGAAGGTGCGCTTCCCGCGCCAGCTCGTGCCGCTCTCGGTGGTCGCGACGCAGCTCGTCACCTTCGGCGGCGATGCTGGTCGTCCTGATCGTCGCCAACCTGATCGTGATCCCCGGCGACGCGGGACACGGTCTGGCTGTCGCTCCCGCTCGCGCTCGTCGTCGTCGCGTTCGTCGGCGGGGATCGCGCTCGCGGTCGCCTGCGCGAACGTCGTCTTCCGGGACGTCGAGCACCTGATCTCGGCGGTGCTGCTCCCGTGGTTCTTCCTGACGCCGATCCTCTACCGGCTCGAGGATCTGCCGGGCGGCGTCCAGCGCTACGACTGGGTGGTGACGATCCTCCGCTGGGTGAACCCGCTGACGCCGCCGATCTACGCGCTCCGCGACCCGATGTTCTACGGCCGCGCTGCCGCACGTGCTGGGACGTCGTCTACCTGTGCGCGGCGGCGGTCGTCGCGCTGGCGCTCGGCGCGTGGGTCTTCGGCCGCGTCGACGACCGGATCGCGGTCGAGCTGAGGCCTGACGCGTCCTTCCGGCGCGTCGGCGATACGAGTCCGCGGGCGAGCTCGCGGCGGCGTCGTAGATCCAGGCTCGTCGCCCTCCGGCCGCCACGCGGGCAGGCCGGCGACGGTGCAGTTCGGCGCCAGCGGCAGGAGGAGCGACGGGCAGACGAGCGGCTCGGCGAAGGACGGGTTGCGGCCGCCGCCGGGCCGGTACGCGCGCAGCTCGCGGTCGCGGCCGGCGCTCGATCGCGCCGCCGACCGCGGCGTAGCCCTCCTCGTGCGCGGCGCGCGACGAGCTCGTGCCAGTCTGGCGCCGGCTCGACGCCCGGGGGCAGGTGCGCGACCGCGGCGGCTCGCGTCGCGCGGGCCGACCTCGACGTCGACCTTCGAGCATCGAGTTGCCGATCTCCGAGAGCCAGTAGCGGTGCTCGAGCACGAGGTCGAAGGCGAGCCGGTACGGGCTCGGGCGGGATCGGCGCGCGCACGGGCAGCTCGAGCTCGGCCCGCTCTCCCGGGCGCGAGCGGCGGAGCGGCGTGCGGAGCCCGTCCCAGTCGATCGCGTTGCCGAGGTCGTCCAGCCAGTGGTAGGCGGCGAGAGGTCGCGCCAGGGCGCCGCGCCGGCGTTCTCCAGCGCGACCGCGCGCGGCCGAGCCGCGCCCGCCTGCGACCGGCTCGAGCTCGTACGCGAGCCAGCGCACGCCGAGCGGCCCGGCGGGACGGCGTGGGCGGGAACCGCCTGCATCCGCGGCTAGTCTACGGCGGTGGCCGAGCCGCTCCTCGTCCGCGCGCTGCGGCGTGAGCCGGTCGAGCGCACGCCGGTCTGGTTCATGCGCCAGGCCGGCCGCTCGCTGCCCGAGTACCGGGCGATCCGCGAGCGGCACTCCTTCTTCGAGGTCGCCGGACACGCCCGAGCTCTGCGCGGAGGTGACGCTCCAGCCGGTGCGCCGCCACGGCGTCGACGCGGCCGTGCTGTTCGCCGACATCGTCACGCCCGGTGCTCGGCATGGGGTCGACGTCGAGCTGGTCGAGGGCGTCGGCCCGGTCGTCGACCGGCCGGTCGCGACCGTGGCCGACGTCGAGCGGCTGCGCGTGCCCGGACCCGGCGAGGCGTTCGCGCCCGGTGCTCGAGGCGGTGCGGATCGTCCGCGCGCGAGCTCGAGCCCGAGCGGGCGCTGGTCGGCTTCTGCGGCGGCCCGTTCACGGTCGCCGGCTACCTCGTCGAGGGGCAGGCCGAGCCGCGACTTCGTCCGCGACGAAGCGGCTGATGTACCGCGAGCCGGCGGTCTGGCACGCGCTGCTCGACCGGCTCGCCGAGACGTTCGCCGGCTACGTCCGGGCGAAGGCGGAGGCGGGCGCGACGCGATCCAGCTCTTCGACTCCTGGGTCGGCGTCCTCTCCGTCTCCGACTACGAGGAGTTCGTCGCCCCGTACTCGGCGCGGGTCCTGGCGGCGGTCGACGTCCCGACGATCCACTTCGGCACCGGCACCGCGCACCTGCTCGGCGCGATGGCCGCGGCCGGCGGCGACGCGATCGGCCTCGACTGGCGTGTGCCGCTCGACGGCGGCTGGATCGCCGGTCGGCCCGGAGCAACGCGGTGCAGGGCAACCTCGACCCGGCCGTCCTGCTCGGCCCGTGGGAGCGGATCGAGGCGGCCGCCCTCGACGTCCTCGCCCGCGCCGGCGGCCGGCCCGGTCACGTCTTCAACCTCGGCCACGGCGTCCTCCCGGCCACCGACCCCGACGACCTCGGCCGCCTGGTCGAGCTCGTCCACGAGCGAACCGCGAAGGCCGTGCGCGTGAGCGGCGCGCGTCGTCCTGATGGCGTACGGGTCGCCCGAGCGGCTCGCCGACGTGCCCGCCTACTACGCCGACATCCGCGGCGGCCGGCCGGTGCGGCCGGAGCTGCTCGCCGACCTGACCGAGCGCTACCGGCGGCTCGGGATCGAGGACTCGAACCCGCTGAACGCGATCACCGAGCAGACGCGGGCGGCGCTCGAGGCCGAGCTCGGCCTGCCGGTCTTCACCGGGATGAAGCACTGGACGCCGCGGATCGCCGACGCCGCCGAGGCGGCGCTCGCGCCGGGCGCAGACGCGTCGCCGGGCTCGTGCTCGCGCCCCACTACTCGCGTCTCTCGATCGCCGGCTACCGCGAGCAGCTCGAGGAGGCCCTCGCCGGCCGCGCCGAGCTCGCCTTCGTCGAGAGCTGGCACGACGAGCCCGGCTTCGTCGACCTGCTCGCCGGACCGCGTCCGCGGCACGGCGGCGCACGTCGTCTTCACCGCGCACTGCCTCCCGGCCCGCATCCTCGACGAGGGCGATCCGTACCAGGAGCAGCTGCTCGAGACGAGCCGCCTGCGTCGCGCGGGCACGCAGGTCTCGGCGACGCTGGTCGTTCTCGTACCAGTCCGAGTCGCCGACCGGCGAGCCGTGGCTCGCAGCCGGACATCCTCGACCACCTCGCCGACGCTCCGCGCAGCAGGGCGTCGAGCGACGTCCTCGTCTGCCCGGTCGGGTTCGTCGCCGACCACCTCGAGATCCGCTGGGACCTCGACACCGAGGCGCGCGAGAAGGCGCGACGAGCTCGGGCTGCGCCTCGACCCGGATCGAGATGCCGAACGCCGATCCTGCCTTCGTCCGCGTCCTCGGCGGGCATCGTGCGGCGGGCGCTCGCAGTACCCTCGACCGCATGAGAGCCGGGCGAGATCCGGGTCGACCGCGCGAGCCGGCGCTTCCGCGTCGACCCGCAGCCGATCCGGACGCTGAAGGAGGTCGTCCTCGCCGCGGAACGGCGCGCGAGGCGACCGAGGTCTGGGCGCTCAGGACGTGTCGCTCGCGATCGAGCCGGGCGAGGCGGTCGGCCTGATCGGCCGCAACGGCTCGGGGAAGACGACGCTGCTCCGCCTCGTCGCCGGGATCGTCAAGCCGACCTCCGGTCGCGTCGAGCGCCGGCGGGCGCGTCGCCTCGCTGCTCGAGCTCGGCGCGGGCTTCCATCCCGACTTCACCGGCCGCGAGAACGTCTACCTGAACGGGTCGATCCACGGGCTCAAGCGCGCGCAGGATCCGCGCGCTGATGGACGAGATCGTCTCCTTCGCCGAGCTCGAGCGCTTCATCGACCTGCCGGTGCGCACGTACTCGTCGGGGATGTACATGCGGCTCGGCTTCGCCGTCGCCGCCCACATCGAGGCCGACACGCTGCTCCTCGACGAGGTCTTCGCCGTCGGCGACGAGGAGTTCCAGCGCAAGTGCTTCGCCAAGATCTTCGAGTTCAAGCAGCGCGGCGGCACGATCGTCTTCGTCTCCCACGACGCCGCCTCCGTCGAGCGGCTCTGCGAGCGGGCGGTGCTGCTTCGCGACGGCCGGGTCGAGCTCGACGGCTCGACGCAGGAGGCGATCGCCCGCTACCACAAGCTGCTCGCCGACGAGCGCGACCCGGCCGAGAGCGCCGCCGGCCTGCGCGAGTACGGCAGCGGCGAGGCGCGGATCGTCGAGGCGCGCCTGCTCGGGCCGGAGGGCGAGGAGCGGCAGCAGCTCGCCGCCGCCGAGCCGTTCACGGTCGAGCTCCGGGTCGAGGCGCAGGAGGCGCTGCCGCCGCCGCGTCGTCTCGCTCGAGCTCCGCGACGAGGCCGGGCTCCTGCTCGGCCGCGACGGCGCAGGACACCGCCGAGCTCGGCTGGGAGGAGGCGCCCGGCGAGCGCGTGCTCCGCTTCGACGTCGACCGGCCGCCGCTCGCCGACGGCCGGTTCCGGCTCCGGTTCGAGCTCGCCGACCGCGTCTGGACAGCGGCTCTACCATTGGCTGGACGACGGGGTCCGGTTTCGTCGTCTACCCGGGCGCAGCCGGCGCGAGGCCCGGTCCTGCTGGCAGGCAGGTGGTCGTTGCAGGAAGCGGGCACGCCGCGAGATAGGAGGACGATGAGCTACCAGATGTGCCCCGACTGGCCCGAGCTGATGGAGATCGCGCCCGACCTCCAGTTCAAGCACTACTCGTCCGGCAGGCGCAGCTGCCCGCCGAGGCGCTGATGCAGATCCCCGGGCTCAACCTCGACGAGGCCGAGATCTGCTGCGACGTCGACCGGCACGTCTTCTTCGCCCGGCACACCGACCCGCGCGTGGTCGAGGCCCTGAAGGGCTCGCACTGGTACGACCTGACCGAGTGGACGGTGTCGGGCCCGGGCCGCGCCGTGGGCGGCTAGGAGCGCCGGCCGCAGCACCGCGACGCCCTCCCACCACTGCGGGTGGCCGCGGTCCTCGCCGGGGATCTCGAAGAGGAGCCGTGCGCCGGGCTCGCCGGCCAGGTACTCCTGGACGGCCGTGGACACGCGCTCCCAGTCGTGGTCGTCGACCACGATCAGCGCCTCCTCGGCGAGCCAGGGGCCGACCGCCCGCAGGCCGCGCAGCTCCGCCTCGCGGTCGTGCGGCCCGTCGTAGTAGTAGACGCCGACCCGGCGGTCGCCGAGCGCTCCGCCCTCGAGCAGCTCGAACGCGTCGCCTTCGAGGATCGTCGCGCCCTCGCAGCCGAACCGGCGCAGGTTCTCCTCGAGCGCCGCCCGGTCGGCGGCGGGCAGCTCCCGCCCCTTCGTCTCGGTCGGCCCGAACGTGAACGCGTCCACGGCGACGAAGTCGCCCGTGTTGCCGCGCATCGCGCCGATCAGGCTGGCGCCGTGGTACGTCCCGACCTCGACGTAGCTCTCGCCCGGCGGCAGCAGCGAGGCGGCGAGGTTGAGCAGCGCGAGCACGTTCTCCTCGGCCAGGTTCGGGATGCCGCGGATCACGTCGTCGAAGCGGCGCCCCCGCGGCTCCGGCGAGCGCGGGAAGTCGTCGAAGAGCTCAGGCAGGGCGGTCGCGAAGCGCTCGACGTCCATGGAGGACGGAATCTAGCGGCCGCGTGTTGAGCACGTCCGCAGCGGCCGCCCGGCCCCGCCGCGCGGTCGCGACCGAGAACTCCATGTTCCCGAGCCCGCGGGTCGAGTGCGCGTCGGTCGAGCAGACGAGCGCCACGCCCGCCTCGACCGCCTGCCGGACGTAGACGTCGCGCAGGTCGAGCCGGTCGGGGAGGCCGTTCACCTCGAGCGCGACCCCCTCCTCCAGCGCGACCTCGACCAGCCGGTCGACGTCGAGCTCGTTCTCGGGCCGCCGGTTCACGTACCGGCCCTTCGGGTGCGAGAGGCAGCTCACGTACGGGTTGCGGAGCGCCTCCTCGACCCGCTTCGTCTGCTCGCGCGTCGGCAGCCGCTGCCCGCCGTGGACGCTCGCCTGCACCCAGTCGAGCTCGGCGAGGATCCAATCGGGCAGGTCGAGGCGGCCGTCGGGGAGGATGTCGCACTCCGTTCCGCGCAGGACGCGAAACGGCGCCAGCGCCTCGTTCGCCTCGGCGATCTCGAGCGCCTGCCGGCGAAGGTCGTCGGCGGTCAGGCCGCGGACGGCGCCGACCGCAGGCGTGTGGTCGCAGATCGCCAGGTACTCGTAACCGCGCTCGATCGCGGCCAGGGCCATCTCAACGACGCTCGCCGTTCCGTCCGACCACGTCGTGTGGCAGTGCAGGTCGCCGCGGACCTGCGCGAGCTCGACCAGCGCCGGCGGCTTGCCCCGGAACGGCTCCTCGCGGAGCTCCGGCGGGCAGGACGGGATCCCGAGTACGCGGTAGACGCCCTCCTCGTCGGGGGCGTCCGGCAGCGGCTCGAGCGCGGCGACGTAGGCGGGCGAGCCGGTCGCGCGTACGAGCTCGGTGCCGAACCGGGCGGGGTCGGCGACGACGAGCTCGACCGGAACGCCCTCGACGGTGACGCCGTGCGCCCGGCGGCCGGCGCGGTCGAGCACGGCCACGATCGCCGGCAGCGCCTCGAACGCGTCGAGCACCGGCACCGGGTCGGCGGCGGCGACGACGACCGCGAAGCGTTCACTTGCGTCCCGGTAGCGGCGCGGATCGCCGGCCGGGGTTCCGCCGAGCGGCTCGGCGATCTCGGCCAGCAGCCGCTGCGCCCGGTGGATCAGCAGACCGCGCGGCGGCCTCGGCTCGCTCCACCCGGTCGAGAGCGGCCAGCAGCTTGGCCTCCTTCTGCGGCCCGATCCCGCGCACCTCGCGCAGGCGGCCGGCTACAGCCGCCTCGCGCAGCCCGGCGGGGGTACGGACGCCGAGCGTACGGGCGATCTCGACCGCCTGCCGGGCGCCGATGCCCAGGTAGCGGCCGAGCCCGACGAGGTCGGGTGACACCTCCCGCTCGAGCTCCTCGAGCTCGGCGATCTCGCCGGTCTCGACGAGCTCCTTCAGCCGGCCCTCGATCCCGCGTCCGATCCCGCGCAGCTCGCGGACGCGGCCGGCCCGGATCAGGCCGGCGACCGGCGCCTCCGTCGTGCGGATCAGGTCGGCCGCGCGCCGGTAGGCGCGGGCCGAGTACGGGCTCGCGCCCGCCAGCTCGAGCAGGGTCGCGAACGACTCGAGCCGGGCGGCGATCGCCCGGTTCTCGAGATGCTCCTGCGAGGCCACGAAGGTAGTGTCACCGCGCGATGGCGGAGGTAGTCGTCCTCTCCGGCGGCGTCGGCGGCGCGCGGTTCGTCCGCGGCCTCGTCGACCTGGTCGGGCCGCGCCGAGGTGACGGTGATCGGCAACGTCGGCGACGACGAGGAGATCCTCGGTCTCGCCGTCTCGCCGGACCTCGACAGCCTCCTCTACACGCTCGCCGACGTGAACGACGAGGAGCGCGGCTGGGGCCGCCGCCGCGAGACCTGGAACGCGCTCGACACCGCGAAGGAGCTCGGTGACGACGAGACCTGGTTCCAGCTCGGCGACCGCGACCTCGGCCTCCACCTCGTCCGGACGAAGGCGCTCCGGGCCGGCGAGCCGCTCTCCGCCGTCACCGCCCGGATCGCCGCCGCCCTCCACGTCGAGACCCGGTTGATCCCCGCGACCGACGATCGTCTCCGGACGATCGTCGAGACGCCCGCCGGCGAGTTTTCGCTTCAGCAGTGGTTCGTCGGGCGGGGTGCGCGGGACAAGGTCGACGGTCTCCGCTTCGAGGGCGCCGCTTTCGCCAGGCCCGCCCCGGGAGTGCTCGAGGCGATCGAGGAGGCGTCGCTGGTCGTGATCGCGCCGAGCAACCCGTACATCTCGATCTGGCCGATCCTCGCCGTCCAGGCGATCCGCGTGACCGTGCAGCGGAAGCGGACGCCCGTCGTCGCCGTCAGCCCGGTGATCGGGGGCAAGGCCGTGAAGGGGCCGGCCGACCGGATGCTGAGGCGGCTCGCAGGCGGCACCTCGCCCGGCGCACGTCGCGCGCTGCTACCCGGGGCTGCTCGACGCGCTCGTGATCGACCAGGCCGACGCCGCCGGGGCGAAGGCGCTCGAGGAGGTGCGCGTCCGTCCGCACGTCACGCGGACGCTGATGAAGGACCGCCGCACCGCTCGACTGCTCGCCGAGTCGGTGCTCGAGGCCGCCCGCGGCGGCGTGATGCGCGAGTGATGCAGGTCATCCCGGTCGAGGGCCTGCCGGAGATCGCCGAGGGCGACGACCTCGCCGCGCTGGTCGCGGGCGCGGTCGAGCTCGAGGACGGGGACGTCGTCTGCGTCGCGCAGAAGGTCGGTCTCGAAGGCGGAGGGTCGCGTGGTCGCGCTCGACGGCGTCGAGCCGTCGCCCGAGCGCGCGGGCGCTCGCCGGCCGGGACGGCGATCCCGCGGCGCGCCGAGGTCGTGCTCCGAGAGTCGGCGCGGGTGGTCCGCAGCCGCCCGCCGCTCGTGATCGCCGAGACCCGGCACGGCTTCGTCTGCGCCTCCGCGGGGGTGGACGCATCCAATGCGCCGGCGGCCGACACGGTCGTGCTCCTCCCGGTGGATCCCGACGCATCCGCGCGGCGGCTGCGGGCGGCGCTCGCCGAGCGCACCGGTCGCACGCGTCGGCGTGATCGTCACCGACACCTTCGGGCGGGCGTGGCGGCTCGGGATCGCGAACGTCGCGATCGGCGCCGCCGGGATCGAGGTGCTGCGCGACCTGCGCGGGTTGCGCGATCCGGCCGGCTACGAGCTGCACTCGACCGTCGTCGCCGTCGCCGACGAGATCGCGGCCGCAGCCGAGCTGGCCATGGGCAAGACCGACCGGATCCCGGCCGCGGTCGTCCGTGGGCTCGACGGTCGCGGGAGACGGTGTCGCCCGTGACCTCGTGATGCCTGCCGAGCAGGATCTCTTCCGCTGACTGCGCAAAAAAGGACCGTCGTCGTCCCTCGATCGAGGGACGACCGTCCATCCCGGATGCCGTAATCGATCCGCAGGGTGCTGCCGATACCGGGAAGAACGGTGGCGTCAACGCTGCGCTCATCCCCGATCCCGCCGTCGGATCCGGGACGACCCCTCGGCGCGTGCCGAAGGGCTCGTCGAGTCGTACCGGCGGCTGGCCGCCGTCTTCCACGACGTCCTCTCCGAGCAGAACCCGGAGGCGCTGCTCGAGCGGATGGCCGAGACGCTCGGCGAGCTCGTCCCCTACCACGACCTGCACATCTACGAGGCCGACGACAAGCAGCGCGAGCTCGTGCCGGTGTTCGCCGGCGGCACCTGGGCAAAGGAGGTGCTCGAGAGCAGGATCGACTACGGGCGAGGGGATCACCGGGCTGGGCGGTCGTCCATCGCAGCCCGGTGCTCGTCAACGCAGCGCACCTCGACCCGCGCGTCTCCTTCGTTCCCGGCACGCCCCCCGACCCGGAGGCGCTGATCACCGTGCCCGCTGATCGCCCGCGGATCCGCTGAAAGGCGCCCTGAACATCTACCGCGTCGGAGAAGACGCGTGCTTCGACGAGGACGAGTTCGAGCTCGCCCGCTGGTTCGGCGACGCGGCCGCGCTCGCCCTCGACAACGCTCAGATTCGCGCGCGGCTCGAGCACCTCGCGCACACGGACTCGCTGACCGGCCTCTACAACCACCGGTACTTCCACGAGCGGCTGCGCGCCGAGCTCCAGCGCGCGAGCCGGGCTCACGACACCGTTGCGCTGCTGATGCTCGACATCGACGACTTCAAGCGGGTCAACGACGTCTGCGGTCACGGCGAGGGCGACCATCTGCTGCAGATCCTGGCCGACGTGCTGCGCGCGACCGTGCGCGGCTCGGACACCGTCTGCCGCGTCGGCGGCGAGGAGTTCGCCGTGATCCTGCCTTCCTGCACCCCCACCGACGCGCTCGGGCTCGCGGCGCGCCTGAAGGAGAGCCTGGTCGAACACCCCGGCCGAGTCGATCGGCGAGATCACGCTCTCGATCGGCGTCGCGTTCGGCCCGGAGCACGCGATGAACGCGCGCGAGCTGGTCGCCTGCGCCGAGGCGGCGATGATGACCGCGAAGGCGCAGGGCAAGGACCGGGTGGTCGTCTTCGAGGAGGCGGGCGCCGAACGTCCGGCCGACGACGTGCAGGGCCGGGACGTCCGCTCGATCGCGCACCTGAAGATGCTCCAGAGCCTCGCCCGCAAGCTGAACCGGCTCAACGACGTCAGCGAGATCGGCGAGGCGATCGTCGACGAGCTGCGAATCCTGGTCGACTACCACAACTGCTGCGTCTACCTTCTCGACGGCGAGCGTGCTCGGGCCGGTCGCCGTCCGCGGGAACCTCGACGGACCCGGCCAGGCCGCTCGGTACTCGCGGCTCGGCGAGGGCCTGACCGGCCACGTCGCCGAGACCGGCAAGGCGATGCTCGTTCCGAACGCCTGCGAGTCGGACGTCTGCGTCCAGGTCACCGAGAACCGGCCGGGACGAGTCGCTCGCGGCCGTACCGCTCCGCTACGGCCACCGCGTGATCGGCGTGATCATGATGTCCAAGCTCGGCGATCGGCCAGTTCGACGAGGACGATCTCCGCCTGCTCGAGGTGCTCGCCGGTCACGCGTCGGTCGCGCTCGAGAACGCCCGCCTCTACGACGTCCCTGCGGCGGGAGGCGGACAACGCGAAGGCGTGGCTCGAGTTCGCGGACGTGGTCTCCGAGGCCCACTCGACGGCGGACGAGATCGGCGGCGAGACCGTCCGGACGGTGGCGAGGTTGATGGGCGTCGACGCAGTGCTCGGTCTGGATCGAGGACCAGCACGCGGCGAACTTCCGCTGTCTGGCCGCGGTCGGCTATGCGCGACGACCCGTCCGCGGCCGGCGTCGTCGGGCTTCGCGTCGGGCGGGCGGCGGCAGCGACCCTTGTCGACGGCCGCAAGACGCCCTTCCTGCTCGACGCGGGCGAGATCGACGCAGATCTTCGCCGCCGAGGCGGAGGGGATCGAGCCTCCAGGCGTGCGCAATCGCGCCGCTGCAGGCCGGACTACGGCATTCGCGGCTGGATCACCGTGCGGGCTCCGGCCGCGGGCCTGCCCCACTTCACCGACGAGCGTCTGCGCCTGCTCGAGGGGCTCGCCTACCGCGCCTCGGTCGCGCTCCAGAAGTCCGTGCTGCTCCAGTCCGAGCAGGAGAGCGCCGAGTTGCGAGCGCGCTGCTCGAGTTCTCGCGCCGGCTCGCCGGTGCCGGCACCAGGGACGAGCTTCAGCGGCGGATCGTCGAGCTGGCCGGCGAGATGCTCGGCTCGCCGCGCACCTGGCTCTGGCTCGAGCGCGGCCGCCCGGGCTCGTTCGCAGATCGAGGCCGCCTGGCGCGAGGACGGAGCGGTGCCGATCGTGCCGATCGGCAGCGTGGTCGAGTTCGGCGGCACGCGCCGCGCGCTCGAGCGGGGCGAGCCGTTCGTGCTCGAGCCCGGCTCGGTCGACCATGGTCCCGGTCGGCGACGACCCGCTCGCAGTCGCGCCGGTCGTGCTTCCCTCGGGCCGGATCGGCTGCGTCGCCGCCGCCGCACCCGAGGGTTCCCGGAGCGGAAGCTGCGCCTGCTCGCCGGGATCGCGAACCAGGCGAGCCTGGCGCTCCACATCGTCGCAGTAGGGCCCACGTCCGCTCGTCCCCAACGAGCCGAGTCGAACCAAGTAACACAGTGTTACGAAGGGCGGGGAGACCCGCCTGTGCAGCTCACTTTCGGCGGGATCCGAGCAAGTAACACAGTGTTACGAGCGGCTACCCTGCTCGGGGTGGGGCTCACGTTCGAGGTGGTCGACGGCGACATCGCCGCACTCGCGGTCGACGCGGTCGCGAACGCGGCGAACAACGGGCTCTGGATGGGGTCCGGCGTCGCGGGCGCGCTCAAGCGCGCCGGCGGCGAGGAGATCGAGCGCGAGGCGGTGGCGAAGGGGCCGATCGAGGTCGGCGACGCCGTCGCGACCGGCGCGGGACGGCTGCCGGCGCGGTGGGTGATCCACGCGGCGGTGATGGGGCAGGACCTGCAGTCACGAGCGCCGGACGCGATCCGGCGCGCGACGCGCCGGACGCTCGAGGTCGCCGACGGGCTCGGCGCCGAGTCGCTCGCGCTGCCGGCGTTCGGCACCGGCGTCGGCGGCTTCCCGCTCGACGAGTGCGCCCGGATCATGGTCGCCGAGGCGCGGGCGTTCGAGCCGCAGACCCTCCGCCGCGTCGTCTTCGCCGTCTTCGGCCGCGAGGCCGAGGCGGCGTTCAGTAACGCGCTCTGAGCCGCGGCACGACGTCCGCGGCGAACTGGTCGAGGAACCGCTGCTGGTCCTCGCCCGGGGCGTGGAAGACGAGGTGGTCGAAGCCGAGCGCGACGTAGTCGCCGATCCGCTCGACGACCTCGTCGGGGTCGCTCGAGACGATGAAGCGGCGTCTGCGCGATCGCTCGGCGTTCTCGTCGGCGAGTCGCTCCATCTCGATCGGATCCTCGACGTCGCGCTTCTGCTCGGGCGTGAGCGCGAGCGGCGCCCAGCAGTCGCAGGCGTGCGCGCGCGTACTCGGCGTCGTGGTCGTACGAGACCTTGATCTCGATCATCCGCGACGATCGTCCGCCGGGTCGCGCCCGGCCGCCGCGGGCGCCGTCCTCCATCGCCGCGTTCAGCTCCTCGTAGAGCTCCGGCCGCTTGCCGCTCGTGACGATGAAGCCGTCGCCGACCCGGCCCGCGAGCCTCGCCGCCAGCGGCCCGGAGGCGGCGACGAAGATCGGGCACCGGCTCGTCCGGGCCGGTCGTAGATCGTCGCCTTGTCGGTGCGGTAGTAGTCGCCCTCGAACGTGACGCGCTCCTCCGTCCAGAGCCGCCGCATCAGCTCGATCGACTCGGCGAGGCGCAGCCGCCGCTCCTTCGCGCCCGGCCACTCGAGCCCGGTCGCCGGCGTCTCGTTCATCGACTCGCCGGTGCCGACGCCGAGGAAGATCCGGCCCGGATTCAGACACGCGAGCGTCGCGAACGCCTGCGCGACGACCGACGGGTGGTAGCGCAGCGTCGGCGTCAGCACGCTCGTCCCGAGCAGCGCCCGCTCCGTCCGCTCGCCCAGCGCGCCGAGCCAGGGCAGCGACGCCGGGCCGTGGCCGCCGGTGTGCCGGAAGGGCTGGAAGTGGTCCGAGACGGCGACGATCTCGAGCCCGTGGCGCTCCGCCTCGACCGAGAAGTCGAGCAGCCGCCGCGGCGGGAACTGCTCCGCCGAGGCCTTGTAGCCGAGCGTCAGCGGCATGCGGCCTGCATCCGCGCGAGGTCCTCCGGCGTGTCGACGTCGAACGCGAGACCCGGGAGGTCGAGGACGACGTGGTCGACGCCGAGTCCCGCGTGCACCGCGGCGCTGCCCGGCTCGCCGAACCGCGTCGGCACGAGCCCCGGCGGGCGCATCGCGACCGCGTTCGTGCCGCCGTCGAGCGCGCGGGCGATCGCGATCCCGCGCTCCGGCGTCGCCTCCAGCAGCTCCTCCACCTCCTCGGCGCGGAGCAGCGGCAGGTCGGCGGCGATCGACGGCGACGAGCGGCGCCCGCACCACCTCGCGCGCCGCGGCGGCGAGCGCGTCGTTCCAGGCCAGTCCCCGGTCGGGCCAGACCTCGTAACCGTCGAGCGCCTCCGGCGTGACCACGGTCACGCGCTCGACTCCGGCCTCGTGCACGGCCGCTGACGACCCGCTCGAGCAGCGACCGCATCAGCTCTGCCCGCTCCTCGGGCGACGAGCGCGCCGGCGAGCCGGCTCTTCGCGCGGTCGAGCGCCTTCAGCGGCACCAGCACGTGGGCGTCCATCCCGCGAGCCTACCTCCGGGACGTATGCTGACCATGTGCTCGACCGGCCCCTCGAGGACCTGCTCGCCGAGGCCCGGAGCCTGCGCGGGGGCACGCTCGTCACCTACTCGCCGAAGGTCTTCGTCCCGCTGACGAAGCTGTGCCGGGACGTCTGTCACTACTGCACGTTCGCGCGTCCGCCGCGCCGCGGCGAGCGCGCGTACCTGACGCCCGACGAGGTGCTCGACATCGCCCGCGCCGGCGCCGCCGCCGGCTGCACGGAGGCGCTGTTCACGCTCGGCGACAAGCCGGAGCGCCGCTACCGCGTCGCCCGCGAGGAGCTGGCCGCGCTCGGTTGCGAGACGACGATCGAGTACCTCGTGCGCATGTGCGGCGCTCGTGCTCGAGGAGACCGGCCTGCTCCCGCACGCCAACCCGGGCGTGCTGACCCGCGACGAGCTGGCCGCGCTGCGCGAGGTGACGGCATCGCAGGGGCTCATGCTGGAGACGGCCGCCGACCGGCTCTCCGAGCGCGGCGGCCCGCATTTCGGCTCGCCGGACAAGCGCCCCGCCGCGCGCCTGGAGACGATCCGGCTCGCCGGCGAGCTCGCGATTCCGTTCACGACCGGGATCCTGATCGGGATCGGCGAGACGCGCGCGGAGCGGATCGAGGCGCTGGAGGCGATCGCCGCCCTGCACCGGGAGCACGGCCACATCCAGGAGGTGATCGTCCAGAACTTCAGGGCGAAGCCCGGCACGAGGATGGCCTCGCACCCGGAGCCGTCGCTCGACGACCTGCTCTGGACGGCGGCGGTCGCCCGGCTCGTGCTGCCGGCGGACGTGCACGTGCAGGTGCCGCCGAACCTGAGCTACGACGAGTTCCCGCGCCTGCTCGACGCCGGGATCGACGACTGGGGCGGCGTCTCGCCGGTGACGATCGACCACGTCAACCCGGAGGCGCCCTGGCCCGAGATCGAGCGGCTGCGGGCGGCGACCGAGGCGCGCGGGCTCGCGCTCGCGCCGCGGCTGCCCGTCTACCCGGAGTTCCTCGACGCCGCGCTGGCTCGCGCCGCCGGTGCTCGACGCAGGCGCTTCGGCTCTCCGACGCCGACGGGCTGGCGCGCGAGGACGGCTGGTTCGCCGGCGCGCAGACGCCGGCGCCGTTCGCGCCCCGCGACGCGCTGCCGGCCGACACGCGCCGGACGAGCTCGGCGAGGACGAGGTCGCGCGCCTGTTCGCCGCCCGCGGCGAGGAGCTGCACCGCGTCCTCGCCGCCGCCGACCGGCTGCGCCGCGAGGTCAACGGCGACGAGGTCACCTACGTCGTCACGCGGAACGTCAACTACACGAACGTCTGCTACTTCCGCTGCGGCTTCTGCGCCTTCTCGAAGGGCAAGCTGGCCGAGAACCTGCGCGGCCCGGCCTACGTCGTCCCGACCGAGGAGATCGTCCGCCGCGCGCACGAGGCCTGGGAGCGCGGCGCGGTCGAGATCTGCCTCCAGGGCGGCATCCACCCCGGCTTCGACGGCGACTACTACGTCGAGGTCTGCGAGGCGATCAAGCGCGAGCTGCCCGACCTGCACGTGCACGCGTTCTCGGCGCTCGAGGTCTGGCAGGGGGCGGCGACGCTCGGCGAGCCGCTCGACGCGTACCTGGAGCGACTCCGCGACGTCGGGCTCGCGTCGCTGCCCGGCACCGCCGCCGAGATCCTCGACGACGAGGTGCGCCGAGTCCTCTGCCCGGACAAGGTGACGACCGCGCAGTGGCTCGAGGTGCACGAGACCGCGCACCGCACGGGCCTGCGCTCGACCGCGACGATCATGTTCGGCCACGTCGACACGCCTCGGAGCTGGGCGCGCCACCTGCTCCGTATCCGGGAGCTCCAGCAGCGCGACCGGCGGCTTCACCGAGCTCGTTCCGCTGCCGTTCGTGCACATGGAGGCGCCGATCTACCTGAAGGGCCGGGCGCGGCGCGGCCCGACCTTCCGTGAGGCGCTGCTCGTCCACGCGGTCGCACGGCTCGCGCTGCACCCGTGGATCACGAACGTCCAGGCATCGTGGGTGAAGCTCGGCCTCGACGGCGCCGCCGCCGCCCTCCGCGCGGGCGTGAACGACCTCGGCGGGACGCTGATGAACGAGTCGATCTCGCGCGCCGCGGGCGCGAGCCACGGCCAGGAGCTGCCGCCCGAGGCTGATGGAGGAGGCGATCCGCGCCGCCGGGCGCGACGCCGCGCCAGCGGACGACGCTCTACGGCACGCCGCCGCCCGAGCGGGTCGCCGCCTCGTTCGGCGCGCCGCCGCTCGCAGAGCCGCTCAACCCGCCGGTGGACACGGCCCGCCTGCGCCGCCCGGCCGACGGCTCGTCCGGCCGGGCCTTGCCGTCGCCTGACGACGCGCGGGTCGCGCGGCTCGCGACCGTCGGCGCCGGACGGCCGTCCGCACGTCGTCCCGATCTGCTTCGCGATCGACGGCGACATGCTCTACACGGCGGTGGACGAGAAGCCGAAGCGGACGCGGCGGCTCGCGCGGCTCCGGAACATCGAGGCGAACCCGCGGGTCGAGGTGCTGGTCGACCACTACGACGAGGACTGGACGCGGCTCTGGTGGGTTCGACTGCGCGGCACCGCCCGGATCGTGGAGGATCGGCGGGCCGTGGAGCTGCTCGCCGCCAAGTACCCGCAGTACCGCGCGGAGCCGCCCGCGGGCCCGGTGATCGCGGTCGACGATCGAGGAGCGGAGCGAGTGGACGGCCTCGCCTTCCTGAGCGCGACCGAGCAGGCCGACCTCGTCCGGCGCGGCGAGGTCGAGCCCGTCGAGCTGGTCGAGACCTACCTGGAGCGGATCGAGCGGATCGACCCGGAGCTGAACGCCTACGTGACCGTCTGCGCTGAGGAGGCACGGCGGCCGCGGCGCGGCGATCTGCCGGACGGCCCGTTCCGCGGCGTCCCGCTGCCGATCAAGGACCTGAACGAGACCGCCGGGATCCGGACGACCTTCTCGTACGCGGGCGTTCGCCGACTACGTGCCCGGACTTCGACGTCGCCGTCGTCCGGCGGCTGAAGGAGGCCGGCTTCGTCGTGCTCGGCAAGACGAACACGCCCGAGCTCGGGATCGACCGCGGTCACCGAGTCGGAGCTGAACGGCGCCGTGCCGGAATCCGTGGGACACCGTCGCGCACGCCCGGCGGGTCGAGCGGCGGCGCGGCGGCGGCGGTCGCGGCGGGCTCGCGCCGGCGGCGCACGGCTAGGACGGCGGCGGCTCGATCCGCATCCCGGCCTCCTGCTGCGGCCTCTTCGGGCTCAAGCCGGCGCGCGGCCGCGTCTCGCCGGCGCCGTACGGCGGTCTCGAAGGACTCTCGACCAGCGCGCCCGTGACCCGCACCGTGCTCGACGCCGCCGCGCTCCTCGACGTGATGGCCGGGCTACGAGACCGGGCGACCCGTGGTGGGCGCCGCCGCCCGAGCGGCCCTTCGCCGAGGAGGTCGGTGCGCGACCCGGGCCGGCTGCGGATCGCGCTGACGGTGACGCCGCCGATCGAGGCGCCGGTCGCGCCGGATGCGCCGCCGCCGCCCGCGACGCCGCCGCCCTGCTCGGAGAGCTCGGCCACTCGGTCGAGGAGGCGACGCCGACGTGGGCGGACGAGCGGCTCTTCGGTCTGTTCATGCGGGTCTTCCAGGTCGGACCGGCGCTCTACGGCCGGCCGGCGGAGCTGCTTCGAGCCGATGACCGGCGCGCTCGCCGAGGCGGCCCGCGAGACGAGCGCCGTCGACTACGTGAGCGCCGCCGACGGGCTGCGGGAGTTCTCGCGCCGCTTCGTCGTCGTTCCTCGGCGGCTTCGACCTGCTGCTGACCCCGACGCTCGCGCAGCCGCCGGTGCCGATCGGAGCGCTTCGCCGACGCCGATCCCTGGGAGCAGGTGCGCCGGGCGGCGGCGGTTCACGCCGTTCACCCAGGTCGCGAACATCACCGGGCACCCGGCCGTCTCGGTGCCGCTCTCCTGGAGCGAGGACGGCCTGCCGATCGGCGTCCAGCTCGTCGGCGGCCCGGCGGACGAGGCGACGCTGCTGCGGATCTCGGCGCAGCTCGAGCGGGCGCGCCCGTGGCGCGACCGGCGTCCGCCCGTGTCCTAGACGGCGTTCGCCGGGATCCGGTCCTCCAGCAGCACCGCCCGCAGCGCCTCGACGCAGAGCATCCCCATCGCCTCCCGGGCCTCGAGCGTCGCCGAGCCGAGGTGGGGGATGAGCACGACCTTGTCGAGGCCGAGCAAGGACCGGTGCACCTCGGGCTCGTGCTCGAAGACGTCGAGCGCCGCGCCGGCGATGCGCCGGTGGCCGAGCGCGTCGGCGAGGGCCGCCTCGTCGACGATCGGGCCCCGGGCTCGTGTTCACGAGCACCGCCGTTGGCTTCATCCGGGCGAGAGCCGCCGCGTCGATCAGATGGTGCGACTCGTCGGTCAGCGGCAGGTGGAGCGAGACGACGTCCGCGGTCGCCAGCAGCTCGTCGAGGGGCATCCCGCCGGAGCGGCTCGAGTGCACGACCTCCATGCCGTGTGCGAGGGCAAGCCGCTCGACCTCCTGCGCGATCCGGCCGTAGCCGACGAGGCCGAGAGTCAGGCCACGGAGACCCGGTCCCGAGCATCAGGTTCGGAGCCCAGATCCACGGTTGGCGCTCCCGGATCATCCGGTCGCCCTCGACCACCCTGCGCAGCAGCGCGAGGATCAGCGCGATCGTCAGCTCGGCGGTCGCCTCGGTGAGGACGTCCGGAGTGTTCGAGACGACGACCCCTCGCCGCCGGCAGGCGTCGAGGTCGATGTTGTCCACCCCGACGGCGTAGTTCGCGACGATGCGGAGCTGCGGCCCGGCGGCGTCGAGCAGCTCGTCGTCGACGGCGTCGGTGAGCATCAGCATCAGTCCGTCGGCCCCGGCCGCGCGGCTGAGCAGCTCCTCGCGGGACGGCGGCCATTCCGAGTCGTGCAGATCGAGCTCGAACGACTGCTCGAGCTCGGCCCGGACGCGCACCGGGAAGTGGCGGGAGGCGAAGATGCGTGGCACCGCGGCCAATCGTATGGCCCGTCAGCAGGCGCCGGTGCGCTCGATCTCCACGCCCGACACGGCGACGCCGACGTCGCGGGGCGGGCCCGGCTCCGGGCCGAGCGGTGGGCCGGCGATCGTCGCCGCCCGGTCGCTGACGAGCCGCACGTCGGCATGGCCGCCGGCCGGGACGCAGACCGTCGTCTCCGCCGTCGCCCGCGTGCCGGCGTCGACCGAGCCGGCTGCGCCGGCGAAGCCGGAACGAGGTCGGCGCCGGTCGCCTCCGGCGGCGAGTCGAGCGACACGGACACGTGCGCCTGCTCGGAGGGCCCGCCGGGCGTCGCGTACACGCGGATCGCGGCCGGGCTGCCCGGCTGCGTCCACCCGTCCACGTCCAGCCCCCGGGTCGCCCACAACGCCCGGTACGGCCGGTCGACCGCCCACAGCTCGAGGCCGGCGTTCGCGGCCGCGCGGGAGCCGGCAGGTGCGAACCGTGAGTCGGCGGCGAGACCGCAACAGGTACGGCGGTGCCCCCTTCGTCTCTGCGAACAGGCCTGTTGCGAAGTCGAGCCGGAGGGCCGACGTGGGGAACGGCGTGTACGTGAACGTGCCGTCGCCGGTCGACGTACGCGCGTGTGACCGAGTCGTTCCAGAGCTCGACGTCCCACCACGCCTCGGCGCTCTGGCCCCAGTCGCGGGAGACCGGGTAGGCGAGCAGCCCGACCGGGCCGGACGAGGCGCGGTCGACCCAGTCGCGTACCCGCGGCTGCCCGGTGACCGGGAAGCCCGCCACCGTCCGGCTCGTCAGCAGGCGGTCGATAGGCGTAGCCGGCGACGCTGCCGCCGAACGCGAAGACGGCGAGGGCGACCCCGAGCACGACCGCCGGGCGCGGAAGCAGCGCGAGCGAGAGGCAGATCAGCCCGAGGGCGACGCCGCAGACGGCGACGAAGACGCCGGCCGGCAGCCCGGCCGACTCGTCGTGGATCACGCCGTTCAGCACCGACTCGGGCGAGTCGACCAGGAGGCCGGGCACCGGCGTGAAGTCGGCGAGGGCGACCGTGCCGGAGAAGAACGCGGTCGCCGCCGCGATCCCGGCCAGCGGCAGGCGCTCCGTCTGGAGCGCGAGCGCGGTTGCGAGCGAGCAGCAGCGGCGCGAGGTAGAAGACGTAGCGGTCGCGGATCACCCCCGGGCCGCCGAAGCGCAGGTCGTACGACGCCGCCTCGAGCGCGAGCAGCGGCAGGCAGAGCGCGGCCAGCGCGGCGAAGGCACGCAGGCGCGATCGGGCCGCTGCGCAGGCTCGAGTAGGCCCAGCCGGCGCCGAGCAGGAACGGCACGACGCCGAGCCCGACCGCGAGCACGTCCAGGTGGAGCGCCGCCGACTTCCAGACGCCGGCCGGCAGGAGCGAGCCGTGCGTCGCCGTCACGCCGTAGTCCCCGAGCAGCCGGTGCGCCTCGCCGAGGGCGGCGAGCGGCACGACCGCGAGCACGGCGAGCGCGTAGACGCCGCCGATGACCCGGTGACCGACGAGGGCGCCGCGGCGGGCCCGACACGAGCAGCGCCGCGAGCGGCAGCACGAGCGCGAGGAAGAGGAACTGCGGGCGCGTGAAGTACGCGAGCGCGAGCGCTCCGATCGCGAGGGCGTCCCGGCGCGGCGACGGCTCGCTCACGGCGACGTGCAGGGCGAGCACGGCCCACAGGAACACGGGGTAGGCCGCCGCCTCCGACATCACGAACGCGGCGGCGACCGCCCACGGGATCGCGACCACGAGCAGCGCGACGGCGAGCGCACAGGCGACCGGCGCCAGCCGCCGCGCGAGCAGGAACAGCGGGATCGCCGCGCTCGCGAACAGCACCGCGTTGAGGACGTGGGCGGCGTCGAAGGCCGACACCGGGTCGAGCAGCCCGTAGAGCGGCGACGAGCAGGATCGGGTAGACGACGCCGAGGAAGCCGACGTGCTCGTCCGTGCAGCGTCGGGACAGCGGCGAGCCGGTGTCGCCGATGTGGCGGGCGAGCTTCGCGTACAGCAGCTCGTCCGTCATCACCACCCATTCGTGGACGCGCGAGGTGCCGACCGCGAGGAGCCCGGCCGAGCCGCCGACGATCCGCCGTCAGCGCGGCCCACGGGCCGAGCCGCCGCGCGCGCTCCCCCCCGGCCTTCATGCCGCGAGGCTAGCCCGTCGCGTACTCGTCCGCGATCGCGAGCGCCTCGTCGACGATCTCGAGACCCTCGTCGAGCTCCCCGCGGGTGATCGTCAGCGGCGGCGTGATCGCGAAGACGTTCCAGTGCACGAACGGGTAGAGCCCGCGCTCGAGGCACTCCTTCGTGATCCGCGCGACCGGCTCGGCGGCCTCGCCGCCGGCGTTGAACGGGACGAGCGGCTCGCGGGTGTCGCGGTTGCGAACCAGCTCGAGGCCCCAGAAGAGGCCGAGCCCTCGCACGTCGCCGACGCGGGTGCTCGCTCGGCGAGCCGCGGAAGCGCCTCGCGCAGGTACGTCGCCCTCTCGGCGGCGTTCTCGACCACGCCCTCCTCGCGGAACGCCTCGATCGAGGCGACACCGGCCGCGCAGGCGAGCGGGATGTCCGCTGAGTAGGTGAGCCCGCCGGCGAAGAAGCGGTCCTTGATCGAGTCGTAGACGTGGTCGCGCACGGTCATCGCGCCGAGCGGGACGTAGCCGGAGTTGATCCCCTTGGCCGTGGTGATGATGTCCGGGACGACGTCCCAGTGGTCGCAGGCGAACCAGCGGCCGGTGCGCCCGCAGCCGGCCATCACCTCGTCGCAGGATCAGCAGGATCCCGTGCCGGTCGCAGACCTCGCGGATCGACTGCAGGTAGCCGTCCGGCGGGACGATGATCCCGTTCGTGCCCGTCACCGTCTCGAGGATCACGGCCGCGACCGTGTGCGGCCCCTCGTACATGAGGATCTCCTCGAGGTGCGGGCCGCCCGAGCAGACCGGGCAGGGGTCCGGGTGGCCGGCCGGGCAGCGGTACGTGTACGGGTCGAACATGCGGACGACACCCGGGATGCCCGGCTCCGCGGGCCAGCGCCGCGGATCGCCCGTGAGCGTGACCGCGCCGGCGGTCGCCCCGTGGTACGAGCGGTAGCGGGCGATCACCTTGTGCCGTCCGGTCACCCAGCGCGCGAGCTTGATCGCGTTCTCGTTCGCCTCCGCGCCGCCGTTCGTGAAGAACGTGCGGTTCAGGTCGCCGGGCATCACCTCGGCGACCAGGCGCGCGAGCTCGGAGCGCTTGTCGTTCGCCAGTCCGCGGCGCGATCGTGCAGAGGCGGTCGGCCTGCTCCTTGATCGCGGCGACGAGGCTGCGGGTGCTGGTGGCCGAGCGAGAGGTTGACGAGCTGCGCGGCGAAGTCGAGGTACCGCTTGCCCGCGTAGTCCCAGAAGTAGCGGCCCTCCGCCGCCGGCGACCGGAATCGGGTTCGAGCGCCGACTGCACCGACCACGAGTGGATCAGGTGCTGCCGGTCCTCGGCGACGACGCGTCTCGCCCTCGGCCTGTCTCGACTCCGTGACGGCCATCTGGTTCAATCCTACGCACGCTAGGCTGCGGGAGGCCAATCTCGAGGAGGGCACGATGACCGAGACGATCGCGGCGCCGCCGCAGGCGAAGCCGATTCACCACTGGATCGGCGGCAAGAGCGTCCCCGGAACCTCCGGGCGCAGCGGGCCGGTGTGGAACCCGGCGACGGGCGAGCAGGCCGGCGTGGTCGACTTCGCGTCGGTCGAGGAGATCGACGCCGCGGTCGCGAATCGCGAAGGAGGCGTTCGCGTCCTGGCGCTCGGTCTCGCTCGCGCGCCGCGCCGAGCTCTTCTTCCGCATCCGCGAGCTCGTCCACGAGCACCGCGAGGACATCGCGCGGCTGCTCACCGCCGAGCACGGCAAGGTGCTCTCCGACGCGCTCGGGCGAGGTCACCCGCGGGCTCGAGGTGATCGAGTACGCGTGCGGGATCCCGACCCTGCTCAAGGGCGAGTACTCGGAGCAGGTCTCGACCGGGATCGACGTCTACTCGATCCGGCAGCCGCTCGGCGTCGTCGCCGGGATCACGCCGTTCAACTTCCCGGCGATGGTGCCCATGTGGATGTGGGCGCCGGCGATCGCCTGCGGGAACACGTTCGTGCTCAAGCCCTCCGAGAAGGACCCGTCCGCGTCGATCTACACGGCCGAGCTGCTCAAGGAGGCGGGCCTGCCGGACGGCGTCTTCAACGTCATCCACGGCGACAAGGTCGCGGTCGACGCGGCTGGTCGAGCACCCGGACGTCGCCGCGGTCAGCTTCGTCGGCTCGACGCCGATCGCGAAGTACGTCTACGAGACAGGGCACGGCGCGCGGCAAGCGCGTGCAGGCGCTCGCCGGGGCGAAGAACCACATGCTCGTCCTGCCCGACGCGGACATCGACATGGCCGCCGACGCCGCTGTCAGCGCCGCCTACGGCTCGGCCGGCGAGCGCTGCATGGCCGTCTCGGTCGTGGTCACGGTCGGCGACGCCGCCGAGCCGCTGATCGAGGCGATCCAGGAGCGGCTGCCGAAGGTGAAGGTCGGCTCCGGGCCTCGAGCCGGACAGCGAGATGGGCCCGCTGATCACCCGCGAGCACCGCGACAAGGTCGCCTCGTACCTCGACTCCGCGGCCGAGCAGGGCGCGAAGGTGCGTCGCCGACGGCCGCGAGCTCGAGATCGAGGGCGACGGCTTCTTCCTCGGCGTCTCGCTGATCGACGAGGTGACGCCCGAGATGGACTGCTACCGCGACGAGATCTTCGGGCCGGTGCTCTCGGTCGTCCGGGCGGGCACCTACGACGAGGCGCGTCCGGCTCGTGAACGAGAACCCGTGGGGGAACGGCGCGGCGATCTTCACCCGCGACGGCGGCGTCGCCCGCCAGTTCCAGTTCGACGCCCAGGCGGGCATGGTCGGCGTGAACGTGCCGATCCCGGTGCCGGTTGCGTACTACTCGTTCGGCGGCTGGAAGGCGAGCCTCTTCGGCGACCGGCACATCTACGGGCCGGAAGGCGTCGACTTCTACACCCGCGGCAAGGTGGTCACGTCCCGCTGGCCGGACCCGGCGACCTCGAAGGTCGACCTGGGGTTCCCGCAGACACGCTGACCATTTCGGACATGTCCAGGGGTCAGACCCCTGGACATGTCTCCTTCGAACCGTGGGCAGGATCGGATGACCGCCTGGCTCTCTCTTTCCGTCAGGGATGATGTCGAGCGATGGTGACGATCTGCGACGTCGGGCCGCGCGACGGACTCCAGAACGAGCCGGACGTGCTCGACCCGCGCGTGCGCGCCGACCTCTGCAACCGGCTCGCGGCGGCCGGGCTGCCGCGGGTGGAGGCGGTCAGCTTCGTCCGCGGCGACCGCGTGCCGCAGATGGAGGACGCCGAGGAGGTCGTCGACCGGCTTCACGACCGCGAGGGCGCCACGTTCGCGGGCCTCGTCCTCAACGAGCACGGCTACGACCGGCTCGCGGCGACGAAGCTCGGCGAGGTGCACCTGACGCTGGCCGCGACCGAGGCCTTCAACGAGCGCAATGCGAACCGGACGGTCGAGCAGTCGGTCGAGGCGTGCAGCGCGATTCTCGACCGCGCACGCAACGACGGAATCCGCGCGACGGTGACGATCTCGGTCGCGTTCGGCTGTCCCTTCGAGGGCGCCGTCGATCCCGGCCGGGTGAAAGACATTGCGCGTCGGCTCCGGCGCGCGGACGAAGTCGTCCTGGCGGACACGATCGGGGTTGCGACGCCGCGCCGGGTGCGGTCGTTGGTCGCTGCGACGGCGAAGCTGTCGAAGCGAGTGGGAGTTCACCTGCACGACACGCGCGGCACCGCGCTCGCGAACGCCCTGGCCGCGCTCGAGGAGGGCGCGACCGTCCTCGACGCCTCGATCGGCGGGCTCGGCGGCTGTCCGTTCGCGCCGCGCTCGACCGGCAACGTCGCCACCGAGGACCTCGTCTACCTGCTCGACGGCGAGGGAATCGAGACGGGTGTCGACCTCGACGTCCTGCTCGGGATCGCGCGCTGGCTGGAGGGGAAGCTCGGCCGCGAGCTCCCCGGCCGCGTGTACCGAGCCGGGCCCTAGGACCGCGGACCCCGCCCGAACCGGACACGGCCGGGGTCAGACCCCTTAACAGTGCGCACGAGAGTGTGACGCGGCGGGAGCAGGGGAAAAGTGTTCGGCTGGTCTGAAACGGCCACGGCGCTCGGGCCCGTGAAGGGGTCAGACCCCTGCCATGTCCGAAATGATCAGGTGGTGACGATCTCGACGGCGTCGCCGACGCGGGCCGTGCCCCCTTCGACGACACGGCAGTTCACTCCGCGCAGGCGGCGGCCCTCGCTCGCGTTCACCCACGTGAGCGCGTCGAGGCCGAAGCGCTCGCGGAACTTCTTGCAGCCGGTGTGCGGTGCCGGCGAGACCTCGAGCAGCGCCGTCCCGATCCGGAGCCGCGTGCCGACGGGCAGCGCCTCCTCGGAGAGGTCGAGGTCGACCTGGAAGTTGTCGCCCGGCAGGTCGAGCGGCTGGCCTTCGCGTGCGATCAGCTCGGTCACGCGCACGTTCATCAGCGTGATCTGGGCGTCGAGGCTCGGCCGCTCGCCGAGAGCCCAGCGGTCGCCCTCGAGCCCGCCGCCGACCGTCAGCTCCGCCCGCTCGGGGGTCTCGTGCACCCCGTCGGCGACGCGAACGCAGATGACCCGAACCGATCCGCGGCCGCGAGGCGCCGGCCCGGCGGCGAGCCACCGCTCTTCGAAATCACCGACTGCGGGCGCCGTCGCGCTCATCGGCAGCGATCCTACCCGGACGGACGGCGGAGCCGGGCGCTCTAGGCCGCCGCCGGCGCAGGCGCCGGAGCGAGCTCCTGGCCGAACTTCGCACGCTTGACGAACTGACCCGATCCGGGCTTCGCGAGCAGCTCCTCGCCCTCGACGATCACCTCGCCGCGCCGGAGGACGATCTCCGGTGCCCCCGTCACCTCGGTGCCTTCGAAGATGTTCATCTCCGAGGCCGAGTGGTGGGTCGCGCCCGAGATCGTCAGCTTCTTCTCCGGGTCGAAGATGACGATGTCCGCGTCCGAGCCCGCCGCGATCGTGCCCTTTCTCGGGTACATCCCGAACAGCTTCGCCGGGTTCGCGCTCAGGAGCTCGACCATCCGGTTCAGCGTGATCCGGCCTTCGCGGACGCCGAACGTGTGGATCATGTGCAGCCGGTTCTCCATCCCGCCGGCGCCGTTCGGGATCAGCCGGAAGTCGTCGCGGCCGCCCTCCTTCTGCTCCGTTGACCAGGCGCAGTGGTCGGTGGAGATGCCCTGGAGGATGTTCGAGCGGACCGCGCTCCAGAGGATCTCCTGGTTGTCCTTCGGGCGCGGCGGCGGGGTGTAGACGAACTTCGACGCCTCGAGGTACTCGCGCTCGAGGAACGAGATGTCGACGAACAGGTACTGCGTGCACGTCTCGCCCCAGACGTTCCAGCCCTTCTCGCGGGCGATCTTGATCGGCTCGAGCGACTCCTTGCAGGAGACGTGCACGACGTACAGCGGGCAGCCCGCCACCCGCGCGAGGTGGATGGCGCGGTTCGTCGCCTCGCCCTCGACCTCGGGCGGCCGCGTCAGGGCGTGGTCGAGCGGCGACAGCCTCCCCGCCTCGACCGCGTCCGCCATCAGCACCTCGATCGCGTCGCCGTTCTCGGCGTGCACCATCACGAGCGCGCCGGTCTCGCGTGCCACCTGCATCACCTTGAACAACGTCTCGTCGCTCGCGCGGAGCGAGTCGTTGTAGGCCATGAACAGCTTGTAGGACGTGACCCCATGCTCCTCGGGCAGCGTCGCCAGCTCCTCGAGCGTCCCGCTCTCGATGTCGGTGACGATCATGTGGAAGCCGTTGTCGATCAGCGCCTTGCCCTCGCGCTTGGCATGCCAGATCTCCAGCGCCTCCGCGTAGGTCTGCCCCTTCCCCTGGATGCAGAAGTCGACGTGCGTGGTCGTCCCCCCGAACGCGGCCGCGGCGTGGCCGTGGAAGAAGTCGTCCACGGTCGTGTGCCCCCGCCAGAGCATCTCCAGGTGCGTGTGCGGGTCGACGCAGCCCGGCAGGACGTACTTGCCGGCGGCGTCGATCACGCGGTCGGCGCCGACGTCGGCGAGCGACTCGCCGATCAGGGAGACCCGCTCGCCCTCGACCAGGATGTCGCCGACGTAGTCGTCGGCGGCGGTGACGATTCGTCCACCCTTGATCAGTACGGACATCGCGAATCTCCCTTCTCGGCTCGGTTCTGCTCTACCTGCTATTTACCACCGGGCGTGACCTTGACCTTGGCCTTGTGCCACGTCCGTCCGTAGACGTCCACTTTCGCCTTCTTCAGCATCGCCACCGCCGCTCTCGCGAGATCCGCGCGGTAGGTCGCCGCCGACGGCGCCTTCTTGATGATCTTGAACGTCTGCGCGATCTGCGCGGTCCGCTTGTAGGAGACCGGATCCATCACCCCGATCCCCTTCGGCGCGGGCCAGATCAGCGCGTTGATCTCGTTCACCTGCCACGTCTGGTGACCCTGGCCGAGCGTCGGCCCGTTGTCGAGCACGTCCTTCGTGCAGCCGGCCAGGTGGTCGCGGCACCACGCCCACCCGGCGAAGGACGCCGCCAGGAACCGCTTCGCGATGTCCTGGTGCTTCTTGTCCTTGATCCAGGAGCCCTTGACGAAGATCCCGTCCTCGAGCATGCCCGTCCCCTGCTTCTCCATCGGGAAGACGTTCAGGTCGGAGAGCTGGTAGAGCTTGCCCGTCTTCGGGTTCTTGACCTCGAGCACCTGCGCCAGCTCGTTGTAGGTCATCGCCGAGGCGGCGTCGATCTGCCGCTTCAGGAAGAGCTGCATGTCGAACGGCTGGGCGACGATCGTCACGTCGCTCTTCGAGTTCGGGTCGATCCCGCACTTCTTGAGCGCGGCGAACTGCTCGAACTCGTTGCCCCCGAGCCAGACGCCGACCTTCTTGCCCTTCAGCTTGCAGAAGCTCGACAGGCCGGTGTCCTTCCAGGTGATCTCGGTCAGGCCGCTGCGGGTGAAGACCTGGGCGATGTTGACGAGGTCCCCGCCCTTGTCGCGCGTCGCCATCAGCGACGGCAGCCAGTCGATGCCGAACTGCGCCTGCCCGCCGAGCACGACCTGCTCGGGGATGATGTCCGGGCCGCCCGGCTTGATCGTGACGTCGAGCCCGTACTTGTCGTAGAGCCCGTTCGCCAGGGCGGCGTAGTAGCCGGCGAACTGACCCTGCGTGACCCACTTGAGCTGGAGCGTGACCTTGTCCTTCTTCACGCTGCCGCTCGAGGTCGCCGTCATCGTCGAAGCCACCGCGATCGCGGTGAGGACGACGAGTGCGGCGACCGCCATGCGTTTCCTCATGGAGTGCCTCCCTCTCCTGGTGGTCATTCGTGTTCCGACCGTGTCGACGCGTGCCAGCTGAGCGCGAAGCGCTCGACGATCCCGACCGTGGCGTAGAACGCGATCCCGATCACGCTCGCGACCACGATCAGCGCCCAGGCCCGGTCGAGCTGGAAGATCCCGACCGACGCGCGGATCTGGATGCCGAGTGCCTCCTGTGTGCCCCCGAAGTAGTCGCCCACGACCGCGCCGATCATCGCAAGCACGGTCGCGACCTTCAAGGCCGTGAACACGTACGGCAGTGAGCTGGGAATCCGGACGCGGCGGAAGATCTCCAGCTCCCCGGCGGCGTACGACCGCATCAGCTCGAGTGACGACGGGCGCACCGAGGTGAGGCCGCGGAGGGTGTTCACGAGCAGCGGGAAGTAGCAGAGGATCGCCGCGATCGCCATCTTCGAGGACGGGTTCAGCGCCCCGAACCAGGCGTTGGTGATCGGGGCGAAGGCGATGATCGGCACGGCATTCGCCGCCACCGCGTAGGGGAGGATCGCGCCGCCGAGCCGGCGCCAGCGCGCGAGCACGAGCGCGGTCGCGAACCCGGCGCTGCACCCGATCGCGAAGCCGCCGAGCGCCTCCTTGAACGTGAACCAGCCGGCGTTCCACAACGCGCTGCGGTCGTTCCAGAACTCCGAGGCGACCGTCGTGAACCGGGGGAGGAGGTACGTGTCGATGCCGATCACAGGAACGAGCCACTGCCAGGCGGCGATCCCGAGGCCGAAGACGGCGACGGCGGGGATCCAGGCGGCCACGCGGCGACCGACCCCGCGCGCGAGCGCACCGCGCGGCACCGCCTGGGCGATCGCGCTCACGCCTGGTCTCCGGCCGCCATCGGCGCGTCGAAGGCGTGCGCGGCGGCGAGCAGCTCCCGCACCTCGGTGACGAGCTCGAAGAAGCGAGGAGCTTCGCGGGTCTCGTCCGTGCGCGGGTGGGGGAGGTCGACCTCGACGATTCCGGCGATCCGCCCGGGCCGGGCCGACATGACGACCGCGCGGGTGGAGAGGAAGACCGCTTCCGCGATCGAGTGGGTGACGAACACGACCGTGTTCTCGATCTCGTCCCAGATCCGGAGGAGCTCGAGGTTCATCCGCTCGCGGGTGAACTCGTCGAGCGCGCCGAACGGCTCGTCCATCAGCAAGAGCGCCGGCGAGAACGAGAGGGCGCGGGCGATCGCGACGCGCTGCTGCATCCCGCCGGAGAGCTGCCAGGGGTGGTGCTCGCCGAAGCCGGTCAGCTCGACGAGGTCGAGCAGCTCGCGGACGCGCTCCCGGCGGCGGCGGCGGTCCCAGCCGAGCATCTCGAGCGGCAGCCCGATGTTGCGCGAGACCGTCCGCCAGTCGTAGAGGACGGCGTCCTGGAACACGATTCCGTAGTCGCGGTCGAGCCTGGCCTGGTGTGCGCTCTTGCCGCGGATCGTCACCGTCCCGGTGGTCGGCTCGGTCAGGTCGCCGATCAGGCGCAGGAGCGTCGACTTGCCGCAGCCGGACGGCCCGATCAGCGAGACGAACTCCCGCTCGCCGATCGTCAGGTCGATGTCCTGGAGCGCGGTCACATCCCCCTTCCGGAACGTCTTCGTGACGCTCTTGATCTCGACGACCGGTGCGGTGGCGCCCGACGTCATGGGGTCGGACCCCGCCACGGAAACGTCACGTGAGTCGTACGCAAGTGTGACCGCATGCCGCAAAGTGCCTGCACAGAGCGTCGCGGATCGCCGGGTCGGCGTGCTCGGCGCCGCGGAGCGGGGTCAGACCCCGCCACGGAAACGTCACGGAAGTCGCGCGGAGGCGTCACGCGACGTGCTCCGGGGCGCGGCGGACGACGATCCGCTCCGCGACGACGACGGCGACGAAGAAGACGATCCCGAGGCAGGCGGCGATCACGTTCGTCGCCCAGAGGCTCTTCGGCTCGGTCACGTAGTACTGGTTGAAGTTCAGGATCGCGCCGCCGAGGCCGTCCTGGATCGACGACGGCAGCTCGCCGATGATCGCGCCGACGACGGCGGCGGTCGCCGACACGCGCAGCGCCGAGAAGAGGTACGGCAGCGAGGTCGGGACGCGGAGCTTCCAGAGGATCGTCCAGCGGCTGCCCGCGTACGAGCGCATCAGCTCGAGCGCGCGTCGGGTCCGCGGACTGGAGCCCGCGCACGGTGTTGATCGTCACCGGGAAGAAGGTCAGGTAGGCGGCGATCACCGATACGCACAGCCACGCGGTCACGCCCTTGCTGCCGAGCCCGACGACGATCATCGGTGCGACGACGATCAGCGGGATCGTCTGTGACGCGATCACGTAGGGCATCAGGCCGCGCTGGAGGAGCCGTGAGTGGACGAGGACGACGCCGAGGACGAATCCCGCCGCGGCGCCGATCGCGAACCCGACGGCCGCTTCCTTCGCGGTGAAGAGGGAGGCGTGCCACAGGATCGTGATCAGCAGCGGACCGTTCGTGCGCGACGGCTCGCCGAGCTGGGCCAGGATCGCGTGCAGGTGCGGCATCGTCGTGTCGTCGACCGTGAACGGCCACGTCCAGCCAGCCGCGATCCAGAGCGCCCGGTAGCCCTCCCACAACCCCCACGACGCCGCGAGCACGAGCGCCAGCAGCGCAAGGCGGACGATGCGCTCCGAACGCACCGCATCGAGACCTCTCCAGCGCCTGCCCGCCGCCACCGCCGTTGCCACCCGTATTGCTTACCACGGATCCCGCCCCGCCGTCAGTACGCTTCGTGTCGTGATCGCCGCGGTGCTCGGGCTCTGGGACATCGTCATCATCGTCGCCGTCCTCGTGCTGGTCTTCGGGACCGCGCGCTTCGGGCGGGCGTTCCGCTCCCTCAAGACGGGCGGACGGGAGCTCAAGCGCGGCTGGCGCGGCGAGGACGAGCTGCCGCCTCCGGACGAGCTCGAGCGCGACGGCTAGAACCGGCGCGGGTCGAAGGGCGCCAGGTCGTGCTCCGGCTCCTCGCCGGCGACGATCTGGGCGACGAGCCGCCCGGTCAGCGGCGCCAGGGAGATCCCTTTCATCGCGTGGCCGGTGGCGACGACGGTCTTGCCGAGGCGGCCGATCGCCGGCAGCCCGTCCGGCAGGCACGGCCGCAGTCCGGCCCACGTGTCGAGAACGCGCCGCCCCGCGACGCCGCGGAACCAGCGCTCGCCGCCGCGGCGGATCGCGTCCACGCGCACCTGTGAGATCGAGAGGTCGAGGCCGGCCAGCTCCAGCGTCCCGGACAGCCGCAGCCGGTCGGGAAGCGGGGTGGCGATCGTCCACGTCTCCTGCACCCACGCCGTGATCCGCGGATCGCCGTCGGAGCGCTCGACGTCGACGTGGTAGCCCTTGCCGCCCTCGAGCGGGAGGTCGACGAGCTCGCGCGACCAGGCGCCGGCGCAGACGACGATCGTCTCAGCCTTCAGCTCGTCGAGCGAGCGCACCGAGACTCCGGTGCGGATCTCGACGCCGGCCGCCTCCGCGGCGCGGCCGACCGCCTCGACGAACCGGCGTGGGTCGACGCGGCCCTCGTCCGGGTAGAAGACCGAGCCGGCGACGGGCCCGACGAGGGCGGGCTCGAGCTCGCGGGTCCGATCCGCGTCCAGCGCCTCGTGTCGTAGGCCAGAGCCGGCCGCGCTCGCCGCTTCCGCCTCCCAGCTCGCCGCAGTCGCGTGCACGTTCAACGCGCCCGTCCGCTCGAAGGTCGTCCCGAGCTCCTCGCCGAGCTGCGCGTGCAGCTCGATGCTCGCCAGCGACAGCTCCCGCAGCGCGCGGGTGCCCGCCTCCCAGTGCCGCGCCGAGCGGACGAACTGCGCCAGCCAGGGCAGGACGGCCGGACGGGGTCGCAGGTAGAACGGGCTGTCGCGCTTCCACATCCAGCGCAGCCCGTTCCGGACGGAGGTCGGGTTCGCGATCGGCACGGAGTGGCTCGCGTCCACGAGCCCCGCGTTCCCGGCCGAGCATCCGGAAGCAAGCGCCGGCCCGGCCTCCACCAGCGTCACACCCGCGCCGCGCCGGGCGAGCTCGAGGGCACAGCAGACGCCGACGGCGCCTCCGCCGACGATCACGACCTCGTTCTGCACCACCGGCACGTCGGTTCTATTCTTGTCACGTCGGCGTTTTCGGAGGGAGGTCGATTCTGTGCCGTTGCAGCCGTCACGCACCGTCGAGGAGCTGCGCGAGCTCCGCGAGCTGACCGGCGACGAGAACGGCGCCCAGCGCGTCGCCTGGACAGACACCTGGGAGGAGGCGCGCGGGTGGCTGCGCGGGAAGCTCGCCGATCTTCCCCTGGAGCACGAGATCGACCAGGCCGGCAACCAGTGGTTCACGCTGCGCGGCCAGTCCGACCGGGCGCTCCTGATCGGCGGCCACATGGACTCGGTTCCGAACGGCGGCTGGCTGGACGGCTGCCTGAACGTGATGGCCGGCGTCGAGGTGCTCCGCCGGATCGCCGAGGACGGGACGCCGCCGCTGACCGTTCGGCTCGTCGACTGGGCCGACGAGGAGGGCGCCCGCTTCGGCCGCTCGCTCTTCGGCTCCAGCGCCGCCTCGGCGACGATGGACGACCAGGACGAGATCCGGGAGCGCACCGACGCCAACGGGTTCCGCTGGGAGGACGCGCTCCGCGAGCACGGCGTCGACCTCGACCGCGCGACCGACGCGCACGGGCAGCTCGCGAACGCCGCCGCCTACCTCGAGCTGCACATCGAGCAGGGGCCGGTGCTGGAGTCGCTCGACCTGCCGCTCGGCGTCGTCCTCGGCACCTTCGGCGTCGAGCGCCACCGGATCACGTGGCGCGGCCAGGCGGCCCACGCCGGCTCGACGCCGATGGACCAGCGCCGTGACGCGCTCGCCGGCGCGGCGAAGCTGGCGCTCGACATCCGTCGGATCGCCGCCGAGGCGGGCGGGGGCGCCGTCTGCACGAGCGGCGGCGTCGTCTGCAAGCCCGGGATCGTCACCTCGGTGGTCGAGACCGCCGAGCAGCTGCTCGACCAGCGGCACCTGGACGCGGAGCGGCTCGCGTTCATGCTCGCCGAGGCGAAGGCGGCGAGCGAGCGGTTCGCCGCCGAGGAGAACGTCGAGGTCGAGTGGGAGCGGGTCTGGAACATCCAGCCGATCCTGTTCGACGCGGCCCTGATCGAGCTCGCCGACGAGGCCGTGACCGAGGTCGCGGGGCAGTCGCACCGACTGCCGAGCGGTCCGCTGCACGACGCCGCCGAGGTCGCGCGGGCAGGGATCCCGACGGTGATGCTCTTCGTCCAGAGCCTGCGCGGCCTCTCGCACACGAAGGTCGAGGACACCAAGCCCGAGCACATCGAGCTGTCGGTGGCGGCGATGGACCGGCTGGCCGCCAAGACGCTCGACCGGCTCGCTGCCGGGTAGCCGCGGTGGCGGTCTCGCGGCCCGGCCCGCTGCTTCGCGCTGCCCTCCGCGCGCCCGGTCTGCTGTACCGCGTGCAGCTCGGCGGCGTGCTTGGGCACCGGTTCCTGCTGCTCGTCCACCGCGGCCGGAAGTCCGGTCTCGTCCACGAGACCGTGCTCGAAGTCGTCCGCTACGACCCGGTGCGCGACGAGAGCACCGTCGTCTCCGGCTGGGGCCGCCGCTCGCAGTGGTTCCGCAACATCCAGGCGGAGCCGGCGCTCGAGGTGCGTACCGCGGGCCGGCGGTTCGTCCCGGACCAGCGCGTCCTCGACGAGGACGAGGCAATGGAAGCGATCGCCGGCTACGAGCGCCGCAACCGCTTGATCGAGCCGATCGTCCGGCGCGTGCTCAGCCGCCTGGCCGGCTTCCCCTACGACGGCACGGAGGATGCCCGCCGCCGGCTCGTTCGCGAGTTGCCGCTGGTCGCCTTCCGGCCGCGCGATCCCGACCCGAAGGCGATCCGGTGAGACCCTCCAGGTCGTGGCTGGAAGACGTCCGCTGCCGCGACCGACCGGGGCGGGCGCGGCACAGTCACGCGGCGGAGGTGCGCGCACGACGCGAGCGAAGCGAGCGAGCGAGGGGGCACACGGGGGAAACCGGGTTTCCCCCGTGCTCTTAACCGAACCGGAACCGAACTCTCAGCTGTCTCTCAGGAAGCGGCGGAAGGATTCCGTCCGTACGGCGCTGGGATCCTTCCTCTCCCTCCCCGCTCGCACGACAGATACCGGCCGCCGCGGCCAGCTCCCGTCAAAAGACTGTTCCCGCGGCGGCCGGTCGATTTATGCTCTCCGTAGCGTGCTGAGCTTCGGCGTCACCGTCCTGCCCGATCCGCCCTGGCAGCGGCTCGTCGAGCTGATGCAGCTCGCCGAGCAGAACGGCTTCGACTACGGCTGGACGTACGACTCGCACGTGAACTGGCAGGAGCCGTACCCGCTGCTCACGCTCGCGGCGATGAACACCGAGCGGCTGAAGCTCGGCCTGAACGTCACCAACCCGGGCACGCGCGAGCCGACCGTGACCGCGAGCGCGTTCGCGACCCTCCAGGACGTCTCGAACGGCCGGATGGTGATGGGTATCGGCCGCGGCGACTCCGCCCGCCGCCAGATCGGCCAGAAGCCGGTCAAGGTCGCCGAGTTCGAAGCGGCCTGCCGGATGATGCGCGACCTGATGAACGGCCGGCCGGTGCACTGGAACGACACCGAGATCGAGCTCCCGTGGGCGAAGGGCCGGCCCGAGATCCCGCTCTACGTCGCCGGCTACGGGCCGAGGGTGCTGGCGGTTGCGGGACGCGTCGCCGACGGCGTGATCATCCAGCTCGCCGACCCCGAGATCGTCGAGTGGATCGTCGGCCAGGTGCGGAAGGCGGCCGAGGAGGCGGGCCGCGACCCGGCCGAGCTGAAGGTGGTCGCCTGTGCGCCCGCGCACGTCGGCGACGACCTCGCCGACGCCTGCGAGCAGGTGCGCTGGTTCCCGGCGATGGTCTCGAACCACGTCTTCGACGTGATCTCCAAGCACGACCCGGCCGACCTGCCGTCCGCCCTGACCGACTACGTCTCGCGGATGAAGCGGGAGGCCTACGACTACGCGGAGCACAGCCGCGTCGGCGCGAAGCACGGCGAGCAGATCACCGACGAGACCTGCGAGCGCTTCTGCATCCTCGGCCCGCCCGAGGCGCACGTGGAGAAGCTGCGCCGGCTCGAGGCCGCGGGTGTCGACCAGTGGAACATCTACCTGATGACCTCCGGCCAGGAAGAGACGCTCGAGGCCTACGGGAACACGATCATCCCAGCGCTGCGGGAAGGGTCTCCGGCCGGCGCCTGACCGGCCCGGCCCGGCGGCGATTACGGTAGCGATGTTGCTCCGCCGGATCCCGCTCGCGCTGCTCGTCCTGACGCTCGCCGCCGCGGCGGGCGCGGGCGCGGCGCGGACGCAGGCGCCGCGGCTTCCCCCGGCCGAGGGGCACCTGAGTCTCGTCGCCTTCCCCGGCTACGCCGAGGCGGGCGGCGACGACCCGCGCGTGAACTGGGTGAAGCCGTTCGTGCAGCAGACCGGCTGCAGGACGCGTGTCCGCACGGTGCGGAGCACGACCGAGCTGCTCGACGCCGTCGCGCACGGCCACTACGACGGGGTCGCCGCCTTCGGCGACGTCACCCAGGTGCTGACCGGCGGGCACGAGGTGCAGCCGCTGGACACGGAGCTGATCCCGAACTACGCGCACGTCTACGCCGGGCTGAAGCAGCTGCCGCAGAACGTCGAGAACGGCCGGCTGATGGGCGTTCCGCACGGGCGCGGCGCCGACCTGCTCCTCTGGCGCACCGACATCGTCCACCCTGCGCCGACGGGCTGGAGCGTGCTCTTCAGCCAACGCTACGCGGGCCGGATCGGCCTCTACGACTCGGCGATCTCGATCGCAGACGCCGCCCTCCGAGCTCGGCCATCGCGATCCACCCTTCGAGCTCGACGCGAAGCAGTTCCGCGCCGCCGTCCGGCTCGCCGCCGAGCAGCGCGCCTACGCCGGCGTCTACTGGCAGGACCTGACGAACGCGCTCGCCGACTACACCGGCGGGAACACCGTCGTCGGCGAGGTCGACGCCGCGGCTCGCCGCGCTGCTCCGCCGCGACCAGGTGCCGGTCGCGACCGCGGTGCCCGCGGGCGGCACCGCCCGCTCCGGCTCCTGGCTGCTGCTCGCCGGCGCCGCACATCCCGGCTGCATGTACCGGTGGCTCGACTACATCGTCTCGCCGAAGGCGAATGCGGCCTCCGCCCGCTACCTGGACGAGGCGCCCGCCGTGCCCGGCGCCTGCGCGTACATGGATTGCGCCGCCGTCCACGCCGGCGACGAGGCGTGGTGGTCGCGGCTGCACTTCTGGCGCACCCCGCAGCACGACTGCCACGACGCCCGCGGCAGCGTCTGCCTCGACTGGTTCGACTGGCAGGACGCCTGGGGCCGCATCCGCGGCTGACGCTTCCCTGACCGGACCCCGATCGAAGGGAGATAATCCCAGGCCTTCGTGGCGCTCCAGTCGCAGGCAGAGGACGCACCGCCGCCCAGTCCGCCGCAGCGGGCGGCCGCCGTGCCGCCCGACGTCACCCTCGCGGGCATCCGCAAGACCTACGGCGACGTCGTCGCGGTCGCACTCGGTCGATCTCGAGATCGACCGCGGCGAGTTCTTCACCATGCTCGGCCCGTCCGGCTCGGGCAAGACGACGACGCTGCGCATCGTCGCCGGCTTCGAGCGGCCGGACGCCGGCCGCGTGTCGCTCGCGCGGCGAGGACGTCACCCACCGGCCGCCGTACGCGCGCGACGTCAACACCGTGTTCCAGGACTACGCGCTCTTCCCGCACATGACGGTCGCGCAGAACGTCGAGTACGGCCTGAAGGTGAAGGGCGTCAAGCGCGACGAGCGCCGGCGCCGGGCGGAGGACGCGCTCGCGCTCGTCCGGCTGGAGGAGTTCGGCGGCCGCAAGCCGGTCCAGCTCTCGGGCGGCCAGCGCCAGCGCATCGCGCTCGCGCGCGCGATCGTCAACCGCCCCGAGGTGCTGCTCCTCGACGAGCCGCTCGGCGCGCTCGACCTCAAGCTGCGCCAGGAGATGCAGACCGAGCTGAAGCGGATCCAGCAGGAGGTCGGGATCACGTTCGTCTACGTGACGCACGACCAGGAGGAGGCGCTGACGATGAGCGACCGGATCGCCGTCTTCAGCCACGGCCGGATCGAGCAGGTCGGCACGCCGGCCGAGGTCTACGAGCGCCCGGCGAACGAGTTCGTCGCCGGCTTCGTCGGCGTCTCGAACGTCGTCGAGGAGGGCGGTCGCCGGTACACCGTGCGGCCGGAGAAGATCAGGTTCGCGGGCGAGCGGAGAAGGACGTCCGGGAACGGTCGCCGACGCCGTCTTCGTCGGCATGTACACGCGGTACGTCGTCGAGCTCGACGACGGCGACGCGGCTGACCGTCGTGCGCCAGAACGACGCGTCGCCGATCGGGAGAGGGACCCGCGTCCACCTCGCGCTGGCGCGACGAGGACGCGTACGAGCTGGGGTCAGGGCAGGACGAACCCAAGGAGGGCAGATGAGGAGGAAGCGCACGTGGGCGCTCTTGGCGCTCGCGGCGGTCGGACTCGTGTTCCCGGCCGCCGGCGTGTCGAAGCAGCAGCGGCGGCGACGCTGCACATGATCGCGTGGGAGGGCTACACGCAGCCGCAGTGGGTGAAGCCGTTCGAGAAGGCGACCGGATGCACGGTCAAGGCGAAGTACGCCGGCTCGTCGGACGAGATGGTCACGCTGATGCGCTCCGGCGGCGGCGGCCAGTACGACATGGTCTCGGCGTCCGGCGACGCCAGCCTCCGCCTGATCTACGGGCACGACGTCCAGCCGGTCGACCCGAGCAAGATCCCGGACTTCAAGAACTTCGGCAAGGCGTTCCAGTCGCCCGCCGAACAACACGGTCGGCGGCAAGCACTACGGCATCTCGCTGCAGTGGGGGCCGAACACGCTCCTCTACAACACGCAGAAGGTGAAGCCCGCTCCCACGCTCGTGGAGCGCGATCTACAGCCCGAAGTACAAGGGCAAGATCACCGTCCCGGACAACCCGATCCAGATCGCGGACGCGGCGCTCTACCTGATGAAGACCAAGCCGTCGCTCGGGATCAAGGATCCGTACGAGCTGAACAAGACCCAGTTCGACGCGGCCATCTCCCTGCTGAAGCAGCAGAAGCCGCTGATCAAGAAGTACTGGGCGCTCGCCTCGGACGAGATCGACCTGTTCAAGAGCGGTGACGCGGTCGATCGGCGCGTCGTGGCCGTACCAGACCGAACACCCTCCAGGCGGCGAAGGCCCCCGTGAAGGAGCTGATCCCGAAGGAGGGCGCGACCGGCTGGCTGGACACCTGGATGGTGTCGGCGAAGACGAAGAACCTCGACTGCGCCTACAAGTGGCTGGCGTGGATCTCCACGCCGAAGGTGCAGGCGCAGCAGGCGGTCTACTTCGGCGAGACGCCGGTGAACAGCAAGGCCTGCGCGATCATGGACAAGCTGGCCAAGGGCTCGTGCGCGCAGTACCACGCCAACGCGCCGCTGAAGTTCTTCAAGCAGATCTACTTCTGGAAGACCCCCGTCGCCGACTGCGGCAACGGCCAGAAGAACTGCATGGACTACACGAAGTGGCAGCAGGCCTGGACGCAGCTGAAGAGCTGACCCCGGGCCGGCACGGAGCGCGCCGCCGTCTCGGCGGCGCGCTCTGGCGCCGACCGGTGGCTGAAGGGGCTCTCGCTCCTCTCGCCGCCGGTCCTCGCGTTCCTCCTCGTCTACGTCGCCGCGATCGTGGCGCTGTTCGTCTCGTCGTTCTGGACGGTCGACCCGTTCACCTCGCAGCTCGTCCACCACTGGACGCTCGACAACTTCCGCACGCTCTGGAACGAGCCCGCGTACCGGACGATCGCGCAGCGGACGATCCTGATCGCGCTCGCGGTGACGGTCACCGACGCCGCGATCGCGTTCCCGTTCGCGTACTTCATGGCCCGGCTCGCCTCGCCGCGCACGCGGGCGGCGCTGTTCGTGCTCGTGCTGCTGCCGCTCTGGGCCTCGTACCTCGCGCGCGTCTACGCCTGGCGGCTGATCCTCAACAACGACGGGCTGCTGAACTGGTCGCTGCACAAGGTCGGGCTGCCGTCGGCCGGGATCGCGTACTCGAACACGGCGATGTGGATCGTGTTCTCGTACATCTGGCTCCCGTTCATGATCCTGCCGGTCTACGCGGCGCTCGAGCGGATCCCGCACTCCTACATCGAGGCTTCCCGCGACCTCGGCGCCGGCGGGTTCCGCACCTTCCGGACGGTGGTGCTGCCGCTCGCGCTGCCCGGCGTCGTCGCCGGCTCGATCTTCACGTTCTCGCTCACGCTCGGCGACTACATCACCCCGACGCTGATCGGCGGCGCGTCGAGCCAGTTCATCGGCAACGTCGTCTACGACTCGGTCAACGGCTCGGGCAACCTGCCGTTCGCGGCCGCGTTCGCGATCGTGCCGGTGGTCGTCATGGGCATCTACCTCGCGATCGCGCGCCGGCTGGGCGCGTTCGAGGCGCTGTAAGCCCATGGAGACCCGCGCCACCAGGATCGCGCTCGGCATCTGGGTCGGCCTCGTGCTCCTGTTCCTGTACGTGCCGATCGTCGTCATCTGCCTGTACGCGTTCAACACCTCGAACGTGCAGAGCTGGCCGATCGCCGGCCTGACGACGAAGTGGTTCTCGCCCGCGATCCACAACCCCGACCTGCAGCAGGCGCTCTGGCTCTCGCTGAAGGCCGGCGGGCTGGCGACGCTGGTCGCGCTGCTGCTCGGCTCGGCGGCCGCGTTCGGCGTGCACCGGTTCCGCTTCTTCGGCCGGGAGGCGATCTCGTTCCTGCTCGTCCTGCCGATCGCGCTCCCCGGGATCATCACCGGCATGGCGCTGAACTCGTACTTCACGTTCATGCGCTCGAACACGTTCCTGCACATCAGCTTCGGGCTCTGGACGATCGTGATCGGCCACGCGACCTTCTGCGTGGTCGTCGTCTACAACAACGTCGTCGCGCGCCTGCGCCGCGTGCCCGGCTCGCTGACCGAGGCGTCGATGGATCTCGGCGCCGACGGCTGGCAGACGTTCGTCCACGTCACCTTCCCGACGATCTCGACCGCGCTCGTCTCCGGCGGGCTGCTCGCGTTCGCGCTCTCCTTCGACGAGGTGATCGTGACCACGTTCACCGCCGGCGCGCAGAACACGCTGCCGATCTGGATCTTCGGCCAGATCCGGCTCGGCCAGCAGCTGCCGCAGGTGAACGTCGTCGTCTTCCTCGTCCTCGCCGCGACGATCGTGCCGGTCGTCCTCGCGCAGCGGCTGACCCGCGAGCAGGGGGTGATCCGGCGCCAGTGACCGAAGCCCCGCGGGCCGAGCTGCTCGGCGGGGAGCGCGAGCGGTACGCGGAGCTGCACCCGCGCTCGCGGGCGGCCTTCGAGGCCGCCGGATCGAGCCTGCTCGGTGGGGTTCCGATGACCTGGATGGCGGCCTGGTCGGGCGGGTTCCCGCTCTACCACGTCGAGGCGCGCGGCAACCGGATCGTCGATCTCGACGGGCTGGAGTACGTCGACTTCTGCCTCGGCGACACGGGCTCGATGGCCGGGCACTCGCCGCCGGCGACGGTCGAGGCGGTCCGGCGGCGCCTCGGCGAGGCGGGCGGCGCGACGGCGATGCTGCCGACCGAGGACGCGGCCTGGGTCGGGCACGAGCTGTCGCGCCGGTTCGGCGAGCGCCGCTGGTCGTTCACGCTGACCGCCACCGACGCGAACCGCTGGGCGCTCCGTCTCGCCCGCCGTCTCACCGGGCGGTCGAAGATCCTGGTCTTCTCGTACTGCTACCACGGCACGGTCGACGAGACGTTCGTCGTCGCGACGCCGGACGGGCCGCGCTCGCGCCCGGGCAACGTCGGGCCCGCGGTCGACCCGACCGAGACCACCCGCGTCGTCGAGTTCAACGATCTCGAGGCGCTCGAGCGCGAGCTCGCCCACGGCGACGTCGCCGCCGTGCTCGCCGAGCCGGCGCTGACGAACATCGGCATCGTCCTGCCCGAGCCCGGCTTCCACGACGCGCTCCGCCGGCTCACGGCCGCCGCCGGGTCGCTCCTGATCATCGACGAGACGCACACGCTGAGTGCGGGCCCGGGCGGGTGCACGGCGGCGTGGGGGCTCGACCCGGACGTGGTCACGCTCGGGAAATCGATCGGCGGCGGAATTCCGGCCGGCGCGTACGGCCTTGCGCCCGGGCTCGCCGAGCGGATCCTCGGTGACCGCGAGGCCGACATCGAGGACGTCGGCGGCGTCGGCGGGACGCTCGCCGGCAACGCCCTCTCGGTCGCGGCGATGCGGGCGACGCTCGAGCACGTGCTGACCGACGAGGCGTTCGCGCGGATGGTCGCGCTGGGCGCCCGGTTCGAGAACGGGGCCCGCGAGGTGCTCGCAGGCGCACGGGATGCCGTGGACGGTCGCCGGCCTCGGCGCCCGTGCCGAGCTGCGCTTCTGCCCGGAGCCGCCGCGGACGGGCGGCTGAGTCGGCCGCCGCCGCCGATTCGGAGCTCGACGAGCTCCTGCACCTGTACCTCGCGAACCGCGGCATCCTGCTGACGCCGTTCCACAACATGGCCCTGATGTGCCCGGACACGACGGAGGCCGATGTCGACCGGCACACCGAGGTGTTCGGCGAGCTGGTGCGTGGACTCGCGGCGTAGGGTTCTCCCCGGATGAAGGTTCTCGCCGTCGGCACGGGCGGGGTCGGCGCGGCGGTCGCGGCGGTCGCGCAGCGGCGCGGCTTCTTCGAGCAGATGACGCTCGGGGACGTCGACCCCGCGCGGCCGCAGGCGGTCGTCGACCGGCTCGGCGAGCCCGACCGGTTCGCGGCAGCGCAGGTGGATGCCTCGAGCACCGACTCGGTCGTCGCCGCGATCCGCGAGTCGCGCGCGGACGCCGTCCTCAACGCCTGCGACCCGCGCTTCAACCCGCCGATCCTCGACGCCTGCCTGGAGGCGCGCGTCACCTACCTGGACATGGCGATGACCCTCTCCGGGCCGGACGTCATGCTCGGCGAGGAGCAGCTCGCCCGGCACGAGGCCTGGGTCGAGGCGGGTGCGCTCTGCCTGGCCGGGATCGGCGTCGAGCCCGGCCTCTCCGACGTCTTCGCCCGTTACGCCGCCGACCATCTCTTCGCGGAGATCGACGAGATCGGCGTCCGTGACGGCGCCGACCTGGTCGTCGAGGGCTACGACTTCGCGCCCACGTTCTCGATCTGGACGACGATCGAGGAGTGCCTGAACCGGCCGCTCGTCTGGGAGCGCGACCGCGGCTGGTACACGACCGATCCGTTCTCCGAGCCCGAGGTGTTCGACTTCCCGGAGGGGATCGGCCCGCTCGAGTGCGTGAACGTCGAGCACGAGGAGGTCGTCCTGATCCCGCGCTGGGTGGACTGCCGCCGCGTCACCTTCAAGTACGGGCTCGGCGAGGAGTTCATCGGGATCCTGCAGACGCTGCACCGGCTGGGGCTCGACTCGAAGGAGCCGGTCCCGTGCGCGGCGTCGAGGTCGCGCCGCGCGACGTCCTGGCCGCCGCGCTGCCCGACCCGGCGACACTCGGGGACCGGATGCGGGGCAGGACGTGCGCCGGCACGTTCGTCACCGGCACGGGCAAGGACGGCGGGCCCCGGGCGACCTACCTGTACCACGTGGTCGACAACGAGTGGGCGATGCGCGAGTACGGCAGCCAGGCGGTCGTGCTCCAGACCGCGCTCAACCCCGTCGTCGCGCTCGAGCTGCTCGCCCGCGGCGACTGGCGCGGCACGGGGGTGCTCGGCCCGGAGGCCTTCGACGCCGGGCCGTTCCTCGCGCTCCTCGCCGAGTACGGCGCGCCGCACGGGGTCGCCGAGCATGCGCCGAAGCGGGATACTTCGGAGACCTGAGCGAAGGAGGGGGACGATGAGCACGGCAGTTGCCGGACACAAGAACTTCGTCGGCGGCGAGTGGGTCGAGGCCGTCGACGGCGGGACGATGGAGGTCCTGAACCCCGCGACCGGCGAGACGATCGCCGAGGTGCCGGCGGGCACCGCCGCGGACGTCGACCGCGCGGTCGAGGCGGCCAAGGCCGCGCTCCCCGAGTGGCTCGACGCCACGCCGGCCGAGCGCGCCGGAGCTGCTCCTGAAGCTCGCCGACGTCCTCGAGGCGAACGCCGAGGAGCTGGCCGAGATCGAGTCGCGGAACGTCGGCAAGCCGCTCTCCTACGCGCGCGACGAGATGCCCGTCTGCGCCGACAACCTGCGCTTCTTCGCCGGCGCCGCCCGCGTGCTCGAGGGCCGCTCGTCCGGCGAGTACATGCGCGGCTACACGTCGATCCTCCGCCGCGAGCCGATCGGGATCGTCGGCGGGATCGCGCCGTGGAACTACCCGTTGATGATGGCGGTCTGGAAGCTCGCGCCGGCGCTCGCCGCCGGCAACGTCCAGATCCTGAAGCCGTCGGAGCAGACGCCGCTCTCGCTGCTCCGGTTCGTGGAGCTGGCCCAGGACGCGATCCCGGCCGGCGTTCTCAACGTGGTCACCGGCGACGGCGTCCCGGTCGGCGAGCGGATCGTCACGCATCCGAGTGTCCGCCTCGTCTCCCTGACCGGTGACGTCGAGACCGGCAAGATCATCGCCCGCACGGCCGCAGACAACCTGAAGCGCGTCCACCTCGAGCTCGGCGGCAAGGCCCCGGTCGTCGTCTTCGACGACGCCGACCCGGCTCGCGGTCGCCGAGGGGATCAAGATCGCCGGCTACTGGAACTCGGGCCAGGACTGCACCGCCGCCTCGCGCGTCGTCGCCGGCCCGAAGATCTACGAGAAGCTGCTCGAGGAGCTCGTCCCGGCGGTCGAGTCGCTGAAGGTCGGCGACCCGGCCGAGGGCGACGAGATCGAGATGGGACCGGTGATCTCGAAGGCGCAGCAGGAGCGCGTGCTCGGCTTCCTCGAGCGCGCCGAGGGTGCGAAGGCGAAGATCCTCACCGGCGGCGGCACGAACGGCGACCGCGGCTTCTTCGTCAAGCCGACCGTGGTCACCGACGTCGCCCAGGACGCCGAGATCGTGCAGCGCGAGGTGTTCGGCCCGGTCGTCTCCGTCCAGCGGTTCGCGAGCGACGACGAGGCGATCGCCTGGGCCAACGACGTCCGCTACGGCCTCGCCGCCTCGGTCTGGACCCGCGACGTCGGCCGCGCCCTGAACGCCGCGCGCAAGCTCCAGTTCGGGACGGTCTGGATCAACGACCACATCCCGCTGGTCTCCGAGATGCCGCACGGCGGCGTCAAGGAGTCGGGCTACGGCAAGGACCTGTCGGTCTACTCGCTGGAGGACTACACGCAGATCAAGCACGTGATGGCGAAGCTCGACTAGCGCTCCGAGCGGATCCCGCTTGACGGAATGCGTGCCGGTCGTTCAGGATTGCTGCGCATTGCGTAGCGCAGGGGGGACGAAGGTTCGCAACGCGGGGCGGCGGCGGCGGGACGCAAACGGTCGGGCGATCGACGACCTCGACCGCCGGATCATCGAGGCGCTCCAGGCGAACGGACGCGAGTCCTTCCGGCGCATCGCAGCTTCAGCCGGCGTCTCGGAGGCGACCATCCGCGCCAGGTACGCCCGGCTGTGCCGCGACAACGTCCTCCAGGTCACCGGGGTGACGAACCAGCTCGGGCTCGGGTTCGAGGGCGCGATGGTCGGCGTCCGCACGGCCGGCCCGCCGGATCCGGTCGCCGACGAGATCGCGCGCTGGGACGAGGCCGACTACGTGGTCGTCACTGCCGGACAGTTCGACGTCCTCGTCGAGCTCGTCTGCGACGACCGCCGGCACCTGCTGGACGTGACGAACCGGATCCGCTCGCTGGACGGCGTCGTCTCGACCGAGAGCTTCCTCTACCTGGAGCTGCGCAAGCAGATCTACGACTGGGGCGGCGGCGTCGGCGCCAACGGGGGTGTGGGAGGGAGCTGATGGCGAGCACGGCCGAAGAGCGCGTACCTGCACCACCCGGCGAGTCGGCTGCCGACATCCGCCTCGAGCGCGTGACGAAGCGCTTCGAGGAGGTCGTCGCCGTCGACGGCATCTCGCTCGAGATCGAGCGCGGCTCGTTCTTCGCCATGCTCGGCCCGTCCGGCTGCGGCAAGACGACCACGCTGCGGATGATCGGCGGCTTCGAGCAGCCGACCGAGGGGAGGATCCTCCTCGGCGACCGCGACGTCGTCGGACTGCCGCCGTACAAGCGCGACGTCAACACCGTCTTCCAGTCGTATGCGCTCTTCCCGCACCTGACGATCGGCGAGAACGTCGGCTTCGGCCTGCGACGCAGGGGCATCCGCGGTGCGGAGCTGAAGCGCCGGGTCGGCGAGGCGCTCGAGCTGGTCGCGCTGGCCGGCTACGGGGACCGGCGCCCGCGGCAGCTCTCCGGCGGCCAGCAGCAGCGCGTCGCCCTCGCCCGGGCGCTCGTCAACCACCCGCAGGTCCTGCTCCTCGACGAGCCGCTCGGCGCGCTCGACCTGAAGCTGCGCAAGCAGATGCAGCTCGAGCTGAAGCGGATCCAGCACGAGGTCGGGATCACCTTCGTCCACGTCACGCACGACCAGGAGGAGGCGATGACGATGGCCGACCGGATCGCGGTGATGAGCGCCGGCCGGATCGAGCAGCTCGGCACGCCGAGCGAGCTCTACGAGCGGCCGCAGACGGCGTTCGTCGCCGGCTTCCTCGGCGTCTCCAACCTGCTCCGCGGCACCGTCTCCGGCGAGTGCTCCGTCCGGCTGGACGGAGGCGGCGAGCTGACGGTGGCGCGCGAGGCGCTCGCCGGCCGCACGGGCCGCGTCGCGGTCGGGATCCGCCCGGAGAAGATCCGCCTCGAGCGGAACGGGGCGAACGGCTTCGCAGGACGGGTGACCGAGGTCGCCTACGTAGGGGTCGCAACCCAGTACATCGTCGAGACCGCAGAGGGCGCCTTGACGGTGTACGTGCAGAACGCGGAGCCGGGAAGGCCGGTGGCCGCCGCGCCGGGGGGCGCGGTCGAGCTGTCGTTCGCACCGGAGGCCGCGTTCGTCGTTCCCGAGGGACCCACACCAGACGAGGAGGAGGACGCATGACCGCCCAGCTCAGCTCTGCCGGCCTGACCCGTGCCGATCTCTTGCGCCGTGCAGCCGTCGGGGGCGCCGCATTGAGTATCCCCGGCGCGCTCACCGGTTTCGCCCGCGCATCGGCCGGCGGCACGATCGGCAAGTCGCTGACGATCTCGAACTGGCCGCTCTACATCGACATCAACGAGAAGACGAAGAAGCGCCCGACGATCGAGCAGTTCCAGAAGCGCTACCACGTCGCGGTCAAGTACATCGAGGACATCAACGACAACGCGAGCTTCTTCGGGAAGATCCAGGCGCAGCTCGCGCGCGGCCAGTCCACCGGCCGCGACATCATCGTGATGACGGACAACTCGCCCTACCCGTCGCTGCTGATCCAGAAGGGCTGGCTCGAGAAGCTCGACAAGAGCGTCCTCCCGAACATCAAGAACCTCCAGCCCACGCTTCGCCACCCCTCCTGGGATCCGAACCGCAACTACAGCCTGCCGTGGCAGTCCGGCATGACCGGGATCGGCTTCAACGCGAAACGGACGAAGCCGATCACCACCGTCGACCAGCTCTTCACCGACAAGAAGCTGCACGGCAAGGTCACGCTCCTCACCGAGATGGCCGACACGATGGGCCTGGTCATGCTCTCGAACGGCGACGACCCCGGCAAGGTCACCGACGCCACCTTCAACAAGGCGCTGAACAAGATCCAGAAGGCGGTCAAGTCCGGCCAGATCCGGCAGTTCACCGGGAACGACTACTCCGGCCTGATGGCGAAGGGCGACGTCTGGGCCGCCTTCGTGTGGTCGGGCGACATGGTCCAGCTCCAGGCCGACAACAAGTCGCTGCGCTTCCAGATGCCGAAGTCGGGCGGGATGATCTGGACCGACAACATGCTGATCCCGAAGAAGGGTGACGCGACCACCGCGTCGGCGTTCATGAACTTCGTCTACGACCCGAAGATCGCCGCGCAGATCGAGGACTACGTCAACTACATCTGCCCGGTGGTCGGCGCGGACAAGGTGCTGCTCAAGACCGACCCGGGCGTCGCCAAGGATCCGCTGATCTTCCCGCCCAAGTCGATGCTGGCGAAGGTGCACCAGTTCGACCCGAAGGCGCTCTTCAACCCGGACTACAAGCAGAAGTGGCAGAAGCTGCTCGGAGCCTGAGCGCTCCGAGCGGCGGGGGTCGGCCGGCGGCGTTCCTGCACCGGAACCGCTGGCTGACCCCGTACCTGCTGCTCACGCCGGGCCTGGCCTGGCTCGGCGTCTTCTTCTGCGTCCCGATCGGCTTCCTCGCGCTACCAGTCGCTCGAGACCCAGGATCCGTTCCTGCTCACGAGCTCGTTCGACTGGGCGTGGCACAACTACTCGGACGCGCTGACGACGTACTACCCGCAGCTCGTCCGCTCGTTCGAGTACGCCGGAATCGCAACCGCGCTCTCGCTCCTCGTCAGCTACCCGCTCGTGTACTGGATCGCCTTCCGGGGCGGCAGGTGGAAGAACCTGCTGCTCCTGATGATCATCGCGCCGTTCTTCGTCACCTACCTGATCCGGACGCTCGCGTGGGAGACGATCCTGGCCGACCAGGGCCCCGTCGTCCACGTCCTCCGCGCGCTGCACCTGCTCTCCGCCGACGGCCGCCTGCTCGCCACCTCGGTCGCGGTCGTCGCGGGGATCACCTACAACTTCCTGCCGTTCATGGCGCTGCCGCTCTACGTCGCGCTGGAGCAGATCGACCCGCGGCTGATCGAGGCGGCGCAGGACCTGTACGCGAGCAAGCCGAAGGCCTTCCTGCGGGTGACGCTGCCGCTGTCGATGCCGGGCCTGGTCGCCGGCACGCTGCTGACCTTCATCCCGGCGGCCGGCGACTTCATCAACGCGCAGCTGCTCGGGACGCCGAAGCAGTTCATGATCGGCAACGTCATCCAGTCGAAGTTCCTGGAGCTGACGGACTATCCGGCGGCGGCGTCGCTGTCCTTGGTGCTGATGGCGGCGATCGTGCTGATGATCGGCGCCTACGTCCGCGCGGTCGGCACGGAGAAGCTGACCGGATGACGGTCGCCGTCGAGACGCTGCCGGTTCGGCGCACTCGGCCGCTGGCTTCGGCGTGGGCCTTTGCGCGGCGGCACGTGCTCACCGTCTACGCGGTGCTCGCCTTCGCGTACCTGCTCGTCCCGATCGCGGTCGTCGTCATGTTCTCGTTCAACGCGCCGCACGGCCGCTTCAACTACACGTGGCAGGGCTTCACCTTCGACAACTGGAAGCACTGGGACGCGGTGCCGGGGATCCGCAGCGCGATCGAGCTGTCGCTGGAGATCGCCCTGCTCTCGGCGGTGATCGCGACCGCGCTCGGGACGCTGATCGCGCTCGCGCTCGTCCGCTACGCGTTCCGCGGCCGCGCGGTGACGAACCTGCTCGTGTTCCTGCCGATGTCGTCGCCCGAGATCGTCCTCGGCGCCTCGCTGCTCACGCTCTTCCTGACCTTCGGGAGCCCGGCGCTCGGGTTCTGGACGATCCTGATCGCCCACGTCATGTTCAACATCAGCTACGTCGTCGTCACCGTGAAGGCGCGGCTGATCGGCTTCGACCGCCACCTCGAGGAGGCGGCCATGGATCTGGGCGCGAACGAATGGACGACGTTCCGCAAGGTGACGCTGCCGCTGATCGCGCCGGGAATCCTCGCCGCGTCGCTGCTCGCCTTCGCGCTCTCGGTCGACGACTTCGTGATCACCAACTTCAACGCCGGCTCGAAGGTCACGTTCCCGCTGTTCGTCTGGGGCGCCGCCCGCGTCGGCGCGCCTCCGCAGGTGAACGTGATCGGCTCGGCGATCTTCTTCGCGGCGATCGCCGTGATGCTGGGGAACGTTCTCTGGCAGCGGCGCCGCTCCGCCCAATCGACGTAAGGAGAAACGACATGGCCGTCAAAGCACCGGTCGAGATCGACCGCACGCGGGTCCGGGACCTGATCGAGCGCGAGGGCGCCCGCCTGAACGAGCGTACGCGGGCGTCCGCGGAGATGTACGAGCGGGCGCAGGCGACGCTCTCGGGCGGCGTCGCGTCCTCCTACCAGGTGCGGAAGCCCTGGCCGATCTATCTCGCGCACGGCGAGGGGTCGCGGGTGTGGGACGTCGACGGAACCGAGTACGTCGACTTCCACAACGGCTTCGGCTCGATGACGCAGGGGCACGCGCACCCGGCGGTCACGCGGGCCGTGCAGGAGCGGGCGCCCCTGGGCACGCACTTCGCGGCGCCGACCGAGGACGGGGTGCTCGTCGCCGAGGAGCTCGCCCGGCGGTTCCGGCTGCCGAAGTGGCGGTACACGAACTCGGGCTCGGAGGCGACGATGGACGCGATCCGGATCGCCCGCGCGCACACGGGCCGCGACACGGTGCTGAAGATCTTCGGGTCGTACCACGGCCACCACGACACGGTGATGGTCTCGATCGGCGTCGAGTACGACCGGATCGGCGACCGCGAGAACCTCGCCTCGCTTCCGTACGGCGCCGGCATCCCGGACGCCGTCTCGTCGCTGACCGTGCCGGTGCCGTTCAACGACGCCGAGGCGATGGAGGCTCGGATCGAGCGGCTCGCGTCCGAGGGGCGTCTGCCCGCCTGCCTGATCATGGAGGCGGCGATGATGAACCTCGGGGTCGTCCTGCCGGAGCCCGGCTACCTCGAGGCGGTCCGCGAGATCACGCAGCGGCACGGGATCGTCCTGATCTTCGACGAGGTGAAGACCGGGCTGACGATCGCGGCCGGCGGCGCGGTCGAGTACTTCGGCGTCGTTCCGGACCTCGTGTGCCTGGCGAAGACGCTGGGGGCCGGGCTTCCCTCCGGCGCGGTCGGCGGCAGCGAGGGGGTGATGGCCTGCGTCGAGGACGGCAGCGTCGTCCAGGTCGGAACGTTCAACGGCAACCCGCTGACCATGGCGGCCGCGCGCGCGAGCCTCTTCGAGGTGCTCACGCCCGAGGCGTACGTCCACCTGCATCGCCTGAACGGCCGGCTGCTCGAGGGCTGCAGCCGCGTCGTCGACGAGTACCGGCTGCCCGGCTACGCGGTCGGGATCGGCGCGAAGGGCTGCGTCACCTTCTCGCCGGTCAAGGTGGTCGACTACGAGACGTTCAAGGCTCACCAGGACGCGGAGCTGACCGAGCTCGGCTGGCTCTGGAACATGAACCGCGGCATCCTCGCCACCCCCGGCCGCGAGGAGGAGTGGACGCTGTCGGTGCAGCACGACGACGAGGCGGTCGACCGCTACGTCGACGGTCTTCGAGGAGCTCGCCCGCGAGCTGACGACCTGAGTCGACCCCACTCAAGGGGTCTGACCCCTTCATGCGTCCGCAACGGACAGGCGTCCGCGTAACCAAGCGACCGGATTGTGAAGGGATCTGACCCCTGACATGTCCGAAACGGACGGCGTCAGGCGGCGGCGTCGAGCGACTCGCCGAAGACGCGTGCCGCGGTCGCGATCTCGTCCTCGGTGATCACGAACGGCGGCGAGACCTGGAGAGCGACGCCGCGGATGCCGCGGACGATCACGCCGCGGTCGTACGCGGCGTCGATGACGGCCTGGAGCTTCGACGGGTCGGCGAGCTCGACGGCGGCGAGCAGGCCGACGCCGGAGCGCACCTCGGCGACGCGCCGGATGCGACTCGAGGGGCCGCAGTGCCTCGACGAGGACGCTCTCCAGCTCGCGCACCCGCTGCGACCAGGCCCTCGCGCTCGATGATCTCGAGGTTGGCGAGCCCGACCGCGCACGACGTCGCATGCCCGGAGTAGGTGTAGCCGTGGCGGAACGCGTGCGACGATGCCCTCCGCCCAGAACGGCTCCGCCACCTGCGCCGACGCGATCACGCCCCCGAGCGGCAGATACCCGGACGTGATCCCCTTCGCGCACCGTGATCAGGTCGGGAGAGAGCTCGTAGCCGCCCGGTCGCGAACCACTCGCCGCGGCGGCCGAACCCGGTGATCACCTCGTCGAGGACGAACAGCACCTCGCGCTCGCGGCAGATCTCCTGCACGCGCTCGAGGTAGCCCTCGGGCGGGATCATCACGCCGCCGGCGCCGATCACCGGCTCGGCGAAGAACGCGGCCACCCGCTCGGCGCCGACGCGGTCGATCGTCGCCGCGAGCGCGTCCGCGTCGTCCCACGGCACCTGCTCGACCTCGGGCACGAGCCGGCCGTAGGTCTCGACCAGCGGCGCCATCCCGCCGAGCGACGTACCGTACGCGTTCGAGCCGTGGTAGGCGAACTGCCGGGAGACGATCGTGTGCTTCTCCGGCTTGCCGACCGCCGCCCAGTACGCGCGGGCGAGCTTCGCGGCGGTGTCGATCGACTCGCCGCCGCCGGAGGTGAAGAACACCTTCGACGCCGTCGAGCGGGAAGATCTCCGCCACGCGCGCGGCGAGCGCCTCGGTCGGCGGAGAGGTGAACCCGTCGTAGGTCTTGTAGACCGGCAGCTGCCGCATCTGCTCGGCGGCGGCCTCGGCGAGCTCCGCGCCGGCCGTAGCCGACGTTGGCGTACCAGAGCGACGCCGGAGACGTCGAGCAGCGCGTTGCCCTGGTCGTCCCAGACGGTCGAGCCCTCGCCGCGGACGATCATGATCGCCGCGGTCCCGGAACGGCGCCCATGTTCGCCATCGGGTTCCAGAACGCGCGGCTCATCGCTCAGCGATGCTATCGCGATGCTGAGCCCGGTGCCCTGGTGGCTCGATCGAGGCGCCGCCCGACCCGGCGGCCGCGCCGCTCGGCGGGCGACGCCGAGGCCGACGTCGCCGTCGTCGGCGGCGGTTACACGGGGCTCTGGACCGCCCTCGCCCTGAGCCGCGCGACCCGTCGCTGCGGGTGACGGTCCTCGAGGCCGAGCACGTCGGGGTTCGGCCCCAGCGGCCGGAACGGCGGCTTCCTCGAGACGTACTGGTGCGCGCTCGCCCGCGCTCCGCTCGCGGCTCGGCGACGAGGCCGCGCTCGCGCTCGGCCACGTGTCCGAAGGCGCGTTCGAGGCGATCGAAGCCCTCGGCGAAGACGTCTGGCTGCGCCGGGCCGGGATGCTCGAGGTCGCGACCACGCCCACCCAGGAGGCGGCGCTCGCCGACGCGGTCCGCGCCGCCGCCGAGCTCGGCGTCCCGGAGCGCGCTCTGCCGCTCGCCCGGGACGAGGTCGCCGCCCGCTGCCGCTCGCCCGTCTTCCGCGCGCGGCGTCTGCTTTCCGGACGCGGCAACAGTCCACCCGGGCCGGCTCGCGCGGGCGCTCCGGCGCGCGGCGCTCGCCGCCGGCGCCGTCCTCCACGAGGGCTCGCGCGCGACCGGCGTCCGCCCCGGGATCGTCGAGACCGCCCACGGCCGTCTCCGCGCGCCCGAGATCGTCGTCGCCGCGAATGCGTGGCTGACCGGCTGGCGCCCGGTGCGGGGCCGCCTGACGAACTTCGGCAGCTACGTCGTCCTCACCGAGCCCGTGCCGGAGTTGCTCGCGGAGATCGGCTGGACCGGCGGCGAGGCGATCGTCGACGGTCGCATGTTCCTGCACTACTTCCGGACGACGGCGGACGGTCGCGTGCTGATGGGCTCCGGCTCGGGACCGGTCGGCCCCGGCGGCCGCGTCGACCGCCGCTTCTTCACCGACGCGCCGACGATCGCACGGGCCGAGCGGGGCCTCCGCCGCCTGCTGCCCGGGCTCGCCGAGGCGCAGGATCGAGCACGCCTGGGGCGGCCCGATCGACGTCTCCTCCGACCAGCTGCCGTTCTTCGGCACCGTGCCGGGCACGCGGATCCACTACGGGGCCGGCTACTCCGGAAACGGCGTCGGCCCGAGCTGGCTCGGCGGGCAGATCCTCTCCTCGCTCGTCCTCGGTGCCGACGACGAGTGGGCGCGACTCCCGCTCGCCCGCCGGCTTCCCCCACGGCTGCCACCGGAACCGATGCGCTTCGCGGGCGCGGCCCTGATCCGGCGGGCTACCCTGGCGGTCGAGGAGGCGGACGAGCAGGGCCGGCGGGCGTCCGCGTTCGCTCACGGGATCGCCGCCCTGCCGCGTCTGCTCGGGTTGCGCGTCGGGACGCGCTAGGAGCGGCCGGCGGCCCGGTCGGCACGGGCGAGCGCGTCCGAGACGCGGTCCGCGTCGCCGCCGTTCACCCGGACGAGCAACGCCGCCGCCCGGGCGGCGGTCTCGGCGAGCATCGTCCCACCTTCGCGTCCCCGCCGACGGCGCCGTCGGTCGCGCGCTGCCGCCGCCGCGGCCACCTCCGCGGTCTCGGCGGCCAGCTCGGCCATCCGCAGCGGTAGCTCGATCGTCCGCTCACGTGCCTCCTCCGACCGCGTCGCCAGGAACGTCGCGGTAGGCGGCGGCGTCCTCGGCGGCGAGCGGAGCCGCCTGGTCGCGAGCGCGCGCGCGCGCTGGGCGAGGTCGGCGCGGCCCGCGATGCGGGCGGTCAGGACGGCCAGGCCGCGCCGCGAGCTCGATCGTGCGGGCGATCGCGGGGCCGGCGGCGAGATCCTCCGAAGGGCTCACCCCGGGATGATGACGGTCCCGGAGCTCCCGCGCGCCGGCCCTGCTGCGATCTAGAACAGACCGACCGTCCTCCCGTTCTCGTCGATGTCGACGTTGAACGCCGCCGGCGTCGCCGACAGTCCCGGCATCGTCTGCATGTCGCCGCAGAGCGCGACCAGCCAGCCGGCGCCGGTGTAGGCCCGCACCGCCCGCATCGGGCACGGTGAACCCGGTCGGCGCGCCGGTCAGGTTCGGGTCGTGCGAGAGCGAGAGGTGCGTCTTCGCCATGCAGATCGGCACCTTGTCGAGGCCCTGCTCGGTGAAGCGCTTGATGTCGTTCTCGGCCGCGGGGAGCAGGTAGGCGCCGTCGGCGCCGTACACCCGCCTGGCGATCGCGTCGATCTTGTCGGCGATCGGCGCGTCGATCGGATAGATCGGGCTCGAACGAGCTCGGCGACTCGGCCGCGTCGACGACCGCCTCCGCCAGCTCGACGGCGCCCTCGCCGCCGCCCTCGAACGACCAGTTCACCGCCGCCGAGTGCGCGCCGAGCTCGAGCGCGAGCCGGCGGACGGTCGCGATCTCGTCGTCGGTGTCGCCGGGGAACCGGTTGACGGCGACGACGGCGTTCAGCCCGAACTCCTTGACGATGCCGATGTGCCGGGCGAGGTTCGGCGCACCCTTCTCGATCGCGTCGAGGCCGCCGTCCGGGTCGCCGCCGTGGTGCTTGAGCGCGCGCACGGTCGCGACCAGCACGATCGCGCTCGGCGCGAGCCCGCCGACCCGGCAGACGATGTCGAGCAGCTTCTCCATCCCCATGTCCGAGCCGAAGCCCGACTCGGTGACGACGTAGTCGCCGAGCTTGAGGCCGACGAGGTCGGCGACGAGCGACGAGTTGCCGTGCGCGATGTTCGCGAACGGCCCGCAGTGCACGAACGCCGGCTGGCCCTCGAGCGTCTGGACGAGGTTCGGCTTGATCGCGTCCTTGAGCAGGACGGTCATCGCCCCGGCCGCCTTCAGCTGCTCGGCCGTGACCGGCTCGCCCTCCCAGGTGTACGCGACCGTGATCGAGCCCGAGCCGCTTGCGCAGGTCGAACAGGTCGCGGGCGACGGCCGCGATCGCCATCACCTCGGAGGCGGCGGTGATGTCGAAGCCGGTCTCGCGGACGTAGCCGTTCGCGCGCCCGCCGAGGCCGATCACGACGCCGCGCAGCGCGCGGTCGTTCATGTCCATGCAGCGGCGCCAGCTGACCGTCAGCGGGTCGATCCCGAGCGTGTTGCCGTGCAGGATGTGCGCCTCGAGCATCGCCGAGAGCAGGTTGTTCGCAGCGCCGATCGCGTGGATGTCGCCGGTGAAGTGGAGGTTCAGGTCCTCCATCGGCACCACCTGCGCGTAGCCGCCGCCGGCCGCGCCGCCCTTGATCCCGAACACCGGGCCCGAGCGAGGCCTCGCGCAGGCAGAGCACCGGGTTGCTGCCCGATCCGGCCGAGCCCCTGCGCGAGCCCGACCGCGGTCGTCGTCTTTCCTTCGCCCGCCTTCGTCGGCGTGATCGCGGTCACGCCGATCAGCTTGCCGTTCGGCCGGTCGGCGAGCCGGTCGAGCACCGACAGGTCGACCTTCGCCTTGTACCTGCCGTACAGCTCGACCTCGTCGTCCTCGAGGCCGATCTCCTTCGGCGATCTCGGCGATCGGGCGCAGGGTCGCCGCTCTGCGCGATCTCGAGGCTGCTCGGCATCTTCGTCGTCGACACCTTGCTCCTTTCGTTCGTGCGCAGAATCGAGCGTATCTCGCTTCGCCAGGTACGAACGGTTGGAATGACTCTGGTCGGGCGATCGATTTCGACCATGGAATCGGGGTGCTCCAGGCGGTTGGATACGGCGGACGGAGAAAGGAGGCAGACGTGGCGGTCGCTCCGCCACGGACGAAGCTCGATCTGGACCAGCGCCCGATGCTCGTCTTCTGGGAGACGACGCGCGCGTGCCTGCTCGCCTGCCGCCACTGCCGGGCGTCGGCGATGCCCGATCCGCTTCCGGGCGAGCTGAGCACGCCGGAGGGGCGCGAGCTCATCCGTTCCCTGACGGATTTCGGGCGTCCGTACCCGGTGCTCGTCCTCACCGGCGGCGACGTGCTGATGCGCACGGACGTCTACGACCTCGCCGCGTACGCGGCGTCGCTGAAGATCCCGGTCGCACTTGCCCCGAGCGTGACCGGCAAGCTCAGCCCGGACGCGGCGCGCCGCATGCGCGAAGCCGGCGTCAAGGCGGTCTCGATCAGCCTCGACGGCGCAGTCCCCGGCACGCACGACGGAATCCGCGGGATCGACGGTCACTTCGCCCAGACCCTTGCTGCGATCCGGATGCTGCGCGCCTACGGCTTCGTCGTCCAGGTGAACACCGTCGTGATGCGCGACAACGTCGAGGAGCTCCCGGAGGTGGCCGCCGCTGCTCGAGCGCCTGCGCGTGAACGCCTGGGAGGTCTTCTTCCTCATCCGTACCGGCCGCGGCGAGCGGATGGAGGAGCTTTCGCCGGCCGAGAACGAGGACGTCTGCCACTTCCTCTACGACGCCTCCCGCTACGGGTTCGTGGTACGCACGGTCGAGGCGCCGTTCTTCCGGCGGGTGGTCGCCTCGAGGGACGGTGACGAGCCGGTCGCGGGCGCGCTGTACGGGCGGCTGTCGTGCCGCCTGGTCGATCTGCTCGGCCGAGCCGCGCGGCGCGCCGAAGGCACAGACGAAGGGAACGCGCGACGGCAAGGGCATCGTCTTCGTCGGCCATGACGGCGACGTCTATCCGGCCGGCTTCCTGCCGCTGCCGGTCGGAAACGTCCGCCGACCGGCCGCTGGCCGGCTCTATCGCGAGAGCCCGCTGCTGCGGGACATCCGCGCCGGCCGATTCACCGGCCGTTGCGGAAAGTGCGACTACGCCGACGTCTGCGCCGGCTCGCGCGCCCGCGCGTTCGCGCCACCGGGCGACCCGCTTGGCGACGACCCCGCCTGCCCGTTCCTCGAGGCCCGAGCTGGAAGCCGCGCCTAACCGAGGCACGGCTCCACGTTCTCCGTGGCACCCCGTAGCTATGGCTCGACGTTCTTCGACGCTGCCGACCTTGAGCAGCCCGACCTGGCCCAGCTGCACGCTCGCGAACGAGTGGCAGACGAACGGGTAGAGCCCGGCTCGTCGATCTTGACGTCGAAGACTCCGCCGCCGCCGGCGGACGGTGACCGTCTGGACGTTGTGGCGGTACGCGTCGACGTCCCCGTTCACCCAGGCCCGGTTCAGGATCGTGCCGACGATGTGGAAGTCGGTGTTCGAGGCTCGGGCCGGCGTCCACGACCCAGAAGCGCACCGTCTCGCCCGGCTTCGCCGTCAGCGGGTGCGTGGCGTACTGGCTCGCGTAGCCGTTCCAGGTCACCCAGTCGGGCCGCATCTCGTTCGCCTTGACCATGTCGAGGCCGGCGGGCTTTCCGAGACCGGGAGCGTTGAGGTACCACTCGCCGGCGACGAGGACGTACTGCGCGGTCGGCCTTCGGCAGCAGGCCCTCCTTCGGCTCGACCACGATCGCGCCGTACATCCCGTTGGCGATGTGGGCGAGCACCGGCTTGGTGCCGCAGTGGTACATGAAGACGCCGGGGTCGCTCGCGGTGAAGCTGAACGTGCGCGACGTGCCGGGGGCGATGTCGGCGAAGTCGACGTTCGGGGCGACGCGGGCGGCGTGGAAGTCCACCGAGTGGGGCATCGGGGCGTTGTTCGACGAGCGTGACGCGGACGGTCTGGCCCTGCCGGACGTGGATCACCGGTGCCGGGACTGCGTCGTTGAACGTCCAGGCCTGGTACTGGATGCCTGGGGCGATCTGGAGCGTGCGGTGCGAGATCCCGAGGCGCACGGCGACGACCGGGCCGGGCTGGAGCGCGGGCAACGTCGGCCGGGTAGGCCTTGTGAGCGTCGGCGAGCGCGGCGGCGTTCGCGGGGGCGAGCCCGGCATAGCTCGGCGTGGCGACGGCGCCGGCTGCTGCGGTCGCCGCGGCCGCCTCGCCCATGCCGGGCATCGCGGGGCCGACCGGAGTGGCGGCGACCCTGGCCGCCGCGGCCCTCGCGTCGTCTCGAGCCCTGTTCGCAGATGCCGCGCTCCAGAGCGCGAAGCCGAGCACGGCCGGGAGTGCGATCCCGAGCATCAGGGCGACGATCTTGGCGGTGGCGTTGCGGTCGGGATCGCGCCGCTCCTGCCGGGCCGGAATGGTCGGGGATGCTGGATACGCCACGGTCATTTCCTCCTCGAAGCCCTGTTGTTTACACGATGAAACTAGTGGAAACGAGATGGCTCTCAATCCGGGAATTTGCGGATCGTGGCAGCAGGTTTCGCCGATACTCTTGGTGCAATGACCGACGCCGCAGCCGTCCGTCGCGCTCTCGCCGACGAGCATCGGGCCCGGCTCATGGAGGAGCTCCGGGCCGCACCCGACGGCCTCGATGTCCGCGGGCTGGGCCGGAAGCTCGGCCTGCACGAGAACACCGTGCGCTGGCACCTCGGGATCCTCGAGGACGCCGGCCTGATCGACTCCCGCCCGGCTGACGACGGACGGCCGGGCCGCCCGCGGATGCTCTACGCCGTCCGTCCCGGCGCCGACGACGGCTCCGGCCGTGACGAGCACCGGCTGCTGGCGACGATCCTGACCGGCGCGGTCGCCGAGATTCCAGGGGGGCAGGGGCTCGCGGAGGAGGCCGGCCGCGCGTGGGGTCGCTACCTCGTCCGGCGACCCTCGCCGCTCCAGCGCGCGGGCGAGCAGGCCGCCGTCGGCGAGGTGACGCGCCTGCTCGACGAGGAGGGGTTCGCCGCCGAGGCGCACGGCGCCGAGATCCACATGCGCCGCTGTCCCTTCCACGACCTCGCGGAGTCGAATCCGGAGGTCGTCTGCGGGGTGCACCGCGGCCTGATGGCCGGTGCGCTCGAGGAGCTCGGCAGCGACCTCGAGGTCGAGGGCCTGGACGTCTTCGTGCGGCCCGACCTCTGCGTCGCCCGGCTCGGCCGCCGCCGCGTCTGAGATCCCCGCACGCCGTAGACTCGGCGCGTGGCCACGGTCGGGATCGTCAGCCCGGGTGCAATGGGAAGCGCGGTCGGCGACGCGCTCGCCCGCGGCGGCGCCCGCGTCGTGGCTACCGTCGCCGGGCGGAGCGAGCGCACGGCCGGACTCGCCGCCCGGGCGGGCATCGAGCTCCTGCGTGACCTCGGTGCGGTCGTCCGCGCGGCCGACATCGTGCTCTCGATCGTGCCGCCGGGGGAGGCGGAGCGTGTCGCGGCCGAGGTTGCCGCGGCGGGCGAGACGCTGCTCGCCGACCTGAACGCGGTCTCCCCCGAGACGGCGCGCCGGATCTCGACTGCCGTCGACGGTTCGATCTCCGGTCCGCCGCCGTGGCGGCCGGGCACGACCACGATCTACCTCTCCGGCCCCCGAGCCGGGGACATCGCAGCGCTGCCGTTCGACGGGGTGGCGGTGGTGATCGTCGGGGACGAGGCCGGCGCCGCCTCGGCGGTGAAGATGAGCACGGCGTCGGTGTACAAGGGCGGGGCCGCCCTGCTCGCGCAGGCGCTCGCGACCGCGCGGGCGAACGGCGTCCTCGAGCACGTCCTCGCCGACCTCGGCGTGCTGGCGGAGGGCGCCGGGCCGCGGATCGGGAAGGCGGCGGCGAAGTCGGGGCGCTTCGTCGCGGAGATGCACGAGATCGCGCGCACCCAGGAGGCCGCGGGTCTGTCCGGCGAGCTGTTCGACGCGTTCGCCCTGGTGTACGGGCGACTGGCGCGGTCGGCTGCCGGGAGTCGTGCTCCCGAGGAGATCGCCGCGGACGTGCCGCTCGAGCAGGTGCTAGCCGAGTGCGAGCTGCCGGAAGGCCTCGAGGTTCGAGACGCCGACACCGACCAGGCGTAGCGGCCCCGGCCGGTCGGCCAGCGCCCGGTCGAGGAGCCGGCACGCGATCTCGCCGATCGCTTCCCCGTCGTCGAGTCCGGCGGCGAGCGTCGTCGATCGGCTCCGGATCGAGAAGTCCGGGTAGCGCACCTTCGTCGTCACCGTGCGGCCGGCCTGGCCCTTGGCGACCGAGATGCTCGCCGAGCCGGAGCGCCATCCGCCGCAGCTCGGCGTGGAGCTGCTCGAGGTCGCCGATGTCGCGTTCGAAGGTCTCCTCGGTCGAGATCGAGATCCGCTCGACCTGGGTCTCCAGCCCGCGCGGGTCGATCCCGCGCGCGCGGTCGCGGAGCAGCGTCTCCGACCTTGCCCGGCAGCAGGCGGCGGAGGGCGTCGTCGTCGAGCGAGGCGAGCGCGCCGATCGTCGTCGACCCCGGCGGCGCGGAGCCGCTCCTCCGCCCGCGGGCCGACGCCGGGCAGGAGACGGACGTCGAACGGAGCGAGAAACGCGGCCTCCCGACCGGGCGGGACGACGGTCAGCCCGCCCGGCTTCCGCCGGTCGGAGGCGACCTTGGCGACCACCTTGCAGGTGGCGACGCCGAGCGAGCAGGTGAGCGACGGTCGCGCCGCGGACGGCTGCCTGCACGGCCTCCGCCAGCTGCCGCGCGGCGAGGAAGTCGGGCGCCGACCTCGCCGAGGTCGAGGTAGCCCTCGTCGATTCCCGTCCGCTCCACGGTCGGGACGACGTCGCTGCACCGCGCCCCAGACCGCCTGCGAGTACTGGCGGTAGAGCGAGTGGCGCGGCCGGACGAAGACCGCCTCGCGGGCAGCGCCGGAGCGCCTCGGCGCAGCTCATCGCCGAGTGGATGCCGAAGCGACGGGCGACGTAGTTGGCGGTCGCGACCACGCCGCGCCCGTGCGGGTCGCCGCCGACGATCAGCGGCAGCCGCCGCAGCCGCGGGTCCTCGAGCTGCTCGACGGCGGCGAAGAAGGCGTCCAGGTCGAGGTGCGCGACGATCACCGGACAAGCTTAGGAGTCGTGTCGGAATCGATCCTGAATCGGCACGGTCCCGTCACCCATGCGCGCGCCGTCGTGTGGCATCGCTCGCCGTAGGGGTCAGGGGTTTCGCCCCCACCCAGGGTGGGGGAGCGGACCGGAGTCGGTTCGCCGGCGGGGTGTGCACGGCGCGGGCTCGAGGGCGTCCGGGGGCTCGACTACCGTCGCTCCATGGCGTCGGTCGACGTTCCGGTTGCGCTGCTCGGCTACGGGACGGTCGGCTCCGCCGTCGACCGGCTGCTTGCAGGAGCAGGCGGCGGACATCGAGCGTGCGACCGGCCATCGGCTGCGCGTCGTGCGTGCGCTCGTCCGCGATCCCGCGAAGGAGCGCGGCGGCGTGCCGGTGACGACCGACTTCGCCGAGATCCGCGACGACCCGGAGATCGCCGTCGTCGCCGAGGTGATGGGCGGACTCGAGCCGGCGGGCGACTACGTGCTCGATCTGCTCCGCGCCGGCAAGCCGGTCGTGACCGCGAACAAGCAGCTCGTCGCCCGCCGCGGGGCCGAGCTCTTCGCCGGCCGCCGCCGGCGGCGGCGTGCAGCTCCGCTTCGAGGCCTCGGTCTGCGCGGCGATCCCGGTGATCAAGGTGCTGCGCGAGGCGCTCGTCGTCTCGAACGTCCACCGCGTGCTCGGGATCGTCAACGGGACGACGAACTTCGTCCTCACCGAGATGGAGCGCGGGGCGACCTACGAGGATGCGCTCGCCGAGGCGCAGCGGCTCGGATTCGCGGAGGCCGACCCGACCGAGGACGTCTCCGGCCAGGACGCAGCCGCGAAGATGGCGATCCTCGCCACCGTCGCCTTCGGCTCGCGCGTCGCGCTCGAGGACGTCGTCTACGAAGGGCTCGAGCGGGTCACCGAGGAGGACGTCGCCGCCGCCCGGCAGATGGACATGGTCGTCCGCCTCGTCGGCGCTGCGACGCCTCGTCGAAGGGAAGGTCGACGTCCGCGTCGGGCCGGCGCTGGTCGACCGCGAGCCACCCGCTCGCCGCGGTCGAGGGCGCCTTCAACGCGGTCATGCTCCAGGGCGACGCGATCCGCGAGATCACCCTCGAGGGGCCGGGCGCAGGCGGGCTCGAGACCGCGTCCGCGGTGGTCGCCGACATGGTCACGATCGTCGGGACGACCGGCACCGGCTTCCTCCAGAACGACGCCTGCTGGCGCGAGCTGCCGCGGCTGCCGGAGGGCGAGATCGGTCTCCCCGTTCTACGTGCGCGTCGAGGTCGCCGACCGGCCGGGCGTGCTCGCCCTGGTCGCGCTCCGGCTCGCCGCGCAGGGAATCTCGGTCGCGCGGCTCGTCCAGGAGCAGTCCGAGCGGGACGCGACCCTGCACGTCGTCACGCACGAGGCTCCGGCGGGGCGCCTGCGCGACGCACTCGACGAGATCGACGCGCTCGAGGAGACCCGTGGCGCGGCGTCGGCGCTGCCGGTCGATCTCCGACCGCGGGGTCGCGGGGCTGGGATGGCGCTGACGCTCGGCGAGGGCGGTACGCCGCTCCTCGCACGCGCCGCGGCTCTCCGAGCGGCTCGGGCTGCGAGCTCTGGCTGAAGTGGGAGGGCGCGAACCCGACCGGCAGCTTCAAGGACCGCGGGATGGCGGTCGCGGTCGCGCGCGCGCTCGAGCGCGGCGCGCCCGGCGTCGTCTGCGCCTCGACCGGCAACACCGCCGCCTCCGCGGCCGCCTACGCGGCGCGGGCCGGCCTGCCCGCGGTCGATCCTGCTCCCGAAAGGAGCCGTCGCGCGCGGAAAGCTCGCCCAGGTGCTCGCCGCCGGCGCGGAGCTGCGCGAGGTCGAGGGCTCGTTCGACGGACGTGCATCGCGAGGCGCGCCGGCTCGCCGACGAGGAGGGCTGGGTGAACGTGAACTCGATCAACCCCGACCGGATCGAGGGGCAGGCTCCGCGGCGCGGCGAGATCGTCGAGCAGCTCGGCGGGCTCCCGGACGTGCTCGCGCTCCCGTACGGCGGCGGCGGGAACACGCTGCGCGTACGCTGCGCGGCTTCGAGCGACGCCGGCGCCGGCTGCCGCGATCCTGGCCGTGCAGTCGGCCGAGCGCGCGAACACGCTCGGCTCCGCGATCCGGATCGTCGAGCCCGTCCACCGCGAGCAGGTCGAGGCGGCGGCCGAGGTCGTCACCGTCTCGGACGAGGAGCTCCTCGACTGGTGGCGCGCGATCGCCCGGCTCGAGGGGCTGTTCTGCGAGCCGGCTTCGGCGGCGGGCGTCGCGGGCGTCGCGCAGGTGCGGCCGGAGGGCCGTGTCGTCTGCGTGCTCACCGGCCACGGGTTGAAGGATCCCGACGCGGTCGCCCGGCTGTGACCGGCGTCTCCGTGCCGCCCGGCGACCACCGCGAACCTCGGGCCGGGGTTCGACTGCGCCGGCGTCGCCCTCGACCTCTGGAACGAGGTCGAGGTCTCCGAGGGTGCGTCCGAGCCGCCCGACCCGGCCCACATCGGCGTCCGTGCCTTCGGGCTCGTCGCTTCCCCGGAAGGGCTCGCGTTCGAGTGGACGGAGCGGATCCCGCGGGCGCGGGGGCTCGGGTCGAGCGCGGCGACGATCGCGCTCGGCCTGGTCGCGGCGGCACGCTGGTCGGGCCAGGGGCTGACCGCGGAGGAGCTGCTCGCACGCGGCGGACCGCTCGAAGGGCACTCCGACAACCTCGCCGCCTGCCTCGCCGGCGGCGCCTGCCTGACCTGGGAGGGCCGGATCGCGCGGCTCGCGGACTCGCTGCCGCTGACGCCGGTGGCGGTCGTCCCGCGCGAGCTCGTGCGCACGGCCGACGCCCGCAATGCCCTGCCGGCCGAGGTCACGCACGCGGACGCGTCGTTCAATGTCGCCCGCGCCGCCCTGCTCGGGGCCGGACTCGCGCGGCGGCGACCGCGACGCTGCTCGCCGCCGCGTTCGCCGACCGCCTGCACGAGCCGTACCGGCCCTCGCCGGTTGCTCGACGCGATCCGCGCCGACCTGCCCGCCGGTGCAGCCGGCGCGACGCTGTCCGGCTCCGGCCCGACCGTGATCGTCTGGGCCGAGGATGCCGGTGCGTGCTCCCTGGAGCTCGCGGACAGGTTTCCGGAGGAGACCGTGCTGACGCTCGCAGTGACACCGCAGGGGGCAAACTGAGCTTCCCCGAGGCCTGGCAACTCGACGTCGGCGAGCCGTTCGTCGCGCGCTTCTCGGAGCTGGTCGCCCCGGCGCGGCTGGCCGACGGAACGGAGGTCGTGGTCAAGGTGCAGCTGCCGGCGGACGTCGAGTCGCGGCAGGAAGCGGAGGCGCTCCAGCTCTGGGACGGGCGTGGAGCGGTGCGTCTGCTCGCCTTCGATCCACCGACGCGCACGCTGCTGCTCGAGCGCTGCATCCCGGGGACGCCGCTCGGCCACGTCTACGACGACGAGGCGCTGGGTGTGGCGGGCGGCGTGTTGCAGCGGCTCTGGCGCCCGCCTTCCGAGGGCGTCGAATGGCGGAGGCTCGAGATCGAGGCGGAGCGGTGGCTCGTCGAGCTGCCGGAGCGCTACGAGCGGCACGGCCGGCCCTTCGAGCGGGAGCTGCTCGACGCCGGGCTCGACGTGATGCGGACGCTCGGCCCGACCCAGGACGACCCCGTCCTCTGCCACCAGGACCTCCACGGCGGCAACGTCCTGCGCGCAGAGCGCGAGCCGTGGCTGGCGGTCGACCCGAAGCCGATCGTCGCCGAGCGCGCGTACGACACGGTCGCGCTCGTCCGCGATAGCGGCTCGGCCCGGGAACTCCACCTCACGCTCGACCAGGTGCGGTACCGGCTGGACATGCTTGCCGAGCTGCTCGATCTCGACCGCGAGCGGATGCGCCTCTGGGGAATCGCCAAGCACCTCGCGTGGGGGCTGGAGGAGGACCGCGTCCACTCCGGCGACATCGAGGACGTCCGGCTCCTGCTCGAGGCGTGATAGACCGCGCGTGTGCGGTACCGGTTCGTCGACTGCGCCTACTCGCTCGACCGCGTCGAGGCCGGGCGGGAGGCGTACCTCGAGGCCCACGTTCCGGGGGCGGCGTTCCTCGGGATCGACGAGCTCTCCGACCTGACGGCGCCGGGCCCGGGCGGCACCCGCTGCCGCCGGCCGAGGCGTTCGCGGCCGCCGCGTCGCGGGCGGGGATCGGCGACGGCGTCTTCGTCGTCGCCTACGACCACGGCGGCGCCGGCGGCGCCGCACGGCTCTGGTGGCTGCTCCGCCATTTCGGCCACGAGGATGCGGCCGTGCTGCGGCGGCGGGCTTCGACGCCTGGCTCGGGCCGGTACGCGGCGGCGAGGAGGAGATCGAGCCGGCCGGCGTTCGTCTCCGCGGCCGCGGGCGGGCGACGCCATCGATGCGGACGAGCTGGCCGCGCGGCTCGGCGAGCCGGGCCTGGTCGTCGTCGACGTCCGCGCCCCCGAGCGTTACCGGGGCGAGATCGAGCCGTACGACCCGGTGGCCGGCCGGATCCCGGGCGCGGTCAACTGGCCGCACGCCGATGCCGACGAGGTGCCGCCGGGGCTCCTCGAGGCCGAGGAGCTGGTCGTCTACTGCGGCTCCGGCGTGACCGCCTGCGTCAACCTGCTCGCGCTCGCCCGGGCCGGCCGCCCGGACGCGAGGCTCTACCCGGGCTCGTGGAGCGACTGGTGCACCCGTGGCCTCCCGGCCGAGCGCGGACTAGCCCTCTGTCTCGCCGACATCGCCTGGCGAAAATTCCTGCTCAGAGGCGATCACAGTGCCTGGCACGGAGGGGCTCAGCGGAAGGCGCCGATCAGCGCTCCGCCGGCGACGACCAGGAGCGCCCCGAGGACGCAGGTGGCGGCCGACGAGCTCGGTTCGGCGCAGGAGGAGCACGGCGAGCAGGACGCCGAACAGCGACTCGGTCGCGACGAGCGGGCTGACGACCGTGACCCGGGCGCGGTAGAAGGCCTCGAAGAGCGACGCGTACGAGGCGCCCCAGAGCAGGCCCGGCAGGACGAACGGGGCACCCTCCCGGCGGACGGTCGGCGAGCAGCCGGCCTCGCCGGGTCACGAGCAGGTAGCGGAGGATCAGCAGCACGCCGCCGAGGATCGTCGCCGCGGCGGCGAGCTGCGGGGCGACGGTCGAATCGCGTGGCGAGCCAGCGGACGACGTTGTCGCGGGTGGCGAAGAGCAGCGTGCAGCCGAACGAGAAGACGAGCCCGATCAGCCGGAAGGTGTCCGGGCGGACGCGCTCTGCGACGAGGGCGAGCCCGCCCGACGACGATCAGCACTGCGCCGACGACGAGCGGCGCGCGCAGCGGCTCGCCGAGGGAGATCAGCGCGATCGTCACGGCGACGAGCGGTGCCGCGCCGGCGATCACCGAGGCCCGCGCCGGCCCCGCCTCGCGCACCGCCAGGACGAACAGGAGCTGCGCGCCGCCCGGCGCGAGCAGCCCGGCGAGCAGGAACGGCCACGTCTTCCCGCCCCATTCGCGCCCGACCGCGGCGACGACGGCGCAGACGAGGAAGCCCGTAAGCGCGGTGACGAAGGCGCCGACCTCGACGTCGCGGCTCCGGCGCATCGAGAAGCCGAGCGAGATCGACATCCCACCGAAGAGGACGGCCGAGAGCAGGGCGAGAGCGACCCCGAGCATCGCGCGAAGCTAACCCGTTAGCGTTGCCCCATGCCGATCCAGCGAGTCTGCGTCGTCGGAGCGGGGGTGATCGGCAGCCTCTACGCCGGGCATCTCGCCGGCGTCGCCGAGGTCGGCGTGCTGACGCGGCGCGAGGAGCAGGCCCAGGCGCTGAACGAGCGCGGCCTGCGCATCTCCGGCAAGTCCGACCTCACCGCCGCGCGTCCGGGCGACGACCGACCCGGCCGGGCTCTCCGACGCCGACCTCGTCATCGTCGCGACGAAGGCGACCCAGCTCGAGGAGGCGGCGGCGAGCCTCGCAGGGCGCTTCCCGGGCGCGACGGTGATGACGATCCAGAACGGCCTCGGAGCCGAGGAGCTCGTCCGCGGCGTACGGCGACTGGCCGCTGCTCTCGGCGGTGACGTTCATGAGCGGCGTCCGCCACGACGACGCGCACGTCGAGTACGAGCTCGACACCGAGACCTGGCTCGGGCCGTTCGCCGGCACCGCGACGCTACGAGCGCGCGCAGGAGGTCGAGGCGCTCCTCGTCGCCGCGCGGCCTGCACGCGCGCGCCTTCCCCGACCTGCGGCCGGCGCAGTGGTCGAAGCTGATCTTCAACGCGACCGTGAACACCGTCGCCGCGCTCACCGACCTGCCGCACGTGGGCGCGTTCGCGGCGCGCGACCGCGACGACCGACCTCGGCCACCTCGTCCACGACCTGATGGCCGAGGGGAAGGCGGTTGCCGCCGCGGCCGGGGTCGAGCTGCACGAGGATCCCTGGGAGATGAACGTGCACGCCGTCCGCCGCGGCGAGACCCTCGCCGCCGAGGGCCACTACGCCCACGTCCCGTCGATGCTCGAGGACGTCCGCTCGGGCCGCCGGACCGAGATCGACTTCATCACCGGCGCGCTCGTCCGCGAGGCGGCGAGGCACGGCGTCCCGGTGCCGCTGCACGACCGCCATGTACCGGCTCGTGAAGGCGCGGGAGACGGCATGAGGATCGCGGTGATCGGCTGCGGCGCGGTCGGATCGCTCTTCGCCGCCAACCTCGGGCACGCTCGACGACGTCGAGGTCTGGGCGTACGACCCGTGGCGCGAGCACGTGGACGCGATCAACGCGAACGGCCTGCGGCTCTCCGGGGCCGGCGACGTCGTCGGCCGCGTCCGCGCGACCGCCGACCCGGCCGAGCTGCCCGCCTGCGACCTCGGGATCGTCGCGACGAAGAGCATGCACACCTCGCCGGCGATGGCCGCGACGGCGCACGCGTTCGTGCGACGGCGCCGTCTGCTCGGTGCAGAACGGCGCCGGCAACGAGGAGCTGGTCGCCGAGCACGTGCGCGAGGTGATCCGCGGGACGACGTTCCCGGCCGGGCACGTGATCGAGCCGGGTCACGTCGGCTGGGACACGAAGGGCGACACGCACATCGGCCCGTTCGAGCCGAGCCCGGCGCCGATGGAGAAGGTGCGAGGCGCTCGCCGACGCCTGCACGCGCGCCGGCATGCCCACCCACGCGCTCGAGGACGCGCGCGGCGCCCAGTGGCGGAAGCTGATCTTCAACGCCGCCTCGAACGCGATCGCCGCCCTCACCGGCCGCACGCACGGCCGGATCGCCGAGTTCCGCCGACGCGGGAGCTGGCCTGGGCGGTGATGGCCGAGGGCCGCGCGGTCTCCGACGCGCAGGGGATCGTCCTCGACATGAGCCCCGAGGAGCTGTTCGACCACGCCGCCCGCAAGGACGTCGCGTACGGCCACAAGCCGAGCATGCTCCAGGACGTCGAGGCGGGCCGCGAGACCGAGGTCGACTTCCTGAACGGCGCGATCGTCGCCTTCGGCGAGCGCCACGGCGTCGGACGCGCCGCTGAACCGGGCGCTGACGCAGCTGATCAAGGGACTCGAGGAGGCGAGACGATGACGACGCAGGCGGAGATCGAGCGCAGGTACGCGAACGTGCGCGAGGCGGCGGCGCGCGGACGGCCTCGACGCCGTCGTCGTCTCCGGCTCGGAGTACACGGGCTTCGAGGGCGCCGTGCGCTACCTGTCCGGCTTCCGGATCCTGCACCGCTACGCCTACGTCGTCCTGCCGGTCGACGGCGAGCCGTCGATCGTCTTCCCGCGCGGAGGCGCGCTGGGTCGGCGACCACTCCGAGGCGTGGATCGAGGACAAGGTGTTCGCCGAGCACCCGGGTCAAGTGGATCGCCGACCGCGGCTTCGCGGCGGAGCGCGTCGGCGTCTACGGGCTCGACTACGTGATGGCCGTGCGCGACTACGTGCGCTCGCCGAGGATCGCCGGATCGTCGCCTGGGACGAGGGCTTCGACCTCGCGCGCGCGGTCAAGAGCGAGGAGGAGCTCGAGCTCGTGCGGGAGAGCTTCCGGATCAACGAGGAGGGCTTCCGGGCCGTGCTCGCCGCCTACGAGGTCGGCAGACCGAGGCCGAGGTGATGGGCGAGGCGGAGCGGGTCTTCGCCGCCGGCGGCACCTACCGCACGACGATGGACATGGTCCTGACCGGCTCCGCGCGGCGCCGCCGGCCCCGAGTTCAAGTTCCCGACCACGAGCGGCCGCATCGAGCGAGGACGACCTGCTCCTCTACGGCCTCGAGATCGCCGGCCGCCGGCGGCCACTGGGTCGAGTTCTCGCGGCCGATCTGCGCCGGCGAGCCGAGCGCGGAGACGCTCTTCGGCGCTGGACGCCTACCTGGAGTACGTCGACGCGGCGAGGCGAGACGATGCGCGCCGGCGCTCGACCGCGCACGACGTCCACACGCGCGGTCTCGAAGGCCGTTCCGTCGACCGCGGCTTCACGCTCGGCCACGTCACCGGCCACTCGATCGGGATGACGATGATCGAGTTCCCGCGGGTCGGCGAGGGCATCGACGTCGAGCTCCGCGAGAGCATGGTCGTCTCGATGCACCCGCACGCGATCACCGCAGGACGAGCGCACCTGCCTCTACATGCAGGACACGTGGCTCGTCACCCCTGAGGGTGGGCAGCCGTTCTCTCGGGTCCCGATCCGGATCTTCCGCCCGGGCGAAGGGCTCGGGGGATAGTCAGCTCCCGGCCGCCGGTCAGACCCTGCGGCAGGAAGACGAGCACGACCGCCATGAAGGCGGCGACGGCGACCAGGCTCGTTCCCGCGCCGACATGCAGCCAGCTGACCGTGCCCTGCTCGGCGTCGCTCAGGAACGAGTCGAGGCCGCTGATCACCAGCGCTCCGACGACCGCGCCGAGCAGGCTGCGCGAGCCGCCGACGACGAGCATCGCCAGCGTCAGGAACGTGTAGTCGAGGTAGACGTCCTGGACGTTGATCGTCCCCTGGTAGTGGACGAAGAGGCCGCCCGCGAACCCGGTCAGCGCGCCCGAGAGCGTGAACGCCCAGAGCCGCTGGCGGTGGACGTCGATGCCCGCCGCCTGCGCGGCGAACGGATCCTCGCGCGTCGCGCGCAGCTTCCGTCCGAGCGGGCTCCGCTGGTAGGCGAACGCGACGCAGGCGACCGCGATCGCGCCGAGCGTCGCCTGCCAGAGGTCGGTCGTCTCCGGCACCGTCGAGAGCGTCAGCGGGCCGGGCCCGATCTTCTCCCAGTTGCCGACGATGTTCTGCGTGATCATCAGGACGGCGAAGGTGGCGATGCCCGCGGCGAGGCCGGAGAGCCGCATCAGCGGGATCCCGACGAGGAACGCGTAGAGCCCGCCCACTCCGGCGGCGATCACGAGCGACCACGCGTTCCCGACGGAGTGGTCGCGGATCACGGAGAAGACGCCGGGAAGGATGCTCGACTTCGTCTCCGGCGGGATCGACAGCTCGCCGGCCGCGTACGCGCCGACGATGAAGAAGCCGATCTGGCCGAAGGAGAGCACGCCCGAGTTGCCGACGAACACGTAGATCGCGATCACGATCGCCGCGAAGACGAGCGCGTTCTCGAACTCGAGCGCCCGCGCGTTCGAGAGGAAGCTGCCGCCGAGCCCGACCAGCGCGAGCAGCGCGACCGGCCCTGCGAGCGGCGCGAGCGAGGCCGCCCGTTTCACACCCGCTCCACCGACCGCTGTCCTCGCCGCACGAAGAGGCCGCCGGGCCGCATGAGCAGCGTGAGGATGACGAGCGCGAACACGGCCGAGTCGAGGTAGACGCCGCTCGTGAACGGCCAGCTGCCGGTGCTCGGGAGAAAGCCGCCCAGCGCCGCGGTCGCGAAGCCGATCGCGAAGCCGCCCAGGGTCGCGCTCCACAACCGGTCGAGGCCGCCGACGACGACCCCGACGAGCACGATGATCGTGTCGCGCAGCGCGTAGTCGGGTGTCACGTACGGCATCTCCGTGGTCAGGAGAACGGCGACGACCGCGGCCAGCACGCCGGAGAGCAGCACCGCGACGAAGATCGTCGTGTTCGCGCGAACGCCGAGTAGGCGGGCCGTCCGGAAGTCGGCCGCGGCTGCGCGCATGTGCAGGCCGAGCTCGGTGCGCGTCAGCAGCAGGAGCAGCGCGGCGAGAGCGACGGCCGCGGCGCCGACGTCGACGACCCAGATCCAGCGCACGATCAGCGTGCCGTTCCCGATCGGCCGGTTCAGCCCCGTGAGCGTCCCGACCGACTTGCCGAGCACGGTGAACTTGAGCAGCGCGACGTAGTACAGGAGCAGGCTGATCGCGAAGGTGGCGACCAGCATCGTCGCCGGCTCGGCGCGGCGCAGCGGCCGGAAGGCGACGACGTCCATCAGCACCGTCAGCCCGATCACGACTCCGAAGCAGCAGGCGATGCTCAGTGCCGGGTTGAGCCCGTTCGTCAGCGCGAGCGTGTAGGCGCCGGCCATGACCAGCTGGCCGTACGCGAAGTTGACGATCCGGAGCACGCCGAAGACCAGCCCGATCCCGACCGCCATCAGGGCGTAGACGGAGCCGAGCGCAGCGGCGTTGATCAGCGTCTGGATCGTGTTCATCGACCGAGATAGGCGGCGACCAGCCGGTCGGTGTCGCGGGCGTCCTTCGGCTCGAGCGTCGTCACGAGCTCGCCGTTCGCGATCACGTAGGTCCGGTCGGCGAAGGCGACCGTGCGCTGGGCGCGCTGCTCGACGAGGAGGACGGTGACGCCGCGCTCGCGGATCGCCTGCAGCGCCTCGAAGAGCGTGTCGACGAGCTGTGGGGCGAGGCCGAGCGACGGCTCGTCGAGGAGGAGCACGTCCGGCCGGGCGACGAGCGCTCGGGCAATCGCGAGCTGCTGCTGCTGGCCGCCCGAGAGAGCGCCGGCCTGCCGCCGGGCGAAGTCGGCGACGATCGGGAAGAGCTCCTGCACCCAGGCGACGTCCCGCTCGAAGCCGTCCCGGCCGCGGCGCCCGGCGAGGCCGAGGCGGAGGTTCTCCTCGACGGTCAGGTTCGCGTAGATCCGCCTGCCCTCGGGAACGAGCGCGATCCCCGCTCGGGCGATGTTCTCGGGCGCCTTGCCCCGGATGGGCTCGCCGCGCAGGAGCAGCCGCCCGCCTCGGATGGGCACGAGTCCCATGATCGCGTGCAGCGTCGTCGACTTGCCGGCGCCGTTCGGCCCGATCAGGCCGACGATCTCGCCCTCGTCGATGCGCAGGCTGAGCCCGCGGACCGCGGGCACCGCGCCGTACCGCACCTCCAGCCCGTCGAGCTCGAGCGCGGCGCTCATCCGGCCACCGGTGCCTCGCCAAGGTAGGCGGCGGCGACGTCGAGGTTGCCGCGGATCTCCGCCGGCGTTCCCTCCGCGAGCGTGCGGCCCTGGTCGAGCACCTGGATCCGGTCGCAGACCTCCATCACCAGCGCCATGTTGTGGTCGATCAGGAGCACGCCCGCCTCGTGGTCGTCGCGGAGCGAGCGCACGACCGCGGCGAACTCCGGCACCTCCGCCTCCGGCAGGCCCGCGGCCGGCTCGTCGAGGAGCAGGAAGCGCGGCTCGATCGCGAGCGCCCGCGCGACGCCGAGCCGCCGCTCGTCGCCGTGGGCGAGGTCGGCGGCGGGCTGGTCGGCGCGCGCCCGGAGCCCGAGCAGGCCGAGCAGCGTGTCCGCGCGCCGTCGCGCCTCGCGCGGCCCGGCGCCCGAGCCGAGCGCGGCCACCTCGACGTTCTCGCGCACGGAGAGTCTCGCGAACGAGCGGCTGTGCTGGAACGTCCGGGCGAGGCCGGCTCGCCCGCGGCGGTGCGGCGTCCAGCCGGTCACGTCGCGGCCGGACAGCGCGACCGTCCCGGAGCTCGGGAAGTCGAAGCCGGTGAGGACGTTGACGAGCGTCGTCTTGCCGGCGCCGTTCGGCCCGATCAGCCCGACGATCTCGCCGCGGCGCAGCTCGAGCGAGACTCCGCGGAGGGCGTGGACGCCCGCGAACGAGCGCGTAGACGTCGGTGGCCCGGAGATCGTCTCCGGGCCACCGGGTCGAAGTGCGTGATGCTGCCTCGGTCACGTCAGCGCTACTTGAGCGTGACCGCCTTCCTGGTCTTCCACCAGCGGACGAACGTCTCCTTGTTGTTCTGCGACCGTCATGATCCGCCACGGCCGTCCGTGCACGCTGTGCAGCGTCGGGGTGAAGGTGACCGGGCCGGAGATCGTCGGCACCTTCTTGAAGTGCTCCATCGCCTTGGCGAGGTTCGCGCCGTTCGTCGAGCCGCCGGTCTTCTTCAGCGCCGCGGCGAGGAGCGTCGATCGTCGCCGCGCCGAGGACGAAGCTGGCCGTGTACGGCACCTTCTTCGCCGCCAGCAGCGACTTCAGGAGCGCGTTGACGGCCGGGTTCGGGTCGTCGCCGAACGACGACGCGTAGTTGTCGACGTAGTAGTTCGTCACCTTGCGGGTTCTTCGGGTTCCAGTACGTCCCGTCGCCGCCCCACGAGTTGATGATCGGCGTGTTGTTTCCGGCGCTGCGGATGCCGCCGACGAACTGCGGCAGCTCGCCGAACGCGGTCACGAACGAGATCACGTCCGCCTTCTGCGCCGGCGACCTTGCTGATCACGTTGCCGATCGTCCTTGTCGAACGAGGTGAAGGCCTCGGCGGTCGACGATCTTCCCGCCGAGCTCCTCGAAGCGCTTCGCGAACGCGTCGGAGACGTCCCGGAAGTAGACGAGGAAGTTGTCCTTGACGACGATCGCGGTCTTCCAGCCTCGCGACCACGCGTACTCGGCCGTCGGCCGAGCCCTCGTCCTGGGCGCGTGCTGCCGACCGTGAACGCGAGCTTGCCCTTGGCGCCGAAGCGCTGCGGGCCCATCTGGTCGGTGGTCACGCACGGCGACGATCGTCAGGATCCCGTGGTTGAGGAACTGCTGCGTCGCGGGAGCGCCGTACTCGACGTCGCAGGTGTCGAGCGCGATCTTGGCCCCCTGCTGGATCAGCTGCGCGGCGCACGACTGTCTGCTTCTTCAGCTGGTGGTTGCAGACCTTGATCACGAAGTGGGGCCCGCCGCTTCGCGGCGATCTTCTTCGCCTCGATCTGGGCCCCGGCCAGCGCCGGCGCGTCGAACGGCTTCATGCTGCTGGTCAGGTCGACGGCGGCGCCGATCACGATCGGCGCGCTCGGCGAGCTCTTGCCGGCGGCTGTCGTCGTCGCCGACGGTCGCGCGCACCGCGACGGCGGCGAGCGCGAGCAGGGCGACGATCCCGAACCTCGGTCTCTTCATGTGGCCTCCTCGGAAGGGGAATCCGCGGTAGGACCATACGCCTGCTCGGTACGCGGATTCAATCGGGTTCGGTTTAGCGTTCGGCTGGATGCGGATCGGGATCTGCGAGTGGACGACGTTCCCGGCGAGCTTCGACGACGAGCTCGCCGCCTACCGGGCGGCCGGCGCCGAGCGGCATCGGAATCCTCGAGTTCAAGGTCGCGGACGAGCCCGCCTGCGGCCGGAAGCTGCGCGAGAGCGGGCTGGCGGCGACGGCCTGCCTGCCCGGCCGGCCGGGTCGATCCTGCCCTCGCCGCTGATTCCGGGGCCGGAGGAGCCGGAGGCGCGCGTGGACTCGATCTGCGAGTCGATCGGCCGGCTCGCCGAGCTCGAGCCCTCGTGCGTGTTCTTCCTCACCGGCCCGGGCGGCGAGTGGCGACCGCGCCGTGGTCGTCGACGGGATCCGCCGGATCGCCGCGGCGGGCGACGCGGCACGGGTCCGGGTCGCGCTCGAGCCGATCCATCCGTCGCAGGCGCGACGTGCTCTCGTTCGTCCAGCACGATCCGACGACGCGCGCTGGCCGCTGATCGGCGACGCCGAGGTCGGGATCCTCCTCGACACGTGGCACCTCGCCGACCGGGGCGATCGTGCGCACGTCGACCGGATCCACGGCGTGCACGTCGCCGACCGTCGCGAGCCGACGCGCGGACTTCGACCGCGCGCTGCCCGGCGAGGCTGCTCGCTGGGCCGCCCTCCGGGCGCTCGACGAGGCGGGCTACGACGGCCGGTTCGACGTCGAGATGATCTCCGACAACGGACCTTCGGCGACGCGTTTCCCGACTCGCTCTGGGTGCGGCCGGCGGAGGAGGCCGCGCGGCTGGCGGTGGAGAGCCTCGAGCGCTGGCGCGGCGGTGAGCCGCCGCTACGACGCGGTCGCGATCGGCGGCGGGATCAACTCGCTCGTCGCCGCGGCGCTGCTCGCGCGGGCCGGCTGGCGCGTGTGCGTGCTGGAGCGCAACGACTGGCTCGGCGGCGCGATCCGCACGGCCGAGATCACCGAGCCGGGCTTCGTCCACGAGGTCTTCGCCTCGTGGCACCCGCTCTTCACCGGCTCGGCGGCGTACGCGGAGCTGAAGGACGAGCTCGAGCGGCGCGGGGTCGAGTACCTGAACACCGAGCTGCCGACGGCGACGCTCTTCCCCGACGGCGAGAGCGCGCTTCCTGACCACCTCGCACGAGGAGAACGTCGCCGCGCTCGGGCCCGGGTGGGAGCGGACGGTCGCCGGGTTCATGCCGAACGCCGACCTCGCCTTCGGCGTGCTCTCGACGGAGCTCTGGTCGCGCGACGGCGCCGAAGCTCGGCGCGAAGGCGCTGCGGCGGCTCGGCCGGCGCGGCCTGGTCGAGTTCGCCGGCAACGTCCTGTCGAGCTGCCGCGACTGGACCGCCGAGACGTTCGAGGACGAGCGCGTCCACGGGCTGTTCGCGCCGTGGGTGCTGCACACCGGGCTCGGGCCCGACAACGCCTCGTCCGGGTTCATGGCCCAGGTGATCGGCGTCGCGATCGAGCTCGGCGGGATGCCGGTGCCGCGCGGCGGCGGCGTGAAGCTGGTCGAGGCGCTCGCGGGGATCGATCGAGCGACGCCGGCGGCGCCTGCGAGACGGGGCGTGAGGTCGAGCGGGTCGTCGTCGACGGCGGGCGGGCGACGGGCGTCCGCACGCGGACGGCGAGACGGTCGAGGCCGAAGCGGGCCGTGCTCGCGAACGTCGACGCCGCAGGCGCTCTACGGCGACCTGCTCGGCGGCGCCGGGCCGGTCGACGAGGCGCGGCGCTTCCGCTTCGGCCGCGGCGAGATGCAGATCCACTTCGCGCTCTCCGAGCCGCCGCGCTGGCAGGGAGACGAGCGGCTCGGGCGGACGGCGATCGTCCACCTGACGCCCGGGCTCGACGGCGTCTCGCGCGCGGTCAACGAGGCCGACCGGGGCCTGCTCCCGGCGGAGGCGACCGTCGTCGTCGGCCAGCCGATGGCCGTCGACCCGTCGCGTGCGCCGGACGGCACGTGGATCCTCTGGATCCAGCTCCAGGAGATCCCCGTCGCGGCCGAAGGGCGACGCGGCCGGCGAGCTCGACGTGTCGGCGCGGCTGGACGGAGGCCGCTGCGGGAGGCGTACGCCGACCGGATCCAGGCGCGGATCGCGCGCGCAGGCGCCCGGATCTCGAGGCGTCGATCCTGCGCCGGGTCGCACTCGGCCCGGCCGACATCGAGGCGGCGCTGCCGAACATGGTCGGCGGCGACATCTACGCCGGCTCGTGCGCGCTCGACCAGAACCTGCTCTGGCGGCCGCGGCCGGCGCTGCCGGGGCACCGCACGCACGTCGACGGGCTCTGGCACATCGGCGCGAGCACCCACCCGGGCCCGGGCCTCGGCGCCGGGTCGGGTACGCTCGTGGCGAAGGAGCTGCTCAGGCCGAGTCTCGGTCGACGGCTCCTGCGTCGTTGATGGTCGACCGCGACACCTTCGTCGAGATCATGGCCTCGTACCCCGCGGGGGTGGCGATCGTGACCACCCTGGACGAGGACGGGGCGCCGCGGGGGCTGACGACGACCGCGGTCTCGTCCGTGTCCGCCGAGCCGCCGCTCCTGCTCGTCTGCGTCGACCTGACCTCGCGGACGCTGCCGGCGCTGCGGGCGGGCGGCCGCTTCGTCGTCAACTTCCTCCGCGAGGGGCGTGGCGAGGTCGCGCGCGTGTTCGCGTCGAAGGCGGACGACAAGTTCGACCACGTCCGGTGGGAGCGCTCGCCGAGCGGCCTCCCGGTGCTGGTCGCGGACGCGCTCGCGTGGGCCGAGTGCGTGACCGTGCGGGAGCTCGAGCCCGGCGACCACGTGATCCTGCTCGGCCAGGTCGAGGACGGCGCGGGTGCGGCCGACGAGGACGTGCCGCTGATGTACTACCGCCGCTCGTGGGGCGTCTGGCGCCCGTCGCCGCGGCAGATCGAGCGCCGCGAGATCACGGCCCTCGAGGTCGACGGCCAGGACGTCCTCTGGGAGGGCGCCGAGCTGTAGCCATGTCCCGAGTGGACCAGCGGCTACGACTCGGGCAGGGCGCCCGGGGGGCCGAGTAGCTCGATCCCGACGCGCGCGGCCGCCGCGCCGAGGGCCTCGACGTCGAGCGGGCGGTCAGGCGGCGGAAGCTGGTCGGCCGGGGCCGGTTCCGAGAACGCGCGCACGAGCTGCTCGAACCGCGGCGGCTCCGAGAAGACCAGCAGCCGGGCCCTCTCGGAGTCGACGCGGTAGGTGTGCGGGATGCCGCGTGGTGCCCGGAACGTCTCCCCTTGGGCGAGCTCGACCTGCTGTCCCGGCAAGAAGAGGGTCACGCGGCCGTCGATCACGTGGAAGACCTCGTCGTCCTCGTGATGGACGTGCAGCGGCGGCATGTCCCCTTCGGGAACGAGATTCTCGAGCACGGAATAGCGGCCGTCCGTCTCATCGCCACCGACGTGGATGCGGACGAGGCTGTTGATGAACCAGAGCGGGGCGGGGCGCGGCGGTGCGAGCGTGTCCATCCTTCACCTCCAAAGAGTCCGGATCAGAGTCTCAGCGCTAGGGTAAGCTCTGAAACGGAGCCTTGTCAAACGCCCGTCTCACGCCGTTCTCCTACTGCGTGCTCGCGCTCGTCGGCCGCGACGGCGCCGGTCCGCACGACCTCGCCCGGATGATGCGCGCGCAGGGCGGCCTCTACTGGACGTCGGCCGAGAGCCAGTGGTACGCGGAGCCGAAGCGGCTCGAACGGCTCGGCCTGCTCCGCTCGCGCAAGGAGCCGGGCCGGACGACGGAGCGGACGCACTACGAGCTCACCGACAGAGGCCTCGACGCGCTGCGCGCCTGGCAGGCCGAGCCCTCGTCGCTACCGCGGATCCAGCACGAGGCGGTCGCCCGGCTGCTCGCCGGCGATCTCGGCGACGACGACGCCCTCGTCCGGAGCCTGACGGCGCTCCGCGGGGACCTCGATCGTGCACGCGAGCTCCTCGACGCCGCCGTCGACCGGGCGGCAACCCTCCCGCACCGCGAGCGCTACCTCCGGCTCGTCCACCGCCTCGGCCGGCTCCTCGTCGACGCGCACGAGCAGTGGCTCGACGAGACCGAGCGTGAGCTAGGCCGTCACTGACGCCGCAGGCTTTCCGGCGCTCCGGAAGTGCGGCATCACGCGGTGCGCGAAGAGCTCCTGGTTCTTGATCGCCTGCCAGTGGTCGAAGCCGCCCGGGTTGACCGTGATCGAGATCTCGGTCAGCCCCTCGCACACGTCGCGCACCGCCTCGATCCGCTCGATCACGTCCTCGGGCGTCCCGACCCAGACGATGTCGCCGGCGACCATCTCGTCGTACGGCGTCTCGGCCAGCTTCTCGAGGATCCCGGCGGTGTAGAAGCCGTACCCCGCCTCGGTCAGCTCGTCGGCCGGCGGCCGCTCGTGCTCGACCAGCGGCGAGGCGTTCCCGGCCAGGAACCCCTTGAGACCCGGCCTCGGCCTCGCGCAGCGCGGTGTCGCGATCCTCGTCCAGGTAGCAGGCGTGGATCCAGACGATGTCCGGCTCGTTGCCGTGCTCGGCGCACTTCGCGCGGTACAGGTCGAGCTGCTCGCGCAGCGCCTCGTACGGCAAGCAGCGGCGGGACGACGACGCCCCAGCCCTTCGACGCCGCGAGGATGTACGTCTTGTCGCTCGTCCCGCCCGTGAACACGCGGAACTTGCCGCGTCGGCGGCGGGACGATCCGCGCGTCGTGCACCTTGTAGAACGTGCCGTCGTAGGAGAACGGCTCCCCGCCGCTACTCGAGCGCGGTGAAGAGGATCTCCAGCGACTCGTCGTAGCGCTCGACCATCTCGCCGTAGTCGACGCCCGCGCGCCAGGGGATCCAGCCGTGGCCCGCGGCCGACGCCGAACTCGTAGCGGCCGCCGATGCAGGACGTCCGCGAAGGCGATCCGCGAGGCCAGCACCATCGGGTTGTGGTACGGCAGCACGTGGACGAGCGTCCGGAAGTCGATGCGCGGCGCGCGCTGCGCGGCGGCCGCGAAGAGCGCGATCGGGTCGGGCGAGGCCGAGAACTTCGGGAAGAAGAAGTGCTCGATCGCCGAGTACGTGTCGAAGCCGAGCCGGTCGGCGTTCTCGATCTGCTCCAGCACCTCCGCGTAGACCTGCGCCGGCTCCTTGCCCGGCCACCACTGGAGCTCCGAGTAGATGCTGAACTTCACGGGCGCCTCCTTCCCTCGGGTTCCGGCCGATCTTACGACTCGAGCAGCCGCCGCGCGATCACCAGCTGCTGGATCTCGTTCGTCCCCTCGCCGAGCACGAGGAGCGGCGCGTCGCGGTAGAGCCGCTCGGCCACGTACTCCGGCGAGTAGCCGTACCCGCCGTGGATGCGCATCGCCTCGGTCGCGCACTCGAGCGCGACCTCGCTCGCGAACAGCTTCGCCATCCCCGCCTCGAGGTCGGCGCGGCCGGCCTGCTTGCGGCGGGCGGCGTGGAGGGTGAGCTGCCGCGCCGCCTCGATCTGCGTCGCCATCTTCGCCAGCTTGAGCCGGATCGCCTGGTGCTCCGCGATCGGCTTGCCGAACGTCTCCCGCCCGCGCGCGTAGCGGAGGGACGCGTCGAGGGCCGCCTGCGCGAGGCCGACGCCGCGGGCGGCGACGTTCACCCGCCCGAGCTCGATCGCGGCCATGAACTGACGGAAGCCGTCGCCCTCCTCGCCGAGCCGGTTCGCCGCCGGCACGCGGAGGCCGTCGAAGGTGACGGTGCGCGTCTCGAGGCCCTTGTAGCCGAGCTTGTCCAGCGGCCGGATCGTCAGGCCGGGGAGCTCGTGTCGGCCCGGCTCCTTCTCGACGATCAGCGTGCTCGTCCCGCGGTGGGGTGGCTCGGCGGCCGGGTCGGTCTTCACCAGCACGGTCAGCAGCTCGGCGCGGAGCGAGTTCGTGATCCACGCCTTCTCGCCGGTGACCAGGTACTCGTCGCCGTCACGCTCGGCCCGGGTGCGGATCGCCTGCAGGTCGGAGCCGGCATGCGGCTCGGTCATCGCGAAGCCCGACCGGATCTCGCCGGCCGCCATCCGCGGCAGCCACCGGTTTTGCTGCTCCGCGCTGCCGAAGGCTTCGACGAGCCACGCGGTGACGAACGTGGCCGTTCAGGATCCCGGCGAGCGACATCCAGCCGCGCGAGAGCTCCTCGACGATCAGCGCGTAGGTCTCGAGGTCGAGCCCGAGCCCGCCGAAGCGCTCGGGGATCGTGATCCCGAAGAGGCCGAGGTCGCGCATCCCGTCAACGAGGAGCCGCCGGGTACTCGTCCGCGGCCTCCAGCTCGCGCGCGACCGGCATCTACCTCGCGGTCGACGAACTCCCGGACGGCGGCGACGATCTCGCTCCGATCCGCAAGTAACACAGTGTCACAAGCTCCTCGAACGCCGCATGGTTACCGCGGCGCCGAGAGCAAGTAACACAGTGTTCAAGCTTCGTAGCGCGCTCGCGAGGAACGCCCGCAGCTCGTCGTCGGTGACGAGGCCGCGCTTCTCGGCGCCGAGCGCCTTGACCTGCGGCGAGCAGCTCGGGCCAGCGCTCCTCGGGGACGTCGAGCCCGAGCCGCTCGACGCGATCCGGATCGAGTCGATGCCGCTCTTCTTGCCGAGCACGACCGAGCGCTCGGCGCCGACGAGCTCCGACGAGTACGGCTCGATCGCGGGCGGGTCGTGGAACTGGCTCGCGACCGCGCCGCTCTCGCGGCGGAAGAGGTTCTCGCCGACGACGCGGCTTCCACGGCTCCGAGCTCGTGCCCGGCGACCTCGCGCACGAGCCGCGAGACCTCGCGCGCCCGGTCGAGCCGCAGGTTCGTCGAGACGCCGTAGAGCGCGTCCAGCGTCAGCGCGACCTCGAGCAGGTTGGCGTTGCCCGGCGCGCTCGCCCATCCCGTTGATCGTCCCCTGGATCCAGGTGGCGCCGGCGCGGACGGCGGCGACCGCGGCGGCGGTGGCGAGCCCGAAGTCGTTGTGGCCGTGGAAGTGGACGGGCACGTCCGGGCCGAGCCACTCGCGGGTGCGGCCGACGAGCTCGGCGACCGCCTCGGGCGTGGCGACCCCGATCGTGTCGACGACGACCGCCTCCTTCGCGCCCGCCTCGACGGCGGTCTCGTAGGCCTGCCGGAAGAACGTCGGGGTCGGCGCGGGTGCCGTCGACGCCGAAGTAGGCGACGGTGATCCCGTGGCCGGCCGCGAACGAGACGGCGTCGCGGATCCGGTCGAGCATCGACTCGCGCGTGACGCCGAGCGCGGCCAGCTTCGCGTCGGAGATCGGCGACTCGATCACGCTCGCCTGCACGCCGAGCTCGACGAGCGCCTCGGCGTCGGCGGCGACGGCACGCGAGAAGCCCCAGACCTCGGCGCGCAGGCCGGCGGCCGGCGATCAGCTCGACCGCCTTCCAGTCGTCCTCGCGAGACGCGCGGGAAGCCGGCCTCGATCCGCTCGATGCCGAGCCCGTCGATCGCCCGGGCGAGCTCGAGCTTCTGCTCCGGGTCGAGGACGACGCCGACCGTCTGCTCGCCGTCGCGGAGCGTGGTGTCGTAGAGCCCGACCGAGCCGCCGATCGCGTGCGGCGTCGTTGATCGGCCCGGTCCAGATCGAGGTCGCGGTCACTGACACGGCAACGATCCCGTCCGGGAAGGGCGAGAGCTTCTCGGCGCCGTCCGGCGCTGATCAGGAAGTTGTCCTCGAGCCGCAGGCCGCCGCCCTCGGGCCAGTAGATCCCGGGCTCGATCGCCAGCACCATGCCCTCGCGCGATCTCGCCGCCGCCGGCCTGGTGCGCGTACGGCGGCTCGTGCGCGCGGGCGCCGACGCCGTGGCAGATCGGGTGCGACGGCTGGCCGGGGTAGCCGGCCTCGGCGATCCCTCCGCGGACGCGCCGGTCGAGCTCGGCGAGGCTCGCGCCGGGCCGGCAGAACGCGACCGCGTCGTCGTAGACGGCGGTCAGCCGCTCGAGCAGCTCCGCGTAGCGCGGCGTCGAGCTCGCCGGGACAGAGGTTCTTCGTGTGGTCGGCCCAGTAGCCGTCGGCGCAGACCCAGATCTCGAACAGCGTCGGCTCGCCCTCGACGACCGGGCCGTCGGTCGGTCGCCGTGAACGTCCTGATCCCGGGCCCCGACCAGACGAGCGAGAACGGCGAGCGCGAGCTCGACCTGTCCGTTCCAGCCGGTGCCCTCGCCGTGGACGAAGCCCTGCCACTCGGCCGCCGCCTGCGCGCTCGGTCATCCCCGGCCGGAGCACGCCCTGGACGTGCTCCATCGCGGCGGCGGCGATCTCGTTCGCGAGCCGCATGCGCTCGATCTCCTGCGCGGTCTTGATCGCGCGCGCCTCGGCGCAGGAGCGGGGTCGCGTCGGCCGCGTCGGGGAAGGCGTCGAACCAGGCCTTCGGGAACGTGGTCGGCTCGCCGACCATCCGGTCGGACGCCTGGGTGCCGAGCGAGAGCTCGAGGCCGACGCGGCCGTACGCCGGCAGCCGCCTCGCGCGCGAGCGTCGAGCGCGCGCAGCCCCGGCGGCCGCGGGTCGTCCGGCGTCGTAGCCGGCGAAGAGGCGGACGTCCTCCGTCCAGGCGGTGCGGGCGGCGTCGTCGGCGGAGGGCTCGAGGCGATCAGCACCGGCTCGCCCTCGCGCGGGAAGACGAACGCGTCGTAGCCCTTCATCCCCCAGAAGTTCGTCAGGTAGAGGACGTTGTCGGGCGCGCGGACGACGAGCGCGTCGAGCTCCTGCTCGGCCATCAGCGCGCGTACGCGCTCGAGCTTCGCGTCGTCCCGCGGCCAGCTCATGCGCGGAACCTATCGTCCTGTGGAGGGTTCGTGACCGTTCTGTGGCGGGGTCAGACCCCGCCACGCCGAGGTGACGGATCGTCCACAGGCGCTACCAGCGGACGCGTGGCGGCGCCGGCTCGCCGTGGCCTCCTGCCACGAGATCACGGGGTTGCGCAGCACGCCGATCCCCTCGATCTCCGCCTCCATCACGTCGCCGGGCTTGAGGTACAGCGACGCCGCGTCGGGCGAGAAGCCGGCGACGCCCGACACGGTCCCGGTCGAGAGGACGTCGCCGGCCGAGTACCCGAGCGCCGAGTAGTGGGAGACGATCTCCGGGATCGTCACCGACATCCGCGCGGAGTGGGAGCGCTGCCGCGGCTCGCCGTTCACGCGCAGCTCCATCGCCAGGTCGTGCGGGTCGGCGATCTCGTCCGGCGGTGACGATCCACGGCCCGAGCGGGCAGAACGTGTCGATCGCCTTGCAGAACGAGAAGACGCCGGACTCCATCTCGCGCCGCTGGATGTCGCGGGCGGTGATGTCGTTGAAGATCACGTAGCCGGCGACGTAGTCCATCGCCTCCTCCGGCCCGAACTGCTTGCCCGCCTTGCCGATCACGACCGCGAGCTCGAGCTCGTAGTCGAGCTCCTCGGTCAGATGCTCGGGGTAGATCACCGGCTCGTCCTGGCCGACGAGGGCGTCGACGTTCTGGAAGAACACGATCCAGGGCGCGATCCTGTGCGACCAGTCGACCTGCTTCGACTCCTCCTCGTGCTCGCGGAAGTTGCCGGCGGTGTGGAAGAACTTCTTCGGGACGATCGGCGGCCGCGAGCTTCGCGCCCGTCGAGCGGCACGCGCTCGCCGGTCTCGTCCGCGCCGCCGCGCTCGAACCACTCGCGCATCGTCGGCACGTCGAGCACGGCGATCTCCTCGCCCTCCACCCGCCCCACGCGGCCCTCGTCGAACGTGACGAGCTTCACGCGACCCCGCAGACCCGCTGCGCGGTCAGCGCGTACACCCGCGCCGTGTCCACCAGCCCGCGGATCTCGAGGTTCTCGCCCTCGGCGCCCGGAAGCCCGCTCGACGTCCCGTAGTTGACGGTCGCGATCCCGTAGCGGGTCAGCACGCTCGCGTCCGAGAACCAGCGCACGGTGTCGCGCTCGGGCGGCGCGCCGTAGACCTCCGTCGTGGCTCTCGTCGAGCGCGCGCACGAGCTCGTGGTCCTCCTCGATCTCGGCGCCCGGCGCGCTGACGTAGATCTCCCAGTCGATCCCGTAGCTCGGGGAAGCCGCTCCTGCGAGGCCCGCGCACCCAGTCGCCGAGCGCGCCGCGCGCCTCGGCCATCGGCATCGTCGGCGGCACGCGCACGTCGAGGAAGAGGTCGGTGCGGCCCGGCGTCCGGCTGACCCGCCACGGGAAGCCGCCGCGCATCGAGCCGACGTTGACGACGCCCGGCTTGCCGCCGTACGAGGTCGTCGTCGCCTGCCACTCGGGGATCCACTCGAGCACGGCGTCGAGCACCTCGCGCATCCGCAGGATCGAGTTCTCCTCGGCCCGCCCGCCGCTGAACGCGGTGTGCATGAACGGCCCGCGCGTCGAGAGCCGCAGCCAGATCGACCCGTAGTGGCCGAGCACGATCCGCTGCTCGGTCGGCTCGCCGAGCACGCACATGTCGGCGATCGCCGCCGTGCGTGACGAGGTAGCGCGAGCCGGCCGCGTAGCCGCGGTACTCCTTGCCGCGGAACTCGTCGCCCCACTGCGTCTTCTCGATCTCGCCGACGACGGCGGCGACCACGACGTCGCCGTTCGAGCCGCACGCCGGCCGCCTGGAGCGCCCGCACGGCCTCGACGTAGCAGGCGAGCGCGCCCTTCATGTTCGAGATCCCGAGGCCGAACAGGTACTCGCCCTCGACCCGCGCCTCCGGCCGGAAGCCGCGGCCGGCGAGCCAGGGCTCGCGCCCGGAGTACGACGTGTCCATGTGCCCGTTGAACATCAGCGTCTTGCCGCCGCCGCGTGCCGCGCCACGTGCCGACGACGTTCGGCCGGCCCTCCTCGACCTCCTGCCACTGCACGTGCAGGCCCATGTCGTGGAAGACGCGCGCCATGTGCTCGGCCATCGCGTGCTCCTCGCCCGTCGGGCTGGAGATGTTGACGAGGTCGCTGGCGGTCTCGACCAGGCTGCGGCGGTCGATCTGGATCGCCCGAGCGCGCTGCCTCATCTCGCCTCCGGCAGAACCTGCTCCGAGAACAGCCGAAGCTGGCCGAGGCGGTCCTCGCCCCAGAGCTCGAGCATGACGTGCGTGCAGCCGGCGTCGCGGTACTCGCTGGATCGCCGCGACGCAGTCCTCCGGCGTTCCGGCGATCGGCCGGCACTTGTCGAGGATCTCGTCGGTGACCGCCGCCTTCGCCGCGAGCCGGCCGCCCCGCTCCATCGCCTCGGCGACGGGCCGGATCTCGTCCTGCGTCAGCCCGGCGCACTCGAGCAGCGTGTCCGCGGCAGCCTGGATGTTCTGCACCTTGTTCGCGAGGTACATGCCGGCGATCTCCCGGGCGCCGTCCCGGCCCCGGTCGCGATCCTCGTCGATCGAGGCGACGATCGTGCAGCCGAGGTCGAGCGAGTCGGGGTCGCGGCCGGCCTCCTCGAGCTGCCCGCGCACGTAGCGGACGAACGCCGGCGTCGTGATCGAGGCGGTGAGCAGCCCGTCCGCCGCCTTCGCCGCCGCGCGCAGCATCATCGGCCCGGTGCCGGCGAAGTAGACCGGCACGTCCCAGCGCGGGCGCGTCCGCGTCGTCCTTCAGCGCCGGAACGTGCGCGGAGAAGACCTTGCCCTCGACGTCGAGCGCCTCGCCGCCGAGCACGCCGCGGACGATCCGCGGCCGCCTCCTTCATCGCCGCGACCGGCCTCGACTCGACGGCGGCGTGGCGCATGAAGATCTTCGAGACGCCGAGGCCGAGGTAGAAGCGGCCCGGCCCGGCCGCCTCCTGCGTCACGCGCGCCTCCATCGCGATCTGGATCGGATGGCGCGTGAACGGCGAGATGATCCCCCAGCCGACGGCGAGCCGCTCGGTCTCGCGCGCGACGAGCGCCGAGAGCGCCGTCGACGAGCGCGCCTCCATCGAGTGCTTCCGCCACCACGGGTAGGCCTCGGCGAGCCAGATCGTGTCGAAGCCGCCCTCGTCCATCGCGCGGGCGTGCTCGAGGATCTCCTCGAGCGGCTCCATCGTCAGCTGCATGACGCCGATCCGGAACGGCGGGGGCACAAGCCGATCCTAGATCAGCTAGCGTCGACGTGCCATGGAGCGCTACGACCTCGTGGTCGTCGGCGGAGGCCTCGCCTCCGCGAAGGCGGTCGAGGCCTACCGCGAGGCGGGCGGCGACGGCAGCGTCTCCTGCTCTCGGCCGACCGCTACCCGCCGTACCATCGCCCGCCGCTCTCGAAGCGGCTGATGCGAGGCGAGCAGGAGCCGGAAGCGGCCTTCGTCCAGCCCGAGGCCTGGTACGCGGAGCACGGGATCGAGCTGCGGCTCGAGACCGCCGTCCGGTCGCTCGACCTCGGCGCCCGCGCTCTCGGGCCGAGACCGGAGACATCGGTTCGAGCGCCTGCTGATCGCGACCGGCGCCACGCCGCGCCCGCTCGACGGTGCGCTCGACGCTGCGCACGATCGACGACTCGCTCGCGATCCGCGAGCGGGCGAAGGGGGCCGGCCGGGTGACGGTGATCGGCACCGGCTTCATCGGCCTCGAGGTCGCCGCCTCGCTGCGCGCGCTCGACGTCGAGGTCGTGCTCGCCACCGGCGGCCGGCCGCTGTTCGGCGCGTTCGGCTCCGCCGACTTCTCCGCCTACCTCGACGGCCTGTACCGCGAGCAGGGCGTCGAACTCGTCGACGAGGCGCCGGCGGACGGCGTCGTCGTCGCCGGCATCGGCGTCGAGCCGGCGACCGGACTGGCTCGACGGCTCGGGCCTCGAGCTCGACGACGGCGTGGTCGTCGACGAGCGGTTCCGCACCTCGGCCGAGGACGTCTTCGCGGCCGGCGACGTCGCCCGCTTCCTCGACCCGATCTTCGGCGAGCACCGCCGGATCGAGCACTGGTCGAACGCGAACTACCAGGGCACCGAGGTCGGCAAGATCCTCGCCGGCTCGGGCGCCGGCTACGACACCGTCTCGTCGTTCTTCACCGAGCTGTTCGGGAAGTCCTTCCGCGTCTTCGGCGAGCTGCGCGGCGAGACCGACCTCGAGGGCTCGTTCGAGTCCGGCCGTGCGATCGTCCGCTTCCGCGCCGGCGGCCGGCTGTTCGGGGCGCTGACGACCGGGCTCGAGGACGACGAGATCGACGAGCTGAAGCGCAACGCGATCCGCGGAGCCAGCGTTTCGGGCTAGCCGCTCGCCGGGCGGCGGCGGGCTCGCCCTTCGCCTCGGCGACCTGCGCCTCGAGCGCGTCGAGGACGTTCGTCACCTGCTGGTTGACGATCGGCTGGAAGACGCGCTGGCCCATGCTCCCGATCGGGCCGGCGACGCGGACGTCGGCCTCCCAGCGCATGTTCGTCCGCTCGCCCTCGGGCGCGAGGTGGAACTGCGTCTCCATCGAGACGATCGCGCCGACTCCCTGGCCCTTCGAGCTCAGCTTCGCGTACTCGATCGGGCGCTCCTCGATCTTCTCGAAGTTGAAGTTCAGCTTCAGCCCGCCCATCCCGAGCGGGACCTTGACCGCGGCCTGCCAGTGCCGGTCGTCCTGGATGTCGAAGCTCTCGACGCCCGGCAGCAGCTTCGCCATCTGGCGTCGGGTCGTTGAGCACGTCCCAGACGAGCTGCGCCGGGGCGTCGAACTCCTTCGTGCCTTCCACCTTCATTGCGTCGACCACCTCCACCAGTGCCGCCGTCTCCTCCGGGTGCCTGGAGCATCCGCCAGACCCGCTCGGGCGGGTTGAACGAGTCGTTGACGACCGCCGGCTTGCCCGCCCGCCGCAGCGCGTCCTGGATCGCCGCGCAGATCGCGTGGATCGCCGCGCCGCCGCCCTCGCCCATCCCCTTCGTCCCCAGCGACGAGAACGGCGACGGGCTCTCGATGTGGCCGGTCTTGATCTCCGGCAGGTCGAGCGCGTGCGGCACGTGGTAGTCGTAGAAGTTCGACGTCAGCAGCTGCCCGTACTCGTCGTAGGCGAACGTCTCGTACAGGGCGGCGCCGATCGCGTGCGCGGTCGCGCCGTGCACCTGCCCCTCGACGATCTGCGGGTGGATGCGGACGCCGCAGTCGTCGACGGCGGCGTAGTCGAGCGATCTCGACCTCGCCCGTCTCGGGGTCGATCTCGACCACGCAGGCGTGGATCTGCGTCGCGTAGGTCAGCGTCAGGTTGCCGAACTTGCGCTCCTGGTCGGGCAGCTCGAACGGGGGCACGTAGACGTGGCGGCAGTTGAGCGTGACGTCGCGGACGTCGGGCGGGAGCACGGCGTTGTTCGCGTTCACGATCGCGCCGCAGGCCATGAACGGCAGCGCCGCCTCCGGGTTGTCCTTGCGCTTCGCGAAGCCGCCCTCGAGCACGATGTCGTCCGGGTCGGCGCCGCCGAGCACCGCGCCCGCGAGCCGGCGGATCTCGAGCGAGAGCTTCTCGGCCGCGCCCTTCACCGCCTCGAGGCCGGTGACCGCGAACTGGCTCGCGTACGTGCCCGAGAAGCCGGCGTGCGAGTTCCAGTACGAGTCGTGGCCCGGCCGCACGTGGATCTGGTCGGGCGAGACGCCGAGGATGTCGGCGGCGACCTGCGAGGCGACCGTCTCGTGGCCCTGGCCCTGCGGCACGGTGCCGAGGGTGAGCACGATCTCGCCGAAGATGTCGAGCTTGATCGTCGCCACCTCGTTGTTGCCCGAGAACTGGAGCTCGGGGTTGAGGAGCGTCGACTGGCCGAAGTTGTTCGTCCCGGAGTCGAGCGTCGAGCCGATCCCGATCCCGATCAGCTTGCCGTTGCCCTGCGCCTGCCGGGCCCGCGCGCCGTCGTAGTCGATCAGCTCGAGCGCGATGTCGAGGCAGCGCGCGTAGTCGCCCGAGTCGTAGACGCAGCCGTTCGGCGTCTCGTAGGGCATCTCCTCGGTCCGGACGTAGTTCTTCTTCCGGACGTCGACCGGGTCGAGGCCGAGCTCGTGTGGCGACGATGTCGCAGATCCGCTCGGTCAGCCACAGCTGCTGCATCCGCGAGTAGCCGCGGTTCGGCGCGACCGGGCGACTTGTTCGTCACCACCTGCGTGAAGTCGACGCGGATGTTCCGCCAGCGGTAGAGGCCGGGCGTGACCTGCGCCCAGATGATGCAGCCGAGCGGCTCGTAGCGCGGGAAGGCGCCGCAGTCGTCGAGCGCCTTCACCTTGAACCCGAGCATCGTCCCGTCGTTCTGGACGGCGACCTCGATGTCGTGGAACCAGCGCTCGTTGCCGTGCGCGTTCGCGGTGTGCTGGTCGGTGCGCCACTCGGTCCACTGGATCGGGCGCTTCAGCTTGCGGGCGAGCAGGCAGCACGCGGTCAGGTACGTGTGGGTCGTGATCTTGTTGCCGAACGCGCCGCCGATGTCCTGGGTGACGAAGCGGAGGCGGTCGAGCGGCACGCGCAGCGCCGGCCCCATCCAGATCGCGGCCACGCCGGGCATCTGGTGGTTGCAGTGGATCGTGAACTGGCCGGTGCCGCGGTCGTACTCGACGAGGGCGGCGGAGCACTCGAGCGGCGTCGAGGAGAAGCGGTCGAAGTGGAGCTCGCTGATCTTCACGACGCGGTCGGCGGCCTTGAGCGCGCCGTCGACGTCGCCCCAGTCGAAGGTGCCCGACCAGACGACGTTCGTGCCCGCGTCCTCGTGCAGGACCGGCGCGTCGTCGTCCTGCGCCCGGCGGGCGTCGACGATCACGTCGAGCGGCTCGTACTCGACCTCGACGAGGTCGGCCGCGTCGCGCGCGAGCTCGCGGGTCTCGGCGACGACGGCGACGACGGGCTCGCCGATGTGGCGGACCCGGCCGACGGCGAGCGCGTAGTCCTTGATCTGGCTTCCGGGCGGCGTCGTCAGCTCGAAGAACGGGTCGGTCAGCTCGGCGACCTCGTCGGGCGTGAGGGTGCCGTAGACGCCCTCGAGCGCCTCGGCCGCCGAGACGTCGACCGAGACGATCCGCGCGTGAGCGTACGGCGAGCGGACGAAGTGGACGTAGCCCATCCCGTGCCGCTTGACGTCGTCGGCGAAGACGCCCTGGCCCTGGACGAGCCGGCCGTCCTCCTTGCGCGGCAGGCTCTTGCCGGACGTAGCCGACCTCGAGCTCGACCTGCGGCTGCGGTTGCGGTCTCGCTCATTGACCCGATGCCGCCTCGATCGCCTTGACGATGTTCACGTAGCCGGTGCAGCGGCAGATGTTGCCCTGGATCGCTCGGCGGATCTCCTCCTCGGTGGGACTCGGGGTCTGCGCGAGCAGGTACGTCGCGCTGATCAGCATCCCCGGCGTGCAGTAGCCGCACTGGAGGCCGTGGTGCTCGTGGAACGCCTGCTGGAGCGGGGTCAGCTCTCCTCGTCGCCGGCGAGTCCCTCGACGGTGGTGATCTCGGCGCCGTCCGCCTGGGCGGCGAGCAGCATGCAGCTCTTCACCGCGACGCCGTCGAGGAGGACGGTGCAGGCGCCGCAGTTGCCGGTGTCGCAGCCGACGTGGGTGCCGGTCAGGTCGAGGTCGTCGCGGAGGAAGTGGACGAGCAGCTTGCGCGCCTCGACCTCGCGCTCGTAGCGCTCGCCGTTGACGGTGACCGCGATCGTATGCTCGCTCATGCGGCGTCCCTCACGGCGCGGGCGGCCAGCACCCCGGCGAGGTGGCGACGGTAGTCGGCGGAGGCGTGGACGTCGGCGGCGGGTCGAGGTCGGCGCTCGCGACCGCGTCGCGCGACCGCGGTCTCGTCGGCGCTGGCGGTGACGACGACCGGCGTCGCGGCGACGCAGCCGATCGCGATCCGGGCGTTGCCGCCGGAGACGGTCGCGGCGACGTTGACGATCCCGGTGCCGTCCTTGCCGAGCGTCGCGCTCGCCCAGCCGTCGCGTGCGTCGCTCCTTCGCCGGGATGCGGACCCTGGTCAGCAGCTCGCCGGGGCTGGACGGCGGTCACGTAGACGCCCTCGAAGAACTCGTCGGTGCCGACCGTGCGCTCGCCGTCCGGGCCGGCGATCGTCAGCTCCGCCTCGAGCGCGGCGAGGAGCGGCGGGAAGTGGTTCGTCGGATCGTTCGAGCAGACGTTGCCGCCGATCGTGCCGCGGTTCCGCACCTGGACGTCCGCGATCGTGCGCGCGACCTGCGCGAGGATCGGCCGGGCGGCCGCGACCTCCGGCGAGTCGACGATCGCCGCGTAGGTCGTCATCGCGCCGATCGTGAGCGCGCCGCCGTCCTCGGCGATCCCGCGCAGCGCGTCGATCCGGTTCAGGTCGACGACCAGCTCCGGCGCCGCGACCCGCGTCTTCATCACGTTGACGAGGCTCTGCCCGCCGGCGAGCGCGCGGGCGTCCTCGCGGGCCGGAGCAGCTTCACGGCCTCCTCGACCGACCCGGGGCGCGCGTAGTCGACCTCGCGAAGCAGCACGGCGCGAGTCTACTGAGCCTGCCGCGCGCTTTCAGGCGGACGTGCCGCGCCCCGCGGCCACACCCCCGCCCTGGGTGGGGGAGAAACCCCATGCCCCTACCGGCGAGGCTACCGGGGGAGGACGCGCATGTCTCTCACGCCTCCGTGCCGATTCGGTGCCGGTTCGTCCACGGCGCGCTCGCGGTTCAGGCGAGCAGGTCCCGGTGCGCGCGCAACGCTTCGAGCACCCGGTCGACGTCCTCGTCGACGTTGTAGAGGTGCAGCGAGATCCGCAGGTTCGCGTCGCGCTCGGAGCAGACGATCCGCTCTGCCGCGAGCGCCTCGACCAGCGCGGGCACGTCGGTCGAGCGCACGCACACGAGCGGCCCGCGCCGGGCCGGGTCGTGCGGCGTCACGATCACCGCGCCGAGCTCGTCGAGTCCTTCGATCAGCCGTTCCGTCAGCCGGGCGACGTGCTCCTCGATCGCGGACACGCCGGCCTCCTCGACGAGCGACATCCCCGCGAGCCCGGCGTAGATGTTCGGGACCGGCGGCGTTCCGGCGTCGAACCGGCGGGCGTCCGCCGCCGGCGAGTAGTCCGAGATGTCCATCCGGAAGATGTCCTCGTCCGCGAACCAGCCGGTCTGGGTCGGCAGTAGCCCCGGGAAGAGCTCCCGCCGGACGTAGAGGAAGCCGAGCCCGGACGAGCCGAGGAGGTACTTCACCGTCCCGCCGGTCACGAGGTCGACGCCGAGCGCCCGCGCGTCGAGGTCGACGGCGCCGACGGCCTGGTAGGAGTCGGCGAGGCAGAGCGCGCCCGACTCGTGCGCGAGCCGCGCGATCTCGCCGACGTCGTGCCGGTGGCCGGTGCGGTACGAGACGGTCGTGCAGCAGACGAGCGCGGTCCGCTCGTCGATCGCCTCCGCGAAGCGCTCGGGCGGAATCGAGCCGTCCGCCTCCGGGGTCACGTGGACGATCTCGGCGCCCCGTAGCTCCTGCGCGTGCGCGATCTGGCCGACCGTGGGGAACTCGTACTCGCTGATCACGATCTTCGGCCGCGTCCGGAGGTCGAGCGCCGACACGATCCCGCTCACCCCCTGGCTGACCGAGGTCGTCACCGCCATCTCGCCCGGCTCGGCGTGCAGCAGACGCGCGAAGCCGGCCCGGGCGGCCTCGGCGCGCTCGACCCAGTGCGCCCACTCGGCGCCGTTCTCGTCCCAGCCGTCGAGCCACGTCCTCGACCGCGGCCCGCACCCGCTGGGAAAGCGCCCCCTGCGAGCACGAGTTCAGGTACGTCGTGTGCGCGAGGATCGGGAACTCGCTGCGAATCGCAGAGCCCACGCGCCCGGTCGCCGTCGCCATCCGTGAAGCGTACTGCGCGCGCCGCGTCCCGACCCTGTTACGGTCGCTCGCGAACCCGAAAGGAGGACGTGATGCTCTTTCACGTCATGTGGGAGTTCACCGACCAGTCGGAGGAGGGCGAGAAGCGCTCCCTGGGCGTCTTCGCGAAGTGGCAGCCGCCGGAGGGCGCCCAGTTCCAGGGCTTCTACGGCTTCGCCGACGGCAGCGGCGGCGTCGCGATCGTCGAGGCGGACAGCGCGGCGACGATCGCCCGGACATCCGCGCCGTGGGTGCCGTGGATGCGCTTCAGCATCACCCCGATTCTCCCGATCGAGGAGGCGACGCAGATCGCCGGCGAGGCGATCGGCTTCCGAGACAGCGTCAGCTGAAACCGACGCCGAACCGCCCGCTGCGATCGGCTGCTCGTTTACCCGGTAGAAGTCGTCGCGCGCGAAGCGCCCGGACTTCGACCGGCCGAGGTAGGCCTTGCGCAGGTCCTCGTGCTCGAGGAGCTCCGACGCCTTGCCCTCGAGCACGAGCCGCCCGGTCGAGAGCACGTAGCCGCGGTCGGCGATCGAGAGCGAGACGTTGGCGTTCTGCTCGACGACCAGGATCGCCACTCCGGACTCGTGCACCTCCTTGATGATCCGGAAGTTCTGCTCGACGAGCACGGGTGCGAGCCCCATCGACGGCTCGTCCATCAGCATCAGCTTCGGCCGGCCCATCAGTGCCCGTGCCATCGCGACCATCTGCTGCTCGCCGCCCGAGAGCGTGCCGGCAAGCTGGTTGCGCCGCTCGTGCAGGCGGGGGAAGAGCTCGTAGACGCGGTCGAAGTCCTCGGGCGTGCCGCCGCCGGTCAGGTACGCGCCCATCTGCAGGTTCTCCCGTACGGTCATCGGCGCGAACAGCCGCCGGTTCTCGGGGACGATCGCGATCCCCTTCGCGATCCGCCGGCTCGTCGACGTCCGGGTCACGTCCTCGCCGCCGAGCAGCACCCGGCCCTTCCGCGGCCGGACGATGCCGAGGATCGTCTTCAGCGTCGTCGACTTGCCCGAGGCGTTGCCGCCCAGCAGGCAGACGAGCTCGCCCTCGTGCACCTCCAGGCTCAGCCCCTGGAGGATGTGCACGGGCCCGTAGAAGGTGTCCACGTCCTCGAGACGGAGGAGCGCCTGGCCGTCCCCGCTCATTTCCGCTCCGTCCCGCCGAGCCCGAGGTACGCCTCGACCACGCGCGGGTCGGTGGCGACGGCCTCGAACGTCCCCTCGGCGATCTTCTCGCCGTGGTCGAGCGCGACCACCCGGTCGGAGATGCCCTCGACCACGTGCATGTCGTGCTCGATGACCAGGATCGTGTAGCCGCCGCGCGTGCGCAGCTCGCCGATCAGCTCGGCGATCTCGTGGGTCTCGGCCGGATTCATCCCGGCTGCCGGCTCGTCGAGCAGCAGCAGCCGCGGGTTCGCGGCGGTCGCGCGTGCGATCTCGAGGCGACGGCGGTTCGCGTACGAGAGGCTGTACGCGGGCTGGTTCCAGCGGTAGCCCATAAGCCGCTGGCCGAAGAACGCGAGCCGCTCCTCGGCGAGGCGATGAATCTCGCGCTCCTCGCGCCGCTGCCCCGGCGTGCGCACGAGCGAGCGGAACAGCCCCGCCCTGGTGTGACAGTAGGCGGCCGACATCACGTTCTCCTTGACGGACATGTTCAGGAAGAGCCGCAGGGTCTGGAACGTCCGCGCGATCCCGCGGGAGACGATGTCGTGGGGCTCCAGCCCGACGATGCTCCGGCCGTCGAAGACGATCTCGCCGCCCTCGGGCCGGTAGACGCCCGTGATCAGGTTGAAGAGAGTCGTCTTCCCGGCGCCGTTCGGGCCGATCACCGACACGACCTCGCCCTCGTCCACGTGCAGGTCGAGGTCGGAGATGCAGCGCAGACCGCCGAACGACATGTTCACGCCGGTGAGCTCGAGCAGCGGCACGCTCACACGCGCTCCCGGCGCCGGCGGAGCCGGCACCTCCGCTCATCTCCCGCTCCGGCGCCGGCAAAGTCGGCGCCTGCGCTCATTGTGAGCTCCGTCGAGCCTACGCTCACTAGACCACCTCCACCCGCGGCTCGCCGAGCAGCCCCTGCGGGCGCGCGTTCATCAGGACGATCAGGAGCGCGCCGAGGAAGATCAGGCGCGTGATGCTCGGCTCGATCACGAGCCGGTTCTCCCAGACGAACGCGGCGAGATAGAGGACGGGGACGAGCGCCAGCTTCTGCACCCATCCCTTCAGCAGCGTCAGCGCCAGGATCGCCAGGATCAGACCGACGAAGGCGTAGTTGCCGGGGATGCGCGGGCTCGTGACCAGCACGACCCAGTGCTTCAGGAAGCCGTTGAGCAGGCCGGCCGACTCGAGCGTGGCGCCGGTCCGGTCGGGCCAGGCGGCTGCGGCGATCGCGTGGACGGCAAAGCCGAAGCCGATCGTCCCGCCGAGGACAGCGACCAGCCAGGCCCACGGGCGCAGCTTGGCGAGCAGGGTCGCGACGACGAGGATGTAGAAGACCCAGGTGGCGTGGCCGGGCGTCCGCAGCACCTCGAGCGTGACGTTGACGACGATCGCGCCGAGCACGACCCCGGGGAGCTTGCCGGCGCCGCCGAGGATCACGATCGCGTAGACCGTGATCAGAAGCGGGACGTCGAAGTCGTTCGCGAAGACGGCCGTGTTCAGCGCCGCGAAGATCGTTCCGGTCAAGCCCGCGACGGCGGCCCCGAGCGCGAAGGCGAACAGGCGCAGGCGCTTCACCGGCATCCCCATCAGCTCGGCGGCGAGCGCGTCCTCGCGCACCGACCGCCACGCCCGGCCGAGCCGAGAGTTGTCGAGGAAGCCGAGCCCGGTGATCACGATCGCGAACGTGCCGAGCGCGACCCAGTAGTAGCCCCTGACCTGCGAGAACGGGTTGAGGTCGTGGCCGAAGGCGTGGAACGAGTCGATGTCAGCGATCCCGTTCGGCCCGCCGGTGAGGTCGTATGACCTCGTGAACCCGAGCCCGGTGACGCGCTCGCCGTTGTTGTAGACGGTGACGAAGAGCTGGCCGAAGAAGAGGGTGACGATCGCCAGGTAGTCGCCGACCAGCCGTCCCGAGGCGCTGCCGACCACGAAGCCGAGCGCCGCGGTGGCGAGGATGACGACCGCGATCGCCGCCGGCGTCGGCCAGTGGAGGCCGAACTTGGGCGAGTCGAGCATCGCGTACGAGTAGGCGCCGAACCCGTAGAACGCGACGTAGCCGAGGTCGAGCATGCCGGTCCAGCCGACGACCACGTTCAGGCCGAGGCCGAGCAGAACGAAGAGCAGCGTGTCGAAGCCGACCCGGATCACGTACTGGTTGCTGGTCATGAACGGCAGCAGCGCGGCGACGAGCGTGAACGCGCCGAGCTGGGCCGCCTTCGGCGTCCGGTCGAGCGCGAGGCGCGCCTTCCCGAGCAGGCCGCCGTACTGCTCGGTCCGCCCGGCGGCGGTCGCGACCCACTCGTCGGCGCCGATCTGCGGGCCGGTGTGCCCGGGCTCGGACATCAGACCTTCTGCACCGCCGCCCGGCCGAAGATCCCGCTCGGCCGCAGCAGCATGACGAGGATCAGGATCACGAACACGATCGCGTCGGAGAACGTCGAGGACACATAGCCGATCGTGAAGGACTCGGCGAGCCCGATGAAGAGACCGCCGAAGACCGCGCCCGGGAGGTTGCCGATCCCGCCGATGACCGCGGCGGTGAACGCCTTCAGGCCGGCGTCGAAGCCCATGGTCGTGTACGCCTGCTGGTAGGCGAGACCGTTGAAGACGCCGGCGGCGCCGGCGAGCGCGGAGCCGATGAAGAAGGTGGCGACGATCACGCGGTCGACGTCGATCCCCATCATCGACGCCGCCTCGCGGTCGAACGAGGTCGCCCGCATCGCCCGGCCGAGCTGGGTCCGGGAGACGAACAGCGTCAGCAGCACCATCAACGCGAGGGCGCCGCCGATCACGATGCACTGCGCGACCGCGACGTGCACCTCGGCGGGGAGGGTGAACCCGTGCAGCCAGAGCGTCCCCTCGTGCCAGCTGTACGAGTTGTAGCTCTTCTGGTCCGAGCCGACGACGAGCAGGACCGCGTTCTCGAGGAAGAACGAGACCCCGAGGGCGGTGATCAGGGGCGCGATCCTGGGCGCGTCCCGGAGCCGTCGATAGGCGAACCGCTCGATCGCGACGCCGAGGAAGCCGCAGCCGAGAGTGGAGGCGAGGAACATGAGGATCAGGAGCGGGGCGACCGAGATCGTCAGCGCGGTCGGCCCGCCGAAGAGGCCGATCACTCCGTAGCCGACGTAGGCGCCGACCATGTACACGTCGCCGTGGGCGAAGTTGAGGAGCTTCAGGATCCCGTAGACCATCGAGTAGCCGAGCGCGATCAGCGCGTAGACCGACCCGTGCGCGATCCCGGCCACCAGCTCGGTGAGGAAGAGATTCCAGTTCACCGCCGCTCCTACCCTCTCAGAAGCACGTGCGGCCCACCCCGGAGGATGGGCCGCACGTCAACACATGCCGTGTTCGCTACGCGACCGTCAGGTACTTGCCCTTGACGATCTTGAACACGTGGAACTTCGCCCCGGCGACGTCGCCGTTGCGTGTGAACGCGAGCTTGCCCCCGAGCAGCGTCTTGGGGAGGCTGGTCTTCGCGACCTGCGCCCGCACGGTCGCCCGGGTGACCTTCCCCTTGGCGCAGGCCTTCGCGACTGCATTCGCGTAGACCTCGGCGGCAAGGTAGTTCGGGGCGCCGAACGGGCTGGTGGCGCCCGGGAACTGCTTGTGGAACGCGGCGACGATCGCCGCGTCCGCCTTGATCGTGGTCACGTCAGGTGCGAAGAAGGAGACGTAGCTCCCGTCGACGTTGAACTTCGACGAGTCGAAGCTCCCGTCGGTCGCGAACACGATCGCCTTCTTGCCCTGCGCCTTCAGCTGCTGCGCGATCAGCTGCGTCTGGGTGCTGAGCTGGAGCGGCGTGAACACGACCTTGGTGCTCGAGTCCACCTTCGCGACGAGCGCCGAGAAGTCGGTCGCCTTCTGGCTGATCGACTCGCGGTCGACCTTGACGCCTGCCTTGACGAGCGCCTTCTGGGTGATGTCGGCGAGGCCGGTTCCGTAGGCCTCCTGGTCGTCGATGATCATCACCTTCGAGCCCTTCTTGACGCCGAGCCGCTGCATCATGAACGCGGCGTCGGTGGGGCCCTGGACCCCGTCGTGCGGGACGACGCGGTAGAAGAACCCGCGCAGGTGCCCGTCGGACAGCGAGACCTTGGTCGCCGAGCCGGAGATGAACGCGAGTCCGGCGCGCTTCAGGATCGGCGCGGTGGCGATGACCTCCTGGCTACCGGCAGGGCCGATCACGCCGACGATGCTCGAATCGGACGCGAACTGCTGCGCGACCGTCGAGGCCTTCGCCGGGTCGAGCTGCGTGTCGCCCTGGACGAGCTTGAGCTGGACGTTCTTGTGCGTCTTGTTCCACTTTGCGATGAAGAACTGCGCCCAGTGGAGCTGGTCGCCGCCGATCGAGCTCGCGGGCCCGGTGACGGGCACAAGCATGCCGATCGAGGCGGTGCAGCTGGCGGTCGTGCGCGCGGGCGCGTCCGACCTTGCCACCGCCGCAGCAGACGCAACGGCTGCGGCCAGCATCACGATTCCGACAATTGGGATGAGTCTCCTCATTCGCCCTCCTTCTGGGGAAAGCCGATTCTAGGGGGTTGGAGAGTGAGACGTCAGGGAAGCTCAGTCGTTGGCCTCGTAGGCCTTCGACGCCGGGCTCCCCGAGGGGTGGAAGACGCCGAGCACCCGCATCGGCACCGGCCCGGTGTTCTCCAGGCAGTGCTCCTCGAACGGCGGCAGGTGGATGCACGACCCGGGTGCGAGCGGGGTGTCGGTGCCGCCGAGGTGGAGCACGCCCTCGCCCTCGACCACGTAGACGACCTCGTCGTAGGTGTGGCTGTGCAGCGGCGCTCGTCCCGGCGGGATCAGCCCGACGAACTGGGTGACGTCGAGGCAGCCCAGATCCTCGTTGACGAGCAGGCGGAACTCGCGGTTCGGCGTCGCCGGCAACGCCGGCTGGTCGTCGTAGCGGACGGTCACTCGAGTTCGGTTCTGGCCCTCGCAGGGAGCGCTGACGGCGACTGCGACCAGATCCTCGGGGCCCGGGTTGTCGACCGCCCACTGGTCGCCGGGGACGAGAAACGCGGCCGTGCCCGGCTCGAGGGCGTGCTCGCCGCCAGCGGCCTCGAGCGTCGCCCGCCCGGCGACGACGTACAGCACCTCCTGCCGCTCCCGCGTCTCGCGGGCGTCCGACCGCCCGGGCGCGAACCGCAGCACCCGCTGCTCGAGCCGCTGGCAGCCGCAGGAGGAGTCGATCGTCAGCCGCGCCTGCGCCGTCCCGCTCTCCGCCCGGGCGGCCACGTCCTGTTCCGCGACGACGTAGCCGCGCGTCACCTCGGGCGCTCCAGGCGGTGTCTGACACCGCGGACAGGTCCGTGCGGCCGGGTGAAGTGGCTGCAAATCACGTGGTCTGTGGAGAGGATGTCACACATTCGTGCGTGTGTCTGACCCCAACGACAGGTCCCGGATCGACGCGGCCGAAGGGGGTCACTCGGCGAGGACGGCCGCGAGCACGTCCTCGGCGTGGCCGCCGATGTCCGAGACGTCCCAGACCTGCTGGACGACGCCCTCGCCGTCGAGCAGAAACGTGACTCGGCGGGCGAACGTCCCGTGCTCGCCGTACTGCTTCATCAGGTCGAGCTCCGCCGTGACGACGCCGCCCTCGTCCGAGACGATGGGGAAGTCGAGGCCGCACTCGGAGCGGAACTCGGCATTCCGCTCGGAGGTGTCGATGCTGACGCCGATCACCTCGTAGCCGGCGTCGCGGAAGCGCTGGTAACGGTCGTTGAACTCCTTCGCCTCCAGCGTGCACCCCGCGGTGAGCGCGGCCGGGTAGAAGTAGACGACCGCCGGGCCGTCCGGCGAGACCGAGAGCCTCTCGACGGGAAAGCGGTCGCCGACCTCGAGCATCGGTCCCAGCCTATCGAGGTGTCCCGCCCTGAAGGATCTCGACCAGGACGGAGACGTCGATGTTCCCGCCGGAGACGACGCAGGCGACCGTTCCCGACCCGGCCCGGCCCGCGAGCGCGGCGGCGACCGCGAGGGCGCCCGCCCCCTCCGAGATCACGCGCACGCGCTCGGCGAGGAGGCGGATTGCCGCCGCGGTCTCGTCGAGGGTCGCGACCAGCGCGCCGTCGACGAGCTCGCGGAGCAGCGGCCACATCTCGTCGAGCAGGTAGGGCGAGCCGGCTCCGTCGACGAACGAGGGCGCGAACGGAACCTCCCGCGGTTCGCCGGCCGGGAGCGACGCCGCCAGCGGCGCCGCCGTCTCCGGCTCGACGGCGTAGATCCGCGCCTGGGGGCGCAGCGCCTTCACCGCGCTGGCGATCCCGGCGACCAGTGCGCCGCCGCCCATCGGGACGACGACGGCGTCCAGCTCGGGCAGGTCCTCGACCAGCTCGAGCCCGATCGTCCCGTTACCGGCCATCACCGGCTCGTCCTCGGCGATGAACAGGCCCTCGGCGCCGTCGAAGCGAGACCGCCTGATCGCCTCGAACCACTCGTCGTACGGCACCTTGATCACGCGTCCGCCCAGCCGCTCGATCGCCTCGACCTTCGTCTGCGGCGCGGACTCGGGGACGACGATCGTCGCCGGCACGCCCGCCTCGTGGGCCGCCCAGGCAACGCCCTGCGCGAAGTTGCCCGCGCTCGCAGCGACCACCCCGCGCGCGATCGCATCCGGCCGCGCCGTCCGGATCGCGTTCACGCCGCCGCGGATCTTGAAGGAGCCCACCGGCTGGAGGTTCTCGAGCTTGAGCCAGAGAGGGGTGCCCGGCAGTTGGACGAGCGGCGACCTGATCGCCGCGTCGCCGATCGTCTCGCGCGCCCGGTGGATGTCCGCGAGCGGGATCAAAAGTCGACCCGCATTCCCACTCCGGTCTCGGTGGCGCGGCGCTCGAGATACTCGGCGGCGGCGAGATCCTCGATCGCCAGGCCGAGCGACTCGAAGATCGTGATCTCGTCCGCAGACGTTCGCCCCGGCGCGTCGCCGGCGAGCACCTCGCCGAGCTCGGCACGGATGTGATCACGGCCGATCGCCCCCTCCTCGACGGCGAGCAGGAAGTCGCCCGCCTCGTTCTCGGCCGACTCGCGCCGGTCGACGAAGAAGGCCGCCCGAGCGAGGGCGGCGCCGTCGAGCTCGCGGGTGTGCGCCCGGCAGGCGCCGACCGCGTTCAGGTGCGTACCCGGAGCGAGCCACTCGCCGAGGACGACCGGCTCGTTGGACGACGTGACGGTGCAGACGACGTCGGCTCCGCGCACTGCCTCCTCCGCCGTCTCGACCGCGACCGCCCGGGGCCACTCGTCCGCCAGCCGGCGGGCGCTCTCGACCGAGCGCGCCGCGATCCGGACCCGCTCGAACCGCCGCGCTTGCAGCATCGCCGCGACGTGCGCGTGCGCCTGGTGGCCGGCGCCGACGATCGCCAGCTCACGGGCGTCCTCGCGGGCGAGCGCGCGCGTGGCGACCGCGGAGGCCGCCGCGGTGCGGATCGCCGTGATCGGCGTGGCGTTCATGATCGCGACCACCTCGCCCGTCGTCCCGTCGTAGAGCGTGACCGAGCCCTGGTGCGGGTCGAGGCCGCGGGTCGGGTTGTCCGGGAAGATCGCCACCGTCTTCAGCGCGTACAGCGGCCGGGTGCCGCCCCGGTGGGCGGGCATCAGCCCGAGGAAGCTGGACTCGCCCGGAGGCTTGACGATCGGACGGAGCGGGAGATGGAACTCGCCGCGGGCGAGCGCGACGAGCGCTTGCTCGACCGCCTCCATGCAGCCCGGGATGTCGAGCAGCCGCTCGACCTCCTCGTGGTTCAGGATCAGCACGCTCACGCCGCGAAGAGCGAGCCTATGTCCTCGCGCTCCTCCGGTGTCAGCCGAAGCGAGAGCGCCTCGCGGACCGGCGTGAGGTGCTCAGGGCTCCGCAGCCCGACGACGACCGAGGACGCGCCGCCGAGCGCCCAGGCGAGGGCGAGCCCGGCCGTGCTCGCGCCACGCGTTGCCGCCAGGCGCTCGAGCGCTTCGATCCCGGCGAAGACGGCCTCGACCTCGAGGTGCCGGTACGGCTCGGGCCGCAGCGTCATCCGCGAGCCCGGCGGGGGCGGCCGGTCCCGCCGGTACTTGCCGGTCAGCCAGCCGCCGGCGAGCGGGCTGAACGCTTCGTAGGCGATCCCGTGCTCGAGGCAGAGCGGGATCGCCTCCGCCTCGTCGCCGCGGTCGAGCAGCGAGTACGAGTTCTGGACGAGGGCGGGGCGCCCGCAGGCAAGCCATTCTCGCAGGTCGGCAGCGGAGACGTTGCTCACGCCCCACGCGGCCACGAGCCCGCGCTCGACGAGCGTCTCGAACGCTCCGGCGGTCTCCTCGACCGGCGTGTCGGGGTCGTGCTCGTGGACGAGATACAGGTCGATGCGGTCGATTCCCAGCCGGGCCATGCTCGACTCCGCCTGCCGCAGCACGCGGTCGCGTCCGAGGCCGCCGTCTACCCCCGCGTCCATCGGGTTCCCCGTCTTCGTGGTGATCCGCGGCCGGTTGCCGGTCGCCCGGATCCAGTCGCCGATCCAGCTCTCGCTGCGGCCGCCGCCGTAGGCGTCGGCGGTGTCGAACCGGTCGATGCCGATCGCCCAGGCTGCATCCATCAACCCGAACGCCTCGTCGTGCGTCTCGCCCTGCCCGAAGAGCTCCGGGGCCGACCCGATGCCGCCGAAGTTGCCGCAGCCGAGAACGACCTGCATCGCGACCCATCCTACGTTTGCGAGAATCGCCGGAGATACCGACCGAGGAGGAGAGCACATGGCTTTCGAGCTGCCACCGCTTCCGTACGATCACGCCGCGCTGGAGCCGCACATCGACGCGCGGACGATGGAGATCCACCACGGCAAGCACCACCAGGCGTACGTCGACAACGCCAACAAGGCGCTCGACGGGACCGAGTGGGCCGATCGTTCCGTCGAGGACGTCCTCTCGAGCCTCGACGTCCTGCCGGAGGACATCCGGACGGCCGTGCGCAACAACGCCGGCGGCCACGCGAATCACTCGGTCTTCTGGACGATCATGTCGCCCGACGGCGGCGGCGAGCCGGACGGCGCGCTCGCCGACGCGATCGCCGACACGTTCGGCGGCGTCGACGAGCTGAAGTCGGCGGTCAACGACGCCGGCGCGAAGCGCTTCGGCAGCGGCTGGGCGTGGCTCGTCTGGGACGGCACCGGCCTCGCCGTCTACTCGACCCCGAACCAGGACAGCCCGGTCATGCAGGGCGACGTTCCGCTGCTCGGTATCGACGTCTGGGAGCACGCCTACTACCTCAGCTACCAGAACCGCCGGCCCGACTACCTCGCCGCCTGGTGGAACGTGGTCAACTGGCCGGAGGTGGCGCGCCGGTACGAGGAGGCGCGCGGAAGCTAGCCGCCACGTCAGCTCGAGGCGCCGCGGCCTCGACCGCACCCTCAACGCCTGACTCGACCTTGTCGGCTGCCCTGCGGGCTGGACAGCGCTACTACGACTTCGTATGCTAGTGCTACGAAATCGTAGTAAACGTTTGGAGGGTGGACATGACACTGCGGCTGACTCTCGGCGCTCTGATCCTCGCCGCCGGGCTGGTCGGGACGGCGAGCGCGAGCAGCGGCCCCGCGCCCGCGCACGTTGTTGCGAACGTCGAGACAGGCTCGAAGCCGTGCACCGCGGTCGAGGGCTTCGGCTCGGTCTGGGTGGCGAACTACGGCGACGGAACGGTCGTCCGCATCGACCCGGAGACGAACAAGATCGTCGGCACCGTCGAGGTCGAGTCTTTGCCGTGCGGTGTCGCGGTGGGCGCCGGCTCGGTATGGGTGGACGGATACGGCACGGGCGTGATCGAGCGGATCGACCCGGTGAAGATGAAAGTGCTGGCGAGGATTCCAGTCGGCTCCCAGGTCTGGGATGTCGCGTTCGGTGCGAACTCGGCGTGGGCGGCGATTCCGAACGGCGACGTGAAGCGGATCGACCCGAGGACGAACCGCGTGGTCCACACCTTCAAGACGGGCGGTAGCCCGCACAACCTGCGCTACGGCGGCGGTGCGGTCTGGGTCGCCCTCTCCTTCCCGAATCAGGTCGCCCGCATCGACGCGAGGACCAACCGGCTGAAGCGCTTCGCGAGTGGCGGGGCGATGCCGAACACGCTCGCCGTGGGCGCCCGGGACGTCTGGGTTGCGAACCGAGGGACCGGCACGGTCACGCGTCTCTCGGCCCGGACGGGCAAGCTGCTGGCGACGATCAAGGTCGGCGGTGGGCCCTCCAATCCGGCGATCGCGCCCGACGGGACCGTCTTCGTGCCGAACACGCCGGAGGGGAAGGTCATGCGGATCGATCCGGCGACGAACAAGGTGATCGCGACGCTCCAGGTGGGCGGCCGGCCGTTTCCGGCCTCGATCGCCTTCGGCGACGTCTGGGTGCCCGACTACTTCGGCACGGAGGTGTTCCGGATCCAGATCGGTGCGTAGCCCGTTACGCGGTCGCCTCGAGCGCGTCCCGCAGCGCGTGCTCGACCGAGTGGAGGCTGAGCTCGACCTCGTCCGGCGCGCGGTCGAGCCGTTCCTCCACCAGCCGCAGCGACTGCTCCAGGCGCGGTCTCGCCTCGGCCACGCTTCGTCTGCCCTCCTCGGTCAGCGTGAGCAGCACCGAGCGGCCGTCGTCGGGGTTCGGACGGCGCGCGACGTCACCGCGGGCCTCGAGCCGCTTGAGGTGCGTCGACAGGGTCGGCATTGGAAAGCCCAGGAACCGGGCGAGCTCCTTCGGCGTGATCGGCCCCAGGGCGTTGATCACGCTCGTGATCCCGAACTCGCTTGCCGTCAGCTGCACCCCGGCGAAGGTGCGCTCGAGCAGCTCCTGGGCGAGGTGGTCGATCACGAACAGGCGCAGGAGCGCGTTCCGGCCGCCGGGGGCGCGGCGGATGATCTCGTCGACGGAGCGGTGGGTACTGGACATATAGTTCGAGTTCGAATTATATTGTTCCGAACAAAGATTCTAGGAGGGGCACATGACACCACGATTCCTGCCGGTCGCTCTCGTCCTCGCCCTCGTCCTGCCCGTCACGGTTGCGTCGGCGGCGGGGCCGGTCGCTCCGGCCCGCGTGGTCGCGACCGTCGACACCGGCACCAGGCCCTGCAGCGTCGCGGAAGGGTTCGGCTCGCTCTGGGTCGCCAACATCGGCGACGGGACGGTCGCCCGTGTCGACCCCGAGACGAACGAGGTGATCGGCACCGTGCAGGTCGGCATCTCCCCCTGTGGCGTCGCGGTCGGCGCCGGCGCGGTCTGGATCGACGGCTACGGCACCGGCACGATCGAGCGGATCGACCCGGAGGCGATGAAGGTCGTCGCGACGATCCCGGTCGGCGCCCAGGTCTGGGACGTCGCCTTCGGGGCCAACTCGGTGTGGGCGACGATTCCGAGCGGCACGGTCAAGCGGATCGACCCGAGGCGAAACCGGGTCGCCCGGGTGATCAGGCTGAAGGGCGTCCCGCACAATCTCCGGTACGAGGCGGGTGCAGTCTGGGTCGGTCTCGCCTTTCCCAACTCGGTCGCCCGCATCGACGCGCGGAGCAACCGGGTGAAGCTCTATCCCAGCGGCGGTGCGACACCGGCCACGCTCGCAGTCGGCGCCCGGGACGTCTGGGTGGCGAATCAGGCGAGCGGGACGGTGACCCGGCTGTCGGCGAGGACCGGCAAGCGGCTCGCGACGATCAAGGTCGGCCCGACGCCGTCCAACCCGACCGTCGCGACCGACGGCACCGTCTTCGTCCCCAACGCCGGCGGCGGCACGGTCTCACGGATCGATCCGGCGACGAACAAGGTGATCGCGACGCTGCGGATCGGGGGCAAGCCGTTCCCGGCGGCGACCGCCTTCGGCGACGTGTGGGTCCCCGATTCGCTCGGCACGAAGGTGTTCCGGATCCACGTCGGCTAGAAGCCGCGGGCTTTGCCGGCTCAGCCGGACGTGTCCGCCGGGATGATCGTCCGCGTGTAGGCGGTCGGGTACCGGGGCGAGGCCCGGTCGCCGACGAGCACGTAGTACCCCGGGCGGAAACCTTCGAGGCGGTTCGAGCGGAGCACGCGAACGTGTCCGATTCCGGCCGCCCTGGCGCGCGCGGCCTCCGCCTGCGCGGCGGTGCGTCCTGCGCGGAGAGGGATCGAGGCGAGGACGACGTCTGGCCGGCTGCGGGCGGGTTGCCGCGCCGGGCGGCTGCTCCGATCCGGGGCGATGACGAGCCGCGGATAGGCGCCTGGGAAGCGCGCTGCCGCCCCGAACGCGGCAGCCGAAGCCGCCGAGGCGTCCGCGTAGACGCCGCTGAAGACCACCTCGAAGCCGGGGGCGAGGTTCGCGACCCGGCTCGAGTCGAGGACGCCGACGGACGGCAGCCCCGCGGCGATCGCCGTCCGGGCGGTCGCGAGCGGCGAGGCTCCCGGAGCGACCTTCGGGATGGAAGCGAGGACGACGGTGTAGGCCGAGCGTCCCGCCGGCCAGGCGGCCGGCCGGAGGTCGTGCGGCGGCGCGGGTGCCGGCGCCGCCGGCGCGGGAGCGGGAGCGGGATGCGGGGCGATGCCGATCCGCACGCTCAGCGTCGCCGCGTTGCCGCAGATGTCCTCGGCCCTGGCGGCGAGGACGTAGGAGCCGGGGTCGAGCCGGGCGGTGTCGAGGGACAAGAGGTGGAAGAGGTAGCGGCCGGGAACGCCGAGCGGGTGCCGCCCGTCGACGACCGGGGCGTTCTGGTAGGTGCCGCCCGCGTAGACGTCCGAGTACCGCTCGATATCCGGCTCGGTCCGGGTCACGTCGAAGGCGGTTCCCTCCGAGACGACGCGCCCGGGCGGAGCGAGCAGGGTCCAGCTCACGCGTGCCGGTGCGACCGGAAGGCCGTGCCAGGGGGCCGGAACGGAGAGCGACGTCGCGTCGTCGGCCCAGGCGACGACGTCCACGGTTCCCGTCAGCGCTTCCGGATCGCGCCCGCCTGTCCCCCGGAAGGCGATGCCGCGGACGGTCGGCGGGATGCGGTCCCGGTACGGGGTGAGGTGGCCCGGCGCCAGCGGGTTGCGGACGACGCCGCCGTCGATCTCGGCCAGGTGGACGTGCTCCGCGCGGGCCGTGATCCAGCCGAGCACCGTGCGGCGGGCGCGTACCCGCTCGCCGAGCTGCATCGCGGAGAGGAGGTGCCAGTACTGGAAGGTCCGACCGTCGTCCGCGACGACGACGATCTCGTCGCGGGCGCTCTTCCGGACCACTCCGGAGACGACCGGGTACACGGGTGTCCACGCGGGCGCGGCGACGTCGATGCCGTTGTGGAACGAGAAGCGCCCTCCGTCCCCGTCGTAGACGGTCCGGGGGTCGCCGAAGTTCCCGCGGACGGGGTGTGCCTCGTCGAACGGGGCCACCGGCCAGCCGTACGAGCCGTCTCCGGAACGTGTCCCGCAGAGGCTCGGGCGCGCTCGGCCGCGCGTCCGGCCGACCACCTCTCCGGCCGGCGCGAAGCGAGGCAGGGCGGCGAGTGCGGGGAAGCGGATCGTCGGCTTGGTCTGCCCGGCTGCCGTCGCCGGCGCGAGTACCAGCGCCAGGAGTGCGAGCAGACGAACCGCCCGGTTGATCATCGTGGCCGGAACGCGCCGTGCCGGCCCTCGCCGGCGGTGAAGCGGGCGGCGCCGCGTCTCGCCTCGTCGAGAACGGTGCGCCCGCGCCGGAACTCCTGGGCCATCGCCTCGTCCGCCGGCAGACCGAGCCCGGCGAGGAGCGAGGCGCGGTCGGCGCGCAGGCACTCTTGCGGGAACGCCGCGATCTCCCGGGCGAGCGCCTCGGCCTCCTCGCGGGCGCGGCCGGACGGGACGACCCGGTCGGCGAGGCCGATCCGGAGCGCCTCGTCGGCCGAGACCGGGCGGCCGGTGAGGACGAGGTCGAGCGCGCGGCCGAGGCCGACGATCCGCGGCAGCCGCACCGTGCCGCCGTCGATCAGCGGCACCCCGAAGCGGCGGCAGAAGACGCCGAGCACGCCGTCCTCCTCGACGACGCGCAGGTCGCACCAGGCTGCGAGCTCGAGTCCGCCGGCGACGGCGTGGCCGGCGACCGCGGCGATCACCGGCTTCGAGAGCTCGAGCCGCGACGGGCCCATCGGCCCGTCGCCGTCCGGCTCGACCCGGTTGTCCATCGCCTTCAGGTCGGCGCCGGCGCAGAACGTGCCGCCCGCCCCCCAGAGCACCGCGACCGCCGCGTCCGGATCGGCGTCGAACGCCCGGAAGGCGTCCGCGAGCGCCTCGGCGTGCGCGCGGTCGACGGCGTTCCGCGCCTCCGGCCGGTCGAGGACGACCGTCGTCACCGGCCCCGAGCGCTCAGATCGGACGGGCATGGCCCTCCCACAGCGGGTCGCGCACCGCGCGGCGGAGCAGCTTGCCGACCGCGCTCTTCGGCACCTCGTCCACGAACCGCACGTCCTTCGGCACCTTGTAGCCGGCGAGCCGCTCGCGGCAGAACGCGATCAGCTCGTCGCCGGAGACGCCGTCGGCGACGACGAACGCCGTCACCGCCTCGACCCAGGTCGGGTCGGGTGCCCCGACGACTACGCACTCGCGGACGGCCGGATGCGCGGCGAGCGCGTCTTCGACCTCGCGCGGATAGACGTTGTAGCCGCCGGTGACGATCATGTCCGAGGTACGGTCGACGAGGTAGAGGAAGCCCTCGTCGTCGAAGCGGCCGACGTCGCGCGTGCGCACCCAGCCGTCGGGCAGGAACGTCGCGGCGTCGAGCTCCGGGTCGCCGTGGTAGCCGGCGGCCGCGAACGGCGCGCGGACGAGGATCTCGCTCGTCTCGGGATCGAGCCGCACCTCGGCGTCCACCGCCGGACGGCCGCAGGAGAGCAGGCGGTCGCCCTCGTGGTCCTCCGGGCGGAGCACGGCGATGCAGAGCGGCGCCTCGGTCTGGCCGTAGTACTGGACGAGCCGCGGCGCCCAGACCGCGAGCGCGCGCTCGAGCAGCGGGCGCGGCATCGGCGAGGCGCCGTAGACGATCGTGCGCAGCGTCGAGATGTCCGCCTCCTCGACGCGCGGCACGGCGAGCAGCGCGCCGAGCATCGTCGGCACCGCGTTCGTCGCCGTCACCCGCCAGCGCGGGATCGCCTCGAGGAAGCCGCCCGGGTCGAAGCCGGCGAGGACGGCGGAGGCGCCGCCGCGCAGCCAGTAGGGCAGGACGAAGGTGCCGCTCGCGTGGATCAGCGACGCGGCGTGGAGCATCACGTCGCCCGGCTGCGGGTCGAGCAGGTTGGCGAGGATGTTGGCGACGATCGCCGCGTAGGTCCCCTGCGTGTGGCGGACCGCCTTCAGCTTCCCGGTCGTTCCGGAGGTGTAGATGAGCAGCAGGGTGTCGCCGGCCTCGACCTCGACCTCCGGGTCGGTCGCGGGCGCCGCCTCCGCTTCGGCGGCGAGCGCGGTCTCGATCTCGACCGGCTCCACACCCTCGACCCGCGCCGCCAGCTCCTCGGCGCGACCCGTCTCTGCCGCGGAGTGGAGCAGCACCCGCACGCCGGTGCCGCGCAGCATCGCCTCGTGCTCCGCCGCCGCCAGCCGCGTGTTCAGCGGCATGCGGACGAAACCCGCCTTCGCGCAGGCGAAGTCGAGCGGGATCGAGTAGAGGGCGTTTCCGAACAGCAGTCCGACCGGGTCGCCCTTCGCGAGCCCGCGCGCGGCCAGCGCGTGCGCGTACCGGTTCGCGAGCACGTCGACGTCGGCGAACGTCAGCCGGCCGTCCTCGGCGATCACGGCCGTCTCGGCGCCGAAGCGGCGTGCCCCCCGGCGGATCAGCTCGGCCGTCGTCACCCGCCGATTATCTACTCGAGATAGCGGAGCAGCTCCGGCCCGAGAGCGGCGAGGCGCCCCTGCTCCAGCTCGTAGAGCACGTACCAGCCGTGCCTCCGCGTCGAGAGCAGCCCGGCGCCGGTCAGGGCCCGCAGGTGCTTGGAGAGGCCCGACTCGCTGAGCGCCACGAGCGGCGCGAGCTCCTCCGTCGACCGAGGCTGCTCGGCGACCAGGCGGAGGATCTGCAGCCGGGTCGGGTCGGCGGCGGCGCGGAGCGCCCTGACGAGATCCGCCGGCGGAGGCGTCCCGGCCGCGCCGGCCTGCATCGACGCGGGTGGGTAGAGAACGGCGAGCGGCCACGGCGCGTCGCAGTTCACCCGGACGTGCGGCCAGACGTAGACGCTCGGGATCAGACGCAGCGGGTTCTCGGCGCCCACGGTCACCTCGTGCTCGTGGAACGAGCGTCGGAGCAGCAGCCGCTCGGCGGGATCGACGCGCAGCTCCGAGCGCACGGCGGCGAGGAGCTCGACCGGATCCGTGCCCTTCGCCCGCTCGACCTCGTCGGCCAGGATCGGCTCGAGGCGAGCCCACTCGTCGGCGAACGACTCCTCCCAGTAGGCGGCGAGCATGTCGACGACGCGGCGCTGGACCGCGGCCGGGTCGTCGAGGAGCTGCTCGGCGAGCTCGGCGCCGCCGGCTCCGTGCCGCGCGATCTCGGCGCGGACGCGTTCCCGGACCTGCTCGCGCTCGAGGCTCTCGGGGCCGCCCGCGTCCTCCTCCAGGTAGAAGAACGTCGGCCGGGCGAGCTCGTACCGGGCCCACTCCGGCGGCTGCGCCGCGAACGCGGCGAGGGCACGCTCGAAGTCCTGCGGCGCATCGGCGCGCTCGGGAAGCATGAAGTCGGCCGTGATGTGCGAGTAGAGGAAGCCGAAAGCGCGGATCTCCCGTTTCAGCGGGGCGGACAGCCGTCGCATCTGGCGGATCCACGGATGCTGGAGCGGGTGCTCCTTGGGGTGCATCAGCACGTGCAGGCTCAGCACCGCCTCGGCGAGAGGCGCGGGTGCGACGTGCACGACCTCGCCGGGCGACTCCGGGACGCGAAGCGCGATCAATCCAATCCTCTCTTCGGCGAAGGAGTTGCCGCCGCCGATCGTAGCCGCCTAGCCTCGGGGCGCGTGAAGCCTCTCCTTCTCCTCGCAACGCTCCCGCTCGCCGTCTCGGCGGCGGGCGGGAGCGTGGTGGCGGCGAAGGTGCCGGTGCCGGGGTCGCCCTGCGGCGTCGCGGGCGCGGCGGGCGCGGTGTGGGTGACGGAGGCCGACGGCAACCGGCTCGCCCGGATCGATCCGCGGACGAAGCGGGTGACGAAGCAGGTCGCGACCGACCCGACCCCGTGCGAGCTGAAGCTCGCCGCTGGCTCGCTCTGGGTGGTGACGCAGTCGGGCCGGGTCGACCGGTTCGACCCGCGCACCGGGCGGCGGATCGCGTCGATCCCGGTCGGAGCGATCACGTACGACCTCACGTACGCCGCCGGCTCGATCTGGGTGACGAACCGGAACGGCGGCACCGTCCAGCGCATCGACCCGGCGAAAAACCGGGTCGTGAGGACGGTGACGTTCCCGGTCGGGGTCGCGCCGGCCGGAATCGGCTACGCGGGCGGCGCGCTCTGGGTCGGCGACGACCACGGCAGCGAGGTTTTCCGGCTCGACCCGCGCACGTACAAGCTCTCGACCGTCGCCTCCGGCGGCGTCGCCGCCTCGTGGATCGCCGTCCACGGTCGCGACGTCTGGGTCTCCAACACCGCCAGCGGCTCCGTCTCCCGGATCGACGCGGTCAAGCGGAAGCTCGTCTCGACCGTGAAGGTCGGCCTCAGCCCCGTCAACCTCGACGTGATCGGCGGCGACGTCTGGGTGCCGGACGACCACGGCAACCGGGTCGTGCGCATCGACGGGGCGACCGGCAAGGTGCTGGAGCGAATCCGGACGGGCGCGAACCCGGCGGTGGTCGCCGGGGTCGGCGGCGACGTCTGGGTCTCGATCTTCGACGGCGGCCAGGTCTGGCGGATCCACCCCGGGTAGATGCGCCGCCTGCTCGCCGCTCTCCCCGTCGCACTCGTGCTCGTCTCGACCGTCTCCGCGTCGGCGGCCGCTCCACCCATCTCGGTCGTCGCCCGGGTCCAGGTCGGAGCGGGCGCCGGAGTGCCCGCGGTCGGAAGCCGGGACGTCTGGGTGCCGAACACGCTCGCCGGAACCGTCTCCCGCGTCGACGTCGCGCATCGGAAGGTGACCGTGACGCTGAAGGTGGGTGGCCCGCCGCCCGGGGGTGGCTACCTCGACTCGGCGGTCGCCGCCGGCGGGAGCATCTGGGTGGCGCGCGACGGCGCGAGCGTCGTCGCGCGGATCGACCCGCGCACGAACCGGATCGCCGGTCGAGTCAAGGTGGACCCGCGGCCCGGTGGGCTGGTCTTCGGCGGCGGCTTCGTCTGGGCGTTCCACTTCCAGGGCTCGTCGGTCACCCGGATCGACCCGGCCACCGGCACGAAGACGGTCTTCTCGGTCGACGGCGCGCTCGGCACCGGGATCGCGTACGCGGCAGGGAGCGTCTGGCTGCTCACGGACAATCCCTCCTCGCTCGTCCGGCTCGATCCCCGCACGGGCGACGTGCAGGCGCGCATCGCGATCGCCCCGGCGGGCACGCTGAGACACGGGGTGATCGACACCTGGTGGGTGGCCGCCGGCGGCGGGTCGCTCTGGCTCGGGAACCCGAACTACGACCGGGTCACGCGTGTGGACGCGGCCGCGGCCAGGGTGGTCGCGTCGATCCCCGTGCCGGTCTCGGCGCCGTTCGGCCTCGTCTTCTTCCGGGGCGCCGCCTGGGTGGCGGGGTCGGGGAAGGTGACCCGCGTCGACCGGCCGGCGGGACGCTCACGCTGGCGAAGGGAGAAGCGCCGCTCTTCACCCAGCTCGCCGCCGGACCGTCGGGACTCTGGGCGACCGACTACGAGCAGGGCGTGCTCTACCGGCTCCGCGTGCGCTGAGGGCGGCGTAGCATCGGGCCGTGATCGGCGGTCACTTCGGGCGCACGCGCCAGTCGGACGTCTACCTCGCCGGCGTCCGCGGCCGGCGGTCGCCGGTGCCGTTCTCGAACGAGAAGCTGGAGGGGCAGGCGCGGCGGCGGATGTCGCGGGAGGCGTACGCCTACGTCGCCGGCGGAGCAGGCCTCGAGAGCACGATCGCCGCGAACCGGGCGGCGTTCGAGCGGCGGCGGATCGTGCCGCGGATGCTGCGTGACGTCTCCGAGCGCGACACGAGCGTCGAGCTCTTCGGCCGCACGCTGCCCGCGCCCTTCCTGCTCGCGCCGATCGGCGTGCTCGAGCTCGCCCATCTCCAGGCCGACCTCGCGGTCGCCCGGGCCGCCGCCGCCGACGGCGTGCCGATGATCTTCTCGAACCAGGCGTCGAAGCCGATGGAGGAGACGGCCGCGGTGATGGGCGACGCGCCGCGCTGGTTCCAGCTCTACTGGAGCACGTCGAACGAGCTGGTCTCGAGCTTCGTCCGGCGGGCCGAGGCCTGCGGCTGCGAGGCGATCGTGGTCACGCTGGACACCACCATGCTCGGCTGGCGCTGCCGCGACCTCGACCTCGCCTACCTGCCGTTCGCGCTCGGCAAGGGGATCGCGCAGTACACGAGCGACCCGGTGTTCCGCGCGCGGCTGAGCCCGGCGAAGCCCGAGCGGAGCGGTGCGCCGACCCCGAAGGCGATCCGCTCCTTGCTCGAGGTCGCCGGCTCCTACCCCGGCCGTCTGACCGAGAACCTCCGTTCCGGGCTGCCGCTCGCGGCCGTCCGCGAGTTCCTGACCATCTACTCGCGCCCCTCGCTGACCTGGGAGGAGCTGCCCTGGCTGCGCGAGCAGACGAGCCTGCCGATCCTGCTGAAGGGCATCCTCCATCCCGACGACGCGCGGCAGGCGGTCGAGCGCGGCGTCGACGGGATCGTCGTCTCCAACCACGGCGGCCGGCAGGTGGACGGCGCGCTCGGCTCGCTCGACGCGCTGCCGGCGGTTGCAGAGGCGGTGGGCGGCCGGATCCCGGTGCTGCTCGACAGCGGCATCCGCGGCGGGGCCGACGCGTTCAAGGCGCTCGCTCTCGGCGCGGCCGCGGTCCTGATCGGACGTCCGTACGTCTACGGGCTGGCGCTCGCCGGCGAGGAGGGCGTCCGCGAGGTGGTCCGGAACTTCGTCGCCGACTTCGACCTCACGCTCGGGCTCGCCGGCTGCCGCGCGGTCGCGGAGATCGGCCCGGAATGTCTACAGTCGGTGCCGTGAAGGTCGAGATCTTCTACTGCCCCGTCTGAGCGAGCTACGACGAGCGGGCCGCGGGTCTCGCGGCCGAGTTGAGGGCGGAGGGATACGACGCCGTCGACATTCCCGGCGAGAAGAGCCAGTTCGACGTCGTCGCCGACGGGCGGGTCGTGTTCTCCAAGCGGCAGGTCGGCCGCCACGCCGAGCCGGGCGAGGTGCTCAGAGCGCTGCGGGGATAGGCGGGTCCGCCGACCAGGGAAAGTCGATCCAGCGGTCGGTGCGGCGCCACACGTACTCGCAGGTGACGATCGTGCGCGGCTTCTCGTAGAGGACGGCGACGCGTACCTCGCCGACCTGGCCCGCGCAGAAGCCCTTGACGAGCGCGAGCGTCTGCCCGGTGTCGGCGACGTCGTCGGCGATCAGCATCCGCGCGTCGTGCAGGTCGACGAGGTCGGGAACCGGCGGCAGGATCATCGGCACGGGGAGCCGCTCGTCGACGCCCGTGTAGAACTCGACGTTCATCGTGAACGTGTTCTTGACGCCGAGCGCGTAGGAGAGCGCGCCGGCGACGAGCAGCCCGCCGCGGGCGATCCCGAGGATCAGGTCGGGCACGAAGCCGTCGTCCGCGATCGTCTGCGCCAGCTCGCGGGCGGCGACGCCGAGCTCCTCCCAGGTCATCCGCTCGCGCACCGGCGCCTCCGTCTGCGGTGCGGCTCCCTCGCTCCCCATCGGGCGATTCTACGCCGCTGCTAGCGTCCGGCCGAGTGGACACGGCAGCGTTCTGGGACGAGCGGCGGGACGAGCTCGAGGAGTACGCCCGGCTCGTCCTCCGGGTGGGCGTCAACCTCGAGGAGGGTCAGGACGTCACCGTGCGCGCCTACGTCGAGCACGCGCCGCTCGTCCGCGCGATCGCCGAGATCGCCTACCGGGAGGGCGCCCGCCGGGTCGACGCTCACTATCTCGACGTTCACCTTCGGCGGTCGAGAGCGGCGCTGGCGCCCGAGGAGGCGGTCTCGTGGACTCCGCGCTGGCTGCTCCAGCGGGTGCGCGAGGAGGCGGAGCGCCGGACCGCGTTCGTCAACGTCGTCGGCGAGCCGGATCCGGACCTGTTCGCGGGGATCGACCCCGAGCGGGTGGCGCAGTCGGTGATGCCGGAGTTCCGGGGCGCGTACTGGGACGCCTTCGACCGCGGGGAGATGCCGTGGGCGATCGTCGGCTTCCCGACGCCGAAGTGGGCCGAGCAGGTCTTCGGCGAGCCGGATCTCGCCCGCCTGTGGGACGCCGTGCGCGCGACCGTGCGCCTCGACGAGCGCGACCCGGCGGCGGCCTGGGCCGACCACGTCGCCGTGCTCCAGGAGCGGGCGGCCCAGCTCAACGAGCGCGGCTTCGACGCTGTCCGCTTCCGCGGCCCCGGCACCGACCTGACCGTCGGCATGCTCGACCGCTCCCGCTGGATGGCCGCGGGCATGGAAACGGGGTGGGGGCATTTCTACGTCCCGAATCTGCCGACCGAGGAGGTCTTCACGACCCCGGACCGGCGGCGAACCGAGGGAAGGGTGCGGGCGACACAGCCGCTCGTTCTGACCGGCGGAACGGTCGTCCGTGACCTCGAGGTGACGTTCGCGGACGGGCGCGTGACCGGCGTGACGGCGTCGTCCGGCGAGGACGAGGTCCGCGCGGAGATGGCCATCGACGACAGCGCCTCGTACCTCGGAGAGGTCGCGCTCGTCGACGAGACCTCACGCGTCGGCCAGAGCGGCCTCGTCTTCTGGAGCACCCTCTACGACGAGAACGCGGCCTCGCACATCGCGTACGGGACGGCGGTGATGCAGTCGCTCGACTTCGGCGAGGCGGTTCCGCGGCGACGACGAGCTCGAGGCGATCGGGATCAATCGCTCCCGCGCCCACACCGACTTCATGATCGGCGGTCCCGAGGTCGAGGTGGACGGCATCGAGCACGGCGGGAACGCGGTGCCGATCATGCGCGAGAACCGCTGGCAGCTCGCGTAGCCAGGCGGACTCGATCCCTCGTCCGAGGGCTTGTCGGCCCGTCTCCGCTGCCCTTTCACGAGAGGGATGGGAGTGAGGGGAGCACTTCCGCGCCTGGGCGCGATCCTGGCCGCGATGCTGGTCGCGGGCGGCCTGACCGGCACCTCGGTGAGCTTCGGCGCCGGTTCGCCCGAGCCGGAGGGGACGTGGGTCTACCGCGTGCAGGCGACGAGCGGCGCGCAGGCGAGCGCGTTCTCGCCCGACTCGCCGGCGATCGTCGTCGACAAGTCGGTGCCGTTGCCGCCGCTGGTGAAGGCGGACCGGCCGGCCGAATACCGGGCCGGCTGGTGGCGCGACAAGGTGACGGTCAGCTTCGCCGACAACGGCGACGCGGTGCTTGCCGACGGCACGCCGGGCGTGGGAGTCAATCCGAGCTCGCTCAAGAGCCCGACGACCTTCAACAAGAGCGGCACCTTCACGGTCAGCGGTCAGGTGGCCGATTACCTGGGCTGGAAGTCGCAGACTGGCTCGCTGACGGTGCGCGTCGATACCGCCCCGCCGCAGATCGACCTCAAGTGCGGCGACGTCAAGCGGGGCGACACGAAGTACGCCACGTTCACGGCCAAGGACAACGAGTCGGGGCTCGCCAGCCCGCCGAGCGGGTCGGTCCGCGAGGACTCGTCGGTGAAGGGCAAGCAGACGCTGAGCGTGGACGCGCGCGACAACGTCGGGCACGTGATGACGAAGACCTGCAGCTACAACGTGAAGTAGCGGTCAGCCGGTCGTTGCGAGCAGGTCGCGGATCGCCGCCTTCGGGTCGCCGGTGAGCGGCGCGCCGTGGTCGAGGCAGAGGATCGCGAAGTCGAGGTCGAGCAGGCGCTCGGTGCTGCGGCGGGTCTCGTCGGGGTCCTCGTGGTACTCGAACGGGACGAAGCGGAGCTCGCCGTCCTCGCCGGCCGAGATCAGGTCGGAGCAGAAGAGGACCCCGGACTGGCGCTCGAGCAGGAACGAGTAGTGCGGCCACTCGGGGCCGGGGGTGCGGATCGCCTTCAGCCCGCCGGGCAGGATGTCGCCCTCGACGTAGCGGCGGTCGGGCTCTTCGTCGGCTTCGGGCGCGTCCTCCGGGAGCCAGACCTCGACGCCGAGCTCGCGCCGGTAGCTCCAGGCCGCCCGCTGGTGGGTCTTGGCGTTCAGCAGGACGGCGCGGGGCGGAGGCAGCTCGGCGAGCGCGTCGTCGGCGAGCCGGACCGGGTTAATCAGCACGCAGCCGCCGTCGCCGGTCGAGACCGCGTGCGAGCTGGAGATCGCGCCGCCGATGCCGGAGTTGTGGATCCGCCAGTGCCAGACCCCGTCGGCGACGGGCTCGAGGCGGTCGGCGATCTCGCTGGGCTCGGTCATGGGCGAACTCTTTCATAGCCTTGACGCAGTGACACGGCGAAGCGTGCTCGTCCACGGCTACGTCCAGGGCGTCGGGTTCCGCTACGCCGTGCAGCGGGCGGCGCGAAGCCGCGGTGTCGCCGGCTGGGTGCGAAACCGCGGCGACGGGACGGTCGAGGCGGTCTTCGAGGGCGAGCCGGACGCGGTCGCGGCGATGGTCCGCTTCTGCGAGGAGGGCCCGCGCGGCGCCGAGGTCGAGGGGGTCGAGGTCTCCGACGAGCGGCCCGAGGGGCTCGTCGGCTTCGAGATCCGCTAACGGGCGGCGGTGTGGCGAGCGCCATCGTCCGGCCGCCGGTGACGCGGAGGAGGTCGTGCGGTGAGAGCTCGAGCTGGACGCCGCGGCCTCCGCCGTTCACGACGATCGTCTCGTGCTCGAGCGCCGACTCGTCGAGGACGACCGGCAGGGTCTTCCGGCCGCCGAGCACGGACGTGCCGCCGCGGACGTAGCCGGTGATCCGGTGCGCGTCGTCCGGCTCGGCGAGCAACACGCGCTTGCCGAGCGCCTTCGTCGCGAGCCGGGCGTCCACCGGAACGAGGGCGAAGATGTGCTTCCCGTCGGCCTCGACGACGAGCGTCTTGAACACCCGGGTCGGGGGCAGGCCGAGCTTCTCCGCCGCTTCGAGCCCGTAGTTCTCGGCCGTCGGGTCGTGCTCGTACTCGAGCACGCGGAACGCGATCCCGGCGTGGGTCGCGGCCGCGATCGCAGGCGTCGCGGCCCTCACCGCCGACCCCGCTGCGCCTTGCGCAGCGCGTCGAGGCGGCGGCGGTCGCGCTTCGTCGGCCGGGCGCTGAGGTCGGCGCCGAGCGGCCGCGCGAGCCGCCGCTCCGCCCGGAACTGCTCTCGGGCGGCGACCGACTCCGGCGTCTCCTCGTAGAGCTCGGCCGCGGCGCTCGCCGGCCCGCGCCGGTCGGCCACGCCCTTGACGACGACCGTCCAGCGCGTCTGACCGCGGCGGATCTCGAGGCGGTCGCCGACCGCGACCTCGCGCGCAGGCTTCACCCGAACGCCGTTCACCTGGACGTGGCCGCCGGCGACGGCGTCGGTCGCGAGGCTGCGCGTCTTGAAGAACCGCGCCGCCCAGAGCCACTTGTCGATCCGCACCCGGTTCACCGGGCGATTGTAAGGATGTCCGTCTTGTCGACTCAGCTCGATGTCGGCGCCGCGACGGCGCAGAGAACAGCGTCGACCGCGTAGCCGAGATCCAGCCGCGCGCCTTCGCCGGACTCGCAGGTGCCGGCGCCGATTGGTAGGAGCCGGTTGCGCTCGAGGATCTCGTCCGGGTGCCCACGCGGGAGGCTCGGCACAGAGAGGAACGGCCGGCCGCGGGGGTCGGAGAAGCACCCGCGCCGGTCGACGTGATAGCCGCCCTCGTGGACGAGTCGATGATGACGGCGGCAGAGGAGCACGAGGTTGGCGAGCTCCGTCGGGCCGCCTTTCGCCCAGTGGTGGACGTGGTGGGCGTCGAGGAAGCGGCGGTTCTCGCAGCCGGGGAAGCGGCAGCCGCGGTCGCGCGCTCGTAGCGCTCGCCGCATTGCCGGCGGGATCGCGCGCGTCTTGCGTCCGTTGCGGATGACGGAGGCGTCGCAGGCGAGCCTGCGCGCCGTCTCGGGCGCGAGGGCACTGCCGTCGTCGAGCTCGCAGCCGCCCTCGCCGTCTTGGGCGAGGACGGCCTCGTCCGCGTGGACGACGACCTGGTAGCGCTCGCCGGCCGGGCGGCTCTCGTCGGGGCTCGCGAGGGCAGCCTCGGCGACCGCGACCAGCGCCTCCGCATTCGACGCCTGCCGCGCCGGCCGCGGTTCCGCGGAACCGCGGGCTCGGTTCCAGAGCGAGTCGCGCGTCGCGTCCAGCGCGCGCAAAAACAATGCTCCGTCCTCGGGCGCGAGACGGCCGTGGATCTCGAGCGAGCCGTCGTCGTTCCAGAACACGCTCAGGTGAGCCGCCTCCTGAAGCTCGCGCGCGTCCTTCGTCGACACGCGGCGGAAGCCCTGACCGTCCGCTCGAGCTGGGCGGCCGTCAACGCGCGGGCGAGCTCGAGCAGCTCCTCCTCGCTGTCGGGCGTCGCCACCCGCGTGAGCGCGCGCACCTTCGCGTACGACAGCTCGCCCCGGGCGAAGGCGGCGTGGATCACGGGCAGGTCCCGGTAGTCGCCGCGCCACCCGTACGTGCTCGCGCGCGGCCCGGGGCGTGAGGGCGCAGCGCCAGGCGAGCCACTCGGCGCAGGATCCGCTGCCGTCGTCGGCCCAGCCGCCGCGGTGGTCGACCTCCGCGACGAGCTCCAACCAGCGGCACGTGCCGGCGTACAGGTGCGACGCGAGCGTCGACAGCTCGGCCTCGAGCTCGTCGAGGCTCAAGGCGCCCAGGTCGGTGGTCTCGACAGTTGCCATTACTGCCAACAGATTACCAGCCCGCCCGGACGGACTTGGATCGCTGAGATCACGCGATCCCCTTTCTCTCAAAGACTGCTGCACGACTCGTCAACGACTCGCCCCGGCCTCCCGGGTCAGGCTCCAGGCGAGCCACCAGCAGCCGACCAGCATCAGCAGGCCGTGGGCGATCCGGATCGACTGCGGGCCGGTGAACTGCGGGATGTAGAGCACGAGCCCGGCCGCGAGCGGCACGCCCGCCCAGCGCTGGATCGAGTTCGAACGCCAGACTGCCAAGGCGATCAGGATCGCGCCGATCGCGAGCAGTACGAGCCCGATCAGGATGAAGTAGATCCCCGCTTCCCAGCGAATCGAATGGGTGACCGGCTTCAGCAGCGCCGGATTGTTCTCGTCCAGCACCCGCTGGCCGACGGCGTGCAAGCCGAATACCTCCGCCCCGTAGTAGGGCAGGGTCAGCCCGGCACCGACGATCATCAGTACGACCGCCTTCACCATCCGGTCGGCCACCGCCGAGGCGTGCAGCCGAAGGTAGAGGCCGAAGCTGCCCAGGGCGAGCAGGATGAACCCGAGGATGCCGAGCGAGTGGGCGACGATCCAGGACGGGGACGCGAAGGCGCGGGCGCCGTCGGTGCCGACCTCGCTCGAGAACGGCCGGATCGCCGGGTAGAGGACAAAGAACAGACCCGACAGCGCAAGCGCGCCGGCGAACCACCAGGAGCCGGCAGCGGCGAGGGCCGATCGACGGGCATTTGTGCGGACGCCGGTCTCGGTGCTGGCGATGTCCGTCATCCGACCACCTCCCCCGGAACACAAAGAACAGGCGGCCCCTGGCCTTCGTCCGTATAGGCGAGACAACCACCGTCCCGCTCCAGCCATGCCGTCGGCATGCAGCTGCACCCCCTTTGATCGAGCCCGTCCCCGACGCGACGCAGACGCCGCCCGGCGCGACCACCTGGAGCACGACCCCCACGCTCTCCCGTGCGTGGACGCGGCACGTACCGGCGCTGGCCACACCGCCCAACGAGGACGATATGTACGTAACCTTCGGAACGACCGTAACAAAGTCGCCGCCACGGTGACGCAGCCCCGTCCTTCGGCCACTGCTGGCCGGCACCGCCTCTGATTCGCATTGATCCGCTCGCGCGGGGGAGGGGCATGACGGGCCGCCTCCCCCGCGCAGCGTGCCGCTTATGCCGGTGTGGCGGCGGCTATCGCCGGTGCGCGATCGTCGCGTGCGTCGGCTCGCAGGATCGGAGACGCCGGCCGGAAGCCTTTCCAGGTGCAGTAGACGCCGAGCGACAGCTCCCAGAGGAACTCCGGGATCGTCCCGATCGATTGCAGGTTGTGCAGCGCGCTGCTCGGGTTGTTCCCGCCGAGCATGATGGCCGTCCCGGTGATGATGATCAGTGGTCCGCCGATGAGGCCAAGCCATGCCATCCCGCGCGGCACGAGGCCGGACCGGTACATCAGGTAGCCGAGGATCAGTCCGTTCCCCCAGCCGACGACCCAGCCGGGCCCGAGCAGGAACGTCCAGTCCTTGATCGCGGCGAGGGTGTAGGCGACCGTGCCCTCGGTCGCGCCCGCTGCCTGTTGGTGCAGGGTGATGATCCCGAGCATGGCGACGATGCCGACGAGGATGAACGTGGACTCGAATATGCGCGCGGTCACGTAGCCGAGCGCCAGCTCTTCGTTCTGCCGTCTCACGATCGGGAAGATCACGACCGCGGTGCCGATGTTCGCGATGATCAGCAGCAGCTCCAGCAGCGCCCCGAACAAGACCTGCTTGTCGTGCCCGCCACCTGCGATGTAGCTCACCGGATGCCGCAGCACGGTCTCGTAGAGCAGCAGCGCCGGGATCGACGTGGCGAAGGTGACGAGGTAGAGAACGCCGAAGATGCGCGCTCTTCTTTGATCGAGGGACATGCACGACCCCTTTCCTCGGCGACGGCTGCGGGCGGATTCCCGCGTCACCGGTCACGGGTAGAATGACCGATAATGACGGCTTCTAAAGCAGGTTTCAAGGGCCGCGGTTCAGATGCCGTTAATCGCGTCGGGGCAGAGACTGACGGCCGGAGCAGCTGGGTCTTCCTCAGCAATCACGGCAACGTGCTGCTGTGCATTGCGCGCGACCCCCGGATTCGGATCAGCGAGATCGCCGACAACGTCGGCATCGGCGAACGCGCAGCCCAGAAGATCGTTGCCGACCTCGCGGCCGACGGCTACGTCGTTCGGACGAAGGAAGGCCGGCGCAATCGCTACCAGGTCAACCCGCGCGCCCACCTTCGCCACCCGCTGTTCGCCGAGCTGGAGATCGGGCTACTCCTCGACGTGCTCCGCGACGGCACCCCCTAAGCGCCACCAGCGAACGCGGACGCGCGAGCTGCCGACGCGTGCGCGCCGTAACGGCGTCACTTGTTCGTCGGCTGCGTCGGTGTCGCTGTCTGTTCGCGGGCTGCGCCGTCTCGGGCAGTTGCTGGGTCGCGGTGATGTGGCAGGGAACGTTTTTCGTGTCGCCGCCCCGGAACGGCTCACGGCGCTGGACACACCCTCTACGAGCAGCCGGTGTTCGTGCCGCAGTCGCGGCACGTGTAGCAGCTGCCTGTCCGCACCATCCGTCCGCCGCACTTCGCGCACTCGACGGCGTCTTCCCACGAGTTGAAGAGGGCGGTCTGGCCCGGCGGGGGCGTCTCGACCGGGGCGGCCGACTCGGCGTCGCCGCCGTTGGCGTACCGCTCCGCCAGGCGGGCCTTCACCTCGGGTGAGAGGATCCCCGCCTCCTCCTGCTGCTCGGGGGTGAGGAACGTCTTGCCCATCCAGCGGAAGATGTAGTCGACGATCGACTTCGCGACGCGGATGTCGGCGTCGTTCGTCAGGCCGCTCGGCTCGAAGCGCATGTGCGCGAACTTCGAGACGTAGACCTCGAGCGGGACGCCGTACTGGAGGCCGAGCGACACGGAGATCATCAGCGACCGCATCACGCCGGCGAGCGTGGTGCCGTCCTTGGCGATGTCGACGAAGATGTCGCCGGGGCTTCCGTCCTCGTACAGGCCGACGTGGATGTAGCCCTCGTACTCGCCGACCTGGAACTTGCGGCCGATCTCCGTGCGGTCCTCCGGCAGGCGCTTGCGCTCGCGGATCGGCACCGGCGGCGTCGCCTGCTCGGCCTTCCCGGAGAGCGGCTGCGCGACCTTGCAGTTGTCGCGGTAGATCGCGATCGCCTTCACGCCCAGGCGCCACGCGTCCGCGATCAGCTGGGCGACCTCGTCCACCGTCACCTGCTCGGGCAGGTTGACCGTCTTCGAGATCGCGCCGGAGATGAACGGCTGGACGGCGCCCATCATCTTCACGTGGCCGGAGTAGTGGATCGCCCGGTCGCCGATCGCGCAGTCGAACACCGGGTAGTGGTCGGCCTTCACGAACGGGGCGCCGACGATCGAGTTGCGCTCGTCGATGTAGGCCACCGCCTCCTCGACCTCGCGCGGCGCGTAGCCGAGCTTGTCGAGCGCCATCGGCACCGTCTTGTTCACGATCGTGATCTCGCCGCCGCCGACCAGCTTCTTCGACTTGACCAGCGAGAAGTCCGGCTCGACCCCGGTCGTGTCGCAGTCCATCATGAAGCTGATCGTCCCGGTCGGCGCGAGGACGGTCGCCTGCGAGTTGCGGAAGCCGTGCACCTCACCGAGGTTGAGCGCATCGTCCCATGCGTTCCGTGCCGCCAGGAGCAGGTCGGACGGCACCGAGTCGGGGTGCTGGATGTTCCCGACCGCGGCGCGGTGCTTCGCGATCACGCCGACCATCGCCGCCGCGTTCGGCCGGTAGCCCGCGAAGGGGCCCATCCGCGCCGCGACCTCGGCCGACTTGCGATACGCGCGGCCCGTCATCAGCGCCGTGATCGCCGCCGCGTACGCGCGGCCCTCGTCGGAGTCGTACGGCAAGCCGCGCGCCATCAGCAACGCGCCCAGGTTCGCGTAGCCGAGGCCGAGCTCGCGGTACGCCTTCGCGTTCCGCTCGATCTCCTGCGTCGGGTACGACGAGTAGCCGACCAGGATCTCCTGCGCCAGGAAGACGACGTCGACCGCGTGCCGGAACGCATCGACGTCGAGCTCGCCGTCCTCGCGGCGGAACTTCATAAGATTTAGTGATGCAAGATTGCACGCACTATCATCCAAATGCATATATTCCGAGCAGTTGGCGACGACCACTCCGTCGACGATGTAGGAGTGGTGGAGTGGCTCGGTCAGGTTGTAGACGTACTCCTGGCCGTCGTCCTCGCGCGAGACCATGGTGGTTGTCCGCTTGGTGCGATAGCGCGTTGTGTTGGCAAGCAGCGCCGCGAGCGCGTCGTTCTTACGCGGCGTGGAGAACCCGATGGCATCGGCGAATCGCTCCAGATCCGAGCCGGTGATGCGCAGGTCGAACCCCTCGCGTGAGCGGTAGGTAACGCGGGTGCCGTCGACGCGCTCGTAGTCGAACCTCGACTGGTCGCTCGTAGCAACGCGATAGATGCGGCCGTGAACGCCGAAGGCATTCAGCAGGCGCTGAACGTCCTTGAGTAGATGCTCGCTACGGCTACCAAGGCCGACATAGCGGCTGGCCTTGCCGTCCTCGACGCGCGAGACACAGCCGTCGGCACCGAAGAGCCCGCGCAGAAACGCGGCCTGGATCTCGGTTGGCGCGCCGAAGACGCTGTCCGGGACGCGCTTCTCGTGCGCGCGACCGGTGCTGACCCCGAGCCAGCGGAAGAACGTCCGTACGGTTTCGCTGCCGGCCCGGAGCTGCACGGTGCCGTTGCTCATCTCCTGCCGCGAGACGCCGCCGATCAGCTCCGCGAGCAGGCCCTCGTGCGAGTCGGCCAGACCGTCCTCGATGTCGTCTCCACCGTAGACCCAGCCCGTCTGGACGTCGGTGATCCAGCCGTCGCCGACGAGATGCCCCATGAGCTCGCCGAGGCCCTCGCTCCAGCGGTCGGGCAACTCCTGGTAGGTGGCCGTTCCGCCTCGACTGAAGGACTTCGCGTGAGCCGTGACCCGGATCGGAAGTGCCCACGAGGCGTCCTCGGCCGGCGTCGGGCTGTCATTGAGCAGGACATTGTCTTCGTCTGTGAGCTCCTCTGCCGCCACGTAGCCGCGGTTGAGAGTCCAGACCCGGTGATTCGGCGTGCACCGAAGCTCCTGGCCGTTCGCGAATCGCAGGCGGCGAATCGGCGAGACGCCGTTCTGCATGACGACGAGAGGGCGCGTGGCGACGACCCCGCCGCCTGGGCGATCAGCGGTCGCGCGATGCGTGTAGACCCGGAACTCCTCGCCGGCCTCGGCGCGCGCGAACAGCTCGGCGAATGGAATGAGCCCGAGCGTCGTGTGCACACGCGCGTCGCCCGGGAAGCACGGGTTGGACGCGTTGATGCGGCCCGAGTTCGGGCACGTGTGCCAGGCGTTGATCGTCGTGTCGTACTGCACGCCCGGGTCGGCGCAGCGCCACGCCGCCTCGGCGATCTGCCGCAGGAGGTCGCGCGCGTCGGTGGTCGCGACGACGGTGCCGTCGGTGCGCGCGGTCAGGTTCCACTCCCCGCCCGCCTCCGCCGCCTCCATGAACGCGTCGGTGACCCGCACCGAGTTGTTGGCGTTCTGGTACTGGATCGACGCCCAGTCCGGCGAGTCGAGCGTCATGTCGTAGCCGGCCGCCTCGAGGACGCGCGCCTTCTCCTCCTCCTTGGCCTTGCACCAGATGAACTCCTCGACGTCCGGGTGGTCGACGTCGAGGACGACCATCTTCGCGGCGCGCCGCGTCTTGCCGCCCGACTTGATCGTGCCGGCGGAGGCGTCGGCGCCGCGCATGAACGAGACGGGGCCGGAGGCGTACCCGCCCTTGGAGAGCTGCTCCTTCGAGGAGCGGAGCTTCGAGAGGTTGACGCCGGAGCCGGAGCCGCCGCGGAAGATGATCCCCTCGCGTCGGATCCAGTCGAGGATCGACTCCATCGAGTCGTCGATCGAGAGGATGAAGCACGCCGAGCACTGAGGCTTCTCCTCGAAGCCGACGTTGAACCACACGGGCGAGTTGAAGGAGGCGTACTGGTTGACGAGGATCGCCTTCAGCTCGGCCTCGAACGTCTCCGCCTCCTCGTCGCTCGCGAAGTAGCCGCCGTCGCGGCCCCAGGCGACGACCGTGTCGACGACGCGGCCGATCATCTGCTTCACGCTCGACTCGCGCTCGGGCGATCCGAGCTGCCCGCGGAAGTACTTCTGGGCGACGATGTTCGTCGCCGTCTGCGACCAGAACTTCGGGAACTCGACGCCCTTCTGGTCGAAGACCGCCTTGTCCTTGCCGGGGATGAAGGCGTCGCGGAGCTCCCACTCGACCTCCTCGAACGGGTCGCGTCCCGGGATCGTGAAGAACCGCTCGATTCCGACGCTCGCAGCGTCGTCGACGACGGCGTTCACCACCTCGCCGGCCTCGTCGACGGGACGGTCGGTTCCTGCGGATGCCTTCGTGGACGCCATCTTGCTCCTCCCAGAATAGCTACGAGTGTCCGTTCCCCCCCGTGAGGGACCAGGCAGGCTAGAGCGCCCATCGGACGGAGCGATTTGCAGGGATTTCCGTGCTAGGGCTGCTGCGGGGGCGTGCTGCCGGGCCGCCTGATCAGCGAGGCGAGCTGCAGCGGCGCAGACGCGTCCGGCGGGCGAGGAAACCTGCGCCGCCGAGCGCCATCAAGAGGAGCGCGACCCCGCCGAGGACGATCAGCGGGATCGGAAGCGAGTCGGCGCTCGACGGCTTCGTGGCGTCGAAGACGCCGCCGATCGGGCCGCTCGCGGACTTGCCGCCGCCGCCGGCGTCCGGGCCGCCGGACGGAATCGGGCCGGTCGAGGTGCCGCCGCCGCTCTTTCCGCCGCCGGTCGAGCCGCCGGTGCCGCCGCTCGTGCCTCCACCTTTGCCGCCGCCGGAGCTCCCGCCGCTCTTCCCGCCGCCGGTCGAGCCGGTCGTGGTCGTGGCGGTCGTGGTCGTCGTCTGCTGCTGGGTGCCCTGGGTGATCCGCTTCTGCAGCGCCGCCTGGATGTCGTCGCGGGCGCTCGAGTACGTGTCGACGTCGGTCGGCAGGTGCTGTAGCGCGTCGCGGTAGCAGTGGATCGGGTAGGTGCCGTCGATCCGGCCGTCGTACCAGTCGTTGATCAGCGTCTTCCAGCACGGCGGCGCGCTCTTCGCGGCGGCCGGGGCGACGCCGATCGTCAGCCCGACGAGGGCCGCGACGCAGCGACTGCCTTGACGATGTGGCGGAGGGGACGGATCACGAAAAGCGGACGGGGGCGCGCAGGGGCGCGGCGATCGTCGATCGATTCGCGTTCGTTCCACTCTACCTATTGCCCCCGGAAGACGACTGATTGAAACCCAGTGTTCCACATCCGCCGTGATCGCCGGCATGAGGCTCTCGTTAAGGGTCTGTAAATGCCCGGAGGCGCCGGAGGGCTCTGGCTAGCGTCGGGCGGCCATGCAGGCCGCCAAGCTCGCGGGGCCGGCGACCCTTCTCGCCGCGCTGGCCCTGCTCTTCACCGCCCTCTTCTTCGGCGACGGAAGCTCGGGCGGGCGGCTCTTCTGGATCGGGTCGTTCGCGATCGTCGCGGCCGCCGCCGCGACCACCCTCACCGCCCCGAGGCCGGGTCGACCGCGGCGGCTGTTCATCGGCCTCCTGGCCGGGCTCACGGCCTGGGTCGGGCTGACGATGCTGTGGTCGATCGCGCCCGACCGGAGCTGGGACGCGTTCGACCGGATGCTCGTCTACGGCGCGTTCGCGATCCTCGGGCTGCTCGCCGTGCGGGTGCCGCGGCCGGCGCGGACGATCGCGGCGGGCCTCGCCGTCCTGCTCGGGCTCGTCCTGCTCTGGGCGCTCGCCGGCAAGGCAATTCCGGCGCTCTTCTCGGGCGGCTACCGCGTCGCCCGGCTACGGAATCCGATCGGCTACTGGAACTCGCTGGCGCTCGCCGCTGCGACCGCCGTCCCGCTCGCCCTGTGGGCGGCGACGGGCCGCCGGCACCGGCCGGTGGTACGCGCGGCCGGTGCCCTGCTCCTCTACCTCGCCGAGCTCGCCGTCGTCCTCACGTACTCACGGGCCGGGATCGCCGTCGCCGGGATCGCCGCGCTCGCCTGGCTGGCCGTCTCCGCGCGACCGCCTGGAGACGCTCGCCGCCGCCGTCCTCGTCACGCCCGTCGCCGGACTGGTCGCCCTGTGGACGTTCTCGCGGCCGGCGTTGACCGACGACTTCCAGCCCTACCAGCAGCGGGTGAACGACGGCGCCTGGTTCGGGGTCTTCGCCTGTCTCGGCGCCGCAGTGGTGCTCGCGGCGGCGCTGGCCGCCGCCCGGGTCGAGATCCCGGCCGAGCGGCGGGGGCGGCTCGCGCGCCGCCTCGGCGCGGTCGTCGCGGTCGCGGTCGTCGCGGGGATCGCCGCGGTGCTGATCCGGTCGAGCGGCACGATCCTGGACGAGTTCCGCGGGCGCGCCGAGCACGGAGATGACGCAGAACCCCAACCGGCTCGCCGAGCTCAGCTCCAGCAACCGCTGGAAGTGGTGGCAGGAGGCCTGGTCGCTGTTCGAGGACGCCCCCGGCGGCGGCAAGGGCGCGGGCACGTTCGAGATCGCCCGGCGGCGCGATCCGCACCGGCTCGATCGTGACCACCGAGCCGCACGACCTGCCGCTGCGCTTCCTGGCCGAGACCGGCGTCGTCGGCTTCCTCCTCCTGCTCGGGCTGGTCGGCGCGGGGGCGGCGGCGTGCGTCGCCGGGGTCAGGCGCGCCGGGGCGCCGGAGCGCGGAGCGGCGGCAGCGCTGGCGATCGGCGCCGGAGCGTACGCGCTGCACTCGCTGGTCGACATCCACTGGGACTTCGTCGCCGTCTCTGCGCCCGCGTTCTTCTCCGTCGGAGCGCTCGCGGGCCTGGGCGGCGAGGCGCCGGTCGCCCGGCGGCGCCCGGCGGTCGCGGGCCTGGTCGCGGCCGCCGTCGGCGGCCGGGCTCGCTCTACTCGCTCGTCGCCCCCTATGCGGCCCGCCGGCTGATCGACTCGGCCTACGCGGATCTCGACGCGGGGCGGGCGGCGCAGGCGCTCTCCGACGGTCGCGCCGCACACCGGCTGAACCCGCTCGCCGTCGATCCGCTGTTCGCGCTCGCCGACGCCGAGTCCGCCCGCGGCGACGAGCGGGCCGCGCTCGACCGCTACCGGCAGGCGGTCGACCTCCAGCCGGAGAACTCGACCGCGTGGTACGCGCTCGGCGCGTTCGAGTTCTACACCGGGCAGTACCGGGCGGCGCTCCACGACCTCGACCGCGCCTACGGACTCGATCCGTACGGCCCGGCGGGCCGTCCGGGCGGCCTGCTCGACCAGGCCCGCGCCAAGGTCGAAGGGCGCTAGATGGGTGATGCCATGAGATCGTCCGCTCTGGGGCGTGAGCTGGTCGCTCTGGGGCGCGCAGACGGACGGTCGGCGATGCTCGTTGCAGCATCGGTGATCGGCCGGCTGCGTGAAGCGCAGGCCCGGTTGAGCCCGGCTCAGCCGGGGTCGGCCGGGCCGGAGCGGCCCAGACGCACCAGATCGCGCGTCCAGGCGCACGAGATCGTGGCATCAACCATCTACCGGGCGTTGCCGAGGATGTAGACGAGCTTCGCGCCCTTGAGCTGGCCCGGCTTCAGGCCGTCCAGCGGACCGACCTGGGACCGGCGCAGGTTCATGTCGACGGCGAAGCGCTTGCCCTCGCGCTCGAAACCGGGGCGGTACATGACGAGGGAGGCCGCGTAGCCGGTGCGCGGCGCGTTCGTGACGTCGCCGACCGGGTAGCCGCGCGCCTTGACGACGGCGGCGGCCTGCGCCGCTGCGCCCTGGATCCCGTTCCCGTTCAGGACCATGATCTCCGTCTTCTCGCGCGGAGTGATCGCCGGGAGGTGCGGTTTCGCCGGCGTGGCCTTCGCCGGCCTCGCGGCCGCCGTCGCCGCCGCGGGCTTCGGCTTCGCCGCGGTCGCCGCCGCTTGCTGTGCCGCGGCATCGTGCACGTGCGGGGCGAGCGATCGGCCGAGGAGGACGACGCCGGCGACGACGAGGATGACCAGCTCGACCGCGGCGATCGCGCTGACGACGAGCGCCGCCGTCCGCCAGGGGCGTGCGGGCTCGGGCTCCGGCGCCGCGACGTGCCAGGGCGCGGCGAACTCGCTGGAGGCCCAGTCGTTCATCGGGGCTCTCTTCGCGTCCCCTGCGCCCGGTCCTTCCCGCCATTCGAGGACGCCGGCGAGGAGGAACACGACCGGATGTCCGTCGCCCGCGACGTCCTACGCGAGCGTCAACCGCGCGAGCGCACCCAGTCCCAGGTCCGGCGCAACCCCTCGTCGAGCTCGACCTCGGAGCGCCAGCCGAGCTCCCGGCCGGCGAGCGAGACGTCGAGGACGCTGTGCCGGACGTCGCCCTCGCGGGCCGGGCCGAAGACGGGCGGCCGGTCGTCGCCGCTCGCCGCCCGGCAGCGCTCGTGCAGTTCCGAGACGCTCGTCGCGACGCCGCTGCCGATGTTGCAGACACCGCCCTTGCCCGGCGCGGCGAGGAGTCCGGCGACGACGTCGTCGACGTGGACGAAGTCGCGGGTCTGCCCGCCGTCGCCGAAGATCGTCGTCTCGCGGCCGGCGGCCATCCCGTCGAGGAAGATCGCGACCACGCCGCCCTCGAGGCCGGTCTCCTGCCGCGGCCCGTAGACGTTCGCGAACCGCAGCACGGTGTGGCGCGTCCCGTGCAGCCGGTTCCAGGCGCCCAGGTACTCCTCCGCCGCCAGCTTCGCGACCCCGTACGGCGAGAGCGGCCGGCGCGGGTCGTCCTCGCGCGCGGGGCGCTCGCACTCGCCGTAGATCGCGCCGCCGGTGGAGGAGAAGACGACGGGCGTGTCGCCTGCCGCCTGGAGGACGCGGACGGTGCCGACGACGTTCACCTCGGCGTCGAAGTCGGGGCGGCGAACCGAGGTCGGCACGTCCGCCTGGGCGGCGAGGTGGAAGCAGACCGCCGGGCGCGCCTCGGCGAACGTCTCCGCCAGCGCCGGGTCGCGGATGTCGAGCTCGACGAGCCGCGCGGCCGGGTCGACGTTGTCCCGCTTGCCGGTGCTCAGGTCGTCGACGACGACGACCTCGTCGCCCCGGGCGAGCAGGGCGTCGACGAGGTTCGAGCCGATGAACCCCGCGCCCCCTGTGACGATCGCACGCACGTCGTCGAACTGTAGTCGCCGCGTGAGTGGAACACTCTGTGGCGTGTTCGTCACCTTCGAGGGGGTGGACGGTTGCGGCAAGTCCACGCAGGCCGACCTCCTGGCCGGTCATCTGCGCGGGCTCGGCCGCGAGGTGGTCGCGACGCGCGAGCCGGGCGGGACCGAGCTCGGCGAGCGTGTGCGCGAGCTGCTTCTCGGCGGCCCGGAGATGACCGCGTGGGCGGAGGCCGCCCTGTTCGCCGCCTCGCGGGCCGAGCACGCCGCCGAGGTGATCCGGCCCGCGCTCGACCGCGGCGCCGACGTCGTCTGCGACCGGTTCGTCGACTCGTCCCTCGCGTACCAGGGGATCGCCCGCGGGCTCGGCCTCGACGGAGTGCTCGCGCTGAACCTGACCGTGCTGGAAGGGCTGCTGCCCGACCGCACCTTCGTGCTCGCCCTCGACGCCGCGGAGGCGGCGGCCCGCCGGATCGGGCAACCCGACCGGATCGAGCGCGAGGGGGAGGACTTCCAGGTGTCGGTGGGCGAGGCGTACCACGGGCTCGTCGCCCGGTTTCCGGACCGGGTCGAGCTGCTCGACGGCTCGCGGCCGGCCGAGGAGATCGCGGCTGCCGTCCGCGCCCGGGTGGAGGGGCTGCTGTGAGCTTCGAAAAGCTGCTCGAGCAGCCGGAGGCGAAGGCGCTGCTCCGGGCGGCGCTCGCCGAGGGGCCGGCGCACGCGTACCTCTTCCACGGGCCGGCCGGCGTCGGCAAGCGCAGCGCTGCGGTCGCGTTCGCGGCCGAGCTGCTCGGCGATCCCGAGCGCGTCGAGCGGCGGGCCCACCCCGACCTCTACGTCCTCGAGCCGGTCGGCGACCAGATCCGCATCGACGACGTACGCGAGCTCCACCGCGACCTGCACATGCGCCCGTTCGAGGCCGACCGGCGGGTGTACCTGATCTTCGGGGCGCACCTGCTGAACGCGGAGGCGGCCGACGCGCTGCTCAAGGACCTGGAGGAGCCGCCGCCGTACGCGACCGTCGTCCTTGCCGCCGACGAGCTCGGGCCGCTTCCGGAGACGGTCCGGTCGCGCTGCCAGCTCGTTCCGTTCCGGCGGCTGTCGGAGCGGGCGGTGCGCGAGGAGGTCGAGCGGCGCGCGCCGGGCCTGACACCGGAGGAGACGACCGCGGTTGCACGGGTCGCGGCCGGCCGGCTCGACCGGGCGGCCCGGCTGCTCGACGTCGACGCTGTCCGCCGTCGCTCCGAGCTGCTCGCGGTCGCACGGTCGGTCTACGGCGACCCGGAGTTCGACCCGGCGGCCGCCGCGCGGGCCGTGCTCGACCTCGCCTCCGAGCGCGCCGCCCAGGCACGGGCTGCGGCCGAGGAGTCGCTCGAGGGCCGCGACCTGCCGGCCCGGGAGTCCGAGCAGCAGGTGAAGCGGGCCGAGCGCGGAGCCGAGCGGGAGGAGATTCTCCTTGCCCTGGAGGAGCTCACCGCCTGGTACCGCGACCTGGTCGTCGTCGCCGCGGGCGCCGAGCGGGCCGTCCTCCACTACGACCGGCTCGCCGAGCTGGCCGAGGACGCGACGCGCCGAGCGGATGCTCGGCGCCGAGCGGGCCGCCGAGGCCGTCCGCGAGACGTGGCGGTCGTTCGAGGAGCTGAACGTCTCGGCGGCGCTCGCGCTCGAGGCGATGTTCGTGCGCGCCCGCCGGGAGCTGGCCGGCCCGGCCGTACCTGCTTGAGTCGACCGTGGCTCCGGGGCGTGCGGGCTGCACGCCCGCGGCCGTAGTGCTCAGACGACCGGCGGGCGGCGGCCGTCGGCGCTTGCGGCGAGCGACGCATCCCAGCCGCAGGCGGCGCAGGCGTGCAGGACGGCAGACCGCGCGAAGCGGAGGGCGGTTTCGTGCGGGTCGTCGGCCGAGCGAACGTCGTCCCAGTCGAGGATGTACTCGCCCAGCGTCGCGTTCCACCCTGCCGCCGGCGGCGAGAGCGTTGCCTCTGCGAAGCCGGCCGGCGCGGGATGGGCGTAGGCGTAGAAGGCCGCCCGCGGGTAGCGCGGGTCGCCCGGCCACCAGCCGACCGCGATTTCTTCGGCGTCCATCGCGTTGCGGGTGATGAAGTCGCCGGCGGGCGGATCGGCGGGAGCCCCCGAGAAGAGGTTGACCGCCAGATCGAACGACCCCCACCAGGCGTTGACGGGCGTCGAGCGGCCCCGGTAGGGCGCGCGCAGCGCCGCGAGCACCAACGCGGCTCGCGTCGCGGCCGCGAAGTAGCGGGCGACCTGCACCGGGTCGTAGGTCGCGTGTTCCTCGTCCTGGTCGAGCGGCGTCTGCCACGGCGTCTCCTGCGGGGTGGGGTCGATCTCGACCGCGCCGCCGAGCGAGCGCACGGCCGCCAGCAGCTCGCGGGTGACGGCGCCGACCGAGCGGTCCGGAGCGAGCGGCACCCGTGCCGTGCGGCCGTTGCTGTGTCGCGCGACCGCCTCGTGCGCGCAGAGGTCGAGCTCGACGGCGAGCACGCCCGACCCGTCGGGCGCGGGCAGCGGCCGCGTCTCCCAGCCGCGCACGCCGAGCTGCAGCGCCGCGTGCTGGAGCTCGGGCTCGGGCGGAGAGAGCGCGGCGGCGAGCTTGCCGAGCACCTGGGTGTGCGCGTGCAGCGTGTCGCAGGTGTCGCGCCACGTCTCGTACGGAAGCGCCGGCCACCCGGGTGAACGTGTCATTGCGGCCGGAGGACGAACGTCGCCTCGTCGAGGAAGCACCAGCTCCAGTCCTCTCCCGGCTCGATCGAGCGGGCGATCGGATGTCCCTCCTCGGCGGCGTGCCGGCGTGCGTGGCGGTTCGGCGACGAGTCGCAGCAGCCGACCTTGCCGCAGGTCTGGCACATGCGGAGGTGCAGCCAGCCGCTACCGATCTTCAGGCACTCCTCACAGCCGGCCGCGTCGGCAGGCGGGTCGAGAATCGAGACCTGGTCGAGATGCGAGCAGACGGCGCCGGACGTCAAGCGGCCGCCTTCTCCGCGCTGGGACTCGTGCAGACCGCCGCCATTCGGGCACCTCGCCTTCGCGTCGGTTGGAGGACGTGCCGACCGGAGCATGCCGCCGGTTAAGCTCGACCGCAAGGAGCGACGAGAGGGGAGACGGTGGCCGACGATCGGAGCGAGGTGTACGAGCCGGGCGCGGGCGCGGGCGCGGCTCCCCGCGACCCCGAGGAGCTCGAGGCGACCGCGGCGGCGACCTCCGCGCAGCTCTCGCCGCTGACACGTCTCGGAGCCGTGCACCTGACCGTCTCGGATCTGGAGCGGTCGCTCACGTTCTACCGCGACGCCGTCGGGCTCGAGCCGGTCGAACGCTCCGGCGGCACGTTCTCCCTCGGCCGCGACGGGCGCACGCTGCTCGTGCTGACCGAGGAACCGGGCGCGCGCGCCGGCCACGGCTACACCGGCCTGTACCACTTCGCCCTGCTCGTGCCGGAGCGCGCCGACCTCGCCCGCTGGCTCGCGCACGCCGCCCGCGACCGCGTCCCGCTCCAGGGGCTCTCCGACCACTACGTCAGCGAGGCGATCTACCTCTCCGACCCGGACGGGCACGGAATCGAGATCTACTGGGACCGTCCACGCGAGCACTGGCAGGGCAAGGTCGCCGAGCGGATGACGACGGTCCCGCTCGACGTCGACGGCCTCCTCGGCGAGCTCGCAGACCCCGCCTCCGAACGGTTCGACGGGCTCCCCGCCGAGACCGTGATCGGGCACGTCCACCTGAAGGTCGCGGACATCCCGGGCACGATCGCCTTCTACCGCGACATTCTCGGCTTCGCGCTGATGGCCCGGCTCGGCGGGCAGGCGGCCTTCCTGGCGGCCGGGGGCTACCACCACCACCTCGGTGCCAACACCTGGGAGAGCGCCGGCGTCGGGCCCGCTCCGCCCGGAACGGCCTCGCTCCGCCACGCCACGATCGTCCTCGGGAGCCGCGAGGAACGCGAGCGGTCGGTCGGGCGCGTCCGGGAGGGCGGGCACCTCGTGGAAGAGACCGAAGCCGGCCCGGTGGTCGCGGACCCGTCCGGCAACCGCGTCCTCCTCCTCGCGGGCTGAGCCGGCCACGCGGCGCCACGAGCTCCGGGTCGACGGGGCTCTCAGGCCGGCGCCGGCGGTGCGAACGCGCGCACCTCGGTGACGTGCCCTTCGCCGGTCGTCGTCGGCAGGGCGGTCACCCAGACGACGACGTAGCGTCCGGCGGCGCCCTTCGTCAGGACGAACGTCGTGTGGCCGGTCAGCTCCTTGTCCGGCGAGACCGCCTTGAACGGCCCGGTCGGGCTCTGGCCGAGCTCGATCTGCGCACGCGAGCCGGCGCCGTCGGTGAAGACGACCACCCGCGAGAGCTCGCGCCGCTTCCCCGCGTCGAGGACGAGGCCGACGCCCTTCTTGAAGAACCCGTGCGTGTAGTGCTCGGTCTTCCAGTAGGTGGTCGGGTCGCCGTCGACCGCCAGCGGCGCCAGTGAGTCGTTCTCGTGCCCGTCGCCCTCCGGGTCGTACGCCCCGACTGCGGTCAGCTTCACGCGCTTCGGCTTGGGCGGAGCGGTCGTGGTCGTCTGCCGGGTCGTCACCGGCCTCGTGGTCGTCGCCGGGGCGGTGGTCGTGGTCGTGCTCTTGCTCCTCGAGGAGCTGGCGATCGCGATCGTCACGAGCGCGGCGACGAACGCCCCGAGCGCGAGTGTGGCGAGCAGGCGCTTCATGCCCTTCAGTGTGGCTGATCCTGCGGCGTCAGTACCATTCGGCGACGCGTGCCTTGACGAGATCGCGCCGGGCCCTCGCCGCTGCCGCGGTGGTCGTGGCCGCCCTGGCCGCGCTCGTGGTGTGGCTGGCGACGCGAGGCGGCTCGTCGCAGCCCTCCGCCGACCCGGTCGTCTTCCTGCGCGGGATCGTCACCCGGATCGCCTCGAACGACTACGCCTCGGTCTGGCCCAAGCTCCACCCGGCCCAGCAGCGCGTCGTCCCGCAGGGCGAGTACGTGCGCTGCGAGGAACTGACGCCGATCCCCGGCCGGCTGGACTGGATCAGACTCGTGAAGTCGGCCGACGAGCGGATCACGGTGCCCGGCGACGACGGCGTCGTCGACAGCAAGGCGGTGACGTTCCGGCTCAAGCTCACCTCGGTCGCGGTCGGCTCGTCGGTGGTGGTCACGCAGACGGTGCACGCGGTCGCGGTCGGGGGGGAGTGGCGGTGGATCCTGACTGCGAAGCGGTTCGCGAGCTACCGCGCGAAGACGTGCCCGTCCCTCGACACCTCGCCGCAGCCGACGGCGTGAGCCTGAACGGGGCTCGTATCATCCGCGTCATGAGGCAGATGCTCGGGATCGCGCTCCTGGCCGGAGTGGGCGTCCTCGCCGGGACGGCGTCCGCCGCGCCGCTTCGCGGCGACGGGTGCGAGTCGGTCTCCCTCGTCTGCGTGGGAACGCTCCCGACCTCGCACGCCCGCGTGCTGCTGAGAAGCCGCAACGGCTCGAGCGAGCAGGGCGTGGCGTTCGTCAAGCTCGGGATCCACGACACCGAGGTCGTGATCCGCCTGAAGGGCGCGCCGGCGGGCGTGCGCCAGCCCGCGCACATCCGTCTCGGCGGCTGCAACGGCAAGCTCTTCGCGCCGCTCGGGAACGTCGTCGGCGGCCGGCGCACGGCCACCGTCGAGCCGCTCGCACACACGACCGGCTTCGCGATCGTCGTCCGGGCGTCGACCGAGAAGGGCGCTCCGGTCGTCGCCTGCGGCGTCGTGCCGCGGCACCACCCGCGTTAGCGGGCGCTGACGGCGGCGAAGCGGACGTCGGTCGGGTTCGCCCGCGCCGGGTTCGCGGTCGCGAGCAGCGCGTAGGCGGTGCCGTGGTCGACGGCGAGGCCGCTGTAGTCGCCGAGGAAGAGGCCCGGCGGGACGAGGATCGACGGGTCGCCGGCGAGGAGCGGCGCGTCGCCCATCGTGAACGGGGTCCCGAGCGGCCGCCGCCGGAAGGTCTTGCCGCCGTCCTTCGAGACCGCGAGCATCGCCTGCGCGTTGCCGCGGGCGGGCGTCTTCGCGGCGCGGACCGCGTAGTACGAGACGGCGACGGTGCCATGCTCGGCGGCGACGGTCGGCATCAGGCCGATCCCGGTGCCGGTGTCGAGGCGGCGCGGCTTCGTCCATGTCCGGCCGCCGTCGGTGGAACGGGAGAACGCGACCTGGTCGACCGCGCCCGAGCCGAATCGCGAGTCCTGCCAGGTCGCGTAGAGCGCGCCGCTGCCGCGGTCGAGCGCGAACGAGGCGACGCCCGGCCGGATGATCTTGCCGCTCGCCGGGTCGCGCAGCCGCCCGCCGACGGTGTGGATCCGAGTGACCTGCGTCGCCGCCGACCAGGTCTTCCCGCCGTCCGTCGAGCGCTGGACGACGATCTGCGACAGGTGCGCGGGGCCGGGGCCCGGGACGCCGCCGGCCTGGCGGTAGGAGAGGTGGAAGAGCCGGTGGCGGGCGGGGTCGGGGAGGATGACGCTGGCGACGTCGCCGTCGTCGTGGCCGTGCGCGAGGACGAGCGACGGGCTGCTCCAGTGCCGGCCGTCGTCGCGGGTGACGCTGAGCAGCGTGTCGCTCTCGATCGGCGGGCCGTCGGAGCGGACGAGGTACCGCTGCCAGACGGCGTACGCGACTCCGCGGGCGGCCGGGTCGGCGGTGATCGTCGGCTTGTCGGTGATGTACGTCGAGTCGTTCCTCGCCAGCAGCGTCGGCGCCCGCCAGTTGCGGCCGTGGTCGCCGGAGGTCGAGACGGCGATGCCGTTGCCGATCGAGATCGCGTACACCCAGCCGTCCGGTCCGACCGAGACCCACGGGTCGCTCGCGCGTCCCCAGCCGGTCGTCTGCCCGCCGGCGCAGAGGCTGAAGGGGAGCGTGACCCGCTGCCAGGTGCGGCCGCCGTCGCCCGACGTGGCGGCGACGAGCCCGCGGGCGGCGCCGGTCGAGTAGCGGTCCTGCTGCCACGCGGCGATCAGGCGCTTCGGATCGCTCGGGTCGACCGCGAGCGACGGCTCGACCTCGGCGCCGGCGAACAGCCCGTCGAGGCCGCCGCTCGCACAGCCGCCGAAGGGCGTCGGCCCGGAGACCGTCGTCCACCCCGGCGAGGCTGCGCGGGCCGATACCGCCAGCAGGGCGGCGAGCGCGACCGCTGTGAGCGCGCGGGCCATCTACCCGATGAGACGACGGAGCGCGCGGCGGTCCTGCGATCCCGCACAATCGCGGGATGGCCGAGGCGCTTCCGAGCGAGCTTGCGTTCAGCGGCCGCACCGCCTGGTCGCGGAACCTGGCCACGCCGCTGCGCCGCTACCTCCGGACGGAGACCGGCGGCGCGGCCGTGCTGCTCGCCGCCGCCGTGGCCGCGCTCGTCTGGGCGAACGTCGGCGCGAGCTCGTACGAGTCCGTCTGGCAGACGGTGTTCTCGATCCGCCTCGGCGGCGCCGGAATCGCGTTGGATCTCCGCGGCTGGCTGAACAGCGGGCTGATGGCGCTCTTCTTCTTCGTCGTCGGCCTCGAGGCACGGCGCGAGTTCGACATGGGTGAGCTGCGCGACCGCTCGCGCGTTGCTTTGCCGCTCGCCGCCGGCCTCGGCGGGATGGCCGTGCCGGTGGCGATCTACGTCGGCCTGAACGCCGGGCACTCGTCGCTCCACGGCTGGGGGACGGCGATGTCGACGGACACCGCCTTCGCGCTCGGCGTGCTCGCGCTCGTCGGGCCGCGGTTCCCGCAGCGGCTGCGCTCGTTCCTGCTCACGGCCGCGGTCGCCGACGACCTGACCGCGCTGGTGATCATCGCCACCGTCTACAGCGACCACGTCCACGTTGCCGCGCTGCTCGCCGCGCTCGGCTTCTTCGCCGCCGTGCTGGTGGCGCGGCGCGCGGGGATTGGCTACGGCCCCGTGTACGCGGCGCTCGGGATCGGCGTGTGGGTGGCGCTCTACGAGTCCGGCGTGGAGCCGGTCGTCGCCGGGCTGGCGATGGGACTGGCCGCATCCGCTTATGCGCCGGCGCGATCCGACCTCGAGCGCGCCACCGACCTCTTTCGCCTCTTCCGCGAGCAGCCGACGCCGGAGCTCGCCCGGTCGGCGCGGGCCGGCGTCGAGTCGGCGTTCTCGCCCAACGAGCGGCTGCAGCGCATCTTCCACCCCTGGACGAGCTACGTGATCGTCCCGCTGTTCGCGCTCGCCAACGCCGGCATCGCCCTCGGCGGCGGCGTGCTCGGCGACGCGTTCGGGTCTCCGATCACGCTCGGGATCCTGATCGGCTACGTCGTCGGCAAGCCGGTCGGCATCGGCGGCGTCTCGTGGCTGGTCGCCCGCTCGAGCGGCGGCCGGCTCAAGCTGCCCGTGGGCTTCGCCGCGGTCGCCGGCGGCGGCGCGGTCGCGGGCATCGGCTTCACGGTCTCGCTCCTGATCGCCACCCTCGCCTTCCAGGGACGTCAGCTCGAGGAGGCGAAGGTCGGGATCCTGGCGGCCGCCCTCACTGCCTCCACGCTCGCGTGGGGCGTCTTCCGTGCGACCGACCTGCTCCCGCTGCGGCTGCGGCTCCGCGCGCTGGTCGGCCGGGCGGAGTCGCTCGTCGACCTCGCCGTCCCCGTCGATCCCGAGCGCGACCACGTCCGGGGTTCGGCGCGGGCAGCGATCGTGCTGCTCGAGTACGGCGACTACGAGTGCCCGTTCTGCGGGCAGGCCGAGTCGGTCGTGCGGGAGCTCCTCGCCGACTTCGGCGACCTCCAGTACGCGTGGCGGCACCTACCGCTGAACGACGTCCACCCGTACGCCCAGGTAGCGGCGGAGGCGGCCGAGGCCGCCGCGGCGCAGGGCGCCTTCTGGGAGATGCACGACCTGCTGATCGAGCACCAGGGCGCGCTCGGCTTCTCGAGCCTCGTCGGCTACGCCGAGCGGCTCGGGCTCGACCGCGACCGCTTCGTCGCCGAGGTCGAAGAGCACGTGCACGCCGGCCGGATCGCCGAGGACGTCGACGACGCCGACCTGAGCGGCGTCTCCGGCACGCCGACGTTCTTCGTCAACGGCCGCCGCCACTACGGCGCGTACGACATCGAGTCGCTGACCGCCGCGGTGCGGGCGGCCAGGGCACGGGCGGCGTTCGCCTCTAGCTGACCCGGCCGGGTCCCGGCGAGGCGAACGCGCAGCGCGGGTCGTTGTGCGCGGCGAGCTGCGTCAGCAGCCGGTGAAGCTCCTGCCGGCTCGGCCTCGTCGAGGCCGGCGAAGAACTCGTCCTCGAGCTCCTTGAACGCTCGCCGGATCCGGGACAGCTCGCGCTTGCCCGAGCTGGTGATGCTGACCACGTGGCGCCGGCGGTCGTGCAGATCGCGCTGCCGCATGATCAGCGCGCGCTCCTCGAGCGAGTCGAGCAGGGCGACGAGGCGGCTGGGGTCGAGAGCGAGCGCGTCGGCGATCGTCGCCTGCGTCTCGCGTGCGCCCTCGGCGAGGATCGCGAGGACGCTGTAGTCGTAGATCTCGTAGCCGGCGCGCTCGAGCGCCGCGACCGCCCTTGCCTTGAACCCGAAGCCGAGCCGCCCGAGCAGGAAGCCGCTGCTCGCGGCCAGCTCCTTCGCGACCCTGGGGACGCGCTGTTCATCGGTGTCGGTAATAGTCACGTTCGGGAATTAGTGTAGCGCGCAAACGTTATCTCTGTGTACCATTGCAACACACAACGATTTGGAGGACGAACGAATGACTGCAAAAAGTATGACACGGAGGGGCGACGGCGAGGTGGACGGCCGCCGCTGGGCAGCGCTCGCGCTGATCGTGGTCGCGCAGTTCATGGTCGTGCTCGACGTGGCGATCGTGAACGTCGCCCTGCCGTCGATCAAGACCGACCTGCACTTCTCCCAGGAGAGCCTGCAGTGGGTGATCACCGCCTACGCGATCCTCTTCGGCGGCGTGCTGCTGCTCGGCGGCCGGCTCGCCGACCTGCTCGGGCGCCGGCGCCTGTTCGTCGCCGGCCTGGCGCTCTTCACGGTCAGCTCGCTGCTCGACGGGCTCGCCTGGTCCGAGGGCTCGCTGATCGCGTTCCGCTCGCTGCAGGGCCTCGGCGCCGCGCTGCTGTCGCCGGCGGCGCTGTCGATCCTGACGACCACCTTCCGCGAGGGGCGCGAGCGCAACCTCGCGCTCGGGATCTGGGGTGCCGCCTCGGGTAGCGGCGGCGCGGCCGGCGTGCTGCTCGGCGGCGCGCTGACCAGTGCGCTGAGCTGGTCGTGGATCTTCTTCATCAACGTGCCGGTCGGCGTGCTCGTGATCGCCCTCAGCCCGGTGCTGCTCCGCGAGAGCCGCGCCGATCTCGGCCACCGCCACTTCGACTTCGCCGGCGCCGCCTCGATCACCGGCGGCCTGATGCTCCTCGTCTACGCGATGACGCGGGCGACCCAGCACGGCTGGGGCGACGACCGAGCATCGATCGGCCTGCTGGCCGCGTCCGCCGTCCTGATCGCGGCGTTCTTCGTGATCGAGGCCCGCTCGCAAGGCGCCGCTGCTGCCGCTGCGCGATCTTCCGCCTGCGCACGCTGTCGGGCTCGAACGTCAGCGGCCTGCTGATGGGCGCGGCGATCTTCTCGCAGTTCTTCCTGCTCACCCTCTACATGCAGCAGGTGCTGCACTACTCGGCGCTCAAGACCGGCGTCGCGTACATCGGCCTGACGCTGACGATCATCGCCTTCTCCGGCCGTCGCGCAGGCGCTCGTCACCCGGGTCGGCGTCCGGCCCGTGCTGCCGGCCGGGCTCGCCCTCTCGACGGTCGGCGCTCGTGCTGTTCGCGCAGCTGCCGGTGCACGGCCACTACTTCGCCGACCTCTTCCCCGCGTTCATGATCAGCGGGCTCGGGCTCGCGCTCGCGTTCGTGCCGATGTCGATCGGCGCGCTGACCGGCGTCCGCCCGGCCGACGCCGGGATCGCCTCCGGGCCTGATCAACACCACGCAGCAGATCGGCGGCGCGATCGGCGTCGCCGTCGCGACCACGATCGCGACGACGTTCACGACCCACTACGTCGACGCGCACGCCGGAGCGAGTCGCCTTCGGCGGCGCCGCGCTGACGCACGGCTTCCAGATCGCCTTCTACGTCCTCGCCGGCGCTCGCCGGTCTCGGTGCGGTGGTCTCCGCGGTGATGGTCGAGTCGAAGCCCGCGGAGGAGCCCGCGGTCGAGCTGCAGCCGCGGGCCGAGCTCGAGCTGGAGGCGGCGTGATCGCTCGTTCTCTCCGGCCGGAGGCAATGGACCAGCTCTCCCTGGAGGCTGCCGCGTAAGCCTCCGGAGCGTCGGTCCCGGCCGGCCTGGCCGGGACCGACGCCGCCGTCCGACCAGCTACACTCGAATCCGGCTCAACCGAGCCGTGCCGACGTAGCTCAGCTGGTAGAGCACATCACTCGTAATGATGGGGTCCCCGGTTCGAGTCCGGGCGTCGGCTCTGTCAACCAAGCCGTTTCTGGGCCTCTGTGGATGTCTTGGAGGGCTTGCGGCAAGCGAATGCGGCAAGTTCTTCTCGCTGTGGACCTCACTCCCCGTCTCTCTCTAGGGTAGGCCCGAGTATGGGAAGCCCGACAGCGACGAGCATCTGACCCGCACTTCCATTCCATCGAGGTTCGACGTCCGATCAGACCGCTGGACGAGTAGCGACCGGCAGGCCGGATCCCGAAGCTCTGGTTCGAGTTCGGTTAGGTCCATTGCCTTGTTTTCCAGGGAAAGCGTGAAGAGGAAAACGGTCAGGTATGAACCGCGTCCTGTACGGGCGGGGTTCCTGCCCGCTCAGGTCCATCCGTTGTGGAAATCACAACGATTGCCCTGCAGACGGCAGGCTTTTTGTGTCCGATCGCTCGCGGAGGAGAGGTGGCAGGGCTTCGGCTTGAGAGTCGGAATCGGCTCGGTTGAGCTCGCGTGTCACGTATGAACCCTCGCGGCGCGTATTCCGCCGGCTCGGTTATGAGCTGAGCTTGCTGGCCTGGGCGATGAGAGCGTCACATGCGGCGACCCAGGTGCGGGCGCGCATCCGGTCCGAACAGCCGGCGGGCCTCGCGAAGCGGCACGTCGGCAGCGGCGTCCCCGAGGGCAGCGAGGCAGCGGCCTTGGCCGAGCAGCGCGTGAGTCTCTTCAATGCACGCGCCGAAGTCGCGCCAGGCTTCGGCGGCCTCGGAGAACAAGGTGGCAGCCTGGACGTGCTCACCGTCTGCTTCTGCGAGCTGCGCCTCGGAGCTCGCGAGCGAATGGATGTACAGTGGGTCGACGGGCTTGACGCCCTCGGCCAGTTGTCGTGCGAGATGAGGCTCGCCGAGCGCCAGTGCCCACCTCTGCAGTCCGGGGAGCCGGGCGGCGAAGTCGTGATCGCCGTGCAGCGGGACGTCCGCGGCGACCCGGGTAAGCAGCGCGCGTGTCTCGTCATCCTCCGCGGCGATGGCTGCGAGCGCGGGCAGCGCGATCGTCAGGCTCCGGTTGTCACCGAGCTCGCGGGCGGTCGAGAGTGCGGTGTCGGCGGCGTCGGCCGCCGCCTGACGATCACCCATCGCCTCGCGGACCCGAGCCTGGATCTCGTACATCCTGACCAGCATCTGCGCCTGGCCGCTCCTCGCAAGCTCCGGGACGAGCTCATCCGCCTGAGCCAGCGCCTCCTCGAGCCTCCCGGCGTCCATCAGCCAGGCGGCTTCGATGCCGGCGGTTGGCAGGGCCAAGCCTGTGAGGCCGCGCTCGAGGCCGAACGACCGAGCCTCGGCCATTCGCGGCAACGCCGCGGAGGGTCCGTCGAGCTCCCAGACCGATACGGCGAGGTTGTGCATCGCGATCTGCGCGTCGTCGCCGGCGCCGGCCTCGATCAGCAGATCACGCGCCTGCTCGAGCTCGGGCAGTCCTTCTCGGTCGCCCATCAGGCAGCGTGCGGCTCCGTGATAGGCGAGCGCCCGGGCCGGCACGGGTAGCCCGAGCTCGGTCGCAAGCGCGAGCGCCCGATCGGCGGCGACAACCGCCTCAGGCTGCCGGACGGCAACGACGAGCGAGGCAGCGAGCTGCGCGAGGGCCGCGACGAGACCCGGGCCGGGCGGGACGGTCTCCATCAGCGCGACCGCCTCCTCCGAGATGCGCACCGACCCCTCCGAGTCGCCCCGTCTCGATCGGATCCGCCCGAGGACGTCGAGCACCTCGCGCGCTCCTTCGACGTTCCCGGTTGCGCGGAAGCCGGCGAGCGCCCGGTCACACGCGTCGGCAGCCTCGGCAAGGCGGCCGGCCTGAGTTGCCGCGGCTGCGAACCGGGCCAGCACGCGCGCACGCTCGGGGTCGTCCTCGGCGGTGAGCACGAGTGCGCGCTCGAGGAGCTCGAGCCCCTTGGCGGTATCGAGGCCGAGCGCCCGCTCGCCGGCCAGAAGGGCGTAGCGGCGCGCCGCCGGCGCCAGCTCGCCCGCGAGCCTCGTCGCCGGTGGTCTCGGCGAGGCTGATCGCCTCGCCCGTGTGGAACGCGAGCACCTCGGCGAAGTCCTCTACTCGCTCGCCGGCCTTGTGCTCGAGCCACTCCACCGCTCTGACGTGCTTCGTAGCCCGCTCCGCACGCGGGATCTGCCCGTAGGCGACATCGCGGACAAGCGCGTGCCAGAAGCCGAGCTCCTGCTCGCCCGCCATCGACGATTGCCGGAACGGCCGTACGAGCTCCTTCCGCGCCAGCTCGTGCAAAGCCTGCTCGACCTCGGGTGGGTCACGATCGCCCATCGCCGCGACCGCACCCGACCAGAAGACCTTTCCGATCACGGCCGCGTCCTGAAGAAGGCTCTTCCGGTCGGGAGGCATCGTGTCCAGACGTGCGGCGATCAGCGCCTGCAAGGACTCCGGAAAAGCGATCTCTCCGTCAGCGCGCAGCCTGCCCTGTGGGTCGACGAGCTCACGGTCGCGCAGCATGCGCACGAACTCCTCCGCGTACAGAGGATTGCCGCCGGCGCGTTCGAGCAGCAGCTGCTGTGTCTCCGCCGGCAGGACGGTCTGCTCTAGGAGCGCGGACACGAGCCGGGAGGTATCAGCGTCGGACAGCGGAGAGAGGCTGACAGTGACGGCGTTCCTCAGACCCGCGCCCCAACTCGGATGACGCTCGTACAGCTCGGGCCGGGCGGTGCAGACCACAAGCAGCGGAACGCCCTGCGCCCAGTCGGCCAGGTGCTCGAGGAAGGCGAGCAACGCCTCGTCGGCCCAGTGGATGTCCTCGAAGACGAGCACCGCCGGGCGGTCGTCGGCGGTCGATTCCAGGAACCGCCGCCAGGCGGTGAACGACTCGTCGCGGGTCGCAGCGATGCCCGGGTCGATCCCGAGCAGCGGCAAAAGGCGCGCCCGCAACCACGGCGCGTCGCCCCCGTTGGGGAGCGCACGCTCCAGCTTGGCCTGCGCCTCCTCCGGCGGGTCGGACTCGAGCACCCCGACATGAGCCTTGACGATCTCGCCGAGCGCCCAGAACGTGATTCCCTCGCCGTAGGGAAGACAACGCCCCTGTCGCCAGCGCACAACCCGGCGGAGTCCGTCGACGTAGGCGAAGAGCTCAGCGACGAGGCGGCTCTTGCCCACTCCCGGCTCGCCGACCACCGTGACCAGCTGCACAGCCCGCTCCCCGACGACCTTGTCGAAGGTGCCGCGCAGCAGGCCGAGGTCGACGTCGCGTCCGACCAGAGGAGTCGACATCGAGCGGATCACGTCGCTCCCGAACCGGGCCCGAGGCGCCACCGCCCGCCAGACCGGCACCGGCCCGGACTTCCCCTTCGCGCTGATCGGCTCCAGCGGCTCGAAGTCGAACACGCGCTCCGTCGCCTGGTGCGTGCCCGCCCCAACCGCCACGCCGTCCACCGGCGCCTGCGCCTGGATCCGGGCCGCCGTATTCACGACGTCCCCGGTCACCATCCCCTCGCCTGACTCCGGTCGGGCATCGAGCGCCACCACCGCCTCACCCGTATTCACACCGACCCTGACCGACAGCGACAGCCCAGGATCGGCCTCGTTCAGCTCCGCAAGGGCATCCAGGACCGCCAACCCCGCACGAACCGCCCGCTCCGGATCGTCCTCGTGGGCAACCGGAGCGCCGAAAACCGCCATCACCGCATCGCCGATGAACTTCTCCACGGTGCCGCCGAACGCCTCGATCCGCTCCCGCACACGCCGGTGGTACGGAGCGACCCGGGCCTGCACCTCCTCCGGATCCGCCGACTCCGACGCCGCAGTGAACCCGACCAGGTCGCAGAACAAGACCGACACCACCTTCCGCTCTCTCGCCCCCGGAGCCCGAGCTGCCGCTGCGAGCGGTGCCGTGCAGAACGGACAGAACGGAAACTCTCCCGGAACCTCCTTCCCGCAGGACGAGCACGTCGCCACCCGCGGAGTCTACGACTCCCCGAAACGGCGGCACCCGTCCGGGATCGGGACCGGCTTGCCTTGAGAGCAGGCCTGAGCCTATGCAGGAGTCGATGGTGAAGCTCAGCTACCCGCCTGAGCACCGCGCGTCCAGCGATGCCTGTAGAGGCCGCGGCGGACGCGCTCGATCGGGCTGGTTGGGCGGCGAGCGTTCTTGTGCAGGCAGTCCTTGACCGTGTTCCAGGAGAGGTCGGTCGCGGCCAGTTCCTCTGCGGCAACGTGTACCTCACGGGCTCGGAGCGGCCGCTCGGCGCGGGCGAGCGCTGCGATCACTGCAGCTTGAACCGCGCCCGCACGTTGCGGGATCTGGCTCTGCACGGCGGTTAGCGGCGCGGGCCGCCGGGTGAGCGAGCGTGTCAGCCGCTGGGCGTTCGCGAGCCGGTCGCGGTTCAAACGTGGTCCGCTTTCTTCCATTGCCCGGTTTCCAGGGAAAGCGTGAACAGGAAAACGGTCAGGTATGAACTGCGCCCCCTGTTGATTCCGTTCCTGTCCGTTCGAGTCCATTCGTTGTGAGAACCACAACGGATGGCCTGCAACATGTCAAGCGGACTGTTCCGCTCGCGTCATAAGCTCGGCGTAGCCCCCGGGAGACGCCATTGCTGCCGCGCACGTTGGGCAGACCGAATGCGACAAGGTCTCCTTCTCGTCGATCGTGTCGAGCGCCCCAGGCGGCGGTTCAATCCACTCCCGGTCGAGAAGGACGCAGCCGCACCACGCACACGCAGACAGGAGGTCACCGGATTCGTAAGCCTCCCAGACACGCGCCAGAAAGTCGTTGCGATCCAAGACTTGCTCGCGCCAAGACTATCCCGTTTCGCAATCTCTCCTCTAGCCGGCTAGGCGTACAATCAGCCCGCGCGTCCACTCCACGTCCAGCGACACGCCGCGTTCGCCGGTTGATTCGGAGGTATTTGCCGACATGCAGCAATGGGATCTGACAGCAGCCAACGACGGAGACAGAACGGGCCCACGCGTCCTCTTCTCGACCTCGGAAGCGCGCGGCGTCGTGATCGACCTCGCCCAGGACGAGGAGATGGGCGACCACCAGGTACGCGAACGGGCGCTCTTGCCGTTCGGGTCGAGACCGAGCAGAGCTGCCAGGTATGCACCGAAGGCGACGGCGTAGAGGCCGAGCATGACGAAGTAGCTCAGCCAGAGCAGAAGATTAAGCGGCCCAGCAATCCGCCTGCCGAACGCACGGTCGAGGAACGCGGCGGTGCCGCCGCGGCTGTGCACGACAACAGACAGACGCGCATAGGACACGCCCGTCAGCGCTGCGACTGTCCCGCCGACGAGAAACGAGAGATAGGCCCCGGCGCCTGCCACCTGCACCGTCAGGCCGAGCACCGCGAAGATGCCGCCACCGACCATCCCACCGATCCCGATCGAGACCAGTGCGGCAAGCCCAAGACTTCTCGAGTCGCTCTGCTTCCGGCTCACAGACACAGGATCATCCCGCTCTGAGTGGCCGGCGGGTCGAGCTGGCGCCGAGGATGACGGCAGCGTTCGTGCCCGGCGCGCGCCCTGACCTGCATGACCAGGGCTCCGCCGCCCGTGGGCGGCATATTGCGGAGACGCACCGCTGCATGAGTCTCGCCTGCGCGAGTTCAGAAACGTCTCTGATGACGGCACGAGATGAGGGGCCGTGCCGTGGGTTCTACCCCAGCGGGCGAGAGTATGCGGCGAGCCTTACTGTGCGGGCGAGGGCAGCAGGAGGAGGTGGCTCTCGACGACCGCCTTTGCGACGTCGGCGAGCTTGCGACCGTTCTGCTGGGAGTGGTCACGAAGCATCTCGAACGCTCTTTCAGCGTCGGTTGCACGCCGCTCCATCAGGATGCCCTTCGCCTGCTCGATCACGGCGCGACGTCCGAACGCGCCCTGCAGATTGTGGTACTCCATGAATCGCTGCAGCGTGATGTCGATTGCGCTCTGCAGCTCCTCGGGTTCGGCGTCGACGATGTAGGCGAAGACGCCGCGCTTGGCGGCTTCGTGGATGTAGGCGGGGTCTCTGGCCGAGAGCAGTGCGATCACCGGGCAGGTCGCTTCCTGGACGATCTCGCGGATCGGGTCGAGTGCGTGCTCGGAGGAGAGGCCGAGCCCGACGAGCGCGACGTCGGGGTGCTCGCGGGCCGTTACGGCGCCCACCTCTTTGACGTTGACCTCGCGGGCGATCACCTCGTGACCGAGGCCGGCCACGACCTGGGCGAGCAACTCGAGCCGGTCTTTGCGCTCGTTCGCGATCAGTACACGCAGGTGTGAGGTCTCTTCGCCGGTCATCGGCTCAGGATATGACAGCAACGATTCTAGCCGGGCGCGCTAGACTCTTCGTGCGGGCCACAACGATCGGCTTTGCACGCACTCCAGCGTCTGCCACAGTGATTCGGCGTCGCGAATGTCCACCCTCAGCAACCGGGTCGCAGCGGTTTCGGTCCGTTGGCTTTGAGGAGGGTTGAGATGGAGATGCGGATCTTGGGAGACGATACGGCGAGCGCGAGCAAGGTTGGTCTCGCCGAGTTCGATCTGCGGGCTGGTCGGGAAGAGTTGCGTTGCGCGGTCTGCGGCTACGGCGTGATCGTGAGTCGTCGACCGCCGGCCTGTCCGATGTGCCAGGGGAGCAGGTGGGACGAGGTCGGCTGGCGGTCGTTCGCTCGCGCTGATCGTGGGCGGGCGGCGGTGGTCGCCGGAGCCCGGTGACCGACGAGCAGGGACAGCCTTGATGAATGCGCCTTTCTGCTGCGACCTTGGCCGCCGGCTCCTGTCCCGACAGCGCAATGAGCGAAGCCAACGAATGGGAGGAACGTCATGAGTGATGGCACGGAGTTCACGATCGGAAGCGACGTCTCGTGTCGCGACGGCGTCTGCGGGGAGCTGAAGCGCGTCGTCGTCGATCCCGTCGCCCGCGCGCTCACGCATCTCGTCGTCGAGCCGAAGCACGGGGGAGGGCCGGGTCGTCTGGTGCCGGTCGACCTCGTCGACTCGGCGGGGGAGGAGATCCGGCTGCGGTGCGCGAGCTCTGAGTTCGACGCGCTCGAGCACGCCGAGGAGACCCAGTTCCTGCCCGGCGCGAGCGGACAGTGGGGCTACGGGCAAGGGCAGATGCTCTCGTGGCCCTATTACGGGCTTGGGATGGGCGGCATGGGCATGCTGGGAATGGGGAACATGAACGCCGGCCCCCAGGCGGTCGTCCGCGACCGGGTGCCGGTGGGCGATGTCCAGGTGCGCCGCGGCGAGCATGTTCATGCAACTGACGGCAGCATCGGGCGGGTCCAGGGGCTGGTCGTCGACCCGGCCGATCATCACGTCACCCATGTCCTGCTCGACGAGGGCCATCTCTGGGGCAAGAAGGAGGTCGCGATCCCGATCGGCGCGGTCACGGGCGTCGATGACGGCGTCCGCCTCAGCCTCAGCAAGGACGAGGTGGCTGACCTGCCGCCGGTCGAGCTCGACCACGCCGGCTGACCCGCCTCGCCCCGAGGGGCCGCGTCGACGCCGAAGCGAGCCTCGGCGTCGACGCGGCAGGGCTCAGCGGGCGGCAGCCTCGGTCGCGGGCTCGCTGCTCGATCCGTTGGTCGAGAGCTGCGCGAGCGGTGCGGCTGCGTTGGCTTCGCGGTTGAGGAACGCGCCCAGCTCCTGGATCGTGCTCATCAGCGGCGCCGGGAAGACGACGGTCGAGTTCTTGTCGACGGCGATCTCGACCAGCGTCTGCAGGTTGCGCAGCTGCAAGGCGAGCGGGTGGGCCATCATCACGTCGGCGGCGCGGGCGAGCTCGCCGGCGGCGAGCGCCTCGCCCTCGGCGGCGATGATCTTCGCGCGCTTCTCCCGCTCGGCCTCGGCCTGGCGGGCCATCGCGCGTTTCATGCTCTCGGGCAGCTGGATGTCCTTCAGCTCGACCAGGGTGACCTGGACGCCCCAGTCCTCGGTCTGGACGTCGAGGATCTCACGGATGCTCTTGTTCAGCTCCTCGGTGTCCGAGAGCGTCTCGTCCAGCGTGTGCCGGCCGACGACGGCACGGAGCGTCGTCTGGGCGATCTGGTCGATCGCCGAGGCGACGTTCTCGATCGCGACCACCGCCCGGACGGCGTCGACGACCTTGTAGTAGGCGACCGCGGAGACATCGACGGAGACGTTGTCGCGGGTGATGATGCCCTGCGACTGGATCGGCATCGTCACGATCCGCATCGAGACCCGGCTGATCCGGTCGATCAGCGGAATGATCACGATCAAGCCCGGCCCGAACGCGTCGTCGCCGACACGGCCCAGCCGGAACTTCACCGCCCGCTCGTACTGCTTGAGGATATGGACCGAGGCCACCGCGACCACCAACACGACGAGCGCGACCATGACGATCGCTACCACGACGGCGGTCATGCCGTCTCCTTCCCGCCGGCAACGCCGGCGCTGCTAGTGGGCGCGCCCCGCGAGATCGCGGAGCGCGGAACCGAATCGGGTGCAGGCTGGCCGGGCGTGAGCGCACCGCCGGCGTCCGGCTCTACGCGGCTGGAATGGCCGACCGAACAGCCCGCGAGGATCAGCCCTCGAGTGCGGATGATGCGTGACATTCGTCCCTCCTCAGCCTGGACCCGGAGGCGGCCGCAGAATGCGAACCACCGAGTACTGCTCCGACCTGCTCTGCTGAGGACGGACGTCGCTGCCCGTTTGCTTGTGGGCGGCGGACACTCCTGCGGGCGGATGAACTGCGCCCCGCTTGCATTCAGGGTATCCGAAGACCAGGGTATCCGAAGACTGGGGCCTCTCCATCGGTGTCGACCCCGATCTGGATCCCGGCGATCCACAAGATCGTGAAGCGCGGCTCAGCGCCAGGGGGCGACGGTCGACTCAACCTTCGCGCGCGCCCTCGCACCTGGTGCGAAGCTTCGCGGTCGGCACGCTTGCCGCCTCAATCATGCACGGAGCCCCGGGGCCGTCGGGCCGGTGCTCGTCCGGGCGGCTGTTTGGGCACGTCGCGTGCGGGCGGCGCCGGGATCGTGCGCGTCACTGGTTGCCCTGCCGTGACGTTGACCGTCTCGCCGTGATGCATGATCTCGAGCGGCGCCCTGCGAGGAGCGAGTAGCGGGCCTGCTGTGGCTCGACCTCGACCTTCAGCCGACGTCCGCGAAAGCAGAGACCGAAGGCCAGGCGGCTCAGTCGCTCTGGTAGGCGGGGGGCGAAGGTCAGTGAGCCGTTGTGGTCGCGCATGCCGCCGAAGCCGGCCACTGCGACGATCCAGGCGCCTGCGAGCGAGGCGATGTGGAGGCCGTCGCGTGTGTTGTGTTCGAGGTTGTCGAGGTCGATCAGAGCGGCCTCGTCGAAGTAGTCGTAGGCCAGCTCGAGGTGCCCGACCTCGGCCGCGACCACCGCCTGGGTGCAGGCCGAGAGCGAGGAATCGCGGACGGTCAGCGGCTCGTAGTAGGCGAAGTCGCGGGCTTTCGCCTCCGCGCTGAAAACGTCGCCGCGTAGGTGCAGGGCGAGCACGAGGTCGGCCTGTTTGACGACTTGCTTGCGGTACAGGTCGAAGTAGGGAAAGTGCAGCAGCAGCGGGTAGTGCTCCGGCGCGGTGCGCGCAAAGTCCCACGTTTGATGGTCGGTGAAGGCCTCGGCTTGGGGATGGACACCCAGTTTTTCGTCGTAGGGGACGAAGATCGCATTGGCGGCGTCGCGCCAGGCGACCGCCTCCTCCAGGTTGACGCCGAGCTCGCCGGCGCGATCCGGGTGGCGTTCGACCGCGGCGGCGGCCAACCTGAGGTTGTGTTGTGCCATCAGGTTGGTGTAGACGTTGTTGTCGGCGACCGCGCTGTATTCGTCGGGGCCGGTGACGCCGTCGATGCGAAACCGTCCCTCGCTGTCGTGGTGACCGAGCGCGCGCCACAGTCGCGCCGTCTCGACGAGCAGCTCGAGTCCGGCCTCGCGTTCGAACGCGTCGTCGTCGGCAGCGGCCTGGTAGCGGCCGACCGCATCGGCGATGTCCGCACCGACGTGGAAGGCGGCTGTTCCCGCCGGCCAGTAGCCCGAGCATTCCTGGCCGGCGATCGTGCGCCAGGGAAAGGCCGCGCCTGCGAGCCCGAGCAGCTTCGCCCGCTCGCGGGCGAGGCCCAGGGTCGCGTGGCGCCAGCGCAGGGCGTCGCGGGCGGCGTCCGGGACCGTGTAGGTCAGGACGGGCAGGACGAACGTCTCGGTGTCCCAGAAGGTATGCCCGTCGTAGCCCGGCCCTGTCAGGCCTTTGGCCGCGATCGCGCGTCGCTCGCCCCGGGCGCCCGCTTGCAGGGTGTGAAAGAGCGCGAAGCGCACCGCCTGCTGGAGCTCGGCGTCGCCCTCCAGCTCGACGTCGGCGCGCTCCCAGAAGTCGTCCAGGTAGCCGCGCTGGCCGGTGAGCAGCCCGTCCCAGCCGGTCTGGCGCGCCTCGGCCAGCGCTGCGGCGACCTGATCGCGTAACGCCGCCGTCGAGCGTTGGCTCGACCAGCCGTAGGCCAGGAACTTGACCACACGCAATCGCTGGCCGGGCTCGACATCAGCTGTGATCGTCACGCGCCCGAGGTCGGCGCCGCTCTCCGCCGCGCCCGTGCCGGTTCCTGGCGGGCCCTCGACGATGTGATCCATGCCGGCGGCCATTCGCAGTCCGCTCGCCGCCGTGGAGTGCACGAGCACGACCCTGGCTTCACGGCCGGAGAACTGCTCGGAGCGCAGCGGCGAAACCACGCTCGCGCCGGCGCGGGGATCGTCGGGTGAGGTCGGGATCGGCTCGTTCGCTACGAGCTCCGACTGCAGGACGAGGCGGGTGGCGCTGCCCAGCGGCTCGACCTCGTAGAGCACGGCCGCCACCGCCCGCTGAACGAACGAGACAAGGCGCGCAGAGGACACCCGCACCTGCCGGCCGGCGGGCGACAGCCACTCGGCCCGCCGTCGCAGCACGCCGGCCCGAAAGTCGAGCGTCCGCTCGTGTCTGCGCAGCTCGCCGAAGCGGACATCGAACGGCTCGTCGTCGACCAGCAGACGGATGATCTTGCCGTTGGTGACGTTGACCACCGTCTGCCCCGCCTCGGGGTAGCCATAGCCGGCCTCGGCATAGGGCAGCGGGCGTGCTTCGTAGAAACCGTTCAGATAGGTGCCGGGCAAGCCGTTGGGCTCGCCCTCGTCCAGAGTTGCCCGCAGCCCGATGTGCCCGTTGGCCAGCGCGAACACCGACTCCGACTGGGCGAGCACGTCCAGGCTCAACTCGGTCTCGCGGAGTACCCACGGCTCCACGGCGAAGGCCGGATGCTGGATCACGAATCGAGCAGCTCCGCCAGGTCGGAGACGACGATATCCGCCCCGTGCTCGCGCAACTCCTCGGCCTGGCCGACCCGGTCGACCCCGACCACGCAGGCAAAACCACCGGCCCGTCCTGCCGCCACGCCGGCCAGGGCGTCCTCGAAGACCGCCGCCTGCCCCGGCGCGACGCCCGAGCGCCCGCGCGCCGGCCAGGAAGCTGTCGGGAGCAGGCTTTCCCTTCAGGTGCTCGCGCGCTGCGACAACCCCGTCGATGCGCTGCTCGAACAGCTCCTCGATCCCCGCGGCGACCAGCACCTCGCGGCAGTTGCTGCTCGACGAGACGACCGCGCGGCGCAAGCCGGCCTCCCGCGCCGCACGCACGTACCGTACCGAGCCCTCATAGGCCTCCACGCCCTGATCGCGGATCATGCGCAGAACGATCTCGTTCTTGCGATCGCCGAGCCCCACGACGGTCTCCGCAGCCGCCGGATCGCGCTCCTCACCCTCCGGAAGCTCGATGCCGCGCGCAGCAAGGAACGAGCGCACACCGTCGTAGCGCGGCTCGCCGTCGACGTACTCGTCATAGTCAGCAACCGGATCAAACGGCAGAAACGGCTCGCCACCCTTCGCCGCCCGCTCGCGCAGAAAACCATCGAACATCTCCTTCCACGCTGCGGCATGAACCTTCGCGGTCTGCGTCAGCACACCATCCAGATCAAACAGGCACGCCCGCACACCATCAGGCAAACCGAGCATCAAGAAAGCCTACGACGACCCGGTGTGATCGGTCAGCAGGTCGCGGACGTCATGGGCGATCTGGAGATCTTCGCGTGCCCGGACGGCGAAGGCGCGCACGCGTGCGCCTGCTGCTCCGATCTCCGCGTCGAGTTCGGCGCTGCCGTTATGGGCGGGGTCGAGCTCGACGCCGAGGAAACGGAGGCCGGCCGCGGCGCGGGCGCGGATCACCGGAGCGTTCTCGCCGACGCCGCCGGTGAAGACGAGCGCGTCGAGGCCGTCCATCGCGGCCGCCATCGCGGCGATGCCGGCACGAAGGCGGTGCAGGTAGACGCCGACTGCGAGTGCGGCGTCGGCGTCACCTGCCTGCTCGGCCGCGAGGATCACCTGCATGTCGGCGCTGCCGGTGAGCCCGAGCAGACCGGAGCGGTACTCGAGCGTGGCGGCAAGCTCTGACGGAGGCATGCCGACGTGTTCCTCGAGCCAGAGGATCAGCCCCGGGTCGACCGACCCGGAACGCGTCGCCATGACAAGCCCTTCAAGTGGGGTGAAGCCCATGGTCGTGTCGACGGATGTCCCGTGTTCGACCGCGGCCAGCGAGGCGCCCGCACCGAGATGGCAGGTGACGATCCTCAAGCGATCGATCTGCTCCTGCATGAGTTCGGCGATGCGGCGGGAGGCATAGGCGTGCGAGAGGCCGTGGAAGCCGAAGCGGCGGAGGTCCCAGCGCTTGCGCCACTCGGCCGGCAGCGCGTAGGTGGCGGCCGCCGCGGGGATGCGCGCGTGGAAGGCGGTGTCGAAGCAGCCGACCGCCGGGACGTCAGGAAGGATCCGGCTGACCAGCTCCAGTGCGCGCAGCGACTTCGGCTGGTGCAATGGGGCAAGATCAACCAGGGCCTCCAGCCGCCTCAGCACGGGTTCGTCGATCAGAACCGGCTCGACGAACTCGCTTCCGCCGTGGACGATGCGGTGACCGACGGCATCGATCGGCCCGGCGGGCTCGAGCTCGGCCCGCAGCGCTTCCTCGTCGAGCTGACCGCGTGACGAGGGCACGCTGCTGGAGAGCAGCAGCCGGTCACGCCCGTCCAGCAGCGAGAGCTTGAGGCTACTCGAGCCGGCGTTGACGGCAAGGACGCGCACTCAGGACTTCCTGGATCTCTTGCCGTTCGTGTGTTTCGCGTGCTCCTTCGCGACCTGTTTCCCGGCGGTGGTCGAGCTCGCCTGGAAGGGGTCGGCGGTAGCGCCTTCGGGTGCTTGGGCGAGCAGTTCGGCCTTGGCCTTCCGCTCCTCGCGTTGCTGTGCGGGACTCAGCTTCGGGTACTGCGGGTCGAGCTCGACCAGGGTATGGGCGAGCACGGCCGACACGCAGATACGAGCTGACGGGGCCGGTCCGGGCGAACCACTTGCTCCTTGCCTTTCGCGTCCTTCGGGAGCTTCTCGCGGTCGAGCAGCTCGGTGGACGCGCACCACCAGGACTTCCTCGTAGTGGGATCGGTTGAAGATGCCGATCTCGCCGCGGGCGGGGAGGCGCTGTGCGTAGCGCCAGAGGAAGTCGTGGCTCAACTCCTCCGCGGAGGGCTCCTTGAAGCTACTGACATGCACGCCCTGCGGGTTGACGCCGCTCGTCACGTGGCGGATCGTTCCGTCCTTGCCGGCGGCGTCGAGCGCCTGCAGGCAGACGAGAACGCCGTGAGTGTCCTGGGCGGCGAGCCGCTCCTGGTAGTCGGCGAGCAGCTTCACGCCACGCCCTGCCTCAGAAGCGATTTCCCGGCTTTCTTGTTCAGGAAGTCCGCCTTGTAGGCGGGGTCGAAGTCGTCGGCAAGTGTCACCTCCGACCCGGGCTCGACCCGCAACAGTTCGATCAGCTCGGCGATCCCTTCTGTGCTCGTGCCGGTCACAGCTCCGACCTTTCGTCGGTTGCCGGGCACGCCGGACTAGGCAGCATGCTGGCTACACCATTCGCAGCGGCGGCGGCCGTCCGTGCCGGGCCTGTCGTTGCCGTTACGCGTGATCTCTCGCCCATAGGGACAGTCGCTCCTGTCGTGATAGACGGGGTCCTCGGGGTCGGTATCGGTATGGAAGGGGGCCACCTTCGTCGAAGCCGCGTCCTTTCGCGGCAGGTCGGCGCCCTCGCCGCTCACCGGATCGAGGATCCGGTAGGCGAGCAGCTTGACGCGGTCGGTCGCGAGGAACCACGCCAGGGCGTATCCCCACACGAGCAGCGCCCACTTCCACTCGAGGGGCGTCATCAGCAGCCCGGAGACTGCGATTATCGTCGCGAGCAGCTGCGTGCCGAGCACGGCAAGCCAGAGGATGCGTGCCGGGCGGATCGACCAGAACGGGCCGCGTGTGCGGGTCTGGAAGATCGTCAGGTGCCCGGCCACCGAGAGCATCAGGTACATCAGCGTCTGGATGTGCGGATGGTCGAGGTGGAGGACGCGGTCGCCGATGATGAAGAGGCCGATCGCGGCGATCGGGCC
>CAVXLT010000007.1:0-13979 GCA_963762715.1 uncultured Thermoleophilia bacterium | reverse complement strand
AAGTGGGCGGGTGCCCGGCAGCGACCGCGCGTGCGGGCGACTCCGGTCGATCCCGCGCTCGCGGAGCGGGTGCGTGACGGCTTCGTCCGGTGACGGGCTTCACGCCAAGGTCTCGGCCGGCCGGGTGGAGCTCGTTTCGCGGACGAGCACGAGCTGCCGAGCTCGCCGAGGCGCTCGAGCGCGCCGCGTCGAGCTCTAGCAGCGCGCGGCTAGATTCCCGGCATGAACGCGGACGCGGCGCTGATCGAGGCGCGCGACCTCGTCAAGCGGTTCGGTGACTTCGTCGCCGTCGCCGGCATCGACTTCGACGTCCGCACGGGCGAGGCGTTCGGGTTCCTCGGCCCGAACGGCGCCGGCAAGAGCAGCACGATGCGGATGATCGGCTGCACGTCGCCGCGCACCGGCGGCTCGCTGACGATCCTCGGGATGGACCCGAACACCGACGGGGCGCGGATCCGCGCCCGCCTCGGCGTCGTGCCCCAGGAGGACACCCTCGACCTGAGCTGACGGTGTGCGACAACCTGCTCGTCTACGGGCGCTACTTCGGCCTGCCGCGGCGAGGTGAGCGGCGCGCGCCGAGCGGCTGCTCGACTTCGCCCAGCTCGAGCGACCGCGCCAAAGACAAGGTCGAGACGCTGTCCGGCGGGATGAAGCGGCGGCTGACGATCGCCCGCTCGCTCGTGAACGACCCCGAGCTGCTCCTGCTCGACGAACCGACGACCGGGCTCGACCCGCAGGCGCGGCACGCGCTCTGGGACAGGCTCTTCCGGCTCAAGCAGCAGGGCGTCACGCTCGTCCTGACCACGCACTACATGGACGAGGCGGAGCAGCTCTGCGACCGGCTGGTGGTCATGGACAGGGGCCGCATCGCCGAGGAGGGCTCGCCCGCCGAGCTGATCCGGCGCCTGTCGACGCGCGAGGTGGTCGAGCTGCGCTTCGAGGACGCGGCGACCGGCGTGGACGCCGCCGACTTCGACGGCGCGGTCGCCCGGGTCGACGTCCTGCCCGACCGCGTGCTGCTCTACACCGACGACGGCGACGCGGTCGTCGCGGCCGCGCACGAGCGTCTCCATCCCCAGAGCGTGCTCGTGCGCCGCTCGACGCTCGAGGACGTCTTCCTCCGGCTGACCGGCCGCACGCCTGGTGGACTGACGGTGCGTCGCGCATGACCTACGCGCTACGCGCCTACGAGTACTGGGTCTTCTCGTACCGCCGCGTCTGGCGGGGCAGCGTCGTCACGACGGCACTCAATCCGGTGCTCTACCTGAGCGCGCTCGGGATCGGTCTCGGGAAGCTCGTCAACCGCGGGCCCGGCCTCGGCGTCCCGTACCTGGACTACGTCGCGTCGGGGATCCTCGCCTCGACGGCGATGCTGATCGGCGCGTTCGAGTCCGCGTATCCGGTGATGAGCGCGATCCGCTGGACGCGCCAGTTCCACGCGATGCTCGCGGCGCCGCTTCGCATCCGCGACGTCGTTCTCGGCCACCAGCTCTACGCGGCGAGCCGCGTCGGGCTCGCGTCGGGCCTCTACCTCGCGGTGATGGCCGCGTTCGGCGCGATCCACTCCTGGCTCGCGGTGCTGGCGTTCCCGTCCGCGATCCTGCTCGGCCTCTCCTTCTCCGCTCCGGTCGCGGCGATGGCCGCGTGGCTGGAGCGGGACGAGGGCTTCAATGCGCTCTTCCGCTTCGGCGTCACGCCGATGTTCCTCTTCTCGGGCACGTTCTTCCCGGTCTCGCGGCTGCCGCAGGGGCTGCGCGAGCTCGCCTGGGCGACCCCGACGTGGCACGGCGTCGACCTGCTCCGGCACCTGACCCTCGGCACGGCGACGCTCTGGCCCTCTCTCGGGCACGTGACGTACCTCGCCGTGTGGGCCGCCACCGGGCTCTGGCTCGCGCAGCGCACGTTCACGAAGCGGCTCGTCACGTGACCGCGTACGCGATCCCGGGCCGCCCGACGCTTGCGCGCCGGCTGCTGCACAGCCGTGGCCACCTGCTCTTCGAGCGGAACCTGATGGTCTACCGCCGCCAGTGGCTGACGATCCTCAGCGGCTTCTTCGAGCCGCTCTTCTACCTCTTCTCGCTCGGCCTCGGCCTCGGCCATTTCGTCGGCGCCGTGCACGGCGTCTCGTATGCGGCGTACATCGCGCCGGCCCTGCTCGCCTCGTCGGCGATGAACGGCGCCGTCTACGACGGGCTGACGAACGTCTTCTTCAAGCTGCGCTTCGCGAAGGTCTACGACGCGATGCTGGCGACGCCGATCGACCCGACCGACGTCGCGCTCGGCGAGACGGCGTGGGCGCTCTTCCGCGGTCTGCTCTACTCGACCGGCTTCGTGATCACCGCGGTCGCGCTCGGGCTGGTCCACTCCTGGTGGGGCCTGCTCGCCCTGCCGGCGTCGATGGTGGTCGGCTTCGGCTTCGCCGGGATCGCGATCGGCGCCTCCACGTTCCTGCGCAGCTGGCAGGACTTCGACCTGGTGCAGCTCGTCCAGCTGCCGATGTTCCTGTTCAGCGCGACGTTCTATCCGCTGAGCGTCTACCCCGTCGCGATCCAGTGGGTCGTGCGCTTCTCGCCCCTCTACCATGCGATCGTGCTGATCCGGTCGCTGACGCTCGGCACGGTGGGGATCGGGAACGTCGTCGACGCCGGCTATCTCGTCGTGCTCGGGTGTGCCGGAATCTGGCTCGCGCGGCGGCGGATGGCTGGGCTGCTCCTCACCTGAGGACGCTCAGCCCCGGCCGCGTCGCACGAGCTCGAGATCGACGTGAAGCATGCCGTTGTCGCCGGCGCACCGCTCGAGGATCGCCTCGTCGCTCATCGGCTCGGCCTCCAGCTCGTCGATCGTGCGCACCTCGAGCGTGAAGCCGAGCGAGCGATAGAAGCGGAGTGTCTCGCGTGGGTCCTCGGCGACCCGGCGGATTCCGTACGGCCAGAACTCGACCGTCAGCCGTACGCCGGGAGAGGCTTCGAGCAGGGCGGCCATGCCGGCCGTGGCGGCCCTCTCTCCACCCTGGACGTCGATCTTCACGAGATCGACGGGCGGTCGCACCACGAGCGAGTCGTCGAGTCTGACCGTGCGAACGAGTATGGAGCTGCGGTCGCCGTCGTCGGCCAGGCGATGGTCGCCGGTGTTCGTCGAGTGGAGGTAGAGGCGGGCGAAGCCGGTGGCGTCGGAGACCGCCCAGGGAAAGCAGACGACGTTGCCGAGGCCGTTGCGCCAGACGTTCGCGAGAAGCAGCTCGTAGTTGCGCGGCTCTGGTTCGAACGCGAGCACGAGCCCGGTAGGTCCGGCGAGCCGGCCGGCGTGGCAGGTGTGATAGCCGACGTGCGCGCCGACGTCGAGAACGGTCATTCCCGGCTTGACGTGCCGGCCGAGGAACGCAGTGCCGCCGGGGTCCCAGGCGCCGATCGACTCGATCGCAGGCCGGACGGTGTCGTCCCGCGCGTCGATCGCGATCGTGCCGAAGTCGAACTCGAAATCGACGGTGCCGGAGAGGTCGGGTGGCGATCCGCTCTGCTGGGCGGCCGCCTGTGCGAGCAGCCCGAGCCTCACCGAGCGTCGTGCGACCTGAAGCCGAAGTCGGTCGAGCATCTCGACAAGAGGCTACGCCGCCACGGCGTGCCGGGCGTCCGCGGCCACATCAGGCTCACGATCGCAGCGACGCCGTACGCGAGTGCGAGCACGTTCACCGGCAGGCCCCACGCGTCGAAGGTGAACGCGAACGCGACCGCCACGGAGGCGGGCGACATGTGGAAGCGCCTCGGCGGGGCGGGAAACGAAAGCGAGCCGCCGGGGCGGCTCGCTCGGGATGGGCGATCCTGGATTCGAACCAGGGACCTCCGCCTTATCAGAGCGGCGCTCTAACCAACTGAGCTAATCGCCCGCGGTCGGGGATTGTAGCGACCCTCGCCAACCGGGATCGGGTCGCGGCGGTGACGGTCGCGACGGTTTGGGCCAGGGCGGCCTGAGCTATATTCGGCGTGAGGTCGGGTCACACGCGCATGGTCGAGATGCTCATCTACGGAGTCAGCTTCGATCTGGTCGGCAAGCAGCCGATCGTGCTCCTGAAGACGGCTGACGGGAACAAGTTCCTGCCGATCTGGATCGGCCATCCCGAGGCGGCGGCGATCCTGATGAAGCTGCAGAGCCAGGTGCCGCCGCGGCCGATGACCCACGACCTGCTGAGCGACATGCTCGAGCAGCTCGGCGCCCAGGTGATCCGCATCACGGTCACCGAGCTCCGCGAGAACACCTTCTACGCGCAGATCACCGTCGCGCAGGACGGGGGCGAGATCGAGATCGACTCGCGGCCCTCCGACGCGATCGCACTCGCCATCCGCGTCGAGGCGCCGATCTTCGCCGCCGACTCCGTGATCGAGGAGTCGGCGATCGAGTTCGAAGGCGAAGAGGTGAACGAGGAGCAGCTCGAGGCCGAGGTGTCGAAGTTCCGCAACTTCCTCGACGAGGTCACCCCCGACCAGTTCGCGGTCGAGGAGAACGGCGAGGACGACTAGCCCCTAGGCCGGCGGCTCGTCCAGCTCGGCTTTCGTCAGCTCCAGCACCTTCCCGTACAGCTCCTCGAGGCCGGCCTGCGAGAGCGGACCGCGGTTCGCACGGGAGAGATAGCGCAGCATCCATTCCTCGCGCTCCGGGTCGAGCATCGCGACGCCGTGCGCCTGCTTGTGCCGCCACAGGCGCGCGACGAGCTCCAGCCGGCGGTTCATCGACTCGATCAGCGCGCGGTCGTTGTCGGAGATCTGCTCGCGGATCTGCCGGATCTGCGGGTCGTCCCCGGTGGCCACGAACGGAGGCTAGCGTCCGAGCACGGCGACCGCGAGCGCAACCCCGTTGAACAGGCCGTGCACGAGGATCCCGGGGAGCACGCTCGAGGTGCGGTCGCGCAGATACGCGAGCGCCGCGCCGAACGGGACGAGCACGAGCAGCGCCTCGAGGAGTCCGTGCGCGAGCCCGAATGCGACGCCGACGAGCAGGATCGAGGGCCAACGGCCCGTGAAGCGCAGCAGCGACTGGCCGACGCCGCGGAACGTCAGCTCTTCGACCACCGGAGCGACGAGCGCGAACAGCACGAGGTTCGCGGCGAACGCACCCGCATGCGCCGGCTCCCAGTGGGTCGGGGTGAGGCCCTGCTCCTTGCCGGGGCTCTGTGGCAGGGGCAGCGTCGAGACGACCGCCTCCCAGACGTAGATCGCGACGACGACACCGACCGCGAGGCCGAGCGCCTGGCCCCAGCGGGGCGGCCGGCGCAGCGCGAACAGATCGGTCCGGTCGATCGCGATCACCAGCACGATCCCGAACCAGACCGCGTAGAGGATCATCCCGCCGACGAAGGACGAGTAGCTGTAGACGGTGTCCCGCGTGTTGCCGGAGCCGGAGCCCGACCCGGTGAACCGGGCCGCGTAGTTGAGGGCGGCGATGAGGGCGACGAGGCCCGTCCAGAGCGAGAGGCGGGTCCGGTTCACGCGAGGATCCTCGCCGCAGCGTCGGCCAACGGCGCCGGCTCGAAGCGCAGGCCCGCGGCCCGCGCGCCATCTGCGTCCGCGTCCGAGTCGCCGACGTGGACGGTTCGCTCTGCCGCTACCCCGAGTCGCGCGAGCGCGAGCTCGAACACGGGCCGCTCGGGTTTGGGCGCACCCGCCTCGGCCGACGTGACGACGGTGTCGACGAGCCGGTCGAGACCGAGCGTTGCGAGGTGCTCGTGCAGGCCCATGTCCCAGTTGGAGACGACGGCGATCCGGAGGCCGGCCGCTGCGAGCGAACGGCACGCGTCGGCCGCGCCGGGGAGCGCCGTGAACGAGAGCGCGCCGACGAATGCGGGCGCGAAGGCGGCGGGGTCGAGGTCGGCGCCGGCTGCGGCGAGGAAGACGTCGGCGCAGTCGCGGCGGAGCAGCGCGAGTGTCGCCTCGTCGCGGCCCTCGTGCGAGCGGCCGACGTAGTAGGCGACCTCGGCGGCGAAGGCATCGCGCACCTCCGCCGCGGAGCGCGCGACGCCGTGCGCGTCGAGCGCCGCCTGGAGCGGCGGCACCGGGTCGCGCAGCGTGACGAGCGTCCCGTACGCGTCGATCGTGACGGCCTCGACGTCCACCGGCGCCGATCATAGGGTTCACGGGATGCGTCACTTCACCCCCGAGGAAGCGAACGCGGCGCTCGACGAGGTGCGTCCTCTCGTCGAGGAGCTCGTCTCGACCCGCCGGGCCCACGTCGAGGCGCTCGGCCGGCAGGAATCCGTCGAGGTCCGGATCCGCGGCAACGGCGGCGGCATGCCGCCGGCGACGCTCGCCGAGGCGGCCACTGCCGTCCAGCACGAGGAACGGCGGCTCGCCCACCTCGTCGAGGAGATCCGCGCCCGGGGCGCCCAGGTGAAGGACGTCGACGAGGGCCTGATCGATTTTCCGGCCCTGCGCGACGGCGAGACCGTTCTGCTCTGCTGGAAGCTCGGCGAGGCCGAGATCCGTTACTGGCACCGTGTCGAGGACGGCTTCGCCGGTCGGCGCGAGCTGCCTCTCGACTGAGGAATCGCGCGCTCTGCCGCGAAGGGGGACGACGGGATGTCGTTCCGTCGCCGGTACCATCCGCAACGCCTCGATCCGCAGTCGGGAGACGTTCGCAGAGATCACCATGCCGTTCCGCTCGCAGCAGATCTCGGAGACGCGACCCGCCGTCGACCGTGCCGCCGTCGTGACGGTTGACCCGTCGGGCGTCTCGGGATGACGCCGTCGTCGCAGCGCCGCGGCCCCGCCGGGCGGCGTCCGACCGGGAGCCCGCGCCGTAAACGTCGGGCCCGTGCGCGCCGCCGCGGGAACCGCCGGCTGGCACTGCTCGGGATCGTTGGCGGCGGCATCGTCCTGCTGACCGTCGCCGCGGTCGGCGGCACCGTCGCCTTCGGCGCGAGCTGCGACCTGAACTCGCTCCGCCCCGTCGCCGTCGGCGAGAACTCGTTCGTGTACGCGTGGGACGGCTCGCTGCTCGGCGCGATCCCGGCCGACAAGAACCGCACGCCGGTCACTGCGGGCAAGATCAGCCCCTGGATGGGCAAGGCGACGGTCGCGATCGAAGACCGCCGCTTCTGGAGCCACGGCGGCATCGATCCGGTCGGCATCGTGCGGGCGGCTCTCGCGGACGTCCAGGCCGGGAAGATCGTCGAGGGCGGCTCGACGATCACCCAGGAGCTCGTGAAGAACCTCTACCTCTCGCGCGAGCAGACGCTGAAGCGGAAGTTGACCGAGGCGTGTCTCGCGATCAAGCTCGCACGGGTCTGGTCGAAGCGGCGGATCCTCACGACGTACATGAACCAGGTCTACTACGGCAACCACGCATACGGGATCGAGGCCGCCGCCGAGACGTACTTCTCCGTTCCGGCCAAGCGGCTCGGCCTCGAGCAGGCGGCGCTCCTCGCGGGACTGCCCCAGGCACCCTCCACGTACGACCCGTTCCAGCGTCCCGCGGACGCACTCGCCCGCCGAAACGACGTGCTCCGTGCGATGCGGGACAACGGCGACATCAGCAACGCGCGGTATCTGTCCGCCGTCGCCGACCACAGCCTCCACCTGAAGCCGGGGACGGCGTACACGCACATCCGCGAGCCCTTCTTCTTCGGCTACGTCGAGGACCTCCTCCAGCAGGAGTACGGGACGAACACCGTCCGGTCGGGCGGGCTCAAGGTCTACACGACGATCATCCCGCGGCTCCAACGGGCTGCCCGCGCCTCGATCGCGGGCGTTCTGAACCAGCCGACGGATCCCGCGTCCGCGCTCGTCTCGATCGATCCGCGTACGGGCGCGATCCGCGCCATGACGGGCGCCACTCCCGGCAACGCGGAGAACCAGTTCAACTTCGCGACGAGCGCGCGGCGGCAGCCGGATCGACGTTCAAGACGATCGTGCTCGCGGCCGCCGTGGAGCAGGGCCTGAACCCGTTCGCCGTCAGCTACCTGTCGGCGCCGTTCCACTACACGCTCGACTCGAGCTGCGTGGCGTTCGATCCCACCTGCTCCTGGAACGTCCAGACCTACGACCACACGTATCACGGCGTCGAGACCGTCGCCGACGCGACGATCCAGTCCGACAACACCGTCTACGCGCGGCTCGCGGTCGACGTCGGCCCGCAGAACATCGTCGACATGGCCCAGAAGCTCGGCGTCCGCACCTCGCCGCTCCAGGCCGTGCCCGCTCTCGCGCTCGGCGCGATCGGCGTGACCCCGATCGAGATGGCCTCCGCGTACGCGACCATCGCCGACGGCGGCATCTACTCGAAGCCGATGGCGATCACGAAGGTCGTGCTCCCCGACGGGAGCGTCGACACCCAGGCAGGCTGGGGCAAGCCGCAGCAGGAGCGCGTGATCCCCGACTGGGTCGCCTCCACGGTCACGAAGGTGCTCGAGCTGAACATGCTCTACGGCACCGGCACCGGTGCGAACGTCGCCGGGCACACCGACGCGGGCAAGACGGGGACGACCGACAACTACGCCGACGCCTGGTTCTCCGGGTACCTGCCGTACCTCGAGGCCAGCGTCTGGATCGGCTACCCGAAGGGCGAAATCCCGATGCTCGACGTGCACGGCGTCGCGGTGTCCGGCCCCGGCTTCCCCGCGACGATCTGGCACAACTACATGGTCACTGCGATCGGCAAGCGTGGCGACCGGCCCTTCCGGGCGCCCACGACCCAGCCGGTGTGGACGTCCTGGCACGGCACCTACCAGCTGCAGGGCGCACCGCCGCCGACCGCCGGGACGACGACGGGCACCGCGACCGTCGCTACCAAGCCGGGGACGACGCGCTCCACGACGGCCCTTCCGACCCAGCTCGTAACCACGGACTCGCCGCCGGCCACCACCACCGCGCCGCCGCCGACGACCGCGACCGAGACGGCGGCGTCTCCGCCGCCGCCCGCCACGACCACCGCGACCACGACGACGCCGTAGCGCAGCCGCCCGGCGGCTCCTGGATAGCGTAGGGGCTGTCGTGGAAGAGCCGCTCCCCCTCGAGGAGGCCCAGGCGCGAATTCTCGCGCGGGTACGCGTGCTGCCGGCCGAGCCGGTGCCGCTCGCCCGGGCCGCGGGGAGGATCACCGCGGAGCCGGCGCGGGCGCTCGTCGACCTGCCGCCCTTCGCGTCCTCTGCCATGGACGGATACGCGGTCCGTGCCGCCGATCTGCCGGGGACGCTGCCCGTGGTCGCGCGCATCGCAGCGGGCCGTCCGGCGAGCCGCGCTCTTGCCGCGGGCGAGGCGATGGAGATCTCCACGGGTGCGGTCGTCCCCGAGGGATCCGACGCCGTCGTCCCGGTCGAGTACGTTGTCAAACATGACAATGACGGCAGGGAGAACGTGGTGGTCGCCGAGTCCTTCGAGCCGGGTGCGAACGTTCGCCGGCGCGGCGGTGACGCGGCTGCGAACGACGTCGTGGTTCCGGCGGGCGTTCGTCTGGGGGCTGCTCTCGTCGGTGCGCTGGCCGCCGCCGGTCTGGCGGAGATCCGCTGCGTCCGCCGCCCGCGCGTCGTCGTCGTGCCGACGGGCACGGAGCTCGCACGCCCCGGTACGCCGCTGGTTCCTGGCCGGATCTACGAGTCGAACGGGGTCATGCTCGCGGCCGCACTCGCCGCCGTCGGCGCGGACATCGAGGTGGTGCCGGCCGTCTCCGACGACGACGCGGCGCACCGCGCGGCGCTCGAGCGCGGACTCGCGGCGGACGTCCTCGTCACGTCGGGCGGTGTGTCGGTCGGTCCGCACGATCTCGTTCGGCGCATCGAGACCGAGCTCGGCGTCGAGGAGGTCTTCTGCCGGGTCGCGATCAGGCCGGGGAAGCCGGTCTCGTTCGGCATCCGCGACGCGACGCTCGTTTTCGGGCTGCCCGGCAATCCGGTGTCGTCGCTCGTGGGCTGCGAGCTCTTCGTCAAGCCGGCGCTGCGGGCGCTTCAGGGCCTGAGCGAGCCACTGCCCCGGCTGGAGCCTGGCCGGCTCGCTGCGCCGCTGCGCCGTGCCGAGGCCCGTGACGATCTCGTGCGGGCCCGTTCCCGACTGGACCCCGACGGGATCGTGCTCGTGCCCCTGAGCGGCCAGGAGTCGCACATGATCGTGCACTCCGCCGCGGCCGACGCGCTCGTCCACGTTCCGCGCGGCTCCGGGGAGCTGCCGGCCGGCGCGGTGGTCCGCTGGCTCCGGCTCGGCGAGCCGTAGGCCGCCGCCGCGCTCGGGCCGCTATCCCTGGAGTGCGCGGCGCGGCGGCTCGGCCGCGCGCCTACGGCGCCGGCGGGCCAGTACCAGGCGACGGACCGTCTCCCGGATCGGCCCCCGCGGCGGCCGTTCGTCCGCGGCGCGGGTACGGGGCGTACCGGCCGGCGGCGAGCGCTGCGAGCTGGCCCGCGGCGGCGAGCCACCCGAGCAGCACCACGAGGAGCGGCAGCGGCGCGTAGCCGAGGGCGAAGAGCCACGGGACGTACCAGAGAGCGTCGTAGCCGAGGCCGTAGCGGCCCGCAAACGACCAGAGCAGGAGCGCAGGTCCGGAGAAGCCCGCGAGCAGGACGAGCGTGCGTGCCAGGAGGCCGTGCGTGCGTGCGTGAGGCAGCCAGAGCCAGATGTGCAGGGACGGGAGGAGGAAGACGAGCGCGAACGGGTTCGTCGCGACGAGCAGGAGGCCGACGACCGAGAGGGCGAGGAGTGCCGCCGTATGGCCCGCCAGCTCCTCCTCGGGTTCGACGGGCCGGCGCGGGAGGAGCCGGTCTCGGGCGACGATCCAGCCGATGCCGGCCAGCGCAGCGACGCCGACGAGCGCGGCCGCCGGCCAGCGGACGTTGTCGAGCGCCGGCGGCCGGGCGGCTCCCCCCGGCCACGCGCCGAGCAGACCGAAGACGACGAAGACCGCACCCACCCAGACCCAGAAGCCGAGGCGGCTCCGATAGCTGCGAAGCGCGGCCGCCACCGGGATCCTGCGCCGCCGGCAGCGCGCGAAGAGGTCGACCGCGACGGCGATGAAGGGCAGCAGTGCGGCGACGAGCAGAATCTCGATCGCCCAGCCGCGAACGAGCCGCTGTCCGAGGAAGACGAAGCTCGACGGTCCCTGCGGCAGCGCGATCCCCTGTTCCATCGCGTCGACGACGTTCTGGACGGCGCGACCGATCTGCCCGAGTCGGCCACGTTCAGCCGCTCGCGAATTGGCGGGTGCGTGGCGGGCGGCCGGTCGGGCCCCGTCGTGACGGTCACCGCGGGGATGCCCTGCGTGACGAACGGCGCCTGCTCGTACCGGCTGAACGGGAAGCCGAGGTCGACGAGCTGGCGGAGCGCGCTGGGCCGGGCGGGCTCGGGCCCGTCTGCTTGACGCAGCTCGGGCGCACCGTCTCGACGAGGCTCGCGGCCGGCGATCGGGGCCTGTCGCCCGCGAGCTCGAGCCGGGGCACTCCGTCGCCCCCGATCGCATCGAGGTCGATGACCGCGATCACGTTGGCGCTCGTGGGGGCGCGCGCGAACTCCGCCGCCCCTAATCCGCCGTCGATTGCGCCGTCGGTGGACAGGAAGAGCAGCGAGTACGGGAGCGGCAGGCGCGCGGCTCCGCCGGCGGCGCGTATGCGCGTGCCAGCTCGATGAGGACGGCCGTCCCGGACGCGTTGTCGTCGGCGCCGGGGCCGGAGCCGTTGTCGTCGCGGTGGGCGGGGACGACGATCGTCTTTGCGAGAGGCTGGTCTTCTTGGCGACGAGGTTCTCGAGGGGGAGATCGCCCGCGTCCGGGAACCTCGGCGGTGAACGCTCCCGTGCGACCTCGTAGCCGTACGGCGCGAGCTCGCGCGTGAACCACCGGGCCGCCGCCGCCGCGCCGGGGGTGCCGGGCACGCGCGGCGGTGAGGTGAGGGCGAGGTCGGCTGCGAGCGCGCGCGCGTCGCCGGCGTCGAAGGCGGGCGGCACGTCCGGCGGCTGGAGCGTCGCCGGGCGCACGACGCTGAAGGCGAGAACGAGGAGCGGCAGGCCGACGAGGAGCCACGTGCCGCGGTACAACCGTCCGTTGACGGGCCGGTCGAGCGAGCCGTGACGCGCGCGGCGCCGCGCCGGCGGAGGCGGAACGGCAGCCATCGGCGCTCTATAGTAGGACGCGGATTCGGCAGGCCAGCCCTTTTCCCGTGAAAACGCCGACGCCCGACTCCGCCACCATCCTTCTCGTCGACGACGAGGACGCAGTGCAGAAGCTGCTCACGTACCCGCTCGAGCGCGAGGGGTTTCGCGTGTCCAGGCGCGGGACGGCGAGGACGCTCTCCTGCTGTTCGGTCGCGAGCGGATCGACCTCGTCGTCCTCGACCTCATGCTTCCGAAGCTCGACGGCCTCGAGGTCTGCCGGCGGCTCCGCGTTCGGAGCACTGTTCCGATCATCATGCTCACCGCCCGTGACGACGAGCTCGACAAGGTGGTCGGACTCGAGCTGGGCGCCGACGACTACATCACGAAGCCGTTCTCGATCCGGGAGTTCCGCAGCCGCGTCCGGGCGCTCCTCCGCCGGGCCGCGCTCGGCCCGCAGGCGGACGGCCGCGACGTCCTCGGCACCGAGGAGCCCTCGATCGACCTCGCCCGCCGGACGGTGGAGGTCAGCGGCGTCGGGTCCACCTGACGTACGTCGAGTTCGAGCTTCTCCGGACGCTGGCCTCCCGTGCCGGGCCGTGTGTTCTCCCGGCAGGCGCTGCTGGAGGCGCTCTGGCGGCGCCGCCTAGCGCGAGCCGCGGACGATCGACGTCCACGTGCGCCATCTGCGGGAGAAGCTCGAGCCCGTCCCCGACACGAGCCGGCGTACATCTTCACCGTTCGCGGCGTCGGGTACCGCTTCCGCGCCCCCGGCGGCTGACGATGCGTTCGTGAGTCCGTTCCGCAGCGTCGGCGCGCGGCTCAGCCTCGCGCTGGCCCTCGTCGTCGCCGTCGCTCTGGGTGTCGTCTGGGTCGCCCTCGTCCCGTCCCTCGAGCACCGGCTCGTCAACGGCCGGCTCGCCAGCTCTCTCTCGCCCCCAATCGGCCCACGAGACCCGCGGCCTCCGAGGTGGGGCCGCCGGACCAGGAGTTCATCGACGACGCGGCGCGGACGTCCGACGCGAAAGCCCGGGCCGTCCTCTTCCACCCTGGCGGGAGCGGTGGCCGCCTGGCCGACGCTCCCCCCGCGTCGCCTCGCGGACACGCCGTCGGGCCGGGCTCGTCCCGGGACGTCGCCGCCGATGCGGTCGCGCTGCGAGCCGCCCCTGGAGCGCGCACCCGCGCGCGGCGTCGCTTCACCCGCGCCGGAGAGCCGTTTGCCGAGGCGGCGGTGCCCGACCGGTACGGCGACGTCCTGCTCTTCTCGTTGCGTTGCTCCGCGACGCTGAAGAACGTCGACGTCGTCCCCGATCTCGGCTCATCGTCGGGCCTCGCTCCCCGCGCTCGGCCTCGCCGTTCTCGCCGGCTGGCGCGCCGCCTCGACGCTCTTCGCCCGGCGCCTGCGGCGGCTCGAGCGGGCCGCCGACCGCATCGCCGCCGGCGATTTCGGCGAGCCGGTGGTCGACGCGGGGCGGGACGAGGTGGAGAGCTCGCGCACGCGTTCGACCGCATGCGCCTGCAGCTTGCGCGCCTCGACGACGCCCGACGGGCGTTCATCGCAAACGCCTCCCACGAGCTGAGGACCCCGATCTTCTCGCTCGGCGGGTTTCTCGAGCTCCTCGAGGACGACGATCTCGACGACGAGACCCGACCCGAGTTCGTCGCGACGATGTCCGAGCAGATGACCCGCCTGTCGAAGCTCGCCCCGATCTCCTCGACCTCTCCCGGCTCGATGCCGGGCAGGTGCGGCCCGTACGCGAGCGCGTGGAGCTCGTCGAGGTCGCGGGTGCCTTGCGCGACGAGTTCGCCGCTGTCGCCCTTCGGCGGGAGCATCCACTCGACGTGCGCGCGGAGCAGGCCGGTGTCGCGCTCGCCGATCGCGAGCGGGTGTTGCGGATCGGCCGCGCGCTCGTGGACAACGCGCTG
>CAVXLT010000006.1:187500-1084343 GCA_963762715.1 uncultured Thermoleophilia bacterium | reverse complement strand
ACGTGATTCTCGTCGACTCGGCCCGGGCGGAGTCTGTACGTCCGGGTGCGATCCCGCTACGGTGGATCGATGAGCACCGTCCTCGACGTCGTGCTGGTCGCCGGCGGCCTCGCGCCGCTCGCCGCGATGCTCGCGGCGCTCTTCGCAGCCGTCTGGATCCGCGAAGGTCGGCGGGAGCGCGAGGCCGGGGCCGCGCGCTCCCGCGTATCCCATCAGCGCTAGGCGCTCGCCGGCTCCGGCTGGGTCCGGCGGCGGCGGACGGCGTTGATCGGCCTCGCCACCTGCTCGAGCGACTTGCCCTCGGCGTTCACGCCGAGCAGCACCTCGATCAAGCCGCCGATCGCCATGATCACGCCGCCGATCACGAACGCGAGCGTCACCCAGCCGTACGAGCCGGTCTGGATCATCTTCCCGAACGTCCACGGGGCGGCGATCGCGATGCCGGTGCCGCAGGCGTAGAAGAGCGCGATCGCCATCGCCCGCGTCTCCATCGGGAAGATCTCGCTCACGGTCAAATAGGCAGCCGACGCGCCCGCGGAGGCGAAGAAGAAGCAGACGGCCCAGCAGATCGTCAGCGTCGTTGCCGAAAGGTCGTGCTGGTAGAAGAGCCATGCCGTCACGAGCAGGATCACTCCCGCGGTCACGTAGGAGAGCGAGATCATCGTCTTCCGCCCGACCGAGTCGAAGAGCGGCCCGAGCAGCCACGGCCCGAGCAGGTTCCCGGCCGCGAACGGGATGATGTAGAGCGGGGCGTTCGCGTCGGAGGCGTGGAAGAAGGTGGTCATCACCTGCACCATTCCGAACAGGGTCGCGTTGTAGAGCACCGCCTGCGAGGCCATCAGCGCGAGCCCGAGGACGCCGCGGTCGGGGTACTCCTTCATCACGTGACGGGCGATCGTGACGAAGCCGATCGACTCGCGCTGCTCGATCTCGAGCGGCTCGCCCTCCGGCTCCGGCAGGTCGGGATGCGTCTTCCGCACCTCGTCCTCGATCCGGCACACGACCTCCTCGGCCTCCTCTGCGCGTCCGTGCGTGAGCAGCCAGCGCGGGCTCTCCGGGACCATGTTCCGAACGAAGAGGATGCCGACGGCGAGCACCGCGCCGAGCCCGAAGCCGAGGCGCCAGCCGACCGTGGGCGCCAGGACGTTCAGCAGCACGACGGTCAGCCCCGCCGCCGCCGCCGTTCCCAGCCACCAGGAGCTGTTGATCGCCAGCGCGACGCGGCCGCGGACGCGTGCCGGGACGAGCTCGTCGATCGCCGAGTTGATCGCGGAGTACTCGCCGCCGATCCCGGATCCGCGAGCACGCGGAAGATCATGAAGCTCCAGAAGTTCCAGGAGAGCGCGGTCGCGACCGTGAAGAGGAGGTAGATGCCGAGCGTCACCATGAAGAGCTTGCGGCGCCCGAAGCGATCGGTCAGGTAGCCGAAGAGCAGCGCCCCGGCGACCGCTCCGGCGAGGTAGAAGCTGCCGGCGGCCGTCGCCTGCGAGGTCGAGAGGTGAAGGGTGTCCTTCGAGGTGAGGGCACCCGAGATCGATCCCACGAGCGTCACCTCGAGCCCGTCGAGGATCCAGGTGATCCCGAGGGCGACGACGACGATCCAGTGCCAGCGGCTCCACGGGAGCCGGTCGAGCCGGGCCGGGATGTCGGTCTTCACCGTCTCGCCGGTGCCGCCGGTCACTCCGATGCTTGCGTCCGAAGCGGTGCTCATGGTGCCTCCTTCGGGAATGGGCGGAGAATGAACGCGGGACACCCGTGTCGGGATACGGATGGCGCTCGCCGGTGCCGGCGCGGGGGCGGCGGCGGATGCCTTCCCCGCGGGCCGCATGCGGAGCCGTACGATTCGCTCATGAGCCGCTATCTGCACACGATGGTTCGGATCACCGATCCGACGAAGAGCCGCGCCTTCTACGAGGCGCTCGGGATGGAGTTCCGGCGCGAGATGGACATCGTCCGCGACGGCGAACGCGAGGCGACGAACTACTTCTTCGGCTACCCCGGCCAGGACGAGGAGCTCGAGCTGACGCTGAACCACGACGGCCGCAGCTACGACCTCGGCACGGGCTACGGCCACCTCGCGATCGGCGTCGACGACCTCGACGCGACGCTCGCCGCGCTCGCCGAGCACGGGATCGAGCCCGAGCGACCGCCGTACTCCGTGCGCGAAGGCGGATCACGCCTCTGCTTCGTCCGCGATCCCGACGGCTACCGGGTCGAGATCATCGGTCGCGGCTAGCGTCGAGTCAGCCGCACGTCGCGCCGTTTGCTAGCCCACCTGGTGTCAGACACCTCGTAGTGTCGACACCTCGTAGTGTCAGACACCTCGTAGTGTCAGACACCTCGTAGTGTCAGACACCTCGTAGTGTCAGACACCTCGTAGTGTCGACACCTCGTAGTGTCAGACACCTCGTAGTGTCAGACACCTCGTAGTGTCGACACCTCGTAGTGTCAGACACTTAAAGGTGTCTGACACCAGTTCGGACCGGCGCGCGCGTCAGGGTACGGCGCCAGAACCGGCGCAGACGAGCGCCTTCCTCACCGATCGCTGACGGACGACACTGCAGGCGCGGGCCTGTGTCAGCGAACCGCGAACGCGACCGACGTGCCCTTCCAGTAGTGCCAGGGAAGGTTGTCGAGCAGCAGGTACGACCCGCGGCGCAGGGAGACGACCAGTGTCCGGGTGTCGCCGGGGGCGAGCACGAGCGGTGCCGCGAGCGGGTGCACCCGAGCCCGGTCGCCGCCGATCCTCAGTGCGCCCGCGAAGCTCGACGTTCGCGCCACGATCAGCTCGTGTGGCTCCTCGCCGAGGTTCCGGACGACGATCTTCACCCGTCCGGCGCGGATCACGCCGGCAGACGGAACGATGCTCCACTCCGCGACGTCAGCGCGGAGGGTGCCGGCGCCGGTCGCGGCGCCGCGTGACCCGGACCCGGACCCGGCGCCGGCCGAGGCCGCAGCCACGAGGCCCACGAGCAGGACGGCGAGGATCGAGGCGCCTCTCAAGGACATATTCAGTGCGAGCGGCGCGGGGCGCGAGCGGGCCGGAGGTATCGATCTCGCCTCCCCGCACGTCGGGGATGGGCTCACCGCTCGAGGCCCTCCCAGCCCCACCGCGGCATCGGCGCACCGGGCGGCACGATCGCGTCGACCGGCGAGTAGGCGAGGACGTTCGCCACGGCCCACTCCATGTACGCGCGGAGCGCCGCGCGAAAGTCCGCGTCGTCCGGCAGGTTCGCGTCGTCGAGCGCTGCGACGAAGCAGCGAACGAACCGCTCGCCGAGGTCGCCCATGTCGCCGTTCCCCGCGTGCATGGCGAGAACGCTCGACTCCTCGCCGCACTGCCGCGAGTACGTCGGCGGCCCGCCCAGCACCTCCGCCCAGTACGCCGCCAGCCGCTCGACGTGCCGCGGGTGCTGCCCCGGATGAGAGAACGGGTGGTTGAGCTCGGGATCGGCGAGGCAGCGCGCGTGATGGGCGGTCGCCAGCGAAAGCAAGGCGGCGTCGCCGCCCGCGAACTCGTACAGCGTCGGACGCATCCGGAGAGCTTCGCACACGTCCCGGCGCAGTCAGTGGTCGAGGCCGACGCGCCATTCGCTGCGCGGCAGCACGGCGAAGAGCTCGTCGTCAGCGGGCTCGCGCCCGATCAGGTCGCGCACCGCCTGCGCCCGGGAGCGGCGAGCGGGCAAGCCGGGCCGCCGCTCGATCTCGCCGACCAGCCGCCACTCGCCGCTTTCGACCTGTTGCAGGACGACGTACCGCCCCGGCATGCCCGTCAGCCGTCCGGCCGGCTCGCGAGCCAGGCGGCGGCGAGGCGCTTCGGCGCCCGAGCGAGCCAGGCATCGGCGACGGTGTCTCGCAGCTCGTCGCGCTCGAGCCGGGCGAGGTCAGGGATCCGGATCAGCACGGCGGCGTACCCGTCGAAATGAGGTGTCGTGAAGAAGACGCCCCGCGGGTCTGCGAGGACGAGCTCCTTCGTGTCCTCGTCCGCGACGCGGAACATCAGGACGTCGTCCAGCCGCTCCCCGGTCGCGGGATCGACCGCGTCCCGGCGCCGGCCGCGGTGGAGACAGAACGCCTTCCCGTGCACCCGGTACTCCGGCCGTCCGTCGTCGGAGACCTCCTTCGTGGTGTCGGGGAGCGCGAGGGCGAGCTCGTCGAGGTCCCACATCGTCGCCACGACGGGAGCATGCACGATCGTGTCCGGCTAGTGATGTCCGAAGCGCACCTCGGGCAGCAGCCGGTCGAGCCATCGTGGCAGCGCCCACGCGTAGTGCCCGAAGACCCGCAGGAGCGTCGGGACGAGGACGAGGCGAATCAGCATCGCGTCGAGGAGCACCGCGACGCCCAGGATGACGCCCATCTCCTTCGGCGGCAGCGGCCCCGAGAGCGCGAACGTGAAGAAGACGGCGACCATCACGGCGGCCGCGGCGAAGATGACGCGCCCGGAATGTGCGAGCCCGCCGATCGCCGCCTCCCGCGGGTCACCCGAGCGGTCGTAGTGCTCCTTCGCGGAGGAGAGCAGGAACACGGTGTAGTCCATCGAGATCGCGAAGATCATCGCGAAGAAGAACACCGGGCCCCAGGCGTCGAGGAACCCCTGCGGCTCGAACCCGAGCAGCGAGGACGCGTGCCCGTTCTGGAAGATCAACCGGGCGACGCCGAACGCGGCCCCGGTCGCGAGCAGGTTCGTCGCCACGCCGAGCGCGGCGATCAGCGGCGCCCGCAGCGCCACGAGCAGCAGCAGGAACCCGAGCGCGAGCACGACGCCGATCACGAGCGGCGTCCGGGCCGCGAGCGCCCGCTCGAGGTCGTGGTTCTCGGCGGTCGCCCCGCCGACCAGCGCACCGGGCGGCAGCGCCGCGCGGAGCCGGTCGATCGTGCGGCCGGTCGCCGGGCTCGACGGATCGGTCCGCGGGGTCGCCTGCACGAGCGCGAGCCCGCCGGAGCCGCTCGTCGGCGGCGAGACCGCCGCGATGCCCGGATCACGCCGTGCAACTGCCTCGGCCGCCGGAGCCGAGCCCCGCGGGACGACGACCTGAAGCGCCCCGGGAGCGCCCGCGCCGAACGCGGCCTGGACCTGGTCGTAGCCGACCCGGGAGGAGTCGCCGGCCGGGACGACCTTGATCGACGGCATGCCCGTCTTCAGCCCGAAGATCGGGAGCGCGAGAACCACGAGGACGAGCGTCGCCGCCGGCCCGTAGAGGTGCGGGTGCCGCCATAGCCGTTCCCCCCACCGGGCGAACCGGGCCGAACGGTGCTCGCCCGAATGCACCCAGCGCAGCGGCAGGGCATCGACGCGAGGCCCGAGCTTCGCCAGCACCGCGGGCAGGAGGGTGAGCGTCGCCGCGAGCACGAAGACGACGCTGAGCATGATCCCGAGCGCCATCGAGCGGAAGGCCGGGCTCGGGACGAGCAGCACCGCCGAGAGCGAGATCAGGACGGTCGCCCCCGAGAACAGCACGGCCTTCCCGGCGGTGTCCATCGTGACCGCGACCGCGTCCCGGACGGCTAGCCGGGAGCCGAAGTACGCGCCCCTGAACCGGTGGACGATGAAGAGGGCGTAGTCGATCCCGAGCGCGAGCGCGAACATCAGCGCGAAGTTCATCGCCCAGATCGAGATCTCGAAGCCATGCGTGAGGAGCGACAGCAGCCCCGCCGAGGCGACGAGCCCCAGGATCGTCAGCATCAGCGGCAGGCCCGCGGCCGCGAGCGAGCCGAAAGCCAGTACGAGGATCGCGAGCGTCACGGGCCAGGAGAAGAGCTCGGACTTCATCATCGCCGTCCGGTTCGCGACGTTGAAGTCGCTCCACATCCCGGAGGCGCCCGTCAGCGAGACGTCGATCCCCGCCGAGCCCGCCTTGCCCAGAGGAGATTTCAGCCTGTCGGCGGCCGCGACCATCGCCGTCGGGTCGCCCTCGGCTCCCGCGGTGACCACGGCCGTGTGCCCGTCGGGCGAGATCGACGACCCGGCGCGCGGCGGCACGACCGTCCCGACCGCGGTGTCGGCTGCGAGCAGGCGGCGCACGCGCGCGATGCTCGAGCGGAACGCCGGGTCGGAGACGGTCGCGGTCGGCGAGTGCACGACGACGGTCAACGCCGAGCTGGAGAGGCCGGCGAAGTGCTGCTCGATCAGCCGGCGCGCCTGCACCGACTCCGAGCCGTTCGCCTGCCAGCCCGCGCCCGAGAGCGCTGTCTCCACGCTCGGCGCGAAGACCCCCAGGCCGACGGCGACGATCGCCCAGCCGGCCGCCACGAGCCGGACGTGGTCGACCATGAAGCGCCCGAGACGCCCGATCGGGCCCACCGCCTCGGGGTGCTCGAGCGCGCGAGGGTCGCGCGCCTCGGCGGGCCGTTCGGCGAGCGCGCTCATCGCTGCGCCACCAGGGCGGTGAACGCATCGGCCTGCCGCTGCAGCGACCCGCACACGACCTCGCAGAGCTCCAGCACGCTCGTGTCCGTGATCCGGTAGTACACGTGATTACCCTCCTTACGGCGCCCGAGAATGCCGGCGTCGGCGAGGAGGCCGAGGTGCTTCGAGACGTTCTGCTGTGACGCGCCGAGTGTCTCTGCAAGCGCCGAGACGGCTGCTTCGCCGTCGCGGAGCAGGTCGAGCAGCCGGATGCGCAGAGGCTCGCCGACCAGGTGGAACCGGCGGGCGATCACGTCTGCCAGCTCGGGCGGGAGCGGGTGGGGCAGTGCCAACGTCGTCCTCCTATCAACTAAACAACGGTTCAGTTGTACCATATCCCATTCCCCTGTCCGGGCGCGTCTCACTTCAGGCAACAATTCCCGCTCGTATGGGTCGCGACGGCACCGGTGGCGGGCACCTGCAGCACCTGCGGCACCTGCCGCGCCTGCAGCGGCTGACGGACGCGGCGCTCACGCACCTGCAGCTCGACGACCTGCTCGACGCGCTGCTCGATCGCGTGCGCGAGCTCCTCGAGGCGGACACCTGCGCGATCCTCTTGCTCGACGAGAGCACCGACGAGCTCGTCGCCTGCGCCGCCCGCGGGATCGAGGAGGAGGTGGAGCAGGGCGTCCGGATCCCCGTCGGCGGAGGCTTCGCGGGACGGGTCGCCGCGACACGGCAGCCGGTCGTGCTCGACGACGTCGACCACGCGCACGTGCTCAACCCGATCCTGCGCCAGAAGGGAATCAAGTCGATGCTCGGCGTCCCGCTGCTCGTCGAGGGCAACTGCCTCGGCGTGCTCCACGTCGGCACGCTCGTGCACCGGGTGTTCGACGAGGAGGACGTCGAGATCCTCCAGCTCGCCGGCGACCGCGCGGCGCTTGCGATCGAGCACGCCCGCCTCTTCGAGGCCGAGCGCGCGGCACGGCGCCGGCTCGAGAACGTGCAGCAGCTCACGGATACGCTGCTGATGCACCTCGAGATCGACGACCTGCTCTCCGTCCTGTTGCCGAGGATCCGTGAGGTGCTCGAGGCGGACACATGTGCAGTGCTGCTGCTCGACGAGGAGCGGGCGGAGCTCGTCGCACGCTCGGCCGTGGGCATCGAGGAGGAGGTGGAGCAGGGCGTCCGGATCCCCGTCGGCGGAGGCTTCGCGGGACGGGTCGCCGCGACACGGCAGCCGGTCGTGCTCGACGACGTCGACCACGCACACGTGCTCAACCCGATCCTGCGCCAGAAGGGAATCAAGTCGATGCTCGGCGTCCCGCTGCTCGTCGAGGGCAACTGCCTCGGCGTGCTCCACGTCGGCACGCTCGTGCACCGCAAGTTCGGCCGCGATTCGATCGAGCTGCTCCAGCTCGTCGCCGACCGCGTCGCGCTCGCGATCGAACGCGCGCGCCTGCACGAGGAGACGCTGCTCCTCGACCAGCTGAAGCTGAACTTCGTCGCGATCGCATCGCACGAGCTCCGGACACCTGCGACGTCGGTGTACGGCGTGTTCGCGACTCTGGTCCACCGCGGCGACGAGCTCGACGCGGGCATGCGCGGCGAGCTCCTGCAGGTCGGGTACGAGCAGGCCGAGCGCCTGCGCCGGCTGCTCGAGGAGCTGCTCGACCTGTCCCGGCTCGATGCGCGGGCCCTCAAGCTGGAACCGGAGCCGCTCGCACTCGCAGCCGTGCTCTCGGGGATCGTCGGGCAGGCCGTGCCTGCAGAGACCGCGGTGACGGTCGAGGTGCCGGCCGACCTGTCGGTCGTCGCAGACCCGCACGTGCTCGAACGGGTGCTGTCGAATCTCCTCGAGAACGCGGTGCGCTACGGAGCGGCGCCGATCGTCGTGCGGGCCGAGCAGCGCGACCGCCACCTGCGAATCACCGTCGAGGACTGCGGCCCGGGGGTGTCCGACGAGCTGTCGGCGCGCCTGTTCGAGCGGTTCGCGCGCGGCCGGGAGGCCGGCGGGAGCGGCCTCGGGCTGGCGATCGCCCGGGCCTACGCCCGCGCGCACGGGGGAGACCTGGTCTACGACCCGCGGGAGCGGGGAGCGCGCTTCGAGCTGATCGTCCCCCAAGGGTGACGCCGGAGGCGCGTCCGGTTCGCGCGGCCGACGCTCCGTTGACCGGAGCGGATCGCCGTCAGACGACGCGGTCGACCAGGCCCGTCTCGACGTTGTAGAGGAAGCCGCCCACCGCGAGCCCCTGCAGGTACGGCGACGCGCGCAGCCGACCGACGTCGCACCGCAGCGCGGCCGGCTGGTCGTCGGTGACCGCGAACGTCAGGCTGCGGGTGTCGGGCCCACCGGCCTCGCGGATCGCGCGATGAAGGTCGTCCTCGCTTCCGCCGGCCATGCGGCAGTCGCTGTGGGCGATCACCATCAGCCGCTCCACGTCGAGGAGGTGGTGCGCCACGACGAGCGTCGTCAGCACCTCGGGGGTGACGCGGCCGCCCGCATTGCGCAGGATCTTCGCGTCCCCCGGCCGCAAGCCCAGCATTGCGAGCGGCTCGATCCGCGAGTCGATGCACGTGAGGACCGCGAGGCGGCGGGCCGCCGGCGCCGACAATCCCTGGAGCGCGAACGACTCCGCGTACCGCCGGTTCGCGACGAGCACGTCGTCGAATGCCTCGGTCTCGGCCACGGTGAGATCGTAGGCGAGCGTCGAAGTCCGGCGACGAGGTCAGCGCATGCGATAGTCGGCCGGTGCTCCTCTTCGACAGCCGCGTATCGGGCAACTGTTACAAGGTGCGCCTGCTGGCAGCGCACCTCGGACTCGAGCTCGAGCGGCGCGAGGTGGACGTCGTCGACCGCTCGGGGCGTCGGGAGCTTCTCGGCGACCTGAACCCCGCCCTCCGGGTGCCCACGCTCGTGCTCGACGACGGGCGGCCGCTCGCAGAGTCGGGCGCGATCCTCTGGCATCTCGCCGAGGGCACGCGGTTCGTGCCGGAGGATGCGTACGAGCGCGCGCAGGTGCTGCAGTGGCTGTTCTTCGAGCAGTACGAGCTCGAGCCGTCGATCGCGGTGGTGCGCTTCGGGCTCGCCTACTCCGGGCGGCCGGAGGATTTCGCGGGACGCGTCGAGCGGCTTCGGGCCGACGGGAACCGGGTGCTCGCCGTCCTCGACCGGCATCTCGGTTCGCGGGCGTTCCTGGTGGGAGAGCGGTTCACGCTCGCGGACATCGCCGTCTACGGCTACACGCACGTCGCCGGCGAAGGCGGGTTCGAGCTCGAGGCATATGCCGCGGTCTGCGCCTGGCTCGACCGGGTCGCTGCCGAGCCCGGGCACGTGCCGATCGACGCCTGATCCGGCGCCGCGGGCCCTGGCGCGGGGCCTGTGGATGCATCTTTCACGCATTTGGCATCGTCCCGTCTCCCACGCGTGACAGCGGTCGGGGTAGCTTCGGTTGCATGCAGACCACCACCAGCCCCTGGGGGCGCGCGAAGCTCGTCGAGCGGCTCGTCGTGCCTCAGCAGGCGGGCGAGAAGCGCTTCTCCGCCGTCGTCGAGCTGCTCGAGGGCGAGCGGGGCGAGCCGCTCGTACGATTCGCCTACGCGACCTCCGGTGCGACCCGCCGCGGCCCGGTCACCCTGAGGGAGCGAGACCTCGAACGGCTGCGGCGCGCGCTCGCGAAGACGCCCAGGCTCGCCGAGACGCTCGGGATGGGAGGTGACGGCACGTAGTCAGATGATCGATCGACAATCGAGGCCGCGACTGCTAGACGACCGCCGCGGTAGAAGCCTGCGCCGCATCGACGAGCGAGCCGAGCAGCAGCGCCCCGTCCGTCGACCCCAGCAGCCCGTCGACCGCGTGCTCGGGGTGCGGCATGAGGCCGAAGACGTTGCGTCGGGCGTTGCAGACGCCGGCCACCCCCGCGACGGAGCCGTTCGGGTTCCCGTCGTCGGCGTACCGCAGGACGATCTGGTCGTGCTCCTCGAGCTCGGTGAGCAGCTCCTCGTCGGCGAAGAAGCAGCCGTCGCCGTGCTTGACAGGGATCGTCAGGACCTGCCCGGGCGCACACCGCTTCGTGAACGGGGTGTCGGTGTGCTCGACGAGGAGCGGGACGTCACGGCAGACGAACGAGAGCGACGCGTTCGGGCGCAGTGCGCCGGGAAGCAACCCTGCTTCCGTGAGGATCTGGAAGCCGTTGCAGATGCCGAGCACGGGCCCGCCGGCGTCGGCGAACGCCTCCACGGCCCCCATGATCGGGGAGAACCGGGCAATCGCTCCGCAGCGCAGGTAGTCGCCGTAGGAGAACCCGCCCGGGAGCACGACGGCGGCCGCTCCCGGCGGCAGGCGGTCGTCCGTGTGCCAGACGCGGGGTGCCTCCGCGCCGAGCTCCTCCAGGGCGCGCTGGGCGTCGCGGTCGTCGTTCGAGCCCGGAAAGACAACGACCGGGATGCGCGGCTTCGGCAGCTCCGGTGCGCCCGGACGGGTCATCCGGTCGCCCCGGGTCGCCGTGTCGGGTGCGGCTCCTGCGCCGGCCGTCCCGGCGCGTCCACGCTCCGCGGGGCCTGGTCGAGGCGCCGGCTCATGCGCGGACGGGCTCGCCCTCGAGCTCGACGGCGTAGCTCTCGATCAGGGGGTTCGCCAGCAGCTGCTCGCACATGCGGCCCAGCTGGTCGAGCGCCTCGTCCCGGTCGTCGGTCGCGAGCTCGATGTCGACCAGACGGCCGACCCTTGCCTCGCCGAGCTCGAAGCCGAGGTGGCGCAGCGAGCTCTCGACGGCCTGGCCCTGCGGGTCGAGGATCCCGGGCTTCGGCCGGACGAGCACGGTCGCCCTCATGCGAGCACCACGCGCGGGTCGGCGAGGTAGCGGTCGAACTCGATGCCGGTGAGACGCTCGAACGCCTCCACGTACCGGGCGCGCGTCCCCGTGACCACGTCGGCGGGCAGCTCGGGGCCGGGAGCGGTCTTGTCCCAGCCGAGCGACTCGCAGTAGTCGCGTACGAACTGCTTGTCGTAGGACGGCGGCGTCCCACCGGGGCGGTAGGCGTCCGCGGGCCAGAACCGAGACGAGTCGGGCGTGAACGCCTCGTCGCCCAGCACGAGCGTCCCGCGCTCGTCGAGCCCGAACTCGAGCTTCGTGTCGGCCAGGATGATCCCGCGCTCGCGTGCGTGGTCGGAGGCGAAGGCGTAGAGCGCGAGGGCCGTGCCGCTCGACCTCGTCCAGGCGTTCCTCGCCGACGAGCTCGGCCGCCGCCGCTCGGTCGATGTTCTCGTCATGGCCGCTCGTCGCCTTGGTGGCCGGCGTGAAGATCGGCTGTGGCAGCTGCTGCGACTCGGCGAGCCCGTCGGGGAGGCGGTGGCCGCACACCTCGCCGGTCGCCCGGTAGTCCTTCCAGCCCGAGCCGGCCAGGTAGCCGCGCACGACGCACTCGATCGGCAGCATCTCGAGCCGCCGGCACTCGGTGGAGCGGCCGTCCTCGCGCAGCGCGAGCAGGTGGTTCGCGACGAGCTCTCGCGTGCGCGCGAACCAGAACCCGGATAGCCCGGTCAGGACACGCCCCTTGTCCGGGATCTCGGTGGGCAGGATCACGTCGAACGTGGAGATGCGGTCGCTGGCGACGAGCAGCAGGCGCTCGTCGTCGAGCGCGTAGAGCTCGCGCACCTTGCCGCTTGCAACGTGGACTGCCTCAGGCATGAGCGGGTTCCTCCTTCGGGACGAGATGGTCGAGACGGTCGAAGACGGCGGCGAGCGGAGCGACCGTCGAGGCGAGGTCGAAGACCCGCGCGAGCGAGGCCTCGTCGAGGCGAGTGGTCACCTCCGGATCGGCACGGACGAGCTCGGGGAAGTCGCGTTCCTCGTCCCACGCCTGCATGGCGTTGCGCTGGACGAGCCGGTACGCCTCGGCGCGGTCGAGGCCGCTCTCGACGAGCGCGAGCAGCAGGCGGTGCGAGAAGAAGAGCCCGTGCGAGGCCCAGAGGTTGCGCTCCATGCGATCGGGGTGGACGACGAGCGCGTCCATGATCCAGACGAACCGGTCGAGCATGTAGTCGAGTGCGAGAAACGCGTCCGGGACGACCACGCGCTCGGCGGAGGAGTGGGAGATGTCGCGCTCGTGCCAGAGCGGCACGTTCTCGAGGCCGACGACGGCGGCGGCGCGGACCACCCGGGCGAGGCCGGAGATGCGTTCGGCAACTTTCGGGTTCCGCTTGTGCGGCATCGCCGAGGACCCCTTCATCCCGGTCGCGAACGGCTCCTCGACCTCACGCACCTCGGTGCGCGCGAGGTGGCGGATCTCCGTGGCGAAGCGGTCGAGGGAGGTCGCGGTCAGCGCGAGCGCCTGAAGGAGCTCCGCATGGCGGTCGCGGGCGATCACCTGCGTCGAGACGGGCTCGGGCTCGAGCCCGAGCACCTCGCAGGCAAGGCGTTCGACCTCGGGATCGATCGCGGCGTAGGTTCCGACGGTGCCGGAGAACTGGCCGACGCGGCAGCCTTCGAGCGCGCGCTCGACCCGCGCGCGGTCGCGGTCGAGCTCGAAGGCCCAGCCGGCGAGCTTCCAGCCGAACGTCGTCGGCTCGGCGTGGATGCCGTGCGAACGGCCGATGCAGATCGTCCGCCGATGCTGCCGGGCGAGGCGGGCGACCGCGGCGAGGGCCCGTTCGATCTGTGCCAGCACGAGCGCTCCCGCATCGCGGAGTTGCAGCGCGAGCGCGGTGTCGACCACGTCGGACGAGGTGAGGCCGAAGTGCACCCAGCGGCCCTCCGGCCCGAGCTGCTCTGCGACGGCGTCGACGAACGCGGCGAGATCGTGGTCGGTCGTGCGCTCGATCTCGGCGACGCGCTCCGGCGTCGGGACGGCCGCTCGCGCGCGTACGGCGGCGGCATCCTTCGCGGGAACCGCGCCGAGCTCGGCCCACGCGTCGAGCGCCGCCAGCTCCACCTCGAGCCAGCGGGCGAGCTTGCCCTCCTCCGACCAGATCCGGCTCATCTCCGGGCGGGAGTAGCGGGCGATCACCCCGTTCAGTCTAGAGCGCGGCCCTGCTGGTCGGTCCGGCCTCAGTCGGTGGCGGGCAGCGAGCGCGAGAATGCGCGCCGCGAGCACGGCGGCGTTCTTCGCGTTGTCGACGCCGACCGTCGCGACGGGCACGCCGGGCGGCATCTGCACGATCGAGAGCAGGGCGTCGAGGCCGTCGAGCACCGACATCGACGAACGCAGCGGGACGCCGATCACCGGCAGCTCGCTGTGAGCCGCCACGACGCCGGGCAGCGCGGCTGCGAGGCCGGCACCGCAGATCAGCACCTTCAGCCCCCGGCCGGCGGCGGCCCTCGCGTAGTCGGCGACGGCGTCGGGCGTCCTGTGCGCCGAGCGCACCTCGAACTCCCAGGCGATGCCGCGGGCGTCGAGCTCGTCGAGCGCTCCCTGCATGCGCGGACGATCCGACTCCGAGCCGACGAGGATGCCGACGATCGGCTCAGACACCGGCGGCCACCGCTGCGATGTCCGTCCGGTACTGCATGCCTTCGAACTCGATCAGCTCGACTGCCGCGTACGCACGGTCGCGCGCTTCGGAGACGGAGGCGCCGGTTGCTCCCACGGAGAGGATTCTGCCTCCGCTGGTCACCGTCGCGCCGTTTCGAACCGCCGTGCCGCCGTGGAAGACGAGTGCGCCGGCGGCCTCGGCCGCCTCGATGCCGCTGATCTCGGCGCCTGCATGGTCGCTGCGGGCGGGGTACCCGGGTGCGGCGAGCACGACCGTCACCGCTGCGTCATCGGCGAGTGTCGCGTCGGCGCCCGCCAGGTCGTTGTCGGCGGCGGCGGCGAGCAGCTCGAGCAGGTCCGCCCGGAGCCGCGGCATCAGCACCTGGGTCTCGGGGTCGCCGAACCGGGCGTTGAACTCGAGCACCCTGGGGCCGTCGGCGGTCAGCATCAGCCCCGCGAACAGGCAGCCCCGGAAAGGGGTGCCGCGACGCCGGAGCTCCTCGACGACCGGTCGGTGGATCTGCTCGACGAGCTCCCCGATCTCGTCGACCACGGGCACCGGCGAGTACGCGCCCATGCCGCCCGTGTTCGGCCCGGTGTCGCCGTCGCCGATGCGCTTGAAATCCTGAGCGGCGCCGACCGGCACCACGTTGCGGCCGTCGCTGATCGCGAACAGCGAAACCTCCTCACCCTCGAGCAGCTCTTCGAGCACCACCGACCCTCCGAACGTCCGTACCGCCCGCAGCGCGTCGTCGAGCTCTGCCGCGGTCGTGCACACGAACACGCCCTTCCCCGACGCGAGCCCGTCCGCCTTGACCACACAGGGCACCCGCGCGACCGAGAGCGTCTCGGCCGTCGGCACGCCGGCCGCCTTCATCACGTCCTTCGCGAAGCTCTTCGACCCCTCGATCCTGGCCGCCTCGGCGCCCGGGCCGAAGACCGCGATCCCGTTCTGGCGGAGGGCATCTGCCACTCCGGCCACCAGCGGTGCTTCCGGCCCGACCACGACGAGGTCCGCCTCGAGTGTCAGCGCCAGGCCGAGCAGACCCTCGCCGTCGTCGGGCCGCACGGGATGACACCGGCCGAGCTTCGCGATGCCGGGATTGCCGGGCGCAGCATGAAGCTCGGTCAGGCGGGGGCTGCGGGCGAGCTGCCACGCGAGTGCGTGCTCACGAGCGCCCGAGCCGACCAGCACCACCTGCACGCGCCGAGTCTACTGGGAGGGTTTCGGGGGCCGCCGCTCCCGGGAAGGCGACGAGGGTGCAGGAGCCGGGAGTCGACAAGCACGTCTGGGTGAGCCGCTGGGAGGCGATCGAACCGGACCTGCACGAATCGCCCGCCGCCGCCCTGGCGGAGGCGGACGAGCTCGTCGCCGAGATGATGGAGGCGCGCGGCATCCCGCTCGACGAGCGCGGCGGGGAGGAAACGACGGAGCCGGAGACGACCCGGCAGTTCGCCGAGGCGCGCAGGGTGCGTCTCCAGGTCGACGGCGGCGAGAGCTACGACCCCGGTGACGTGGCGAACGCGGTCGACGCGTACCGCAGCCTCTACGAGTACCTGCTCGACGTCGGGCCGACCGCCGGCAAGCCCGCCTAGTGGCAGCGGTGAACGCACCGCCCGACTCGACTCCGCCGCAACCCACTTCGCTTCGCTCGATCCCGCCGCACTCGACGAAGAGAGTCGGCGTCGATCGTTTCCCCGGCGGGCGGGCCCAGGATCTCGTCGCGGTGGAGGAGCCGCTCGAGATCCGGATCGGCGGCGCCGCGGTCGCAGTGACGATGCGGACACCCGGTCACGACGAGGAGCTCGCGCTCGGGTTCGCGCTGTCGGAGGGGCTCCGGCCGGAGGCCGCCCGCGCTCCCCGAGGATCTCTCCGCCAACACCGTCGAGCTCGAGGCGCCGGGATTCGACCCGGGCCGGCTGCAGCGGAGCTTCTACACGTCGTCGTCGTGCGGGGTCTGCGGCAAGGGCGCTCTCGAAGCCGTCGCCGTGGACTCGCCGCGGGTCGAGAGCGACCTCCGCGTACGTGCCGCGCTGGTCGCGTCGCTCCCCGACCGGCTGCGCGCGGCACAGGCGGGCTTCGAGGCGACGGGCGGGCTGCACGCGACAGGTCTCTTCGACGAGCGAGGGCTCGCTGCTGTGCCTGCGGGAGGACGTCGGCCGGCACAACGCGATGGACAAGGTGCTCGGCTGGGCGTTTGCCGGCGACCGGCTGCCGCTCGGCCGCGCCGTCCTCTGCGTGAGCGGCCGGCTCTCGTTCGAGCTCGTGCAGAAGGCGGCCGTCGCCGGTTGTCCGCTGCTCGTCGCCGTTGGCGCCCCGTCGTCGCTCGCCGTCCAGCTCGCCGCAGACCGTGGCGTCACGCTCTGCGGCTTCGTCCGGTCGGGCAGGATGAACGTCTACAGCGAGCCGTGGCGCGTCGAGCCCTGACCGGGGTCCTCCTCGTCGGCGGCGCAAGCCGCCGTTTCGGTGCGCCGAAGGCGCTCGTCGAGCTCGACGGCGAGACACTCGTCGACCGCGGCAGGCGCGTGCTCGCCGAGGCGTGCGACGAGGTGCTCGTGGTCGGCAAGGCCGGCGAGCTCCCGTTCGACGTGCTCGACGACGGCGCCGACGTGCGGGCGCCGATCGCGGGCGTCGCCGCGGGGCTGCGCGCCGCGGCGCACGACGTGACGGTCGTGCTTCCGGTCGACTGCCCGCGGATCACGCCGCAGGCCCTGAGGGCCCTCGGCGATGCCTGTCGCGACGCCGCCGTTCCGCAGACCGGCCCCTTGCCGGGCGCCTGGGCGAAGAGCGCCCTGCCGCTGCTCGAGGAACGACTGGCGGCGGGCGGCCCGCTCGCCCTCTACCGCACCTACGACGAGCTCGACGTCGTCACGGTCGAGGTCGACCCGGCGCTCGTCGCCGACGTCGACACGCCGGACGATCTCGCCCGCGTGTAGCCGATCGAGCAGCCCTTCGCGGGCCGGCGTCCTCCGAGAAGCCTCAGAGCAGCCTCTGAGTGCGCTCCGAGTGCTGGCGGAGACGGCCCTGACCGGCGTCAGAGGAGCGTCAGAGCCGGCTCAGGGACGTGTCAGAGCCGGCTCACCTCTGGACCGTGACGCGGGCGTGGCGAGAGTGTGAACGGCGGGGCGCGAGCCCGCCCGGAGGCTGCGATTCGCCGCCGTCCTCCCGCAGGGACAGGTCCCTCGAGCGGTCCGATCCGCGCCGGGTCAGACGGCGTCGTTGTCTCGCTCCGCTTCGCGCCGCTGCTCTGCGAGGCGCTTCCAGCGCTGCTCGTCCGGGTCGTCCTTCTTGCCGCGCAGGACGGCCCACGCGAGAGCGACGGCGATCGTGACGGGCACGAAGATCGAGAGCGCGACGATCACCTGCGTCCACGTGCTCGCCGTGTAGGCGAGGAGCATCAGACGAGCACGCGGTCACGCGACGCGCCGACGCCGACGAGCCCGATCGGGACGTCGAGCGACTGAGCGACGAACTCGACGTACTGCTGCGCCGCAGCCGGGAGGTCCTCCAGGTTCGACGCATCGTCGAGCGGCCGCGCCCAGCCCGGCAGCGTCTCCCACACCGGCTCGGCGTGGTGGAAGTCCGACTGGTGCGCCGGGAAGTGCTCCGTCTCCGAGCCGTCCGGCAGGCGGTAGCGGACGCAGACCGGCAGCTCCTCGAAGGCGGAGAGGACGTCCAGCTTCGTGAGCGCCAGCGACGTGATCCCGTTCACGCGGACGGCGTACCGCAGCGCGACGAGGTCGAGCCAGCCGCACCGCCGCTCGCGACCGGTGACCGTCCCGAACTCCCCTCCCAGCTCACGCAGCTTGCCCTGGTCGGGCCCGACGATCTCCGACGGGAACGGTCCCTCCCCGACCCGGGTCACGTACGCCTTCGAGACCCCGAGCACCTTGTCGATGCGCGTCGGGCCGATTCCGATCCCGGTCGGGGCGCCCGAGGCAATCGGGTTCGACGACGTGACGAACGGATAGGTGCCGTGGTCGAGGTCGAGCATCGTCGCCTGTGCGCCCTCGAACAGCACCTGCTCGCCCGCGCGGAGCGCCTCGTCGACGAGGAGGGAGACGTCACCCACGTAGGGCGCCAGCCGCTCGGCGTAACCCGCGTACCGCGACCAGACCTCCTCGAGGTCGAGCGGCTCGGTCTCGTAGATCCGCTCCAGCCAGAGGTTCTTCTCGGCGAGCGCGACCTCGATCTTCGCCCGCAGGATCTTCGGGTCGAGCACGTCCTGCACACGGATACCGATCCGCGAGGCCTTGTCGGCGTACGCCGGGCCGATGCCGCGGCGCGTCGTGCCGATCTGCAGCTTCCCCAGCCGCCGTTCCGATGCCTGGTCGATCATCACGTGCCACGGCATGATCAGGTGGGCGTTGCCGGAGAGCACGACGATCGTGGGGTCGACGCCGCGGTCGCGCAGCAGGTCGATCTCCTCGGCGAACACCTGGGGATCCACCACGCAGCCGGCGCCGATCATCGAGCGCGTCCCGGAGACGACGCCGCTCGGCATCTGGCGCAGCTTCCACGTGGCACCGTCGGCGACGATCGTGTGCCCCGCGTTGGGGCCGCCTTGATAGCGGCACACGACGTTCGATTCCTGCGCAAGCAGGTCGACGATCTTGCCCTTGCCCTCGTCGCCCCACTGTGCGCCGACCACGACGGTCGCAGGCACGTCGGCCAGTGTAGATGGTCGAGGAGATGCGGGTGCCGCGGCTGGAGCAGCGCGGGTTACGAGACGAGGACGCCTCCCGCCGCACGCACGGCGAGCGCCGCCGCCAGCGCCACGGCGAACGACGACGGAGGCCCCGTCACCCACCCGCGGAGGATCCCGACGAGCGCAGGCACCCGCACCGCGTGCCGACCCCGGGCGAGGCCCGCACCGGCCATCGCGCCGACGAGCGCCTGGTTCATCGAGGTGAAGTAGCCGAACGAGACCGCGACCAGGATCACGAGTGCCTGCACGAGTTGCGCGGCCGTGGCCGAGGCCCTGTCGACCTCGACGATGTCGAACGCGACCCGGTCGAGCAGGCCTCGCCCCGTGATCACGACCCCCAGCGCGATCCCGACGCCGCACACGGCGCCGGCCGAGGTTGCGCCGAGGACGCCCGGGCCAACGAGTGCGCCGCTCGCGAGCGCCACGTCGTTCGCGCCCATGGCGAAGGAGGCCGCGCAGCCGACGAGCACGAGCGCGGCACCGGCGTCGCGCGAGCTCGGGACGAGCTTGCAGGCGGTGAATCCGAGCACCGCCGCGACCGGAGGCGCTGCCACCCAGATCGCGGCGAGCGTGAGGATCGTGCGCCAGTGGACGCCGGCGTGTGCCCCGACCGCCGCTCCGGCGACCGCTCCGACGAGGATCTGGATCGTGGAGGTCGGGATGCGGATGCGGTTGTAGACCGCCGTCACCCCGAACGCGACTGCGACGACGACCACCTCGGCGAGCCGGCTCGGCGTCCTGTCGACCAGCCCGCGGCCGACGGTCGCGGCGACCTTTCCGCTCGCGAGAGCCGCGCCCGCGAGCGCCAGCGGCGCCATCAGGGCGAGCGCCGTCCGGGCGCGGATCGCGCCGAGCGCGTACGGCATGCCCATGCACGCGCCCGTGTAGTGGGAACCGATCGACCAGGCGAACGAGAACGCGAGTGCGACGAGGAGAGCGGTCACACAGCCTGGGCCAGCTGCCGTGCCACGCGGTGCACGACGATCCGGTGCCCCCGGCGGCAGGTCGTGAAGCCGACGTCCGCGTCCTGCCGGAGCGTGCCCTGGACGACGCAGGAGTCGGCGTCGAGCGAGGCGCGAATCGCGAGACACGCCTCGCACGGCTCCTCGAAGACGATCGCCTCCGGGCCGAGCCAGACGTGTTGCCGCTCGAGCATCAGGTCAGCTGCAGCTGCTTGCCGTCGCGGCGGGAGAGGGCGGGCGGACGATCCCCGCGCCGGAGCAGGAGCTCGTGCCCGGCACGGCACCGGGCCGTGACCGACTCGGCCTCGGCGGCGACCGTCCCGCGGACGCTGGCGCGCAGCAGCGCGTCGGAGAAGAGGACGCCGTCGCGACGGGCCTGCTCGAGACAGGGCTCGCAGAGGCACGCGTAGCTCGTCGCCGACGGGGCGATCCACACGACGGTGGTCACGCGGCACCCGCCGCGAGGTCGGCGAACTTCGCGTAGCGCTTCTGGAAGGCGAGCTTCTCCGTTCCCGTCGCGCCGTTCCGGTGCTTCGCGAGGATCAGCTCGGCGATGCCTGCCGAATCCGTCTCCTCCGGGTTGTAGTACTCGTCGCGGTACACGAACATCACGAGGTCGGCGTCCTGCTCGATCGAGCCGGACTCGCGCAGGTCGGAGAGGATCGGCCGTTTGTCGTGACGCTGTTCGACCGCACGTGAGAGCTGCGAGAGGGCGATGATCGGCACTTCGAGGTCGCGGGCCAGCACCTTCAACGCGCGCGAGATCTGCGACACCTCCTGCACCCGGTTCTCGACGCTCGTGCCGCTCGTCATCAGCTGCAGGTAGTCGACGATCACGAGCCCGAGATTCGCCTCGCGCATCTTCAGGCGGCGCAGCTTCGACCGGATCTCCATCATCGTGATCGAGCCGGTGTCGTCGACGTAGATCGGCGCCTTCGCGAGCTTGTCGCAAGCGGCGGTCAGGCGGGGCCAGTCGTCGGCGGCGAGCTTGCCGGTGCGCAGCCGCTGCGACTCGACCTTGCCCTCCGCGCACATCAGGCGCTGCGTCACCTCGGCCTTCGACATCTCGAGCGTGAACAGGGCGACCGGTACCTGATGGCGGACGGCCACGTTCGCCGCCATGCAGAGCGCGAGTGCCGACTTCCCCATCGACGGACGGGCGGCGACGATGATCAGGTTCCCCGGCTGGAACCCCGAGGTGAGGCGGTCGAGGTCGCGGAACCCGCCCGGGGTGCCGGTGATGTCGCTGCCCGCTTCGTAGAGCTTCGTGATCGTCTCGAAGGAGTCCTTGAGCAGGTCGTCGATGTGCGCGAACTCGCTCGAGACCCGCTGCTGCGAGAGGTCGAAGACGATCTGCTCGGCCTTGTCGACCAGCTCGACCGTCTCGCCCGGCCGGTCGAAGCCGAGTCGGGCGATGTCGTTGCCGGCGCGGATCAGCCCCCGCAGGGTCGCCATCTCGCTGACGATGCGGGCGTAGTGGGCCGCGTTCGACGCCGCGGGCACGAGCGCGGCGAGCTCGTGCACCCGCTCGGCGCCGCCCGCCTGCTCGAGCGCTCCGGCCCGGTCGAGCTCGTCGACGACCGTGATCGCGTCGACCGGCTCGCCCTTCGCGTAGAGGGCGAGGATCGCCTTGAAGATCTGGCCGTGGCTCTCCCGGTAGAAGTCGCTCGCCGAGAGGTTCGACGTCTCGGTCACCGCTCCGATCGCGAGCGGCGAGAGCATCATCGCGCCGAGGACGGACTCCTCGGCGTCGAGGTTCTGCGGCGGCACGGGAGCGGACGCGAGCGCCTGGGCGGGAGCGGCCATGTGTCCTGTAGCAGAGCGCGCCGCGGCCGGTCCCGCAAGGGTGTGGACAGGCGTGGAATCAGGGGCGAAGGGCGGCGTCATGCAGGGAAAACAGAACAGGTGTTCGGTAAATCCTAGTGGACGAAACGGACGCTCTTTGCGTCAACTTCGCGCCGAGATCCACACATGTGCACGCCGCTGTGGACAAACGCCGGCGCGCGCTCGTCCACAGGCCCGTGGAGAGCCTGTGGACGACCGCGCGGCCACGCGCGGTTCGCAGGGCGAGCCGCGTTCAGAGCAGCGTCAGAGCCCGGGGCCCGGCGCGTCGGCGCCCGGCTCCCGATCGAGCGGCGCCTCCTGGGCCTCCGCCTCGTCGTCTGCCTCGACGACTCCTCGAGCCTGCCTCGACGACCCCCTGCCTCGACGACCCCCGGCTCGACGACCTCAGCCTCGACGATCGCCGTCGCGACGGCGCTCTCGGCCGCGGCCGCCTCCGCGTCGGAGCGGGTGGCCTCGACCGCTTCCGCCTGGACCTCGGCCGCCTCGAGCCGCGCGAGCTCCTCGGTCGTCGGCAGCTCCTCGCCCTCCGGCGCGACGACGAGCCGGAGCTCGGCGACGACCTCCGGGAACACCTCGAAGGGCACCGTGTAGCGGCCGATCCGCTTGATCGTCTCCATCTGCAGCTTGCGCCGGTCGACGCGGAGCTTCTCGGCCTCCCACAGCCGGTCGGCGACCATCGTCGCCGTCACCGAGCCGAAGAGCGCGCCCGTCGGCCCGGCGTTCGCGTCGAATCGCAGCTCGAGCGCCTCCACGCGCCGGGCGATCGCCCGCGCTTCGTCGACCGACTTCGCGTCGTGCCGTGCACGCTGCGCGTCGCGCCGCTCGAGCTCGCGCAGGATGCCCGGTGTCGCGAGCTCCGCGAGCCCGCGCGGCAGCAGGAAGTTGCGCGCATACCCGCGGGCGACGTTGACGACCTCGCCGCGCAGGCCGAGCTTCTCGACGTCCTCTCTCAGTACGACGTCCATGGCCTACTTGTCCGCGACGTACGGGAGCAGGGCGAGCTCGCGGGCGCGCTTGACCGCGACGGCGACCTGGCGCTGGTGGCGCCGGCACGCGCCGCTGATGCGGCGGGAGCGGATCTTCCCCTTCTCCGAGACGTAGCGCCGGAGCTCGTTGACGTTCTTGTAGTCGACCTCGTCGACCTTGCTCTTGCAGAAGAAGCAGGACTTGCGGCGCCCCGGGCTGGGGGCGCTGCGCTTCCTGGATCCGCGGTCGGTCTTCGGTGCAGCCATTCGTCTCCTTAGAACGGGATGTCGTCGTCGGAGCCCTGGAAGTCGGCGTCGGAGCCGCCCGACGCGCTCGCGGGCACGAACTGGTTCGTGCTCTCGCCGCCGCCGTCGCGGCCGCCGAGGAACTGGACGGAGTCGGCGATGATCTCGACCGCCTGGCGCTTCGTGCCGTCCTGCGCGTCCCACTCGCGCCACTCCAGGCGGCCGTCGATCGCGACCGGGCGGCCCTTGGAGAGGTACTGCGCGCAGCTCTCGCCCTGATTGCCCCAGACGGTGACGTCGAAGTAGTTCGGCTTCTCGGTCCACTGTCCGGACGCGTCCTTGCGGCGGGTGTTGACGGCGATCCGGAGGCTGCACACCGACGTGCCGGACGGCGTGTTCCTCAGCTCGGGGTCGCGGGTCAGGTTGCCGACCAGGACGACGCGGTTGATGTTGGCCATGATGCTCGCTCCTTTCCGGGTCGGTCCAGGCTACTCCGCGGCGTCGCCGGTGTCATCGGCGGAACCGGCGCCGGCGGATTCGGCCGGGGCGGGCGCGCCGACCGCGATCTGGGCGGGCGCCTTCGTGTGCATGGAGCCCTTGACGCGGCGGTAGGCGCCGTAACGGACGACGCCGTCCGTGATCTTGAGGACGCGCGTGATCTCCGCCAGCGTCTCGGCCGGGCACGCGAAGAGCAGGAGGTGGTAGACGGCCTCGCCCTTGTGCCCGATCTCGTAGGCGAGCCGACGCCGGCCCCACGGCTCGTGGCCGTCCCAGCTGCCGGCGCTGCCGTCGACGGCGTCGCGGATGCGCTGGATGATCTCGTTCGCCCGCTCCTCGGCGAGCTCGGGGTCCAGCAGAAGCATGATCTCGTAGTCGTTCACGTTCCCGAATCCCTCCTTCTCATGGACTGAGTCGGCCGCACCCCACGAGCGCCGCTTCGGGTGACGGCGCGACGGGCGTGGCGAGAAGCGGCGGGAGTGTAGCACCGACGAACCTCTAGGATCAGCGGCGTGAAGCGGCTCGTCGCCCTCCTGCTCGGCGGTCTCGGCCTGCGGACGCTGCTTCGCCGCCGCTCCCGCCCCGCCGTCGAGCCGACGCACGTTGACGACCTGCGCGCGAAGCTCGCCGAGAGCAAGAGCGAGCCGGAGCCCGGGCCCGCGCCGCCCCCGGAGCCGGGCATCGAGGAGCGCCGCGCCGACGTGCACGAGCGCGCGCGGCAGGCGATCGACGAGCTACGCGACCAGCCCGAGTAGCTCGCCCCGCTCGGCGCCCGTCAGCCCGCGGAGCGGGCCGCGCACGGTCTCCTCGATCGCGACTCCGCGCGAGCGCACGATCGCCTTCAGCGCCGCGTGGCGGGGGAAGCGGTCGACCCGCGAGCGGAGCCGGCCGGCCGCCGTCGAGTCGCCGGTCGCGACCGCGTCGGCGACCACTTCGGGAAACGCGGAGGCCAGGCCGGAGACGCAGCCGGCGGCGCCCGCGGCGAGCCCCTCGCCGATCAGCGCCTCGGCGCCGACGAAAATCTCCAGGCCCTCGAGCAGGTACGGCTCGACCTTCGCGAACGGCGCGTCGCTCACCTTCATCCCGGCGACGTTGTCGACCAGCCCGCGCAGGCGCTCCACCACCTGCACGGGGACCGCGTACCCGGAGGCCTTCTCGAGCTCGTAGACGTAGAACGGCAGCGGGGCGCACGCGCGGGCGGCCGCGACGAAGTGCGCGAGCAGGGCGTCGTCGTCGAGCTGGTAGTAGGGCGGGGCGATCACGGCCACGCCGGTCGCTCCGGTCTCGGCGGCGTGGGCGGCGAGCGCGGCGGTGTCCGAGGTCGTCTGCGCGCCGCAGTGGGCGATCACGGGCAGCGGCCCGGCCGCGCAGGCCTCGAGCGCCAGCCGGCGCTCGGCGACCGAGAAGCTGATGCCCTCACCCGTGGTGCCGAGGGCGAGGATCCCGTCCACGCCGCCGTGCGCGAGGTACTCGAGGTACGGCGTGAAGGCGTCGAGGTCGAGCTCGCCGGCCCGTGGTGAGCGGCGTCAGGGCGGCTGCGATCGTCCGCGGCACGGCTCGACTCTAGACGACGTCCGGAATCCCGGCCGCGAGCCGCGTGGGCTCGGCGGCGGGCGCGGGGGAGCGAACATCGTCAGACTGGACTCCATGGCCGTGCGCGTCTCGAACCAGCCGCCGCCGCTCCTCGCCGTCGACCCGTCGCTGCTCGTCGGCGCGCTGCCGCCGGGCGACGTGCCGGCGGTCGAGGCGCTCGCAGCCGAGCTCGCGGGCGCGCCGCGGGAGTGGGGCAGGCTCGCGAACGAGCATCCACCGGTGCTCCGGACGCACGACCGGTACGGCAACCGGATCGACGCGATCGAGTTCCATCCCGCCTGGGATGCACTGCTCGCGCTCGGGCTGCGCGAGGGGCTCCACCGGCCCGGCTCGCACCTCCTGCGCGCCGTCGAGTTCATCGCCTTCTCGCAGGTCGAGCAGGGGGTGGGCTGCCCGCTCTCGATGACGCACGCCGCCGTGCCGGTGCTGCGGAACGCGCCGGAGCTCGCCGCCGAGTGGCTCCCGCGGCTCGCCGCCGGCGAGCTGTGCGGGATGGCGATGACCGAGCGCCAGGGCGGCTCGGACGTCCGCGCGAACGAGACCGAGGCGCGCCCCGCCGGCGGAGGCGAGGCCGAGCTCCACGGGCACAAGTGGTTCTGCTCCGCGCCGATGAGCGATGCCTTCCTCGTGCTCGCCCAGGCGCCGGCCGGCCTCTCCTGCTACCTCGTCCCGCGCGGCGAGGGCTTCCTGATCGACCGCCTCAAGGACAAGCTCGGCAACCGCTCGAACGCCTCCGGGGAGATCCGGCTGGAGGGCGCGCGCGGCCTGCTCGTGGGCGAGGAGGGACGCGGCGTCGCCACGATCATCGAGATGGTCGTGCATACGCGGCTCGACTGCGTGCTCGGGTCGACCGCGCTGATGCGCGAGGCGGTTGCCCAGGCGATCCACCACTGCGCGCACCGCTCGGCGTTCGGGCGGCTGCTCGCCGACCAGCCGCTGATGCAGAACGTGCTCGCCGACCTCTGCGTCGAGACGGAGGCGGCGACGGTGAGCGCTCTGCGGCTCGCCCGTGCGTTCGACGACGACGACCCGGTCCGCCGGGTCGCGACGGCGGTGCTCAAGTACTGGATCTGCAAGCGCACGCCGGCGGTGGTGGGCGAGGCGCTGGAGTGCCTCGGCGGCAACGGCTTCGTCGAGGAGAGCGGCCTGCCGCGCCTCTACCGGGAGAGCCCGCTGAACGCGATCTGGGAGGGGAGCTCGAACGTCCAGTGCCTGGACGTGCTGCGTGCCCTGCGACGCGAGCCGGATGCCGCGGCGGCCTTCGTCGCCGAGCTCGACGAGCGCGACCGCGCCCCGGTCGAGCGGGCGATCGCCGAGGCAGACGAGGAGGGCGCACGGCGCCTCGTCGAGAGGATGGCCGTCGCGCTGCAGGCGACGCTGCTCGACCGCGACGGGGCTCCCGCGGCCGCGGAGGCCTTTCGGGCCCGGCAGGGCTTCGGCGCGTTCGGCACGCTGCCGCCGGGCATGGCGGCGGCCGAGATCGTCGAGCGGCACCGGCCGCGAGCCTGAGACGGAGCGGCCCCGGAGTCGAACCGAGCCAGCGTGGGGCTGCCACGCCTGACGGGTTTTGAAGACCCGCTGGGGCACCGGCCCCCGCCGCTCCACGTGCGCTGATGCTAGAGGCTTGATGCGTATTGGGGTGTGCCCGCAGATGCGCATCAAGCCTCTAGTGCGCGCGGCGTCTCAGCACGCGTCGGTCGCCGCGGCGCAACGTCAGCCCGTCGGCGTCGTAGCGCTCGAGCAGGAGCTGCGCGGTGCGGCGGCCGACGCCGAGGGCGTCGCGGAAGCCGGCAAGCGTGATCGGGTCGAGGGTCGCGAGCAGCTCCCGGCCGCGGTCGTACAGGGCCGGCGAGACGGCGTAGCCGTCTCCGACCCGCCGCAGCCGCCCCTCTCCTCGAGGAACGCCGCGAGCTCGCGATCGTCGATCCGCGCGATCTCCTCCTCGGCGAGCTGCGCCTCCAGCCGCTCGGCCGCAGCGGCGCGGGCGCCGAGGGCGGCGGTCGTGCCCGGCAGGTAGGCCTTGGCCCCGCGCCGCTCGACGTCGAGCAGGTCGAGCGCCCACGGGTGGTCGGGCAGCAGCTGGGCGATCGGCAGGCCGGGATCGACGGGGCTTTCCGCCGCGCGCCGCTCGAGCCGCCCGCGCACGTCGGCCCGGAGCGCATCGAGCCAGGCGGGAGAGAAGAAGACGCCGTCCCTCGACGGCAGCGAGGCGAGCCCGTGCGCCAGCTCGGCCGGCGAGAGGATCCCCCGTCCGCGGAGCGCCTCTTCGGTCACCGGGGCCTCGACGATCGCCCGCACGATCGCAGCCGGGTCACCGGATTCGAGCACCGCCAGGCGCTCGGGGTCGAGGCCGCGCGGCGGGTCGGGGTCGAGCACGATCCCGCCGCCGACGGTCGTCTCCGTGCGCAGCACCACCCGGTCGCCGCGGGCGGCGACCACGGGCGCCGACAGCCGAAGCTGCGCGAACCTGCCTGCCCGCGCGAGCCGTGCCGGCACCGCTCCGGTGCCCAGGTGTACCGTCACCGCGGCAGGGAGCTCCGCGAGCTCCTCGAGCGCGACGTCGAGGCGGTAGGAGATCGGGTAGCTACCGGGCTCGACGAGTACGGCCCCGCGCTCGAGCTCCGAGCGCTCCACCGAGGAGAGGTTGACGGCCACCCGCTGTCCCGCCTCGGCCCGCTCGACCGCGGCGTCGTGGACCTGCACGCTGCGGACCCGGGCGGTCGATCCGTTCGGTTCGACCCGCACGACGTCGCCGGCGCCGAGCGAGCCGGACCAGAGCGTGCCGGTCGCGACCGTGCCGATGCCGCGCAGGGTGAACACCCGGTCGACGTAGAGGCGGGTTGCGGCGGACGCGTCCCGGGGCTCCGCCGGCACCCGCGCCAGGGCGGAACGGAGCTCGTCGAGACCGGCGCCGGTCTTCGCGGAGACGGGCACGACCTCCGCGCCCGGGACGAGCTCGCGCGCCTCCTCGAGCGCGAGCTCGAGCGTCTCCTCGTCGACCAGGTCCGCCTTCGTGACCGCCACCACGCCCCGCGCGACGCCCAGCAGGCGCAGAACGGCCAGGTGCTCGAGCGTCTGCGGCCGCGCGCCCTCGCTCGCGTCGACGACGAGCAGGAACAGGTCGATCCCCGTGGCCCCGGCGATCATGGTGCGGACGAACCGCTCGTGGCCCGGCACGTCGACGAGCGACAGCCGCCGCCCACCGGGGAGCTCGAGCGGCGCGTAGCCGAGGTCGATCGAGATGCCGCGGACCCGCTCCTCGGGCAGGCGGTCCGTGTCCCTGCCGGTGAGCGCCCGGACGAGCCACGTCTTGCCGTGGTCGATGTGCCCGGCGGTGCCGACCGTCAGCGGCATGCGCGAACGGCGGCGGCGACCTCGTCGAGCTCGTCCTCCGCCAGCGTGCGGCAGTCGAGCAGCAGCCGGCCGTCACGCACGATCCCGACGACCGGGGTGGGGGCGAGTCGCAACGGGCCCGCGAGCGACTCCTCGACGGCGCACGCGAACGACGGGAGCTCGGCGAGCGGCAGCGCCCCGCCGCCGACCCGGGCGACCGTCTCCTCGACGTCACCGCCGACCGCGGCCGCGAGGCGCTCGGCCCGCGCCCGCACGCCCGCAGCGTCCTCGCGGAGCATCCGCAGCACCGGAAGCTCGCGCAAAGCCCGCTCCGGGTCGAGGTACAGGAGCAGCGTGCCTTCGAGCGCGGCGAGGCTGAGCTTGTCGATCCGTAGTGCGCGGTGCAGGGGATGGCGCCGCAGCCGCTCCACCAGCTCGGCCTGCCCGACGACGATGCCGGCCTGCGGCCCGCCGAGCAGCTTGTCGCCGCTGAAGCAGACGAGGTCGGCCCCGCCGGCGAGCGCCGCACGTACCGTCGGCTCGTCCCCGAGCTCCACGAGCGCGCCCGAGCCGAGGTCGTCGACGAGCGGCACCCGGCGCCGCCGGGCGACCGCGCTCAGGTCGCTCAGCGTCGGCCGCTCCGCGAACCCGACCACCCGGAAGTTCGACTGGTGCACGCGCAGGAGCAGCGCGGTCGCGTCCGTGACGGCGCGGTCGTAGTCGGCGGCGGCGGTGCGGTTCGTCGTCCCCACCTCGACGAGTCGCGCACCCGACCGCGCCAGCACGTCGGGGATGCGGAAGCCGTCGCCGATCTCGATCAGCTCGCCGCGCGAGACGACCACCTCGCGCCCCTCGGCCAGGGCGGCGAGCGCGAGCAGCAGCGCCCCCGCGTTGTTGTTGACGACGAGCGCCGACTCGGCGCCGGTGAGCCGCTGCAGGAGCCGGGTCACGTGATCCTGGCGGGAGCCGCGCGCGCCCGCCTGGAGGTCGTACTCCAGGTTCGAGTAGCCGCGTCCCGCTTCGAGCGCCCGCGCGAGCGCCGCCTCGGGGAGCGGGGCGCGACCGAGGTTCGTGTGCACGAGCACGCCCGTCGCGTTCAGCACGCGCCGGAGGCTCGGCGCCCGGGCCGCGGCCAGCTCGTCGCGGAGCCGCTCGGCGAGGTCGCCGGGGTCTGTCCCCGCCCGGATCTCCGCGCGCGCCCGGTCGATCAGCGCCCGTGCCTGCTCGACGGCCAGGGGGTCGTCGGCCGCCCGGGCGAGCTCGTCCACCGATGGGAGGTCTCGTAGCTCCACGCCTACTGTGCGTCCTCCTTCTCGGGCGCCGCCGGCGCGCCGGCGCACCGGCGCTCGTAGCACTCGAGCACGTGCTGGACCGCCTCGTCGACGTCGTCGGTCAGGCGCAGCAGCTCGACGTCGTCCGGGGAGATCATCCCCTCGGCCAGCAGCCGCCTCCTGATCCAGTCGAGCAGCTCGCTCCAGTACGTCGAGTCGAAGAGGACGACGGGGAAGTGCAGGATCTTGCCGGTCTGGATCAGCGTCAGCGACTCGAAGAGCTCGTCGAGCGTGCCGAAGCCGCCCGGGAAGATCACGAAGCCCTCCGAGGGACGGACGAAGCAGACCTTGCGGGCGTAGAAGTGGTCGAAGGTGTGCTCGATGTCGAGGTACGGGTTCGCGTCCTGCTCGTGCGGCAGCACGATGTTGAAGCCGACCGACAGACCGCCGCCCTCGCGGGCGCCGCGGTTCGCGCCCTCCATCACGCCGCCGCCCCCGCCGGTGACGACCGCCCAGCCCTCGGCCGCGAAGCGCCGTCCGGCGGCGCGCGCCGCCTCGTACGGCTCGCTGCCCTCGGCGACCCGCGCCGAGCCGAAGAGCGCCACCGCCGGCCGGTCGATCAGCGCGACCTTCTCGAAGCCGGCACGGAACTCGTCGGCGATCTTCGCCACCGACACGTCGATGTCGAAGGAGCTCGGGTGGTCGAGGATGCGGCGGTCGTCGGTCACAGCCGGTGCTGGGTGACGTGCGAGGCCCACATGCCGAGGCCGAGCGCGATCGCGGTGCCGAAGTAGAGGACGTAGGCGACCTGCGCCTTCGCGGGGGCGCCGCCGAGCCGGAGCCAGCGCGCCGACCGCCACACCGCGCCGCCGTCGAAGATGCCGAAGGGCAGCAGGTTGAACAGGTTCAGGAAGAAGCCGAAGTAGGCGAGCGCGCGGAGCAGGTCGGAATGCTGGGAGCGGGCGAGCAGGTAGCAGCCGAGGCTCGCAAGGCCGCCGAGGATCGGGCCGGCGATCGCCACGCGCGCCGTCTGCCACGGGTTGCCGCGCGTGTAGCGCACGTACGCCCCGAGGAACGGGACGAAGATCGGGAGCTTCGGGTTCAGGCCCTCGCGCTTGGCCTCGATCCAGTGGCCGAGCTCGTGCAGCAGGATCAGGACGACGATCCCGACGGCGAACCGCCAGCCCCAGATCAGGGCGTACGCGGCGACCGCGATGAAGATCGTCGACGCCTTGAGCAGCAGGAACGACCACTTCGCGAGCGCCAGGCCGATCGCCGCGAGCGGGCCGAGCGCCCGCTTCGCGCGCGTGCGCCAGTCGGGCCCGCCCGGATGGATCGGCTCGTAGCCGCGGTAGTCGTAGTCGTCGTTCACGAGCCGCGGCCGATCCATTCCTCGCCGCCCTCGTAGACCTCCTTCTTCCACAGCGGCACGCGCTCCTTCAGCTCGTCGATCGCGTCGCGGCACGCGGCGAGGGCGTCCCGGCGGTGCGGCGCGGAGACGGCGATCACCACCGACGTCTCTCCGATCCCCACGCGGCCGACGCGGTGGTGGATGGCGATCCCCGACACCTCGTACCGAGCCTGCAGGGCCTCCGCGATCTCCGCCATCACCTGTTCGGCCATTCCCTCGTACGCCTCGTAGTCGAGGTGGGTGACCGTGCGCCCGCGCGAGTGGACGCGGGTCGTGCCGGTGAAGGTGGCGATCGCCCCGGCCTCGTCGCTCGCCACCTCCGCGACCGCGCGGTCGAGCGAGAGCGGCTCGTCGCTGAGCAGGAAGGCTCCCCCGGAGACGGGCGGGATCACCGCCACCTCGTCGCCGTCGGCCAGCGGCCGTGCGTGCTCGGCGTACGCCTTGTTGACGGCGTAGAGGAGCCCGTCGGGCTCGTCGCCGAGTCCGAGGGCGGGCCAGACGTCGGCCACGGTCGCCGCCTCGATCTCGCGGCGGTCGAAGCCGGCCCGCTCGCGCAGGCCGGCGAAGAGGCGGATGCTCACCGACGCCATGCGGTCCTCCACGCGTGGTGGCCGTAGTAGCCGAGGCTGTAACCGAGATGCGCGATCGGGTGGACGCCGCGATAGGCCACGACGAGCGTGCCGTACCCCTTCCGCTCGCGCACGAACGCGAGCCCGTTCCCGGCGGGTGACCAGGCGGGCGACTCGTCGGCCCAGCCGGCCGGCGGGCGGTCGAGCAGGCGCCGGCCGCCGGCGAGCGAGACCGACCAGAGCTGCCAGCGCGTCGAGAAGAAGCGGGCGTCGGTGCTGGAGCGTTGCGTGAGCACGGCGACGCCGTCGCCGGACGGGTCGCAGGCCGGCGAGGCGAACGACCGCCGTCTCCCCGGCCACAGGTCGCGGGCGCGCCAGGCGGGCGGTGCCGCCGCGACGAGCTGCTTCGCGTCGGTCGCGATGCGGTCTCCTCCCTCCACGAAGACGAGGCCGTCTCCGCACCACGTGACGTAGTCGGCGTACGGCAGCGCGGGACCCAGCACGTGCGCCGCTCCACCCGTCGTCCCGACGACCCGCAGGCGGAGCCCGTCGGCCGCGAGCGACGCCGAGGCCTGTGGATCGATCGCGAACACGAGCCAACGGCGGTCGGGCGAGAGCGAGATCACCAGCACCGGACCGTTCACGCGGCCCGACCAGACCGTCCGTCCGTCGACGCGGATCCACTGGCGCCCGGCCCGCGCCGGTGCGGTCTGCACGCCCGGCAGGCGGGGCGCGGCCGCGCCGCCGGCACGGTCGGTGCAGGTCGCGAGCGAGACGACGTGCCTCGTCGTCCCGCGGACGTAGGAGATCGACCCGCCGAGCAGGGGACAGCCCTTCGACCCGCCCCGCGCCTGGGCGGGGCCGGCGGCGGCGAGGGCGGTGAGGGCGAGCACCGAGGCGAGCACGCGCACCTCGCGAGCATACTTCGGCTCATGGCCGCCACCGACCACCGCGAGACGGAGTCCGGGATCGAGGTCGAGCCGGTCTACCCGAGCCTCCCGCACGAGCTCGAGCCGCCCGGCGCGTATCCCTACACGCGCGGGCCGTACCCGGACATGTACCGCGGGCGCCCGTGGACGATCCGGCAGTACGCGGGCTTCGCCTCGGCGGAGGAGTCGAACGCGCGGTACCGCTACCTGCTCGAGCGCGGGCAGACGGGCCTCTCGATCGCGTTCGACCTGCCGACCCAGCTCGGCTACGACTCCGACGACCCGCGGGCGCTGGGCGAGGTCGGTCGCACCGGCGTCGCGATCGACTCGCTCGCCGACATGGAGCTCCTGCTCGCCGGGATCCCGCTCGGTGAGGTCTCGACGTCGATGACGATCAACGCTCCCGCGTCGCTCCTGCTCCTGCTCTACGAGCTCGTGGCCGAGGGCCAGGGCGTCGACGGCGCGGCGCTCCGGGGCACGGTGCAGAACGACATCCTCAAGGAGTACATCGCCCGCGGGAACTACATCTTCCCGCCGCGGCCCTCGATGCGGCTGACCACCGACCTCTTCGCCTACTGCGCCGAGCGGATCCCTCGTGGAACACGATCTCGATCTCCGGCTACCACATCCGCGAGGCCGGCTCGACGGCCGTGCAGGAGCTGGCGTTCACGATCTCGAACGGCATCGCCTACTGCGCCGCCGCCGTCGACGCGGGGCTCTCGCCCGACGAGTTCGGCGCCCGCCTCTCGTTCTTCTTCAACGCGCACAACGACTTCTTCCAGGAGGTCGCGAAGTTCCGCGCGGCGCGGCGCCTCTGGGCGCGGGTGATGCGCGAGCGGTTCGGGGCGACCAACCCGAAGGCGCTCGCGCTGCGGTTCCACGCGCAGACCGGCGGCTCGACGCTGACCGCGCAGCAGCCCGAGAACAACATCGTGCGGGTCGCGGTGCAGGCGCTGTCGGCGATCTGCGGCGGCGCCCAGTCGCTGCACACGAACTCGTTCGACGAGGCGCTCGCGCTCCCCACCGAGCATGCCGCCACGATCGCGCTGCGAACGCAGCAGATCCTGCAGAACGAGGCCGGGACGACGGCGACCGCGGATCCGCTCGGCGGGTCGTTCTACATCGAATCGCTGACCGACGAGCTCGAGCGTCGCGCGGAAGAGCTCGTCGGCCGCGTCGACGAGCTCGGCGGCGCCGTCGAGGCGGTCGAGCAGGGCTTCGTCCAGGGCGAGATCGAGGACGCGGCGTTCCGCTGGCAGCAGCAGGTGGAGGGAGCGGAACGCGTGATCGTCGGCGTCAACCGCTTCCAGGCGGACGACGAGCAGCCGATCGAGCTGCACGCGCTCGACCCGGAGGCGGAGAGACGCCAGCTCGAACGGACGGCGCGTGTCCGCTCGGAGCGGAACGCCGACGAGGCGGAGGCGGCCCTCGCCGCGGTGCGCGACGCGTCGCGCGGCACGGCGAACATGCTGCCGGTGATGCGCGAGGCGCTGCGCGTGCGCTGCACGGTCGGCGAGATCTGCGGGGTGCTGCGCGAGGAGTGGGGCGAGCACGACCGCCGCGCGCGGTGAGGATCCTGATCGTCTCGCAGATGTACCCGGGCCCGGCGGACCCCGACCTCGGCACGTTCGTCGCCCAGCAGGAACGCGCGCTGCGCGCGCGGGGGAACGACGTCGACCTGGCGGTGCTCGACCGGCGGAGCGGCGGCAAGCTCCGCTTCCTCGATCTCGCCCGGCGGGCCCGGGCGGCACGGCGCCCCGACGTCGTCTGGGCGCACTTCCTCGTCCCCGCCGGGCTGATCGCCTCGCGCGTGGACGCTCCGCTCGTCGTCACCGCCCACGGCCGCGACGTCCGCAACGTGGGCGCGATCCCCGGCATCGCCCGCCTGACGCGCACGGTCGTGCGGCGGGCGGCGACCGTGATCGCCGTCTCCGAGTACCTGCGGCGGGAGCTGGAGGAGCGCGTCCCGGAGGCCCGCGGGAAGACGGAGGTGGTCGACTCGGGCGTCGATCTCGAACAGTTCGGCGCGGTCGAGCCGGTCGAGCGGCTCGAGGCGCCTGCCTTCCTCCACGTGGGCTCGCTGACCGCGCGGAAGAACGTCGTTCGCCTCGCCGACGCGTTCTCGTCGTTGCGGCGCGGCTCGCTCACCTACGTGGGCGACGGGCCGCTCCGCCCCGAGCTCGACGGGCGCGACGGCGTGCGTGTCGTCGGGCGCGTCCCGCACGACCAGGTGCCGGGGTGGCTGGCGGCGGCGCAGGTGGTCTGCGCGCCGGCCCTGATCGAGCCCTTCGGGCAGGCGATCCTCGAGGCGATGGCGTGCGGGCGGAGCGTGGTCGCGACGCGCGTCGGCGGGCCGCCGGAGTTCGTGCCGCCCGGGGCCGGCGTGCTGGTCGACCCGCTCGACGAGCGCGAGCTGGCACGAGCGCTCGAGTCCGCCGCGGCGCTGCCCGTTCCCAACGAGCAGGCGCGCGCGGCCGCCGCCGGCCACGACGTCAGGCTGCAGGCGGAACGGGTGGAGGCGATCCTCCGGCGAGCCGCTCGAGGTCGGCCAGCCTGAGCTCGACGAGCGGTCGTACGCCCGCCTCGAGCCCGTGCTCGACCGCGAGCTCGAGCGCCTGCTCGTAGCTCTGGCGGATCTTCTCGGCGGCGACGCCCTGCTTCAGGCGGTTGTCCCCGGTCAGGAGAAGATCGTGGATCTTCCGGCGTGCCTCGACCTCGTCGATGACGCGTAAGGTACTTCTTCATGGGAGCCGAGCGGGTACGCGTTCTGATCGCCGACGACCAGCGGCTCTTCGCCGAGGCGCTCGACGCGATTCTCTCGACCGACGGGCGCATCGCGATCGTCGGTCGGGCCGCCGACGGCCGGGAGGCGGTCTCGCTCGCGCGCGAGCAGGAGCCGGACGTCGTCCTGATGGACATCGCGATGCCGGTGATGGACGGGATCGACGCGACCAGGGAGATTCACGAGCAGGTGCCCGGGACGCGGGTCGTCGTGCTGACGGGCTCGGATGCGACCCAGGACGTGTCGCGGGCGCGATCCGCCGGCGCGGTCGGCTACGTGACGAAGGACCAGATCGCGGTCGAGCTCGTGCGGGCGATCCTCGACGCCGCGGGGCGTTAGCTACCCTTCCGGCCGCGATGCTGGCCTTCTTCGCCGTCGTTCACGTCCTGCTCTCCGCCGCGCTCGTGGGGCTGATCCTCATGCACTCCGGCCGCGACGCGGGGCTCGCCGGGATGGGCTTCACGCCGGCCTCGCAGGGCGGCACGCATATCGTCGAGCGCAACCTGACCCGGGTGACGGTGGTGGTGGCGCTGCTCTTCTTCGGCAACACGATCCTGCTCTTCCGCCTGCTCAAGTAGCGCCGCGTAGAATCGCGCTCGTGCAGCTCGCGGGTCTGCATCACGTGACGTGCGTCTGCTCCGACGCGCAGCAGACGCTCGACTTCTACCGCGGCCTCGGCTTCGCGCTCGTCAAGAAGACCGTCAACTTCGACGATCCGCACAGCTACCACCTGTACTTCGGCGACGAGGCGGGATCGCCGGGGTCGCTGCTCACGTTCTTCGAGTGGCCGCGCGCCGAGCCGGGCAGGCTCGGCCGGGGCACGCTCGCCTCCGTCGGGCTCGAGACGCCGTTCGTCGGCGCCGAGCGGGCCGAGGTCGACCCCGACGGGCTGCGACTGCGGCTCCACCCCGGCGAGCGCGTGCGGCTGCGCGACGTGGAGCTGATCGGGAACGCCGACCTCTACGCCGGCATCTTCGCCCCGGAGGCGCCGCTGCACTTCGCAGCCCCGGCCGACGAGGCGGCGCTGATCGGCGCCGGCACCGTCGCACCACGTCGCCTGGCGCGTGCAGACCGACGAGGAGGAGGAGCGCTGGCACGAGCGCCTCGGCGCGCTCGGGCTCCGGCCCACGCCGATCCAGGACCGCAAGTACTTCCGGTCGATCTACTTCCGGATGCCCGACGGGATCCTGCTCGAGATCGCCACCGACCGCCCGGGCTTTCTCGTCGACGAGCCGCAGGAGACGCTCGGCCACGGGCTCTCGCTGCCGCCGTGGCTCGAGGGCGAGCGTGCGACGCTCGAGCGCGAGCTCGCGCCGATCGCCTGACCGTCAGCCGGCGAGGCCGCCGAAGACGGCGAACGGGTTGGCCGGGTAGAGCTGCCAGACGACCGCCATCCCCGGCTCGACCTGCACCGTCGCGCCGTCGGGCGCCTCGGACTGGAGGCGCGCCGCGAGCGTCTCGGCCTCCTCGCGCGTCGCGGCTCCCACGAGCAGGTAGGTCCAGCGGCGCACGACCGGGAGCCCCTCCTCGTCGAGCCGGTCGGCGAGCGCGACCGCGTCCTCGTGCCGCCGCAGCTCGACGCGCACCTCCCAGTCGGCGATCCCCGACGCCGCCTCGAGCTCGCTCCGGCGCCGCTCCTCCCGGGCGCGCTCGGCGTCGGTGCGCGGCAGCGGCACGCTCGCGTCCTCCCAGCGCTCCGCGATCGGGTGCCACCGGTCGAGCCGTGCCTCGCCCTCCATGCCATGCTCGGCGAGCACGTCGCGCAGGACCTGCTGGGCGGCCTCTGCCGCATGGCGCGTGTCGGCGTAGAGGAAGATCGTCGGGCCGTCGCTCGAGACGGCGACGCGGCCGCCGAGCTCCTCGCGCAGGTCGTTCCGCACCTCCCGCTCGTGCAGCGCGCGCAGCAGCCGGCCGGAGCCGTGGTCGTCGAGCGTGACGCTGATCCGCCAGTCCTCGGCCATCGGCGGCAGTCTGCCGGAACGGCCCCGGTCCCGCCGGGCGCGGCTACACTACGGCCGCCCTTGCGCTGGTGGCGGAATTGGTAGACGCGCTAGGTTGAGGGCCTAGTGGCCATTGCGGTCGTGGAGGTTCAAGTCCTCTCCAGCGCATGAACGAGAGCCGCCCCCCGGGGCGGCTTCTTCGTACGGCCCCCACGGCAGTACGACCGGGAGCGGCCACCGGCGGCTCCCGGGGCCGGTTGACGGCGTCCGGAGGAGTCTCTAGGCTGGTGACGAACACACGTTCGACCAGTCGTCGACCCCCCGGAGGCCGCAGGTGCTGACCGCCCGCCAGCAGGAGATCTGGAACTTCCTCGTCGAGTACGTCGACTCCCACGGCTATCCGCCGACGGTGCGCGAGATCGGGGAGCGCGTCGGCCTCGCCTCGCCCTCGACCGTGCACGCGCACCTGGCGAACCTCGAGCGCGCCGGGCTGCTGCGCCGCGATCCCACGAAGCCGCGGGCCTTGGAGCTGATCGGCCGGGAGCGCCGCGAGCCGGAGTCGCAGCCGGCCGAGCTCGCCGACGTCGCGCGCCTGCCGCTGCTCGGCGAGATCGCCGCCGGCGGGCCGCTGCTCGCCGACCAGAACATCGAGGAGTACCTCGCGCTGCCCGCCGGCACGAAGGGCGACTTCCTGCTGCGCGTCAAGGGCGAGTCGATGATCGAGGCGGGCATCCTCGACGGCGACCTCGTGATCGTCCAGCGGACGCAGGACGCTCGCAACGGCGAGATCGTGGTCGCCCTGGCCGGCGACGACGAAACGGTCGAGGAGGCGACGGTCAAGACCTTCTATCGCGAGGACGGGCGGGTGCGGCTGCAGCCGGAGAACAGCACGATGGAGCCGATCTACACGCGCCACGTGGCGATCCTCGGCCGGGTGGTCGGCGTCTTCCGGGAGCTATGAGCGGCTCGGTCGCCTCGCTGCATCGCTCGCTCGAGCAGGAGCTCGTCGCACTGCTTCGCGGAGCCTCGCTGGAGTGCCTCTGCTGCGGCGAGTTCGTCATGCACGCGCGCGGCGGCTCGATCTTCTGCCCCGAATGCGGCGCGCAGCTCGGTGACGACGACGCGCTCGCAGCGCCGCTGCCGGTCGACGCCGGAGCAGGCTGACCCCGCGACATAGACTCGCGGCGTGGTGGGGAGCGAGCATGCCGCCGACGCCGGGTGGCGACGGCCGTCGCCCCGTCTGCTGCGCCTGCGACGCGCGGAGGTCGCGGTCGCGACGGTGGCGGCCGCAGCCGGTGCGGGCGCCGGCGTCTCGTTCGTCGACCCGCTCCTCGCGGGTGCGTGTGCCGCGGCGATTCTCGTCGCAGGCGTCGTCGCGGAGCGGTTCGTCCGCCGCCGCTTCGAGTCGTGGGGGTACTCGGAGCAGGACGACGATCTGCTCGTCCGCCGCGGGGTACTCTTCAGCCGCCTGTCGATCGTCCCGTACGGGCGCATGCAGTTCGTCGACGTGACCGCCGGGCCGCTCGAGCGCGCGTTCGGTCTCGCGACCGTGAAGATGCACACCGCCGCGGCCGCCAGCGACGCACGGATCCCCGGCCTCGAGCAGGGTGAGGCCGCGCGGCTGCGCGACCGCCTGGCCGAGCTCGGGCAGGCGCAGGCGGCGGGGATTTGACCGGCGGCGAGGGCTGGCTGCGCCTGCACCCGCTCTCGCCGATCGTGCGCGGCGGCCGGACGACGATCGCGATCGCGATCGTGCTCCTGCCGTCGCTCGCCGCCGGTCGCAACCCGAGCGGCGAGCTGGTGCAGCTCGCGATCGTCGGCGTGCTCGTGCTGCTCGGCTTCGTCTCGTGGCTCGTCACACGCTGGCGGATCGACGGTGACGATCTCCGCATCGAGACCGGGGTGCTGCGCCGCCAGTCGCTGCGGTTCCCGCTGCAGCAGGTGCAGGCGGTCGACGTGATCCGGCCGGGGATGGCGCGCGTCCTGCGGGTGGCCGAGTTGCGCCTGCGGATGGGCGGCGCGACCGGCTCGACCGCCCGCCTCGCGTACGTCGCCGAGCGGGACGCCGAGCCGTTGCGCGACCGGCTGCTGGCGCTCGCCCGGGGCGCCCGTCACGAGCAGCGCGACGCGTCGCCTCCGCCGGCCGGCGCAGGCAGGGAGCAGGTCGTCGTCAGCGCGGTGCCGACCGGTCGGCTGGTCGCCTCGATCCTGATCAGCGACGTCGGCATCTTCGCCGAGGCGGTCCTCGTCGTCCTCGCCGTCACCGCCGTCTACGCGCCGCAGGCGGCCGCCGCGTTCGTCAGCGGCGGTGCCGTCTGGCTGGTCGGGGTCGCCACCGTGGTCTGGCGCCGCTTCAACCAGGAGTACCGCCTGACCGTCGCCGAGGTGCCGGAGGGGCTGCAGCTCTCGGGCGGCCTCGTCGCGCTGACCGCGGAGACGATCCGCCCGGGCCGGGTGCAGGCGGTGCGGATGGTCGAGCCGTTTCTCTGGCGGCGCCTCGGCTGGTGCCGCCTGCAGGTCGACCTGGCCGGACGGCAGCGGTCGAAGGGCGAGGCGCAGGAGGCCCGGCGGGCGCTGCGCACCGTGCTGCCGGTCGGGAGCCGCCGCGCCGCCGAGGCGCTCGTCGATCGCATCCTCGACGGGCGGCCGCCCGCCTTCTCGCCGCCGCCGCCGCGGGCGCGCTGGAAGAGCCCCGTGCGCTACCGGATGCTCGCCTGGGGGCGCAGCGACCGTTGCGTCTTCACGCGGAGCGGGCGGATCAGGCGCGTCAGCTGCTGGGTGCCGCTCGACAAGGTGCAGAGCCTGCGCCACGTCCAGGGGCCGCTGCAGCGGCGGCTCCGGCTCGCGAGCGTGCACGTCGACACGGCCGGGCGCAACGTGCACGCGACGCTGCGCGACCGTGACGCGGCCGAAGCCGAGGGCGCCCTCCACGAGCTCGCCGGGCTCGCCCGCGCGGCCAGGAAATCGGCGCGAAACCATCTACAATCCGGGGCGCAGGCCGGGTGACCGCGGCCGGCGGGCGCTGCGAGCAGCCTCGCCGGTCGAGGAAAGTCCGGACACCGAAGGGCAGGACGCTGGCGCAAGCCAGGCGGCGAAAGCCGACGGAAAGTGGAACAGAAAGCAAACCGCCGCGGGCGCGTGTCGCCCGCGGTAAGGGTGAAACGGTGGGGTAAGAGCCCACCAGCGTCGCGGTGACGCGGCGGCTTGCCAAACCCCGTCCGGTGCAAGGCGAACAGGGCCCGCCACGAGGCTGCCCGCCCAGGGCCCGGGTAGCTGCAGAGATGGATGGTCACCCTCGACAGGATCCGGCTTACAGGCCTGCTACGGAAAAAGCCCCGGCAACGGGGCTTTTTCTACGTGGCCGCAGTCGACCGGCGTAGCATCCGATCCATGCGGGAGGTGCGTCCGGGTGTCTGGCACTGGCAGTCGCGGCATCCCGACTGGGACGAGGAGGAGTGGCCCGAGCTCGTGTCCTCGTACGGGATCGCCCTCGGCGACGACGTCCTGCTCTTCGATCCGCTCGCGGTTCCCGACGAGCTGCGCGACCGGGCGACCGCCGTCGTCCTGACCGCGCCGTACCACGAGCGCGACGCCCGCCGGCTCGGACTGCCCGTGCACACGCCGCCGGCGGACACCTGGGAGGACTGGGTCGAGAAGTTCGGCGTCGACCCCGAACGCGTCCGCGGCATGGAGAGCGAGGACCTCGCGTGGCTGCGGGCGGGCGAGGGCGAAGGGTACTTCCACGGTCCCGGCGCGTGGCCGTTCGGGATCACCGCCTACGCCGGCCGCGAGGAGAACGACTTCGTGCTCTGGCTGCCCCAGATCGGCGTGATCGTCACCGGTGACTCGCTCTCCGACTTCGGCAAGGGACTGGAGATCCAGCTCGGCGGCCGCAAGCACGTGACGCGGGACGACGTCGCCGTACGGCTTCGGCCGCTGCTCGACCTGCCGATCGAGCTCGTGCTGCCCGCGCACGGGGAACCGACCGACCGAGCGGCGCTCCAGCGCGCGCTCTCCTGAGCGGCACGGGTCGAGTCGAGCCTCTAGGACCGTAGGTCGTCGAGGGGCAGGCGGCGCGCCGGGAGGAGCGCGGCGACGGCCGGTGCGACGACGATCACCCCGAGCAGGGCGAACGCCGTTCCGCCGACCAGCAGGCAGGCGAGTCCGATCGAGAGGCCGAGCACGAGATTCCGCATGGTGAGTTCTATCGGCAGTCGCCGTGCCGCTCCTGAAGGCCGGCCTCGTCGCGATTCGCCACCGCAGCTACAGTCCCTGCACCAGCGGAAAGGGGAGAGGGTGTTTCGGAACAACTGGCGCTCACCGGCCTTCTGGCGCTGGTGGTGGCGCAACGAGGTCTCGATGCAGGCGAAGCTTCCGCTCGCGGTGCTCCTGCTCGCGGGTCTTCTCGTCGGCGGCTACTTCGCCGCCGGCCGGCTGAGCGGCGCGAGCGCCTCCGGCGGGTCGAGCGCCTACGTGCTCGAGACGACGATCCGCAAGGTGGTGACGGTGCACGAGCACGGCCGCACCACCGTCAAGCGCGTGCCCGTGGTGGTGCGTCGCGTCGTCGTCCGGCCGAGCACCGCCTTCCAGACGGTCGTCGACCGGCAGGTCGTGACGACGCCCGGCGGTGTGCGCTACGTCGTGAGGAAGGTCGTGCACTACGTCCCGGTCGTCCACAGCCGGACGGTGAAGGTCAACGGCAGGACGACGACCGTCACCTCGACGCGGCTCGTGCCCACCGTGAGGACGCAGAACTCTTACGAACGTCGTCACGAACCAGAGCACGATCACGAACCAGAGCACCGTCGTGGTCGATCACACGAGCACGTCCCCGCCCGTCGTCCGCCACCACCCTCGTGACGACGACCACCGTTACGTCCCCGCCCCAGACGGTCACCGATACACAGACCGTCACCAACTTCCAGACGGTCACCACCACCACCACCACTACCACCATCACCACCGTCAGCGTCACGGTCACCCTGCCCGTGACGATCACCGTGGTCACGACCTGACGTCGGCAGCGCCTGCCGGCGGGACGAGCAGATCCGGCAGGCGGGCCTACTATGAGCCGCGTGCAGAGGCTAGCGCCCGCGCTGAAGTCGAGAGGCGCCCTCGGGCGCCGCGGTGGAGTCGCGAGGCGCTCTGCGCGGATTCTCGGGTTTGTCCTCTTCGCCGCCGGGATCCTCACACTCGTCTGGGTGGTGGTCGTCTGGCGCTGGCAGGACCCGTTCACCGCGCTCTACACGCATTTCGAGCAGGCCCGGCTCTCGAGCTCCTACAACCGGCGCGCGGCGGAGTTCCATCCCCGCCTGACCCCAGCGGAGCAGGCCTCACCGCGTCGAAGCGTCGCGGCCGAGGCTCGCATCTACGCGCACAGTCTGCGTCGGGGGGATCCGGTGGGCCGCTTGCGCATCGGCCGCCTCGGGCTGAGCATGGTGATCGTCCAGGGGACGGACGATTCGACGCTCAAACTAGGCCCGGGCCACTACCTCGGCTCGGCTCTTCCCGGCCAGGGCCACCTGATCTACATCGCCGGCCACCGCACGACCTACCTCGCCCCGTTCGCGTACATCAACGACATCCGGGTCGGCGACTACGTGAGCATCGACATGCCGTACGGCCACTTCACGTACCGGGTCACGCGCCACTACGTCGTCGAGGCGACCGACCTCGCGGTGCTGCGCGACCACGGCTCCGAGATCCTCAGGCTCCAGGCGTGCCATCCCCGCTTCTTCGCCACGCACCGCTACATCGTCGACGCAAAGCTCGTCTCGGTCACGCACCCTGCGGGCTGACGCGGCGTCCAGCTAGGAGGGTGTGTAGGTGGCGTAGATGGACATTTGTTCGTTGTCGGTGGTGGGGGTGCCGAAGGTGGTGCTGGGGCCGTTGGTGTAGGGGTTGACGTTGTAGGCGCGGCTGTTGGTGGCGGTGCTGTAGCGGAAGGCGGCGATGTAGGAGGTGTTGCCGGTGATGACGCCGATCCAGTAGGTGCCGGTGGGGAGGGTGATCGGGGTGGCGAAGGTGAGGTCGTACCAGCCGGCTTGTTGGGTTGAGCTGAAGGTGAGTTCGGTGCTGGTGGCCAGGAGGGTTCCGGGGCTGCCTGTGTTGTCGGTGTAGATGATTCCTTGGATTGTCTGGCTGCCGCTGGTTCCGGTGGGTTCGAGGTAGACCGAGAGGTTGCTGATCGTTCCCGGTTGTGTGAGTTGGTAGTGGTTGACGCGTTTGCGGTTGGCGAGCATCGGGTCGGAGTTCGCGCCGATGGTGGTGGTGCCGAAGGTGGCGGTTGTGGTTGCGGGTTGGACGGCTGTGGTGGGGTTGGAGGTGGCCGAGCCGGAGCCGCCGTTGTTGCTGGCGGTGACGGTTGCTTTCAGGGTGTCGCCGAGGTCTGCTGCCTGGGCGGTGTAGCTGGAGGAGGTGGCGCCGCTGATCGGGCTGCAGCTGCTGGTGCAGCGCTGCCACTGGTAGCTGTAGCTGCTGGGGCTGTTTGTCCAGGAGCCGTTGGAGACCGTCAAGGTCTGTCCCTGCTGGGCGCTGCCAGAGATCACCGGCAGCACAGTGTTCGCAGGCGGCGGCGGTGGTGGCGGTGGCGGCGGGCCGGCGCTCGTCCAGGCTTCGATCTCGGCCAGGCCGATGTTGACGGTGGCGGCGCTTGTCTGGGTGACCGTGAAGCGCATCCAGGAGACCGTGCGGGCGCTGAAGCTGACCGTGACCGGGCTGCCGTCGTTGCTCAACGCTCCCACCGGCACCTGGGTGCCGTTGCTGAAGCTGAGCGTTCCCGCCAAGACCTGATCGCTCGGGTTCGGCCGGTCGTACAAGACCACCGACGACAACGTCTGCGGCGTCGCCCAGGCCAGATTCAGCCAGGCACCCGCCTGCTGCCAGATCGTCGCCCACTCATGCGTGTAGTTGCCGCTACAACACCCATCCGTGAAACCGTCCACCGCCTTGACCGCCAACTGCTGCGTCGAGGCGTTCTCCGACGAGGCGGTCACCGTCGCCTGCCCCGCCACGTTCGACCCCGACGAGCCCGCCGACTGCACGGCCGCGGTCGGGTTGGAGGTGGCCGAGCCGGAGCCGCCGTTGTTGCTGGCGGTGACGGTTGCTTTCAGGGTGTCGCCGAGGTCTGCTGCCTGGGCGGTGTAGCTGGAGGAGGTGGCGCCGCTGATCGGGCTGCAGCTGCTGGTGCAGCGCTGCCACTGGTAGCTGTAGCTGCTGGGGCTGTTTGTCCAGGAGCCGTTGGAGACCGTCAAGGTCTGTCCCTGCTGGGCGCTGCCAGAGATCACCGGCAGCACAGTGTTCGCAGGCGGCGGCGTGGTTGCGGGTTGGACGGCTGTGGTGGGGTTGGAGGTGGCCGAGCCGGAGCCGCCGTTGTTGCTGGCGGTGACGGTTGCTTTCAGGGTGTCGCCGAGGTCTGCTGCCTGGGCGGTGTAGCTGGAGGAGGTGGCGCCGCTGATCGGGCTGCAGCTGCTGGTGCAGCGCTGCCACTGGTAGCTGTAGCTGCTGGGGCTGTTTGTCCAGGAGCCGTTGGAGACCGTCAAGGTCTGTCCCTGCTGGGCGCTGCCAGAGATCACCGGCAGCACAGTGTTCGCAGGCGGCGGCGGTGGTGGCGGTGGCGGCGGGCCGGCGCTCGTCCAGGCTTCGATCTCGGCCAGGCCGATGTTGACGGTGGCGGCGCTTGTCTGGGTGACCGTGAAGCGCATCCAGGAGACCGTGCGGGCGCTGAAGCTGACCGTGACCGGGCTGCCGTCGTTGCTCAACGCTCCCACCGGCACCTGGGTGCCGTTGCTGAAGCTGAGCGTTCCCGCCAAGACCTGATCGCTCGGGTTCGGCCGGTCGTACAAGACCACCGACGACAACGTCTGCGGCGTCGCCCAGGCCAGATTCAGCCAGGCACCCGCCTGCTGCCAGATCGTCGCCCACTCATGCGTGTAGTTGCCGCTACAACACCCATCCGTGAAACCGTCCACCGCCTTGACCGCCAACTGCTGCGTCGAGGCGTTCTCCGACGAGGCGGTCACCGTCGCCTGCCCCGCCACGTTCGACCCCGACGAGCCCGCCGACTGCACGGCCGCGGTCGGGTTGGAGGTGGCCGAGCCGGAGCCGCCGTTGTTGCTGGCGGTGACGGTTGCTTTCAGGGTGTCGCCGAGGTCTGCTGCCTGGGCGGTGTAGCTGGAGGAGGTGGCGCCGCTGATCGGGCTGCAGCTGCTGGTGCAGCGCTGCCACTGGTAGCTGTAGCTGCTGGGGCTGTTTGTCCAGGAGCCGTTGGAGACCGTCAAGGTCTGTCCCTGCTGGGCGCTGCCAGAGATCACCGGCAGCACAGTGTTCGCAGGCGGCGGCGGTGGTGGTGGCGGCGGGCCGGCGCTCGTCCAGGCTTCGATCTCGGCCAGGCCGATGTTGACGGTGGCGGCGCTTGTCTGGGTGACCGTGAAGCGCATCCAGGAGACCGTGCGGGCGCTGAAGCTGACCGTGACCGGGCTGCCGTCGTTGCTCAACGCTCCCACCGGCACCTGGGTGCCGTTGCTGAAGCTGAGCGTTCCCGCCAAGACCTGATCGCTCGGGTTCGGCCGGTCGTACAAGACCACCGACGACAACGTCTGCGGTGTCGCCCAGGCCAGATTCAGCCAGGCACCCGCCTGCTCTCCGTTCGTCGCCCACTCATGCGTGGGGTCTCCCGTGCAGCACCCATCGGTGTACCCGTCGACCGCGCTGGTTGCGAATTCCTCGGCGAAGACCGCCTGGGTCGACGCGGTGACGGTCGCGACGGGTGCGACGTTCGAGCCCGAGGGCCCGGTGACGACGAAGGGAGCCGGTCCCTTTGCTGCCCCGGCCGGGACGGTGACGACGACCGGCCCGCTGCGTGCTCCAGCAGGGACGGTCGCTGTGATCTGAGTGTCGGAGTCGATCGCGTACGGTGCCGACACACCGCCGAAGGTCACTCCCGTTGCCCCCGCGAATCCTGATCCACGCAGCGTGATGGACGCCCCCGGGGCACCGGAGGACGGAGCAAGCCCGCTGTACTGGAGGCCTCGGCTGTACTCGCGCTCCCACCATGAGGAGTAGCTGGGGGAGCAGGTTCCGACGGTGTTGCAGTAGGTGTAGTAGGTCGTCTGCTTCGCCTGGCTCTCGCTCGCAGACAAGTTCACGGGCAGAAGGCTGATCGGATAGCCGCGGTACCCGTTCAGCATGTGCGGATTCGTGTATTGCAGGGATGCGGCCTGCACGAAGAGAGCCGATACGTGATGGTCGCTGTGGTCACCGTCGCCGAGTGGGCCGACGTAATCCTGCGAGCCCACGTAGGACGGTGCGCTGGCCGACATCAGCGCGGCGAGCGTCGAGATCAGATCCGAGCGCGTGTAACTCGAAGTTCCGTCGTCCGCAGTCAGTGTGGTTTGAGAGCCGAACCACAGGCTCTGGAGACTCTCGTTGCCGTATGTCGCAAAGCCGGAGCCATCCGAGTTGCCATCTGGGAGCCGCATGAAGGCGACCGAGACGTTCGAGTTTCCGTCGAGGGTGAAGACAGGTACCGGGTGCCCCGGGACACCGGCGTCGGATTGCGTCCAGCTGTCCGGGACCCCGGCCATCTGCGCGTACGCTGCACGGGCCCCGGCCTCACGAGCCAGCCAGTAGCTGCTCGGCCCACCCGCGTCGCCGGCAGTCACGAACACCGTGCGGGTGCAGATTCCGTTCGAGATGTCCCTCTGCAAGTCGGGAGTCTGGAAGAGAATCGAGTCGTCCTCGTGCGCGACCACGTAGAAGCTTCCGCCTGAACACGAGGTCGCGGTGCGTGCGATTCGGGCACCGCTTACGGCAACTCCGACAAGGAGCACGCAGCAGAGCGCACACAGAAGCCGCGCGTACCTGGCCGAACCGAGACGCCGCCGAGGTTGGCAGTGGGTCACGCCATAGAGTCCTGCCGCAGTTTTCAAGCCTTCTCTCCCCGGAGAATGCCGCTCGTTGTCATCTTCCCATACGACCCTCGGGAAGGAACGTTTAATTCATGAATTCTTAGTCGCCAAGTTCGGCCGCGCGTGCCGACGATGGCGGGACGAAACCGGGCGTGAGGTCGTCGTCCCCAACTGCTGCTAGGAGGGTGTGTAGGTGGCGTAGATGGACATTTGTTCGTTGTCGGTGGTGGGGGTGCCGAAGGTGGTGCTGGGGCCGTTGGTGTAGGGGTTGACGTTGTAGGCGCGGCTGTTGGTGGCGGTGCTGTAGCGGAAGGCGGCGATGTAGGAGGTGTTGCCGGTGATGACGCCGATCCAGTAGGTGCCGGTGGGGAGGGTGATCGGGGTGGCGAAGGTGAGGTCGTACCAGCCGGCTTGTTGGGTTGAGCTGAAGGTGAGTTCGGTGCTGGTGGCCAGGAGGGTTCCGGGGCTGCCTGTGTTGTCGGTGTAGATGATTCCTTGGATTGTCTGGCTGCCGCTGGTTCCGGTGGGTTCGAGGTAGACCGAGAGGTTGCTGATCGTTCCCGGTTGTGTGAGTTGGTAGTGGTTGACGCGTTTGCGGTTGGCGAGCATCGGGTCGGAGTTCGCGCCGATGGTGGTGGTGCCGAAGGTGGCGGTTGTGGTTGCGGGTTGGACGGCTGTGGTGGGGTTGGAGGTGGCCGAGCCGGAGCCGCCGTTGTTGCTGGCGGTGACGGTTGCTTTCAGGGTGTCGCCGAGGTCTGCTGCCTGGGCGGTGTAGCTGGAGGAGGTGGCGCCGCTGATCGGGCTGCAGCTGCTGGTGCAGCGCTGCCACTGGTAGCTGTAGCTGCTGGGGCTGTTTGTCCAGGAGCCGTTGGAGACCGTCAAGGTCTGTCCCTGCTGGGCGCTGCCAGAGATCACCGGCAGCACAGTGTTCGCAGGCGGCGGCGTGGTTGCGGGTTGGACGGCTGTGGTGGGGTTGGAGGTGGCCGAGCCGGAGCCGCCGTTGTTGCTGGCGGTGACGGTTGCTTTCAGGGTGTCGCCGAGGTCTGCTGCCTGGGCGGTGTAGCTGGAGGAGGTGGCGCCGCTGATCGGGCTGCAGCTGCTGGTGCAGCGCTGCCACTGGTAGCTGTAGCTGCTGGGGCTGTTTGTCCAGGAGCCGTTGGAGACCGTCAAGGTCTGTCCCTGCTGGGCGCTGCCAGAGATCACCGGCAGCACAGTGTTCGCAGGCGGCGGCGGTGGTGGCGGTGGCGGCGGGCCGGCGCTCGTCCAGGCTTCGATCTCGGCCAGGCCGATGTTGACGGTGGCGGCGCTTGTCTGGGTGACCGTGAAGCGCATCCAGGAGACCGTGCGGGCGCTGAAGCTGACCGTGACCGGGCTGCCGTCGTTGCTCAACGCTCCCACCGGCACCTGGGTGCCGTTGCTGAAGCTGAGCGTCCCCGCCAAGACCTGATCGCTCGGGTTCGGCCGGTCGTACAAGACCACCGACGACAACGTCTGCGGCGTCGCCCAGGCCAGATTCAGCCAGGCACCCGCCTGCTGCCAGATCGTCGCCCACTCATGCGTGTAGTTGCCGCTACAACACCCATCCGTGAAACCGTCCACCGCCTTGACCGCCAACTGCTGCGTCGAGGCGTTCTCCGACGAGGCGGTCACCGTCGCCTGCCCCGCCACGTTCGACCCCGACGAGCCCGCCGACTGCACGGCCGCGGTCGGGTTGGAGGTGGCCGAGCCGGAGCCGCCGTTGTTGCTGGCGGTGACGGTTGCTTTCAGGGTGTCGCCGAGGTCTGCTGCCTGGGCGGTGTAGCTGGAGGAGGTGGCGCCGCTGATCGGGCTGCAGCTGCTGGTGCAGCGCTGCCACTGGTAGCTGTAGCTGCTGGGGCTGTTTGTCCAGGAGCCGTTGGAGACCGTCAAGGTCTGTCCCTGCTGGGCGCTGCCAGAGATCACCGGCAGCACAGTGTTCCCAGGCGGCGGCGTGGTTGCGGGTTGGACGGCTGTGGTGGGGTTGGAGGTGGCCGAGCCGGAGCCGCCGTTGTTGCTGGCGGTGACGGTTGCTTTCAGGGTGTCGCCGAGGTCTGCTGCCTGGGCGGTGTAGCTGGAGGAGGTGGCGCCGCTGATCGGGCTGCAGCTGCTGGTGCAGCGCTGCCACTGGTAGCTGTAGCTGCTGGGGCTGTTTGTCCAGGAGCCGTTGGAGACCGTCAAGGTCTGTCCCTGCTGGGCGCTGCCAGAGATCACCGGCAGCACAGTGTTCGCAGGCGGCGGCGTGGTTGCGGGTTGGACGGCTGTGGTGGGGTTGGAGGTGGCCGAGCCGGAGCCGCCGTTGTTGCTGGCGGTGACGGTTGCTTTCAGGGTGTCGCCGAGGTCTGCTGCCTGGGCGGTGTAGCTGGAGGAGGTGGCGCCGCTGATCGGGCTGCAGCTGCTGGTGCAGCGCTGCCACTGGTAGCTGTAGCTGCTGGGGCTGTTTGTCCAGGAGCCGTTGGAGACCGTCAAGGTCTGTCCCTGCTGGGCGCTGCCAGAGATCACCGGCAGCACAGTGTTCGCAGGCGGCGGCGGTGGTGGCGGTGGCGGCGGGCCGGCGCTCGTCCAGGCTTCGATCTCGGCCAGGCCGATGTTGACGGTGGCGGCGCTTGTCTGGGTGACCGTGAAGCGCATCCAGGAGACCGTGCGGGCGCTGAAGCTGACCGTGACCGGGCTGCCGTCGTTGCTCAACGCTCCCACCGGCACCTGGGTGCCGTTGCTGAAGCTGAGCGTTCCCGCCAAGACCTGATCGCTCGGGTTCGGCCGGTCGTACAAGACCACCGACGACAACGTCTGCGGCGTCGCCCAGGCCAGATTCAGCCAGGCACCCGCCTGCTGCCAGATCGTCGCCCACTCATGCGTGTAGTTGCCGCTACAACACCCATCCGTGAAACCGTCCACCGCCTTGACCGCCAACTGCTGCGTCGAGGCGTTCTCCGACGAGGCGGTCACCGTCGCCTGCCCCGCCACGTTCGACCCCGACGAGCCCGCCGACTGCACGGCCGCGGTCGGGTTGGAGGTGGCCGAGCCGGAGCCGCCGTTGTTGCTGGCGGTGACGGTTGCTTTCAGGGTGTCGCCGAGGTCTGCTGCCTGGGCGGTGTAGCTGGAGGAGGTGGCGCCGCTGATCGGGCTGCAGCTGCTGGTGCAGCGCTGCCACTGGTAGCTGTAGCTGCTGGGGCTGTTTGTCCAGGAGCCGTTGGAGACCGTCAAGGTCTGTCCCTGCTGGGCGCTGCCAGAGATCACCGGCAGCACAGTGTTCGCAGGCGGCGGCGGCGGCGGCGGCGTCGACGTGCAGCCGGGGAGTGCCTTGCAAATGTCGAGACGTCCTCCGGTGCGGACGAGGCCGGAGAGCGCCGGCACGGGATCGACGTTGTTGAGAATGTCGGTCCGCAGAGCGGGGGTGGAGAGCGCGGTGGTCGACAGGATCAAGGCAGCGGCACCCGCGACCTGAGGCGACGCCATCGAACCGCCGCTGATGGTCCCGTACGTACCGTTGCGGAGTGTCGAATAGATGTTGTCGCCCGGTGCGGCGAGGTCGACGGTCGCCGGGCCGTAGTTCGCCCAGGAGGGCAACGCGTCGTTCTGGTTGCTGGCCGTGACGCAGATCTCCGTCGGGCGGTCGTATCCGCAGGGATAGCGGCGGACCGAGATGTTGTCGTTGTTCTCGCCGGTGTTGCCTGCCGCCGTGACGAACAGGATGTCGTTCTGGCCGAGCAGATCGATCTCGTCCGAAAGGGCCTGCGAGTACGCCGTTCCCACGAAGGTCGCCGAGTCGTTGACGACTCGAATATTCACTCCGGCCTGCTTCGCCTTCAGGATCCAGTCGAGCGCGGAGAGGAGGCTGGTCGTGTCGCCGTAGCCCGTCGAATCGAGCGCTTTCACCGGCAGGATCGTGGTCTGCCAGTTGACGCCCGAGACGCCCCGGCCGTTGTTTCCGACGGCGCCGATGATGCCCGCGACGTGCGTTCCGTGGCCGCCGTACGTCGTCTCGTCGTCCATCGGGTCGCAGGTCGATGCCAGCACGTTGTAGCCGTGCGTCCCGGCGGCGCATCCGTTGATCCCGCCTGGATTCGACCAGATGTTGGCGGCGAGGTCCGGGTGGGTGTAATCGACGCCCGAATCGACTTCCGCGACCACGATCGAGCGGCTGCCTGTGGTCACCCCCCAGGCGGGGGTCGCCTGCTCGTCGGCACCCGCGGTGCCCGAGATGCCGTTCACGGATTGCCCCGTGTTCCGGTACCCCCACTGCAGGTTGAAGGAGGGGTCGTTCGGGATCTTCGCGGCTGACTCGCTCATCAGGTAGTCGGGCTCGGCGAACCGAATCGTGTTGTCGGCGCTGAGGGACTTGACGGCATCCGCGACCGTCCCCGACGGGACCCGGACCAGCTCCGTCCCGCCCCGGAACGACTTGAGCACCCGGCCGCCGACGGCCGCCAGGCCATGCCGGCGACTCGAGGCCGATGCCGACGCGCGGAACGACACGATGACGGTTCGGTCTCTGGCGACGGATCTCACGACTGCCGACACGGATCCGTCCGCGCCGCTCCCACCGTGGATCACACGCCCCGATGCCGACGTCGTGCCGAAGGCCGCCAGCAGCAGTGCGACGCCCCCCGAGACGGCGACGATCGGCCTCATCCTGCTCTCCGCATCTCTCGAGCCGTAACCCACACTCCGAGCGCTGCGAGAGGTCGCCGACGGCGCTGTCGGGGTCGCCCGGCGGCGAGGAGCCGTGCTGCGCGATCGAAGGCCCGTATCGGCACGACCGTCGACCTAGCGCCCGGCAGCGAAGAGCAGCGAGGGGATCGTACGGGCGCAGATGAGGGCATCCACGACGAGGCTCTGGTGACGGAGATACCAGAGGTCGTAGGAGAGCTTCTCCTCCGTCGCGCGCGAGTCCGCCGTGTAGCCCGCACGCAGCTGAGCCCACCCGGTGATGCCCGGCCGGAGGAGGTGACGCCTCGACCAGAACGGGATGCTCTGCTCGAGCATGCTCAGGAACTCGGGGCGCTCAGGCCGTGGGCCTACGATCGACATCTCGCCCCGCAACACGTTGATCAGCTGTGGGAGCTCGTCGAGACGGGAGGCGCGAAGAAGGCGGCCGACGTTCGTCATGCGAGGATCGAACTCCTGCGCCCAGACCGCCCCGTTGGTCTCGGCGTCGGTCCGCATGGTGCGGAACTTGAGAATGGTGAAAGGCCGACCCTGTTCGCCGAGGCGCGTCTGTCGATAGAAGATCGGACCCTTCGTTCGGTGGACGAGCAGTGCGATCAGGGGGAACAGCGGCGCGGTCAGCAAGATGCCGAGCAAGGAGACGACGATGTCGAAGGCGCGTTTCGACCGCCGTGAGTACGACCGCTGGTACAGGTGCAAGATGCTCATGAACCAGGCGTCGGTCATCTGCCGGATCGGAACGCGACCGAACGCATGCTCGTGAAACTCGGGCAGACCGACGACTCGGAAGCCGAGCTCGGCGACGTTACCGAGGCTCGAGAACACCTCTGGGCGGCCGCGGTCGACCGCGACGACGACGAGGTCGGGTACGGCGTCTCGCACGATGTCCTGCAGCGCAGAGACCGGACCAGAATCGGAACACCGGCGTTCGTCTCGGCACGGTCGCCGTCGTCGGTCACGACCCCGACGGCGCTGAACGGGGTCTGGCGGTTCACCGCGAGGAGCGCGATCAGCTCGGACGTGGTCGTCCGGCTTCCGATCAGCAGGACTCTGCTGCGAAGCACTGCCAGCCTGGACTTTGCGACCTCCAGCGCGAGGATCGTGCCGAGGACGACGAGGGCCATCGAGATGACCTCGGCCCGGTCGGCCAACTGCGGCTGCAGCCAGAAGCTCGCACTGCCTGCCACGGCGAGCCCGGTCACCGATGCAAGTGCAGCGACGCCGGCACGCCCCGCGACGACCCGGATCGTGCGGAGGGAGTGCTCGAGCACGTGGATGGAGATCGTCCACGAGAGCGTGAAGAGGATGCAGGAGGAGGCCACCGACTTGGGTGAGCTCTGGAAGGCCGAGGCGACGATCAGCGACCCGAGGAAGATGAGGATGCTGCGAAGCCGCCCATCGTGCAACGCACGTCGCGCCACGTTGGCGGCCGGAAACGCCTTCCCTTCGAGCGGCGTTGCGACAGCGCCGGGCGGCAACTCGAGTTGCATGTCGACCGACTCGAAACTTGCCACAGATCCCCTCTCCCCTACCGCAGTTGAGTTTCCTACCCGACGGTTACGTAACTCGTCCGCCTCGTCATTCAGAAGCATGATTGCGTTTCCCGCGGCCTCCGCGCCCAAAACGGACAGCTTCTCCTAGGTCTGAGGTCTAGGAGAAGCCGCGCCTGGTGCGATCCGCGTCGAACTCTACTCCTGTGCCCGTCATGGCGAATCCGGGCCGCCCGAGGCCGGATCTCCCGGGACTCGCGTGGCTCAGGTCGTCTCGTGCCCGGACCGGCTCGAACGAACGAGCAGGATGCCCAGGACGATGAGAAGCAGGGCCAGGGCTGCGAATACGGTGAGGTCGAGGCCGGTGAACGGCAACGTGCCGGCGTGCTTTCCCGCCGTGTGGACGGGTCCCTGATGGTGTGTGAGCACACTCCCGACCGGAGCGCCGCCCTTGCCGCCGTACGCACTCACGACGGTGCCTCCGGAACCGGCCAGCGCAGACCCGGTGAGCCCCAGGGCGAGAAGCGCGGTGAACGTCATCGTGAGCTTCTTCATGGTCGGATGTTCCCCCCAATTAACAACGATGGATGTCGCTAGTCTAGCTCGTTCCTCGGCCAGATAAACGCCTCTGTCCCTGCTTACTGTCTGCCCTGCTCCGGGTGCTGTCAACAAGCCCTTCGGCTGGTTCCGTCCCCTACCGTCGAAGTGGACTTGCCTCTACCGGCGGACACCCGGAAGTTGCCGCAATTCGCGGTAGACGGCGTGGTTCACGGCAGACGGCTTCGGGCGGCTTCGTCGCCGGATCATCGCCATGATCTGGCCGACGATGGGCTCACGAGGGTTCAATCGCGCGGCGATCGAGGCGGCGTCGTCGGCCGCCTGCCAGTGGCTCTCGTTCGCGAGCGCAACCGCGAGCTGCACCCGTGAGAACCAGTTGCGCGGGTCGCGCGAGATCGCCCGCTCGAAGCTCGACCGCATGTTCGGCACGTCACCGCGCTCGGCCGCAATCGTTCCGGCGAGGAGCGGTGCCGCATCCGACGCCGGGTTGAACGATGCCGCCCGGTCGAGCGTCGCGTAGGCGGCCGCCGGGTCCTGCCGCCATACGTCGGCTGCGTGTGCGACCTGCCTGGCGGCGATCCAGGGCGCGACGAAGCTCCCGGCGAGAACGAGGCAGGCTGCGCCCGCCAGCACGTCGACGCGGGTGACACCCTGCGGGGCGCCTGGCCTCCGGTACGGGGCAATCGCCAACCCGAGCAGGAGGAATGAGGCGATTCCGAGCGCAGGGAACTCCCAGAGCCAGTCGACGGAACCATGCAGCAGCCAGTACGCGAACGCCGTCGCCCCGCCCGCCGTGATCGCTGCCTCGACCGATCCGTCACGACGGCGTCGCACGACGGAAACGCCTGCCGCGCCGACGAACAGCGCGAACAGCGCCGTCCCGATAGCGCCGGTCGAGGCAAGCAAGCCCATCTCGAGACTGTGCGGGTAGGCGGGCTGCTCGCCCGTGCGCCGATACTGGAGGTACTCCTCCCCGAAGTTTCCCGCCCCGACGCCGCCCACAGGGTGATCCTTCGCCAGGCGCAGGGCGACGCGCCAGAAGTCGTAGCGGTTGCTCCCGAGCGTCCCGAATCGTGTCGTTCCGGTCGCCGGGCCGTTGTTGTCGCTCTTGAACGACGTCCAGAGGTGCGACGCCTCTGCCGACGGGTGGTTCAGGAGGACGACGGACGCCAACACCATGAGGCACGCGAGAACGGCAATCCGGGCGGCGAGCGCCACGCGGGGCGTCGCCTTCAGCGGCAGCCTCTCGTCGATCGCTGCTGCCGCCAGCGCCGCAATCGTCGCGCCGATGCCGCAGACGATTGCCAGGACGGCCGCATGATGAGTCGCGGTGGCCCGGGAAGCGGATGAGCCAGCTTCCAGGGGGCGGGAGAGCGGGTGAACGAGCAGCGCTGTGGGCGCGACGGCAAGTGCGAGCGCGATCGCGGTGCGGATGCGGTTCCGCGCGAGCAGCAGCAGAAGCGCGGCGCAGACGGGGAAGCTGTAGAGGGCCCCGCGACTCTCCGGCACGTACGCCACCGCCGCCAGGGTGGCGGCGATGCCGACGGCAGCGCTCCGCAACGGGGTCGCAAACCGCGGTGTCCCGCCGAGGGAGACCGCCGCCCAGAAGGGGATCAGGAAGAGCGCCGCGGTCGCGTTGGCGTAGCCGGTCGGTGCAGACAGCCGTTCGGCTTCGAAAGCGGACGCGACATCGCCGGCGGCAGAGAAGAGGGTGGCGACGCCGACCACTGCGATGCCGAACGCGAAGAAGAGGATCAACCGCTGGCGCGCACCGGGGCTCGACCGCCACCCTGCGAACAGCAGGAGAACGAAGGCATAGACGAACGTTCTGTTCGCCGCGTCCCACGCGTCACCCCGGGCGCTCGACCAGTGGATCGAGAGCAATTCGAACAGGCCGAACGCCAGCAGAAATATCCAGGCCGTTGCCGCCGACGATCGCTCGAGGCGCGCCGCTCCACCGAAGAGCTGAACCGTCAGGAGGGCACCGATGACGAGGCCGCCGCCGTACCAGGTGGTCGCCTGATAGCCCCCGCCCAGCCATGCCAGAACGACGGCGAGGACGACGACGGCGAGCGGGGCGACGACCTCGATCGTGCGGCGGTCGATCCCCGGTACGCGGGTCAGCGCTCTGGCGGAGCCGCTCCCGGTCAGGCGCGCAGCCTTGCGCAGGTGATGGTGTGGACTCCCATCCGCCGCAGCAGGCGTGTCTCGTGACGGGACAGCGTTCGATCGAGGAGGATCCCGGTCGACCCCCGCAACAGCGGACGTCGCATGAACGTGATCGGTCCATACCCGACCGTGCTGGTGGCCAGCACCTCGAACCCGGCGTTCTCGAGCAGGGTGGAAAGCTCGCGCGGACTGTGGCGTGCCACCTGAAACGGCGGCTCCGGACGGCCGCGGGCGCGCCGGAGGAACGGCGCCGCGCGGCGCCGCAGAGGGCTCGCCAGCGCCGAGAGCGCGGGATCCGCGAGCTCGTTGAGCCGCCAGCGGTTGTCGGCGCTCAGCACGACGCTGCCGTTCGTGCGCAGGACGCGGCGGAATTCGCGGAGCACGCCCGCCGGATCGTCGACCCACGGGAGCAGCCCCAGCGCGAGCACGAGGTCGACGCTCCCGTCGGCGACGGGGAGGTCGTGTGCGTCTGCCGTGAGCGTCTCGACGGAGAGGCCATTCTTCGCCGCGCGCTCGCGTGCGAGTTGGACCATGTTCTCCGCAGAGTCGACGGCTGTCACCTCGAACCCGCGTGCTGCGAGCGCGACCGCTGCGACGCCGGCGCCCGCGCCGACGTCGAGCACCTTGGCGTTCGCAGGCAGCGAGCACGTGCTCACGTAGTCGAGGGCCTTCCGCAATCGTTCACGGTAGACGTGGGCGGCGACGTCGTCGTCGCGCGACTCGTAGACGTCACGCCAGTACGGTGCGGCTTCCTCGAAGTGCGCCTTCTGGGTCGCGGCGGCCCGGGTGGCCGCGCGGCGCGCGACACGGGGGCCGGATGTGCCCTGCGCTGCGGACAGGAGGCCGGCGGCGACGAAGGGCCCCGGATCGTCACGTGACCACCACGCGCGCTCGTCGGCGTGCACGGTCGACGCGATCAATTCGTGCCACGAGGCGCGGCCGGCACGCCGCAGATCGATTGCTGCGCGGAAGTCGTGCGGCTCCACCTGCCAGGTCCGCTCCGGTGCCGAGAACACGGGCTCGCCCGGTGCGCGCCCGGTCAGGTCGTCGTAGGCAACCGAGACGACGTCGTCGCCGCCGGCGCCGGCGAACAGGCGGAACGTCGATCCGACGCGCGGGTTGACGTCGAGCAGCTTGTAGGTGCCGTCACGGGCATCGAAGCGAAAGCCCACGTCGACGATGCCCACGTAGCCGATCCGCTCGAAGAACCCGAGCGCCGTCTGCAGCAGCTCGTCGTTCTCGGCGAGCCGGCCGAGCGTCGTGAAGCCGCCGTCCGTCGGGTACTGGCGAACCTTGTATCCGACGAGGCCGAACAGGCAGCGACTCTGTTCGTCGAAGTATCCGTTGAACATCCAGCTCGTCGCGGATCCACCCGGGAGATACTCCTGGAGAAGCAGGTTGTCGGTGCCTTCCTTCGCGGCCTGATGGACGTCCTCGGCGGTATGGGCAAGCGTCACGCTCTTCGTGCCTCGCGCTTGAGGGACCAGCCGGCGATTCGCTTCACGACGACCGGCAGCCCGAAACTCTCGAGGAGCGAGTCGAGCGCGTCCACCGTTTCGATTCTCGACACCCGGGCGGTGGGGACGCCGTGCTCCGTGGCCAGACTGGCCATCTCCCACTTGTCGGAGAGCCGCTCGGCGAGGCCAGGAGGCAGCACGGGAAAGCGGAACGCCGTCGACAGCTCTTCGCGGTGCGTGTCGACGATGATCGTGGCGGCATCGTCGACAGGAATGAGAATCGGGCGGTCCTGCTGTCGTTCGCCCCACGCCAGCAGACGCTCGACGGCGGATGCGGCTTCGCTCGGCCAGGGGCTCCAGATGACGCTCTCGCTGCGGAAACGGGACCGACGCGCCGGCGCCCACCGGGACTCGTCGTTCGCCGCCACCTGTACGCCCCTGCGGCCCAGAGCTCGGCAGACCCCGAGCGCACCGTGATGGAACGGGGCGGGAACACCCTTGAACACGAACGCCCTGGGAGTCGTCATTCGCTCATGACGAGTTCGCCGTCCACCATCCGGACGGAGAACGAGAGATCGTCGATCCTGGTGAGGATGAAGTCGAGATCCTCCAGATGGCCCTCGCGTTCGAGAAAGGCGACGCTGGCGCTGCCGAGTAAGGCCGCGGGTGGGGCAGCGCCCCAGTGCGCCTCGGTTTCGGCAGTGAGCTCGTCGGCCGCCTCGTAGCCCCGTTCGAGGAGCTTGCGAGCGACCCAGCCCCCGAACAGGCGGTCCTCGTCTCTGAACTCGCCGCGGGTGCACGCAGCGAGGAACACGACGTCGCGAGTGGATCGCGACGCCGCGTTCACCGTCGCGGTCGTGTTGCGCAGGCAGCCGACGAAGACCTCCCGCGCCGAGCGGGAGCCGCTGAGCAGGGGCGTGCCCGAGGTCGAGAGGAGGATGACCGTGCGCCCGCGAATCGTGTCCACCGCAGCCGGGCTGTTGCCGAGTGCGAACCCCGGGACGGGATGGCCGCCCTGCTCTCCCACGAGCAAGGCGTCCGTGTGCTTCGCGGCCTCGGCGTGAGCGGTCGCGATCGAGTCGACCGGAATGCACCTGTTTCCCCGCGCGATCGCCGTCGTCGCCGTGGTCGTCGCTCGAATCACGTCGCTCACGATCACGACGGGATCGGCGACGAACAGCTCGTCCAGCCCGGCAGGAGTGACCACCGGCACGATCGAGACGGCGGGCATCGGTGGATCAGGGTCTCGCGCCGGGCTTTGCCGGTGCGAGGTTGGGCCGCAAGAATGCATCCGAATGGAGTCCACGCCGATAAATCTCGACTCGCAGGAGCTCCTCCAGACGGACGTTCGAGAGGCGGACGGGGGGGCCGAAGAGATCGAGGAACGCGAACTGGCTCGGTTTGGTCGGAGCTTCGAACGTGACGGCGTCCAGCCCGAAGCGGTCGGCGAACGCATGGGCGAGACGGGCATCGAGGCCACCGGATTCGTCGAACAGGCCGACGCCGACGGCGCTCTCTCTCGCTTCGACGACGACCTGGACTGCGCCTGCTTCGAGCCAGCGTGCGGACCTGTCGAGGAGCTCGTCGATCGTCGCGGCGGACATCGGCCCTTCGTGCTTCGGGCCGACCTCGTATTGCACGGCCAGCCCCAGCCGGTGAGCGCTGTCGACGATCGTCGCCGGATCTGCATCGATCGTCGTGAAGCCCTCGCCGCATTCGATGCGCTGGAAGCCGAGAGCGGAGCAGAGTTCGAGGTACCGGTCGAGCTGCCCCTGCGCGAGCGCCACCTCAAAAGGGCCCCCGCCGGTGGTCACCTCCACCCCTGCCCGCCGCGCCGCGGCGACCTTCTGCTCGACTGCGCTCTGCGCCGCGATTTGCCAGCACGCCATCGAGATCTTCAAGCCGCCCATGAGGTGCGCGCTCTGGGCGATATGACTCTCGACCTCGACCGGGGAGTAACCCGGGTCGAAGGGCACGGTGCGCGCCGCGAGCTTGTCGACGCCAATTGCCAGGAGATAGTCTTGAGTCAGCGACATGTGCGCCGGATTATAGGTATCGGTCAATAGGTTCTTCTGCGGTATGGCGCTTTTCCGTCCCCTCACCCTTTGCTACCACGCGGTGTCCGACGCGTGGGACGACGTGCTGGCCACTCCGGTCGCCGCCTTCGAGGAGCAGCTGCAGACGCTGGTCGAGCGTGGCTTTCGCGGTGCCACCGCCGCGGAGGTACTCCGGCGGACCGGAGAACGGCGGCTCCTGCACGTGACCTTCGACGACGCTTATCGGACGGTCGCGAACGCGCTTCCCACCCTCGAGCGGCTGGGTCTACCTGCGACCGTGTTTCTCTGCTCCGACCTCGCGGAATCGGGGGCGCCGCTCCGTGTGCCCGAACTCCAGTCGGTCCGGCAGACCGACGAGCTCGCCACTCTCGACTGGCGGACGGCACGGGAGCTCGCGGATCACGAGCTGATCGAATTCGGCTCGCACAGCGCGTCGCATCCCCACCTTCCTCGCTGCTCCGACAGCGAGCTGAGGCGTGAGGTGCGCGACTCGCGAACCGCGATGGAGGAAGGGCTGGGCCGTCCCTGCGCGCTCTTCGCGTATCCCTTCGGAGAGCACGACGCGCGTGTTCGGGAGGTTGTTCGGGCGGCCGGCTATTCGGCCGCATTCGCTGCGCCCGGGTCGTCGCTCAGATTCGACGCCTTCGCGGTCCCGCGGACCGGCTTCTGGCGGAACGAGCCGCTGGCGCGTCAGGTCGTGAAGACGCGATTCCTGGTTCGCGTCGCCCGCGAGCTCCGGCCGGCGGTCGGGCGGCGGACCTCATCGCGGTAGGCGCCACGTCCCCGACGTCGTCCGCTCGCGCAGGATCAGGACGGCGAGGAATGCGGCTGTCGCGGCGATGGTAGCGGCGAAGAGGAACGCGAGATCGGCCGTCCAGATGGCCACCGGGACGAGGATCGCCGCCGCGGCAGCGGCGGGGGGCACCACGGTTCCGACGTCCTGCACGAACTCCTTCAGCCGGTAGTTGACGGCTCGGCCGCAAAGCCAGAGGGATCCGAGAGCAAAGACCGCAATGCCCAGATCTGTGCCGATGGCAGCTGCGACCACGCCGATTCGCTTCAGCAGCAGGACGTCGACCGCCGCGTTGACGACGACGGCTCCGACGGCGAATGGCAGTCGCTCGCGTGCGCGGCCGAGGAAGTCCAGGGCGTTGGACGCGACGGGCGCGAGACCGGCGAGGAACACCCATGCGGCGAGCGTGCGGGTCACCGAGCTCACGCCTGCGTACTTCGCTCCGAGCAGGCCGTTGATCAGGGCGGGCGCGACCGTGGCCGTCGCCAGTCCTACGAGCGTCTGGAATGCGAGCAGCAGCCGAAGCGACCTCCGCAGGCGCCGGAGCAGCGAGGGAGGGTCGTCGACGTTCACGCGAGGTCCGAGTGCCGTCGCGAGCGCCAGCCCGGGGTAGGCGAGCAAGGCGAGCAGCCGCACCGGCGCCTGGAACTTCCCCGCCGCCGTCGAGTCGAGGATCGCGGCGATCAGGATGACGTCGATCTGGACGAAGAGGGCCCAGGCTGCGTCGACCAGCGCCAACGCGGCGCCGTAGGAGACGATTGCCCGCACGATCCCTGGCTTCGGGCGCGCCACGGGCCGGAAGAGTCGAAAGCGACGGTTGAGGAACACGAGTCCGAGGACTGCGGCGACGCCGTAAGCGGCGAAACGACCGGCGACGGCCCCCGTCGCGCCGGCTCCGGCGGCCGTCGCAGCGATCACCACGGTCGCTTCGCCGAGACTTTCGATCGTCACGATCAGCAGCCCGTTCGCCGTCATGCGGACGGCGGTGAAGCAGCCGACCACGAACCCGAGCAGCGACTGCGCCAGGATGACGCCGGCGACGAGTCGTATCGGCCAGACGAGCCCGTGCTCGCCGTAGGCGTCGGCGATCGCCGACGCTCCGGCTGTCAGGGCGACAGCTGCGACGACACCCACCGTCGCCTTCACGGCCAATCCGGCGCGAACCAGCTGTGCTGCCTCTCGCCGCCGCGAGGCACCGGAAAGGAAGCGTCCCGTCGACGTCGTGACGCCGACGTCGAGCGGCAGCAACACGATCCCGCCGACGGAGAGAGCGAGCGCATAGACGCCGTAGCCGTGCGGCCCGAGCAGGCGGACGAGTGCCAGGGTCATCGCGCCGGTCGCGATCACCCCGACGATCTGCATACCAAAGGCCGCCACGGCGTTCGTGGCAAACCCATGCTCCGTCGCGGAGCTCGGTGCCCGGGCGCTTCCCTTAGTCCGAGTTCGAGTCCTGAGCGGGCTCAAGCGGCTGGACGAACCTCTCTGTCGGCTCGTCGACGCCGGTCAGCGGTCGCGCTGCGACCTGGACTGTGCGACACGTTCCTGCTTCGGGTCGGAGGGCCTGTTCGCTCTCCAGCCGTCGGCATGCCCGTGCTTGAGATCCACCGCGACGGGCATCGTCGACCCGTGCACGACGTCCTCGGCCGTCGTGCGGACGGTCACGACGAGCCCGGAGGGCGTCACGCCGTACTGCGTCAGAGCGTCGCGGAGTATGTCGAAGCGGTCGCGACGCGTGTAGCCGACCCGGACCGCGATGAGCGTCGCATCCGCTGCCGATGCGAGCAGCAACGCGTCGGAAACCTCGGCCGCGGGTGCAGAGTCGACAACGACGACGTCGGCGAGTCCGCGGAGCTCGTCATAGACGTGCGCGACGCGCTCGGTGTCGAGGTAGTCGATCTGGGTGAAGTCGCGCAGCGTGGGAAGCATCAACATCAGGTTCGAATAGCCGGGCGCCTCGACCATCGCGGCCTGCGGATCGTCGCGCATGAACGCGGCGGCGAAGCCGTCCCGCGGCGCCGGAACGCCGAAGATGCCGCCGATCATCGGACGCCGGAAATCGCCGTCGACGAGGATGACGCGCATGTCCTGCGCGGCGAACGTCATCGCGAGATTCAAGGCGGTCAGCGTCTTCCCGTCACCCGCCCCTGCGCTCGTGACGAGCACGACAGGTGGATGGTTCGGAGCGGCGGCGCGCAAGATGTTCGCTCGGAGCGTTCGGTAGGCCTCCCACGAAGCGGCCGGTAGGTTCGCGCGTCCGCCCAGGTAATCGCTGACCGTCGACTGCGGGAGCTTCGGGATCCTCGCGAGCACCGGTAGCCGGTCGCGGAGCAAGAGGTCGGCTTCCCGCCGGATCTTGCCGCCGTAGGAGTCGATCAGCAGCGCGAGCGCGAACCCGAGCAGAAGACCTGCGACTGCGCTGGCGAGGTAGACGAGCTTTGCCGACGGCTTCGCCGCGACCTCGGGTACGTCGGCGCGGCTGAGGATCGAGAGCGTCGGGTCCGGCAGTCCGACCAGGGAGCGCAGCGCCGCCAGCCGCTGCTGGACGGCTGCGAGTTGAGGAGACGTCGCTGTTGCGTGGCTCGCCGAGATCTGTTGCTGCAGCCGTGCGCTCACCCTCGCCGCGTCGGCCTGGACCTGCTGCGTTCGGCGCTGGAGCGCAGCGTCGGCGAAGGCGTTGGCGAGCGCCTGGGCATGCCGGGGGGAGGATGCCTTGGCTCGGATGGCCAAGATGTTCGTCTGGCTCACCGGGACGAGCGAGAGAGTCGAGAGCAGCGCGCCGGGCGAGTCGGTCGAATGGAGCTTCTGCTTGACGAGGCTCGCCGTGGCATCCGTGTTGATGAAGCGCGCGAGCGTGAACGAGTTCGCTGTGGGGTCGGCGGAGATGTTTCGGAACACGCTGATGCCGACGAAGGTGTTGTCCGACGGGTCCACCGGTGAGATCAGCAGGTCGCTCTCGGCCGTGTACGTGGACGGGATGAGCTGGCGGGCGACGAGCCCGCCCACGATGCAGAGGATCGTCGAGACCGCCACGATCAGCCACTGTTCGCGGAGCACGCGCCAGTATCCAGCGGTCGCGGGAAGCATCGATGTCGTTGCCGCGCGGGTGGACGTCATGACCGACGTATCGGATACGGGCACGGAATCCTTAACCGAAAGCGCGGAGGGACGGTGCTGATGTCGGACGGGATCTTGGGTCGCGGGATCGCTATGCGGAAGAAGACCTTCTGAACGAACGCGATTCCGCCAAGGACCGCACGCGCCTGATACCCCTCGAACCGCTCGGCAAGCATACCGAACTCCGTGCCGCCGTAGAGGGTGTCGAGCGTTCTCAGTTGGCTGATGTGCAGCTGGTGGTAGAACGAGCTTGCGATGTTCCGGGGACGATGAGGGTAGAGGTCGTAGCTCGACCACCGACCCGTATCCCACCGGTGGCAGGTCTTTCTGAACGCCGCCACGAATTCGCGGTGTGTGGCTTCCGTGGAAGCATCGCCTGTGCTGAGGGCGACATCCCGGATACCCCAGAGTGCGAAGATCGCGCCGTTGAGCACATGCGACTCGGGCACGGTCGGGTACTCCTCGAGGAACGGCATCCCGTCGAGGTCGCCCAGGACGCCGCCCGCGCGAACCGGAACGTTCATCGACTCGAGTGCGAGCGCGGCAGCCTCCGTGTAGCGCTCGTCTCCGGTCTCCGTCGCCAGGCGGGTGAGCAGGCTGGCGGCCTGTCCCTGCGACATCGCCGACAACCACGGCGGCCGCATCGGCGTCCGGTAGACGTACGGGAACGTGTGGCGCCAGCCCCCGAGGTGAGGCCCGCGCTCACGGGTCTGCGTGGTCAGCAGATGGTCGGCCACAGCTCTTGCAACGCCGAGTTGCTGCTCGTCCCCCGTCTCGGCATACCGCTCGAAGTGCCCCAATCCGAGCTGGGCGATCTTCACATGCCCGTACCCGGGCCTGAGCCAGGCCGGCGGCCACGCTCCAACGTCGCCGGCCTTCGAGCTCAGATCAATGTAGTAGCCGCGGCGATCTACGCGATCGAATCGAGTTCCAGCGACCAGGCGCAAGCGCCGCGAACTGCTAAAAAACCCGGCGTCCACCGTGCCGGCGAGCGTAGCACCCCTACCAGATGCGAGTTTCGTCCCCGCCGGTGCCGAGGGGACTGCGGTTCGTGTCGTCGCGGTCGTCGACCGGCTCGCCGGCGGCGGGGGCGGCGAACGCGTGGCCGCGGAGCTGGTGGAGCGGCTCGATCCCCGGGCCTTCGACAGAACGCTCTGCGTCACGCGCCCGTCTGATGCGTCGCTCCTGGATGAGGTTCGGGCGGCCGGGGTACGTGTGCTCGAGCTCGATCGAGGCTTCCAGCTCGATCTGCGCAGCTTCCTGCCGCTCGTGCGGCTCCTCCGTGAGGAGCGTACGGACGTGCTTCACAGCCACAAGTTCGGGTCCAACGTGTGGTGCTCGCTCGTCGCGAGGCTCGCTCGCGTGCCGATCTTCGTGACCCACGAGCATTCGTGGAGCTTCACGGGCGACCGGCTGCGCCTGACGCTCGACCGACGCCTGATCTCCACGCGAGCAGATGCCATGATCGCAGTTTCGGCGGCGGACGCCCACCGGATGGTCGACCTGGAGAGGATCCCGGCGCACAAGGTCAGGATTGTCCCGAACGGCATCGTTGCGCCGGTGGTCACCGATACGGCGAAGCTGCGGACGGAGCTCGGCCTGGCCGGCGACATCCCGATCGTCGGCACGATTGCGACGTTGCGGCCCGAGAAGCGGCTGGACGTGTTGATCGACGCTCTGGCGCAGATTGCCGGGAGGGGAGTGGCATTCCGCCTGGTCGTCGTCGGAGACGGACCACTCGCGGAGGAGTTGAGGCTGCGCGCCGGCGCGGCGGGGATCGCGGACAGCGTCTCGTTTCTCGGACATCGATCCGATGCGCGGGAGCTGGCGGCCGGGTTCGACATCGCTGTGCTCACGTCCGATCGCGAAGGTCTCCCGCTCTCTCTGCTCGAGTACATGGCACTCGGCCGCGCGATCGTCGCTACGGCGGTGGGAGGAATCCCGGATGCGGTTCGGCACGAGCGCGAGGCACTGCTCGTCGCACCGGGAGCCCCGGAGGGGGTCGCGGCTGCGCTCATGAGGCTTCTCGGCGACCCGACGGCGCGACGACGGCTCGGCGCTGCCGCAGCCGTACGGCAGGCGGCGGAATACGACCTCGATGCGACCGTGCAGAAGGTCGAGCGCCTGTACCTGGAGCTACTCGGCCGCCGCCTGGCGGCCGAGTAGCTCCAGCGGCACTACGACGGCTGCACGTCGACGTAGACGGGGTTGTGTCGCGGATCCCAGGGCTCGGTCGGAGAGATCGAGGACTCGGTGGTCGACAGATACGGGTTCAGCCCGATGTTCGTTGCGCGGCCGAAGTGGACGGTGACTCCTCCGAGCGTCACGCCCGAGTACATACCATTCGTGTCGACCGCTCGACCCTGGAGGTTTGCGGCCTCGAGGTAGGGAACGTCGACGCCGATGGGAGCTGCGCCCCACAGCTGGAGGGCGTTGCCGGCGACCTGCGACTTCGCCTGCATCGAGAGGTTCACGGCTTTCAGGTAGAGCGTATTGCCTGCGATGCTCCCGCTCGTATCGGGATTCCCGAGCTGCACGGCTGCGCCCGCCGCGCCGTCGTGGGCGTAGATCGCCAGGCGGTTGTTCGTGAAGACGCCGGCGCCGACGTCGGATGCATTGACCGCGTGCTCGCCGGTCCCCTTCTCGGCGTGCGGATCGTAGACCGTGGTCATACCCCAGTGCGTGATCTCTCCCTCGAGGTCGCAGCGGTCGATCGGGCCGTGGACGGGCGCCAGACCCAGGCCGGTGCCCGCGATGTCGTGGACGTAGAAATGCCACCAGAGGACGTTCGTCGCGTGGTAGAGGAGAATGCCGCCGCCGCCCGAGGGATTCGTGACGTCGCCGCCGAGGATCTTCAGATTCGACGAATTGACGATCCAGACCGACGGCAGGTCGCTCGTGCCGCCGTAGTCGAAGCGGACGGCGTTCGAGCCGGTGCCGAGGTCGATCATGGCGGGTCCGGACGGGTTGACGCCGTTGATCTGGAACTCCCCGGAGACACTGAACGGGGCGGTTGCCTTCACGAGCGTGCCCGCGCCGATCGAGTTGACCGCCGCCTGGAGCTGCGACTGAGACGTGACGTCGACCTCCTTCACGACGGTGAATGCCGGAGCGCCCTGGGAGTACGAGATCGCGCCTGCGTAGTTCCCCGAGGACGGGGCGGACGCCGACGTCGTGGTCGTGGCCGACGTCGTGGTCGTGGCCGACGTCGTGGTCGTGGCCGACGTCGTGGTCGTGGCCGACGTCGTGGCCGCCGTCGTGGTCGTGGAGCTGGCGGCGGACGCGGTCGTCGTCGGAGCCGTCGTCGTCGTCCGAGAGGTGGTCGTTGCGGGAGTGGTCGTGGTCGTCGATGTGGCCGGCTTCGGCTTTTCGTGTTCGCGCTTCTTCGAGCGTAGTGTGAGTTGAGGCGAGACGGAGATCGCGTCCACGTAGAACGTCGCCGACTGGCGCGTCAGCCCGATGATCTTCAGCACCGCCGAGCTGGCCTTTTGCGGTGTCGTGAAGCGCACTGCGTACTGCGACCACCGCGTGCGCTGAGGGGTGAACGCTGTGCCTGTCCCGGTGACCCGCGACGCGCGGATCGCGTGACCGTTCACGTTGTGGAACCCGACGTGCAGCTGCAGCTTGCCGCTGCCCCTGACCCACGCGGTGAAGAGATACGGGGTTCCGGGCACGACGGCGACACCGGGGCCGCCGGCGTCGTAGGCGGCTCCGCCGGTCGTCGTTCGGCGCGTCAGATGTGCCCGAAGCGAGCGCGAGCCGCTTCTTGCGACTCCTCCGACCACCGAGATGCGCGTGCCACTGCCGGTGCTGTACCAGCCGCGCGGGAGGCGCTCGAACCCGGCGTGGATCGTGTGGGCGATGACGAACTTGCTGATCGCCTGGCGTGAGGCATTGGCGGAGGAGGGTACGCTCTTGTGGTTCGACGTTGCACCGAGCGTCGTCGCGGCGAAGCCTGTCAGCAGGAGCGCGAGAGTGGTGAGGGAGGCGAGGGTGTGGCGCTTGAAATGGCCTCCGCCGAAGAGGGAGGCGGCTTGGGACGTGCGGCGATGAGCGGTCATTCCGTCGTGATCGGTCGGCGTCGACCGCTTTCCAATCACTCAGGTGAGGGAGGGCGGATCCCCGATCCGATGTAACTCGCCTGAAGGGCACGCCTTTAGAGTGGGCGTCCCGTGAACCTGGTCTACGTCACATCCCGGTTTCCGTTCGGCCCCGGTGAGGGATTCCTGGAGCCCGAGGTCGCCGCGCACCTGGGCAGCGGCGCCGAGCTCCGGATCTTCCCGATGTGGCCGAAGGGCGGACGCATTCACTCCCGATGTGCAGGAGCTCGGGCCGATCACCGATTGGCCCGGTGCCCACGCGCAGCGGCCGCGGGCCTCCGTGGCTTCGGCGCAGCGCCAATGGGACTCGCCCGCTGGGCGCTCCGGCTGCGACCCATGGCCGCGCGGCAGTGCGTGTCCGAAACATTGCAGTGCTCCCTCGTGCAGCCGCTCTGGTCGATCTGATTCGGCGGCGGCGTCCCGACCACGTCCACGCGCACTGGGGAGGAGCGAGTTCCACCGTCGCGATGATCGCGAGCGAGATCACCGGCACCCCCTGGAGCATGACCCTGCACCGGTGGGACATCGGGGCGAACAATCTGCTGGCGCGCAAAATCTCTTCGGCGTGCTTCACGCGTGTCATCAGCCAGACCGGAGCAGCGGAGCTGAGCGAGGTCGTCCCGAATTCAAGACCTATCGTGCTCCATATGGGCATCGACGTCTCGACCGGGTCTCGGCTCGACGACTTCGGGAGATCCATCGCCTGCATCGCGTCGCTCGTACCGGTGAAAAATCACGCAGGTCTGCTTGCTGCCTTCAGAGCCGCCGCCGGCGACCGCGAGGTGACCCTGGACCTCGTGGGCGACGGTCCCTTGCGGGCCGACCTCGAGCAGCGGGCCGAGCAGCTCGGCCTGGGTGACCGGGTCCGGTTCCTGGGGACGCTCGACCACCGCGAGGTCGTCCGCCGGCTGCACGCTCACGATTGGAGTGCGGTCGTGCTCGCGAGCGGTGTCAGAGGCCGGGAGCGGGAGGGAATTCCGGTGTCGCTTATGGAGGCGATGGCCGCAGGCGTGCCGGTGGTGGCCACGGCAAGCGGCGGGACTGCCGAGCTCCTGGGCTCGGGCGCCGGGCTCCTGGTGCCCGTCGGTGACGAGGAGGCTCTTACCGACGCAGTCCGGCGCATGCTCGACGACGACCGGCTCCGGCGGACGCTTGCCGGCGCAGGGCGGCGACGGGTGGTGGAGGAGTTCGACTGTCTGAAGATCGCCGCAGAGCTCAGGCGCCGGTTCGTGGAATGTGCGCGGTGATGCGCGTCTCGCTCGCGACCCAGTTTTTCCCGCCGGAGACGTTCGCCGGCGCAAACCGCGTCGCGGCGATGGCCGAGGCTCTCGCCGCGGAGTTCTCGCTCGTCATCGCCGCGCCCGACCCCGGCTATCCCGACCCGGCCGCGTACGCCTCGCAGGCGCTCGACGCGACATTCCACGGCGCTCGGGTCGAACGCATTGCCGCGTTCACCGCACAACGCAGCTCCTGGGCGCGGCGTGCGGGCGCAGAGCTCCTGTTGGCCGGCAGACTGGCTCGTGCCGCCGCCGGGTCGCCGCGGCCGCAGGTGATCGTCGCGTCGTCGCCGAGCATGTTCCTCGGCCCCATGTGCCTCGCTGCTGCGCGCCTGCGCGGCGCGTCGTTCGTGTGGGACCTGCGCGACCTGACCTGGGAGTACGGGCGGGAGGACGACGTCATCGCCTCGGGTCTCGCCCGGGCCGGACTGCGAACGGTGGCACGGGGGATGTGGGCGACGGCGGCACGCGCGGATCTCGTCGTGTGCGCGAACGACGGCCTCTACGAGATGGTGAACCGCCGGCTCGGGACGGCTCGCGTCGAGGTCGTGCGGAACGGCGTCGACGAGGAACTCCTCGCTGCCTTCGACCCCTCGCCGCCGGATCATGCGGACGCGACGCGGGTTCTCTACGCGGGGCTGCTCGGGCACGCCCAGGAGCTCGAGGTGCTGATCGAGGTCGCGGCGCTTGCGCCCGAGATCACCGTCGTCTTCGCCGGCGACGGGCCGTGTCGCGACGACCTGGAGAGCGTTGCCAGAAGGCGTGGCCTCGCAAACGTCTCGTTCACCGGGTACGTCGTCCCGGCCGACCTGACGCGCCTCTACCACTCCAGCGATGTGCTGTTCGCGCAGCTTCGGCAGAGCGAGCTTCACTCGGTCACGGCGGTGCCTTCGAAGCTCTACGAGTACATGGCTGCCACCAGGCCGATCGTCTACGCGGGCGAGGGCGCTGCTCCGGCGCTGCTCGAATCAACAGGCGCAGGCATCGTCGTCGCGCCCGGGGATGCCGGTGCGGCTCTGGAGGCGATCCGTCGCGCAGCCTCCTCCGAGGGTCGAGCCATGGGCGCGCGGGGGCGGGCGTACGTCGAAGGGCTACCGACGCGCGGCGAGCAGATGAAGCGGTTCGCGGCCCTCGTCTCGGAGGTGGGGGGACGGCGGTGACCTCGCCCGGCTCGATCGTGGAGGTCTGTAACTACCACGGCCCCTATCCGGGGACGTTTATCCCCACGCTGATCTCGGTCGCGGCCGCCGTCGAGGAGCGCCTCGGGCTGCAGTACCACTGTGTCTTTCCCGCCTCGACCGGCGACCGTGCGTGGGTCGGGCTCCTGCGATCTGCCCAGATCCCCTGCTTCTTCATCGGCGACCGCCTTTCTCCGGTCGCGGCTGCCAGGGAGCTCTCGCGCATCGCCTCGGCGGCCGGCGCCCGGATCGTGCGGTCGCACTTCTCGCACTGGGACCTGCCCGCGTCCCTCGCGGCGAGGCGCGTCGGAGCGGGAACCGTGTGGCACATGCACTCCGGGCGCGGGGCGGCTTCGCCAGTGCTGAAGACGCACCTGAAGGACCTGGTCAAGGGGAGGCTCCTCAGTCGCATCCTGTGCGACCGTGTCTTCGCCGTCTCCGAAGACATCCGGAGACTGGCCGAATCCAGAGGCATTCCTGCTGCTCGGGTCGAGGTGGTCTTGAACGGAATCGACGTCGACCGGTTCGCGACGCTGCCGTCCCGCACCGAGGCAAGGCGGCGTCTCGGCCTCGACCCGGAGACGCCGGTGTGTCTCGGCTTCGCCTGGTCGCCGCGGACGAAGGGGGCCGACGTTTTGATCGACGCTGCCCGCCCTCTCGGGGAGGCAGGCAGGCTGGGGGTCGCGCTCGTGGGACCGCGATCGATCGCCGACGGCATCGAGGCGAGTGCGCCCTGGCTGCACGTACTCGATCCGGTTGACGACGTCGCCCAACTCTTCGCCGCCGCGGACATCTTCGTCAGCGCATCCCGCGACGAGGGGTTCTCCTATGCGATCGGTGAGGCGATGGCGGCGCGTCTGCCCGTGATTTCGTCGGACATCGCCGGTCCGTCGGGGTACTTCGAGGCCGACGGTGTCGTGACCTTTCCCAGCGAGGACGTCGACGGCCTGCGGGCGAGGCTCGTGACGCTGCTCGACGACCCTGATCGGTCACGCACCGGCGAGGCGAATCGCGAGTACGTTCGCCGGCGCTTCGGCATCGACGCGCACGTCGGGCGTGTGCTCGGCCTGTTCAGCGAGCTCGCCGACCTCTGAATCCGCGCCCGGCCCTGCGATGGATCCGTTTCGCGTCCGCGACGACGAGGTCGTCGAGGAAGTCCCAGGAATGGGTTCCGCGGATGTCCGGCGCCCAGTCCGGCTCGAGTCGTCCGACGGTGACCTCGGCGAAGCCCGTCGGCGTCAACTCCGTCACTTCGTTGAAGACGACGGCGTAGCCGTACTCGCGCGCCGAGTCCTGCCCCGGACGGATCAGCCGGCCGTTCCACTCGAACAAGCGGCCTGCCGGGCGCGCCCCGACCACGTCCGACTTGACCGGATTCAGCGGATGTGGGACGTAGGGGCCTCGCAATGACTCCCCGAAGGCGATGTGAAGCTCGTCGTCGCCGGCACCCCCAACGGCTCCCGAGGCATAGAACAGCCAGTAGAGCCCGTCGCGGTGGTGGATCGTCGGATCGTAGGCCGCGACGTCGTCGAGAAGGATTGCCTCCTCGCGCCAGTCGCCGGGAAACCCATGCGCCCGGAAGAGGGTCACGCGCCGCTCGGCGGCCATCTCCGGCAGCATCAGCCAATCTCCTGTCTCGTCGTCCTGGAAGACGAACGGATAGGAGAGGTGCGATCCGCGGTCGATGACGGTGCGCAGCGTGCGACGTGCGTCCCGGGGCTCGAAGACGGCGATCGTGGCGTACCCGTCCGTCCGCGAGTAATCCTCGACGAACACGTATGTTCGGTCGCCGTCGCGTGCCAGGAACGGGTCGGCGAGAAACCTGTCCGGGGGGTGTTCGACCCAGTGCATCTCGCGGGGAAGCTCCAGCGGCGACCGTGCCGGGTCGCGAGTTCCCCACGCGACCGCGTAATTCGTCGTGGTGGTGTGCGAGCTCACCAGGGAGCGGGCGGCCTCGGCCACAAGCCGGACGGCTCCGCCAGCAACAGCCGTCGCTCCGAGCGGTTGCGGGTCGGACGCGACTCCGGGGACGTCCCTCTCCCCGAGGAGCGTCGCTTCGACGGCTCGCACGAGAAGCGACGAAGCCTTGGCCGATGCGCGTGCCCGGTTCATGCCGGGCGCCCAGGGCGCCAGCGAGATTCGAGCAGCCTCGATCGCGAACGTCCGGTCCGTCCCGTCGTGACCTTCGACGGTCGTCGTGAGGGTGCGGCGGCCGCCGAGCAGCTCACGGACGAGGGCGAATCGCGACGTCGCACGGATCGCCCCGTGGCGCACCACGAGCACGACCCGCCCCGCCCTGGGAGCGACCGCTCCTGCACGGGTCAGGTCGACGACGACGTCGGCGCCGCGGAGGCGGTCATCGAGGCCGCCGGCGCTCGCACGAACGAGTTCGCGGGCAGGGCGCCCGTCCTCGCGGCTCGCGGATCGTGGCCTGCGGTGCCGCCGTCGGCCTTCCAGCATCACGACTCGCACTGAGTGACCGCGGGCCGACAGCTCGTCCAGAGCGACACGTGTCCAGAGCGGCGGCCCCGGGCTGTCGACGACGGCGGCGATGAGGGAAACGTCGGTCACTCGCCCCGGCGCATCCGGCATCGGGCCTAGCTTATAGATGGTGTTGCCCCCGCTACAGTTCCGCGCGCGGTGAGCCATTCGCAGACACAGCGCGGCTCGCAGCACGCCTGGCTGTCGCGCAGCGTCTCCTCGCCGTGGGCCTGGCTCGCGCTCCCTGCGGCGGCCGGGGTGGCGGCGGGCGTCTTGTCGAACCCTCTCCTCGTCGTCGGCGCGCTCGTCGGCGCGGCCTTCCTGGTGGCGACGATCCAGTACCCGGTGGCGGCTCTCGCCGCGTTCGTCGTCCTGACGTTCATCAGCCAAATCGCCGGAGTCGGCGCGGGAGTGTCGGTCGCGAAGGGAGTCGGGGGCCTGCTCGTGATCGGGTGGCTCTACCGTCTCCTCGCCCGTCGAGGGGGGACGTTCGCCGATGCGCCCGGCGTCGGGCCGTTCATCCTCGGAAGCGCCTCCCTGTTCGTGTGGATGGTCGTCTCGACCATGTGGGCGGCGGACAGCCACGCCGCGATCGCGTCGGCCTTGCGTCTCGTCCAGGGGCCTCTGATCGCGCTGGTCATCGTCGCGACCATCGGCTCTGTGTCGTCCTTTCGGGTTGTCGTGGCGTGCTACGTCGGGGGCGCGACCGTGAGCGCGCTCGCGGGTGTGACCGGACTGACGAGATCCGACAACGCAACGCTCGTCGCGAGCGGTCGACTGAGCGGCGGAATCAGCGATCCGAACTTTCTCGCAGCGGTGCTCGTGCCAGCCCTCCTGATCACGCTGTTCGCGTATCAGACCTCCAGAGGGCGCGGCGCCCGCGTCTTCATCGCGTTCGCTGCGTGCTCGTGCCTCGCGGGGATCTTCCTCACGGAGTCGCGTGGGGGAGTCATCGCGCTCGCCGTTGCGACGCTGGTCGCGATCGCCTATGCCGGGCCGGTGAGGCGGCAGATCGTCACGTCGCTCGCGGCGACCGCGGCGTTTTCGGCGGTCTATTTCGTCTTCGCTCCACCGCGCTCGTTCCAGCGGCTCACGACCTTCACGACCAACGGCGGCACCGGCCGGAGCGACCTCTGGACGGTGGCGGCCAAAGCCTTCTCGCAGAATCCTCTCGCGGGCGTCGGGGCCGGCAACTACACCCTCAGCGAGCCGCAGTACCTGCTGACGGTGAACAAGAACCTACCCCGTGCAGACCTCGTGCTCCACAACGAGGCGGTACATAACACGTATCTGCAGGTGGCCGCGGAGCTCGGGCTGGTCGGAGTCGCGCTCTTCCTGTTCACGGTCTTCGTCCCCCTGCTCTTCGCCCGGCGGGTGATCGACGCGCTCGGGCCGGGCTCGCTGCGGTTCGAATCGATCATCGGGCGCGGGCTCGTCGCAGGTGTCCTCGGGATGCTCGCGGCGTTCGTGTTCCTGTCGGCCCAGTACGAGAAGCAGCTCTGGATCACGCTCGGCCTCGTGCTCGCCTTCGACCGAGTCGCGGCGCTGAAGGCACGGGAGAGCCAACCGGAGGCGACCGCCGGACCCCCTCTGCCTTCGAGGCCCTAGACGAGTCTTCCGGCCCGGCGGCCCAGGCGGCGGAGCAGGCGTTTCGCCTTCCTCAAGCTCCGAACGACCGATCCGAGCACGGGAAGCGGGTCGCTCGCCGCAAACACCGAGCTCGTCGCGCCGTGCGCGGTCGACGTCCAGAGATGCGAGATTCCGCCCGCGCGGAGGCACGTCTCGAGGTTTCGGTAGAGAACGTCTCGATAGGCAGACGCGGTCTCGACGTCGTCTCCGAGGAGGAGCCGAGTCCAGACCACCGCCAGTTCGCAACCTGCGGCATTCGCCAGGGCCAAGGAGCCGTAGATCCGTGGGTTCACATCGATCACGTACCGCCGCGCACCGTCGTCGAGCCATTGAACCTGGACGATTCCCTGCCACCCGAGAGAGTTCAGCAGCCGTTCCGTTCGTGTGTGAAGCTCGCTGTCCACAGGCTGCGTCCGGGCGACGGCGCTCCCGCCGCACGGTCTGGGGTAGATTGACAACGCGACCTGCTGCACCGGCGCGAGTAGTCTGCCCGACCACATGACGCCGGCCAGCGAGTGAAGCCTGCCGCGGACGAGCGGTTGGACCAACGCCTCTACGTCGCCGATGCGATCGAGTGCAGCTTCGAGTGCCGCTTGTGACGCCACCGCCACCGCCGAGACGGACACGAGCCTGTCGCCCCTCCTCAGGACCGAGTGAACCGGCTTCACGACACAGGGAAACGTCCCCCCCGTCGTGGACTCTCCCCGCCGAACCACCGCGGCGGGAAGGGCGGAGAAGCCGGCCTTCTCGGCCGATGCGGCCAGCGCCAGTTTGTTCGTGGCGCGTTCCAGGATCGCTCGGAGCGGAAGACCCCGCACCTCGGCGGGAAGTCGGTCGGCCCACTCGACGAGCGCAACCAGGTCGGGCTCGGTGCCAGGGATCAGGATGGTGGGCTCGCCGGTACAGGACGCTGCGACGGATCGCGCGAACGCTTCCGGGGCCTGCGTGACGTCGGGTGCGCGGACGACTTCCGACACGGCGGCGCTGAACGCGACATAGCTACCCGAACGGCTCGTGACCGCGACTGGGGAAAATCCCGCCCGGCGGAGCGACCGCACCGCCGCCAACGCGCCCGGAAAGTGACCCCCCGTCACCACCACACGGGACCTGTTCGATGCCGCGGGCGCAGTCGGCCGCGTCGATGACGCGCGTGCGTCTCCGCGCGGGGGGAGGTGCGAGGTCTCCAGGTCTACTTCCAGATCCCCGTCAGCGCGCGTGAGCGCGAGGCGCTTCCGAGATGGCGAAGCCCGAATGCGTCCTCGACCGTGCGCAGGAGGGAGTAGTGGTTCGTGGGTCGTGCGTCACGGCTGCGCGGCCTGGCGGCGGTGCCCGCGATGATCAGGGGAACGAGTCCCCCGCCGCCCGCGCTCGTCGTCCCTTCGTCGAACACGATGAATACCGCAGTTCGCTTGACCCGCAGCAGCGGTGCAATGAATCGCTTCAGCCAACGGTCGCCGACCCCGACAGCGCAATCGTGCATGTCGTTGCACAGATCGGGGACGACGAACGAGAAGGCGGGCAGATGGGCGGGGTGGAATGCAGTCAGCGGATGGACGTGTCCTCGTTCGTTGGGGAAGTAGAGAAACGGAACGTGCTTCACGGCAAAGCGCGGAGACGATGGGTATCCCTCCGCGTATGCGCCCCAGGTTCGACCTGCGGCAGTCAGTTGGGTTCCGATCGTCGGGCCGCGTTGCGGGCAATCTGTGCAGTCGTCCGTCACCCCGTGCGTGGAGCCGGAGACGAGCGCGAGGTAATTGGGCAGGCTCGGGTGTGCGACCCCGTGGTAACTCGTGGCCTGCGCGAAGCGGTCTGCGAGCGACGTGATCGTCGGTGCGCTTCTGCTGTCGAGGATCGAGCTGCGCTCGTGGTTCTCGAAGACGACGACCACGATGTGAGCGAGGCGCGGGACCCCACCCGGCGCGACGGCAGCCCGAGAGAAGGTCGCCACGGTCGCCGCGGCAGCGATGACCGCCACACCGACTGCGACGGCCACGGCGAGGCGGCTCGGGAGACGCTGGCCCATGTCGACACGATAGTCGGGGTCGGCGACGAGGCTGGCAGAATGAGCCGTTCATGGTTCCCGCCCGGCGAGATCGGTTGAACGTGGCATGTCGGTACCTGGCGCTGCCGCTGGCGGTCGCCGCGGCCCTCTTGCTGGCGAGGGTCGCGACCTCCGACGGTTCGGCGAAGGCCGGTGGAGTGGTCACCAGGCACCTCGAATACGTCTTCGACGACGGAAGCTACTCCGTCTACGACATCGACCGGAACAACGCGTTCGTTCGGCGGGTCTCTCTTCCGGAAGCCCGCGGGATCCGGGGTGTCGCCGTGACTCCGGGCTCTCCGATTCTGTACGTCAGCTTCGGTGGCGACGGCGGCTCGAACGGGAACGGATCGCTGCTCGCCTACGACATCGTGCGCGAGCAGCTGCTCTGGACGCGGACCTACGACACCGGAGTCGACAGCTTCGCTCTCAGTCGCAACGGGAAGTGGATGTACATGCCGACGGGCGAACTCGATTCAGGCGGTCGTTGGTTGGTGATCGACACCCGGAACGGTTCGGTGACGCGAACGATCGAAGCAGGAGCCGGACCGCACAACACGATCGTCAGCCTCGACGGACAGCACGTGTATCTCGGCGGGCGCAGTTATCCGTACCTCGAGGTGGCATCGACACACACGAACCACATCATCCGGAGGATCGGCCCGCTGAAAGACGGTGTGCGTCCGTTCACGATCAACAGGTCGCAGACGCTCGCGTTCACGACGGCAACCGGCTTCCTCGGTTTCCAGGTGAGCAGCATCCCCACCGGCAAGGTCCTCCACACGGTCACGTTCCCCGGCTTCACCTACGACCCGGGGCGGTACACCCCGAGTGCGCCCAGTCACGGCATCTCGTTGACGCCCGACGAGCGGAGGCTCTTCGTGATCGACGGCCCCAACAGCTACGTGCATGCTTTCGACGTGAGCCACCTTCCCCGCGCGCGGCCCCGCTTGATCGCGAACATCCGGCTGCAGCACCCGCTGACAGGAATCGAGGAGCCTTGCACGAACGACTGCGAACGCGACGGCTGGCTGCAGGCGAGCCGCGACGGGAGGTTCATCTACGTCGGAGACTCGGGTGACGTCATCGATGCGAGGACGCTCCATGTCGCCGGCTTCTTGGCCGCGTTGCGGGAGACGAGGAAGATGCTCGAGATCGACTGGCGCGGCTCGAAGATCGTCGCCACCACGACGCGGTACGGCCTCGGGTACGGTCGGCGCTAGAGGCTTGATGTGTATTGGGGTGTGCGCGGGGATGCGCCTGACCAAGCGGGTCGGGCGGGGCGGGTGCAGCGCGTAGCGGTGGCTACGGGCAAGCCCGACGCGGCCGAGCCGCGCCGTGTCAGGCGCACCAGCCGCGTATGCCCACAAATGCGCATCAAGCCTCTAGGCGGGCTGTCAGCCTTTCGGCGTCGGCGGCGTCCGGAGCGGACCGAAGCCCTTGCAGCCGCTGTCGCCCGCGAGCCTGAAGTCCCCCCGCCGCGCCGCCCGGTAGAGCGGGCGTTGGATGACGTTCCCGGGGCCGGTGTCGAAGCCGATTCGCGGCGCGATTCCGCCGTCGGCGTCGTAGTACTCGTTCGGCGAGTCTGGCCACAGACAGTTCTTCTCGACGAGGTTGCCGCTGCCGATCGGGGTACCGGTCGGGTACCAGCTCTCGACGTTCCATCGGTTTCGCGAATTGCTGATGATGTTGCGGGTCACGATGATGTTTCGCGACGTCAGCGAGCGATGCCCGGAGAAGATGATCCCGGATCCGTTGCCGTCGATCGCGTTCCGGGTAATCAGCACGTGCTCGGCGGCCGGGTAGAGCTGGATTCCACGGTCGCCGTTTCGGTAGATCCAGTTGTCCCGGATCACCGTCTTCCCGGCCGTGGCGACGATATAGATGCCGTGGTTGTGGTTGTTGGAGACGCCACAGTCGTGGATCCGACTTTGCTCGATGATCGTGTCGGTCGCCGGACCGTACCTGTCGGTCTGGCCGAGGTTGAAGCAGATCCCACCCTCGTAGGGCTTGCTGCCGTCGCCGCTCCCGCGGTTGCTGACATCGTCACGACGCCAGATCGAATGGCTTCCGTTGACGATCGGACTGGGGAGGTTCCACCGATTCCGCCCGTCGATTCGCAGGTTCTCGACGATCCAGTAGCTACCGGTCTTGGTCAACCAGACGACGCCGTGCAAGGTCGCCCGACGATTCGGGTCGAGGCTGCTGAGCACGATCCGCGCCTTCGCGCGGGCAGGTATCCGAAGGATCAGACGGTGCACGTCGTAGTCCCCTGGTGCGAGACATCCGCGGTCGCCGGGGCGAAGCCGATCGACGAACCGCTGCAGGCCCGTTCCGGGATGCGCGACCCTCGAGCATCCGGGCGGGGATCCCGCTTCCCCTGCGGATGGAGCGTTCCGTGCAGAGCCCCCGAGTATGAATCCGCTCTGCACCAGAAGTACGGTGACGGAGGCCGCGGCAACGACCGCGGCGATCGCGAAACGCACGCGGCGGATGGTATCGCTCTTGCCCACGACCCGGTGCCGAGGAAGAGGCGAAACTCGCCGGATCGCGCTACTGTCCGGCCGTGCTGACGTCGGTGGGAACACCCAGGCTGCGCGTGGTGGCGCTGGTGTCGGCGTTGGTGGCGCTGGCCCTGGCGGCCGATGCCGCCGCTGGTCGCCCGTCGGTGCACCTGCGCTTCGTCCAGGCACGGGTCCGGGCGGGAACGCACGTGCACGTCTCGCTGACGGTGAGGCCGGTCGGCGTGTTTTGCCGTGCCACGATCGGCCCCGTCGGCAGTGCGGGCCGGAAGTTGCCCCTTCGAAAGGCGTCGAAGGGCGTTGCCCGCTGGAGCTACCGGATTCCGGCGAGTGCGCCGAGCGGGGCGTGGCGGGTGGCCGCACGTTGCGGCAAAGCCGGCGCGGCCAGCCGGAAGTTCTCGGTGTTGGCGAAGGTCGTGCCCCCCCCGACGGACCCGGTGATCGCTGCGGCCGGCGACATCGCGTGCGCTCCGGGAGATTTCGGTTACAACGGCGGGAAGGGCAACGGCCAGCTCTGCATGCAGGCGGCGACGGCGCAGCTGCTGAGCGGGATCGCGGGTCTGAAGGCGGTGCTGCCGCTCGGCGACAACCAGTACGAATGCGGAGAGGCGTCGTACTACGGATCCGTCTTTGCTCCGACCTGGGGAAGGTTCAAGTCGATCGAGCATCCCGTCGTGGGAAACCACGAGTACGGCGATGCCAGCGAATGCGCGACGACGTCAGATGCCTCGGGGTACTTTTCCTATTTCGGCGCAGCTGCAGGTTCGCCCGGGCAAGGCTGGTACTCCTACGACGTCGGTGCCTGGCACCTGATCGCGCTGAATTCGAACTGCCCCTTCATAGCGGGTGGCTGCGCCGCCGGTTCCCCCGAGGAGACCTGGCTCGCGAACGACCTCGCGGCCAATCAGGGCAAATGCACCCTCGCCTACTGGCATCACCCTCGCTTCTCGGCCGGGCCGCTCGTGGGTGACGACTCGCGTACGGGAGCACTGTGGGACGACCTCGTGGCCGCTCATGCGGAGCTCGTGCTGGTCGGTCACGACCACACGTACCAGCGCTACGCGCCGATGGACTCGACGGGTGCTCCCAGCCCCGGCGGTCTCGTCCAGGTGATCGTCGGAACCGGTGGGCAGGAGCACGCCGCGGCGCCGATCCCGCGTCCGACGCTCCTCGCCGCCGACGCCACCACGTTCGGTGTTCTCGAGCTCACGCTCCATCCGGACGGGTACACGGGACGATTCGTTCCGGCGCCTGGAACCGGGACCTTCACCGATTCGTTCACGGGCACCTGCGCGTAGCACCGGACGGGTGCTCGGTCGAGCACGCGATCCGCGGTGACGGGCGCCGGGCGGGTCGCCGCAGCTCGTCGAGCGATCACCTGGTATGCGAGCCGTTTCGTCCGGGCGGCGAGAGACCGGCGAAGGGACGGTTCTGCGTCGGCTACGGCGGGCGGCATCAGCCGCACCCGTCGTCGTCGACCCGGCGGCGCGGCGGAGCACCGAGGACGGCTTCCGCGGAGCCTCGTTCCACCTGAACGCACGCCGGGTTGAGCTCGAACCGTCAAGTGGGGCGCGCCTCGTGCCGATGGAGTGCCTGTGGATGGGAGTACTGCGGTGTCGGTTGTGGCACGTCTGAGTGCCCGCGCCCTGGCCGGGCGGCGGCGACAGCCGCGGGCGGCGCGTGTTCTCGGGATCGGGATCGACCTCGTCGACGTCGACGAGGTGATCGCGACGCTCCACTCCGACCTGTCCGAGCGGTACCTCTCGCGGGTCTACACCCCGCGGGAGGTCGGCGACTGCACCGACGCGGGCACCGTGAACGCTGCCCGGCTCGCGGGACGGTTCGCCGCCAAGGAAGCCGTGATGAAGGCGCTAAACGTCGCCGACCGTGCGGTGCCGTGGCGTTCGATCGAGGTCGTGCGTGCGCCCGGCGGGCGTCCCTCGGTCTCACTGCACGGAGAGGCTGCCGTGATCGCCGAGCAGACGGGCGTCTCGAAGTTCGCGCTCAGCGTCTCCCATGAGGCGAGCTACGCGACCGCCGTCGTGGTGGTTTCGTGACGAGCGAGAACATCCGCGAGATCGTCGGCGTCCACGGACGCCTGCCCGTCGAGATCGGATCCGTTGCCGACGACGCGAATCTGTACGACGCAGGTATGACCTCGCATGCGAGCGTGAACGTCATGCTCGCCCTCGAGGATCGGTTCGACCTCGAGTTCCCCGACGAAATGCTGACGCGCGCCGCGTTCGAGAGCATCGCCGCGATCCGGCGATCGCTCGTCGCGCTCGGAGTTGAGGAGGAAAGCACATGAGCACTACGACTTCGGATCCCGATGTCAAACGGTCGTTTCTCGCCTCCGTAGAGCAGATCGCCGACGAGGTGGCGTCGAAGTGGGCCGAGGAAGTGGACCGCGACGCCCGCTTTCCGAGCGAAGCGATCGATGCGCTGCGTGAGGCACGAGCCCTCTCCGCGCTCGTGCCTCGCGAGCTTGGCGGTGCAGGCGTCTCGGTTGCCGACGTGGCTGACGCATGCACGGCGCTCGGGAAGCGCTGCGGCGCGGCTGCGATGGTCTTCGGCATGCATCAGATCCAGGTCGCCTGCATCGTGCGGCATCACGGCGGACGGGAGTGGTTCGCTCAGTACCTTCGCGACCTCGTCTCGGATCAGCGCTTGATCGCGTCCGCCACCTCCGAGGTCGGCACCGGCGGCGACATGGGGCGCTCGGTCGCCGCGGTCGAGCCCAGGGACGCCGGCTCCTGCACGTTCGAGAAGCAGGCCCCGACCGTGAGCTACGGCAGCTACGCCGACGATCTTCTCGCGACGCTTCGGCGGGCACCCGACGCCGACGGTGGCGACCAGGTCGCCGCGCTCGTTCGGCGGGATCAGGCGGAGCTCGAGCAGACGGGTACGTGGGACCCGTTCGGGATGCGCGGCACCTGCTCGCCGGGGTTCTCGATTCGAGCGGCGTTCGGCTTCGACCAAATCCTGCCGGAGCCGTTCGCGCTGGTCAGTGCGCAGACGATGGTGCCCGTCTCACACATCCTCTGGTCGCACATCTGGTTGGGAATCGCAACGGACGCGTTCGACCGAGCACGCTCGTTCGTCCGGGCTGCGGCACGGCAGAAGCCGGGCGAGCCTCTGCCCGCGGCGGTCCGCCTCTCGCATCTGATGGTCGACCTGTCGCTGCTTCGCGGCGAAGTCGGATCGGCACTTCGTGAGTTCGAAGAGAATGCTGCCCGCAACGGCGACGACGTCGCCACGGTCGCGCGGGCGGTGCGCTACAACAACCTGAAGGTCGCCGCCTCCGAGCAAGCCCCGCGGATCTGCCAGGGTGCGATGGGGGTCTGTGGCATCGTCGGGTTCAAGAACGACACGCCGTTCAGCGTCGGTCGTCACCTCCGCGACGCGATGTCCGCCCCGCTGATGATCGCGAACGAGCGCATCCACCAGACAAACGCGGCGCTGCTCCTCGTCGCCAAAGACGTCTGAACCTCCATGATCGAGCTGTCCGGTACGACCGCAGATCAGAGCACGTTCCTCGACGAGTTGGTTCAGCGCGGGCTGCTGCTGCCCTCGGGCGTGCCGGGTGTCTACGGTCGTGGTTCGGAGTTCGAGGAACTCCTGGCTGCGATCGACGCGTCGATCACACGCGGCGCCATCGACGACGGCGTTTCCGTCGAGCGGCTTGCCTTTCCGCCGGTGATGCCGCGCCGCGCGCTCGAGGAGATCGGATATCTCGCGTCGTTCCCCCACCTCGCGGGCACGGTCTTCTCCTTCGCCGGAAGCGAGGAGGACGCCGCACGGCGAGCCGAGACTTCCGATTGGGGCGCGTTTCAGCAGCAGACGGACGTCGTGCTCGTCCCGGCTGCCTGCTATCCCAGCTACCCGGCGGTAGCTGCGCGCGGCCCACTGCCGCCGGCCGGGGTCTCGCTCGACCTCGGTGGCTCCTACGTGTTCAGGAACGAGCCGTCGGGCGATCCCGCGCGGATGCAGTCGTTCCACCAGCGCGAGTTCGTGCGGTTCGGCGATCCCGACCAGGTCGCCCACTGGCGTGAACAGTGGTGCGCGCGCGGTCTCGAGATCCTGACCGAGCTCGGGCTCGATGCGCACTCGGACGTGGCCTCCGACCCGTTCTTCGGACGGAGTGGTCGGATGCTCGCCCGCAGTCAGCGCGCTCAGGCGCTGAAGCTGGAGATCGTCGTGCCGATCGCCGGTGTCACTCCCACCGCCGTCGCTTCCTTCAATTGCCACCGTGAGCATTTCTCGTCGCTCTACGGACTGGCCTGCGCCGACGGCCGGCCGGCGCACACGGCGTGCGTGGGTTTCGGCCTCGAGCGAATCGCGCTCGCGTTGCTGAAGACGCTGGGGTGCGATCGATCCTCCTGGCCGTCCGACGTTGGCGCGCGACTCTGGCCGCAGGTGTCGTCGTAGGAGGGCGAATGCTCAGCTTGCTCGGACTCGACCCCGCCACCTACCGTGCTCATGACCTGCACGCCTCCGAACGGGCCTATCCCGAGACCAACTGCTACACCGACATCCTGATCGAGTTCGTGCACGCGCTCGGGCACGAGCCACGTGCGTCACTCGGCGGCGCGGTGCGCACGGACTTCGAAGGCGACCAGTGGACGTTCTTCAAGCCGGAGCGGCACGATCTCGAGTGGCTGTTCGGTATCGACATCCACGAGATGCAGCTCTACAGGTCGCTGCCCGAGCACCTTGCCGAGCAGCTTGCTCGCGGCCGGACGATGATCGTCGAGCTCGACTCCTGGTTCCTGCCGGACACCGAGTCCACGGCGTACCGGCACGACCATGTCAAGAGCTCGGCCGTGATCGAGGCCATCGACGTCGAAGGCGAACGCCTTCGCTACTTCCACAACGCCGGTCTGTACGAGCTCAGCTGCGGCGATTTTCGAGGTGTATTGCGTCTCGAGGATTCGCCCGGGGATGAAAAGCTGCCGCCGTACGCGGAGGTGGTCAGGCTCGACGCCGGCCCGGCTCTGGAGGGCGAGGAGCTTCGAGAAGCAGCCCGGACGCTCCTGCGCTCCCATGTCGGGTATGCGCCCCGGGCAAATCCCTTCGTTCGCTACGGCGAGTCGCTGGCCGCAAAGTTGCCCGAACTCCTGGCCGGCGACCATGCCGACTACCACGCGTACGCGTTCGCGACCGTCCGTCAGGCGGGTGCAGCGTTCGCCGTCTGCGCCTCACACCTCGAATGGCTCTTCGGGGCGGCGGCGGCGCAGTCGGTCGAGGCGCTCGAGCGCATCGCCGAGGGCTCGAAGGTCCTCTCGTTCAAGCTGGCGAGACGCCGGCCGTTCGATCCTGAGCCGTACTGCGCGGCACTCGCGGTCCGCTGGGACCAGGCGATGTCGGGAGTCGCGGCCCTCTGCCGCTGACCATGGGCGAGTCACGGCCGCTCGAGTCCTGGCAGATGGCGACGACCGCCGCCGGTGCCTTCGCCGAGGTGCCTCCGGGAGGCGACGAGCTCGAATGGGTCCCTGTGGACCTTCCGGCCCACGGGAGCGACGAAGAGGATCACTGGTTCCGCCACGAATTCGAGGCGTCGGGCGTCGCTCCGACGATTCGCTTCGACGGGCTGGCCACCGTCTGCGACCTCTACGTCGACGGCAGGCGCGTATCGAGGACCGAGTCGATGTTCCTCGCGGAGGAGCTGCGAGACCTCCCTCTCGGGAACCACGAGCTGCTCGTGTGTGCTCGCGCCTTGCGGCCCCTGCTCGCCGTCTCGCGCCGACCTCGAGCGCGCTGGCGCACCCGTGTGCCGCGCGAGAACGGGCTTCGGTGGATTCGCACCTCCCTCCTCGGACGCGCTCCCGGTTTCGCGCCGGGGCCACCCGTCGTAGGACCCTGGCGGCCCGTATGGTCTCTCGAGAGGCCGACGCCGGAATTCGCGCTGCGCCCGCGGATCGAAGGCGACGAGGGTGTGCTCGACGTTCGCTGTGATCCCGAGACGGGGCCGCTCGACGTCACCATCGACTCCGAGCTCCGGCGTCTTCCGGCCGGAGGCGGGGAGCTGCGCGTCGGGCGCGTCCGCCGCTGGTGGCCGCATACTCACGGCACTCCGCAGCTCTATTCGGTGCGGGTGCGTTCCGCCGCCGGCGAGTCGCAGCGCCGCGTCGGGTTTCGGGAGCTCGCCCCCGTCGGCGATCTCGAGGAGCACGGGCTGCGCATCGTGGTCAACGGGGTTCCCGTCTTCGCGCGCGGCGCCGTGTGGACGCCTGTCCCCGACGACGAGCTTCGCGCGACCCTCACCCGGCTGTGCGACGCCGGACTGAACCTGGTGCGAATCGTGGGCACGTCGGTCTACGAGTCGCCCGCGTTCCACGATCTCTGTGACGAGCTGGGGCTGCTCGTGTGGCAGGACATGATGTTCGCGAACATGGACTACCCGGTCTCGGTGCCGGCGTTCCGGAGCTTGGTGGAGGCCGAGGTCGGCCAGGCATTGGCGCACGTTGCCGGGCGCCCGAGCCTCGCCGTCGTCTGCGGCAACAGCGAGGTGGAGCAGCAGGTCGGGATGCTCGGCCTTGACCCGGCCCTCGGTCGTGGCGAGCTCTTCGACGAGCTGATCCCCGGGCTGATGGCGAAGGCGGGCATCGAGGCCGCCTACGTCCCGTCTGCGCCGACAGGTGGCGAGCCGCCGTTCCGCACCGACCGGGGAGTGTCGAACTACTTCGGTGTCGGCGCGTATCTGAGGCCGTTCGAGGACGTCCGGCGCGCGTCGGTCCGCTTTGCCTCCGAGTGCCTGGCCTTCGCGAACGTGCCCGACGACGATCCGGCCACGGTCTCCGAGGGCGTGATGCGCGACGTAGGCGCGGCCTGGGACTTCGCGGACGTGCGCGATCACTACCTCGACCTCCTGCACGGCCTCGGGCGGGATCACCCCGATTACTGGGAACGGGCGCGCTTCGTCACGGGCGAGGTGATGGCCGAGGTGTTCGGCGAGTGGCGGCGCGCCCGGTCGGGTTGCAACGGCGGGATCGTGCTCTGGTCGAGAGATCTGGCGACCGGGTCGGGGTGGGGCTTGCTGGACGATCGCGGCCGGCCGAAAGTCGCGTGGCACCTGTTGCGACGCGCGCTTGCGCCGGTCGCCGTCTGGACGACGGACGAAGGGCTCAACGGGATTGCGATCCACGCGTCGAACGACGGCGCCGAACCGCTCGAAGCCAGACTGCGGGTTGCGCTCTACCGCGACTTCGAAGTGCGCGTCGGCGAGGCGCACGAGCTGCTCCGGCTCGAGCCGCGGGCGGTGGTGGAGCGTTCGGTCGAGGGTCTCCTCGGCCGATTCGTCGACGTTTCGTTTGTCTATCGCTTCGGCCCCCCGCAACAGGATCTCGTCGTCACGACCCTCGAGGTGGGCGACGAAACGGTCGCACGTGACTTCCGGTTCCCCGTCGGCCGTCCGCGGGAGCGCTTCTCGGCCTCCGAGCTCGGCCTCCACGTCTCGGCTTCGTGGGATCACGCATCGCCTGCGGCGACTCTGACCGTCAACGCGGCGAGATTCGTGTACGGAGTGCGGCTCTCCATGCCCGGTTACCTGCCTTCCGATGACGCCTTCAACGTGGAGCCGGGCCGTGCAGTGAGCGTTTCCCTGCGACCCGCGGGAGGTCCCGACTCCTGCGCGAAGGTCAGTCTTGGTGCCCTCAACCTGGCGGAGACGATCGAGGTGCCGGTCCGTTGAGTGAGCGATTCCTCTACCTCGGCGCCGACGACATCTCGTTTCTCGCCGCCTACCATGCCCCGATCGGAGACGCCTCGCGGAAGGCGGTCCTGCTCGTGCCGCCGTTCGGATGGGAGGAGATCTCGTCCTTTCGCCCGCGCCGGGCGTGGGCAGAGGATCTGGCCGCTCACGGTCACGCGGTCCTGCGGTTCGATCTACCCGGCACCGGCGACAGTGCCGGTCCTTCGGACGACCGCGAACTGTGGGGCACGTGGAACAGCGCGGTGACCACCGCGGCGGACTGGCTTCGCGGCGAGGCCGACGCGCAGCATCTCGTGGCTGTGGGGATCGGGTTGGGCGGCCTGCTCGCCTACGAGGCTGCGCTGCGTCGGGACGTCGACGATCTCGTGCTCTGGGCCACCCCTGGACGGGGGCGCGGCCTCGTTCGGGCGCTGTCGGCATTTTCGGTGCACGAGACCGCACGGATCGTCGAGGCCGGCGCACCGGAGCCGCCGCCGCTTCCCGAGGGGTTGCTCGCCCCAGGTGGATTCGTCCTGTCGGCGGAGACCGTCGCAGCTCTGAGGTCGGTTGACCTCGCCGGACGTCCCCTCTCGGCAGATTCGCGCGTGCTGCTGCTCGGTTCCGACGGCGTCCAGCCCGATCCGGCCCTCGTCGAATCGCTTGCAGCGGCGGGTGCCGACGTTACGGCCTCGGCGGGACAGGGCTATGCGTCGATGCTCGCGGCGCCCGATCAGGCACGGCGCCCCCGAGAGGTATTCGAGCAGGTGCGAGGCTGGCTCGACGAGGCGCCGCCGCCTCCCGGCGGTGCGCAGTCGCCCAGGGAGCAGCCGGACGGGAGCGACGAGCTCCTCGCCGGCGGGATCCGGGAGCGACCCTTCATCGTCCAGCTGGAGAGCGGCCGACTGGTCGGCATCCTCACCGAGCCGGTCGAGGGAGCGAGCGCTCCGTTGGCGGCCGTTTTTCTGAACGCCGGAGCGATTCGGCGGATCGGTCCGCATCGCATGTGGGTCGACGCCGCGAGGCGTTGGGCGCTGGAGGGGGTCGCTTCGCTCAGGCTCGACGTGGAGGCGATCGGCGACAGCGACGGTGACGGCGAGCGTTTCCGCGACGTCGCGCGCTTCTACGACCACCGGTTCGACGATCAGGCTCGAGCTGTGCTGGATGCGCTCGAGGCCCGTGGCATCGGGAGTCGCTTCGTCCTCGTCGGGCTGTGCTCAGGCGCATCTCTGGCATTCCGCACAGCAGTCGTAGACGACCGAGTTGCCGCCTCCCTGATGCTGAACCCGGGTGTTCTCTTCTGGGACGAGCGAGTCGAGATCGCGCGTGAGTTGCGTCGTACGAGGATGCTCTCGAAAGCGGTGACGTGGAAGCGCGTCCTGCGAGGCGATGTCTCGTCGCAGCGGTGGGTTGCGGTGGGGCGATGGCTCGGGCGGTCTCCCGTTCGCCTCGTGGGCGCACTTGGGCGCCGGAGCAGCACGGCTCTCCCTCCGGTCGAGGAGCGGATCGCCGCAGCGTTCGACAGTCTCGAAGTCCGTGGAATCCGGTCACGCTTCCTCTTCTGCGACGGCGAGCCGCTGCTCTACGAGCTCGAGCGCGCCGGACTGCTCTCCAGCCACGAGCGGTGGGCCAACGTTTCTCTCCGACGGCTGCCCGGACGCGACCACCAGCTGCGCCCGCTGTGGATGCACGAGCATGTTGTCTCGGCGATGGACGAGGCTCTCGCGGATGAGCTCGCGCGCAGGACGGTGCGCCGCGCCGTCCACGCGGGAGCTAGGCGTGGATGACGATCGGTGTCCCGGACGGAGCGAGGCGGAACAGCCGTCGCATCAGCTCGTTCTCGACTCGGATGCATCCGTGCGAGGCGGCTCGACCGATCGACCACGGTTCGTTGGTGCCGTGGATGCCGATCGGCCCGTCCTCGACCCAGACGTCTCGGAGGACATCCGAATGAGCCGACACTCCAAGCGCGTTGGGCCCGAACGGCCCGCCGGCATCGGGCAGCGAGTAGCGCTCGTTGACGAAGAAGCGGCCGCGGGGGGTTGGCGTGGCCGGCGCGCCGACGGAGACCGGTGCCTCGAGTGTCAGGCGACCGCCTCGATACAGCCGCAGCCGGCGCTCCGAAAGGTCGACGACGATCCGTGAGCGCACCCGGTAGGCGCGAACCGCCCAGGCCCGTACCCAGCCCACCGTGCCGTTCGGGATGATCGAGAGCTGGACGCGATACCACTGCGCCAGACAGTTCGAACCGGTGCGAACCGCGGTGATGCCCAACACCTCGAGTTGACCGTTCACGTCGAGATGTCCCACCCGTGCGACTTCCGCAGACTGCGCATCCGGCGACCGGTGGACGACCGCGTGTCGTGGCACGGTGGCCGCGTATGCGGCGCGCGACGAGCCGAGGGGTTTCACCGCAGGGTTGCACGCCGGCTTCCTGGCTGCTTGGTACGACACGGGCGCGACGGCGACTCGGTCCGGGCCGAGCCCTGCGGGATAGGCCACCTCGTGAGCGTTCTCCGACAACTTGGCCGAGTGGCCCGCGGAGGTTCGCAGCATCACGCTTGCCGTCGTGACGGTCAGCGCAATCGCCGGCACCAGCCACATTGCTGCCGGTAGGCGCCGCTCGAGCCGGCGGACGCGCAGGCGATCTCTCATCCGGGAATTGTATGCCGTCAGCGCGGTGGCGAGCGGGTGCCGGGCCGAACCGTCAGATGATCAGACCGCGCGGAGCAGCGCCTGAACGCAGGCGGGATCGAACTGGCTGCCCGCACACCTGGTCAGCTCTCGGATCGCCGCGTCCCGCTTGACGCGTTGTCGATACGGCCGGTCCTCGCGCATGGCGAGGTACGCGTCGGCGACGGCGACGATGCGTGCGGCGATCGGAATCTGCTCCCCCGCGAGACCCGCCGGGTAACCGTTCCCGTCCCACCTCTCGTGGTGCGTCCGTACCACCTCCGCCACCTCGGGCTCGACGGCCCGCTCGATCAGGCGCTCGCCCTCGGCAGGATGCTTCTCGACCTCCCGACGCTCTTCCTCGGTCAGAGGTCCCGGCTTCGCGAGGATGCGGTCGTCGACGCGGAGCTTGCCGACGTCGTGGAGCAGTGCGCCTGCCGCGACCGTGCGGCGGACGTCCGGCCCGACTACGAGTTCGTCGGCGATCAGGAGAGAGCATTCGGCAACCGCGATCGCATGGTCGTCCGGGTATCCCACCGTACCGGTGCATCGGGCGACCAGATGCCGGCTCTCCGCGACCGGGAGGTCGTTCACCTCATCGTCCGGCTCTCGAACATTCGCCGCCACTGCCTCCCCCTTTCGGGGGATGGGTGCGGCTTCCTCCAGCAGGTTCTTCACGTGTGCGTCGTCAGTCGATCAGGACCTTCGAAGCAGTGCCCCTAACCAATCGGGCAGCGACCGCGATCTCCCCGTGAGTTGAGTCCGGGAAGGAGACACGGCTCGTTTTCGTCTCGAAGAGTGAGCAACCCGTTGGCGGCGGTTTCTGCCTTACAGGTGACCGAGGGGAGAGACATGACAGGGAGTACGGTGGCGGTCCAGGAAATTCTGGTGGCTAGGCGTGAGTCCGACCGAGAAGCGTCGGCTCCGGCAGCCGAGCCCGCTCGCCCCACGAACGGCACGTTTGGCCGGGTGGCCTTCATGTCCACCGTCGTGGCCGTGCAGCTCGCATGGCTGGCGGTGCTTGCCTACGGCATCCAGTTGCTCGCCTGAGACACCCTCGGCGGCTCGGCCAGGTCTCCCGGGTAGGAGACGGGAAGGGGCCGAAGCCCGACCCGGCCGACGGCCCCCGCGACGCCGAGGGCAGTCGGACCGACCCAGCACGATCACAGGCAGGTATCTCCTGCGGCGGTCGTGCTTCCTGGTCGCCCCGGTGGTGTCGCTGTCGACCAGGCACGACCTTCAGGCGAGGAGCTCGAGCACGACGATCAGCACCGACACGGCGCCCAGGAAGCAGAGTTGATAGACGGGGCTCACCCGATCGATACGACGGTGTATACGGCGGCTGCGACCGGGAGCGAGTCCCTTGCGCGCGGCGTCGACGCGGGGCTGTCGGATGCGTGACGCTGGAGAAAGTCGAACGCCGAAATGGGCCGAAGCGCGGCCACGGCGCGCGCACGAAGGGCGGGATCGATGAGCGCGGCCTCGTGAGATCGCCTGGACATTGCATCGTCGTTCGGTATCATCGCCCGTTTTCCGCTGAGGGACGGAAGCCCGTCGAAGCAGGACAAAGGGTTCCGGCGACGAACGCTCGCCGAGCTCCGATAAGTCTGTCAGGCTAACGTGCTGAGCAACAGTCAGGCAGGAAGCCAGAGTCCAAAATCAGCGCTGCGATCTAGCCGGGCTGGACGACCGCAGTGACGGAAGGGATGGTGGCGTGTATCCGACGAGTACAGATGAACAGAGGCGTAGCCCCAACATGGGACTCGTTGCCTCCTTGGTCTTCTGTGTCGCCTGCTGGACGGGTTTCGTCTACCTGATCGGATCCGCGCTTAGCTGAGACTCATTGGGGCTGACGGGCGCACGCGTTCGCTGCACCTGAGGCGGCACCGAATCGGCCGGCGCTCTCCTTTTCCTTCTGCCTGTTGTTGCTCCATAGCTGTCGCCAGTGCTCCTTCTTGAAGCTCGGTGAAGGCGAGCAGTCCGTCCGTCCTCCTCGAGCAGCGCCGCCGCCTCGGGGAAGCGGGTCTCGAGCTGGTCGACGATCCGGTCGGTACTGCTCGTGCACCGTCTGCGTCGTCGGGCTGGGCGAAGATGGTGCGGACAGTCGTCGCGACGAAGCTTCTGCGCGCTCTTGGGGACGCGGGTGAGCAGGTTGCGCATGCATTGCGTCCGACACCGCTGCCAGGCCGCGCCCGGCAGCGTCGCTGCGATCGCGTCGACGAGGCCGGGGTGCGCGTCCCTGCTGACCAGGCGACGCCCGCGAGGCCGCGGGCGACCAGCGCGCGCACGAACACCAGCCAGGCGGCGCCGTCCTCGGCGGTGACGACGTCGAGGCCGAGCGACTCGCGGAAGCCGTCGCGGTTGACGCCGACGGCGTGGACGACGCAGACGTTGACGGTGCGCCCGCCCTCGCGGCACTTGAGCTCGAGGCATCCAGCGTCACGTACGCGTAGGGCGCGCCGTCGAGCGGCGGGTGCGGAAGTCCTCGACGATCTCGTCCAGTCTCTTCGCCAACCTGGAGACCTGGCTCTTCCTCATCCGCTCAACACCCAGCTGCTGCAGCAGCTTCTCCACTCGCCTGGTCGAGACGCCGGCGAGGTAGCGCCGCGGGCAGGCTGCAGGCTCAAGAGATCCGGCAGGAGCTAGCTCCGCAGGACGATCTCGAGCGCCGTTCCGGAGCCGGGGGTCGAGCGAAGCGCCAGGTCGCCGCCGATCGACTCCGCGCGCTCCCGCATGTTCCGGAGACCCTGGCCGGCGCCTGCCGGGTCGGGTTCGAAGCCTGCCCCGTCGTCGCGAACCTCGACCACCCGCTCGCCGCCGCGGGAGCGAATCTCGACCCAGGCATGGCGGGCGCCTGCGTGGCGCCGGGCGTTCGCGAGCCCCTCCTGGACGATGCGGAAGAGCTCGATCTGCTCGTCGGGGCCGAGCACGATCCGCGGGTCGATCTCGAGCTCCACCTCGAGCGCGCCGTCCATCGTCAGCACGTCGATGTAGCGTCGCAGCGCGGCGTCGAACGGCGCCCGGCCGGAGGCCGAGGAGAGCGCCAGGATCGCGTACCGCGCCTCCTGCTGGGCGGCCGTCGCCGCCTGCCTGAGGCGCGGCAGCAGGACCTTCGGGTCACCGCCGCCCTCCAGCATCGCGGCGTGGGTCGAGATCGCGAACAGGTACTGCGCGAGGCCGTCGTGGATCTCGCGGGCGACGCGGGCGCGCTCCTCGGCCACGACCCGGCCGAACTCCGAGCGGCGGATCGCCCGCGCGATCCCGACGAGTAGGACACCGAAGCCGAGCAGGCGCAGGTAGTCGCCCTGGGAGACGTCACCCACCCGGAGAAGCGGCATGAAGAGGAAGTGCAGCGACGAGAAGAGCATCAACGACCCGCCGTAGGCGAGCCAGTAGTCGAGGTCTTCGCCGCGCCGCCGGAACCGGTACCCGAAACCCACGACCGCGACGAGGTGCAGGAGCCCCTGCGCGGCGAGCGCTCCCGTCAGCGTCGCCGGGACCGTGCCTCCTCCGGCGGAGCGGAGGTCGGGGAGGCTGCCGCCGAGCGAGCGCGACGCGCTCCAGATGACCAGCGCGGACGCCGTGCAGAGCACGAGCAGGTTCGAGAGGGCGAGGCGGCGCTTCCGGACCCGACCGTGGGCGAACGGGGCGGCGGCGATCAGTGCCCAGCCTGCGAGCCGCCCGGCGACGGCGGCCCACTCGCTGCGCCCGCTCGAGACGTGGCCGATCGCCGGGAGGACGGTGAACGCCAGCCACGAGCCGCCGACCAGGAGGAAGCCCGCGCAGAGGAAGAGGTCGTACCGGCGGCCGTCGAGCGTGAAGCGCGTCGCCGTCAGGCCCGCGGCCAGGCCGCACGCGAGCGTGTAGACGGTGGCGAGCACGAGCTTCAGCTCGGGCAGGTGGTACCCGGCACGGAGGAGCGGGTAGGTCAGGAAGAGCTCGAGCGAGGCCGCGAGCAGCCCGAACAGGAGCACCTGGCCCCAGAGGAACCCCTCGAAGCGGTCCTGCTGCACGCCGGTTCTATCGGCACAATCGGCACCACTCATGACAGAGCGCGTCCTGATCGTCGACGATCACCCGCTGACCCGGGACGCGCTCTCGACGCTGCTCGCCCAGAACGGGTTCGACGTCGTCGGCGAGCTCGGCAGTGCCGAGGAGGCGATCGCGGCTGCCGGCGCTCTGGCGCCTCAGCTCGTCCTGCTCGACCTCACGATGCCGGGCCTCGGCGGTCTCGCCGCCCTGCCGTTGCTCCGCGAGGCGGCGCCGGGCGCGGAGGTGGTGGTCGTCACCGCCTCGGAGGACGAGCAGAACCTGCTCGCGGCGATCCGCGGCGGCGCAGCCGGCTACGTGCTGAAGAGCGAGCCGCCCGATCGGATCGTCGCGTTCCTCCGCGGTGTCGTTCGCGGCGAGGCGGCACTTTCCGGCGCGATCGCGCGGAGGCTGCTGCAGGAGGTGCGGGAGAGCGGCGGCCGCAGCGTCGTGCCCGAGTCGATCGCCCGCCTCGTCAGCGCACGGGAGCTGGAGGTGCTGCTCCTCCTCGACCGCCACCTCGGCACGGACGAGATCGCGAGCCGGCTCTACATCTCGGAGCACACGGTGCGCTCGCACGTGAAGAGCCTGCTGCAGAAGCTCCAGGTCTCGTCGCGCCGGGAGGCGCTCGAGAAGCTCGAGCGTGCCCGCGGCAGCGGCTAGACACTCGCGAGCTCGACGAGGCCGGCGGCGAGTTCGGCGGCCTCGTCGTCGCCGAGCGCCGCGAGCGCCCGCCACAGGTGGAAGTCGAGGGCGGCGCCGACGGCGGCGTCGATCCGCGCGCGGCGCCGGCCGCGCGCGCGGTACGGCGCGACCAGCAGCTGGTGGGCCGTGTCGAGGTACCTCCCAAGGCCGCGCTCGACCACGTCCTGCAGGGCCGGGAGCTGCTCCATGTCGCGCAGCACGTTCGCCGTCATCGGCTCGGTCTCGCGGAACCAGGCATAGAGCTCCCGCAGTGCGACGCGGAGGCGCTGCCCAGGATCCTCGACGGCACGCCAGCGGCAGGCGTCCGGCGCCGGGTGCAGTGCGCGCCAGTGAGCCGAGCACGCCGAGAAGAGCGACGCGTCGTCGGGAAAGTGGTTGTAGACGGTCATCCTGCCGACCTGGGCGCGGCGGGCGACCTCGGCGATCCGGGTCGCGGCCGGTCCGACGCTGCAGTGCAGCTCGACCGTCGCCTCCGTGATCCGGCGGCGGGTCTCCTGCAGCTGCTCCGCGCGCTTCTTCAACTCGTACTTCCGCGTTTCGCGCATTTCCCTGGACATCGTGTCAGCTCGATTTGACAGCACGGGCCGCACCGGCGCATTATTCGCAGTACAGTATGTACAACGAAAGGAGCCTCGAAATGGAGACGTCGGTTCGGACCGTGCTCCGGCCAGGGGAGGGCGAGACGGTGGCGCTGTTTCAGCTCGGTGTCCGCTTCATGATCGAGGGGGCCGAGACCGGCGGGCGCTTCGCGCTCGTCGAGCATCCGCTGCCGCCGCGCGCTCTGGGGGCGCCGCCGCACACCCACCGGGACGAGGACGAGTACAGCTACGTGCTCGAGGGCCGTGTGGGAGTCCTGATCGGGGACGACGAGCTCGTGGCCGGCCCGGGGGAGCTCGTGTTCAAGCCGCGCGGTGTCCGGCACGCGTTCTGGAACGCCGGGGACGAGCCGGCGAGGCTGCTGGAGGTGATCTCGCCGGCGGGGTTCGAGAACTACTTCCGCGAGCTCGCGCCGCTGCTCGCCGCCCCGGCGGAGAACGAGCAGGCGATCGCCGAGGTGGTCGAGCGGCACGCGCTGGAGATCGACCTCGCAGACGTTCCGGCCTTCGCCGCGGCGCACGGCCTGCGCACGGGACCGGTTGCCTAGAGGCTTGATGTGTATTGGGGTGTGCGCGGGGATGCGCCTGACCAAGCGGATCGGGCGGGGCGGGCGCAGCGCGTAGCGGTGGCTACGGGCAAGCCCGACGCGGCCGAGCCGCGCCGCGTCAGGCGCACCAGCCGCGTATGCCCACAAATGCGCATCAAGCCTCTAGCCCTCCTCGAATCCTTCCAGCGTCGCCTCGAGCAGGTCGGGCAGCGTCCGCAGGTTGTAGCCGCCCTCGAGCACGGCCGCGACGCGCGGAGCGAGCTGCGTCGCCCGGCGCGCGAGCTCACGGAAGCCGCTCGCCGTCAGCTGCATGTCGGCGAGCGGGTCGTCGGCGTGCGCGTCGAACCCGACCGAGACGAGCAGCAGGTCCGGTGCGAATCGCTCCACGGCGCTGCTGACCGTGTTCCACGCGAGGAGGTAGCCCGGGTCGCCCGTCCCGGCGGCGAGCGGGATGTTCACGACCGTCTCGGACTGCTCGTAGGGGCCGCCCGTGCCCGGGTAGAACGGCCACTGATGGAGCGAGACGAAGAGGATCGTCGGATCGTCGCCGACGACGTCCTCGGTGCCGTTGCCGTGATGCACGTCCCAGTCGACGATCGCGACCCGCTCGAGCCCGAGCTCTGCCTGGGCCCAGCGGGCGGCGATCGCCACGGAGCCGAAGATGCAGAAGCCCATCGCGCGGTCGCGCTCGGCATGGTGGCCGGGCGGCCGCCCGAGCGCGAAGCCGCCACGCCGGACGGCCTCGATCGCGGCGCCCGCCGCGAGCATCGCCGCCTCGTACGTCGATTCGGTGCAGAGCGTGTCCGGATCGAGCCACCCACGCGTGCCGCGGACGTGCTCGACCAGGCGAGGCGTGTGGCAGCGCAGGACGTCGGCCTCGGCCGCCGGGGCGCATTCGACGAACGGGAAGCGCTCGTGGAGCACGACGATCCGCTGTTGGGACTCGGGGTGCGAGCCCGTCGGGTGGAGGTAGGCGAACGAGCTGTGGCTTACGAGCTCGATGCTTCCGACCGCACGATCTCGAGGATCTCGGCAAGCGGCCGGTCGCCCTGCGAACGGCCGATCAGGTAGGTGAGGAGCGGGGCGTTTCGGCGATCGTCGCCGTCGTGCGCGGCGATCCGTGCGATCTTCAGCAATGCGTCGGCGTCCTCCTCCGACAGCTGCCCGCCGGCACCGACCGCGGCCGCGACCCGCTGGAGCCATTCGTTCACGCGAGCGACTCTAGACGCCCCGCCAGGTTTCCGAGGCCGAGATCCGACGCATGTGCCGCCGCCCGTGCCCAGTCGGGTGGCGTCGCCGCCAGTTCCGGCAGCGGCGCGTCCGTGTCCATCGTGGCGATCCGCCGGTAGAGCCGCAGCTCGTCTGCGACCTGGGGGAAGCGACCGTCGGCGAGTGCCTGCTCGAGCGAGCCGTGTGCCCGCAGCACGTCGGCCGCCTTCTTCGGGCCGATCCCGGGAGCGCCGGGAATGCGGTCGGAGGGGTCGCCGCGCAGCGCGATGAAATCCGGGACGAGCTCCGGCTCGACTCCGTACCGCTCGCGCACCTCCGCCGGGCCGATCCGCCGGAGCTCGCTCACCCCCTTCACCGGCTGCAGCACGGTCACCCGCTCCGAGACGAGCTGGAACGCGTCGCGATCGGAGGTCGCGACGAGCACCGGGCCGGGCCAGGCACGGCCCGCCGCGGCGAGGAAGTCGTCTGCCTCGTACCCGGCCGCCTTCGCCACGGCGAACCCGAACGACCGGACGAGCTCCGGCAGCAACGCAAGCTGCTCCACGATCGAGTCCTCGAACTCCCTGCCCGACTGGTAGGCGGGCAGGGCGTCGTGCCGGTAGGTGGGAACCTCGAGGGTGTCCCAGGCCACGAGCACCGACTCGGGACGCTCCGTCTCCCACAGGCGCAGCAGGAAGTTCGCGAAGCCGACGAGCGCGTTCAGGCGGATCTGCTTCGGCAGCGCGTGGTAGGCGCGGTGCGCGAGCGAGTCCCCGTCGATCGCGAGCAGGACGCCCCGTGTCAGAGCGAGGCCTCGAGCTCGTGGATCGCTGCCATCAGCCGCTCGGTCGCCACGACCGGGTCGGGTGCGTCGCTCAGGTCGACCGGGGCGCCGTACCGCACCCGCCAGGGCTCGAGCTTGCGCAGGCCGTCGGTGCCCTTGATCCCGGCGGGCACGAGCGGGACTCCCGCCTCCAGCGCGATCCGGGCCGCGCCGGAGTGCGCCTGCGCCTGGTAGCGCTTGCGCAGCCCCTTCCGGCGGCGCGTCCCCTCCGGGAACATGGCGATCGCGTACCCCTCCTGGGCCAGGTCGACCGCCGTCTGGATCGCCTCGCGGTCGGCGCGGCCGCGATGCACCTTGAAGCCGCCGGCGCCGGAGATCACCAGCGAGAGGGGGAACCAGAAGAGCTCCGACTTCGCCATGAACCGCAGGAAGCGCCGGGGCCAGAGGGCCATGCCGAGCGCCCACGGGTCGAGATTCGACACGTGGCCCGCGGCGAGCACGTAGCCCCCCTCGCGGGGCAGATGCTCTCTTCCGGTCGCGCGGTAGCGGAAGATCAGGTGCAGGATCGGCCAGGAGAGGATGCCCACGGCGTGGTACATCGGAGTCGGCTGTCCGGGACGTGCCACCGGCGGCGAGTATCGCGCAAATGCCCCACGGCGCTATGGTGGCGCCTCGAAATGGCGACACACGACGGAAAGAAGCTCGTGATCGTCGAGTCGCCCGCGAAGGCGAAGACGATCGCGGGCTACCTCGGCTCCGACTACGTGGTCGAATCCTCGATCGGGCACATTCGCGACCTGCCGCACAACGCGTCCGAGATCCCGGCGCAGTTCAAGGACGAGGCGTGGTCGCGGCTCGGGGTCGACGTCGACCACGACTTCAAGCCGCTCTACGTGGTCGACTCGCGGAAGAAGAAGGTCGTCGCCGACCTGAAGGCAAAGCTGAAGAACGCCCAGGAGCTCCTGCTGGCGACGGACGAGGATCGCGAGGGCGAGGCGATCGCGTGGCACCTCGTGCAGGAGCTGAAGCCGAAGGTGCCGGTGAAGCGGATGGTCTTCCACGAGATCACCCGCCCGGCGATCGAACGCGCGCTGACCGAGACCCGGGAGATCGACGACTGCCTCGTCGACGCGCAGGAGACCCGGCGGATCCTCGACCGCCTCTACGGCTACGAGGTCTCGCCGGTGCTGTGGCGGAAGATCATGCAGGGCCTCTCGGCGGGGCGCGTGCAGTCGGTCGCCACCAAGCTCGTGGTCGAGCGGGAGCACGAGCGGATGCGGTTCGTCTCCGCCGACTACTGGGACCTCGTCGCGACGTTCGATCCCGGCTCGTTCGCCGCGCGGCTGGCGGCGGTCGACGGTCGCCGGGTCGCCCAGGGGCGCGACTTCAAGCAGGACGGGACCCTGCGCTCGGACGAGACGGTTCAGCTCGCCGAGGCCGATGCCCGCGCGCTCGCGGCCGCGCTCGAGGGCACCGAGTTCACGGTCGCGTCGGTCGACGAGAAGCCGTACACGCGCCGCCCCGCGCCGCCGTTCATGACCTCGACGCTGCAGCAGGAGGCCGGACGGAAGCTCCGGCTCTCGGCGCAGCAGACGATGCGCGTCGCCCAGCGCCTCTACGAGAACGGCTACATCACCTACATGCGCACCGACTCGACGACGTTGTCGGAGTCGGCGCTCGCCGCCGCACGTGACCAGGCGCGCACCCTCTACGGCGTCGACTCGGTGCCGCGCGAGCCCCGTCAGTACGTACGCAAGGTCAAGAACGCGCAGGAGGCGCACGAGGCGATCCGCCCGGCCGGCGACAGCTTCCGGACGCCCGACCAGGTCCGGGGCGAGCTGTCCGGCGACGAGTACAAGCTCTACGACCTGATCTGGAAGCGCACGGTCGCCTCGCAGATGGAGGATGCCCGCGGCCAGACGGTGTCGGTGCGGATCGCCGGGACGGCGAGCGACGGCCGCACCGCCGAGTTCGCGGCCGCCGGCACGGTGATCACCTTCCGCGGGTTCCTGCAGGCCTACGAGGAGAGCCGCGACGAGGCTCCCGCCGGTGACGACGAGGAGCGCCTGCTGCCGAAACTCGAGCAGGGCGACCGGCTGACCGCGGAGGAGCTCGCGGCCGAGGGCCACGCCACTTCGCCGCCGGCGCGCTACACGGAGGCGAGTCTCGTGAAGGCGCTCGAGGAGCGCGGCATCGGCCGCCCGTCGACGTACGCCGCGATCATGGGGACGATCCTCGATCGCGGCTACGTGCGGAAGCAGGGGCAGGCCCTGGTGCCGGAGTTCCTCGCGTTCTCGGTCGTGAAGCTGCTCGAAGGTCACTTCCCGAGCCTCGTCGACTATGAGTTCACCGCGAGGATGGAGGACGACCTCGACGAGATCGCCTCGGGTGACGAGCAGCGGAACGACTGGCTGCGCCGCTTCTACTTCGGCTCCGACGGCGACGCGGGGCTGAAGGAGCTCGTCGAGGGCCGGCTCGGCGAGATCGACGCGCGCGACGTGAACACCGTCGAGCTGCCGGGCAGCGACATCGTCGTGCGGGTCGGGCGATACGGGCCGTACCTCGAGCGCGGCACCGAGCGGCAGACGCTGCCGCCGGAGATCGCGCCCGACGAGCTGACCCCCGAGCGGGCCGAGGAGCTCCTCGCCCAGGGGAGCCGCGAGCAGGAGCTCGGGGTCGACCCGGAGACCGGTCACACGATCGCCGTCCGCGCCGGCCGCTACGGCCCCTACGTGACGGAGCTGCTCGAGGGGGACCAGAAGCCGCGGACGGCATCGCTCTTCGCGTCGATGTCCCCCGAGACCGTGACGCTCGAGGAGGCGCTTCGGCTCCTGACGCTGCCGCGGGCGCTCGGCGAGGCGGACGGTGAGGAGGTCGTCGCGGCGAACGGTCGCTACGGCCCCTACGTCAAGAAGGGGAAGGAGTCACGGTCGCTCGAGAGCGAGGAGCAGCTCTTCTCGATCACGCTCGAGGAGGCTCTGGCGCGGCTCGCGGAGCCGAAGCAGCGCGGTCGCCGTGCGCCGGCGCCGCCGCTCCGGGAGCTCGGCGACGACCCGGTCAGCGGCAAGCCCGTCGTGCTCAAGGAGGGCCGCTTCGGCCCCTACGTCACGGACGGCGAGACGAACGCCAGCCTCCGGGCGGCGGACGCGGTCGAGACGATCACCCCGGAGCGTGCCGCGGAGCTCCTGCAGGACCGCCGAGACCGCGGCCCGGCGAAGAAGCGGCCCCGGAAAAGGTCGTAACGAAGCCGCAACACATCCGCACAACATTTCCCGTGCCGGAGCGTCCATAATCAGCGGAGGCCGGGCAGGAATGGCCGTCTGTCGCCGCGCGTTCGAATGAGCGGTACCCCGTGCGCGGGAAGGTTTGCGGATCCGCTCGAAGAAACGAAAGGACATCGATTCCCACTTGACCCAGAGCCAGCTGAACGAACTGCTTGAGACCGAGAGCGCCCGGACGCTGATCGAAGCGGGTGAGGAGCGCGGCTGGGTGGAGCCTGCCGAGCTCGAGGCCTTCGCGGTGGAGCACGACCTCGGGGATCCCGAGGTCCAGGACGTCGTCCGCGAGCTCGAGCGCATCGGCCTCGAGGTCCGCGAGCCCGTCGTCGAGGAGAAGAACACGAAGGCGCAGCCGGAGCCCGTCATCTACGAGGCCGACAGGCCTTCGGGGGCGGGCGACAGCCTGCAGCTCTTTCTCGCGGACGTCGGCAAGCACAAGCTGCTGACCGCCCACGAGGAGGTCGTCCTCGCCAAGGCGATCGAGCGCGGCGACGGTCGTGCCAAGCGCAGGATGATCGAGTCGAACCTTCGCCTGGTCGTGTCGATCGCGAAGGGCTATCGCGGTCTCGGTGTGCCGTTCCTCGACCTGATCCAGGAAGGGACGCTCGGGCTGAATCGCGCCGTCGAGAAGTTCGACTGGCGCCGGGGCTACAAGTTCTCGACGTACGCCACCTGGTGGATCCGCCAGTCGGTGCAGCGCGCGGTCGCAAACCACGCCCGCACGATCCGTGTCCCGGTGCACGTCGTCGAGCGTCAGCAGAAGCTGTCGCGCGCCGCGCGCCGGCTCGAGGTCGAGCTGGGCCGCGAGGCGACGAAGGAGGAGCTCGCCGAGGCCACGGGGCTCCCGCTCCAGCACGTCGAGGAGGCGCTCTCGGCCGCGTCGGCTTCCGTCTCGCTGAACCAGACCGTCGGCGCCGACGACGAGGGCGAGCTCGGCGACCTCTTCGCCGACCGCGAGGCCGCCGACCCGTTCGACGAGGCGGAGGAGTCGCTTCGCCGGCAAAACATCCGGAAGGCGCTCGACGCCCTTCCCGAGCGGGAGCGGCGGATCCTCGAGCTTCGGTTCGGCTTCGACGGCGAGCCGTGGACGCTCGAGGCGATCGGCCACGAGCTCGACCTCACGCGCGAGCGCGTCCGGCAGCTCGAGGGACAGGCGCTCTCGCGCCTCGCCGCGCTGCGCGAGCTCGCCGGCCTCGCCGCGTAGGAGACGTGCGCGTCCTGGTTCGCCGAGGCGGATCAGGCGTTCGCCGCCGTTGCTAGCATTTTGCTAGCAGATGGCAACCTTGCACGTGCGGAACGTCCCCGACGACCTCTACGAGCGGCTGCGCGCGGCCGCCGCGGCGGAGGGGCGCTCGATCGGCGCCGAGGCGGTTGCACTGCTGCGCCGGGCGCTCGGCGAGCGAGCGCAGCTCCTCGAGGGGGTTCGCGACACCGTCGGGAGGACGCCGTCCCCGTTCCTGCGGCGGTTCGGCGCGTCGGCCAGGGAGATCGTGCTGCGCGCGCAGGCGCACGCCCGCGCCTTCGGCGCTCCGGAGGTGACGCCGGCGCACGTGCTGCTCGCGATGCTGGAGGACGAGGAGCTGCGCCCGACGCTCGAGCGCCGCGGCATCACCGCGGATTCGGTGCGCGCCGTGCTGCCGGTCGCCCCAGCGAAGCCCGGCGCCGTGCCGATCTCGCCGGAGGCGCGCGCGCTGCTCGAGCGCGCCCTGCTGGCCTCGCTCGAGTAGAGCTCCCTAGGTCTCGTGCGCCGCGCCCTCGAAGTGCGGACGCTCGCGGCGCGTCGCACCCTCGGCCTGCCGGACCTCGGCGTCGGTCATCGGCCAGCGCTCGAGCGGGTAGTGGCAGGCCGCCTCCTGGTCGTCGGCCAGCTCGCGCAGCTGCGGTGCCTCGACGTCGCAGTGGCCCCGATGGAAGCGCGGACAGCGGGGATGGAAGACGCATGCCCCGGGCGGGTCGATGGGCGACGGCACGTCGCCGTCGAGCACGATCCGTTCCCGCGCCGTGATCCCGGCCCGCGGAACCGCCGACAGCAGCGCCGCGGTGTAGGGGTGCTTCGGGTGGTCGTAGATCGACTCGCTGGCGCCGAGCTCCACGATCCGGCCGAGGTACATGACCGCGACCCGGTCGGCGATCTGGCGGATCACCGAGAGGTCGTGGGAGATGAAGACGTAGGTGAGGTTGAACTCGTCCTGCAGGTTGCGCAGCAGGTTCAGCACCTGGGCCTGGATCGACACGTCGAGTGCCGAGACGGGCTCGTCGCAGACGATCAGCTTCGGCGAGAGCGCGAGTGCCCGGGCGACCCCGATGCGCTGACGCTGGCCACCGGAGAACTCGTGCGGGTAGCGGTTGTAGTGCTCGGGGCTGAGGCCGACCGTCTCGAGCAGCTCCTGCACGCGCAGCTTCGCGCCCTTCTCGCCGTGGATCGCGAACGGCGACCCCACGATCTGCCCGACCGTCTTCCTGGGGTTCAGAGACGAGTAGGGATCCTGGAAGATCATCTGCATCTCTCGGCGCAGGGGGCGGAGAGCGCGCTGGGAGATGCGTGAGATGTCCCGGCCGTCGAAGCGGATCGTCCCCCCGGTCGGGTCGAGCAGTCGCAGCATCAGGCGCGCGGTCGTCGACTTGCCGCAGCCGGACTCGCCGACGATGCCGAGCGTCTCCCCGCGCCGCACGTTGAACGTGACGTCCTCGACGGCGTGCACCTGGCTCGTGCCGCGCGCGAAGACACCCTGCTTGACGGCGAAGTGCTTCGTCAGGTGCTCGATCTCGACGAGGTTGTCGCCGCCCTGCGGCACGCTCATAGGTCAACCTTCGGTTGACCCATGACTCCCGCTCCGGCGCCGGCAAAGCCGGCGCCTGCGCTCATGGTGAGCTCCGTCGAGCCTACGCTGACTCCCGCTCCGGCGCCGGCAAAGCCGGCGCCTGCGCTCATGGTGAGCTCCGTCGAGCCTACGCTCATGCGGTCTTCACCCCTCGGCGGGCGTGCTCGTCGCCGAGCGCGAGCTTCTTCTCCCACGGCAGGTGGCAGGCATCCGGGTGCGCGTCCGCAACCGGGGCGCGGAGAGGCGGCCGCTCGGTCGGGCACGGGTCGAAGCGGTACGGGCAGCGGGGGTGGAAGGGACAACCCGAGGGTGGGGAGAGCAGCGACGGCGGCGCGCCCTCGATCGGCACGAGCGCGTCGAGCTTGCGCTCGACCGACGGCATCGAGTCGAGCAGGCCCCAGGCGTAGGGATGCTGCGGGCGCGCGAAGATCTCGGCCGTCGGGCCGTACTCCATCACCCGGCCCGCGTACATCACGAGCACCGAGTTCGCCGTCTCGGCGACGACCCCGAGGTCGTGGGTGACGAGGATCACGCCGATGTTGAACTCGCGCTTCACGTCCTCGATCAGCTCGAGGATCTGGGCCTGCACGGTCACGTCGAGCGCGGTGGTCGGCTCGTCGCAGATCAGGATCGCGGGGTTGTGGACGAGTGCCATCGCGATCATCGCGCGCTGGCGCATGCCGCCCGAGAACTGATGCGGGTAGTCGCGCGCACGGGACTTCGCGTTCGGGATGCCGACCCGGTCGAGCAGGTCGACGGCCCGCGCCCACGCCTGGTTCTTGCCGACGTCGGCGTGGGCGGTGACCGCCTCGGCGATCTGCGCGCCTACGCGGTACATCGGGTGGAGGCAGGCGAACGGGTCCTGGAAGACCATCGCGATGTCCTTGCCGCGCACGTGTTGCAGCTCGTTCGGGGGGAGCGTCAGCAGGTTGCGGCCGTTGAACCGGATCTCGCCGCCGATGTTCGTTCGCTGCCGGTTGTGCAGTCCCATGATCGCGAGGTTCGAGACGCTCTTGCCCGACCCGGACTCGCCGACGATGCCGAGCGTCTCGTTCCGCGAGAGCGAGAAGGAGAGGCCCGAGACCGCCTGCACCACGCCGTCGGGTGTCGGGAAGCGGACGGTGAGGTCTTCGACCTCGAGCAGGGTTTCGCCGCGGTCCTGGGTCACGCGTAGCGCACCCGCGGGTCGATGAACGCGTAGAGGACGTCGACGATCAGGTTCATGAGGGCCACCGCCAGCGCGGCGAGGAGCACGACTCCGAGCACCGTCGGCAGGTCCTGGGTCAGCGCGCCGTTGATCGCGAGATACCCGAGCCCCTGCAGGTTGAAGACCGACTCGGTGATCACGGCGCCGCCGACGAGCAGCGCGATGTCGAGGCCGAACATGGTGACGATCGGCGTGATCGAGGCGCGCAGTGCGTGCTTGAAGATGACGCGGCGCTCCGAGAGCCCCTTCGCGCGCGCGGTGCGGATGTAGTCCTCGCCGAGGGTCTCGAGGAGGTTGTTGCGCGTCATCCGGGCGTAGAACGCGGCGTAGAGCATCGCGAGCACGACCCACGGCAGCCACATGTGCGAGAAGAAGCCCGTGATGCTGTCGGCGGGCGAGACGTAGCCGGTTCCGGCCGACCAGCCGAGCTGACGCCAGAAGATGTAGAGGCCCATCAGCCCGAGCCAGAAGACGGGGGCGGAGATGCCGAAGAGCGCGAAGCCCATCGCGGTGCGGTCGACGAGGGTGCGCCGGCGGACGGCGGAGATGATGCCGATCGAGACGCCGGAGGTGAGCCAGAGCACGGCGGCGCCCGCGATCAGGAACAGCGTCCGCGGCGCCCGCTGGAAGATCAGGTGCAGCACCGATGTCTGGCCGGCGAACGTGTAGCCGAGACCGGGCCAGCCATACTCGTCGCCGGTGAAGAACCGGACGATGTACTTGACGAACTGCACGTACCACGGCTGGTCGAGGCCGAGCCGGTGCCGGATGAGCATCAGCTCCTGTGCCGTGGGGTTCTTGCCGGCGAAGCGCAGCGCGGGGTCGCCCGCGGGCAGCAGGTAGAAGACGATGAACGTGATCGCGAGCACCGCCGCCACGACGATCGCCGTCCAGAACAACCTGCGTGCGATGTAGAAGACCAATGCCGCTCCTCACCGGGGTCAAGGGAAGGTGGGGGCGAGGCGCCGCGCGCCCCGCCCCCGGTCGCTTGCTAGCCGTTCGACTTGACGGCCACCTGCGAGTAGGCGGTGCCGTCGCTGAACTGGTCGTAGCTCCACTGGGTCACCTTCGGCCCGAGGATCTTGACCACGTTCGCCCACAGGTACGGCACCCACGGGACGACCTGGGTCATCAGCTTCTTGTCCAGGCTCTCCCAGCAGGCCGTGCGGGCATCGCCGAGCTGGCCCTGACAGTTGTCGACGTCGGAGTTGACCGACGGGACGTTCGTCAGGTTGCCCTTGACGCCCAGCTTCTTCTGCTGGTTGATCTGTGACGTGATGCCGACGAGCGAGTAGTTCGTGTTGCCGGACGGGATCAGCGCGCGGCTGTCGAAGAGCTCGCCGAAGAACGTGTACGGGTCGGCGTAGTCCTTCCCCCAGCCGGGCCGCTCCGAGAACGGGATGTTCTTGTTCGTGGTCTGGATGGTCGTGTATGCGCCGTTGATCGAGCGCACCTGGAAGGTGATCCCGATCTTCGCGGCGTCCGCCTCGATCACCGGGATCATCCGGTTGTCGAGCGCGCGGGTGTCCGCGATCATCAGCACGTTCTTGCACGCCGACGCCGAGCACTTGCCGGTGTGGCCGGTGTCGTACTTCGACTTCTTCATCTCGGCTGCGGCCTTTGCGACCGAGCCGGCGTCATTCGGCGTCGCGTACGGGTTGTAGTTGGAGAGCCCGCCGCCGTAGAGCACCGGCGGGACGATGTGCGTGGCGATCGACCCGGTGAGCGGGCCGCCCCAGGCCTTCCGCAGGCCCTCCTTGTCGATGATGTAGTTCAGCGCCTTCCGGACGTGGAGGTCGTCGAACGGCGGCTGCGTGAGGTTCATCGTCAGGTACCAGGTGCGGTCGCCGCCGTTCACGAGGAGCCGCGGCTTCAGGCTCGAGTTCGTCTCGTACTGCCGCAGCGTCTTCGGCTGCGGGCTTGCGATCTCGTCGTCGAGCTGCCCGGCCTGCACCCGGTTGTAGATGTCGTCCGCGTTCGAGTTGATCACGAAGTTGAACTTGTTCGGGTAGTTCTTCCGGTAGGAGTCGGTCGACTGGTCGTAGTTCGGGTTCCGGACGAGCGTCAGGTGGTTCCCGTTGTCGCCCGCGTAGCCGCTGAACGGCTTCAGCGACGAGCAGCCGGAGAAGTTGCCGGCGGCTCCGGCCAGCATGTACGGGCCGCTCGAGATCACGTCGCGGCCGTAGTTGCCGGGCTTGCCCTCGAAGCACTTGCCCACCTCGGGCGGGATCGGCGCGGTCGCGGGCATCGCCATCCGGTAGTTGAAGTCACCGGTCTTCTGCGTCAGGTGGATGACCACGGTCTGGTCGTCGGGCGCCGAGATGCCGGAGACGGTCTTCGCCGTGCCGCTCGCGACGTCGTTCCACCCCTTGATCACGGAGTAGTAGAAGCCGTACTCGCCGCCGTCCTTCGGGTTGGCGAGGCGGTTTAGCGCGTAGACGACGTCGGACGCCTTGACCTGGCGGTTGATCGGCGGGCCGAACTTGACGCCGGACCGCAGCTTGTAGGTGTAGGTGAGCCCGTTGTCGGACGGTGTCGGGACACTCTGGGCGAGGTCGCCGACCAGCTTGTTGCCCTGCGGGCCCGCCGCGTGCTGGTAGCCGATGAGCGGCCGGATGAGGAGGTTCGTGAGGATGCCCCACGCCTCACCGAGATACTCGCCGGTGGGATCGAAGTTGTCGGTGAACCCGAACGAGTTCTCGTAGCCGACGCTGTAGGTGCCGCCCTTCTGGGCAGAGCCGTTGGAGTACGTGCCCTGGTTGACGCCGTTCGTGCTGCCGTTCGACGGGCCCTGCCCGCCGGACGACGAGGTCGACGTGGTGTTGCCAGAGCTGCTCTTGTTGCTCGAGCCGCCGCAGCCGGCGGCGATCACCAAGAGGGCGAGCACCGCGGCCACTGCGAGCAAGAGCCGGAGTGGTCTCCGCATGCGGACGTTCTCCTTTCTGGGGGTTGTTCGTGTGGTCACGGGAATCAGCGCTCGGAGCGGACGTCGAAGGCGTCCCGCAGGCCGTCTCCGAGCAGGTTGAAGGCGAGGGTGGTGACGATCAGAAACGCGCCCGGGAAGAGCATCAGCCACCAGGCGACGTCGTAGAGGCCGGACGCGTCGTTCAGGATCGAGCCCCACGACGCCTCGTCGACGGGCACGCCCAGGCCGAGGTAGGAGAGGGCTGCTTCGAAGAGGATGTTGGTCGGGATCAGGAGCGTCGCGTACACGATCAGCGGGCCGATCAGGTTCGGGAGCATTTCGGTGGCGATGATCCGGAGGTTCCCGGCGCCGAGCGAGCGCGCGGCTTCGACGAACTCCTTCTCCCGCAGCGAGAGCGTGTAGCCGCGGACGATGCGGGCGATGTAGCTCCAGGAGAAGAACGTGATCACGATGATCACGACGGTCAGTCCCGGCTGGATGAGCCCGCCGAGGCATCCCTGCTTCGAGGTCGAGCACGCCGCGACCACGCCGACGGCGAGCAGGATCTGTGGCACCGCGAGCAGCACGTCGGCAGTGCGCGAGAGGAGCGTGTCGACGAAGCCGCCGAAGAAGCCGGCGAGCAGCCCGACCACGAGCCCGATCAGCAGCGCGGCCCCGGACGCGACGATGCCGACGAACAACGACGTGCGCGCTCCGTACATCGTGCGCACGAACAGGTCACGGCCGGCGGAGTCGGCGCCGAAGTAGAACGACCCGTTCGGGCCTTTCGGCACGCCGTAGGCGTCGGTCATCGAGTCGTAGGTGGTGTTCTGCGGATGGCCGGTGACGTTGCTTGCGAGCGGCCCGCCGAAGATCGCGACCAGGATCAGCAGGAAGATGACGACGCCGCCCGCGAGCGCCGCCTTGTCCTGGCGGAAGCGCTCCCAGAAGAGCCGTGACGGGCTCTTGCGGGTGACGGAGACGCCCTGCAGGGCGACGGCGCCACCCGACGAGACCTCGAATTCGGGCGGGTTGCTCATCCGGCGGGCACCGGCCGGTTCCGCGGTCGGTCGATCGGGCGGCGATACTGGTCACAAGCGTGCACGAATCGCTCGTATCCCGTTTTAACCGCCTTGAATCTCGTAAAGGATTTGCGTGAGTCGTCTGCGCCCGGCCGAGCCGCTCGACGGACGGCTCGTCCGGCTCGAGCCGATCGAGGAGCGGCATCGCCAGGGACTGCGTGACGCGGCAATGCGCGACCCGCGGATCCACCGCTTCACGACGATGGACTCGCTCGGCTTCGACCGCTGGTTCGACCTGGCGGTGGCGTCCGAGTCGGAAGTGCCGTTCGTGGTGATGGTGGCCGGGCGTCCGGCGGGCTCGTCCCGCTACCTGAACGTCGAGCCGTCCCATCGGAGGACGGAGATCGGCTGGACCTGGCTCGAGCGCCGGTACTGGGGAACCGGCGCGAACGTCGAGACGAAGTACTTGCTTCTCCGGAACGCGTTCGAGGAGTGGGGGGCGATGCGCGTCGAGTTCAAGACGGATGCACGGAACGTGCGGGTGCGCGGCGCGCTTCTCGGGATCGGTGCGACCTTCGAGGGGATCTTCCGAAAGCACATGATCCTGCCGGATTCGGTCCGCGATTCCGCCTGGTACGCGATCGTCGACGACGACTGGCCCCGCGTGCGAGCGCTGCTCGAGGCGAAGGTCGCGCGCCACCCAGGATGAGGTGCGCCGTGGCGGTGGCGCCGGTCAGGGCGCTCCCTCGGGACGATGCCGAGCAGGTGACGCAGGCGCTGTGTGGCGAGCCGTTGGAGGTGCTGGAGCGGCGCGCGGGGTGGGCGCGCATCGTGACGGCGTACGGCTATCCCGGCTGGCTGCGGGAGGCCTCGCTAACAGAAGGTGCCGGCGCGTTGACGGCGGACAGGGCGGGCGCGCCGCTCGAGGTCGCCCGCTCGTATCTCGGAGCGCCGTATCTCTGGGGTGGCATGACGGAGCAGGGGATCGACTGCTCGGGGTTGGTGCACATGGCGTACCGTCGAGTGGGGCTGCTCGTGCCGCGCGATGCGCACGAGCAGGACGCGGCCGGCGAGGTGGTCGACACGCCGCGCCCCGGCGACCTCGTCACCTACGGAGACCCGGCCGACCACGTCGCGTTCTGGGTCGGAAGCGGTCGGATTCTCCATTCGACCGGCCGCGACGGCGGCGTGGGCGTGTTGGAGGAGCTCGAGCCGCGGGAGCTCGCCGCGCGTCGGCGGCGGTTCGTGCGTCTGGCGGGAGCGGCCTTCACTCGTTCGGGGTAGTTCCCTCTCAAGCACCCGGCGTGGCCGGCCGATACCCGGTGCGTGGACGCCGCGCAGCGTAACGAGATCCTGACCCGCTATCGCCAGCACACGGCTCGTTTCGAGTCGGTTGCGGCACGACGCGATGCCGCGGTCGCGGAGGTGATCCCGTTCCAGCCTCCGACGCAGGAGGTCGGCCAGGATCCGACCGCCCGCGAGATCGAGGTGCTCCAGCTGATCTCCGACGGGCTCGTGAACAGGGAGATCGGCGTGCGGCTCTACCTCTCCGAGGAGACGGTCAAGAGCCACGTGCGCCACCTCCTCGCGAAGCTGCAGGCCCGCAGTCGTGCGCACGCCGTGGCGGTCGGCTTCCGCCGCGGCCTGATCGACTAGAGCCGGACCATCGAGAAGCCGCCTTGCGGCGGCCTCTCGAAACGCTCGAGCAACTTTTCCACCGGCTGTGGACAAAACCCTCGAAAGGGTGAGGCCCGTCCGTGAAGAAGCTACTTAACTACGCAAGCCTTACCAGGCAGCCGAACCGCCGGCGATGGTCGCAGACCCCGCGGCGATCCGCTTGACGAACTTGATCATTTCGTTCCCCCGTAGATAGTTGGGACTGACGGCGACTTGAACCTTATAACCCTTTTGGGGGATACGCAAGTGTTTAGGCAGATTCGCGCAACTGCGGCAGACATCTCTGCGCCGGTAGCTGCCTACTTGCTCGCTGTCGCCCTCGCCGCGGTGGGTACGGCTGCGGCACTCGTGATCGCTGGGGTCGGTCTCGGGCCTCCGATCCCGATCGTTTGTCTCGCTGTCATCGCTGCCCTCAGCGAGTGGCGCGGCCGAATCGCACTTCGCGGCGAACTCCTCACCGTTTCAATCTCGCTCTTCCCGTCGGTCTTCGCAGCAGTCCTGTTTGGACCTCTGGCCGCGATGGTTGTATTCAGCGCCTCCGCCCTCGGATTGAGTCTTCCGGCCGTGGGCCGCATCACATATGTCTGCAACCGCGCGTTGATCGGCGCAGCTGCAGGCGGGAGCGCCGCTGCGATCGGTGGCTTGATGGCGGACGGAGCCGGCCGGGTCGTCGCCGCTGCCACTGCGGCGGCCTTCACTGCAGAGGTAGTCGACGCCGGCTTTACCTCCCTTACCTATTCGCTGCGGAGGCTCGGTCGGTGGACAGATGCCGCCCGTGACCTTGTGCCAGTGATTGCGGCTTCGATTCCCTTCTACAGTCCGGTCGTTGCAATCCTGGCGCTTGCTTACCGCGACGTTTCGCCGTGGACACTTCCACTCTTCTTTGCACCGGCGTTGGCCGCCCAGCGGTGGTTCTTGATGTACCAAGAGCAGCGACGTCTCACGACCGTTCTCCAGGACGTCAATGCACAGCTGCGCGCGGCGAACCTGTCGTTCGCCAAGGGCCTCATCGCCACGCTCGATGCTCGAGATCAGTACACCGCGGGACATTCCGCGACTGTCGCGGTGTACGCAGCCGACATCGCTGAGAGGATGGGGCTCTCCGATGTCCAGCGGGAGCTGGCACAGCTGTCCGGCCTCGTGCACGACATTGGCAAGATTGGGCTTCCGGCAGGCTTGCTCGAGAAGCCTGGAGCCCTAACTCTTGACGAGCGTCGAGAGATGCAGAGGCACTCAGAGATTGGAGAGACAATCCTGACGAAGGTTGACTCCTACGCCGAAATCGCATCCATTGTTCGACACCACCACGAGCGGGTAGATGGCCAGGGTTACCCAGACGGGCTCAGCGGAACCGAGATCCCGCTTCTTTCTCGGATTATTGCGGTTGCGGACGCATACAACGCAATGACCTCCGACAGGCCATATCGCGATGCTATGCCGAGCCGCGTCGCGCGTCTCAGGCTTGCCCAAGCCGTCGAGACCCAGTTCGACACAGCTGTCGTCGCTGCCTTTGAGGCGATCTTGGCGGGCGCCACCGAGGACTATCGGATGGGACGTGGCGAGCGCTTCGAGCAAGTTACTCGTGTGGCTACTGAAGTGCCGGCACCTCAGCTTGCTGTGATCGCTTAGCCGTTCAAAGACCTGTAGCGCATCACCGCTTCGGTTCGACTGTGGACTCCGAGCTTTTCGAGGATGTGGCGCACGTGCGCTTTTATGGTCGAAGCCGAAACCACTAATGCGACCGCGATATCGCCGTTGCGGAGGCCCTGCGACATTAGGTCGAGAACCTCCAATTCGCGTCGCGACAGGATGTCCTTGGGGTGCCTCGTGTTTCGCTGACGAAGTCTCGCGCGCCGAGCTAGGCCGAAGTCGTTCGATCGCCCATATAGCCAGCCAAGCTCGGTTCGGCAGTCAGGGGTCTCTGCGAGGGCAGCTGCCAAAGCCTTCGATGAGCGCGCGCAGAATGTTACTGGGTCCCAAACCTTGGTTCTGCGTGCCAAGGGGACGATGGCTGTCGCTCCAGCGATATCGCCTTCCTCGGCAGCGAGAATCGCGCGCACGCCAGCAACAAAGAGACGAACGTCGCAAGCCACGGACATTGCCTCGGCGATCTTTGCTTGTTCGACTGCGGCGCGCTTCTTTCCGATGAGAGCAAGTGCAAGCGCGCGCATGGCCACATATTCCGCGTGCATCGACGGGGCTGCGCCGTCGTTTACTGGATGGCGTACAAGTTCATACGCATCGCCATAGCGGGAAAGTTGCATGAGGAGCCTTGCTCTTAGGACACGTGCGTTCAGCAGGTGATGCGCGAGGTGCCGGTGCTCGAGCCTGTCTTCAATACGCTGCAGCGCCCGATCCGCATCCGTAAATTCTCGTAGGCCGATCAGCGAGAACGCCATATTCCACTCACCATGAGGAAGCGCGAACTCGAGCCCGTACGATTTTGCTTCCTCCAGCATTTTCCTCGTAAGGTCGTGAGCTTCGCTGTAGCGAGCTTGGAGGCCTAAGCAGTAAGCGATCGTCACCATGACGCTCGAGCGGGCGCCCGGATTCTCCACGTACGGCACCACACGTAGCGCGTCATCGATATACGCATCGTCCGAGAAGCCAGGCCCGATCCGCATGCGTGCAAGGACAGATGCTGCATGCCTCGCGACGTCCAGTGCGGAGCCGGATTGTTCTGCTCGCCTGGATAGGTCTTCGATGCGCTTATCGGCCGTCGGCCGCTCTCCGTATACGGCGGCCAGCACAAGCCCGTGCTGGGCTTCCGCCCTGTCAAGATCGTCAACCGACTCCCCAAGTGCTGCCTCATAAGCACGTTCGGACTGATCGAAGTCGGCTAGCTGGAATGCCGCTGCTCCCTCGATCGCTGCGGCCCGCGCCCGAAGCGGATGCTCCGCTGTCAGTTGATTTCTGATCCGGCGGGATATCTGAAGAGCCAGGCGATACTCGCCATCGCACAGGCCAACTTCAGCATCCACAAGATCAGCCTCTACCGGATGCGGCGCGGGAACCGCTCTAAGTGCCTCTCCCAAGAGACCCAGCGTGCCGATGCGTCCGCTTCGTAGGAGTGGCTTGTACGCCGACTCTAGTATCGGGCGGAACATCTCTCGCAGATGAAAGGTGCGAGCGAGCATCAGCGCCTGATCCCACTCGCCAAGTTCTATGCAGTGGATGATCGCGTTCTGCGCACGCTGGTTCCCGTCTGGAGTGTCTCGCAGTTTGGCGAGGAGAAATTCACGGAGCAGCGGATGCAGATCTGTCTCGGATTCGCCAGCTAGGAATCCAAGGCTGCGAGCTCGTTCGATGACTTCAGGAGCCATTGCGCCGAACTCAGTGGTGATCAACTCGATCGACGTCCCGGGAAGGAGCGCAAGAGAGATGAGATGTTGCTGGAACTCGGGCCCCGCTGAGTGGTAAAGCTCGCCGGCGAGGTAGTCATGGAGAGTCCCGGGCAAGACGTTCGATTCGATCTCGACGTCCTCTTGAATCCCGCGGGCAAGGCCTAGCACTGCCGGCCACCCCTGAGCCCGGTTCAGGAGCGACTGAAACCGCGGTTCGGACAGCAACCGGCGCGACTCTCCAGGTGTCATGGCGAGCAAGTCCATGCCGATCTCGAAGATCTCCCCGTACATGACAGCCCGCGGCGTCGCCCAATTCGGCCGCGAACGAGTCGCGATGAGGAGGCGAACGTTTGACCTTTCGTGGATGAGGCGGACAACCTCCTCATGTTCTTCGTGTTCCGGATTTGCCGTCAGCTCGTGGTAGTCGTCGAGGATCAGCCACTGGACGCGCGACTCATCGAGTAATGAGGCCAGCGCTATACCGACATCGCGAGCAGCCCTTTGGGGATTCCGCTGGCCACTGAGGTACTCGCTGATGTACTCGCGCGCTGTGCCGCCGACTCGGTCGATTCCTGATGCCAGATCTTCTGCGAGGTTCACTACATCCCGGTGCGCCGCCGTCAGGGTGATCCAGATCGAGCGGTTCAGGGTTCTTGCCCATTGACGGGCGAGGGTGGTCTTTCCGTAGCCGGCCGGGGCGACGAGCAGGATCGTCCGTTCCTGAGCGTCGTCCAGGAGCTTGATCAGCCGGGGGCGCTCGATGATCCGGCGCGCGCCGGTCGTTCTCGATCTCTGTGCTTGAGCGGTCATTCGTGCCCTCTCCTCCGGCGTGCCGCGCGCCGGATCGAACCGTACGCCTGTCTGAGGTGGAATCCAAGGGGCCGAGGCGCCCGCAGCCGAGGGTGGAGGCCGCGGGCGCCTGCTTCGCCGTCAGCCCCCGTTGTCGGCTCGCGCCGACTCCACGCGGCTCGCCAACGGGTCTTCGCCCGTCAGCAAGCGGTACGCGACCGGGATCTGCCTTCGTCTCGGGACGCCAAGCTTCTGCCTCAGCGCGTCGCAGTGCGCCTTTGCGGTGCGCGGAGAGATGCCGAGGACGAGCCCCACTTCGTCGTTCGACATTCCCTGCGCGATCAGCTCGACGACCTCTCGTTGCCGGTCTGTGATGCTGGAAGCGTGTCGTAGTGCCTGCATGCGGGCGATGTTACGAGCGGTGAGAGGCCATACCTATCGGCCGAAGGGGCTATTTCGTTCGATCCGCAGGCAACATCTCGACTAGAGGCTTGATGTGTATTGGGGTGTGCGCGGGGATGCGCCTGACCAAGCGGATCGGGCGGGGCGGGCGCAGCGCGTAGCGGTGGCTACGGGCAAGCCCGACGCGGCCGAGCCGCGCCGTGTCAGGCGCACCAGCCGCGTATGCCCACAAATGCGCATCAAGCCTCTAGACAGCGGACCGTGAGCGCCTGCCGATGAACGACGCCTCGTGGCCACGCTCGTTCGCCGCGCGGAGCTCCTGGGTGTCGAGTGCGCCGATGCGCGCCAGCAGCTCGAACTCGTCACGCAGGTGCGTCCGCATCATCTCGGGCCCGTCTGTCGCGATCGTGAAGGCGACCCCGTGCTCCACGAAGGTGCGGAAGGTCGTCCGCACCTCGTCCTCGTCCGCGAGCGCCTTGGTGAGCAGGTTGCTGGTGGGACAGATCTCGAGGGTGATGTCGTGCTCCCGGAGCGCATCCATCAGCTCCGGATCGCGAGCGGCGAGAATCCCGTGGCCGATCCGGTCCGGCCGCAGCGCCTCCACGACCTCGCGGGTCTCCGCGAGCCCGAAGTCGCCGCCCTCCTCGCCGACGTGGATCGTCACCCCGAGCCCCGCTTCGCGCGCCAGCTCGACGTGCTCACGAATCTGCGTGTAGTCGTACCGCGTCCCGCCCGGCCGTGGGCCGGCGATGTCGATCCCGACGATGCCGCGGGGCGCGTAGCGGATCGCCTTCTCGACGACGATCATGTTCAGGTCGGCGGAGAACGTCCGGTCCATCATCAGGATCAGCCCGGCCCGAACCTGCGAGTACTCGAGCGACGCCCGGTCGAGGCCCCGGATCGCGGCCAGGATGATGTGGTCGAGATCGCGTTCGCCGCCGCGGTTGCGCTTCATCGGGTTGAACCGCAGCTCGAGGGTCGTGATCCGCTGCGAGCGATACGCGCCGCCGATCGCCGCATGCACGCTCCGCTCGACCGCGAGCGGAGAGCTCTGGATCAGCTCGCTCAGGTGGTAGATGTGGTCCAGCGCGTCGAGGTTCGGGACGCCGCGCGGGTCCGACACCGTCACCAGGCGCTCGAACTCCCAGTAGTCACGCGTCGGCAGCGCGATCCCCTGCTCGTGCGCGAGGCTCCACATGATCTCGGAGGCCACCGAGCCGCCGAGATGGGTATGCAGCTCGGCGAGACCCTCCTCGAACATCGCGGGCGACTCTACCGCGGCACCGGGTGCTCGAGTTGCGACTCGACCAGCACGACCGCGAGCTCCACCGCGTCGGCCAGCAGGCGTTCGTCGCCCAGCGACGGCGACTCGGCCGGCAGGTGGTACTCGTCGTACGGGAAGTGGAGGATCGTCGCCGCCGGCACCCGTCGCTCCGCGAACCACTGCGAGTCGACGCCGCCGGTGGCCGGCCCCGTCTCGAGCTGATAGCGGTCGAGCAGCCCCAGCGTTCGCGCCGCCTCGACCGCCCGCCCGAGCAGCTCGGTCGGCGAGGCGAGCAGGTGGAGCTTCTCGCCGCGCGAGATGCAGTCGAGGTTCACCACGCCCTTCACGTCGTCGAGGTCGCCGCGCAGACTCGCCTCGTCGACGTAGTACCGCGAGCCGGTCAGCTTGATCTCCTCGGCCGCGAACGCCACGAAGCGGACACGCGCCGCTCGATCTCGCTGCAACAGCCGCTCCGCGACGCGACGCATGCCCTCGACGCCGGAAGCGTTGTCGATCGCGCCGGGCCCGCGCCACACGGAGTCGTAGTGGGCGCTGACCACCACGTGCTCGCGCCGCTCGCCGGTCGACTCGGCGATCACGTTGCGCTCGCGGCGTCCCGGAAGGAAGCGGCCACCGACGCGCAGCCGCACATGCGAACCGTCCTCGAGCCGCTCGGCATCGGCCGCCGAGACGAAGGCGGTCGGCGGCGTCGTGATGTGGACGTGACTCGACATGAACGGAATCGCGCCGGTCGAGAACGGGCTCGTCAGAAGTCGCGCCGCCTCACGACCGTCACGATCGACGATCGCGAAGTTCGGCAGCCGCTTCGGGCCCACCGGCGCCTTCGACGAGCCGATCCGGCGCACCGTTCCCTCTCCGTCGAACGGATGGGCGTACATGCACGGGCCGGCATCCCACCGCTCGCCCTCGACCTCGAGCAGCGGCTCGTCCGCCTCGTACCCCACCAGGTCGAACTCCTGGAAGGAGACCGAGAGCCCGAGCTCGCGGAACGCGTCGGCGACGACCTCGGAGGCACGGACAGCCTCGTCGCTGCCTGCTGTCCGCGGACCGACTCCGTCGGCCAGGGCCTCGACGAGGTTCACACCCCAGAGACTAGAGGCTTGATGCGCATTTGTGGGCATACGCGGCTGGTGCGCCTGACGCGGCGCGGCTCGGCCGCGTCGGGCTTGCCCGTAGCCACCGCTACGCGCTGCGCCCGCCCCGTCCGATCCGCTTGGTCAGGCGCATCCCCGCGCACACCCCAATACACATCAAGCCTCTAGAGCCTCCCGGCGGTGGGAGTGCGCCGTAGCGGCCGTCGAGGCTCGGGTTAGAGTGGACCGCGGTGCGTGCGAGACCCAAACGCCTGGAGCGGCTGCCCCAGCAGTACTTCGTGGCACTCCTGGGACGGGTCGCGGAAGCGGCCCGCGAGCACGGCCCGCCGCTCGTCGATCTCGGCCGCGGCAACCCCGAGCTCGGGCCGCCGCCGCACGTCCTCCGCGCGCTTGCGGAGACCGCCGACCGCCCCGACGTCCATGGCTACGGCCCGATCAGGGGACTTGCCCGCACGAAGGAGGCGCTTGCCTCGCGCTACCGCGACGTCTACGGCGTCGAGCTCGACCCCGAGCGCGAGATCGCGCTGATCCCCGGCACGAAGACGGGCATCGTCGAACTGGCGCTCGTGCTCGCCGACGAGGGCGACACCGTCTTGCTCCCCGACCCGTACTACCCGGACTATCCGTCCGGGCCCGCGCTCGCCGGCGCGCGGCTCGCGACCGTGCCCCTCGCCGCCGAGGCAGGCTGGGCGCCCGATCTCGAGTCGGCTCCCGCGGCCGCCGCGCTGTACCTCAACTACCCCTCGAATCCCTGCGCCGTCTGCGCGCCGGCAGGGGTCTTCGCCGGCGCCGTCGCGTGGGCGGAGCGAACGGGCGGCGCGGTCGTGCACGACGCCGCGTACGTCGACATCGTCTTCGACGACCGCGCCCCGCAGAGCTTCCTCGCCACTTCCGGCGCCAAGGACGTCGGTGTCGAGCTCTGGTCGATGTCGAAGACCTACGGCATGGCCGGGTGGCGGATCGGCTTCGTTGCCGGGAACGCCGAGATCGTCGAGCGCGTCAACCTGCTGAACGACCACAACCGCGTCGGCATCTTCGAGCCGCTCCAGCGGGCGGCGATCGCCGCGCTCGAAGGGCCGCAGGACTCCGTCGCCGCTCGGGTCGCCGCGTACGAGCGACGCCGCGACCGCCTCGCCGCAGCCTTGCCCGTCCCGACCGTCTGCGAGGGGACCTTCTTCGTCTGGGTGCCGCTGCCGGACGGCCTCACCGCCGAGCGGCTGCTCGCCGAGCACCGGGTTGCCGTCGCTCCGGGCGAGGGGTTCGGCCCGAGTGGGGCCGGCTGGGCCCGCCTCTCGCTCGCGGTCGCCGACGAGGCGATCGAGCTCGGTGCAGAGCGGCTGCGGCATGCCTTCGAACGGGTCGCGGCATGAAGATCGGCATCGTCGTGCCGTTCTCCTGGTCGTACTGGGGAGGAGTCGTCGAGCACTCCGAGCACCAGGCGGCGGCGCTCCGCCGCCGGGGCCACGACGTGAAGGTGCTGATGGGGAACGACCCGCCGGGCAAGTTCACGCGGTTTCTCCACCCTCGGAGCGGGCGTCACGGCCCGCTCCCCGAGGGGATCATCCCGGTCGGCCGCTCCGTGGTCGTGCCCGCGAACGGCTCGCTCCCGAACATCGTCCTCTCTCCCCGCTGCGTCGGCCGGATCCGCACCGTGCTCGAAGAGGAGCAGTTCGACCTCGTACACCTCCACGAGCCGATGACGCCCGCCGTCTGCGTCGCCGCGCTCTCGCTGGCCCGCTGCCCGATCGTGGTCACCCACCACGCCCACGGCGACCTCGGCTGGATGCGAGGCGCCGTTCACTTCTGGGGGTTCCTGCTCGACCGGGTCGACGCCCGGATCGCGGTCTCGCCGGTCGCGGCGCAGTCCGCCAACCGCTGGCTCCCCGGCGAGTACCGCGTGATCCCGAACGGCGTCCTGATCCCGCCGGACGCCGAGCCCGCCGACCGCGACCATACGGTCGTCTTCGTCGGCAGGCACGACCCGCGCAAGGGGCTGCCGACGCTCCTGCGCGCCTGGCCCGAGGTGCACGCGCGCACGGGCGCCCGCCTGCGACTGATCGGCACCGACCCGCTCCAGTACCGGCTCCTGCAGGCGCGGCTGCGCTTCGACGAGGCCGGCATCGACGTGCTCGGGATCGTCCCGAACGAGGTGAGGACGCACGAGCTTGCCCGGGCGAAGGTCTCGGTGACGCCGGCGCTCGGCGGCGAGAGCTTCGGCCTCGTCCTCGCCGAGGCGTTCGCGTGCGGAACGCCCGCCGTCGCCTCGGACATCCCCGGGTACGCGGCCGTCGCGATCCCGGAGGCCGCGCGCCTGGTGCCACCGGACGATCCCGCCGCACTCGCGGCGGCCATCGTCGACGTCCTCTCCGACGAAGATCGGCGGGTCGAGATGGGCCGGGCCGCGCGGGCGCACGCGCTCGCCCACTACGCGTGGGACGACGTCGCGCGCCGGCTCGAGGACGTGTATCTCGAGGTGACGGCATGAGTCGCAAGTGGTGGGGACTGATTCCCGCGGTGGCGCTGATCGCGCTCGCCGTCACCCTCCTGATCGTGCGCGGCCCCGACTGGGCGGCGGTTCGCGACGCCTTCACGGCCGTCACCTGGGGCTGGGTCGCCGCCGCGGTCGGCCTCAACCTGCTCTCGGTGATCACCCGGTCGGTCGCCTGGGACGCGGCGATCGAGACGTCGCTCGAGCCGCCGACGCCCGCGTTCCCGCTCGTCTTCTCCGCCTTCTGCGTCGGCCTCTTCGCGAACGTCGTTCTGCCGGGGCGCGTGGGAGAGCTCGCCCGTGTCGCGGTCCTGCGACGCCGCATGCCCGGCCGCCGGGGTGCGACCGCCACCCTGATCGGCTCGGTGTTCGCCCACCGCATGTTCGACCTGTTTCCCTCGCTCGCGCTCGTGATCTGGGTGCTGCTCGCGGCGAACATCCCCACCTGGGCGTACACCTCGCTCGCGATCGTCCTCGCCGCCGGCATGCTGCTGTTCGTCGCCGCGATCATGCTGGCCCGCCACCAGCATCACGAGCTGGAGGGGCTGGGACGGATGCGCGAGCTGCTCCTGCGCGCGCGGCAGGGGCTGGCGGTGATGCGGACGCCCGTACAGGCGCTCAAGGCCGCCTCCTTCCAGTTTGCAGGCTGGACCTGCCAGCTCTTCGCCGTCTGGGCGGCGATGCGCGCCTTCAGCATCCACGAGCCGCTCGCCGCTGCCGGTCTCGTGCTCGTGCTCATGAACGTCGCCACGATCGTCACCGTCTGGCCGGGCAACGTCGGGCTCGTGCAGATCGCGGTCGCGACGCCGCTCGTCAACTACGGCGTCGCCTACGCCCACGGGATCGCATTCGGAATCGGCCTGCAGGCGATCGAGGCGTCCGTCGGCATCGGGATCGGGCTCGTCTTCCTGGCGCGGGAGGGTGTCTCCTACGCGATGCTCAAGCAGATGGAGGACACGGGGAGCGAGCTCGCCCACGGGGAGGAATCGGACGAGCAGCGGGAGCGGGAACCTGCGCGTACTCGCATCTCCGGATAGCCTCAAGGGGGTTCTCGGCGCGGCGGCCGCCGCCGCCCGCCTCGCGGAGGGGCTGCAGCGTGTGGCCGGGGTGGAGGCGGACGAGCTGCCGGTCGCAGACGGAGGCGAGGGAACGATCGCGGTCGTGCACGCCGCCCGGGGAGGCGAATGGCGCTCCACGGTCGTGGCCGACCCGCTCGGGCGTCCCGTCACCGCCCGCTGGCTGATGCTCGCCGATGGGACTGCCGTCGTCGAGTCGGCGGAGGCGATCGGGCTACCCCTCCTCGCAGAGCACGAGCGGGATCCGCTCGCCGCCACGAGCGCCGGGCTCGGCGCGCTCGTGCATGCGGCGCTCGCAGCGCGGCCGACCGCCCTGCTCGTCGGGATCGGCGGGACGGCGACCGTCGACGGTGGAGCCGGGCTGCTCGCGACCGTTCGCCTTCCCGAGGGCCTGCCGGTGCGTGTCGCCTGCGACGTTCGGAACCCGCTGCTCGGGGAGCGCGGCGCGGCGCGGGTCTACGGGCCGCAGAAGGGGGCCGGGCCGGGGGAGGTCGAGCTCCTCGAGGCCAGGCTGGCGGGGATGGTCCGGCTCGAGCCGTATCGCGACCTGCCGGGCGCGGGTGCGGGCGGCGGCCTCGGGGCGGCGTTCGCCGCGCTCGGCGCCGAGCTGGTCGACGGTGCCGAGCTGGTGCTCGACCTGATCGGGTTCGACCTGCGCGCGCGGAGGGTCGACCTCGTCGTCACCGGCGAAGGCACCGTCGACCGGACGACGCTCGAAGGCAAGGCGCCGGGCGCCGTCCTCCGCCGCTGCGACCGGCTCGGCGTTCGCTGCGAGCTCTTCGGCGGCGTCGTCCGCGACGGCGTCCAGGCCCACGCCCTCTCGGGCCGGCCGGAGCATGTCGCAGAGGACCTGATTGCGTTGGGGGAGCGCCTCGGGCGGCAGCTCCCGGCGCCGGTCTAGACTCGGAGCCCCGTGGATCGCGCTCAGCTGCAGGCCGTGCAGGCCCCGCTCAAGGAGCGCTACCGCGAGGAGCCCGGCGCGGCGCTCGTCACGCTTCGGGCGGAGGGACGGCTGGGGGACGAGGAGGTCTCGTGCACGGTCGCGACCGGCCGCGCGCTCGTCGAGGCCGGGTTGCATCCCGCCACCGGTGGCACGGGGACGCTGGCGTGCTCGGGCGATCTGCTGCTGCAGGCGCTCGCAGCCTGCGCCGGCGTGACGCTGCGTGCGGTCGCGACGTCGCTCGGGCTCGACGTGTCCGGCACCGTGCACGCGGAGGGCGAGCTCGACATGCGCGGGACGCTCGGGGTTGCGAAGGACGAAAACGTCCCGGTCGGCTTCCGGTCGATCCGGCTCCGGTTCGAGCTCGAGCACTCGGCGAGCGAGGACGACCTCGCGCGGCTGCTCCGGCTGACCGAGCGCTACTGCGTCGTCTACCAGACGCTCACGGGCGGCGTGCCGGTCGACGTGTCGCTCTAGTCGCTGTCCGTAGCCTTGCCAAGCTCGGCGATGCGTCCTCGCACCGTGTCGAGCTTGGCGGCGCAGATGCGGTAGAGCTCCTCGCCGCGCTCCCAGAGCTTCGTCAGCTCGTCGACCCCGGCATCGCCGCGCTCGAGGCGCTGCACGATCGCCTCGAGCTCCTTCTGCGCCTCCTCGTAGGTCGGCTCAGTCAACGGTCGCTCCGAACGAGCCGGCGGCGACGCGGACGTCGATCGCGTCGCCCGCCGTGACCTGCTCGGGGGCCCGCACGACCTCGTCGCCGCGATGGACGATCGCCCAGCCGCGCTCGAGCGTCGCGAGCGGGCTCAGCGCCGCGAGGCTCGCCTGCAGCGTGTCGAGCCGTGCCTGCCGGCGCTCCAGCGCGAGCAGCGGTGCGGCCCGGAGGCGCGCGTACGTCGAGGAGAGTCGCTCGGCATGCCGGTCGGCGGCGGCGCGTGCGCCTCGATGGAGGCCGGCACGGGCACGATCGAGGCCCGCGCGAAGCTCCCCGAGGTCCGGCACGACCAGCCGCGCCGCCGCGGTCGGCGTCGATGCCCGCACGTCCGCGGCGAGGTCGCACAGGGGCGTGTCCTGCTCGTGGCCCACCGCCGAGACGACCGGGACCGCGCAGCCGGCGACCGCCCGGACGACGCGCTCGTCGGAGAACGGAAGGAGATCCTCGAAGCTGCCGCCTCCCCGGGCCAGGACGATCACGTCGGCGCCGTCGCGGCAGAGCGCGTCGATCGCGCCGACGATCGAGGCGGCGGCGCGAGGGCCCTGGACGTACGTCTCGGCGACCAGCACGTTCGCCGGCGGGAAGCGCATGGTGATGTGGGTGAGGACGTCCCGCTTCGCCGCGGCGTCGTTGCCGGTGACGAGGCCGACCAGGCGCGGAAACCGCGGCAGTGGGCGCTTGCGCTCGGCGGCGAACAGGCCTTCCGCGGCGAGCGTCCGCTTCAGCCGCTCGAGCGCGGCGAGGTGCGCGCCGAGCCCGAAGCGCTCGATCGTCAACGCCTTCAGCCGGAGCTCGCCGCGCTGCTCGTACAGCTCCGGCCTGCCGAACACGTGCACCCGCTCTCCGTCCACCAGGCCGAGCTCGAGCGCGTCGAACTGGCCGCGCGGCATCTGCACCGGCAGGCAGGCGCCGTCCTCCGGGTCCTTGAGCGTGAAGAAGACGGACGCCCAGCGGTCCTGCCGCCGCAGCTCCGTCACCTCGCCCTCGATCCAGAGCGTCGGCAGACGTCCCAGGTAGGACGCGACACCCCGGTTGAACGACCGGACCGAGTAGACCTTCCGCCCGTCGACGTCCGTCGCCTCGACCTTCACGAGGCCGATCGTAGCCCGGCTAGACCAGGATCTCGGTCGCGGTCTCGAAGCTGCACCCTGCGTGCACGAGCTCGACGGCGCGGTGCAGGTCGGCCTCCGAGTGTGCGAGCTTCTCGGCGAGCGGCAGGGGGTAGCCCGCTTCGATCAGCACGTGGAGGCGCCAGGACTCGACCTTCTCGCGCTCCGACTGGGGATTCTCGATCGTCTGGGGCATGGTGGACGCCTTTTCGCTCTGTCCTAGACGAACCCTGCCACACAAAGTTGGCAGCCAAACGAAACCCTCACGTTCGCGCCGCCAGCTCCTCGAGGCGCCGCGCGAGCTCGTGCAGGCGCGCGTCGATGATCGTGCGCTCGGATTCGGCTTCCGCCGCGATCTCCTGCAGGCGCTCGCGCAGCCCCGTCTCGACCTGATGCGCCCGGTCCTCGAGCTGGACGAGCGCGTCGTCGCGCTGCCGCTCGAGCTGTCCCTGGAGCCGCGCGAGGCGCTCCTCGGCGCGCTTCGCCGCGGCGTCGCCCAGGTGATTGAGGCGCTCGGTCAGGACGCCTTCCGCCTCACGCCCGAACCGTTCCACCGCCAGGTCAAGCTCGCGTGACAGGCGGCGCGCCGCCTCCTCGCGCGCGGTGCGCACGGCACTGTCGAACTGCAACGCCGCCGCCTCCGCGTATCGCTGCGTCTCGCGGGCGACGCTTCGCTGCAGCGCCTCCACCTGCCGGCGCTCGATGTCGCCAAGCGCGAGCTGGATGCGCTGCACCGCCTCGTTGCTCTCGCGCTCGACGACTTCCTTCAGCTCGCGCTCGCGGCGCCGCAGCCGTTCCGCGACCTCCTGCAGCGCCCGCCGCCGCTCCGCCGAATGCTGTTCGAGCTCGCCGTTCGCCTGCTGCAGCACGTCCTGGGCCGACTGCTGCAGCTCGCCGCGCAGCCGGGTGATCAGCCGGCGCTGGTCCTCGAGCTGGGACTGGAGCCCCTCGGCGTCCTGCCCGATCTTCGCCTCCACGTCGGCCATCAGCTGCCGCTGCTTCGCCTCGATCGACCGCAGCTCGTCGGTCAGGCCCTCCTGTAGCTGTTCCACGTCGGTCGTCCAGTCGCCGAGCCTTCGCTCGATCGCAGCCTGGGCCTCGACGAGCTGCCGGGCGAGCTGGGCGCTCGCGTCGCGTTCCCGCTCGACGACGTCGCGGCGTCGCTCCTCCGCGATCCGCCGCTCGTCCTCTGCGAGTTGCGAGAGCGAGTCGGCCCGGGCTCGTGCCATCGCCGTCTCGAGCTCCGCGGCGCGCTGCGCCAGCTCGGCGGCGATCACCTCGTCGAAGGAGGCGCGGCCACTCTCGAGCGCGCGCTCGAGCAGGTTCTCGTGACCCCGCACCTTGCGGAGCACGAGCAGGCAGGCGGCCACGGCGAGCACGGCCACGAACGCGGCGACGGAGGCAGCGACGGCAGCGGCGGTCACGGTCTCATCGTAGGCGGGCCGCGACCAGGGCGACGGCGAGCGCGACCGAGGCCCACGTACAGGCGCGAAGCGCGAGCTCGAGCGGCTCCGTGCCCGCCGTCGTCCGGTGCTCGCGGCGGGCGGCGCGCACCGGGGTCGAGAGCGCTCGCTGAGCGAGGCTGAACGCGAACGCGAACAGCGCTCCGGCGAACGCCTCGAGCCGCAGCGTCTGCGCCTCCACGAAGTAGCCGGTCAGGGCCGGGAAGGCACCCCACGCGAGCGCGAACCCCCAGTCGGTGTGCAGGGCGAGCTCGAGGTTGTAGGCGGGAACCAGCACCGCGCCGACCGCGACGAACGCGAGCAGCCCCCAGCCCCAGGCGGCGGCGGCGGCGATCCCGATGCCCACCGCCCCCGCCAGTGTGGCGGCGGCGAGTGCGACCAGCGCCTTCGAGGAGATCGCGGTCCCGAGCGGTCGCCCCTTCAGCTCGTCGAGCGCATGGGCGGCCACCCCCAGCGCGAGGAAGAACGCCGCCAGGCCCGCCAGCAGCCGGTCGAGGTGGAACTGCGGGGCGAGCGCCGCGCCGACGGCCACGTAGGAGAGGTGCCAGAGCGTGTACGGCGGGTGCAGCAGCGTCAGGTAGTCGCGCGCGCCGCCGGGGCGCAGCGCGTACCAGGCGGGCCTTACCTCGTCTTGCGTCCCCACGTGACCAGGCCTCCCCCGAGGCTCAGCGGCTTCGCCCGCACGTCCTCGATTCCCGCCTCCCGCCAGGCCGCGAGCAGGCGCGGCACGGGCCACTCGGCGTAGTGCCCGCGGATCGACGGCCCCAGGAACGCACCGACCTCGTGCCAGCCGTTCCCGACGACGCGCCCCGCCGCCGGCAGCCCCACCCGCACCCAGAGCTCCCAGAACGGCCGCCAGATGCCGCCGGGAACGCCGAACTCGAGCCCCGCGATCGTCCCGCCCGGCTTGACGACGCGCGCCAGCTCCGCCAGCGTCGCGGCGGGATTCTCGACGTAGCGCAGGAGGTAGGTGAACGTGAGCGCGTCGAAGCTGCCGTCCTCGAACGGGAGCGAACGGGCGTCTCCCTCCTGCAGCCGCACCTTCGCCGTCGCTCCGGCGAGGGTGACCCGCCGGCGGCCCTCCGCGAGCATCTCCGCTGTCAGGTCGACGCCCACGACGAAGCAGTCCTTCTGCCGCACGAGCTCGAGCGCGACCGCAGCCGTGCCCGTGGCGACGTCGAGCACGGTGTCGGTCGGCCCGGCCTGCGTCTTCGAGACGAGGTAGCGGCGCCAGCGCGGGTCCTGCCCGAACGACAGGACCGCGCCGAGGCGGTCGTAGCGCGGCCCGAGCGGCGCGAACAGCTCGCGAGCATCCATACGCTGTGACTCTATGGCGCTGGCGGACGATCTGGTGCGGATCGCAGCTGCGACCGCGGCCCACGGCCGTGTCTCCGCGGTGCTCGCCGCCGAGCCCGCCGTGGGGCGGCGGCTCTACCTCGTCGCGCTCGGGGAGGCCGAGGAGCTGCGCTGGCTGGTGGTCGACGACGGCGGCGGCGTGGTCGAGAGCCGTGCCGACGTGCGGGATGCCGCCTCGATCGTCGCGATGTGCGAGCTCGCGGCCGACGTCGCCGGCGGCGGCGACCTCGAGCAGCTGCGGGCGCAGCTCACGCAGGTGCGGATGGTCGAGCAGCCGCCGGGAATCGAAGAGGCCGAGAGCGCGGCGCTCGCGCTGGAGCATGCCGTCGGCACGGCGCCCCGGGTCGCCTCGCCGGGCTACCTCGACCGGGTCGGCGCCGCCACCGTCGCGCTCGAGCGGGCGCTCGGCGAGACCGGCTCCCCGTTCTCGGCGGCGCTCAGGTCGGCCACCGGCGCCGTCGCCGAGTTCGTCGCCGACGTCGAGCGCTCCTACCGCGTCGAGCTGCGCGACTGACGCGCTACGGTGGCGGCATGGAAGGTGGATTCGGTTTCCCGTTCGGCGGTGACCCGGAGGATCTCCTGCGTGGTCTTCGTGAGTTCGCGGAGCAGCAGGCGGAGTCGGTGCAGGAGGCGCAGCGCGAGCAGTTCGCGACGCTGACGCTCAACACCGCCGTCGAGCTGACGTCTGCGGCGCTCTCGCAGATCGAGGTGCAGGGGAGACCGGTCGACGAGCAGTCGGTCGCGCTTCGCGACGCGATGCGCGTCCTGTTCCCCGAGGCGGTGGCGCTCGTGAGCGCGGCCCGCCAGGGGTTCATGCGCGAGTCGTAGTCGAAGCGCGCGCTCCCGGTCACGGCGATAGCATCCGGCCCGCCCGTGGCTCTTCTCGACCGTGCCATCGTGGGGGTGCTGCCGGCCGTGCCGCGGCCGGTCGTGCGGCGCCTCTCCGCTCGCTACATCGCAGGCCCCTTCCTCGACGACGCCGTGCGGGTCGTCCGCCGGCTGAACGCGAAGGGGAAGCTCGCGACCGTCGACGTGCTCGGCGAGGAGATCACGAGCGCCGACGAGGCGGCCGCGATCGCCGGCGCCTACCACGAGGTGCTCGCACGCATCGACGACGAAGGGCTCGACGCGAACGTCTCCGTGAAGCTGACCGGGCTCGGCCTCGAGCTCGACCAGGAGCTCTGCCGGTCGAACCTGATCGGCGTGGTCGAGGACGCCGCGCGCCGCGGCAACTTCGTGCGCATCGACATGGAGGACTCGTCGACGACCGGCCGCACGCTCGACCTCTACCGCGACCTGCGCGCCGCCGGGCACGAGAACGTCGGCGCCGTGCTCCAGGCCTACCTGCGGCGCACTCTCGCCGACGTGCCGGGCCTGCAGAACGTGCGCTTGTGCAAGGGCATCTACGTGGAGCCGCCCGAGATCGCCTATCGGGAGTTCGAGGCGGTTCGGGCGAACTTCGTGCGCTGTCTCGAGGCGCTCGTCGAGGACGGGGCCTACGTCGCGATCGCGACCCACGACGAGCAGCTGATCGAGGACGCGCTGCGCGTCGTCCGCCGGGCCGGGCTCGAGCGGGAGCAGTACGAGTTCCAGATGCTGCTCGGCGTCCGGCCCGACCGGGCCGACTCGCTGGTCGCCGCAGGGCATCGACTCCGCGTCTACGTCCCGTACGGCGCCCACTGGTACGAGTACTCCCTGCGCCGGCTGCAGGAGAACCCGAAGATCGCGGGGTACGTCGCCGCCGACGTGTTCGGCCGCCTCCTCGGCCGGTGATTCCCGGCTCAGGCGAGCAGCGAGAAGCCGCCGTCGACGATCAGCGTCTGGCCGCGGATCATCTCGGCGTCGGCCGAGCAGAGGAAGGCGACCGCGCCCGCGATGTCCTCCGGCGCGACGAGCCGGCCGACGGGGTTCGCAGCGCCCGCGGCGAGCATCGCCTCGCGGTTCGGGAAGTGGTCGAGCGCGCCCGTCTCGACCACACCGCCCGAGACGGCGTTGACCCGGATCCCGCGCGCCGAGAGCTCGACGCCGAGATAGCGGACGAGCGCCTCGAGGGCAGCCTTCGAGGTGCCGACGAGGACGTAGTTCTCGAGGACGCGCTGTGCCCCGAGCGACGAGATCGCGACGATCGACGAGCCCGGCCGCATCTGCGGCGCCGCCGTGCGGGCCAGTTGCAGCAGCGCACGCGCGTTCGCGTTCAGCGTCCAGTCCCAGTGCTTGTCCTCCGTCTCGAGCGCCGGCCGGATCACACCCGTCGCGGCGTTGTGCACGAGCACGTCGAGCGGCCCCAGTGCCGCCACCTGCTCGAGCACCCGTTCGGAGGTGATGTTCCCGCGCACGAGCACCGGCTCGGCTCCGAGTGACTGCAGTTCCGCGGCGACCGCCTCCGCCGCCCGGTCGTTGCGCAGGTACCCGATCGCGACGCGTCCTGCGCCGTCGCGGGCGAGCCGGAGCGCGATCGCGCGGCCGATCCCGCGGGAGCCGCCTGTGACGAGGACGGTCACGGCCGGCGCGGCAAGGGACGGTCGGCGGGCGCCGAGGACGGGAGCTCGTCCCAGCCCAGCCGCTCCGGCGACTCGCGCGCGCCTTCGTCTGCCTTCGACGACGCGTGGCCGAGCCGGTCGAGCCGGTCGATCTGCGCCTCGGCATACCGGCGGACGTCGCTCTCCTCCGGCAGCCCGCCGACGAGCTCCCTCACGCGGGCGCGGATCTGGTAGGCGAAGTGCGGTGTCGCCGGGCCGACGAGGGCGTCGACGTCGTCGCGGGTCGGCTCGCGTTCCATGCCGCCGCGAAGCCTACCCGCCTGCATCTGGAGGGTCCTTGTCTAGGGTCGCGGCCGATGCGTTCCCGCACGGTCGACCTGATGCTCTTCGGCACGGTGCTCTTGTGGGCGCTGAACACGACCGTGACGCGGTACGTGCTGACGCACGGGTTCCACCCGCTCGCCTACGCCACGATCCGTTACGCCGCGGCGACCGTCCTCTTCTGGGGCTTCACCTACCGGCGGGAGCGCAGCTTCCGGTTCGCGAAGCGCGATCTGCGCTACGTCCTGATCGCCGCGCTCGCGATCTTCTGCAACCAGCTCTGCTTCGTCTACTCGATCGACAGGACCTCGGCGGCGACCGTGACGCTGTTCCTCGCGACGACGCCGATCTTCATCGGCGTCGTCGCCAGCCTCGTCGGTCTGGAGCGGATGAACACGGGGTTCTGGATCGCGACGGTCGTGTCGATCGTCGGCGTCGCCTTCGTCGCGTCCGGCTCGGGCGGCTTCTCCGGTCACGTGTTCGGCGACGGGCTCGGGATCGCGACCGCGCTGACGTGGGCGCTCTACTCGATCGCGATCACGCCGCTGATGCGCCGGTACTCGCCCTTCCGCATCAGCGCGGTGGTGCTCGCGATCGGCTGGGTGCCGATCGCCGCCGTCGGGCTGCCGCAGACCCTCGCCCAGGGGTTCGGCTTCTCCTGGCGGGTGTGGCTCGGGTTCGCGTTCGCGGTGATCGGGCCGCTCTTCCTCACGAACATCCTCTGGTTCACGTCGATCTCGAAGGTCGGGCCGTCGCGGGCCTCGCTCTTCTCGAACATGCAGCCCGCCTTCGGGGTCGTCTTCGCCCTGCTGCTCCTCGGCGAGCACCTGACGCGCTGGGAGGTGGCCGGCGGCTTCCTGATCCTGGCGGCGGTGCTGCTCGAGCGCTCGCGCAGGACGCCGCTCGAGCCGCCGGCCGACTAAACTCCGGCGCATGGCCGACGACTTCATGCCGCTCGACGGCTGGGACCACGTCGAGCTCTGGGTCGGCAACGCGAAGCAGGCGGCCTTCTGGTACGAGCACGCGCTCGGCTTCCGCCGCACCGCCTACGCCGGGCCCGAGACGGGCATCCGCGACCGGGCGAGCTACGTGCTCGAGCAGGGCGACATCCGCCTCGTCGTGACGAGCGCGTTGCGGCGCGACCACGAGATCGGCGAGTTCGTGCTCGTCCACGGCGACGGCCTCAAGGACATCTCGCTCCGCGTCCCGGATGCGAAGGAGGCCTACCGCCAGGCCGTGCAGCGCGGCGCGCGCGGGATCGCCGAGCCGGCGACGGCGCAGGACGAGTTCGGCACCGTTCAACTCGCCTCGATCGCGACGTACGGCGACGTCGTGCACACGTTCGTCGAGCGCAGCGCGTACGAGGGCGCCTTCCTGCCCGGGTACGTCGCCGTCGATTCGTCGAACGGATCCGACGAGGGCGTCGGCCTCCGCGCGATCGACCACATCGTCGGCAACGTCGAGCTCGGCCGCATGGAGCACTGGGTCGAGTTCTACGAGCGCGTCTTCGGCATGACCGAGATGAAGCATTTCAGCGACGAGGACATCGCCACCGAGTACTCCGCGCTGATGTCGAAGGTGATGACCGACGGCCAGGGGAAGGTCAAGTTTCCGATCAACGAGCCGGCCGAGGGCAAGCGCAAGAGCCAGATCGAGGAGTACATCGAGTTCAACCACGGGCCGGGCGCGCAGCACGTCGCGATGCAGACGGAGAACATCGTCGAGACCGTCGAGGCGATGAAGCGGCGCGGCATGGTCTTCCTCGACACCCCGGACAGCTACTACGACATCACGCCCGACCGCGTCGGGGAGATCGACGAGAGCTGGGACGACCTGCGGCGGCTGCGGATCCTCGCCGACCGCGACGACGACGGCTACCTGCTGCAGATCTTCACGAAGACCGCCCAGGACCGGCCGACGCTCTTCTTCGAGGTGATCGAGCGGCACGGCGCCCGCGGGTTCGGCGACGGCAACTTCAAGGCGCTCTTCGAGGCGATCGAGCGCGAGCAGGCTCTGCGCGGGAATCTTTAGCCGGTGGGCCGGCGGGTACCGGGCAGGCGATGGCGCTCGAGCTGCTGAAGACCGCCGCGCGGCAGGCCGCGGTCGCGGACGACACCTCTCACCGTCCCTGGCCGCCGCCCGACGGGCCCTGGGTGAGCGCCCAGTCGTGGATCGACTTGGCCTTCCTGCACTGGCGCGTCGACCCGGACGAGTTGCAGCGGCTCCTGCCCGACTCGGTGGAGCTGCAGACCTACGACGGCAGTGCCTGGCTGGGCGTCGTCCCGTTCCTGCTCGCCGACCTGCGCCTGCGCGGGCTCCTGCCGGTGCCGCGCCTCTCGACGTTTCCCGAGACGAACGTCCGTACCTACGTCACGCGCGACGACCGGCCCGGGGTCTGGTTCCTCTCCCTCGACGCGGCGAGCACGCTCTTCGTCGAGGCTGCGAAGCTCCTCTTCAAGCTGCCCTACCACCGGGCGACCATGCGCTGCGAGCGGATCGGCGACTGGGTGCACTACGAGTCGGCGCGAGCCGGAGCGGCGCTGAGCGGCCGCTACCGGGGCGACGGCGACCTCTTCCGGGCGGAGCCGGGCTCGCTCGAGGCGTTTCTCACGGAGCGCTACTGCCTCTACACCGAGAACGGCGGGCGTGCCTACCGCGCCGAGATCCACCATCCCCCGTGGGACCTGCAACGGGGCGAGGCGATCCTCGACCTGAACACGATGCCGCCGCTCCCGGTGGATGACTCGCAGCCGCACGTCCTCTTCTCGCCGAGGCAGGACATGGTGGTCTGGCCGCTCCAGGCGATCTAGCCTTCCGGTCGTGACCCCGCAGCGCCGCTCCGCGCTCGTCAGCGTCGCCGCGGCGGGCACGCTCCTGGCGCTCAAGCTCACCGTCGGGCTGGCGACGAACTCGCTGGGCCTCGTCTCCGAGGCGGCGCATTCGGGCACCGATCTCGTCGCGGCCCTGCTCACCTACTTCGCGGTGCGCGTCTCGGCCCGGCCGGCGGACGTCTCGCACCAGTTCGGCCACGGGAAGGCCGAGCACCTCTCGGCGCTGGGCGAGGCGAGCTTTCTCGCGCTCGTCAGCGTGTTCATCTCGGTGCGCGCGGTCGAGCGGCTCGCCGGCATCACCGAGGGGCACGTCGAGGTGCGCTGGTACTCGTTCCTCGTGCTCGGCGTCGTGATTGCGATCGACGCGAGCAGGGCGACCGTCTCCTGGCGCACGGCCCGCCGCTTCGGCAGCGCCGCGCTCGCCTCGAACGCGCTCCATTTCGCGAGCGATCTCGCCGGATCCGCGGCGGTGCTGGTGGGGCTCGTGTTCGCGGCGCGGGGGCATCCCCGAGCCGACGCGGTCGCAGCACTCTTCGTCGGGGTGCTCGTCCTGCTCGCGGCCGCGCGGCTGATGCAGGTGAACATCGAAGTCCTGATGGACCGCGCGCCCGCCGCCGCAGAGGCCGCGGCACTCGCGGCGATCGGGCGGATGACCCCCGCCGGTCGAGGTGCGCCGGCTGCGGATGCGCCAGGCGGGCGCGCGGCAGTTCGCCGACGTCGTGATCGGCGTGCCGCCCGGAGCTGCGGTGGGGCAGGGCCACGCGGCCGCGGACGCGGTGGAGGCGGCGGTCGAGGGCGCCTTGCCGAATGCCGACGTCGTGGTGCACGTCGAGCCGCTCGAGGACGCCACCGTGCGCGAGCGCGCGCACGCGGCCGCCGTGACGGTGCCGCAGGTGCGGGAGGTGCACAACCTCGCGCTCGTCGAGGTCGACGGACGCACGGAGCTCTCGCTGCACGTGAAGCTTCCCGGCGACCTGTCGCTCGACGACGCGCACGCGATCGCCGAGCAGCTCGAGCAGACGATCTGCGCGAGCGTGCCGGAGATCGCGGGCGTCCAGACGCACCTCGAGCCGTTGACCGAGTCGAGCGAGGCCCGCGAGGTGGAGCCGGACGCGGCGACCGTGGTCGTCCGGATCGTCCGGGAGGCGACCGGGGCCGAGCCGCGTGAGCTCCGGTTCCTGAACACCGACGACGGTCTCGTCGCCTTCCTGACGCTCGGCCTGGCGGGGTCGAGCAGGCTGGCCGACGCGCACGCACAGGCCAGCCGCATCGAGGAGCGGATCCGGCGCGAGCGGCCGGACATCGTCGACGTGATAGTTCATACCGAGCCGTGAAGCTCTGCATGTTCACCCCCCGGGAGCTGGCGCTCGAGCGCGGCTGGCCCGGCCGGATCGAGGGCGACCGCGTGATCCAGCTCGCGGCGCAGACGTTGCAGTCCTTCTTCACGGGCGGCGGCTCGGCGCGCGAGCACGCGGAGTTCGCCCTGGCCGACGTCGACCTGCGGCCGCCCGTGCTCCATCCGCCGTCGGTGCGCGACTTCATGGCGTTCGAGGAGCACGTCGCGAACGCGCGACGGCAGCGGGGCTCGCAGGTGCCGCAGGAGTGGTACGAGATCCCGGTCTTCTACTTCTCCAATCCGGCGGCGATCTTCGGCCCCGACGAGGTGATTCCGCGCCCGGCGGGGACGGAGGAGCTCGACTACGAGCTCGAGTGCGCCGCGGTCGTGGGCGCCGAGGGCCAGATCGCCGGCTTCACGGCGATGAACGACTGGTCTGCCCGCGACCTGCAGCGGCGCGAGATGCGCGTCGGCCTCGGCCCGGCGAAAGGGAAGGACTTCGCCACGTCGCTTCGGGCCGGTCGTCGTCACGCCGGACGAGTTCGACGGTGAGGCGGGCGCGATGGTCGCGCGGGTCAACGGGGAGGAGCGCTCGCGCGGCGACCTCGCGGCGATGTATCACCGCTGGCCGACCCTGCTCGAGCAGGCCGGGCGCAACACCGTGCTGCGCCCGGGCGACATCATCGGCTCCGGCACGGTCGGCGGCGGCTGCATCCTCGAGCACGGCGACGGTCGCTGGCTGCGGCAGGGGGACGTGGTCGAGCTCGAGATCGAGGGTATCGGCGTGCTCAGGAACACCGTCGGATGATCGGCGCCGACGACGTCCGCGCGGCCGCGCGCCTGCTCGACGGCGTCGCCCACCGGACGCCGGTCGTCCGCTCGCGGACGCTCGGCGAGCACGTGGTCGTGAAACCCGAGAACCTGCAGCGGGTCGGCGCGTTCAAGTTCCGGGGTGCGTACACGAAGATCGCCTCGCTGCCGCGCGGCTCGAGTGTCGTCGCCTACTCGTCGGGCAACCACGCGCAGGCGGTCGCGTTGGCGGCGCGGCTGCTCGGGGCGCCCGCGACGATCGTCATGCCGGAGGACGCACCCGAGTCGAAGGTCGCCGCCACGCGAGGCTACGGCGCCGAGGTGGTGACCTACGACCGCTACACGGGCGACCGCGAGGCGATCGCGGCGGCGCTCGCGACCGAGCGAGGCGCGGCGATCGTGCCCCCGTACGACGACCCGCTGATCATGGCCGGGCAGGGCACGGCGGCGCTCGAGCTGCTCGAGGACGCCGGCGTCGTCGACACGCTCGTGGTGCCGCTGGGCGGCGGCGGGCTGCTGGCGGGCAGTGCGACGATCGCGCGAGAGCTGGGCGTCACTCGGATCGTCGGTGTGGAGCCGGAGGCGGGGAACGACTGGCAACAGTCGCTCGCCCGCTGCGAGCGGGTCGAGATCGGCGTCCCGCGCACGATCGCCGACGGGCTGCAGACGCACGCGCCGGGACGGCTGACGTGGGAGGTTGCGCGTGCAGCGCGCGTCGAGGTCGTCACCGTGAGCGACGACCAGCTCGTGAACGCGATGCGCTTTGCCTTCGAGCGGATGAAGCTCGTGGTCGAGCCGAGCGGCGCGGCCGGCCTGGCGGCGGTGCTCGACGGGGTCGTCGAGGCACCGTCACTCGGCGTGATCGTCTCCGGCGGGAACGTCTCGGCTCGCCGCTTCGCCGAGCTGCTCGCCGCGTGATGCCTTGACGTTCGCCGCGACGCGTGCTCGCTCGTAGCTCAACCGGAAGAGCTCGATCACCTCGTGCACGTCGTCCTCGGAGCGGATCTGACGCGACACCCAGCCGGTGTGCGGCAGCACGTGGTGCGGCTGTGCCCGTCCGGTCTCGACCAGCATGTCGCGGATCCCCTTCTGGAACGGCAGGTCGGCCCAGCGCTCGCCGTGCAGATGCCCGATCTCGCGGCGGCCGAGCCTGAACTCGACCCCGCCGAAGCGATGGGCGCGTGTCGAGACGCCTTCCCACGACGACACCTCCCGCTCGATCCGACCGGCGATATCCTCCATCCGATGCCGTTCTACCAGCGACTCGGCGAACTGCCCAGGAAGCGCCACATCGTGGCTCGCGACAACGGCACCCTCCTCACCGAGGAGGTGATGGGGTTCGAGGGCTTCTCGGGGCTCGAGTCGATCCTCTACCACCTGCAGTCGCCGTGCCGCGTGATCGAGTGCGGCGAGTTCGAGCCGATCGTGCGCGAGGAGTGGGTGCCCGACGCGCACGCGCACCGGCACCTCCGCACGTGGGACGTGCCCCCTGCGGGTGATCCCGTCTCGGGGCGCGAGCTCCTGATGTGGAATGCCGACGTGGAGATCTCGCTCTGCCGTCCCACCGAGGCGATGGACTACTTCTTCCGCAACGGCGAGGGCGACGAGGTGATCTTCGTCCACGAAGGATCGGGGGCGCTGGAGACGATCTTCGGCGACCTGCCCTACCGGGCGGGCGACTACGTCGTCGTCCCGCGCGGCACGACCTACCGCTTCGCCCCCGAGGGCGAGCAGCGCCACCTCGTGTTCGAGACTCCCGGGCTGATCACGATCCCGAAGCGCTACCGCAACGAGCACGGCCAGCTGATGGAGCACGCGCCGTTCTACCACCGCGACATCCACCCGCCGACGGAGCTCAAGACGCACCGCGAGCGGGGCGAGCACGTGCTCAAGGTGCGCGTCCGCGACGGCTACCAGACCTACGTGATCGACTACCACCCCTTCGACGTCGTCGGGTGGGACGGCTACGTCTACCCGTGGACGTTCTCGATCCACGACTTCGAGCCGATCACCGGTCGCATCCACATGCCGCCGCCGTCGCACCAGACCTTCGCCGGCCCGAACTTCGTGATCTGCTCGTTCTGCCCGCGCAAGCTCGACTTCGACCCGGAGGCGATCCCGATCCCCTACCACCACTCGAATCTCCAGAGCGAGGAGATGATCTATTACGTCGACGGCAACTTCTCTTCGCGCAAGGGGATCGAGGTGGGGTCGATCACGCTGCACCCGTCGGGCCTGCCGCACGGGCCGCAGCCCGGTCTGGCGGAGAAGTCGCTCGGGATGACGGAGACGCACGAGTACGCGGTGATGTGCGACACGTTCAACCCGCTGCGGCTGACGCGCCTCGCCGCCGACCTCGACGACGGCAAGTACATGTACTCGTGGGCGGAGGAAGCAGCGCCGACGGACGGCACGGACGAACCCGCCGCTGGGGTCACCTCGCACCTGTAGCCTCGGACGCTGAAGCCGCTAGGAGGCCCTTGGCACGACGACGCCGACCTCCGTCGTACGTTCTGTAGTACAATCCATTCATGGCGCGGACGGTGCAGGCGCGGCTGGACGAGCGGTCTGAGCAAGACCTGGCCGTGCTGCGAAACGAAGGACGCAGCGATTCGGAGGCAATCCGTGTGGCGCTGCACGAGGCAGCCGAGCTCCGGCGCCGCAAGAGCGCTCTGCGCCTCGAAGCCGAAGCCTCAGCGACGGACTCCGAGGATCTTGCCGAAGCGCGTCGGGTTCGCGCCGAGATGGACGCGATCGCCGCCGCCTGGAGCGACGGCTAACCGCAAGTGGTCCGCGGGGAACTGTTTCGACTGCGCATCCCGCGCGGCGTGCGCGGCTCGGAGCAGCGCGGTGCTCGGTACGCGGTCATCGTGCAAGCCGACGAGTTGCTCGCGCTCTCGACGGTACTCGTCTCGCCGACCTCGAGATCTGCTCCCGCGCGCTCGTTCCGACCGACGGTCGAGGTGGAAGGCGTACCGACCCGGGTACTCGTCGAACAGACGAGTGCAATCAGCCCCGACCGGCTCGGTCGCTCGGCCGGTCGCCTCAGCGCCGGCGAGCTGCGCGACGTCGACGCAGCGCTCGCGCTCGTCTTCGGACTCTGACCGTCACCGCGCCGCTCGGGCGCTGGTGCCGGGGTGCCCCACTGTTTTCGAACGCGGAGAGCGACTATCGTGATGTCGTGGGAGTACTCCCTGATCGGTGAGCGACAGGAAGCACGTGGCCGGTGGTGTGAGGATTGTCGACGGGCCAGGTAGTCCGCTGAGTTGGGACTCGCAGCTGGCGGGCGAGGCGGGCGGCTACACCTTCAGCAGCGCGACGAGGCGTACGTTCGGCGACGACCCTGCCGGCGTCACCTCCCACCTCTGAGCCTCCTCCGGCTGCCGGCCCCGTACGACTTCGAGCTCTCGACGAGCCGCTTTCGCCTGTTCGGCCCCGACCTCGCGAACCGTCTGGTCGACGGGACGTTGCACCGTGCCGTCGACGGGCGCGAGGTGCGGATCCGGCGTGCTCCCGGCGGCGTCGACGTCGAGCCCCTCGACGAGCGCACCCGCCCGGTCGTGGAGCGGCTGCTCGGCCTTCCCTTCGACCTACCGGCCTTCTACGCGTGGGCGGAGGATGCGGGGCCGCTCGCGGGCCTCATCCGGACGCTCCGCGGATACCGCCCGCCGCTGCAGCCCGACGCATTCGAGGCGCTCGTGACGTCGATCACCGCCCAGCAGGTGTCGCTCTTCTCGGCCGTCGCGATCCGCAACCGCCTGGTCGAGCGGCTCGGAGGGCGGGTGGGGGAGGCCTGGGCGTTTCCGTCGCGCGAGCGAATGGGAGCGGCCAGCGAGGGTGACCTCGTGGCGGTCGGCTTCACGCGCCGGAAGGCGGAGTACGCGATCGCGCTCGCGCGGAGCGAGCTCGACCTCGACGAGCTCGGCCGGCTCGAGGACGACGAGGTGCGCCTGCGCATCACCGCGCTGCGCGGCCTCGGACCGTGGACGGCGGAGTGGTTCCTCGCCCGCCACCTCGCGCGTCCGCATGCCTGGCCTGCGGGCGACCTGGTGCTGCGCAAGGCCGCCGAGAGCCTCTACGGTGTCGGGGTGGCAGAGCTCGGCGCACGTCTCCACCCGTTCCAGAACCTGTCGGCGCAGTACCTGCTCGCCGGCTGGACGGCGAGGCCGTGAGCGTCCGCCGCGCCACCGAGGGCGACGAGCGGCTGCTGCGCGAGCTCTGGGAGGAGTTCGAGCGCGAGGTGCCGTTCCCGCTCGAGGAGGGCGAGTCGTGGGAGGAGGAGTGGGCGGACACGCTCGACGACATTCGCGGTGGCGGCGTCTTCCTCGCCGAGGACGGCGAGGGGACGGTGGGCTACGCCCGGATCGAGGCGCCCGTGCGCGGTCGCGCGCACGTGCAGGTCGTCCACGTCCGGCCGCGCGGCCGCCGCCAGGGGATCGGCAAGGCGCTGCTCGCCGAATGCGTCGCCGATGCGAAGAGTCGGGGCGCGACGTACGTCAGCCTCGAGGTGTTGACCGCGAACGAGCAGGCGGTCGCCGTCTGGCGCCGGCTCGGCTTCGAGCCGTACTCCTACGCGATGGCGTCGCCGCTCGCGGAGCTCGAAGGGCGCCTCACCCGCGAGGAGCCGGGAGATCACCGCGCCACCACGCACGTCCAGTCGGACGACGAGGTCTCCGTCGAGCGGGCCGTGGCGGAGTTCCTGCCCCGGCTCGAGTCGCCCGACGTTCGCGGGAACGAGAGCTGGATCCGCATCGCCGATCCGGTGCTCGACCGCGACCGCGAGGCACACGGACGGTTCGCGAAGGAGCTCTCCGAGCGGCTCGGCGCCGTCACGGTGGCACTCGCCCTCGAGGGGGAGGTCGTCCGCTTCCGGCTCTACGAGCGCGGGCTGATGGTCGACGAGTACCTCTCCGTGCCGAACTACTACGAGGCGCTCGCGACGGCCGACGCGCTCGCGATGGCCGCGAACCCGACCCTGGTCTCACGGCTGACGGGAGCCGACCGCGAGGCCGTGCGCCGCGTCGCCCGCACGGCGGACGGTCCCTCGGAGCTGCCGCCGGCCGAGGAGCTGTACCGGCAGATCGCCGAGCTGATGGGGCTGCAGCCGTGAGGCTCGTCGACGCGGCGCGGTGTCCGTACTGCGCGAGGGTCAGGATCGCCCTCGCCGAGAAGAACCTCGCCTACGAGCCCGTGGCGATCGACCTGAACGACCGCCCGCAGTGGCTGCTCGAGTTGAACCCACCCGCTGGGCGCGTGCCGGTGCTCGACGACGACGGGCTCGAGCTGCCCGAGTCCGAGGTGATCCTGGCCTACCTCGAGGAGCGGAACCCGGAGCCGCCGCTGCTGCCGGCCGACCCGGTCGAGCGTGCACGCGCGCGGCTGCTCGGGCATCGCTTCGACCAGTTCCTCGGCGGGGACTACTACGCCTTCCGCCGTGGAGAGGAGAACGACCTGCAGGGTGCGCTGGAGCGTCTTGCGCCCGAGCAGAGCCTCTGGGTGGCCGTCTTCTACGCCCCGTGGGTGATCCGCGCCCGCGCCATGCTCGGCCTCGAGCTGCCCGCGCGCCTGCAGGGCTGGCTCGGCGAGCTGGCGCTCCGGCCGGCGTTCGCAGCCGAGATCGAGCTGGTCGAGCGTCTGTGAGCGAGATCGGCCTGGAAGAGCTCGCGCGGCGGCTCGGCGAGGTCGCGATCGTCGACGTGCGGACGCCGGGCGAGTACGACGGCACCGGCGGGCAGCGGTGCGACCCGAGGCAGGGGCACATCCCGGGCGCACGCAACGTCGAGGTGTACCGGCTGATGCAGCTCTCGACCGGTGAGGCGCAGGCGGAGCTCGGCCTGCCCGCCGGGGCGGAGGTCGTCGCCTACTGCCACAGCGGCTCGCGCTCGGCGATCGCCGCGCAGATCCTCAGGTCGCTCGGCTACGACGCGCGCAACTACGTCGGCTCCTGGCACGAATGGTCGCGGCACGAGGACCTGCCGGTCGAGCCGCCGCCGGCCGAGCGCGACCGCCGGTCGTAGCTCCCGCTGCGCGTTGCTCCATCCGCGCTCGATGCTCGACGGGTAACCCGCCGCGACCCGGGACCCGCAAAGCGCTAGTAACAGACTGTTACAAGCCGGCCGGAGTTCGGCTCGCTGCCTTGGATGCAGGGCCCCCGAGGGTTCGTGACAGTCTGTTACAAGCTCGGCGTGGTTCGGCTCCCGGTCACGGATTGCCGTGCCGGAGCCGGTTCGTAACAGACTGTTACGAACCGGCTCGGGCGGCCTCGGCCAGGAAGGCGGCGCAGAGTGCGCGGCCGTGCTCCTGCCAGGCGGGAAGCTTCTCGTCGAGCTCGGCCACGACCTCCGCCCGCGGCTTCGGCAGCTCGCGCTCGTCGTCCAGCCACGCCCCGACCTGGTCTCGCCGCACCTCCGGGTGGAACTGCGTCGCCCACGCCCTCGTGCCGGCGCGGAAGGCCTGCGGCACCGGGCCCGTCGCGAGCTCGACCGCCCCCGGTGGGACCTCGAACCAGTAGCCGTTCGCGTTGAACGACTCGAACCTCCGCGGGAGCGTCCCGAGCACCGGGTCGGCGGTGCCCTCGTCCGTCAGCTCCGTCTCGTAGAAGCCGAAGAGCGGCGCGCCGACCGCCGTGACACGGCCGCCGAGCGCATGGGCGAGCGTCTGCGCCCCGAGGCACACGGCCAGCAGCGGGACACCGTCCGAGACCCAACCCCGCGAGCGCGTCGTACTCCTCGAGCAGCCACGGGTGACGCACCTCCTCGCCCACGTTCTGGCTGCCGCCGAACACCATCACCGCGTCGAAGCCGCCGGGCGGCTTGCCCCTGCACGCGGATGTCCCACTCGGTCAGCTCGTGGCCGGCCTTCGCGACCTCCTCGCCGAAGAGCTCCGCCCGCACCAGCGGGCCGTGGACGACCGAGAGGATCCGCATCAGGCGGTCGGAACCTCCTGCTCGTCCAGCAGGCGGCGCAGCAGCTCGGCTCCCGCCGGTGCCTGGGCGACGCCGTGGGTCTGGTTGTTGTTGTTGAAGAACGCGTACGCCTCCTCGGCGGCGTTCGAGAGCTCCCGCAGCGGCGACACCCACTCGCGCAGCTCGTCCTCCCCGTAGAGGTAGTCGAAGCGATGCGCCGCCGAGCCTCCCCGCACGTTCCAGGTGGCGGCGTTGCGGCCGTGGAACCGGACGTAGGCGATCGGCGAGGTGGTCGCGACCAGCGTCTCGGGGACGTTGCCGCCGCCGGTCCTCGGCGCGTCGACCACCACCCAGCTCATCCGCCGGTCCTCGAGGAAACGGAGCAGCTCCGCGCGCACGTCCTCGGCGAACCAGGAGCGGTGGCGCGGCTCGAACAGGAACGTGTCGCCGCCCACCTGCTCGCGCGCCCACTCCAGGTAGTCGAGCGACGACGGCTTCCAGACGACGTACGGCGGCATCTGGAAGAGGAGGCCGCCCAGCTTCCCCGCCGCACGCAGCGGCTCGAGCGCGGCCAGGAACGCGCGGAACACCTCGGCCCGCGCCTCCCGCGAGGGGCGATCGACGCGGCCGCGGTGGTCGACCGGCAACCCCTCCCGCAGGTCGGGCGGCACCTGCTCGAGCTTCACCGGATGCCGGGTCATCAGGCCGAAGGCCTTCACGTGCATCACGAACCCGTCCGGCGTCCGCTCGGCCCAGCCGCGCACCATCTTCTCGTCCGGCACGCGGTAGTACGTCGAGTCGACCTCGACGGTCGAGAAGCGCTCCGCGTAGTAGGCGAGCCGGTCGCGCGGCGGCGTGCCCGGCGGGTACCAGTGCTTCGACAGCGCGTCGTCGGCCCAGGAGCAGGTGCCGATGCGCACGGGAGCCGTCACGAGCGCCAGCATAGAAAGCGGCGCCCCGCCCGCGCCGTCTCGGCGCCGCGTGACAGGACCCTCCATAGAATCGTGCCGATGGCGGATTCCCGGCCGATCGGCGTGTTCGACTCGGGGGTGGGCGGCCTCACCGTCCTGCACGAATGCCTCGTGACGATGCCGCACGAGGACTTCGTGTACCTCGGCGACCACGCCCGCCTTCCGTACGGTCCCCGCGGTGCTCGACGAGGTGCGCCGGTTCTCGCACGAGATCGCGACCTACCTGGAGCGACAGGGGGTGAAGATGGTCGTCGTCGCCTGCAACACGGCCACCGCGGCGGCGCTGCCCGACCTGCAGGAGCAGTTGCGGGTGCCCGTCGTCAGCGTGATCGTGCCGGAGGCGCACGCCGCGGTCCAGGCCACGCGCAACCGCAGCATCGGCCTGCTCGCGACGCGAGCTGACCGTGGCGACGGGACGCTACGAGTCGCTCGTCCGCACGCTCGACGCCGGCGCCCGTTTCACCGGCGTCCCGTGCCCGAAGCTCGTCCCCCTGATCGAGGCGGGCGACACGTTCAGCGACGACGTGGTCGCCGCGGTCCGAGAGTATGCAGCTCCGTTGAAGGACGCCGGCTGCGACACCGTGATCCTCGGCTGCACGCACTACCCTCTGCTGCGGCCGGTCTTCCAGCGCGCCTTCGGCCGCGACGTCACGCTGATCTTCTCGGCCGACGAGACCGCGCGCGAGGTGGCGGAGACGCTGGCGCGCAAGGGCTTCGGAAACGACGAGGTCCGCGAGGGCGACTACCGGTTCCTGACGACCGGCGACCCCGGGCTCTTCCGCTCGCTCGGCGAGCGGTTCCTGCAGCTGCCGCTCGGCGAGGTCGAGCACGTCGACGTCGCCGAGCTGATCGGAGTGGCGTGACCCGGGCCGACGGCCGGCGGCCCGACGAGCTCCGTCCGGTCGAGGCCGACCCGGCTTTCCTCGAGCAGCCTCACGGCATGGTGCTCTGGTCGCAGGGAAAGACCCGCGTCCTCTGCACCGCCTCGGTGCAGGAACGCGTGCCGCGCTGGCTGCACCGCTCCGGGCGCGGCTGGATGACCGCCGAGTACTCGCTGCTGCCGGCGTCGACCGGCGAGCGGACCGACCGCGAGGCGGCCCGCGGCAAGCAGGGCGGGCGGACGGTCGAGATCCAGCGGCTGATCGGGCGTGCGCTGCGCGGCGTCGTCGACTTCGAGGCGCTCGGCGAGCGCACCGTGTACCTCGACTGCGACGTGCTGCAGGCCGACGGCGGCACGCGCTGCGCGGCGATCACCGGCGCCTACGTGGCGGCGCGTCGCGCCCTCGACCGCTTCGGCCTCGCCAAGGCGCTCGACGGCTCGGTGGCGGCCGTGTCGGTGGGTGTCGTCGACGGCGTCTCCCTGCTCGACCTGGACTACGCCGAGGACTCGAATGCGGACGTCGACGTCAACGTGGTGATGACGGGCGACGGCCGGTTCGTCGAGGTGCAGTCGACGGCGGAGAAGGTGCCGTTCGACCGGGCGCGGCTCGACGACCTGCTCGATCTCGCCGCCTCCGGGATCGAGCAGTTGCAGCGCCTCCAGGAGGACGCGATTGCAGCTCCTCGCGACTAGCGTTCCGACACTCGGCACCGGAGAGCTCGTGCTGCGCCTCGGCGTCGCCACGGTGCTCGGCGGGGCACTCGGCGCCGAGCGGGAGCTGCGCGACCACGAGGCAGGGTTCCGCACGCACCTGCTCGTCGCGCTCGGCTCGGCGCTTTTCACGATCGTCTCGGCCTACGGCTTCGAGCCGTTCCTCCACGGTGACGGCACCACCTGGCGCGTCGATCCCACCCGGATCGCGGCGCAGATCGTCACCGGCATCGGCTTTCTCGGCGCCGGGGCGATCGTGCGCGACGGGATCAACGTCCGCGGCCTCACCACCGCCGCCAACCTGTGGGCGGTCGCCGCGATCGGGATCGCGTGCGGCGCCGGCTACTACGCGGCCGCCGCGATCGGGTCGGCGCTCGTGCTGATCGTGCTCTGGCCGCTGCGGCTCGCCGCCGATCTCACCCTGGGCCGCTGGAGGCGCAACGACTCGCGGCTCCTGCTCGAGGTCCAGCCCGGGGCGATCGACGCGGTGATCGAGGCGCTCCGGCTGCTCGGGCGCGAGGTGAAGCGGTTCGAAGTCGAGAACGAGGGGAACCGGCGCCGGCTGATCTTCGAGCTCGACGACGTCGACCCGACCGTCGTCGCGCGGCTCTCGGACGTCGGCGGAGTCGAGTCGGTGGGGTGGGAGCCCTGAGGCTCACCGTCTGCTCGGCCAATCCCCACAAGGTGGAGGAGCTCGCTCCGCTCTTTCCGGGGCTCGAGCTCGACCTGCTCGAACGCGACGACTTCCCTCCCGAGGACGGGCTCACCTATCGCGACAACGCCTCGATCAAGGCGCGGTTCGGCCGGGCGGTCGGCCGCGCCGACCGGTGGATGGTCGCCGACGACTCCGGCATCGAGCTGCACGCGCTCGCCGGCGGGCCCGGCGTGCAGACGGCGCGCTGGGCCGAGGGGCGCCACGTCGAGAAGACGCTCGCGGCACTCGAGGGTGTCGCCGACCGGGCCGCCAGGTACGTCTGCGAGCTCGTGGCGCTGGCGCCGGACGGCCGCGCCTTCTTCGGGACCGGCGTCCTGGCGGGCCGCATCGCGCTCGAGCCCGCGGGCGAGGAGGGGTTCGGCTTCGACCCGGTGTTCGTGCCGCGCGGCGAGACGCGCACCGTCGCGCAGCTCGGTGACGCCTGGAAGGCCGAGCACTCCCACCGGGCCGTCGCGGCGCGCGCGCTCCGCGCCGCGCTCCCGCGCTCCTGAGCGCGTACGGCCGCCTCAGCGGTTCGTGGCGGTGGGCGCCCCGGCGGTGCCCGAGGCACGGTCCGAGGCGGCCGCCCGGCTTCCGCGCCACCAGTTGACCTCCGCGCCGAGCACGATCACGTTCGCCATCACGTAGAGCCACACGAGCAGCACGGCCGGGCCCGAGAGCGTCTGGAGCACCGGGTTGTGCTTCGAGACGCTGACGTAGACCGGCAGGAGCTGGAAGGTCGCCTCGAGCGCGATCGACGCCGTCACCGCTCCCGGCAGCACCTCGCGGAGGCGGAGGTCGACGTTCGTCAGCACGTAGTAGGCCGAGCTGAGGAAGACGAAGAGGCCGAGGGTCGAGACGCCGATGGCCACGACGCGCGCGAAGACGGCGTTGTCGGAGAACCCGGCGTAGTGCTTCAGCACCTCCTGTCCCACGGAGCCGATCACGAGCGACACGAACAGCGACACGAGCGAGCCGACCATCATCAGGGTCGCCAGCGCCTTGCCGTGCAGGAAGCCTCGGTTCGGCCGGCCGTAGACGATGTTGAAGGCGCTCTCGAGCACGCTGAAGAACGAGAGGGACGACCAGAGCAGGAAGGAGCCGCCGACGATGCCGAGCGCCGTGGCGTTCTCCTGGATCGCCCGCACCGCGCGCAGGATCGAGGTGATCGACGTGGAGGGAAACGTCTTCTGCAGCTCGCGCACGAAGAACGAGCTCTGGTCGGCCTGGTGGACGAGGCCGAGCAGCGCGAGGGCGAGGAAGAGCAGCGGCACGAAGGAGAGCAGTGCGAAGTAGGCGATCATCGCGGCCAGGTGCGTGCCGCGGTCGGCGAAGAACTTCCTGACGACGCGCCTCACGCGCGCCAGTATGCTCGCCTCCATGGACGCAGCCCGGGCGATCGAGGATCTGAGGGAGATCTCGCCCCAGGTGCGCGAGGTCGTGGTCGCGGCCGCAGACGGGTCGCCGGCGGGGTCGAACCTGGGCGAGGAAGAGGCCCGGCGGCTGGCCGACGGCGCGCGCCGCCTGCTCGCCGCGGCCGAGGAGCTGCGGCCGGGCGTCGCCCAGCTCGAGGTCGCGACGACGGCCGGCAGCGTCTTCGTCGTCCGCGAGGGCGAGCGGCTGATCGCCGCCACGACGACGCCGGAGCCCACCGTCGGCCTCGTCTTCTACGACCTGAAGACGTGCATCCGCTCGATCGACGAGCCGAAGCCACGGCCGAAGCCCCGGCGCAAGGCCGCGAAGCCCGCGAGCGCCGCGGACGGACGGGCGATGCCGCGGCGTAAGGTCGTCACCGGGTTCCTGCTCGCCGCCGGCTCGCTTGCCGGATCGGTGCTCGTGCGCCGGCGCGCCTCGCGCCGGGTCGAGCGGGTCGACCTCTACGGCGCCGACGGCTCGATGCAGTCGTTCCCGGAGGGCACGGCGGAAGCGGCGCGCCTGCTCCCGCTCGCACACGAGCTGCTGGCCTCCGGCCGGTGAACCGGGAGGCGCTGGCACGGGCGCTGCGCGACGCGGCGTACCTGGAAGGGGACTTCGTGCTGCGGTCGGGCCGCCGCTCGCGCTACTACCTCGACAAGTACCGGTTCGAGACGCGACCCGACCTGCTGCGCCCGCTCGGGGCCGCGATCGCGGCGGCCGTGCGTGAGCACGAGCCGGACGCGGTGAGGCTCGCCGGGCCCGAGCTCGGCGCCGTCGCGCTCGCCGCCGCCGCCTCCCTCGAGAGCGGCCTGCCGTTCCTGATCGTGCGCAAGGACGCCAAGGACTACGGGACGGCGAAACGGCTCGAAGGCGTCTTCGAGGAGGGCGACTGCGTCTGCCTCGTCGAGGACGTCGTCACGACGGGCGGAGCGGCGCTCGAGGCGGTCGAGGCCCTTCGCGAGGCGGGTCTTCGCGTCGCGAATGCCGTCTGCGTCGTCGACCGGGAGGAGGGCGGGGTCGACGCCTTCGCCCGCCGTGCGGTGAGGCTGCGGGCGCTCTTTCGCGCCTCGGAGCTGGTGGAAATCCCCGCTAATCCGCATGGTTGAGCGATATCCGACCCCGTTGTTACCGTATTCGCAAGGTTTTGCACTCCCAGTCCCCGACGCAGGAGGAAATCGTTGACGAAGCAGGACTTCATCCAGAAGGTCGCGCAGAAGACCGGTCTTTCCGCGCGTGACGCCGGCAAGGCCGTCGACGCGTTCATGGAGACCGTCACCGAGACGCTGAAGGCCGGTGACACGGTCAGCTTCACGGGCTTCGGCAAGTTCTCGCCGTCGGCCCGCGCCGCCCGCCAGGGTGTCAACCCGCGCACCGGCGAGCGCGTCCAGATCGCCGCCACGACCGTGCCGAAGTTCTCGGCCGGAAGCCAGCTGAAGGCGGCGCTCAAGAGCTAGCGGCGCGGCCGGTGAGGCGACCCGGGGCGCCGACGAGAGTCCCCGATCGCCGGCAATGCTTCGGCGTCCGGCAGGACGCGGAGCTCGAAGGGGAGGGCGGCGCGAGCCGCCCTCCCGCGTCTCCGGAGGGCACCCGACCGGAGCAGGCGGTACCGTGTCCCTCGCATGGCCGTCGCGACGTCGACCTTCGCCGACCGCCTCGCAGCCGAGGTCGAGCGCAAGCGCTCCCAGCTCGTCGTGGGGCTCGATCCGAGACCGGATCTGATGCCGGTCGAGCTGCGCGGCGACGTCGCCCGCTTCTGCTGCGGGCTCGTCGACGCGGTCGCGCCGCACACGCCCGCGGTCAAGCCGCAGCTCGCCTGCTTCGAGGCGCTCGGGCCGGCCGGGATGGCCGCCTTCGACGAGGTGTGCGCGTACGCCCGCCGCGCCGGCCTGCTCGTGATCGCCGACGGCAAGCGCGGCGACATCGGCTCGACGGCCCGCGCCTACTCCGAGGCCTACCTCGAGGGCGGCGTTCCTCGCGCCGACGCGCTCACCGTCAATCCCTGGCTGGGGCGCGAGTCGGTCGAGCCCTACCTGTCCGCCGCGCGCAGGCGCGGAGCGGGTGTCTTCGTCGTCGTCAAGACCTCCAACGCGGGCGGCGACGTCCAGGACGTCGTGCTCAAGGACGGACGCCCGATGTGGCACCACGTCGCCGCACTCGTCACGGAGTGGGGCGAGGAGCTCGTCGGCGAGGTGGGGCTGTCGTCGGTGGGGGCGGTCGTCGGCGCCACGCACCCGCGCGCGGTCGCCGAGGCACGCCGGCTGATGCCGCAGGCGATCCTGCTCCTGCCCGGGGTCGGCGCGCAGGGGGGCGCGGTCGCCGATCTCGTCCGCGCCTTCCAGAGCGGGCCCGCCAGTGCGCTCGTCAACGCCTCGCGCTCGATCAACTACGCGTCCCGCCACACGGGAGGGGACTACCGTGAGGCGGCAGGCGCGGAGGCGGCCAGGCTGAAGCAGGAGATCTGGGCCGCCTCGGGGTGGTAGTGCGCTCCGCGGACTGGCGGCGCTACCTGGCGCCCGCAGCGTTCCTGCTCGCCGTCACGCTCGCCGTCGTGCTCGTGCGTGCCGGGCTCGAGTCCGGCTCCGGCCGCACACCGGTGGCGGAGACGGTCACCGGCGACACCACCACGTCGTCGTCCGCCGGCCGGACGACGACAGCGAAGACGACGACGTCCACGACCACGAAGAAGCCCTCCGCGGCGAAGCGATACTGGACGGTGCAGGCGGGGGACACCTTCGGGGTGATCGCGACGAAGACCGGCGTGCCGGTGGCGACGATCGAGCAGCTGAACCCGACCGTGAAGTCGACCTCGCTCTTCATCGGCGAGCGGATCCGCGTCAAGTGAGGCGGCTGCTCGCCGCGCTCGCGCTGGCGCTCGTGCTGGCCGCCCCCGCGGGCGCCGGCGTGCCCCGGGTCGCCGCCGGCGCGTACCTCGTCGTCGACGCGCGCACCGGCGCGGTGCTCGCGTCCTCGCACGCCCACGAGCACCTGCCGATCGCCTCGATCACCAAGCTGATGACGGTGCGGATCGCGCTCGAGCACCACCGGCTCGGCGACGTCGTCTCGGTCGACCCGCGCGCCGCCGCCGTGGGGGAGTCGACGATCGACCTGCGGGCCGGCGAGCAGATCACCGTGCGAGACCTGATCAAGGCCGCCCTGATCCAGTCGGCGAACGACGCCGCGGACGCGCTCGCGCTCTCGGTCGCGCCGAGCTTCCCCGCCTTCGCGGCGCTGATGAACGCCGAGGCGGCGAAGCTGCACCTCGCCGACACCCACTTCGTGCGGCCGGACGGGCTCGACGCGCCCGGGCACTACTCGAGCGCAGCAGACGTGACGACGCTCGCGCGCGTGCTCATGCGCACGCGCTTCGTCCGCCGGACGGTGCTCGAGCGGACGGACACGATCGAGGGCGGCCGCACCCTGCACACCTGGGACGACCTGCTCGGCTCGTTCCCCGGCACCATCGGCGTCAAGACCGGCCACACCGCGCTCGCCGGCTGGTGCCAGGTCGCGGCGGCCCGGGGGCCCGGCGTGACCGTCTACGCGACCATTCTCGGCTCCCCCGGACGCGCGCAGCGCAACCTCGACCTGCAGTCGCTCCTGATCTGGGGGCTCGGGCAGTTCCGGGTCGTGAACGCCGTTGCCGGCGGGCACACCTACGCCACCGTCGCGCTGCCGTTCGGCCGGCAGCCCGTCGGCCTCCGGGCGGCGAGGCCGCTGCGGGTCGTCGCCCGGCTCGGGCACCCGCTGACCGAGCGCGTGACCGCCCCCGCGCGGGCGTCGCTTCCCGTCCGCGCCGGCGAGCGGCTCGGCCGCGTCGAGATCTGGGACGGCGCGAGGCTCGTCGGCACCCGCGACCTCGTGGCAAGCCGCACGGTTAACACCCCGTCGTTCGCGGGACGTCTAGGGTGGTACGCCGGCAGGGCGCTCCACCACCTCGTCCACCTCTTCTAAGTGCCTCGATGATCGTCACCGTCACACTCAACGCGGCGATCGACCGCACGCTGACCGTCCCGAACTTCCAGCGGGGCCAGCGGCACCGCGCCAGCGCGGGCGTCGCACAGGCCGGCGGGAAGGGCATCAACGTGGCGCGTGCGCTGAAGGCGCTGGGCGTGCCCGTGGTCGCCACCGGGCTCGTCGGCGGCGGCACCGGCGCCCGGATCGTGGAGCAGCTCACCGCCGAGGCGATCCTCAACGACTTCGTCCACATCGAAGGGGAGTCGCGCACCTCGACGGCGGTCGTCGACCCGACGGGTGGCACTTACACCGAGATCAACGAGTGGGGGCCGCAGGTGCGCGACGAGGAGCTCGAGACGCTGCTCGAGAAGCTGCACTACCTGTCGCAGGGCGCCGAGCTCGTCGTCTTCGCCGGCTCGCTGCCCCGCAGCGTCGCCGGCGACTTCTACGCCGAGGCGATCCGCGACCTCTCGCGCCGCCAGCTCCACACCGTCCTCGACTCCGACGGGGAGCCGCTGCGGCTCGGCGTCGAGGCGGAGCCGTTCCTCGTCTCGCCGAACCAGGCCGAGGCCGAGGCGCTCGTCGGGCAGGAGTTCCACGACGAGGAGGACTTCCGGATCGGCCTCGAGGCGATCGCCGAGATGGGCGCGCGCAACGTCCTGATCACGACGGAGCAGGGCTGCCTCGCACGGCTGCGTGAGGAGCGCGACGAGCCGCGTTGCTTCCGGGCCGTCGCGCCGCGCGTCGATCCCGTCTCGACGGTCGGTGCGGGCGACGTGCTGCTGGCCGCCTATCTCGCCGCGCGCCATGCCGGCCGGGGGTCGGAGGAGGCGCTGCGCGCTGCCGTCGCAGCCGGTGCCGCCTCCACGCTCGAGGTGGGCGCCGGCCACTTCGATCCGCGCCAGGCGGGTCCGGCCTGCAGGCGGGCGTCGAGCTCGACGAGTCTGACGGGCGCGAGCCTCCCGTAGGTCTCATCCGTCGCGGCGGGTACCTTTCCCGGATGGACGTCGAGCATCTCGGCCTCGAGCAGCAGGCGACGGAGCTTCCGCCGAAGTTCGCGAAGCAGGGACTGACCTTCGACGACGTCCTGCTCGTCCCCGCCGAGTCCGCCGTCCTGCCGAACGACGTCTCGACCGCGACCCGGCTGACGCGCACGATCGCGCTCGAGCTCCCGGTCGTCTCGGCGGCGATGGACACCGTCACCGAGGCGCGGCTCGCGATCGCGCTGGCGCGCGAGGGCGGGCTCGGGATCGTCCAGCGGAACCTGTCGATCGAGGCCCAGGTGGGCGAGATCGACAAGGTGAAGCGCTCCGAGGCGGGCATGATCGTCGACCCCGTGACGCTGCCGCCGGACGCGCGCGTCGCCGACGCGCTCGACCTGATCGAGCGCTACCACATCTCCGGCGTGCCGATCACCGACGACGGGGGCCGCCTGCTGGGCATCCTCACGAACCGCGACCTGCGGTTCGTGCAGGACGTCTCCCAGCCCGTCTCCGCGCTGATGACCTCGCGCGACCTCGTCACCGGCCCGGTCGGCACGACGCTCGCCGAGGCCGAGCAGCTGCTGCACCGCCACCGCATCGAGAAGCTGCCGATCGTCGACGCAGAGGGCCGCATCCGCGGCCTGATCACCGTCAAGGACATCCAGAAGCGCGTCGACTTCCCCGGCGCGACCAAGGACGCCCAGGGGCGGCTGCGCACCGGAGCCGCCGTCGGCGTCGGCGCCGACGCCTTCGAGCGGGCGCAGGCCCTGATCGAGGCGGGCGCCGACGTGCTGGTCGTCGACACCGCCCACGGGCACTCGCGCGGCGTGATCGAGATGGTCGCCCGCATCGCGGCGCTGTCCGGCGAGTTCGAGGTGATCGCCGGCAACATCGCCACGGCCGCGGCGGCCGAGGCGCTGATCGACGCCGGCGCGGACGCGGTCAAGGTCGGCATCGGCCCGGGCTCGATCTGTACGACCCGGGTGGTCGCAGGCGTCGGCGTCCCGCAGGTCACCGCGGTGCACGACGTCGCCGAGGCCGCCTCGCGGCACGGGGTGCCGGTGATCGCCGACGGGGGCATCACCTCGTCCGGCGACGTCGCCAAGGCGATCGCCGCAGGCGCCGACTGCGTGATGCTGGGCTCGCTGCTCGCCGGCACCGACGAGTCGCCCGGCGACGTGATCTTCGCCCGCGGCGAGCGCTACAAGGAATACCGCGGCATGGCCTCGATCGGCGCGATGCGGCGCGGCTACTCGAAGGATCGCTACTTCCAGGGTGACGTCGAGGACGTCGAGAAGCTGGTCGCCGAGGGGATCGAGGGCCGCGTTCCCTACAAGGGGCCGCTCGCCGGCGTCCTGCACCAGATCGTCGGCGGGCTCCGGCAGGCGATGGGCTACTGCGGCGCACCCACGATCGAGGCGCTGCAGCGGGCGCAGTTCGTGCGCATCACCGGTGCCGGGCTGCGCGAGTCGCATCCCCACGACATCGCGATCACGAAGGACGCCCCGAATTACCGGCGGGGCTGACGCCGCTCGTGCGCTCGCCGGTGTGAGCTCGACGGAGGCGGCCGCACGGGTGCCCGGGGCGCCGCTCGAGGCAGCCCCGGAGGAGCGCCCCGTGCTGGTGGTCGACCTCGGCGGCCAGTACTCGCAGCTGATCGCGAGACGGGTGCGCGAGGCCCGCGTCTACTCCGAGCTCGTCGGCTACCGCGCGACCGCCGAGGAGATACGCGACCGCGACCCGGTCGCGCTGATCCTCTCGGGTGGTCCCGCCTCCGTCTACTCGGAGGGGGCGCCGCGGATCGATCCGGCCATCTTCGAGCTCGGCATCCCGACGCTCGGCATCTGCTACGGAGCGCAGCTCCTCGCGCTCGAGCTCGGCGGCCGGGTCGAGAAGACGGGCGCCGGAGAGTACGGGAAGGTCGCGCTGCACGCGTCCGGCGAGAGCCTGTTCGCCGCGCTCCCCGACGAGCAGACGGCGTGGATGTCGCACCGCGACACCGTCGTCGCGCCGCCCGACGGCGCGCGGGTGGTCGCGCAGTCGGAGCACACGCCGGTCGCGGCCTTCGAGGACGACGTCCGCGGGCTCTACGGCGTCCAGTTCCACCCCGAGGTCGTGCACACGCCGCACGGGCAGGAGATGCTGAAGAACTTCCTCTACGACCTCGCGGGTGCGGTGCCCGCGTGGACGCCGGCCGCGGTGATCGAGGAGCAGGTGGCGCGCATCCGCGCCGAGGTCGGCTCCGAGCGCGTGCTGTGCGCTCTCTCCGGTGGGGTCGACTCCGCGGTCGCGGCGCTGCTCGTGCACAAGGCGGTCGGCGACCAGCTCACCTGCGTCTTCGTCGACCACGGCCTGCTTCGCAAGGGGGAGGCGGCGCAGGTGGTCGAGACCTTCGACGGGGTCTTCCACGTGCCGCTCGTGCACGTCCAGGCGCAGGAGCGATTCCTCGCGCGCCTCGCCGGCGTCACCGACCCGGAGCGGAAGCGGAAGATCATCGGCGAGGAGTTCATCCGCGTCTTCGAGGACGAGGCTCGCCGGCTGGGCGACGTCGGCCGCCTCGTCCAGGGGACGCTCTACTCCGACGTGATCGAGTCGGGCGGTACCGACGGTGTCGCGGAGACGATCAAGTCGCACCACAACGTCGGCGGGCTGCCGGCGCGACATGCGGATGACGCTCGTCGAGCCGCTGCGGCTGCTCTTCAAGGACGAGGTTCGGCGGGTCGGCGAGGAGCTCGGGATGCCGGAGCGGATGGTCTGGCGGCAGCCGTTCCCCGGGCCGGGGCTCGCGATCAGGATCATCGGCGACGTCACCGAGGAGCGGCTCGAGACGCTCCGGGAGGCGGACGCGATCCTGCTCGACGAGATCCGTCGCGCCGGGCTCTACCGCGAGCTCTGGCAGAGCTTCTGCGTGCTGCCGGCGATCCGGTCGGTCGGCGTGCAGGGCGACTCGCGCACCTACGGGTACCCGATCGCGATCCGCGCCGTCACGTCCGAGGACGCGATGACCGCCGACTGGGCGCGGCTGCCGTACGACCTGATCGAGGTGATCGCCGCCCGGATCGTCAACGAGATCCCGGCGGTCAACCGGGTCGTGCTCGACGTGACGTCGAAGCCGCCCGCGACGATCGAATGGGAGTAGAGGGAGTCGCGACCCCGCCGTACCGGATCGAGACGGGCCGTCTCGTGATCCGGTGCTACGAGCCGCGCGACGCCGCACTGCTCAAGGACGCCGTCGACTCGAGCCTCGACCACCTGCGGCCGTGGATGCCCTGGGCGCGGTTCGAGCCGCAGACGCTCGAGGAGAAGGTCGAGCTGCTACGGCGCTTCCGCGGGGCGTTCGACACGGACGAGAACTACGTCTACGGCGTCTTCGACTCCGGCGGAGTCGCGGCAGCTCGCAGGGACCGGCCTGCATCCGCGCGGCGGCCCCGGGTCGCTCGAGATCGGCTACTTCGTGCGCGCCGACGCCGTCCGGCAGGGAATCGCCACGGAGGTGACCGCCGTCCTGACGCGTGTCGCGTTCGAGGTGTGCGGCGTCGAGCGGGTCGACGTGCAGGTCGAGCCGCGAAACGAGATCAGCGCGCGCGTGCCGCGGCGGCTCGGCTTCACCCACGAAGGGACGTTGCGCCGCAGGCTGCCCCGCGCCGAAGGCGAGCCGCGCGGCGACTCGCTCGTCTTCACGATGCTGCGCGAGGAGCTGGCCGGGTCGCCGTGCGCGTCGTACGACTACGTCGCCTACGACGTCGTCGGCAACCGCCTCTGACGCGCGGTCAGGACGCCGGCTGCGTCAGCGAGACGACGTGCTGCAGCAGCTTCCAGGTGACGTCCGGGTTCGCGTGAGCGAAGTCGCGGAAGTCCCAGAACGGGATCTCGAGGCAGCGGAGCTCCGTCCGCGCCGTCACCGTCGCCGTCCGCTCGGCTTCGCTGACCAGTGCCACCTCCCCGAAGTGGTCGCCCGCCGAGAGCGTCGCCACCTCCTTGCCGCCGACGCTGACGGCCGCGTCGCCGGCCGTGATCACGAAGAAGCCGACGCCGCTCATCTCCCCCTCCGTCACCACGGAGGTGCCGGGCTGGAAGCTGCGCTCGCGGAACCGGCCCGCGAGCTTCTTCAGCTGACGGTCGCTCAGGCCGCTGAAGAGGCCGACGCCCCGCAGATCCTCTGCGAATTCGCTCATCGCCGCGCGATCCTACAACCGCGCGGCACGGTCAGGCGCGCGGCCCGCCCGCGACGTAGATCACCTGACCGGAGACGTAGCCTGCGTCCTCCGAGCAGAGGAACGCGATCGTCCCCGCCACGTCCTCCGGCGTCCCGACTCTCCGTAGCGGCGTCTGCTCCGCCACCATCTCCATGAACTTCTCGAACGGCATCCCGACGCGCTCCGCCGTCTGGCGGGTCATGGCAGTGGCGATGAACCCCGGTGCGACGCAGTTGACGTTGACTCCGAAGGGCCCGAGCTCGATCGCGAGCGTCTTCGTCATGCCCTGCAGGCCCGCCTTCGCGGTCGAGTAGTTCGTCTGCCCGCGGTTGCCGAGCGCCGAAGTGGAGGAGATCAGCACCATCTTGCCGCTCTTCTGCTCGACCATCTGCTGCTGCGCCGCGCGCACCGCGTAGAACGTCCCCTTCAGGTGCGTGTCGATCACCGCGTCCCATTCCTCGTCGGCCAGCTTGAACAGGAGGTTGTCGCGGATGATGCCCGCACACGTGACGAGGAGGTCGAGTGAGCCGCCGTGCTCGACGGCCGCCGCGACCGCCGCCTCGACGTCGTCGCGGCGTGTCACGTCGCACCGGATCGCATGGCCGCCGATCTCGGCGGCCGTCTTCTGCGCTGCCGACTCGTCGAAGTCGGCGACGACGACGGTCGCGCCCTCGTCGGCGAACCGCTTCGCCGTCGCCGCGCCGATCCCGTTCGCGCCGCCGGTCACGAGTGCCGTCTTGCCTTCGAATCTCTTCATGCCGTGGACGTTATACGGTGGCGGCTGTGGAATTCCGCGAGATTCTCGCGAGGCGTCGCATGCACCGGGCGTTCCTGCCCGACGAACTGCCGCGGGAGCAGATCGAGCGAATCGTGTCGGTGATCCGGCGCGCGCCGTCCGGTGGGTTCAGCCAGGGCGGCAGCATCGTGGTCGTCACCGACGCCGCGAAGCGCGCCGCGATCGCCCGCGCGTTCGGCGACGAGCACTACTCGACGAACGGCCGCAACTTCGTCGCCGAGGCACCGGTGCACCTGGTGATCTCCGCGAACGAGAGCCTGTACCACGCGCGCTACACCGAGCCCGACAAGCTCGCGGCGACCGGAGGGGTGGAGGTGACGTGGCCGGTGCCGTACTGGTTCGTCGACGCGGGCGCCCTGATGATGCTCGTGCTCGCCGCCGCGATCGACGAGGGGCTCGCCTGCGCCTTCGTCGGGCATCCCGACCAGAAGCGCATCTTCGACGAGCTGCTCGGGCTGCCCGCCGAGGTCGTTCCGATCGGGCTCGCCCTCGTCGGGAAGCCGGGCGACGACCCGCCGCGCGGATCGCGGCTCAGGTCGCGCCGGCGGCCGGCGGACGACCTCGTCCACTGGCAAGGCTGGTGACCGGTGGGTAGCGGGCGCGCACCTCGTCGACGAACGTGGCGAGGCGGTCGGCGACCTCCGGGTCCTCGAGCTCGAGGACGTTCTCGGCGTTGCGCTCGCCGCTCCGTGAGAGGTTGAACGACCCGACGAACGACGTGTCGTCGCAGACGCACACCTTCGCGTGCATGAAGTCGTGGACGGTGCCGCTGCCGTACGGCGTCGACTCCTTGCCGCTGAACGGCCCCTTCAGCACCTGCTCGAGCAGCGGCAGCTTCCACGAGACGTTGCGGTTCGCGCGCCACTGCTGGATCACCTCGCGCACCTGGCTCGCGTCGACGCAGCCGGCGACGTCGACGGTTCTGTCTCCGAGCACCTGGGCCAGCGTGCCCAGCACCGGCCCGGTCGTGATCACCGGCGAGCAGATGCGGACGCGCCTGCGCGAGCGCCGGATCAGCTTCGCGATCCGCGCCGAGAGGTCGTCGCCGTGCCCGGGCGTGAACCACGCGCGGATGCCGTCGTCCCAGCGCGGGTCGACGAATCCGCTCTGCTCGACGTCGCCGGTCGTCCAGAGCTGGTCGAAGTCGATGCGGTAGGCCTTCGCGACCGCCGGCGAATGGACGATCGCCACGACATTCTCCTGCCGGGACCACGAGTCGTCTGTCCAGTTCAGCGACCCGGTCCAGATGCTCTCGCCGTCGCGCACCACGTACTTGTGATGCATCAGGTCGGGGATCCCCGCCACCGCCTTCCCCGCGACCGGGAGCGTGGCGATCAGCTGTGCGTCGGGCTCCGGAGGCGGCGGCACCGGCACCGGGAGCCCGTGGTCGACGTTGTAGAGGAACCGCAACCGGACGCCGCGTGCGGCGGCGCGCCGGATCGCGTCCCCGACGACGGCGACCGTCTCGGGCCCGAGGTTGAAGTCGTACTGCGCCAGGTCGAGCGAGTCGTGCGCAGCATCGAGAAAGGCCGCAACGGCGTGCGCGATCTCGAGCGGCTGCTGGCCGCCGTCCGTCAGAGTTCGGATCTCGATGCGCTCGCTCATGGACAGGATCGTCTCCGCCCGGATCGGCGGGACGCACAACTTCTACCGCGACGGCGCGGGCGCCGCAGGGCGGCGCGCCCGCCTGGCCGATCATCTGGCCGCCCGGGCGGACGCGCCGTACCTGCTCGTGGGCGAGGCTCCGGGCTACCGGGGCGCACGGATCTCGGGCCTCCCGTTCACGTCGGAGCGCCAGCTGACCGGCCGCGGGCCGGCCGAGGCGACCGCGTCGATCGTGCAGCGCGTGCTGACCGAGCTCGGGCTGGTCGAGGCGATGCTCCTCTGGAACGTCGTCCCCACACACCCCGGCACCGCCGTCTCGAATCGCCCGCCGACCCGGCTCGAGGTGCAGCAGGGTCGCGTCTTCGCCGACGAGCTCGCCCGCGGCCGCACGGTGATCGCGGTGGGACGAGTCGCGCACCAGGCGCTCGGCGGCACGTACGTCCGCCATCCCTCGCGCGGCGGCGCAGGTGCGTTCGAGTCCGGGCTGCGTGATCTGATGTGTCGATGACGCCCGTGCGCCGCAACGCGCTCCTCCTTGCGCTGGGGCTGGTCGTGCAGTCGGGGATGATCCAGCTCGCGGTCGCGCTGGGCACCGTCACGATCGTCGCCGTCACCGGAGTCGAGGGCATCCTCGGTCTCGGCCCCGCCGTCTTCCTGATCGCAGGGGCGATCGCGGTGGGGCCTGCCGGGCGTCTCTCGGACCGGATCGGCCGGATGCCCGTGATCCGCTCCGGGTTCGCGCTCGGGATCGCGGGCCCGCTCGTGACCGCCGGCGGGTGCGAGTGGCGGTCGGGGCCGCTCGTCTTCGGCGGCCTCGCGCTCTGCGGCGCGTCGCAGTCGATCGTGCTCCTCTCCCGGGCCGCCTCGGCGGAGATGTTCCCGCCCGAGCGGCGGGCGCGGGGCATGTCGATCGTGCTGTTCGGCGTCGTCTCGGGCGCGATCTGGGGGCCGCTCGTCTTCGGGCCGATGTTCTCGGGCTCCGGCCTCGGGTCGCACGACCTCGTCGTGCCCTGGCTCGCCGCGACGGCGTTCACCGGCGCGGGCTTCGTGATCTCGCTCGCGGTGCGGCCCGACCCGCGCGAGCTCGCGCGCGCCCACGCCGCCGCGGGGCCGGTGCCGCCCGCCGCGCCGCTGCGGGAGATCCTCGGCCGTCCGGGCGTGGCGACGGCGATGGTCGCTGCGGTCTCGAGCTTCGCCGTGATGGCGGGCGTGATGAACCTGGCCGGGTACGTCGCCGTCGGCCACGGCCACGCACGCGGAGACGTCTTCACCGTGATCAGCCTGCACATCGTCGGCATGTACGGCCTCGTGCTCGTGATCGGCGACCTCGTCGAGCGGCTCGGGCGCCTGCGCTCGATGGTGACCGGTCTCGTCCTGGTCGCCCTCTCGAACGCGGGCCTCGCCCTCTTCGCGTCGATCGCCGGCATGAGCCTCTGCCTGTTCGCGCTGGGGCTCGGCTGGTGCCTCTCCTACGTCGCCGCCACGACGGAGCTCGTCGACCTGGCCTCGGTGTCGGAACGGGGCAGGCTGGTGGGGGCGACCGACCTGCTCTCGAGCGTGACGGCTGCGGCGCTCGCGCTCGGCGGCGGCGTCCTCTACACCGGGGCGGGCGGGTCGGTGCCGCTCGCGCTCGCGGCGGCCGGGCTGGCCGTGCTCGCGGCCGCCTGGGTGGCCGGCAGCGGGCCGTCGCTGCTACGATCCGCCCCGGCGGACGCCTGAGTCCGCCCTTTCTCCGTATGAAGACGTATTCCGCAAAGCCGGGCGAGATCCAGCGCGACTGGTTGCTCGTCGACGCCGAGGGCAAGACCCTGGGCCGTCTGGCGACCGTGATCGCCGACCGGCTGCGCGGCAAGAACAAGCCGGCGTTCACGCCGCACGTCGACACCGGGGACTTCGTCGTCGTCGTCAACGCCGAGAAGATCGCCGTCACCGGTAAGAAGCTCGACGAGAAGATGTACTACCGCCACTCGGGCTACCCGGGCGGGTTGCGGCAGCGCTCGCTGCGCGAGCAGCTCGACCGCCAGCCCACCGAGGTGCTGCGCAAGGCCGTGAAGGGGATGCTTCCGCGCAACCGGCTCGGCAGGCAGCAACTGACCAAGCTCAAGATCTACGCTGGGCCGGAGCATCCGCACGACGCGCAGGCTCCGAGCCCCCTCGAGGTGTAAATGTCGACTCCCGCTCAGTATCTCGGCACCGGCAAGCGCAAGACCTCCGTCGCGCGGGTGATCCTCCGCCCCGGCGACGGCGCGACCTGGATCAACGGCAAGACGATCGAGGAGTACTTCCCGCGCATGGTTCATCGCGCCCTCGCGACCGCACCGCTTCGCACCGCTGCGCTCGAAGGCCAGTACGACCTGCGGGTCCGCGTGCACGGCGGCGGCCCCTCGGGCCAGGCCGGAGCCGTGCGTCACGGCATCGCTCGCGCGCTCGTCGAGGTCAACCCCGAGCTGCGCGTGCCGCTCAAACGGGCAGGCTTCCTGACGCGCGACGCACGGCAGGTCGAGCGCAAGAAGGCCGGGCTGCACAAGGCGCGCAAGGCGCCGCAGTTCAGCAAGCGGTAGTCCGCTCCTCGTGGCCCGGAGGTATTTCGGCACGGACGGTGTCCGCGGTGTCGTGGGCGAGTTCCTCACGCCGGAGCTCGTCGAACGGCTCGGCCGGGCCGCCTCGCTCTGGACCGGTGCGGCCAAGGTGTTCGTGGGGCGCGACACCCGCGCCTCGGGCGAAGAGCTGGAGCAGGCGTTCGCGCGCGGTGTGATCTCCGCCGGCGGCGACTGCATCCTCGGCGGCGTCCTGCCGACGCCGGCGGTGGCGCTGGCGGCGCTCGATCTCGGCGTCGTCATCTCCGCGTCGCACAACCCGCCCGAGTACAACGGGGTCAAGTTCTTCGACGAGCGCGGACGGAAGCTCTCCGACTCGGCCGAGGAGCAGATCGAGGAGCTGCTCGCGGCGGCCCCGGGAATCGACCAGGGCCGGATCGAGCACGTCGAGATCGCGCCGGACTCCTACCTCGACCACATCCTCGAGCGGTTCAGCGCCGACCTCGGCGGTCTGAAGATCGTCGTCGACTGTGCGAACGGCGCCTACGCCGGGCTCGCGCCCAAGGCCTTCGAACGCTGCGGCGCCGAGGTGCGCGCGATCGGCGACGACCCGGACGGGGAGAACATCAACGTCGGCTGCGGGGCGACCGATCTCGCGCTGCTCCAGCGCACGGTGCTCGAGAGCGGCTTCGACCTGGGCATCGCGTTCGACGGCGACGGCGACCGCATGCTCGCTGTCGACGATCGGGGCGACGTGGTCGACGGCGACCAGATCGTCGCGGTGCTCGCCCTCGACCAGCAGGTCGACCAGGTGGCGGTCACCGTCATGAGCAACCTCGGCCTGCACGCGCTCATGCAGGAGCGCGGGATCCGGGTGCACACGACGGACGTGGGCGACCGTTACGTGCTCGAGGCGCTCCACTCGAGCGGAGCGATCCTCGGCGGCGAGCAGTCGGGCCACATCATCTTCCTGCGCGACCATGTCACCGGCGACGGGCTCGCCGCCGGGCTTCTTCTCTGCGCCGCCCTGCGTGGGCGCAGGCTGAGCGAGGTCACCGCCGTGATGACCCGGTTCCCGCAGAGCAAGCAGAACGTCCACGTCGCCGAGCGGGAGCTGACCGACGCGGTACGGGCCGAGGTCGCGCGCGTCAATCGCGAGTGGGAGGGCAAGGGACGCGTGCTGGTGCGGCCGTCGGGAACGGAGCCTGTCGTCCGCGTGCTCGCGGAGGCAGAGAGCGAGGCTCTTGCCGACGAGGCCTGTGCTAGCATCGCAGCGCTCGTTCGACGAGAGCTCGGCTGACCCGTTCCGACGAAGGGACGGTGCGCAGGCCGAGCTTTTCGGTTTTCCATAGGCATTCGGGGCAACGTGCGTTCGCTGCCCGGCAGGAGAGGAGGGGCTCCGGTATGTGCGGAATCATCGGTTACGTCGGTGGGCGGGCCTCCAAACCGCTGCTCCTCCAGGGCCTCAAGCGCCTCGAGTACCGGGGGTACGACTCGGCCGGGATCGCGCTCCTCGAGGACGAGGGGCTCTCCTACGTCCGCGCCGTCGGTAATCTCGACCACCTGACGCGGGCCTCGAAGTCGAACGGGTCCCGCGCGACGACGGGCCTCGGCCACACCCGCTGGGCGACCCACGGCGCCGTCACCGACGCGAACGCCCATCCCCTCACCGCCTGCGACGACGACAAGCTGGCGATCGTCCTCAATGGGATCGTCGAGAACTACCGCGAGCTGCGCGAGGAGCTCCTCGCCGGCGGCCACGCCTTCAGCTCCGAGACCGATGCCGAGGTGGTCGCCCATCTGCTCGAGGAGGCCTACGAGGGAGACCTGGTCGCGGCCGTGCGCGCCACCTACGCGCGGCTCGAGGGGCACTTCACCTTCGTCGTGATCCACCACGACCATCCCGAGCAGCTCGTCGGCGTCCGGCACCAGACGCCGATGGTGGTGGGCGTCGGCAACGGGGAGAACTTCCTCGCCTCGAATCTCTCGGCGTTTCTCGCCGAGACCCGCACCGTCGTGTTCCCCGACGACGGCGACGTCGTCTCGATCAGCCCGGGCGGCGTCTCGATCACCGAGGCAGGCAGTGGGAGCACCGTCGAGCGCGACCTGCTCGAGGTCGACTGGGACGACGACGCGGCGGAGCGGTCGGGGTACGAGACCTTCATGCTCAAGGAGATCTTCGAGCAGCCGGAGGGAGTCGCCGAGACGATCGGTGACCGGGTCCGGCACGGCAGCCTCGTGCTGGAGGGGCTCGGGATGAGCGAGGAGGAGCTGCGCGACCTGCGCCGCATCGTGATCGTCGCCTGCGGCACCTCGTACCACGCCGGCGTCGTCGGCCGGTACGCGATCGAGGAGTGGGCGCGCGTGCCCGTCGAGCCCGACGTGGCGAGCGAGTGGATCTACCGCAACCCGGTGGTCGACCCCGGCACCCTCGTGATCGGCATCTCCCAGTCCGGCGAGTCGCGCGACACGATCCAGGCGATGAAGCTTGCTCGTGAGCGCGGCGCCCGGACGGTGGCGATCACGAACTCGATGGGCTCGCAGATCACGCGCGAGGTCGACTCGGTGCTCTTCACGCGCACCGGGCTCGAGGTCGGCGTAGCGGCGTCGAAGACCTTCACCGCCCAGATCTCGCTGCTCTTCCTGATCGGGCTGAAGCTGTCGCAGTGCCGCTCGACGATGCCGAAGAACGAGTTCGAGTTCATCCTCGACGAGCTCTACGACCTGCCGAACAAGATGCAGCGCTTCCTCGACGCCGACCACCCGATCGAGGAGATCGCCCAGCGGTTCCACGACCGGCCCTTCTTCCTCTACCTCGGGCGCCACATCGGCCTGCCGGTCGCGCTCGAGGGAGCCCTGAAGCTGAAGGAGATCAGCTACATCCCCACCGAGGCGTACTCGGCCGGCGAGATGAAGCACGGCCCGATCGCGCTCCTGGAGGAGGGGACGCCCGTGGTCGTCGTCGCGACCCGGATCCACGTGTACGACAAGATCGTCTCGAACATCCAGGAGACGCGCGCGCGAGGCGCGCACGTGATCGCGATCGCGACCGACGGCAACGAAGACATCCAGCACCATGCCGACGACGTGATCTTCGTGCCGAAATCCCCGGCGTTCCTGCAGGCGGCGCTGGCCGTCCTGCCGCTGCAGTTGCTCGCCTACCGCATCGCGCGCCTGCGCGGCCTGAACGTCGATCAGCCGCGCAATCTCGCCAAGACCGTCACCGTCGAGTAGCGCTCGCGGTTCGCCCGCCCGCGGGCAGCGAGCGTGTGTGACCATGGGGCCGGGACGGCCGGCGCCTCGGGGCGCCGGATGCGCCCTTCGCGCGGGCGGTTCGCCGGGTGCCGCAGTCCGGCGGCCGCCCGCACCATTCTTCCGGCTGCACGGCTCTTCCGGTTACACCGTCTCGACCGCGGTCGAGACGAAGGCGCGGGAAGCGGGGGAGTGGTACCGGTCGCGGTGCCGGGCGATCGCGATCAGCCGCGGCGCCACGGCCGCACCCAGGTCGATCACGCGCACGCGCCTGTCTCCCTCGTCGATCGTCAGCTCGGGCATGATCGCGACGCCGACGCCCGCCGCGACGAGGCCCTGCACCGTCGGATTGTCGTTGGAGCGGAACGAGAAGCTCGGCTCGATTCCCGCCGCCCGGAACGCCGCCTCCACCGGCTCGGTCGGGTGAGGCGACCGGAAGCCGATCAGCGGCTCGGCCGCGATCTCGTCCAGGCGCGGCGGCCGGTCGCGCCCGAGCGGCGAGTCGGCGGCGACGATCAGCAGGTACGGGTCGCGGATCAGCTCGATCGTCTCCAGCGGCGCGTCGCCGACGGGAAGCAGGACGAAGCCCACGTCGACGTCCCCCCGCTCGACGGCGTTCGCGATCTCCTCGTCGTCGAGCTCGTCGAGCATCACCTCGACGTCGGGCCACTGCGCGCCGAAGCGCCGCATGATCTCGGGCAGCACGCGGGCCCCGACCGACTGGAAGGTGCCGACGCGCAGGGTGCCGATGTCGCCGGCCCGGAGCGCGTTCAGGTCGGCTTGCGCCGCCCGCAGCCGATCGACGATCGAGTCGGCATGCCGGAGCATCAGCTCGCCCGCCTCCGTGAGCGAGATCGGGCGAGGCCCGCCGGGACGTTCGACGAGCTGCTCGCCGACGATCCGCTCGAGCGTCGCGATCTGCTGGCTGATCGCGGACTGGGTGTAGCCGAGCCGCCGCGCCGCCCGCCCGAACGAGCCCTCGGTCGCGAGCGCCTGCAGCGCCGCGAGGTGCCGCAGCTCCACCCCGAGCCACTGATGTTCATCACGTTTCATGATCAACATCAATCGTATCTTCATTTGTGCTGATAGTCCCTGCTCAGGCACCCTGAAGCCATGACCGTGATCCTGATCGTCCTCGCCTTCGTCGGCCTCTGCATGCTCGGTGCCGCCGCCGGAACGGATTCCCGTTTCGACCGGCCCGGCCGGCAGTTCTGAGCCCTCTCAGCTCGCGCTCGCGCGCCGCTGCCAGCGCTCGTTCCACGTCTCCCGGGTGAGCCCGGAGACGATCGCGCGGCGCACGAGCCGGCCGGTCCGATCCCGGCCGAGCAGGTGGATGCGCAACGGCAGCTCGCCGAGCGGCAGCTCGACGCTCGTCGCCTCGCCCGGCAGCTCGCGGCTCTCGCGGACCTCGTAGTCGCCGCGCGGGTCGGGACGCTCGCTGAGGCGGAGCTCCCAGGCCGCGACCGCCCGTTCCTCGCCCCACCGGAGCAGGAACGGCTCGGCGCGGCGCACCTCGATGTTGCCGGTGATCGTCGGGCGCGTGCGCAGGAGCGCGCGTGGCCGGGGCGGCGGAGCGGGTTGCGCGGCGGGTGCCGCCGCCGGCAGCCGCCGGGCCCGGTGCACGGCTGCGATGCGCTCGAGCCGGGCGAGCGCCGCCGCGCGCGAGGGCTCGTCGGGTGCGGCGGCGCGGATCCGGTCGCGCAGCTGCTTCCAGTCGGGGTCCCCACCCCCCGCCACTGCGGCGCGGGCCTCGCTCAGCACGTCGTCCACCATCAGTCGTCGACGCTACCGCGCAGCCGCTTCGTGACGGCGCGCCTGCGCTTGCCCTCGAGCCGTCGCTCGACGGCCGAGGCGGACGGCTTCGTGGGCTTGCGCCGTCGCTGCACCCGGATCGCCGTGCGCAGCTGCTCGAGGATCCGCTCGGTCGCGAGCTCCCGGTTCCGGAGCTGCGAGCGCTCGTCCTGCGCGACCGCACGGACGACCGGACCGAGCTTCTCGAGCACCCGGCGCTTCTCGGCGGGTCGCAGCCCCGCCGAGGGCTCCACGTCGAACAGCGCCTCGGCGCGGGTCGAGCTCTTCTGCGCGTGCTGTCCGCCGGGGCCGCTCGAGCGCGAGAAGCGGAAGGCGATCTCCGACCGAATAGACTCGATATCCATGGCCGCCATTCTCCTCGACGTGGACGGCGTGCTGCACGTGTCGGGCGTTCCCATCGCCGGCGCCGCGGCGGCGGTGCGGCGGCTGCGCGCGGAAGGGCACCGGCTTCGCTTCGTGACGAACTCCACCACGAGCTCCAGGGCCCAGCTGACCGCGCAGCTCGAGGTGATGGGGTTCGAGCTGGCCGAGGACGAGCTGCAGACGACCGGGAGCGTCGCCGCGCGGGCGCTCGCCGGCAAGCGCGTGCTCGCTCTGACGATGCCCGGGATCCTCGACGACCTCGACGGGCTGCAGCTCGTCGGGATGAACGTCGACGCGGTCCTGATCGGAGGAGCCGACGAGGGGGAGGAGACCGGCAGGGTGTTCTCCTACCTCAACCTGAACCGCGCCTACCTCGAGCTCGAGTCCGGCGCCGAGCTGTACTGCCTGCACAAGAACCGCTGGTGGCAGACCGCGCAGGGCCCGAGGCTGGACACGGGCGCGTTCGTGGCCGGGCTCGAGTACGCGGCGGACACCGAGGCCACCGTGCTCGGGAAGCCGAGCACCGCGTACTTCGAGGCGGCGCTCGAGGCGCTCGACGCCGAGGCGAGGATGACCTGGATGGTCGGCGACGATCTCGAAGGCGACTGCATCGGTGCGCACAAGCACGGGATGCGGACGATCCTCGTGCGCACGGGCAAGTTCCGTCCCGACGAGATCGAGCGCTCGCAGGTGCAGCCGGACGCGATCGTCTCCTCGATCGCACAGCTTCCGAACTGGCTGGAGGCGAACCTCTGACGAGCCTCCGGGTGGGCGTCGACCTGATCGAGATCGAGCGAATCCGGCGCGCGCTCGAGCGCCACGGCGAGGGCTTCAAGGAACGGTGCTTCACCGAGGAGGAGCGGGCCTACTGCGACTCGAAGCCCAATCCGCCGCAGCACTACGCGGGCCGCTTTGCCGCGAAGGAGGCGGTCGGCAAGGCCCTCGGCTCGGGCGTGTACTTCACCTGGAAGGAGATCGAGGTGCGGGGCCGGCCGAAGCCGGGAGTGCACCTCTCGGGACGCACGGCACGGTGGGCCGAGAAGGTGGGGGCGGCGCGGGTCGAGCTCTCGATGACGCACTCGCGAGAGCTGGCCGCGGCCGTGGCGGTCGCGCTGGGGCCCGAATGAGGCTCGAGCCTCTGCTGACGGCGGCGGAGACGCGTCGCGCGGAGGAGGCGCACCAGGGGCCGCTCGACGAGCTGATGGAGCGTGCGGGCGCCGCCGTGGCGCGGGTCGTCCTGCGCGAGTTCCCCGGCCGGGTCTGCGTCGTCTGCGGCGGCGGGAACAACGGCGGCGACGGCCGGGTCTGCGCGCGTGTGCTACGCGAGTCCGGCCGGGAGGTGCAGGTGGTCGAGGGCGTCGGCGATCTCGGCGACGCGGACGTGGTCGTCGACGCGCTGCTCGGCATCGGGCTGCGCGAGGCGCCCCGGGAGGACGCCGCGCGCATGATCGAGCTGATCAACGCGAGCGACCGCCCGGTCGTCGCCGTCGACGTCCCCTCCGGCGTCGACGCCTCCACCGGCGAGATCCACGGCGCGGCGGTGCGCGCGACGGCGACCGTCACCTTCGGCGCGGCGAAGGTCGGCCTGGCGGTCGCCCCCGGCCGCTTTCATGCCGGACGCGTGCACATCGCACCGATCGGCCTGCGGCCGCGCGAGCACGAGCACGCTCTCGTTCCGGCGTCGGCGCTGCTCGAGGTGCCCCCGAAGACGGCCGCGTCGACCAAGTACAGCGCCGGGTCGGTGCTCGTGGTGGGCGGCTCCCGCGGCCTCACGGGAGCGCCGATGCTGGCGGCGCTCGCCGCCTTCCGCGCCGACGCCGGCTACGTCGCGGTCGGCGCCCCGGAGTCGACGCTGCCCGTGCTCGAGACGACGCTGCTGGAGGTCGTCAAGCGGCCGCTGCCCGAGGATTCCGGCGGCCGGCTCCTGCCGCGCTCGGCCGATGCGATCGTCGAGGCGGCCGAGAAGGCGGACGCCGTCGCCCTCGGGCCCGGCCTCGGCCGCACCGACGGCACGGTGGAGCTCGTCCGGATCCTGCTCGAGCGGCTCGAGCTCCCGATCGTGCTCGACGCCGACGCCCTCTGGCAGCTCGAGCCCTTTGCGCGGCGCGCACCGACCGTCCTCACCCCGCACAGCGGGGAGCTCGCGCGGCTCCTCGGCGTCGAGAGCCGCGACGTCGACGCGCACCGTCTCGACGCCGTCCGGCGCGCGGCCGCGCGTTTCGGCGCGGTCGTGCTGCTGAAGGGCAGCGACACGCTCGTCGCGTCGCCTCGCGAAGGAGTGCTCGTGGCGACCTACGGCACGCCTGCGCTCGCGACGGCAGGGAGCGGGGACGTCCTTACCGGGATCGTCGCCGCCTTCCTGGCGAAGGGGCTGGAGCCGCAGCTGGCAGCGGCCACCGCAGCGGTCGCGCACGGCGTGGCGGCGGAGCTCGTCGAGCCCCAGCCGGGGCTCGTCGCCTCCGACCTCCTGCCCGCGCTTCGGCTCGCGCTCGCCGGCCATGGACTGCAGCGGGCGCCGCTCGCGTGAGGTCGGAGGTCAAGGTCGACCTCGGCGCGCTGCGCCGAAACGTGGAGACGCTACGCCGCGCGCTCGGCGGCTCGGAGCTGTGGGCGGTCGTGAAGGCCGACGGCTACGGCCACGGCGCCGTCGACTGCGGCTCGGCCGCGCTGGCCGCGGGCGCGACCGCGCTCTGCGTGGCGACGGTCGAGGAGGCGCTCCAGCTGCGGCGCGCGCATGGTGCCGCACGGATCCTCGTGCTCGGGCCGGCGACCGATGCCGCCGTCGCGACGGCGCGCGAGCACCGGCTCGAGCTGGTGGTCTCGAGCCCCGAGATCCCCGAGGATGTGGCGGTGCACGTCAAGCTCGACACGGGCATGGGGCGGTGGGGCCTCTCGGAGCTCCCGTCCGCGACGCGGCGTGTGGTGGGCGTGATGACCCATCTCGCGACCGCCGACACCGATCCCGCCTTCGCGCGCGAGCAGGTCGCACGGTTTCGCGCGGCCACCGACGTCGTCCCGCAGCTCGTCCGGCACGTCGCGAACAGCGCCGCCGCGCTCCGGCTCCCCGAGGCGCGATTCGACGCCGCCCGGTGCGGCATCGCCCTCTACGGCCTGTCGCCGTTCGGCACCGACCCGGCCGAGGACGGGCTCGAGCCCGTCCTCTCCTGGGAGAGCGAGCTCGCCCAGGTCAGGCTGCTCGCCCCCGGGGAGTCGACCGGCTACGGCCGGCGGTTCGTCGCGGGGCGCGCGACCTGGATCGGGATCGTCCCGGTCGGATATGCCGACGGGTTCCGGCGCGACCTGACCGGCACGACCGTGCTGGCGGGCGGCGAGCCCCGGCGGGTGATCGGCACCGTCTCGATGGACGCGTGCGCGGTGGAGCTCGACCGCGAGCTTCCCACCGGCACCCCGGTGACGATCGTCGGGCCCGGCGTGCCGCTCGAGTCGCACGCGCGGGTGGCGGGCACGATCACCTACGAGCTCGCGTGCGGGATCGACAGCTCTCCCGGCCGGGCGCGGCGGGTGGTGGCCGCGTGAGCCGGATCGAGCGCCGAGCTGAGCTCCAGGCGCGTCGTGCGGAGGCGCTCGCGACGAGGATCGACGAGCTGCTGCCGCTGAGCGGCCACGAGCGCGTACTCGACGTCGGAGCCGGCACGGGCGCGTTCGCGTTTGCGGCGGCGGCGCGCGCGGCGCACGTCGTGGCGCTCGAGATCGACGAGGAGGCCGCGGCTCGCGCCAGGGCCGACGCGCCCGCGAACGTCGAGGTCGTGGTCGGGGACGGCGAGCGGCTGTCGTTTCCCGACTTCTCGTTCGACGTCGCCGCCTCGCTCCGGACGCTCCACCACACCCGGCGCCCCGAGCTTCTGATCGCGGAGCTTGCGCGGGTGACGAACCCGCAGGGGAGGATCCTCGTCGTCGACCAGGTGGCGCCGGTCGATCCGCTCGCGGCGTTCGAGCTGAACCGCTTCGAGCGTGCGCGCGACGCGTCGACCACGCGGGTGCTGTCGGACGGCGACCTGCGGGGGCTCTTCGACGCCAACTCGCTCGTGCTGCTGCGGGAGGAGATCGTCCGGGAGCCGCGCGACCTCGCCGACTACCTCGACCTGGCCGGCTGCGAGGGCTTCGAGCGCGAGCGTGCGCTCGGTCTCGCGCCTAGTGATTATGAGGCGGTCGTCGCGTGGTACGTGCTTGCGCACTCGCGACCAGCCCGGGCATGAGCGCCTGAACCCAGGCCGCCGCGCGGTACCAGCGCGGGACGAACACCTCCCGGCGATCGTGGTCGACCGCCTCGAGCAGCCGCTGCGCCACGAGCGGGGGATCGACGACGAAGCGCGAGGCGACGGGGCCGTGGCGGACTCCGCGCTGGGGGAAGCCCGGGGTCTCGACGAAGCCGGGGTTGACCGTGTGCACCTTCACTCCGCGCGGCGCGAGCTCGATCGCCAGCGACCGCGAGAGCGCCAGCTGCGCGTGCTTCGAGGCCGAGTAGGGGCCGACCGCGACCGTCCCGGCGACCGAGACGACGTTGACGAGGTGGGAGCCGGCGACGAGGCCGGGCAGGAAGGCGAGAGTCGTCCACACCGCCCCCAGGTAGTTGACCCGCACGACGCGCTCGATCGCCTCGACGTCGCCGTCGAGGTAGTTGCTGCGGGCGCCGACGCCTGCGTTGCAGACGAGCAGGTCGATCCGCGCATGGCGTTCGAGCACGCGCGCCGCGACCTCGTCGACGGCTGCGCGGTCGGAGACGTCGCAGGTCTCGTGCTCGTCCGCCTGCGAGTCGGAGCGCGAGAGCCCCACCACGCGGGTGCCGCGGGCCTGCAGCCGGCGCACGAGCTCGGCGCCGATGCCGGAGCTCGCGCCGGTGACGACGGCGACCCGCAGCGTGTTGCCCGCGCTGCCGTTGCCGTCGCCGCTCCTCACTTGCAGACGCGGACCGTGCGGCCTGCGGCCGCGCTGCGGCCGGCCGCGTCGCTCACCGTCGCCACCAGGCGGTAGGAGCCGCGCTTCAGCTTCGTCGTGTTCCACGGCACCGAGTAGATGCCGGAGGATCCCTTCCGGTCGACGCCGACCCGCCGGCCGTCGACGGTGAAGACGACCTGCGTCACCTTGGTCGTCGAGTCGGCAGCGGTGATCAGGCGGTCGTGCGTGACGGCGCAGCTGTTCGCAGGCGGCTCGATCCAGGTGACGGCAGGGCCGTTCACCACCGAGATCGTCGTCTGGGCGAACGACGTGTTCGGCATCAGGTTGTTGCCGACGGTGTCGATGTTCTTTGCCTCCTGGTAGTCGGAGGCCTCGAGCGCGAGCTTCGTCTTGCCGGGCTTGAAGGCCGGAGCCGCGCTCGGGATTCCGAAGACGGCGAGCCCGCTGGCCGGGTCGTAGGCGGAGGCGCCGACGAGCGCCTTGTTGTAGCCGATCACGAGCGAGGCCGGGTCGACGCCCGCACCCGCGTCGAGGACCTCGGCGACGATCAGCGGCCGACCGGCCGAGATCCGGGTCGTCAGCACGCGCACGCTCGGCGGCGTCACGTCGTTCACCCACGAGTTCAGGAGGTACCTGCCGTTCTGGGCGACGTTCGTGAATGGATCGGCACGCGAGTCGACCGAGACGTAGAAGCGTTGCAGGAGCGGGAACTCGGCGCCGGCGGCGCCCACGTCGAAGTTCGAGTCGTACGTGAGCGGGTTGACGTCGGTGGGGATGCCGGCGTAGCCCTGTACGTCGTTCTCGTCCTTCGAGCCGAGCACGAACGGGTCGATCAAGGCGCCCGGGTCCGCGGCGAGCACCGACACGCCGAAGTTGGCTACCGGCTGGTTGATCTCGATCGAGTAGAGGTGCTCGGCGCCGCTCTCGTTCATCGGCGGGCCGGTGTAGTCGGGTGGGGGGCCGAACGGGGCCGAGGGGCAGCAGTAGACCGCCACCCGGCTCTTGCCCTTCGAGGTGTCGCCGATCTGCAGCTTCCGCAGAGGCGTCACCGCCGCACCGGCGAGGCCGGGTCGTTCGACGAGGAACGAGTAGGGCACGCGCCGGCTCGCTCCGCCCGACGTGAGCAAGAGGAAGCCGCCGTTCCAGCCGAGACCGGCGCCGGCCTCGACGTCGACGGTCACCGGGATCGAGACGGTGCCGCCCACCGACAGCGCGACGCTGCCGGGGACGCCGATCCGCACCCCGCTCGTCTGCGACTGGGGAGCGATCGAGACCGTCCACGTCCCGACGCCGCCGCCCGCATCCGAGACGGTCAGCAGCTTGGCCACGTGCTGGGGGCCGTTCGTCACGTCGATGCGACGGAGCGACAGCGACTGCGGGTCGGTGAACACCTTCGGATCGTCGGCGGCGGCGACGTTCGCCAGCCCGGCGCCTTCGAGCAGCACCGACGCCTCGTCGGTGCGCGCGGTGTTCTGCCAGGCGGGGCCTGCGGTGCCCATCAGCGCCGACTTCACCTGCCCCGGAGTCCAGGTCGGATGCTGCTCGACGAGCAGGGCCGCGGCGCCCGCGACGTGCGGTGTGGCCATCGACGTCCCCGCGAAGACCGAGAACGTGGATCCGGTCGTCAGCGGCGGCGTCGACGAGAGCACGTCGAGGCCGACCGCCGCGATGTCCGGCTTCAGGGTGTAGCCGAAGTCGGTGGGGCCGGCCGAGGAGAAGCTCGTGACGATGCCGCTGCGACCCGTCGGGATCTCCTGGATCGTCGGGGTGACCCGGATCGACGCGGCGCCCCCGTTCGCCGCGAGGTAGGCGCGCAGGGCGGCACCGTCGAGGTCGGAGATCATCCCGGACGGGAGCGGCAGCGGAATCGGGATCGGGTTCGCCTCGCCGAAGCGGTTGTCGATCAGGATCAGCCCGCTCGCGCCGCCGATCAGCGCCCGCTCGGCCTTCGAGACGAAGGTGCAGTCGCCGCGCTTCGCGAGCAGGATCTTGCCCTTGACGGCGTTCTTGGGCATCGTCCCGGCCGCGGTGTTCGGCTCGTTCGGCGGGCCGCAGAGCTGTTCGTCGACCGGCTTGCCGTCGGTGCCGAGGATGGAGGAGGCATCGACGATCTGCTGGTCTGCGGCCGACCAGGCGGCCGGCAGCCTGTCGCCGCCCGCGCTCTGGATCGGCACCGCGCCGAGGCTGGTCGGGCCGCCGACGACACCGAGGGCCGGCGCGAAGACGTGGTCGTTGGAGACGGCTGCGACCGTGATCGCGTCGGGAGCGGCGCCGGGGGACCCGGCGGTGCCGAGCCCGTAGTCGTCGCGGTCGTTGCCGGCGGCGATCACCGGCACGACGCCGGCGAGCACGGTGTTGTGGATCGCCTCGAACATTGCGTCGTTCGCGGGATCGGTCTGCGGGCCGCCGCCCGAGAAGTTGATCACGTTCATCCCGTCCGCGACCGCCGCCTCGAAGGCGTGCACGATTTCGGGCGTGTCGGCCTCGTGCCCGAACGGGGTCGGCACGGTGAAGACGCGGTAGTTCCCGATCCAGGCTCTCGGGGCGACGCCGGAGAGCCCGGTGACGGCCGGGTGGTCGGGGCCGGCGGGGGCGCTCGTCCCCTCGTCACCCGCCGCGATGCCGGAGACGTGCGTGCCGTGCGGCTCCGTCGGATCGAACGCCTGGTTCGACTTCGCGTCGCGGACCGGGCCGGGGAAGACGCGCGCCACGATCACCTTCGGCGTCGTCATCCGCGAGTCGCCCTTCGGGAACCCCGGCGGGTAGCTGAAGCCCGTTGGGTCGAGGAACGGGCTCGTCTGGTCGACTCCGGTGTCGACGACCCCGATCTTCACGCCCTGGCCCTTGTCGCCGCTCGCCGCCCAGAGGTCGGTCGCGTGGATCACGGACGGGCCGCGGTTCATCGCGACGGTGTAGGCGAGGCTCGGATAGACCTTGTCGACCCCGTTCACGTGGAGCAGCTTCGGGAGCGAGTGGACCGGCAGTTCCACCGCGAATCCGTCGAGCAGGATCGAGAAGTGCTCCTGCACCCGTGCCTGCGGGATTGCCGCTCGCACGGCGGCGGCTGCGGTCGCCTGCAGGCGGGAGAGCCGCGCGAGGTAGGTCCGCGAGGCGACGGTGTGCGTGTCGAGGTGGTGCGCGCGCGACGCTGACGCGAGGCCCCGGCTGCCGTTCCACGCGGCGAGGGGCGGCGTCCGGAGCCGCACGATAACCCGCGTCAGCCCGCGCTTGTGACCCGCCGGCACGTGGATCACGCCCGCCCGCACGCGTGGACTCGAGGCTTCCCGCACGTCACGGCGGAGAGGGCCGAGCGCCGCGGAGGCAGAGGCCGTCACGACCAGCCCGACGACCACTGTCAGCATCAGCAGGCGGCGCAAGGTTCCGCACAGTATCCGAAGCCGGGTAGAGTCGCCCGCGATGTTCGAAGGCAAGCGCGCGTTGATTCTCGGAGTGGCGAACAAGCGGTCGATCGCCTGGGCGATCGCACGGCGGCTCGCCGACGGCGGCGCCCGGTGCGCGTTCACGTTCCAGGGGGAGCGCATCGAAAAGAACGTCCGCGACCTGGCGGAGTCCGTGTCGAGCCCGCTCGTCACGGAGCTCGACGTGCGTGACGACGCCGCCGTCGCAAGGGTCTTCGCCGAGGTGTCCGACGTCTTCGGGGGGCAGCTGGACATCCTGGTCCACTCCGTCGCCTTCGCGGCGGCCGAGGACCTCGAGGGACGGTTCGTCGACACGCCGCGCGAGCGGTTCTGGATGGCGATCGACGTCAGCGCCTACTCCCTCGTCGCGGTCGCCCGCGCGGCGGAACCGCTGATGGAGGCCGCCGGCGGGGGCTCGATCCTGACGATGACCTACCTCGGCGGCGAGCGTGCGGTCCCGCACTACAACGTGATGGGGGTCGCCAAGGCGACGCTCGACTCCGCGGTCAAGTACCTCGCCTGGGACCTCGGGCAGAAGAGCATCCGCGTCAACGCCGTCTCGGCCGGGCCGGTGCGGACGCTGGCCGCGCGCTCGATCGCCGGCTTCCCGACGATGGAGTCGATCGTCGAGGAGCGAGCCCCGCTCCACCGCCACGTCTCCGCGGACGACGTCGGCGCGGCGGCGGAGTACCTCCTCGGAGACGGCGCCGCGAACGTGACCGGCACGACGCTCTACGTCGACGCCGGGTACCACGCAATGGGTATGTAGAGGTCCGGGTGGGGCCGCGGCGATAGCCGCAGGCCGTTTGTCCAAGTCGTTCGGGCGGCGCCGCAGCCGGCTCGGTTTCCACGGTTGCGGCGTGATTTGCCCTCCGGCTCCGGACGAGCCTGCCGCGAAATTCGCCATTTGAGGCCCACGCCCGGCGTCGTTGGGCGGTCGGCGTTCTGGACCCAGTGATGACGCGTCCCGGCGGTGCGTTCGCTTGGCTCCTCGCGACGCTCGAGCCTTCGGTGCGAATCGTCACGTGTCGGACCGGGAAGGTTCGCGATTCAGGCGGCGTCTGCGGCAGGACTCGAACTTGCGGTCGTCAGGCGCAGGCTTCAGGTCCCGAGGAGACGGCCTCGACGATGCGAATCGGGTCTAATCGCGCGCGGTTGGCGACCAGCACCGCCTCGTTCCTCGTAGCGGCCTGGAAGACGAAGAAGCAGATCTCGTCTTCGGGGACGTGGATCGACCGTTCGAAGCGGATGGTCGCCTGCTCCCGCGTCAACTCCTCTGCCGCGGATCTTGCTCGCTGCTCGCAGGCGATCCGCTCACCCGCGCTCGCCCGGCTCAGATAGGTCTCGACGAGGTAGCTCGGCATTGTGCGTGTCGGCCTGCCGTCGCGAGTCGCGGCGCTCGAGAGACACGGGGTCGGGCTCGAGCGCCGCGCCTGCTGACTCACGACGTCCGGAGGGCGTTACCGACTTGGCCCGCCGACTTCGACGTCGATGTACATCCCGGCGTTCTCATGTACGACCGGCGAGTTGGAGTCGCAGAAGAGCCTGTACCAGCCGGGCTTCAGCTCGAGCTGGGTCGTCACGGGAGCCGTGTAGACCGTGGCGATGTCCGTGAGCTCCTGCTCGGAGGTCGCGTCGGGGTTCGACGCGGTGCAGGGCAACTTCGAACCCGGACAACTTCTGAGCTCGAAGTTGTGGTTGTTCTGATCGTCGTAGAGCTTGAACCAGTACTTCCCGGGCGTGAGTCCGAGAAAGCCGGTCTCGCTGGGGACGCAATACTGCGGGCCGGCGTCGGCGGTCGCCGGCGGCTTGGCGCACGTGCCCGCATTCCCGCTGACGCCGTAGCCCTCGACTTTCGTCCGCCCGTCGAGCTGGGCGCTGATGCAGAACAGATACTCGCCCAGACAGAAGTGGCCTTCGATCGTGTGGCCCGGCGGCGGGGGCGGCGTGGGCGGCCCCGCCGACGCGGTGGCGGTGATGTATGCAGCGACGGCGCCCAGCGTGACGAGCGTCATCAGTAGGGCGGCGATTCCACGCTTTCGGAAGCCGGCTTTGGTCATCTGAACCTCCCGCTTTCGACGTTGCTACCTCCCGCGACGCTACGCGCGCGTCGGAGACGCGGAAACGTCAGAACGTCTGAACTTTGCCCGGTGCGCTTCCCGACGGCCGGAAGAGGCGCCACGCTAGGCGCGCGCCAGCGTACGACGCTCCCCAGAACGGCCAGTACGCGAGTACGACCAGCAGCAGTAGCGGCCCGCTGTTGGGGTCGGTGGCTCGACCGGTGAAGATGCCGCCGAAGTCCTGGGCCGTGACCCAAATCGCCCCCGCCAGGAGAAGGGAGAGGCTGAGCAGAGGGCGGGCCAGAGGGGCCGGCAGGAAGGCGGCGACCAGCGTGACGGCGAGCAGCGTCGCCAATGGAAGCGCGATGCCTGTGCTGTGACCGGATGCGAACGTGCCGCGCAACGCCGCGCCGGAGTCGTTGCCGCGCAGGAGCGCGAGGAAAAGCTCGCCTCCCCAGAGTGCGACCCAGGCGGCCAGCGCGCCGCGGCCGAGCACGCTCGAGGAGGCAGCGAGCTGCCGTTGCCGGGTTGCCGTGCGCCGTCGGGATGATGACATCGGTCGCGAAGCCCCGACTGACCATGAACGGCTGGTACTGCAGGGCGGCGTCGAGCAACCACGTCGCGGCGAGGGCGAGCTGGAGCTTCGGTCGTGCCGACTCCTGATCGAGACGGTAGCCGGTCACGAGCGCGACGCTACGGCCACCCCAACCGGGCGGAAACGTCAGAATCTCGCAACTTTGCAGCTAGCCCGGCTCTCGGGCGTGCAGCCGGTGTGCGAGCTCCGTGCGGGAGCGCACCCCAAGTTTGGCGTAGATGTGGGTCAGGTGGCTGGCGACCGTGCGCTCGGCGAGGAAGAGAGAGGAGGCGATCTCGCGATTCGTCCGCCCCTGGGCGACGAGATCCGCCACGCGCCGCTCTGCGGCCGTCAGCCCCTCCTCGCGCCTGCGCCCCCCGAAGCGTCCAAGTTCTCCGCGCGCCTTCGCGGCCCAAACGTCCGCGCCAATCGTCTCGAACTCCTGCAACGCTGCCTCAATCGCCTCGCGGGCGGGGCGCTTCTGGCGGTTGCGACGCCTGACAATGCCGAGTGCCAGGAGCGCGCGGCCGCGGCCGAACGGGTCGCCGACCGTCTCGTGCGCGACGACCGCCTGCTGCAGACCGAGGATTGCCTGAGCGATGTCGCCCCGGGCGGCGGCGGCGAGGCCGCGGCCGCGTTTCACGTGGGCGAGCACCCACTCGCGGCCCAAACGGGCAGCATCCGCCTCCCAAACGTCGAGCACTTGCCCGGCCTCGTCGATTCGGCCGAGCTCGAGGAGTACCTCGGCGCGATCGTCGTTCCACCAGCGGATCGTCGGCTCTCCCCAGCCGAGCCTCCTCGCCTGCTGCTCCGCCCGGTCCAACCCCGCGGCAGCCGCTGCGAGCTCGCCGTTCCGCGCCGCGACGAGCGCGAGGATCGCCATGTGCTGGGGCGGGTCCAGCCCGAACTGCTCCCGCGCGAGCTCGAGACCTCGCTCCGAGTGCGCCCGAGCGGCCTCGAGGCGGCCCTGTCGGAGGGCGATCAGAGCGATCGGGAGATGGTCCTGCGGCACCTCGAGCCCGTACTGAACCGAGATGTCGTACGCCTGCTCCGCGTACGCTGCTGCGCGTTCCCAACGACCAGCCCAGAGTTCTACCCAGGAGAGGCACCAGAGAGCGCGCGCCGCCCGCGGCTCGTCGCCCTCGCGCCATTCTCCGTGCTCGCGCTCGAGCGCCGCCCGCACTTCGTCACGCCGGTCCACCGGCGCATTGGGACTCACCAGAGCCAGCGTCGCCTCCTGCACCAGCCGCTCACCGCCGAGGACGTCGGCGAGATCGAGGTCTCCGACCGTCAGGGGCGCGGAGTCCTGATTTCCGACGATCGAATCGAGGGTCGCATGCACTGTCCGGGCCCGTCTCCGGAGGTTCTCGTCGTTGAGGCCGTCCGCAATCTCGAGCGCCGCGCGCGCATGCTCCAGGGCCTGCACGTAGCCCTTCCTGAAGCGGGCGGCCCACGCAAGTCGACACTGGATCACCGCTTGCAACGCGGGGCGCGAGGAAGCCTCCGTCAGCGCTTCCTCAAGGAGGACGACCGCATCCTCGACGCTCGCGAGCTCGGCCAGAATGACGAGCGCGTCGGCGCGGAGGGGACCGACGTCCGCCTCCGCGAGCAGGCGCTCGGCGATCGCCCGCGATCGTATCCACTCACCGGCCGCGTGCTCGGCACGGGCCGCCGCCAGCGCCCGCCGATGTCGCTCCCGGTGCGCCTCCGCGGGGGTCAGGCGGAGGGCCTGCTCGGCAAGCTCCGCCGCGACCCGCGAGGCCCCCCGCGCCGCGGCCAGGCCCGCAGCCTCGTCCAGCACGCCAGCCACCTTCGCGTCCGGAGTCTCCTTCGAGAGCGCCAGATGACGGGCCCGGACCAGCGGCTCGTCGACGAGTCCCGCGATTCGCGCGTGGACCTGCGCCCGCTGCGCCCCCAGGTCTCCGTACAGGACGGACGAGAGCAGCGGATGTGTGAAGCGAATCGCGCCCTCGTCGCGTTCGACGATCCCGGCATTGAACGCCGGAGTGAGCACCTCGGTCGCCAGGCCGGCCCGCTCGAGAAGTGCGTCGTTCGCCGCTCCGGCCGCGGAGACGAAGGCGAGCGCCTCCCGAGTTGCTGCAGAAAGCCCAGCCATCCTCGCACGTAGGAGTTCGTCGACCGTAGCGGGAACGGGAAGCGGACGCAGGGGGTCGACATCCGCCTCGAGCACCCGAGCCAGCTCCAGCGCGAAGAACGGATTGCCTCCCGAATGCTCGTGGATGCGCAGCAACGTCTGGCGCGCAAACGGCCGCCCCAGCCGCTCGCTCAAGAGCCGATGGAGAGCTCCGACACTGAGCGGCCCGACGCTTGACCGACGGACCCCGTCGACCCCCATCGCGTCCTCGAGCTCCCACGGCTGCACTCCCCCTGCGACGAGCCGGCGAGCAAGGAGGACGCCGACGCGGCTGTCGTACAACCTGCGCAGCGCAAATGCGAGCGCGCCTAGCGACGACGCATCGAGCCACTGGACGTCGTCGATCGCCACCAGCACTGGTGCCTCTCCCGCGAGGCGCTGGAGGCCGTCGGTGACCGCGACCCCGAGCGCACGCGGATCCACCTCACTCGCCCTGGTCGGCTCGTCGAGAAGAAGGGCCACCTCGAGCGCATGGCGTCGGGGCCTGGCCAGCAGGGGCAGCACCCGTTCGCGCACCGGCTCGAAGAGATCCGCGAGCCCGGAGTGAGCAAAGCCCTGTTCGGGCTCTGCGGGGCGCGAAACGAGCACACGGAACCCTCGGTTCCTCGCCTCCTCGACGCCGGCTCGCCACAAGACCGTCTTGCCGATACCGGCCTCGCCCTCGAACGCGAGCAGCGCTGATCCCCGGAGCACGTCGTCCAGAAGTCCTCGCACAGCGGCGAGCTCCTCGTCGCGGCCGACGATGTCGGATACCACCCTGCAAAGATCGTGACAGAGATTGTGCGAGAGGCAACTTCCGCCGTGCCGCAGCGGTCTCGGTGGTGATACGACCCGATCGACGCGAAAAGGTCCTGCAAATCGCGCGCTCGTCATCGCGCGATGGGCGTGTAGGCGCCGACCCCGACCTCGACTCGCCCGTCTGCTCGCCGGCCCGGGCCTCTGCACGCCGACTCCCACGACCGCCGGAGGTCGGTCGCGCGTGTGAGCGGCCTAAGATCGGGCGAGGCGGTGGTGCGAGTCGAGGAGTTCCGGATCCTTGGCCCGGTCGAGGCCCTGGTCGACGGGCGTGCAGTACGTCTCGGGGCGCCGAAGCAGCGCGCGGTGCTCGCGAAGCTGCTGCTGGCGCGCGGTGCGGTCGTCTCCCGTGATCAACTCGTGGCCGCGGAGTGGGCGGAAGACCCTCCCGAGTCGGCGGCGGCGGCGCTTCAGGTGTACGTGCACGGGCTGCGGCGGGCGCTCGGTGCGGAGCGGATCGAGCGCCACGGCTCCGGCTATGGGGCACTACTCGCCCCGGGCGAGCTCGACCTCGACCGCTTCGAGGGGCTGTTCGAGCGTGCAGAGCGGGCGCTCGCGGCCGGCGACCCGGACGATGCTGCCGCCGACATCCAGGCCGCCCTCCGGTTCTGACGCGGCCCGCCGCTCGCCGACCTCGCGGAGGCCCCTCGGCGCGGTCGAGGCCGGTCCGCTCGACGAGGCGCGGCTGCGGGCGCTCGAGCTCGGGAACGAGGCTCGCCTCGCGATGGGGGACGAGGGCGCGCTCGTCGCCGAGCTCGAGCGGCTGATCGCGGCTGAGCCTTACAGGGAACGCCTTCACGAGCAGTACGTGCTCGCGCTGTACCGCTCGGGGCGCCAGAAGGGAGGGGCTCGAGGCGCATCACGCCGCGAGACGGATGCTGGCCGACGGGCTCGGCGTCGAACCGGGCGGCAGGCTCCGTAGGCTGGAGCGCGCGATCCTCCGGCACGACGCCTCGCTGGCGGCTCCGCTTCCCGCGCCCGCGACGTCGCTGATCGGACGGCGGCTCGAGGTCGCAGCGGTCGTCGCCCTGCTCGGACGCGACGACGTCCGTCTCGTGACGCTCACCGGCCCGGGAGGGACGGGGAAGACACGCCTGGCGATCGCCGCCGCACAGAGCTCTCGTCGCAGCTCCGCGACGGGGCGGTCTTCGTCGACCTGGCGCCGATCCGGGATCCCGTTCTCCTCGCTCCGACGATCGCGCAGGCTCTCGGCGTGCGGGAAGACGGCAGGGCCGTCGCTCGCCGATGCGCTCGCCGAGCATCTCCAGGAGCTCCGGATCCTGCTCGTCCTCGACAACCTCGAACAGCTTCTCGACGGAGTCACCGTCGTCTCCACGCTGCTCGCCGCCGCGCCGCAGCTGCGTGTCCTCGCGACGAGTCGCGAGCCGCTCGTCCCCCGCTCTCTCCGCCGCTCCGGTGCCGGAGCCGGCCGAGGCGCAAATCTCGATGCGCTCGCACCATGACGCCGCGGGCTGTTCGTCGCGCGAGCACGTGCGGTCGTCGCAGGTTCAGCCTCACCGTCCGCCCCCCTCAGAGATCTGCCGCCGGCTCGACGGTCTGCCGCTTGCGATCGAACTTGCCGCCGCACACGTCGACGCCCTGCTTCCGGCCGCAATGGCGCGCGAGCTTGGTGCCTCACTCGACCTCCTCACCGAGGGCGCCCGGACCGCCGCCGCGCCAGCAGACGCTGCGTGCGACGATCGACTGGAGCCACGAGCTGCTGGACGAGCCGGAGCCTGCCCTCTTCGCCCGCCTCGGCGTTTTCGCAGGCGGCTGGACGCTCGCCGCCGCCGCCGCGGCGGTCGGCGATGAGACGCCGACGAGGCTGCAGCCGATGCTCGACTCGCTCGTCGCGAAGAACCTCGTGCGGCGGGGGCGAGCCGGGAGGGGAGCCGCGTCACGGGATGCTGGAGACGATTCAGGAGTACGCGCGAGAACGCCTGCGGGCGAGCGACGCGGCCGGCGGGGGCGCGCGGCGGCACGCGGATTTCTTCCTCGAGCTCGCAGAGGACGCCGATCGGGCCGTTCGCGCCGGCGGCGTCGAGCCGGTTCCGGTGCTAGACCGCATCGAGCGTGAGCACGACAACCTTCGCGCTGCCCTCGACCTCGCGGATGACGCGCTCGCCGCGTACATCGGCACTCGGCGATGCTGATCCCTCGCACCGTGGCTCCTCCGCGGCGGACGAGACGGCTTCGACGATGCGGATCGGATCGGCAGGCGGGCCTGCTCGGCCCCGAGCGCCGCATCGCCGCTCGGACCGATCGTCTCGAAGTCGTGCGGCGCCGCCTCGATCGAGTGGGGCGCCGGCGCCCACTCGACACCGGCCCACCAGAGTGACAGGGACGCCCGGGAGGCACCATGCCGGAACGTGGGCATGCCTTGCCCGGCTGCGGTTTGGCCGCCGGGCGGCGCGGCAACGAGACCATCACGGCGCTCAGGCTCGTACGGCGGATCGCAGCGCGGGTGGCGTTTCTCGATCCCGTCTCCGACCAGCTCCAGGGTGCCGTCCGGGCCTTGCCGCGGCGCCTACGCGACGTTCTCGACGGGGTCTGGCTCGGAGCGCCGTTGCACCCGGCGCTCACCGATGTTCCGCTCGGCTCCTGGTCGGCCGCGACCTTGCTCGACGCTGCGGGTCTCGTCGCCGACGACGAGGGGCCGCAGGGTGCAGCAGACGCCGCACTCGCCGTCGGGGTGCTGGCGGCGCTCCCCGCGGCTCTGACCGGGCTGAACGACTGGAGTCATCTGCGCGGCGACTCGAAGCGAATCGGGACGCTGCATGCGCTCCTCAACAGCACGAGCCTGACGTTGAACATCGCCTCGAAGGTGTTCCGCCGACGCGGCGCGCGGGGGCGGGCCCAGGCGCTGTCGACGCTCGCCTATGGCGGCGCTCTGGTCTCGGCTCACCTCGGTGGCCTCCTCAGCTTCGGGCTCGGCGTGCGGGTCAACCGGACCGCCTTTGAGGCGCCGACGAGGGAGTGGACCGACGTCCTCGGCGAGTCGGAGCTGAGGGACGAGGCGCTGCGGCGCGTGGACGTCGGCGGCGCGCCGGTGCTCGTCGCCCGGTCCGGGAGTGGGACGATCTGCGCCCTCGCGGCGCGCTGCTCCCATCTCGGCGGCCCGCTCGAGGACGGCGAGCGCCGCGGCGACGTCGTCACCTGCCCCTGGCACGGCTCACGGTTCGATCTCTGCAGCGGCCGCGTCGTCTCGGCGCCGTCGGTCTTCTCGCAGCCCGTCTACGAGGCACGCGTGGTCGACGGCCGCATCGAGCTCCGGTCGGGGGCGGACGGCTGACCCGGCTCGACCCCGGGCGCTCCGACCCGCCCGCCCTCGGCGGGCCGGAGTACCCGGAAGCTCGTCCTCAGGCGAACGGCTTCGTGACCATGTCGACGACGACGAGCAGGAGCACCGAGACGTCGAAGCGCGCGACGAGCAGGATTCGATCGATCAGCGCGAGCGTCTCCGGATGCGTCGGGCCGTTCTGCTCGGCCGACGCCGCGATCTTCTTGGAGAGCGGCGAGAGGACCCCGACGCCGACTGCGAACGTGGAGGCGTAGCCGAGCAGGCCGGCGACGATCCAGAAGTGCCCCCAGCCCCAGTTCGTGTTCGCCATCATCGCGATGCCCATAACGAGCACGACGAGGCCCGCCGGGGCGAAGATCTTCTCGCCCGCGAACGCAGCCTGCCGCGCGACCGAGACGATCTCGTTCGGGTCGGTCGCTCGCTCCGCCCGCAGCGCGAGCGTCGTGAGCAGGAGACCGCCGCCGACCCAGAAGACGGCGATCACCACGTGAACCGTCTTGAACAGCGCGTACCAGTTGTTCGGCATGAACGACGAGCCGGAGAACGCGAAGATGATCGCGAGCACCACGACCGCCGCGCCGAGGATGTAGGTGAGGCTGGCCGACCGGCGGGCGGCCGAGCCAGTAGCTGGAGTGTCCATCGCTCGATTCAGCCAGATCCGGCCGCGAGATTCAAGCCTCGGCAGGCCTCGAGCCACGACTCCGGGTCGGGCACCTCACCGTTGTCGTACTCCCACGCAGCCCGCACGATTCCCTCGGTGTCGACGAGGAACGTCACCCGGCGCGCGACGTCGTGGAACCCGCGGAACTCCTGCCCGATCCCGAGCGCCCGGACCGCGTCGCCGTTGAAGTCGGAGAGCAGGCCGAAGGTCAGGTCGAGCGCCTGCGTCCAGGCGATGTGCGTCCACGGCGAGTCGCGCGAGATGCCGATCGGCTGCACGCCGAGCGCGTCGAGCTCCGCGCTCCTGTCACGCAGGAGCTCGAGCTCGTTCGTTCAGGTGGACGACCAGTCGAAGAGGTAGAAGACGAGCAGCTTCGGCCCGTCGACCACCAGCTCCGGGAGCGTCATCGGCTCGCCGGGGCCGAGGAAGACCGTCACCTCCGGGATCCGCTCGCCGACGCCGACCATGCGCCGAGCCTACCCCGAGCAGCACCAGCGGCCGTCCACCTCGAGCACCGGCCCGAGCCCGTCGGTGCGCGGGAACTGCTCGGCGATGTTGCCGACCGCGTGCGCCCTCGAGCCGTGGAGGAAGACCCACTGGTCGGCGGCGGGCCACGTGACGAGCAGCCAGTCGCCGTTCGGCGCCCAGGCGATGCCGTCGAACCTGCCGGGGCCGGCGAAGACGAGCCGCTCGCTGCCGTGATGCTCGACGTCGAGCTCCCATACCTCGCTGCGGTGCGGGCGGCGCGCCTGCACCGCGAGCGTGTGCGTGCCCGGTGCGAACGCGCCCGAGAGGAGCTCTGCGGAGAGGAGCGAGAAGGTGCGCTTCGGCCTGCCGGCCGCATCCATGACGACGACCCGCTTGGCGGAGAAGACGGCGAGGTACCGCCCGTCCGAGGACCACTCGAGGTCGAGCGGGAGGACCGTGATCGGGCGCCGCCACACGAGCGTTCCGTCGTCGCGGCGAAGCCAGATCGAGCCGCCCGAGTAGTAGGCGAGCGTGTGCACGCGCCCGGGATCCCAGGCGGGCGGCGCCTGGCCGCCGTACGGGTCGAGCACGTGGTCGCCCGTGCCGTCGCCCGCGACCACGCGCAGCTGCTGCCCGGTCGCGTAGGCGATGCGCGTGTCGGTGCGCGTGCCCTCCCAGCGCGGCGTCGACGGCTCGTGGCGGGCGAGCGTCCACCGTACCGAGCCGTCGGGCGTCAGGGCGACCAGGGCGTTCTCCCGGGTCGCCACCACGTAGAGCCCGTGCGGCGACCAGCGTGCGTCGGTGTAGTGGCCGAGCAGGCGCTGGTAGCCGTCGGCGCGCACGAGCCACACGCCGCCGCCGCGGTCGGGCGCGACGACGAGCAGCCGGCTCCCCGGCGCCGGCAGCGAGAAGAGCGCCGGCTCGGCGTTCGCGAGCCCGAGCGCCTCGCGCGCGTGCTCGAACACCGCGCGTCCCGGCGAGCTGAGGAATGCCCCCGCGAGCACCGCCGCCGCGGTGACGGCAAGTAACAGTCTGTTACGAACCTCACCTCTCGGCCGTGCCCGGATCGGCCGCTCCTCGTACGCACGGCGCACGACCTCCCACGTGCGCCGCTCGGCGTCACGCACGCCGTCGCCCACGCCGTCGCTCACTTCGCCTCCCACTCCGCCGCCTCTCTCAGCCGGTCGAGGCCGCGGCGGAGCCGCGAGTTGACGGTGCCGCGCGGCAGGTCGAGCAGCCCGGCGATCTCGCCGGGCGTGTACTCGAGCAGGTAGCGCAGGACGACGACCGCCCGGTGCTCCGGTGGCAGGTCGGCGATGCGGGCGAAGGTGCCGCCGTCCGCGTCGGGCGCCGGGGTCGCCGCGACGTGGTCGCCCAGCTCGACCTCCGCGCGCAGGCGCCGCGCACGTGTCCAGTCGATCGCGCGGTTGACGACGATGCGGTGCAGCCAGGGGCCGAAGGGACGGCGCCGGTCGAAGCGGTCGAGGTTGCGGACGGCCGCCAGGAAGGCCTCCTGGGCGATGTCCTCGGCGGCGGCGGCGTCGCCCGTCACGAGCAGCGCCGCCCGGTAGGCGCGCGGCCAGTGCGCGCGGAAGAGCCGCTCGAGGTCCTCCGTCGAGCCCTGCTGGGCACCGCGGATCCAGGCGCGCTCGGCCACACGTGGCACATACGGCCCCGGGACCTCCACAGGTCCCCCGGACGTACTCCTCCCATGGCTCGTTGCACGCTGATCCTCACGGCCGCCGTGCTGCTGCTCCTGCCAGGCGCCGCCCGTGCGGCCGCCTGCTCCCCGCTCGACTGCGCGCCCAGCCAGTTCTCCCTCGCCCACGGGACCATGCTCGCCGTCCGCGCGTCGGTCGACAAGCCCCTGCGGGTGATCGACCTGCGCACGGGCCGGACGGTGCGCGAGCTCGGTCCCGGCATCGTCTCGGGTCACACGCTCGTCAGCGAGCTCGGGGGAGGCTCCTCGACTGGCGTGACCTCGTCACCGGGAAGCTGCTCCGGCGCGCCACGCTCCCGCACGTGGGCGTCTTCCAGCTCGTCGGCGCCTCGCAGGACGGCCGGGCCGCCGTCCTCGAGTGGCCGAGGCTCGGCTCGACCACGTTCGCCGTCGTCTCACCGGGACGGACGCAGCTCGTGAAGCTCGCCGGCAAGAACTGGGGCTTCGACGCGCTGCGCGGCAACCGGCTCGTGCTGATCCGCTACCGGCAGACCGGGTACGAGATCCGCCTCTACGACCTGGCGACGAGCACGCTCGCGCAGGCGCCGCTCAAGGACCCGCACGGCTCCGAGCTGATCTGGGGCAGCGCGTTCGCGCGCGCGTCGTCGCCCGACGGGCGGATCCTCTACACGCTGTACATCGGGCCGAACGGCGGCACCATGATCCACGCGCTCGACCTCGTGCACGCGACCGCCCGCTGCATCGACCTGCCCGGCACCGGCAACTACAACGCGGCGATCACGACGGCGCTCGCCGTCTCGCACGACGGCCGCACCGTCTACGCCGTCGCGCCGGGCTACAGCCGCGTCACGGCGGTCGACACCGCGTCGCGCAAGGTGCGGTGGAGCGTGCGCGCGAACTTCGGCGCGTGGGCGAACGACGGCGCCGGCATGGCGACGCTCTCGCCCGACGGGAAGCGGCTCGCGGTCACCGACGCCCGGCACCTCTGGTTCGTCGACCTGCCGGGGCGGCGCGTCCGGATCGCCGGGCTGCGCACGGTGGTCGGGCTCGGCTGGTCGCCCGGCCGGCGCGATCTCTGGGTGGTCGGCAAGGGCAGCCGGGTCAGTCGGCTGTCGCCGGGCTGATCGCCGACTGCTCGGTCGCCGCGGCGATCTCGCGTACCACCTCGACGATGTCCCGGTTGGCGTTCCACACGCGAAGCTGCCGATCGGCTCCGTTGCCGCGCGCGAGGATCTCCCGCACGCCTTCGAGCTCGCGCTCGGAGCCCAGCTCGCGTGCGTGCGGCTCGATCTCGCGCATCGTTCGCCGCACGAGCTGGGCCACCGGCACGCGGTTCCGCCGCCCGGTCGCGAGATCCATGATCGGCGCCTCCAGGCCGTACCGCGCGGCGAGCCACTTGTTCTCGGTCGTCAGCAGCCGGTGCCAGCTCGGGATCTCCTTGCCCGACTCGTGGAGCTCGCAATACATCTTCACGATCGCCTGGAAGAACGCGGCGATCGCGACCACGTCCTCGAGCCGCGTGACGGCGTCGCAGACGCGCATCTCGAGCGTGCCGAGGCGCGGGTGCGGCCGGATGTCCCACCAGATGTGCGTGTAGTCGGCGATGCAGCCCGTTCGCTCCAGCTGCCCGACGACGCCGGCGTAGTCGGCGTAGTCGCGGAAGCGCGGCGGCGGGCCGGAGCGGGGGAAGGCCGCGAACACCATCTGCCGGCTCGTCGCGAGCCCGGTCGGCTCGCCGCGCCAGAACGGCGAGTTCGCCGAGAGCGCCAGCAGCTCGGGGAGGTGGACGAGCAGCCCGTTCATCACCTGGATCGCCTTCTCGGGATCGTCGACCGCGACGTGCATGTGCATCCCGAAGATCAGCTCGCGGCGGGCGATGTACTGGAGCTGGTCGACGAGCTGGTGGTAGCGGTCGCGGGCCGTGATCCGCTGACGCTCGAAGAGCGAGAACGGATGGGTGCCGGCCGACCCGAAACGGCAGTCCTGCTCGCGTGCGATCTGCGCGAGATAGCCCCGCAGGCGGGCGAGCGAGGCCCCCACGTCGGCCGCCGTGTGGCAGACGGGCGTCGTCACCTCCAGTACCGACTGCATCAGCTCGGCATGGATCTGCTCGGTGTGCTCGCCGTCGGCGACCGCGGCGAGCACGGAGTCGATGTGCTGGACCAGGTCCCACGTCTCCGGGTCGAGCAGCATGTACTCCTCCTCGACGCCGAGGGTGTACGGGTCGCTCTTGCCGAAGGTGTGGTCGAGCACGCTCGCCTCACCGGCGCCCGGCCCGCCGGCGCCCTTGCCGGTGATCGATGCGGGGTAGATCTGCTTCACGCCGTGACTATGACGCCTGAGGGACTATGACGGCTTCCGCCTCGATCTCCACCAGCCAGCGCGGATCGAGCAACGCCGTAACGATGCCGGTCGTCGCCGGCTTCGCGTTCCCGAACGCCTCCCGATGCGCCCGGCCGACCTCGTCGATCGAGGCGGCGTCGGTGACGTAGATCCGCGTGCGGACGACCTCGTCCAGCGAGGCGCCGGCCTCGGCGAGCGCGCGCTCGATCGTGGCGAGGCAGACCCGCGCCTGCTCGTAGGCGCCGGCGGGCGGGTCGCCGTCCCCCGGCATGATCGGCGCCGTTCCCGAGACCCACACCTGGTGGCCGACGCGAACCGCGCGCGAGTAGCCGACCCGCTCCTCGAAGGCGGCACCCGATGAGATCAACTGCCGGTGCACGCGGGTAGTCTCGCCGTTCGTGGAGGCGCTGCGCCAGTTGGACGGGTGGCCGTGTGCGCATGCGGCGGCGTTGGTCACCGGCCGCGTCGAGGCGAGCCGCGGCGAGACCGACCGTGTGTTCCCGTGGGCGTCGGTCAGCAAGCTCGCCACGGCGGTGGCCATGCTGGTCGCGGCCGAGGAGGGGCTCGTCGGCCTCGACGAGCCGGCAGGGCCGCCGGGGTCGACCTTCCGCCACCTGCTGGCGCATGCTTCCGGGCTGCCCTTCGACGAAGGTCCGCCGATCGGGCGGCCGGGGCAGCGGCGCGTCTACTCCAACTTCGGCTTCGACGTCGCCGCGATGCTCGTCGCGCGGCGCGCCGAGATGGAGTTCGCCGAGTACTTTGCGCACGTCTGGGCCGGGACCGGGATGACGCTCGCCGGCTCGGCGGGCTCCGGCGTGAGCGGGACGCTGCACGACCTGCGCGAGCTTGCGCGCGAGCTTCGGGAGCCGAGGCGCATCGCCGTCGAGACGCTCGCGGCGGCCCGTTCGGTGCAGTTCGCGGGTCTCGAAGGGGTGCTGCCCGGCTTCGGCCGGCAGTCGCCGAACGACTGGGGTCTCGGCCTCGAGTTGCGGGACGGCAAGGCTCCCCACTGGACCGGCTCGCGCAACTCGGCCGCGACCTACGGCCACTTCGGCCGCAGCGGCACCTTCCTCTGGGTCGATCCCGATGCCGACGCCGCGCTCGGCTGCCTCACCGACGAGGCGTTCGGCGACTGGGCGAAGGACGCGTGGCCGCGGCTAGCCGACGCCGTCCTCGAGGAACTCCGCTAGCAGCGCGTTCAGCTCGTCGGGCTCGTCGATCCCCACCAGGTGCCCCGCGCCCGGCACGACGGCGAGGTCGGCATCCGGGATCTCCTCGGCGAAGTGCTGGGCGACCGCGCGGAAGTCGGCCTTGTCCTCCGCGCCGACGACGACGAGCGTCGGCTGCTCGATCGAGGAGAGCGGCCGCAGCTCCGGCCACCGCACCTCCTGGTCGGGGTCGACGCTCTGCAGCTCGAGCGCCCGCCGCTGCTGGGGACGAACCTCCTCGTGGTGCTCGGGCTTCACCCAGAAGTCGAGGTTCAGCTGGGTGGCGCCGTCGAGGTCGCCCGCCTCGAGCGCCGCCTCCTCGGCCGCGAAGTACCCGAGCATCTCCTCGCCCCAGTCCCACGACGGCGGGGCGGCGCCGACGAGCACCAGCCGCTCGACGAGCTCCGGGTGGGCGAGGGTGGTTCGCAGCGCCACGAGGCCGCCGAACGAGTTCCCGACCAGCGCGCCGGGCAGATGCGGCACGACCGCGTCGACGAACGAGAAAGGCCCGTCCGGCAGCCGGCTCTCGCCCCAGCCGGGCAGATCCGGGGCGACCACGTCGTGGCGGTCGCCCAGCGCCGCCACCTGCGGGCGCCAGAGCCGCGAATCGCCGAGTGCGGAGTGCAGGAGGACGACCCTCAGGACTCGTCGTCCCCGGGATCGGTCGCCCCGCGCATGTCCTCTTCCTCGGTCTGCCGATCCGTTCTCGCCAGCTCTTCCTCCGTCTCGGTGGGCTCGGGATTCTCCATCATGGTCTCCTTGGGTTCGTTTGACAACTGGCAGTTCTGTCCCCGCTGCGCCGGAAAGCTCACGCACGCCGGCGACCACGTGCGCTGCGAGCGCTGCGGCACGGTCCACTGGGCGAACCCGGTGCCGGGCGCCCAGGCGGTGATCGTCCGAGACGGCAAGGTGCTGCTCGGGCGCCGCCGCGACGATCCAGGCGCGGGCCTCTGGGACCTCCCGGGCGGCTTTCTCCACGAGGGCGAGAGCGCGCTCGCGGGGCTGCGGCGAGAGCTGCGTGAGGAGACGGGCCTGGAGGTCGAGCCGGTCGAGTTCCTCGGCACCTGGAACGAGCCGTACCAGGAGCGGATCGTGCTCTGCCTGACCTGGCTCGCGCGCGTCACCGGGGGCACGGAGCGGGCGGGCGACGACCTGGTCGAGCTGGGCTGGTTCGGAGGGAGGATCGGCCCCGCGGCGCGGAGCTCGCGTTCCCGACCTTCGAGGAGATCCTCTCACTCTGGGAGAGCCGGGACGAGGACCCGTAGCGCGGCGGGGACGATCTCGAGCTCGATCGGCGTGCGCAGCAGGCCGGGCTCGCTCCGATTGGGCTTTCCCGGTTCGAAAGATGGGCCGAACGGCTCATGCGCCACCCCGGCCCGGAGGCGATCATCGCCGCAATGGACTCCCCGGGAACCTTCCACCGGATCGAGGACGACCTCCAGGGCGACTGGATCGCGAACCTGGCGGGCGAGGGCGTGCAGGCGATCGAGGCGTACCTCGCCAAGCACCTCGCCTTCCTGTCGTACCTCGACGAAGCCTCGGCGCCCTAGGGCGCCCGGCGGCGGAGGGCTACGCCGCCGCCAGCCCGAGCGCCTTCTCGAGCGAGCCCTTCGGCATCGCGCCGACGGCCGAGGCCTGCGGCTCGCCGTTCTCGAACAGCACCATGAACGGGATCGACGCGACGCCGTAGCGCTGTGCGAGCGCCTGCTCCACGTCGATGTTCACCTTGACGAGCTTCACGTCGTGCTCGTCGGCGATCCGGTCGAGCACCGGCGACACCGCATGGCACGGCCCGCACCACTCGGCCCAGAAGTCGACGATCACCTTGCCGTCGCTCCGCAGCACCTCGGTGTCGAAGGTCTCGGTCGTTGCTTCGGTTGCCATCTCGTCCTTTCGTGTCGTTTCGGGCGTTCCAGACGTCAACGCGGCTGAGAGCCCCATTCTTCCCGGTCGGTACTCTCTACACGCATGTTCACGCCGCTGCCGGACAAGCCGGATCATCCCGCACTCGAGCTGGAGATCCAGGAGGTCTGGGAGCGCGAGCAGACCTTCGAGCGACTCCGCGAGCGCAACCGCGGCGGCCCGGTGTGGTCGTTCGTCGACGGGCCGGTGACGGCCAACAAGTCCCTCGCCGTGCACACGGCCTGGGGACGCACCCTGAAGGACGTCTTCCAGCGCTACAAGGCGCTGCGCGGCTTCGACCAGCGGTATCAGAACGGCTTCGACTGCCAGGGGCTCTGGATCGAGGTCGGCGTCGAGCGCGAGCTCGGCCTCAACTCGAAGCGGGAGATCGAAGAGTACGGCCTGGAGCGGTTCGCCCACCGCTGCCGGGACGTCGTCGTCCGCTCCTCGGAGGAGCTGACGCGCGGCTCGAAGCGGCTCGGCCAGTGGATGGACTGGGGCAACGACTACTTCACGTTCAGCGACACGAACATCGAGTACATCTGGCGGTTCCTGCGGATCGTCCACGAGCGCGGCTGGCTCTACATGGGCCATCGCGCGACGGAGTGGTGCCCGCGCTGCGGCACGTCGCTCTCCCAGCACGAGCTCTCCCAGAGCGGCGTCTACCAGGACCGCGCCGACCCGTCGCTCTTCGTCCGCTTCCCGCTGCTCGACCGCGAGGGGCAGTCGGTGGTGGTCTGGACGACCACACCCTGGACGCTGCCCGCGAACGTCGCCGCCGCCGTGCACCCCGACGAGGAGTACGGCCGGCGCGAGAACGGCGAGTGGGTCGCGGTGAAGCTCTATCCCGGACGACACGTTCGTCGAGCGCCTGCCCGGCAGGAGCTCGTCGGCTCGCGCTACCGCGGGGCCGTTCGACGACCTCGCGCCCGGAGCTCGGGTCGACCACCGCGTGATCCCCTGGGACGACGTGACGATGGACCAGGGGTCCGGGATCGTCCACATCGCGCCCGGCTGCGGCGGCGAGGACTTCGAGCTCTCGCGGGTGCACGACCTGCCGGTGCTGACGCCGGTCGACGAATCCGGCCGCTTCTACGACGACTACGGCTGGCTGCACGGCCTCTCGACCACGGAGGCCGCCGACCAGATCGTCGGCCGGCTGGGCGAGACGGGCTTCCTCGTCGAGGCCGGCCTCTACACCCACGCCTACCCGCACTGCTGGCGGTGCGACACGCCGCTGATCTTCCGGCTCTCGGACGACTGGTTCATCGGCGTCGACGAGATCCGCCCCCGGCTGCTCGAGGAGAACGCGAAGGTCGAGTGGGTGCCCGAGTACATGGGCAAGCGGATGGACGACTGGCTGCGCAACATGGGCGACTGGAACATCTCGCGGCGCCGCTACTACGGGCTGCCGCTGCCGTTCTATCCCTGCTCGTGCGGCCACCTGAACGTGGTCGGCTCGAAGGAGGAGCTGCGCGAGCGCGCGGTCGAGGGGTTCGAGCAGCTCGAGGAGCTGCGACGCCCCTGGATCGACCGCGTCCCGATCCGCTGCGCCGGCTGCGGTGAGAGCGTCAGGCGGGTCCCGGAGGTCGGCGACGTCTGGCTCGACGCCGGCATCGTGCCGTTCTCGACGCTCGGCTGGCAGAGCCCCGAGTGGATCGAGGAGGGTTACGCGACCGGAGCGGCACACGGCCTCACGCGTGCCGACCTGCCCGACCACGCCTACTGGGAGCGGTGGTTCCCGGCCGACTGGGTCTCGGAGATGCGGGAGCAGATCCGGCTCTGGTTCTACTCGCAGTTCTTCATGTCCGTCGTGCTCGTCGGGCGCTCGCCGTACCGGCGCGTCCTCGGCTACGAGAAGATGCTGGACGAGCAGGGCCGGGAGATGCACGGCTCGTGGGGGAACATGATCGCGGCCGAGGACGCCTTCGCGCAGATGGGCGCCGACGTGATGCGCTGGCAGTTCTGCGCGCAGCCGCCCGACCGGAACCTGCTCTTCGGCTTCGGCCCCGCGCACGAGATCAAGCGGCGGCTGCTCACCTTCTGGCACTCCGTCAAGTTCTTCGTCGACTACGCGAACATCGAAGGCTTCCAGCCGTCCTGGTCGGCGCTCGAGCCCGAGGGCGAGCTGCGCGCCGCTCGACCGCTGGCTCGTCGAGCGCACCAGGAAGCTCGTCGAGGCGGCGACGGCCGGGTACGAGGCGACCCTCACCGTCGAGGTGGTGCGCGCCTTCGAGGAGTTCGTCGACGACGTCTCGAACTGGTACATCCGCCGCTCCCGCCGCCGGTTCTACGCCTTCGACGAGGCGGCGTTCCGCACCCTCTGGTACGCGCTCGTCCAGTCCCTGCGCGTGGTCGCGCCGCTGATGCCGTTTCTGACCGACCACCTCTGGCGCAACCTCGTCCAGGACGGCCCTGCCTCGGTGCACCTCGCGCCCTGGCCCGAGCCGGGCGAGGCCGACGACGACCTGCTCCGCGAGATCGCAGAGGTGCGGCGGGTGGTCGAGCTCGGTCGCCAGGCCAGGGCCATCTCGCAGCTCAAGCTTCGCCAGCCCCTGCGCCGCCTCGTGGTCGCGGGAGCCTCCACGGTCGCCCACGGCCACGCGGCGGAGATCGGCGAGGAGCTGCGCGTCAAGGAGGTGGAGTTCGGCGACGTCGAAGCCTCCGAGCTCCGCGTGAAGCCGAACCTGCCGGTGCTCGGGCCGAAGCTGGGGCCGGCGCTGCGGGCGATCCGCGAGCAGCTCGCGCGGGGCGACTTCGAGGAGCTCGAGGGCGGCCGATTCCGCGTCGACGGTCACGTGCTGGAGCCGGACGAGGTGCTCGTCGAGCGGGTGGGGGTGGCCGGCTGGTCGGTCGCGAGCGACGCCGGTCTCACGGTCGCGCTCGACACGTCGCTCGACGACGAGCTGCGGCTCGAGTCGCGCCTCTACGACCGGATCCACGAAGTGAACCTGCTGCGGCGCGAGAGCGGTCTCGAGATCACCGACCGCATCCGGCTGTGGATCCCCGACGCCGACCTGATCGAGCGCTACCGCGACCGGATCATGGCCGAGACGCTCGCCGTCTCGCTCGAGCCCGGCGAGCTGCGGCTCGAGCGGGTATGAGGTGGCTCGTGCCCGTCGCGTGCGTGCTCGTCGCGGCGGGCTGCGGCGGCGGGAGCGCGGCGCCGTCGCGGCCGGATTCCGGTGCATTCGCGGTGACCGTCGTCCAGCGGATCGCGCACAACCGCTACCGCGACGCGTGGAGCGACCTGATCACGGCGGATCGGAAGGTCGCGCCCCGCGATCGCTACGTCTCGTGCGAGAGCCGCGATCCCGTGACCGCGGCACCGAAGTCGATCGAGGTGCTCGGCTCGCACGAGGAGTCGGTCGCCGTCGGCAACGGCATGTTCGTCACCAGCACCGCCGTCCGGCTGCGGCTGCACTTCGGCGGCAGCGCGCTCGCGAAGACCGTGCACGTCGTGAGCGAGGGCGGGCGGTGGCGCTGGATCCTCCCTGCGCTTCGGTACCGGCAGTACCAGGGCAGCGCCTGCCCCGCCGGCGTGTCCGCAACTGTTACCGCCTAGCGAGCTCGAGCTCGCGGCGCAACTCGACCGGCAGGCGGAACTCGACGTCCTCCGTCACGAGGCGGTGAGAGTCGATCTCCGTGACACCCCGGGCGCGGAACCAGTCGCAGACCCCGTCGACCAGCTTCTCCGGCGCCGACGCTCCCGACGTGACGCCGACGACCTCGGCGTCGGCGAACCAGGCGTCTTCGATCTCCCGCTCGTCGTCGACGAGCTGCGACTCGACTCCCGCGGCGCGCGCGACCTCCACGAGCCGGTTCGAGTTCGATGAGTTCCGCGAGCCGATCACGAGCAGGAAGTCGATCTCCGGCAGCATCTCCTTCACCGCCCACTGCCGGTTGGAGGTGGCGTAGCAGATGTCCTCCCGCTGCGGTGCGCGGACGTCCGGGAACCGCCGCCGGAGGGCGACGATGACGTCCGTCGTCTCGTCCACCGAGAGCGTGGTCTGCGTCACGTAGGCGAGCGGCGTGCCCTCTGCGAACTCGAGCGCCTCGACGTCGTCGGCCGACTGCACGAGCACGATCTGCCCGGGTGCCTCGCCCATCGTCCCGACGACCTCCTCGTGCCCCTCGTGACCGATCAGGACGACGGTGTAGCCGTCGGCCGCGTAGCGCCGGGCCTGCACGTGCACCTTGGTGACGAGCGGGCATGTCGCGTCGATCGACCGCAGGCTGCGGACGGCGGATTCGGCGTGCACCACGGGGGCGACGCCGTGGGCGGAGAACACCACGGTTCCTCCCTCGGGGACCTCCGCCACCTCGTCGACGAAGATCGCTCCGCGCTCCTCGAGGTCGCGGACGACGTGCAGGTTGTGCACGATCTGCTTGCGGACGTACACCGGAGCGCCGTACAGCTCGAGCGCCTGCTCGACGGTCTCGACGGCGCGCTCGACCCCGGCGCAGTAGCCGCGGGGCGACGCGAGGAGCACCTTCCGGACCATCGCCGGCCATGGTAGCCCTCGCGTGTGAGCGGCCCGTGAGGGCCTGCCCGAGAACACGAAGGCCCGCTGCGTCGGGGGGTCGTCGGCAGCGGGCCTTCGGTGATCGCTCACCACGGCTATGGCCAGGAACGGGCGCCGCGGTTCGCATCGCCCAGTGGTTGGAAAGCTACCGCGGCGGAGCGCGCAGGGAAATAGGCCGGAAGGCCCATCTTTGCAAGGGAGACGCGTACCGATCCCGCGGCGTAGCATTTGGCTCGCCCAGTGAGTGAAGCAACCCAAGCTGTCCTCCTGAACGGGGTGCCGTTGCTCCTCGTCGCGGTCGCCTACGCCGTCGTGGCGGCCGCCGTGCTGCCCGGCCTGTGGCGGGACCGTGCCCGCGCGCACCGGCTCGACTGGTCGCTGCTGGGTGTCTTCCCCGGGATCGCGGTCGCGGCGGGCATCTACGGCGTGCTCGTCGTGGTCGAGCGCCGCCCGCTCGGCGGGCACGTCTGGCCCGCCTTCGTCGCCTCGCTCGCGGCGCTCGTGCCCGCCGTCTCCGTCGTCGCCCGCTGGCGCGACCGCGCCTTCGTCGCGGGTGGGGTGGGGCGGACGCGTGCCGCGGAGGACCGCGTGTCGCTCCGCGACCGCGAGCTGGAGGTGGTCGCGGAGATCTCGAACGCGCTCGCCCGGGCACGCACGCCCCGCGAGGTGGCGCAGCCGCTCGTCTCGTCGGTCGCGTCGCTCTTCGGTGTCGGCTTCGCCGGCGTGGTGGTCGTGGACGACGACCGGGCCGAGGCCACCGGGCTGTACGCCGAGGCCGACGGACGCGCGGCGGCGGAGTGGGAAGAGGTACGCGTCGACCTGCGCAACGAGCCGTCCGGGATCGCGAGCGCCGTCTTCGATGCCGCACCCGTCACCGTCTACGACGTCGCCAGCTCCTCGCTCGTCAGCTCGCGGCTCGCCGAGTTGGTGGGTGCGCAAAGCGGTGTCTGGGTGCCGCTGATCGCCGAGGAGCGCGTCGCGGGGGTGCTCGTGCTCGCCGCGACCTCCGCCAAGCGGGCGTTCACCGTCGACGAGCTGAGCCTCCTGCGGGCGATCGGCTCCGACGCGGCCCTCGCGCTCGAGCGGCTGCGGTCGGCCGCCGCTCTCTCGGATGCGCTCGCGCGCGAGCAGCTGGTCGCCGAGATCGCACGTCGCATCCGCGAACAGCTGGAGCCGGACGAGATCGTGCGGATGGCCGGTGACGAGCTGCAGTCGGCTCTGAAGCTCGATCGCGTGCAGATCGAGGTCGACGGCGACGCGGTCGACGTCCGGATCGAGCGGGTCGCGCCGCTCGCGCCCGGCGAGGAGTTCCTGGTCGACACCGTGTCGCACGAGGTGTCCTCGGCGCTTCGCACGGCGACGCTGCTGGCCGAGAACCGGAGGCGCGTGCAGCAGCAGGGGGCGTTGCTCCACGCCGCGCAGGTCGTCGCCGGCGAGCTCGAGCTCGACACGGTCCTCCGTCGCCTCGTCGAAGAGGTCACCCGGCTGCTGGACGTCGACGCCGCCGATTGCTACCTGCTCGACCGGGAGCGGGGTGTGGTGCGCTGCGCGGCCGTGCACGGCCTCGATTCCGGGCTGGTCGGGTTCGAGTACCCGCCCGCGCGCGGTGCGGCGGGCTCCGCGCTCGAGGAGGCGCGCCCGGTGGTCGTCGCCGCGGGCGAGGGCGGCGAGCCTGCGGTGCCGCACGACGCCTATCGCGACTTCGAGCGGGTCCTGGTCGCCCCGATGGGCGCGGCCGGCGAGACGCTGGGCGTGCTCGGCGTCGGCATTCGCGACCCCGAGCGAGACTTCTCTCCGGTCGACGTGGAGCTGCTCGAGGCGTTCGCGTCGCTCGCCGCCCTGGCGCTCAGGAACGCGGGGAGCTACGCCGAGCGTTCGCGGCAGGCGCGCGTGCAGCGCGGCTTCTATCGCATCGCGGCGCTGCTCGGTGAGCCGCTCTCGCTCACCGAGACCCACGACGTGGCCGCCCAGGCCGCCGCCGAGGCGCTCGGCGGCGACCATGCGGCCGTGCTCGTGGGAGGCGCCTCGTGGCTCTCGCTCGTCGGCCGCTACGACCTTCCCGAGGAGGTGCAGGCCCTGGAGCTGCCCGCGGCGCTGCAGGAGGCGGCCGCCGACTCGCAGATCATCGCCGCGGGCGACGTCGGCGCCGACGACCGGTTCGACGACGCGTGGCGGCGCGCCCCCTTCACGTCGCTGCTCGCGATTCCGGTGCCGGGCGAGCAGGTGGGGCTCGTGCTCGTCTTCTTCCGCGAGCGGCGGGAGTTCTCGCGCGAGGATCTCGAGCTCGCCCAGCAGCTCGCGCAGGCGGCACGCGGCGCGCTCGAACGCAGCCGGCTGTTCGAGGCTGAGCGCACCTCGCGCTCGCTCTCGCAGCAGCTCGCCCGCACCGGCAGCCTGCTCGCGACCGAGCTCGACCCGATCGCCGTGCTCGACGCCGTCGTCGCGGAGGCCCGCACGCTGGTGGACGCGGACGCTGCGGCGCTGGCCTCCCTCGACGGGGGTGAGCTCGTGATCTCGGCGGCGAGCGGGGACGGCACGGCCGACGTGGTCGGTGCCCGCGTCGCGCCGACCGGCTGGGTCGCCGGTGACGTGGTGCAATCACGAGCACCGGTGGTCTACGACGACCTCTCGTCGAGCCCGGTGCTCGCGGAGCCCGACACCCTGTTCGGAGTCGGCTTCCGTGCGTTCGTCGGAGTGCCGCTCGTCGCGCCGGAGGGAGCGCTGCACGGGGTGCTGGCGGTCTACGCCCGCGAGCCCCGGCTGTGGCGCGAGGAGGAGGTGCAGGCGCTCGTCGCGCTGGCGGCGAACGGCTCGGTCGCCGTGTCGAACGCCGAGCTCTACCAGCGGGTCGCCGTGGAGCGGGAGCAGAGCGTGGCGATCCTCGCGAACATCGCCGACGGGATCGTCGCCGTCGACCGCGACGGGCACGTCGTGCTCTGGAACCAGGCGGCGGAGCAGATCACCGGCGTGCCGGCCGGCGAGGCGGTCGGCCGCACGCCGACGCAGGTGCTGCAGCGTGACCTGCAGTCGGAGCGGGGCGGCACGAACCGGCTCGTGCCGATCAGGCGTGGCGACGCCGACGTCTGGCTCTCGCTCTCGGAGGCCGTGATGCGCGACCCGACGGGCGCGGTGGCGGGGCGGATCTTCGCCTTCCGCGACATCTCGTCGGAGCGGCTCGTCGAGCAGATGAAGTCCGACTTCGTCTCGACCGTCTCGGTCGAGCTTCGCACGCCGCTGACGTCGATCTACGGCTTCGCGCGGACGCTTCTGCGGGAGGATGTCGCCTTCGGCGAGCCGGAACGGCGGACGTTCCTGGAGTTCATCGCCAGGGAATCGGAGCGGCTGACGACGATCGTCGACGCGCTGCTGAACGTCGCCCGCCTGGACACCGGCGATCTCACCGTCTCGCTCGCCCCGACCGACGTCGGCTCGGTGGTCGGAGCCGTCGTCGCCGCGGCGACGCCCACCGCGAACGCCCACCGGATCGTCGCGGCCGTCGACGCGGGGGAGTGCGCCGCGGAGGCGGACGCGGAGAAGCTTCGCCAGGTGCTCGAGCAGCTCGTCTCGAACGCGGTCAAGTACTCCGACGGCGGCACGGTCACCGTCTCCGCGCGCCGGGCGGGGGAAGCGGTCGAGGTCGCCGTGACCGACGAAGGCATCGGGATCCCGGCCGCCGACCGTGAAAGGATCTTCTCGAAGTTCTACAAGGCAGGCGGCGGCCAGGGCACGGGGCTCGGCCTCTTCATCGCCCAGGGGCTCGTCCGGGAGATGGGCGGCGAGATCCGGGTCGAGTCCGAGGAGGGACGCGGCTCACGGTTCGCCTTCGAGCTTCCACTCACGAATATGTGACATTTCGCCGAACGAGGGGATGAGCGCTCAAGTGGACACACGCGTGCTGGTGATCGACGACGAGGCACCGATCCGGCTGCTCTGCCGGGTCAACCTCGAGGCCGAGGGAATGCAGGTGGTCGAGGCCGCCGACGGTCCGAGCGGTCTCGAGCGCGCCCGCGAGGAGCGACCCGACGTGATCCTGCTCGACGTGATGATGCCGGGGCTCGACGGCTGGCGCGTCGCCGAGGAGCTGCTCGACGACGATCGCACCGAGTCGATCCCGATCGTGTTCCTCACGGCGCGGGCCGAGTTGCGCGACCGCGCACGCGGGATCGACCTCGGCGGGGTCGACTACGTGACGAAGCCCTTCAACCCGATCGAGCTCGCACCGCTCGTCCGCAGCCTGCTCGACCGGGTGGGGCGCGGCGAGCGCGACGCCCTGCGCCGCGAGAAGCTCACCGAGCTGCGCGCCCTGCTCGACCGCGAGTGAGCCTGCTCGACCGGGAGTGAGCGCGGGCGCCTGCCGTGCGCTCGACAATCCGCGCTCGACGATCAGCCGGCGAAATCGGCGGTGACGACGCGGGCGTCCGAGTGACCGAGGAACTGTGCCACGAGGTCGCCCAGCCCGACGCGCCGGTACGACGGTCGGAGCAGGTTCTGCCGGTGGCCCGGGCTCGCGAGCCACGCCCGGACGATGTCGGACGCGGTGCCTCGAGGCCCGGTGCCCCAGGCGAGGTTCTCCCCCGCGACGCGGCTGCTCACGTCGAAGTGCCGCATCCTGATCGCGAACGCGCCGTGGGTGAACGAGTTGGTCGCGACCATCTGCCGCGTGTGCGCCCGTGCCGCCCGCTGCAGGTTGCCGTCGATGCGCAGCGGCGGCAGCCCGTGCTCGGCGCGGACGCGGTTGATCTGACGCAGCAGCGACGACTCCGTGCGCGTGATGTTCGCGAGCGCTACGGCCGGTGCGAGGACGAACAGCGCCAGCGAGATCGCGAGGATCCACTTGAGCATGGCGGGACTCTTACAGAATTATCTCTTGAAAACCACCGCGGAACCGCCCCGGCGGGAGCAGATTCCCGCAGGAGACCATGTCGATGGGCTTCCCAGGGTCGGAGGTTTTCGCCGTCGAGGTCGTGCGGCACGCCCCCGGGTCGGCCCGGTGGGAACCGCGGCGCTTCCGGGGTGCGCGATGAGACACGCGCCCGGGCGACGCGTCCGAGCCCGTGAGGTGTCGCTGGGCCCTGAGCTTGACGTCCGTCCCGATCTCTTCGACGCTGGGCCGGATGCGGGCCGAGCGCTCAGACCGAGGTCCGCACGCACGCGCACTCGGGCCGGTGTTCGCCGTCGTTGCGCTGAAGTGCGCACTGACCTTCGCGGTCGCCGGGCAGTACGGTTGGCATCGCGACGAGTTGTACTACGCGGTCTCGGGCCTGCACCTGCAGGGGGGCTACGTCGAGTTTCCGCCGGTCACCGCGCTGCTGGCGGCTCTCGCGCGCGTGCTCTTCGGCTGGTCGCTCGTCGGGCTACGCGCTTTCACGATTCTCGCAGCCGCCGGGACGGTGGTCGTCGGCGCTCTCGTCGCCCGCGAGCTCGGCGCAACGCGCCGCACCCAGACGCTCGCCGCAGCGCTGATCGCCTTCTCCCCCGGGATGCTCGCGACGAACTGGCTCTTCCAGCCGGTCGCTTTCGACCAGCTGGCGACGATGGTGGTTCTCTGGCTGTCGGTGCGACTCGCGCGTGGGCGGGCGTCGTGGTCGCTGCTCGGTGTCGCCGCCGGCATCGGGCTGGAGACGAAGTACACGCTTGCCGTCGTCCTCGTCCTCCTGATCGTCGGGTTCCTGGTCTGGCGGCGCGACGCCCTCTCGTCATCGGGAATGGCGCTCGCCTGCGCGGTCGCGGTCGTTCTGGTCGTCCCGAACCTCGTCTGGGAGGCAGAGCACGGCTGGACGAGCGTGCATTTCTTCCTGCACCCGCCGCCGAGCGGCAGCGACGAGACGCGACCCCAGTTCCTCGTCAACCTGCTCCTGACCGCCGGCGTCGCCGTCCCCGTCGCGATCGCCGGCGTGGTCTCACTGGTCCGGGATCGCGCCCTGCGCCCGCTCGGCTGGACGGTCGTCGGCACCGTGCTCGCCTACTTCGCGCTCGGCGGCAAGTCGTACTACGCGCTGCCGGTGATCGTGTTCGCGCTCGCTGCCGGATCGATCCCTCTCGACCGCTGGCTGACCCCCAGGCGGCTCCGGATCACCGCAGCCGTCTTCGTCGCGGTCGACCTCATCGCCCTTCCGATCCTGCTGCCCGTGCTGCCGCTGCGAACGGCCGACCGCCACGGCGTCATCTCCGCCCGCGGCGATTACCAGTCGGAGATCGGGTGGCCCGACTACGTGCGCCAGGTGGAGCGGCTCGCCGGGGGAGCCGACGTGATCGTCGCGGCCAACTACGGCGAGGCCGGAGCGCTCGAGGTGTTCGGCCACCGCCTGCCGCCGGTCGCCTCCGTCGACGTGACCATGCGCTACTGGCGACCGGCAGTGACGGGAAGGCGGGCACTCGTGGTCGGCTATTCCCGTCACACCGCCGGCTTCTGCAGGAGCTTCCGCCTGGTCGCGCGCGTCTCCACGCCGCACGGCAGCGACGAGCGTGGCGAGCCGATCGCGCGCTGCGTGCTCACCGGCACGCTCGCGCACGTCTGGCCACAGATCGTCGCGGGTCCTCGGACTACTCCCGCTACTGACGCGTAGGCCTGATTCCCGGAACCTACCGGGCCGTCTGGGCGAGACCGATCGCCGCGAGCACGACGGCTGCGCCGGCAAGCTGCGTGCCCCCGAGCGATTCGCGCAGCCAGGCCCAGCCGACGACCGCGCCGACCACCGGCTCGAGCATCGCCACGATCCCGACCGTCGTCGCGTTCAGGTGCCGCAGCGCGCTGACGAGCAGGAAGAACGGCACGATCGTGCCCAGCACGATCATCCACAGCGCGAGCGACCAGACGGGCAGATGCTGCGACGCGAGGTTGCCGCCGAGCGAGGTCGAGGCGGTCAACCGGTGCCCGGGGAACGACCACCAGGGAACCACCGCGGCCCAGAAGAGCGAGGCGAAGAGGAAGCCCCAGAAGAGGAGCGAGACGGGATCGCGGCCGCCGACGACGTGCTCGGCGAGCAGGACGTAGAGCGCGTACGCGAACGCTCCGCCGAGCGCGAACGCGATGCCCGAGCTCGAGAGCCCTGCCGCGCCCCCGAACAGGTCGACGATCAGGCCCAGACCCGTCAGCGCGAGCGCGAGCGCGAGCCCAGATCCTCCGGCGCACGTGCTCGTGGCCGACGAACCGCGCCCAGAGGGCCACGAGCAGCGGGGCGAGGTACTCGATCAGGAGCGCGATCCCGATCGCGAGCCGGTGGATCGCCAGGAAGTAGAAGAACTGCACGAACGCGAGCCCGCCGACGCCGAACACGAGCAGGTACGGCAGCTCGCGCCGGGTCAACCGCAGCCGCCCGGGAGCCGTCACCGCGAGGATCGCGAGCAGACCGGCCGCGGCGCCGAGCGAGCGCACCTGCGCGAGCCGCTCGGAGGAGAGCCCGCCGGCGAGGATCGTCTTCGAGACGCCGCCGTTCAGCCCCCACAGGCAGGCGGCGGCGGCGGCCATCAAGTAGCCGACGCGCGGCCGGCGCGGGCGGCAGCGGGGACGGGAAAGGGAGCTTCGCTCATGGTGCGGCGGTCGAACGTACCTTTTCGTCCATGAGCGACCGGCGGGATGTGGGGGTCGTGCTCTCGGGCGGCGGCGTCAACGGGGTGATGATGGAGCTGGGCTTCCTGCGCCGGCTGCGGGAGAGCATCCTCTGGCCGCGCACGTCGGTGATCTTCGGCACCTCGTCCGGTGCGCTCTCCGGTGCGCTCGCCGCCCTCGACCGGCTCGACGAGCTCGAGGAGTTTCTCCTCGACCTGCAACCCGAGAAGACGTTTCGGCCGAACCGGCTGTGGCGGCTGCCGTTCCTGGGTCTCCACGACTACGTCGCTGCCGCGGACGGTCGAGGCCTGGTTCGGTGAGCTCGAGCGGGTCGCGGAGCAGTTGCGCACGGCTCCGGTCGAGCTGGTGGTGCTCGCGACCGACCTCACCGACGACCACACCGACCCGGCGAACGACTACGAGCTCCGCTACTCGTCGCGCTCGACGCCGGCCGGAGAGCTCGCGCAGGCGGTGCTGGCCTCGGCCGCCGTCTCGGCGCTCGTGCTGCCGGTGCGTGTCGGCGACCGCGTCGCGACCGACGGTGCGCTGGGTGCGGAACTTCCCGCTGGCGCTCGCCTACGACCACCCCGACGTGGAGCTGATCGTGGCCTTCCGCTACCTGCCCCAGTACCCGCAGCTCGGAGTCGAAGCCCTCGCGCCGCTGCGCCGTCGCCTGCGCCGGTTCGCGCGCATCGCCCCCGTGCAGGCCCTGCTCGCCGAGCTCGACGAGGCCGAGGCGCGGATCGGCCGCGGCGAGCCGGGCCATATGGCCGAGATGATCGCCCGGCTCGCGCGCGTCTCGATCCTGCGGAACACGAAGCGCGAGGAGCGGCTGGCCGAGCAGACCGACCAGTCGCTCCGCGAGCTCCGCTCGCTCCGCCACGACGTCCTCGAGCGGATCGAGGACGACGCGACGCGGGCCGATGTCGAGCGTCGGTTCGCCGCCGCGCAGTTCCCCTTCCGGCACGACCGCCTCGTGCCTCGCATCGTCGTCCGCGGCACGGTCGAGGGAGTCGGGCTCGAGCCCGGGTTCCGGACGCAGCCGCACTGGTCGGTCGAGGAGAAGCGCGGGCTGATCGCTCGCGGCTACGAGCTCGCCGACCGCGAGCTCGCCCAGATCGAGATCGAGATCGTAGATCGAGATCAGATCCGCAGCAGCGCCACCTGCAGCAGGCACATGACGAGGAACGAGCCGCCGCCGGCGAGCGCGATCGACCGCCGCGTCCCGTTGGCCCGGGCGTCCGGCACCAGCTCCGTCAGCGAGAGCCAGACCATCGCTCCTGCGGCGAAGCCGAGCCCGACCGGCAGGAACGACCGCACCTGCTCGACGAACAGGAACGCAGGGACGGCGACGAGCGGTTGCGGGAGGCTCGAGAAGACGCTCCACCAGGCGGCCGTGCGCACGCGTGCTCCGCGGGGGACGAGCACCAGGCTGATCGCGAGACCCTCCGGGATGTTGTGGATGGCGATCGCGACCGTCACGAAGATGCCGAGGGCATCCCCGCCGCCGTAGGAGACGCCGACGCCGATCCCCTCGGTGCAGGAGTGCACCGTCATCACCGCGACGATCGTCAGCGCCTTCAGCGCGTCGGCTCCCCGGAGCGATCCGAACTGACCTCGCGCTCGTGCAGCAGGCGGTTGGTCAGCGCGATGAACGCCGCGCCGGCCCCGAATCCGGCGACCGTGCGCAGCGGGCCGAAGCGGAGGCCCTCGATCACGAGGACGAGGCTCGCGGCCGCCATGAACCCGACCGCGGCCGCGCTCGCCACGCCGAGCCAGCCGCGTGGCGGCCGCCGGACGGCGAGGAAGGGCAGCGCTCCCAGTCCGGTCGCGAGCGCTGTCCCCAGCGCCCCGACGGCGACCGTCGCGACGTTCGCCTCCACCGTCCCATCGTCGCCTCCGACCCGGCCCGCATGCGTCCGGGCATCCGCGGATCGACCCCGTACACTTCGCCGGGCCACGGGACGTAGCTCAGCCTGGTCAGAGCGCCTGCTTTGGGAGCAGGAAGCCGGCGGTTCGAATCCGCCCGTCCCGATCGCCGTCAGTCCGCGCGCGCGAGCTGCCAGTCCCCGTTCCGGAGGATGGGGACGGCGTCGCCGGCCCCGGTGACACCGTCGACCTCCAGCTCGTTCGACCCGATCATGAAGTCCGTGTGGATCGAGGAGTGATTGACGCCGCGCTCGTGCCGTTCCTCCGTGCCGGCGTCCGGCGCCCACGGCACCGCCCGGACGATCGAGGCTCCGAGTGCGATGTGCGAGGCCGCGTTCTCGTCGAAGAGGGTGTCGTAGAAGACGAGCCCGGTCTCGCCGACGGCGGAATGGCCGTCGACGAGCGCCACCTCGCCGAGACGGCTCGAGCCGTCGTCGGTCGCGACGTGGGCCCGCATCATCTCCTCGCCCGAATCCGCGTGCACCTCGACGGCGCGGCCGCCCTCGAAGCGCACCTCGAGGCCCCGCACGATCGTCCCCTGGATCTGCAGCGGCTTCGTGGAGCGGACGGTGCCCTGCGTCCGCCGCGCGTCGGGGGTCGTGAACACCTCCTCCGTCGGGATGTTGGCGACGTGCTCGATCCCTCGCGACTCGTCGAGTGCCGACTGCCAGATCGAGTCGGGGTGCAGCGCCACGGTCAGGTCGGTGCCGGGGCCGCGGTAGCGCAGGTGGTCGAAGCGCCGCTCGTTCAGCGCCTCGGCCCGCTCCTGCAGGCGGCCGATGTGCTCCCGCCAGGCGGCGACCGGATCGGGCCGGTCGAGGCGTACGGCATGGGAGACCGCCTCCCAGAGGCGCTCCACGTCGGGCTCTCCCAGCACGGTGCGGGCCCAGCCCTCGTTCGGGTAGGCGACGATCGTCCAGTTGCAGAGCCCGTCCGTGAGCTTCAGCGACTCCTCGGCGACCTCCCGCATGCGCGCGCGCCCGACGCGCTCCCCGTCGAGGTCGGCGTAGAGCTCGGGCTCCGGGTTGCCGGTGATCGCGCAGAGCGCGCCTCCCTGCTCCCCGAGGTCGCGCATCCGCTGGACGAGCCACGGAGGCGAGAAGCCGAGGTCGCCCTCGGTCGCCTGCGCGATATGGGCCCGGCGGACGTGCTGGTCGGCGTAGTGCACGTCCACGTAGCGCGCCCCGCCGGCGTACGACGCACGGGCGATCGCCCGCGCGAGCGGCGCGTGCTCGAGCAGCGCGCTGACGGCGAGAACCTGCCCCGGCTGGAGGTTGACCCCCACGCGAACGATGAGCTGCGCGTAGTCGCGAAGACGCTGATCGGCGGCGGACAAGGCGGCTCACGATAGCCTCATCCCGCCCGGGGCGAGCCGTACACTGGTGCCGCCCGTGAAGCGCGCGCTCGTCATCTGCACCGCAGCCCTCGTCCTCACCGCCTGCGGCGGCGGCGGGGCGGCCAAGACCTATGCGGCCGCGCCGACGCGGCAGTGTCTCGCCGCGAAGAACCTGCCCGTCTCGCACAACGTCGACTTCGTGGCGTCGACCGCGCTCGGCGGCTCGTTCGCGGTCACCCTGCCCGACAACTCGGTGACCGTCTCGTTCGGGAGCACGGTGCCGGAAGGCGACAACATCGACCAGGCGTACCGCCGCTTCCGCGCGAAGAACGTCGGCATCGACGACGTGCTGCGCCAGCAGGGAAACGCCGTCATGCTCTGGCACGTGCACCCGAGCGACGCCGATCTCGCGACGGTCACCGGCTGCCTGAAGGGCTCCTGACACGCGCGAGCCGCCTACGCCTCCTCGGCGAGGAAGCGGCGGAACCAGTACGCGAAGACGACGAAGAGCACGATCGCCTGCTCGCTCGCCATCGTGACTCCGGCGATCTCCTGGTCGGCGAGCGGGGAGAGCCCGAAGACGCGGGGTCGCGCGTGCACGTAGTAGTCGTAGACGGGCTTCGGCAGCAGCGCGAGCAGCAGGCCGAGCGGCGAGGCGAGCACGAACGACGCGAATGCGTAGGCGGCGCGCGCCCCGGAGGCGAGGCGCCGCGGCAGGTCGTGCACGAGCGGCCACCACACGAGGATCCCGGTGCCGAAGTAGCACGCGTGCTCGAGGTGGATCAGCACCTGCTGGTGTGTGAGCGCGTAGTCGTAGATCGGCGGCACGTGCCACGCGAAGTAGTCGGCGACCCAGACCGGCAGGGCGACCGCCGGGTGGGTGAGGAAGCGCCAGAGCGGGACCCGCGCGAGCCCGGCGGCCATCGGACGCGAGATCCCGAGCACGACGGCGAGCGGCGCCCATTCCGCGAGGATGACGTTGCCGAGCAGGTGGGCGGAGAGCAGGTAGTAGAGGCCGAGATGGTGCAGCGGTGTCCAGAAGTTCGCCGCGAGCAGCAGCATGCCGGCCGCGAAGCAGGCGAGCTGCCGCGGCGAGGCGCCGAGCCGCCCGACCGCGTACAGGTAGAGGAGCGAGAGCGCCGGGATCACGACCGTCGTGTCGACGTCCGCCTGCCACGCGTAGGGCGACACGTAGGCGACCAGCACCACCGCTAACCTAGTCGGCGCGCGGGTGTAGCTCAGTGGCAGAGCTCCAGCCTTCCAAGCTGGCTACGCGGGTTCGATTCCCGCCACCCGCTCTCTCTCGCCTGCTCGACCGCGCGTCTCGGGCCGGCTATACGAGGGCGTATTATACGATTATGTATGTAGGTGAAGTCGCGCCCCTGAACGGTCGCGCCCTACACCAAACTGTATAATACTCCCATGTATACGGGACCGAACCCGTTTCGCTTCGGCGACGTCGTGCTCGACGAGGCGTTCACCGACCGGGAGGAGGCGGTCGCGGAGCTCGTGGCCGACATGCGCAACGGCCAGAACGTGGTCGTCTACGCGCCCCGGCGCTACGGCAAGACCTCGCTCGTCTGGCGGGCCGGCCACGAGGCGATCGCGGCGGGCATCCCGGTGGCCTACTGCGACCTGATGAAGACGCCGACGAAGGAGCGGTTCGCGGCCGCGCTCGCGAAGGCGATCTTCGACGATCTCGCCTCCCCCGCAGGCCAGCTGCTCGAGCGCGCGCAGCGCGTCTTCCGCGGCCTGCGCGTCCTGCCCCAGATGAGCTTCGACGACGAGGGCTCGATCACGTTCAGCTTCACCGCCCAGCGGCGCGGCGACATCGACGACGCGATCGAACGGCTGCTCGAGCTCCCCCAGCGGATCGCCGCCGACCGCGAACGGCGGGTCGTGCTCGTCCTCGACGAGTTCCAGGAGGTCGTGAAGCTCGACAAGGACTACCCCAACCTGATGCGCTCGATCTTCCAGACCCAGCAGGAGGTCTCGCACGTGTACCTCGGATCGAGTCGGCACATCCTCGATTCGATCTTCGAGAACCGCAACGAGGCGTTCTGGCGCAGCGCCAAGCGCCTGGAGCTCGGGATGATCCCGCGCGACCGTTTCGGCGCCTTCGTCGCCGACCGCTTCGCCGCCACCGACAAGGGAATCACCGACGACGCGCTCGACCGGCTGCTCGCCGTCACGTTCGGCCATCCGTACGCGACCCAGGAGCTCGCCTACCACACCTGGCAGTCGGTCAACCCCGGCGCCCACGCGTTTCTCGACGACGTCGAGCGTGCGCTCGCGGACGTCCTCCGCTCCGAGCACCGGCACTTCAGCCACGTCTGGGAGAACGCGACCGACGTCCAGCGTCTCCTGCTGATCGCCCTCGCGCACGGCCCCCGCAGCATCTACACCGTCGACTTCGTGGAGAGCTTCGGCTTCCCGTCGGCCTCGCATGTCCAGCGGGCGGCCGCAGGGCTCGTCGCCGCCGAGCTCGTCGGCCGGACGGAGTCCCGCGAGTACGCGATCATCGAGCCGTTCCTGGCGGAATGGGTGCAGCGCGAACAGCGGGGATCCGGCCCTGTATGACCCGCCCCGCCGACGCTCGCCGCGGTGCCCGGTGAAGGAGCTCGACGAGCGCGTCGCGCGCGCCCTCGGGGCGCAGCCCGTGCGGTACGAGCCGCGAGGCGGGGGCTACTCGACCGCGGACCGCTTCGCGGTCGAGCTCGACGACGGGCGCCGCGCGTTCGTCAAGTCGGCGGCAACCGAGAACCTCGCCGGCTGGATCCGGCGCGAGCACGAGGTGTACGCCGCGCTGTCCGGCAGCTTCATCCCCGAGCTGCTCGGCTTCGACGACGACGGGGTTCGCCCCGTGCTCGTGCTCGAGGACCTGAGCGAGGCCGACTGGACGGTTCGGTGGGACGCCCGCCGGATCGACCTCGTGCGGGAGGCGCTCGCCGAGCTCGCGGTCGCGGCGCCGCCGCCCGGCACGCGGCCGGTGCGCGAACTCTTGCGGACCTCTGGGGACGCTGGGCCGTGGTCGCAGGAGATCCAGAGCCGTTTCTCTCGCTCGGGCTGCGCGACCGCTCCTGGCTCGACGCGGCGCTGCCGCATCTGCTCGCGGCCGCCGAGACCGCGCCGATCGCGGGCGACGAGGTGTGCCACCTCGACGTTCGCAGCGACAACATCTGCTTCCGCGCGGGCCGCGCCGTGCTGGTCGACTGGAACTGGACGTCGCTCGCGAGCACGGACGCCGATCTCGCAGCATGGCTGCCGAGCGTGAACGTCGAGGGCGGGCCGCCTCCCTGGGAGGTGCTTCCCGGCGCCGGCGAGCTGTCCGCCTGGGTCGCGGGCGTCTGGGCGGCGGTCGCCGGCCTGCCTCCTCCCGCGACGGCGCCGCACGTGCGCGTGCTGCAGCGGCGGCAGCTGGCCGTCGCGCTCGACTGGGTCGACCGCGAGCTGGGGTAGAGCTACGTTAGAGCTTGATGCGGGTTTGCGGACGCACACGGCTGGTGCACCAGACGCGGCGCGGCTCCCATCTAATTTCCCGTAGCCACCGCTACGGGCTGCGCTCGCCGCGTCCAATCCGCTTGGCCTGGCGCATCCCCGTCCACATCCCAACCCGCATCAAGCCTCTAGCGAAGGCGGTCGGCGAAGGGCTCGAGGTCCTCGGCGCGCAGGCCGATCTCGCCGGCTTCGATCGAGCTCTTCACCTCGAGCGCGAGACCGCGCGCCTCGCTGACCTGCTCGGGGTCGAGCACGGTCGAGATGCTGGCGACGACGTTGCCTCCCTCGCGCAGCTGCAGGTCGACCGTCGAGAGTTGCGACCGGTCCTCGATGTACGGATCGTCGGGCACTCCGACCCACACCTCGACAGAGCCGCCGCCGTCCAGGCTCGCGTGCTCGACGACGGCTGTGGAGCGGAGGCTCACACCGGCACCGTAACAACGTCCGACGACCCGGCGATGCTGCCAGCCGTGACGCCCGAGCGTGTGGTCGAGTTGCGCCCCCGCACGATCCTGCGCGTGCTCCTGATCACGCTCGCGGTCGCGGTCGCGCTCGAGGTGGTCTGGATCGCCCGCCACGTGCTCTCGTGGGTGCTCGTGGCGCTGTTCCTGGCCCTCGCTCTCGATCCGCTCGTGCGCGTGATCGAGCGGCGCGGCCGTCTCGGGCGCGGAGCGGCGATCTCGCTCGCGTATCTGCTCGTGCTCGTCGTGGTGGTCGGCGTCGGAGCAACCTTCGTGCCGAAGCTCGTCGACGAGGTGAACGGGTTCGTCCAGGCGCTGCCGAACTACGTGCACGACCTCACGCAGGGACGGGGGAGGCTCGGCTTTCTCGAAAGTCGCTACCACATCGTCGAGAAGGTTCAGGCCCAGGTGAACGCCGGCGGCGCGAGCAAGGTGCTCGGCCTCTCGGGCGCGGCGCTGTCCGTGACGAAGAGCGTGATCACGATCGTCGCGGCCAGCGTGACGATCGTCTTCCTGACGTTCTTCATGCTGCTCGAGGGCAGGACCTGGGTCGAGCGCGTCTACTCGCTGCTCCCCGAGGAGTCGCAGCCCCGGTGGCGCCGGGTGGGGGTCGACATCTACGCGACGATCGGCGGCTACGTGACCGGCAACATCCTGATCAGCGTGATCGCGGGCGCCTCGATCACGGTCGTCCTGCTGATCATGGGGCGTGCCGTACGCGGTCGCGCTCGGACTGATCGTCGCGTTCCTCGACCTGATTCCGCTGGCCGGGGCGACGATCGCGGGCGTGATCGTCGCGGTGGTGGCGCTGCTCCACTCGGTGCCGGCCGGGATCGTCGTGATCGTCTTCTTCGTCGCCTACCAGCAGGTCGAGAACCACTTCCTGCAGCCGGTCATCTACGGACGCACCGTGCAGCTCTCCCCGCTCGCCGTGCTCGTCTCGGTGCTCGTCGGGGCCGAGCTCGCGGGTGTGCTCGGCGCCCTGGCGGCGATCCCGGTCGCCGGCGCGATCCAGGTCGTCCTGCGCGACCAGCTGGCGCACCGGCGCCGCCGCGGTGACGGGCCGCGGCCGGCTCCCGAGCTGGGCGAGCCGGGCCTCTCCGGCTAGGCCCGAGGGCCCACCGGGAGAAATCCTCCGAATGGCGGATGCGGCTCCGTGGTGACCTGCCGATGCTTCGGGTGTGGCCACCCGCTTCAGACGGACGCTGCTCGTGCTCGCGCTCGTGCTCGCGACGGTTCTCGCAGGGACGCTCGCCTTCGCGCCCGGCTCGGCGCGGGCGCGGAGCCACGTCCAGCTGACGACCCTCGAAAGCGGCGTCCTCCGGCAGATCAACAACGTTCGGCGCAATCACGGGCTGGTGCCGCTGCGCGTCAACCCGCAGCTGACCGCCGCCGCCGACCAGCACACGGAGGAGATGAGCTCCGACGGCTACTTCGAGCACGCCTCCGTCGACGGCACGGCGTTCTGGCGGCGGATCGTGCGCTGGTACGGCCAGACGGGGTACCGCTACTGGTCGGTGGGGGAGAACCTGCTGTGGTCGTCGCCCGACGTTGCCCCCGCCTCGGCCCTGCGCCTCTGGATGGCCTCGCCCGAGCATCGGGCCAACATCCTCGCGGCCCGCTGGCGCGAGATCGGCATCGCGGCGGTTCACGTCGACTCGGCGCCCGGCACCTACGACGGCCGCGCGGTGACGATCATCACCACGGACTTCGGCGTCCGTCACTGACCTCCGGCCGGGGTACCGTGTCGGGCACGCGCCCGTAGCTCAGTGGAAGAGCGGCGGCCTTCTAAGCCGTTGGTCGGGGGTTCGAATCCTCCCGGGCGCATCGCCGCCGCCGGCCGCGTGGCCCCGGCGATGTGGGTCGGCGGCGATCGCGGCAGGCCGGTGCCACTCGGCGGGTTTCCGGATGGCGTCCTCCGGCGATCCTCCCCGGGAATCTCTACGAGGAGGAGACAGATGGCCGAGCAGAAGCTCAAGGGCAAGAAGGTCGCGATCGTGGCGGCCGACATGGTCGAGCAGGTCGAGCTGGTCGAGCCGCGCAAGGCGCTCGAGGACGCGGGCGCGGAGACGCACCTGATCTCGCTGCAGCCCGGCGAGATCCAGGGGTTCAACCACTACGACAAGGCCGACAAGCACCGGGTCGACCGCGTGATCGAAGAGGCCGACGCCGGGGAGTACGACGCGCTGATGATCCCCGGCGGCGTCGGGAACCCCGACCAGCTCCGCGCGGACGAGAACGTCGTGTCGTTCGTGCGCGACTTCTTCGAGGCAGCGAAGCCCGTCGCCGCGATCTGCCACGGGCCGTGGGTGCTCGTGGAGGCGGGCGTCGTCCGCGGCCGGAAGCTCACCTCCTGGCCGAGCCTGCAGACCGACATCCGGAACGCCGGCGGCGAGTGGGTCGACGAGCAGGTGGTCGTCGACGACGGGCTCGTCACGAGCCGGAAGCCCGACGACATCCCGGCGTTCAGCGAGAAGATGATCGAGGAGTTCTGCGAGGGCCGGCACGCCCGCCAGCAGGAGCGGACGAAGGCGGCCTCCTGAGCCGAGCCGCGCTGCTCGACCTCGACGGCACGCTCGTCGACGCGAACTACCAGCACGCGTTCGCCTGGTACCGGGCGCTTCGCCGGCACGGGGTCGTCGTGCCGATGTGGCGGATCCACCGCCACATCGGCATGGGCGGCGACCGGCTCGTGACCGCGGTCGCCGGCGAGGACGTCGAACGGCGGCACGGCCCCTCGCTTCGCGACGCTTCGACGGAGGAGTTTCTCCGGCTCCGCGACGAGTGCGCGCCGCTCGCGGGCGCGCGCGAGCTGGTCGAGGAGCTGAAGCGTCGCGGCCACGCCGTCGTCCTCGCCTCGTCCGCGAACCAGGACGACCTCGACTTCTTCCTCGACCGTCTCGAGGTGCGCGACCTCGTCGACGCCTGGACGTCGGCCGACGACGTCGCGAGCTCGAAGCCCTCCCCGGACATCGTCGCGGCCGCGCTCGAGCGGGCCGGCACGGACGACGCCGTCATGGTCGGCGACTCGCGCTGGGACATCGAGGCCGCGGCGAACGCCGGGCTGCGCACCGTGTGCGTGATCACCGGCGGCTGGTCGGAGCAGGAGCTCGTCGACCACGGAGCGCTCCACGTGTACGAGTCGCTCGTCGAGCTGCGTGAGCACCTGGACGCGACACCGCTACGATGAGCGCCGCACGGTGGCAGTAGCTCAGTTGGTAGAGCCCCGGGTTGTGGTCCCGGTGGTCGGGGGTTCGAGTCCCCTCTGCCACCCCTCGTTCCCCCGAGGGGGTCGGTACGCTTCCGGACGCTCGGCCCCGTAGCTCAGAGGACAGAGCGGGAGCCTTCGAAGCTCCGTGCGTAGGTTCGATTCCTACCGGGGCCACTGAAACGGCCTATGGTCTCGATCCTCGCGTCGCCGGGTGCAGGCCCGGATCAGGCCCGGCCGGCCGCCAGGGCCGCCCACTGCCGCTGCGTCGTCTGGCCGAACTCCCAGAGGCTCGCCCCGACCGTGCCGGCCTCGGCGCTCGCCCGCAGGAAGGCCCGGAGCTCGGGCAGGGTCGCGCGTGAGGCCTCGCCGCCGATCGGGTGGACGGGGAACGCGGGATCGCCCACCCGTTCCCGCACGACCCGCGTGTTGGCGGCGCTGTAGGCGGCGACCCGGTCTGCGCCGCGGGCGCGGGCGGTGAAGTACTCCATCGGCAGGAGGATGTCGACGCTTGCCGCCAGCCGGCGGAACGGGTACCCCTGCCAGTACGTCGACCCGACCGGATCGATCGTGATCGCGCCCAGGGTCGTGCCCGGCGCGACGGCGCGACGGACGGCGGCGGCCAGCGCCACCGCCCGGGCGCTGCGAACCGCCAGGGAGTGGACGTTCGTCGCCTCGATGTCGAGCGCGAACGAGTCGAACGTCTCGCCGCTCGCGCTCTGGAAGCGGGCTCCGGCCAGGGCCCGGCGGAGGTCGCGGGCAGGTGTGGCGAGCGACGGCAGGTACCAGCCGACCACGGAGATGCCGGCCGCATGGGCGGCATCGAGGAACCGCGAGACGACGCCGGGCCGGACCACGTCGCGCGGCTGCTTGTCGTTCGCCGTCTCGAGGAACAGGGTCGAGACCCGGTTGGCGGCGAGCATCTGCACCACCTGCTCGGGGTGCGCCCAGGCCGCGGTGTCGTAGATCGAGACCCAGCTGCCGGTGCCGCGGTAGGCGTCGAGCGCGTTCGTGGAGGTGGCATGGAGGGAGCCCAAGGCGTCGCCGCCACGATCAGCCCTGCCGCAAGCGCCTGCCACCTCGAGATCATCCGGCCAGCCTGGCGACCCGGGCACTGCTCCGCAACCGCCGTTCGGCCCAGCCGCGGCGACCGCGGGTCCACTCGCATTACGCTTCGGAGAGCCGCGCGGGCGTGGCGGAACTGGCAGACGCGCCGGGTTTAGGTCCCGGTGAGCCGAAAGGCTCTTGGAGGTTCGACCCCTCTCGCCCGCATTCTGGTGGGGCGGCTGGCGCGAACGGCGCGCCGCCCGGCGACGCGGCGACCAACTGAGGCGCTCTCAGGGAAGCAGGGTGAGCACGTCGTCGAGCGGCGTGCGCTGCTTCGGCGGCGGGTCCGCCTCCGCGGGGCCGAGATGGACGAGCACCGACGACCTCCTCGCTCGCCTCGAGGCCGAGCAGCGCCCGGGCGGCGTCCTCGCGGAGGCAGGCGGGCGTGCGCCAGTACGACCCGAGGCCGAGCGCCGTCGCGCCGAGCAGGATCGCGTACACCGCGCAGCCCGTCGCCAGCACGTCCTCCCGTGCCAGCACCGGATCCTCGGAGCGGACGGCCGTGGCGAGCACGAGCGTGGGCGCGCGGCGGAGCTTCGCCGCTTCGCTCTCGTCGACGAGCGCCTCGAGCCTGTTCCTCGCGTCTGCGGGCCGAGGACGCGGAACCGCCACGGCTGGGTGAGCTTGTGGTTCGGGGCGTAGCGCGCGAGGTCGAGCAGTTGCCGCAGCGTCGGACTCGTCGACGGGGTCGTCCCGGTAGCGCTTGTGCGTCCGGCGCGCGCGGATGGCCTCGTCCACGTCCACGAGGGCTGAAGGTAGCGTCCCGCGGGCGCCCCGCGGCGCCAGGCCGCTTCCAGGCGGTCAAGGTCTGGTTCAATGGCCGCGATGACGCCGCAGGTCGAGGAGCTTCCCGAGAACAAGGTCCGGCTGACCGTCGACGTGTCGGCGCACGACGTGCACCACGCCGTCGAGCATGCCGCCGACGACCTGGCCGCCAGTGTCCGCATCCCCGGCTTTCGCCGCGGCAAGGTGCCGCGTCCGCTGCTCGTGCAGCGGGTCGGCCGGGAGCGGCTGTACGCCGAGGCGGTCGAGAGTCACATCGGCGGGTGGTTCTGGTCGGCCGCGGCGCAGGCGCGCGTGAATCCCGTCGCGCAGCCCGAGTACGAGTACGAGCTGCCGGCGACCGACGGCGAGGACTGGCGGTTCTCGGCCACCGTCGAGGTGCAGCCGCCGCCGGAGCCCGCCGACTGGACGACGCTCGAGGTTCCGCGCGAAGCGGTGAACGTGCCCGACGAGGCCGTCCAGGCCGAGCTCGAGAGCCTCCAGCGCATCGCGGCGGAGCTCTCGCCGGTCGAAGGGCGGCCGGCGCAGGAGGGCGACGTCGTCGTCGTCGACCTGCTCGCCGGCGACGGCACCGCCCAGCGCGACTACGTGGTCGAGCTGGGCTCGGAGCGGCTCGTCGAGGAGGTCGAGAGCGGCATTCGTCGGCCTGCAGGCCGGTGAGCAGCGCGAGATCGCGTACGAGCTCGCGGACGGCTCACGCCGCGCCGCCACCGTGGTCGTCAAGGAGATCCAGGAGCGCATCCTGCCGCCGCTCGACGACGACCTGGCGAAGGCCGGGTCCGAGTTCGACACGCTCGCCGAGCTGCGCGAGGAGATCGAAGGCCGCCTGCGGACGCAGGTCGAGGACCACGTCGAAGGGCTGTTCCGCGCCGCCGTGATCGACGAGCTCGTCCGCGCGACGAACTACGTCGCGCGCGGGCCGCTCGTCGAGGCGAGGACGCGAGAGCTCCTGAGCGGCCTCGCGCGGAGCCTCGAGGCGCGGGGGATCGACGCCGCGTCGTACCTGCAGCTGACGGGGCAGACGCCGGAGGTGCTCGCAGCAGCGTCTCTACGCCGAGGCGTCCCTGTCGGTCTCGCGCGAGCTCGTGCTCGAGGCGGTCGCCGACAAGCTCGGCATCGAGGTCTCCGACGACGAGATCCGCGCGGAGCTCCGCGACGCCGACGAGAGCGACGAGGACATCGACGCGTTCTTCGCCGAGGGCGGCGCCGACCGCGTGCGCGACGACATCAGGTTGAAGCGAGGCGCTCGACCGGATCGCGGCGGAGGTCAAGCCGATCGACCCGGAGCTGCACGAGGCGCGCGAATCGATCTGGACGCCGGAGAAGGAGCAACCGGCCGAGTCACCGAAACTGTGGACCCCAGGGAGTTAGGAGCAGAGCCGACATGAGCCCGTTGATCCCCATGGTCGTGGAACAGACCTCGCGCGGCGAGCGCGCCTTCGACATCTACTCGCGCCTGCTCGCCGAGCGCATCGTCTTTCTCGGAACGCCGGTCGACGACCAGATCGCGAATCTGATCATCGCCCAGCTCCTGCACCTCGAATCCGAGGACCCCGACAAGGACATCTACCTCTACATCAACTCCCCCGGCGGGTCGGTGTACGCGGGCCTCGCGATCTACGACACGATGCAGTTCATCAAGCCCGACGTGCAGACGATCTGTGTCGGCATCGCGATGAGCATGGGCTCGCTGCTCCTGGCCGGCGGCGCGAAAGGGAAGCGCATGTCGTTGCCGAACTCGAGAATCCTGATCCACCAGGTCTCGGGTGGATTCCAGGGGCAGGGCACCGACATCGAGATCCAGGCGCGCGAGGTGATCGGGCTGAAGCGTCGCCTGGAGGAGATCTACACGCACCACACCGGGAAGGCCCAGGAGGAGATCTCACGCGACATGGAGCGGGATTTCTTCCTCAGCCCGACCGAGGCCAGGGACTACGGAATCATCGACACCGTCATCACCAACCGGGATGCGATCCGCACCGAGGACGCCGCATAGCGGGACGGCACTAGCCGTTCTGGCGAATTCGGGGTAAAAGGAGAGTCGGCATGGCGCGCGCGAGCGACGGAAACGAACAGCTTCTCTGCAGTTTCTGCGGCAAGTCGCAGCGCCAGGTCAAGAAGCTGATCGCCGGTCCCGGCGTCTACATCTGCGACGAGTGCATCGATCTCTGCAACGAGATCATCGACGAGGAGCTCACGACCCCGAGCACGCTCGACCTCGACAACCTCCCGCGCCCGACGGAGATCTACGGCGCGCTGAACGAGTACGTCGTCTCGCAGGAGGAGGCCAAGCGCACCCTCGCCGTCGCCGTCTACAACCACTACAAGCGCGTGCAGATGGGGTCGGAGGACGGCGAGGTCGAGCTGCAGAAGTCGAACATCCTCCTGCTCGGGCCGACCGGCTGCGGCAAGACGCACCTCGCGCAGACGCTCGCGCGGATCCTGAACGTGCCGTTCGCGATCGCCGACGCGACCGCCCTCACCGAGGCGGGCTACGTCGGCGAGGACGTCGAGAACATCCTGCTGAAGCTGATCCAGGCGGCCGACTTCGACATCAAGAAGGCCGAGACCGGGATCATCTACATCGACGAGGTCGACAAGATCGCGCGCAAGGCCGACAACCCGTCGATCACGCGCGACGTGTCGGGCGAGGGCGTGCAGCAGGCGCTTCTGAAGATCCTCGAGGGAACGGTCGCGTCGGTGCCGCCGCAGGGCGGCCGCAAGCACCCGCACCAGGAGTTCCTCTCGATCGACACCACCAACATCCTCTTCATCTGCGGCGGCGCCTTCGCCGGGCTCGACAAGATCATCGCCAAGCGCATCGGCAAGAACGCCGTGGGCTTCGGCCGGGAGATCTCCTCGAAGCGCGACGCCGAGAGCGCCGAGCTGCTCGGCGAGGTGATGCCCGAGGACCTGCTCAACTTCGGGCTGATCCCCGAGTTCATCGGCCGCCTGCCGGTGCTCTCCGCCGTGCACCAGCTGAAGCGCGAGGACCTCGTCCAGATCCTCACCGAGCCGAAGAACGCGCTCACCCGCCAGTACCAGCGCTTCTTCAACTACGACTCGATCGACCTCGTCTTCACCGACGACGCGCTCTGGTCGATCGCCGACAAGGCGCTCGACCGCGAGACGGGCGCCCGCGGCCTGCGCTCGATCATCGAGAACGCACTGCTCGACGTGATGTTCGAGCTGCCCTCCCGCAAGGACGTCTCCAAGTGCGTGATCACGAAGGAGACGATCGAGAAGGGCCTCAAGCCGACGCTCGTCACGAGCGCCGGCGCCGACCTCGACGAGCCCGACGAGCTCGCCGAGGAATCGGCCTAGACTCGATTTTGCGGTGTCGCGGGGAGCGCCTGACCAAGCGGATCGGACGGGGCGGGCGCGCGCGTAGCGGTGGTACGGCAAGTCCGACGCGGCTGAGCTGCGCCTGTCAGGCGCACCAGCCGCGTGTGCCCACAATGCGCATCAAGCCTCAGTGTGATGTAACCGGCATCACCGGCTCCTGCTCGGCTCTCCCCGACCGGCTGCGGCCTGCGGTGGACGCCGCGGTTTTGACCGGCGGCCGTTCGTCGTCGCGCCGTCCTGGATCCGAAGGACTTGACAGATGTGACTCAATTGGTTCAAAACTCACACCTGAATCGGGTCTCATTTTCCGAGCCCACTCTCGAGGGAGGATTGCGTTCATGCGTCATCGCTTCACGAAGGTCGCGCTCCCTGCTCGCAGTGCTTGCGCTGCTCGGTGGGAGCGCAGCACTCGCCGCACGGTCGCAGCACAGCGCCGCGTCCCCGTACAAGGTGGGGATCATCTACTGCCGTACCGGCGCTGCTCGCCGAGTACGGCGCCGAGTACATCGAGGGCCTGCGTCTCGGCCTCAGCTACGCGACCCACGGTACGAACGCCGTCAACGGCCACCCGATCAAGCTGAACATCCAGGACGAGACCGCAACCCGGCGACCGCCGTGTCGGAGGCGAAGACGCTGATCGGCCAGGGCTACAAGATCCTGCGGAGGCACGTGCTCGTCCGCGACCGCGCTCCAGCAGGCCCCGATCGCGGCGCAGAATCAGTGCTCTACATCTCGGGCGCCGCTGCGAACGACGGGATCACCGGGCTGAACCGCTACACGTTCCGCGCCGGACGCCAGTCCTACCAGGACGTGCCGGCGGCGAGTCGTTCCTCGGCGACAGCGGGCAAGAACGTCCTCGTCTTCGCCCAGGACTACGCGTTCGGGCAGGGCAACGTCGCGGCGGTGCAGGCCGTCCTCGGCACGCAGGGCCACCATGTCAGCTCGATTCTCGTGCCGCTCTCGGCGACGGACTTCACCCCGTTCGCCCAGCAGGCCGCCGCGTGCGAAGCCCGATCTGCTCTTCGTCGCCTGGGCCGGCACGACCGCGTCGGCGATGTTCCAGGCGCTGGAGCAGCAGGGTGTGTTCAAGCTCCACGACCGTCACGACCGGGCTTGCCCAGCGTGACGACCTGGACCGGCTTCGGCCCGGCTGCGACGCAGATCAAGTTCCTCTCGCACTACGTCTGGAACGCGCCGCACAACAAGGTGAACAACTGGCTGATCGCGAAGATGAGGAAGCGCAACCAGCTGCCCGACCTGTTCACCCCGGACGGGTTCGTCACCTCGCAGATGATCGTCCACGCGCTCCAGAAGGCCAAGGGCGACAGAACGTCGACGCGATGATCTCCGCGCTCGAGGGCTGGCAGTTCCTCGCGCCGAAGGGCGTGGCAGCGCATCCGCCCGCAGGATCACGCGTTGATCCAGCCGATGTTCCAGGTGCAGCTCGTGAGCAGCCGAACGGAAGTACCGTGCCGAAGGTGCTGAAGGCGATCTCCCCGGGACGTCGCAGCCCCCGATGACGCCGTTCAAGTAAGCGACGGCGGGCCAGTGGCGTATGACCGAACCGGTCCTCTGCGACGCGACAGCCTCGGGCTCGACATCGGCGGCGCCACGATCGTCGCCGATGTCTCGCTCGAGGTCGCAGAGGGCGAGTTCATCGGGGTCATCGGGCCGAACGGCGCCGGCAAGACCTCGTTCTTCAACCTCCTCTCGGGGCTGACGCGGCCGACTGCCGGCCGCATCTCCGTCGACGGCGAGGACATCACGCACACGCCGCCGTACGCGCGCGCTCGGGCCGGGCTCGGCCGGACGTTCCAGGTCTCGAGCGTGTTCCCGCGCCTGTCCGGTTCGAGAACGTCCGGCTCGCCGCCGAGGCGTCGCTCGGCGGCACGCTGCGGCTGTGGCGGCGTGCGGCGGCATTCCGCCGGCGGCTCGAGCGGGCCGGCTGGGCCCTCGAGCGGGTCGGGCTCGCAGCGCCCGCCGGCATGCCGGCGGCGCGCTCTCCGCACGGTGACAAGCGCCGGCTCGAGCTCGCGATGGTGCTCGCCGGCGACCCGCGCGATCGTTCTGCTCGACGAGCCGATGGCCGGCGTCAGCGCCGAGAACGTGCACGAGCTGGTCGAGGTGATCCGGACCGTGCACGGCGACGAGCGCAAGACGCGTGCTGATGGTCGAGCACCACATCGAGGTCGTCACCGGCCTCGCCGAGCGGATCGCGGTCATGCACCTCGGCCGCGCTGCTCGCCTGCGACACGCCCGAGAACGTGATGCGCAACGCGACGGTGCAGGAGGCGTACGTGGGGGAGCCGCTGTGACGTCCGCCCAGCCGTGCTCCTCGACGTCCACGACCTGCATGTCAACCTGGCCGGCGCGCACGTCCTCCAGGGCGTCTCGTTCGACGTCCCCGCCGGCGGCATCACCGCGCTCCTCGGCCGCAACGGCGCCGGCAAGACGACGACGCTGCGCGGCGCTGCTCGGTCTCGTGCCCCGGCAAGGGCGCATCCGCCTCGCCGGCGAGTCGATCGAGCGAGAGGCGACCTACCGGATCGTCCGTCGTGGCATCGGCTACGTCCCCGAGGACCGCGATGTCTTCGCGGGCCTGACCGTCGAGCGAGAACCTCCGGCTCGCCGAGCGGAACGGCTCCGCGCGCTACGGCCTCGTCTACGAGCTGTTCTCCGAGCTGCAGGACCGCCTGCGTCAGCGTGCCGGCACCCTCTCGGGCGGCCAGCAGCAGATGCTCGCGATCGCCCGCGCGCTCCTCAACCCGAACCAGCTGCTCCTGATCGACGAGCCGACGAAGGGCCTCGCGCCCGCGCTCGTCGCCGACGTCGCCCACGTGCTGGAGCGGGTCGCCGAGACGGAGACGGTGCTGCTGGTCGAGCAGAACCTCGGCGTCGTGCGCCGCCTTGCGCGCTCGATCGTCGTGATCGCGCAGGGGCGGGTCGTGCACGTCGGCAGCGCGTCCGACCTCGACGACCAGGAGCTCGTGCACCGCCTGCTCGGGGTGGGGCACGCATGAGCCGTAGGCCCGACGGGGGCGGCCGGCGAGCGGAGCGGCCGGCGTTGCCGGCGCAGGAGCGGGCATGAGCACCGCTGTCCTGCTCGCGATCACGGGCCTCGGGCTCGGGGCGATGTACTTTCTCGTCGCGTCGGGGCTCTCGCTCATCTACGGCCTGATGGGCGTGCTCAACTTCGCGCACGGCGCCTTCCTGACCGTCGGCGCCTACGGCGCATGGTTCGCAGAGTCGAAGCTCGGCGGCATCGGCTCGGTGTCGCTCCGGTTCGTCGTCGCGACGCTGATCGGCGTGGTCGCCGGCGGTGTCTTCGCGGCGCTCGTCGAGCTCCTCCTGATCCGGCCGCTGTACCTCCGCCACATCGAGCAGGTGCTGGTGACCGTCGGCCTGTCGCTCGCGACGGTCGCGCTCGTCCAGGGGATCTGGGGCAGCGACGCGAAGTTCTACGCGGTGCCGTCGTGGTTCGCCGGCACCACCTCGATCGCCGGCGCTCACATCCCGAACGACCGCTGGGTCGAGATCGCCGCCGCCTCGGTCGTGCTGCCGGCGCTGCTCGCCTTCCTGCGCTATACGCGCTACGGCCTGATCATCCGGGCCGGGGTCGAGAACCGCGCGATGGTGACTGCGCTCGGGATCGACGTGCAGCGCGCGTTCACGCTCGTCTTCGCCCTCGGCGGCGTGGCCGCCGCGCTCGCGGGGGTGCTCTCCGGCGTCTACTTCACGTCGGTCACGCCGGACCGGGGCACCAGCCTGTTGATCTTCGCGTTCATCGTCGTGGTGATCGGCGGGCTCGGCTCGATCCGGGGCTCGGCGATCGCCTCCGTCGTGGTCGCGCTCGTGCAGCAGTACGTCAACTACTACTCGACGGGCGTCGGCGACCTGTCCGTCGTGCTGCTACTCGCGCTCGTGCTGCTCGCACGGCCGGCGCAGCTTGCTGGGAGGACGGCATGAAGCTGCCGAGGCGGAGGTCCCTGCTCGCGGTCGCCCTGGTCGTCGTGCTGGCGGTGCTGCCCAAGCTCGACTTCGGGCTCGGGCAGCTGCTTCCGGGACCATTCTCGAGCCCGGGCACGATGCAGCTGCTCGCGCTGTGCCTCGTCTTCGCCGGCGTCGCCCTCTCATACGACCTGTTGTTCGGCTTCACCGGCCTGCTCTCGTTCGGGCACGCGCTCTACTTCGCCATCGGTGTCTACATCGCCGATGTCGCGATCACGCAGTGGCACTGGAGCTTCGGGGTCGCCTGTCTCGTCGCGATCGTCGCGGGCATCGCCGCTGCGACGGTCGTCGGCTGGATCAGCCTGCGCACGAGCGGGATCGCGTTCGCGATGGTCACGCTGGCGTTCGCGCAGGCCGGGAGCATCCTGGTCCAGAAGAACCCGCACAGCTGGACCGGCGGCGAGGAAGGGCTCGGCTACGACTACACGCGGGTCCCGGCCGCCTTCGTCGGCGTTGTCAACACCCGCAACCTCTACTGGCTGGCGCTCGGATATGCCGTGCTGGTCGCGCTCGTGGTCGGCTGGGCCGTCGCCTCCTCTCCCGGTCATGTGTGGACGGCGATTCGTGAGAACGAGCGGCGCGTCGAGGTGCTCGGGCTCCCCACCCGCGGCTACAAGCTGCTCGCCTTCGTCGTCGGTTCCTCGCTCGCGGCCGCGGGCGGCGTCGTCTACCTGCTCGTCATCGGTGGCGCCGACATGAGCATCACCACGCCGGACTTCACGCTCGCGCTGCTCGTGATGGTCGTGCTGGGCGGCAGCGGCACGCTGCGCGGTCCGCTGCTCGGGGGGTTCCTCTACACGTACGCGAGCCAGCGGCTCGTCGTCGTGGGCGGCTCGCACGCGGTCCAGAGCCTGCCGGGCGTGCTCCGCACCCCGCTCGCGCAGCCGCTCTTCGTGCTCGGCACGCTGTTCGTGCTCGTCGTTCTCTTCCTTCCCGGCGGGCTCGCCGGGATCGGCGCCCGCGGCCGCGCGGGTGTCGGTGGCCTTCGTCGTCTGGGCGCGGCCGCCCGGGCAGGGGGCTCCGCATGAAGATCGCCTGGGAGGCACACGGAGACGGCACGCCGGTGCTGCTCGTCCAGGGGCTCGGCTACGGTCGCTGGGGCTGGGAGCCGGTCGTGCCCGGGCTCGCCGCCCGCCACCGCGTGCTGACGTTCGACAACCGCGGCATCGGCGAGTCGGACAAGCCCGAAGGGCCGTACACGGCCCGGCAGATGGCGGACGACGCGCTCCAGGTGCTCGACGAGGCCGGTGTCGACCGCGCGCACGTCGTCGGTGCGAGCCTGGGCGGGATGATCGCCCAGGAGCTGGCCGTGATCGCGCCCGAGCGCGTCGACAAGCTCGTCCTCTGCTGCACGACGCCCGGCGGGCCGGACGCGTTTCCGCTCCCGGAGGTGACGGTGAAGCTGTTCGCGGAGGCGTCGACGCTCGCGCCGGAGGTGGCGCTGCGCCGCTTCGTCGAGAACGCGCTCGGAGACGACCCGCCCACGGAGCTCGTCGACGAGATCTTCGCCCGCCGGGTGGCGAACCCGCCGGATCCGGCCGGCTGGCAGGCGCAGGCGGCCGCCGGCACGACGTTCGCGGGCGTCGACGGCACGATCGGCGCGCCCACGCTCGTGCTGCACGGCACGGCCGACAAGGTCGTCGACGTTCGTAACGCCCGGCTTCTTGCCGACCGGATCGTGGGCGCGCGGGTCGAGCTGGTGCCGGGCTGTGGGCATCTCTTCTTCTGGGAGCGTCCGGACGCGTTCCTCGAGCCCGTGACGGAGTTTCTCGGGTGAGCACGCACACGATCGACCGCTGGCTCCGCGACCGGGCGCGCGCGACGCCCGCGCGAGTCGCGGTCGAGCTCGACGGGAAGCCGACCACGTACGGGAGATCTCGACCGGCGCTCCGACGGCTCGCTGCGAGGCTCACACACGGCGACCGCGTCTCGACGCTCACCGGCAACTCGGTCGAGCACATCGCGCTTCTGTTCGCGTGCGCGAAGGCGGGTGCGATCCTGCACCCGATCTCTTGGCGCCTCGCCCCGGCGGAGGTCGCCTACCAGCTGGACGACGCGGCGTCCTCCGTGCTCATCGTCGAGGACGAGTACCGGGCCCTGGCCGAGGCGGCGCTCGGGCTCGCCGCCATCGCCGCCTCCGCTCGAGCTTCCCGCCCGCCGGCGCACCGGCGGCGCCGGCAGACGAGGACCCGCTCCTGCTCATCTACACGTCGGGCACCACAGGCAAGCCGAAGGGTGCGCTCCTCACGCACGCGAACTGCTTCTGGACGAATCTCTCCCTCGATCTCGCCACCGGGATCGCCGGCGACGACGTGGCGCTTGCGTTCCTGCCGCAGTTCCACGTCGGGGGCTGGAACGTGCAGCCGCTGCTGTCGTGGTGGAAGGGCGCGCTCGTCGTGCTCGAGCGCGCGTTCGAGCCCGGCAGAGCACTCCGCCTGATCGAGGAGAAGCGCGTGACGACGCTGATGGGCGTGCCGGCGAACTACCTCTTCATGGCGCAGGATCCGTCGTTCCTCGATACCGACCTCTCCTCGCTGCGGCGCGCCGTCGTCGGCGGCGCCCCGATGCCGGTGCCGCTGCTCGAGACGTGGCGCGAGCGTGGGGTCGAGATCGTGCAGGGCTATGGCCTCACGGAGGCCTCCCCGAACGTCCTGTGCCTGCCGCCCGAGGATGCGATGCGAAAGATCGGATCCGCCGGCAAGCCGTACCCGTACGTCGACGTCGACGTCGGTCCCGCGGGCGAGCTGCTCGTGCGCGGACCGAACGTCTTCCCCGGCTACTGGCGCAACCCGGAGGCAACGGCGGCGACGCTCGCCGGCGGCTGGTTGCACACGGGCGACATCGTCGAGCGCGACGACGAAGGATATTTCTGGATCAAGGGCCGGTTGAAGGAGATGTTCATCTCGGGTGGCGAGAACGTGTACCCGGCCGAGATCGAGTCGGTGCTGCACGAGCATCCGCTCGTCGCCGATGCCGCCGTCGTCGGCATCCCGGACGAGCGCTGGGGCGAGGTCGGGGTGGCGTTCGTCGTCCTCGACGGCGAGGACTGCACCACCGACGAGCTGATCGAGTTCTGCCGCGGACGGCTCGCGCGCTTCAAGGTTCCGAAGGCCGTGCGCTTCGTCGCCGAGCTCCCGCGCAACTCGATGGGGAAGATTCAGAAATCAGAACTGCAGGTGCCGGTGTGACGGATATCGTGGTCACGAACGTCGACGGCCGCCCGCTCTCGAGGAAGGGGCTCGACACGCGCCGCCGGCTGCTCGACGCGGCCGAGAGCGTGTTCGGCGAGCTCGGCTACCACGACGCGTCGGTGGTCAAGGTCGCCGCCGCGGCAGGCGTCGCGACCGGGACGTTCTACCTCTACTTCGACTCGAAGAAGGCGATCTTCAAGGAGCTGATGCGCGACCTGAACCGGCGCATCCGGCGCGCGATGAGCGAGGGGGCCGAGCGTGGGACGACGCGCATCGAGTCGGAGCTCCTCGGCTTCGACGCCTACTTCCGCTTCACGCGCGAGCATCCCGCCCTCTACCGGATCATCAGGCAGTCGGAGTTCGTCGCGCCCGAGCTCCTGCGCTACCACTACGAACGCGTCTCCGAAGGGTACGTCAGCGCCCTGCAGGCGGCGATGGCCGACGGTGAGATCGGCAAGCTCGACCCGGAGGTGACCGCGTATGCGCTGATGGGGCTCGGCGAGCTCGTCGGCATGCGCTGGATCCTCTGGGGCGACGGCGACGGGATCCCGGGACGCGTGTTCGTCGAGCTCGAGCGGATCGTGCGCCGCATTCTCGAGGTCGCGCGCGCATGAGACGGGTGGGGCTCGCGGCGACCGCTTCGTATCTTCCGGAGCGGTGGCTGACCGCTGCCGAGATCGCCGAGCGCTCCGGCATCCCGGAGGCGGTGCTGGTCGAGAAGTTCGGCCTGCGCGGCAAGCACATCGCCGGCGCGGACGAGCACGTCAGCGACCTCGCCGTTACGGCGGCGGAGCGGCTACTTGCCGAGACGGGCCTCGATCCCGAGTCGATCGACGTCGTCCTGTACTACGGCTCGATGTGGCGCGACTACGCGATCTGGCAGGTCGCGCCGCACATCGCCCACCGGATCGGTGCGACGAACGCGTGGGCGATGGAGTACGACAACGTCTCGCACGGCACGCCGATCGCGCTGCGTGTCGCGCGCGACATGCTGCGGGCGGAGGCGGAGTTGAAGACGATCCTCGTCGTCGCGGCCTGCCGCGAGTCCTACCTCCTCGACTACACGAACGAGCGCTCGCGCTTTGCCTTCAACTTCGGTGACGGTGCGGTCGCCGGGATCCTCTCCGGCGACTCGGCCCGGAACGAGATTCTCGGCGCGCACGCGATCACGAACGGCGCGTACTCGCTCCAGGTGAAGGTGCCCGGGGGCGGGTCGGTCGATCCCGACGGCTACCGCTTCCTCGACGTGCAGGACCCGGCCGAGATGAAGGATGGTCTCGACCAGGAGTCGCTTCCGAACTTCGTCGCCGCGGCGCGCGGGGCCGTCGAGCGCTCCGGTCTGACGCTCGACGAGATCGCCTTCGTCTGCCCCCTGCACACGAAGCGCTCGATGTTCCTGGCGTTGCTCTCGGAGCTCGGAATGCGCGAAGATCAGGCGGTGTACCTCGACGACACCGGGCACATGAGCGGCGTCGACTCGCTGCTCGGCCTCGACCGGGCGGTGCGTGCGGGCCGGGTCGCGGACGGCGACCACGTGCTGCTGCTCTCCGCCGGCACCGGCTACACGTGGGCGGCGACCGTCGTGCGCTGGGGAGAGGCCTCGTGAATCCCGGCGACAGCTTCGGCCCGAGCTCGTGGATCGACGTGCCGCAGGAGCGGATCGACGCGTTCGCGGAGGCGACCGGCGACCACCAGTGGATCCACGTCGACCGCGAGCGGGCGCAGGACGGCCCGTTCGGGACGACGATCGCGCACGGCTACCTGACGCTGTCGCTGATTCCGGTGGCCTCCTACGAGGTCGTGCCGCGCACGGGCCGCATGGGCATCAACTACGGGCTGAACCGCGTGCGCTTCCCGGCACCGCTCCCCTCGGGCTCGCGGGTGCGGGTTGGCTTCGAGGTCGAGCACGTCGAGGAATTCGAGGGCGGGCGGCAGGTGACGATGACCGCGGTCGTCGAGCGCGAGGGCGGCGACAAGCCGGTCTGCGTGGCCGAGGTCGTCTTCCGCTCCTACGACTGATGGCTCGCGTCGCGCTCGTGACCGGCGCCCGCGGCGGCATCGGCGCGGCGATCGTCGCGCGGCTCGAGTCCGACGGCTGGACGGTGTACGGTGTCGACGTCGACGACGCCGACCTGACCACGCGCGAGGGCAACCGGCAGGTCGTCGACGGACGCCCTCGCCCGCCACGGCCGGCTCGACGCACTCGTCCCGAACGCGGGCATCCAGCACGTCGCCCCGGTCCGCGAGTTCCCGGAGGAGCGCTGGGACGCGATCCTGGCGCTGCTGCTCACCTCCCCTTTCCTGCTCGCACGGCACGCGTGGGATGCCCTCGCAACCTCCGGCGACGGCCGCATCTGCGTGATCGCATCCGCCCACGCCCTGACCGCCTCGCCCTACAAGGCGGCCTACGTCGCCGCGAAGCACGGCGTGCTCGGCCTCGTGAAGACGCTCGCGCTCGAGGGAGCCGCCGTCGGCATCTCGGCCACCGCCGTCTGCCCGGCGTATGTCCGCACGCCGCTCGTCGAGGCTCAGGTCGCCGACCAGGCGGCCGCCCACGGGCTGCCGGAGGAGCGGGTGCTGGCGGAGGTGATCCTCGAGCGGCAGGCCGTCAAGCGCCTGCTCGAGCCGTCGGAGGTCGCGGACCTCGTCGCCTTCCTGCTCGGCCCGTCGGGCCGGGGCATCACGGGCGTGCCCGTGCCGATCGACCTGGGGTGGACCGCCCGCTGACCTCGCCGCGGGGCCGGCGCTGGTGTGAATTCGCGCCCTCGGGGAAGGCAAGCCCGAGCGTGTCACCGCCGTCCGTCTTCCCTCGCGGCAGCAGCGTGCTCGACTACTGGCTCGCGCATGCCGAAGGACTGATCGTCGAGCCGCTCGGTGCGCGGGTCGAGCAGGTCGTCCTCGCCTCGCCCGCCGGTCGCGCGGACGCGCTGATCGTCAGGACGCGCAGATTGCGCCGCCGCCGGTCGATCCCCGCGGGCTCGATCGCCGCGGTCGAGCCCACGCACGGCCGCCTGCTGCTCGACCCGCCGGCGCGGCGCGGCGCCGGTCGGCGCGTGGCGGCCGCCCGGCTCCGCAGCGTGGCCGCGGCCTCGGCCGGCTCGGCGGCCGCCGGGAGTCGCACCGGCATCGCCTGGCTCGCGCCGCGGCTCGGCGGGGCGGCGCGCCTGACCTACCGGCGGACGGCCGCCGGGCGTCGAGTGGCTTCGCCCGCGTTGTGCGGCCGGCGCCCGGACCGCGCGGACGGGGGTGACCGATGCGTTCCTCTGGTGCCGGCCGCGCGCGATCGGGGCGGCGCGTGCTGCCCGCGCTGCAAGCGAACAGGGAGCTCGCCGCTACGGGACGTTTCGGCGGCCCGCGCGCGGCGCTGCTTACGCGCGAAGCCGTGCGCGGCGGGCTCCGCTCCGCCGGCGGTCGCGCAGCCCGAGGCAGGCAGACGATGGGCGCCCGCGGCGTCCCGGGCGCCCCGATGCGACCGCCCGTCGTCTACCGCGGCTTCTAGTCGAGCTCGTGGTCGCGCTCGCAGTACTCGGGGCACGTGCACTCCGCGAGCTCCCACATCGGCTCCTGCTGCTCGTCCGTCGTCTCCTCGAGCGACTGCATCATTGCCGTCTCCGCCATACCCGCTCCTCCTTTCGGATCCAGAGTGTTGCACGTTTTGGATCCGAAGTAAACCCATCGTTTCGCGCCATTATCTGCGGTTTGACACGGTTATCCGTCTCACATCTAGGATCCCGGTACTCGAGATTCGGACCAGGAGAGCCGTGATGAACAGGAGAGATCGGATCCAAGAGCAGGCCACGCCGTCTGGAACGCCAGTGGGCCGAGGACGAGCGCTGGACGGGAATCACCCGCAGCTACGACGCCGACGACGTCGTGCGGCTGCGCGGGCTCCGTCGTGCCCGAGTGCACGCTCGCACGGATCGGCTCGGAGCGGCTCTGGCGGCTCCTGACCGCCCCCACGGAGACTCCTTCCGGCTACCTCGAACGCCCTCGGCGCGCTCACCGGCGGCCAGGCCGTGCAGATGGTGAAGGCGGGGTTGCAGGCCATCTACCTCTCCGGCTGGCAGGTCGCCGCCGACGCCAACCTCGCCGGCTCGACCTATCCGGATCAGAGCCTGTACCCGGCGAACTCCGTGCCGCAGCTCGTCCGCCGTCTGAACAACGCCCTCCTGCGCGCGGACCAGATCGACTGGTCCGAGGGGCACGACGGCACCGACTGGCTCGCGCCGATCGTCGCCGACGCGGAGGCCGGCTTCGGTGGGGCGCTGAACGCGTTCGAGCTGATGCGGGGCATGATCGAGGCGGGCGCGGCGGGCGTCCACTTCGAGGATCAGCTCGCCGCCGAGAAGAAGTGCGGCCATCTCGGCGGGAAGGTGCTCGTGCCGACCTCGCAGTTCGTCCGGACGCTCACCGCGGCGAGGCTCGCGGCCGACGTCCTCAACGTCCCCACGGTGCTCGTCGCCCGCACGGACGCCCTCAGCGCCACCCTGCTCACCTCCGACGTCGACGAGATCGACGCGCCGTTCGTGACCGGCACCCGTACGAGCGAGGGCTTCTACCACGTGCAGGACGGGCTCGAGAGCGCGATCGCCCGCTCGCTGGCGTACGCCCCGTACGCCGACGTCCTCTGGTTCGAGACCTCGACGCCCGACCTCGGCGAGGCACGGGAGTTCGCGCAGGCGATCCACGAGCGTCATCCCCGCAAGCTTCTCGCCTACAACTGCTCGCCGTCCTTCAACTGGAAGAAGGCGCTCTCCGACGACGAGATCGCGGGGTTCCAGCAGCAGCTCGGCGAGTGGGGCTACCGGTTCCAGTTCATCACCCTGGCCGGCTTCCACGCACTGAACGCCTCGATGTTCGAGCTGGCGAGCGGCTACCGTGAGCGCGGCATGAGCGCGTACGTCGACCTGCAACAGCGCGAGTTCGACCTCGAGCGGGACGGCTACACCGCCACCCGGCACCAGCGCGAAGTCGGTGCGGGATACTTCGACCAGGTGATGCAGGCGGTGTCGGGCGGCGAGAGCTCGACCCTCGCCCTGCACGGGTCGACGGAGGAAGCCCAATTCGCATGAGCATGAGATTCGACGCGTGATCTCGGCCGAGGGCCACGACGTGATCTCGCGGGAGGCGCTCGCGTTCGTCGACCGCCTGCACCGTGAGCTGAATTCCGAACGCGAGCGGCTGCTCGCGGCGCGGGAGGCAGGACGGGGGCGGCAACCGCAGTTCGTGCGGGCGCCGGAGGACTTCACGGTCGCTCCGGCGCCCGCCGACCTGCAGGACCGCCGCGTCGAGATCACCGGCCCGGTCGAGCGGAAGATGATGATCAACGCGCTGAACTCGGGCGCGAAGGTCTTCATGGCCGACTTCGAGGACGCCAACTCGCCGACCTGGGAGAACGTGGTCGAGGGGCAGCAGAACGTCCACGACGCCGTGCGGCGGACGATCGAGCTCGACACCGGCGAGAAGCGCTACCGCCTGGACGACGAGATCGCGACGCTGCTGATCCGGCCGCGCGGCTGGCATCTGCTCGAGCGGCACCACGAGGTCGACGGAGAACCGGTCAGCGCGTCGCTCTTCGACTTCGGGCTCGTGGTGCACGCCAACGCGCGCGAGCAGCTCGAGCGGGGAACGGGCCCGTACTTCTACCTCCCCAAGCTCGAGTCGCACGAGGAGGCGCGGCTCTGGGCTCGCGCCTTCGCGCTCGCGGAGGACGAGCTCGGGCTCGAGCACGGCTCGATCAAGTGCACGGTGCTGATCGAGACGATCCTCGCCGCCTTCGAGATGGACGCGATCCTCTACGAGCTTCGCGACCACTCCTGCGCGCTGAACGCGGGTCGCTGGGACTACATCTTCAGCTGCATCAAGAAGACGGGGGCGGTGCTGCCCGACCGGGTCCAGGTGACGATGACCGTCCCGTTCATGCGCGCCTACACCGAGCTGCTCGTCCGGACCTGCCACGCGCGCGAGGCCCACGCGATCGGCGGGATGGCGGCGTTCATCCCGTCGCGCCGCGACCCGGAGGTGAACGCGGTCGCGCTCGCGAAGGTGAGCGAGGACAAGCGCCGCGAAGCCGGCGACGGCTTCGACGGCACCTGGGTCGCCCATCCGGATCTCGTGCCGGTCGCGCTGGCCGAGTTCGACGCAGTGCTCGGCGACCGGCCCGAACCAGGTCGAGCGCAAGCGGCCGGACGTCGAGGTGACGGAGCGACAGCTGCTCGACTTCGAGATTCCGGGCAGCTCGATCACCGACGAGGGCCTGCGGGTCAACGTCAGCGTCGGCGTCCGCTACCTCGACGCGTGGCTGCAGGGAGTCGGGGCGGCCGCGATCGACAACCTGATGGAGGATGCAGCGACGGCGGAGATCTCGCGCGCGCAGGTCTGGTCGTGGGTGCAGTCCGGTCGTTTCGACGAGCAGCGGGTGCGCGAGGAGATCGCGCGGGTCGAGGCCGCACAGCAGGCGAAGGACCTCTTCGCGGACGTCGCGCTCTCGGTGCCGCTGAAGGACTTCCTCACGATCTCGGCGTACGATCTCCTGGCGTGAGCCTCGAATCCACCAAGGCCGACGACATCGCCGTCCTGATCGAGGAGGCGATCGTCTCCGGCGAGCTCGCTCCCGGCTCGGTGCTGCGGCAGGAACAGCTCTCGGAGCGCTTCGGCGTCTCGCGCACGCCGGTGCGCGAGGCTCTCCGCAAGCTCGCGGCGCTCGGGCTCGTCTCCTTCGAGCCGAACAAGGGCGTGCGCGTGCGGACGCTCTCGCACGACGATCTGCGGGAGGCGTTCCTCGTGCGGGCCGAGCTGGAGGCGCTCGTGACCGAGACCGCCGCGGCGAAGCTGACGCCGGAGTCCCTGGAGGAGCTCGAGGAGTGCGAGAAGCGGTTTGCGCGGCTGACGCGCGAGCTGCGCTCGCACGAGCCCGGCCATCCGAGACGCTCGTTGATGGCGGAGTGGATGCGTGCGAACCACGCCTTCCACGACGTGCTCTACCGCGTCGCGGAGCTTCCCTACGTCGAAGGCGTCGCCAAGGCTGCGCGGCGCACGTTCTCAGGCCCAGCCGTCTGGGCGCCCGTCGACGACGAGCTCGACCGGCTCTACGAGCGCAACCAGGCGGAGCATCGGGCGATCCGGCAGGCGCTCGCCGCCGGCTCGCGCGGCGGCGCGCGCGAGCTCGCCCACGAGCACGTCATGCACTCGTTCGAGTTGCTGACGGCGATCCTGGCGCACGTCGGCGCCGGCCTCGCCTCCCGGCGTTAGGCGGGCACCGCCGCGGGCGCGGCGCAGAGCGCGAGCAGAGCGTCCCACTCCTCGTCCACGCGACGCTGGACGTAGGCGAGCAGGTCGGCGTTCTCGGGCTCGAACAAGTGGGCGAACCGCTTCTGCCCGTGCAGCCACTCCTGTACCGGCACGCGCCCGGCAGGCTCGTAGGTGAGACGGTAGGCGCCGTCGACGACCTCGTAGAGCGGCCAGAACCGGGTCTCGACGGCGGCGTCGAGCACGCGCTTGAACTCCCGCGGCTCGTGGCCCCAGCCGACGGGGCAGTCCGAGAGCACGTTCAGGAAGGCGGGCCCGTTCGCCGCCGCCGCGCGCTCCGCCTTCAGCGACAGGTCGTGCCAGTGCGTTGCGCAGGCCTGGGCGACGTAGGGCACATGGTGGGCGACCGCGATCGCGGTCATGTCCTTGCGCTGCTGCATCTTCCCGAGCCCGACCTTGCCGTTCGGGGAGGTCGTCGTCGACGCGCCGAACGGCGTCGCGCCCGAGCGCTGCACGCCCGTGTTCATGTAGGCCTCGTTGTCGTAGCAGCAGAACACGAATCGGTGCCCGCGCTCCAGCGCCCCCGACAGCGCCTGCAGGCCGATGTCGTAGGTGCCGCCGTCGCCGGCGAACGCGACGAAGGTGATCTCCTCGTCGAGCCGGCGGCGGCGATGAAGGGCGTGATAGGCCGCCTCGACCCCGCTCGCGACGGCCGCGGTGTTCTCGAATGCCACGTGCATCCACGGCACCGTCCAGGCCGTCGTCGGGAACCGCGTCGTCGCCACCTCCAGGCAGCCGGTCGCATTGACGACGACCTTGCGCCCCGGGATCGAGTCGAGCACGGTGCGCACGACGAGCGGGATGCCGCAGCCCTGGCAGAGCGAGTGTCCACCGGCGAGCGGCGGCACGCCGCACTGGTTCTCGACGAGCGTCTTCAGGCGTGCCATGCGACCTCACTCCTCAGTCCGACGTAGCGGCCGGGCGCGTGCTCGATCAGCTCCCTGATGTCGTCCGGATGCAGCTCGCGCCCGCCGAGCCCGTAGACATGGCCGCGCAGCTCCACGCCGCTCCCGTAGAGCGCGGCGGCCATTTCGGTGAAGAGCGGGCCGCGTCCGCCGGGGAGTCGGCCCGGTCGAGCACGATCACCTCGCGCGTGTCGGCGAGCAGCGCACGCACGTCGTCTTCCGGGAAGGGTCGGAACGAGCAGATGCGCAGGAGCCCGACACCGTCGAGGTCGTCGACCACGTCCTTCACCGTGCCGCGCGGTCGAGCCGAGGCACACGACGACGGAGTCGGCGCCGGCGACGTGATAGGCGTCGACCGGAGCGATGCGACGGCCGGTCAGGCAGGCGAGCTCCGCGCCGAGCTCGTCGATCCCGACGAGCGCGCGCTCGGATCGCCTCGGCCTGGGCGTGGCGCAGCTCGAAGTAGGAGTCGGGCATCGCGAAGGGGCCGTGGGTCGTCGGATGCGCCGTGTCGAGCAGCGGGAACGGGATCGTGTACTCCCCGACGAACGCGCGGACCGTCTCGTCGTCCAGCAGCTCCACGGGCTCGGCGGAGTGGGTGATCGTGAAGCCGTCCTGGCAGACGAGCACAGGCAGCAGCACGTCCTCCCGCTCGGCGAGGCGGGTGGCGAGCAGCATCGCGTCGTATGCCTCCTGCGCGTTCTCGACGAAGAGCTGCACCACGCCGGAGTCGCGGATCAGCATCGAGTCCGAGTGGTCGCAATGGATGTTGATCGGCCCGGAGAGCGCCCGGTTGCCGACCGCCATCACGATCGGTGCGCGCATCGAGGCGGCGATGTACACGACCTCGGCCATCAGCGCGAGCCCCTGCGAGCTCGTGGCGGTGATCGTCCTGCCCCCCGCCAGCGCCGCGCCGATCGCGGCGCTCATCGCGGAGTGCTCCGACTCGACGTTGACGATCGCGGTCTGCGCGCCCCCGTCCGCGACCAGCTTCGCGAACGTCTGGATGATCGGCGTCTGCGGCGTGATCGGGTAGACGGGCACGACGTCCGGGTCGATCTGGCGCATCGCGTGCGCGACGGCCTCGCCGCCGGTCAGGAGCCGGGCGCTCATTCGGGCACCATCTCGATCGCCCCGGTGGGGCAGGCGACGGCGCAGAGCTCGCAGCCCTTGCAGAGGTCGTAGTCGATCGACACGACGCTCGTGCCGTCGAGCAGGATCGCCGAGTCGGGGCAGTACAACCAGCAGAGCAGGCAGTCGACGCAGCGCCGGCGCTCGAGCTCCGGCCGGATGCCGGTGCGCCAGCCGCCGGTGCGCGGCTGCAGCGCGGGCTCGCGGACGACGACGCCGCCGGGGTTCAGGCCACGCATGCGTATCCCTCCTCGAGCGCCCGGCCGACGTCGGCGCGGTCGGCCTTCTTCCCGAGCACCGCACAGGCGGCGTCGGTGAGCCCTTCGAGCGACGGCTCTCCGAGCGCCGCGGCGAGCGCGCCCAGCATGATCACGTTGACGCGCCTCGTCTCGGGTGCACAGTCGACGCACAGCACGTGCCGTCCCGCGAGCTCCGGCGGCGGAGTCGACGCGTTGACGAGCACGAGGCCGTCCTCCGCGAGCCCCTCGGTGACGTCGACCTCGTGGACGAGCGACGAGTCGAGGATGACGACGACGTCGGGGTTGACGACGGAGTCGTGACGGCGGATCGGCCTGTCGTCGATCCGCGTGTAGGCGCGCATGGGTGCGCCGCGGCGCTCGGGGCCGTATTCGGGAAAGGCCTGGACGCTCTTGCCGGCGCGCAGCATCGCTTCCGCGAGCAGTTGGGCGGCGGTCTTCGAGCCCTGTCCGGCGCGCGCGTGCCAGCGAACCTCGATCATCGCTGCAGCTCCTCGTCGACGGCGCGCGCGACCCGCTTCGCGAGCCGGACCGCCTCGACGACGGTTGCGCCGCCGTTGACCGCGTCGCCCGCGGAGAAGACGCCCGGCACGGTGGTGCGGCCGTCGTCGTCGACGCGGACGGTGCCGCGGTCGAGGTCGAGCCCCTCGATCAGCGCGAGGAACTCCTCGCGGGGACGCTGGCCGATCGCCTTCACGACGGTGTCGGCGAGCAGCACGAACTCGCTTCCGGGAATCTCCTGCGGCCTCCGCCGGCCGCTCTCGTCGGGCGGGCCGAGCTCCATGCGGAGGGCCTCGACGGCGTGCACGTGCCCGTCGCCGAGGAACCGGACCGGCGCCGCGAGCCATTCGAAGCGGACGCCTTCGGCGCGTGCGAGCTCGACCTCGTGCGCCGTACGCGGGCATCTCTGCCTCGGTGCGCCGGTAGAGCATCGTCACGTCGGGCACGCCGAGGCGGCGCAGCTCGATCGCGCAGTCGATCGCCGTGTTGCCGCCGCCGATGACGACCGCGCTCGCCCCAGTCTCGATCGTGCCGCCCGTCTTCAGGCGGGCGATGAAGGCCAGCGACTCCCAGACTCCGTCGAGCTCGTCGCCCGGGTAGCCGACGTCGCTGTCGCCGCCCATCCCGACTGCCAGCACGAGCGCGTCGTGACCGGCTCGCAGCTCGTCGAGCAGCGGCTCGTCGACGGGTGTCCGGAGGCGAAGCTTGACGCCGAGCTCACCCAGCACGCGCACCTCGTCGGGCAGCGGCTCGGAGAGCTGGCGGTAGGGCGCGATCGCGTAGCGGACGAGCCCGCCCGGCTCCTCGCGCTCGTCGTAGACGGTCACGTCGTGGCCGAGCGCCGCCAGCTCGCCGGCGGCGGCCAGCCCGGCGGGGCCCGCGCCGATCACGGCGACGTGGCGTCCGCTCGGCTCGGCGCGCCTGCGGACGGGGGCGACGTGCTCGAAGGCCCACTCGGTCGCGAAGCGCTGGAGACGCCCGATCGCGATCGGCGTCCCGTCCCTCGTGCAGCAGCACGCACTCGCGAGCGCACAGCTCCTCGACGGGGCACACGCGGGCGCAGGTGCCGCCGAGGATGTTCGCCTCGAAGATCGTCTTCGCCGCCGCGCCCGGGTCGCCGGCGGCGATCGCTGCGACGAAGGCGGGAACGTCGACGTCCGCGGGGCAGCCGTCGATGCAGGGAGCGCCCGCAGGCCCGCCGCAGGCGAGGCAGCGGTCCGCCTCGAGCATCGCCGCCTCCTCCGAGAGCGGGGCGTGGAGCTCCTCGAAGACTGCACCCATGGCCGCAGGGTGCCCCCTGCGGAGGGGTACGAGCATCGGAGGTTTCCCGTAGTGATCCTGCGAGGATGTGCGCGCATGTTCACCACCCGCCCCGAGCTGCGCGGCACGTTCGGAGCCGTCGCCTCGACGCACTGGCTCGCGTCCGCGACGGGGATGGCGGTGCTGGAGCGTGGCGGCAACGCCTTCGACGCCGCCTGCGCGGCGGGGTTCGTGCTGCAGGTCGTCGAGCCGCACCTGAACGGCCCGGGCGGCGACCTGCCGGCGGTCTTCTGGACGGCCGACCGCGAGGAGGCGCTCGTCCTCTGCGCGCAGGGTGTCGCGCCGGCGGCTGCGACGATCGAGCGGTTCCGCGGGCTCGGGCTCGATGCCGTCCCGGGGGTCGGCCCGCTCGCGGCCTGCGTCCCCGGGGCGTTCGACGGCTGGCTGCTGCTCCTCGAGCAGTTCGGGACGTGGTCGCTCGCCGACGTGCTCGAGCCTGCGATCGGCTATGCGGAACGCGGGTATCCGGTCGTGCAGGGGCTGGCCGCGACGATCGAGCGGGTCGCGCCGCTCCTCGCCGACTGGCCCGGCTCGGCCGAGCTGTACCTGCCCGCGCCGGCGGCCGGCTCGTTGTTCCGCAACCCCGCCCTCGCGTCGACCTACCGCCGCCTGGCGGGCGGCACCGTCGAGCAGGCGCGGCGGGCGTTCTACGAGGGCTTCGTCGCAGAGGAGATCGACGATTTCTGCCGCGCGCAGGGAGGGCTGCTCACGGCGGACGACCTCGCCGGGTGGCGCGCCACGCTCGAGCCGCCGGCGAGGGTCGACTACCGCGGCCTGACGGTCTGCAAGACGGCCGCCTGGGGACAGGGGCCGGCCGGTCTGCAACAGCTCGCGATCCTGGACGGGATCGACGTCGCGTCGCTCTCCGAGGCGGAGCTCGTGCACGTCGTCACCGAGGCCGCGAAGCTCGCCTTCGCGGATCGCGACGCCTGCTTCGGCGACGCCGACGTCCCGCTCGAGCGGCTGCTCTCGCCGGCGTACGCAGCCGAGCGCCGGGCGCTGATCGGCGAGCATGCGAGCGCCGAGCTGCGCCCCGGGCTCGGGCGCCTCCCCCGCCGAGGCGCAAGTAACAGTCTGTTACAAGGTGAGGGCGAACCGACCCGCGGCGACACGGTGCACCTGGACGTGGCCGACCGGTGGGGGAACCTCGTCTCGGCGACGCCGAGCGGCGGCTGGCTGCAGAGCTCGCCGACGATCCCGGCGCTCGGCTGGCCGCTCGGCACGCGCGCCCAGATGTTCTGGCTGGAGGAGGGGCTCCCGTCCTCGCTCGCGCCGGGGAAGCGGCCGCGCACGACGCTCTCGCCCGGGCTCGTGCTGCGGGACGGCGAGCCGTGGCTCGCCTACGGGACGCCGGGCGGCGACCAGCAGGAGCAGTGGGCGCTCCACGTCCTCCTGCGCCACGTCGACCGCGGGCTCGACCTGCAGGCGGCGATCGACGCCCCCGAGTGGCACACAGACCACCTGATCTCGTCCTTCGCGCCACGGGGATTCTCGCCGCGGTCGCTCACCGTCGAGTCGCGCTTCGGCGACGAGGTGGTGGCGGAGCTCGGGCGGCGCGGGCACGAGGTGGAGGTGACGGGTCCCGTGGGAGCTCGGCCGGGTCAGCGCTGTCGGCCGGGAAGGCGGGCAGCTGCTCGCCGCCGCCAACCCCCGGGGGATGCAGGGCTACGCGGTCTGCCGCGTAGAATCGGCGGCATAGTCGCTGCGTAGCCCTCACCTCAGCCTAGGATGGCCGTTCCGATGAGCGGTGAGCCGAGCATGCAGCCACGCTACGACCCGCACGGCGTCGAGGAGCGCTGGCAGGAGAGGTGGGAGGCCGAGGGGCTGTACGCCGCCGATCCCGACCCGTCGCGCCCGCCGTACGTCGACGCGCACCCGCCGCCCAACGTCACCGGCGAGTTGCACACCGGGCACGCGTTGCAGCTCGCGCTGGGCGACACGCTGATCCGGCTCAAGCGGATGCAGGGCTACAACGCGCTGTTCCAGCCCGGCTACGACCACGCCGGCATCTCGACCCAGAACGTCGTCGAGAAGGCCCTGCTCGCCGAGGGCACCTCGCGGCGCGAGCTCGGACGCGAGGCCTTCGAGGAGCGCGTCTGGGCGTGGCTCGAGGAGTACGGCGGCAAGATCCTCGTGCAGTTCCGGCGGATGGGCGCCTCGCTCGACTACCGCCGGACCCGCTTCACGATGGACGACGCCTACGTGCGGGCCGTGATGCGCTTCTTCGTGCACCTCTACCGCCGCGGCTGGATCTACCGGGCGAACCGGATCATCAACTGGTGCCCGTTCCACGAGACGTCGCTCTCCGACCTCGAGCTCGAGCACGAGGACACCGACGACACGCTGACGACGATCCGCTACCCGCTCGCGGACGGCGGCGGGCACATCGCGATCGCGACGGTGCGTCCGGCGACGATCCCCGCCGACGTGGCCGTCGCCGTGCACCCCGACGACGACCGGTACCGGCACCTGGTCGGCCGCGAGGTGATCGTGCCGTGGACGGAGCAGCGCGTGCCGGTGATCGCCGACGAGCGCGTCGAGCGCGAGTTCGGCACCGGTGCCCTGAAGATCACGCCGGGGCACGATCCGACCGACTTCCAGATCGGGCGCGACCACGGGCTGCCCGAGCCCAGCTGCATCGGGCCCGACGGGCACGTGACCGCCGCGGGGCTCGAGGGGCTGACGCAGAAGGAGGCGGGGGAGAAGATCCTCGACTGGTGCCGCGAGCGCGACCTGCTCGAGTCGCGCGAGCACTACCGGCACTCCGTCGCCTTCTGCGAGCGCTGCCATTCGCGGATCGAGCCCCTCGTCTCGCTGCAGTGGTGGTGCGCGATGGACGAGCTCAAGCAGCGCCCGCTGGAGGCGCTGCGCGCCGGCCGGGTGCGCTACCACCCCGAGAGCCAGCACCGCTTCGCGATCGACTCGCTCGAGAACGCCCCGGACTGGTGCATCTCCCGGCAGATCTGGTGGGGCCACCAGATCCCCGCCTGGTACTGCCCCGACGGGCACGTGACCGTCGAGGAGACCGAGCCCGCAGCGTGCGCCGAGTGCGGCTCGGGCACCCTGACGAGGGAGACCGACGTGCTCGACACCTGGTTCTCGTCGGCGCTCTGGCCCTTCGCCACGCTCGGGTGGCCCGACGAGACCGAGGATCTCGCCCACTTCTACCCCGGCAACGTCCAGACGACGGCCCGCGAGATCATCCGGCTCTGGGAGAACCGCATGATCTTCTCCGGGCTCGAGCTCCTCGGGGAGCTCCCGTTCACCGACGTGATCATCCACTCGACCGTGCTCGCGCCGGACGGGCGCCGCATGTCGAAGTCGCTCGGCACGGGCATCGACCCGATCGAGCTGATCGACCGGTACGGCACGGACGCGACCCGCTACGGGCTGATGAAGAACTCGCTGACGCAGGACGTGCGGTTCTCGTTCTCGGCGATCGAGGAGGGCGGCAAGCTCGCCAACAAGCTGTGGAACGCCGCCCGCCTGATCGTCACGAGCTGTGAGGGAGCCGCGCCTGCCGAGCGGCCCACGTCGCTCGAGGAGTCGTGGATCCTGGCGCGGCTCTCCCAGACGCAGCGACGCATCGAGGCGCTGCTCGAGGAGTTCGACTTCGCCCACACGATGGACGAGCTCTACCACCTCACCTTCGACGACTTCTGCGACTGGTACCTCGAAGCCGTCAAGGCCCGCCTCTACGACGGTGACGCCGACGCGCGGGCGACGGCGACGGCCGCGCTCGAGCGGCTGCTGAAGCTCCTGCATCCCGCGATGCCGCACGTCACGGAGGAGATCTGGTCGTTCCTGCCCGACCGCACGACCCGCCTGATCGTCTCTCCGTGGCCGGAGGCGGGATCCGAGCACGACGCCGGCGCGCTCGACCGGGTGCAGGAGTACGCGCAGGTGTTCCGCCGCTCGGGTGTGGTGCCGGCGCTCGAGGGCGACGAGCAGCGGATCTTCGCCGCGGTCGTGCGGCCCGATCGGGCGCCGCAGCGCGAGAACGGGAATCGCGAGGCCGAGCAGGAGCGCCTGCGCGGCGAGGTGGCGCGGGCGGAGAAGATGCTCGCCAACGACCGCTTCGTGCAGAACGCGCCGGCCGAGGTGGTCGCCGCCGAGCGGGAGAAGCTCGAGCGCTACCGCCGCGAGCTCGATGCCATCGGCGGCTGACGTCGCGGCGTGACGGAGATCCCGGCGCTCGAGCACCTCGTTTGGCGCGACCTCGGCCCCGTGGGCGCGTTGCACTTCCGTGACGGTGGCTGCCCCAGGACGTGGCCGCCAGCAAAGAGCGCGACCTGCAGGGATTTCGGCTGAGCTGTGGAGCGGTGGTGACGGTTTCGTGAGCATGGGTGGGGGTGACGCAATCACGTGGCTCGAGTCGCTCTCGCCGTGGCCGTCGGACGGGTTCGGCACCGGGCGGATGCGCGTGCTGCTGGCACGGCTCGGAGATCCCCAGCGGTCGTTCGAGGCCGTCCACGTCGTCGGGACGAAGGGGAAGTCGACCGCAGCCCGCCGGATCGCGGCCACGATCGGCGGCCTCGCCTACACCTCGCCGCACGTCTCCGGCTGGCACGAGCGGCTGCACACCGACCGGGACGGCTTCGCCCGCGCGATCGAGCGCGTGCGGCCGGCTGCCGAGGCGGTCGGGGCGACGCAGTTCGAGGCCGTCACCGCCGCCGCCTTCGCCGACTTCGCGGCGCGCGGAGTGAGGGCGGCGGCGATCGAGGCGGGGCTCGGCGGGCGGCACGACGCCACGAACACGATCGACGCGAAGGTCGTGCTCCTGACGAACGTCGCGCTCGAGCACACGGCCGTCCTCGGCGAGACCCGCGAGCAGATCGCGGCCGAGAAGCTGGCGGTCGCGGGCCCGGACGCGGTGGTCGTGCTGCCCGACGACGAGTTCGCGCACCTCGTCCCCGGCCGGGAGATCCGGATCGGCGGCGCGCGCCGCGGCGGCAGGCGCCCTGCTGGGGCGCGAAGTCGAGCTGGCCCCGGCGTCGCTCCCCGGCCGCTTCGAGCTCCGCGGCGACGAGGTGCGCGACGGCGCGCACACACCGGCGGCGGCCGACTGGCTGCTCGAGCGCCTCCCACGTCCGCACGACTACGTCGTCGTCGCCTCGCTGCTCTCCGACAAGGACGCCGAGGGGATCCTCGAGCGCCTCTCGCAGGCGGGCCCGACGCTCGTCGCGACCCGCTCGTCGAGCTCCCGCGCGCTGCCGGCCGAGACCGTTGCCGCGCACGGCCGGAGCCGCTTCCGGCGCGTGGAGACCGTGCCCGACCCGCACGAGGCGCTCCTCCGCGGGCGGGCGCTCGGCCGCCGTGTCCTCGTGACCGGTTCGCTCTACCTGCTTGCCGATCTCTCCTCGGACGAGTGAAATGCGTACGATGAACCGCTCCGGTGAACGGGTCACCGTCTTTCTGTTCGCGCTCCTCCTCCTGGCGCTCTTCGTCGGGCTGGCGTTTGGCGCAGGCTACGGAATAGGAAGAATGCTGTTGTGACCGGTTCTGCCTTCTCGAGCGTCCACGACTTCTTCCACTCCTCGACGTGGTACGTGATCCGCAACCTCGCGATCTTCTTCGTGCTGGTCTTCTGGGTCGCGACGATCTACTGGGTCTACAAGGACGCCCGCCGGCGCATCCAGGATCCGCTGATCGTGCTGGTCGTGACCGCGATCGGCGTCGTGCCGTTCATCGGGCCGCTCGTCTACATGCTCTTCCGCCCGCCCGAGTATCTCGAGGACGTTCGCGAGCGCGAGCTGGAGATCAAGGCGATGGAGCGGCGGCTCGGCGGCCGAGACCTGCGCTGCCCGGTCTGCCGGGCGGAGGTCGACGAGGATTTCCTGATCTGCCCCGTGTGCACGACGAAGCTGCGCCAGTCGTGCTCGAACTGCGGCAAGCCGCTCGAGGCGCTCTGGCAGGTGTGCCCGTACTGCGAGACGCCGATCGACGCCGACGAGAGCGCCGCGGTGCCGATCACCGAGGCCAAGAAGCGCCCTCCCGCCACGCGCCGTCGCCGGTCCGGGTAACCTCGGCCGCCGCATGGCCGTCGAGCGCACGCTGATCCTTGCCAAGCCGGACGCCGTCGGGCGGAGCCTCGCCGGCGAGATCGTCGCGCGCTTCGAGCGCCGCGGGCTCGTGCTGCGCGCCGCCCGGCTCGTCACCGCGAGCCGCGAGCTCGGGGAGACGCACTACGCGGAGCATCGCGAGAAGCCGTTCTTCGGCGAGCTCGTCGACTTCATCACTTCGGGCCCGACGCTCGCGTTCGTGCTCGAGGGCGAGGGCGCGATCGCGACCTGCCGCAAGACGATCGGCGCGACCAACCCGGCCGACGCCGACCCGGGCAGCCTGCGCGGCGAGTTCGCGCTCGCGATGCCGAACAACCTCGTGCACGGCTCCGACTCGCCCGAGTCGGCGGAGCGCGAGATCGGGATCTGGTTCCCCGATGGGCTCGTGGGCTGACGACGCGGCCGCGAACGCCGCGCACTGGGCCGCGAACAACCGGAAGTACACGGACGAGAACGCCCGGGACAACTGGGCGCACGACGAGATCTCGTGGGGCGTCTGGGCGATCGACGAGTCGGAGCTCGACGTCCTCGGCGACGTCCGCGGGCTCGACATCGTCGAGCTGGGTTGCGGCACCGCGTACTTCTCGGCGTGGCTCGCGAAGAAGGGGGCGCGGCCGGTGGGCGTCGACATCACGCCGGAGCAGCTCGCCACCGCGCAGCGGATGCAGGAGGAGACCGGCATCCGCTTCCCGCTCGTGCAGGCCGACGCCGGCGCGACCGGCCTGCCCGACGCGAGCTTCGACCTCGTCCACTCCGAGTACGGCGCCTCCATCTGGGTCGACCCGTACCGCTGGATCCCCGAGGCCGCGCGCCTGCTGCGCCCCGGCGGCCGGCTCGTCTTCCTGCGCAACTCGACGCTCGTCATCCTCTGCGCGACCGACGACGGAACATCCGAGACGCTGCAGCGCCCGCAGTTCGGCCTGCACCGCCTCGAGTGGGAGGGCACGGTCGAGTTCCACCTCGGGCACGGCGAGTGGATCGACCTGCTCCGGGCGAACGGGTTCGAGGTCGAGCGGCTGGTCGAGCTCCAGGCGCCCGCCGACGCGGAGACGCACGAGTTCTACTCCTATGTCACCGCCGACTGGGCCCGCAAGTGGCCGACGGAGGAGATCTGGGTCGCGCGCCTGAGCTCCCGCTAGTCCTCGCGTCGACCTCGCCGCAGCGCCGGGCGATCCTCGAGCAGCTGCGGATCCCGTTCGACGTCGTCGCGCCCGACTTCCACGAGGCGCCCGGCACCTCGCCGCTCGAGCGGGCGGTGGGCAAGGCGCGTTCGGTCGACGGGGGCGGCCGTCCCGTGCTCGGGGTCGACACCGAGGTGATCTTCGGCGGGGAGCTGCTCGGCAAGCCGGCCGACGCGACGGAGGCCGAGGCGATGCTCGAGGCGCTCGCCGGGCACACGCACGAGGTCGTCTCCGGGCTCTGCCTGCGGACGGACGCGTGGGAGGAGGTGGGCACCGAGCACGACGCTGGTCACCTTCCGGGCGTTGACGCCCGCGCGACCTCGCGCACTACGTCGCGGCGGGCGAGTGGCAGGGGCGTGCCGGCGCGTATGCGATCCAGGGGCTCGGCGCGGGCCTGGTCGAGCGGATCGACGGCGACTTCCTGAACGTGGTCGGGCTTCCCGGTTCGCTGCTCGTCTCGGTGCTCGCCCGGAGATTCGCGGGCGTCTACGGGTTCGGCTAACGTCGCGGGGCGCATGGGCGTCTTCAACTACCTCACCGGGTTCGGCGGCCGCGACATGGCCGTCGACCTCGGCACCGCGAACACGCTCGTCTATGTCCGGGGCCGCGGGATCGTGCTTTCGGAGCCGTCGGTCGTCGCGATCGACCAGCGCACGGGCGAGGTGCACGCGGTCGGGCTCGAGGCGAAGCGCATGCTCGGCCGGACGCCGGGAACGATCAGCGCGATCCGGCCGCTGAAGGACGGCGTGATCGCCGACTTCGACGTCACCGAGCAGATGCTCCGCCACTTCATCCACAAGGTGCACCAGCACCGGTTCGCGCACCCGCGCGTCGTCGTCTGCGTCCCGTCCGGCGTGACGGGCGTCGAGAAGCGCGCGGTCGAGGAGGCGACCCTCTCCGCCGGCGCGCGGAAGGCCTACCTGATCGAGGAGCCGATGGCCGCCGCGATCGGCGCCGGCCTGCCGGTCGCCGAGCCGACGGGGAACATGATCGTCGACATCGGGGGCGGCACCACCGAGGTCGCCGTGATCTCGCTGGGCGGCATCGTCGTCTCGCAGTCGCTGCGCGTGGGCGGAGACGAGATGGACGAGGCGATCATCAACCACATCAAGCGCGAGTACAAGCTGCTGATCGGCCAGCAGACCGCAGAGGAGATCAAGCTCGAGGTCGGGTCGGGCTACGAGATGAAGGAAGAGGTGCAGGCCGAGGTGCGCGGTCGCGACATGCTGACCGGGCTGCCGAAGACCGTGATCCTCTCGAGCGAGGAGGTTCGCCACGCGCTCGAGGAGCCGGTCAACCAGATCATCGACGCGATCAAGTCGACGCTCGACAAGACGCCGCCCGAGCTCGCCGCCGACATCATGGATCGCGGCATCGTGCTCGCCGGCGGCGGTGCGCTCCTGCAGGGGCTCGACGAGCGGCTGCGGCACGAGACGCACATGCCGGTGCACCTCGCCGAGTCGCCGCTGACGTGCGTTGCGGTCGGCTCCGGGCGCAGCCTCGAGGAGTTCGACGCGATTCACCGCAGCTCCCGCGCGCGCTCGCGCAACGGCCGCGGCCGGTAGCGGCGCGCCGTGCGGGTCGAGGAGATCGACGCCTCGACCGCGCCGGACGAGACGCTGCTCGCGGTGTACGAGGTCGAGGCCGCCTGCGCGCCGGAGCTCGCGCCGGGCATGCCGCACCGCTCTGCCGCGGAGGCCGTCGGGTTCTACCGTCACGCCCCGGCGGGGCTGAGCAGGTCGATCTGGCTCGCTCGCGGCGGCTTCGCGTCGCTCGCCGTGCACGGCCCGTCCGCGGCCTTCCTCGACCTCCTGGTGGCGCCCGGCTCGCGCCGTCGGGGCGTCGGGAGCGCGCTCGCGAACGCCGCGCTCGAGCGCTGCCGCGAGCTCGGGGTCGTCCAGTTGCACGCCGACACGCCGACGCCGGAGGGCGCCGCCTTCGCGCGCGTGTTCGGCGCGGTGGAAGGAGAGCGGGTCGTCGAGTCCGTGCTCGACCTGCGGGCGGCCGACCTGCCGGAGCCGGAGACGCCCGCCGGCTGGCGCCTCGTCACCTGGCTCGACCACGTTCCCGACGAGCACCTGGGCGCCTACGTGCTCGCGCGAGCCGCGATGGACGACGCCCCGGCGCCGGAGGGGATGGAGATTCCCGCCCGGGACGCCGGCCACGTCCGGGCCTCGGAGGCCTCGCTGCGCGCGCGCGAGCGCGAGATGCGCCTGACCGTCGCGATGCGCGACGACGGCCGGATCGGCTCGTTCACCGAGCTTCGCCTCTCGCGCGGGTCGACGAGCGGCTTCACCGACGACACGGGGACGGTCGCGGAGCACCGGCGGCTCGGCCTGGCGCGGGCGGTGAAGCTCGAGTCGCTGCGCCTGCTCCGCGCCGACCACCCCGAGGTCGCGGTCGTCACGACCTCGAACGACGAGACGAACGAGCCGATGCTCCGCGTCAACCGCGGCCTCGGCTTCCGGCCGGCGTCGGTCGTCACCCAGATGGTGCTGCGCCTGTGACGCGCATGAGGCAGCGGCCCGCAGTGCCGAGCGAGTGGGGACCGCTCTGGGTGCACGTGCGCGATCGGTAGATTGCGCGGCCGTGCGCCCGGAACCGAACCGCTGGCTCGTCCTCGTGATCGTCTGCGTCGCGCAGTTCATGGTCGTGCTCGACGCGACCGTGGTCAACGTCGCGCTGCCCTCGATCCAGCGGGCGCTGCACTTCAGCCCGACGAGCCTCCAGTGGATCGTCAACGCGTACACGCTCGTGTTCGGCGGCTTCCTGCTGCTCGGCGGCCGCGCCTGGACCTGCTCGGTCGACAGCGGCTCTTCCTGCTCGGCGTCGTCGTCTTCACGGGCGCGTCGCTGATGAACGGGGTCGCCGGCTCGTCCGGCGTGCTCGTCGCGGGGCGTGCCCTGCAGGGGCTCGGCGGCGCCCTCGTCTCACCCGCCGCGCTCGCGATCGTCACGACGACGTTCGCGGAGGGACGTGACCGCACGCGCGCGCTCGGCGTCTGGAGCGCGATCGCCGCCGGCGGCGCGGCGGCCGGGCTCGTGCTGGGCGGGCTGCTGACGGAGACGCTCTCGTGGCGGTGGGTCTTCTTCGTCAACCTGCCGGTGGGCGTGATCGCGATCCTGCTCGCGCTGCGCTTCGTCCCGAACACGCGCCCCGACGACCGGCCGCCGTCGTACGACGCCGCCGGTGCCCTGACCGTCACCGGCGGGCTGCTCGTGCTGGTCTTCGCGATCGTCAAGGCGCCGACCTACGGCTGGGGCGACCCGAAGACGCTCGGTCTCTTCGCCGCCGCGGTCGTGCTGCTCGGCACCTTCGTCGTGGTCGAGCTGCGGTCGCAGGCGCCGCTGATCCGCCTCGGCATCTTCCGGCTCCGCTCGCTCTCGGGCTCGAACGGCGCCATGCTCGTGGTGATGGGCGGGCTCTTCGCGATGTTCTACTTCGCGTCGCTCTACCTCCAGGAGATCCTCGGCTACGGGCCGCTCAAGGCGGGGCTCGCCTTCGTCCCCTTCACGCTCGGGATCATCGTCGGCGCGGGCGGCTCGCAGCCCCTGATCCGCCACCTCGGCGTGCGCGGCGTCTCGTACGTCGGGCTCGCGCTCGCCGCGGCCGGGCTCCTCTACTTCGCGCGCCTGCCGGCGCACGGTTCCTACGCCGTCGACATCCTGCCCACGATCGTCGTCGTCTCGATCGGGATGGGCCTCACCTTCGTCCCCTTCACCCTGCTCGCCACGACGAACGTCGAGGCACGGGACGCGGGGCTCGCCTCGGGGCTCCTGAACACCTCCCAGCAGGTGGGCGGCGCGCTCGGGCTGGCGATCCTCTCGACCCTCGCCGCCTCGCGCACGGCCGGCCTCCACGGTGTCTCCCGCGCCGAGGCGCTCACCCGCGGCTACCACGTCGCGTTCGCCGTCGGCGCGCTCCTGCTCGGGATCGGCGCCGCCGTCCTCTTCGCCACCGTCCGCAGGCAGGACGCCGAGGCGATCGACAGCGGACACGTCGATCTCAGCCCGGCGCCGTAGCTCCTTGCGCGACCCCGGCTAGACTGCTCAGGCCTGTGCCTCGCAACCGGACCGTCCGTCTTGCGGTCCTGGGCTCTTCCGTCCAGCGCGCCGCCGCCTCCGGCTACCCCTCGAACCGATCCAGTGCACTGAAGCGCCGGATCATCGTGGGCGGCCTCGTCCTGCTCTCACTCGTCCTGATCACGGTCTCGTTCCGCTCGACGGCGCTCGACGGCTTCCAGGGAACGGTCGCCGGCGGGCTGCGGCCGTTCGAGATCGCGGCCGACCGCGTCAGCCGCCCCTTCCGGGACACGGTCTCCTGGTTCCACGGGCTCACGACCGCCCGCTCGGAGAACGAGAAGCTGCGCGCCCAGGTCGAGAAGCTGCGCCGCCAGGTGATCATCGACGAGTCGGCCGTGCAGCAGAACGTGCAGCTGCAGGCGTCCCTCGACTACCACGGCCCCCCGAGCGTCGCGAGCTTCGACCGCGTCAACACGCACGGTCCTGTCGAACCCGCAGAGCGCGATCGACCAGAGCGTGACGATCGCCGCCGGCTCGAACGACGGGGTGCAGTCCGGGGACGTCGTCGTCGCACCCAGCCCCGGCGGGGTGGGGGGCCTCGTCGGCACCGTCTCGCGCGTCCGCTCGAGCGTCTCCCGCGTGACGCTGCTCACCGACAACGGCAGCAACGTCACTGCGACCGACCTGACGGTGCCGGCCGCCGTCGGGGTGATCCGCCGCGGCGGCGGCGGCAGCGACGTCCTCGTCCTCGACCGCGTCTCGAAGACGAAGGTCGTCCGCGTCGGCGACACGATCATCACCGCCGGCACGATCGGCAGCCAGAGGTTCCCGTCGCTGTACCCGCGCGGGATCGCGATCGGCACCGTCTCCAGCCAGTCGCTGTCCGACGTCAACCCGTTCCAGAACATCCAGGTCGAGCCGCTGGTCGATTTCTCGTCGCTGCAGTCCGTGATCGTGCTCGTCCCGAAGCGCTGATGGACGCGCTCAAGGCCTCCGGAGTCCTGTTCGTCGCCGCGCTCCTGCAGCTGTCCGTGCTGACCCAGTACTCGCCGTTCCGGAACTCGAGCATCGTCCTCGTCGCGCTCCTCTCGGTCGCGCTGCTGCGCGGCTCCGTCTTCGGCGCTGCCGCCGGCTTCCTCACCGGGCTGCTGCTCGACACCGCCACCCTCGGCACCCTCGGCGTCACCTCGCTGCTGCTGACCGTCGGCGGCTTCTGGATCGGGCGGTACGGCGAGACGACCGCGCGCGACCGCTTCCACGCGCCGTTCCTCTCGGTGGCGGTCGTCACCGGCATGTACGCCTTCGGCCAGCTCGCGCTGCAGTTCGTGCTCGGCGAGCCCGCGCCCGCCGGCCTCGTCGTGCGCGGGCTCCCGAGCGGGCTCCTCCTGAACCTGCTGATGACGCTGCCGGTCTACGCGCTCGTCCGCCGGCTCTTCCCGCCGCTCGAGCTCGGCGACCGGGTGCGCGAGGTGCGCCTGCTTGGCTAGCACGAACGCACCCCGGCCCCACCGGCGGTTCCTGCCCGGCGACCCGCGGGTCGAGGAGCCCTACCGGCTCACCCCGCAGCTCGCGTTCCGCGTCGCGATGCTCGGCTTCCTCGCGGTCGGAGTGTTCGCCGTGCTGTTCCTGCGCCTCTGGGCGCTGCAGGTCCTCTCCGGCGACCGCTACCTCGCGCAGGCGAACGACAACCGGGTGCGGACGATTCGCATCGAGGCGCCGCGCGGGCCGATCCTCGACCGCAACGGCAAGCTGATCGTCGAGAACGTCCCCGGCACCCGGGTGGAGCTGTGGCCTGCCGACCTGCCGAAGACCTGGCCGAAGGAACGCGCCGAGCTCCGGGCGCTCTCCTCGATCACGGGCGTGACGGTTCCGCAGATCCTCGGCCGGATGCACGAGCACCGGGACGACCCGCTCACGCCGATCGTCGTCCAGCGCGGGCTCAAGCAGGCGCAGGTCGACTACCTGCTCGAGCGCAGCTCCGACTTCCCCGGCGTGCGCCTGCAGGAGAGCTGGCTGCGCAAGTACCCGTACCAGTCGCTCGGCGCGCAGGTGCTGGGCTACGTGGGGGCGATCTCGCCCACCGAGTACAAGGCGCTGAAGAAGAAGGGCTACCAGCCGACCGACCAGATCGGGCAGGCGGGCGTCGAGTCGACCTACGACAGCTACCTGCGCGGCCGCGACGGCAAGGCGCAGCTGACGGTCGACTCGCTCGGACGCCCGAAGGGGGCGGCGGTGCTCGAGACACAGCCCACCCCCGGCGAGGCCCTGAAGCTGACGCTCGACATCGGGCTCCAGCGGGCGGCCGAGCAGGCCCTGACCTACGGGATCAAGGTGGCGCGGGCGACGGCCGAGGGCCGCTTCGCGAACGGCGGCGCGCTCGTCGCGCTCGACCCGAGGGACGGCGCGGTGCTCGCCATGGCGTCGAACCCGACGTACAAGCCGTCGATCTTCTCCGGCCGCCCCGACCCGAAGAAGCTCGGGCCCGCTGCTCGATCCCGAAGGTCGCCGCCGCCCACAACAACCCGGGCATCGACCGTGCGATCAGCGCCGCCTATCCGCCCGGCTCCACGTTCAAGCCGGTGACCGCGCTCGCCGCGCTGCAGGAGCACCTGATCACGCCGTACACGCAGCTGAAGTGCACCCCGGACATCGTCGACCACGGCACCGTGTTCCACAACTGGACGCCGCTGATCGACCAGTGGATGGACCTGAAGACGGCGATCGCCCAGTCGTGCGACACCTACTTCTACCAACTCGGGCAGAAGTTCTACGCGCTGCCGCAGGACCGCGGGCATCCGCTCCAGCAGTGGGCGAACCGGTTCGGGTTCGGAGAGCCGACGGGGCTCGACATCGGCGGCAGCTCCGAGGTGTCCGGCACCGTGCCGACCCCCGAGTGGCGCTGCAAGCGCTTCGGCGGGCCGCCCTGCAAGGGCTACGTCGACCGGATCTGGAAGCCGGGCTACTCGATCAACCTCTCGATCGGCCAGGGCGACCTGCTGGTGACGCCGCTGCAGATGGCGCGCTTCTACGCGACGATCGCGAACGGCGGCAAGCTCGTCACGCCCCATCTCGCCGCCGACGTCGAGCTGCCGGGCACGAAGAAGCAGCCGCCGCGCGTCCTGCGGCGCTTCGGCGTGCAGCCGGCCGAGGCGACGAACGTCGACCCCGCGGCGTTGCAGGCGGTGCAGGCGGGCCTCGAGGAGGCGACGCACGCCACCTTCGGCACCGGTTACGGCGTCTTCGGGCACTTCGCGTTCGACATCGCCGGCAAGACCGGGTCGGCCGAGAAGGTCGTCAACGTGCCCGGCTATCCGAACGCCGTGAAGCTCAACCAGTCCTGGTGGTGCGGCTATGGGCCGTACAACGCGCCCACGATCGTCGTCTGCGCGATGATCGAGAACGGCGGCCACGGCGGCACCGCGGCCGCGCCCGCCGCACTGAAGGTGTTCGAGCACTACTTCCACACGACCGCGACCACGACGGCGCACGCGAGCGACTGATGGCGATCGAAGCAGTCGACACGAGAGCACGGGGGCTGCACGGCCGGCGCGACACGGAAGCCATGGGCTTGCCCGGGCTCCTGCAGCGCCTCGACTGGGTCCTGATGGGGGCGCTGCTCGCCCTCACCGCCTACGGGCTCTGGGCGATCGGCGGGATCACCCGTCACGACGCGACCGGGTCGGCGCTCACCCGGCAGGGGCTGTACGCCGGCGCCGGCGCCGTGCTCTTCCTCGGCGTGCTCCTCGTCGATCCGGCCCGCTACCGCAGGCTGCGCCGCCCGATCTACTTCGGGACGCTCGGGGTGATGGGGCTCGTGTTGCTCTCGGGTGCCGCGACCCGTGGCTCCAAACGCTGGATCGGGCTCGGCTTCTTCACCTTCCAGCCGTCGGAGTTCGGGAAGGTGCTGTTCGTGCTCGCCCTCGCCGCGTTCGTCGCGGAGCGGAGCCGCAACCTGGGGTCGATCCGAACGCCGGTGGTGGTGCTCGGCTACGGCCTGGCACCGATCGTGCTCGTCTTCGTGCAGCCCGACTTCGGCACCGCGCTCGTCTACGCGGCGGCGCTCGCCGGCGTCCTCTTCGTGGGCGGCCTCCGCTGGGTGCACCTGCTGCTGTTGCTCGTCTGCACCGTCGCCGTGGCGCTCGCGATCCTCTGGGTGCTGCCCTCGTCGGGCGTCAACGTGCTGAAGCCGTACCAGGCGGCGCGCCTGACCGGCTTCACGCACCCGTCGAACGACCCGCGCGGCTCGACGTACAACCTGCGCCAGTCGATCACCGCCGTCGGCGCCGGCGGGCTGCGCGGCCGCGGCGTCATCGGCGCGACCCAGACGCGGCTCAACTACCTGCCCGCGCATTCCACCGACTTCGCGTTCGCGTCGCTCGCCGAGGAGCACGGCTTCTTCGGCGCGTCGATCCTGCTCCTGCTCTACCTGCTCGTGGTCTGGAGATCCCTGAAGATCATCACCGTCGCGCGCGACCTGTACAGCGCGGTCGTCGCGGGAGGAATCGCGTTCATGTTCCTGTTCCAGGTGTTCGTGAACTCGGCGATGACGATGGGGATCGCACCGATCACGGGCATCCCGCTGCCGTTCGTCTCGGTGGGCGGCTCGTCGATGATCACCAACTTCCTCGCGATCGGCGTGCTGCAGGCGATCTACATGCGGCGGCCGGGACGGCGATTCGGGTGAGCGTAGGCTTGACGGAGCTCACCATCAGCGCTGAGCGTAGGCTTGACGGAGCTCACCATGAGCGCAGGCGCCGGCTTCGCCGGCGCCGGAGCGGCGCTCATGGGTGAACCGAAGGTCGACCCATGAGCCGGTCGGCGAAGCTCGGGCCGCTCTCGTTCCTCGCCGTGCTGCGCGAGGTGCGCAGGGGATCGGGCGACCAGCGTCCGCTCGCGGTCGCGGGCGCGCGCGAGCTCGTCCCGCTGCTCGCCCGCGAGCTCCGCGCCGGCGGTGACGCGTCGGCGGTGGTGGAGGGGCGCGTCGACGGAGCCGCGGCGGTCGTCTGGCTCGGCGCGCCGGACGAGGAGGCGCTGCACGCGGCCTGGAAGGCCGACATCCCGATCGTCGCGGTCACCGACGCCGACACCGTTCCCTACGTGCTCGCGACCGACCTCGTGCGCGTGCCCGCCGGCGAGGGGTTCCCGCTCGACGAGATCGCCCGGGTGCTGGCGGCCCGGCTCGGCGAGGACGGGACGGCGCTCGCCGCCCGCCTGCCGGTGCTGCGGCCCGCCGTCTGCGCCCGGCTGACCGCGCTGTTCGCCCGCCGGAACGCGATCGTCGCGGCGGCGGTCTTCGTCCCGGGTGTCGACCTGCCGGTGCTCACCCTGAACCAGGCGCGGCTCGTGCTCCGCATCGCTCTCGCCTACGGCGAGGAGATCGACAACCGCCGGGCCGTCGAGCTCGCAGGCGTCGTCGGCGCCGGATTCGGCCTCAGAACGGTCGCGCGCGAGCTGCTGGACGTCGTCCCGGTGGCCGGCTGGGCGGTGAAGGGCGCCGTCGCCTACGGGGGCACGCGGGCGATCGGCGAGGCGGCGGTGCGCTACTTCGAGTCGGCGAGCGCTTCGAGGAAGGCGCAGGCCTCGTCCGTGCCGGGAAACGGCGACGGGCCGACCCTGACCACCCGGTAGGCGCGGCCTTCGAGCTCCAGCGTCGCGCCCGGCGGCGGCGCGGCACCGGGCCGCGTGAACGTCCGGTACGACTGCCCGATCCCGACGAAGAGCGTGTGCGCGCCGGAGTCGTACGAGCGTTCGGACGCGACCTCCGGCCGGCGCTCCGCGAGCCGGGCCCGCAGCGCTGCCGCCTCGTCGCGGGCGGCGGCGAGCTCGTCGGTGGGCGACGGCTCGGCGGCAGGATGCAGCTGCACGACCTGGTCGCCGTCCGCGGCCGGCGTCGGCGTGGCAGGCTCGGGGTCGGGCGGCTGCGGTGCGAGGTGCAGGGGCGGCGAGGAGTGCGGGAGCGGCGGCTCGGCGCCGTCGCCCTCGCCGGCCCCGGAGTCCGGCACCGACTCGAGGCGCCTCGGCTGCGCGGGCTGCTCGTCTGCCTCGTGCCGGCCGTCGGGGCGGCGCCGGCGCGCCTCGAGCGCCACCGCGAGCAGCGGCGCCGGAACGCGCCCGCCCGCGGCGAGCAGCTCGGTCGCGACCGCTCCCGCACCGCGGCGGCGGCGGAGGGCGTCCTGCAACGACCGGTCGGCGAACACACCCGCCCGGGCGAGTGCGCCCGCGGCAGGCAGCCCCGTGTTCCCGCCGCCCGCCCCGAAACCGCTCCGATCGTCTGCCATTGCAGGTCGAGCATCGGCAGTTTCCCCGCTCTTCTCCAGTCCCGGCTCGCGAGGCAGGCGCCGTCCGGTCCAGGTCCTAACCTCTCGTGATCGACTGGAGGTGACGCCCGCATGGCTCTGACCGGACACCAAGAAGCGCTCGAGTTGCTCTTGATCGAAGAGGCCGACGCCTGGTTCGAGTACCTGGAGGCGACGAGCGGGCAGTCGGCCGTGCGCTACGTCGAGCTCGAGCCGTGGGCCTGGGCGCGGCTCTCCCAGCGGCTGCGGGCGATCCGCGCCCGCAGGGGGAGGCTGCGCCGCCCCGCCGCCGAAGCCGCCTGACGGCGCGCTGATACCCTGGGGGAAGGCCATGCCACGGCTTTTCCCACCCATCCGCGCCGCGCGCCCTTCGAGGCTGCGCGCGCGCACGATCCAGGAGACATCGTTTGCCAATCCCTTGGTTCCGACGCAAGAAGTCGGAGGAAGACGCACGTGCCCAGAGCACGTCGCACGCACCGAGCACTGAGGTAACCGTCGAGGAGCCTGCCGCAGAGCAGGCACCCGGCGCGGAAGAGAGCACTGCACCGAAGAAGCGCCGCCGCGGCACGCGCGGCGGGCGGGGTCGTAAGCGCAAGACGGCCGCCCCGGGCGGCAAGACCGCTGCGTCGTCGACCGCTGCGTCGTCGACCGAGGCTGCCGAGCGGCCGCCGGCCGAGGACAAGGACAAGGACAAGAAGAAGAGCGAGCGCAAGCCGCGCGCCTCGCAGACGCGGCGCCGTGCGGCGCCGAAGCGCGCGCCGCTGCCGAAGGCGAAGCGGGAGCTCGTGATCTCCGTCGACGCGGGCGAGAAGCGGGTCGCCGTGCTCGAGGACGACCGGGTCGCCGAGGTGTACCTCGAGCGGCCGGAGCGCCGCTCGATCGCCGGCAACATCTACCTCGGCGTCGTCGACAACGTCCTGCCGGGGATGGAGGCGGCGTTCGTCGAGATCGGTCTCGAGAAGAACGGCTTCCTCTACGTCGACGAGATCGTCGGCCCCGAGCTCGAGGGCCGGCGCGGCGCTCGCAAGATCCAGGACCTGATCCAGCGGGGCGAGAAGATCCTCGTCCAGGCGGTGAAGGACCCGATGAAGACGAAGGGCGCGCGCCTGACCACCGAGATCTCGCTGCCGGGCCGGTTCGTCGTCTATGTCCCGCACGGCGAGGGCCTCGGCGTCTCGCGGCGGCTCGAGGACGACGAGCGCAACCGGCTCAAGGGGATCCTCAAGGAGATCGCCCCCAAGCAGGGAGGCGTGATCGTCCGCACCGCCGCCGAGGGCGCTTCGCCCGAGGACATCGAGCGCGACCTCGACTTCCTCGAGCGGCTCTGGAAGTCGATCGAGGCGAAGGCGAAGGACGGGAAGGCGCCGTCGCTCGTCTACCAGGAGGCGGAGCTGCCGCTGCGGGTCGTGCGCGACCTCTTCACGGGCGACTTCGAGCGGCTGCTCGTCGACCACGACCGCACGCACAAGCGCATCGTCGGCTACCTGAAGAAGACGTCTCCCCACATGGCCGAGCGCGTCACCCGCTACCGCGAGCGCGAGCCGCTGATGGAGGCCTTCGGCGTGGAGCAGGAGATCCGCTCCACGCTCAGCCGCCGGGTCGACCTGCCCTCGGGCGGCTACCTGATCTTCGACTACGCGGAGGCGTTCACGGTCATCGACGTGAACACCGGCCGCTTCGTCGGCTCGCGCTCCAAGAAGTCGGGCGGCCGGCTCGAGGACACGATCACCAAGAACAACCTCGAGGCGGTCAAGGAGGTCGTCCGGCAGCTGCGGCTCCGCGACATCGGCGGCATCATCGTGATCGACTTCATCGACATGGCGAGCCCGAAGAACCGGGCCGCCGTCGAGGAGGCGCTCGCCGCCGAGCTCGAGCGCGACCGGACGAAGACCTACGTGGTCGAGATCTCGCCGCTCGGCCTCGTCGAGATGACGCGCCAGAACGTCACCGACGGACCTCGCGAGGTGATGACGAAGAAGTGCCCGACGTGCGGCGGCGACGGAATCGTCGTCTCCGAGCACACGGCGGCCGTCGACATCGAACGGCGGCTCCGGTCGCTCGTGACGCCCGGCTCGCGCGAGAAGGCGTTCAAGGTCGAGGTCGCGGGACGGATCGCGTGGCTCGTCGCCGGCTCCGGCGGCGAGCGCCTGCGCGAGCTCGAGGAGACGACCAAGCGTCGCTTCTTCCTCGTCGGGAAGGAGGGCGAGCATCTCGACCACTTCCGGGTGCTCGACCAGGGCACGCTGGCCAAGGTCGCACCGGACGCGCCGTTCGAGCCCGGCCAGGAGGTCGACGTCAAGCTCGGCGAGGTCGGGCTGCACGACCCGCACGCCGGCGCCGGCAAGGTCGGAGACGTCGACGTCGTCGTCGGCTCGGCGGCGAAGCTCGTCGGCAAGAAGGTGAAGGCCCGCATCACGGCGGTCACCGACGGCCTCGCGTGGGCCGAGCTGCTCGCGCCGGTCGCCGCCGCCGACGAGCCGCTGACCGCGGAGTCGGAGGCCGAGAAGCCCACCCGCGCGCGCCGTTCCAGAAGCGGGCGGCGACCGAGGAACAGGCTGCCGAGGAAGGGGCCGCCGCCGACGAGGACGCGGAGGAGCTGCCGGCCGGGGAGAGGCCGGGGACGAAGCAGGAGGCTCGGAGACCGCGGCCGCCGGCGAGGAGGCCGACGCCGAGCAGGAGGCACCGCCGAAGAAGAAGACGCGCCGCGGGTCGCGCGGCGGGCGGGGCCGCAAGAAGAAGACCGCGGCGGCCGCCTCGAGCGGCGGCGACGCCACGGCCGGAGACGGTGCCGGGGCAGGGTCGGGCGCCGAGCCCGCCGCCGAGCCCGCCGCGGACACGGAGCAGGAGCCCGAGCCGCAGCCGGAGCCGGAAGGCCCCGCCCGCGAGCCGGACGCCGCTCCCGTCATCCACCTGCCGGAACGCGACCTCGGCAGCGACGACGCCGAGGCGACACCGGCCAAGCGCAACACGCGCCGCGGGTCGCGCGGCGGGCGCAACCGGAAGAAGAAGACCTCGACCGCAGCCGAGACGGCACCCGACGCGGGCGCCGGCACGGCCACGGCGACCGAGGCCCCCGAGCCGGTGCAGGCGCGGAAGCCGGAGCGTGACCCGGAGGTGGCGCCCGCTCAGGCGGCGTCCGGGACCGACGAGGGATCCTCGGCCAACGGCAGCGGCGACGAGTGGGGTTACACGCCGATGAGCGAGTGGGGCCTGGACGACTCGTAGCGGCGCCGCGGCCGACGGCCGCTTCAGCCGGTGCGCGCCGCTCGGCGAGCCGCTACACTGGCGGCCGCTTCGCGGCTCCGCGCCCGGGCGCTCTTTTTCGACCATGGACTACGCGATCATCCGTCTCGGTGGCAAGCAGTACCGCGTCCGCGAGGGCGAGACGCTCGTCGTGGACCGCGTCAAGGCGGATGAAGGCGGGACGTTCCAGCCCGACGTGCTGCTCGGCGACGCGACCGTGACCGCCACGGTGCTCGCCCACGAGCGGGGGCCGAAGATCCGGATCGGCAAGCTCAAGCGCCGCACCGGCTACCGGCGCCACACCGGCTTTCGCGCTGCGACGACGCGTCTCGAGATCTCGCTCGGCGGCCGCAAGGCGGCGCCGAAGCAGGAAGACGCGTCGCCTGCGCAGGCGACGAAGCCGGCCGCCGAGGGGCCCGCCGAGACGCCGGCGGAGGATCACGTCAAGGGGATGCCGAGCGGCTACGAGGAGCTGACGGTCGCCCAGATCTCCGAGGGCGCGAAGACCTGGAACCGGCCGATGCTCGAGGCCGCGCTCGAGTACGAGCGCGCGCACGCCGCCCGCAAGGGCGCGATCGGCGGCGCTCGAGTCGGCGCTGAAGGCGAAGGAGGACGTGTAGTGGTCATGCGTCCCCGGAGGAGAGGCTAGATGGCACACAAGAAGGGGCTCGGCTCCTCGAAGAACGGGCGCGACTCGAACCCCAAGTACCTCGGGGTGAAGATGTTCGACGGCCAGGCGGTGGAAGCCGGCAACATCATCGTGCGCCAGCGCGGAACCAGGTTCCGCCCCGGCCCCGGCACCCAGATCGGCCGCGACGACACGATCTTCGCCGTCCGCGCCGGGACGATCTCGTTCCGGACGAGCGGCGAGCGCCGCTTCGTGTCGGTCGTCGACCCGGAGTAGGCCGTGTTCAGCGACCGGGCCCGGATTCACGTCCAGGCCGGGAAGGGCGGCGACGGCGGCCTGAGCTTCCGCCGCGAGAAGTACGTCCCGAAGGGCGGCCCCGACGGCGGCGACGGCGGCAACGGCGGCGACGTCGTCCTCGTCGCGGATCCGGCTCTGCGCGACCTCTCGGCGCTGCAGCGCCGCCGCTTGATCAAGGCCGGGCGAGGCGGCAACGGACGCGGTGCCCGCAAGCACGGCGCAGACGGAGACGACGTCGAGGTGGGGGTGCCGGTCGGCACCCAGGTCTTCTCCGACACCGGCGACCTGATTGCCGACCTCGACCGCCGAGGGGCGCGCGTCGTGCTCGCCCGCGGCGGGCACGGCGGCCGCGGAAACGCCCGCTTCGCCACGCCCACCCGGCAGGTGCCGCGGTTCGCCGAGGTCGGCCTGCCGGGCGGCGAGCAGGACGTCGAGCTGCACCTGAAGCTGCTGGCCGACGCGGCGCTCGTCGGCTTGCCGAACGCCGGCAAGTCGTCGCTCCTGACGCGGATCTCGAACGCCCGGCCCAAGGTGGCCGACTACCCGTTCACCACCCTGCAGCCCGTGCTCGGCACCGTCGAGACCGACTCCCGGCAGATCGTCGTCGCCGACGTGCCGGGGCTGATCGAGGGAGCGAGCGAGGGCATCGGCCTCGGGGACGAGTTTCTCGCGCACCTCGAGCGTGCGCGGACGCTCGTGCACGTGATCGACGCCTCCCGGCCGGCCGACGAGCAGTGGCGCACCATCGACGCGGAGCTCGAGGCGTACGGGGCGGGGCTCGACCAGCGCCCGCAGATCGTCGTCCTGAACAAGATCGACCTCGAGCCCGAGCCTGCCTTCGAGGTCGACGACCCGCGCATCGTCGCGGTGTTCCGCCTCTCCTGTGCAACGGGCCGCGGGCTCGACGAGTTCCGGCGAAGCCTCGCCACGCTCGTTCCCGCTCCCGAGCCCGAGGAGCGCTCCCCCGACGAGCTTGCCGACCACCTGGTCTACCGCCCCGAGCCGAAGCAGCGCACCTGGCGGCTCCTGCGTACCGACGGCGGCTACCGCGTGGTCGGCACGCCGCCCTCCGACGACGAGCTGGAGCGGGCGCTGAAGGCCGCCGGCGCCAGGAAGGGGGCGACCGTCGAGGTGGGAGACGAGGAGCTCGAGCTTGGCTGACCAGCCGCCCGGGCACCCGCTCGGGCTCTTCGGCGGTGCCTTCGACCCGCCGCACCGCGGGCACGTCGAGCTCGCCCGTCGGGCGCGCACCGAGCTCTCCCTCGCCGCGCTCGTCGTCCTCGTCGCCGCCGACCCCGGCCACAAGCGCATCGAGACGCCGGCGGAGACCCGGCTCGAGCTGGCCCGCGCGGCGTTCCCGGACGACGAGGTCGTGCTCGACCGGCACGCGCGCACGGTCGACCTGCTGCGCGACCACCCCGAATGGGCCGACCAGTTCTTCCTGATCGGCGCCGACCAGTTCTGCGACTTCCTCGCCTGGAAGACACCGGACGCCGTGCTCGAGCGGGTCCGGCTGGCGGTCGCCACGCGGCCCGGCTTCCCGCGCGCACGCCTCGACCGGGTGCTCGAGCGTCTCGAGCGCCCCGAGCGGGTCGTCTTCTTCGAGATCGAGCCCACCCCGGTCGCCTCCACCGAGCTGCGGCGGCGGCTCGAGCACGGGGAGGACGTCGGCGCCGACGTGCCGTCCGGCGTCGCCGCGATCATCCGGGCACGGCGGCTCTACGAAGCCGGTCACGGGTACACTGCGAACGCTTGAGCCCACTCGAACAGGCACGCCGGATCGCGGCCATCGCCCAGGACAAGCTCGGCCGCGACGTCGTCATCCTCGACATGCAGCCCGTCTGCGCGTACACGGACTACTTCGTGATCGTCACGGGCGGCAACCCCCGCCAGACGAAGAGCATCTGGGACGAGGTGCACGCCCGGCTCAAGGGCGACAACCGCCGGCTGCCCCGCTCCGTCGCCGGCGAGCGCGAGGCCACCTGGATCGTCGCCGACTACATCGACGTCGTCCTGCACGTCTTCACCCCCGAGGCCCGCGAGTACTACCGGCTCGAGGATCTCTGGGACGACGTCCCGCACGAGACCGTCGCCACGGCCTGAGCACCCGCAGCGCCGGTTCGGAGCGCCCGCGGACGGGCTACACTGTCCGCGCTCGGAGGGCCCATAGCTCAGCTGGGAGAGCGCCTGCATGGCATGCAGGAGGTCGGCGGTTCGAGCCCGCCTGGGTCCATGTTTTCCCGCTTCGCCCGCTTCGCTTGGCCGGCGCGCGCTTCGCGCGCGGCGGCCTGCGCTGTACCTCCCGCTTCGCCCGCTTCGCTTGGCCGGCGCGCGCTTCGCGCGCGGCGCGCCTGCCGCTGTGCTCCGCGTCGAGCGCTTCGCCCGCTTCGCCCGCTTCGCTTGGCCGGCGCGCGCTTCGCGCGCGGCGGCCTGCGCTGTGCTTTCCGCTCGCTCGGCAAGCGAGCCGGCTGCGCCGGCTCGCGCCGCCCTGTCGGCGGGCGCGGGTGGGCCGCCCCCGCGCTGGTCGGGGGCGGCGGCCGGGGCCCGGCTCGGGGCGCTCCCGCGCCGTTCGGGCCGGCGCGCGCTTCGCGCGCGGCGGCCTGCGCTGTGTTTTCCGCTCGCTCGGCAAGCGAGCCGGCTGCGCCGGCTCGCGCGCCGCGCGGGTCGGGCTCCGCACCCGGCGGCGGCGAAGGGCGCTTCCGGCTTCGGGGCGGGTTGCGGGTGCCTGGTTCGCTCTCGCGAACCAGGTTCAGGGTTCGTGCGGGTAGCCTCCGGGGTTGATGCCGGCTCGGCCCTCACCGCCTGCCGACGCGGCGGTCGCGCCCTACGCGACGCGGCCGCTCGACGCCTCCACCTGGGACGCCTTCGCCGAGCTCGTCGAGCGCAACAACGGCGTCTACGGCGGCTGCTGGTGCATCGGGTTCCACACCGACTACCAGCGCGGCGTCAGCGACCCGCGCACGCTCAAGGAGCAGCTCGTCCGTTCCGGTCGCGCGCACGCCGCGCTCGTCTTCGACGACGAGGGGGTCGCGCAGGGCTGGTGTCAGTACGGCAGCCCCGAGGAGCTCGGGCTCAAGCACCAGCGCGAGTACGCGAAGGATCCTCCGCCACCCGCGCGCTGGCGGATCACCTGCATCTTCGTCGACAAGCGGCACCGCGGCCGGGGCGTCGCGCGCGCCGGCCTCGAGGGCGCCCTGGCGCAGATCGCGGCTGCAGGCGGCGGGCGGGTGGAGGCGATCTCCGAGGTGACCGCCGGTCGCGAGGCGCAAGGACGGTTCCTGTTCAGCGCGACGGTGGAGCTGTTCGAGCAGCTCGGGTTCGCGCGGGGGCGGCAGGTGGGCAAGCACGCGTTCGTCGTCACCCGGGTCGTCGACCCGGCGTAGCACCGGCGGGCGGCGCCGGCTCGTCGGTCGCCGGGCAGGACGGTACCGTCCGCATCGTGCGTTCCTCCCCCCGCGTCCTGCTCGTGCACGCGAACCCCTTCCAGCAGGTGCTGCCCGTACCCGCCTACGGCCTCGAGCGGCTCCGCACCGCGGTCTCCGACCTCGCCGAGGTGGAGATCGTCGACCCGTTCCTCCACGACCAGCCGTACGCGCTGCTCGAAGGCACGATCGAGCGGTACCGGCCCGACCTGGTCGGCTTCGGGGTCCGGGTGATCGAGGACTGCATCGTCGTCGACGGCCTCGAGGGCGAGGGGGTCTCCGACGTCCGTTCGCTTCTCCCCGAGATCAGGGAGCTCCGGGACCGGATCCACGCGGCCGCGCCCGACACGCCGCTCGTCGCCGGCGGCGCGACCTTCTCCTACCTGCCCGACCAGCTGCTCGACCACCTCGAGATCGAGTGGGGCGTCGTCGGCGCCGGGGAGGGCCCGTTCCGCCGGCTCGTCCACCTGCTCGCCGAGCGCCGGCCGTGGGACGGTGTCCCGGGCCTGCTGCGCCGGGGGGACGATCCGGTTCCCGCCGCCACGATCGACTTCCTGTCACGGCCGACCGTCCGCGAGCGGTGGTACAGCCACGTCAACGGCATCCCGGTAAGAACGCGCGTGGGCTGCGGGATGAGCTGCTCCTACTGCTTCACCGCCACGATCGACCGCGCGCATCGCAACAACGACCTCGAGCGTGTGCTCGACGAGATCGAGCAGGCCGCCGAGGAGAGCCGTCGTCGCGGCCTACCGCCGGTGCGCCTCTTCTTCGCCGACGACGAGTTCAACCTGCCCGACGCGGCTCATGCGATCGCGGTGCTCGAGGGGATCGAGCGGCGGGAGCTCTCCTCGCAGGTCCAGTGGCGGGCCTATTTCAACCCGACGCCGTTCCCGGAGGAGCTCGCACGGCTGGTCGCCGCCACGAACGGCCACGTCAGCCTGACCGTCGACACGGCTTCGGACGCCGTCGCCGCCGCGAACGCAAAGCCCTTCCGGCGCCGCCACCTCGACGCTGCGGTCGCGACGATCGCGGCGCACGGCCTGTCGGTCGACATGGGCTTCATGTTCGGGCTGCCGGGGGAGGACGAGCAGACCCTCGCCGAGTCGATCGCGTTCATCCGCGGCCTGCCGCCGTCGGTCGACGTCAGCTACTCGAGCGGCGCCAGGGTCTACCCGGGTACGCCGCTCGCTGCGCTCGCGGCCGCCGATCCTGCCCGTCTGCACGGCACCGTCGAGCTCGCCACCGGCGCGGTGTACGCCTCGCCCTGGCCGCCGCGGCGGCTCGCGCGTCACCTCGCCGACGCCTTCGCGGGGCTCGCGAACGTCTACCCGATCGGCGTCGGATTCGCTCGGGCCTCCCGGGCGCAAGGCCTCGCTCACCAGGCGATCGCGGCCGCCGACCGGGCGCGCACGGCGGCGCTCTGGGACGAAGCGCTCCGCGCGGCCGGCCGGGGCGGCTACCGGCAGACACCCGGGGAGGCGATCAGCGCGCTCGTCCACGTGGCGCTGTGGAACGACCGCAGCGACCTGGCGGCCGCCGGCCTGAGAGCGCAGCGACGCCTGCCGGCCGCCGAGCGCGACGCCTCCGCGGTTCGCCTCACGGTGAGCCTCGCGTTGCTCCGGCCGGTCGTGTGGGCGGAGCGCCTACGGCGCAGGTCCGGGCGCGAGGCTAGTCGGACGGCGGCCTGACGACCGCACCGCCGTTGCCGCGCTGCACGATCAGCGGCAGCATCCGCTCCGAGAGGTAGCTCTCGATCGCCTGGACCGCGTCCGCCAGCAGGCGCTCGTGCTCCTCCTCGGCGAAGCGGACGCGCAGCGCGCACCGATCGTCGGCGTCGAGCACCTCGGCGTGCAGGCCGTAGGCGGCGAGCGCCTCGGTCAGGTCGCGGCCGATCCCGCGCCGTGGGACGTCGATCTGGATCGTCTCGGGCATCTCGCCTCTCTATATCCCGCGAGCCGCCGCTCTACGCATCGGGAGTTTCCCGTCGATCCGCGAGCCCACCCGCCCGCCGCCGCGACCGCCGAGCGTGCAAGAGTTCGGCTCGCCGTGCGCCCGCCCCTGAAGAGCACCTTCTCGATCGTCGCCGTCGGCGACTCCGGCGAGGTGGGGTGCGCGGTGCAGTCGAAGTACTTCGCGGTGGGCGCCGTCGTGCCGTGGGCGCGAGCCGGGGTCGGCGCCGTGGCGACGCAGGCCGCCGGCGTCGCCGTCTACGGCAGCCGGGCCCTCGACGAGCTGGCGGGCGGTGCCACCCCGCAGGAGGCGCTCGAGCGCGTGCTCGCCGGCGATCCCGAGCGTGAGACCCGCCAGCTCGGGATCGTCGCCGCGGACGGGCGCGCGGCCGCCTTCACCGGCGCCGACTGCCTCGACTGGGCCGGCCACCTCGTACGCGACGGCTTCAGCGTGCAGGGGAACATCCTCGCCTCGGGCGCGGTCGTCGAGGAGATGGCCCATGCGTTCGCCGACGCGAAGGGCAGCCTGGCGGAGCGGCTCGTCACCGCGCTCGAGGCCGGCCAGGAGGCCGGCGGCGACCGTCGGGGGCAGCAGTCCGCCGCCGTCGTCGTCGAGCGCACGGGAGCTTCCCGGGAGACCCGCGAGGGCGTCGACCGGATCTGCGACCTCCGGGTCGAGGACGCGGAGCGCCCGATCGCCGAGCTCCGGCGGCTGGTCGGCATCTGGGTCGGCTGGGAGGTGCTGCGCCGTTCCGGGATGGTCGCCGAGCGCGAGGGGCCCGCGGCGGCGGCCGACCTGCTGGCGGGCGCCGCGGAGCGGGGCGGTGACGAGGCGCTGCTCCTCTACAACCTGGCCTGTTACGAATCCCTCGCCGGACGCTCCGACGCTGCGGTGCGCCACCTCCGCCGCGCGGTCGACCTCGACCCGTCCTACCGGGCGCTGGCCGTCGAGGACCCCGACTTCGACCCGATCCGTACTTCCCTGTCAGAGCTGTAGCTCCAGGAAGGCGGCACCCTCGATCGGGTTCGGCGTGTAGGCCGCGACCGGCCGGAAGCCGAGCTCGAGGTAGAGAGACCTCGCGGCCGCCATCCCCGGGAGCGTGTCGAGGCGCATGCGCGCGTACCCCAGCTCCCGGGCACGCTCGATCGCGGCCGTCGCGAGCACGCGCCCGTAGCCCGCACCGCGATGCTCCGGCCGCACGAAGAGGCGCTTCAGCTCGCAGATCCCGGGCACGAGAGGACGCAGCGCGACGCAGCCCGCAGTGCGCTCCGGCGTCCGGAGGACGAGCAGGGAGCCGAGCGGCGGCGCGTAGGCTCCGGGGAGGCCGGCGACCTCCCGGTCGAAGCCCTGGAAGTCGAGCCGGACCGGCAGCGACGCCTCGTAGTCGCGCAGGAGCGCCCGCACTTCCTCCAGGTCGGACACGTCCAGATCGACCACTCGCGAGGCGCCGCGCACATCGGCACGCTATCGGCTGCAAGTCGGCACAGACACGTTGCAGATCTCTCTCTACCGTTGTCGAAAACGACAACGGAAGGAGTGGAACATGCGCAAAGCATTTCTCCTGCTCGTGCTCGTCGCGGCGCTCGCGATCCCCGCTGCCGCGGCGGCACGCGGTCCCGGCGGTGACGCGACCTGCGGCGGCTCGTGCCTCGGCGGTGGAGGCGGCTGGACGGGGTGCACGACCCAGACGGCCGCCCGCTCGGTCGGCATCTCGTACGTCGCGACGATCACGCACTACCTCGTCGTCACCTACTGCAAGCTCTACGGCCGGATCACCAGCCTCTCGATCCTCGCGCACGGCTGTGACACGGGTGGCCTCGTCGCCTGCAGCACCGGGCCGGCGTGGGTGACGAGCGGCGGGGTCGGGCAGACGTACGCGAATCTCGAGGCGCACGCGTCCTGGCACGTGACGCCCCTCGCGCTCTACACGGGGACGGACGTGATCACGCTGTCGGTGCCGAGCGGCTAGCGCATGCCGCCGCGCTGGCTCGTCGTGACCGTCGTCGTGTGGCTCGCCCTGAGCATCGCGCTCTTCGTCACGATCAAGCTGATGCTGCACTGACGTATCGTCGGCGTCGTGGAGCTTCGTCCCACGACCGCCGGCGACCTGCCGGCGCTGCACGCGATCTTCCTCGAGGCGATCGCCGGCGTCTACCGCCCGCTCGGGCTGGCACCGCCGTCCCCGGCGCTCGAGGTCTTCGCGAACCAGCAGGAGCACGTCCTGCGCACCGGCGCCTCGATGCTCGCGGAGTCGAACGGCCGGCCCGTCGGCTTCGGCTCAGCCTGGTCGCGCGGCCGCGACTGGTTTCTCGCCTCGCTCTTCGTCTCGGGCATGGCACAGGGAGCGGGTGTCGGCTCCGCGCTCCTGGACTCGCTCTGGGACGGTCGGGCGGTGCGCCGACGCACGATCACCGACGCCGTCCAGCCGGTCTCGAACGCCCTCTACGCCCGCCGGGGACTCGTGCCCACGACGCCGGTGCTCGTCTTCACGGGCCGCCCCTCCCCTGCTGGCCGCCCGGAGCTCGCCGGGCGCCCGCCTGCCGAGTCATCGCCCGGCGAGTGCTCGCCCACCGAGGTCGACCTGGCGGCCTACGGTTTCGACCGGAGCGTCGACCACGCGTACTGGCAGCGCCACGCGCGGCGGACGGCCTGGCCCGGCGCCTGGTCGTACGCCTTCCCGGGCGGGTCGATCGGCCCGGTCGCGGGCGTCGATCCCGCCAGCGCGGCCGCCGCCCTCGCCGGTGAGCTCGCGCGGTCCGGCGGCCCCGTCACGCTCCGGATCCCGGGAACCGCGCGCTCCCTCGTCGACGTCGCGCTCGCCGCCGGCCTGCGGCTGACGGCGACGCCGGGCCTGCTGCTCACCTCCGACGACGTCCCGCCTCCCCGGGCGCTCGCCTTCGGCGGCTACACCCTCTGCTGAGCGGCGGCCGGTTTCCCGACCGCGACCTGCGGAAAGGTCCGGTCAGCGAATTCCCTCTTGACCTCGACCGAATCGCCTAGGATCCGACCATGACGCGAACCGGCTGGGAGCTGCTCTTCATGATGCTCGTGCTGAAGCTCCCGATCATCTACCTCTGCGCCGTCGTCTGGTACGCGATCAAGGCCGAGCCGGACGCGGGCGAGGAGCAGGAGGCACCGTCGATCTGGCGGCCCTGGCAGCGTCCCGACGGGCCACGGCCGCGGCGCGGCGCCCCGCACGGCACGCGCGACTCCGGGCGCGGCTCGCGCGCGCGTCGCGGTAGAGTCGCGGCGTGACCCCGGCTGCACGCACCGGCACCACGCCCAGGGAGGCGCTCGCAGGGCTGATGGCCGCCGGCGCCCTCTTCATCGGGACGTTCGAGCTCTTCTTCCGGCCCTTCCGGCTGGCGCCCGCCGCGCTGATCCTGCTGCTCGCCGCCACCGTGATGAGCCGCGAGCAGCACCGGCTGATCAAGCTCGCGTTCGCCGTCGTCGGCATCTGCTTCGTCGCCGGCGCCGCGCTCCAGGTGCTGACACACCACCCGCTGTACTGACCCGCCCGGCAGCCGAGCAGGACAACCCTGCTCGCCTTGGTACAACACACGGGTGAGCACGCACGACGTCGACGGCCTGAACTCCGGGTACGCGCACGCGCTGCTCGACGAGTACCTCGAGAACCCCGAGGCGGTCCCGTCCGAGTGGCGCGCGCTCTTCGAGAGCGGCGAATCGGACCTCGTCGCGACCCACCCCGGGATCGCCCGGCTGCTCGAGAAGCTGCCCGAGACCGTCGACGGCCACCGCGAGCCGGCGGCCGCGTCGCCGCCGCCGGCGGCGGCGGCGGCGACGGTCGAGGCTCCCGCGGTCGACGGGGACGGGCAGTTGCTCGGCGGGGTCGCCGCGGCGATGGCGCTCGTCAAGGCCCACCGCACGCACGGGCACCTCGCCGCCCGGCTCGACCCGCTCGGCTCGGAGCCGGTCGGCGACCCGTCGCTCGAGCCGCTCCGGCTCGAGCCGAAGCTCACCCCGGAGCTGCAGGCGCGCATCCCCGCCTCCGTCCTGCGCGTGCACGTCCCCGGCTCGACTCTCGCCGACGTCCTGCCGCAGCTGGGGGAGATCTACACCGGCACGATCGCCTACGAGCTCGAGCACCTCTCCGACCACCAGCAGCGCGTCTGGCTGCGGCAGGCGATCGAGTCGGGCCGCTACCGGCAGCCGCTCGCCGCCGACGAGAAGAAGGCGCTCTTCCGCCGCCTCTGCGAGGTGGAGGGGATGGAGCGCTTCCTCCGCAAGCGCTTCCTCGGGCAGAAGCAATTCTCGCTCGAGGGTCTCGACGCGATGATCCCGATGCTCGACGAGGCGATCGAGCTGGCGGCCGAGGACGGCGCGCACGAGCTCGTGCTGGGCATGGCGCACCGCGGGCGGCTGAACGTGCTCGCGCACACGATCGGGATGCCGTACGAGTACATCCTGCGGGAGTTCGAGGGCGAGCGCACGATCGAGGCCGTCTCCGCCGATCCCGAAGGCGGTACCGGCGACGTCAAGTACCACCTCGCCGCCCACGGGACCCGGACGACGCCGCACGGCAAGGTCGGCGTGCGTCTGGTGGCGAACCCCAGCCACCTCGAGGCCGTCAACCCGGTCGTCGAGGGTCGCACCCGCGCGGAGCAGACCGACCGCTCGACGAAGAACGGGGCGCACGACCCGTCGGTCGCGCTCGCCGTCCTGCTGCACGGCGACGCGGCGTTCGCCGGCCAGGGCGTCGTCGCGGAGACCTTCAACCTGCACGACCTCGCGGGCTACTCGACGGGCGGCACCCTCCACCTGATCACGAACAACCAGATCGGCTTCACCACCGACCCCAACGAGGGACGCTCGACCCGCTACTCGTCCGACCTCGCGAAGGGGTTCGACGTGCCGATCATCCACGTCAACGCGGACGACCCGGAGGCGTCGATCGCCGCGGTGCGGCTGGCGCTCGCCTACCGACGCCGCTTCAGCCAGGACGTACTGATCGACCTCGTCGGCTACCGCCGCTTCGGTCACAACGAGCAGGACGAGGCGGCCTACACCCAGCCGCTGATGGTCGAGCAGATCAGCGCTCACCCGTCCGTCCGCGAGCTGTACCAGCAGCAGCTCGCCGACGAGGGCGTCCTTTCCCCCGAGGAGGCCGAGGCCTTCGTCGCCGAGGTGGAGCACGTGCTGCGGTCGGCCCACGACCGGCTGAAGGCGTCGCTCGGCGACACCGAGAAGGTCGAGCACGACGGCGCGATCCCCCGCGCGACGACGGCGGAGGTGATCACGGCCGTCGCGGAGCCGACGCTGCGAGAGCTGAACGAGCAGCTCCTGCGGACGCCCGATGGATTCACCGTGCATCCGAAGCTCGCGCGGCAGCTCGAGCGCCGCCGCACCACCCTCGAGCAGGGAGGCATCGACTGGGGGCACGCCGAGGCGCTCGCGTACGGGTCGCTCCTCGTGGACGGGATCCCGATCCGGCTCTCGGGCCAGGACAGCCAGCGCGGCACGTTCGCGCAGCGGCATCTCGTCCTGCACGACCCGACCACCGGGGAGAGCTTCACGCCGATGCAGCATCTCGACGCGGCCACCGCGTCGTTCGAGGTCTACAACTCACCGCTCTCCGAGTACGCCTGCGTGGGGTTCGAGTACGGCTACTCGACCGCCGCGCCCGAAGCGCTCGTGCTCTGGGAGGCGCAGTACGGCGACTTCGCGAACGGCGCCCAGATCGTGATCGACCAGTTCATCTCGTCCGGGCTGTCGAAGTGGCGCGAGACCTCGCGCCTGACCCTGCTGCTGCCCCACGGCTACGAGGGCAACGGGCCCGAGCACTCGAGCGCGCGGCTCGAGCGGTTCCTCCAGCTCGGTGCCCAGGAGAACCTGCGGATCGTCAACTGCACGACGGCCGCGCAGTACTTCCACCTGCTACGCCGGCAGGCGCTCGACGCCACCGGGCGGCCGCTCGTCGTGGTCTCGCCCAAGGGGTTGCTCCGGTTCAAGGAGGCGGGCTCGCAGCTGCACGAGCTGACCGACGGAGCCTTCCGGCCGGTGCTCGACGACGCGGCCGTCGACAAGGCCGGCGTGCGCCGCCTCGTCCTCTGCAGCGGCAAGGTCTACTACGACCTGGCCGGGCACGCCGCGCGCACGGATGCCGTCGCGCTCGCCCGGATCGAGCAGCTCTACCCGTTCCCGACCGCGGAGACGGCCGCGCTCGTGGCGTCGTACCCCTCGCTCGACGAGGTCGTCTGGGCGCAGGAGGAGCCGCAGAACATGGGACCCTGGCGGTCGATCAGACACCGCCTCGAGGAGACCGCGGCGGGGACGCCGCTGCGCTACGTCGGCCGTCCCTGGCGCGCGAGCCCGTCCGAGGGCTACCCGACCGCGCACCTGATCGAGCAGGACCGCATCGCCCGCGACGCGCTGCAGCTCTAGCCTCTAGCGCTTCTTGAGCCTCTAGCGCTTCTTGCGGGCCGCGACGACCTGCTTCGCGAGGCGCGGGCCGTGCGTCCGTACCTGCCGGGCGATGTAGCGGCGCTGGCGCTTCGGCAGGCGGCGGTAGAGATCCCAGACGGTCAGCGCGGCTCCGAGGGCGCCCGCGCGGGGAAGCTTCAGACGTGGCATTCCGCCATTCTGCCCTGACGGCCTAGCCGCCGCGGCGGTTCCCGCCCCCGCCGCCGCCGTGACCGTGCTCGCCGCCACCGCCGTGGTCGCTGCCGTGGTCGCTGCGCTCGCTCCCACCGTGACCGTCCTGGTCGCCGTCCTGCCGCCGGTCCCCACGTGCGGCGGGCGGCGGCGGGGGCGGAGGTGCCGGCGATGCCGCCGCGGGCTTGTCCGCGGGAGGCGCCTCGACCGGCGCCGCGTCCCGCTCGTGATCGCCGGCACGGCGGCCGCCCCGGTGCCCGGTGTCCGGAGCCGGTGTGGCTGTCCGGGCCTCCGCCACGGCGGGAGTCGGTGCGGGCGGCGCGGGAGGCTTGCCGGTCCCCGCGGACGGGGCGGTCGAGGAGGACTGGGCGGGGGCGGGCGCGGGCACGGACGGCGGAGCCGGTGCCGGTGCCGGTGCCGGTGCAGGTGCAGGTGCGGGTGCGGGTGCGGGTGCGGGTGCGGGTGCGGGCGGCACCGGCGCCGGGGCGGTGGGTGGGGGCGGTGCCGCCGGAGCGGCCGCCGCAGGACGCGGGGGTGTCAGCCGCCGCCGCGCCGGGGTGGGGCCGACCGCGGGTCGCGCGACCGCCGCGACGGGCACGGGGGCGGGCAGGGCCGGCGGCCGGTGGGTGTGATGCGTCGGCGGCGCGGCCGCCGGCGAGGCCTGCACGACGATCACCGGCGGGCGTGGCAGCAGGAGCGGCCGCCCCGTGTGCGCGGGACCAAGGACTCGAGTCGGTATCAGCAGCAGTCCCGCCACGACCGCTGCCAGAAGTGCCCCCGTCGCCGCCCAGGTCCACGAAAGCCTCATGCCTTCCCCCGTGATGGCCGACAACGTGTTCGAAGGAGGGTATCGGCTGGGGTTGCTCGCCGCTTGAACGGCATCGGAAGCTTCAAACTCAAGCTCGTCGCATGGTTCGCCCTGCTCGCGTTGCTGCCGCTCGCGGTCGCGTTCGGGGGGTACTCCTCGCTCGCCCGGCGTAGTGAGACACGGCGCGCGGACGCGGAGCTGCAGGCGGGCCTCCGTGCCGTCGCAGCCGCCTACGCCGCGCGGCTCGACGAAGCGGCGGCCGAGGCGCGGCGACTCGCGGGTCGGCCCGCGGTGCAGCGGGCGCTGCGCGAGCACGACTCCGCGGCCCTCGCGCGGCTGCTGCCGCCGCACCCCGACGGCCTCGCGGCGTCGCGCTCCGTGACCGTGGTCGACCGCGGGCGCGCGCTCGGGCGGGTCACGATCGCCGTACCGGTCGACGGGGCGCTGCTCGCCTCACTGGCGCGTGCCCTCTCGCCGCAGGAGCGGCTGGTCGCGGCGCGCCACGGCCGGATCGTCGCCGGGCCTCGCAGCGGGTCGACGCTGCCGCTCGCGGCGGCGGCGCCGGCCAGGGTGACCCTCGGCCGGGCCTCCTACCGGGGGCTCGAGAGCGCGCCCGGCTCCGACCCCGCGGGTCTCGCCTTCGCGGTCCTGACGCCGCAGGCCGCGATCGACGCCGCCGCGCACGCCAGCGAGCGCACGATCGTGCTCGGGCTGCTCGGCGGCCTCGTGATCTTCATCGCCGCCACGTACATCCTCGGCCGCTCGATCGTCTCCACGCTCCGCCGGCTCGCCGAGGCCGCCCTGCAGATCGCCCACGGTCGCTTCGGCGAGCGGGTCGAGGTTCGCGGCCGCGACGAGTTCGGCCAGCTCGGAGCCGCGTTCAACCACATGGCCGCCCAGCTCGAGCAGCGACTCGCCGAGCTCGAGACCGAGCGGACGCGACTGCGGGCGGCAACGGCGCGATTCGGCGCCGCGCTCTCCGCCACCCACGATCCCGACCAGCTCGTGCGCATCGCAGTCGAATCGGCCGTCGAGGCGACCGGGGCCGCGGGCGGCGTCGTGCTGGGGCCGAAAGGAGAGCTGGCGCGCACGGGCGACCCCGACGCCGCGTCGGAGCGGATCGCGGTGCCGTTGCGGGTGGGAACCTCGCCGAGCTCCGACTTCGGCTCGCTGGTGCTCGCGTCGGATGCGTTCGGCGAGGAGCAGATGGAGACCGCCACCTCGCTCGCGGGGCAGGTCGCGGTCGCGCTCGACAACGCGCGCCTGCACCGCCTGGTCGAGCAGCAGGCGCGCGTCGACAGCCTGACGGGCCTCGCCAACCGCCGCAGCGTCGAGGAGTCGCTGCGCGTCGAGCTGGCGCGGGCCGCGCGCTACGACGACCACGTCTGCCTCGTCTTCGCCGATCTCGACAACTTCAAGCAGGTCAACGACCGCTACGGGCACGCTGCAGGCGACGAAGTGCTGCAGGCGTTCGCGACGGTCCTCCGCGAGACGGTCCGCGAGAGCGACGCGGCGGCTCGCTGGGGCGGCGAGGAGTTCGCACTCGTGCTTCCCGGCGCCGACGTCGCGGGCGGAGCCCGCCTCGCGGAGCGTGCCCGGAGCGCCCTCGCGCGCAGGACGATCACGGTCGGCGACGGCGAGGTCGTCTCGCCCACCGCCAGCTTCGGCGTCGCCGCGTTCCCTGACGTGCGCGGCGTCGACGAGTTGCTCGCCGCCGCGGATGCGGCGGTCTACGACGCGAAGCGCAGCGGGAAGGATCGGGTCTGCGTCTTCGCAGGCTTCCCCGTGTAGGCGTTACACTGGCTGCGGAGAGAAATGGCGTCAGAGCAGGAGGAATCCATGCCCGTCGAGAGCCCGTCGTCCCCGTTCGCACGGGTGATCCAGGAGCACCTCGAGCTGAAGCGGCGAAACGCGGCGCTCGAGCACGAGATGCCGATCGAGCGGTACCTCACGGACGATCCCTTCGAGAACCACCCGCTGTTCAAGACCGAGGAACAGGCGCGGCTCGAGGACACGATGGACGGCGTCCAGAGCATCGAGTCGGAGGAGACCTCGCTCCACTGGCCGACGGCGGACGACACGTTCGTCAACGCGCCCGCGGTCGCGGCGAACGGCACCGCCGAGGCGGCGACCGAGGAGGCTGCGGCACCTCCGCCGGACGCGCCCGACGAACCATCGGACGAGAACCTCTGGTCGCGCTCGCGCGACTTCGACTGGGGCGACTAGACAGTCCGAATCAGCGCTGGAGGATGCCCTTGCCGTCCTCGAACGCGACCGGCACGGACGTGTGCTCGTGCACGACCTTCCAGGCGCCGTCGCGGCGCTCGAGCACCCAGGTCAGCCGGTTCGTCATCGAGCGCAGCTCCTCGCCCTCGGCCGAGAGCCCGCGGTAGGTCGTGAACGCGGACGCCACAGCGACGTCGCCCGCCCGCCGCACCTGGAGCTCCGCGAAGTCCACGCCGACGCGCTCGTCGCCGAGCGAGCCGAACCAGCCCTCGGCCATGCCGCGCCACTCGTCGAGCCCGTCGTAGCACCAGCGGCCCCAGGTGTCGAAGATCCTCACGTCCTCGACGTAGAGCGCCGTGAACGCTTCGACGTCCTTGGCGCCGACCGCCCGCGCGTAGCTCTGCAGCACCAACGCGACCTCGTCGTGCTCGCTCACCGGAGTCTCCCTTCTCGTCGTCGTGTCGCGCCTCACGGCGTCGCGAGGCGCGCCCAGAGGTTCTCGAGGATGTGCTTGACGGGCCAGAACGTGGCGGAGCCGCCGAAGTCGAGCGCGCCGGCCGCGAACACCTTCGCGCCCGCCGCCGTCTCGTAGTAGCTCATCTGGGCGGTGACGCCGGGGCCGAACAGGTCCGGGATCTGGGCGACGACGAGCGTGCCCGGCGGCGAGTCCGCGGTGGTCGCGTCGATCTCGATGCCGTAGCCGCCGACGTAGTCGCCGAAGGTCGACCCGTCCGCGAGCCCCGTCCCGCTCCACAACCAGGGCGCCTGCGCGCTCGACTGGACGACGAAGAGCCCCTGATGCTGGCCGTCGTCGTTCGCCCGGTACTCGACGCCGATCAGCGCCGCCTCCGGCCGGCCGGCCTGCCGCCACTGCGCGACCTTGCGCAGCACCTGTCCCTCCTTGTGCACCTTCCAGAAGAAGTTGTTCGCCGAGAGGAACATCAGGTTGCCGCCGAGGTCGCGGAAGCGCTGCACCACGTCGTACTCGTGTGACGTCACGTACTCCTCGTGGCCCTCGAAGATCACCAGGTCGTAGCTGCGCGCCAGGTCGTCGCCCGCGCCGATCAGGTCGAAGTCGGAGTCGGAGATGAACTCGACGGTCTTGTGCGACCAGTAGAGCCAGTGCAGGAAGCCGAGGTCGTAGCGGTAGTAGTGCGGCGGCACACCGCGCGCGATGTACCCGCGGCTCAGGTCGACGGTCAGGTTCGGCGGGCCTGCGTACCACGTGTCGCCGTAGCCGTTCCCGTCCGCGTCCTGGAAGTTGTAGGCCTGCCAGGTGTTCGTGGGCAGGACGACGAGCACCCGGCTCGTCTGCCCGAGCACGGCGGGCCGGACGACGAACGGGGCGTACCCGACGCGCCCGTCGGGCGCCGAGAACTGCACGTAGTAGAGGCCACTCGGGACGTCCGGGATCCGGAAGGTGACCTGGTGGGGGCGGTCGCGGTAGGCGACCCAGTCGAGGTCGATCGGGCCCGGGTCGACCTCGACACCGGCCAGCTGGTTGTCGGCGTAGGTCACCACCGCCTCGGGGCCGGCGTGGAAGACGCGCAGCGTCAGCGCCGGGGCGTCCGTCGCCACCCGGATCGCGGCGAGCTGGCCGGGCGCGTAGCTCGGACGGCTGAAGGCGGCGTCGATTCCCTGCAGCCGCACGACCGGTCCGCGCGGGTGGCGCCCGATGAAGGCGTTCGGCGATCCGTACGTGATCGTGTTCCCGACCGCGTCGACGGCGTGGAGCCGGAGCAGGTAGGTGCGCGGGTTGAGCCGCGGCGACGGCGTCCACGCGAGCAGGTGCCAGCCCGCGTCGAGCTGCTCGGTCGTCTGCGAGAGCGTGTGGGGGACCTTGACGGTGCGGGTGACCGACATCGTCACCGTCGCCGGCTCGCGCAGGAGGAAGCGGACGTTCGCCACGTCCCGGAAGCCGTCGCCGTTCGGGCTGACGGTCGTCAGCAGCGGCCCGTCGCCCGCGAACGGCTTCGACCCGTCGCCGACCGAGAGGTCCTGCAGCTCGGGCGGGGTCGCATCGACGCGCAGCCGTTGCGTCGCGAGGACGCGCGATCCATACACGAGCTCGACGCGGTAGCGCCCGTCGGGCACGCGCCGGCCGCGGAGCCGTCCGTCCCAGCCGACGGCGAGCGTTCTCCGCCGGGCTGGGCTGACGATCCAGCCGAGCGTGCGGCCGCGCAGCGTCACGAGCCGGATGCCCGTCTGGCGTGTGACGGTGAGCGTCGCGCTCACCTGCACCGTTTCGTGCCGCGGCGAGAACGCCTTCGGGGACACGGTCAGCGTCGCGGCGTGCGCGGGTGCGGCGAAGGCCAGCGCGGCCAGGGTGACCAGGAAGACGCGGCCCACGGAGCGCAGGGTAGCCGTGTGGCCTTCAGGCCCCCCGTCGCTCCAGCTCGTTCGCCTTGTGCGCGAGCGCGGCGAACCCGGCCTGGAGCCAGTCGTTGACGGCGGCTGCGGCGAGCGTCCACGTGAGCATGCGCCCGAACCGGGGGAAGACGATGTGGGTGGCCGACAGGCCGCCGGCGACCCAGGTGCCCGCGCAGCGGGAGCACGTCACGAGCTCGCCGATCGCCTGCCGCAGGTCACCCGTCTCCACCGGATGCTCGCCACCTCCCTCGTGCGCCTCCCCCTCGACGAAGGGCGCCCGCAGGAAGCTCGTCACCTCGTCGCGGCTCAGCGTCCGCGCCGCCTTGAAGGTCGCCGTGCCGAGCACGGCGAGATCGAGCGCGGAGTGGTCGCGCGGCTCGCGTCCGAGCGCCCTCGCGAGGGCGCCCGCGGCGGCGAGCCCGCCGACGAACGTGCCCATGATCCCGGCGTAGGCCGCGTAGGGCGGAGAGCTCGTCGAATCGGTCATGCGGGATACCCTGTCCCTCCGTGCCCCCGCTGAAAACATCGACGTCCTACGTCCCGACGGGCGACCAGCCCCAGGCGATCGAGCGTCTCGCCGACGGCCTGCGCGCCGGCGAGTCCTACCAGACGCTGCTCGGCGCGACCGGCACCGGCAAGACCGCGACGATGGCCTGGATCATCGAGCAGGTCCAGCGGCCGGCGCTCGTGATCGCGCACAACAAGACGCTCGCCGCGCAGCTCTGCAACGAGTTCCGCGAGTTCTTCCCGTCGAACGCGGTCGAGTACTTCGTCTCGTACTACGACTACTACCAGCCCGAGGCGTACGTGCCGCAGGCCGACCTCTACATCGAGAAGGACAGCTCGCGGAACGACGACATCGACCGGCTGCGGCACGCCGCCACCTCGAGCCTCCTCACGCGCCGCGACACGATCATCGTCGCGTCGGTGTCGTGCATCTACGGGCTCGGCTCGCCGGAGGAGTACGAGAAGAAGATCGTCTTCCTGACGGTGGGGGAGGAGACCGACCGCGACCTCGTGCTGCGCAAGCTGATCGACATCCAGTACGCGCGCAACGACACGCTGCTCGGGCGCGGGCGGTTCCGCGTCAAGGGCGACATCATCGAGATCCAGCCGTCCCACTCGGAGACGGCCTACCGCGTCTCGTTCTTCGGCGACGAGGTGGAGCAGATCACCCACTTCGACCCGCTCACCGGCGAGGTGCTCTCGAAGCTCGACACGATCACCGTCTTCCCCGCGACGCAGTACGTCACCTCGAAGCCGACGATCGACCGGGCGCTCGGCGAGATCCGGCACGAGCTCGAGGAGCAGGTCAAGCAGTTCGAGGCGAAGGGGATGATGCTCGAGGCGCACCGCATCCGGCAGCGCACCGAGTACGACATGGAGATGATGCGCGAGCTCGGCTTCTGCAACGGGATCGAGAACTACTCCCGCATCCTCGACGGCCGCCCGGCAGGGTCGGCGCCGCACACGCTGCTCGACTACTTCCCCTCCGACTACGTCGTCTTCGTCGACGAGTCGCACCAGACCGTGCCGCAGATCGGAGGCATGTACGAGGGCGACCGGTCGCGCAAGCAGACGCTCGTCGACTTCGGCTTCCGCCTCCCGAGCGCGCTCGACAACCGGCCTCTGCGCTTCGACGAGTTCCTCGCCAAGGTGCCGCAGGCGGTGTTCGTCTCGGCGACGCCGGGCGCCTGGGAGCTCCGGCAGTCGACGCGCGTGGCGGAGCAGCTGATCCGGCCGACCTACCTGGTCGACCCGGAGGTCGAGCTGCGGCCGACGCGGAACCAGATCGACGATCTGCTCAACGAGATCCGGGTGCGCGCCGAGCGAGGCGAGCGCGTGCTCGTCACGACCCTGACGAAGAAGATGGCCGAGGACCTCACCGACTACCTGCTCGAGGCGGGCGTGAAGACCCGCTACCTGCATTCCGAGGTCGACACGCTCGAGCGCATCCAGATCATTCGAGAGCTGCGGCTCGGCGAGTACGACGTGCTCGTGGGGGTCAACCTCCTGCGCGAGGGGCTCGACCTGCCCGAGGTGTCGCTGGTCGCGATCCTCGACGCCGACAAGGAGGGCTTCCTGCGCGGCAAGACCGCGCTGATCCAGACGATCGGCCGCGCGGCCCGGCACGTCGAGGGCAGGGTGCTCATGTACGCCGACAAGCAGACGGAGGCGATCCGCGCCGCGGTCGACGAGACCAACCGCCGCCGGGCCGTGCAGCTCGCCTACAACGAGGAGCAGGGGACGACCCCCATCTCGATCACCAAGGGCGTCTCGGACATCGCCGAGTTCCTGGCGCTCGAGCAGCCGCACGTCCCGAGCTCGCGCCGCCGCCGGGGCGACAAGGCGGAGGGCATGAACCGCGAGGAGCTCGAGAAGCTGCTCGTGACGCTCGAGGAGGAGATGTTCCAGGCGGCGGAGGAGCTCCGCTTCGAGTACGCGGCGAAGCTGCGCGACGAGATCAAGGGGCTGCGCCGCGACCTGACCGCGCTCGCGGAGACGGTCACGTGAGCCTGGGCTTCGTCCTCGCGATCCTCTTCTCGGGGTTCGTCACCGGCGCGCTCGCGCGTTTCGCGCTGCCCGGCCCCGACCCGATGCCGGTGTGGCTGACGGTGGCGATCGGGCTGACGGGCTCGATCGTCGGCGCCGTCGTCGGGCGGGCGGTCTCGCACGACAACGGCTACGTGGTGTCGTTCCTCTCGTTCGGGATCGCGATCTCGCTCGTCGCCGCGTACCGCCGGTTCGTGCAGCACCGGCCGATCTTCGGGCCCGGAGCGCTGGCCTTTCCCAGGCGCGGGGTGGGCGTCGCCGAGCAGCGGGAGCGCCTGCAGCGGCTCGGCATCGACCCCGACGCGCTCCGGCCCGACCCGCGGACGCTGGAGCGTGCGCGGCTGGAGTCGATGCTGCAGGAGCTGCACCGGGCCGGCCTCCTCTCGGACGAGGAGTACGACGCCAAGCGCGCCGCCCTCGACGAGCAGTAGCAGGCTAGAGGCTTGATGTGTATTGGGGTGTGCGCGGGGATGCGCCTGACCAAGCGGATCGCACGGGGCGGGCGCAGCGCGTAGCGGTGGCTACGGGCAAGCCCGACGCGGCCGAGCCGCGCCGCGTCAGGCGCACCAGCCGCGTATGCCCACAAATGCGCATCAAGCTTCTAGTCCGCCGGCTCGACCGTGAGCGGGCCGAGCCCGCGGGGGAACGTGCGCACGGCCGTGAGCGCCCAGTCCCCCGTACGCCAGATGTAGGTGCGCGCCGTCAGCGTCCGGTCGTCGGCGCGGTAGACGACGCAGCCGCGCGCCTCGCCGCGCCGCTGGGGCCGCGGCCGGCCGAGCCCCGGAGCGATCGAGATCACCGCTCCGCGGGCGTCTCCCGGAGTCACCTCGAACTCGTGGCGCTCGCTGACCGCGCCCTGGTGGATGTGGCCGCCGACGATCAGCTCGGCGCCGGCGTCGACGAGCGACGCGAGCACGTGGTTCCGCCGCGCGACGGGGCGCTTCCGCGTGCGCCACGGGGCGCCGATCAGCTGATGGTGCAGCGCCACCACGCGTAGCGCGCCCGGCGCCGCCTCGCGCAGGCGCGCGGCCGTCCGCGCCAGCTGCGGGTCGCCGACGCCGCCCGACTGGTGCCGCCACGGCCGCACCGAGTTGACGCCCACCACGTGCGCCCCCGGCGCCGCGAGCACCGGCTCCGTCGTCCCCCACTGCGCCTCGAACGCCTGCCAGGGGGTCGTCAGACGCGCCGGCAGCAGGTAGGGGATGTCGTGGTTGCCCGGCACCGCGACCACCGGCGGGCCGAGCCCGCGCAGGAACGCCGCGGCCCGCGCGTGCTCGTCGGGCCGGCCGCGGTGGGTCAGGTCGCCGCTCGCGAGCACCAGGTCGGGCGCCTCCCGGTCGACCAGCGAGGCGATCGCGCGCTCCAGGACCGGGTCGTCCCGCGCCCCCACGTGGAGGTCGGAGACGTGCAGGATGCGACTAGGCAACGCCGAAGCAGGCTATACAGTGAGCGGGATGGCCGACGAGCAGCCAGCCGAGATCTTCGACGACCTGTACCTCGGCCTGCGGGCCGGCGGGGCGATGCGCAAGCAGCGCCGCGGCGAGCCGCTGACCGCCGAGGAGCGTGACGCGCTCGGGCGCTGGCAGCGACTGTCGCCGTGGCGCAAGGGCGTCGCGATCGGCGGCTTCGCGGTGGGCACCTTCGGGCTCGGCTTCACGCTGGGCGGCCTCGTGTTCGGCCGCTGGCGCAAGGCCTGAAGCGAAGTCCCGACGACGCCTGAACAGCTCTTCACAGGTCTCACGTCTCCGCCTCCTTGGGCGAGAAGATGACCGCCGGTACCTCCTCCTCGGCCGGGTCGACGTCGCGCAGCACGACGTCGAACAGCGTCATCGCGACGGCCGCGACCGGCACGGCGAAGAGCACGGCCCAGCCGCTGAAAAGGATGCCGACGGACGTCACCGAGACGAGTACGAGCAGCGGCGAGAGGCCGACCGCCTCGCCGAGCACCTTCGGCATGACGAGGTAATCCTCCGTCAGCCGGACGGCCAGGACGCACACGGCGGCGAGAACCGCCACGTGAATCGACGAGGTAAAGCCGACCGCGACGGCGAGCGCGCCGGCGACGAGCGGGCCGATCACGGGTATCACCTCGACGAGCCCGGCGAAACTCCCGACGAGGATCCAGTACGGCTCTCCGATCAGCCAGAAGAGGAGCGACAGGGTGATGCCCACGCCGACGATCAGGAGCAACTGCCCGCGCACGAACGCACCGAGGCGGAGGTCGATCAGCGTCCATGTGTCCCGCACCTTCTTTCGCTGCGGCCTCGGTAACAGCGAGCAGACGAGGTCGACGGTTCGGTCGCGCTCGAAGATCCAGTAGGCCGCGGCCGCGAACGTGAAGAAGACGCCGACGATCACCTCGAACGCCTTCAGCCCGACGCCGACGGCCGGCTTCATGAGCTGCGAGCGCTTCGGGAGGTTGTTCAGCCGCTTCTGGAGCGCGGTCAGCACCTGGTGCTTGACTCCCGTCGAGCGTCTGGCGGCGCGCGCCACCTCGGCCTTGCCGCTCGGGCTCAGTGCGTGGTCGACCTGGTGGAGAGCGGCCGGCACGGCGAGTGCGATTGCCGCTGCGAGAGCACCGAGCAGCGCGATGTAGTGCAGAGCGAGGCCCGCCGGAGCCGGAACCCGCCGTCCCGCGAGCCAGTCGATGCTCGGCCGCATGGCGGCGGCGATGATCATCGCCATGAAGAGCATCGCCACGACGAGCCGCAACTCCCAGAGCGCGAGCGCAGCGACGACGATGCCCCCCGCGACGAGTGTCGCGATCGCAGCTCGCTTGGCAGTGGTTCTCATCGACGCAGCCCTTCCCGCGCCGGCCATGGCGCGAACGTCAGGGGAGATTGTTGTCGACGAGCCGCGACGTGCCTGCGAGCAGGTCGGCCGCGACACTTGCGAAGATCGTGTTCAGCTGAGCGGCGTCCGGCTGGTTGTAGAAGTTGCCGGAGCTCGCGATCCCCTGCAGCGCCTGGAGCGCGCTGATCGAGGGCGACTCGAGCGAGCCGTTCGCGTTTCGGCAGACGTCGTGGCCGACGTCGTAACCGATCGAGTAGACGAGGGTCTGGGCGTTCTGCATCTTCGCCGAAGAGGAGATGCCCTGATGGCACGGTGTCGTGCGGTAGGGGGAGTTCGCCGGGTAGTACGAAGGCCCGGTGTTGGCGGCGCCGTCTGAGAGCAGCACCACGACCCGCTGCGTGTTCGACCGGCCGTCCTTGACGAGTTCGGCCTGCGCCGCCTCGAGCGCGTTCGCGTACGCCGTCGACCCGCCCGCCTGCACGCAGTCGATCGTCGAGACGAGCTTCGACGTCGGGTCGAGCGTTCCGTGCGCGCTGTAGTCGCTCGACAGCGGCACGATCACGTATGGGTCGGCCGCGTTGTTGTAGCTGCCGGCGCTGCAGACGCTGCCGGCGGCCGGAGCGGGCGGCAGCACCGCCAACCCGACGTGGTCGAGCGTCGGATCCATCAGCCCGAGGAACGTCTTCATGCCGTTCCGGGCGTTCTCCATGTCGGTGCACGCCGGATGGTCGTCGGAGCCGTCGGGCTTGGTGCACATCGAGCCGGTGCGGTCGAGGACGAGCATGATGTCCAGCGGCTTCTCCCCGCACGGCGAGCATGCGGTCGCGGTCGCGTTCACGTTCAGCTTCGGCACGCCCAGCAGGCCGCCGAAGATCGTGCCGACGCTGCCCGTCTCCTTCACCGTGACCGCGTTCGCCGTCACGCAGCCGGGGATCGACGCGATGCACCTCGTCGTCACCGTCATCTGGACGCCGTCGACCCATTCGGGCGTGTTCTTGCCGCCCTGGCCATAGGAGGCGGCGAGCTGGTTCGCGTTCGCCAGGCTCGGCAGCCCGGTCGCCCCTGCGAGCGCCGCGGCGTCGACCGACGACTGCAGGCGCCGCTGCGCGAGGTAGGCGTGCCCGACGTCGAGCACGAGGGCGCAGAAGCCGAGCAGCACGACCATGAAGAGGACGACGATCAGGATTGCCTGGCCGTCCTCGCGGGCGAGCGGGTGGCGACGTCCGGTCACAGGTACTTCTTGATCTCCAGGAGCGCCGGCCCGAGCAGGACGACGAAGAGCGCAGGGAAGATGAAGAGCGCCGTCGGCACGAGCATCTTCACGGGTGCCTTCGCGGCCAGCTCCTCCGCTGCGAGCCGCCGCTTGTGCCGGACGTCGTCGGCGAGGTTCCGCAGCGTCTGCCCGAGCGAGAGGCCGAGCTGCTCGCCCTGCAGCAGCGAACGGACGAGCGATTCGACCTCGGGCGACTGCAGGCGCTTGGCCATGCGGCTGAGCGCGCGCTCGCTCGAGTCGCCGACGCGGAGCTCGGTCAGGACGAGCGTCAGCTCGTCGGCGAGCGGGCCCTTCGCGGTCTGGGCGATGCGGGCCATCGCCGCATGCAGGCCGAGGCCTGCCTCGACGGTGACGGCCAACAGGTCGAGCGCATCCGGCAGCTCGTCGTGAATGCTCTGCCTCCGGGAACGGGCCTTCCGCTCGAGGATGTAGGTGGGCGTGAGGAACGCCCCCGTGCCGAACGCCGCCGCGAGCAGCAGCGTCCGGCCACCGAGGTGGCCGACCGCTCCGAGGCAGACACCGGTGAGCACGCCGACGGCGGTCAGGCCGAGGCGCAGCGCGAAGAAGGCCTCGGGCGAGAGCCGACCGGCGAGTCCTGCCGCGGCGAGCCGCTGCGGGAGCCGGCCGCGGAAGCGTGCCGAGGCGAGCCGGCGCCCGGCGTCGCCGGCCGTCGCGACGAGCGGCGCGAGTTCCTTCCTGTGCGTACGCCGCCCCGTGAAGCCGGCGACCCGGCGGACGGCATCGACGGCCGCATACCTGCGGCGCGCCCGCGGCGACACGGTGTCGGCGAGGGTGACCAGCGCACCGACGAAGGCGGCCGCGGCGAGGACGAGCAGCAAGATGCTCATGGCTTCACCGATCCGACGCGCCGCAGGAGGATGCTGCCGACGGTCATCATCGCGGCCGTCACGAGCAGCATCATCCGGCCGCCGCTCGTCGTGAAGAGCGGCGCCATGTAGTGGTGGTTGATCGCCGTCAGCGCCAGCGCGACGAGAACCGGCAGGCCGGTGAGGACGCGCGCGGAGATCCGCGGCAGCCCCGTGATCGCCTTCAGCTTCCGCCGGAACTGTTCGCGCTGGCGCACCGTCTCGGCGACGAGCGCGAACAGGCCGGCCAGGCTGCCGCCCACCTGGCGCTGTACGGTGATCGCGTCCAGCACGAACTCCAGGTCCTGCGAGCGTACGCGCTTCCCGAGGTCGGTGAGCGCCGCGTCGAGCGGCCGGCCGAGGTGTACCTCTGCGACGATGCGGCGGAACTCGCGACCCGCCGGCTCGCCGATGTCGGTGGCGACGTTCTGGAGCGCCTGGTCGAAGCCGTGACCGGCCCGCAGCGACGCGGACAGGTTGTCGAGCAGCTCCGGCAACTGGAGCTCGAAGGCGCGCGCGCGACGCGCCGCCTGCACCCTGAGCGCGAGCATCGCCAGGAGCGGGGTCGCCAGCAGGACGAACAGAGCCTGCATGAGGCCACCTGCGACCAGCGCGACGAGCGACAGCCCGAGCGCCGCGACGAGCAGCACCGAGGCGACGGCGCCGGGGCTCGAGTCGAGCCCGGCCCGGTCGATCTTGAAGGCGAACGCGTCGCGCAAGCGGGTGCGTACGAGTGCGCCGTCCATCGCCTTGGCGAGGATGCCGTCCGTGATCAGGCGGCCACGCATCGCCCGTGTGGTCGACGCGCCGACGTAGTGACCGAGCTGACGGTGCAGTGCGACGCGCCGCTGCGTCGTCAGCACGACCATCGTCGCGCCGAACGTCAGGAGGCCGACGAATGCTGCGACGAGCGCGGTCACCGTGGCCTCCGTCCGTTCACCACGGCCAGCCGGTCGACGCCCGGAATCGGGTCGAAGAGATCGGGCGAGAGATGCACCCGCGCCGCCTTCAGCTTGTCGACGAACGTCGGCCGGACGCCCGTCGGCCGGATCGGCTCGAGCAGAGCGCCCTCGGCCGCCGACGGCTTTGCCACGAACAAGTCCTGCAGCGTGACGACGTCCGACTCCATGCGCAGCACCTCGGTCACGTGGGTGACGCGGCGGCTGCCGTCGACGAGCCGTGCGAGCTGGACGACCACGTCGAACGCGCTCGCCACCTGCTCGCGGATCGCCCGCAGCGGCAGCTCGATGCCGGCGGTGAGGACGAGCGTCTCCACCCGGGCCAGCGCGTCGCGCGGCGAGTTCGCATGGATCGTCGTCAAGGAGCCCTCGTGGCCCGTGTTCATCGCCTGCAGCATGTCGACCGTCTCCGCGCCGCGGACCTCGCCGACCACGATCCGGTCGGGCCGCATGCGGAGAGCGTTCCGGACGAGGTCGCGGATGCGCACCTCGCCCTGGCCCTCGACGTTCGGCGGGCGCGACTCGAGCGAGACGACGTGCGGCTGCTGCAACTGCAGCTCGGCCGCGTCCTCGATCGAGATGATCCGCTCGTTCGCCGGGATGAATCCCGAGAGGACGTTCAGGAGCGTCGTCTTGCCGACACCGGTGCCGCCGGAGATGAGGATATTCAGTTTCCCTTCGACGGCCGCGCGCAGCACCTCGACGAGCTCCGGCGTCACGGTGCCCATCTGCAGCAGATCGTTCGCGCTCAGCGCCTCCGCGGAGAACTTCCGGATCGTCAGCACCGGACCCTGCAGGGCGAGGGGCGGGATGACCGCGTTCACGCGCGAACCGTCCGGGAGTCGGGCGTCGACCATCGGCGACGCCTCGTCGATGCGGCGTCCGACCGCGGAGACGATGCGGTCGATCACCCGCATCAGGTGGTCCTCGCCGGTGAAGCGCACGTCCGTGCGTTGGATCAGGCCGTTGATCTCGACATAGACCTGGCCGGGGCCGTTGACCATGATCTCGGTCACCGACGGGTTGCGGACGAAGCAGTCGATCGGGCCGTAGCCGAGCACGTCGTCGACGACGCCGGCAACGAGCTGCTCGTGCTCGTCGCCCGTCAGCCGCTCACTGCCGCGCGCGAGCTCCGTGGTCACGACCTGGCGAACCCGCTTGCGTAGCGCCTCGGCATCCGACTCGGTGCCGATCAGCTCCGGGCCGATCTTCGCGATGCAGGCGTCGTGCAGCGACGTCCGCAATTCGGCGAAGCGGTCGAGCGGGCGGTCGACGCCTCCTCCGCCGAGCCGCCACTGGAGCACCATCGGCTCCTCCTGGCTCTCGTTCCCGTTCAAGCGTTCTTGCAGAGACATGGTCAGTTCCTCCCAAGGCTGAAGATGCGCGAGGCCCGCGTCGGGCGGGCGGCCACGTTCCAGTCACCGCCGGAGGCGGCCCGGGTGAGCTCGAGCATGGCCGGCGTGAACGCCGGCGCACCCTTGCCGAGTACGGCGGGCGTCGCCTGGTTGACGGCGAGCGGCACGCCCGGGTCGAGCGGCAGGATGTAGTCGACCCTCCGCTCGAGGGCTGCCTCGACGTCGCCGCGCTCGAGCCCCATCGTGGAGCTGGCCCGGTTCAGGACGATCTTCAGCCGCTCCTCCGGGAAGGAGAGCAGCTCGAGCGTCTTCAGCGCGAGACGCACGTTCTTCAGCGTCGGCACGTCCGGGTTGCAGAGCACGAGCAGCTGGTCGGTGCAGTCGAGCGTCGCGAGCATCGGGCCGTAGAAGAACGGCGCGGTGTCGACGACCACCAGGTCGTACGAGCTGCGGGCGACCTCGAGCAGCGTGCGGATCGCCTCCTCGCTGACGAGCTCGGCGTCCTCGGGGTTCTTCGGCGCCGGCAGCACGCGCAGGCCCGACTCGTGGAGCTCGGTGTAGACGTCGAGCTTCTCGGCGTCGAGATCCGTGGGCGTGCCGATCAGCTCGCGCACGGTGCTGCGCGGCTGAAGGCCGAGCATGATCGCCGAGTCGCCGAACTGCAGGTCGAGGTCGATCAGGAGCGTCCGCTTCCGTCCGACGGCTGCCGCCGCGGCGGCCAGGTTCGTCGAGACGACCGACTTGCCCGAGCCGCCCTTGGGCGAGAAGACGGTGACGACCCGGCCCTCCGCGGTGCTGCGGTCCTGCAGCCGGGCCGTCCGGACGGCTTTCTCCAGCGAGAAGAAGGCGGCCTCCGGTGCAGCCGGCAGTGCGAGGACGTCGGCGATGCCGGTGTCGAGCGCCCAGCGGACGAGCTCGTTCGACGCGGCGGTGGTCGCCAGGACGATCGGTGCCGAGGTGTGCTCGCGGAGTGCCGCAAGTTGCTCGCGCGGCTCATCGCCGGCGTCATGGACGAGCACGAGCACCTCCGGGCGCTCGTCGGCCGCAACGACGTCGAAGGCCTCGATGGCATCGAGGAGGGCCCGCAGGACCGCAGCCTGCGGGCCGTCACCGACGACGGCGACGCTCAGCGTCAGCTCAGCCATTCGAGTCCTCCAGCAGCGACGCTGCCGAGGTCGGGACGAGCTTCCTGTCCGCTGCCTTCACCGACGGGCGGAGCAGCAGCGACCAGTCCGCGTTCTTCTCGATCCAGAAGAGGCGCTGCGCCTGCTTCGTGGTCACGCGCAGCTCGACCGAGCCCGTGTCGCCGCTCACGCCTGACGTCTTCGTCGGCGCACCGACGACGAGCAGGCCGCGCAGGAAGATCGTGCTGAAATGAATGGAGCCCGCCTCCGGCACCTTCACGGAGCCGACGACGTCGACGCGGTTCCCCTCCTTGAGGGTGCCGGAGAGGATCTGGTTCGCGTCGCCGGGCAGCTGGAAGACGCGGTAGGTGCCGTGCAGCACGGAGAGCACGCCCTCCTGCTGGGTCGTGCCGAATCGGCGCGCGACCAGCTGCTCGCCCGCGTAGGTCGGCTGGACGGCGACGAGCGCGCCGAGCTGGGCCGCCCTCGTGACGGCGCCTGCCGGCACGTCGTTCTCCTGGAAGCTCTTCGTGACCAGCCACCCGGAGCCGGCGAGCGCGCGGCCGGAGGTGCCGATCGGGATGTCACGCGCCGCGACCAGGACCTGCACCGGCGCGGTGCCGGCGCTCGAGGAGGCGGTACGGGCGTGCGAGACGTAGACGAGCGTCAGCACGATCGCGAGCAGCGCGAGCGCCGTCGCGACCAGGATGTTGCGCGTCCGGTAACTGATGATGTCGCGTGTCTTGTAGGTGAGTTCGCTCATGGGTGTGCTCCCGGAATGTCGTCGTCGGTTACTCGAGCCGCTCGGTCGTCGCGCTGTGCAGGTAGCCCGAGGCGACGACGATGCCGAGAATGTTGATCTCGTACGGGTATTGCGCCGAGACGGTGACGCTGCCGCCCGCGACCCAGCCGCCCGCTCCCGGCGCCACGGTGACGCCCTTCGCGAGTTCGGTCTGGTCGAGGTCGGTGGCGGCGCCGGTGACGGCGCTCGTGGCGGCGGAGACCGGGTCGGGCGCCGTGCGGCTCACGGCCGCCTTGCGGGCGCCGGCGCGGACTGCGTCCGTCAGCGCGACCGAGTGCATGAACGCGATCCCGAACTGAATGATCCCGAACAGGATCAGGAACAGGATCGGCGCGACGAGTGCGAACTCGACGAGCGTCTGGCCGCTTTCGTTGTGAAGTTTACGCCGCATGGTTGTGTGAAGTCGGTTCGGCGGCAGGTGCGGTGGGTGCACCTGCCGCCGTCGTGAGGATCTGCTTAGAGCGCGTTCGTGATGTCGACGAGCTTGTTGCCGAGACCGACCTTGAAGGCGGTCAGCGACGCAACCAGCGCCACGCCGATGAGCGCGGCGATCATCGCGTACTCGACGAAGGTCTGCCCCTCCTCGCGCTTCGAGGCGAGGTAGGCGCGGACGACCAGCCCGTTGAAGATGTCCTGCATGGTGTTGCCCTCCCTTGTTGGTTGCCGCAGAGCACCCCGCCCTGCTGTTCCCGGCGTCGCCTCTGAACGAGGCCACGCATCGCACCGTACGAATGTCGCCCCGGCGGCAAACAGCCGGTGGTCCTGACCGTCTAGGACCGAGGTACAGCATCTGTGCGAAACATCACTCGATCGAGTCAACCGAACGGGGTCGTTGCCGATAGAGGCATCGTGGAGATCCTCGAACGTGCGATGACGCCGGCCGTGGCGGCGGCGGCCGCCGCGACGCTCGCGGCGGCGGGGCTCGTCGGTGCCGACCTGCCCTGGCTCGTGCCGGTCGGGAAGGACGTTGCCGCGGGAGCGCTGCCGCACTCGATCGGGTTTGCGGCCGCAACCAGCCACTGGCACGACCCGCTCGCGCTCGCGCAACTCGTCGTCTGGGCCGTCTACCGGCTGCTCGGCGACCACGGGCTGCTGCTCCTCGGCGCGGCGGCCGCCGCCGCCGCGTTCGCATCGCTCGCCGTCGGTGCCCGGCGCGCGTCGACGGACGGAGGCGCCCTCGCCGTCTGCCTGCTCGTCCTCCTCGGCGGTGCGTCGTCGGTGCTCGTTACGCGCGTCTCGCTCTTCAGCCTCGCGCTCTTCCCGCTGCTCCTGCTCCTGCTGGAGCGCGAGTCGGGCACCCCCTCGAGGCGGATCTGGCTCGCGGTGCCGCTGCTCGCGCTCTGGGCGAACCTGCACGGGATGGTGCTCGCCGGTCTGGGCCTCCTGCTCGCCTACCTGACGCTCGAGCGGGCCCGGCGAGCGCCCGCCCTCGCTGCCGGCGTCGGACTCGCAGGAGCGGCGGCCGTCTGCGCCACGCCGGCGCTCGCCGCGACGCCGCTCTACTACCGGGGCGTGTTCGCGAACGAGGCGGCGGCGCGGGGGGAGGGGCTCTGGGCACCGCTCGGCACCGGGGTGTTCGACCTGCTCTACGTGGTTTCGGCACTCGTGCTCCTCGTTCTCGGCGCGCGGCAGCTCAGGCTGTGGGAGGGAGCGGCCGTCGCCGTGCTCGCGGCCGCGAGCGTGCACACGGCGCGAACCGGGCTCTGGCTCCTCTTCGTCGCGGCCTACCCCGCGGCGCGCGGTCTGCGCCGCGTCCGGGCGCCGCGCCCGGCGCTCGCGGCCGTGCTCGGGCTGACGCTGGCGGCGCTCGCGATCCTGGGGCTCCTGCGGCCGCGCCACGACCCGGTCGACGCGCTCGCGCGCCGGGCCGCAGCAACGCAGGAGGTCGTTCTCGCCGAGCCTCTTGCCGCCGAGCGCGTCGCACTGCACGGCGGCCGGGTGTGGGTCGCGAACCCGATCGACGCCTTCCGCGAGCCCGACCAGCGGCTCTACCTCGACTGGGCGGCCGGGCGGCCCGCCGGAGCCGCGGCAGTGGCTCGTGCGCGCCTCGTCCTCGTCTCCCGCACGAGCGAGGCGGGGCGCCTCGCCGCCCGCGACCGGCGCCTGCGACCTGTCGCCGCCGACGGCGCCGAAATCTTGTATCGCAGAAAGGGCTAGGCGAACGCACGTTCGCGCGCTAGACTGGTCGTCCCATGGCTGCCGACGAGCTCGTCGTACACGGCGCCCGGGAGCACAACCTCAAGGACATCACGGTCAGGCTCCCGCGGAATGCCCTGATCTGCATCACCGGGCTCTCGGGCTCCGGGAAGTCGAGCCTCGCGTTCGACACGATCTACGCCGAGGGGCAGCGCCGCTACGTCGAGTCGCTCTCCGCCTATGCCCGCCAGTTCCTGCAGATGATGGAGAAGCCTGACGTCGACTCGATCGACGGCCTCAGCCCGGCGATCTCGATCGACCAGAAGACGACGTCGCGCAACCCGCGCTCGACCGTGGGGACCGTTACCGAGATCTACGACTACCTGCGGCTGCTGTACGCGCGCGTCGGGCGCCCGCACTGTCCGGTGTGCGGCCGGCCGATCGCGGGCCAGTCGATCGACTCGATCGTCGAGCAGATCCTGCAGCTGCCCGACGGCACGCGGTTCACCGTGAACGCGCCGGTCGTGCGCGACCGGAAGGGCGAGTTCCGCGACCTCCTCGAGGAGCTGCGCAACGAGGGGTTCTCGCGGATCAAGGTCGACGGAGAGCAGGCGACGCTGGACGAGCCGCCGGCGCTCGACAAGAAGTTCAAGCACACGATCGAGGTCGTCGTCGACCGGCTGGTGATGAAGGAGGACCTGCGCACCCGGCTGACGCAGTCGGTCGAGACGGCGGCGATGCTCGCCGAGGGGCTGGTCGTCGTCGACCGGATCGACACGGGGGAGACGACCACGTACTCGCAGAACTTCGCGTGCCCGGAGCACGGGGTCTCGCTGCCCGAGCTGCAGCCGCGCATCTTCTCGTTCAACGCGCCGCACGGCGCCTGCCCTCGGTGCACCGGTCTCGGCGCGCAGCAGGAGATCGACCCCGACCTGCTCGTGCCCGACCCGTCGCTCTCGATCGACGACGGCGCGCTCGTGCCCTGGGCGGTCGGCGGCGCGGGGTTCTACGAGTCGGTGATCCAGGCGATCGCCGACCGCTACGAGATACCCACCGACCTGCCGTGGCAGCGGCTCTCGACGGAGCAGCAGGACCACTTCCTCTACGGCACGGACGGCGACAAGGTCTACGTGCAGTACCGCAACCGGATGGGCCGCCGCCGGTCGTACATGATCGCCTTCGAGGGGATCGTCGCCTCGCTGGAGCGCCGGTATCGCGAGACCGACTCCTCGTCGCAGCGGGAGCGGATCGAGGAGTACATGTCGTTCCGTCCCTGTCCGGTGTGCAAGGGCGCGCGGCTGAAGCCCGAGGTGCTCGCCGTCACCGTCGGGACGAAGAACATCCACGAGTTCACGAAGCTCTCGATCACCGCCGCCCTGCGCTTCCTGAACAGCCTCGAGCTCACCGAGACGGAGTTGCTGATCGGGCGCCGCATCGTCAAGGAGATCCGCGAGCGCCTGACGTTCCTGGACGACGTCGGCGTCGGCTACCTGAACCTCGACCGTGCCTCGGCGACGCTGTCCGGCGGCGAGGCGCAGCGCCTGCGGCTCGCGACCCAGATCGGCTCGCAGCTCGTGGGGGTGCTCTACATCCTCGACGAGCCGTCGATCGGGCTCCACCAGCGCGACAACGACCGGCTGATCGGCACCCTCGAGCGGCTGCGCGACCTCGGCAACACCGTGCTCGTCGTCGAGCACGACGAGCAGATGATGCGCACCTCGGACTGGCTGGTCGACATGGGGCCGGGCGCCGGGGAGCACGGCGGCCACGTCGTCGCCGAGGGAACCGCCGCCAAGGTGATGCGCAACAAGAAGTCGGTCACCGGGCAGTTCCTCGCGGGCACCCGCGAGATCGAGGTGCCGGAGCGCCGGAGCGAGGACAACGGCACGTTCACCGTCCTCGGAGCGGCCGAGCACAACCTGAAGCACATCGACGTCGAGTTTCCGATCGGCAAGTTCGTCGCCGTCACCGGCGTCTCGGGCTCGGGCAAGTCGACGCTCGTGAACGAGATCGTCTACAAGGCGCTCGCGAACCGCCTGCAGCGGACACGGACGAAGCCCGGTGCGCACGCCGGCGTCGACGGGATCGAGGCATTCGACAAGGTGATCGAGATCGACCAGCGGCCGATCGGCCGCACGCCGCGGTCGAACCCGGCGACCTACACCGACCTCTTCACGCACATCCGCGAGCTCTACTCGCTGACGCCCGACGCGAAGGTGCGCGGCTACAGGCCGGGCCGGTTCTCGTTCAACGTCAAGGGCGGCCGCTGCGAGACGTGCAAGGGCGACGGGCAGATCAAGATCGAGATGCACTTCCTGCCCGACGTGTACGTGCCGTGCGAGACGTGCAAGGGGCGGCGCTACAACCGCGAGACCCTCGAGGTCCGCTTCAAGGGGAAAACGATCGCGGACGTGCTCGAGATGTCGGTCGAGGAGGCGCTCGCGTTCTTCGCCAACATCCCCAAGATCCGTCGCCGGCTGCAGACGCTGCACGACGTCGGCCTCGACTACATGACTCTCGGCCAGCCCGCGACGACGCTGTCGGGGGGAGAGGCCCAGCGCGTGAAGCTGGCGGCCGAGCTCTGCAAGGTGGCGACGGGCCGGACCCTGTACATCCTCGACGAGCCGACGACGGGGCTCCACTTCGCAGACATCGAGAAGCTGCTCGAGGTGCTGCAGCGGCTCGTCGACGGCGGCAACACGGTGCTCGTGATCGAGCACAACCTGGACGTGATCAAGCAGGCCGACTACCTCGTCGACCTCGGGCCCGAGGGCGGCGACCTGGGCGGCGAGATCGTCGCCACGGGGACGCCCGAGGAGGTTGCGCGCGTCGAGGGCTCGTACACCGGGCAGTTCCTGCGGCCGCTGCTCGACCGGGCCGCGGTGGCGGCGTGAACCGGCGGCCGTCGAAGCGGAACGTGCTGCTGGCGATCGGCGCCGCCTGCCTGGTCGTCTTCGTCGCCGGCATGGCCGCCGCCTGGCACAACCGCCACGCGACGCTCTGCCGCGACGGCAAGCCGCCGGCCGCCCAGCGCGGCGGGATCCTCGGCCAGACGATCTACCGCTGCCACGACGGACAGATCGTGACCACCTCGTGACGAACGTCGAGGCGTCCGGCCGCCGGTTGAGCGACTCCGGCCTGCGGGACTGGTGGTTGCGCACCTTGCTCGTGCTGCAGCGGCCGCGTCCGGTGTTCGTGGCGCTCCGCGACGACGACAAGCAGTCCGTCTCCGACCGGTCGGAGCAGGTGTTGCTGCTCGTCCTGCTCGCCGGGGTGGCGGCCGTCCTGACGACGCGCACCGCAGCCCACCTGCTGGACGACGGCAGCTACGACGGGGCTCTGGTCGCGGTGTGGGCGTTCATCGCGGGTGGCATCTACGGCGCGACCGGCTACTTCGTCTTCGGCGCGCTGCTCCACGGCGCCGGACGGCTCTTCGGCTCCCAGGGGACCTACCGCCGGGCGCGGCACGTGCTCGCGTTCGCCGCGGCGCCGCTCGCGCTCTCCCTCGTCGCCTGGCCGGTGAAGCTGGCGCTCTACGGCGGGGCGCTCTTCCATGCCGGCGGGGCCGATGCCGGCACCGGCGGGAAGGTGTTCGCCGCGGTCGGTCTCGGCTTCGCGCTGTGGTCGCTCGCCCTGCTCGTCGTCGGGACGCGGGCGGTGCACGGGTGGACCTGGTCGCGGGCCCTGGCCGCCTGCGCGGTGGCGGTGCTCCTGCCCGCGGCGGTCGGCACCGCCCTGTTCGCTCTCTGAGGCCGGCGACCCGTAGTTTCTACGCGCGCCCGTCGGGGCCGGCGCCGATGCCGCCCGCGCCGGCCCGAACGACATTGGCGTCATGACCGCGACGATGACCAAACTCACCCCGCGCGAGCAGCAGGTCGCAACCCTGCTCGCGTACGGGTTCACGAACGCGGAGATCGCCGACCGGCTGGCGATCTCGATCCGCACCGCCGAGATGCACCGGGCCAACGCCATGCGCAAGCTGGTGGCCGACTCCCGCGCGGACATCGTCCGCTGGGCGCTCGACCACGACCTGCTCGCCTAGCGCTACCGCGTCTGCAGCTCTGCGAGCTCCTCCTCGAAGAGCGCCAGCTCCTCCTCGGGGATCGAGTAGGTGTGCCGCGACTCCGGGAACGATCCGTCCCGCACCTCCGCCGCGTAGCGCTCGACGGCGTCCTGGATCACGGGCGCGAGCTGCGCGTACTGCTTGACGAAGCGGGGCGCGCTGCCGTCGTAGAGGCCGAGCAGGTCGTGCCAGACGAGCACCTGGCCGTCGCAGCCGGCGCCGGCGCCGATGCCGATCGTCGGGATCTCGAGCGTGCGGGTGATTCGGTCGGCCACGGGCGCGGGCACCGCCTCGAGCACGAGCGCGAAGCAGCCCGCCTCCTGCAGGGCGAGCGCGTCCTCGAACAGGCGAACCGCCTTGGCGGCCGTGCGCCCCTGGGCCTTGAACCCGCCGAGCATCGTCGCGGTCTGCGGCGTCAGGCCCAGGTGCCCCATCACGGGGATCCCGGCTCCGGTCAGCGCCCGGACGCGTGACACGATCGGGCCCGCGCCCTCGAGCTTGACGGCGTCCGCCGCCGCCTCCTTGAGGAAGCGGATCCCGGTCTCGACGGCCTGCTCGTCGGAGACCTGGTACGAGCCGAACGGCAGGTCGCCGATCACGAGCGGCCGCCGGGCGCCGCGGTTGGCGGCCCGGGTCAGGATCAGCAGCTCGTCGACCGTCGCCGGCACGGTCGAGTCGTGGCCGAGCACGACCATCGCCGCCGAGTCGCCGACGAGGATCAGCTCCACCCCGGCGGCGTCCGCGATCCGCGCCGACGGGGCGTCGTAGGCGGTGACCATCACGATCCGCTCGCCGCGGCGCTTCATCTCGGCGATCTCGGGCAGGGGCAGCTTGCCGGGAGCGGGCGTGCCGGGGGCGGGCTGGCGCGGGCGGGTGGTCATGTGCGCTCTCCTTCGGTCAAGAGGACGTTGTCGATCAGGCGGGTGGGGCCGACGCGCGCTGCGACGGCGAGGGTGGGACCGTCGAGGTCGGCGACGGCGACGTAGTCAGGCTCGAGGCCCGCGGCGGCGAGCACGGCGCGGGCACGCTCCGCGTCTCCGGTCGCGAGCGCGCGGGGGATCGCCCGGGCGCGGGTGCGATCCTCCGGCGAGAGGAGGCCGTTACGCGACGAGAGCGCGAGCCCGTCGGCGTCTCGCACCGTCTCGACGACGCGGATCTCGACGGGCATGTTCAGGTCGCGGACGAGCTGCTTCAGCACGGCCACCTGCTGCGCGTCCTTGCGCCCGAACCAGGCCACCTGCGGCTCGACGATGTGGAAGAGCTTCAGGCAGACGGTGGCGACGCCGCGGAAGTGGCCCGGCCGGTGCTCGCCCTCGAGGCCGGCGGCGGCTCCCCCCGGCTCCACCCACGTCGCGAACCCGGGCGGGTACATCTCCTCGTGAGACGGGGCGAAGAGGACGTCGACGCCGTGCGCCTCGGCGGCCGCCGCGTCGCGGTCGAAGTCGCGCGGATACGCGGCCAGGTCGCCCTGCTCGGAGAACTGCGCGGGGTTGACGAAGAGGCTGGCGACGAGCACGTCGCACGCCGGCCGGGCCGAGCGGAAGAGCGCGGCGTGCCCCTCGTGGAGGGCGCCCATCGTCGGCACGAGCCCGACGATCCCGTGCCGGGGCAGGTCGAGCTCCCCGATCGTGCGCGCGACGATCATCGCCGCGTCGCCTCGGCGAGCGCGTCGTAGAGGCGCGCGAACTCGCTGCCTGCCAGTGCCGCGCGGTGCCGTTCCACCGTCTCGACGTCGCCGCGCAGGATCGGGCCGGTCGGCTCGAAGTCGTTCTCGATCGTCCGGGTCATCAGCGGCAGGAGGGCCTCCGGAGGCGCCCCGGCCTCGGCGCACAGGGTGGCGGCGGCCCGGTGCAGCGTCACCAGGAAGTTCGAGGCAATCACGGCCGCCGCGTGGTAGAGGGCCCGGCGGTCGTCGGCGAGCACGAACGGCTTCAGCCCGAGCGTGGTCGCCAGCGCGAGCCCCGCCGTGCGGGCCGCATCGCTCTCGCCCGTCACGGCCCCCCAGGCACCGTCGAGCTGCTCGGCCCCGCGAGTCGACACGAGCGTCTGCAACGGGTGCACGGAGAAGCGGCGCTCGTGCGGCTCGAGTGCCGCGAGCGGCGTGCCGCCGGAGACGTGCGCCACCCAGGGGCCGGGCGCGATTCCACGGGCGACCTCGGCGATCGCCCGGTCGGGGACGCACAGCAGCCGCAGGTCGCCGTCGTCGCGCACGGCGACGCCGCGCTCGCGGAGTCTCGCGGCGATGGTCGCGCCGGCGCGTCCGGCGCCGATGACGGTGACGCTCTCGAACATGTGGTGCTCCAGTTCCGCGTCTCGCGGATACCGGGCACCGGAAGCGTACTCCACGGACGCCGTCCGGCGAAGCGGCGAAGATGGCCCCTGGTAGGGTTGAACGCGTGCCGATCTACGACTACGTCTGCATGAGCTGCGAGTCCCACTTCGAGGAGCTCGTCGGCATGTCGGATCCCGATCCGGTCTGCCCCGACTGCGGCAACCGGAAGGTGGCCAGGCAGCTCTCGCGCTCGTTCGCGGCCCACGGCACGTCGGGACAGCCCTCGTACGGTGGTGGCGGCTGTTGCGGCGGTGGCTGTGGAAGCTGCGGCTGCTGAGTCGACCGCACTGCTCGCCTACGCGGACGCGGTCGCGGACTGCACGCGCTGCGCGCTCGCCGCGGGCCGCACCCGGGTCGTCTTCGGATCGGGGGCGGCCGATGCCGACCTGATGTTCGTCGGCGAGGCGCCGGGCTTCCACGAGGACAAGCAGGGCGTGCCCTTCGTCGGCGCCGCCGGCAAGCTGCTCTCGAAGCTGCTCGCCGGGATCGGGATCGCCCGCGAGGACGTGTACATCGCGAACGCCGTCATGTGCCGACCGCCCGGCAACCGCGACCCGCAGCCGGACGAGATCGAGGCGTGCGAGCCGCACCTCTGGCGGCAGATCGAGCTGATCCGGCCGACGCTCGTCTGCACGCTCGGGAACTTCGCCACCAAGCTCCTCTCCGGCAAGCCGGCGGGGATCACCCAGGTGCACGGGCGACCCCAGGAGGTGACGCTCGGCGGCAACGCGGTGACGCTCTATCCCCTCTTCCACCCCGCGGCGGCGCTGTACACGCCGCGCATGCTGGGCGTGCTCGAGGAGGACTTCGGGCGCATTCCCGCGCTGCTCGGTCGTCCGCTCGCGGCGCCGGTCGCCGCGGCCGCCGAGCCGTCTCCCGCGCCGCGCGCAGAGCCGCACCCCGCGCCGCACGCCGGGCCCGAGCAGCTCGGGCTGTTCTGACGGCCGGGCCGCTTCCGACACCATAGGGCGATGCAGACCGTCACCGGCTCGCCGCAGGAGACCGAGGCGCTCGCCGCCGAGCTCGCGCGCCGCCTGCGCCCGGGCGACGTCGTCGCCGTCTCGGGGGAGCTCGGCGCCGGCAAGACGACCTTCGTGCGCGGCGCGGCGCGCGCGCTGGGCGTGACGGGGCCGGTCTCGAGCCCGACGTTCACGATCGGCCACCGCTACGAGGCGATGCTGCCGGTCTCGCACCTCGACCTGTATCGGGTCGCGGGCCTCGACCCGGAGGAGTGGGGTGACCTCGAGCCCTACTTCGAAGGGACGATCGCGTTCGTCGAGTGGCCGGAGCACGCCGGCGACTGGCTCCCCGCCGCCCGCGTCCGCGTTACCCTCGGTCACGTCGACGAGTCGCATCGCAGCGTGAGCATCGAGGAGTGACGATCCTGGCCTTTGACACCGCGACCTCCTACGGCGCTCTCTGCGCCGTCACCTCGGGCGCGCGCGCCCGCGCCGAGCGCGCCGGCGACCTCCTCCAGGCGGTCGACGGCCTGGTGGCCGAGCCGGCCTCGATCGAGGGCATCGTCGTCGGGCGCGGCCCCGGCAGCTTCACGTCGATCCGGATCGGGCTCGCGGTCGCGCGGACGCTCGCACTCGCCCTCGACGTGCCGGTTGCGGGTGCGTCGACCCTCGACGCGTATGCGGGCGCGGTGCCCGTGCTCGACGCGAAACGGGGTGAGGTCTTCAGCCTCGGGCCGTGCGTCTGCCGGCCGGAGGAGCTCGAGGTGGCCGGCAGGACGCTCGTGGGAGACGGCGCCGTCCGCTATCGCGACGTCTTCGAGGCGGCCGGAGCGGACGTCCCCGACGACGACGACCCCGTGCACCGGCCCGACCCGCTGCTGCTCGTCGACCGCGCCGGCCCGTTCGGGCCGGCGGAGCTCGTGAAGCCGCTCTACGTCCGTGAGCCCGACGCCAGGCCGCGCCCGTGACCGCAGTCGCCCTCGACATCCGCCGGCTCGACATCTCCGACCTGAGAGCGATCGTGCAGATCGAGCAGCGGGCCTACCCGACCCCGTGGTCGAGGTCGATGTTCGCGTCCGAGCTCGCGAAGCCGACCTCCATCTGCCTCGGCGCCTTCGAGGGCGAGGAGCTGGTCGGCTACGTCGTCAACTCGCGCTATGTCGACGCGTGGCATGTGATGAACGTCGCCGTCGACCCGGACCGCCGCCGTCGCGGCGTCGCGACCACGCTGCTGCAGCATCTCTTCGACCTGACCCGTGACGACGAGCGCCGCGGCTACACGCTCGAGGTGCGCCTCTCGAACACGGGCGCGATCCGGCTCTACGAGCGCCTCGGCTTCGAGACCAGGGGCATCCGCCGCGGCTACTACACCGACAATCGCGAGGACGCGCTGATCATGTGGCGGGAGTCGGGGAGACGGTGATCCACCGCCTGTGTGCGCCGCGCGAGCTGCGGCGATGATCCTGGGGATCGAGACGTCGTGCGACGAGACGGCGGCCGCGCTGGTCTCCGGCGACGGCGAGATCGTCTCCAGCGTCGTCGCCTCCCAGGCCGAGCTGCACGCCCGCTTCGGAGGGGTCGTCCCCGAGGTCGCGAGCCGACGGCACCTCGAGCTGATCGCCCCGGTGATCGACGAGGCGCTCGGCGACGCGGCGATCGACGCCGTGGCCGTCACCACGCGGCCCGGTCTGATCGGCGCGCTGCTCGTCGGCGTCTCGGCCGCGAAGGCTCTTGCGTGGGCGAGGCGGCTGCCGCTCGTGCCGGTCGACCACCTGCACGGGCACGTCGCGTCGTTGTACCTGCGGCCGCTCGACCTGCAGCCGCCGTTCACCTGCCTGCTGGCGAGCGGCGGCCACACGATGCTGCTCGACGTGCAGGACCGGAGCGGCTACCGCGTGCTCGGGACGACGCTCGACGACGCCGCGGGAGAGGCGTTCGACAAGGGCGCCCGTCTGCTCGGCCTCGGCTATCCCGGCGGACACGAGCTCGACCTGCTCGCCCGCGACGGCGATCCCGAGGCGCACCGGTTCCCGGTCGCGCGCGTGCCCGGCCTCGACTTCTCGTTCTCAGGGCTGAAGACGGCACTGCTGTACGCGGTGCGCGACCTGTCGGCGGACGAACTGCAGGCCCGGCGCGCAGATCTCGCCGCGAGCTACCAGCGGGCGATCGTGCGCGCCCTCGTCGAGCGGATCGACGCCAGCGGTGCCGACCGCGTCGCCGTCGTGGGCGGCGTCGCCGCCAACTCCGAGCTGCGTGCCTCGCTGCCGGGGGCGGCGCTCGCGCCGCTTCCGCTCTGCACCGACAACGCGGCGATGATCGCCTCCGCCGGACGGTACGTGGAGCCCGTCGCGTACCCCGGCTACCTTTCGCTCGATGCGCGCGCCACCGCCGCTTAGGCGGGCACTTCCCACCCTGTTCGTCCTCGGGGCCGTCGCCGCCGCCTTCGTGACGGTCATCCCCGCCGGAGGAGTGCCGCGGCCGGGGCCGTCTCCGGCCGGAGACTGGCGCGGGCTCGTGGGGGAGCCGCGGGCGAACGTGGCGCTCGGCGAGCGGATGATCGTGCTCCTGAAGACGCCGTCGGTGGCGCAACGGCTGGCGCACGCGCACTACGCCACCGAGTCGCAGGAGCGGGCATGGTGGGCTTCGGCGTACGCCTCCCAGAAGCAGGTGCTGCTGAAGCTGGCCGGGCTGGGGGTGACGGTCGAGCCCGACTACAGCTACCGCGAGGTTCTCGACGGCTTCTCCGCCGTGCTCGACCCGCGTGCCGTTGCGCTGCTCGACCAGATGCCGGAGGTGGCGGGCATCTACCCGGTGCGGACGACGTACCCCTCGTCGTTCTCGGCCCGGCTGGTCGGCTCCCACGCCTTCGACGCGGCGAGCGGTCACCGGCCGGACGCAGGCCTTCCGGGCTACGACGGCCGTGGCGTGACGATCGCGCTGCTCGACACGGGCGTCGATCTCGGGCATCCCTACCTGCGCGGTCGCGTGCGGGCCGGCATCGACCTCGTCGGCCGGCACGACGACGCGTCGGCGCGCGCCGATCCCCAGGATCCGACCCGGATCGAGCGGCACGGCACCGAGCTGGCGGGGATCCTCGTCGGCTCGCACGGCCCCCAGGGCCTGCGCGGCGTCGCCCCCGCCGCCACCGTCCTGCCCATCCGGGTCGCCGGCTGGCAGACCGGCGCCGACGGCCGCGACGCCGTCTTCGGTCGCAGCGACCAGCTGCTCGCCGGGCTCGACCGCGCGGTCGACCCGAACGGCGACGGCGACGCGCACGACGCCGTTCGCGTCGCGCTCGTCGGCGTCTCCGAGCCGTACGCCGCCTTCGCCGACGGTCCCGAGGCACAAGCCGTCCAGGGCGCGCTCGAGCTGAACATGCTCGTCGTCGCGCCGGCCGGGAACGACGGGGCCGCCGGGCCGGTGTTCGGCTCCGTGGCGGGGCCGGCGGGGGCCCCCGGGGCGCTCGCCGTCGCGGCCACCGACTCGCGGACGAACCTGCCGAAGGTGCGCGTCGTGCTTCGCCGCGGCCTCGACGTGATCCTCGACCGCAAGCTGCCCCTGATCGGCGCGGCGGCGCCGACGCACTCGCTCGTCCTGCGCGTCGGGGCTCCCCGGGGCACGCGAGGCGACGCCGGGACCGCGGCCGCCGACTTCTTCACGCCCACCGGGCTCAGCCGCGTCGCCGGTGAGGCGGCAGTGCTCCGGGCCGCCGCCGACCCGGCGGCCCAGGTCGCCGCCGCCGCCGCCGCCGGCGCCGCCGCGGTCGTCCTCTACGGGTCACCGCTGCCCGCCGGGGGGCTCCGGCTGACCGAGCACCAGACGGTGCCGGTCGTGTCGGTGCCGACCTCCGCGGCGGCCGAGCTGCTCGCCGCGGCCCGTGCCGGTCTGGACGTGGGCATCGCGATCGGAGCGGCCGGAGACGGCGCGAACCGGTCGCTCGGCCGGGTCGCCGGCTTCTCCTCGCGAGGGGTTGCCTACGACAGCGGCCTCAAGCCGAACCTCGCCGCTCCCGGCGTCGGGATCCTGACGGCGGAGCCGGGCGCCGCGGCCGACGGGACCGCGCTCTACGGGACGGTGAACGGGACGAGCGCCTCGGCCGCGACCGTCGCCGGCGCCGCCGCGCTGCTCGCCCAGATGCGCCCGAGCCTCGACGGCCCGGCGCTCCAGAGCCTGCTCACCGGCTACGCGTCCGGCCGGCCTGCGAGCACGGCCGCCGGCGGCGGCGTCCTGCGTCTCGGCGCGTCGGCCGTCGGCGAGGTGGCGACCGAGCCGTCGACGCTCGGGTTCGGCCTCTGGGGCGGCTCGCACTGGCACGCCACCCGCACGGTCGTCGTCCGCAACACCTCCTCCAGGCCCCTCCAGGTCTCGCTGACCGCAGCTGCGAACGGCGACTCGGACCTGCTCCACCTGACCGTGCAGCCCGACCACTTCGTGCTCGGCATCCGGCGGGCCCGCAAGGTGAAGGTCACCGTCCGGGCGCCGAAGGCCGCCGCCGCGCGGCTCGTGACCGGCTCGGTCAACGTCGCCGTCAGCGGGAGCGAGACCTTGCACGTGCCCTGGGCGCTCGTCTTCCACCGGTCGGACGTGACGCTGCTGCCGCGGGTGTCGCTGTCGAGCGCGTCCTTCACCGCCTCCGACACGAGCCCGGCGATCCTCAACGTGCAGGCGGGCAACCTCATCTCGGACCACGGACTGCAGGTGCAGCCCGTGCGGCGGCTCGACGTGCTCCTCTACGACGCCTCGGGGGCCTATCTGGGCGTGATGGCCCGCCTCCGCGACCTGCTGCCCGGCTCCTACAGCTTCGGCATCACGGGCCGCGGGCCCACCAGCACGCTGCTTCCGAAGGGGGTCTACGAGCTGCGCCTCGCGGCCTGGCCGACCCTGCCGGCTACGGCAAAACCGAGTCGGCAAAAGGTCCGGTTCACCCTGCGCTAGGAAGGAGTAGATTGGCCCTATGGCCACAATCGAAAGGGAATCTCACCTTCGTGAGAACCCGTTTCACATAGCGCAGCAGCAGCTGCAGAACGTGGCGGACGTGTTCGAGATCGACGAACGGCTCATCAACGTCCTCCGCGAGTGCAAGAAGGCCGTCGAGGTCTCGATCCCCACGCACATGGACGACGGCAGCGTTCGCGCCTTCAGGGGTTTTCGCGTCACGCACAACGTCGCCCGCGGCCCGTCCAAGGGAGGCATCCGGTACCACCCGGACGTCACCCTCGACGAGGTGAAGGCCCTCTCCATGTGGATGACCTGGAAGTGCGCCCTGATGGGGCTGCCGTTCGGCGGCGCCAAGGGCGGCGTCGTCTGCGACCCGAAGTCGATGTCCCGCGCCGAGCTCGAGCGTATGACACGCCGGTTCACCTCCGAGATCATCAACCTGATCGGGCCGGAGAAGGACATCCCCGCGCCGGACGTCGGCACGGACTCGAGCACGATGGCCTGGATCTTCGACACGTACTCGATGAACAAGGGCCACTCGGTGCTCGGCGTCGTCACCGGCAAGCCGCTGACGATCGGCGGCTCGCTCGGCCGCGAGGAGGCCACCGCGCGCGGTGCCCTCTACTCGCTGCAGGCGGCGCTGCGGCGCCAGGACCGCCCGATCGAGGGGCTCCGCATCGCGGTGCAGGGCTTCGGCAACGTCGGATCCTTCTTCGCGAAGCTCGTCGCCGAGCTCGGCGCGACGGTGGTCGCCGTCTCCGACTCGACCGGCGGCCTCTTCAACGACAAGGGCCTCGACGTCGCCGCCGCGTTCGCGCACAAGCGGCGCGGAGGATCTCTCTCCGAGCTGCGCGGCGGCGACCGGATCACGAACGACGAGCTGCTCGAGCTCGACTGCGACGTCCTCGCCCCCTGCGCCCTCGAGCAGGTGATCACCGAGGCGAACGCCGCCAAGGTGAAGTCGAAGCTGATCGTCGAGGGCGCGAACGGCCCGGTCACCCCGTCGGCCGACCTCGTGCTCGAGTCGAACGGCATCCTCGTCCTGCCCGACGTGCTCGCGAACGCGGGCGGCGTCGTCGTCTCCTACTTCGAGTGGGTCCAGGGGCTGCAGGAGTACTTCTGGAAGGAAGACGAGGTGAACGCACGCCTGAACGAGATCGTCACGCGGGCGTTCGACGAGACCTGGGAGACCCACACCGCCCGGTCGATCTCGATGCGCCTCGCCGCCTACGGCCTCGCCGTGCAGCGAGTGGCCGAGGCGACCGTGATCCGCGGGCTGTACCCGTAGCCCGGGTCACGCTCTACCACGCCGCGGGCTGCCACCTGTGCGAACGGGCACAGGGGCAGCTCGCACGGCTGCGCGACGAGCTCGGCTTCGACTACGCGGAGATCGACATCGGCGGCGACCCCGGCCTCGAGGCGCGCCACCGCGAGTGGCTCCCCGTCGTCGAGATCGACGGCGAACGGGCCTTCGTCTACTTCGTCGACGAGCACGCCTTCCGCCGAAAGCTGTCACGAGCGTGACCGCTTGTGACAACCGAACCCCTTCCTGCGAGCCTCGGGCACAATGCCTTCGTGATGTTGCAAAGTCCAGGTAACGGAGCCGTCCCCGACCGGGTCACCGTCGGCGTCGCGGCCAGGCTCTCGCGCTACCTCCAGGTGCTCACACAGGCCAAGAAGATGGGCAAGGAGCGCATCTCCTCGCAGGAGATCGCCGACTACACGAACATCAACGCCACCCAGATCAGGCGCGACCTCTCGAACTTCGGCAAGTTCGGCAAGCGCGGCGTCGGCTACGCGATCGACTCGCTGCTCGCCGAGATCCGCAAGATCCTCCGCACGCAGGGCCAGCACAACATCGCGCTCGTCGGCGCCGGACGCCTCGGCCAGGCGATCGCGAGCTCACCGATCTTCGCCGAGCACGGCATCAACATCGCCGCCGTCTTCGACTCGAGCCCCGACGTGATCGGCGCCGACATCGGCGGCATCACCGTGGTGGACGAGCAGCGCCTCAAGGACGAGGTGCGCGCGAAGAACATCGTGGTCGGCGTGATGGCGGTCCCGGCGACCGCCGCGCAGAAGGTGGCCGACGATCTCGTCGACGCAGGCGTGCGCATCATCTTCAACTACTCCGAGGCGCTCCTCGACGTGCCCGCCGACGTGACGGTGCACACCTCGAACCCCGCCGTCGAGCTCCTCCACGCCCTCTACTTCCATCTCGCCTAGCCGCACCCCCTAGGCGCACCAGCCGGCGGCGGCTCCCGCCGGGCGGAGCCCGGCTCCGCCGCCGCCTCGGGCCGCCGGCCGCACGTCGCTCTCCGGGGCCGTGCTCACGCACTGTCCCCTCCGGCGCCGCACGCCCGGCGACCCGCTGGAGCGCCTAGGGTCGTCGGGGCGGCGGCGGCGGGGCCCCCTCCAGCCGGCGCGGCTCGGCCGCCGCCTCGGGCCGCCGGTCGCACGTCGCTCTCCGGGGCCGTGCTCACGCACTGTCCCCTCCGGCGCCGCACGCCCGGCGACCCGCTGGAGCGCCTAGGGTCGTCCGAGGCGGTTCGGGGGCGGTCGCCCGGGCGGGGGGTGGCTGCGGTGCGGGTGAACCTGGTTCGCGCAGCGAACCAGGTTCAGGGTTCGGGATCAAGCGCAGCGGCGCGCAGCTTCGAGGCTAGCCTCCCCGCATGCGGATCCTCCTCTGGCACGGCTACCTGCTCGGCGGGACCGGGTCGAACGTCTACTCGCGGGCGCTCGCGCGCGAGTGGAGCCGCGCGGGGCACGACGTGGTCGTCGTCTGCCAGGAGCGCGAGCCGGAGCAGTTCGACCTCGGCGAGGCGACGGTCGTGAACGTCGACCTGCCGGGCGGGCTGCTGCCGGTGTTCGTGCTCGACCGCTACGCCGGGCTCGAGGCGCGGCTCCTCCAGGATCTCGCGTGGGAGGAGCGCAACGCATACGTGGAGGCGAACGCCGCCGCGCTGCGGGCGCTGCTGCCGGCCGACCTCGTCTTCTGCAACCACGTGCTGCTCGGCGGCCCCGTCGGCGCCGCCTGCGGCGTGCCGTTCCGCGTGAAGGCGCACGGCTCGGAGCTCGAATACTCGATGCGCGGACGGCCGGAGCTCGAGGCCTGGGGGCGCGAGGCGCTCGCGCAGGCGGAGGCGACCTACGTCGGCTCCCGGCACATCCGCGACGTGCTCGAGGAGGTCGTCGGCCACGTCGAGCGCGTGTTCGAGGTGCCGCCCGGCGTCGACGTCGACGCCTTCGTGCCGGAGACGCGCGAGGCGGCGCTCGCGAACCTCCTCGCCGAGGCGGCGGTCGACCCGCCGAACCCGCAGAACCGCAGCGAGCGGCTGCCCGACGAGGGAAACGTCGCCCGCCTGCAGGCGTTCCTCGGCGGGGAGGGGCCGCTGGTCGTCTACTTCGGCAAGCTGATCGAGCAGAAGGGCGTCCACGTGCTGCTCGAGGCGATGCGCGAGGTGGACGCGCGGCTGGTCGTCGTCGGCTTCGGGCCGTACCGGCCGACGCTCGAGTCGCTCGCTCCCCGCCGCACGCTCTTCACCGGCCCGCTCGAGCACCGGCACCTCGCGCACCTGCTGCCCCTCGCCGACGTGACGGTCGTCCCGTCGATCTTCCCCGAGGCGTTCGGGATGGTCGCCGCCGAGGCGGCTGCGGCCGGCTCGCCGCCGCTCGTCGCCCGCCACTCCGGGCTCGCCGAGGTCGCCGCCGGGCTCGAGCAGAGCTACCCGCAGCGCCTCGCGCACCTCGCCTCGTTCGAGAGCGGCAGCTCGGTCGACCTGGCCCGCAAGCTGAACGAGCTGCTCGCGCTGCCTGTCGGGGATCGGGACGAGCTGCGGGCGGCCGCGAGGCGGGCCGTCGTGGAGCGCTGGTCGTGGCGGAGCGTCGCCACGCAGCTGCTCGCGCCGGTGTGATTCCCGGCTCGCGGCGAACCGGCCTCGGGCTACCCTGCGTCGATGGGCGACGAGCAGCGCATCGCGTGGCAAGAGCTCCTCGCGGCCTCGCGGGCCGGCTTCGAGGACGGCACCGATCTCACCCTCGCGGTCGAGGAGGAGTTCGCGCTGCTCGACCCACAGACCCTGGAGCTCAGCAACCGCTTCGAGGAGCTCGCCGCCGCTGTCGCCGGGACCGACTTCGGCGAGCACGTGGTCGGCGAGCTGATCGCCTCCGAGGTGGAGGTGAGGACCGGCCGCTGCGAGAGCTTCGGCGAGGCGGCCGCTGCGATGGTCGAGCGCCGGAGCCGGCTGCACGGCGCGGCGCGGGAGCTCGGGCTCGCCCTCGGCGGCACCGGCACGCATCCCTGGAGCCGCTGGCAGGACCAGCGCATCATCGACACGCCGCACTACCGTCGCAACGACGAGCTCCTCCGCTACGTGGTCTGGCGGAACAACACGTTCGGCCTGCACGTGCACGTCGGGATCGCCGGCGCCGACCGGGCGATCTGGGTCCACGACGCGCTGCGCAACTTCCTGCCGGAGCTGCTCGCGGTCTCCGCCAGCAGCCCCTTCGTCGAGGCGGTCGACTCGGGGCTGCACTCCGCCCGGACCGAGGTGTTCACCCGGATGTTCCCGCGCTGCGGGATCCCCGACGCCTACGGCACCTGGCAGGGCTGGGAGGACTACGTCCGGTTCCTCTACGGCACGGGCTCGATCACCGAGCACACGCAGATCTGGTGGAGCGTCCGCCCGCACCTCGCCTTCCCCACGGTCGAGCTCCGCATCTGCGACGCCCAGCCCGACCTCGCCGAGGCCCAGGCGCTGGCGGCGCTCGGCTACGCGCTCACCGCGCGCTGCGCCCGGGCCTACGACGAGGGCGAGCCGATCCCGGTGCTGCCGCACCGCCTGCTCGAGGAGAACCTGTGGCGGGCGATCCGCTACGGCCTCTCCGGCAGCCTCCTCGACTTCGAGCGGGGCGAGCCCGTGCCTGCGCGCGCACGCCTCGAGCAGCTCCTCGACTGGGTCGCTCCGGTCGCCGACGAGATCGGCGCCGCGCCCTATCTCGCGATTCCGGAGCAGAACGCCGCGGAACGGCAGATCGCGCGCGTGGAGGAAGGCGCGACGCTGCGTGAGATCTACGAGGAGCAGGTGCGCGCGGGGGAGCCGATCGGTGGCTGAGGGCGAGACGCCGGAGATCGACCTCGAGGCGCTGCAGGAACAGCTCGCGGCGCTCAGCGTCGACGATTTCGTGCTCTCCGCCGCGTCGACGATCGCGAGCCTCGCCTTCGCGAAGCTCGAGCGCCGCGATCTCGGCCAGGCGAAGAAGGCGATCGACGCGCTCGCAGCGCTCGTCCCGCACCTCGAGGGAGCCCCCGCCGGTGACCTGCGGAACGCGCTGACGCAGCTCCAGGTGGCCTACGCGGGCGCCGTCTCGCCGTAGGCTCCGACCGGACTTTGTGATACATACATCGCCGCGCCGAAGCCCCTCGGCGCTTGACTTTGTGAGGGAGCGACCAACGGATGAACTGGTTCATGCATCACCCCGTGCTCCTCGGCCTCGTCGGTGCCGGCGTCGCCGTCGGCTACGGGATCTACCTGACCTGGTGGCTGCTCGCGCAGCCCGCCGGCAACGAGCGGATGCGGGAGATCGCGGGCGCCGTCCAGGAGGGCGCGGCCGCCTACCTGCGCAAGCAGTACACGACGATCGCGATCGTCGCGATCGTCCCGTTCGTCGCTGCTCGGCGTCTACCACAAGCTCGGCTGGGGAACCGCCTTCGGCTTCCTGATCGGCGCCACCCTGTCGGCGGCGGCCGGCTTCATCGGGATGAACGTCGCCGTTCGCTCCAACTCGCGCACCGCGGAGGCCGCACGTGGCGGGCTGAAGCCGGCGCTGAACGTCGCCTTCCGCGCCGGCTCGGTCACCGGGCTGCTCGTGGTCGGTCTCGGCCTCGGCGGCGTCGCCGGCTACTACTGGTTCCTGACGGCGGGCCTCGACAACTCGCCGGGATCGGCGATCGACGACCTTGTCGGTCTCGCCTTCGGCGGCTCGCTGATCTCGGTCTTCGCGCGGCTCGGCGGCGGCATCTTCACCAAGGCCGCGGACGTCGGCGCCGACCTGGTCGGCAAGATCGAGGCGGGTATCCCCGAGGACGACCCGCGCAACGCCGCCGTGATCGCCGACAACGTCGGCGACAACGTGGGCGACTGCGCCGGCATGGCCGCCGACCTGTTCGAGACCTACGCGGTCACCGCCGTGGCGGTGATGCTGCTCGGCACCGCCTTCCCCGACGCGAAGCTCTACCTCTATCCGCTCGTGCTCGGCGGCATCTCGGCGGTCGCCTCGGTGATCGGCACGTTCTTCGCCCGCCTCGGCAAGGGCGAGAACGCGGTCATCAACGCCCTCTACAAGGCGGTGATCGTCGCCACGGTGCTCTCCGCGGCCGGCTTCATCCCGGTCACGATGGGCTTCGACGGCGGCGTGTTCAGCTTCTGGAACCTCTACGGCGCCGCGCTCGTCGGGCTCGCCGTCACGTTCCTGCTCGTCGCGATCACCGAGTTCTACACGGGCACCCGCTGGAACCCGGTCAAGGCGATCGCGAAGGCCTCGCAGACCGGCCATGCGACGAACATCATCGAGGGGCTCGCGATCGGCATGCAGGCGACCGCCGCGCCGGTGATCGTGCTCGTGCTCGGCATCCTCGGCGCGTACTACGCGGCGGGCGGGCAGCACAGCGCCTCCCACGGCCTCTTCGGGATCGGCGTCGCGGTGATGGCGCAGCTCTCGATGACGGGGCTGATCGTCGCGCTCGACGCCTACGGGCCGGTCACCGACAACGCGGGCGGCATCGCCGAGATGGCCGACCTGCCCGAGGGGGTCCGGGCGATCACCGACCCGCTCGACGCCGTCGGCAACACCACCAAGGCCGTGACGAAGGGGTACGCGATCGGTTCCGCCGCGCTCGCGGCACTGGTGCTGTTCGACTCGTACACGACGGGCCTCTCCGACGGCGGGCTCAAGACGAGCTTCAGCCTCTCCGACCCGTGGGTGATCGCCGGCCTCTTCATCGGCGGCCTGATGCCGTTCCTGTTCGCCTCGCTCGCGATGCAGGCGGTCGGGCGGGTCGGCGGCGAGGTCGTGCAGGAGGTGCGCCGGCAGTTCCGCGAGCACCCCGGGATCATGGAGGGCACCGAGCGCCCCGACTACAGCCGCGCGGTCGGCATCGTCACGGGCTCGGCGATCAAGTCGATGCTCGCTCCGGCACTCATCCCGATCGGCTTCCCGATCGTGATCGGCGTGATCAGCGCCCAGATGCTCGGCGGCCTGCTGATCGGCACGATCGTCACGGGGCTCTTCCTCGCGATCTCGATGACCTCCGGCGGCGGCGCCTGGGACAACGCGAAGAAGTTGATCGAGGACGGCGCCTACGGCGGCAAGGGCTCCGAGGCGCACGCGGCGTCGGTCACCGGCGACACCGTCGGCGATCCGTACAAGGACACCGCCGGCCCGGCCATCAACCCGATGATCAAGATCGCCAACATCGTCGCGATCCTGATCATCCCGCTGGTCATCTCGATCCACGGGTAGGCGATCGAGGCCCGGGGTACCCCGGGCCTCGATCTCTCTTTTCCTTCCGATGCAGAACCGGGTGCTCGTATATGCGGAGGCGGTCGACGTCGCTGCCGAGGGGGCGGTGTGGTACGCGAGCCTCGTCGCCGGCGGCGCGTACTCGGCGCTGCACGTCCCCGGGAAGAACACCGACACCGGAATCCGTGCCCGCTGGTTCGACCTCACCGGCGGCGACTCCCTGCTCGAGATCCGGCCGCAGGGCACCGATCCGATCGCGGCCGTGCTCGAGGCGGTCGAGCGCCTGCGCGCGCACACTGAGGAGACGATCGTCACCGTCGTGCTTCCCGAGCGGTTCGAGCGCCGGTCGCTGCTCGAGGCGGCACAGCGCGCGCAGTTCCGGCTGAAGCTACGCTTGCTCGTCGAGCCGCGAACCGTGGTGGCGGACGTTCCGGCTGTGACGAGTCGACTCCGCCCGGAAGGGCAGACGCCGCAGCGGCTCCTCGTGCGCGTGCTGGCGGCGTCGCCGGACGCCGCCACCCGCAGAGCGCTCGACTACGCGCGGCTGCTCGGCGCGGGAGACCTGCGCGCGGTGCACCTCGGCGAGCGCGACTGGGGCGACGCCGAGCTCGGGCTCGCGGTCGACGACGCCCCGCGGAAGGGGCGGCTCGGCGAGTCGCTGCTCGCGTATCTCCGTGACCTGACCGCAGCCGATGGAACGGTCGTGAACGTCGTGCTGCCGGAGCGCCTGCACGCCAACCTCCGCCGACTTCGCAGCCGCGAGGCGCTTGCGGTCAAGCGGTGCCTCCTGTTCGAGCCGAGTGTCATCCTCAGCTCGGTCCCCCACGGCACTAGAGGCTTGATGCGCATTTGGGGCATACGCGGCTGGTGCGCCTGACGCGGCGCGGCTCGGCCGCGTCGGGCTTGCCCGTAGCCACCGCTACGGGCTACGCCCGCCCCGTCCGATCCGCTTGGTCAGGCGCATCCCCGCGCACACCCCAATACACATCAAGCTCTAGAGTCCTTTCGCGTGCCGCGGCGCCGCCGTCAGAGTCACGGTCTCGAGCGGGTTCTCGGAGCGCCTGCGCTCTTCGCGACCGCCTACGGCAACGTGGGCTCGTCGATCTACTACGCACTCGGGCTCGTCGCCGGCATCGCGCTCGGCCTGACGCCGCTCGTCTTCATCATCAGCGGCCTGATCTTCGCCGCCACCGCCTCGACCTACGCCGAGGGCACCGTGCGCTACCCCGAGGCGGGCGGCTCGTCGAGCTTCGCGCGCCACGCGTTCAACGAGCTCGTCTCGTTCGGCGCGGCCTGGGCGCAGATGCTGAACTACGTGATCACGATCGCCATCTCGGTGATCTTCGTCCCGCACTACCTGTCGATCTTCTGGGGGCCGCTGCGGACGAACCCGTGGGACATCATCGTCGGGATCGTCTTCACCTGGCTGCTCGTCGGGCTGAACATCCTCGGCGTCCAGGAGGCGGCGAAGCTGAACATCGGGCTTGCGGTGATCGACTTCACCACGCAGCTGCTGCTCGTCGTGATCGGAGTCGTCCTGATCTTCAACCCGCACGTGCTCTGGGCGAACGTCCACTTCGGCGTCGCGCCGAGCTGGAGCGCGTTCCTGCTCGCGATCCCGGTCGGGATGATCGCCTACACGGGCATCGAGACCGTCTCGAACCTCGCCGAGGAGGCGCGCGACCCGGTGCGGACGATCCCCGAGTCGATCTCGTGGGTGGCGATCGCGGTCTTCGCGATCTACTTCACGCTGCCGTGGGTCGCGCTCTCGGCGATGCCGGTGGTCGAGGAGGGTGGGCCACTACGTCACCCAGCTCGGCCAGGGGCCGCCGCAGGGGTTCAAGAACGACCCGGTGCTCGGCCTCGTCGAGAACCTCGGCCTGCACGGCGCGGTGCTGGCGGGCGCGAAGGTCTACGTGGGCCTCCTGGCCGCGACGATCCTCTTCGTGGCCACGAACGCCGGCGTGATCGGCGCGTCCCGGATCACCTACTCGATGTCCAGCTACCGGCAGCTGCCGGAGATCTTTCGCAGGCTGCACCCGAAGCTGAAGACGCCGTGGCTCGCGTTGATCGTCTTCGCGGGCGGCGGCACCACGCTGTTCCTCGTCTCGGGCCAGGTCGACTTCCTCGGCCGCATGTACGCGTTCGGCGCGATGCTGTCGTTCACGATCGCGCACGTCTCGGTGATCGCGCTGCGGTACCGCTTGCGCGGCCAGGAGCTCGAGTGGCGGGCCCGGCCGAACCTGCGCTTCCGTGGGGTCGACTGGCCGCTGTTCGCGATCATCGGCGGGCTCGGCACCGGCACCGCCTGGTTCGTCGTGATCATCCAGGACGCCCCGACGCGCTACGCCGGCGCGGCCTGGCTCGCCGCCGGCTTCGTCTTCTACCCGCTCTACCGCCGCCGCCTCGGCATCCCGCTCGCGCAAGACGATGCGCGCGCCCGTGCCGGTCGGAGCTGCGATCGCGCTCGAGTACCGGTCGATCCTCGTTCCGATCGTCGCGGGCGCCCAGTCGCACGAGGCGGTTGAGCTCGCGGCGCGGCTCGCGACGGAGCGTGCCGGGCGCATCGCGCTGCTGCGCGTCGTCGTCGTCCCGCTCGAGCTGCCGCTCGACGCCGACCTGAGCGAGCAGCTGGCCGAGGCCGACGCGCTGCTCGACGAGGCGCGGTCGATCGCCGAGCCGTACGGGGTCCGCGTCACGGAGCGCGTCGTCCGGGCGCGCAACGCCGGCCGCGCGATCGTCGAGGAGGCCGAGCAGCGCGGCGCGGAGATCGTCGTGCTCGGAGCGCGCCGCGGCCGGCACACCCAGATCTTCGGGAGCACGGTCGACTACGTGCTCAAGCACGCCCCGTCGCGCGTGATGATCGCGGCGGGCCGGGCGGTGGCGGTATGAGGAGCGCCTACCGTCTCCTGCTCGAGGCAGCCGCCGGCCTGATGGTGCTGCTCGGGATCGCGATGATCGTCGTCACCCTGACGCGCGGCTTCGGGGTCGGCGTGATCCTGGGCGTGCTCTTCGTGGCGGCCGGGGCGGGCAGGCTCGTCCTGATGCGGAGGCACAGGGCCTGATGGCACGCAAGCTGCCGAACCTGCGCCGCGAGCTGGACGCGCGCGCCCTCTTCTCGGTCGCCTACGGCGAGATCGCCTCCTCGATCTACTTCGCGCTCGGCGTGGTCGCGGCGCTCGCGCTCGGCTTCACGCCGCTCGTGCTGCTCGGCGTGGGGATCGTCTTCCTGGTCGTCTCGCTCTCCTACGCGGAGGGCACGGCAGCCCTGCCCGAGACCGGCGGCGCCGCCACCTTCGTCCGGCGCGCCGCGAACGACTTCGCCGGCTTCCTGACCGGCTGGGCGCTCTTCCTCGACTACCTGATCGTGATCTCCCTCTCGGCGCTCTTCCTGCCGCACTACCTGGCCGGCGCCTTGCAGGTGCGCGCGCTCGACCGGCAGCCGTGGGACATCGCGATCGCCGTCGCCGTGATCGTCCTCGTCGCGCTCGTGCGCCTCGTGCGGCGCCCCCTGCTCTACGGGATCGGGATCCTCGTGCCGGCGCTCGACCTGCTGACGCAGCTCCTGCTCGTCGTGCTCGGTTTCGCGCTGCTCTTCTCGCCCCACGCTCTCACGTCGGGGACGTCGCTCGGCACGCATCCCACCTGGCACGCGCTCGCCTTCTCGATCCCGCTCGCGATGCTGGCGTTCACGGGCCTCGAGACGGTCGCGAACCTGGCCGAGGAGGCCCGGCGGCCCGGCGTCGACCTGCCCCGGTCGGTCTTCGGCGCGATCGCGACGGTGGTGACGATGTACGTGGCGATCGCGCTCGTCGCCGTCTCGGCCTTCCCCGGGCCGGACACGGAGCTGGGGACACGCTGGATCCGGGCGCCGCTGCTCGGGATCGCCGACCGTCTGCGGCACCAGCTGCCGTGGGGCCTCGGCCACGTGTTGCGCGCGTACGTCGGCATCACCGGCGCACTGATCCTGCTCGCGGCGGTGATCACGTCGATCTCCGGCTTCACGCGGCTCGCGTACTCGCTCGGTGAGCACGGGCAGCTGCCGCGCAGCTTCGGCAGGCTCAGCCGCCGGGCGCACGTCTCTCCGCACGCGATCCTCGCCGTCACGGTCCTCTCGTCGGCGATCGTGATCGCCACGCCGTTCCTCCACCACGACGTCGCGAGCCTCGCGAGCCTCTTCTCCTTCGGCGTCCTGCTCGCGTTCACGGCCGCCCAGCTCGCGGTGATCAAGCTCCGCATCGACGAGCCCGATCTGCCGCGGCCGTACCGGGCGCCGTTCGACGTCCGCATCGGCAGGGCCGACGTGCCGCTGCCGGCGATCGTCGGCTCGGTGCTGACGTTCGCGATCTGGATCGTCGCGCTGGTCACGCACCCGTCGGCGCGCTACGCCGGCCCCGCCTGGCTCGGGCTGGGCGTGATCGTCTACTCGCTCGTGCGGCTCTCGCGCGGCGAGGGCCTGATGGAGCGAGTGGAGGCCCCGGGAGAGCGGGTGATCGAGTCTGCGGTGAAGTTCCGGCGCATCCTCGTGCCGATGAAGCTTGGGATCATCGGCGAGGAGATGCTCGCGACCGCCGTCAAGCTCGCGAGCGAGCAAGGTGCGGAGGTCGAGGCGGTGCACGTGATCCGCGTGCCGCTCGAGCAGCCGCTCGACGCCGAGCTGATCGACGAGGTCGAGCGGGCAGAGGCCTCGCTCGCCGAGGCGAAGCTGCTCGGGAGCCGACTACGGCGTCGAGGTGAAGGGCGCGACGGTGCGCGCCCGCGCGATCGGGAGCGCGATCGTCGAGCAGGCGATCGCCGTGGGCGCCGACCTGATCGTGCTCGGCTCGGCGCCCCGGTGGCGGCGGCAGTCGCGATTCTTCTCGCCGACCGTCGACTACGTGCTGCGCAAGGCGCCGTGCGAGGTGCTGATCGTCGCCTTCCCGCAGTCGGTGATGGACGAGGAGCTCGCCGCGTCGTAGCCCGGGCGAGCTAGGCTGGTCGCCGCTATGAAGGCAATCGTGATCGGATGCGGACGCGTCGGCTCGGCCGTCGCGTTGCAGCTGCAGGCCTCGAGCTGGGACGTCACCGTGCTCGACGAGAACGAGGACGCGCTCGGGCGGCTCGGCGAGGACTGGGGCGGCAGGTTCGTCGTCGGCCACGGGATGGACATGGCGTTGCTGCGCGACTCCGGGATCGAGGAGGCCGATGCGGTCGTCGTGAGCACGAACGGCGACAACACCAACCTCGTGATCGCCCAGGCGGCGCAGCTGCAGTACGAGGTGCCGACGGTGGTCGTGCGCGTGCTCGACCCGGCGCGCGCGCAGTTCTACGCCACCCGCGGCCTGCGCATCGTCTGCCCGACGTCGGCGGCGATCGAGACGCTCGTGAGCGTCGTGCGCCAGATGGAGGAGGCCGCATGAAGCCGACGCCGGGGAGCTGCCGATGTACATCCTGATCGCGGGCGGCGGCAAGGTGGGCACGAACCTCACGCGCTCGCTGCTCCGCGCCGGCCACGAGGTGACGCTGATCGAGCAGCGGCCCTACCGGTTCGACAAGCTCGAGGCCGAGTTCGAGCACCAGGTGCTGCGCGGCGACGCGACCGAGCTGTTCGTGCTCGAGCGGGCCGGCATCAAGCGGCCGCCCGACCTGATCGTCGCCGCCACCGGCGACGACGAGGACAACGTCATCATCTGCCAGCTCGCCCGCGAGAAGTACGGGGTGCCGCGCCTGATCGCGCGCGATCAACGACCCGCGCAACCAGCCCTACTTCGACCTGCTCGGCCTGTCGCCGACCGTCTCGGCCACCGCCTCGATCATGGGCCTGATCGAGCACGAGGTGCCCGAGCACGGGCTGATCCAGCTGCTCGAGCTGCGGAAGGAGAACCTCGAGATCGTCGAGGTGACCGTCGACAAGGACGCGAACTGCCAGGGCAAGCGCGTCCGCGCCCTGCGGCTGCCCGAGGGCGCCCGGCTGATCTCCGTCGTCCGCGACGGCAAGGCTGCGGTTCCCGACGACGAGACCCAGCTCGAGGCCGGCGACCAGGTGCTGGCGATCCTCGCGCCCGGCAAGGAGGACGAGCTGCGCCGCGTCCTCCTGCACGACTGAGCCGCCCGGTTAACCCCGGCTTCATCGAAGAGGGCTACCGTGTGAACGTGCGTCGCCCGGCGACCCCCGTGCTCCTGGCGTGGTCGGCTGCCTTCGCCGGCCTGCTCTCGATCGTCTCCGCCCTCACGCCCGGGATGGCCGACCGAACCCATCTCGTCCGCGGCGTGCTGCCGCCCGGCGTGCCGGGTGTGGCGAAGACGATTGCGCTCGCCCTCGGCATCGCGACGATCTTCCTCGCCCGGGGCCTCGCGCGCCGGAAGCGGCGGGCCTGGTGGCTCGCAGTTGCGGTCGTGATCGCCTCGGCCGTCGCCCACCTCGTCAAGGGGCTCGACGTGGAGGAGGCGACCATCCACCTCGCGCTGCTCGGCTGGCTCGTGCACGCCAGGAGGCAGTTCGTCGCCCCGGGCGACCCGATGACCGTCCTGCCGCTGCTGCAGATCGGGTCGGCGCTCGCCGTCTGCGTCGGCCTCTCGGTCGTCGACGTGTTCGACACCGACGTCTACTCGCAGCGCATCGAGACCGCCCTCGCGCTCGTCACGGGCGGGCTCGCCTTCCGCGCCCTCTGGTTGTGGCTGCGGCCGCACGCGATGACGCCGCCCGCCGGCGACGAGCGCGATCGCGCGGCGGCCGTGGTGCGCGCCTCGGGCTCCGACAGCCTCGCCTACTTCGCGCTGCGCCGCGACAAGAGCTACTTCTTCTCGCCCAGCGGCAGGTCGTTTCTCGCCTACCGTGTCGTCGGCGGCACCGCGCTCGTCGCCGGCGACCCGATCGGCGACCCCGCGGAGCGGCTCGACCTGCTGCGCGAGTTCGTGCGGGTCGCGCACACCAAGGGCTGGCGGGTGGCGATCGCCGGCGCCTCGGCCGACGCTCTGCCCGACTACGCCGCGCTGCAGTTCAGGTCGATGTACCTCGGCGACGAGGCGGTGATCCGTCCTGCCACGTTCTCGCTCGAGGGGCGCGCGATCCGGAAGGTGCGCCAGTCGGTCTCCCGGCTCGAGAAGAGCGGGTACGAGGTGCGCCTGCTGTCGGCCGGCGACGCCGACGACAAGCTGAAGGCCGACCTTCGCGCGGTCTCGGAGGAGTGGCGGGGAAACTGGCCGGAGCGCGGGTTCACGATGGCGATGGACGCGCTCTTCCTCTATCCCGACACGGTGCTCGCCGTCGCGGTGGCGCCGGACGGCACGGTCGGCGGGTTCCTGCAGCTCGTTCCGTCACCGGCGAGCGAGGGCTACTCGCTCGCGTCGATGCGGCGCCGCAAGGACACACCGAACGGGTTGATGGAGTTCCTGATCACCAGGTCGGTCGACTGGGCGCGGGCGCACAGCGTCGCCGAGCTGTCGCTCAACTTCGCCGTCTTCGCCGACTTCCTGCGCGCCGAGGAGGGAGCGGGGCCGTGGACCCGCACCTTCCGCTGGGTGCTCCTGAAGGCCGACCGGCTCTTCCAGGTCGAGCGGCTGCACAGCTTCAACCGCAAGTTCTTCCCGCACTGGCGCCGCCGCTACTTCTGCTTCGAGCGCTGGAGCGACCTGCCGCTCGCCGGGCTCGCCTACCTGCAGGCCGAGTCGCTGCTGACGCCGCCCGGCCCGTGGGTGAAGAGCCCCGACCTGACGGCCCTGTGACGGGACGTGCATCGACGCTCGCGCTCCTGCTGGCCGGAGCGTTTCTCTTCGCTGCCTGCGCCTCGTCGGCCTCCGGCCCGCGCGGGCACGACTGGGACCGGTTCGGCTACGACGCCGCCCGGCACGACGCCTCGCCCGACGCGACGATCACGCCGCGAGATGTCGCCCGGCTGAAGCACCGGCGCGTGCACCTCGACGGGACCGTCGACTCCTCGCCGATCTACGTCGCGAACGGCGTGCGCGGGCACGACGCCTTCGTCGTCACCACGACGTACGGGCGCACCGAGGCTCTCGACGCGTCGACCGGAAGAGTCCTCTGGCGCTTCACGCCGCCGGCCTACGGGAAGCTCGCCGGCACGGTGCAGATCACGAACGCCTCGCCCGCGCTCTCGGCCGACGGGACGGCGGTGTATGCGGCGGCGCCCGACGGCACCGTCCGCAAGCTGCGGCTCGCGACGGGCACGCCGGTCTGGGCGCGGTCGATCACCCGCGATCCCACGCACGAGAAGATCACCTCGTCGCTGAACGTCACGCGCGGGCTCGTGGTCGCGACCACCGGCGGGTACATCGGCGACGCGCCGCCCTACCAGGGGCACGTCGTCACGATCTCGGAGCGGACCGGGGCGATCGCCCACGTCTGGAACTCGCTCTGCTCGAACCGGCACGCCCTGCTGAAGCCCTCCAGCTGCGGCTCGAGCGACTCCGCGATCTGGTCGCGGAACGGTGCCGCGGTCGACCCGGCGACGGGCAACCTGGTCGTCGCCACCGGCAACGGCCCGTTCGACGGGACGGCCGACTGGGGCGACAGCGTGCTCGTGCTCTCGCCGGACGCCTCGCGCCTCGTCGCGCACTGGACGCCGCCCGACCAGGAGCACCTGAACGACTCCGACCTCGACCTGGGCTCGACGAGCCCCGGGCTGCTCGCGGGGGGCTACGCGCTCCAGGGCGGCAAGGACGGGAAGCTCCGGCTGCTCGACCTGCACCACCTGGCGAGGGGCGCCCTGCAGACCGTGCGGACGCCGGGCGGCGCGATGATGTTCACGGTGCCGGCGATCTGGAGGGGCGCCTATGCCTTCGTCGCGACCGGCGGCGGCACCGCCGCGTGGCACCTCCGCGGCGGGCGGCTGCACGGCGTCTGGTCGAACGACACGGGCGGCACCTCGCCGGTGCTCGCCGGCGGCCTGCTCTACGTGGCGGGCGACGGCGCGCTGAACGTCTACCTGCCGGGGAGCGGCCGGAAGGTCGCGTCGCTGCCCACGGGCGCGGTGCACTGGCAGAGCCCGGTCGTCGCCGACGGGCACGTCGCGATGCCCGAGGGCGACGCGAACGAGCACGCGACGAGCGGCGTGCTCGACCTCTTCCGCCTGTAGAGGCTCGTCTAGCCCGAGCGGCGCCGCCGCACCTGCGGGCCCTGCGTCCCGAGCGCCGCGTAGGTGATCGCCTGCAGCGACTCGTTCAGGTTGCGCAGCTCGTGCGCGATCACGGTCAGCTCCTCACGCCGCTCCTCGCGTGCGTTCATGCGTGCCAGCTCCTCGACCAGACGGTCGAGCCGGGCGAGCAGCGCCTCGAGCTGCCGGTCGGTGACCTCGCCGTGCTCCATCGCACGGATCCTAGATAGACTCGGCCGGTCAACACGGGCGCACGGTGAGGGAACCCGGTGGAAGTCCGGGACGGTCCCGCCGCTGTGAGGGGAGATGCCCTCCGTCACGAAGCCACTGGGCCATCGGCCCGGGAAGGCGACGGAGGGGGAGCCCCGAGTCAGAAGACCTGCCGGTCGCCCTCCTGTACGAACCCCTCGCGGAAGGGAGGATTCGTGGCCAAGCGCCTCGTTCTCATGCTCGTTCTCCTGCTGGCCCTGCCTGCGGTCGCACTGCCTGCGTCCGCGCTCGCCGGGATCACGGTGCGGGTGGAAGGTAAGACCCGCACGCTCTTCGCCCCGACCGGGGTGACCGTCGTGGCGCCGAACGCCCTGCAGGCACTCGAGCAGGCGTCGATCCTCGGCGAGTTCTACTACCACGTCACGACCACCGGCTTCGGCCCCTACGTCGACCAGGTGGGCCGCTACGGCGGCGGCGCGTCGAGCGGCTGGGTGTTCAAGGTCGACAACGCCTCGCCGCCGGTGGGTGCCGACAAGGTGCAGCTGCACGACGGCGACACGGTGCTCTGGTACTACGCCGACTTCGGGCCGACAGGCGGACCGCCGACGCTGGACGTCCGCTCGGCCCGTGGCTGTTACACGGCCACGGCGTACGACGACAACGGGAAGGCCGTCGCCGCCGCCGGGCTCGTATGGCACGTCGGGTCGAAGCGCATCGCCGCCGGTACGACCGGCAAGGCCTTCTGCCCGGGAGCGCACCGTGGCCTGCTCGTGCGCGCGACCGCACCCGGCGTCGTCCGCTCGAACGCCGTGAAGTGAGGCGCGCGGCGCTCCTCGCGCTCGTCCTCGTCGCCGCCGGCTGCGGCGGCGACAGGGGCGGGCACGGCTCCGCGACGCTCTGGGTGACGAGCGACCGCGGCGCGCACGTGCTCTACACCGGCCCGGTGCCGGCGGGGCTCGACGCGATCCAGGTGGTCGAGCGCAGGCTGAAGGTGACGACCCGCTACGGCGGACGCTACGTCCAGTCGATCGGCGGCCTGGCGGGCGGCGGGCGGCACGACTGGTTCTACTTCGTCGACGGGGTCGAGGGCGACCGCAGCGCCGCCGAGGTGACGGTCCGTCCGGGCTCGATCCTCTGGTGGGACTACCGTGGGTGGACGCCGCAGACGATGGAGGTGATCGCGGTCGTCGGCGCGTGGCCGGAGCCGTTCCTGCACCACGGCAAGACGAGCGTCTTCGCCGCCGACCGCGCGCTCGCCGCGCAGCTCGCCGGGCAGGTGCACGGTGTCGTCGACTCGAAGGTGCCGACGCGCAACCACGTCGTCGTCGGGCGGGAAGCTGCCGCCGCGCGGCGGTGCACATCCGGCCGTTCCGCAACGGCTGGACGCTGGAGCTCGGCACCGCGATCGCGCGCAGGCTCGCCGCCGACCCGCGGGCGCTGAGGTACCGGTTCTGATGTCCCGGTCCGGTGCACCCGCCCTCGGCGCCGCGCCCGCGGCCGCGCTCCTCGCCGGGCTCGCGGTCGCGGCGCTCCTCGCCGCCCGGACCGCGTCGGTGGCGGCGATCTGCGCCCTGCTCCTGGCCGCGGTCTTCCGCGCGCCGCGCGGAGCGCCGGCGCCTCTACCTCGTCGGCACGCTCGGCACCGGGCTCACGGTCTTCCTGCTGACGCCCTTCGTGGAGGTGATCGGATCGCATCCCCTCTGGACCGGGCCGACGCTGCCCGTGCTCGGCCGCCTCGACGTGACGACGGAGGAGCTTCGGAACGGCCTCTTCCAGGCGCTTCGCCTGGTCGCGGTGGGGCTCGCGTTCGGCGTCTACGCGCTGCTCGTCGACCACGACCGCCTGCTGGCCGCCGCAGGCTGGGCACGACGGTCGACGCTGGCCGTGGCGCTCGCGACGCGCCTCGTGCCGGTGCTCGAACGCGACGCACGCGACCTGCAGCTCGCGCTGCGCGGCCGCGGCGTCGAGCTCGGCCCGATGCGGCGGCTCTCACCATTGCTCGCCGGCTCGCTCGAGCGGGGGCTGAACCTGGCAGAGGCGATGGAGGCGCGCGGCTACGGCCGCCCGGCGCGCACGCGTGCGCCACGGGCGCGGTGGACGGGCCGCGACCGGGCGGCGCTCGCGCTCGCCGTCGCCACCGTCGTGGTGGGGGCGCTGTGGCTCTAGCGACGGTCGACGGCCTCCGCTTCGCGTACGCGGAGGGCGCGCCGGTGCTCGACGGCGTCTCGCTGTCGATCGAGCCCGGCGAGCACGTCGCGCTGCTCGGGCCGTCCGGCTCCGGCAAGTCGACCCTCCTGCGGGCGCTGGCCGGCCTCGTGCCGCACTTCCACGGCGGCAGCTTCGGCGGCCGGGTCGTCGTCGACGGCCGCGACACCCGGGAGGTGCGCCCCGCCGAGCTGGCGGGCGTCGTCGCCTCGCGTCTTCCAGGATCCCGAGGACCAGATCGTGATGGGCAGCGTCGCGAACGAGGTCGCTTTCGGTCTCGAGAACACCGGCGTCCCGCCGGACGAGATCTGGCCCCGGGTCGAGGAGGCGCTCGACCTGGTCGGCTGCGCGCACCTCGCCTGCCGGGCGACCGCCGAGCTCTCCGGCGGCGAGCTCCAGCGCGTCGCGCTCGCCTCGGCGCTCGCGCTGCGCCCGCAACTGCTGCTGCTCGACGAGCCCACCTCGCAGCTCGACCCCGACGGCGCCGACGCCTTCTTCGCGCTCCTGGAGGCGCTCGACTGCGCGGTCGTCGTCTCCGAGCAGCGACCGGCCCGGCCGCTCGCCCGCGCCGACCGCGTGCTCTTCCTGGAGCACGGTCGCGTGCTGCTGGACGCCCCGCGCGACCAGGCGGTCGCCTGGCTCGCCGCCCACCGGCCCCTCTATCTGCCGCATGCGCCCGACGTCGTCTGCCGCGTCCGCGGCGTCCGCTTCGCCTACGGAGACCGGCTCGTGCTCGCCGACGCCGCGCTCGAGGTGCGACGTGGCGAGATCGCCGCTCTTACGGGCCCGAACGGCGCCGGCAAGACGACGCTCGCCCTCGTCGCCTGCGGGCTGCTCGAGCCCGCCGCCGGGGAGGTCGTCCACGGCCGCGCGGCGTATCTCGCCCAGGACCCCGGCAGGCACGTCGTCACCGAGCGCGCGCTCGACGAGGTGGCGCTCGGGTCGTCGCGCGGGCGGGCACGGCAGGCGCTGGCGGAGGTGGGGCTGGCCGAGCTCGCCGACCGGCACCCGCGCGACCTCTCGTCGGGCGAGCGCGAGCGGCTCGCGCTCGCCGCCGTGCTCGCCACCGACCCGGAGCTGCTGGTGCTCGACGAGCCGACGCGGGGCGTCGATCCGGAGCGGAAGTCCGAGCTGGCGCGCCTGCTGCGCGCCCAGGCGCCGAACCGTGGGACGCTGGTCGTCACCCACGACCTGCCGTGGGCGGCCGAGCTCGCCGACCGCGTGATCGCGCTCGGGGCCTGCGTGGAGACGCATGTCTAGGCTCGTCGGGATCGCGCTCGCGCTCGGCCTCGCCGCGCTCGTCGTGCAGGACGGCGCGCTCGCCACCGGCCTCGGAGCGCTGGCCCTCGTCGTCGTCGGCGCAGCCTGGTTCGAGGCGGGGACGCACTCGACGCGAGAGCTCGCGGTCGTCGCGACGCTCGCGGCCGCGGCGGCGGCCGGGCCGCGTGCTCTTCGCCGCCGTGCCGGGCGTGCAGCCGGTGACGGTGATTGCGATCGTCGCCGGCGCCTCGCTCGGCATGCGTGCCGGGGTCGCGACGGGCGCGGTCGCCGCGTTCGTGTCGAACCTGTTCCTCGGCCAGGGGCTCTGGACGCCGCAGCAGATGCTCGGCTGGGGCGCCTGCGGCGCCGCAGGCGCCCTGCTCGCCCCGGTCGTGCGGACGCGGATCGGGCTCGCCGCGGTCGCCGCCGTGCTCGGGTTCGCGTTCAGCGCGAGCATGGACGTCTGGCTCTGGTGGGGGTTCTCGCCGCACACTCCCGCCGCGCTGGCGGCGGTCGTCGGGCGCGGGCTCTGGTACGACGGCGCGCACGCGACCGGCAACGTCGTGCTCGCGCTCGCCGCCGGCCCCGAGCTGCGGCGGCTGCTCGACCGCTATGCCGCCCGGCTGAGGACGGTCGTCCGGTGGGCGTAGGCCTTGCCGCGGTTGCGGCGTCGCTCCTGCTCGCCGCCTCGCCCGTCTCGTACCTGCAGGCTCACGCGACGGGCGGCGGGTACGCCGAGGAGGGCGGCGCCCCCGGCTGCGCCGCTCACCGCCTGGGCGGTGCTGGGGCTGCGCGCCGCCGGCGCCGGCTCGCCCGGCTCCCTCGACTACCTGCACGCCCAGGAAGGGACGCTGCACAGCGCGACCGACGTCGCGCTCGTCGCGCTCGCCGAGGAGGCGCTCGGGGAGCGGCAGCCCGCCCTGCTCGGCCGGCTGGTCGTGCAGCGGAGCGGGCGGATCGGGAGCACGCTCAACTCGACCTACTGGGGCGTGCTCGCGCTCGGCGCGGCGCCGCCCGCGACCCGGCGGTTCCTGCTCGCCCACCAGACGCGGAGCGGCGGGTTCGCCTGGGCCGGCGGCGGCCTGCCCGACTCGAACGACACGGCGGCCGCGCTCGAGGCGTTGCGCGTCGCCGGCGTCCACGGGCGGCCGGTGGCGCGGGCGGTGCGCTTCCTGCTCAGCTTCCAGAACCGCGACGGCGGCTTCGAGCTCTCGCGCGGGCGCGGCTCGGACGCCCAGTCGACCGCCTGGGCGATCCAGGGGCTCGTCGCCGCGGGCCGGCAGCCGCCGCGCAGCTCCTTCGCGTACCTCGCGCGGCTGAAGCGCGGCGACGGCAGCTACCGCTACTCGGCGCGCTACGCGGCGACGCCGGTGTGGGTCACCGCGCAGGTGCTGGCGGCGCTGGCGAGGAAGCCGTTCCCGCTTCCCTGACGTACTCGACGCGGCGCACGAGCGGCCGGTAGCCGAGCTTCCGGTTGATGGCGAGCATCGGCGCGTTCGTCTCGTCGTTCATCGTCAGCATCGACGTGACGCCGCTCTCGGCGGCCCAGCGGATCGAGGCAAGCTTGGCGGCGCGCGCCAGGCCGCGGCCGCGGAAGGCGGGCATCGTGCCGGTGAACCAACTCATCGCACGGCCGCTGTCGAGGTCGGCGGTGAGGAGTGAGAGCGCGGCGGGCTCGCCGTCGACGTAGGCGAGGAAGCTGCCGCCCGGCGCGTAGAGCGGGTGGCCGAGAACGTGCTCCGACCACTCCTCGTAGGGCAGGTCCTCCGGCGGCTCGAGCGCCGGCATGTCCCGGGTCGCCGTGACGTCGACGGCGTGGACGTCGTGCGGGTCGACCCGGGTGAGCGGTCGCAGGTCGACCCCAGCCGGCGGCGCCTCCGTCACCTCGCGCGGATCGAGCGCCGAGACCGTCTCCGCGCGCTCCTCCCGGAAGCCGCGCGCTGCGGCGAAGGCGAGTCCGGCCGCGTTCTCCTCGAAGCGGCAGGACAGCCGGCCGGCGCCGATCCCCGCGGCGTGCCGCTCGGCGCGCCCCCAGAGGGCCGAGCCGATCCCGCGCCGCCGGTGGCCGGCCGCACCATCGTGTGGCAGATCGCGATCGCCGACGTCGCAAAGAAGTCGAGGAACGCGTAGGAGACGCCGACCACCCGTCCGCGCTCCTCGGCCACCCACGCGCCCTGGTGTGAGCGCTCGGGCATCGCCTCGGCGTAGTGCCGCCAGGAAGCGCCGGTGATCACCGATCCCCGCGACACCTCTCGCATGATCGCGGCCGCCGACTCGGCGTCCCGCTCCAGGTCCTCCTCACGGATACTGACCCGATGCACGCCGCCATCTTGACGATCGGCAACGAGGTGGTCTCCGGCGACACCGAGAACACGAACGCCTCCTGGCTCTCGCGGCGCTTCGAGCAGCTCGGCGTCAAGGTCGTGATCAGCGCGGCGGTGCCCGACGAGCTCGAGCGGATCGTCGCCTTCGTGCGCCGCGAGGCGCCGCTCGTCGCGCACCTCGTCGTCACCGGCGGGCTCGGCGGGACGCCCGACGACATCACGCGCGAGGCGCTCGCCGCGGCGTTCGAGGTGCCGCAGGAGGTGGTGCCCGAGCTGGCCGACGACCTGCGCCGGCGCTTCGCCGGCCGCGGCGGCGATCCGGAGTACGCCGCGCGCTGGGCGGCGCTGCCGCGCGGAGCCCGCCCGCTCGAGAACCCGCTCGGCGGCGCGCCCGGGTTCCTGATCGGCAACGTCTGGGTGCTGCCGGGGCTGCCGGCGGAGATGCGGGCGATGTTCGACCGCTACGCGGAGGAGCTCTCGAGCGGCAGCACGATCGGCTCCTGGCGGCGGCGCTACCGCACGCGCGAGTCGCTGATCTCGCCGGCGCTCGCCGTCGCCACCGGGCGCTGGCCGGCGGTGCTGGTGGGCTCCTATCCGTCCTTCGGGGACGCCGGCCCGGAGGTCGAGGTCGTGCTCAAGTCGGCCGATCCGGACGCGCTGGAGGCGGCCAGGGCCTTCCTGGAGGAGGAGATCGAAAGCCTCTAGATCGCTACTCTCGGCTCCGATGGCCGCGATCGAGCCGCAGGGGTACCTCGCCGACCTGAACCCGGCGCAGCGCGAGGCGGTGCTGACGACCGAGGGCCCGCTGCTCGTGATCGCGGGCGCCGGCTCGGGCAAGACCCGCGTCCTCACCTACCGCATCGCGCACCTGCTGGCCGCGCACGGGGTGCGGCCGAACGAGATCCTCGCGATCACCTTCACGAACAAGGCGGCGGGGGAGATGAAGGAGCGGGTCGAGCGGGCGGTCGGCCCGGTCGCGCGGGCGATCTGGATCATGACCTTCCACGCCGCGTGCGGCCGCATCCTGCGCCGCGAGGCCGAGCGGCTCGGGTACCGCTCGAACTTCACGATCTACGACCAGGCCGACCAGGTGCGGGTCGTGAAGGCGTGCCTGGAGGAGCTCGACCGCGACCCGAAGCGGTTCGTGCCGCGCGGCATCCACTCGCAGATCTCGAACGCGAAGAACCAGCTGATCGGGCCCGACGAGTACGCGCAGCGGGTCGCGAGCTTCTACGACCAGACCGTCGCCGACGTCTACCAGCTCTACCAGCGCAGGCTCTTCGGCTCGAACGCGGTCGACTTCGACGACCTGCTGATGCTCACCGTCGACGTGCTCCGGCGCTTCCCCGAGGCGCGCGACCGCTGGGCGAAGGCGTTCCGCTACGTGCTCGTCGACGAGTACCAGGACACGAACCACGCCCAGTACGTGCTGCTGCAGCTGCTCGCCGAGGTGTCCCAGAATCTCATGGCCGTAGGGGACCCGGACCAGTCGATCTACGCGTTCAGAGGAGCCGACATCCGGAACATCATGGAGTTCGAGCGCGACTTCCCGAACACCAGGGTGATCCCGCTCGAGCAGAACTACCGGTCGACCAACACGATCCTGACCGCCGCGAACGAGGTGATCTCGCACAACCGCGAGCGCAAGGAGAAGAACCTCTGGTCCGACCTCGGCGAAGGCGAGCCGGTGCACGTGGTCGAGACCGAGGACGAGCACGGCGAGGCCCGCTTCGTGGCCGCGGAGATCGCGGCGCTGATCGAGGGCGGCTACAGCGCCTCGGAGATCGCGGTCGTGTACCGGACGAACGCCCAGAGCCGCGTGCTCGAGGACGTGCTCGTCCGGCAGGGGATCGCCTACCAGGTGATCGGCGGGCCGCGCTTCTACGAGCGCGCCGAGATCAAGGACGCGATCGCCTACCTGCAGGTGATCGACAACCCCTACGACGCCGTCTCGCTGCTGCGGATCGCCAACCGGCCGCGGCGCGGGATCGGCGACACGTCGCTGCAACGCCTGGCCGCCTACGCGGACGGCCTCGACATCACCCTCTGGGAGGCGACGGCCGCGCCCCGGCGAGGCCGGGCTCGCGGCGGCGTCCGCGCGCGCCGTGACGGCTTCCGGACGGCGGTCGAGTCGCTGATGGCGGCCGCGACCGACTCGAGCGTCGGCGACCTCGTCGAGGCGATGCTCGAGCGCACCGGGTACCTGGAGGCGCTCGAGGCGGAGCGGACGGTCGAGGCGCGCGGCCGGATCGAGAACCTCGAGGAGCTCGTCGGCGTCGCCCGCGAGTACGACTCCGCGGCGAGCGAGCCGTCGCTCTCGGGCTTCCTGCAGGAGATCTCGCTCTACTCCGACCAGGACGCGCTGCGCGGCGATGACGAGGGCGGCCAGGTGACGCTGATGACGCTGCACAACGCGAAGGGCCTCGAGTTCCGCGCCGTCTTCATGCTCGGGATGGAGGAGGGGATCTTCCCGCACTCGCGCTCGATCGAGGAGAACTCGCTCGAGGAGGAGCGCCGCCTCGCCTACGTCGGGATGACCCGTGCGGAGGAGCGGCTCACGCTCACGCATGCGATGCGGCGGAGCCTCTACGGCCGCACCGACGCGAACCTGCCGTCGCGCTTCCTCGACGAGCTGCCGAACCTCGGCGTCGAGCGCGAGCGGCTGCGGCCGGCGTCGTGGTCGGACTACGGCGGCCGGGTGCAGCGGGAGTTCGCGCCCCGCACCGACCTGCCCGAGCTCTCGACCGGTGACACGGTCCGCCACGGCACGCTCGGCGTCGGCATCGTCACCCGGATCGAGGCCGGCGGGGTCGTGACCGTGCGCTTCGAGGACGGCAACGAGCGGCGGCTGATGCTGGAGTACGCGCCGCTCGAGCGCGTAGGGTAGGCGAGGCCTGTGGCCGGTCGAATGGATCTCGAGGTTCGGCCGTGCCGGGACGTGGACGAGCTCCGGCGCGGCCTCGACGCGATCGGCCACTACTTCGGCCAGGAGAACCGGGCGCAGGACGCCGAGCGCTTCGCGCAGTGGATCGACCTCGAGCGCATGCACCTGGCGCTGCGACGGCGACCTCGTCGTCGGCGGCGCCGGCGCGCTTCGACCTGCGCCTCTCCGTCCCGGGCGGCGACGTCGCCGCGGCCGGTGTCACCGTCGTCGGCGTGCTGCCGACGCACCGCCGCCGCGGCGTGCTGACGGCGATGATGCGCGAGCAGCTCGCCGACTGCCGGCGGCGCGGCGACGCGGTCGCCTGGCTGTGGGCGTCCGAGGCGACGATCTACGGGCGCTTCGGCTACGGCCTCGCTTCACGGATCGGCCGGATGACGCTCGCGCGCGACCGGACCGCCTTCGCGCTGCCGTTCGAGCCGCGGGGAGCGGTGCGGCTCGTCGACGCCGCCGAAGCGGCGCGGGTGTTCCCGCCGCTCTACGAGCAGCAGTACGCGCAGCGGCCGGGCCTGCTCTCCCGGAGCGCCGCCTGGTGGGAGACGCGCCGACTGCACGACGACCCGGCCGAGCGGCGGGGCGCCCCGCTGAACCGGGCGCTGCTCGAGCTCGACGGCGCGCCGGCGGGGTACGCGCTCTATCGCGTCAAGCAGGACTGGGATCCCGGCGGCTTCAGCACCGGCGACCGTCACGATCGTGGAGGCGGTGGCGCCGACGCCGGAGGCGACCCGCGAGCTGTGGCGGTGGCTGCTCGACTTCGACTGGACCGCGGTCGTCGAGGCCGACCTGCTGCCGCTCGACCACCCGCTCTTCCTGCTGCTCGCCGAGCCGCGGCGCATGAAATTCGCGCTCAACGACGGCGTCTGGGTGCGGCTCGTCGACGTCGGCGCCGCCCTTTCTGCCCGCAGCTATCGCGGAGACGACGAGATCGTGCTCGAGGTGGCGGACGCATTCCTGCCCGACAACGCCGGGCGCTGGCGCGTGAGCGCCGGCGGCGTGCAACGGACGGACGCGGCCGCCGACCTCGCGCTCGACGTGACCGGGCTCGGCTCGGTCTACCTGGGCGGCTTCGGGTTCCGCGAGCTCGTGCGGGCCTCACGGGCGCGGGAGCTCGCCGAGGGAGCCGCAGAGCGGGCCGACCGGCTGTTCGGCAGCCACGCGCTGCCCTGGTGCCCCGAGATCTTCTGAGGCCGGGCCGCTAGGGCGGAAGCTCCCGGTCGGGGTCGGCGAGCGACTCGGCGACGAGGCGTCCGGCCTCCCGCCCGGCCTCGACGGCCCGGTCGATCTGGTGGAACTCGAAGAGGCCGATGCCGCGCGTGTCGGGAGTGACGACGACGGTGGCCCGGGCGCGGGCCTCCTCGTGGGCTCTGGCGCCGCCGATCAGGAGAGAGCGGAGCAGCACCTCCGGCAGGGCCGGCATGCGCGGGCTGCCCTGCCGCCGGCCGGTCGAGCTCGCGGCGGTGATGTTGACGGCCACGATCGGCCCCTCCTCGGGATCGAGCGCCGCGACCGGCAGGTTGTCGAGCAGGCCGCCGTCGACGTAGAGGCCGTCCCCGAGCCGGGCGGGCGGGAAGAGCCCCGGCAGTGCGAACGACGCGCGCAGAGCGTCGCGCACCGGGCCGCGCCGGTGTGTGACGACGCGGCGCTCGAGCAGGTCGGTGCTCGTGACCGCCAGCTCCCGCCGCAGCTCCTCGAAGTGCACGTCGCCCACGTGGCGCTGCAGGGCCGCCCGGACGCGTCCGCCGCGAGAGAGGGCGACCCGCGGGAGCGTGTAGTCGCCGTACGGGTTGCGGCGGACGAACTCGTCGTAGCAGGCGGCGTCGATCGCCTCGGCGTCGAGGCCACGAGCGTGCAGGGCGGCGATGATCGCGCCCGCGCTCGCGCCCGCCACGCGACCCACCTCGAGCCCCGCACGGGCGAGCTCGTCGAGCACGCCGATGCCGGCGAATGCGCGTGCCCCTCCGCCTGCGAGCGCGACCCCCAGCGACCAGCCGCCGAGGCGGGCGGCGATCTCCGTCACCGCGGCGGCCAGACCCGCGTCGTCGGCGGCGACCATCACGCGCCTCGGCGAGACGGCGTCGTGCCACGCGAGAACGCGCTCGCGGGTGGGGGTGCCGACGAGGAGCACGTAGGAAGCCGCCCGGGCGAGGTCGGTTGGCGGCGGCGTGGCGGCATCCGCGACCAGGACGAGCCGGTCGGCCTGGCGCACGCAGAGGTCGCGCCAGTCCCCGTCGTCGGCGCCGGCGCTGAGCACCACGCGTTCGAGCTCGCGCTCGGCCCGGTCGAGACCTGCAGGATCGAGTCGTCCGGGCGCTGCCGCCCGGAGCCGGGTGCGGAGCTCGTCGACGAGCTCCGCCGTCACCCGCTCGAGAGGCGCGCGTCCGACGGCGACGACCGAGACGACCGTGGCGGGAGACGACGCCTCGATCGACGGCTGGCGCAGCTGCACTGCTCCGCGAGCACCGCGCTGAGCGTGCGCTGGGCCTCGAGGTCGGCGGCGAGGAGCTCCTGGAACAGCTCGCCGGAGATGCGCAGGAGGGTCGTGTCTCGCCGCGCCCGGATCGAGGCCGAGCGAGGCGTTCCGGCGAGGACGCCGAGCTCGCCGACGACGTCGTCCTGCGCGAGCTCGCCGACCCGGCGGCCGTCGACGATCGCCTCGAGCCTGCCGGCGGTGACGACGTAGAGCGCATCCGACTCCGCACCGGCGTGGAGAAGCCATTCCCCCGCGGGAACCGTGATCTGTTCGGCCGCGGCGAAGAGACGCTCCTGGAACCGCGCCGGCAGGCGATTCAGCATCACGCCGTGCGCCCGGGTCGACCCGGGCGCGGCGGTAGCTCGTCGCCGGTGCTCGAGCAGCGGGCGCGAGGGCGACTCGTCCCGCTCGAGATCATGCGTCTCCTCGCGCCGGAGCAGCAGCGACCCGGCGGCGGCGGCGGCGAAGCACCCGGCGCTGAGGAGCCAGCCGTGGCGCAGGCGAGGCACCAGCGTCAGCGACGCCGGCGTGCCGACGATCACGACGAGCAGCGAGACACCGAGCACGCCCCCGAGCTGCCGCGTGCTCGCGACGACGGCCGACGCCGTCGCGTAGCGGCGGCCCGGCACGGCGGCGAGCGCCGCGCTCGAGACCACGGGGAGCGTCGCCCCGACGCCGAGCCCCGACAGCACCTGCCCCGGCAGCCACTCCCCCAGGAAATCCGGCCGGACGCCGACGCGGGTCGCGTACCAGACGTAGGCGCCCGCCCAGACGATCGCGCCCGGCACGGCGATCGCGCGATGCCCGCGCTCGTCGGCGAGCCGGCCGAGCAGGCCCGCCACGAGGGCCGCCACGAGCGCCGCGGGCGCCACCGCGAGCCCCGAGCGGAGTAGCGACCAGCCCCAGACGTAGTGAAGCCAGAGGATGTTGTTCAGCAGGTAGGCGTAGAAGCCGACGCCCGCCACGAGCGTGACCGCGTTCGCGACCGCGAACGAGCGCACGCGGAGCAGCTTGGGATCGAGCACCGGGATCGGATGCGACCGGGAGCTTGCGACGAAGAAGCCGGCGGCCAGCAGCGCGCCCGCGAAGGACGCCGCCACCAGCGGGCTCGACCAGCCGCGGTCGCCGCCCTCCACGATCGCGAGCGCGAGCAGCCCGATCGCGGCAGCGAGCAGCAGCGACCCGCGTACGTCCGGCAGCGTGCGTCTTCCCGGCGCGCGGCTCTCGACGAGCAGCCTCCGGCCGGCCACGGCGGCGAGGAGCCCGAGCGGCAGGTTGATCAGGAACGCGAGCCGCCAGCCGCTGAGCGCCACGAGCGCTCCGCCGAGCGGAGGGCCGAGTCCGGCGGCCGCCGCGGCGGTCGCTCCCCAGAGACCGATCGCGTGCGAGCGTCGCGACTCGGGGAACGCCTCGACGACGAGCGCGAGCGAGGCGGGAACGAGCAGGGCGGCCCCGGCGGCCTGCGCGACGCGCCCGGCGACGAGCAGCGCGAGCGACGGTGCAGCCGCGCACACGGCCGACGCGAGCGTGAAGAGGACGACCCCGGTGGTGAACGTCCGCCGGCGCCCGAACAGGTCGGCCAGCCGCCCGGAGGCGACGAGGAACGCGGCGAAGACGACGTTGTACGCGTTCAGCACCCACGACAGCCCCCCGATCGAGCTCCCGGGGAACGACTGCCGGATGTCGGGGAAGACGACGTTGACGATCGTCGCGTCGAGGAAGGCCAGCGTCGCTCCCAGCGAGGCGACGAGGAGCGCCCCATGGGTGCTGACGTTGCGGGTGATCCCCTTCGCCTCGGCCGATGTCGTGGCGGCGGTCACCGTCGCCGAGTCTAGGCGGCTTGATACCGCTCGGGAACCGCAGCTCTACGAGAGGCCGGTCGGCTCACCAGCCGTAGCGCGAGTCGAGCGCCGACTCGGACGACGGCTGCTTCACCTCACGCCGGCGCACCGGGTGCGCCTTCCGCGCGGGCGCTGCCGACTCGAGCCGCCGGCGCAGGTCGGCGACGATCCCGTCGAACGGGACGGTCGAGCCGTACCGCTCCGCGACGACGACGGCGGCGAGGCCGAGCGCCGCTGCGAGCAACGAGTAGACGGCCGCGGAGAACCCTGCCGCGATCCAGACGACCGCGAACGAGAATCCCACCACAGCGCCGATCGAGCGTCTTGCATGCCGATTCACTGAGCTGACCTCCTGGTAACGGACCTCGGGGGCCCACGGTTCTCCTTCGGCGGCACGCTTCCTGCCGCCGACTCACAGCAGATCCCCAGCTCCGCGCTCGTCGCGCTCCTCGAGCAGAGCACGTCGAGCACGACCTGGGTGGCCGCGACGTCGTCGTCGATGACGGCGGCGCCGCTCGAGCTCGCCACCGGCAGGGCGGTGATGGCGATCGGCGGCTTCAACGGCGGCGACCGCCCGCTCACCCTGGCGCAGTTCGAGCAGCTCGTCGCCGCGGGGAGGATCCACTACTACGTGAGTGCTGGGCCCGCCGGCGGCTTCGGCGCCCGCGGCGGCCCCGGCGGACGGGGCGGGAACGACGCGATCGCCACCTGGGTCGCGAGCACGTTCACCGCGCAGACGGTGGGCGGCACGACCGTCTACGACCTGCTCGGCTGAGGGCGGGCGTGGTGCCGAAGGCCCCTCAGTCGCAGGCGCCGGCGATCAGCGCCACGAGTGTCCGCGGGCCGTGGACGCCCTCGACGCGGCGGAGCTCGATGTCGGAGGTCGCCGAGGGCCCGGAGACGTAGGTCAGCGGCCGCCGCTGCTGCTGCACGAGCGGTGCGAGGACGGCGGTCGCTTCCGGGACGAGCTCGACGATCTGGTCGAGCCGGATCACGCACACGTGCAGATCGGGTACGAGCGTCAGCGCGCGCCGGCCCTCAGCCGCTCCGCCGGAGAGCACGATCGTGCCGGTCTCGGCGATCGCCACCGTGCAGCCGGTGACGACGCCGCCGAGCGCGTCGAGCTCGTGCGGGCCGAGACCGTGATCCTCGACCGCCTCGACCCCGGCAGGGCGCCACTCGCGGGGGAGCCCGGGCGGCAGGCCGAGCCGCGCGACCCCGTGTTCGACGCAGACCGCCGCGACCGCATCGGCCACCGCGTTCTCGGCGACCCTCCGGACGTCGGCGCGGTACCCCGCGATCCGCTCGCCGAGGAGGCGCGCGCGGTCGCCCGGGCTCAGCATGCCCACGCGCCGGTACGTGCGGGCGGCCGGCGGCTCCGGAGCGCGCTCGACTGCCCGGATCCGCGCCAGGATCTCGTCGCGCGCCGTCGTCACCGACGTCGCCACCACGCGCGAAACGACTCGCGAGCCAGGGGCTTGAGGTCGCGCGTCCGCGTCCAGGCGGCGAGCGGCGGCGGGAGGCGGCGGATCACGCCGCGCCGCACGACGGCCCGTTGCGCCACACGGCCGACGCGCTGCGCGAGCGCGAAGCGCGACCGGCTCCCGAACATCCAGGCGGCGGCCCGCATGACGAGGCGCTCGCCCGGCGCAGCGGTCGCCCGAACGGCCTGCGCGCGCAGGTGGAGGAGCACCCTGGGAATGTCGATCTTGACCGGACACACCTCGTAGCAGGCGCCGCACAGGCTCGACGCGAACGGCAGCGACGGGGCGTTCTCGATCCCGAGCAGCTGCGGCGTCAGGATCGCGCCGATCGGCCCGGGGTACACGGATCCGTACGCGTGGCCGCCCGTGCGCGAGTAGACCGGGCAGACGTTCAGGCAGGCGCTGCAGCGAATGCAGTGGAGGGCGACGCGCCCCACCTCGTCCTGCAGCACGCGGGTACGACCGTTGTCGAGCAGGATCACGTGCAGCTCCTGCGGGCCGTCCCCCTCGGTCGTCCCGGTCCAGAGCGAGGTGTACGGGTTCATCCGCTCGCCGGTCGAGGAGCGTGGCAGCAGCTGCAGGAACACCTCGAGGTCGGCGAAGGTCGGCACGAGCTTCTCGATCCCGAGCACGGTGACGAGCACCGGCGGCAGCGTCGTGCACATGCGACCGTTCCCCTCCGACTCGACGATGCAGATCGTCCCGGTGTCGGCGACCGCGAAGTTCGCGCCGCTCACGCCGAGCTTCGCGTCGAGGAAGCGCTCCCTGAGGTAGCGGCGCGACGCCTCCGCCAGCTCGCCCGGCTCGTCCGAGCCGATCTCCGGAGCGATCGTGCGCGCGAAGAGGTCGCGAATCTCCGTCCGGTTGCGGTGGATCGCCGGCACGAGGATGTGCGACGGCCAGTCTCCGTCGAGCTGCAGGATCAGCTCGGCGAAGTCGGTCTCGAGCGCGTGCACTCCGGCGGCGGCGAGAGCGTCGTTCAGGCCGATCTCGTCGGTGGTGAGCGACTTCATCTTCACCACCTCCTCGACGCCGTGCTCCTGCGCCAGGCCGACGACGATCGCGTTCGCCTCCGCGGCGTCGCGGGCCCAGTGCACGTGGGCGCCGGCGCGCTCCGCCGCCGCCTCGAACTGCACGAGGTACTCGTCGAGGCGCGCCAGCACGTCCGCCTTGACCGCTCGACCCGCCTCTCGCAGCTCCTCCCAGTCGGGCAGCTCGGCGACGGCCCCGGCGCGCTTCTCACGGATCGTGTCGGTTGCGGCGCGCAGGTTCCTCCGCAGGCCGAGGTCGGCGAGCTCGCGCCGAGCCGCGGCCGGGAACGGCGCTCCGGGCGGTGTCGCGCTCACGTCGAGGCGAGGATCTCCGCGAGGTGGACCGGCCGCGTGCGGGCGCCTCTCCGTGAGAGCCCGCCGCCGATCTGCAGCAGGCACGAGCCGTCGAGGGCGGTGCAGCGGTCGGCGCCGGTCGCCTCGATCGCCGCGCACTTGTCGGCGAGCATGGCGCTCGAGGTGTCCGCGTTCTTGAGCGAGAACGTGCCGCCGAACCCACAGCACTCGTCTGCCCGGGGGAGCTCGACGAGCTCCAGCGCCTGGACGTTCCGGAGCAGCCGAAGCGGGGCGTCGCCGACCCGGGTGACGCGGAGCGAATGGCAGGTGGGGTGGTAGACGACACGCCCGGGGTAGACGGCCCCGACGTCGTCGACGCCCAGGCGGTGGACGAGCAGCTCGCTGAGCTCCCAGACGCGTTCGACGACCGGGTCGCGGATGCCCAGCAGGTTCGGGTAGAGGTCCCTGACGGCGCCGACGCAGGACGAGGACGGTGCGACGACGGTCTCGTAGGCGCCGAAGACCTGCACGAACCGGCGGGCGAGCCGCGCCGCCTCGTCGTGGTAGCCGCTGTTCGCGTGCATCTGCCCGCAGCAGGTCTGCTCGGCCGGGAACACCACCTCGTGACCGAGGCGCTCGAGCACCTCGACGGTGGAGCGCGCCGCCTCCGGGAAGAGCGTCTCCCCGATGCAGGTCGCGAAGAGCGCGATCTGCATCGCCTCAGGCCCGCTCGGCCGCCGTCACGCGGTGCCGGACCGCGGCCGGCGGGCGGTCACGCAGGAGCGTCTTCAGGTCCGCCGCCCGGATGCCCGCACCGCGCCGATGATACCGGCGTCACCGAGCCGCCTCCCGTCCCCGGCCCTGGCTCTTGCGGAGGTCGACGATCCGGACCGCCTTGCCGAGCGACCGCTCGATCGCATGCGGCTCGACGACGTCGACGTCGACGGTGACGCCGATCGCCTCCTTCACGAGCTGTCGCAGAGTCTCGCCCGCGGCGCGGCGCTCCACGGCGCCTCCGGCCCCCGGCCGCCCCTCGACGCGGATTGTCAGCTCGTCGAGGCGGTGCGGCCGCGAGAGAACGAGCTGGAAGTGCGGCGAGAGCGGCGGGACGCGCAGGATCAGCTCCTCGACGTGCGACGGAAACAGGTTGACGCCGCGGAGGATGATCATGTCGTCGCTGCGGCCGCTCACCTTCTCGATCCGTCGCATCGTCCGTGCCGTGCCGGGCAGCAGTCGCGTCACGTCCCGCGTGCGGTAGCGGATCAGGGGCAGCGCCTCCTTGGTGAGGGTCGTCAGCACGAGCTCGCCCCGCTCTCCGTCGGCGAGCGGCACGCCGTCGATCGGGTCGACGATCTCCGGGTAGAAGTGGTCCTCCCAGAGGTGGAGGCCGTCCTTCGTCTCGACGCACTCCTGCGCGACGCCGGGGCCCATCACCTCCGAGAGGCCGTAGATGTCGACGGCGTCGATGCCGACGCGCTCTTCGATCTCTGCTCGCATCTCGTCGGTCCACGGCTCGGCGCCGAAGATGCCGACGCGCAGGGAGGACGCGCGGGCGTCCTCGCCCTGGCGCTCGAACTCGTCGACGATCGCGAGCATGTACGACGGCGTCACCATGATCACGCGCGGCTCGAGGTCGACGATCAGCCGGACCTGCCGCTCGGTCATGCCGCCGGAGACCGGCACGACGGTGCAGCCGAGGCGCTCGGCGCCGTAGTGCGCGCCGAGGCCGCCCGTGAAGAGCCCGTAGCCGTAGGCGACGTGGACGCGGTCGCCGGGCCTGCCGCCGGCCGCCCAGATCGAGCGCGCGACGAGCCCCGACCACGTGTCGAGATCGCGTTGCGTGTACGCGACCACGGTCGGACGGCCGGTGGTGCCGCTCGAGGCGTGCAGGCGCGCGACCTGGTCGGGCGGCACGGCGAACATCCCGTCGGGGTACGTCTCCCGGAGGTCGTCCTTGGTCGTCGGCGGGAACCGCCGCAGGTCGTCGAGCGTGCGGCAGTCGTCCGGATGGATGCCCGCCTCCTCGAGCTTCGAGCGGTAGTGCGGCACGTTCTCGTAGGCGTGCCGCAGGGTCCACTGCAGGCGCTCGAGCTGCAACGCCGCGAGCTCGTCGCGCGAGGCGAGCTCGATCGGGTCGTACGAGCGCCGCTCGTCGCTCACACCGCGATTCTGCCTCGCCTGGACGCCTGGCTGCAGCAGGCGCCGCCGGGCCGGGTGGAACCTGCGAGCATGTGCGGCATGGGCTGGCATGCCGTCGACCTCTCCTCGCTCGAGTTCGAGCGCCGCGACCCGCGCGACGGCGAGGCGGAGGGCCGCCTCGCGGCCGACCTCACCACGAGGCTCGACCTGAAGAGCTCGAGGGCCCGCCTCTGGCGGTATCCGCCGCACACGACGGGGCGTCGCCACGCCGACCGCGCGCAGGAGGAGGTCTTCGTCGTCGTCTCCGGGACGCTGACGATGCTGCTCGGAGATCCGGCTGAGCGCGTCGAGACGACGCAGGGAGGGGTCGTCGCGGTCGAGCCCGGCACGCCGCTGCAGGCCCGCAACGAGACCGACGAGGAGCTCGTGCTCTACATCTACGGCGCGCCCCCCGAGCAGGCCGGGGCCGACTTCTTCGACGACGTTCCCCTGCCCGGCTGAGCCGCGTGGGCGGCACGCGGACGAGACCGACGCCGGCGCGCTGCGGCGTAGTAGGGTCGCGCTCGTGATCGCACTGCCCCAGAAGATCGTCTGCGTCGGCCTCAACTACCGCGACCACGCGGAGGAGCAGGGGACGCCGCTGCCGGAACGGCCGCTGCTGTTCGCCAAGTGGCCGAACACGCTGATCGGCCCCGGCGAGCAGATCAGGATCCCGGCGATCTCGGCGCAGGTCGACTACGAGGCCGAGCTCGGCGTCGTGGTCGGGCGGCGGGCGTCCGGCGTGTCGGTCGACGACGCGCTCGACCACGTCGAGGGCTACGTCGTCGCGAACGACGTCTCGGGCAGGGACCTGCAGTTCGCCGACGGCCAGTGGGTGCGCGGGAAGTCGCTCGACACGTTTCTGCCCGTGTCCGACCTGGTGCCGGCCGCCGAGGTTCCCGACCCGCAGGCACTGCCGATCCGGGCCGTGCTGAACGGAGACGTGATGCAGGACTCGAACACGTCGAACATGATCTTCGGCGTCGCCGAGGTGGTCTCGTTCGTCTCGCAGGCGATCACGCTCGAGCCCGGCGACCTGATCATCACCGGCACGCCCGCCGGCGTCGGCGCCTTTCGCGACCCGCCGGTGTGGCTTCGCCCGGGCGACGAGATCACGATCGAGATCGACGGCCTCGGCTCGATCACGAACCCTGTCGTCTCGGCCTGACCGTCCCTCACCAAACCGAAGGAGAAGCGAGATGTCGTTCGTCCTGGTCGTGCACATGAAGGTGAAGGAAGGCGAGGAGGCACGCGCGCTCGAGCTGATGCGCGAGCTGGCGGAGGCGTCACGGCAGGAGCCCGGCTGCGAGGCCTACGTCCCGTGCCGCAGCGCCGACGACCCGCGCTCGTTCGTCTTCTTCGAGCAGTACCGCGACGAGACCGCGTTCGAGGAGCACGGCGCGTCCGAGCATTTCCAGCGCCTCGCCGTCGGCGAGCTCTTCGGGTTGATGGAGTCGCGCGAGCGCGTCTTCTACGAGACCGCCGTCTGACGCGGGGTGCGGCGCGGACCGCTCCTCGTCGCGCTGTTCCTCGCGGCGCTGACGCTTCGACCGCAGCTCGTCGGGGTCGGTCCGCTGCTGCCCTCGGTCACCCACGACCTGGGCGTCAGCCATGCGGTCGCGGGCCTGCTCGGGACGATCCCGGTGCTCTGCATGGGCCTCTTCGCTCCGCCCGCGCCCTACCTCGTCGCCCGCGTGGGCTCACGGCTCGCCGTTACCGCGGCCGTGCTCGCGATCGGCGCGTTCGGGCTCGCCCGGGCCGTCGTCCCCGGAGCGGCCGGGGTCGTCCTGCTGACGGTGCCGGTCGGCATCGGCATGGGCCTGGCGGGCGCGATGATGCCCGTCGCGGTCAAGGACCGCTTCGCCGACCGGCCGGGGTTCGCGACCGGCGTCTACACGGCCGGGATGACCGTCGGCTCGGCGGTCGCCGCCGCGGCGGCCGTGCCGCTGGCCCACCTCGGCAACGGCTGGCGGACGCCGCTGCTCGCCTTCAGCGCCGCCTCGGTCGGCCTCGGCGCCCTCTGGCTCGTGCTGACCCGCAGCGAGAAGCCGCACGTCCGCCTCGACGCACGACCGCTGCGGCTGCCGCTCCGCAACCCGCTCGCCTGGCGCCTCGTCGCCGCCTTCTTCTTCATGTCGTCCGTCTTCTACGGCCTCAACTCGTGGCTGCCCGACGTGTACGTCGAGCGCGGCTGGAGCGACGGCTCGGCCGGCGCGCTGCTCGCGATCCTGAACGCGATCACCATCCCGGTCGGGTTCGCCGTCGCCTGGATCGCCGACCACCGCGGCCAGCGGCGCATGTGGCTCGCGGGCGCGGCGGCGCTACAGCTCGTCGCGTTGCTCGGGATCGTCACCGTTCCGGCGGCCGGCTGGCTCTGGGCCGTCGTGCTCGGCATCGCGATCGGGCCGCTCTTCCCCCTGACGATGACGCTGCCGCTGGACGCGGCCGACCGCCCCGCCGAGGTCGCCTCGCTGGCCGGGATGATGCTCGGCGTCGGCTACACGCTCTCGGCGGCCTCGCCGCTGCTGCTCGGCGCGATCCGCGACCTCGCGGGCGGCTTCGGGGCGGTGCTCTGGACGCTCGTCGGCGCCGGCGCGGCGCTCGTCCTCGTCGACGCCTCGTTCAGCCCGGAGCGTCTCGCAGCCGGTCGATCGTCTGCCGGACGCCCTCCGCGAGCGGCGTCCACCTGATCCCGCCGAGCGCCTCGTCGAGCGCGCTCCCGTCGAACTCCTCGGGGAACGGCAGCCGCGTGGCCTCGTCCACCTCCACGGGGACGCCGGTCGCGTCCTCGATCGCGGCCGCGGTCTCCGCGAGCGTCACCGCCGGGCCGCCCAGGTGGAAGACGTGGGCGCCCTCGCCGGCGGCGCGCGCGGCCGCCACGAAGACGCGTGCGGTGTCGGGAGCGAACTGCAGCTGGGTGCGGCCACCGAAGGCGATGGCTGCGGGCTCGCCACGGGCGGCCGCCGCCATCGCGAGGCTCGGCGACGCGGTGAGGCCGACGTCCCGGCCGGGCCCGTAGACGACGAAGGGGCGGATGCCGACCGACGGGACCCGTTCCTCGTCCCAGAAGATCCGGGCGAGCCCCTCGCACGCCTGCTTGTGCACGCCGTAGAAGGTGGTCGGATGTCCCGGCGCGTCGTTCGAGACGGGGCGGCCGTCGTCGTCGAGGTGCGAGTAGACCGCCGCCGAGCTCGCGTAGGCGACCCGGATGCCGCGTGCCTTCGCCGCGTCGAGCACGTTCACCGTGCCACCGATGTTGACCGCGGTGCCGTGGGGCGGGTCGCGCTTGATCAGCGGGATCAGCAGCGCGGCCAGGTGCACGACGTGCGTGATCTCGCGCTCGTCGAGCACCCGATCCAGAGCGCGGCCCGGTCGGTGATGTCGCCGCGGACGACGGGAACGCCCTCCGCGCGCGCGAGCCGGAGGCGACGGTGGTCGTCGCCGAGATCGAAGCCGGCCACCTCGACGCCCTCCTCCGCCAGCACGGCGCAGGTCCACGCGCCGATGCAGCCGAGCGCGCCCGTGACCAGGAACCGGTCGGTCACGGGTCGACGTACACCGTGACGACCTCGGTGTAGAACTCGATCGCCGCACGGCCCTGCTCGTGCGGGCCGAACCCGCTCGACTTGATGCCGCCGAAGGGCACGTGCACCTCGGCGCCCGCGGTCTGCGAGTTCACGTGCAGGAGCCCGGCCTGCGCCTCGTCCTGGAAGCGGGTCGCGGCGGTGAGGCTGGAGGTGAAGATCGACGCGGAGAGCCCGAACGGCACGGCGTTCGCGCGCGCGAGGGCCTCGTCGAGGCCGTCGAAGCGGTACAGGCTCGTGACGGGGCCGAAGACCTCCTCGCAGGAGAGGAATGCATCGTCCCGCACGCCTTCGAACACCGTCGGGGGAAGAAGCAGCGCCTCGTCGTGCGCGCGCTCGCCGCCCGCGATCGCCTCGCCGCCCTCCTGCCGCCCGCGTTCGATCGCAGCCGTGATCTCGTCGAACTGCGACTGGTTCACGATCGGGCCGACCTCGGTCTCCGGGTCGAGCGGGTCGCCGACCCGTCCGCGGTCGATGCGCGCCAGGAACGCCTCCCGGAACGCGTCGTAGACGCCGTCCTCGACGTAGATCCGACGTGTCGCGGTGCACTTCTGCCCGGCCGACCAGAAGGCGCCGGCATACGGCGGCTTCGGCCGCGCGGGCGAGGTCGGCGTCGGCCATCACGATCAGCGGGTTGTGGCCGCCCAGCTCGAGCTGGACGCGCTTGCCGCCGCGCGTCGCCTCGTCGCGCACGCCGTGGCCCGTCGCGACCGAGCCGGTGAACGAGATCGCGCGGACACGGGCGATCGCGGACGAGCGCGGCGCCGACGGTCGAGCCGCGGCCGGTGACCACGTTCAGGACGCCCGGCGGCAGGCCCGCCTCGGCGAAGGCCTCGGCGACGTGCAGGCCGGTGCGCGGAGCCTCGAACGCGAGCTTCAGCACCACGGTGTTGCCGTAGATCAGCGCCGGCGCGAGCTTCCACACCGGGATCGCGATCGGAAAGTTCCAGGGGGTGATCAGGCCGACCACGCCCAGCGGGCGCCGCCGCGTCGAGACCTGCGCCCCGGTCGCCGACTGCTCGAAGTGCTCGCCGACGGGGCGAAACGCCTCGCTCGCCGCATAGCGGAGGATCTGGGCCGCCCGCAGCGTCTCGCCCCGCGCCTCGCGCAGCGGCTTTCCCATCTCGGTCGACATGTCGCGCGCGATCTCGTCGACCCGCCGCTCGAGCGAGGCCGCCGCCGCGACCAGGTAGGCGCCGCGGCCGGCGAGCGGCAGCGCCGACCAGGCGGGATACGCCGCCGCGGCGGCCGAGACCGCCGCCGCGACGTCGTCCTCGCCCGACGAGGCATAGGTGCCGACCACCTCGTCCGGACGCCACGGATTCGTCTTCTCGTACGTCGCGCCGCCGTGCGCGTCGACCCAGTCACCGGCGATGTAGTTGCGGCCGTTCATCACTCTCCTCGGTTCGATCCCACGGTGTTCACGAGTGTGCCGATCCCGTCGATCGCGACCTCCACGCGGTGGCCGGGCCGCAGCGTGTAGCCGTCCGCCGGCACGAGGCCGGTGCCGGTCAGGAGCACGGTGCCGGGCGGCACCGGGTTGTCGCGGAGCAGCCAGGCGACGAGCTCGCGCGGGGTCCTGCGCATCCTCGCCGTCGACGTCTCGCCGGCGTAGAGCTCGCGGCCGTCCACGTCCGTGATCCGAAGCCGGATCGTCCACGGCGCGTCCCAGTCGGCGGGCGCCACGAGCGCGGGCCCGATCGCGCACGCGCCCGCGAAGATCTTCGCCTGCGGGATGTAGAGGGGGTTCGCGCCCTCGATGTCGCGGCTCGAGACGTCGTTCCCGGCGGTGACCGCGACCGGCTCGCCGCCCTCGCCGATCACCACGCCGAGCTCGGGCTCGGGCACGTTCCACGCCGCGTCGGAGCGGGTCAGGATCGTGCCGCCCGGTCCGACCGTGCGGCGCATCGCGGCGTCCTTCAGGAACAGCTCGGGTCGCTCCGCCTCGTAGACGAGCGCGTAGACGTCGCGCGCGTCGGTCGCGGACTCCTCGAGCCGCGCGTCGCGGCTGCGCTCGTAGGTGACTCCGGCGCACCAGATCTCCGGCGCCTCGATCGGCGGCAGCAGCTCGAGCTCGTCGAGCGCGACGGCTGCGACGGTCGCGCCGAGGCCGCGCAGGGCCGCGAGCGGGTCGTCGCCGTCGAGCAGCTCGACGGTGCCGTCGGGCAGCAGCCGGCCGGCGTGGGGGGTGCCGTGGTGCAGAGCGCGGACGACCGCGGTCAATAGGTCGCCCGGCCGCCCGAGATGTCGAAGCACGCGCCGGTCGAGAACGACATCTCCTCGCTCGCGAGCCAGCAGATCAGGCTCGCGACCTCCTCCGGCCGTCCCATCCGCGCGAGCGGTATCCGCGCGGTCATGTAGGAGATGTGCTCCTCGGTGATCTGGCCGAGGATCGGCGTGTCGATCACCGCCGGCGCGATGCAGTTGACCAGCACCCCGGAGCCGGCCACGTCCTTGCCGATCGCCTTCGTCAGGCCGATCACCGCCGCCTTCGAGGAGGAGTAGGCCCCCGCCATCGGGTTCCCCTCCTTGCCGGCGATCGAGGCGACGTTGACGATCCGCCCGTAGCCGTTCTCCTTCATCTTCGGCAGTGCCGCGCGGTTCGCGAAGAAGACGCCGTCGAGGTTGATCGCGTGCACGCGCCGCCACTCCTCGTCGGAGACGTCCTCGGTGTGGAGGGAGTCGCCGCCGACCCCGGCCGCGCAGACGAGGACGTCGAGGCGCGGCAGCCGCTCGACGGCGGCCCGGAGCGCGGCCGGGTCGCGCACGTCGTCGCCGTGCGCCAGGTCGAACACGTGCACGTCGGCGCCTCCGTCGCGGAGGCGCTCGGCGGTCGCGGCGCCGATCCCGCTCGCGCCGCCCGTGACGAGCGCGAGCCGCCCTTCGAACCCGTAGTGGTTGGCCATGACTCATTTCTATACGGTCTGGACGTGGCCGAGGGAATCGTCAGTCGATACCCGCTCGGCGGCGAGCGCGACGCGGTCCACACACCGGGGGGCCTGCGCCTCGACCAGCTGGAGCTCGACGACGAGCGGGTCACGGCGGCGGAGCTGCGCGCGACCCCGGAGACGCTGCGGCTGCAGGCCGAGGTCGCCGAGGCCTCGGGCCGGGCGGCGCTGGCGGCGAACCTGCGCCGGGCGGCCGAGCTGGCCGGCGTCCCGCAGGAGACCGTGCTCGAGATCTACACCGCGCTGCGACCCCGGCGGTCGACGGCGGACGAGCTCGAGGGGTGGGCGCGCCGGCTCGACGCGGAGGGAGCTGTGCTGACCGCGTCCTTCGTCCGTGAGGCAGCCGCGGTCTACGCCGCGCGGGGGCTTCTTGCCTGAACCCCGTCCCTCGGCGCGGTTCGCCGCCCGGGCCGAGCGCGAGCTTCGCCGCGAGGTGCTGATCGAGCCGCTCGCCGAGCTCGGCCTCGTCGCCTTCGACGGGCCGAACGACCCGACGCCGTCGCTCGTCCTCGACGGCGACCGTGTCGTCGAGCTCGACGGGCGGCGCGAGGAGGACTGGGACGTGCTCGACCACTTCGTCGTGCGGTCGGGCATCGACCTCGGCCTCGGCCCGGGAAGCGGCGAGCCTCGACGACGTCGAGATCGCCCGGCGGCTCGTCGACGTCGACGTGCCGCGGCAGGAGCTCGTCCGGCTCTCCCGCGGCCTCTCGCCGGCGCGGCTCGCCCGGATCGTCGGCATGCTCGACCCGGTCGAGCTGATGTTCGCGCTGAAGAAGCTGCGCGCCCGGCGTGCGCCGGCGAACCAGGCGCACGTCACCAACCTGAAGGAGAACCCCGCCCTGCTCGCCGCCGACGCCGCCGAGGCGGCGGCGCGGGGCTTCGCAGAGGTCGAGACGACGGTCGGCGTCTCGCGCTACGCGCCGCTGAACGCGATCGCGATCCTCGTCGGCTCGCAGACCGGTCGCTCCGGCGTGATGACCCAGTGCGCCGTCGAGGAGCGGCGGAACCTGCAGCTCGCGATCCAGGGGCTCGTCACCTACGCGGAGACGCTCTCGGTCTACGGGACGGAGCCCGTCTTCGTCGACGGCGACGACACGCCGTGGTCGAAGGCGTTCCTCGCCTCGGCCTACGCCTCGCGCGGCGTCAAGGTCCGCTTCACCTCGGGCGGCGGCTCCGAGGCGCTGATGGGCGAGTCGCAGGGCAACTCGATGCTCTACCTCGAGGCGCGCTGCCTCGCCGCGATGCGCGCCGCCGGCTCGCAGGGCGTGCAGAACGGGTCGATCTCGTGCGTCGCGCTCGCCCTCTCGCTGCCCGGCGGCACGCGCGAGATGCTCGCCGAGAACGTGCTCGCAGCCTGGCTCGACCTCGAGGTCGCCTCCGGCAACGACGCGATCGCGTCCCACTCGGAGATCCGCAAGACCGCGAAGCTGATGGGGCAGTTCCTGCCGGGCACCGACTTCGTCACCTCCGGCTACTCGTCGATGCCGCGCTAGGACAACATGTTCGGCGGCGGCAACTACGACTCGCACGACCACGACGAGTGGCTGACGATCCAGCGCGACTGGCAGGTGGACGCGGGGATCGAGCCGCTCGCCGAGGAGGACGCCGTCGCGGTGCGCGAGCGGGCGGCGCGCGCGGTGCAGGCGGTGTTCGAGGAGCTCGGCTTCCCGCCGGTCACCGACGAGGAGGTGCTGCTCGCCGCGACGTGCCTCGACTCGCGCGACCTGCCCGACCGCGACCGGGCCGCCGACGTCGTCGCGGCCGACCGCGTCCTCGCGGAGGGCATCAGCGGCGCTCGACGTCGCACGGGTGCTCGCGCGGCGCGGCTTCCCGGACGTCGCCGAGGCGGTGCTCGGGATGCAGCGGCAGCGGGTCTCGGCCGACTACCTGCAGACCTCCGCGATCATCGACCCGGACGGGACGGTCGTCTCGGCGGTGAACGCGCCCAACCACTACGAGGCCCGGGAACGGGCTACCGCCTCGAGGGCGAGCGCTGGGAGCTGCTGCAGCGGCTGCCGTACGTGGTCGACGCCCGGCTCCTCGGCGCCGCGGCCCCCTCGGAGCCGCTCCTGCGCCCGCTGGGGGAGGCACGCGTGCTCGACGAGGCCGCGGACGTGGTCGTGGCGCTCGGCCCGGCCTTCGGGAACGGCTCGCCGAGACGATCAACGGCCTCCGCCACGACGAGGTGGTCGCCGCCGTCGCCGAGGGCATCCGCGACGGCGGCGCCGCGCCCCGGCTCGTCCGCGTCCGCCGCTCGGCCGACGTCGCCTTCATCGGCCACGACGGCGCCTGCCTGGCGGGCTCGGGGATCGCGGTCGGGCTGCAGTCGAAGGGGACGGCGGTGATCCACCGCGCCGACCTGCAGCCGCTCGACAACCTGGAGCTGTTCGGGATGTCGCCGCTCCTGACGCTCGACTCGTACCGGCAGATCGGGCGGAACGCGGCCGGCTACGCGCTCGGCCGTGCCGTCGCGCCGGTGCCGACGATGCTCGACAACTATGCGCGGGCCAAGCTGATCGTCCGCACGACGCTGCTGCACGCGCGCGAGGCGGCGGAGGTCGAGCGGGGCGCGCCGGCGGTCGAGGTCGAGCTCGCCGGCGCGCCCGCAATCGTCTAGAGCGTCACCCCGCGTCGTCCCAGGGCCGGCCGTTCCGGCCCCAGCGGTGGGCGTCGTGGCCCTCGACGATCACCCAGGTGTGCTCCCTGAGCTCGGGAGCCTCGAGTGTCTCGAGCAGCGCCTCGGTGAGCCGGTCGATCAGCCGTGCCTCGAGCTCCGGCGTCAGGCGGCGCTCGAACAGCTCCACGCGCACGAGCGGCATCGTCAGCGCTCCACGTGCTGCGACCCGCCGTCGGGCCCGAGCACGAGGTCGAGGCCGCGGTCCGGCACGTGGTCGAGCGGGACCGGCGAGAGCGCCTCCATGAACGTGACGCCCTTCGGCGACTGCAGCTTGTGATGCAGTCCCCGGTTGACGACGACGACGTCCCCGGCCCGGAGCGTCGTCGTGTCGTCCTCGATCGTCATCTCGACCTCCCCGTCCATGATGAACATCACCTGCTCGGTGTCGTCGTGCTTGTGCCACGGCACCTCCTTGCCCGGCTCGTACCGGATGCGGCAGAGGAGCACCTGCTCGCCGCCGATCGCGTGCAGGCGCACGCCGTCCACGAACTCCCACGAGTCGCGGCCGTTCCAGGTCCGGAACGGCCGCGACTCGCCGGGATCAGGCCTCGACACCGAGGTATCCCTCGCCGCCGTTCGCCGAGACCGCGGCGAGCGACAGGTGCTCGTCGTAGACGACGCGCTTCCCGTCGCGCCTCGGCTCGCGCCGCTCGCCGAGCGCCGCGAGCACCCGGTCGGGCGTCGCCGGCATCTCGGTGATCCACACGCCGACCGCGTCGTAGATCGCGTTCGCGATCGCGGGCGGCTGGGCGTTGTTCGCCATCTCTCCGATCGCCTTGGCCCCGAACGGCCCGTCCTCGGAGGGATTCTCGATGATCACGTTGTCGAGCTCCGGCAGGTCGGTGAACGCCGGCCCGAGGTAGGAGCCGAACTGGGCGCCGCGGTGCTCGACCGACGGGTAGTACGGATAGGAGTTCTCGAGCAGCCCGAGCCCGAGCCCCATGATCGCGCCGCCCTCGATCTGGCCCTCGACGAGCGTCGGGTTGATCGCGCGGCCGACGTCGTACACCTGCGTCATCCGCAGCACGACCACCTCGCCGGTCTCGTCGTCGACCTCCACCTCGGCGACGCAGGCCGCGTACGAGATCGCCGAGTGCGGCTCGATCTCGACCTGGCCGGTGGCGTCGTCGACCTCCGCGAACGGCTTCAGCGCCGTCGACGACCCGCTGATCAGCTCGCCGTAGTTGTACGTCGCCGCCCCGGCCACGTCGGCCACGCTGATCGTCTTCTGCGGCGCGCCCTTCGCCGTCACCTCGCCGTCGGCGATCTCGAGGTCGGACGGGTCGATCTCGAGCTCCTTCGACGCGATGTCGAGGATCCGCTCGCGGACGCGCTCCGCCGCGAGGCGGACGGCGTTCCCGCCGATGAACGTGCCCCGCGAGGCGAAGGTCCCGGTGCACACCGCCGACGAGTCGGTGTTCGTGTTGTCCATCGTCACCCAGTCGTACGGGACGCCGAGCGCGTCCGCGACGATCTGTGTGTGGACGGTCTTGGATCCCTGGCCGATGTCGACCGTGCCGGAGAAGACGTCGACGCGGCCGTCCGGCTTCAACTTGATCCAGGCCTGGCTCGGGTCGCCGTTCTGGTTCATGCCCGTCGGGTACTCGATCGTCGCGAACCCGCGACCGCGGTGCTTCGCCATCAGGCCCCCTCTCCGTTGCGCATCTGTTGGGCGACGAGGTGCTCCGGGAGCAGCTCGCCGGTTCGCGGGTCGGCCGTCATCGCCCGGTAGGCGCCCGGCAGCTCGATCCCGACCCGATCCGCCGCCGCGAGCGTTACCGGCACGGTCGACGGGTCCTTGAGGACGACGCCGTTGCCGCTCGTGTCGCCGATGCGGTTCGCGTTCTTCAGCCGCAGCTCCCACGGGTCGATCCCGACCGCCTCGGCGACGCGGTTCAGGTGCGTCTCCACCGCGAACGAGACCGACGTGACGCCGAACCCGCGCATCGCCGTCGTCGGGACGCGGTTCGAGAACACGACGAACCCGTCGAAGCGCAGGTTCGGGATCGTGTACGCGCCGGAGTGGTGGAACGCGTGCTTGGTGACGCCGTACGGCGAGAACCGGGCGTAGGCGCCCGCGTCGTGCAGCGTGACCGTGCGCCGGCCGAGGATCCAGCCGTCCTTCGTGACCGCGTCGTGCAGCTCGATGTGCCACGGCGCGCGGGTCGACGACGCGAGCATCTCCTCCTCACGCGTCCAGCGCCACTTGACGGGCCGCCGCGCCTTGAGCGCGAGGAGCGCGCAGACGGTGTCGGTGGCCGTGTCGACCTTGCCGCCGAAGCCGCCGCCGACGGTGCCGCCGACGAACTTCAGCTTGTTCAGCGGCACCTGCAGGTGGGCGGCGACGACGCCCATCGAGAAGTACATCGCCTGCGTGCAGGAGTAGATCGTCAGGCGGCCGCTCGCCTCCGGCACGGCGAGGCACACCTGCGGCTCGAGCGGCATCTGCTCGATCGCCTGCGGGCGATACACCCCCTCGACGATCACGTCCGCCTGCTCGAAGGCCCAGTCGACGTCCCCCTTCCGGACGCGCCGGTGGTTGTAGGGGCCGTAGTGCGGATAGACGTTGCCCCACTGATGGATCTGCGGGGCGTCGGGGTCGAGCGCGGTGCGGATGTCGAAGAGCGCAGGCAGCTCCTCGTAGGCGACCTCGATCGCCTCGACCGCCGCCTGCGCGGCCGCCTCGGACTCCGCGGCGACGGCCGCGATCGGCTGGCCCTTGTACCGGACGTCGTCCTCGGCCAGCAGCGGCTCGTCGCCCGGCACCCCGAGCCCCTCGAGGTGGCCGTAGACGTTCCTCGGGACGTCCGCGTGCGTGATGATCGCGTGCACGCCCTTCAGCGCGGCGGCCCTGCTCGTGTCGAGCTTCAGGATCCTGGCGTGGTGGTGAGGCGAGCGAAGCGCCTTCACCCAGAGCGTCTTGCCGACGCGGACGTCGTCGACGTACTGCGTGCGGCCCGTGACGTGGCCGACGCCGTCGTAGCGGGGGAGACGTGCTCCGACGGCCTTCATGCCGGGCTTCCCTTCGGCTGGACGTCCGGGGCGCCGGGCACGGCGGTCGGCAGGTCGTCGACCTCGGGCGACTCGCCGCGCGACGCGGCGAGCACCGCGTCGACGATCTTCACGTAGCCGGTACAGCGGCAGTAGTGGCCCTCGAGGCCCTCGAGCACCTCGTGGCGCTCGAGCGGGCCGCCCTTCGACTCGATCAGGTGCGTCGCGGCGATGATCATGCCCGGCGTGCAGAACCCGCACTGCGCCGCGTAACCGGCGTAGAACGCGGCCTGGACGGGGCTGAGCGCGTCGGGGCCGCCGAGGCCCTTCGAGCGTCGTGATCTCGGCGCCGTCGACGGCCGCGACGGCCGTCAGGCACGAACGACGGGGCTCGCCGTCGATCAGCACGGTGCACGTCCCGCAGCCGCCCTGCTGGCAGCCGGCCTTCGGGCTCGTGATGTCGAGCTCGTCCCGGAGGACGTGCAGGAGCGGCGTCAGCGGGGGGCTCGCCACCTCCTGTTCGATGCCGTTCACGGTCAGCTTCATGCGAGCTCCAGTTGGTCGAGGGCTTGGCGGACGAGCCTGGGAAGGATCGCGCGGCGGTACTCGCCGGAGGCGACCGCGTCGTCGACGGGATCGACGTCGTGCAGGACGTCGTCCGGGTTCCGGCTCTGCTCCACGGTCCGGCAGCGGGTCGCCGTCGGGCCGACGCCCGTGACCGCCACCCGGAGGTCGGAGCCGTCGGCGCGGGCGCAGGCCGCGACACCGGCGATCGCGTAGGAGTGCGCGTGCCGGCGGCGGAGGCCGGCGCCGCCCGAGCGCCGCTCGAACCGGTCGAACTCGACCTCCAGCACGAGCCGTCCGGTGCGGTCGCCGGCGAGGAAGTCCTCGACCGGCTCCGTCCGCTCGCCGCCCGCGCCGACCGAGCGCACCCGGGCGCCCAGCGCGATCAGCGGCCCGCCCAGGTCGCCGCGCTGGGCGTCCACGCCGGGCGGCGCACAGAGGTTCCCGCCCACCGTCGCGTTTCGCCGGACCTCGCGGTCGGCGAGGTGGCGGGCGGCCTCGGCGAGCACGTGCTCGGGGCTGTCGACGAGCTTCGCGACGGGCACCATCGCGCCGATCACCGTGCGCTCGCCCTCCTCGTGAATGGCGTCGAGCCCTGCCTTGTGGAGCAGCAGGGGGCGCGTCGGGCTCAGCCGTCCGGCGGCGATCTCGGGGAGCAGGATGGTGCCACCGGCGAAGACCGTCAGGCCTTCGCCGCTGCCGTACAGGGAGGCCGCCTCGTCGGCGGAGGTCGGAACGAGCAGCTGGTCTGTCATGAATTCGATTCTACGGTCGTGCCCGTGTGATTTGCGAACGGCCTCGGCGAAGTAGGCTCCCGTGATGGAATTCACCTCGATCGACGAGCTCGAGGGCGCGCTCGCCGGCGCCTCGTACCTGACCGACCGCGGCCTCGCGACGGCCCTCTACCTCGCGCTCGCGCTCGAGAAGCCGCTGCTGCTCGAAGGCGAGGCCGGCGTCGGCAAGACGGAGGCGGCGAAGGCGGTCGCCTCGGCCCTCGACGCGCCGCTGATCCGGCTGCAGTGCTACGAGGGCCTCGACATCGCCCACGCCGTCTACGAGTGGAACTACGCGCGGCAGCTGCTGCACATCCGCGCCGCGCAGGCGGGCACGGTCGACGAGGCGGAGCTCTTCGGCCGCGAGTTCCTGATCCGCCGCCCGGTGCTCGAGGCGCTCGAGTCGGAGACCCGGGCGCTGCTCCTGATCGACGAGATCGACCGTGCCGACGAGGAGTTCGAGGCGTTCCTGCTCGAGGTGCTCTCCGACTTCCAGGTGACGATCCCCGAGCTCGGGACGATCCACGCGCGCCGGCGGCCGTGCGTGATCCTCACCTCCAACCGCACCCGCGAGCTGCACGACGCGCTCAAGCGGCGCTGCCTCTACCACTGGATCGGGCATCCGTCGGTGGAACGGGAGATCGAGATCGTCGAGCTTCGCGTGCCCGGCGTGCCTGCCCGGCTCGCCGAGCAGTCGGCGCGCTTCGCGGCCGAGCTGCGCTCGCTCGATCTCCAGAAGCCGCCGGGCATCGCCGAGACGATCGACTGGGTGCGGGCGCTGACGGCCCTGGGGCAGGAGGAGCTCGACGTCGAGCACGTGCAGGCCACGCTCGGCTCGCTGCTCAAGTACCACGAGGACGTGCTCGCGATTCGCGACGAGGCCCTGGCGAGCCTCGTCGCCTCGAGCGGTGCCTGAGGCGCCCGCCGTCGTCCGGCACGTGGTCGTCTTCGGGCGAGTCCTGCGCGAGGGCGGTCTCGAGGTCGGTCCCGGCCGCGTCGCAGACGCCCTGCGCGGCCTCGACGCGGTCGACCTCGCACGGCAGGACGACGTCTACTGGACGCTCCGGCAGACGCTCGTCGCGCGGCGGGAGGACCTCGACGTGTTCGACCAGGCGTTCGACGCGTGGTTCCTGCGCATCCCCGGGCGACGGCGTCCGCGTGAGCCCGGCCGGCCGCAGCGCCCGAGGGGCGAGCGGCGCCGCAGCGCCGACCCCGGCGCAGGGCCTGAGCGCGACGGCGGCGAGCTCGACGCCGGGGCCTGGAGCGCCGACGAGCTCCTGCGCACCCGCGACTTCGCGGCGATGTCGCCCGACGAGTTCGCGCGGGCCCGGGCGCTGATCCGGGCGATCGCGCTCGAGCGCCCGCGGCGCCGGACGCACCGCCTGCGCTCCGACCGGCGCGGCAGGACGCTGGACGTGCGCGGCCTGGTGCGGGCGTCACTGGCGACGGGCGGCGACCCCGTCGTGCGGGCGTTCCGCAGCAGAGCGACCGCGGCGCGGAAGCTCGTGCTCCTGCTCGACGTGTCGGCGTCGATGGAGGCGTACTCGCGCGCGCTGCTGCTCTACCTGCACGCGGCTCGCGGCTCCGGCCGCGGCGTCGAGGCGTTCGCGTTCGGCACCCGGCTCACGCGCATCACGCCGGACCTGGCGACGCGCGACCCGGACGCCGCGCTCACCGCCGCCGCCGGGCGTGTGCTGGACTGGTCCGGCGGCACGCGGATCGGGGAGTCGCTGAAGGCCTACAACGACGAGTGGGGCAGGCGCGCGCTGACGCGGGGCGCCGTCGTCGTGATCCTCTCGGACGGGTGCGAGCGCGGCGACCCCGCGCTCGTCGAGAGCGAGATGCGCCGTCTCGCCCGGCAGGCGTTCGCGGTCGTCTGGGTGAACCCGCTCAAGGGCCACCCCGACTTCCAGCCCCTCGTCGGCGGCATGGCCGCCGCGCTCGCGCACGTCGACCGCCTGCTCTCCGGGCACGACGTGGCGAGCCTCGAGACCCTCGGTAGTGTGGTGCGCGGAATCGAGCGGAGGCACCAGGCGTGAAAGAGATCGTCGACGAGGTCGAGCGCTGGCGGTCGCGCGGCGAGAGCGTCGCCGTCGCGACCGTGATCGCGACGCGCAAGTCCGCTCCACGCCCGGTGGGGGCGAAGCTGGCCGTCTCGGAGACGGGCGCGATGTGTGGGTCGGTCTCGGGCGGCTGCGTCGAGAACGACGTCGCGCTGCAGGCGCTCGAGGTGATCGCCTCCGGCGAGCAGCGGCTGCTCACCTACGGCATCACCGAGGATCAGGCACTCGGCGTCGGGCTCCCGTGCGGCGGCGAGATCGACGTCCTGCTCGAGCGACTCGATTGACGCTGACCGACGCGCTGTTCGAGGTGGCGCGAGGCGACGAGCGCGCCGTCCTCTTCACGGTGCTCGAGGGCGACGGCCGCGGCGCGAAGCTTCTCGTGCGGCTCGACCGCGGCGAGACGCTGGGCGACGGCCCTCCGTGGCTCGCGTCGCTCGCGGCGGAGGTGCGTCGCAGCGGGATCGTCGAGCAGCGCGGGATCCGCGTCTTCGCCGACGTCTTCGGCCCCCCGCCGCGGCTGGTCGTCGTCGGCGCGGTCGACACCGGCGAGGCGCTGTGCGCGGGTGCGCGGGCGCTCGGCTGGCACACGGTCTGCGTCGACGCGCGGGCGCGCTTTGCGACGCCGGAGCGCATGCCGAGCGCCGAGCAGATCGTCGTCGCATGGCCCGACGAGGCCTTCGGCCGGATCGAGCTCGACCGCGACACCGCCGTCGCGGTCCTGACCCACGACGAGAAGTTCGACGTGCCGGCGCTCGCCGCCGCGCTGCGCAGCGAGGCGTTCTACGTCGCCGCGCTCGGCAGTCGCGTGGCGCAGGAGCGACGCCGTCGGCTGCTCGTCGACGCGGGCGTGACGGAGGAGCAGCTCACGCGCCTGCACGGCCCTGCGGGCCTCGACATCGGCGCCGAGACCCCCGCGGAAACAGCGGTGTCGATCCTCGCGGAGGCACTCGCCGTCCGGGCCGGCCGCGCCGGCGGGCCGCTGCGCGGGTCGTCCGTCTCGATCCACGTCGAGCGGTAGACGGGCGCGAGACCGGCTGATACGGTCGCGCGCGGAAACGGGTCTCAACGACGGGGAGGCAAGCCGGATGCCGGTCTCGGTGCGGTCGGAGAAGGTGCGCGAGCTGGTCGACGAGCACGTCGAGGTCGAGCGGATCGCCACCGGGTTCACGTTCACGGAGGGGCCCATCTGGATGGCGGACGGCTCGCTCCACTTCAGTGACATGCCCGGCGACAAGCGCCGTCGCTGGCACCCTCGGGACGGCGTCAGCGTCGTGCTCGAACCGAGTCGCAAGGGGAACGGCATGACACGCGACGGCAACGGCAACCTGATCGTGTGCGAGCACGTGACGAGCTCCGTCGTGCGCGAGGCTCCGGACGGCCGGCGCGACATCGTCGCCTACCACTGGCAGGGGAAGTACCTGAACAGCCCCAACGACGTGATCGTCGCCTCCGACGGGTCGATCATCTTCACCGACCCGACGTACGGCCGGATGCCGGGCTTCGGGATCGAGCGCGCCCAGGAGCTCGACTTCCAGGGCGTCTACCGGGTCCCCCCGGGCGGCGGCCCCGAGGACCTGCAACTGCTCGCCGACGACTTCGCCCAGCCGAACGGCCTCTGCTTCTCACCCGACGAGTCGCTGCTGTACGTCAACGACACGGACCGCGCGCACATCCGCGTCTTCGACGTCGGCGCCGACCACCGGCTCTCGAACGGCCGGGTGTTCGCCGAGGGCATCGGCGACGGCGACCTGGCGAAGGGCGGCCTCGTCGACGGGATGAAGCTCGACGAGCGCGGCAACGTCTACGTGACGGGGCCGGACGGCGTCTGGATCTTCGCGCCCGACGGCGGGCATCTGGGCGTGATCGAGGTGCCCGAATCCGTCGGCAACCTGAACTGGGGCGGCGACGACTGGCGCTCCCTCTTCGTCCCGGCCTCGACGTCCGTCTACCGCGTGCAGATGAACGTGGCCGGCAACCGTCTCGCCTACATGCAGTAGAAGCCAGGAGGACACGTGGACAGCATCGACCCGAAGCACGCGGCCCTGGTCATCCAGGACCTCCAGAACGACGTGATCATCGAGGGCGGCGCCTTCGCCGACTCGGGCGCCCCGGCGCACGCGACGAGCCAGAACGTCGTCGAGCACGTGAAGGGCCTCGCCGAGGCATGCCGACGCGCGGGCGTGCCCGTGATCCACGTCTGGTACATCGTCGACCAGGACGCACCGGGCCTGAAGCAGAACGCCCCGCTCTTCCAGGGCGTCAAGGAGTCGAACGCGCTCGTCCGCGGGACCTGGGGCGCGGCGCCCGTCGACGGCCTCGAGCCGCAGGACGGCGACCACGTCGTCGAGAAGATGCGGATGAACGGGTTCTACGACACCCGGCTCGACATCCTGCTCCGCGGCCTCGGCGTCGAGACGCTGATCATCACCGGCGCCTGGACGAACATGTCGATCGAGCACACGGCACGGCATGCGGCCGACGCCGGCTACCGCGCCGTCGTCGCCTCCGACGGCACGTCGACGGTCGACGACGAGTGGCAGGCCGCCGCCCTCGGCTACGCGATGCAGAACGTGGCGAGCGTGGGCACGTGCGAGGAGATCGCCGCGGCGCTCGTCGGCTGACCCGGACGCCGTGAAGAGCCGCGACGACCTCGACTAGGATCGCGCAGGTGACCATCAACGTCCTCGACCTGCCGCTCGTCGAGCTGGAAGCCGACGGCGACGGGGTGTTCGCCGTCGAGAATCCCGCGACCGGAGAGACGGTCGCGGAGCTGCCGCGGATGGGCGAGTCGGAGACGCGCCGCGCCCTCGCGGCGGCCGAGGATGCGCTGCCCGCCTGGCGAGGCATGCTCGCGAAGGAGCGCGCGGCGATCATGCGCCGCTGGGCCGACCTGATGCTGGAGCACGACGAGTCGCTCGCACGCCTGCTGACGACCGAGCAGGGCAAGCCGCTCGCGGAGTCCCGCGTCGAGGTCGCCTACGCCGCCTCGTTCCTGGAGTGGTTCGGCGAGGAGGGGAAGCGCGTCTACGGCGACACGATCCCCACCTACATGCGCGACCGGCGCATCGTCGTGACCAAGGAGCCGATCGGCGTCACGGCCGGCATCACCCCCTGGAACTTCCCGGCGGCGATGCCGACCCGGAAGGCCGCGCCGGCGCTCGCGGCCGGCTGCACGATGGTGCTGAAGCCGGCGGAGCAGACCCCGCTGACCGCCCTCGCGATCGCGAAGCTCGGCGAGGAGGCGGGGCTGCCGCCCGGCGTGCTCGGCATCGTCACCGGCAGCGCCGAGGACGCGCCGGTGATCGGCCGGGTCATGACCTCGAGCCCCGTCGTCCGGAAGCTGGGGTTCACCGGCTCGACCGAGGTGGGCAAGCTCCTGATGGCGCAGTGCGCCGCGCAGGTGAAGAAGGTGTCGCTCGAGCTGGGCGGGAACGCCCCGTTCATCGTCTTCGACGACGCCGACCTCGACGAGGCGGTCGCGGGCGCCGTCGTCTGCAAGTACCGGAACTCCGGCCAGACGTGCATCTCGGCCAACCGCATCTACGTCCAGGCGCCGGTGTTCGACGAGTTCGTCGCCCGCCTCACCGACGCCGTCGCCGCGCTGAAGGTCGGCTCGGGGCTCGAGCCCGACACGAACGTCGGCCCGCTGATCGAGCGGCAGGCGATCGAGAAGGTCGAGCGGCACGTCGCCGACGCGCTCGAGCGCGGGGGCGAGCTGATCACCGGCGGCGAGCCGCTCGGCGGCCTCTTCTACCGCCCCACCGTGATCGTGGGCGTCACCGCGGACGCGGCGATGTCCTGCGAGGAGACGTTCGGCCCGGTCGCCGGGATCGCGCGCTTCGAGGGCGAGGACGAGGCGATCCGGGAGGCGAACGCGACGCCGTACGGCCTCGCCTCCTACTTCTACAGCCGCGACATGGGTCGCATCTGGCGGGTCTCCGAGGCGCTCGAGTACGGCATCGTCGGCATCAACACCGGCGTGATCTCCACGGAGGTGGCGCCGTTCGGCGGCGTCAAGGAGTCGGGGATCGGCCGCGAGGGCTCGAAGTACGGGATCGACGAGTGGCTCGAGCTGAAGTACCTCTGCATGGGAGGAGTCGAATGATCGTCGAGCAGCGCGACTACCACGTCCACACCGGCAAGCTGAACGAGGTCGTCACCCTCTACGCCGACGAGGGGGTCGGGCTCCAGCAGGAGCACCTCGGCGAGTTCCTGGGCGCGTTCACCACCGATATCGGTGCGCTCTCCACCTACACGACGCTCTGGGGCTACGCGAGCTTCGCCGACCGGGAGGAGCGTCGCGCCCGGCTGCAGGCGGACCCGCGCTGGAAGGAGTTCCTGGGCCGCCTCCAGCCGCTGCTGCACACCCAGCAGAACCGGATCCTCGTCCCGACCGCCTACTCGCCGATCCGATGACGCTCGAGGGGAAGGTCGCACTCGTGACCGGCGCCGCGCAGGGCATCGGCCGCGCGATCGCGGACGGGCTCTCCGCCGCCGGCGCGCGGATCGTCGTCGCCGACCTGCGGGGCGCCGAGGAGGCCGCCGCCGCGTACCCCGACGGCGTCGGGCTCACCGCGGACGTCTCGAACGAGGACGACGTGCGGCGCCTCGTCGCCGAGGCGGTCGAGCGCTGCGGGGCGATCGACGTGCTCGTCAACAACGCCGGCCTCTACGCCTCGCTGCAGATGCGGGCGTTCGAGGAGATCCCGCTCGAGGAGTGGCGGCAGGTGATGGACGTCAACGTCGCCTCGATGTTCCTGATGTGCCGGGAGGTCGTGCCGGTGATGCGGGCGCACGGCGGCGGCCGCATCGTGAACATCTCGTCGGGCACCCCGTTCCGCGGCGTGCCCTTTCTCCTGCACTACGTGACCTCGAAGGGGGCGATCGTCGCGCTGACGCGGGCGCTCGCGAAGGAGGTCGGCAAGGACAACGTGCTCGTCAACTGCGTCGCGCCCGGCTTCACGATGTCGGCGGGCGTCGAGGCGAACCCCGAGGTGGTGTCGAAACTGCGCGACGTCTCGGTCTCCGCGCGGACGCTCCAGCGCGACCAGGTGCCGGAGGACGTCGTCGGCGCCGTCGTCTTCCTCAGCGGGCCGGGCGCCGACTTCGTGACGGGCCAGACGATGGTCATCGACGGCGGCCAGTACTTCCATTGATCCTCCGGCTGGCCGATCATCCCGGCGGAGTCGAGACCGGGCCGGGCGACCACGTCGTCTACGACGTCGCCGGCGATGCGGCGTTCGTCGGGGCGGGCCGGGTCGCGGGGCGCGCGCTCGTCTGGGAGCTCACGGAGCGCCCGCCCGGCGCGTCGCTCCTGCGCTGCGACCGGGTCGACTTCCCGCCCGGGGGGGTCGCCTACCGGCACACGCACCCGGGCCCCGGCCTGCGGGTCCTGATCGCCGGCAGGATCCGGATCGAGACGCAGGGTGCGAGTCACGAGTACGGCCCGTTCGAGTGGTGGTACGAGACCGGGCCGGATCCCGTCTTCGCCGCGGCGTCCGAGACCGAGCCGACGGCGTTCGTGCGCGTCCTCGTCCTCCCGGCCGAATGGGAGGGGCGGCGCACGATCAGCTACGTCGACCCGGCGGACGCGGACAAGCCGAAGACCCAGGTCGCGCGGATCTACCTCGAGCATCGCCTGTGATCCGGCACGGCGGCAGGCTGCTCGCCGACCAGCTGCGGGTGCACGGCGTCGACGTCGCGTTCTGCGTCCCGGGCGAGAGCTACATCGCGCTGCTCGACGGGCTCCACGACGTCCCGATCCGCCTGATCACCTGCCGCAACGAGGCGGGTGCGGCCAACATGGCCGAGGCCTACGGGAAGCTGACGGGCCGCCCGGGTGTCTGCCTCGTCACGCGCGGCCCCGGCGCGACGCACGCGTCGGTCGGGGTGCACACCGCCTTCCAGGACTCGACGCCGCTCGTGCTCCTGATCGGCCAGATCGCCTCCGACCAGGAGGAGCGCGAGGCGTTCCAGGAGATCGACTACCGGCGGATGTTCGGCCCGCTCGCGAAGTGGGTCGCGCAGGTCGACCGCGCCGACCGCATCCCCGAGCTGCTCGCCCGCGCGTTCACGACGGCGTGCGCCGGCCGCCCCGGGCCGGTCGTGCTGGCGCTGCCGGAGGACGTCCTCTCCCGTGAGGTCGACGTGCCGGACGCGCCGCCCTACAAGCTCGTGCGCCCGAGCCCCGCCGCGGCGGACGTCGAGGCCCTCGCGGCACTGCTCGGCCGCTGCGAGCGCCCGCTCGCGATCGTCGGCGGCGGCGGCTGGACGGCCGCCGCCTCGCGCGAGCTGACGCGCTTCCTCGACGGCAACGGCATTCCGGCCGGCGCGGCGTTCCGCCGCCAGGACGCGCTCGACAACGACCACCCCCTGTACGTGGGCGACGTCGGCATCGGCCTGAACCCGAAGCTCGCCGAGCGGGTGCGCGCCGCAGACCTCCTGCTCGTCGTCGGGCCGCGGCTGGGGGAGATGACCACCTCCGGCTACACGCTGCTCGACGTGCCGAAGCCGCACCAGACGCTCGTGCACGTCCACCCGGGAGCAGAGGAGCTCGGGCGCGTCTACCAGGCCGACCTGCCGATCCTGGCGGCGCCCGAGCCGTTCGCCGCCGCGGTCGCCGGCCTGCGCGTCGACGTGCGCTGGCGCGACTGGGCGGCGGAGGCGCGCGCCGACTACGAGGCGTGGCGGCAGCATGCGCCCTCGCCCGGCGACGTGGATCTCGGCGACTGCATCGCCCACATGCGCGAGCGCGTCCCGGACGCGATCGTCACGAACGGCGCCGGCAACCACACCGTCTGGATCCACCGCTTCTGGCGCTTCCACGACTACCCCACCCAGCTGGCGCCGACGAGCGGCGCCATGGGCTACGGGCTCTCCGCCGCGATCGCGGCCAAGCTCCTCGAGCCCGCGCGCACCGTGCTCTGCTTCTCGGGCGACGGCGACTTCCTGATGCTCGGCCAGGAGCTCGCCACCGCCGTCCAGTACGCGCTGCCGATCGTCGTCGTCGTGGTCGACAACGGGATGTACGGCACGATCCGGATGCACCAGGAGCGGAGCTTCCCGGGACGGGTGGTGGGCACCGACCTCGTCAACCCCGACTTCGCCGCGTACGCCAGGGCGTTCGGAGCGCACGGCGAGACGGTGACCCGAACCGAGGACTTCCCCGCCGCGTTCGAGCGGGCGCTCGAGGCGGGGATCCCCGCGGTGCTCGCGCTGAAGGTCGATCCGGAGGCGATCACGCCGCGGACGACGCTCAGCGCCATCCGCGAGGCCGCGCGCGGATGAGCCGCCGGGAGGAGATTCGCGTGCCGGCGCTCGCCGAGCCGATCAGCCACTACACCGACGCCGTCCGGGCGGACGGGCTCCTCTTCGTCTCCGGCTGTGTTGCGGTCGACGGTGCCGGGGCGCTGGTCGGCGCGGGCGACGTGGTCGCCCAGGCGCGGCAGGTCTTCGCCAACCTGCAGGCGGTGCTCACCGCCTCGGGCGCGGCCATCGAGAACGTGGTCAAGGTGACGGTCTTCCTCACGGAGATGGCCGACCGCGCGGCGGTGAACACGGTGCGGCAGGAGGTGTTCGGCGAGCGTGCGGCCGGCGAGCACCCTGGTCGAGGTCTCCGCGCTCGCCGTGCCCGGCGCGCGGGTCGAGATCGAGGCCGTGGCGCTGGTGCCGTGAGCGACCCGTTCAACGCCGTGATCACCGAGGTCGAGCCCGCCGCGGCGGCGCCGGGGCCGCTGCACGGGAAACGGCTGCTCGTCAAGGATCTGATCGACGTGGCGGGGGTCCGCACGACCTACGGGTCGAGCATCTACGCGGATCACGTGCCGCGGCGCACCGCCTCCGCCGTCGATGCCCTCGTCGCGGCGGGCGCCGTCGTGACGGGGAAGGCGAACCTGCACGAGTTCGCCTGGGGCGTCACCAGCCAGAACCCCTGGTACGGGACGGTGCAGAATCCCGCGCTCCCCGGCCGCACGGCCGGCGGCTCCTCGGGCGGCAACGCCGCCGCGCTCGCCGCCGGGCTCTGCGACCTCGGCCTCGGCACCGACACCGGCTGCTCGATCCGGCTGCCGGCCGCCTGTTGCGGTGTCGTGGGGCTGAAGCCCGCCTGGGGGCGCATCGCGCTCGACGGCGTCTATCCCCTCTGCCCGACGTTCGACACGGTCGGGCCGATGGCGCGCACCGTCGCCGAGGTGGCGCTCGCCTGGGGCGTGCTGACGGGCGAGCGGCCGCCGGCGCCGCGCCTGCGCGGGCTGCGGGTGGGGCTGCTGACCCGCCCGCCGTCGGTCGGCGGCCCTGCGCTGCCGCCGAACCCGGCGGCCGAGTCGTACGTCGAGCGCCTCGAGGCGCTCGGGGCGGTGGTCGAGGAGGCCACCCTGCCCGAGCCGCCCGAGGACACGTGGCCGCTCTTCTTCCACGAGGCCGCGGAGGCTCACCGGGCGACGTTCCCGGCCCGCGCCGCCGACTACGGCGAGAACGTGCGCGGCAAGCTCGAGCTCGCCCAGGCGGTCGACCCGGCTGCGGTGGCGGCCGCCCGCGACGCGGTGGCGGCGTGGCGAGGATACCGGCCCGGCGTCGACCTCTACGTCGCGCCGGTGCTGGGCGTCGAGGTGCCGCCCGTGGACTGCGACGAGCTGGAGGTGCGCCTGCCGGCGACGGCATTCCTGCGTCCCTTCAACGTGCTCGGCTGGGCGGCGCTCGCGATCGGCGACCTGCAGCTCGTCGCGCCCCGCGACGAGGTCGTGCTCGCCGCCGGTCTCGCGTGGGAGCGCGAGGAGCGGCCCGTCAGCTCTTCGGCGTGATGTCCTTGATCGAGCGCGCCGGCGGCGGCGTCGTGTCGATCCGAGCGCCGAACGCGCTGTAGGAGGTGTCGACCGCGATCGGCGTGCCCTGTGCGGAGGTGTACGCGACGAGCACGCGCCGGATCCTGCCATTCCCGTCGATCCAGAACTTGGCGTTGAACGGCTTCGAGGGGTAGTCGGCGCGGAGCCCGGTCTCGACCAGGTCTCGCCGCGCCTTCGGCGTCCGCGTCACGACGAGCGCCGGATCGACCCGTGCCCAGTAGATCGCGCCGGCCCCGGCGCGGCGGGCGAGCGACACCGAGCGCGCTCCGAACGCCAGGTAGGCGGGGGCGAGCACGTGCGCCAGCTCGTTGGGGCGCCGCGCCTTCGCCTGAGCGGAGAGCGCACGGCGGTCGAGCTTCGTCCAGGGCCGGATGCCGGGAGCCGACATCGCCGCCTGCACGTTCTCGTTCGAGTAGGTGATCGGCCCCACGACGATCACCTCGCCCGGCGTGTTGACGCCCGCGCTCAGCTTGTACAGGTGGGCACGTGTGCCGTCGAAGGCCACCGTGCCGCGGTCGTAGGCCTTGATCTCCGAGCCGCCGAGGACGACCGTGGTCGTCTGCTCGAGCCGGGCCGTGTCGGTGGCGAGCACCGCGGCGCGGGCGGCGGCGAAGGAGGGCGGCGCAGGTGTCGTCGCCGTCGTCGCCGCCCGGTGGGAGGCGCCGCACCCGCACGCGCACAGCGCGAGGGCGGCGATCGAGAGAGCGCGGCGCACGCGGGCCAGTCTAGAGATGGATCGTGCGGATGCCCTCGGGCCGCGGCTTTGCCGACGAGCGGACCACCTCGGCGAACGCGACCGCGGTCGGCGAGAGCGGCACCCGCGCGTACACGGCGACCTCGCGGACGAGCCGCGGCTCGAACGCGAGCACGCCGCAGTCCATCCCCCGGGCGACGATGTTGTCCGGCACGAGGGCGATCCCGAGCCCGGCCGCCGCCAGCCGGACCGCGCCCTCCGCCTGCGACGTACGGACGGAGCCGCGCGGCTCGAAGCCGGCGGTGCGGCACAGCTCCGCGACGATCCCGGCGAGCCCGTGGTCGGGGTGGTAGAGCACCCACTCGCGATCGGCGAGCTCGTCGAGGCGCACGCTCGAGCGTGCGGCGAGGGCGTCGCGCGGCGGCACGACCAGCACGAACTCCTCCCAGCCGACCGCCTCGAGCGGGCCTTCCCACCGGCGCACGGGTACGGGGCCGAGCGCGAAGTCGGCGACGCCCTGCTCGACCGCATCCTCGAGCAGCGAACGGTGCCGGAACTCGTGCAGCCGGATCGAGACGCTCGGGTACAGCTCGTGCCACGCGCCGATGTGCCGGGGCAGCAGGCCGACCGCCATCGAGAGCACCGTCGCGATCTCGAGCTCGCCGCCTTCGACGGCCAGCGTCGAACGGGCTCCGCGCAGGCCGCGCTCGAACGCGCGCACGGCGACTCGCGCTTCGGGCAGGAGCGTCCTCCCCGCGGGCGTGAGCGAGACGCCGCGTGGCAGGCGGTTGAACACCGGCCCGTCGATGTCCGCCTCGAGGGCGCGGATGTGCTGGGAGAGCGACGGCTGCGAGATGCCGACGCGGCGTGCCGCCCGGGTGAACGTGCCCTCGTCGACGACGGCGACGAAGCACTCGAGCTGGCGAAAGTTCATAGGCGGAGACTATCGCTCCTACTGCCTTCGGGCGCTCTTGACCTATGGTTCGAAAGGGATGAGACTCCACGCCTGTGCGTGTGACGGAGATCAATCACGTCAGCATCTCGGCCCGCGACCTCGAGCAGTCCACCCGCTTCTACGTCGAGGTCTTCGGCATGGAGCGGATCCCGACGCCGCGGTTCGAGACCCCCGTCCAGTGGCTGCGCGTGGGCTCGCTGCAGCTGCATCTCTTCCTCGACGAGAGCGGGCAGGCTGCCCCGAGCCGCCATCACCTCGGCCTGACGGTGGACGACTTCGACGCCGCCTACCAGGCGGTCGCCGCCGCGACGTCGAGCGAGTGGGGCAGCGAGCTCGTCGAGCTGCCGTCGGGCCAGGTGCAGCTCTACTTCCGCGATCCTGCCGACAACCTGATCGAGCTCAACTGGCCGGACGTGACGACGCTCGACCGGGCGAAGTACCCGTCGTTGCGCCGCCTCGTGGACGTCGTCCCGCAGACCGACGAGTCGCTCGCCGCAGTCCTCTACCTCGAGGAGCCGGCGCCGGCGTGACGCAGTCCGTCGGGGTGGAACAACTCGGTGGGGGGCACGCCCGGGCATTCGCGGCGCGCGCGAAGCTCCTGCGCGTGCTCGGGCTGACGCTGCTCGGGATCCTGATCCTCGCCCCGATGCTCTGGGTGCTCGTCCTCGCACCGACGACGGGGAAGTGGGCCACGTCGTTCGGCTCCGCCGTCCACGACCCGAAGGACTTCCTGATCACGCTCCTGAACGGCGTCACGGCGGCCGCGCTCTACTTCGTCGTCTCGAGCGGGTTCACGCTGATCTTCGGGCTGATGCGGGTCGTCAACATGGCGCACGGCGCGTTCTTCCTGTTCGGCGGCTACGTGGCGCTGAAGCTGCAACGCCACTTCGTCGGCGAGGGCGGCTCGTTCGGGCTGACGAGCGCCCAGGTCAACCTGACGCACTGGATCGTGCCCGCGCTCGTCGGCACGGCGGTGGTCGCGGCGATGGGGCTCGTGATGCAGCAGCTCTTCCTGCGCTGGAACCAGGGCCAGGACCTGCGGCAGGCGCTGATCACGATCGCGATCTCGATCATCCTCGCCGACCAGATGCTGGCCCACTTCGGCGGCATCGCCGAGGACATCGCCTGGCCGCGCAACTGGGACACGTTCGTCAACCTGCGGGTCGCAGGGCGTGCAGTACACCGAGACGCGGCTCGTGATCCTCGGCGATGGCCGTGGGCATCGGCCTGCTCCTCTGGGTGTGGCTCAAGCGCACGCGCACCGGCATGGTCATCCGGGCGGGGGTCGACGACCGGGCGATGGTCTCCGCGCTCGGGATCAACATCCAGCTGACCTTCGCGATCGCCTTCGTCGTCGGCTCGGCGCTCGCCGGGTTCGGCGGCGTGATCGGCGGCTCCTTCGCGAGCCTCGCGCCGGGGGTCGACGCCAACTGGTTGCTGTATTCGCTCGTCGTAGTGATCATCGGGGGCATGGGGTCACTCGGCGGAGCCGCGATCGGCGCGCTCCTGCTCGGCATCACGACGAACTTCGCGTCGGCGTACCTGCCCGCGAACTACACGTACTACTCGATCATCTTCACGTTCGTGCTCGTCGCGATCGTGCTCGCGGTGCGCCCGCTCGGGCTGTTCGGGAGACCCGAGTGACCCGCGTGAACCGCGTCACGCCGGATCGCGTCGTCGGCGTGCTCGCGCTCGTGCTCGCGGTGCTGGCCCCGTTCTACCTCTCCTCCTACTGGGTGGGCGCGCTGCTGACGCAGATGCTGTTCCTCGGCATCGTCGCGGCGAGCCTGATCTTCCTCTCGGCGTTCGCCGGCATGGTCTCGCTGGCCCAGGTGGCCGTGTACGGCATCGCGGGATTCGTCGTCGGCAACGCGACCACGAACGGCAACACCAAGGGCCTGAACCTCGGCTGGAACCCCTGGTGGGGCGTCCTGCTCGGGATCGCGATCGCCGTCGCAGTCGGCTTCCTCTTCGGCGCCCTCGCGAGCCGCAGCGTCGGCATCTACTTCCTGATGATCACGCTGACCTACTCGGTGATCGCCAACCTCACCTTCGGCCAGGTGACCGACGTCTCCGGCTTCGGCGGCATCAGCGGCATCCCGGCCCCGGGCCTGATCGGCAGCGTCGACGCGCACCAGAATCGCCTCTACTACGTGGCGCTGTGCACGGCCTTCGCCGTCTACCTGCTGCTGCGCTACATCGTGCGCACGCCGTTCGGGTTGACGCTCCAGGGTGTCCGTGACGACCCGGTGCGGATGGCCTCGCTCGGATACAACGTCACCCTCCACCGGACGCGTCGCCTTCGGCTTCGCGTCGTTCGTCGCGGCGATCGGCGGCGTGCTCTTCGTCTGGTGGAACGGGCACATCGACCCGGCTTCGATCGACCTCAGCGCGACCATCGACGTGCTCGTGATCGCCGTCGTCGGCGGCCTCTACCGCCTCGAAGGCGCCTGGGTCGGAGCCCTCTTCTTCGTGATCGTCAACAACTACTCGCAGCAGATCAGCTTCATCGGCCCGCGCTTCCACACGCTCATCGGGGCGATCTTCCTCGTGATCGTGCTGGTCTCTCCCGGCGGCCTGATCGGCCTCTGGGACCGCGTGGTCGAGCTCACGTTCGGGCGGCACCGGGGGCCGACGGATCGAAACCCGATCGACGTCGGCCAGGTGGAGCCCAGTGTCTGAAAGGAGGCCCCGACACACCTGACCCGGAAGTGCCGTCCCACATTTGACCCCCCAACGTTCTGCACCACCAACCGGTTCGAAAGGAGGAGGGCATCCGAATGCATGCTCTCAAGCGCAAGTGGAAGCTCGTTCCGCTCGCGGCGCTGGTCGTGATCGCGGCCGCGTTCGCGGCGGCGACGGCGACCGCTCGCAGCAGCGCCACGCCGATCAAGATCGGTGTCCTGTCCGACTGTCAGGGAGCGTTCGGCTCGTTCGACAACCAGGACATGGCAGGCGTCGTGACCGCGATGGTCCAGTACGCGGGCGCCAAGGCGAAGAACCCGAACAAGCCGCGTGACGGCTGGGTCGGTGGCCAGATCAACGGTCACCCGCTGAAGCTCGTCGGCGTCGGCTGTTCGAACGACCGCGCCGACACGGCGATCAAGGAGACGAAGCGCCTGATGGAGCAGCTGGGCGCGGACATCATGATCGGTCCGCTGTCGGGTGACGAGTCGATCGCGGTTGCGAACTACGCGAAGCAGCATCCCACGAAGACGTTCGTCGACGGTGCCGCCGGCGCGCAGGACACGACGCTGAAGGTCCGGGCGAAGAACTTCTTCCGCTTCAACGGCGACGGGGCCCAGTGGAACGCGGGCCTCGGCGACCTGGCCTATCACAAGCTCGGCTGGCGCACCGCCGCCGTGGTCTCCGACGACTACTCGTTCGGGTGGACCTCGACGGCCGGCTTCGTGGCCGAGTTCTGCGCGGTCGGCGGGAACGTCACGAAGCGGGTCTTCCCGCCGCTGAACACCACCGACTACTCGTCGTACGCCCAGCAGCTGCCCACGAACGTCGACGGCACCTTCGTCGCGGTCGGCGGTGCAGGGCTGATCCCGTTCCTGAAGGCCTACGAGCAGGCGCACGGGCCGATCGACGGCAAGAAGTTCATCGGCAACCTGTTCTGGGGCACGCCGGGCGAGTTCCAGCAGCTGGGCACGCGGGTCTCCGGTGCCTACGTCGGCGGCGCGGGCACGGCCGGCGACCTGGCGACGAAGGCCGCGCAGGCCTACAACAAGGAGGTCGGGAAGGTCTTCAAGACCATCCCGCCGTTCGGTGCCGCGGCACCGCAGGCCTCCTCCACGTTCACGTTCGGCTACTACGTGAACACGTGGGGCCTGCTGGCCGGGCTCAAGGCCGTCAAGGGCAACCTGTCCGGCGGCCAGAAGAAGCTGCAGAAGGCGATCGCGGGTGTGCACCTGCGCACCCCGTACGGGCCGATCCACCTGGACAAGAACCGCCAGGCGGTCATCCCGGTCTACTACCAGCAGCTCTACACGAAGGCCGGCAAGCTGGCCATCAAGACGGTCGGGTACATCCCCGGCGTCGACCAGTCGTTCGGCGGCACGTTCACGGCGAAGACGCCTGCACCGGGTCGTAACTTCCCGACCTGCGTGAAGCGCAACCTGCCGTGGGTCGGCCACACCCGAAAGCCGGCCGTCACCGGCTAGAGCGGTTGACGGAAGCAGCAGCATCCGACGGTGCCCGGCCGATCCTCCGCTTGCGGGGGGTCGGCCGGCGCTACGGCGGCCTCCATGCCGTGCGCGACGTCGACCTCGACGTCGCGCACGGCGAGAGGCGTGCGATCCTGGGGCCGAACGGCGCCGGGAAGACGACCCTGTTCAACGTCATCTCCGGTGACGTCCCGCCGAGCTCCGGGACGATCGAGTTCCTCGGCGCCGAGGTCAGCGCGCTGCCGCCCCGCGCGCGCGCGAAGCTCGGGATGGGGCGCACCTACCAGAAGTCTCGTTCGTTCCTCGGGCTCTCGGTCGAGGACAACATCTACCTCGCGCTCCTCGGCGTGCGCGGGGGTCACTTCCGCCCGCTCGTGCTGCGTAAGCGCGACGGGGAGCTGCGCGAGCGTGCGCGCGAGCTCGCACGGACGGTCGGTCTCGAGGGCCGCCGCGCGACGCTGGTCGGCGCACTCTCCCACGGCGAGCAGCGCCAGCTCGAGGTCGCGATGGCGCGCGCGTCGAACCCGCGCCTGATGATGCTCGACGAGCCCGCCTCCGGGCTCTCGCGCGGCGAACGCGTCGCGCTCACCGACCTGCTCCTGTCGCTCGAGTCGTCGATCACGCTGATCCTGATCGAGCACGACATGGACGTGGCGCTGCGCGTCGCCGACCGCGTGACGATGATGCACGACGGCCGCGTGATCGTCGAGGGCACCCCGGACGCGATCCGCGCGAACCAGACCGTGCACGACCTCTACCTCGGCCGGGGAGGCGCGGCTCGTGAGTGAGCCGCTGCTCGCCGTCTCCGGCCTGAGTGCCTACTACGGCACCGCGCAGGCGCTCGAGAACGTGACCTTCGACGTGGCCGGAGGCTCGACGTCGATCATCGGACGGAACGGCATGGGGAAGACCACCCTGTGCAACGCGATCCTCGGGATCCCGCCGGCGCGCATCACCGGCTCGATCCGCTACCGGGGAATCGAGCTCGTCGGGCGGCCGTCGTACAAGATCGCGAAGCTCGGCATCGGCTACGTCCCGCAGGGCAGGCGCTTGTTCCCGTCGCTCTCCGTCGACGAGCACCTGAGCATGATCTCGCGGCGAGGCTCGAACCGCAGATGGACGCCCGACGCCGTCTACGAGCTCTTCCCGCGTCTCGCCGAACGCCGGCGCAACGGCGGCGGGCAGCTGTCGGGCGGCGAGCAGCAGATGCTCGCGATCGGCCGCGCGCTGCTGACGAACCCCGAGCTCCTGATGATGGACGAGCCCTCCGAAGGGCTCGCCCCCGCGATCATCGAGCACCTGATCGAGACGTTTCGGACGCTCGAGCAGGAGGGCCTCGTGATCCTGCTGATCGAGCAGAACCTCGGCATGGCGACCTCCGTCTCCGAGCGCCAGCTCGTGATGGTCGCCGGGTCGATCGCCGCCGAGACGACCGCGACCGCGCTCTCCGGCGACATGGAGCTCCAGCGCCGTTACCTCGGCGTCGAGCCGCTCGCGGAGCGCGCGTAGCGCCTCATGCCGACGATCGTCCTCCTGGGCACGCTCGACACGAAGGGCCACGAGTATGCGTTCCTGCGCGAGCAGCTGCTGACGTACGAGGTCGACGTCGTGGTGGTGGACGCCGGCGTCCACGAGCCGGACGGGCTGGCGCCCGACGTCGACCGGCGGGAGGTCGCCCGGGCGGCGGGCGCCGACGCCGACGCGCTGGCCGCCGCCGGCGACCGCGGTGCCGCCGTGACGGCGATGGGCGCCGGGGCCGAGGCGGTCGTGCGCGATCTCCACGCGCGCGGCCGGCTCGACGGGGTCGTCGCGCTCGGCGGGTCGGGTGGGTCGTCGATCGCCGCCCGCGCCATGCGCGCGCTGCCGGTGGGGGTGCCCAAGCTGCTCGTCTCGACCGTAGCCTCGGGCGACACGCGTCCCTACGTCGGCGCTGTCGACGTGACGATGATGTACTCGGTCGTCGACATCGCCGGTGTCAACAGCGTCTCGGCGCGGATCATCGCGAACGCCGCCGGTGCGATCGCCGGGATGGTGCGCGCAGCGCCGCCCGCCGGCACGGGGAAGCCGCTCGTCGCGGCGACGATGTTCGGCGTGACGACACCGTGCGTGACGCGCGCCCGTGAGCGGCTCGAGGAACTCGGCTACGAGGTGCTCGTCTTCCATGCGACCGGGGCCGGGGGCCGCTCGATGGAGGCGCTCGCGAGCGGCGGGTTCCTGGCCGGCGTGCTCGACGCGACGACCACCGAGCTCGCGGACGAGCTCGTCGGCGGGGTGCTCTCGGCCGGCCCCGACCGGCTCGAGGCCGCCGGCGCGGCCGGCATCCCGCAGGTCGTCTCGCTCGGCGCGCTCGACATGGTCAACTTCGGTCCGCGCGAGACCGTGCCGCCGCAGTTCGAGGGACGAAACCTCTACGTGCACAACCCGACCGTGACCCTGATGCGGACGACGCCGGAGGAGTGCGCGGAGCTCGGCCGGACGATCGGTCGCAAGCTCGCCGCCGCCGCCTCGCCGACCGCGGTCTTCGTGCCGCTCGGCGGCGTCTCCATGGTCGACGTCCCGGGTCAGCCGTTCCACGACCCGGTTGCGGACGAGGCGCTCGTGACGGCCCTGCGCGAGGAGCTCGGCGGCCGGGTGGAGCTGCACGAGCTCCCGCAGGACGTCAACGACCCGGAGTTCGCGGTGGCGATGGCCGACCGCCTGCACGAGCTGATCGAAGGGAGCCGGCATGACACGTGACGAGGCGCTCGCACGCCTGCGCGCCCAGGTCGCCGCAAGGCGCCCGATCATCGGCGCAGGCGCCGGCACGGGCCTCTCGGCGAAGCTCGCGGAGGCGGGCGGCGCCGACCTGATCATCATCTACAACAGCGGCCGCTACCGCATGGGCGGGCGCGGCTCGCTCGCCGGCCTGATGCCCTACGGCGACGCCAACGAGATCGTCGTCGACATGGCGCGCGAGGTGCTGCCGGTGGTGCGGGAGACGCCCGTGCTCGCCGGCGTCTGCGGGACGGATCCGTTCCGGCTGATGGGCGTCTTCCTCGACGAGCTGAAGCGCATCGGCTTCAGCGGTGTCCAGAACTTCCCCACGGTCGGGCTGATGGACGGCACCTTCCGAACCGGGCTCGAGGAGACGGGCATGGGCTACGGCCTCGAGGTCGACATGATCCGCCTGGCCCACGAGCGGGACTTCCTGACGGCGCCGTACGTCTTCGACGACGAGCAGGCGGCGGCGATGGCCGAAGCCGGCGCCGACGTGCTCGTGCCGCACATGGGCCTGACGACCGGCGGCGCGATCGGCGCCTCGACCGCGAGGACGCTCGACGAGTGCGTCCCGCTGATCCAGGGCATGCACGACGCCGCCAGGCGCGTGAGCCCGGACATCCTCGTCCTCTGCCACGGCGGCCCGATCGCCGAGCCGGACGACGCCGCCTTCGTGATCGAGCGCACGGAGGGCGTGGTCGGGTTCTTCGGCGCCTCCTCGATGGAGCGCCTGCCGACCGAGGTCGCCATGACCGAGAACATGCGCCGCTTCAAGTCCATCCCCGTCTGAGCACAGGAGGAACCGATGAGCACGTTCGTCAAGCAGCCCGAGGTCGAGCAGGAGCAGTTCGACTGGGGGACGATCGGCTGGCGGTGCCGGCCCGCGAACACGGGCTCGCAGCACCTCGTCGTGATGGACGTGACGCTCGAGCCGGGCGAGGGGCACGCCTTCCACCGCCACGACGGCCAGGAGGAGATGATCATCGTCAAGCAGGGCTCGGTGACGCAGTACATCGAGCGCGAGTCGACGACGCTCGCCCCCGGCGACTCCGTCTACCTCGACGCCGGGATCGTCCACGCCTCCTACAACGACGGCGCCGAGACCGCTCACCTCCAGGTCGTGATCGGCCCGTCGCTCGGAGACGGCGGCTACGACCTCGTGGACGTCTCCGGCGACGAGCCGTGGGCGTCGGTGCGGTAGGGCTCAGCGCCGAGCGCCGTCCAGGACGGCTTCGGCGGCGAGCCCGCGGATCGACGCGTCGACGAGCTCCACGGGATGGAGTGCGGGCAGCGGCCGGCCCGCGCGGCGAAGGGCGGCCGTGACCTGCACGAGGCAGCCCGGGTTCGCGCTCGCGTACACGTCGGGCGCGGTTTCGAGGATGCGTTGCGCCTTCCGGTCGCCGAGGTCGCGGGCGGCTTCGGGCTGCACGATGTTGTAGATCCCCGCGCTGCCGCAGCACAGGTGCTGCTCGCCCGGCTCGACGAGCTCGAGGCCCGGCACGGCGGCGAGGGCGGCGCGGGGCGGCGCCTCGATGCGCTGCGCGTGCTTCAGGTGGCACGAGTCCTGGAACGCGACCCGCAGCGGCAGCGGGTGCCGCTCCGCCGGCTCGGGCGCGGCGGCGAGCAGCTCCGAGACGTCGACGACGTTCGCCCGGCCGTGGTCCTTGAGGTGCGAGCCGCAGCCGGCGGCGTTGGTGACGATCGCGTCGTAGCCCGCGAGCGACTCCTCGAGCGCCCGTGCGCGCGCCGTGCCGGAGTCGAGCCGACCCGCATGCGCGTCGAGCGCCCCGCAGCAGCCCTGTGCCCGCGGCACGTGGACGTCGTAGCCGTCGGCCGCGAGCACGCGTGCGGTCGCGCGGTTGACGGCGCCGAAGACGACGCTCTGGACGCAGCCCGCGACGACCGCAACGCGCGGGCCGCGGCCGGGAAGGTGCTCGGGCGGCCACCCATCGTCGAGCCACGGCGGTGCGACCGTGCGGAGCGGCGCGAACGGCCCCGGCGCGGGGAGCCGCCTGAGCGCGAGCGCCGCTCGCAGCCGCCGCCGGTGCGGGAGCACGCCGAAGAGCAGTCGTCGGAGCAGGCGCTCGGAGAGCGGCCGCCGGTGGTGCTCCTCGACGTAGGCACGGGTCGACTCGATCAGGCGGTCGTACTGCACGCCCGACGGGCACGAGGTGAGGCAGGCCATGCAGCCGAGGCAGCGGTCGAAGTGCTCGACGACCGTCGCGGTCAGGGGCACCGAGCCGTCGGCCAGAGCCGACATCAGGTGGATGCGCCCGCGCGGCGAGTCCATCTCCTCGTGCCAGAGGTCGTAGGTGGGGCAGGTCGGCAGGCAGAACCCGCAGTGGACGCAGTCGGCGATCAGCTCGGGCTGCACAGCGCCTCCACCACCCGTGCCGCGAGCGGGCTCCACGCCTGCTCGACGGGCTCCGGCACGTAGGCGACGCGGGGGCCCGGCCGCACGAGCGTCGCCTCGCCGCCGTCCCAGCGGCGGCGGCCCGGCAGCCCTGCCTGGAGCGCCCGCAGCTCGTCCCACGGATCGCTCTCCTCGCCGCCGAGCTCCGAGGCCTGTGCGTCGACCGCGCGCGCGGCGCCCTCGAAGAGGACATGGAGCGAGCCGCCCGCGATGTCGACCGCGCTCGGCACGAGCCCCGACCGGTGGAGCTCGGCCCAGCGGCGGGCATCCGTCGACACCGTTCGCGCTGTCTTCGGCAGAGGGTGGAGGCGCAGCGCGAGCTGCTCGACGCGCCCGAGCCGGCCGCGCGAGCCGCAGAAGAGCTTGCCGAGGTCGTAGCCCGCCACGTTCTTCACCACCTTGCCCCCCGCGTTCGCGCGTGTGCCGTCGGGCAGCGTGACCGTGATGCCGATCACGAGGTCGCGCATCGTGCCGAAGCGGTGGCGGAGCGGCCCCGAGAGGTCGTCGAGCACGCACTCCTCGAGGGTCGGGTCGCCGGGTGGGTCGAGCGAGAGCCGCTGCCCGTGCGCCGCGAGCGCCTCCCGGAGCGCACCGAGGCGCATGTGCGCGCCGACGATGCAGGTGAGGTCGCCGGGCTCGTGCTCGACGATCGACTCAGAAGCGCTCGGCAACGCCCGCCAGCTCCAGGGGGTGGGCTCGGTACGGCCCGGGAACCTCGCCGCAGAGCCGCGGCGTGGGGAACACCTTGCCGGGGTTGGCGAGCCCGTTCGGGTCGAACGCGCGCCGCAGCCGCTGCATCGCCGCGAGGTCGGCCTCGCTGAACATGAGCGGCATCGCGCAGGCCTTGTCGGCACCCACGCCGTGCTCGCCGGTGATCGACCCGCCGGCCTCCACGCACGCCTCGAGGATGCGCCGCGCGAGCTCTGCCGCCCGCTCGGCCTCGCCCTCGACGCGCCCGTCGTAGAGCACGAGCGGATGGAGGTTGCCGTCCCCGGCGTGGAAGACGTTGCCGACGCGCAGCCCGTGCTCGCGCGACAGCTCGTCGATCCGGCGCAGCACCTGCGGCAGCCGTGTGCGCGGGACGACGCCGTCCTGCACGTAGTAGTCGGGGCTGACCCGGCCCATCGCGGCGAAGGCCGCCTTGCGGCCGCGCCAGACGGCCGCCCGGTCGGCGGGGTCCGAGGCGATCCGGACCTCGACCGCGGCGTGGCGTCGGCAGAGCTCCTCGACGGCGGCGAGGTCCTCCTCGACCTGCTCGGGCGGCCCGTCGAGCTCGACGATCAGGACGGCGCCGCAGCCCGGCGGGTAGTTCGCGCCGACGGCCTGCTCGGCGGCGTCGATCGTGATCGCGTCCATCATCTCGATCGCTGCCGGCAGGATCCCGGCGGCGATCGTGCCGGAGACGGCGGCGCCCGCGTCGTCGGCGTGCTCGAAGCCGGCCAGCAGCGTGCGGACGGCGGCGGGCGCCCGCAGGATCCGCAGCGTCAGCCGGGTGGCGATCCCGAGCGTCCCCTCCGAGCCGACGAAGGCGCCGAGCAGGTCGGGCCCCTCGTCCCACACCGAGAGGGTCACGAGCTCGCCGGAGGGGAGCACGACGTCGGCGGCGAGCACGTGGTTCACCGTGAAGCCGTACTTCAGGCAGTGGGCGCCGCCGGAGTTCTCGGCCACGTTGCCGCCGATCGTGCAGACCTGCTGCGACGAGGGATCGGGCGCGTAGTAGAACCCGTCGCCGGCGACGGCGCGGGTGACGTCGAGGTTCGTCACCCCGGGCTCGACGACGATCTGGCCGGCGTCGAGATCGACCTCGAGCACGCGGTTCATCCGCGCCAGCGAGATCACGATCCCCTCCGCGACGGGAAGCGCCCCGCCGCTGAGCCCGGTGCCCGCCCCTCGCGCGACGAAGGGGAGGTGCGCGTCGTTGCAGATCCGCACGACCTCCTGCACCTCCGCCGCCGTCTCGGGGAGCGCGACGAGGGCGGGGACGACGCGGTGCCCGGTCAGGCCGTCGCACTCGTACGTGCGCAGCTGCTCGGGCTCACGGATGGTGGCGGCCGCCGCGACGAACCGCGACACGATCTCGCGCGGCAGCTCCATCGCCCCAACTTACACCGTAGGATCGGCGGGATGCCGGTGCGCTCCTTCCTCGCCTCGATCGGGCTGCCCGACCGTGACCTGCTGGAGCTGCCGGACTCCCCGCTGCGCTTCCCCGACGGGGCGGCCTACCGGGTCGAGATTCCGTCGACGGAGGGCCCGAGGTGCCTCGACGCGGTGCTCGAGACCGCGGCCGCGCTCGACGTCCGGGTGCACCGCGTCTCGCAGGGCTCGGGAGTCTTCATGCAGACGGACGCGGAGCTGGACGAGCTGGCGGCGACCGCCGCGTCGGCGCGGGTCGAGGTCTCGCTCTTCGCCCGGCCGAACGCCGCCTGGGGACTGTCGGCGAGCGCCAGGGTGCACGCCGGGTTCGCCGCCGCCGCGCACGGCCAGGAGGGGGTCGTCGCGAACCTCGAGGACTGCCTGCGCGCGGCCGAGCACGGGTTCCGCTCGGTGCTGATCGCCGACATCGGCGTGCTCGACGCGTTCGCCGAGGCGCGCACCGCGGGCCTGCTCCCCGGCGACATGCAGGCGAAGGTGTCGGTGATGCTGCCGGCGTCGAACGCCGCGTCGGCACGCGTGCTCGAGCGTCTCGGCGCTTCGACGATCAACCTGCCGACCGACCTCACCCTGCCGCAGATCGCGGCGATCCGTGCCGCGGTCGCGGTGCCGCTCGACGTCTACGTCGAGGCTCCCGACAACGTCGGCGGTTTCGTCCGCCACCACGAGCTGCCCGAGCTGATCCGCGTCGCCGCTCCCGTCTACGTGAAGTTCGGGCTGCGGAACGCGCCCGACGTCTACCCGGCCGGCACGCACCTCGAGGCGACGACGGTGGCCCTCTCCCGCGAGCGCGTGCGGCGTGCGCGCCTCGGGCTGGAGCTGCTCGCCCGCTCGGGCCGCGACTACCCGACCTCCGAGCTCGGCGCCGCCGGTCTCGCCGTACCTCGACCATCCGTCTGAAAGGAGCACCGATGGGGCGCCCCGTCACCCTGTTCACCGGCCAGTGGGCCGACCTGCCGATCGAGGAGCTCGCCGCGCGCTGCGGCGGCTGGGGCTTCGACGGTCTCGAGCTCGCGTGCTGGGGCGACCACTTCGAGGTCGACCGGGCGCTGGCCGAGCCATCGTACGCGGCGGAGCGGCGCGCGCTGCTCGAGCGCCACGGGCTGGGTGTCTGGGCGATCGGCGCGCATCTCGTCGGTCAGGCCGTCTGCGACCGGATCGACGAGCGCCACCGCGCCATCCTGCCGCCGGAGGTGTTCGGCGACGGTGAGGAAGCCGGCGTGCGGGCGCGCGCGGCCGAGCGGATGAAGGACACGGCACGGGCCGCCGCCGCGCTCGGCGTCACGCAGGTGAACGGCTTCACCGGTTCCGCCGTGTGGCACCTGATCTACTCCTTCCCGCCGAACGACTTCGCTGCGATCGACCGCGCGTACGAGGAGTTCGCCGAGCGGTGGGGGCCGATCATGGACGTCTTCGACGCCGAAGGCGTGCGCTTCGGGCTCGAGGTCCATCCGACGGAGATCGCCTACGACTTCGTCACCACCCGCCGGGCGCTGGCGGCGATCGACCGGCGGCCGGCCTTCGGCATCAACCTCGACCCGAGCCACTTCGCGCACCAGTTCCTCGACACGGCGCAGTTCGCGCTCGAGTTCGCCGATCGCATCTACCACGTGCACGTCAAGGACTCGCGCAAGCGGCTCGACGGCCGCCGCTCGATCCTCGCCTCGCACCTGAACTTCGGCGAGGAGGAGCGCGGCTGGGACTTCGTCTCGCCGGGCCACGGCGACGTCGACTTCGAGGAGCTCTTCCGTGCGCTCAACCGGATCGGCTACGAGGGGCCGCTCTCGATCGAATGGGAGGACAGCGGCATGGATCGCGACTGGGGCGCACCGGACGCGCTCGCGTTCGTGCGTCGCACCGACTTCGCGCCGTCGCAGATCGCGTTCGACGCCGCGATGCAGAAGGCGGGCGACGCGTGAGCGGCGGGATCGGGGTCGACGCGGGGGCGAGGGAGGTCTCGGAGGTCGCGGAGATCGGCGTCGGCCTGCTCGGGTACGCCTTCATGGGCAGGGCGCACTCGAACGGGTACCGGAAGCTCGAGTCGATGACCTGGCCGCCCCCGCTGCGGCCGAGGCTCGTCTCGATCGCCGGTCGCGACGAGGCCGCCGTCTCGGAGGCTGCCCGCCGCTTCGGCTTCGAGCGTCACGTCACCGACTGGCGCGACCTCGTCGCCGATCCCGACGTCTCCCTGTTCGACAACTCCGCTCCGAACAACCTGCACGCCGAGCCCACGATCGCCGCGGCCGAGGCGGGGAAGCACGTGATCTGCGAGAAGCCGCTCGGCCGGACGGCGGCGGAGAGCCACGAGATCTGGCAGCGCGTCGCCGCGGCGGGAGTCGTGCACATGACCGCCTTCAACTACCGCTTCGTCCCCGCGGTGCGGCTCGCCCGGCAGCTGCTCGAGTCGGGCGAGCTCGGCGACGTCCTCCACTTCCGCGGCAGCTACCTGCAGGAGTGGGGGACGACGACCGCCGACGTCTGGCGCTTCGACAAGCAGGAGGCCGGCTCGGGCGCGCTCGGCGACCTGGGGGCGCACGTGATCGACCTGGCCCGCTACCTGGTGGGCGAGATCGCCGGTGTCTCCGCGACGACGCGCACGTTCCAGCCGGGCCGCGAGGTCGACGACGCCTTCGAGGCGGTGGTCGAGTTCGAGGGCCCGGCGGTCGGGACGATCGAGGCGACCCGGTTCGCGGCCGGACGGAAGAACGCGCTCGGCTGGGAGATCAACGGGACGAAGGGGTCGCTCGCCTTCGACCTCGAGCGCCTGAACGAGCTCCGGCACTCCGAGGGGTCGAAGGGGTTCCGGACGATCCTCGTCTCCGAGGCCGACGATCCGTTCTGGCAGTGGTGGTGGCCGCCGGGGCACATGATCGGCTGGGAGCACACGTTCGTGCACGAGCTGCAGCACCTCCTGGCGGCGATCGCCGGCGACGGCGAGGTCGCTCCGCACGGGGCCACGTTCGAGGACGGCTACCGCGCAGCGGAGGTGTGTGACGCGATCCTGCGCTCCGCCGAGTCCGGCCGCCGGGAGGCGGTCGTCTACCGCAGCTGATTCCGGTGGTGACGATCGGCGAGGAGAGCAACGCGCACGTGCCGCTCGCGGCTGCGGTCGAGCGGCTCGGCACGGAGACCGCCTTCGACGTGCTCGCGCGCGCGCAACAGCTCGAACGGGAGGGCCGGTCGATCGTGCACCTCGAGATCGGCGAGCCCGACTTCCCGACGCCCCCGCACGTGGTCGCCGCGGCCGTCGCTGCGCTCGCTGCCGGCCTGACGCACTACTGCCCGTCGGCGGGCATCCCGGAGCTCCGCGAGGCGGCGGTCTCCTATCTCGCGCGCACCCGGGAGCTCGACGCCGACGCGTCGCGGTGCCTCGTCGGCACCGGCGCCAAGCCGTTCATCTTCTTCACGATTCTCGCCACCTGCGGGCCGGGCGACGAGGTGATCTACCCCGACCCCGGCTTCCCGATCTACGAGTCCGCCGTGCGATTCGCCGGTGCCGAGCCGGTGCCGGTGCCGCTGCTCGCCGCCGACGAGTTCTCGCTCGACCCCGAGCGGCTGCGCAGCCTGCTCACGCCGCGCACGCGTCTCGTCGTCCTGAACGCACCGCACAACCCGACCGGCGGCTCGCTCGACGCGGCCACGGTCGCCGCGCTGGCGGAGGTGCTGGAGTCGACGGACGCGTGGATTCTCGCCGACGAGGTGTACTCCCGGCTGCAGTACGACGGGCCGTTCGCGAGCATCGCCGGCGGCGGGCGTTTCGCGGAGCGGGCGATCGTGCTCGACGGCGTTTCGAAGACGTACGCGATGACGGGCTGGCGCTGCGGGTTCGCCGTGCTGCCGGACCCGCTGGTCGAGCCGCTCGTGCGCTTCTTCGTCAACTCGACGTCGTGCGTGCCGCCGTTCGTCCAGCATGCAGCCGTGGCCGCTCTCGAGGGGCCACAGGACTCGGTCGAGGCGATGAGGGAGGAGTTCATGCGGCGGCGGACGCTCGTCGTCGACGCGCTGAATGCAGTCCCGAACGTGCGCTGCGCGGTCCCGGCGGGTGCGTTCTACGCCTTTCCCGACGTCGGCGCGCTGCCGTTGAGCTCCGCCGAGCTGGCGGACCGCCTGCTCGACGAGGCGGGCGTCGCCACCCTCGCCGGCACCGCGTTCGGACGGAACGGCGAGGGCCACCTGCGCATCAGCTACGCGAACTCGGAGGCGAACCTGCGCGAGGCACTCGCGCGCATCCACTCCTTCGTCGCATCCCTCTGAGGGTCTGGTCTCGCTAGTCCGGCGGTCCCATCCCGGGGAGCCCGCCGGTTTCCTCGCCCGCCGGCTCGACGGGAAGCCCGGCCTCGACCCAGGCCTCGAAGCCGCCGATCACGTCGCCCGCGTCGAGGCCGAGCTCGAGAAGGCCCGCCGCGGCGAGGCTCGACGAGTAGCCGTGGTCGCACAGGAGGACGAGCTGCTCGGTCCCCTGCACGTGCGGTGTCCGCCACTCGCAGGTCGGGTCGAGCCGCCACTCGAGAACCGTCCGCGGAACGTGCAGCGCGCCGGGGACGACGCCGTCGCGGGCACGGGCGTCCGCGGAGCGGATGTCGACGATCAGTGCGCCGGGCGGCACCTCGCGCGGCGCAAACCGCCGGATCCGGGCGCGCGCGGCGGAGAGCAGCTCGTCGATTCGCGCGGCCATGCTTCCGTATCGGCCGTCAGCCTGTCGAGGCGACCGCGTACAGGTTCCAGTCGCCGGGGATGCCCTTGAGCTGCGCCGTTCCCCGTTCGGCGAACTCGATGCCGGATCCGGCAACCAGATCCTTGACGGTCTGCGACACGAGCACGTCGCCTGCTCCCGCGTGGGCCGCGACGCGCGCGCCGATCGAGACGGTGACGCCGGCGACCTTGCCGTCCATGATCTCGCATTCGCCGGTGTGCAGCCCGGCGCGGAGCTCGAGTCCGAGCCCTTCGACCGAATCGCGGATCGCGCAGGCGCAGCGGATCGCGCGGGCGGGGCCGTCGAAGCGCGCGAAGAAGCCGTCCCCCGCGGTGTCCAGCTCGACACCGCGGAACTGCCTGAGCTCGGTGCGCGTGCGTGCATGGTGCTGCTCCAGCAGGTCGCGCCACTTGCGGTCGCCCAGCGCGACGGCTTTGGCGGTCGATCCCACGAGGTCCGTGAAGAGAACCGTGGCCAGCACGCTGTCGTAGGGGCGGGCAGCTTCGAGGCAGACCGGCTCGACGAACAACCGGATCGCGTCGACGACCGACTGCCAATCGCCCTGGTCGGGCATGTGCGGCCCGCCCGGCAGCTCCACGAACCGCGCGCCGGGGATCTGCTCGGCCATCCAGCGCGCGCCGTCGATCGGAACATGGTCCTCGCGGCGATGAAGGACCAGCGTCGGCACGCCGATCGTGGGGAGGACGGCGCGCACGTCGATCTCCGCGTTCATCCGCGCGAGCTGCATCAGTGCGCCGGGGCTGATCGTCAGCCGATCCCGGCGAGCGCGGTCGCGCACCTCCTCCGGCGTCGGGTCCTGCCCCTGCGCCTCCAGCCAGGCGCGCGCGCTTTCGTCGGTCCCCCAGATCCGGGCGTCGGCCTCCCACTCCGCCAGGTACTCGTGCTTGGGCTGCCGCCAGGGGAAGTTCGGGCCGCGAACGAACCGCGGCAGCGAGCCGTAGTTGACGAGGGCACGCGTCCGCTCCGGATACGTGGCGGCGAAGAGCAGCGCCATCGGCCCACCCTCCGAGACGCCGCAGATCACCGCCGCCTCGCTCTCCGCTGCATCCATCACCGCGCGGATGTCGTCCATCCTCGTCTCCAGGTCGGGGATGCCGGTTACGCGGTCGGAGAGCCCGGTGCCGCGCTTGTCGAACAGGATCAGCCGCGAGAACGAGGAGAGCGCCCGCGCGAACCGGGCGCGGCTCTCGTCCTCCCACGCCAGGTCGAGATGCGTGAGCGCCCCCGGCGTCCACACCAGGTCGAAGGGCCCGTCGCCCAGCACCTGGTACGCGATCGAGGTCTCGCCCGATCGGGCGTACCGTGTTTCGGGCGGGTCCACGAGCGCAGTGTCGAGCCTAGCCTCCGAACTCGCAACTGGCCGCGCGGTAGCTGCACGTCGCGGAGCGGCATGTCCGGCCGGTACCAGGGCTCGGCGCTGCCGTCCGAGCGTGCCGCAGTTCGAACCGGTGTCTGACACCTTTTAAGGTGTCAGACACCGGTTCGGCTCACCTACCCGGGGTGTTCCAGAGCGGCGCGTGCCGGGAACTGCACCTAGCCCCAGGGCAGGCGCGACCAGTACGGCGGCCGCTTTCGCCTGAACCTCTCGGCGGTCGCATAGACCTGCTGCGGGTCGGTCGTCTCCTGCTCCACGCTCGCGCCGTAGCGCGCCGCGAGGTCCGAGACCCCGTACCGCACCTCCGGGCTCACGTGTGCTCCGACCATGAGAATCGCGCACGGCTCGTCGCCGGCTCCCACGAACGCGTGCTCCGTCCAGGGCGGCGAGTGGAAGAAGTGCCAGGCTCCGAGACGGCGCTCCTCGCCCTCGACGAGCAGCCTGCACTCACCCGCCAGCACCAGAAACGCCTCCTGATTCGCCTCGCCGTGGTAGACGCTGCTCTGGCCGGGCTCGAGGACCGTGACATTGATCCCGAACTGCGGAAACTCGATCGGAGCTTCGCCGTACTCGTTCGCGAACCAGCACGCTGCGCCCCTCGTCTCCGACGAGAACCATTCGGCGTCGGCGACGTTGACGACGAACCAGCCCTCCGTGACGGGGGCCAGCCCCGAGCCGGCGTCCTCGAGCCTCGCTTCCGTCACGAACCGATTCTCGCAGTCCACGAGACGCGAGTGCGTCATGCGAACCCGGCGAGGAGCATCCGCAGTCGGAGCGCGACGCCCTGGAGATGCTCCTCCCGGTACGGCGCCGGGAGGCCCGAGGCGAAGCGGTGGACGTTCAGCGCCCGGCAGATCCAGCCGAGCCGGAGGGCGATCTCGTGGACTGCCTGCAGCTCGGGCCACGCGGCGAAGCCGCGAAACGGCTCGAGGTAGGCGTCGCGGTACGGGGCGACATCCTCCGAGCCCTCGACGTCGTCGAGCCCCCAGGCGAGCTGTCCCTCGAGCGTCACCGACATGCTGAAGAAGGGGTGCGAGATGCAGGCGTCGCCCCAGTCGAGGAAGCGGTAGCGGCCGTCGCGTACGAACACCTGACCGTCGTGGAGATCGTCGTGCTGGATCGTCTCCGGCACGCCGGCGGACGCCGCGCGCGCGCAGAGCTCGGCGATCGTCGGCACGAGAGCGCGTAACCGGCGTCTCTCGCCGTCCGTCACCGCGTCGACACGACCGATCAGCTCCTCGTACTGCGCCGCGAGTGTCTCGAGTCGGCGGTCGGGAAGACCGAGGCCGAGGAGGCGATCGACGTCCTCCGCCATGTCGACCTGGAGGCGGCCGTAGCGCGGCAGGACGTCCAGCCAGCGGCCGAGGTCGCGTTCGCGCGCGACGAGCTCACGGAGGCGTTCGCCGCCGTCGGCGATGAGGAGCCAGCCACGATCGAGGTCGGCTGCGAGCAGCTCGGGGGCAGAGTCCGGTCGCCGCGCGGAGAGCAGGGCGACGACGGCGGCCTCGTACGCGAGCAGCGGCGTGTTCGCCTTGAACCACACATCTCCACCTGCCGTCGGCACTCGCAGCACCGTCGCCCACGGCCGCACGTGCGGCTGCTCGACCTCACCGCTCCGCTCGAGCCCCAGTTCCTCCAGTTGCCGGTCGAGCCAGCCGTCGACGCCGGCCAACCAACCCGCGTCTGTCCAGAGGTCCACCCGGACGAGCGTACCGGGGTGTCCTCGGCGCGATTGCCGGGCGCCGACGGGGTTGCGGCGTCGGCCGGATCAGTGCGCGACGACCCGGCGGTAGCGCCAGACCGCGAGCGCCCCGAACACGACCGCGATGCCCACCGACCAGAGGGCGGCGAGCCAGACGTCGTTTCCTGCCGGCGTGTCGATGAAGAGCCCGCGGGTGGCGTTGACCATCGTCGTGAACGGGTTGTGCCGGGCGACCGGCTGCAGCCAGCTCGGCATCGAGCCCACCGGCACGAACGCCGACGAGACGAACGTCAGCGGGAAGAGGATCGTGAAGCCGTACGCGTTGGCGGCCTCCGGTGACGAAGCGGTCAGCCCGACGAACGCGAACACCCACGAGAACGCGTACCCGATCAGCAGCACGAGCCCGATCCCCTCGAGGATCGTCGGAACGCCGGTCTGGAAGCGGAAGCCGACGGCGAGGCCGACCCCGAGCATGACGGCGAGCTGGATCATGTTCGTGCTGATGTCGGCGAACGTCCGGCCGGTGACGACAGCGGAGCGCGACATCGGCAGCGACCGGAAGCGGTCCATCAGCCCCTTCTTGAGGTCGTCGGCGAGCCCGAGTGCCGTGACGAAGCCGCCGAAGGTGATCGATCTGGACGACGATTCCGGGGATCAGGTAGTCGACGTAGCGAACTCCGGGGGTCGAGATCGCACCGCCGAAGACGTAGACGAAGAGCAGCACGAACATCACCGGCTGCACCGTGTAGCCCACGAGCAGGTCGGGCTGGCGCGCGATGCGCTTGACGCTGCGGCGCGGCGAGCACCCAGCGATATCGGAGAGCTCGTGGGCTGGCCGAGCTCATGCGGGCTGCTCCGGGGCCCTCGCCGGCTCCTCCGGTGCGTCGGCGGCGAGCGCGTGCCGGTCAGCTGGAGGAAGACGTCGTCGAGCGTCGGCCGCCGGGTCGCGATGTCGTCGATCGCGACGCCGGCGGCGTCGAGGTCGCGCACGGCCTGCGGCGATCGCGTCTGCCGCCGGTGGTCGGCACGGAGACGACGCCGTCGTCGACTGCAGGCTGCGCCGTCGCCGAGGCGTCCGCGAGCGCCGCCGCGGCTGCTCGCGGCGGCCGCGTGGTCGGCGAGCCGGATCTCGAGCCGGTCGCCGCCCGACGCGCCGCCTTCAGCTCGTCGGACGTGCCCTCGGCGATCACGCACGCCGTGATCGATCGACGGCGATCCGGTCGGCGAGCCGGTCGGCCTCGTCGAGGTACTGGGTGGTCAGCAGCACGGTCGTCCCGCCGGCGACGAGCGCCGTCGATCGCTCCCAGAGCGTCGATCCGGCTGCGCAGGTCGAGCCCGGTCGTCGGCTCGTCGAGGAAGAGCACCGGCGGGCGCGCGACGAGGCCGCGGCGAGGTCGAGCCGGCGGCGCATGCCGCCGGAGTACGTGCGGACGAGGCGGTCGCCGGCGTCGGCGAGGTCGAAGCGCTCGAGCAGCTCGGCCGCGCGCTGCCGCGAGCGCGGCGCGCCGAGGTGGTAGAGCCGGCCGACCATCTCGAGGTTCTCGGCGCCGGTCAGGTTCTCGTCGACAGCCGCGTACTGCCCGGCGAGTCCGATCTGCGCGCGCACCCGCGCCGGCGTCGCGCACGACGTCGAGCCCGGCGACGCGGGCGCTGCCCGCCGTCGGGCTCGAGCAGCGTCGTCAGGATCCGCACGAGCGTCGTCTTGCCCGCGCCGTTCGGGCCGAGCAGCCCCAGCACGCTGCCGGCTCGACGCGCAGATCGACGCCGCGCAGCGCCTCGACCTCGCCGAAGTGCTTCCGCAGGCCCTCCGCCTCGATCCCCGGGTCGCTCAGCGCCCTCGACCTCCTCTCGCTCCCAACTCGCGTGTTCTCGACGCTGGCAGTCCGGGCGCGACGTGGCAACCGGCTCCGGCCAGTCTGCCTGCTCGGGCGCACGGCGAGGCGACCCGTCGCGGCGGGCGGTCCTTCGCGTGGCCCGGCTCAAGCCCCGGCGGCCCCATGTCGATAGCTGACACCGATGCCGTTACTTCGGGCCGTCGATCCCGCCCCGTCCGCGCCGATCGCGCGCGCAGCGCGCGCGTTCGGCGACGACTACCCGCTCCGCGTCGCGCAGCGGCCGCTGCGCGTCGCCGCGGTGCTGCTCGCGCTCGCGAGCGCGTGGTACGTGCCGTGGATGCTCGGCGCGCTCCACGGGCCGATCGCGTGGCCGTTCGCGTTTGCCAACCTCTTCACCGTCGCGACGGGACTGCTTAGCGCCGTGAACTCGTGGCGACGGTCGATCCCGGTGCCGCGGCCCCTGGCGCCGGGTGCAGAGCCGCTCGTCGGCGTGATCGTGCCGACCTGCGGCGAGCCCGTGCCGCTGATCCTCCGCACCGTCCGGTCGCTGCTCGAGCAGGACTGGCCCCACGCCCGGCTCGCGATCGTCGTCAGCGACGACGGCGCCGACCCGGTGCTCCGCGACGCGCTGCAGGGCTGGCCGGTCGTCTACCACCTGCCGCCGCCGCGCTGGTCGCCTGGCCGTGCCGGCGCCGCGAAGGCCGGCAACCTCAACTCGGCGCTCGAGCTCCTGCGTGAGCTGCACCCCGGCGTCAGATATGTCGAGACACGCGACGCCGACGACGAGCTGGGCTCGAACAGCTTCCTGCGCCATTGCGTTGGCCAGCTCGAGCACGACGAGTCGCTGGCCTTCGTGCAGACGATCAAGGAGGCGCAGGTCGCGCCCGGCGACCCGTTCAACAACCGCGAGGCGATCTTCTACCGCAGCCAGATGCTCGCCCGGAACGCGGCGAACGCGGTCTTCCCGTGCGGATCCGGTGTCGTCTGGCGACGGGAGGCACTGGAGGAGATCGAAGGGTTCCCGACCTGGAACCTCGTGGAGGACCTCCAGTCGGGGGTCGAGGCGCTCCGCCGAGGCTGGCGCGGGCTGTACGTGCCGATCGTCGGCGCCGTGCCGCAGCACTCGCCGCACGACGTCCCGAACTTCTACAAGCAGCGCGGCACGTGGGCGCTCGACACGACCCGGCTGATCGTCTGGGGCAACCTGGGCGGCCTGCGGCTGCGGCAGCGGCTCCACTTCCTCGAGCTGCTCTGCTTCTACCTCGCGAGCTTCACCGTGCCCGTGTACCTCGTCGCGCTGGTGGGAGCGCTCCTCGGCTTCCCGCCCCTCAGGGCCGGCTCGACCGGCTTCATCGAGCACATGGTGCCGATCGTCGCCGCGACGGAGCTCTGGCTCTACGTGCTCAACCAGCCCTACAACGACCGCCGGACGCGACAGCGGCGCCCGTACCAGGAGCTCTGGAAGGTGCGGACGATGTGGGCGGGCCTCGCGCCCGTGTTCATGAAGGCGGTCGTGCAGGCCCTGGCCGGAGGCCCGAACCGGAAGCCGAGCTACAAGGTGACGCTGAAGAGCGACGACGCGCGCTGGCACTGGCGGCACACGCTGCCGCAGACGGTCGTCGCGATGACGCTCGCCGTCGTCGCGATCTCGGCCGTCCGGTTCCACACCTACCCGAACGTCACGCTGCTCGTCGGGAGCGTGTACTGGGGCGCGCTCAACGTCGTCCTGCTCGCGAACTTCGTCAGCCGCAGCTGGCACGGGTTGACCCTGACGCGCATCCTCTTCGGTCGCCGCGCCGCGGCTGCCGGCATCGAACCCGTCGTCTGAGCCGACGATCCTGAGGTTGCCTCGCTTCGTTATGTTCGTCGGATGCGAGAGCTCGAGGCACGATGACCCACCCACACGGGCCGCTGCTCGCCGTCGGCGGGGGCGGCGACCACGAGCTCGACGACTCCGCGCTCGAGCGTCATCTCGACGGCGTGGCCGACTCGGTCCTCGCCGACGCCCCGAAGCGCGTTCTGATCGTCCCGCCCGACCACACCCGGCTCTATTCGCGCGGCGGGCAGATCACGGTGCAGCTCGACCGGGCGCTCCGGAGGCGGGGCACTCAGGTCGACATCATGCCCGCGCTCGGCACGCACAAGCGGCTGACGGCCGCTCAGTGCCGCCTGCTCTTCGGCGATGCGATCGGGGTCGAGCGCGTGCTCGCGCACAGCTGGCGCGACGACCTCACGACCGTGGGCGAGATCTCGGCCGAGGAGGTGTCGGCGACCGCGGGACGCGAGCTCGGGTTCTCGCTGCCGTTGGTCGTCAATTCGAGGCTCGTGAACGGGCACTACGACCTCGTGGTCGCGGCGGGGCAGGTCGTGCCGCACGAGGTGGCCGGGTTCGGCGGCTACACCAAGCACGTCTGCATCGGGCTCGGCGGGCGCGACACGATCCACCGCACGCACTTCATCGGTGCCATGTGCGGCATCGAGGAGACGATGGGACGGGTCGACGCACCCGTCCGGACGTTGCTCGACCAGGCCTTCGACCGCTTTCTCGAGCCCCGGTGCCGGACGCTGTTCGTCTTGACGGTCGTGGACAACCGTGGCGGCACCGACCGCCTGCGCGGCCTCTTCGTCGGCGAGGGGGGACCCGGGCGAGCGGAGGCGCCGCGTTCTCCGCAGCCGCCGGGCTCGCGTCGGCGGTCAACATCACCACCGTCCCGGAGCCGTACGAGGTCTGCGTGGCCTACATGAACCCACTCGAGTTCCAGTCGACCTGGCTGGCGAACAAGGCGATCTACCGCACCCGGCTCGCGATGGCAGACGGCGGCGAACTGGTCGTCGTCGCTCCCGGCGTGGGACGGTTCGGAGAGGACGACGCCGTCGACCGGCTGATCCGGCGCCACGGGTACCGGGGGCGGGCGGCGGCCCTGGCGGCCGTCGACCAGGATCCCGAGCTGGCGCGGAGCCTCGCGGCGGCCGCGCATCTCGTCCACGGCTCGACCGAAGGACGCTTCCGCGTGCGCTACTGCCCCGGACCCGGGCTCGGGCGCAGCGACATCGAGGCGGTCGGGTTCGAGTACGTCTCCTCCGACGAGGTCGCTGCGCGTTTCGGCACGGGCCTCGAAAGCGCGGCGGGGGCTTCGCTCGATGCGCAGGGCCGCGAGTTCGTGGTGATTCCCAATGCCGGCATGGGGCTCTGGCGTCGAGCCGCTCCGACCCCCGCGGGCGTGAGCCCGTGACGTCGCCTCGCCGCCTGCAACCGAACGTCCTCCTGGTGTACACCGACCAGCAGCGGTACGACACCCTCGGCGCGAACGGCAACGACGTGATCGAGACGCCGAGCCTCGACGGCCTGGCCGCAGGCGGTGTCTCGCTCGACAACGTCTTCGTGGCGAGCCCGAACTGCATGCCGTCCCGGGCAGCCTTCGCGACGGGCCGGTACCCGCGGATCAACGGCGTCCGCTGGAACGGGATCAAGCTCCCGACCACGGAGCGGACGCTGATGCAGGTCCTGGCGGAGGGCGGCTACGCCACGGCCCTGTGGGGGAAGCTTCATCTCTGGCCCCACCAGACGCGGACGGGAGACGATCCGTCGTTCGGGTTCGGCATCGCCAACGTGGCCGAGAACCTGCGCGCTCACCCCGCCAGCGCCTACCGGGACTGGCTGGCGCGCGAGTTCCCGGCCCACGCGCAGGATCGCCGCCGCGAGACGTACAGCGACGAGCTGCAGGTCTGGGTGCCGGAGGCTCCCGCGGAGGCGAACTTCTCCACCTGGGCGGCGAACGAGGGCATCGCGTTCCTGGCGGGGAAGCCGCCGGAGCCGTTCTTTCTCACCGTCTCGTTCGTCGACCCCCACCACCCGTTCGCACCGCCGGAGCCGTACGCCTCGTTGTACGACCCGGCCGACGTGCCGCTCCCGCGCTTCGCGCCCGGTGAGCTGGACGACAAGCCCCCTCACTTTCTGGACGGGCATGTCGGCCGGGTCGATCCGGTGCTCGGCCTTGCCGCCGGCGGTGAGCGCCAGGGGGACCTCCCGGCCGGCCGCGTCGACCTGCGACAGGTCGACGACCGGCTCTGGGGCCGGCTCGTCGCGCACTACTACGGGATGATCTCGCTGATCGACGCGCAGGTCGGACGGCTGCTCCGGTCGTTGCAGGACACGGGGCTCGACCGCCGGACGATCGTGATCTTCACCTCCGACCACGGCGAGTTGCTGGGCGATCACGGGCTGCTCTTCAAGGGGCCGCACCACTACGACTCGCTGCTCAAGGTTCCGACCATCGTGCGGGTGCCGTCCGAGCAGGCGCCCGCCCGCCGCTTCGACGGCCTCGTCGAGCAGATCGACCTGACCTCCACGATCCTCGAGCTCTGCGGAATCGCGCCGCCTCCGTCGATGCAGGGCCGCTCGCTCGTCGATCAGGTGTGGGGTGGGACTGCGCCGGCGCGCGAGTCCGTGCTGGTCGAGCGCAAGGACCTGCTACTGGTACCTCGACATGAAGACGCTCCGCACGAGCGACTGGAAGCTCACGCATTACGCAGGGAAGGACTTCGGCGAGCTGATCGACCTGAAGAACGATCCCGGGGAGCTCGTGAACCTGTGGGACGACCCCGGATACCACGCGGTCAAGGAGGAGCTGCTCGCGCACCTCCTCGAACGCCTCGCCGGCTCCGAGGATCCCACCCCGGGCCCCGTGGCGCTCGCGTAGGTCGCTTCAGTCGGTGTGGAAGGCCTCTTCCATCGGCGCCCACCACTCGCCCTCGGCCGCCGATTCGACCGGCTGCTGGCACGGGTCGGTGAACGTCCACCAGCGCTGCGTCTCCGGATCGGCAGCGATCGCGGCAGTGTCGGCCTCGTAGTCGTCCCCGACGTACTCGAGGTAGGAGAAGAGGAGCCCGTCCCGCAGGAAGATCGAGAAGTTGCGCATGTTGCTCTCGCGGAGCCGCTCGAGCACGGCGGGCCAGACGTCGCGGTGCAGGCGGAGATACTCCTCGGCGTGCTCCTCGCGGAGCCGGATCAGAGCGGCACGACGTTGCACGGTCACCTCCAGGAGGAATTCGTCCGGCAGACAGTATCTTTCTGCCGATGCCGCGCCCCGCGGACGCTCCGCGCAAGTCGCTCACCGAGCTGGCGTACGACCACGTGCGAAGCGCCATCCTCCGCGGCGAGATCCCCGCGGGCAGCGTGATCACCGAGGCGCGCGTCGCAGCGGAGCTCGGCATCTCGAAGACGCCGCTGAGGCAGGCGCTGCAGCTGTTGCGGACCGAGGGTCTCCTCGAGGTCGGCCCCCGCAAGCAACTCGTCGTGCGCGCCTTCTCGCCGGAGCATCGCAACGAGATCCTCCGCATCCGTGAAGCGCTCGAGGAGATCGCGATCGAGACGGCGGTCTCGGCGCTGGGTGAGGACGAGATCGACCTGCTGCACCTCTCCCTGATCCGTCAGAAGCGGGCAGTCGACGCGGGCGACGAGGACGAGTTCCTCGAGCTCGACGAGCAGTTCCACATCACGATCGCCCGGGCGGCGAACCTGCCGATCGTCTCGCGGCTGCTCCAGCAGATCCGGGGATTCGCGCGGCTGATGCGGCTGGGCCGGGTGCAGCCCACCGAGCACCTGCGCGAGGTGCTCGCCGAGCACCGGCGCATCGTCGAGGCGATCGAGCAGCGCGACGCGGCGCGGGCGCGCCGCGAGCTGCACGACCACCTGCACCACTGGGACCACCTCGTCGCGTCGACCGACGAGCCCCGGTAGTCGCGCGGCCGGACGCCCATTGGACATTCCTCCAGGGCGACAAGTATTTTCTTTCCGATTAGGGATACCAAACGGAGGGCAGAACCGTCGACGTCCAACTGCTCAGGGAAATCAGCAACGCCCACGGCATCTCGGGGTTCGAGGACGACGTCCAGGAGCTCGTCGGACGCCACCTCGCCTCGAGCTGCGACGAGGTCTCGAGCGACCCCCTGGGCAATCTCGTCGGCCTCCGCCGCGCCGCCGGCGGCCGCGACGGCGCGCCGCGCCTCGTGCTCGCGGCGCATTCCGACGAGATCGGCTTCATGGTGCGCCACATCGACGACCGCGGCTACCTGCGCGTCGCTCCGGTCGGCGGCATCCAGGCGCACACCTCGACGTCGCAGCGCGTCGTCGTCCAGGGGCGCGAGCGCGTCCAGGGCGTGGTCGTTCCGGTTCACCCGGTGCACGCGAAGCCCGAGGCGCTGACGCCCGACGACCTCTTCGTCGACGTCGGCCTGCCTGCGGAGCGGGTGCGCGAGCTCGTCGAGGTCGGCGACGCGGTCGGCTACGCCCAGGAGTTCGAGGAGCTCAACGACAAGGTCGTGCTCGGCCGCAACTTCGACGACCGCATCGGCACGTACTGCCTCGTCCAGGCGATGCGCGAGGTCGGGGAGACGCAGGTCGACGTCTACGCCGCGAGCACGGTGCAGGAGGAGCTCGGCGTCAGGGGCGCCACGGTGGTCGGGAACGCGACCTTGCCCGATATCGCCGTCGCGATCGACGGCAGTCTTCCGCGCGGCCCCTACGTCGACGAGCACGTGTGGACGACCGAGTTCGGGGCCGGGACGGGCATCTACGTCATGGACCGGCTGACGATGGGAAGCCCGAAGCTCGTCGCCTTCCTCGTCGAGCTCTGCCGCCGGCGCGGGATCCCGTTCCAGCGGAACGTCGGCGGCGGCACCGACGCGTCGGCCCTCCAGCGGTCAGGCTCGGGAGCGCTCGCGACGACGATCGGGGCGCCGGTGCGCTACATGCACTCGACGGTGCAGCTCTGCCACGTCGACGACATCGACGCGACGGTCGCGCTGCTGGTCGCGCTGATGGAGTCCGCGCACGAGCTCCTCGCATGAGCGACCTCCGCATCGCCCGCGTCACGGCGGTCCCGCTCCGTCTCGACGTCCCGGCCGCGCCCTACAACACCGACGACGCGGGCACCCGCATCCACTGGGCCGGGCGCCGCAGCCGCCAGACGCCGGCGCGCCCGACGCCGATGCTCGAGTACGTCCTCGCGCGGGTCGAGACGGAGGACGGCCACGTCGGCGTGGGTGAGGCGACCGTCGACATCGGCTTCTTCGGCGAGACGCTCGAGCAGGCGCGGGCGGCGATCGAGGACTACCTCGGCCCGCAGCTCGTCGGCCGCGACCCGTTCGACCGCGAGCACCTGATGTGGCTGATCGACTTCCGCGGCAACTCGACCGCGAAGTCGGCGATCGACATGGCGCTGCACGACCTCGTCGGCCGCGCCGTCGGCGCGCCGGTCGCCGATCTCCTCGGCGGGCGCCATCGTGACCGCGTCCAGGTCGCGATCGAGATCGCCGGCGGCTCCCCGGAGGGGATGGCCGGGCGCTGCGTCGAGCTCGTCGGGCTCGGTGTGCGCGCCTTCAAGCCGAAGATCGGCGGCGATCCCGGCCGCGACGCCGAGCGGCTCGTGGCGATCCGCGAGGCGGTCGGCCCCGACGTCGTGCTCCGCGCGGACGCGAACCAGGGCTTCAGCCCCAAGCAGGCGATCGAGCTCTGCCGGCTCGCGGAGCGCGAGGGCGTCGACCTCGAGCTGCTCGAGCAGCCGGTGGCAGCCTGGGACCACCCCGGGATGGCCTTCGTGCGCCGGTCGGTCGACACGCTGATCGAGGCCGACGAGAGCTGCTACTCGCTCCACGACGCGCTCGCGCTCGTCCGCGCCGAGGCGTGCGACGTGCTCAACGTCAAGCTCGGCAAGGCGGGCGGCCTCGTCGCCGCGAAGAAGATCGCGGCGGTCGCAGAGGCCGCGGGGCTCGGCTGCGTCCTCGGCACCGCGTTCGCCGTGGGGCCCGAGCTCGCCGCGAAGCTCCACCTCGCGGCCTCGATCCCGATCGCCGTCGACGCGGTGGAGTTCACCGAGCTGTCGCTGCATCCCAACGTGCTCGCCCCTCCGTACGACTCCGTGTTCGGGCTCCCGCTCGAGGACGGCTGCCTGCCGGTGCCCACCGGCCCGGGTCTCGGCGTCGAGCTCGACGCTGCGGCGGTCGAGCGGTACGCGTACGTCGCCCTACCTAGCCCGACGAGGGCTCAGCCGACGCTGAAGACGGGTGCTCCGAGCGCCTCGACGTCGACGTCGATCCCGAGCCCGGGTCCGGTCGGCGCGCTGCCACGGCCGCCGACGGAGCGTGGCTCGTACCCGGCGACGTGCTCACGTGTCCAGTCGTTCATGAAGGAGACGGTGAAGAGAGCCTCCGGCTCGGTGCTCGCAGCGAGGTGACTGATCGCGGCGGTCGTGACGTCGCCTCCCCACGTGTCCTCGATCGTCAGCCGCAGGCCGAGCTCCTGGGCGAGGTCGCGGATGCGTCGGGCTCGCGTCAGCCCGCCCACCTTGCTGATCTTCAGGTTGATCGCCTCCATCGCTCCCGCCTCGTAGGCGCGGAGCAGGGACTGGACGTCCGAGACGATCTCGTCGAGCACCATCGGCAGCGTGGTGCGCCGCCGGACGATCAGGCACTCCTCGAGCGTTGGGCACGGCTGCTCGAGGAAGAGCTGCGGGAGGTCGTCGAGGAGGCGCGCCGCGACGACGGCGTCCTGCAGCCGCCAGCCGGCGTTCGCGTCGGCGACGACGACGTCGCCGGGTGAGACCGCGCCGAGCACGACACGCACGCGGGCGGCGTCGTCGTAGGGATCGGCTCCGAGCTTGAGCTGGAACCGGGTGATCCCTTCACCTCGCCGCTCCTGGACGAACCTCGTCATCTCTCCCGGTGAGCCGAGCGGAACCGCCATGTAGAGCGGGAAGTCGTCCTGACGCTTGCCACCGAGCAGTGTCGAGACCGACAGGCCCGTGGTCTTTCCGAGCACGTCCCAGCAGGCGATGTCGATCGCGCTCTTCGCGTAACGGTGACCCATCAGCGCGGCGTCCAGCGCACGGTCGATGCTCGTCGTGCTGCAGGCGTCGACGCCGATCAGCGCAGGGGCGATCTCGCGCAGCGCCGCCACCGCGCCGGCGCTGTGCCCCGGGAGGTACGCGGGCCCGAGCGGGCACACCTCGCCGAAGCCCTCGACGCCGTCGCTCGTCGTCAGGCGCACGACCACGCTGTCGAGCACCTCGATCTCGCGTCCGAGGGACATGACGTACGTCCCGTGGACGTACGTCAGGCGATAGGTGTAGACGTCGACGCGGGTGACCGCGCTCAAGCGGGCGGGGTGTCCTGGCTCGACTTGCGAAGGTGGGTGAACAGCGCTTCGGTCGCCCGCTCGACGTCGCGCGCCTCGATCGCGTCCAGGATCTCGGTGTGCTCGGTGACGGCATGACTCGCGTCGCGGGCGTTCATGCCGAGCCGCATGATCCGGACGAAGCCGCGGAGCTGCGCGATCGACTTGGCCACGATCGGCAAGTCGGCGCCCTCGGCGAGCCGGATGTGGAACTCTTCGTCGAGGTCGACGAAGTCGTCGTCGCGCCCCGCCTGGACGGCGCGCTGCTGCCGCATGACGAGCAGGCGGAGGTAGTCGATCTCCTCGACGGGCATCTCCCGCGCGGCGTGCCGCACGGAGATCTGCTCCAGCGCCTCGCGGATCTCGAGCACCTCGGCGCGGTGGCGCGCGTCGAAGCCGCGCACGATCAGCTGGCGGCGACGGCCCACCTCGAGCAGGCCCTCGCGGCGGAGCATCTGCAGTGCCTGACGTACCGGCGTCTTCGAGATGCCCAGCTCGTCGGCGACCTGACGCTCCGCCACGATGCTGCCGACACTGAAGCGGCCGCGCAGGATGCTCAGGCGGACGTGCTCGTACGCGGACTCGGTGAGGGTGGGGGCGGGCTGTCCACGCTTCGCGCGCGGCGCGACCGGCGGTACGGGCTCGGCGGTCTGGTCGTAGGTCATGGCGCTACCTCGCTTGCGGGAGGGACGGTTCAGGCGGCACTTCGGGGGATCGACTCGATGAGCCGGGTCGTATACTCGTGCTTCGGCGCGTCGAGGACCTCGTCAACCGGCCCCTGTTCGACGATCAGCCCGTTGTGCAGCACGTAGACGCGGTCGACCACCTGGCGCACGACGCCGAGGTCGTGCGTGATGAACAGGTAGCTCAGCCCGAACTCGTCGCGCAGCCTGCGGAACAGGTTCAGGACCTGGGCCTGCACCGAGACGTCGAGCGCCGAGACCGGCTCGTCGCAGACGAGCAGCTTCGGCTCCACCGCGAGCGCGCGCGCGATCGCGACCCGCTGGCGCTCGCCGCCCGAGAGTGAGGCTGGCCGGCGGCGCGCGTAGCCGGGCGGGAGGCCGACGAACTCGAGCAGCTCGCCGACGCGCCCGTCGACGTTCCGCCCGTCCCGGGTGTGGATGCGCAGTACCTCCCGGATGGCGCTGCCGATCGTCTGCGTCGGGTCGAGCGAGGAGTAGGGGTCCTGGAAGACGATCTGTGCCGTGCGCCGGCAGGCGAGTCGCTCGGCCTTGCTCAGGCGCTGGAAGTCGCTCGCGTCGAGCCCGTCGAGGTCGATCGACCCGGACGTCGGCACCTCGAGCCCCACGATGCAGCGGCCGAGGGTGGACTTGCCCGAGCCCGACTCGCCGACGAGCCCCACGCTCTCGTTGGGGCCGACCTCGATCGACACGCCCTGGAGCGCGCGCACGTCCTGCCCCATGCGGCCGACGAACGACTTCCGGAGGTCCGTGACGGTGAGGAGCGCGTCCTCGTGCGTCCGGGCGACCAGGCGGTGCCGACGCGGCGGCTCCGGCCTCCCGGCGCACGGCCCCCATCTCGGCGCGGATGTGCTCGAACCGGACGCACGCGGTGGCGCGGCCGTCTCCCTCGACCAGGCGCAGCGGCGGCTTGCCGGTCGCGCACTCGGGCGCGGCCCACCCGCACCGCGGCTGGAAGCTGCAGCGGTCGGCGACCTCGTCCGGGCGCAGGCACGGCTCCCTCGATCGAGATCAGCTGCGCCTGCCGCTTCTCGACCGCGGGCTCGGCGAGCAGGAGGCCGAGCGAGTAGGGGTGGTACGGCTCGCCCTCGAGCTGCGTCGCCTCGGCGACCTCGACGAGGGATCCCGCGTAGAGGACGTAGATGCGCCGGGCGACCGAGAAGGCCACGCGGAGATCGTGCGTGATCAGGATCAGACCCATCCCGCGCTGCTCCTGCAGCGACTTCAGGAGGTCGAGGATCTCCGCCTGCGTCGTCACGTCGAGCGCGGTCGAGGGCTCGTCCGCGATCAGGAGCTGCGGGTTCGCGGCGAGCGCGGCGGCGATCGCGACGCGCTGCCGCATGCCGCCGGACAGCTGGAAGGGATAGCGGTCGACCACGCGTCGGGTCGGTGATGCCGACCTCGACGAGCCGGCGAGCGGCCTCCGTGCGGCGCACCTTCCGTGAGAGCCGCCGGTCGTCGTCGCCGCGGAGTGCCTCGACCACCTGGTCGCCGCAGCGCATGACCGGGTTCAGCATCGTGAACGGGTCCTGCAGGATCATCGACATCCGGCGTCCGCGCAGGCGCGCCATCTCGCGCTCGCTCAGCGAGAGGACGTCCCGCCCGTCGAAACGGACGCTGCCCTCCGCGGTCAGCCCGCGCGGGAGGAGCCTGATCACCGATCGCGCGCTCAGCGACTTGCCGCTCCCGGACTCGCCGACGATCGCGATCGTCTCGCCCTGGCGGACGTGGAACGCGATGCCGGTGACGATCGGGCGGGGCTCCGCGCCGCCGACGAACGCGACCTTGAGGTCGCGGACGTCGAGCAGGTGCTCCGGTGCAGGCTCCGTCATGCGGTCGCGCGGGATCGTAGACCTGCTTTGCACCGTCCGTCAAGAATCGGCGTGCCAATGGCGATCTGGCGCACCAGTCAACAAGAGAAATCTCGCCCGACATCAGATATGTTCGGCCGCATGAGCCGAGCCGCGCCCGGCCGCAGGCGGCCGAACGTCCTCGTCGTCGTCGCCGACGACATGGGGTACGGCGACTTCGGTCTGTTCAACGAGGGCCGGAGCCGCACGCCGCACCTGAACGAGCTCGCGCGTGCCGGCCTGTGCCTGACGCAGCACTACTCCGGGTCGCCGGTCTGCGCACCGGCGCGTGCCGCGCTGCTCACCGGCCGGTACCCGCACCGGACCGGCGCCGTCGACACGCTGCACGGGCGCGGCCTCGACCGGATCTCGCTCTCCGAGGTGACCGTGGCGGACGTCTTCCGCGCCGCCGGCTACCGGACCGGGCTCGTCGGGAAGTGGCACAACGGGGCGCTCGATCCACGCTTCCACCCGAACGCGCGCGGTTTCGAGGAGTTCGTCGGCTTCTCGGGGGGCTGGTCCGACTACTGGGACTACGTGCTCGATGTGAACGGGTCGGAGCTGCCGGGCACCGGGCGCTACCTCACGGACGTCCTCACCGAGCACGCCCTCGCCTTCCTCGAGCGTCATCGCAGCGAGCCCGTTCTTCCTCGTCGTGGCCTACAACGCGCCGCACTTCCCGATGCAGGCGCCCGAAGCGCTCGTCCAGCCGTACCTCGACGCCGGCGAGTCGCCGGGAGCCGCGGTCACCTACGCGATGATCGAGGCGATGGACGCGGGGATCGGCCGGCTCGACGCGGCGCTCACCGAGCACGGGCTCGCGGACGACACGGTGGTCGTCTTCTCGAGCGACAACGGCCCGTACCTCGGCGACGTCTGGGGGCTGAGCCTCGACCGCTTCAACTTCGGCCTGCGCGGCCAGAAGCACTACGTCTACGAAGGCGGGATCCGCGTGCCGGCCGTCTTCCGGTGGCCCGGCGGCGTCGACGGAGGCCGGCTCGTGCCGGAGCTGCTGCATTTCACCGACTGGCTGCCGACGCTCGCCGGCGCCGCCGGGATCGAGACTGCCGCCCGAGCTCGCACTCGACGGGCACGACGTGCTCGCCGTCCTGCGCGGCGACACGACCGGCGTCGACCCGGTGCGGTTCTGGCAGAACAACCGCTACGAGCCCCGGATCGAGAGCAACGCCGCGATGCGCGACGGCAACTGGAAGCTCGTGCGCCCCGCGCTCGCCGAGACGATGACCGTCGACGAGGCCGACCGCCTGGTCGATCGGGGCTTGAACCAGCGGCTCGAAGGCCGTGTCACCCGGATCGTCACCCCGCCGCGCGAGGAGCCGGTGCTCACCGACGTTCCGGCGCCGCTCCTCTTCGACGTGGCGCAGGACCTGTTCGAGCAGCACGACCTCGCGGCCGAGCATCCCGACCGGGTGCGGGCGATGAGCGCCGCGCTCGACGCGTGGTTTCAGTCGGTCGAGGCCGACCGGCGCCGCGGTCGGTCCTAGCTACACGCGCGCGAGACGCAGCGGAACCCGAGGTGCGAGGTGCTGGAGTCCGGCTCGAGCAGCTGCCGCGCCGCCGGGCGGTAGCGCGCGCAGTAGGCGTCGTTGCAGAGGTAGGAGCCGCCCTTGATCACGCGCCGCGGACCGTCGTCCGCGCCGGGCGCCGGCGGCGGCGCGCAGCACGAGGGGCCCGGGCGGACAGGCTGCTCGGTCGAGCGGGTCCACTCCCACACGTTGCCGATCATGTCGAGGAGGCCGTAGCCGTTCGGCGGGAACGCGCCCGACCGGCGAGGTGCCGGCGAAGCCGTCCTCGGCGGTGTCCTCGTAGGGGAAGGGGCCCTGCCACGTGTTGGCGAGGTGACGGCCGCCGGGCGTCAACTCGTCGCCCCACGCGAACTCGGCGCTCGTCGAGGCCGCCGCGGGCCGCGTACTCCCACTCCGCCTCCGTCGGCAGGTCGCGGCCGGCCCAGTCGGCGTAGGCGACGGCGTCCGCGAAGGCGACGTGGACGACGGGGTGCTCGAGCCGGTCGGCGAGTGACGACGCCGCGCCCTCGGGGCTGTGCCAGCACGCCCCGGCGACGTACGCCCACCAGGCGCGTTCGTCCGTGAGCGGCACGCGGCCGGGGGGTGGCGTGAAGACCGCCGAGCCCGGCACGAGCAACTCCGGCGGCGCGTCCGGGTACCGCGCCGGCTCGGGATTGCGTTCCGCGACGGTCACGTATCCGGTCTCCTCGACGAACCGGGCGAACTTTTGGTTCGTCACCGGCGTCTCATCGATCCAGAAGCCGTCGATCGCAAGCCGCCGGGCCGGGCGTTCCTCGGGGTAGTGCCGGTCCGACCCCATCGTGAACGACCCGGACTCGATCCAGCGCATCGTGAGCTCCGGCCTTGACTCGTCCAAAGGTTCGAGATTAGCATCCCCTCAAAATATTCCTGACGTCCATTTGTACGTCATTCGACGAAAGAGGTGGCGCAGACGAGAGACAGCGGCCGCAGGCCGAACGGTTCACCAGGCGCACGTCCCCCAGGCGGCGCGTATCGCGCAATCGAAAGGAAGACTGGATGTCCAAGCCGAGAAAGCTGACTGTCTTGCCGCGGCGGATCGTTCTGCCCGCCGCCGCGTCGCTCGTCGTCGCGCTCTTCCTCGCCGTCGCGGGCGCGGGCGCGCACACCCAGGGAGGCGCCGCCCCGTCGGCCACCGCGTCGAGGACGGCGTCGACCACGCTCACGTGGGCCCTCGGGACGAACCCGGCGAGCCTCTTCGGGCCGTACTACTTCAGCACCTCGGGCGCAGCGATGATGTCGCTCGTCTACCAGACCGAGCTCGCCTACGGCACGTACGGCCAGCTCCAGCCGCAGGTGATCTCGTCGTGGAAGCAGACGAGCCCGACGAGGTACGTGTACAACGTCAAGCCCGGCCAGAAGTTCTCCAACGGGACGCCGGTGACGGCGAAGGACGTGGCGTTCTCGCTCGCGGTGAACGTCGACCCGAAGATCGGCTCGCGGTTCGCGGCGCTCTTCGTCAGCGTCAAGCGCATCTCCTCGAAGGGCAACCAGGTGATCGTGACCCTGAAGCAGCCCGACTCGACGTGGCGCTACGTGCCGGCGCAGATGGCCGGCTACGTCTACTCGAAGGCCAGCTACCAGAAGAACCCGAACGCGTACGGCACGCCCACCGCGATGCCGATCGGGACGGGCCCCTACAAGTTCCAGAGCTTCCAGCCGAACTCGCAGGTCGTGCTCGTCCGGAACCCCTACTGGAAGGGGAAGCGGTACCAGTGGGACAAGATCGTGATGCCGATCATCCCGAACGCGCAGGCGCTGCTCCTGGCGATCCAGAACGGCACCGTCGACGGCACGTTCGACGTTCCGTCGAGCAGCCTGTCGCAGTGGATCCCCGCCAAGGGCATCGTGCTGCACACGTTCCCGTCGGCCGGCTGGCGCGGGTTCTCGATCGACATGACCGACGGGCCCTTCGCCGACCTGCACGTGCGCAAGGCGATCGCGTACTCGATCGACAAGGTGGGGCTCGTGAAGGCGCTCCTGTACGGCGCCGGCCAGCCGCTGAAGTGCATCGTCCCGCCGGCGATGTTCAAGTCGGTGCTGCCGTCGAAGGAGGTCGATACAGCCCTCAGGAAGATCCCGGGGTACGACTACGACCTCTCGAAGGCGAAGGCGGAGTTGAAGCAGTCGAAGTACCCGAACGGCTTCACGACGACCCTGAACGTCCCGAGCGGCTGCGGGGCCTGCATGGCGATCGCGCAGAACCTCGCGCAGTCGCTGTCGCAGCTGGGGATCACCGTGAACCTGAACGTGATGCCGGGCGCACCACGCTTCCAGGTGATCCTCGACCACGGCCCGAACCTGGGCCTGCAGGTCCTCGGCATGGGGCCCGACAACCCCGACGCGGCGAACTACCCGTCGATCCTCTGGCCGAGCGACCAGGCCGTGAAGGGCGGGCAGAACTCGTCCAACTGGCACAACCCGGCGATCGACAAGCTGATGAAGCAGTCGCTCGCGGCGACCGACCGTGCGAAGGCCGCCCGGTTGATCCTCAAGGGCTGCCAGCTCGAGGCGCAGCAGGTCTCGTACATCCCGATCTTCACGTTCCCGTACGCGGTGGCCGTGAAGCAGGGGCTCAACGTGACCTCCGGCATCGGCCCGTTCTATTCGACCGTGAACTGGCTCAGATACCTGCGCGTTGGCTAGCACCCACACCGCAGTCGAAGGCAATGATCGCGAGCCGGGCTTCCTCGAGGGAAGCCCGGCTCGCACAGAGGCCGGGCGCACGCGGGCGCAGTGGCTGCGGCGCTACGTCCGCAACCGCCTGCTCGTGCTCGTGCCGCTCGCCTTCCTCGCGACCGTCGCGGCGTTCGGGCTCACGAAGCTCGCGCCGGGCGGCCCGGTGGCGGCGCTCCTGCAGGACCATCCGACCAGCGCGGCCCAGATCGCCCAGATCCGCCACCGGTACCACCTCGACGATCCTGTCGTCTCGCAGTACTGGCACTGGCTCGGCGGGGTGCTGCACGGCGACCTCGGCGCGTCGATCATCTCGAACAACACCGTCTGGAACGAGATCACCGAGCGGATCGGCGTGACGTTGACGCTCAACCTCGGCGGGATCCTGCTGGCGATCCTGCTCGGCATCCCGCTCGGTGCGCTCGCCGCCGTCTACCGGACGCGCTGGATCGATCGCGCGATCGTCGGGGTCAGCATCTTCGGCACCAGCACGCCGCCGTTCGCCACGGGCATCGCGGTGCTCTACCTGATCGCCTTCAAGCTCGGCTGGTTCCCGCTCTTCGGCGCCGGCTCGGGCTTCACCGGGCGCGTGCATCACCTGGCGCTGCCGGTGCTCGTGCTCGGCATCCACGGCATGGGCTTCGTCATGCGCATCACCCGCGCGGCGATGCTCAGCCAGCTCGAGCAGGACTTCATCCCCTTCGCCCGGGCGCGCGGCGTCGGCGTGACGCGCGTCGTCGTTCGCTACGCGCTCCGCAACGCGCTGATTCCCGTCGCAACGGCGGCCGGCCTGCTCTTCACGGGCTTGCTCACGGGCTCGGTGCTCGTCGAGAGCGTCTTCGGGCTGCCGGGGCTCGGCACGCTGCTCGTCGACTCGGTCACGAACGGCGACTTCCCGCTGATCCAGGGGCTGGTCCTGATCATCGCCGGCTGGATCATCTTCGTGAACATCCTCGTCGACCTGCTCTACGCGGCGATCGACCCGCGCGTCGGCTTCGAGGCGGTGCGGGCATGACGGACCTCGCGGTCGCACCTGCGCTCCCGGCCTGGCGGCGCGTGCGGGCACCGTCGCCGATCATCGCCGCGGCGATCCTGATCGTGCTGACGGTGGTCGTCCTCGCGTTGTTCGGTCACTGGCTCGAGCCGCAGCAGCCGCAGCTCCAGTACCTGCTCGACGTGAACCAGCCGCCGAGCCATGGCCACTGGTTCGGCACCGACGCCCTCGGCCGGGACATCACGAGCCGCGTGATCGCAGGTGCGAAGGCGGCGCTGCTCGGCCCGCTCGTCGTCGCCGCGACCGGTGCGTTGCTCTCGTCGCTGCTCGGGATCGCCTCGGGCTACTTCGGCGGTGCGATCGACATGGTGATCCAGCGCTACGTCGACTTCATGTTCGCGCTGCCCGGCCTGCTGATCGCGATCGTGGTGGTCGGTGTCGTCGGCGGCGGCTACTGGCTCGCCGTCGTGGTGCTGAGCCTGCTCAACTTCTCCGGCGACGTGAGGATCGTGCGCGGCGCCGTGATCGAGCAGCGGCCGCTGCCGTACGTGGAGTCGGCGCGCACGCTGGGCGTGCCTCGCTGGCGGATCATGTACGTCCACATCCTCCGGAACATCGTCGCCATCCTGTTCGCGAACGCCGCCCTCGACTTCGCGCTCGCGCTGGTGGCGCTGGCCGGCCTCGCGTTCCTCGGCCTCGGCTCCCAGCTGGGGTCGCCGGAGTGGGGGCGGATGCTCGCCGAGAACAAGGACATTCTCTTCACGAACCCGGCGGCCGCGCTCGCGCCGGGCGTGGCGATCGTCCTCGTGGCGACGAGCGTGACGCTGATCGGCGACTCGATCTACGACCGCTTCTCCTACAGCGGCCGGAGCGGGCGCTAGACACCGGAGTAGGCGCTGAAGCCGCCGTCGACCGCGACGACGACACCGGTGACGAACGACGCGCCCGGCCCGACGAGCCAGAGCACCGTCGAGACGAGCTCCTCCGCACGGCCCCAGCGCCCCAGGGGCGTGCGGTCGACGATCGTGCGTCCACGCTCGGTCGGCTCGCCGTCGGGTCCCACCAGGAGGGCCTTGTTCTGCTCGCCGAGCAGGAAGCCGGGGGCGATCGCGTTGACCCGGATGCCGGTGCCGCGCTGCGCCAGCTCGACGGCGAGCCAGCGCGTATACGACTCGACCGCCGCCTTGGCGGCGCCGTAGCCGCCGACGCGCGTGAGCGCGCGTGTCGCGGCCATCGAGGAGACGTTGACGATCGAGCCGCCCGGCCCGAGTGCCGCGCCGAAGACGGCCGTCGGAACCGTGGTGCCGAAGAGATTGAGCTCCATCACCGACCGGTAGGCGGCGGTCAGGTCGGGTGCGAGCGGGTCGCCCTCGGGAGCGACTGTCGCACCGGCCACGTTGCCGCCGGCGACGTTCAGCAGGATGTCGATGCCCCCGTACCGCGCGACGACTTCGTCGCGTACCGCGTGGAGCTCTGCCTCGTTCGTCACGTCAGCCGTCCACGCTGCGGCGTCGATCCCGTCCGCTTCGAGCTCGGAGCGAAGTGCTTCGAGTGGATCGGCGCGGCGGGCGAGCAGCGCAACCGTCGCCCCGGCGCCTCCGAGCCCACGCGCGAGCGCCGCGCCGATCGCCCCGCTCGCACCGGTCACGACGGCGACACGCTCCGCGAGCGAGAAGTGCTCTTCGAGGCTCATGGTCGGGTGCCGTCGGCGAGCAGGAGCACCCGGGCGGGCGCGCCGGAGCCCTTCGAGATCTTGAGCGGCGCCGCGACGACGACGCCGGTGCGCGGCACGTCTGCGAGGCCGAGGAGCCCCTCGACGAGGAGGATGTCGTTCGGCAGGAAGTACTCGAGGTGCCCGTGCTCGGCGACGATGCGGCCGTCGACGACCGCCGCGTCGGCGGTCGGCGTGTCGGAGCCGACGAGGCCGACCTGGTGCTCGAGGAGCCAGGCGCAGGCGGAGGCGTCGAGCCCAGGCGTGTTCGCCGCCCACCAGGCACCGCGGGCGCGGTGCGCGTCCCAGCCGAAGCAGAGAAGCGCTGCGTCGCCGGGGCGAAGCGCCGGGAGCTCCCGCGCCGCAGCCGCGCGCAGGTCGGCGGCGGATGCCAGCTCGCCCGCCGCGAGGCCGAGCGGCGAGAGGTCGAAGAGAACGTACGGGGCGACGAATCGCCCGGCCGGGTAGGTGTCGATCGTCGCCTCGGGCCGCGACGCGACTGCGTGCGCCGGGGCGTCGACATGGCTGCCCGTGTGCTCGCCGATCGAGATCGCCTGGGCGAAGTAGCCGTCGGTCGCGTGTGTCCGCACGACGTCCACTCGAGGCACGGGGTGGCCCGGGAACACGGGCGTGTCGCGGTCGAGCAGGGGCGAGACGTCGTAGACGCGCGCGCGCCGGATCGCCTCGGCGAGGTCGGTCACAACGTGATGACGGCCTTCAGCGCTTCGAGGCGTCCCGACTTGGCGGCTGCGAACGCGTCGCCGACGTGCTCGAACTGGTAGCGGGAGACGAGGGCCTCGCCGTCGAGGCCGTCGAGCAGTCCGTCGGCGAGGAGGCGCATCGCGGTGTGGAAGTCGGCTCGGTCGTACATCAGCACCCCCACCAGCGTGCGGTCGCCGCGCTGCAACGTCAAGCCGTCGACCTGCAGGAGGGACGGGGCATTGCCGACGACCACAGCTCGCCCGCCCTTGCGGGTCGCCTCGAGCGCCGTCCCGATCGTCTCCTCGGAGCCCACGCACTCGAAGACGACGTCGGCGCCCTCCGGGCGCGTGCGGGCCCGGATCTCCGCGGCGGAGTTGGTGCCGGTCGGGTCGAACGCAGAGAGCCCTGCCTGCTCGACCAGGACGCGCCGCGCCGCGAGCGGCTCGGCGACGACCACGTCCTCGAACCCGTGTGCCTGGAGCACGAGCGCCGTGAAGAGGCCGATCGCGCCGGCGCCGATCACGGCGCACCGGTCGCCCGTCTCGGGCGCTCCGCGCTCGACGCCGTGCACGGCCACGCTGAGCGGCTCGATCAGCACGCGCAGTTCAGGTGCGATCGACGCGGGCACCTCGAACACGTGTGTCTCCGGGACGAGCACGTAGTCTGCGAGGCCGCCGAGCCGCTGCCCGCCGAAGAACTCCATCGACTCGCAGAGCTGCTCGTGGCCGGTGCGGCAGTGCAGGCACCGACCGCAGCCGACGGGCGGGAACAGCGTCACCGGCGTCCCCGGTGCGAGTCCCGCTCCGTTGCCGCTCGCGGCGACGACGCCGACGATCTCGTGCCCCATCACGATCGGCGGCCGCATGAACGCATGCGTGCCGGCCCACATCTTCAGGTCGGAGCCGCAGATCCCGCACTCCTGGACGCGCACGAGCACCTGGCCGTCGACCGGAGACGGCGGCTCCGAACGCTTCAGCTCGAACTGCTTCGCCGCGGTCAGCACGGCCACGCGACCGGTCACGGGCGCTGCCGCCAGTGCTGGAGGAGGCCCGGCTCCCGCATCAGCGTCTCGACGTCGTCGAGCGCGAGCGGCACGAAGCCGGTCAGGTTCTCCACGCCGTCCTCCGTGACGGCGACCGTGTCCTCGACGCGGACGTAGAGGCGCTCGTCGGGGACCCAGATCATCGGGTCGACCGAGAACACGAGGCCGGGCTCGAGGGCGCGGCCGCGGTAGTCGCCCACGTCGTGCACGGCCATCCCGACGGGATGAGAGAGATGCCCGGCGAACGCGAACGCGTCCTCGAACGCAGCTCGATACTGCGACGTCGAGGCACCCTGGTCCCCGAGCCTCGCCCGCATCGCATCGGCTGCGCCCGCCAGGATCTCCTCCGGTGTCGCGCCGGGGCGGATCCGCGCCAGGAGCTCGCCGTGATAGGCGACCACGAAGCCGTAGAGCTCCCGCTGGGTCTCCGAGTAGCGGCCGTTGACCGGCCACATGCGGCCGATGTCGCTCGTGTAGTAGGCGAAGTCGGGCGCGTAGTCCATCAGCACCAGGTCGCCGTCGCGAAGCTGCGCGCCGTTCGCGCTGTAGTGGCCGTGCCAGGCGTTGAGGCCCCCGGCGACGATCGCGGCGTAGCTCGACCCGCGCGCGCCGCGCTGGCGGTAGACGAAGTCGGCGATCGCCTCGAGCTCGTATTCGTGGACGCCCGGCTCGGTCGACCGCATCGCCTCGATCACCGCGTCGCCGCAGATGCGAGCGGCATGGCGCATGAGCTCGAGCTCGTGCGGGCTCTTCAGGAGTCGTGCGGCGTCGAGGAGCGGCGAGAGATCGCGGACCTCGGCCTGCGCAAAGCGGCCCGCGAGGGCGGCCGCGAGGGCTCCCTCCACCACCGGCGAGTCGTCCAGCGGGTCGCTGGCGCTCCAGGCGGCGGCGGCGAGCGCCGAGTCTCGGCTCACGGCCTCCGTCTCGGCCGGCGCGAGCGGTGTGTAGACGGGGCGCTTGGCGCGAAAGAGCGCTGCGCCGAGCTCGAGCGGCAGCCGGTCGGTGCCGACGACGCGGTCGACGGCGGTTGCGGCGCGAATCTCCTCGGCGTCCTCTGCCGCGGGCGACGGCCCGTCCGAGCGCTCCCGCAGCGGGTCGCGGTGCGGCACGTAGAGGGTCGCCTGGCGCGTCCCGGCGTCGAGCAGCAGATAGGCGCCCGGCGTTCGAGGGCGCTCAGGTACCAGAAGTCGTTGCTCTGCCGGAATCGCCGCGAGGCAGTTCCCGGGCGGGCCCCTCGCACGAGGACGAGCGCATCGTTCGGGAGCCGGTCGAGGAGGCGGCTCCGACGCCCGGCGAGCTCGGCGGCAGAGGTGATGGGAGGCGACGAATCGGCTGCGGGCAAAGAGATACTTCCTGTGGTAAGGAATTTCCAAGCTGCCTCAGGATCCTAAGCCGACGCCGGTTCCCCGGTCAATCCACGCCTCTGCGCTATCGACATTTTCATCAGCGAGAGATATTTTTAACCACATCGTGCATACCAAAGCTGCCGACCGCGTTGCCGGGACACGCCTGCCGCCCACCGCAACCGTGCTCGGGATCGGCGGTGGCCCGCTCGGCGGCCTCTTCCGCCACGTGCCCGAGGAGGACGCGCTCGCGACCGTGGAGCACGCCTGGGATCTCGGCGTTCGGTTCTTCGACGTCGCGCCGCTGTACGGCCACGGCCGGTCGGAGCGCCTGCTGGGACGCGTGCTCCGGACGAAGCCGCGCGGCGCATTCGTCCTCTCGACCAAGGTGGGGCGCCTGCTCCGGCCGGCCGGCTCTGCGCCGACCGACTTCGTCGATGCCGACGACCGGGAGCCGGTGTTCGACTACACGGCCGACGGCGTGCGCCGGTCGCTCGAGGAGAGCCTCGAGCGGCTGGGGCTCGACCGCGTCGACGTCGTGCTGATCCACGACCCGGAGCAGCACCTCGACCAGGCCGTGCGGGAGGCGCAACCGGCGCTTGCGCGCCTCCGGGACGAGGGCGTCGTGGCCGCGGTGGGGGTCGGCACGAACCACGCGACCACGCTGACGCGCTTCGCGCGCGAGACCGACGTCGACTGCGCGCTGCTCGCGGGGCGCGCGACCCTGCTCGACCGCAGCGGCTGCGACGAGGCACTTCCCCTTTGCGCCGAGCGGGGGATCGCGGTCGTCGCGGGCGGCGTGTTCAACAGCGGGATCCTGGCCGACGCCTCTGCGAAGGGCACGTACGACTACGCGCCTGCGGACGAGGCGGCGCGCCGGCGGGTCCTCGACCTGCGGGCGCTCTGCGAGCGGCACGGGGTGTCGCTGACGGCCGCAGCGCTGCAGTTTCCACTCAGGCAGCCGGCTGTGGCGTCGGTCGTCGTGGGCGTGCGGACGCCGGCCGAGGTCGACGCCGACGTCGCCGCTTTCGAGGCGGAGATACCCGACGCGCTCTGGAGCGACCTCGAACGTGGCTGATCTGGACGAGCTGCTGCCGGCACTCTGCGCGCTGCCGGCGCCGTCGGGGCGCGAGGAGCCGGTCCGGCGCTTCCTCCTCGACCGGTGGCGCGGCCGGGTCGACGAGCTCCGGGTCGATGCGATCGGGAACGTGGTCGGGCGGGTCGCCGGAACAGGGCCGAAGCTCCTCGTGCACGCGCACATGGACGAGATCTCCTACGTCGTCCGCAGCATCACCGACGGCGGGTTCCTCCTGCTCGACACCGGGCAGGGCAAGCGTCGCGAAGGCCCCGAGCTGCGGCACATGATCGGGCGCGAGGTCACGGTCGTCGCCCGCGGCGGAGTGTTCGTCGACGGGGTGGTAGCCGCGCCGGCCGGGCACGTCCTGACGCGGGCGCAGCTCGATGCTCCACGGCCCGGCTGGGACGACTTCTTCGTCGATCTCGGTCTCGAGTCGCGGGCCGAGGTCGAGGAGCGCGGCGTGCACGTCGGGGCCGGGGTGGTCTTCGCGACGCCCACCCGGCGGCTCGGTCGCCGGCTCGTCGGCAAGGCGATGGACGACCGGGTGGCGCTCGCGGCCCTCGATCTGCTGCTGGACGAGGTCGACCGTGGCGCCGCCCGGTGGGAGCTGTGGGTCGCCGCGACCGTGCAGGAGGAGAGCGGCGTCCACGGGGCGCGAGCGCTCGCCGCCACCGAGCGCTTCGATGCCGCGATCGCGCTCGACGTGGGGCTCGTCGGCGACGTTCCCGGTGTCGGCCGCTCCGAGTACGAGGCCGCGCTCGGCCTCGGTCCGACCGTCGTGCACAAGGATGCACTCGCGTTCTACGACGGCCGCCTCGTCGACTCGCTCCTCGACGTCGCGGAACGCGACGGCATTCCGGTGCAGCACGGCGTCTACGCCGGCTACGGGTCGGATGGCGTGCCGTTTCTCGACGCGGGCGTGCCGTCGGCGCTCCTCGCCGTCCCGACCCGCTACACGCATACGGCCTTCGAGATGGTCGACGAGCGGGACGTGTACGCGCTCGTCCGCCTGCTCGCAGCGTTCGTCACCACCACACCGATCGAAGGAGAGAGATGAGCTCGTTCTGGCACGGGGTACTTCCTGCGATCACGACGCCGTTCGACGAGCGGCTCGCCGTCGACGACGCGCTCGTCGCCGAGCACTGCGAGCGGATGCTCGCGGCGGGCTGCCTCGGCGTGATCCCGGCCGGATCGCTCGGCGAGGGCGCGACGCTCTCGGCGGACGAGAAGGTCGAGCTCGTGCGGACGTGCGCGGAGTCGATCGGCGGCCGCGGCGCCGTGGTGCCCGGCATCGCCTCGCTCTCGACGGCCGAGGCGGTCTCGCTGGCGCAGCGCGTCGCGGAGGCGGGGGCGACCGGGCTGATGGTCCTGCCCCCGTACGCGTACTCGACCGACTGGCGTGAGATGCGCGCCCACGTGCGGGCCGTCATCTCCGCCACCGCGTTGCCGTGCATCCTCTACAACAACCCGATCGCCTACGGCACGGACTTCCTGCCGGAGCAGGTTCGCGAGCTCGCCGACGAGCTTCCGAACCTGGAGGCGGTGAAGGAGTCGAGCGCCGACGTGCGGCGGGTGACCGAGCTGAAGCGCCTCCTGGACGATCGCCTCGCGATCCTCGTCGGGGTGGACGACCTGATCGTGGAGGGGGTCGGTGCGGGCGCGGTGGGCTGGGTGGCGGGGCTCGTGAATGCGTTCCCCGAGGAGTCCGTGCGCCTGTTCGAGCTCGCCCGGGACGGAGAGTCCGAGCTCCGCGCGCGAGCTGTACGAGTGGTTCCTGCCCCTGCTTCGCCTCGACACCGTGCCGAAGCTGGTGCAGCTGATCAAGCTCGCGCAGGAGCTCACCGGCCAGGGCGTGGCGCGTGTACGGCCGCCCCGGCTCGAGGTGACCGCCGAGGAGCGCTCGGCGGTGGCCGCCCTCGTCGAGACCGCGCTTGCCTCCCGGCTGCCTGCCGGGGCCGGCGGCGCGTGACGGCGCACGCGCCGCTCCTGCTCGCGCTCGGGCTCGGCGTCGGTGCGTTCGGGACGCTCGTGGGAGCCGGAGGCGGATTCCTGCTCACGCCGATCCTGCTCCTCCTGTATCCCCACGACTCGCCGCGCACGGTGACCGCGATCAGCCTGGGAGTCGTCGCCTGCAACGCCGCGAGCGGCTCCGTCGCCTATGCGCGGCAGCGGCGCGTCGACTATCGCAGTGGGCTCCTGTTCGCCGTCGCCGCCCTGCCCGGATCGGTGGCCGGGGTCGCTCCTCGTCGGAGGAGTGTCCCGCCGCACCTTCGACCTGCTCATGAGCGGCGTGCTCGCTGCGCTCGCGGTGTGGCTCGTGCTCGGACGGCGGCGACCGGGGCAGGCGTCGGGCGGCCGGCTCGAGCGGCGCCGCATCGTCGACCGGCGTGGCGAGGTCCACGCCTACGACGTGCCGGTGGCGCGCGGTGTCGGCCTCAGTGCAGGGGTGGGCTTCCTGTCGAGCTTCCTCGGCATCGGCGGCGGAATCGTGCACGTTCCCGTCCTCGTCCGGGCGCTGGGCTTCCCCGTGCACGTCGCGACGGCGACGTCGCACTTCACCCTCGCCTTCGTCGCGGGAGCGGGCACGGTGACGCACGCCGCGGCGGGAAGCTTCGACGCGTCGTCGCTCTCCCGCACGGGCCTGCTGTCGGCCGGGGTCGTCGTCGGCGCTCAGGCCGGCGCGTACGTCTCGGTGCGGATACGCGGGGCGACGATCCAGTGGCTCCTCGCCTCGTCCCTCTGTCTGCTGGCGGCGCGGCTCGCGTATGCGCGCTGAGGCTGTCGGCGAGCACGTTCGCGTCGGTCCGCCGTGCGGAAGCTCAGCCCGGAACGCGGATCGAGCGTGGGGGCGTCAGGGGAAGTGGGAGCCGTCGAGCCGTAGGTCGAGGGTGCCGCCGCGGTGGCAGCCGGCGGGAACGACGTACGCGGGTGCGTCGGCGTAGTCGCCGGGGTTGGTCGCGAGCTGCTCGTGCATCAGGCGTCTCGCGGTGCCGGTGCTCAGCCCGAGCGCGTGGCCGACCTGCACGCCCGACTGGTAGGCGTAGCAGTTGGCGACCGCTTCGCTCGCCTCGCCCTGCAGGTGCCAGGCCTCGTGCGCGAGCACCGCGACTGCTCGTCCGGAGATTGTCTCGGTGGACGGAACGAGGTGCCGGAGCTTCGCGAGTCGGTAGCAGACGTCCGGTGTCAGCCACATGTGGCTCCCGCCGACCTCCGCGAGACCGTCTGCGTCCTGCACGTAGCCGACGTGGCGGCCGGAGACGTCGCAGATGACGTGGGCCGGATGCCCGGCGATCCTGGTCGCCTCCCGGTCGAGGGCTGCGAGCGTGGTCGCGCGCTCGGCGGCAGGGAGCTTCTGCCAGGTCGCGCGGGAGCGATCGAGGAGAAAGAGCCCGGCGAAGAGCGCCACGACGACGACCGCCGGGATCAGCCGCCGCCACGGGCCGGCCGGCCGGGGCCTGAAGGCCGGCGGCTCGTAGCGTGCGACCGGGCTCTCGAGGTCGGTGACGGGGGCGAGCTCGTGTCGCCCCCGCCCGAGCGCGGACAGCTCGTCGGCGTGCGCCTCGAGCCACTCGCCGATCTGCAGCTCGTCCAGCTCGCCCGGTCGAAGCACGAGGACGCCGTCCCCGAAGCGGGCCTCGACGGTTCGGCCCGCCCAGCCGAGCTCGGCGAGGTCGCGCTGCTGCGGCCCCCGGTCGTGCGAGACGCTGCGCGGCGGCCTCCGTCGAAGGCCCGCGACGAAGAACTGAGCCTCGACCGCGGCCGCCGCCAGGAACGGCAGGAGCGGCGGCACCCAGAGCTCGAGCGTGTCGCTGCCGAGGTACGCGATCGCGAAGCCGCCGAGCGCGAGCCGCCACCACCAGATCAGCGGGATGCGCATGGGCTGCTCATAGGCTCGGAGCGGGTTGGAGCAGCAGCGGGACGAGGGCATGTGCAGTCGAGGCGACGGTGATGTGGATCGTGTCGGGTCGGCGTTCCCAGGCGATCAGATTGCGTGCCTGGAGTCGCTCGAGCTCGTACTGGAAGGCGCTCGCCTGGGCGGGGGAGCTGTAGGTGCGGCGGATGTCGAAGGCGTAGCCGGTCGTGAGCAGCGAGTAGCCGGCACCGCCGTTCGGGGCGCCCGCCGGCAGGAGCTGCCGGTACGCGTCGTCGAGCACGGTGGTGCTCACGGTCAGTGCGGGTGCGCCGCTCAGCGCGTGCACGCGGCCGGCGAGGTAGAGCAGCAGCGCGAGCGCGTCCGGCTGGAGCCCCCGATAGAGAGCGGGACGCCGGCCAAGGCGGTCTGCGAGCGCGCCCATGCTGGGTGCGGCGCGGAAGTGCAGGAGCGCGGGATCGTCGGGCAGCGGTTGTACGACGCCTTGGTGCCAGGCCTGCTCGAGCTGACGAGGAGTCGCGAACCGCGTCGTCTCTCCGGCCGGGTGGAGGACGTCCTCCGCGCCTGCTTTCTCCCGATGCAGCCGGGCGAGCGTACGCAGCTCGTTCCGGTTGCTCCGGTAGAGGCGCATGATCTCGCGTGCGGCGAGCACACGCCAGTAGTAGGTCTGGGAGTCGTCGCTGAAGTGGCCGAGGCGGGCCCATGCCGAGCGGTGGCTGACCGGCGAGGAGCCGAAGTAGACGCGTGCCCAGGAAAGGTCGTCGCGGGCGACGAGCTGCTTCAGCGTTCCGGGGCCGGCGTAGTCCCGGAGGACGCTCCCGAGGTTCCCGATTCCCATGTGGTAGGAGACGGCCGCGAGGTCGTCGCGTCCGAAGCGCCCCCGGGCGGTGAGCAGGTACCGAACCGTTCCGGCGAGCGCCTTCGCCGGGGCGAAGCGGTCGTCGATCCGACGGCGGTGTGCCTCTAGCCGTCGCACGGCCTGCACGTCGCCGCGCTCGCCGGCGGCAGCGATCGCCGCGGACAGGCGGCGGCTGGCGGCAAGGTCGACGTGCATGCCGAGGAAGTCGCGGGCGGTCTGGGCGAGGATCTGCGTCAGCCCCGCGGCGCCGGCCGGGTCGTCGCCCGCGATCACGTTCGGTCTGCCCGCGCTCTCGAGGAAGACGATCGCCTCCACCAGATCGGGGTCGAGCCCGTGCCCGGCGACCGCCTCCTCGACCAGCGGCCGGAAGCGCGCCGTCCGCTCCGCCGAGGCGAGCACGCCGCCCGGGCTCTTCGCGTACAGCACCTGCGCATACCCGCGCGCGGCAGCCTGCTCGAGGCTCCCCTGCCGTGCCCCGGTGAAGGCGAGCGGATCTCCGGCAAGGCCGGCCGGGCGGGGGACGAGCAGGGGCGCCGGGCCGGCGCCACCCGGCAGGAAGACGAGGACCGCGGCGACCGTACCGCCCAGCACCGCCGCGACCAGTGCAGCCACGGCGAGCCGACGGTGGCTGCGCTCGAGCGCACGACCGCGAGCCACTCGCCGGCGCCAGCCCTGCAACGAGCGTCCCACAGAGGCTCGTATCACAGCGCCGTCCACCGTAGCTCTCGCCGACGCAGCGGCGAGCCGGTCGGTCCTCGGACGTTTCCTTGCGCCGTATCCGGGAACCTGCGCTGTATGCGCCGAGCGCTGCTCGCTGCAGGCGTCGCCATCCTGTGCCTCGTCGTCGCCGTGGTTCCGGCCGGGGGCGCGGGCAACTCTGCCGCGAACTGGGTGCAGAGCGTCCCGCAGGCGAAGTTTGCGAACCTGCTGCTGATCGGAAGCCTGACGAACGCAGCCTCCGGCTTCAACTTCGACGGCTACGCGAAGGGCAAGCTCGAGGTCACCGTGCCCGCAGGCTGGACGGTCCACGTCGTCTTCCTCAATGCCGGCTCGGTCCAGCACAGCGTGATGGTCGTGCCGTGGTCGACCAAGCCGACGGCGAAGCACCCGACACCGGCCTTCCCGGGTGCGACCACGTCGCTGCCCTACAAGGGCCTGCCGAAGGGCTCCGTCGGAGGGTTCACGTTCGTCGCGCGCAAGCCCGGCAAGTACCGCCTACTGTGCGCCGTTCCCGGACACGACGCGATCGGCATGTGGGACACGCTGGTCGTCAAGCGGGGCGCCAAGGGCGCCGGCGCAACCGTCTCCGGCTGAGCATCCCTTCGCCGCGTCTTCGACCGACTCGGCCCAGCGCCGAACAGCGCCGATACGCATGCGGGTGGGCCCGGGGGGCGGTGCGCGTTCCGGCTGCTGATCGCTCGTCGGCGTCGGGCGGCGGGTTCGTCAGAGGCGCTTGCCTCCCAAGGTCGGGAGAACGATCGACCGAGCGGCTATCCTGTCGCTGGCTGCGCCAAGAGTTGGGATTCCGTAGCGCACGACGAAGAGATGTGATGCCTGTACGCAGGCATGTTTTGGGCGGTTAGCTCAGTTGGGAGAGCACCAGCTCGACAAGCTGGGGGTCACTGGTTCGAGCCCAGTACCGCCCATCAAAGAGACCCGCTGGAAACGGCGGGTTTCTTTATTTTGGGCCCGAACAGCACCGATTAAGGCACTGGCGGTTGCTGGAAAGACTCTGGAAAGGCCTTCAGTGTCCCGCTAGGGCGTTGTTCTGCTCGTCGACTCGGGGTCGAGCGGTAGGCGCGCCGTGCGAAGTTGTCAGACGCAGTCAGCGGCCGCCTCGTCCGGGTCCGGCCATAACTGCCAGTCGGCGAGCTCCCGCTTCCCTTCAACGCGCGGCCGGCAAGGCGTCACCCCAGCTCGCCGCCGCGCGAAGTTAGTTTGACCCCGGGAAGATCCGCTTGTAGAGCGTCTGCCGAGTTCGGTGCGATCCCGTGGCGAGCTGCCGTGGCTGAGAGTATTCTTGCCGGCGCAGACGATCGCGTGGAGCTTGTTCTCGAGCTTGTCTTTGCGGTGGTAGCTCCACGTGCCCTTCCCTGGTTCCGGGAAGAGGTTGGCGATGTCGTTGGAGCCGCCGAGTTCGAGCGAGACGATGTGGTTGATCTCGATCGTGCGGCCGTAGGACTTCGCCTTCATCCCGTACTCGCGCTCGACTGCGTTCTTCTCTGATTCGGCACGTTCCTGATCGAGCCGGTGCGGAAGGTCTGGGAGCAGAGAATGGCCTTCGTGAGTCCCTTGAAGTAGGTGCCGGGTGAGCAGCGCCGATCGGGGAGCGCCCCGCGAGTGCAGCCGTGTGAACGGGTGCGCTTCTTGAGAAAGACCGTCTTCCCCAGCTTCGGCGGCGGCTTTGGCGGCAGTGCCGTCGTGGTCCTCGCCTGGGTTGTCGTGGCAGCCGTCGTCGTCGGTGTAGACGTTGTCGTTGGCGTGCCTGGCGACGTGGTCGTCGTGGCCGCCGTAGTGGTTGCAGCGGTTGTGGTTGCTGTTGTCGCAGTCGGAAGGGTGTACGTCCAGATTGGGCCGTTCGTGTCACCCGCAGCGTTGCTGGCGTGGAGTTGGAGGTAGAGGAGCTCGCCGGGATAGGTGCCGGCCGGCCAGGTGCTGGAGTCCAGGCAGATGGTGAATCCACCGACGCCGCCGCCGTGCAGATAATCGTCCGAGTCAAGGGCTGGAATCACGAGGTGCCAGGTGTAGGTCAGTGGGTGGGACAGGTCGGGGCCTGCAGTCGCGGACCACGTGGTGTCGAACCCCTTTGTGTTGACCTCAACGGGCCCGTTCCAACAGGGACTGGCGGATGGATATCCGTTGTCCTGAAAGACGTCCGCAGGAGTGGTGTTGTCGAGGCGGATCTCGGGCGGCCCAGTCGCCGGCGTCGTAGCGACGAAGTCGTCGCTGTGGTACGTCGTTCCGTCCATCTGGGCGCTGACGCGGAAGTGGTAGAGGGTGCCGGGTTGCAGGCCAGAGGGGCCGAACTCGGGGCTCAGGTCTCCTGGCGAGAACGACACAGAGCAGCAAGTGCTTCCGTATGAGGTCGTGGGTCCGTACTCGAGATTGGCTGTGACCGTGGACGCAACGCCGGTGAAGGCTGATCTGAGGACGAGCGAGTGGAAAAACTGCGTTCGCAGCGAAAGGCTCACTCCGAGATCGGCCGCCCGTCTCTGTGACGCGCGGGCCGATGGCGCTCGCGCAATGAACAGGGCCAACGTCAGTCCCGCGGCCGCAGCCATGAGGAGCAAGATCACGCCCAGAGCGTTCCTCCGACCCACGACCTTGTTGTAGACGAGCACGCAGCCCCGCGTCAACAAGCCCCGGACCAAGGCAGTACGAACGTTTGAGCAAGATCAGCTCTCCTGACAATGGGGCTCCCCGCCGCCACCGATGCGAGAGCGGTTCTCGATCGGAAAGATCAGACCGCGTAAGCCGACCCGAGGTGGCTGAGCGACAGCCTCGCCTTCGGCTCGGTTACTACAAATGACGCTTCGCGGCTAATTGCCGCTACCTCACGGCCGCGATCGACAAGCTGGGGTCACTGGTTCGAGCCCAGTACCGCCCACCTTCGAATCCCCGCCTGTGCGGGGATTCTTCTTTGTGGAGGACGTTCCGTGTATTGCGCGAACCGGGGCGCGCATGAGCCTTCGTCAGCCTCGACAGTCGACGGCGACTTCGAGCGCTTCGCAGATCTCGTGCATGCGGTCGTCGCTGACTCGGCCCAAGCGCTCGACCAGCGTTCCAACCGAGACGCTCTCGACTGAGTCGAGATTGACGACCGAAACGAGGGGGATTGGGTCGTCTGGAGGCTCGAGGAGGACCTCGGTCGGGATGTTGCGGATCGTGGTCGTGCACGGCCCGATCAGGACACGCCGCAGGCGCGGGATCGCGGCGTCTCGAGAGAGCACGACCACCGGCCGGCGCCCGATCTCCGGGAGCTCGCACCACCAGAGATCACCTCGCGCCGGAAGGGAAGTCACGACGCGCCGGCGGCCGCACGGAACGAGGCGAGGTCTCCCCACTCGTCGGCTTCGTCGAGCGGGTGCTCGTCGTAGGCGGCGTACGCGGCGTCGAACTCGGCAGCACGGCGGCGAGCAAGCAGCGCCGCGAGCGCCTCGTCGATCAGCGCCGAATCGGCAACGCCAGCGCGCACCTGTCGTGCGCTCTTGAGCAGCTCGGCATCGACCGTGGTGCTGATCCTGGTTCGTGCCATGCCACAGTCATAGCATAAACATGGCATAGTTCGGCCCATGAAGAAAGCCCTGGGGAACAGGGCTTTCTTTGTTGGCGGGATCGGCGGTGATCGGCTTCGCCTCGTCGGCGCCCGCGCGCGGCCTCGTTCGTCCTGCGTCCGCCCGAGGGCGCTGCGAGCGTGGGGCGCATGGCCTCGATCGATCTGGTCGTGCCGCCCTGCCCACGGCTTGTCTACCCCATCAGCCCGGACTCGTAGGCGGCGGCGGCGGCCTGGACGCGGTCGCGTACCGCGAGCTTCTCGAGGATGCGCGCGACGTGCGTCTTCACGGTTGCGGGGCTGAGGAAGAGCTCGGCGCCGATCTCCGCGTTCGACAACCCGCGCGCGACGAGCTGCAGCACCTCGCGCTCGCGGGGCGTGAGCGACGAGAGGCTCCCGCTGCGCCCGCGCTTGGCGGTCACGTCCTCGATCAGCCGGCGCGTGATCGAAGGCGCGAGCATCGCCTCGCCGGCCGCGACGACGCGGATCGCCGTGACGAGGTCGTCGGCGGGCGCGTACTTGAGCAGGAAGCCGCTCGCGCCGGCGCGGAGGGCGTCGTAGACGTATTCGTCCTCGTCGAAGGTGGTCAGCATGATCACGCGCGCCTCCGTGTCGGCCTCCGCGATCCGGCGCGTCGCCTCGATCCCGTCGAGGTTCGGCATGCGTACGTCCATCAAGACGACGTGCGGCGCGAGCGTTCCCGTCAGCGCCACCGCCTCGAGCCCGTCGTCTGCCTCCCCGACGACCTCGAGGTCGTCCTCGCGGTCGAGAACGAGGCGGAAGCCCGTGCGCACCATCGCCTCGTCGTCGGCGATCAGGACGCGGATGCTCACGAGGCGGCGAGGGGAAACGTCGCGTGGACGCGGAAGCCGCCGTCCGGCTGCCGGCCGTGCTCCAGGACGCCGCCGTAGAAGCCGACCCGCTCGCGCATCCCGAGCAGGCCGCGGCCATCGCCGGCGAGCGGCGTGCCGTCGCCGCCGTCGCCGTCGTCCGAGATCTCGAGCTCGAGCGACCGCGGCCGGTAGCGGACGGCGACGTGTGTATACGCGCCCGGCGCATGCTTGAGGGCATTCGTGAGCGCCTCCTGGACGACCCGGTAGGCGGACAGCTCGAGCCCCGGCTCGAGCTCGACCGGGTCGCCGTCGACGCGCAGATCCACCGGCAGCCCTGCCTCGGCCACCCCGGCGACGAGTCCGTCGAGGTCGCGGAGCCGCGGCGGCGGCGCGATGCCGGAGCGCTCGCCGTTCTCGCGCAGGAGCCCGAGCAGCCGTCGCATCTCCTCGAGCGCCGAGCGTCCCGACCGCTCGATCGTGACGAGCGCGTCGTTCACCACCTGCTCCCTGGAGCCGAGGACGCGCCGGCCGCCCTGCGCCTGGAGCACGATGACACCGAGGCTGTGCGTGACGATGTCGTGCAGTTCGCGCGCCAGCCGCCGCCGCTCCTCCGCGATCGCCGCCCGCGTCAGCTCGGAGGCTCTGGCTGCGGCGGCCTCCGCCTCCGCGCGGGCGGCTCGGGCGCGCACGTACGCGATGCGCACTGCACGGCCGATTCCCCAGAATGCCACGGGCGTGACGAGGTCGCTGGCCATGCCGCCCGCAGTCCCGTACTCGGGCGTCGGGATGTCGTGGAGGACGACACCGGCGACGATCGCCGTCAGCCCCGCGAGCGCTCGACCCAGGGTGGCCTCGGCCGCGACGGTGTACGCGGCGAGCGTGATCGCCACGTACTCGCCGAACACCGACGGCGGCTGGACTGCGAGTCCCTGTGCCGCCACCGCTGCTCCCGCGAGAACGGCGACCGCCAGCGGAGCGCGCCGACGGAACGCGAGCGCGAGCGTGAGCAGCATCGCAGCGTGCGCGGCGGGGCGCGACGCCCCGATCTGCACCTGCGTCACCACGGTCAGCACGAGCGCGACGAGCCCGTCGAGAACGAGGGGGGCCTGCCGCGTGCGCAGCGCCGGGAGCTTCGCCGCGACGTTCATGCCCGCAAAGTAGAGGCGGCCGCCGCGCGCTGCAATCCGCCGCGCGGGCTACGCCGCCCTCCTCGAAGAACGGCCGCGCGGCCGATACCGTGCCGGTGCAGGCCCCTCTAGCGTCTCCGGCGACCACCGACACGACCGGGAGGAAACATGGACATCGTCGTTCTCGCCATCGCCGTCATCGCAGCGTTTCTGCTCCGCCGCACGCTCGCCCTCTCCGTCGCCGGGTGCGGCTGGGTCGTCGGCCTGGCGATGGTGGCCTGGGGGCCGGCACACAACGCGAACGTGCACCTCGACTCCGCCGGCTTCTGGGTTCCGTGGGCCGTCGTGCTCGCGACCTGCGCCGTTCTCGTCGTCGGCGTCCACGCGCTTCGGAGGCGCTGGTCGCGCCCCCGCAACGCGGCGACCACGAGCTGAAGGAACCGAGGTCGGGCGGTCGCGAGCTAGGCGGGTGACTCCACGGCCGCGCCCCGTTCGACCCGGTCGCGCGCGGCGAAGCCGTGCCGCCAGCGCTCGTCGCCGCCGGCGAGGATCTCGACGCCGAGCCACGCGAGCGCGACCGCCATCAGCGCGCCGCCGATCGCCTCCGGGATCGGGACGAAGAACGAGAGGAACGAGACCGCGATCGCGGCAGGCACGGCGCGGTGGACTCCCGCCCGCCAGAGCGCGCCGGCGAGTAGCGGGAAGCCGAGCAGGCCGAAGAGCACGAGCAGCTCCACGACGCTGCCGACGCCGCTGTCCTTGACGGAAGCGAGGAGCGTCACGTCCCGGGCGGAGACGCCGTCCGTCGAGAGCGAGGCGAGCAGCTGCCCCATGATCACGTCGCCGGCGTTGCCGATCAGGTTCAGGAAGAGCAGGCCGATCGCGACGTGGCCCAGCGCGGCTCCGCGACCGCGGAGCATGTGCAGGACGGCGAGGGTGGCGGGCAGCATCAGCACGACGGCGACGAGCTGTGCGACGTTCGACGCGACGAGCCGGTCGTGATGCGCCGCGGCGGCGTCGAGCATCCCGCGGGCGTCGTCGGTGTTGACGACCTTGAGCGCCAGCGACGCGGCGAGCGCGACCGGGCCGAGAACGAGCGAGGCGCCGCCGATGCGACGGCGGAAGCGGGTCGGGTCGGACAGTGAGAGCATCGGGACCTCCGGATGGGTGACGCTTCAGACGCTAGGGCGCCGGCGGTGCTGCGTCGTCGCCGGGAGCGGCCTCTCGGCATCACCCGCGCAGGCGATATCCCACGTCGGCCGATCGCCGGCGCGGGCGATGCGGCCGTCGCCGCATGGCGATACGGTCCGCCCATGGCAGCCGCGGCGCTCATACCGCTCCGGTTCCGCGTTCCGCTCGGGGACGCCGTCGTCGCGCTCGGGCTCGTCGCGCTGGCCGAGGCGGACGCCTTCCTCTCCGGCCACCAGGCGCCACGCGGAGTCGTCGCCCTGGTCGCGCTCGCGATGACGGGGCCGCTCGCCTGGCGGCGAACGGCGCCGCTCGCCGTTCTCGCCGCCAGCCTCGCGGCGATGATGACGCTCGGGTTCGTCGACGGAACGGCGAGCGAGCTGTACGTCCTGCTCGCCACGCTGCTCGCCACCTACTCCGCCGGGGCGAACGCGGCCCGACGCCCTGCCCTGCTCGGCCTCGCGGCTGCGCTCGCGCTGATGCTCGTCGGGCTCCGGCTCGACTCGAACCGGCACGAGAGCGGCGACTACCTGTTCGTCGTCGTGCTCTACGCCGGCGGGTGGGGGCTCGGCGCGGCGTTGCGCGAGCGGTCACACCGCGCGCAGCGGCTCGAGAGTCACGCAGAGCTGCTCGACCGCGAGCGCGAGCGCGAGGCGCGGCAGGCCGTGCTCGAGGAGCGCGCGCGGATCGCGCGAGAGCTGCACGACGTCGTTGCGCACTCCGTCAGCGTCATGGTCGTCCAGAACGGCGTCGTCCGCCGGCGGATCGGCGCCGAGCGGCCCGAGGAGGCGGAGCTGCTCGGGGAGGTCGAGCAGACCGGGCGGGAGGCGCTCGCCGAGATGCGGCGGTTGCTCGGACTGCTCCGCGCCGAGAACGAGGAGCCGAACCTCGCGCCGCAGCCCGGAATGGCCGCGTTGCCCACGCTCGTCGAGCAGGTGCGCGAGGCGGGGCTGCCGGTCGAGCTCGAGCTCGAGGGCGAGGAGCGGCAGCTCGCGGCAGGCCTCGATCTCGCCGCCTACCGGATCGTGCAGGAAGCGCTCACGAACGCGCTCAAGCACGCGGCCGGCGCGGCCACCCACGTTCGCGTCCGTTACGGGCCACGCCGGCTCGAGCTCTCCGTCGACGATCGGGGCCCGGGCGCGGCAACGGCGGACGGCAACGGGCACGGCCTCGTCGGCATGCGCGAGCGGGCGGAGCTCTACGGGGGGACGCTCGAGGCGGGGCCGCGGGCGGGCGGCGGCTTCGCCGTGCGCGCCGAGCTGCCGCTGGAGCGCGCGTGATCCGCGTCGTCGTCGCCGACGACCAGGCGATGGTCCGGCGCGGCTTCCGGCTGCTTCTCGACGGCGAGGACGACATGCAGGTGGTCGCGGAGGCCGGCAACGGGGAGGAAGCCGTGGCGGTGGTCGCCCGGCACGCGCCGGACGTGGCGCTGATGGACGTCCGGATGCCGGTGCTCGACGGCCTCGAGGCGACTCGCCGGATCGTCGCCGCGGATGCGCCGACCCGGATCCTGATCCTGACGACGTTCGACCTGGACGAGTACGTGTTCGCCGCCGTCCGTGCCGGCGCAAGTGGCTTCCTGATCAAGGACGCCCCCGCCGAGACCCTGCTGGAGGCGGTGCGCGTCGTCGCCGCCGGCGAGGCGCTGCTGGCGCCGTCCGTCGCGCGGCGCGTGATCGAGCGCTTCGCCTCGCTGCCGGTGCCCTCGCCCGAGCTGACCGAAGCGCTCGAGCGCCTGACGGGGCGCGAACGGGAGGTGCTGCGGCTCCTCGCGCGCGGCCTCTCGAACGCCGAGATAGGCAAGGAGCTCTTCGTCTCCGAACACACGGCGAAGACGCACGTCGGCCACGTGCTCTCGAAGCTCGCCCTGCGCGACCGGATCCAGGCCGTGATCTTCGCCTATGAAGCGGGATTCGTGACGCCGGGCGGCGCCGCCGGGTAGACGGCCGTCGCGGTGCGGCAGCGGGAGCGGCGGGCGAGCCCGGGCCCTCCCCGGATATCCCGTCGCATCCGGCTCGTCACGAGCGGCCGGCCGAAGGGCGGCGCAACCGCTACACCGGGTCTCCCCTCTGGGCCGCACGCTCGCCGATGCCCACGTTGTCGGCGATCTCGCTGATCCGGATCTGCGGGTCGCGCGCGATGCAGAGGAGCACGTTGCCGTGGTGAGAAGACTCAGCTGCTGCGGCCGCCGGCCCCGCCGCCCCCGGCCCGCGGAAAGGGCTGCAACGTGCTCGTTTTGCCGGCGCTCGGCGGGTTGTCGGGGGAACAGGCGTTCGGTAGTGTCGGTCGCCCTTGCGGCGGTTCGTCGGCTCTGATCTCGATCGGTTCCAGCGGTTCTTCGACGCGGGTGAGGTGACGTCGTTCGCCCGGGTCGACTACCCGCCCTGTTGCAGCCCGCGTTCGGGGCCGCTGCGGTTTCGGCCGGTCGCGGCGGGCGGTGTGATCGTGGAGGTGGCGCCGTGCGCGGTCGACGGTGCGGTCGATTTCCGGCTCGACACGCTGTTTACGACCGGCAGCTTCCCGTTCGGGGACGCGGTCGAGCTGACGTGCTTCTGGAACGGCTCGCTGGCGCGCGCGTACGGGCTGCCGACGGGGCCGCTGCCCGAGCGTCCCGCGCCGCCGCGGGCGGATGCGCAGCCGCAACTCGCGATCGGCGGCGCGACCTCGCTGCTGCAGCGGGCGGGGAAGCGGCTGCCACGGGTGGAGGCGTTGACGGCGCGTCTCGATGCGGCGGTGACGGGGCAGCAGCCGGCCTTGGGGGCGATCGCGCGGCTTGCGGTCACGCAGGTCGGGAAGCGCGTTCCGTCGCGGCCGGCGACGGCGCTGCTGCTGGGGCCGAGCGGGGTGGGGAAGACGGCGGCGGCCGAGGCGCTGGCCGATGCGCTCGCGCTCGCGGGCTGGCCGGGCAGGCACGTCTACCGCATCGATTGCAACGAGCTGACCGACGGCTACGACGTGCACCGCCTGCTCGGCGCCTCGCCCGGGCTCGAGGGCTACACCCCCGACCCGCCGCTGATCGCCGAGCTGAAGAAGGGCAGCCGGATCATCCTGTTGGACGAGATCGACAAGGCGCATCCGGCGGCACGGCGTGCGCTCTACGGGCTGCTCGACCGCGGCCGTGTCACCTCGCCGGACGGCAAGGTCATTGCGGCGCCCGACTCGATCATCCTGATGACCTCGGCCGACGGTGCAGACGAGCTGGCCGCACGCCTCGAGCGGGTCGCCCCCGAGGACACGGTGAACGTCGACCGGATCGCCCGGCAGCACCTGCGCGAGCGGCACTGGCAGGAAGAGCTGCTCGGCCGGATCGACACCGTCGCGGTCTTCCAGGCGCTCGAGAATGCGCCGCGACGCGCCGCCGCCGAGCAGGCGATTCAGCTGCTCGCCCGCGAGTACGGCCTCGACGTCGTCTCCGCGGAGCCGCCGCTCGCCGAGGTCGTCCTCGACCTCGCAACACAGCAGAGCCTCAGCGTCCGCAGCCTCTACTACGCCGCCCGCCGCGTGCTCGGCGAGACGTTTGCCGCCGCCGCCGAGGACGGGACTCAGTCCCGGGTCGTCGTGGTTGCAGGGCCGCCACCGTCGCTCAGGCGCGCAGGCTGACGTGCCGGAACGCGCCCGCGGTGACGCGGTCGACACGCTGCGGGACGAGCTGCGAGCGGTCGTCGCCGCCTACCCCGACGGGGGCGACTACTGGCGCAGCCGCCTCGTCACCTACCTGTATCGCGTCAGGGCATCCGCCGACGACGACCGCCGCCTCCTGACCAGCGCCGACGTGCAACACCACCTGGCCACGCTCGAGCAGGCCCCCGCCGAGCACCGTTGCGTCATCTGCGAGTCGATCCTCGAGATCGCAGAACCCCAACTGCGGGCGGCCGGCCCGCTGGGGACGCTCTACTGCGACGAGGTCGCGAGGCGCGTCGGGTAGCGGCGGCAGCACAGCCCCGCGACGGTGGCCAGCCGTTCTCGAGAGCCTTCGGCCGCCTTGCGCCGCCGGAGGGCGTTTGTCATACTTGCCACCCACCAGATCGGAACACGATGCTGTGGTTGCCGTTGCGCGTCGGCACGGCGACGGCGGTACAGCGTCGCCGGAGCGGGGAGTGGGGTGACCCCGGTGCCGTAGGAACGGCTGCAGGAGCTGCAGCTGTGCGCGCCCGTGCCTCTCCTTCCCGCTGATTCGCCGAGGGGAAGGAGGCGGGTATGACGACGTTGACGTCGGAGCGGCGTGAGGTGCTGGCGCAGCGGTTCGACGGCGTGCTGACCGGCCCGGAGGATCCGGCGTACGAGCAGCTGCGCCGCTGCTTCAACGGGATGGTCGACAAGCGTCCGCTCGTGATCGCGGAGTGCCGCGGGACGGCGGATGTCAGTGCGGCCGTGCGCTTCGCGGTCGACGAGGGGCTCGAGCTCGCGGTTCGAGGCGGCGGCCACAGTCCCGCAGGACGGGCGGTCTGCGACGGTGGGCTCGTGGTCGACCTGGGGCCGATGCACGCGGTCGACGTCGACCCGCAGGCGCGGCTCGCGCGCGTGGGGGGCGGAGCGCGCTGGCGCGACGTGAACCGGGAGGCCGGCCTGCACGGGCTCGCGGTGACGGGCGGCCTGATCTCCTCGACCGGCGTCGGCGGCTATACGCTCGGCGGCGGCCTCGGCTGGCTGATGGGTATGCACGGCCTCGCCGTCGACAACCTGGTCGAGGCCGAGGTCGTGCTCGCAACCGGCGAGGTCGTGCGGGCGAGCGAGGACGAGCATCCCGATCTCTTCTGGGCGATCCGGGGCGGCGGCGGCAACTTCGGCGTCGTCACCTCGTTCGTCTTCCGGCTCCACCCGCACCCCGAGGTGGTGGGCGGGCTGATCGCGCACCCGCTCGACGCGGCGCCCGAGCTCCTGCGCTTCTACCGGGAGTTCACGGCCGACGTTCCGGACGAGCTCACCGTCTTCGGCGTGCTCGTGCATGCGCCCGACGGCTCGGGGGTGCCGCTCGGCGGGCTCGCGATCTGCCACGCGGGTGGGCGGGAGGCCGCGGAGCGCGACCTGCGACCGCTGACGGAGTGGGGCTCGCCGGCGCTCGTCGAGGTCGGCCCGATGCCGTACCCGGTGCTGGGCCGGATGCTCGACGAGTCGGCTCCCGAGGGAGCGTTCAACTACTGGAAGTCGAGCTTCGTGCGCGAGCTCTCCGACGAGCTGATCGACACGCTCGTCGAGCGGTTTCGCAGCTGCCCCTCGCCGCTCGGCCAGATCCTGATCGAGCACTTCCACGGCGCCGTCACGCGCGTCGACCCGGCCGCGACGGCCGTGCCGCACCGCCGGCCCGGCTACAACATGGTGATGCCGCAGCAGTGGCTCGACCCTGCTGCGAGCGCGGAGAACATCGCCTGGATCAGAGAGACCTTCGAGGCGATCACCCCGCACCGTGCCGACGGGCGCTGGCTCAACTACTACGACGACGACGAGGATGCGGACGCGCTCGACGCGGCGTACGGCGCCAACCGGCAGCGGCTCGCGGAGATCAAGCGCCGCTACGACCCCGAGAACGTCTTCCACCACAACCAGAACATCGCGCCGGCGGCGGCGGGCTGAGCCGTGAGTCGCAGCCCGGCTATGGCTGCGGCGCCGGGAGGGACCGCGTGGTCGTGACCCCGGAAGCCGACCACGACGGCGGCCGCCGGGCGTACGCGCAGCGCGAATGGACGGCTGCGTACGAGGCGTTCCGTCGCGCCGACCGTGAGGCCCCGCTCGGGGCCGAGGACCTGGAGGCGCTGGCCGTCGCCGCGTACATGCTCGGGCGGGTCGAGGAGTTTCTCGGGACGCTCGAACGCGCGCACCACGCGTACGTCGAGCTGGGCGAGTCGCGTGCCGGAGCGCGCGCGGCCGTCCACCTCGGCGTCAACCTGGCGATGCTCGGGGACGGCGCCCAGGCGGGCGGCTGGTTCGCGCGGGCGCAGCGGCTGGTCGACCGCGAGAAGAGCGACTGCCCGGAGCGGGGGTACCTGCTCCTGCCGCTCGCCCTGAGGCACGAGGCGGCCGGAGAGCACGCGCTCGTCGTGGAGGTTGCGGCCGAGGCGGCCTCGCTCGGCGAGCGTTTCGGGGACCGCGACCTGTTCGCGCTCGCGTCGCACGTCCACGGCAACGCCCTGATCAGGCTCGGGCGCCTCGACGAGGGATTCCGGCTCCTCGACGAGGCGATGCTGGCTGCGGTCGGGGGCGAGCTGACGCCGATCGTCACCGGGATCGTCTACTGCGGCGCGATCGCGGGGTGCGAGGAGGCGTACGAGCTGCAGCGCGCGCACGAGTGGACGGGCGCGCTGGCGCGCTGGTGGGAGGGGCAGCCGGAGCTGGTCGCCTTCACCGGGCGGTGTCTCGCCCACCGGGCCGAGATCCTGCAGCTGCACGGCGCTTGGCTCGAGGCGCTCGACGAGGCGCGGCGGGCCCGGGAGCGCTGCGAGCGGGTGCTGAACCGGCGCGCGGCCGGCCAGGCCGCCTACCAGCAGGCGGAGGTGCTGCGCCGGCAGGGCGAGGTTGCCGCCGCGGAGGCGGCCTACCGCGACGCGAACGCCTGCGGCCGGGAGCCGCAGCCCGGCCTGGCGCTGCTGCGGCTGGCCGCGGGCGATGCGCGTTCCGCGGGTGCAGCGATTCGCCGTGCGCTCGCCGAGACGATCGCGCCGCTCCAGCGGTCGCGACTCCTGCCCGCGTCCGTCGAGATCGCGATCGCGCTCGGCGATCACGAGCAGGCTCGCAGCGCCTGCGCCGAGCTCGCCGCGATCGCCTCGGAGTACCCGAGCGCGATGCTGGGTGCGATCTCCGCCTGCGTCGAGGGCTCGGTCGCGCTCGCGGGCGGTGACCCGGAGGCGGCCCTCGTCGCGGCGCGGCGGGCGTTGCAGGGCTGGCAGCAGGTGGGAGCGCCCCGTACGAGGCCGCCCGGGCGCGGGTGCTCGTGGCGACGGCCTGCCGGGCGCTCGACGACGAGGACACGGCGCGGCTGGAGCTCGAGGCGGCGCGTGCGGTGTTCGCCGAGCTCGGAGCGCGACCCGACCTTGACCGCGTCGACGCCCTGCTCGGGGCCGCCGAGCGCGGGGATGAGCACGGCCTCAGCGGCCGGGAGCTCGAGGTGCTCCGGCTCGTCGCGGCCGGCAAGACGAACCGCGAGATCGCAGCTGGCGCTCGTGCTGAGCGAGCACACCGTCGCCCGGCACGTCCAGAACATCTTCGCGAAGCTGCGGGTCTCCTCGCGGACGGCCGCGGCCGCGTTCGCCTTCGAGCGCGACCTCCTCTGACGCCGCCGATGGTCAGAAATGACCACGGCGGGCGTCGCGTGAAGTTGGTGAATACGGGCGATGTCGCAGCGCCCGCTCCTTCCTAGCCTTCCGGGTGTGAGCGGAGATCGAGGAGGCGAGACGATGGAACGGTTCGAGACGGTGATCATCGGCGGTGGCCAGGCGGGGCTCGCGACGGCCTACCACCTGAAGAAGCAGGGGCGCCCGTTCCTGCTCCTCGACGCGGAGGAGCGGATCGGCGATGCGTGGCGGAGGCGGTGGGACTCGCTGCGCCTGTTCACGCCGGCGAGGTACGACGGCCTGCCGGGGCTGCGGTTCCCGGCGCCTCCGTGGACGTTCCCGACCAAGGACGAGCTGGGCGACTACCTCGAGGCGTACGCGGCACGGTTCGAGTTTCCCGTGCGCACGGGGTCTTCGTCGACCGGGTCTTCCGCGACGGCGAGAGGTTCGTGGTCGAGTCGGGGCTCGAGACGCTCGAGGCCGACAACGTCGTCGTGGCGACGGGTGCGCACCGTGTGCCGAAGCTGCCGGCGTTCGCGTCGGAGCTCGACCCGCGGATCACGCAGCTGCACTCGGCCGACTACCGCAACCCATCCCAGCTGCGAGACGGACGCGTGCTCGTCGTGGGACTCGGCAACTCCGGCGCCGAGATCGCGTTCGAGCTCGCGCGGACGCACGAGGTGTTCCAGGCCGGGACCCCGTCGGGCGAGATCCCGGTGCGGCACGGCAGCATCCCGGCACGGTTCGTGCTGCCGGTGATCCGGTTCCTGGGCACGCACGTGCTCACCGTGAGGACGCCGGTCGGTCGCAAGGCGCGCCCGCGGTTCATCGCGATGGCGACACCGCTGATCCGGGTGAAGACCCGGGACCTCGCCGCCGCCGGCGTGGAGGGCGTCCCGCGCGTGTCCGGCGTCCGCGACGGGCTGCCGCTGCTCGAGGATGGCCGAGCGCTCGACGTCGCCAACGTCGTCTGGTGCACGGGGTTCCGCTACGACTTCTCGTGGATCGACCTGCCCGTGGTCGCGGACGACGGCGAGCCGCTGCACGAGCGCGGCGTCGTGCCGTCGGCGCCGGGGCTGTACTTCGTCGGCCTCGCCTTCCAGTACGCGGCTGTCTCGGACGTGCTGCCCGGCGTCGGCCGCGACGCCGCCCACGTCGCGCAACACCTGACGGCAACGCGCGCCGGGAGCCGCAAGGCGGCTGCCGCCGAGCCGGAGCTCGCGCTCGACTCGGGCCGTCGCTGACGGCCCGGGTTCAGGCGCTCGCAGTTCGGGCGGGCAAGGAGCGAGTGGCGACTGCGTAGAGTCGCCACTCGCCGAGGCCGTCGCCGAGCCGGATGTGGCCGCGTGCGTCGAAGGCGAGGCCCGATCCGGCGACGATGTCCTTCACCGTCTGGGAGACGAGGACCTCACCCGGGCGGGCCGCGGCGGCGACGTGCTCGCCGATCTGCACGGCGACGCCGTCCGCCTTGCCGTCGACGAGCTCGCACTCGCCGGTGTGCACGCCGGCGCGGACCGAGATGCCGAGCTCGTGCGCCGACTCGGCGATCGCGCAGGCGCAGCGGATGGCCCGCGCCGGGCCGTCGAAGCGTGCGAGGAGACTGCCGTCGGGGCCGTCGAGCTCGACGCCGCGGAAGCGCGTCAGCTGCTCGTGCATGCGCGCACGCTGCTCCTCGAAGGTGCCGCGGCGGTGCTTGGCGCCGGGTCGCGCACTCACGAGGGGTGCGACGACCTCGACGCGGAGAAGCGTCGCGAGCACGCGCCGCGTCTCCGTCTCGTGCCAGTCGCCACGGTCCCAGAGGCCGGTCAGGAACCGCTCCACCGTCGGGCAGACGGTCTCGGTCTGGAAGCACCAGCCGTGGTCGGCGCCGGGGAACGTCACCAGCTCCGCCCCCGGGATCCGCTCGGCGAGATAGCGGGTCTCCTCCGGGTGCCAGTCCCGGTCGTCGGCGACGCGCAGGACGAGCGTCGGTGCGCGGATCGCCGGCAGCGCCTGCCGGATGTCGATCTCGCTGTTCATCTGCCAGAGCGCCTCCGCGGCCGACGGGCTGGCGCTGCTGACGGCCCAGCGGCGCCACCAGCGCTTGACCTCCTCGTCGTTGCGCAGGCTGGGAGCGAACCAGTCCAGCATGTCGTCGAAGAACTCCGGCTCGCCCCAGCGTGCGGCGATCGCCTCGCGTATGCGCCGCTTCTCCTGCGCGGTGGGAGCCCACGGATACTCGGGCGCCCACTGCCAGCTCGCGCCGGTCCCGTAGAGCACCGAGGCGGCGGTGCGGTCGGGGTGGCTGGCGGCGAAGAGGGCGGCCATCGGCCCCCCTTCGGAGACGCCCATGATCCCGGCACGCTGCGAGCCCACCTCGTCCATCACCGCCCGGACGTCGTCCATGCGCGTCTCGAAGTCGGGCAGGCCGACGTCGCGGTCCGAGAGGCCGGTGCCGCGCTTGTCGAAGAGGATCAGCCGGCAGAACGACGCCATGCGCCGGTAGAACGCGGCGGCCGGGCCCTCCCACGCGACGGCGAAGTTCGAGAGCACCCAGCCGCTGATGAACACCACGTCGAAGGGGCCCTCACCGACGGTGGCGTAGGCGATGCTCGTGTCGCCGCTGCGGGCGTAGCGGACATCCGGCATCTCGCCGCGCGCCCGTCGCCGTCGCCGCGGCGCGAGATCGTCGTCGTGGCGCAGGATCTGCCGTTCCAGCTCGCGCAGTTGCTCGCCCGGCTCGATCCCCAGCTGCTCGACGAGCGTCCGGCGCGCGTCCTGGTAGGCGGCGAGCGCGTCGGCCTGGCGCCCCGAGCCGTAGAGGGCGAGCATCAGCAGCCGGCGCAGCCGCTCGCGCACCGGATGGCGGAGGACGAGAGCTTCGAGCTCGCCGGCCACGCGGGCGTGCCGGCCGAGCAGCAGCTCCGCCTCGATCCGGTCCTCGAACGCGGCGAGTCGCAGCTCGTCGAGGCGCGCCGCCTCTGCGCTCAGCGACGGCCCCAGCGGGACTCCCACCAGCGGTTCGCCGCGCCAGAGCGCCAGTGCGCCGCGCAGCAGCTCCACCGCCCGTGCGGGCTCCCCCTCCTCGAGCAGGGCGCGAGCCTCGCGGAGCTGCGACTCGAATTGCCACAGATCGACGCCGGCTGGATCGTGTGCGAGGAGGTAGCCGCCGGGACGCGTGGCGATCAGCTCGCCGTCGCCTGCATCCGCGAGCGTCCGGCGCAGCCGTGAGACCTGCATCTGCAGCGCGTGGTCGGTGGCCGGCGGGTTCTCGGGCCAGAGCTCGTCGACGAGCCGGTCGTGCGAGACGACCTCGTTCGCCCGCAGCACGAGGAGCGCCAGCAATGCCCGCTGCTTCGCGCCGACCAGGGGCACGGGCTGCCCCCCGACCAGGACCTCCAGCGGGCCGAGGAGCCGGAACTCGAGGTTGTTCTGCGCGCGCACCACCTCCCTTCGACAGGAGTCAAGCACCTGGGGACGCGTTGCGAAAGGTGCCGGCGTGAGCCGGCCGTGAGCCTCGCGTGAGGTCCAGGAGCGATGGTCGAGCGCCGGAGAACTCGACCTGAGGAGGAAATCACATGCACTCGAGACCGATGCCGTCGCGCGGGCTCCGGGGGACGGCTGTGTTCGTCGCCGCGGTCGTCGCGCTCACCGTGGGGCTCGTCGGCGCGGCTCTTCGCTTCAGCCCGCCCGCGGGCGCGCAGGTTCAGGCAGGCCCCTCGTGCGCCGATCCGGTCACCGGCGCCCCGACCGGCCCCGCGACCGTCTCGGCCGCGTCGACCGCCTACGGGACGGGTTCTGGTCGTCGGCTCGGGCGACTACGCCGGCTGCTCCCTCTACCTGCTCACATCCGACCAGTTGCACAGCCTGTCGGGCGCTGCGTACGCCTGCAGCGACAACTCGAATGCCCTCGGCCATCCGTGTGACACCGTGCTCTGGCCCGCGCTCCTGACCGACGGCGCACCGCTCGCAGGGCCCGGGGTCAACCCCACCCTGCTCGGCACGGTCATCCGGAACGACGTGCTCGCCGGGCCGGTGCAGCAGGTGACCTACGCGGGCCAGCCGCTCTACCGGTTCTTCCTCGACGAGACGCCGGGAGAGACCGAGGGCGCCAACCTGTTCGACCCCGTCACGAGCCCCACGGGCACGTGGTACCTGGTCGACCCGAGCAGGGGCCGCATCGCACCGGGCCAGGCCGAGTTGCGGCTCGAGGTCGCCCCCGCCGGCGGCAGCGGCGCGGAGGAGATGGTGCTCGCGGCGACGATGAACAACGACTTCAGCGTCTTCCCCGCGGCGGGCTTTCCCGTCTACACCCTCAGCAGCGACACCCGTCACCGAAGCGCCTGCGACGGGCAGTGCGCCCAGGAGTGGTTGCCGCTCCTGACGACGCACCGGCCGCACGCCGATCCGGGCGTCGACCAGCACGCGCTCGGCACGATCGTCCGGCCCGACGGGAGCCACCAGGTGACCTACGACGGCAAGCCGCTCTACCTCGACGCCGCCGACGCCTACATCCCGCTTCCCGGCGATCCCTACGGCACCGCCAGGATCGACGGAGACGGCGTCTCGACCAGCTGGGGCACGTTCAGCGCGATCCACGTCATGCTGCCGTAGCCGATCGCCCGACGTGGAAGGTGCACGCCGGCGGGGCGCCGGCGTGCACCCGATCGCGACCGATCGCGAGGTCAGCCCGGGCGGTGCTGCGTGAGCGGCAGGACCGCGTGGATCGTCGTGCCCGACTCCCGGCGGGCTGGTGATCGTGAGCCGGCCGCCGAGCGCCTCGACGCGGTCCGCGAGCCCGCGCAGGCCGGTGCCGGCCGCGAGGTCGGCGCCGCCCTTGCCGTCGTCGCTCACCTCGACGCCGACCGTGTCTGCTGCCGGGCGGATCGTCACCGTGACGGCGGTGGCGTCCGCGTGCTTGGCCGTGTTCGTGAGGCTCTCGGAGACGAGGTAGTAGACCGCGGCTTCGAGCGACTCGGGGAGCCGGTCGTCGGGGACTCCCTCGATCTCGACCGGGAACGGTGCGCGGGCGGCGACTGCTTCGAGGGCGGGAGCGAGGCCGCGGTCGGTGAGCACAGCGGGGTGGAGGCCGCGTGCGAGCTCACGCAGCTCCTGGAGCGCGAGCTGGAGCTCCTCCGCCGCCGCGTCGATCAGCTCGCCCGCCGCCCTTGGATCGTCGTCGAGCCGCGCGTGCGCAAGCCGCAGCTGCAGCGACAGCGTGACGAGTCGCTGCTGGGCGCCGTCGTGGAGGTTGCGCTCGAGCCGGCGGCGCTCCGCGTCGCCCTCGCTCACGATCCGCGCGCGCGACTCGACGAGCTCCGTGCGTGCCTGGGCGCTCTCGAGCGCCAGTGCGACGAGCTCGGCGAAGTCGTCGAGCCGGCGCTCGGCATCGGGGCCGAGCGGCTCCTCGGCCGTCGAGGAGACGAGCACCATCCCCCAGGTGCGACCGCCGACGACGATCGGTGCCCCGACACCCGAGCGGTAACCCGCCTCGTGCATGCGCCGGGCGGCCTCGCCGCGCACACCGGCATAGTCGTCGATCCGCGCCGGCCTGCCGGTCCGGGCGACGACCGCCGTGAGGCCGTCGCTGTCCGCCAGCGACACCACGGAGCCGGCCTGGAAGTCGCGGATCTCGCCCGCGGCCCAGCGGCCGACGGTGGTTGCCGTGTCGCCGTCGAAGCGGATCGTGCCGGACGAGTCGGCGCCGAGCAGCCTCCCGGCCTCCTCCGCGACCGCCTCGAACACGAGCTCGGGCTCCGGCGAGCGGGCAACCAGCGTCGCGACGCGCCGCAGGGCCGCCTGCTCCGAGGCGAGGCGGACGATCTCGGCAGTCGCCTGCTCGCGCTCGGTGACGTCGAGACCGGTGGAGACGAAGTGGGCGACGGTGCCGTCGGCATCCGGGAGCGGCCGGTTGGAGAACTCGATCGTCCGGCGGCCGCCGTCCTTCGTCAGCCACCAGCCCTGCATCGGATGCGGCTCCCGCTCGGTGAAGGCGCGTTCGAGGATCTCGTCGAACAGCTCGAGGTGCTCGGGCGGCACGATCGAGCTCCCGGGCGTCGCGACCGACGGCCTCCTCGGTGGTCCAGCCGGTCGCGCGCTCGCAGGCCCGGTTGAAGCGGACGATGCGCCCCTGGCGGTCGAAGACGCAGATGAGCGCCTGGCTCAGCTCGACGACGGCGGCCGCGAAGTCGCGCTCCTCGTGGAGCTGCCGCCGGGCCTCGTGGTTGGCGAGCGAGTGGGAGACGAGCTCCGCGAACTCCGCGAGCTGCTGCTCGCTGCCCTCCGGCATGGCGCCGCGGGTCGTAGAGGCCGTGAGCGCGCCCCAGAGCCGGTCCTGGAGAAAGATCGGCGCCGCGACCGTGGAGCGGATGCCGAGCTCGCGCAGGTAGGCCGCGAACCGGCCCGGGATGGACGTGTAGTCGTCGATGCGGACGGGCTCGCGGCGCTGGTGGACGAGCGGGACGGCCGTCGGGCCGTCGAGCCGGAGGCGGCGCCCGATCGAGACGCCGGCGGCTCCCGGCCCGCTCCACGTGCCGACCGCGAGCGCCTCGTCGCTGCCCTGGAAGCAGTAGGTGTTCGCGGTCTGGGCGCCGACGAGGCGGCCCACTTCCTCGGTGACCGCCGCGAAGACGTCGTCGGCCGGGGCCTCGCGGGCGACGAGCGTCGCCACGCGCCGAAGCGCCGCCTGCTCGTCGGCCCTGATCCCCGTCGTCGTCGCCCGTCCTGCCGTCACTGCCCTCGGGCGGAAGCTAGCCGATCGATGCACCCCGGTTCGGCGAAGAGTGGAGGTAGCCACACTGCGCTGCGCCGCAAGCGCGTGCCACGATCCGGGCGATGCCGACCTGCCTGATCGTCGACGACCACGCCGGCTTCCGTACGACGGCGCGTTCGCTGCTCGAGGGCGAGGGCTGGACGGTCGCGGAAGCAGACACGGGCGCCGCGGGCCTGCAGGCGGCAGAGGACTCGACGCCCGACTTCGTCCTGCTCGACGTCCAGCTCCCCGACCTCGACGGGTTCGAGGTGGCCGAGCGCCTCTCGGCCTTCGCGCGTCCGCCCGCCGTGATCCTCACCTCGAGCCGCGACGGCGCCGACTACGGCTCGCTCGTGACCGCGAGCGCCGTTCGTGGCTTCATCCCCAAGGGCGAGCTCTCGGGCGAGCGGATCCGGGCGCTGCTCGGCTTCTAGGCTCGTCGACGCTGCCGTAGGCTACGCCGGGTGGAGGCGGCGGCTCCGATCCGGGTCGTCCTCGCAGACGACTCCGTGCTCCTGCGTGAGGGGGTCGCGCGGCTGCTCTCGGACGACGGCTTCGAGATCGTGGGTCAGGCCGGCAGCGCCGACGAGCTGCTCCTGAAGGTGCGCTCGTACAAGCCCGACGTCGCGATCGTCGACATCCGCATGCCCCCGACGCAGACCGACGAGGGCCTGCGGGCGGCGAAGGAGATCCGAGAACGGCACCCGGAGACGGCGGTGCTCGTGCTCTCCCAGTACGTCGAGTCGGGCTACGCGCTCGAGCTGCTCCAGGAGAGCGCCGAGGGCGTCGGCTACCTGCTCAAGGACCGCGTCGCGCACATCGACGAGTTCGCCGCCGCGGTACGACGCGTCGCCGCAGGGGGCTCGGCGCTCGACCCGGCCGTGGTCTCGCAGCTGGTCGGCCGGCGCCGCCGCGACGACCCGCTCGCCGAGCTGACGCCGCGCGAGCGAGAGGTGCTGGAGCTGATGGCGGAGGGGCTCTCGAACGCCGCGATCGCCGGCCGGATCTTCGTCACCGAGCGCGCGGTCGAGAAGCACGTCACGAACATCTTCCAGAAGCTCCGGCTCCCGACGGCTCCGGACACCCACCGGCGCGTGCTCGCGGTGCTCGCCTTCCTCCGCTCCTAGAGGCTTGATGTGTATTGGGGTGTGCGCGGGGATGCGCTTGACCAAGCGGATCGGGCGGGGCGGGCGCAGCGCGTAGCGGTGGCTACGGGCAAGCCCGACGCGGCCGAGCCGCGCCGTGTCAGGCACACCAGCCGCGTATGCCCACAAATGCGCATCAAGCCTCTAGGGAAGCGGCTGCCGAAGAGTACGGCTAGCCGCACCGTGGAAGGCCGGGAGGCCCGATTCCGCCGGAAGAGACGGTCGGCGAGGGTGGCGACATGACCGTCAACCACTCTGGAGGAGAAACCGCAATGTCCGCCTCGAAGCTCAACCTGGCCGGCCGCGCCGGCCGCTGGAGCGCGGAGCACTGGAAGACCGCGCTCGCCGGCTGGATCGCCTTCGTCGCCCTCGCGCTCGCGATGGGTCACTTCGCCGGCCTCAAGAAGCAGACCGACGCCGACTCCGCCACCCGCGGCTCGGCGAAGGCGCAGCAGATCCTCGACCAGGCGGGGTTCAAGACGCCGCGCCTCCGAGACCGTGCTCGTCCAGTCGAAGACGCTGACGGTCGCCTCGCCGGCGTTCCGCGCGGCCGTTGGGGATCTCGCGACGGCGCTCGCACACCAGCCCGCCGTCTACGAGATCCGCTCGCCGCTCGCACCCGGCAACCGCGGCCAGGTCTCGAGCGACGGCCGCTCGGCGCTCGTCCAGTACGAGATCCGCGGCGCCATGCAGGACTCGCCCAAGAAGATCCAGCCCGTCCTGGACGCGGTCGCGAAGGTGCAGGCCGCCCACCCGGCCCTGTACGTGGCCGACTTCGGCTACGCCAGCGCCACGCACGAGCTGAACAACACGGTCGGCAAGGACTTTAAGCGGGCCGAGCTGTTCTCGCTGCCGCTGACGCTGCTGATCCTGCTGATCGCCTTCGGCTCGTTCGTCGCCTCGCGCGTGCCGGTTCTGCTCGCCTTCTCCGGCGTGCTCGCCGCCACGGCACTCGCGACGCTCGTCAGCCACCTCGTCCCGGCCGCCGACCCGACCAAGTCGGTGATCCTGCTGATCGGGATGGCCGTCGGTGTCGACTACTCGCTCTTCACCATCCGCCGCGCCCGCGAGGAGAAGCACAAGGGTCTCTCCAGCCACGACGCGCTGATCGTCGCCTCGGCCACCTCCGGCCAGGCGGTCCTGATCTCCGGCCTCACGGTGATGATCGCGATGGGCGGCATGCTCTTCACCGGCTCCAAGATCTTCACGTCGATCGCGGTCGGCTCGATGATCATGGTCGCCGTCGCGCTCGTCGGCTCGCTCACCGTGCTGCCCGCGGTGATGGCGTGGATGGGCGACAAGCTGCACCGCAGCCGCATCCCGGTTCTCCGGAGGCTGATGGAGACGCCGCGCGAGCCGCGGGTCTGGAGCTGGGTGCTCGACCGCGTCCTGCGCCGGCCCGGGATCTCGGCCGCGCTCGGTGCGGCCGTGCTGCTCGCGCTCTGCCTCCCGACCGTGACGCTGCACACGCAGCTGCCGAGTTTCACCGACCTGCCGCAGAGCATCGGCATCGTCAAGACCTACGACCGGATCCAGCAGGCGTTCCCCGGCGCCCAGACGCCGGCCGAGGTCGTCGTCGAGGCGCACGACGTCACCGCCCCGGCCGTCCGGCGCGGGATCGTGGCGCTCGAGCGGCGGGCGCTCGCGAGCGGCCAGATGAGCGAGCCGATCGACCTGCAGGTCAACGCCGGCCGGACGGTCGCCACGGTGACGATCCCGCTGCAGGGCGACGGCAACAACGTCGCCTCCCAGCGGGCGCTCGAGACCCTCCGCGGCACGCTGATTCCGGCGACGCTCGGCAAGGTGGCCGGCGCGACGGTGGCCGTCACGGGCCAGACCGCCGGCACGAGCGACTTCAACCAGACGATGAAGGCGCACGCACCGCTCGTCTTCGGCTTCGTGCTCCTGCTCGTCTTCTGCCTCCTGCTGGTCACGTTCCGGTCGATCGTGATCCCGATCAAGGCGGTCGTGCTCAACCTGCTCTCGGTGGGTGCCGCCTACGGGATCCTGGTCGCGGTCTTCCAGCACCGCTGGGCGGAGGGCCTGCTCGGCTTCCACTCCAACGGGGCGATCGCCACCTGGCTGCCGCTCTTCCTGTTCGTGATCCTGTTCGGGCTCTCGATGGACTACCACGTGTTCATCCTCAGCCGGGTCAAGGAGCTCGTCGACGGCGGCATGGAGACCGGTGAGGCCGTCGCCGAGGGCATCAAGCGGACGGCCGGGGTCGTCTCGATCGCGGCCGCGGTGATGGTCGCCGTGTTCGCCGTCTTCGCGACGCTGCACACGCTCGACATGAAGCAGATGGGCTTCGGTCTCGCCGTCGCGATCCTGATCGACGCCACCCTGATCCGGGCGGTGCTGCTGCCGGCGACGATGAAGCTCCTCGGCGAGTGGAACTGGTACCTCCCTCGCTGGCTCGAGTGGCTCCCCCGGCTCGCACACGAGCGCGTCGAGCCGGTCGAGGCGGAGGAGGAGCCGGAGCTGGCGCTCGCCGCCTGACCCGCACGATCCGTTCGCACGGCTTCGGCCCCGGCAGCAACCGGGGCCGAACTCGTCTTCCTCCCCGCGCCGTCGCGTGAGCCGAACCGGTGTCAGACACCGACGGTGTCAGACACCTAAAAGGTGTCTGACACCGGTTCGGACTGCCGCGCGCTCGGAGGAGGGGACGGCGGCGCTGTCCGACCGTGGATGATCGGGGCGACACCTCGATCGACGGGAAGGAGAATCCTCATGACCACCACCGCCCACTACGACGCTCCCGACTGGTTCACCCGCAACGTCTTCAACCGGCTCGTCGCGGCTCTGACGCGCGCCGGTGTCAGCTTCTGGGGCTCGCGCATACTCGAGGTGCGCGGCCGCAAGAGCGGCGAGCCGCGCCGCACGCCCGTCAACCTGCTCGCCCTCGACGGGCAGCGCTACCTCGTCGCCCCGCGCGGCCACACGCAATGGGTCCGCAACCTGCGCGTCGCCGGTGAGGGGGAGCTGCTGCTCGGCCGGCGCCGCGAGCACTTCACCGCACGGGAGCTCGCCGACGCCGACAAGGAGCCGGTCCTCCGCGCCTACCTTCGGCGCTGGAAGTGGGAGGTCGGCCAGTTCTTCGGCGGCGTCGGCGCCGACTCGACCGCCGAGGAGCTCGCCGCCGTCGCCGCCGACCACCCGGTCTTCCGGGTCGAGGGGTGACGCGGCGGACCGTGCCGCGCGGGCCGCGGGCTCAGGCGGTCAGGTCGGCCGCCAGCTCCTCGAACACCGCCACGTACCGGTCGCAGTCGTCGAAATCGTGGGCGACCGACAGCGTCCACTCCTCCTCGCGGCCCGGGGTCATGAAGATGCCGCGGTTCATGGTGTAGAGCCACGCGAGCTGGCTGAGATCCTTGTCCTGGTTCAGCTTGAACGACTCGTAGTCGACGATCTCGACCGGCGAGAACGTCACGCACCCCTTCGAGCCGACGCCGACGGCGTAGCCCGGCAGCCCGTAGCGCTCGATCACCGATGTGCAGCCGGCGAGGATGCGCTCGTTGAGCGCGTCGAGGTGCGCGTACGCCTCCGGGGTGAGGACCTCGAGCAGGCCCGCGCGCGCGGCGGCCATCGAGAGCGGGTTGCCGTTGTAGGTGCCTACCTGGTAGACGCTGCCGTCCTCGACGACGGAGAAGACCTCCTCGCTGCCGCCGATCGCCCCGGAGGGGAGTCCGGCGCCGAGCGCCTTCGCGAGCGTGACCAGGTCGGGTGTGACGCCGAAGCGCTCGGTCGCGCCGCCGGCCGCGATGCAGAGCCCCGTCTTCACCTCGTCGAAGATCAGGACGATGCCGTGACGGCGGGTGATCTCGCGGATCGCCTCGAGGTAGCCGGGCTGGGGCAGCACGACCCCCAGGTTCATCATCGCCGCCTCCATGATCAGGCAGGCGGGCGGCCGTCCTTCGTCCTCGAGCTCGACGACCCGCCGCTCGAACGACTCGGCGTCGTTGAACGGCACCGGGATCGTCATCTCGGCCACGGAGCGGGGGATACCGGCGCCGTAGGGAAGCGACGCCGGCCGCTCGCGCGTTCCCTCGCCGCCGTCGCCGTCGGCGGCGGCCGCGACGCCGACCATCACGTAGTCGTGGTGGCCGTGGTAGGAGCCGAAGATCTTCATGATCGTGTCGCGGCCGGTCGCGGCGCGCGCGATCCGGATCGCGTCCATCGTCGCCTCCGAGCCCGAGTTCACGTACCGCCAGCGCGGCAGCCCCCAGCGGCGGCTCAGCTCCTCGGCCACGACCACGGCGTCCTCGGTCGGCGCCGCGAAGTGCGTCCCGAGCCCGACCCGGTCGCGGACGGCGGCAACGATCCGCTCGTGCGCGTGCCCCTGCACCATCGAGCCGAAGCCGTTGTGGAAGTCGATCAGCTCCCGGCCGTCGAGATCCCAGATCCGCGAGCCCTTTCCGTGCGAGGCGTAGATCGGCCACGGATCGCGCACCTGGTAGGAGGAGGCGACACCGTTCGCGAGCACCCGCCGGGCGCGGGCGTAGAGCTCGCCCGAGCCGGCGGTGCGCTCGTCGAGGACCTTCTCCTCGCGCCGCGTCAGCTCGCCGATCCGCTCCCCGGCGATCAGTGTCGACTCGTCGGTTGCCATCGCTCTCCTCCTTCCCCGCGCAGGCAGCGCGGCCGTGGTCTTGTGCGACCCGGCCTCAACGTTACTCGGACGTGGGCGCGGCCTGAGCGGGAGCCGCGCTGCGGGCGCGGGCGATCGTGGCGGCGAGTCGCCGGCGGAGCGCGCGCAGGTCGTTCTTCGGGTCGCGGAGGGCTGCGGGCTTCACGCCGCGCGCCTGCTGGGCGTAGAGCCGCCGCCGCTGCTCCTCGATCTGCTCGAGGAGCGCGGCGACGTGCTGCTGGTGGCGGTGGCGGGTCGCGAGCGGGCGGCCGTGTGCCAGGGCCGTCATCAGGCCGCCTGCTCGAGCGCCGGGGCGTCCGGGACCGCGACCACCTCGGCGGGCGGCTCGTGCGCCGCCGGCGGCCGCACCAGCAGGCCGGCGACGGCGGCGCCGACGACCAACAAGGCGGTCAGCGCCACCAGGGCGACGCGGAAGCCGTGGTCGACGAGCACGAGGTTGCCGGTGTGGCCGCCGGTCGCGGCGGCGGCGATCGCCGTCGCCGCCGCGATGCCGATCGCACCGCCCATCTGGCGGCTCGTGTTGATCAGGCCGGAGGCGACGCCGGCGTCGGCGCGGTCGACGCCCGCGAGGCCGCCGATCGTGATCGGCACGAACGAGAGCGCCATCCCGGCTCCGCCGAGCACGAAGGCGGGGAAGAGGTCGCGGAAGTAGTCGGCGGGCACGGGCAGCCGGGCGAGGTAGCCGAGGGAGACGGCCGACGAGAGGAAGCCCGCCGTCAGGGTCGCCCGGACGCCGAACCGTCCCACCGCGATCTGCGCGAGGTTCGAGACGACGACGACCGTGCCGGCGAACGCGACGAACGCGACGCCGCTCTGGATTGCGCTGTAGCCGAGCACCTGCTGCACGTACAGCGTCAGCAGGAAGAACTCCGAGAACGTGACGGCGCCGATGATCGCCATCGAGACGTTCGCCGCCGTCAGCGTCGCCTGACGGAAGAGGCGCAGCGGCAGCAGCGGCCACGGCGAGCGCGCCTCGATCAGCACGAAGCCGCCGATCAGGCCGGCGGACGCCGCGAGCAGCGCCACCGTCACGGGCGCCGACCAGCCGTCGGTCGTGGCGCGGGTGAGCGCGTAGACGAGGAGCATCAGGCCCGAGGTGACGGTCGCGGCGCCGCGCAGGTCGAAGTGGCGGTGCCCGAGCTCGGCGCGGCTCTCCGTGAGCAGCACCGGCGCCAGCAGCGCCGCGCCGAGGCCCACCGGGACGTTGACGAAGAAGATCCACGACCAGCTCAGGTAGCTCGTCAGCACGCCGCCGAGCAGCACACCTGCGGCGGCTCCGCTGCCGGACGCCGCGCTGTAGATCCCGAGCGCGAGGTTCCGCTGGCGGCCCTCGGCGAAGGTGGTCGTGAGCAGCGAGAGCGCCGCCGGCGCGAGGAGCGCGCCGCCGAGACCCTGTGCGGCCCGGAACGCGATCAGCGAGCCCGCCGACCACGCGAAACCGGCGAGCAACGAGGTGGCCGCGAAGAGAAGCAGCCCGGTGACGAACAGCCGGCGGCGGCCGAGCAGGTCGGCCAGGCGCCCGCCCAGCAGGAGCGCGCCGCCGAAGAGGATGGCGTAGGCCGAGACGACCCACTGCAAGCTGGCCTCGGAGAAGCCGAGGTCGCTCTTGATCGCCGGCAGCGCGACGTTCACGATCGCCACGTCGAGCACAACCATGAATTGCGCGGTCACGATCAGAGCCAGAGCGCTCCACCGGAAGCGCTCAGTCGTAGACGAGTTCACTCTTTGACCTCCAGAAACGTTGTTCACATCAACAATATACACGAGCAACCGTTGTCTGCGCTAGACTTCTTGACGTGAACACGAAAGCTCCGCAGCCGGCCGGCCAGCCCGTGGCGCCGCAGCGGTTTCCCGAAGAGCTCCTCTCTTCGGCGCTCTTCCTGCTCAAGCGGCTCGGGATGACGGCGAAGGAACGCTCCTACGACGCCTACGTCGAGGCCGGGCTGCACCCGTACCACCACTCGATCCTCGCCGTCCTCGACGAGGGGTCGCGCGAGACGCAGGGCGCGATCGCCGACGCCCTCGGCTACGACAAGGGCCAGCTCGTCGGCCTGCTCGACGAGCTGGAGAGCGCAGCGCTGATCGAGCGGCGGCGCGACCCGAACGACCGGCGCCGCCAGACGGTGCGGATCACGCCCGCGGGCAGAAAGACGCTCGAGCGGCTGCGCCGGCTCTCCGGGCGACTCGAGGACGACTTCCTCGGCTCGCTCGACGGCGACGAGCGCCGCGAGCTGCATGCGCTGCTCCTGCGCCTGGCCGAGCAGCACCTCCCGAACTGCAGCCTGCAGGCCTCGACGGCCACCCGCTGAACCGGCGGCAGCCCGCGCGTCTCAGGCGTCGTCGGCCGGCGGCCTGCCCCGGGTGGCGAGCGCCGCGTTCGACCAGCCGCTCCGGCCCGTGAGCTCCTTGCCGAACCAGGCGGGAGGCACGAAGCGGTCGGCGTCCTCCTCGGTGTCGAACTCCACCTCGACGACCGCGAGGCCCTCGAGCGCGCTGCCGTAGACGTCGAGCTCGGCCGTCAGGCTCCCGACCGGCACCACGTGCCGTCGCTTGACGAGGCAGCGCGCTCCCGCGAGGCGCCAGAGCTCGTCGAACTGCTCCTGCGAGAGCGGCAGTTCGACCTCGGTGCGCCGCAGTCCGGCGCCACCCTTGATCGTGAGCGTGAACGACTCGTCGGCGGCCCGCACGCGCACCTCGGCTTCCCCGTCGACCGCCACGTACCCCTGCCGGAACAGCGTGCCCGCGTCGAGCGTGGAGGGGAGCTCCCGCACCGCAAACTTGCGCTCGATCTCCTCCGTGCCCACGGGCGTTGTTGTATCCCATGGGTCGTCTCACAGGAGCGCCACAGATTCGGTTCATCGACGGCTCATCAGGGCGGCGCACACTGCGAGCGTGCTGGTGCTCCGCCGGAGACTCGACCGCCTGGCCGCCCGCTTCCCGGGTGGGCCCGAGGGCAACCGTCGCCTGACGGCGCTGCTCGGCGCGCTGCTCCTGGGCGGGGTCCTGGTCGAGCTCGGCACCCTCCTCTTCGGTCTCCAGCGGACGCTTCCCGTGCACATCCTCGTCGGCGTGGCGCTGATCCCGGTCGTCCTGCTGAAGCTCGCCTCGACCGGCTGGCGGATGATCCGCTACTACACGCGCGACCCCGCCTACCGGGCCGAGGGGCCGCCGCGTGCGTTCCTGCGCGGCATCGCCCCGCTTGTCGCCGGCTCGACGCTGGCGCTGCTCGGCAGCGGCGTCGGGCTGGTCGTCGCAGGGCCGCAGGCGCAGTTCTTCCGGGCGGTGCACTCCGCGTCGTTCGCGCTGTTTCTCTTCGTGGTCGGGGCGCACGCGCTCGCGCACCTGCCGAAGCTGCGCCGCTTCGCCTTCGCCGACTGGGTGAGCGGCCGGCGGGCGCAGGGGCACCTCGTCAGGCGCGGAGCGGTCGCTTTCGCGGTGGTCGCAGGCGGTGCGTTCGCCTTCGCCGCACTCCAGAGCTCCGGCTCCTGGCTGACCGCGATCCAGCACGGCGTCGGCGGCTGACCCGCCTCACCGGCGGGTCGTGCTGCAGCATGCGGCGCGATCGGCGATCCTGTCGCCGTGCGCATCGTCGTCGGGGGGCTCATCGCGGTCGCGCTCGTCTGTGCGGGCGCTGCTGCGCGGGTCGACGCGGCGCGGGCCTCGCGCGGGCCGATCCGTCCGCAGCTCTCGGCCGTCTTCACCGCCACCTCGTACGCCCCCGGGCAGCTCGCCCGGCTGCGGATCCGCGGGCCGGAGCGCCGGCTCGAGCTGCAGATCCTGCGCGCGGGCGCCGAGCGGGCCTGGTCGAGCGTCGGGCGCCCGTGGGGGCCGCCGCGGCGGCTCACGCTGGGTCGCGGCAAGGTGCGCACCGTGCGGGTGCGCATGGGGGCCTGGTCGAGCGGGCTCTACTTCGCCCGGCTGACCGCGCCCAACGGCCGCGCCGTCGTCTACGCCCCGTTCGTGCTGCGTGCCGGCGTGCCCGGCCGCAGCCGCGTGGCGATCGTGCTGCCCACCTACAGCTGGCAGGCGTACAACTTCTTCGACGCGAACGGCGACGGCAAGCCCGACTCGTGGTATCCGGACCCGCACCGGCACGACGTCCTACTCGGCCGCCCGTTCGCCGGAAGCGGCAAGCCGCCCCACTACCGCACCCAGCAGCGGGGGTTCCTCCGCTTCCTCGTGCACACGGGCAAGCAGGCCGACTACCTGACCGACGAGGACCTCGAGCGCGTCGCGAGCGGCGACGACCTGGCGGGCCGCTACGACCTGATCGTCTTCTCCGGGCACGAGGAGTACGTCACCTCGCACATCTACGACCTGATCGAGCGCTACCGCGACCTCGGCGGGAACCTGGCGTTCCTCTCTGCCGACAACTTCTTCTGGCGTGTCAACCTGAAGAACGGACGGCTCTGGCGGATCCAGCTCTGGCGCAACCTCGGCCGGCCCGAGGCGCGCCTGATCGGCGTCCAGTACCGGGGCAACGACCGGGGCGGCCACACCGCTCCCTACACCGTCACGAATGTCGGCGCGGCGCCGTGGCTCTTCGCCGGGCTCGATCTCGGTGACGGCTCACCGCTCGGCACCGCCCGCTACGGCATCGAGTTCGACATGGTCACCCCAGACTCGCCGCCCGGCACGACCGTGCTCGCGACGGTCGACCCGGTGCTCGGCGCGAACCCGATTCTCGGCCAGATGAGCTACTACACGACTCCCGCCGGCGCGAAGGTCTTCGCGGCCGGCACGCTCGGCTTCGGCGGCTCCGACAACCCGACCGCGACCGTCCTCTTCGAGAACCTCTGGCGGCAGCTGAGCCAGCCCTGAGCGCGGCGCTTCGGGTGAACCTGGTTCGCTGCGCGAACCAGGTTCAGGGTTAGGCACCCTGCCGGAGCCGGTGCGGGGAGGCGATCGGTCCCTCCGGGCCGCCGACCGCGTTCGACCACTGCAGCTGGATCGGCACGGTGCCGCTGCCGTCTGCGAGCGGGACCTCCTTCATCACCGCCGACAGGTCGGAGCCCGCCTCCTCGATCGGGATGTCACCGATCTCGCCGCCCTGCGGCGAGTACCACCCGAGGAAGCGGTCGGCCTTAGGGTCGCTGCCCGCACGGATCGCGTCCTCGACGTCCGGGTCGGTGCGTGCCTCGCACAGCTCGTGGTAGAAGGTCGCGCAGACGTTCTTCCAGGGCTCGTCGAACGCGACGATGCCGTTTCCGCTTTCGGAAAACACGCCGACGGCGTAGTAGACGGTGCCGGTTCCGCGCCTGGGGTGGATCGACCCGTGGTAGCCGCCGAGGCCGTGCTCGGAGTCGGCGCCTCCCGGGTCCTCGGTGCTGGTCCCGTCGACGAGCACGACGCCCTTCGGCAGGAGCAGGCAGACGACGCTCGTCGCGAGGTCGAGGCCGGAGAGCCCGTTTGCGGCGTCGAGCTCGCCGACGAGCTCCTCGATCGTGTTGCGGAAGACGCGCGCCTGCGCCGGCCGGTCGAGGACGCGCGAGGGCACGAAGGTGCTCGTGCAGCCGCCGGGCGGGTAGTACTGGGCGAGCACGTTGTTGAGGTGCGGGTCCGTCATCGCGGCGGCGAGCGCGTGATCGATCCGGATCACGTCATCGGCGCTCCAGGCTGCCCGGCCGCCCAGGTAGGCGTTCGTGAACATGAGCTGGGCGATCGTCCTGCCGCCGAAGTCGTGCAGGTTGAGGCTCGGCCGGGCAGGGAAGCCGGGGGCCCGCGCCTCGTCGTCGCGGGCCGTCGGATAGCGGGCGGCGGCGCGGCTTCCGGGCTGCACGACCACGCTCGTGAAGCGTGAGACGCTGTCGGTGAGGCTGGGCATGCGGACTCCTCTCGGGCCGGGCTGCCGCAGCCGTCGGGCGGGACGCTAGTGCGCCCGCCGCCGGGAATCAAGCCCGTGGGCTGCCCGTAATGCTCGGGCAGGATCCCGCCGATGAAGAAGGCGGCGGGGCCGTTCCCTGGAGGGGGAGAGAACTCAGGGAGGGCCCCGCCACTTGGCTAGACCTTTGCATATCCGGAGACTGCATACCTGGATATTCGAAGTCGATCTCGCCATTCCGGATTTACGCACAGAAGTGGTAGCTCGTGGGACGATCTGCTCACGCTGAAGAGCGTGCCGATCGAATGTCTCCGAGGAGCATCACCGATGCGCAAGCTGATCGTCGTCTCGGCCCTCGCGCTGCTCGTCCCGAGCCTGACCCTCGCGGGCGGCGGTCCGGGCAGGGGCAAGTCGAACGACGCACGGAAGGCGCCCCCACGGTGATGTACGTCCGCAAGGGAACCATCATCGTCCACACCTCGCTGTGCGCGAACCGGCCCCACGGGCACCAGTTCGAGGCCGACGCGGCCGCCGCGTCAGGTGAGCTCGAGCTCGAGCCCCTCGGCGGCCAACTCCAGCTCGCGGCCCGTCAGCTCCTCGGCCGCTTCGTGCATCTGCTCGAGCGTCGCGTCGGCGTGCGTCGGATCGTGGTGGAACATCACGGCTCGGCCGGGCGCCGCCTCGACGACGTAGTCGGCGAAGTGGTCGAGCGCCGTGTGGCCCCAGCCCACGCGCGTGCGGTACTCGTCCTGCGTGAACTGCGCGTCGTGGAGCAGCACGTCGGCTCCCGAGGCGAGGCCGAGGCCCGACTCACGGTCGAGCCCGGGCTCGTTGTCGGGGATGAACGCGAGGCTCCTCCCGTTTTCCTCCAGCCGGTACCCGAGCGTGTTGCCGGGATGCTGCACCGGGGCGCAGGTGACGCTCAGCCCGTCGAGCTGCCACGTCTCGGCGCCGCACTCGACGAACTCGATCTGCGCCGGGATCTGCTCGAACGGCACCGGGAAGAAGGGAGGGGAGAGGTAGCCTCTGACGCGCTCCGCGAGCGACGAGCCGTCCTGGTGCGGCCCCCAGATCGTGACCGAGCACCCTGGGACGAAGAGCGGGGCGAAGAACCCGAGCCCCTCGACGTGATCGAGGTGCAGGTGCGTCAGGAGCAGGTCGATGTGTGCCGGCACCTCGTCGAGCGAGAGGCCGAGGCGCCGGATGCCCGTGCCGGCGTCGAGGATGACGAGCGCTCCCGACGCGGTTCGCACCTCGACCGAGGTAGTGTTGCCGCCGTAGCGCAGCGTCGGCTCGCCCGGGGTCGCGAGCGAGCCTCTGCAGCCCCAGATCGTCGCGCGCACCGGTCGCGAACCCTAGCGGTCTGCGGCTCGAGTCGTGAGCTCTACGGCTGCCGGGCCGCGGAGGAGGCGCCGGGTCAGCGCTGCTCGATCTCCCGCGTGCGTCGCGCCATCGCCTCGAGCAGCGGCCAGGCGATCTCGGCGTTCCCCTCGACGAGGGGCCTGAACTGCCACGGCGTGAGGCCGTAGGCGACGCCGTCGCTGGTGGCCGTGATCGTTGCCGAGCGCGGCCCGCCGTCGATCAGCGCGATCTCGCCGTAGTAGTCGCCGGGGCCGAGCGTCCGGCGATCCTCGCCGTCCACCGTCACCTTCGCGCTTCCCGACTCGAGGACGAAGAAGCCGACACCGCCCGTGCCCTCCGCCGTCAGCTCCTGGCCGTCGCGGAACGTGCGCTCGGTCAGCTCCGAGGCGAGCGTCCGGAGCTGTTTCTCGGAGAGGCTCTTGAAGAGCGGGACCTGCTTGAGAAGTTCGGTCGATACGGACATGACCGGGAGCTTACAGCGCGGAATGGCGCCGATTGACTGAATGTGGAAGCCGAGGGAAGATTCCTGCCACGGCACGCGTCTAGTAGGCACTACTGTCCGCGAGAAGCTCGCGGAGCACCCGCAAAAGGAGGACGTTCAGATGTCGGAGGATCGCGACCGCATGAAGGGTGAGACCGAGGAGACCGAGAACGACGACGTCGAGGCGCACAAGCTGTACGCGAACGACGACGCCGAGGGCGAGGACGTCGAGGCGCACAAGCTCTACGCGAACGACGAGGGCGAGAGCGACGGCGACGACGTCGAGGCGCACAAGCTCTACTAGGCCGACCCAGTCGACCCGAAGACCTGACGGGGCCCTGCGGGGCCCCGTCGTCTGTGCGCGGAGGGTGAGGAGGTCCGACGCTCCGGGCCGCTCAGCGAAGGACGCGCGCGAGCGCGTCCAGGAGCGCGAGCCCGGCTTCGCGGCGCTGGCCGTCCAGCCGCTCGAGCGACTCGGCGACTGCGGCAACCCCGACCGCGTAGGCGTCGCCTTCGACGGCGGCACGGGCGCGGCGAACGCCGCGCAGGATCTGCAGCGCCGCGGCGGCCTGCGTGGCAAAGAGGCCGAGCAGCTCCATCTCCGCCAGGGAGAACGTCGAGCGCTCGGGGCGATCGAGCACCTGCAGGACGCCCAGGACGTCGTCGCCGTGCAGCAGCGGCACCGCCATCAGCCCCTTCGGGACGTAGCCGGTCTGTTCGGCGACGTCGCGCGCATGGCGTGGGTCGTTCTGCACGTCCTCGAGCACGAGCGGCGTGCGAGACGAGAGCACCCAGCCGGCGACGCCCTGCGACGACGGCATCCGCCGCCCGACGAGCCCCTGCTCGTCCTCGCTCGCGACGGCCGCGAACACCAGCTCGTCGGTCTCCTCGTCGAAGAGGAAGATCGACGACGCCTTCGCGCCGAAGATCGCGCGGGCGACGACCGTGATCGAGCGCAGCAGCTCGCCGAACGCCTCCTCCGACGGCAGCACCGCCGCCGCGACCGCCGACTCGAGCCGCTTCTCGGTCATCCGCCCGCTCCTTCCACGTTGGTTGCGGTCAACGACAGCACCGTCTTCACCTGGAACGGCGTCAGCCCGGGGTGCTTGCCGAGGACGAGCGCCGCAATCGCGGAAAGGGTCGGGGTGGCGAAGCTGTTCCCGGTCGCGCGGATCGAGCCGCCGCCGATCCAGGCCACCTCGACGTCGACGCCGCGCGCGAAGAACTCGACCGGCGGGTTCGGGTTGGCGTAGAAGACGAGCGGGTCGGATTCCTCGTGGCTCCCCACCGAGACGACCGAGGAGAACCGCCACGGGTACGACTCGACCGGCATGTTGTGAGCGGCCGCGATCAGCATCGTCCGCTGGAAGTACGCCGAGTCGGCGAGCTCGTGCAGGGTGTCGCCGAGGTCGCGGTTGGTCGTCGAGAGGCTCATGTTGATCACGTCGTACCCCTGTGCGACCGCCCAGCGCAGCCCCGCCAGCAGTGTCTTGCCGGAGCCCTTGAAGCCGGCGCCGAGCACGCGCACCGAGTAGATCTCCGCCTCGGGCGCAAGGGCGCGGACGATGCCGGCACAGGCGGTGCCGTGCCCGCAGAGGTCGCCCTCGGTGTCAGGCTCGGCCACCGGGTCGCCGTTCTCGTCGCGCGCGATCACCACGGCGCCCGCGACCGGCCCCACGAGCGGATGGTCATGCTCGACGCCGCTGTCCAGGATGCAGACCTTCACGCCCTCTCCTGTCGATCCCTCGATCGCCCAGGCCCGGTCGACGCGCTGGGGGAGCGCGTTCGCGATCGCGATCTCCGTCGCTGCGGCGCGCGGCAGCGACCAGGCGGGAAAAAGCCGGTCGGCCGGGGCGCTCAAACCTCGGTCCTCGACGCGGCGGCGGCGCGTGCCCGCACCGCCCGCTCGTCGTCGAGGCCGACGGCGAGGTTGATCTCGACGAGGTGCGCGGCCGCCCGCGCGGCGCCCGTGGCGAGCAGGGCCGCGGCCTCCACGTCGGCGACCGACGCCGGCTCCGCGCGTCCCGAGAAGCCGCGTGCCAGGCTGACGAGGTCGGCGCAGGCTTCGGCGATCTCGAGCGGCACCATCGCGGCGCGGTCGAGCGCACGGCCGAGCGCGAAGTCACGGCGGTCGTCGGACTGGGGCGCCGCCGTGTTCGCCGCCGGCATCGCGGCGCGCGCCGCCGCGAGTGCCTCCGCGTCCTGGGAGGCGAGCCGCTGCAGCCGCGTGCAGATTGCCTCCGCCTGGGCCGCGACCGCTCCGTCGCCCGCCTCCCGCGCGACCGCGGCGAGCACGGCCGCCGCCGCCGCACCCGCCTGCGCAGCGACGGGCCCGGCGGCGGTCGATCCTCCCGAGAGGACGCTGGTCACCGTCAGAAGGACTTCATCCGGAGTCGCACCTGCTCGACGATACGTCGGTTCGGCTCGATCCCGGATTCCGCGAGGGTGGATTCGAGATCGGCGATCAGCTTCGACCGCAGCTCGGCGTCGGTCTCGGCGCGTGCCAGGAGCGTGTCCAGCTCCTGCCGCACGCGAGGCAGCTCCTGCGCCGCTTCGACCCACCCCGTCGGGACGGGCGGGAGCGCCGCGATCAACCTGCCGAGCCGTTCGATGTCATCTGTCGTCATCTCGAATTCACCTGCTCTCAGGACGGACGAGCGGGACGGAATCTTCCATCACGCCTCGCATCTTCTCGAGGCAGCGCGAGATGCGGCTGGCGATCGTCCCGGCGGGAAGCCCCAGCTCCTCGCCGATCGTGCGGTAGCTCTGGTCGCGGGCGAAGAAGCGGTCGAGCATCTCGGCGCAGGGCTCGCCGACCTGCGCAAGCGCCTGCCGCACCGCCATCGCCTCGTCGAGCAACTCGAGCACGTCGTCGACGTCGTCCGGCTCGACCTCCTCCGCCGGCAGTTCCCGCCCCGAGCCGCGGAGCCGGTCGATGCACATCCGGCGGGTCAGCTGGGCGAGCCAGGGCCGGATCGCACCGGCCTCCCGCAGCTTCGGGAGCTGCTCGTAGGCTCTGGTGAACACGTCCTGGAAGACGTCTTCGGCGTCGTGCGACGAGAGGCGGAACCCCTGTGCGCAGATCGCGTACACGTAGCGCGCGAATCGTTCGACGAGCTCCGCCCACGCGGCCTCGTCCCCTTCGCGGCAACGCCCGACGAGCGCGGCGTCGCTCACCCCCTCCGTCCCCATGGTCGGAGTCTGCGGTTCCGACGGCTCGACCGCAAGCCGCGCAACGTTCTCGGGAAGCGGGAAGGGGAACGGTCGGCGCGGATCGAACAGGGAGGATGTGCGGTCCGAGGACATCAGGAGGGGCGCGAGGCGCCAGCGGCCGCGCCTCGAGATGGCGCTGCTGTCGCGCGTCGAGACCGAGCACGAGCTGGCCGACGACGCGGTCGAGACGGTCCGGGAGGAGCTGAGGCGGACGGCCGAGCGGCTCGCGCTGGCCGAGCGCAAGCTCGCCGCGATTGCGGCGAGCGGCGAGATCGACCGTGACGCGGTGACGGCGGCGACGACGCACGTCCGCCTCGTCTGCCGGCCCGCCGGCTACGCGGTCTCGGAGGCCGACGAGCCGCCGCCCGCTCCGGGCGACCTGCTCGGGGAGGAAGGCCAGCTCTTCGTCGTCGACGGGCTCGTGCCGTCGCCGTTTCCGGCGGATCGTCGGCGCTGCGCGGTGCTCGTCGCGGCCGTCGGCTCCGCGGCGACCGACCCCGCGGACTGAGCGCGAGCGTTACCTGGGGCCGTGCAGCGAGGCTGCGGCCGGCGAGCAGCCAGAGACCGTCGAGGATCGCGGCGATCAGAAGGGCCGCGAGCGCGATGTTGAGGAGTGCCACGGCTCCATCATCGGCCGTCGAGCCTCGGCCGACTTGAGCGGGTTGGACGCGGTGACGCTGTCAGTCGGCTGCAGGCGCGGGCGTCGGCGCGTGGAAGGCCTGGACGAACGCGTCGATGAACGGCAGCGACGATGGCTCGGCCGCCTTGACGGGCTCGTCGGCCGCCACCAGCGTCAGGAACCCGCCGCTGCGGCGGGCCTCGATGTAGTCCTTCAGGGCCTGTGCTCCGGCTGCATCCATGGTCACGTTATGGTGGTGCTCGTTGCAGACGGCACCGGCTGAGGGTCTAGGACCGGCCGACCCATCGGTTAGCGTCTGCGGCGTATCCATTCCCGGCGGGGAGACGTTCACCTTCTGTGCATGCTGTCGCGCTGATCCTGCTCGTGTTGCTGGTGCTGGCCGCCGTCGACGGGATTGTGCTGCTCGTCGGACGGCGCTGAGCCGCCTCGCGCTGGGCCGGGCTCCAGCCACGAGCCGCTCGCGTCGATAGAACATCGTCGCTGCCGAAGGCATCCGGTGGCGGTTCCATGATCTGTCCGTTCCCGAGCTCCCGAGCATGTCTTCGCCAGCCTCCACAGCGGTGACCGACCGGCCGGCGCGCGCGCGCGACCTGCCGCGGGCGCTCGGCGCGCCGGCCGCGTTCGTCGTGCTCCTCGCGGTGCTTGCGTGCCCGCTGCTGCTCCTGCTGCCGGCCGAGATGAGCCCCGACGGCTGGTTCGCGCTCCTCTCGGGGAATCAGATCATCGCGCACGGGCTGCCAAGTCACGACACGTTGACGGTGTGGGGGCACGGGCGGCGCTGGGTCGACCAGCAGTGGCTCGCCCAGCTCGGCTACTACGGCCTCTACCGGCTCGGCGGGCTGCGGCTCGCGCTGCTCGTGAACGCGGCCGTCGTCGTGGGTGCGGTCGCCGCCGCGCTTGCTGTCGCGCGTGCCCGCGGCGGCTCGGTGGCGAACGTCCTGCTCGTCGGCGCCCCCGCCGCGTTCGTGATCGGCTGGAGCGCCTCGGCGCTGCGACCGCAGACGCTCGCGTTGCCGCTCTTCGTCGCGCTCGCGTGGCTGCTCGTCGACGATGCGCGCCGGCCGTCGCCCAGGGTCTTTCTCGTCGCGCCGGTTCTCGCGCTCTGGGCGAACGTGCACGGTCGGTGGTGCTGGGCTCGCTGCTCGTCGTGATCCATGCGCTCACCGCAGCGTGGTCGCGACGGCGCGTTGCCCCGCGCGACGTCGCGCTCGTCGCGCTCGCCGCGGTGCTGCCGTTCGCCTCGCCGTACGGGCCGCACCTGCCCGGCTACTACCACGTGCTGCTCTTCAACTCCGAGCTCGCGAAGTACGTGCCCGACTGGATGCCGACGGCGCTCTCCGCCTCGACGCTGCCGTTCTACGCGCTCGCGCTGGGGACCGTCTTCCTGCTCGGCCGTGCGGCACGGACGGTGACGCTGTTCGAGCGCGTCGTGCTGCTCGTGCTGCTCGTGCTCGGCGTCGAGGCGAGCCGCGGGATGCCGTGGCTCGCGCTCTTTGCGCCGATCACGTTGCCGACGATGGTGAACGAGGTCTCGCGGCGCGAGCTCCGGGTCGAATCGCGGCGGGTGGGGGAGGCGCTCGTCGGCGCTGTCGGTCGTGGCGGTCGCCGTCGCGCTCGTCGTCGCGGTCGTCAAGCCCGCGCGGTGGATCCACGACGGCTATCCGCCGGCCGCCGCCCGCGCCGCCGCGAAGGCTGCCGGCAACCGAACGAAGGTGTTCGCGAATGGTGCCTATGCCGACTGGCTGCTGCTTCGTCGAGCCCTCGCTGCGCGGCCGTATCGCCTACGACGCCCGCTTCGAGCTGCTGCCGAAGGGGCGGCTCGCCGATGCCGCCGCGGTCTCGATCGGCCGCTCCGACTGGCGGCGGATCCTGGCGCCCTACGGCGTCGTCGTCCTGCGGCCGGGGGAAGCGGAGTTGCGAGGCGCACTTTTGCGCTCGGGGAACTGGCGTCGCGTGCCGACCGACTCGCGGGTGGTCGTGATGCGCAGGGGCTCCTGACCTCGGAGGGGGATCAGCTCAGGCAACTTTCGCGACGGCATCTGCAGCAAGATGCGGCGATCGATCTCGTCGCGGCCGCTACTTCCAGAGGCCGAACGTGAGAATCCGCTTGAAGGCCTTCGCGAGACCCGAAAGGCTCACAGACATGGGATCACCTCCTCAAGAGGTCGTCGCGGCGGTCACGCTGCTGGAGGAAGTGGCCGGCTTCCGAACACGGCCTCGATCGCTTCCCGCACCGCGCGAACGGGCTCGTCTGCGTCGAGGCGGTGGGGGAGGACGAGGTACGCCATTGACATGACGTGCTCGGCGGTCACGGCGTCGGCCCCCTGTCAGCGCTGCGTGCGACTTCGCCGCTGCGTACAGGTGGACAGCGGAACGCGAGCTTGCTCCCAACCTCACCCCGGAGGCGGTTCGCGTGTACCTGACGGTCTCGACGATTCGCCGAGCGACGTCACGCGGTACCGGCACTCTGTCGACCGTCTCCTGCGCCTGCAGCAGCTTGCCGTTGGCGAGGAAGGGCGTGATGTCGCCGATCACCTCGGTCGAGGTTCCGCGGTGTGGCAGCTCGAGCACCTCCACTTCGTGGTCGGCGTCGGGATAGCTCACTTCGATCTTTACGAGGAAGCGGTCAAGCTGCGACTCGGCGAGCGGGTGGACGCCGAGGTGCTCGTACGGGTTCTGGGTGGCAACGGTGGTGAAGGGCGACTCGATCCAGTGGGTCCTGCCCGCCATCGTCACGTGGCGCTCCTGCATCGCCTCGAGCAGTGCCGCCTGCGCCTCGGTCCTGCTGCGATTGATCTCGTCGGCCAGGAACACGTTCGTGAAGATCGGGCCCTTGTTGAAGACCTCTTCCGGCCCCCGGCGCGTGACATAGCCGAGGATGTCCGACGGCGTCGTCTCGGGCGTCATCTGCACGCGCCGGAAGTGACCACCGACCGAGCGCGCGAGCGCACGGGCGAGCAGCGTCTTCGCGCTGCCGGGAGGGCCCTCGAGCAGGATGTGGCCGCGGGCGAGGATCGCGATCATCATCGCCTCGACCGCCCGGTCGTTTCCGACCACCGCCTTCGCGATCTCCCTCTTCGCGAGCGAGAGCAGGCCGTCGAGGCTGCTGTGGACGTCAGCGGTGGGATCGTGCTCCAGGTCGACTGTCATCAGCGCTACCTCGCCGGATCGTTGGTGCAGGAGTGGCCGCTCGGGCCTCGAGACACAGCTTGAGCCGCCTTCGGCGCGACGGATACTGTCCCTCCGGTGGGTCCGACCCACCGGTTCGGGTGGGGGCTCAGGCGGAGGGGCGCTCCAGTGCCGAGCGTTCGACGATCGCGAGCGGCGGGTGATCCTCCCGCCGTGGCGGCTGAACCAGGCCGACGACGGCGTATGCCTCGGCGGCGTCGAGCGTCTCGCGCTCGAGCAGCGCCTCCGCGAGTGCCTCCAGCCGTGGACGCTCCTTCTGGATCAGGTCGAGCACGTCGGCGTAGGCCTCCTCTGCGAAGCGGCTCACCTCGCCGTCCAGGAGCGCCAACGTTTCAGGCGCCGCGAGCGATCCGCCTTCGGTGTCGACCACCACCATCAAGCCGACTGCGTCGCTCATGCCCCACGGCCGACCATCTGGCGGGCGATGCTCGGTGAGCTGCTGGATGTCCGACTCGGCGCCGGTGGTGACGTCGCCGTAGACGATCTCCTCGGCCACCCGGCCGCCGAGCGCGACCCTGATCTTGCGCGAGCAGGTCGGCCTCGTCGTAGTTGAAGCGATCGGCTGTCGGGCGCCGAGAAGCGTCACGCCGAGCGCGCTGCCGCGCGGGATGATCGAGACCTTGCGCACGGGGTCGGCGCCGGGAGTCAGCATGCCGACGACCGCGTGGCCGGCCTCGTGGTAGGCGGTGCGCCGGCGGTCGTCGCGGCTCAGCATCATCTTGCGCTCGGCCCCGAGCACGATCCTCTCGAGCGCGTCGGTGAAGTCGTGCGCTCGCACCTGCTCGTGGCCGCGGCGCGCCGCGAGCAGCGCCGCCTCGTTGACGAGGTTGGCGAGGTCGGCGCCGACCATGCCGGGCGTCGTCGCCGGCGATCCCGTCGAGGTCGACGTCGGCGCGAGCGGGACGTCGCGCGTGTGCACGTCCAGGATCAGCTCGCGGCCCGCCGCGGTCGGGCGGCCTGCACGGCGACGCGCCGGTCGAAGCGGCCGGGTCGCAGCAGCGCCGAGTCGAGCATCTCGGGCCGGTTCGTCGCGGCGAGCACGATGACGCCGTCGACGGCGTCGAAGCCGTCCATCTCGGTGAGGATCTGGTTGAGCGTCTGCTCGCGCTCGTCGTTGCCGCCGCTGGGGATCGACGCCCGAGCTGCGCGAGCGGCCGATCGCGTCGAGCTCGTCGATGAAGACGATCGCCGGCGCGGCCTCCTTCGCCTGCGTGAACAGGTCGCGCACGCGCGAGGCGCCGATGCCGACGATCGCCTCGACGAACTCCGACGCCGAGAGCGAGAAGAACGGGACGTCCGCCTCGCCGGCCACGGCGCGCGCGAGCAGCGTCTTGCCGGTGCCCGGCGGGCCGCTCGAGCAGCACGCCGTGCGGGATCCGGCCGCCGAGCCGGCGGTACCGCTCCGGGTTCGCGCAGGAAGTCGACGATCTCGGCCAGCTCCGCCTTCGCCTCGTCGATGCCGGCGACGTCGGCGAACGTGTCCCGCGTCGAGCTGGCTGGTACGCGGCGGTGCGCGCGAGCGGCCGAAGGACGCCGGTCATGCGCCGCCCGTCGCCTCCGGAAGAGCCAGAAGAGCAGGCAGGAGCAGGAGCAGGGTCGGCACGAAGCCGAACAGCAGGCTCTCCCACCACGGCGCCGCTCGTCTGGAGCGGCTCGGCGTTGACGGCGACGTGACGGTTCTGCAGGAGGCGGTCGAGCTGCTGGGTGTTCGCGAACGACGGGATCTCCGTCGAGAAGTTCCGCTCGGCCGAGCTCGCGCCTGGCGCTCTTCGTCGCCTGCTTCAGCCGCGCCCTGGATGGCCGTTCCCTTCGACGTGATCGCCTCGACGTTCCCGTCGCGAATCTGCTTGCAGGAAGAACGGGCTGTACGGAACGTGCATCCGGTGCACCTGCGTCGCGCGGTCGGCGGCCCAGATGTTGATGAAGAGGCAGATCGTTGATGCCGACGCCGTAGAACGCGAACCGCTGCCGGCGGCTCGGGCGTGGCAGGCGACGCTGACCCTTGCTGGAGTCAGTCATCGGTCGAGGGCCTCCGCGACGAACACACGATCTGTGTCATACACGACATGCACCCGCGGGCGCAGCGCGGTGATCGCGTGCTGCTCGGTCGTCGGATCGAGAACGTAGATGCCTGGGCTACCGAGGGGCCGGTCGGTTGCGCTGCCGGCGCCGAAGAGAACGAGTCGCCTGATCTCGTCGCTGCTCAGCAGCTCGTAGCGCGCATCGAGCACGACCTTCCCGTCGAGCTCGGGGTGGCTCCAGAGCAACCAGTCCGCGAACTTCACACTGGCATAGACTCGGTCTGCCGGCGCCGTCGCATGTCGTTGCCACGAGGCTAGCCGCCTGTGCGGGGAAGTCGTCGGTCAGGCGCGAGGCGGGCCGCGAGAGACCCGGCAAGTGCCGCGGCGGCGCCCGCATCGCCGCGAGGGTGATCAACGAGGCGAACCAGGGGCCGGCGCGGCTAGGCTCCGTCGCAGCGCGCGGTCGAGCCCGACGGGGACGAGCATGATCGCGATCAGCGAAGCAAACGGCCAGTTGCGGAGCGCGAGCAGCCCGACGGCGACGGCGACCATCAGGAGCCATCGCTCGTAGCCGGTGTAGCTCCTGCGGCCTGCCCCAAGTAGCCAGACGAGGGCGAACAGCAGCAGCAGCAGCGGAATCGAGACCGCCGAGAAGGTGGTCGGGGCCCACTGGTTGAGGTACCTGGAGAACGACGGATTGAAGGCGGTCGAGCCGTAGTACGACGCGAGCTGCGGGCGTACGGCGAGGCGAACAGGCAGAGACACCGGCGCGAGCGTCGAGTGTCCAGGACGACCGGCGAGCTCCGCCGCGAGCTCGTTCGTCGAAGCTCGTGCACACCGCGGAGCGACACCAGCGGCCGCGCAAGGAGCACCGATCCGTGGACTTCGCCCAGAGAACGAGGAGTGCGAGAATGGCCACCACGCGTCGTCTCGACAGCCGCTCCTCGTTCGATAACAGCGCGATCAGGCGACGAACGGCAGATACACGAGGCTCTGTGGCGCACGTTCATCGCGGTCACCAGGTACGGATCAAAGCGACCAGCGCGACGATCGCCACCGGGCCGGTGCGCCTCCTCGTTTCGGGCATACACCATGCCGCGGCGAAGGCCCGGCGATGAGACAACGTTCACTGCCAGAAGCAGTCGCAGGCCGCCCAGGTGTGCAGCCCGTACAGTGCGAGCTGACCAAGCCACTGTTGATCGATCCAGTGTCTGCCCTCGCTCACGATCGTCAGGGTGTCCCGGCGCGGCAGACCGTGCTCCATGATCGATCTGCCGCCGACCAGTGCCAGCCAGCCATCCGACGCAACTAGTTGTGGCACTAACGCAGCAACGAGGGCGACGATACGCAGCACACGACGCGAGCAGAGACTCCCGCGCAAGAAAACCAACGACTCGCCCGGCCGGTCACCTTTTGCTCTCTCTCGATCGAGGCGTGGAGCATCGGCCCAGGAATAGTCGAGGCGTCAGACGGACGCGCCACCGAACTGTCCAGGTCGTTCGCCTCTTTCGACCGGTCGCAGCTGCGGGCGATCAGCGCACGTGCGGCTGGATCGAGCGGATCACCCAGAGCATCATCCAGGCGATCGCGACCAGGATGCAGACGCCGCCCGGTAGCGCGACGAGCATCGCGGCGGCGATCACGCCGCCAATCTCACCGACGACCATGATCGCGGGCGGTGTGCCGACGAAGGCGAGGATTGCCGCTCCGAGGCCGACGGAGACGCCCCGGGCGGTGGTCGGCGCGAGTCGGGGGAACCGTGCGACGATCCAGAGTGCGATCGCGGCGGCGCCGGCGAAGAGAAACCAGGCGAAGGTCGTCGGCGACACGCCTGCCGGATCGGCATCGCGCCCACGGCCGTGCGATCCCTCGATCGGTTCCTCGACGGTCTTGCGTCAGCCGCCGAGGCCGTGAGAGATCGCTCGCACCGCCGGCCCGAGGATCACGATCATCATCGCGGGCAGGATCAGGAATGTCAGCGGGAAGAGCAGCTTGATTGGCGCCTTCTGCGCCCGTTCCTCGGCCACCTGACGCCGCCGCTTGCGCATGTCGACGGCGAGGTCGCGGAGCGTCTTCCCGATCGAGACGCCCATCGTCTCTCCCTGGACGATCGCCTGGACGAAAGCGCGCATCGAGACGCTCCGGCTCGTGCGCTCGAGCATGTTCTGCAGTGCCTCGTTCATCGTCAGCCCCATCGACTGCTCGCCTAGTGTGAGCCGCAGCTCGGTGCCGAGCGGATCGCGAACGCGGCGGGAGCTGAGCTGCAAGCGCGCTGCCGAATCCGACGCCGGCCTCGATCGTCGTGACGAGCAGGTCGACGAGTCCGGCACCTCGTAGTCGATGCGGGCCGTCCGCTGCCGCGCCGTCGCGTGCTCGACGATTGTCTTCGGCAAGACCCAGCCCAGTGCGCCGGCGATTGCCGGCGATCGACGATCGTGAGGATGCCGATCCCGCCACGCGAGTACGCCGAAGAACAGGACTGACGAGCGGCAGCCCGACGACGGCCAGCGCCCGGTAGCCGAGATACTGCGTCACGGTCGTCTGGTAGTAGCCGGCCGAGTTCAGCAGCTGCCGAAGCTCTCGAGCCTGCTCCGCCTGCGTACGCGGATCAGGTGAAGGCCGATCCGCGTGGCGATCTCACCCGACTGAAGTGAGCTCGCCGTGGTGTCGCGGGAGCCTGCGCGGAACCGAACCCGTAGGCCGCAGACCTGCGCGAGCGTCTCCCGCTTCGAGTTCGGAGCTCCCAGGCTCGCGCGGATCGCCAGGGCGACCGCGAGGCCGATGAGCATTAGGGCGAGCAGCAGAACAAGGATCATGGCTCAGACCTCGATTTCGATGATTCGCTGGATGAAGAACGAGCCGGCCGCGACCATGCCGGCCGCGATCACGAGAGCGATCTGTCCGCCGCTGCTTCGCCACATCGGGCCGACGATGTCCGGCTGGAGTGCCCAGAAGCCGAGCCCGGTGACGATCGGCAGCGCCGTGAGGATCCAGCGCGCCATCCGGCCCTGGGCGGTCAGCGTCCGGACGAGCCGGCGGATGTCTGCGCGCTCGCGAACGGTCGCGACGACGACGTCGAGCACCTCGGCTGCGTTGCCGCCGGTCGTCCGCAGGAGCTCCGCGAGCATCGCCACCTGCTCGAGGTCGCGGCTCGCCATCCGCGTTCGCTACTCGCCTGATTGCCTCTTCGAGCGGCATGCCGAGCCGCTCGTCGGTGATCACTCGGCCGAGCTCGGTCTTAGAGGGCTCGGTCGCGTTCTCGACCGTGGCGACGAACGCGCCGAGCAGGGTGTAGCCCGCTCGCAGGCCCGAGGCGAGCACCTGCAGGTTCGGCGGCAGCTGGTCGGCGAACTGGTTGCGGATCCGCTCTGCACCCTCCAGCGGACCCATGCCGCGCGTCACGAACGGGGTGCCGAGCCCGAGGATGGCGAAGACCGGTGCGATTGCGAACAAGATCACCGATCGCCAGGAACGTCGCGACGCCGTCAGCACGACGATCCACAGCGACGGTATGGCGATCCGCCCGATGTCGCGTTGCTCGTCGAGCTTGCCGATCCAGCCGCGGGCGGCCGTCTAGCCGGAGGCGCGGGCACGACTTGCCCGCTTGCGCCAGTCCTCCTGCTTCTCCTTGGCTCGCTCTCGCGGCGTCGGCCAGCGGGTCGCCGGAGAACGCGCGCACGCGGCCGACCACACGCGAGCGGGAGGCCTCGAGCACCATGCGTACCGCGAAGGCCAGCAGGCCCATCACCGCGAGCGCGAGGAGCGCGAGCGACCAGCCGGAGAGGATCAGCTGCCGGAAGAACGGGCGGTGGTACGGGGCGAGCTCCGACGGCTTCGGCGCCACGTACTGCGACGCTGCCGAGCCGATTCCGGCGAGCGTGATCTTGACGGCGACCGTCGAGCTCGGGGCGGCGGCCGAGCGGTACTCGACGAGGTACTCGCTCGCGAGCGTGGTGCCCAGCGACGAGTAGATCGCCGCGAGCTGCGCTCGCCGACGCGGCCTCGGCATAGCTTCCGCCTGTCTGGGCCGCGATCGAGCGCAGCGTCGTCGCCGTCGAACGCGCCGCTGCGCAGGCCGACGGTGAAGATGCGCACGTGGTGCGCCCGTGCCATCCTGATCACGCTCTGCATCGTCGCGGTGCTGCCGACGTCGGCGCCGTCCGAGAGCAGGACGATCGAGCCTGCCGAGATCTTCGCCTGGGTGAGCAGCGCGAGCGACCTGTTCGAGGGCGTCGAAGATGTGCGTCCCGTAGGCGAGCTGTCGGCGACTTTCGCGAGCGCGTCGTGCAGCGCGTTTCCGTCGACCGTCGGCGCTGCGAACGACCTTGACGGCGCCGTTGAAGGTGACGAGCCCGACCTCCTGGTTCGTGCTTCGCCGGTTGACGAACGTGCGGGCCGCCGCCAGCGCCGCCGCTTCCGGCTTCCCGATCATGCTGTCGCTCGTGTCGATCGCGAGCACGGTGCCGTAGCGCACGCCGCTGCCGGCGAGCGCCCGGAACGTGAAGTTGCCGACGCCCAGGCCGTTCTCGCTCACGTGCACCCGCTTCGGGTCGATCCGTGCGCCCTTCGGCAGGTCGACGACGAAGCCGCGCTCCGGGAACGGCAGACGCCCGACCGGTGCGATCTTCAGCGCCGGCTGCTTCGCCGGTGCGGCGCGACTGCGCCGCGGGCACCACCGCGAGTGCGAGCAGCGCGAGGATGATCAGGTGCAGGCGCCTCATCTGGCGCCCTCCGCCCGCACCCACTGGGTCGGGGCGTCGTGCTCGATCCCGAACATCGCGTGCGCCGGCGTGCCGAAGAGCTCGTCGGGCAGCTCGATGCCGTGGCGCTTGAACTTGGGCAGGAACGCCGGGCGCAGCCCTGTCGGGCGCGAGGTCGCCGACGACCTTCCCGTCCTCGGTGAAGTGATCGAGCTTGAACTCGAACAGCGGCTGCAGCGTGATCACTTCGCCCTCCATCCGCTGCACCTCGCTGATCGCGGTCACGTGCCGGGTGCCGTCGTCGAGCCGCTCGATCTGCACGATCAGGTCGAGCGCCGAGGCGACGTTGTGGCGGATCGCCCGCAGCGGCAGGTCGTAGCCCGCCATCAGCACCATCGTCTCGAGCCGGCTGAGCGCGTCGCGCGGCGAGTTCGCGTGGATCGTCGACAGCGAGCCCTCGTGGCCCGTGTTCATCGCCTGGAGCATGTCGAGCGCCTCGGCGCCGCGGACCTCGCCGACGATGATCCGGTCGGGGCGCATGCGCAGGGCGTTGCGGACCAGGTCGCGGATCGTGATCTCGCCCTCGCCCTCGATGTTCTTCGGGCGCGACTCGAGGCGCAGCGTGTGCCGCTGCTTCAGCTGCAGCTCCGCCGCGTCCTCGATCGTGACGATCCGGTCGCGATCCGGCACGGCCGCCGAGAGCGCGTTCAGCATCGTCGTCTTACCGGTGCCGGTGCCGCCGGAGATGAGGATGCTCAGCTCGGCCTGCACGCAGGCGCAGAGGAAGTCGCAGGACTGCTGCGACATCGTCCCGATGCCGACGAGCTCGGCGAGGTCGAAGCGCTCGGCCGAGAAACGCCGGATCGTCAGCAGCGGGCCAGAGAGCGAGAGCGGTGCGACGATCGCGTTCACGCGCGAGCCGTCCGGCAGCCGCGCGTCGACCATCGGCGACGACTCGTCGATCCGCCGGCCGACCTGGCCGACCATCTTGGTGATGATGCGCCGGAGCTGCGCCTCGTCCGCGAAGCGGATGTCGGTCTGGGTGATCTTGCCGTCGCGCTCGATCCAGACCTGCGAGTGCCCGTTGACCATGATCTCCGAGATCGACGGGTCGGCGATCAGCTGCTCGAGCGGCCCGTAGCCGAACACGTCGTCGCTGATCTCCGCGCGCGAGGCGCTCGCGGTCGGTGCGCGAGAGCTGCGGCTCCTGCTGCGAGCTGCTCGCCGGATCTCCGCCATCGCGCGCTCGCGCGCCTGCGCGTGGTCGGCGACGTCGAAGAGCTGCGGTCCCAGCTCGCTGACGAGCAGCAGGTGGATCCGGTTCTTCACCTCGGCGAACGGGTCGCGGCCGCCGCTCGAGGCCGGAACGGCAGTACTGACAGATGCAATGCGCTCGTGGAGCTCCATGGTCAGTTCCCCCTTCGCAAGAGTCGGAGCCGGCGACCGGTGCCCGGTTCGCTCTGCTCGGATGTGGATGCGGCCGCGTCTCCGGCCTCGGAACCTGCTGCGGCAACCGCCTGGGCGGCGAACTTCCGTGCGAGCGCGGCGTAGGCGCGGCTCGCTCCCGAGCTCGGGTCGGCCTCGAAGATCGTCATCCCCGAGGTGAGCGCCCGCGGGATCGCGCGGTCGCTCGGCACGAGCACGTCCGGCCCCTTGCGCAGGAGCTGGTAGACGTCGCTCATCGAGATGCCGACGCTCGAGTCGGCGCGGTTCAGGACCAGCGTCACGCTGCCGGCCGGGTAGCCCATCTGCTCGAGCGTCTCCAAGCCGATCTTCGTGTCCTTCAGCGAGAGCGCGTCGAGCATGCCGACCATGCAGAGGTGCGACGATGCGTCGATCGCGGTGATCACCTCGGGCGAGAAGGCCGGCGGCGTGTCGACGATCACGAAGTCGAAGCCGCACGCGGAGCGCTTCCAGCACGTCGCGGCAGGAAGGCGGTGGTGACGACCGCGGCCTGGTCGGGGCGCGTGGGGGCGAGCAGTACCGAGACGCCGGAGCGGTGCTTCGCGAGGAACCCGTCCAGCTTCTCCGCGTCGAGGCTGCCGCCCGCGAGCACGAGGTCGTAGATCGTCTTCTCGGGCTTGAGGCCGAGGGCGAGGCCGACGTCGCCGAACTGCAGGTCGGTGTCGACGACCACCGGCTTCGCCCCTTCCGCCGCCAGGGCGACGGCCAGGTTGCAGGCCGTCGAGCGTCTTACCGGTGCCGCCCTTCGGCCCCAGCACGGTGATCAGCGGCGCCCGTCCCCGCTCGTGCGCCCCCGGGGTGTGCCGGCGCGCCGCGACCTTCTCGAGCGCGAACCTGAGCTGGTCGGTGCTCTGGGGCAGCGTGATCAGGTCGTCGGCCCCGGCGCTGAACGCCGGCCCCATGAACCCGTTCGGGTTGCCGTCGTACAGCGCGACGATCGGCCGGTTGGCGCTGATGACCGACAACTCCGCGATCAGGCGCAGCGCCTGTTCCGGGTGGGTCGAGCACCCGACGATCACCATGTCGGGCGCCGTCTCCGCGATCAGCTGCTCGCCGGCGCCGAGCGCGTCGTGGACCGACGCCACCCGGACCGGCGAGCTCCCCGGCAGGGCGCTGCGCACGAGCGCTTCGGACGAGCTCTCGTCGGTGACGACGAGAAAGGTGAAGCCGTCGAGGCTCACCCACGCCCACCGAGCGTCTGGTAGACGAGCTGGGGCTTGACGCCGAGCATCAACGTCTCGGCGGTGACGAGCGACGGAGGCGACCGTCTGCGCGCCGGCGCTCGGCCGCAGTGCGAGCCAGAGCTTCCCGTTGTCGGACGCGAACGTCAGCTCGGTCGCCTGCTTGTCGGTGACCTTGAAGTCGACGTTGTTGTTCTTGATGCCTGCGACGTAGATGTTGCTCATGATCATGCGCAGCACCGTGTGCGTTCCGCCGCCGCCGAGCGGCACGCCGCCCGCGTTCACGGGAATCAGGTCGAAGATCGCGTAGATGTCGACATGGTCGCCTGCCTGCAACTCTTGCGTGAGTCCGTGCGTCGCATCGAACGGGATCGTCACCAGTCGCTGGTGCCTGGTGAGCGAGGCCGCGATGTTGCTCGCCGCCGGTGCGAAGTCGCTCGCCGTCAGCTGCGACCCGGGATAGATGTCGCGCGTGGCGACCCGGTCGCGCAGGCTCGAAGCATCGCTGTAGGCGCCGTTCAGCAGCTGGCTCTGACGGATCGTCGTGGCCGAGTAGAGGCCGGTCGTCGCGATCGTCGACCCGGCGGTCCCCTTCGCGATCGCCTGCTTGGCGATCAGCACCGTCACCGGGGCGCTGTCGGCGTTCACCGAGTTTCGGTACCGCGAGACGTAGACGACGATCAGGATGCCGGCGAGCAGCGCCGCGAACGCCGAAAGCAGAACAGCGCCCCGGCGGGTGGCAATCAATCTCTGTGCAAATGCCATCTTGGTGTTCCTCCTTGGACGACTGTTACCGCGTGAGCACCGCGACGCAGGTCGCGAGCACGTTCAGCTGGCACTTCTGTCCGCTCGGGATGCTTCCCTGACGGTCGTAATTGATGAAGTAGCCCCACACGTCACCCTTCGATGCCGTGGGTGGCGCGGGGATCGTCGGCGCCCGGCCCTGACTGCGGGCAATTGCTGTTCGTGAAGCCCGTGACGTAGAAGTCGCCGAAGCCGATCACGGGGTAGTCCTCTTTCCCGTTGTTCTTGCCGCCGTTCGAGTAGGCGTTGTAGGTCGTGATCACGAGCGTGACCGCTCGTGGGATCGCCCGGAGATCGAGTAGTTCGGCCAGTGATTGAGCGCCTCGCTGCCCTTCTTGCCGCAGCTGAACCGGTTGTTGTACGCCTTCGAGATCGGGTTGCCGCTGTCGTTCGACGGCTTGTTCGTCGCGCAGTCGATCGGCGTCGGGTTCGCCGGGTCGGGACAGGCCGGGATCGGGTTGATCCCGTACTCGATCGAGCACCCGTTCTCGATCCCGGAGATGATCCCGGGCGTGCCGTTCTGGCCGGTGCAGAGGATGTACGAGGTCGCGCTTCCCTTGTGGGCGCCGCGGAGGATCGTGAGCTTGTGGGTGATGCCCTCCGTCGCGAGGGTCACCGTCACGTCGAGGTTGTGGATGCCCGCCGCGTAGCCGGGGCTGCTGTCCGCCGAGCTGAGTGAATAGGGCGAGATCGGAGACGGATCAACGCCGCTGAACGCGACCGACAGGCCCTTCAGCGGCCCGTCGTCCTCGTCGGTCGCGCTGGCGAACCGCTGGACGTCGGTGAAGCTCCCGTGTTGTTCTTGCCGTTGCCGCCGTTGATCGTCCAGTCGAGCTCGATGTTGTTCTCGCTCGAACCGGCGCTGGGATCGATCGGAATCGAGCCGGCTCCCGCTGGAGCGGAGAAGATCCAGCCGTGGGACCCCTTCGTGGCGGTCAGCGGTGAGCGGGATCGTGCTCGTGCCGCTCGAGGTCGTCACGACCGCCGTCACGGTCGCCTGTCAGGCTGGACGCGAGCGTCGGGTTCGTCGCGCCCGTGCCGAAATCGAGCTCTGCCTTCAGGGTCGCCCCGCATGACGTCGACGAGTCGAGGTCGCTGACGAACGCCGAGCCCGCACCGCACGAGGTCATCGGCCAGACCGCCGAAGAGCGTCACCGAGCCGTCGGTCGTCCCGGCGTTCGAGTAGCCGCGGATCATCGAGGCGCCGTTGTGCGAGCCGAGCTCGAAGCAGGCGAAGTTGTTGGTGCCGTCGCTCTGCGCGCACGTGCCGTCGATCAGGCCGCCGGCCGCGACGCGGATGCCGATGTCGGCGCCTCCGGACGGCACCTTTACGCCCAGCCCGTGCAGCGTCCACTTCTTGTAGTTCACGCCGTTCACTGTGCATCGTCGTCGGGCCGCCGGTCGCCGCGTACGTGCATTTGCCCGCCACCACGACGCTGCCGGCGCAGCCCGTCAGCTCCGTTCCGTTACTCGACTCGTTCACGAAGGTCACGCCGACGTTGCTCGTGTCGAAGCTCGGAATCGCGATCGGGAGCGAGGGCCTGACCGACTGCACCTGCTTGAGCTCGACGCGTGCGTGGCCGTGTACGGTCGCGAGGGGCGAGAACGAGAAGAGGCCGCCGATCGTGTCCTGCGAAAGCTTCACGTCGAGCGCCAGGTTGTCGGGCGCGCACTCGTTGCCGGTGTTCGTGTCGTCGGGACTCCCGGGAGCGGATCCCGGATACGTCTTGCTCTGGAACGCGTAGCTCGTTCGAGCCCTGGCCGAAGCTCGTGTTCTCCGCCGCCCCTACCGAGCTTGCGAAGCCCGCGTAGCGCTTCGCCCATTCTCGATGTCGGTCTTTGCCTTCGGTCTGCCCCGCCGCGCTTTCGTCGGCGAAGCACTCGTTGAACATCTGAGCGCCCGCGAGCGCGCCGCGTCGGCCCGCACCTGCAGGTGACGGCGATCCTGGAACCAGGCGCCGACCTGGATCACGACGGCGCCGAGCAGGATGAGGGAAAGCCATGAGGATTGCGGCCACGACGATGATCCCCCCGTCCTCGTCGCGCAGTCTGCGCGCAGCCGCTTTCACGCGCAGGTTCCGCCCGTGATGATCGGTCGAGCCGCGTGTTGGCGATCGAGTTCTCGATCCGCATCGTGGCCGAGCCGGAGATCGTTGATCGATGCCGCCGCCGAAGAACGGGATCCAGTGGTACTTCGTCGAGACGCTGACCGTTGACCGGATCACCGACGTTCGCTCGACGCCGCCGTTGTTATAGCTGACGACGACGTTAGCCTTGTCGACGGCCGATGTACCCGCGTACGAAGCTCTGAGCCGCTGCCGCCGAGCTGGCTGCAGAGGTAGCTTGGCGAGGTTTCCGCCGCCCGGAACGCGATGTCGTGGCTCGACCGTCGCGATCCGTGCACCCTCGTTCGCCACGTGGGTCAGGTCGATGTAGTAGTAGAGCGCCTTCCCGAAGTTGATCAACACAAAGACGAGTGCTGCCAGCAACGGCAGGACCATGGCGAACTCGACGACGCTCTGGCCTCGCTCACCGCCGCCGCCGCGCGATGGGGCGCAGGTTTCCGGGCTGCGACCCGGAAACCTCGCCGCATGCGCGATTTCGCGAACGTCCGCCGTGCTCTCGTTTCAGAGCTCATCGCGACGTTCGTGCTCCTAGCCGACCTAGACGCTTCGCCGGCAGCGTCGGCTGAGGTCGGTGCCGACCGTGCTGATGAAGGTCGAGATCTTGGTCTTGAGGGTGACGAGGACGGCCGCGAGCGCAACCGCGACGAAGGCGAGCACGATGCCGTACTCGGTGACGCCCTGGCCCTCTTCGCGCTTGAAGTCGAGGCTCGCGATGCGGAGTGAAAGCCCCGTCGAACATGAGCGAAATCCGCTCGGACATGCTTAACCTCCCAGTTGAATCCCCCGGAGACCGCAGGTGGGCGGTTCCGCTTTACGTAGCGACATCAAGCCGATTCGTTGCTGCTGCTACGACTACCGAAGGTCCGGGTTGGCGTTGGGCGTTGGTCTAGACGCGGTTCCCTCCATCGGAGCCCGTTGCAGATGGGCTACGAGGTGGTTCCGAAGTCGACCTGCACCATTCGTTCACTGTTACTCCCGTGCTGCGTCGCGTCGCCGCTGCTCAGTAGAGCGGCGGCGGGTGGCCGACCACGATCCACACGGCGCAGCCGAGCGCGAGGTACGGGCCGTAGGCGAACGTGCTACGCCGGCCCGCGCGGCCGCTCAGGAGGAGCAGGGACGCCGCGAGACCGCCCGCGACCACGCCCGCGATCAGGCCGCCCGGTGTCGCACGGCCGAGGAGCAGGCCGATCAGGCCCGCGAGCTTCACGTCGCCCATGCCCATCCCGCCGCGCACGGCGACCGCGAGCACGAGGAAGACGGCGAACGCCGCGACCGCGGCGATCAGCGTCGCCGGCACTGCGGAGCGAACGAAGAGCAGCGCGGTCGACGAGCACGACGAGCGCGGCGGGGCCGACGACCACGTTCAGGATGCGGCGGGTGAGGATGTCCCAGCCAGCGACGAACCCGAGCAGCAGCTGCACGAGCGACCAGTCGACGCCGTTGATCGTGGCGCCGTAGCGGACGAAGGTGGCCGCGACCGCCGCTGCCGTTGCCGCGGCGACCAGGGAGAGGGGGAGGGCGCGGTCGTGGGCGCCGAGCACCACCGCTAGTCCGACATGCGCTCGACGGCTGCGCGCACGAGTCGTCACGCGCAGCTTGCGCATCAGCTCCGAGATGTGCCTGCGCGCGGTGATGGAGGAGACATCCAGCGCCGTCGCGATCTCGCCGTGGAGCGGCCGGCGCGGAGTAGCGCCCCCACCTGCTCTTCCCGCGGAGTCAAGTGGTTGCCCGTGGCCGTGTGGATGCGCGCCACCGGCGACTGTGCCGCGATCTCCGCGACGAGCACTTTGACGAGCGACGTGTCCACCACCGGCTCGCCCAGCAGCACCTTTTCGAGCGCGGATGCGACCGCAGCGGCCGGGGTGCTCTTGAGGAGATAGCCAGAAACCCCCAATCGCACCGCGCGAACGACCGGCTCTTCCCGCGGCGCCTCGGCGAAGACAACGACGCGCGCCGACGGCGCCGCGGCGACCGCCGGTTGCAGCCCGCCCCCGGGCAGGTCCTCGCCGACGAGCAGCAGTTCGGCGGCGTTCAGTCCCGGAATCCGTCGGAGTTCGGCGACGCTGCCGCCTCGCCGACGACGGCGAACCGGTCGTCCAGACAAAGCCGCAGACCCGTGCGGAACGCCGTCTGCGCGTCCGCGATCAGCACCCGCACGGGCGGCCCGCGGCTGGTCATGTCACCGCCCGATCGGCGGCCTGCGCCACGTCGCTGCCCATGAGTCCCATCGTAGTGGAGACGCCTTCGGGCGACGAAGGGCGCGATCCGCCGTTCCGGATGAGCACGAACCGGACCTTCGTCGCGGACAACGGTGGTTCCAACCGTGTTGGATCGGAATGTGCCTGGTCTCGTGCATCCGCCTGGGATCGCCCCGTGAACGTGACGCCGGACGATGGTCCGTTCCAGGAGGAGCGCCTCCGAAACGTGCGGCCGCTTCGGCCGATCCGGCTGCTTCTCGCGGGCCGGGAGGTTCGCTACCTCCGCGCCATGTCGTTCCTCTTCGAGCGCCGTGGCTACGCGACGGAGATCAGCTTTCTCCATGACAGCCTCACCGCCGACGTCGGGACGTTCAGGCCCGACGTCGTCCTGCTCGCGGAGGACGGCTCCTTCGGCGACGCAGTCGCGCGGGCGATGGAGGTGATCTCGGTGAACGAGCGGTTGACGGTCGTGGTCGCCACATCGCGGGCTCCCGCGCCCGACAGCAGCCGGCTGCGCTTCGTGCCTCGCTGGGGGCCGTTCGCCGAGCTCGAAGCGGTGATCGAGCGCGCCTGGGCCGACCTGCCGTCGCTGGCGAGCGTTCAATCGGCTTGAACGGCTGATAGGTCCCGAGACCTATTGTCAACGGCTCGACCTGTAGCCATGATTGAACGGCGTCCTCTGCGGTGGGGTGCGTAGAGCCCTGGAGGGGCCTTGGCATCGACGGAACAACGGAACGGTCACTCGCCTCGCGACCTCGGAGGCGCCGCGTTCGCGGACCTGCTCGATCGCGTTCAGGCGGCCGCCGGGCGCGGCGCGCCGAGCTCCTCGAGCTCCCCGACTCCCCGTCACCCGTGACCGTCGCGGCTGCCCGCGCCGAGGCGATCCGCGATTCGCTCGCGGCGAACGAGCGCGACCTCGCCGACACCGCGATCGTCTTCGCCGCGGATTCGCTCGTCGCGATGGTCGTCGAACGGGGGCAGCAGGCGGTCGACGACTGCGAGCGACTCGTCGAGTCGGTCGCGCGCGTCGCTCATCTCTCGAACGACGCCGCGGCCTTCGGCATCTTCCTGCGGGCGATCGCGAACCCGAGCATCATCGTGCTGCCGCCGCGGGTCGCCGCCGAGGTGCACCTGAACCTGCTCGTCGGTCTCGCGCCGATCACCGACGCCTCGGTCTGGGTCGAGGAGCTCGGCGGACGCGCGACCCGGATCGCGTCGGTCGGCTCCGCGGCCGCCACCCGGCGCTCGCGCAACGTCGCGGCGGCGACGATCGCGGGCGACCATCGGCCCGACGTCGACGACCGGACGCAGATCAACGGCATCCCGATTCTCCGCTGGGGACGGCCGGTCGGCGCGGTGGTTGCACGGTCTCGCACCGGGGATCGTGCGCGCGCTTCCATCTTCATGGCCGAGAGCGCCGCGATGCTCTCGCCGGTGCTGGAGCGCGAGGTGCTGCTCGCCCGCTCGATCCTGCGCGACCAGCAACTGCACGAGGCGAACGAGCGCCGGCTCGTGCGCGTCGGCTTCGACCTGCACGACGGGCCGCTGCAGGAGCTCGCCGCACTGGCCGACGACCTCAGGCTCGCTCGGGACCAGCTCGCCGACTCCCTGACCGGGCGGCTGCGCACGATCCTCCTCGGCCGGTTCGACGACCTCGAGGCGCGGCTGACGGAGATCGACCGGTCGCTCCGGGAGGTCTCTCACTCGCTCGAGTCGTCGAGTGCCGGAGTCTCGTCGCTGCCGGAGACGTTGCGTCGAGAGCTCGACAGCTTCGAACGCCGCGCCGGAGTCGAGGTCAACGTCGAGATCTCCGGGACCTTCGACGGAATCAGCGCCTCGCAGCGGATCGCGCTCTCGCGCATCGCCCAGGAGGCGCTGTCGAACATCCGCGAGCATGCGGGTGCGACGAGCGTGCAGGTCACGCTAGCCGAGCACGACGACGGGATCCGCCTCGAGATCGTCGACGACGGCACCGGCTTCGACGTGTCGCACACGGTCGTCGCAGCGGCGCGGCGTGGTCGGCTGGGCCTGGTGGGCATGAACGAGCGGGTCCGCCTCCTGGGCGGGTCGTTCTCGCTGCAGAGCTCGGTCGGCAAGGGAACCCGGGTGGTCGTCAACCTTCCGAGCTGGGACCCGGCCGGCACCACCCGGGCTCCGGCTGTGGTCGAGGTGATGTGATGCTGTGCCTCCGCGGCGCGGAATGAGCCCGGCGGAGGACGGTCACTCGTGTTCGTAGAGGGGGCTCTCGACGAGCCCTTGCTGGTACGCGTACCGGGCGGCCTCGGTGCGATTCGAGACGCCGAGCTTGCGGTACACGTTCGTGAGGTGGAACTTGACCGTCTGCTCGGCCACCCAGAGCTCCTTCGCGATCTGCTCGTTCGACAGCCCGCGGGCGAGCGCGCCGAGGATCACGGCTTCCCGCTCGGTGAGGCCGGCGGCCTTGGCCGCACCCGCGGCGGTCGCGTCCGGCAGCCCGATCGTGCTGAAGACGTTGCCCTCGATCGCCTGGCGGAGTGCGCCGGGGAGGTCGACGGGGTTCACGCTCTTGACGATGTAGGCGCTTGCCCCGCGCTTGAGTACGTTCTCGATCAGCTTCTCGTCGGTCGAGGCCGAGAGGACGACGACCTTGACGGCGGGATGGCGCTTCTTGATCTGGTCGAGGCAGATCAGGCCGTCCATGCCGGGCATGCGCAGGTCGAGCACCACCAGGTCGGGATTCGTCTGGCCGACGAGCGGCAGGACCTTCTCGCCGCGGCTCGCCTCGCCGACGATCTCGAAGCCTCCGTCCTCTTCGAGCGCGCGCTTGATCCCGTCCAGGATCAGACGGTGATCGTCTGCGATGACCACTTTCAGCATCGTGTGCACAGCATTGAATCAGGACCGACGTCGACGGAAGTTCACGGCTCGCTGTTCGCTGAACCGGCACCGATCCCTTGGAGCGGCCGGTGAGCGCACAGCCGGTCGAGTTCCCGCGGCCCGGCGTCGGGCCGAGCGTTCTGCTGGTCGGCCGCGACGCCTCGCTGCAGGCCGCGGCGCGGCTCGCGCTGGAGCCCTCGATCGCCTGCCACGCCGCGCGCACGGCCGCGGAGGCCGCGGCCGCGGCGGCGCAGGCGCCGCCGTCGGTCTGCTTCGTGACGGCCGACCCCGACGACGAGACGCGGGTCGTCGCGGAGCTCTCGGCGGCGATCCCCTACGCGCCGATCGTCGTCCTGACCCGTAGGGTGAACCTCGACGAGCTGATCGGGTCGGTGCGGGCGGGCGCGGTTGGCTACCTGCCGGGCGACGCCGATCTGGGCCGGCTCCCGAACGTCGTGCGCGGCGTCCTCCAGGGCGAGGCCGCGATCCCTCGCTCGCTCGTCCCCCGCCTCGTCGACGAGTTGCGCGAGCGCCGGGAACGCCGGGTGATGCTGCTCGAGTCGCGCCGGGCGGTCGACCTGACGGGCCGGGAGTGGGAGGTGCTCGAGGAGCTGCGCCGGCAGGCGACGACGAAGGAGATCGCACAGCGGCTCTCGATCTCCGAGGTGACCGTGCGCAGACACATCAGCAGGCTGCTGCAGAAGCTCGGCGTCGAGGACCGGCGTGCGGCAGTCGAGCTGGTCGAGAACTGGCGCTACGTCTAGAGGCTTGATGCGCATTTGTGGGCATACGCGGCTGGTGCGCCTGACGCGGCGCGGCTCGGCCGCGTCGGGCTTGCCCGTAGCCACCGCTACGGGCTGCGCCCGCCCCGTCCGATCCGCTTGGTCAGGCGCATCCCCGCGCACACCCCAGTACACATCAAGCCTCTAGTCGTTTCGACCCGCGCACGACTACGGAGCGGCCTCGTAGATCTCCCCGATGCCGGGGCGGCGCCGGCGGCAGAGTCTCAGCTGTGTGAAGGAGATGCTGATCGTGGGCCGCGGCGGCGAGGGAGTCGTGCTCGCCTCCCAGGTCCTGGCCGAGACGTTCGCGCGCGCCGGCTTCGAGGTGCAGAGCTTCCCGGAGTTCACCGCCGAGCGGCGAGGCGCGCCGATCTCGGCCTTCCTGCGCTGGCACTCCGGCCCGATCCACCGCCGCTACAAGGTGCGCGAGTGCGACGTGCTCGCCGTCGTCTCACCCTCGCCACCGCCCGACAAGGCCCTCGAGTCGGTCCGGCGCGGCGGGCTCGTCGTGCTCAACCGGGAGGAGCGGTTCCGGCACGCCGGCTCGTTCGAGCTCGCCCGCGCCCCCGCCTCGCGGATCGCGCAGGAGCAGGGCGTCCTCTCGTCGGAGGGGCGACCGATGGGCAACGTGGCGCTGCTCGGCGCCTGCGTCCGCCTGCTGCTGCCCCAGGGGCTCGGCTTCCTGGAGCAGGCGATCGGTGCCCGGACGGGTGCGCTCGCGGCGGCGAACATCCGCGCCGCCCGGGAGGGCTATGCGCGCTGCACCCGGCAGCACACCGTCTCCGGTGACACGCTGCTCGGGCCGGCGCGAAGCCTCGGCCCCCGCCGCCGGCGCCGCCTGCCGCGCTTCCCCGTCACGACCACCGACTCGCGCGCGAACCACACGGGCTCCTGGTCGCTCGACCGCCCGGTCGTCGCGGCCGAATGCACCGCCTGCGGCGTCTGCGCGCTCTTCTGCCCCGAGGGCGCGATCACGAGGGGCGACGGCACGATCGCGATCGACGAGCGGTACTGCAAGGGCTGCGGCATCTGCGAGGTCGTCTGCCCGGTGCGCAATGCGATCGCGATGGAGGAGGTGCGGGGATGAGCACCCTGCCGCGCGGCCGCACCGTGATGACCTCGAACGACGCCGCCGCACACGCGGCGCTGCTCGCGCGGGCGCAGGTGTTCGGGTGCTATCCGATCACGCCGCAGACCCTGATCGTCGAGCGGCTCGCCGAACTGGTCGCGGGTCGCGACGACGTCGAGTACGCCAACCTGGAGAGCGAGCACTCGATGTTCGGCTACGTGATCGCCGCGGCGCGCGCAGGCGCCCGCACGTTCACGGCCACCTCGTCGCAGGGCCTGCTCTACGCGCACGAGCAGCTCCACCGCGCCTCGCGTGAGCGCGTGCCGCTCGTGATCGTCGACGTCAACCGGGCGGTGTTCGCCCCCTGGAGCATCGAGCCTGACCTCACCGACAGCATGAGCCAGCGCGACACCGGCTGGATTCAGCTCTACTGCTCCTCGGCCCAGGAGGTGCTCGACACCCTCCTCTGCGCCTACCGCATCGCCGAGACGGTGCTGTTGCCGGTGATGGTCTGCGCCGAGGGCTTCCTGCTCTCGCACACCTCCGAGGCGGTCGACGTCCCCTCCCAGGAGGAGGTCGATGCATTCGTTCCCGCGCTCGCTCCCCCGGCGGGCTGGCTGCTCGACCCGGCCGAGCCACGGGCGTTCTCGTCGCTGCCCGAGCCCGACGTCTACTACGCGTTCCAGCGGAACGTGGCCGCAGCGATGGACGAGGCGCGGGACGTGATCGACGCGGTGGCGGCGGAGTTCGGCGCGCACTTCGGGCGCGAGAAGGTCGCGGCGCTCGAGCTGACGGGCGACCGCCGTGCCGAGCGCGCGCTGGTGACGATCGGGACGATCGGCGAGACCGCCCAGGAGCTGCTCGAGGACGAGAACGACCTGCTGGTCGTGCGTGTCCACGCCTACCGGCCCTTCCCCGCCGCCGAGCTCGCCGCGGTGCTCGCACACGCCCGCCACGTCACGGTCGTCGACCGGGCCGCGGCCTTCGGCTCGCTCGGGCCGCTCGGCAGCGACGTCGGCTCGCTCCGGCTCGGAGAGGCGACCAGCGTCACGAACGTGGTCGGCGGGCTCGGCGGCGCCGAGGTGACGCCGGCGACGCTGCGCTGGGCGCTCGCACAGCGCTCGGTGGAGGCGGTCTACGTGCCCGAGGGGGTGTAGGTGTAGCGATGCCGGCCTGGATCGACGAGATCGTCGCCGAGGAGAAGCTCCTGCTGCCCGGGCACGCCGCGTGCGCGGGGTGCGGGCCGGCGGTGAACGTCCGGCACGTGCTCGGCGCCCTCCAGGCTGCGGCTCCGGAGTCGAGGATCGTGCTCGTGATCCCCGCCTCCTGCTGGACGATCATCGCCGGGGTGTACCCGGTGAACGCCTTCGGCGTCTCCGTGCACCTGACGCCCTTCGCCTCGGCGGCCGCCGAGGCGTCCGGCCTGAAGGCGGCGCTGCGCCTGCGCGGGCTCGGCGACACGACCGTCGTCGTCTGGGGCGGCGACGGCGCCACCTCCGACATCGGCTTCTCGGGCGTCTCGGCGGCCGCCGAGCGGAACGAGGACATCGTCTACGTCCTGAACGACAACGAGGCCTACATGAACACGGGCGTGCAGAAGTCGGGCGCGACGCCCGAGGGCGCCTGGACGACCACGACGCCGGCGGGAGCGCCGAGGGCGGGGCGGAAGAAGGACGTCGCCCGGATCATGGCCGCCCACGGCGTGCCGTACGTGGCGACGCTGGCGCTCGGGTCGGTGCCGCTGCTGCGCGACTTCCGCGCCAAGGTGACGAAGGCCGCGTCGATCAGCGGCTTCCGCTTCCTGCACGTGCTCGGGCCGTGCCCGCCGGGCTGGCGGTACCCGACCGCGCAGACCACCGACATCGCGCGGCTCGCGGTGGAGTCGCGCACGTTCCCGCTCTATGAGTGCGACCACGGCACCTGGCGTGTCACCTATCGTCCGAGGCACCCTGTCGGGGTGGCCGACTACCTCGCCACCCAGGGACGGTTCGCGCACCTTTCGCGCCGAGCAGGTCGAGGCGATCCAGGCGCACGTCGACGAGCGCTGGGAGCTCGTCGAGGGCCTCGAGCACGACACGCCGCTTCCCGTGGCCGGCTGATCAGGAGCGCTCCCGCTTCTCCAGGAAGCGGAAGTAGACGGCATAGCGGACGCCGCCCGTGCGGTTGAGGCCGCTCGAGTGGGGGAGCGCGGGGTCCATCACGAGCACGTCGCCCGGATCGAGCTGCGTTGGGCGCGGCGGCCCGCCGTCGAGCGGCCACACGTGCACGCCCCCGTTCGCCGGCTCGTTCGGCGACAGCGCGACGCCGACGATGCGCGTGTAGGAACGTCCCTCGGCCCAGTCGGGAAGGCGGTCGACGTGAGGCTCGAGTTCCGCCTCCTCCGCTTCGTCGGGCATCTGCAGCAGGATCTGCGGGTCGCACAGCTCGCCCGTGCGAAGCGCCGGCGGCAGGTGCTCGACGAGGGCGACGATCTCCTCGTCCCAGCGCAGGTGGGGGAACCAGTGCCCGTTCCAGAGCCATTCCGAGAGCCACTCCTGGGGCAGCCCACGACGCACGACGTCGAGGTGCAGGTGCCGGAGGGCGCGCTCTCGGGCCTCCACCGGGACGACGTCGCGCAGGATCTCGTACCCGGCGGACTGCGTCGTCGTGGCGGTCAACGTCGTCGGCATCCCCGCAGGGCGGGCCGTCAAACGCGCCGCCGCTGCGCCCGTTGACATAGATCCTCCGGTGGCAACGACCGACGTTTCTTCTGCTGCGTCCGGGAAATGAGCGATGCCTCTCGGAAACGCCGGAGGAGGACGCTGAGTGAGCACGATCTTGGTCACGGGAGGCGCGGGATTCATCGGCTCGCACCTCGCCGACGCACTGCTCGAGCGCGGGCACAGGGTGCGCGTGCTCGACGCCCTGGTGGAGCAGGTGCACGGCGGGACGGAGTGGCCTGACTACCTGGCCGACGACGTCGAGCTGATCGTCGGCGACGTCCGCGACCGAGGGCTCGTCGCGGAGGCGCTCGACGGCGCCGACGCCGTCGTCCATCTTGCCGCCCGGGTCGGCGTCGGCCAGTCGATGTACGAGCTCGACGAGTACGTCTCCGCGAACAGCCACGGCACCGCGGTGCTCCTGCAGGCGCTCGTCGACCGCCCCGTGCGCAAGCTGGTCGTGGCTTCGAGCATGTCGATCTACGGGGAGGGGCTCTACACGCCCGAGCCCGCCGTCGAGCGCAGCCGCTCCGACCTCGAGGCCCGGCGCTGGGAGCCGCGCGGCGCCGGCGGAGAGCAGCTCGCGCCGCTACCCACACCGGAAACGAAGGAGTGCTCGAACTCGTCGGTCTACGCGCTCACGAAGTACGACCAGGAGCGCCTCTGCCTCGTCTACGGCGCGGCGTACGGCGTGCCGACGGTCGCGCTGCGGTTCTTCAACGTCTACGGCCCGCGGCAGGCGCTCTCGAACCCCTACACCGGGGTGCTGGCGATCTTCGCCTCGCGACTCCTGAACGGGAAGCCCCCGCTCGTCTACGAGGACGGACAGCAGCGGCGCGACTTCGTGCACGTGGCGGACGTCGCACGCGCCTGCATGCTCGCGCTCGAACAGGACGGGGCGGACGGGCTCGCGGTGAACGTCGGCAGCGGGCGCAGCGTCACCGTCGAGGAGATCGCGCGCAAGCTCGCCGCGGTGCTCGGCATCGAGATCGAGCCCGAGCTGACGGGGCGCTATCGCGCCGGCGACATCCGCCACTGCTTCGCCGACATCGCGCGCGCCCGCCGCCTGCTCGGCTTCGAGCCCCGCGTGACGCTCGAGGACGGCATGCGCGAGCTCGCGGAGTGGCTGCGGACGCAGACGGCCGACGACCGCGTCGACCAGGCGACCGCCGAGCTGACCGCGCGGGGGCTGGCGCGGTGACCGCCACGAGGCACGCGCGCCGGCTGCGGGCGAAGCATGCCGTCGTCACCGGCGGCGCGGGCTTTGTCGGCACCAACCTCGTCGCGCGGCTCGTCGAGGACGGGTCACGCGTGGTCGTGCTCGACAACCTGGCCCGTCCCGGGTCGGAGCAGAACCTGCGCCGGCTGCTCGCGACGTACGGCGACGCCGTCTCGTTCCTGCACGGTGACGTGCGGGACGCGGCGGCCGTGCGGCGGGCGGTCAGCCGCGCCGACCGGGTCTTCCATCTCGCGGCGCAGGTGGCGGTCACCACGTCGATCGACGACCCGGTGGCCGACTTCGAGGCAAACCTCGGCGGCACCGTGACGCTGCTCGAGGAGCTGCGACATCTCGACCAGCCGCCGTTCCTCCTCTTCACCTCCACCAACAAGGTTTACGGCTCGCTGCCCGACCTGCCACTCGAGCTCGTCGACGGGCGCCGGCTGCCCACCGACCCGAACCTGCGGGCGAGGGGCCTGTCGGAGGAGCTCCCGCTCGACTTCTGCACGCCGTACGGCTGCTCGAAGGGTGCGGCCGACCAGTACGTGCTCGACTACGCGCGGTCGTTCGGGCTGCCGTCCGTCGTCTTCCGGATGAGCTGCATCTACGGGCCGCACCAGAACGGCACCGAGGACCAGGGGTGGGTGGCTCACTTCGCGATCCGCGCGCTCGCGGGCGAGCCGATCACCGTGTACGGCGACGGCTCGCAGGTGCGCGACCTGCTCTTCGTCGACGATCTCGTCGAGGCGATGCTGCTGGCGCGTGAGCACGCGGGCTCGCTCGCGGGAACCGCCTTCAACCTGGGCGGGGGTGCCGAGAACGCCGTCTCCGTGCTCGAGGTGCTGGACGCGATCGCCGAGCTAGGCGGCCGTACGCCGAGGGTGCGGTATGCCGAAGAGCGCATCGGCGACCAGCGCTACTACGTCGCAGACACCCGCCGCTTCGAGCGCGCGACGGGCTGGCGCCCGTCGGTCGGCGTGCAGGAGGGCATCGAACGGCTCCACCGCTGGCTCGTCGACCACAGGGCCGCGGCCGCGGGCGAGGCGAGGGCGGTGGCGGGATAGCCGCGGCGGTGTCGAGCATGCGCGCGAGTGTCCTGTCTGCGCCGCGGACCTTCTCGGCAGCCCGGGTCCCGGTTCCCGAGCCGGGGGAGGGAGAGATCCTGATCCGCGTCGAGGGCTGCGGCATCTGCGCCTCCTCGCTGCCGCTCTGGCAGGGTCGCGACTGGTTCAGCTACCCGGTCGAGCCGGGCGCGCCCGGCCACGAAGTCTGGGGCCGGACGGGCGACGGACGCCGCGTCGCCGCGCTCTGCCTGCACGGCTATGCCGAGTGGGCGGTGGTGTCCGAGCAGAGGCTCGTCGAGCTGCCGCCCGCGCTCGAGGGGCTGCCGTTCCCCGGCGAGGCGTTCGCCTGCGCCGTCAACGTCGTCCGTCGAGCGCAGGTCGCCGACTCCCATGCGGTCGCCGTCGTCGGCATGGGCTTCCTCGGCTCCGCCGTCGCGCAGCTCCTCGGCGACGTCACCGAGGTGCGGCGAGACGTCGAGGTTCGAGGAGCGTTCGACGTCGTCGTCGAGGCCGCGGGCACGCAGGGCGCGCTCGACACCGGGACGCGGCTGGTCGCCGAGGGCGGTCGGCTCGTGGTCGCGGGCTTCCACCAGGACGGTCCGCGCGTCGTCGACCTGCAGAGCTGGAACTGGAAGGGCATCGACGTGGTCAACGCCCACGAGCGCGACGAGCAGGTCGTGCTCGACGGCCTCCGCGAGGCGGTGCGTCTCGCCGTCTCGGGCGTGCTCGACGTGGAGGCGCTCGTCACGCACCGCGTGCCGCTCGACCGGATCGGCACGGGCTTCGAGTTCGCCGCCACCCGGCCGCCGGGATTCCTGAAGGCGGTCGTATGCCCGTAGCGACGAGGCCCCGGCTCGGCTTCCTCGGCGTCGGCTGGATCGGCCGCAGCAGGCTCGAGGCGATCGAGGCCGCCGGCGACGCCGAGGTCGCCGCGATCGCCGATCCGGCGCTTCCCGGCGCGCTCGAGTCTCTGGACGACCTGCTCGAGCGCGAGCTGGACGGCATCGTGATCGCTACGCCGAGCGCGCTGCATGCGGGCCAGGCGATCCGGGCGCTCGAGCAGGGCCTGCCGGTGTTCGTGCAGAAGCCCCTCGGCCGCACCGCAGCCGAGGTGCGCGCCGTGGTCGCCGCCGCCCGGGCCGCCGACCGGCTGCTGGGCGTCGACCTCTCCTACCGTCACGCGCGTGCCTTCGAGACCGCGCGCGAGCTCGTTCGCTCCGGTGCGCTCGGCGAGATCGTCGCGGCCGACCTGACCTTCCACAACGCCTACGGCCCCGACAAGCCCTGGTTCCGCGACCCGGAGCTGTCCGGCGGTGGCTGCCTGATCGACCTCGGCGTGCATCTCGTCGACCTCGCCGTCTGGATCCTCGACCTGGAGCCACGGCGTGTGGCGGCCCGGCTCGTGGGCGAGCTGGTCGAGACGTGGGCGAGCGCCGAGCTCGACCACGTGCGGCTCGCCTGCTCGTGGGACCTGCACGCGGGGGAGGAGGCGCGCATCGAGGCGGCCTTCTACGGCACGCGCGGCGGCGTCCGCGTCTGCAACGTCGCCGGCTCGTTCTACGACTTCCGCTGCGAACGTCTCGCGGGAACGACCCGCGAGCTGCTCGTCGAGCCGCCCGACGCCTGGCCGGGGCGCGCCGCCGCGCGCTGGGCGCAGCGCATCGCACGAGGCGCCCGCTTCGACGAAGTCGAGGCCACCGAGTTCGTGCAGACGGCGGAGATCGTCGACCGCATCTACGCCCGATGAGGGTCCTGATGACGAGCGACACGGTCGGGGGCGTGTGGACCTACTCGCTCGTGCTGACCCGGGCTCTCGCCGCCCGCGGCGTCTCGGTCGTGCTCGCGACGATGGGACGCCTGCCGGACGGCGAGCAGCGGGCGGCGGCGGCCGGGGCGGGAGCCGTCGCCTTGCACGCGTCGGGTCACCGGCTCGAGTGGGAGGACGATCCCTGGGACGACGTCGACCGCGCGGGCGCGTGGCTGCTAGAGCTCGAAGCCCAGGTACGTCCGGACGTCGTGCACCTGAACGGGTACGCGCACGGCTCGCTGCCGTGGCGCGCGCCCGTGGTGGTCGCGGCGCACTCCGACGTCGTCACGTGGTGGTGGGCCGTCCACGGCGGGCCGCCGCCCGGACGCTACGAGCGCTACCGGGCCGCCGTCGAGGCGGGGTTGCGTGCGGCCGACCGGGTCGTCGCGCCCACCGCCGCGGTGCTGCGCGACCTGGAGCGCCATTACCGCTTCCGCACCTCCCGCAGCGTCGTGCCGAACGCGACCGGGGCGCGGTTCGAGGCGGTGCCCAAGGAGTCGTTCGTCGCCGGGCTCGGCCGCTTCTGGGACGAGGCGAAGAACGTCGCCGCGCTCGAGGCGGTGGCCCCGGCGCTCGACTGGCCGCTCGTGCTGGCAGGCCCGGGCACCGGCCGGGGCCGCCTCTCGACGTCCGAGGTACACGCGCTGCTCGCGCGCGCGAGCGTCTTCGCCTCGGCCGCCCGGTACGAGCCGTTCGGGCTCTCGATCCTCGAGGCCGCCCGCGCCGGCTGCGCGCTCGTCCTCGGCGACATCCCGAGCCTGCGCGAGGTGTGGGGAGACGCGGCGGTCTACGCGGCCCCGGACGACGCCCACGCGCTCCTCGTCGCGCTCAGGCTGGTGACCGGCGACCGCGCGCTGCGCGACCGGCTCGGCCGCGCGGCGCAGCGCCGCTCGCTGGCCTACACGCCGGGGCGGGCGGCCGCTGCCTACCACGCGCTGTACCGCGGATGCACGGAGCTCGTCGCAGCGTGAAGCTCGTCCTCTTCGTCCACTCGCTGCTCTCCGACTGGAACCACGGGAACGCGCACTTCCTGCGGGGCGTCGCGCGCGAGCTCGTGCGGAGCGGGCACGACGTGCGGGTCTACGAGCCGGCGGACGGCTGGTCGCGCCGGAACCTGGTCGCGGAGGAGGGCGAAGCAGCACTGCACGACGCAGCCGCCGTGCTGCCCGGCGTCGGCAGCACGCTGTACGGCCCGGACCTGGACGCCGACGCCGCCGTCGACGGAGCCGACGCGGTGCTCGTGCACGAATGGAACGAGCCGTGGCTCGTTGCGGCCGTCGGCGCGACCGGCGTGCCTGCGCTGTTCCACGACACCCACCACCGGGCCGTGACGGCACCCGGCAAGCTGCGCCGCTACGACCTCTCGGGCTATGCCGGCGTGCTCGCCTTCGGCACCGCCGTCGCCGACGTCTACCGCACGCAGGGGTGGCACGACCGCGTCTGGACGTGGCACGAGGCGGCCGACACCGCGCTGTTCGCACCGCTCGAGGCGCGGGTCGAGTCGGACTTCGTCTGGATCGGCAACTGGGGCGACGGCGAGCGGACCCGCGAGCTGCGGGAGTTTCTCTTCGAGCCCGCGCGGGCGCTCGGCCTGAGCGGCACCATCCACGGCGTCCGTTACCCCGCCCGCGGCCTGCGGACGATCGAGCAGAGCGGCCTCCGCTACGGCGGCCGCCTCGCCAACCACCGCGTGCCGGAGGCGTTCGCGCGCCACCGGCTCACCGTGCACGTCCCGCGGCGACCCTACGTCGAGGCGCTGCCGGGCATCCCCACCATCCGCGTCTTCGAGGCGCTGGCGTGCGGCATCCCGCTCGTATCGGCGCCGTGGGACGACGCGGAGCGGCTCTTTCGCGCCGACGACTTCCTCTGGGCGCGGAACGGGCACGAGATGCAAAGCCGGCTGGAGCTGCTGCTGCACGACGAGGAGGCGGCCGCCGCGCTCGCGCGGCGCGGGCGCGAGTCGATTCTCGCCCGCCACACGTGCGCCCACCGCGTCCGCGAGCTGCTCTCGATCCTCGACGAGCTCGGCGTCCACGACGAGCCCCTGGTGCGGCTGTGAGGTTCGCCTGGTTCGGCTCCTCGCTCGTCTCCTCCTACTGGAACGGCGCGGCCACCTACTACCGGGGGCTCGTACGGGCGCTTGCCGAGCGCGGGCACGAGGTGACCTTCTACGAGCCGGACGCGTACGACCGGCAGGCGCACCGCGACCTCGCGGACCCGCCCTGGGCCGAGGTGGTCGTGTGGGAGCCGACCCCCCGCCGGGCCCGTGACCTCGTCCGGAGCGCACGCCGGGCGGACGTGGTGGTGAAGGCGAGCGGCGTCGGCGTGCTCGACGACGTGCTCGAGGATGCCGTCGCATCGCTCTCGGGCCCGACGCGCATCTTCTGGGACGTCGACGCGCCCGCGACGCTGGCGGCGGCCGACGAGCGCTTCCGGGCGCTCGTGCCGGCGTTCGACAGCGTGCTCACCTACGGCGGCGGGGAGCCGGTGGTAGAGCGCTACCTGGCGCTCGGCGCCCGAGCGTGCGTGCCGGTCTACAACGCGCTCGACCCGGACACCCACCATCCCGTGCCGCCCGACCCGCGGTTCGAGGCGGAGCTGGTCTTCCTCGGCAACCGCCTGCCCGACCGCGAGGCCCGCGTGGAGGAGTTCTTCCTGCGCGCCGCCGAGCTGACGCCCGAGGCGAACCTGCTCCTCGGCGGGTCGGGCTGGGACGACAAGCCGCTGCCGGCGAACGTGACCCTGCTCGGGCACGTCGGCACCGCCGACCACAACGCGATCAACTCGACGCCGCTCGCGGTGCTCAACGTCACCCGCGACTCGATGGTCGGCAACGGCTGGTCGCCTCCCACGCGCGTCTTCGAGGCAGCCGGGGCGGGCGCCTGCCTGATCACGGACGCCTGGGACGGCATCGAGGAGTTCCTCGAGCCCGGGCGGGAGGTGCTCGTGGCGCACGACGGGCACGAGGTCGCGGCGCTCCTGCGCGCGCTCACCGCCCCGGTCGCGCGCAGGATCGGCGCGCAGGCGCGCCGCCGAGTCGTCCGCGACCACACCTACGCCCAGCGGGCGCTGCAGGTGGAGGAGCTGCTGGGAGTGCCCGCATGAAGATCGTCGTCCTCGGCCTCTCGGTCACGTCGTCGTGGGGAAACGGGCACGCGACCAACTACCGCGCCCTGGTCGCGGCGCTCGCCGCGCGCGGGCACGAGGTCCTGTTCCTCGAGCGCGACCGCCCCTGGTACGCGGCGCACCGCGACTTCTCGGCGCCCTGGATCCGGCTCTACGCCGACCCCGGCGAGCTCGAGGGGCACGAAGACACGGTCGAGGCCGCCGATCTCGTGCTCGTCGGCTCCTACGTCCCCGACGGCTGCGCGGTCGCAGAGTGGGTGCTCTCGACCGCACAGGGCGTGACCGCGTTCTGGGACATCGACACGCCGGTGACGGTCGCCAAGCTGGCGAGCGGCGACCACGAGTACCTCTCGCCCCGGCTCGTGCCGCGCTTCGACCTCTACCTCTCGTTCACCGGCGGGCCGCTGCTCGAGCGGATCGGCGCCCGGCGGCCGCTGCCCTTCCACTGTGTCGTCGACCCGGCAACGTATCGACCGTTCGAGGTGGAGCTGCGCTGGCAGCTCGGCTACCTCGGCACCTACTCGGCCGACCGGCAGCCGGCGGTCGACAAGCTCCTGCTGGAGCCGGCGCGTGCCCGCGCCGAGGACCGCTTCGCGCTCGCCGGCCCGCAGTACCCGACCTCCGTCGAGTGGCCCGCGAACCTCGACCGGTTCGAGAGCCTGCCGCCGGCCGAGCATCCTTCCTTCTACGCCGCCCAGCGCTTCACGCTGAACGTGACGCGCGCCGACATGATCCGTGCGGGCTGGTCGCCGAGCGTCCGCCTGTTCGAGGCCGCCGCCTGCGGCGTCCCCGTGATCTCCGACTGGTGGGAGGGGCTGGACGCGTTCTTCGAGCCGGGGCACGAGATCCTCGTGGCTGCGGACGCCGACGACGTCTGGCGGCACCTCGCGCTCGGCGAGCGGGAGCGGCGGGAGATCGGGCGCCGCGCGCGGCGGCGCGTGCTGGCGGCCCACACCGCCGCTCGACGGGCCGAGGAGCTCGAGGCGCACGTCGCCGCGGTCTGCCGGGAGGCGGCTGCGTGACCCTTCAGTCGCACGCCCGGCACGATCCGGAGCTGCGGGCGCTTGCGCCCTGGTTCCACAACCTGCACCTGCCGGACGGGCGCCAGACGGCACCCGACCATCCGCTCGGCGACTTCCCGGCGTTCAAGTGGCAGGCGATCGCGCCGCACCTGCCGGACGACCTGGCCGGCTGGACCGCGCTCGACATCGGCTGCAACGCGGGCTTCTACACGTTCGAGCTCGCGCGCCGAGGAGCGACCGTGACCGCGCTCGAGGTCGACGAGCACTACCTCGCGCAGGCCCGCTGGGCCGCCGTTCGGTTCGGCCTCGAGGATGCGGTCGAGCTCCGGCAGGGAGACGTCTACGACCTCGTCGACACCGACCGCCGCTGGGATCTCGTGCTCTTCATGGGCGTCCTCTACCACCTCCGGTATCCGCTGCTCGCGCTCGACGCCGTCGCGCGGGCGGTGAAGGAGTTGCTCGTCGTGCAGACGCTGACGATGCCGGGCGACGGGGCGAATCCGCCGCCGGCCGACCTCGGCCTCGACGACCGCGACCGGCTCGCCGAAGACGGGTGGCCGCGGATGGCATTCGTGGAGCGAAGCCTCGCCGGCGACGAGACCAACTGGTGGGTGCCCGACACCGGCTGCGTCGAGGCGATGGTGCGCTCGGCGGGCCTGCGGGTCGACGCCAGGCCGGCGCACGAGGTGTGGCTCTGCCGCCCCGCAGCGGGTCGGCGGCAGCCCGATGGGAAAGTTGCTCTACCGTGTCCACCTCGTGCAGCCGGCTGAGACACAAAGAGAGAAGGTCACGTTCGGCGCCGGCGGCGACTTCGTGCGCGAGACGCGCCGCGAGGTCGACGCCTACCTGGCCGGCCGCGGCGTGCGGGCGGCGGGGCGCCGGCAGCTGCTCCTGAAGGGGCTCGTCGCGGTGGTGCTCACCGTCGCCACCTGGTCGACGCTCATGTTCGCCTCGCCCGGCTGGCTGCTCGGCGCGACCTGCTTCGCCGGCCTCGTCGCCGGCACCTCGCTCGTCGCGTTCTGCATCATGCACGACGCGAACCACGGCGCCTACTTCGGCGTGCGGCGGTTCGACCACCTGCTCGGCTGGACCGGCGACGTCGTGCTCGGCATCTCCAGCTACGCCTGGCGGGTGAAGCACAACGTCGCCCACCACACGTACACAAACGTCGACGGGTACGACGCCGACATCACCCAGATGCCGTGGGCGCGGCTGATGCCGATGCAGCCGCGCCGGCCCTGGTACCGCTTCCAGCACCTCTACATCTGGCCCCTGTACAGCCTGATGGTGCTGCGGTGGCAGACCGCCGGCGACATCGCGGCGCTGCGCCGCGGCAGCATCGGCCGCAGCCCCATCCGCCTGCCGCGCGGGTGGGACCTCGCCGGTCTCCTCGCGGGCAAGGCGATCTTCGTCGGCTGGGCGATCGTCGTGCCGCTGCTCGTCTACCCGTGGTGGATCGCAGTGTCGGGCTACGTGCTCTTCACGTTGATCATGGGCCTCGTCACGGCGACCACCTTCCAGCTCGCCCACTGCGTGGAGGAGGCGGACTTCGCGGCGCCGGCCGACCTCGCGGAAGACCCCAGGCCGTGGGCGGTGCACGAGGTGGAGACGACCGTCGACTTCTGCCAGGGGAACCGGGTGCTCACCTGGATCCTGGGCGGGCTCAACTACCAGATCGAGCACCACCTCTTCCCGCGCGTCCCGCACACGCACTACCCCCGGATCGCCGCGATCGTCCGCCGCAACTGCGCGCGCCACGGCGTGCGCTACACGAGCCAGCCGTCGCTGCGGCGGGCGCTGCGCTCGCATCAGCGGCACCTGCGCGCGCTCGGCTCGAGCGGCCGCAAGGTCGAGATCGAGATGGGCTGAGCGGCGTCAACCCTGAACCTGGTTCGCGGAGCGAACCAGGTTCATCGTGGGCGCGGTGCGCGTAAAGGTGTCAGACACTTAAAGGTGTCTGACACCGGGCCGTAGTGCCGCTCCGCCGATCCGGACCGGCCGCCGTTGTCGGATCGCGATCGACGTGCGACCCTTTCCCGGGTGGTTGCCGCCTCCACCTCGCGACGGTCGCTCCCGTCGTCCTCGTCTGGGGGGCGGTCGTGCGCACCGTCTCCGCGCCGCCGCCGCCGGCGCGCACCGGCGAGCAGCCAGGGGCGCTCGTCTGGGCGGGACGCGTGTTCGCCGGCCGGTCCCAGCTCGAGGCGTGGCTGCGCAGCCGCGGCACCTCCTACGAGGCGTGGGCGCGGACGCACGCCGCCGCCGCCGCGGTCGTCGAGCACCGCGCGCCGCCGGCGACCACGACGAGCCAGACCGCTCGTGTCGCGTCGGGTGCGCCGAAGCACCATGCCGCGACGGCCACGAAGACCGCGAGGGCTGCGCCGGCGAAGCCGAAGCCCGCGACGGCGAAGGCGGTGACGGCGAAGCCGAAGCCGACGACGGCGAAGGCGGCGCCGACTCCTACGCCGACTCCCACGCCGACGCAGGTCGCGGTACAGCAGACCGAGACCGTGAGCGCCGCCGGCGCGAGCGCGACCAGCTCGTCGCGGCGCCCCGGTGTCGCGACGATCGGCTGGATCCTCGTCGCCGTCCTGCTCGCGGCGGCAGCGATCCCTCGCCGCGTGCTCGTGTCGCGGCGGTTCCACGTCGGCCCCGGCGTGCCCGAGTTCCGGCTCTAACACCGCGAGCGCGGCGGGCGCGGTCGCCCTCGCCCTCTTCGTCTCGCACCTCGGCGGCTGAGCCCGCCGGCGCGGCTACCCGCCGCGGGCGACCGAGACCTCGACGCCGGCGTTCCGCAGGAGCGTCGAGAACGGGCATCCGGCGTCGGCCCGCTCGATCGCCGCCGCGACGGCGCCGTCGTCGGCACCCTCCACCTCGCACGCGATCGTCACGTGGGAGGCGACGATCTGGTGCCCCTGCCCCTTGACCTCGTCCATCACGACGCGGCACGTGAGGTCGATGCGGGTGGGCGGCGTCCCGTCGCCGGTCAGCTCGCCGGCGAGCGACATCGTGAGGCAGCCCGCGTGTGCCGCTGCGAGCAGCTCCTCCGGGCTCGTCTTGCCCTCCGGCTTCCCGATCCGCGACGGCAGGGAGAACGGAAGCCGCGTGAAGGCGTCGCTGCCGGCGTCGATCCAGCCGTTGCCGCGGGCGACGTTCCCCTCCCAGGCGACCTCGGCGGTGCGTTCGATCCTCGGCATCTCACCCCTCGCTGTCGGGGACGGCCGCAGGGGTGCCGTCCGGGTAGTAGGCCTCGGCCGGCGATCCCGCCGGGCGGAAGACGCCGAGCAGGCGCAGCTCCTCGTCGCCGGTGTTCGCGAGGCAGTGGACGAGCCTCCGCGGCAGGTGCACGCACGTGCCGGGGCGGAGCGGCGCCGTCTCACCTGCGATCTCCAGCACGCCCGAGCCCGCGAGCACGTAGATCACCTCGTCGTAGCGGTGGAAGTGATCCGGAGCGCGGCCGGGCGGGACGAGGCCGACGAACTGCGTGGCCGACAGGCACCCGCAGGCGGGCGTCGCTCCGAGGACGAACTGCCTCCCGGCGGTTGCAGTGCGCTGCTCGGCGGCCTCGAGGTCGATCACCGCATGCCCGGTCGTCGGTTCCGGATCGTGGACGAGCACCGACAGCGCCCTGGCGTCGCCCTGAGCCGACCATTCCTCCCCGGCAGCGACGAAGATCGCGAGGCCGGGGCGCAACTCGTGCTCCGCGTCGCCGACCCGCAGGCGTCCCGAGCCCGAGAGGACGTAGAGCACCTCGTCGCAGTCGTCGGCGCGCTGATCGCCGGTAAGCGTGCGGAGACGCTGCGAGAAGACGCCGACGGCGAAGAGGTCGGTTGTGCGGCCGTCGTCGGATTGGATCGCGTAGCGCATCGCAGGATTTGATCATTGACAACCTACCGGCGAGGCGGGAGGATCGGCGACAGCGTAAACCCCCCCGGGCCCGCAGGTCATCGGTGTAAGGAGGACGAGAATGAAGAAGGCGGTCGGCTTTGCCCTCGTGGTGCTCGTGACTGCGATGGTCGCGGCAAGTGCGCAGGGCAGCCCCAAGGTCGCAGCCCAGCGTGATGCTGGCGCCTACAACTGCAGCAAGCAGATCACCCTGCCGCTCGTGACGCCGGTCACCGGTGGAGCAGGCTTCCTGGGCGCCGAGCAGGGCAGCTGGGCGAAGCTCGCCGTTCAGCAGATCGCGCCGAAGCTCCACCTGAAGATCAAGTTCGTGCTCGGTGACACCCCGGTCGAGCAGGGCCCGGCGCCGGCACAGGCGCTGGCGCAGAAGTACGTCGCCGCGAAGAACGTGCTCGCGGTGCTCGGGCCGGCGACCTCCGGCGGCGTCGCCGCGTCGACCCAGACCTATTACCAGGCGAAGCTGGCGCACATCTCCCCGTCGGCGACTCGTACGTCGCTGACGAAGGGCTCGAACCGGGACGGCACGCCGGCGTTCTTCCGCGACGTCCCCGGCGACTACATCCAGGGCCCCTCGGACGCGCGGTTCATGGCCAACGACCTGCACGCCAAGAAGGTCGTGATCATGGACTTCCAGGAGCCGTACTCGACCGGGCTCGCGAGCGCCGTCGACCACACGTTGAACAAGAACGGTGTGACGACGATTCGCCTGTCGGCGCCGAACACGACGACCGACTACTCGGCGTACGTGACGAAGGTGCCGAGCGATGCGGACATCGTGTTCTTCCCCACGCAGAAGCCGGGCGACGCGCAGACGTTCGCCCAGCAGCTGATCGAGCAGGGCAAGAAGGCGAAGGTGTTCGGCAGCGACGGCTCGAACGACTCGTCGCAGTTCAAGGTCCCCGGCTCCTACGTCTCCAACTTCGCTCCGGACATCACGGGGATCAAGACCGACGCAGGGATCATCAACGCCTGGAAGAAGGCCAACCCCGGCAAGGCGGTCGGCTCGTTCGGCCCGCCTTCCTACGGCGCCGCGCAGATCGCCATGAACGCGATCTCGCTCGCCTGCAAGGCGGGTCACGGCTTCGCGACCCGGGCGTCCGTGTTCCGCCACGTCAAGCGGGTCCGGATCAAGAACTGGATCCTGGGTGGGAGCTTCCGCTGGTCGACGAAGTCCAACGACCCGCTGAACGCGAAGTTCTACATCTTCCAGATCCAGTCGAACGGCTCGTACAAGCTCGTCGGCTAGCGGGCTGGACGAGAACACGAAACCGACGAGGGACGGCCCGGCGGCACCGGGCCGTCCCTCGCTCCGGTAGAACCTGATCCGGGCGCGTGGACACCTTCATCCAGCTCACGATCGACGCACTCACGCTGGGCAGCGTGTACGCGCTGATCGCTCTCGGCTACACCCTCGTCTACGGCGTCCTGAAGCTGCTCAACTTCGCGCACGGCGACGTGTTCATGGTGGGCTCCTTCGTGGGCTTCGGGGTCTTCCAGGTGCTCGGGGGCGCGAACACGAAGTTGCCGCTCTGGCTCTTCCTGACGCTCGTCACGATGGCGGCGATGGCAGTGTGCGCCGGGCTCGGCGTCGCGATCGAGCGCTTCGCGTACCGGCCGCTGCGCGACGCGCCGCGCATCGCGCCGCTGATCAGCGCGCTCGGCGTCTCGTTCTTCCTCGCCAACTCGATGCAGCTGCTGTTCGGGGCGACGCCGCGCAACTACGACACGTTCGACATCCAGAACGCGGTGCTCTACACCTCGGGCTTCAACATCGGCAACGTGCACATGCCCCTGCTGCGCGTGATCACGATCGCCTCGGCGCTCGTCCTGATGCTCGCGCTCTGGCTGCTCGTCAACCGGACCCAGACCGGAAAGGCGATGCGGGCGACCTCCTACGACCGTGAGGCGGCCTCGATGATGGGCATCGACATCGACCGCGTGATCGTCTTCACCTTCGTCCTCGGCTCCGCGCTCGCGGGCGCCGCGGGAGTCTTCTTCGCGCTGCGCGTCCCGACCACCGTCTCGATCGGCTTCCTCGCGGGTCTCAAGGGCTTCACCGCCGCGGTGATCGGCGGCATCGGCTCGATCCCGGGCGCGATGGCCGGCGGGATCATCCTCGGCTGCGCCGAGTCGTACTCGCAGGGCTACATCTCGACCAAGTGGTCGGACCTGATCGTCTTCTCGATCCTGGTGACGTTCATGATCTTCCGCCCGCAGGGGCTACTCGGGCGCGCCGACATCAGGAAGGTGTGAGCCGGTGAGCGACACCACACCGCACACCGGCGAGATCCCCGCCGAGGGCCCGGCGGTCGGCCGCGACGAATGGGTCGCGCGGCACGCGGAGCGAACCTTCCTGGGGCGCGGCCCCCTCGCTCCGCTCGAGGCGCGGCTGCGGCGCGTGCCGTGGTGGGCCTGGCTCGTGCTCTTCCTGGCGGCGTTCTCGCTGCTGCCCGTGTTCGAGTCGAGCGGCTACGTCCGCCGCGTCGGCTTCGACACCGTGATCTACATGCTGCTCGCGCTCGGCCTCAACGTGGTGGTCGGCTGGGGCGGGCTGCTCGACCTCGGCTTCGTCGCCTTCTACGGCATCGGCGCGTACACCTACGCGATCCTCGACTCCGGCAAGTTCGGCATCCACCTGCCGACGCTCGTCTCGGTTCCCCTGGTGGTCGTCGTCGGCGCGATCGCGGGCTTCCTGCTCGGGCTCCCGTCGCGGCGGCTCTCGGGCGACTACCTGGCGATCGTCACGCTCTTCTTCCTCCAGCTCTTCCAGACGATCACGACGAACGGCGACAGCATCTTCGGCCACGACGTCACCGGCGGCCCGAACGGCATCCTCGACGTCGACCCTTTCAACCTCTTCGGGCACGACCTGGCGGTGCAGCACGGCGGCGTCTTCGCGATCTCGTACCTCTACGTCGCCCTCGGGCTCTTCGCGATCGTGTTCGTGGCGCTCCGGCTCCTGAACGACTCGCGCACCGGTCGCGCGTGGCGCTCGCTGCGGGAGGATCCGCTCGCCGCCGAGGCGATGGGCATGCCCGTCAGCTGGCTGAAGCTGATGAGCTTCTCCTGCGGCGCGGCCGTCGCCGCGCTCACCGGGACGGTCTTCGCGGCGCTGTCGGCGAGCGTCTTCCCGCTCACCTTCTACTTCGTGCTGCTGATCACCGTCTACACGATGGTGATCCTCGGCGGCTCGGGCAGCCAGTCGGGGGTGGTGCTCGGCGCCGTGATCGTCGCGCCGCTGCTCGAGATGCTGCGTGACGCCTCGAAGTCGCGCGTGATCTTCTTCGCCGCGCTCACCGTGGGGCTGGTGGTGGTGGCGCGGCGCTCGCGGGGGCTGGCGCTCGTCGCGGTCTCGACGGTCGTGTTCGGCTTCGTCGCGCACGCGGTCGCCGCCGGGATCGACGGCAGCTGGGTGGCCGGCGAGCACCAGGGCGGCTTCGCCGGCTTCGTCGCCCACTGGGTGGTCGTGCCCGCGCACCTCGCACGGTGGATCCCACCCGTCTCCTACGTCGGCGTGATCGTCGCCGTGCTCGTCTGTTCGATGCTGCGCGGCCGCGCCCGCCTCGTGCTGCTCGTGCCGACGCTCTACCTGGCGGCGTTCGTCTGGGAGAACGTGATGCTCTCGAAGCCGGAGCCCGCCCGTTACATCGTGCTCGGGCTGATCCTGATCGCGCTGATGATCCTGCGGCCGAACGGCCTGCTCGGCGAGCGGCGCGTGGAGATCATCTGATGCCGCTGCTCGAGCTCGAGCGCGTCTCGCTCTCGTTCGGCGGCCTGAGGGTGGTCGACGGCCTCGACCTCCACGTCGACGAGGGTGAGATCGTCTCGGTGATCGGCCCGAACGGCGCCGGCAAGACCACCCTCTTCAACCTGATCACGGGCATCTACCGGCCCGAGTCGGGCGACATCAGGCTCGACGGGCAGACGATCGTGGGGCTCGAGCCGCACGCGATCAGCCGGCGCGGGATCTCGCGCACCTTCCAGACGCTCCGCCTCTTCCTGAACATGTCGGTGAAGGAGAACGTGATGGCCGCGGCGTACGGCCACACCCGTGCCGGGATCTTCCGGTCGATGCTCCGCACGCCCGGGATGCGACGCGAGGAACGGGAGATCAGGGAGCTCGCCGAGCAGCGGCTGAGCTTCTTCGGCGACCGGCTGATGGGCTACCGCTGGGATCAGCCCGCGTACTCGCTGTCGTACGCGAACCGGCGCCGCCTCGAGATCGCGCGGGCGACCGCCGCCAACCCCCGGCTCCTGCTGCTCGACGAGCCGGCGGCCGGCATGAACCCGGCCGAGACGCACGAGATCGCCGAGCTGATCGGCCGGCTGCGGACGGAAGGCGGCTACACGATCCTCGTGATCGAGCACGACATGCACGTCGTCGAGGGCATCTCCGACCGCGTCGTCGCACTCGACCACGGCCTGAAGATCGCCGAGGGGTCGTTCGACGAGGTCGCGACCGACGAGAAGGTCGTCGCGGCCTACCTCGGCCTGAACACGATGTCGCGGAAATGAGCGCGACCCTGCTCGAGCTCGACGCCGTCGACACCTACTACGGCCAGATCCACATCCTGCAGGGGCTCTCGATCCACGTCGGCGCGGGCGAGCTCGTGTGTCTCCTGGGCGGCAACGCGTCGGGCAAGTCGACGACGCTGAAGACGATCCTGGGGATCGTGCGGCCGCGTGAGGGCGCCGTCCGGTTCGAGGGCGAGGACGTCACCCGGCGCCCGACGAGCTACCGCATCGGCCGCGGGATGGCGATCGTGCCCGAGAACCGGCGGCTGTTCGCGCCGATGACCGTGCTCGAGAACCTCCAGATGGGCGCGTACCTGCGCGGCGGCGGCTCCCGCGAGGACTTCGACCGCGTCTACGAGCTGTTCCCGTTCCTGCACGAGCGCGGGTCGCAGCTCGCCGGCACGCTCTCGGGCGGCGAGCAGCAGATGGTGGCGATGGGCCGTGCGCTGATGTCGCGCCCCAAGCTGCTCCTGATGGACGAGCCGTCGATGGGGCTCGCGCCGATCCTCGTCGAGCGGAACTTCGAGATCATCAAGCAGGTGCACGAGTCGGGCGTCGCCGTGCTGGTGGTGGAGCAGAACGCGAACGTCTCGCTCTCGATCGCCGACCGCGGCTACGTGCTCTCCACCGGCCGGCTCGTGCTCGAGGGAAAGGCGGCCGACCTGCGCGAGCACGACGAGCTGAGGAAGGCGTACCTTGGGCGCTAGGGATGCCGGCGTCGCCGGCTGCCGCGAGCGGTTCCCGATCCTCGAGCGGCTCGTCTACGTCAACTCGTGCTCGCAGGGCGCGCTCTCGGACGCGGTCCGCGACGCGTACCGCGACTACCTCGCGGGCTGGGACGAGCGGGGCGCGCCCTGGGACTACTGGGTCGAGCGGACGGAAGCGGCCCGGGCGTCCTTCGCCGGGCTCGTCGGCGCGGAGCCCGACGACGTCGCGGTGACGACGTCGCTCTCCGCCGGCGTCAGCGCCTTCGCGAGCGCGATCGACTTCTCGTCGCGGCCGCGGGTGGTGATCAGCGACTTCGAGTTCCCGACGATCGGCCAGATCTGGCACGCGCAGGAGCGGCGCGGGGCGGAGGTCGTGCACGTGCCGGCCGACGGCGCGGAGATCGCGCTCGAGCGGTTCGAGGCCGCGATCGACGAGCGGACCGCCCTCGTCTCGATCACCGCCGTCTGCTACCGCAACGGCGCCCGGCTGCCCGTCGAGGAGATCGCGCGCATCGCCCACGAGCGGGGAGCGCTCGTCGTGCTCGACGCCTACCAGGCGATCGGCTCGTATCCCCTCGACGTCGGCGCGCTCGGTGTCGACGCGCTCGCCGCCGGTGCCCTCAAGTACCTCCTCGGCTCCGCCGGCCTCGCGTTTCTCTGGACGCGGCCGGGGCTGGCCGCGGAGCTCGTGCCGACCCAGACCGGCTGGTTCGCCGACCGCGACATCTTCGAGATGGACATCGACGACTACTCGCCGTCGCCGACCGCCCGCCGCTTCCAGTCGGGGACGCCGCCGATCCCGTCGATCTACGCGGGAGTGGCCGGCATCGAGCTGATGCGCGAGATCGGGATCGCCGAGACGCGCGTGCACGTCGACGCGCTCAACGAGCAGCTGATCGCCGGCGTCGACGAGCTGGGGGGGACGGTGGTGACGCCGCGCGCCTCGGCCGACCGCGGCGCCCTCGTCTGCGTCCGCTCGACGGACGCGCCCGCGCTCGTGGCGGCGCTCGCCGGCGACGGCATCGTCACCTCCGAGCGCGACTCGAACCTGCGCGTCTCCGCGCACGCCTACAACAACGCCGAGGACATCGCCGCGGTGCTGGCCGCGCTCGCCCGCCACCGGCGGCTGCTCGCGTGAATCGCCGTACGATTCGCGGTTCGCACTTGCATTCCGTAGATCAGACATTTTATAAAACGCACTGATGCTTCTTCGCGAGGTCGCCTACGCCAAGCCGTCGTCCCTCGCCGAAGCGATCGAGCTGCTGGCCGCCGACGACGGGGCGCGCGCGCTCGCAGGCGGGCAGACCATGATCAACGTGATGAAGGCGCGTGCCGGCTCGCCCGACACGCTCGTCGACCTCGGCGGGCTCGACGAGCTGAAGGGCATCGAGCTGCGCGCCGACGGCACGCTCGAGCTCGGAGCGATGGTCACCTACACCGAGGTCGCCCGCTCGACCGAGGCCCGGGCCCGGCCGATCCTCGGGCAGGTGTGCTCGCAGATCGCCGACGTGCAGGTGCGGAACCGCGGCACGCTCGGCGGCAACGTCTGCACGAACGACCCCACGAACCACCTGCCGCCGCTGCTGGCGGCGCTCGCCGCCGAGTTCACGATCCGCGGCTCGGGCGGCGAGCGCACGATTCCGGCCTCCGAGTTCTTCCTCGGCGTCTACCTGACCGCCGTCGGGCCCGGCGAGCTGCTCACCCGGATCCGGGTCCCGGCCGGGAGGAACGACGGCTTCGCGGCGGTCACGCTCGGCGTCGAGGGCACCTGCATCGTCAGCGCCGCGGCCTCCATCAACGGCAGCACGCGCATCGCCCTCGGCTGCGTCGACGCCGTGCCGGTCGTCCTGACGCCGGGCTCCGCCGCCGAGGACGACGTGCGCGCGGCCGTCCGCGCCGCCGACTTCGAGCCGCCCTCCGACGTGCACGCCACGGCCGCCTACCGCCGGCATCTGGCCGAGGTGCTCGCCGTGCGCGCCGTCGCCGACGCCCAGACCGCAACCGCCTCCTAACCGCCAGAGGAGCTGACGACCACGTGGCGACCAGCTCCCGTCCCGACCGCACGCACGATCTCGGTCACCATCAACGGCACCACCTACGAACGCGAGGTGGAGGCGCGCAAGCTGCTGATCCACTTCATCCGCGACGACCTCGACCTGACCGGCAGCCACATCGGCTGCGACACGGGCAACTGCGGCGCCTGCTCGGTGATCGTCGACGGCACGCTCCTGAAGAGCTGCATGCTGCTGGCCGTCCAGGCCGACGGCGCCAACGTCGAGACGGTCGAGGGGCTCGCCGACGGCGACGAGCTGACGACGCTGCAGCAGGCCTTCCGCGACCGGCACGCGCTCCAGTGCGGCTACTGCACGCCGGGCATGCTGATGAGCGCGACCGCTCTGCTGCGCGAGAACCCGCATCCGAGCGACGAGGAGATCCGCAAGGGGCTGCAGGGGAACATCTGCCGCTGCACCGGCTACTGGAACATCTTCGAGGCGGTCAAGGAGGCATCCGCATGACCACCACCGTCGCCCCGGAGCAGGTCGAGACCGCCGAGCAGACGTGGTCGGGGCAGAGCGTCCCGCGCAAGGAGGACCGCCGGCTCGTCCAGGGGCAGGGCGTGTTCGTCGACGACGTCAAGCGCCACGGGATGGGCTACCTGCACTTCGTTCGCTCGCCCTACGCGCACGCGCACATCACCTCGATCGACGTCTCGAAGGCCGAGGCGATGCCCGGCGTCTACGGGACGCTGACGGGCGAGGAGGTCGCGGCGCTCACCGACCCGTTCTTCCAGATCGCCTCCGTGCCGGGCGCGCACGTGAAGGACTACGCGCTCGCGCTGGGCAAGGTGCGCTTCGTCGGCGAGCCGATCGTCGCCGTCGTCGCCGAGACCCGGGAGGCGGCACGCGACGCGTCCGAGCTCGTCGAGGTGGAGTACGAGCCGCTCGACGCGATCGTCGACGCCCGGCGGGCGCAGGACGAATCGGCGCCGACGATCCACGAGGACTGCGGCGGCAACCTGATGTGGCACGGCGTCTACGAGTGGGGCGACCTCGACGCCGCCTTCGCCGAGGCCGACAAGATCGTCCGGATCGACGAGCTCCACTTCCACCGCTTCAACTCGACGCCGCTCGAATGCGACGGCGCCCTCGTCGAGTACAACCGCGGCACCGGCCAGTGGACGATCCACACGAACAACCAGTTCCCCGGCTTCGCCGCGATCATGATGGGGCCGGCGATGCGGTGCGGGCTCGACAAGCTCCGCTTCGTCACCCAGGACATCGGCGGCGGCTTCGGCAACAAGATCACCTCGCACCCGCAGCTCGTCGCCTGCTGCCTGCTCGCGCGGAAGCTCGGCCGGCCCGTCCAGTGGACGGAGTGGCGCACCGACTTCCACCTCTCGATGTCGCACGGCAACGAGCGCTGGTTCCACGAGACCGAGGTGGCAGTCAAGAGTGACGGCACGCTGCTCGGGTTCCGCACGAAGGCGCTCGACGACGCCGGCGCCTACCTGCGCTACGAGCCGCTCGGCGGCGTCATCTGGGCCCAGGTGACGCCGGGGATGTACAGGTGGCAGCACATCCGCGTCGACTTCACGCAGGTCGCCACCAACAAGGCGCCCGTGTCGCCGAACCGCGGCTACTCCCGCATGCAGCACCTCTGGTTCACGGAGCGCGTGATCGACATCGTCGCCCACGAGCTCGACCTCGACCCGGTGGAGGTGCGCAAGCGCAACTACATCACCGCCGAGGAGATGCCCTACACGACCCCCAACGGCTGCGTCTACGACTCGGGCGACTACGCGCGCATGCTCGACATCGCGCTCGAGCTGATCGACCACGACTCGATCGACGCCCGTCGCGCCGACGCCGAGGCGCGCGGAAAGCTGCTCGGGGTCGGCATCGGCTCGACGCTCGACTCCGGCACGAACAACTTCGGCCAGTCGCGGATGATCAACCCGGAGCTGCAGTTCTCGGGCAACAACGAGGTCGCCACGGTGAAGCTCGACATCTTCGGCGAGATCGTCGTCACGCTCGGCACGACGCCCCAGGGCCAGGGCCACGAGACCACGGCCGCCCAGGTCGTCGCCGACATCCTCCATTGCTCGGTCGACGACGTCTACGTGCGGGCGGGCCACGACTCGTACTGGAACTCGCACGCCGGTTTCTCGGGGACGTACGCGTCGCAGTTCGCCGTCACCGGTCTCAGCGCCGTCAAGGGCGCCACCGACATGCTCGCCGCCGAGATCAAGAAGCTGGCGTCGGCCGTGTTCGGGGGCGTGCCCGAGGAGGCGCTCGAGCTGGCGGAGGGCGGCGTCCGGATCACGGAGAACCCGGACGCGTTCCTGCCGTTCATGGCGTGCGGCGCGATCATCAACGCGAACAACGCCGGGCTGCCCGAGGACCTCGGGGTGACGCTCAACTGCCGCTACGTCTACCGCCCGCCGTTCGAGGTGCCGGACGTCGAGCGGAAGTACGGCAACCTCACGCTCACCTACGCCACCCAGATCCACGCCGCCGTGATCGAGGTCGATCCGGAGACGGGCTACTACGACATCGTCGACTACGCCGCCGTCGACGACTGCGGCCGCCGCATCAACCCGCAGATCGTCGAGGGGCAGGTGATGGGCGCCACCGCCCAGGCGCTCGGAGCGGCGGTGCACGAGCAGTTCGTCTACGACGAGGACGGCAACCTGCTCACCCCGAACTTCTACGACTACCACGTGCCGCACGCGCTCGACATGCCGCCGCTTCGCACCGGCAACGTCGAGAGCCCCTCGCCGTTCACGCCGCTCGGCACGAAGGGCATGGGCGAGGGCGGCGGCGCCGGGATCCACGCCGTCTGCGCGGCGGTGCAGGACGCGCTGCGGACGCGCGGCGGCGCGATCGTCTGGGACAGCTGCAACCCCGTACCACCGCGTCTGGGAGATGCTCCAGGACCCGGCCGGCGCCGGCGGCAGCGTCAGCGTGGTCGACGCATGATCGTCTCCGGCGAGCGCACCTTCGACGCCCCGCGCGACGCCGTCTGGCGCGTGCTCAACGACCCCGCCTCGATGGCCCGCACGATGCCCGGCGTCGAGAGCTTCGACGTCCACGACGCGCAGCGCTGGACCGCGAACGTGAAGATCCCCCTCGGGCTCGGAGGCCTGAGGATGAAGATCGACATGGAGAAGGTCGAGGAGCGCGAGCCCGAGCACGCCGAGCTCAAGATCAAGGGAAAGGGCGTCGGCGCGATGCTCTCCATGCAGACCTCGTTCGATCTCGCCGACGGCGACGGGACGACCACGGTGATGACCTGGTCGGCCGACGTCAAGATCGCCGGCACGGTCGGCTCGATGGGGCAGCGGGTGCTGCAGCCGATCGTCAACCAGCAGGTCTCGCACGTCCTCTCCGCGCTCGACCGCGAAGTCCAGGCCGCGGCCTTATAGTGGTCGCGTCCGCAGTCTGTGCCCGGCGGCTGCAACCTGCGCATGCCTCGTTCTCGCATCGGTCGGTCGACTACGAAGCTCCTGCGTCCTTGCCCGCTTGGTTGCTCGCGGTCCGCGAACGGACGCGACCACTAGCGTGCCCGTCCCGTTCCGCGTCGGGGTGATGCAGCTCACCATGGAGCCGCTCGACGACATGCTGGCCTCCGCGCGCGCGATGGACGAGGCGGGCATGGACACGATCTGGCTCGCCGAGGCCTACCCGTGGTGGCGCAAGCACGGCATGGAGGCGCGCTCCTCGACCGGCGTCTCGGCGCTGATGGCGCGCGAGACGAAGCGGCTGACGATCGGCTGGGGCATCATCGCCGCCTCGACCCGCCACCCCGTGCAGGTGGCGATGGACGCGCGCGTCGTGCAGGAGGCGGCCGGCCCGGGCCGGTTCCTGCTCGGCTTCGGCACCTCGAAGATCTTCCTGAACAACACGAAGACGCAGACCAGGAAGACGCTCGGGCCGATGCGCGACGCCGTCGAGATCGTGCGCGGCGTGCTGGGCGGCGAGCGCTTCTCGTACGACGGCGACACCTGGAGCGCCGACGTGCCCGCGCTCGACCCCGACGCCCACGCGCCGCGGGAGGTGCCGCCGGTCTATGTCGCCGCGCACCGCGCCGAAGATGCAGGCGCTCGCGGGCGAGATCGCCGACGGGTGCCTGACACCGTCGATCACCACGCCCGACTTCGTCCGCTACACCCGGCAGAACGTCGGCGCCGACATCGACATCGGCTGCACCGTGGTGGCCTCGATCCACGCCTCCGACCGAGATCGCGGGCGCGACGGGGCTCGTGAGATCGCGGGCATGTACCTGGCCAACAAGGTGCAGAACATCCAGGGCGCCGCCGACACGCTGCTCGACCTGGCGGGACTGGAGCAGGACGAGATCCGCCCGGTCGCCGAGGCGATGGAGCAGGGCGGGCGCCTGGCGGCGAAGGCCAAGGTGACGGATGCGATCCTCGACAAGTGCAAGCCGATCGCGGGCACGCCCGCCGACTGCATCGCCGCGATCGAGGAGTACAAGGACGCCGGCTGCACGCACGTGATGCTCGAGCTGTGGGGCGAGGACCGCCACGAGCAGATCCGCCTGTTCGGCGAGCAGGTGCCTGCCGCACGTGCGGTCATGAAGGTGTCGAGCGTCGACCGGGAGCGGCTCCTCGCGACCGCGAGCTCGCTGATCGACGTGCCGAGCTTCACCGGCAACGAGCAGGCGATGGCCGAGCGGATGGCCGAGCTCTTCGAGGAGCTCGGCCTGCAGGTGCAGTGGCAGCAGGTCGAGGACAGGCCGCGCGAACGTCCTCGGCACCTGGGCGGGCAGCGGCGGCGGGAAGACGCTCATGTTCAACGGGCACATGGACACCTCGTACTCGGGACGCGAGCCGTGGCTCGAGGACGTGCCGGGGTTCCAGCCCGAGTCGTTCGTGCGCGACGGCCGGCTCTACGGGCTCGGCATCTCCAACATGAAAGGCGCGCTCGCGTGCTACGTCGAGGCCGTCCGGGCGCTGCGCGACGCGGGCGTGCGGCTGCGCGGCGACGTCCTGATCGCGGCCGTCTGCGGCGAGATCGAGAAGACGCAGTACGGCGACGCGCAGGGTGCCGAGTACCGCGGCTACGCCGCCGGCAGCCGCTATCTCGTCTCGCACGGCGGCGTCGCCGACATGTGCCTGCTCGGCGAGCCGACGGAGGGCAAGGTCGTGCTCGGTCATTTCGGCGCGCTCTGGCTGCGCCTGCGGGTGCACGGCGACTTCATCCACACCGCCTTCAGCGAGGGCAGGCGCGGGCAGAACTCGATCCTGCGCATGCACGAGGTGACGGGCGCCGTGCTCGAGTGGATCGCCGCCTGGGAGGCCGACGAGGCGAACGCCTACCGCGGCGCCCGGGCGATCGTCAACGTCGGCGCCGTCGAGGGCGGCTTCGGCTGGCGCGTCTCGCGGACGCCGCACCACACCGACCTCTTCCTCGACGTGCGCGTGCCGCCGACCAAGCCGATGGGCGCGGCCCGGCGCGAGGTGCTCGACTGGGTTCGTTCGCTCGCCGACCGGTTCCCCGACTACGGCGTCGAGGGCGAGGTGTACGTGACCGCCCCCGGCGCGGAGATCGACGAGGAACACGAGCTCGTCGGCGCGATCGACGCGGCGCACGAGGAGGTCTTCGGCGAGCCGCCCGGCCGCGACGTCACGCGCTGGTTCAGCGACGCGTCGGCGCTGACGCGCTACGGCATCCCGACGGTCAACTACGGCACGTCCACCGGGCTGATGGACGTCGAGCTGGGCGAGAACCTCGAGCTCGACGGGCTCGTCCGCACGGCGCGCACCTACGCCCTCGTCGCGGAAAGGATCTGCGCGTGAAGCTCGTCACCTACGACGGCGGCAAGGTCGGGCGCGTCGACGGCGACGAGATCGTCCAGCTGCACGTCCGCACGATGCGCGAGTACTTCGAGCTCGGCGGCGCGCACGAGAGCAAGATGCGCACGCCCCTCGCCGACGCGAAGCTCGAGGCGCCGATCGTCCCGAAGAAGTTCTTCCACACCGCCGGCAACTTCCGGGAGCACGAGGAGGAGTCGAAGAACGTCGACTGGTCGCACCAGATCGCGCCGTGGATCAACTTCTTCCAGAACGTCGACGCGATCGTCGGCCCCGACCAGCCGGTGATCTACCCGGAGCACCTGACCGAGGAGCTCGACTACGAGCTCGAGCTCGCCGTCGTCCTCCGCAAGGCGGGCAAGTGGTTCTCGCCCGAGGAGGCGGCGGACTACATCGGCGGCTACGTGATCTTCAACGACATCACCGCCCGCGACATCCAGCGCGGCGAGATGCGCTCGGGCGTCTTCAGCTTCTGCAAGGCGATCGACACCTTCTGCCCGCTCGGCCCCTGGATCGTCACCCCCGACGAGCTCGGCGACCCGCACGATCTCGCGATGCAGTTGCGCGTGAACGGCGAGGTGCGGCAGGACTCGCACTCGAGCCGCATGAGCGTCACGATCCCCGAGATCCTCTCGAACTTCTCCGCCCTCGGGTACTCCGCCGGCGACGTCCTCTCCACCGGGACGGTCTCGGGCGTCGCCGGGTTCAAGTCGGAGGAGGAGCGGCGGCGGCTCTACCTGAAGCCGGGCGACGTGATCGAGGCGGAGATCGAGCGGATCGGCGTGCTCCGCAACCCCGGTCGTCTCGTGGCAGGAGGGGCACGGAGCGCCGCGCGCCGCCGCGGATCCGGCCCTGGGGCGACGTCGTGAGCCTGTGGCCGCGGGACGACACGAAGCTCGACCGCGTCCGCGCGCTGCTCGCCGAGCAGGAGCTGGACGCGCTCGTCGTCCGCGCGCCGGACAACGTGCTCTACCTGACCAACTTCTGGGGCATGAAGGGCTACGACGCGTGCGTCTTCCCCCGCGAGGGCGAGCCCGTGCTGATCACGATCGAGGCCTCCGAGGAGGACGCGGCCCGCACCGCCTGGACCGACGACGTCCGCCTGATTCGAGGCTACGCCGACGACGACCCGCGGCCGGTGCCGGCGCGCACGCTCGAGGCGGCGCTCGACGCGACGCGCGACTACGGGCGAGTCGGGCTCGAGCTCTCGCTCGGCACCCAGGCCACCGACCGGATGGTCGGCGAGCCGACCACCTTCACGAAACCGTGGTTCGACGCGTGGCCGGACGCCGTCGACGGAACCGGCCTGCTGAACGCCGCGCGCGCGGTCAAGACCGCCCAGGAGGTCGAGCGCATGCGGCTCGCGAACGAGATCTGCGCCGCCGCGATGGAGCACGTCCGGTCGCAGCTCCGGCCCGGCATGAAGGAGAGCGAGGCCGCCGCGCTCTGGCAGGGCTTCGTCCACGGAGCCGGCACCGGCTGGCGCGACCGAGGTGGAGCTGGCGTTCGGCTTCTCGCTCGTCTGGTCGGGCGAAGGCATCAGGACCTTCACCGCCACCGGCGACCGGCCCGTCGCCGAGCACGAGCCGACGCTGTTCGAGATCTGGGTGTGCGCCGACGGCTACTGGTGCGACCACACGAAGCTCCTCTGCCCGGGGCCCTTGCGCGACGACTACCGCGAGCTCGAGGCAGGCCTGCTCGAGGTGTACCGGGCGGCGATCGACCACTGCCGGCCCGGAGCCTCGCTCGCGGAGCTCGACGTGCTGATCCGCGACGGGCTGGCCGAGCTCGGGTACCCGGGCCAGCCCACCCACCCGGTCTGCCACGGGGTCGGGGCGCGCGCCCACGAGCCGCCCTACGCCCACCGGGCAGGCGGTGGGACGATCGAGGAGGGAATGGTGCTGGCGATCGAGCCGGGCTGCTACTGGGACGGCGGCGGCGGGCTGCGCGTCGAGGACAACTTCCTGATCACCGCCGACGGCGCCGAGAAGCTGTCGTCGTTCCCGGACGGGGTGGTGCCGTGCGCGACGACCTGATCTGGACCGGCTCGCTGAACCACCCCTACGCGATCCGCGGCAGCGTCGGCCTGTACGACACCACGCTGCGCGACGGCGAGCAGACGGTCGGGGTCGTGCTCAGCCCCGACGAGAAGCTCGAGATCGCGCGGCTGCTCGACGAGCTCGGGATCGAGCGCATCGAGGCCGGCTTCCCGCGGGTGTCCGACGACGACCGCCGCGCGGTCGAGCTGATCGCCGGTGCCGGCCTCGAGGCGGAGGTGTGGGGCTTCTCGCGCGCGGTGCCCGCCGACCTGGAGGCGCTCGTCGAGCTCGGAGTGGGCTACTCGGTGATCGAGTCGCCGATCTCCGACCTGAAGCTCGACGCGATCGGTGTCTCACGCGAGACGATGCTCGAGCGCATCGCGGCAGCGATGCGGTTCGCCGCCGGGCACGGGATCCACGCCGCGTTCTTCGGCGTCGACTCGACCCGGGCCGACCTCGACTTCTTCCGGCGGGTCTACGAGACAGCGGTCGAGGCGGGCGCCCGCGAGGTGGTCGTGGTCGACACGCTCGGGATCGCCTCACCCGAGGCGGTCGCCGACCTGGTCGGCCGCACGCTGCAGTGGGTCGACGGGACGCCGGTGCACTTCCACGGGCACAACGACTTCGGGCTGGCGACGGCGAGCGCCGTCGCCGCCGTCCGCGCCGGGGCGACCTGGGTGCAGGGCACGATCAACGGCATGGGCGAGCGGGCGGGGAACGCGAACCTCGGCGAGGTGGCGCTGACGCTGCGGGCGCTCTACGGCGTCGAGACCAACCTGCGCCTCGAGCGGATCCGCGCCGTCTCCGAGCGGGTGCGCGAGCTGTCGGGCTACCGGCTCGAGCCGTGGAAGCCCGTGACCGGCGAGACGCTCTACCGGCGCGAGTCGGGCGCGGTCGCATCGCAGTTCCACGACCCGCCGTCGATCGAGCCGTACGCCTCGGAGCTCGTGGGCGCGGAGCGCGCGATCGTCCTCGGCAAGAAGAGCGGCCTCGACTCGATCCGCATCAAGGCAGACGAGCTCGGTCTCGACGTGCCCGAGGAGCGGCGCGCCGAGGTGCTCGCGGCCGTCAAGAGGCTCGGCGCCGAGCAGCGCCGCCTCGTGACGGACGACGAGTTCAGGTCGATCGTCGATGGCTGAGCACGACGCCGTCGTCGTCGGCTCGGGCATCAACGGCCTCGCCTGTGCGGCGCTGCTCGCGCGAGGCGGCTGGGACGTGTGCGTGCTCGAGCGGAACGACTGGTTCGGCGGCGCGATCAAGACCGCCGAGCTGACCCGGCCCGGCTTCCGGCACGACGTCTTCAGCGCGTGGCATCCCCTCTGGGTGGGCGGGCCGGTGCATCCCCGGCTCGAGGGTGAGCTCGCCCGCCACGGGCTCGAGTACGTGAACACGGACGTGCCGACGGCGACCGCGTTCCCGGACGGGCAAAGCGGGTTCCTGCTCCGCAGCGCCGAGGCAAACGTCGCCGAGCTCGGGCCGGAGTGGGAGGGGGTGCTCGCGGGGTTCCTCCCGAACGCCGACCTCGCCTTCGGCGTGCTCGGCACCGACCTCTGGTCGCGTCACGGCGCCGCGCTCGGCTGGAAGGCGGTGCGGCGGCTCGGTCGCGACGGCGCGCGGGAGTTCACCGGGCAGCTGCTCGTCTCGGCGCGCGACTGGCTGGAGCAGACGTTCGCCTCGGAGCGGGCGCACGGCGTGCTCGCGCCCTGGGTGCTGCACACCGGGCTCGGGCCCGACGCGGCCGCCTCGGGCTACATGGCGCAGGTGATCGCCGTCGCGGTGCAGGAGGGCGGGATGCCGATCCCGGTCGGCGGCGGTGCGAAGCTCGCCGACGCGCTCGTCGCGTACGTCCGCGAGCAGGGCGGCACCTGCGAGACCGGCGCCCACGTCGAGCGCGTCTTCACGGGCGGCGTCCGGCTCGCGGGCGGTGAGACGATCACCGCGCGCAAGGCGGTCGTGTGCAACACCACGCCGACGCAGCTCTACGGCAGCCTGCTCGGCGGCACGCCGCCGCCGTTCCGGTACGGCCGGTCGGAGATGCAGATCCACTTCGCCCTCTCGGAACCGCCGCGCTGGGACGGCGACGAGCGCCTCGGAGGGGCGGCGATCGTGCACCTCACCCCGGGCCTCGACGGCGTCTCGCGCGCCGTCAACGAAGCCGACCGCGGCCTGCTTCCCGCCGAGGCGACCGTCGTCGTCGGCCAGCCGCTGACGATCGACCCCTCGCGCGCGCCCGCCGGCAGCGGCCTCCTCTGGGTGCAGCTGCAGGAGCTGCCCTGGCGCGTCAAGGGCGACGCCGCCGGTGAGCTCGACGAATCGCCCGGGACGGCCGCTGGACGGACGAGCTGCGCGAGCGCTACGCCGACCGGATCCAGGCCAGGATCGCCCGGCACGTGCCGAATCTCGAGTCGGCGCTCCTGCAGCGGGTCTGCCTCTCGCCCGCCGACCTCCAGGCCGCGAACGTCAACCTCGTGCACGGCGACCCCTACGGCGGCTCGCTCGCGCTCGACCAGAGCTTCCTCTGGCGCTCGCCGCACCGGACGCCCGTGCCCGGCGTCTGGCACGTCGGCGCCTCGACGCATCCTGGGCCCGGTCTCGGGGGCGGCTCGGGCGCGCTCGTCGCCGACCGGCTGCTCGAGCAGCCGCTGGCGAGGCGCCTCGCCTCGCGCGTCCGGCGCTGAAGCCGCCCGGGGATCAGAGACGCGCGTCGAAGATGCCGCGGCCGCCCAGCTCGGTCTCGAAGATCACGCTCGCGAGCTCGAGGTGGTCGTGCAGCACGGCCGCCGCCGCGTCGGCGTCGTGCTCTGCGCAGGCGGCGAGCAGCGCCTCGTCGAAGCCCCGATGGCGTTCCTGCGGGCCGGTCTTCGAGGTGAGCAGCGCGGGCCGGAACCGCTCCGACCGGTCCCACGCAGGACGGATCAGCGCCACGAGCCAGGCGGACTGCGACGCCTCGTAGAGGGTGAAGTGGAAGTCGGTGTGTGCCCGCATCGTTCCGCGCACGTCGCCCGCCGCGGCCAGCTGGTCGAACCGCGCGAGGCAGGCGCCCGCCGCCTGCGTGTCCTCCTCGGTGAAGCGCTCGGCGGCCCGCCGCACCGCGAGCGATTCCAGCGACAGGCGCACCTGGAACAGGTCACGCAGCTCCTCGATGTCGAAGTCGAGCACCCGCGCGCCCTGGTGCGGCACGTGCTTGGCGAGCCCCAGTGCCTCCAGTTGACGCACCGCCTCGCGGATCGGCGAGATGCTCATCCCCAGCGAGCGCGCCAGCTCGTCGAGGCGGAGCGGCGTCCCCGCCGGCAGCTCGCCGAGGATGATCGCCTCGCGCAGTTGCTCGAGTGCGTACTCGGCCATCGTCCGGTGGCGCATCCTGCCTGCGGGGGCACTCGGCCGGGTCATCGTAGAACCGACCGTCCCATACCCCTTGATCAGATGTCAAACGCCGTGAGAAGATCGCATTCGTGGAGCCGCGGGTCTCGGTGTCGCAGATCACCACCTTCCGGTCGGGCTTTGCCGACGACATCCGCGCGTACCGGGCCGCCGGCCTCGACGGGATCGGCATCTGGGAGCTGAAGCTGGCAGACGGCGGGGACGCCGAGGCGCTGGAGCTCCTCGAGGCGAGCGGGCTCGAGCCGGCCTCCGCCGTCCCCGCGGTGCCGTCGATCCTGCCGCTGCCGCTGCTCGGCGGGCCCGAGGATCCGCAACAGCGGCTCGAGGCGCTGTGCGCGTCGCTCGAGCGCCTGGCGCCGTTCCGGCCGAGCGGGATCGTCTGCCTGACCGGCTCCGCCGGCGGACGTGACGCGGACGAGGCGCGTGCGACGGTCGTCGACGGGCTGCGCGTCGCCGCCGCCGAGGCGGAGCGGCTCGGCCTGCGCATCGCGCTCGAGCCCTACCAGCGCGACGGCGGCGAGGAGTGGACGATCGTGAGCTCGATCCCCGAGGCGCTCCGGCTGATCGACGACGCCGGCGCCCCGGAGTCGCTCGGCATCCAGTTCGACGTCTGGCACCTGTGGAACACGCCGACGCTCCTCGACGACATCGCGACCGGGATCGACCGGTTCGTGGGAGTCCACGTCTGCGACCGGCGCGAGCCGACCCGGGGCTGGGCCGACCGGGCGCTGCCGGGCGACGGCGTCGCCGGCGTCCCCTCGATCCTGCGTGCGCTCGACGCCGCCGGCTGGGACGGCCTGTACGACATCGAGATCTTCTCCGACGACGGGACGTTCGGCAGCGAGTACGACGACTCGCTCTGGTCGGATCCGCCGGAGGAGGCGCTCGCACGCGCTCGCGCGGCGTTCGGGCGGTGCTGGTCCGTGATCCCCGAAGAAGTGGAGGAGACGAGATGAGGAGACGGAGTTCCCGCGTGGGGCTCGTCCTGGTGGTCGCCGCGGTCGCGCTCGCCGCGCTCGTGGCGACGGCGGCCGCGCGGACGACGACGTCGAAGGCGTCGCCGATCGTGATCGGCTGGGCGTTCGACAGCAAGGGGGCGATGGCCCCGTTCGACAATCCGGCGCTGGCCGCCGCGCAGATCCGCGTCAAGCAGATCAACGCGCGTGGCGGCGTCACGGGGCGGCCGCTCGTGATCCGCACCTGCGACACGCAGGGCAACAAGCCGGCCGTGGCGAAGGCGTGCGCGCTGAAGCTGCTGAGCGGCGGCGCGAACGTCATCTTCACGACCTGCGACGTCGACTTCGCCGCACCGGTCGTGCAGGAGGCGATCAACCGCGGCGTGCTCGCGGTCGCACCGTGCATCGGCACCGACCAGATGGGCCCGAAGCGGTTCGGCCCGAAGGGCAAGCTCGCGTTCAGCTTCGGCAACGTCGCCCAGGACGAGGGCTCGGCGATGGCGCAGTACGCGTGGGGACACGGCTGGAAGACCGCCGCGCTCGCCACCGACGGCGTGATCGTCTACTTCAAGGACGTCGTGGCGGCCTTCAAGGTCCGCTTCCAGCAGCTCGGCGGCAAGATCGTCGACCAGGAGACGTACCACTCGCTCGGCGGCAACGACGTCAACAACGCGATCAGCCGGCTGAACGGCGTCAAGGCCGACGTCGTCGTGACGTCGACCGCCGGCGCGTTCGGCGCGCTCTCGACGCTGATCTCCGGCATGCGCAGCGCCGGCAACAACACGCCGGTGCTGAACTCGTGGGCCGGTGACGGCACCTACTGGCTGCCGAAGAGCCCGCAGGTGACGAACTACTGGTTCGTGACCTTCGCCTCGGCGTTCGGCAACGACCCGAACAAGGCGATCAACAAGCTCGCGAAGCAGGTGCACGCCGGCACCGGGCGGCTTCATCACCGGCCCCGCCGCGGTCGACGGCGTCGCCACGGCGATCCGCCGCGCTCACGGCTCGACCAACGGCGCCACGCTCGCCGCGATCATGGAGAAGTTCAAGGGCGTCCCGACCCTCTCCGGGAAGGTGAGCTTCTCGCCGAAGCTGCACACGGTCTTCGGCCGGCACTACCGCGTGATCCGCATCCAGAACAACAAGCCGAGGCTCGTCACCACGATCGTCGCGAAGGTCGTCGCGAAGATCTGAGTTGGTCGAGTCGACCCGGACGGAGTCGGAGAGGAGGCCCGAAGAGACCCTTCGGGCCTCCTCCGTCTCGCGCTCGTTCGACGGGGTGCAGGCGCTTCGCGGCGTCTCCCTCGAGCTCGGGCGCGGGGAGGTGGTCGGGCTGATCGGGCCGAACGGCGCCGGCAAGTCGACGCTCGTCAACGTCCTCAGCGGCTTCGACCGGCCGGACGAAGGGGGCGTCGAGCTCGGCGGCCAGGACGTCACGCGCTGGTCGCCCCACCGCCGGGGCCGTCGCGGTCTCGCCCGGACGTTCCAGCACAGCCATGCCTTCCGCTCGCTGACCGTGCGCGAGAACGTCGAGGTGTCGGCGCTCGGTGTCGGCGCCGCGCCCCGGGAGGCCGCCCGCCGCGCCGACCGGCTCCTCGCGCGCCTCGGCCTCGAGCGCTACGGGGACGGTCCCGCCTCGGCGCTCGCCCACGGCGACGAGCGGCGGCTCGGCGTGGCGCGCGCGCTCGCGACCGAGCCGCGGTTCGTGCTCCTCGACGAGCCGGCGGCCGGGCTCCCCGAGGCGGAGGTTCCCGACTTCGCCTCGCTCGTGCGGTCGATCGCCGCCGAGCACCAGGCCGGCGTCCTGCTGATCGACCACAACATGGCGCTGATCATGGAGACGTGCGACCGCATCCAGGTGCTCGACCGGGGCACCGTGCTCGCAGAGGGCTCGCCGGCCGAGATCCGCGGCAACCTCGACGTGGCCGCCGCCTACCTCGGCGAGACGCCGGTGCCCGAAGAATGACCCTCACCGTCTCGAACCTCGACGTGCGCTACGGCGGCGTGCACGCCGTGCGCTCCGTGTCGTTCACGGTCGCCCCCGGCGAGCTCGTCGGCCTGATCGGCCCGAACGGCGCCGGCAAGTCGTCGACCCTGCACGCGATCATGGGTCTCGCGCCGGCGACCGGGAGCGTCCGGCTCGGAGACCGCGAGCTGCTCGGCCGGCGCCCGGAGGACGTCGCGCGCACCGGGGTCGCGCTGGTGCCGGAGGGGCGCCGGGTCTTCGCGGAGCTGACCGTGCACGAGAACCTGCGCCTCGGCCTCGCCGGGCGCCGGAGCCGCAGCGGCGCGCGGGCCCTGCTCGACTCGGTGGTGGAGATCTTTCCGATCGTCGGCGAGTTCCGGAGCCGCCAGGCCGGCGCGCTCTCCGGCGGGCAGCAGCAGCAGCTGGCGATCGCGCGCGCCCTCGTCGCCGAGCCGGAGGTGCTGCTGCTCGACGAGCCGTCGCTCGGGCTCGCTCCGAGCGTCGTCGACGTCGTCTTCGAGGCGCTCGAGGCGATCCGCGACCGCGGCCTCGCGGTGCTGCTCGTCGAGCAGCGCGCCCAGCGGACGGTCGCCGTCGCCGACCGCTGCCACGTGCTGGGGAGCGGCGAGCTGCGGCTGACGCTCGGCCCCGCCGACGCGTCGGACACCGAGAAGCTCGTGGGGGCCTACCTCTCGTGACGATCACCTGGCAGACGCTCGCGGACGGCCTCGCGCTCGGAGCGATCTACGCGCTGATGGCCGTGGGGATCGGGCTCGTCTTCGGCGTGCTGCGCCTCGTCAACTTCGCCTACGGGCAGCTCGTGATGGCCGGCGCCTTCGCGCTCGCGCTCGCCTCGCAGTGGGGCTGGCCGGTGTGGGCGGGCATCGTGCTCTGCTTCGCCGTCGTGCTCGCCCTCTCGGTGCTGATGGATCGGCTCGTGTTCCGGCCGCTGCGCGGCCACAGCCCCGCCGTGATGCTCGTCGCCACCTTCGCCGTCGCGTTCCTCCTGCAGAGCATCGCCCTGCTCTGGTTCGGCTCGCTCGGCAAGATCGCGACGTCGCTCGCCTACCTGAACCGGCCGCTCTCGATCACGGGCGTGGAGATCAGGAAGATCGCGATCGTCGCGGTCGTCGTCGCGGCCGCCTGCCTGCTCCTGCTGCACCTGCTGCTCGAGCGCACCGAGCTCGGCCTGCACATGCGGGCGGCTTCCCTCGACTTCTCGACCGCGCGGATGCTGGGCGTGCGCGCCGACCGTGTGATCGGGCTCGCGGTGCTCGCCTCGGGCGCGCTCGCCGCCGTCGTCGCCGTGATGCTGACCGTCCAGACGCCGCTCGTGACACCCGACTTCGCGCTGCGCGACACGATCGTGGTGCTGGCCGGCGTCGTCGTCGGCGGGCTGAACCGGCCGATCCCGGCGACGCTCGGCGGCTTCTCGATCGGCTTCGCCACCGGTGTGCTCGGCGGCGCGCTGCCGACCGCGCAGAGCCAGTACCTGCCGACGTTCGTCTTCGCGGCGGTGATCCTCGTGCTGCTCGTCCGCCCGCGCGGGCTGTTCGACTTCTCGAGGACGGTCGAGCGGGTATGAAGCGCGTGCTCGCGCTGCAGGAGCTGGTCGTGCCCGCCTCGCTCGTCCTCGCCGCGGCGCTCCTCGGCACGCTCGTCTCGATCTCCACGCAGACCTATTTCACGGACGCACTCGTCAAGGTCGCGATCGTGGTCGCGCTCTACGTCTTCATCGGCAACTCGGGCGTGCTCTCGTTCGGGCACGTCAGCTTCGTGGCGCTGGGCGCCTGGACGGCCGGCGTGCTCTCCGTGCCTCCGGGCGAGAAGCCGGCGATCATGCCCAACCTCGCGCACTTCCTGCTGCATCGCCACGTGGGGAACGTCACCTCGCTCGTGCTGGCGGCGCTCGTCGGGGGCGCCGCCGCCTTCTGCGTCGGCATTCCGCTGATGCGGCTCTCCGGCCTGGCCGCCGGCATCGCCACGTTCGCGGTGCTCGAGATCACGCACAACCTGCTGCAGTACGAGGAGAAGATCGGGCCGGGGCTGAACACGTTCTCCTCGGTGCCCGAGACGACGGGGCTCCGGCAGGCGGCGCTGGGCGCGCTCGCCTGCGTCGTCGTCGCCTTCGTCTACGGCCGGAGCCGCTACGGGCGGTTGCTCCGCGCGACGCGCGAGGACGCCGCGGCCGCCCGCGCCGTCGGCGCCTCCGTCTACCGCCAGCGGCTCGTCGCCTTCACCGTCTCCGGCCTCCTGGCGGGGCTCGCGGGCGGGCTCTACGTGCACCTGCTGCCGCTGAACACCGACGCGGTGTACCTCGACCTGACCTTCGTGACGCTCGCGATGCTCGTCGTCGGAGGCTCGTCGAGCCTCTTCGGCGCCGTCGTCGGCGCGCTCGCGGTGAGCGCGCTCGACTCCTGGCTCGCGGTCGCGGAGAACGGCACGTCGCTCTTCGGCTTCCACGTCGACCTGCCCGCGGGCACGCGCGACATCGTCGTCGGCGTCCTGATGGCCGTGGTGCTGATCGTCAAGCCGTCGGGCCTGACCGGCGGCCGCGAGTTCCGGCCGGCCCGATTCAGGCGACCCCGGTTGCCGGCACGCCCGAGGCACGTATGAGACGCGTGTGCGTCGCAGGCGTCGGCGTGATCGGCAGTCTGTTCGCCGGTCACCTGGCCGGGGTCGCCGAGGTCTCGGCACTGACCCGGCGCGAGGAGCACGCACACGCGCTGCGCGAGGAGGGACTGCACGTGAGCGGCCGCTCCGAGCTCGACGCCCGGCTCCAGGCGTCGACGTCGCCCGGCGAGCTGCCGGCGCCGGAGCTCGTGATCGTCGCCTGCAAGGCCACCGATCTCGACCGGATCGCGACCTCGCTCGAGGGCCACTGGCCGGACGCGATCGTGATGACCGTGCAGAACGGCATCGGCGCCGGCGAGATCGTCGCGCGCCACGGCGACTGGCGGCTGCTCTCCTCCGTGACGTTCATGAGCGGGACCCGGCACGACGACACCCACGTGAGCTACGTGCTCGACACGGCCACGTGGATCGGGCCGGCGCGGGGCACGACGCGCGCCGAGGCGCAGGCGGTCGCCGACCTGCTCACCGCGGCGGGCCTGAGGGCCGAGGCGTTCGACGACCTGCGCCCGGCGCAATGGGCCAAGCTGATCTTCAACGCCACGGTCAACACCGTCGCGGCGCTCACCGGTCTGCCGCACGACGCGCACTTCGCCGCGCTGGAGCGGCCGGACGACCTCGGTCATCTCGTCAAGGGGCTGATCGACGAGGGCAAGGCGGTCGCGGCCGCCGCGGGGATCGAGCTGCGCGAGGATCCGTGGGAGATGAACGTGCTCGCGACGCGCCGCGGCAGCGCCCACTACCCGTCGATGCTCGAGGACGTCGAGGCCAGGCGGCCCACCGAGGTCGACACGATCACGGGTGCGCTCGTGCGCGAGGCGCGACGGCTGACGTCCGGTGCCGCTGCACGAGACGATGGAACGGCTGATCAAGGCGAAGGAGGACGCGTACTCATGAGAATCTGCGTGGTGGGCTGCGGTGCCGTCGGCTCGCTCTTCGCCGCCAACCTGTCGACGCTCGACGACGTCGAGGTCTGGGCCTACGACACCTCGCAGGCGCACGTCGACGCGATCAACCGCGACGGCCTGCGCCTGACGGGGGCGGGCAGCGTGACGGGCCGGCTCCGGGCGACCACCGACGCCGCAGAGCTGCCGCCGTGCGACTTCGGGATCGTCGCCACCAAGGCGATGCACACGGCCGCCGCGATCGCCGCCGCCGCTCACGCGTTCGCCGACGGCTGCGTCGCCACGGTGCAGAACGGGATCGGCAACGAGGAGGTGATCGCCGGGCACGTCGAGCGGGTGATCCGCGGCACGACGTTCCCGGCCGGGAAGATCACCGAGCCCGGCGTCGTGCAGTGGGACGTCCGGGGCGACACCACGCTCGGCCCGTTCGAGCCGAGCCCGGCGCCGTTCGCCGAGGTCGAGCGGCTCGCGGACGCCTGTACGCGCGGCGGCATGCCGACGGCGGCGATCGCGGATGCCCGCGGGCCGCAGTGGCGCAAGGTGATCTTCAACGCCGCGACCAACCCGCTCGGCGCGCTCACCGGACTGACCCACGGCAAGGTCTGCGAGCAGCCCGCGCTGCGCTCGCTCGCCTCCCGGCTGGTCGACGAGGGCACGTCGGTCGCGGCCGCACAGGGAATCGTGCTGGACGCCGACCCCGAGGAGCTGATCGACTACGCCGCGCGACCCGAGGTGGCGTACGGTCACAAGGCGTCGATGCTCCAGGACGTCGAGGCGCGGCGACCGACGGAGGTCGACCATCTGAACGGCGGGATCGTGGAGTTCGGCAGGAAGCTCGGCATCCCGACGCCGTCGCATGAATCCATCTGGGCACTCGTGAAGGGAGTTGAGGCGTCGTGGGAGCAGTGATGCCCGAGCAGGAGGTGGCGCGGCGCTACGCCCGCGTGCGGGAGGCGATGGGCCGCGACGGGCTCGACGCCGTGATCGTCAGCGGCAACGAGTACACCGGCTTCGAAGGCGCCGTCACCTACATGTCGGGGTTCGTGATCGTGCACCGGTACGCGTACGTGCTGCTGCCGCTCGAGGGCGAGCCGTCGATCGTCTTCCCGCGCGAGGCGAGATACGTGGGCGAGCACGGGACGTCGTGGATCGACGACCAGGTCTTCGTCGACCGTCCCGGCGAGTGGCTCGCCGACCGCGTGCGCGGCAAGCGGGTCGGCGTCTACGGGCTCGACTACGTGATGACAGTGCGCGACCACACGGCGCTCGCGGGCGCGGCAGAGCTCGTCGCCTGGGACGTCGCGTTCGACCACGCGCGCGCGGTGAAGAGCGACCTGGAGCTCGCCTCGGTGCGCGACAGCGTGCGGATCAACACCGAGGGCTTCTGGATCTTCCTCGAGGACTTTGCCCCCGGCCGCACCGAGCGGGAGGTGCTCGCGCCGTGCGAGCGCTACTTCGTCGAGCAGGGGTGCGGCCGCCTGACGATGGACATGGTCCTGACCGGCCCGAACGGCTCGGCGCTGCCCGAGTTCAGGATCGCCGGCGACGCGACGATCGGCGCGACCGACCTGGTGCTCCCGTCGCTCGAGATCGCAGGCCCCGGCGGGCACTGGGTCGAGGTCTCGCGGGCGATCTGCCCCGGCCCGCCGAGCGACGACACCCGTCGGATGCTGGAGGCCTACGAGGAGTACTACGACGCGGCGCAGGGGGCGCTCAGGGACGGCGCCACCGCGCACGAGGTGCACTCGGCGGTCTCGCGGGGGTTCGTCGAGCGCGGGTACACCCTCGGCCACGTGACCGGCCATTCGATCGGCATGACGATGATCGAGTTTCCGAAGATCGGCGAGGGCGACGAGACGGAGCTGCGGGAGGGCATGGTGTTCTCGATGCACCCGCACGCGATCGCGCAGGACGGCCAGGCCTGCCTCTACATGCAGGACACCTGGCTGGTGACCGCCGAGGGGGGAGTGCCGCTGGCGGGCCTGCCGATGCGGATCTTCGACGGAACGGAGGCACGACCATGAGCGAGTCGCTGAAGCCCGTGCTGCCGGGAGGCGCCGGCTCCGACTACGAGCGGTACCTGCGCACCGACGAGCTGCTCGCGCTCCAGAAGACCGAGGCGGAGTGGGTGCACCGCGACGAGCTCCTCTTCCAGTCGGTGCACCAGAGCTCGGAGATCTGGCTGAAGCTCGCCTGGCACGAGGCCGAGGAGGCGGCGCGCCTCGTCGACGCCGGCGAGCTCGCGGCCGCGATCCGTCTCCTGCGGCGGGCGAACGACTGCTACGCGATCGTCACCGACGCGCTCGAGATGCTCGAGCACATGTCTCCGTGGGAGTACACCGAGGTGCGCAAGGTGCTCGGCCACGGGAGCGGGTTCGACTCGCCAGGCTTCCGCGAGCTTCGCCGGGTCGCAAAGCCGCTCGGGACGGCGTTCCACGCCGCGCGCGAGCGGGCGGGGCTCGAGCTCGTCGACGTCTACACGCGCGGCCGCGAGTTCGAGGAGCTGTACACGCTCGCCGAGCAGCTGATCGAGCTCGACGAGCGCGTCACCGTCTGGCGCGTCCGGCACTTCAAGGTCGTCCAGCGGACGATCGGCGGCGACGTCGTCGGCACGCAGGGGACGCCGGTCGAGGTGATGGGCCGGCTGATCCACCACTCGTTCTTCCCCGAGCTCTGGGACGTTCGCAACGAGCTGACGCGCATGAACCTGCCCGAGTGAGCTTCACCGGGGTCGCGCTCGGGTGCGGGAACTTCGGCGGCATCGGGTCGGCGCCCGAGTTCTTCGGCGCCGGCATTCCGCGCGACGAGGCGTTCGCGATCATGGACCGCGCGTGGGCCGCGGGCATCCGCTGGTTCGACACCGCGGACGCCTACGGGGGCGGGCGGAGCGAGTCGTGGATCGGCGAGTGGCGGCGCTCGCGGCGGCCCGACGGCCTCGTGCTGACGACGAAGGTGTTCCACTCGACCACGGGCGACCCCGGTGACACGGGGCTGGCGCCGGACCGCATCCGCCGCCAGCTGGAGGCGAGCCTCGACCGGCTCGGTGTCGAGCGCATCGACCTCTATCTCGCGCACGAGCCCGATCCGCGCGTCCCGCTCGCCGAGACGGTCGCGACGCTCGAGTCCGCGTGCGAGCAGGGGCTCGTCGGGGCGTGGGGGCTCAGCAACTACGACGCCGCGGGCCTGCGCGGAAGCCCTCGCGGCGGGGCGGCCGGCGCTGCTGCAGAACTCGTTCTCGCTGCTCGACCGCGGCGACGAGCACGAGGTGCTGCCGCTCTGCGCCGAGCATGGGATCGCCTACGTGCCGTTCGGGCCGCTCGCCGGCGGCTGGCTGACCGGCAAGTACCGGCGGGACGGGAGTTCCCCGCCGGCTCCCGCATGACGCAGCGGCCCGGCCCCTACGCGCGCTACGTCGACGACGCCGTCTTCGACGCGGTCGAGGCGCTCGAGCGCGAGGCGGACGCGCACGGGGTGGACGTCGCCGCCCTGGCGTTCGCCTGGGTGCTGCACCGCGTCGACGGCGCCGTCTGCGGGCCGACACGCGCCGCCCACCTCGACCCGATCCTCGCCGCGCGAGGGTTGGCGCTCTCCCACGACGACATCGAGCGGATCGGAGGTCTCTTCCCGTGAGCGTGAGGATTCTCGACGAGCACGACGTGCGGCGGCTGCTGCCGATGGCCGACTGCATCGAGGCGACGGCCGAGGCGCTCGCCTCGCTCGCGCGCGGCGAGGTCTACAACCCGCTGCGCTTCGTCGTGCGCCCGCCGGGGGAGCCCTCGCTGCTCGGGCTGATGCCCGCCCATCGCGGCGGCGCGCAGCCGGTGTGGGCGCTGAAGGCGATCGCGATCTTCCCGTCGAACGCCGAGCGCGGGCTCGACCTCCACCAGGGCTTCGTGGCGCTCTTCGACGGTGAGACCGGCGAGACGCGGGCGATCCTGAACGCGGGCGCGATCACCGCGGTGCGCACCGCCGCCGCCTCCGGCGTGGCGACGCGGCTGCTCGCCCGGCAGGACGTGGGCACGCTCGCGATCCTCGGCACCGGCATCCAGGCGAGGGCGCACGTCGACGCGATGCGGGCGGTGCGCGACTTCGACCGCGTCGTCGCCTGGGGCCGCACCGCGGGACGGTTCGCCGACCTCGAAGGGGTCGAGGAGGTGGCGAGCGCCGAGGAGGCGGTGCGCGCCGCCGACGTGCTCGTGACCGCGACGAGCGCCTCCGAGCCGATCGTCGACCGCAGCTGGCTGAAGCCGGGCGTGCACGTGAACGCAGTCGGCTCGAGCGTCCCCTCCACCCGGGAGCTCGACTCTGCCACGGTCGCCGACGCGGCGCTGTTCGTCGACCGGCGCGAGTCGACGACGAACGAGGCCGGCGACTTCCTCGTGCCGCAGCGGGAGGGCCTCGTCGGCCCCGAGCACATCAGGGCCGAGCTGGGCGAGCTGCTCCTCGGGCAGGCGGAGGGCCGGCGCTCGCCGGAGGAGATCACCGTCTTCAAGTCGCTCGGCCTCGCCGTCGAGGACCTCGCCGCCGCCGAGCTCGTCCTCGCCGCGGCGGAGCGAGAGGACGCGGGAACGGTCGTGTCGCTGTGATCGCGGTCGAGGAGATCCGCCGTGCGCGCGAGGTGCTGCGAGGAACCGCGGTGCAGACGCCGCTCGTCCGGCTCGACGTCGACGGCCCGAGCGAGATCTGGCTGAAGCTCGAGCTCCTGCAGCCGGTGCGGTCGTTCAAGATCCGGGGCGCCGGCAATGCGATCCTGCAGGCCACCGACGCCGAGCTCGCCGGCGGTGTGCTCACCGCGAGCGCGGGCAACATGGCGCAGGGCGTCGCCTACGCCGCCCGGTTGCGCGGCGTCCCCGCCACGATCGTCGTTCCCGAACACGCGCCGCAGGCCAAGATCGACGCGATCGAGCGCTACGGCGGCACCGTCGTGAAGGTCCCCTACGACGCCTGGTGGAACGTGCTCGTGACCGGCAGGTACGACGGCGCCGGCGGCCTCTTCGTCCACCCCGTCGACGACGACCGCGTGCTGGCCGGGAACGGGACGATCGGCCTCGAGCTGCTCGAGCAGCTGCGGGGCTTCGACACGGTCGTCGTCCCCTACGGCGGCGGCGGGCTGCTGACCGGGATCGCGAGCGCGGTCAAGGCAGCGCGCCCGGAGGTTCGCTTCTTCGCCGCCGAGCCCGAGACCGGGGCGCCCGTCGCGGCCACCCTCGCCGCGGGCCGGCCGACCGCCGTCGCCTACCGCCCCTCGTTCGTCGACGGCTCCGGCAGCCGCGAGCTGCTCCCGCGCATGTGGGAGCTGGCCGCCCCGCTGCTCGACGGGGCCTTCGCCCTGCCGCTCGACGAGGTGGCGGCGGCCGTACGCGTGCTCGCCGAGCGCACGCGGGTGATCGCGGAGGGCGCCGGCGCGCTCGCCGTCGCCGCCGCGCTGGCCGGGCTGCCGGGCGGCCGCCGGATCGTCTGCATCGTCTCCGGCGGGAACATCGATACCGCCGTGCTGGCCCGGATCCTCGCAGGCGAGACGCCCTGAGCCCGGAGATGCTCCGGCTGGAGGACTAGGCTTGCGCGACGGAGAAGGAGGATTTCCGCGATGCGCTCCGTTCGGCTGGTATCCGCATGCCTCTGTGTGCTGCTCTCGAGCAGCGTCCTCGTCGGCAGCGTCGGTGCCACCTCGCCGAAGGAGCGGCTGCAGCAGAAGCGCGCCCAGGCCCGCTCGGTGCTCGCGCAGGTGAGCGCGCTCGACCGACGATTCGAGGCGAGCGTCGAGGCCTGGAACGGCGCCAAGCTCGAGCTCGCGCGCGCCCGCAGCCGCCTCCGCAGCGAGCGGAACACACTGCGGATCGCGAAGCACCAGGACGAGATCGCGGTCGCGCGCGTGCGGGCGCGCGTCGTGGCGCTCTACGAGGGCTCCGACCCCACGACGATCGAGGTGATCCTCGGCAGCGCGACGCTCTCGGACATCCTCGACCGCATGGAGACCGCGAACGCCGTCGTCGCCTCCGACCACCGGCTCGCGGCGCAGACGGCGGCAACGCGTGCCCGCTACACCGCCGCCGTCGCGCGCACCGCGGCGCTCGAGCGGCGGCGCGCGGCCACGGTCACACAGCTCGAGTCGCAGCGCAGCCGGATCGGGACGATGCTGACGAAGCGACGGCAGCTGCTCTCCTCCGTGCAGACGGAGGTGACCAAGCTGCAGGCCGAGGAGGCGCAGCGGCAGGCCCGGCTCGCAGCAGAGGCGAGGGCGCGGCTCGTCCGCGAGGAGGCGCTCCTGCGCCGGCGCGCGGCCGAGGCGGCCGCCGCGGCGGCTGCGGCTGCGACCACTCGCCCGCCCGCCGAGACGGTGCCGGCCCAGGCGCCGACCACGCAGACACCGACCACGCAGGCGCAGACGGTCACGACCGGCGACCCCGCCGCGACCGATCCGGCGCCGCCGCCCGCGCCCCCGACGACGACGGCGCCCGCGACGGCCCCGGCTCCGACCGCCTCGCCGGGCGCGGGGCATCCCCAGGCGGCGACGATCGCGCTTCGCTACCTGGGCGTCAAGTACGTCTGGGGCGGCGCCACGCCCGCGGGCTTCGACTGCTCCGGCCTCGTGATGTACGTCTACGCCCAGCTCGGCATCCAGCTGCCGCACTATGCGGCCGCCCAGTTCGGCTTCGGCGCTCCGGTCGCCCGCGACCAGCTCCAGCCGGGAGACCTCGTCTTCTTCGACGCCCTCAACCACGTCGGCATCTACATCGGGGGCGGGCAGATGGTGCATGCGCCCGAGACCGGCGACGTCGTCAAGATCACGCCGCTCTCGCAGTTCGGCTCGTACGTTGGCGCGCGGCGGATCTGAACCCTGAACCTGGTTCGCTACGCGAACCAGGTTCACTCGCAGCGCCCGTAAGATGGAGGTGATGACCGACGCGACCGCAAGCGTCTCCGCCGCGGCGCTCGAGCCCCACCGCGCCGAGCTGACCGGCTACTGCTACCGCATGCTCGGCTCGCCGTTCGAGGCCGAGGACGCCGTGCAGGAGACGATGCTGCGCGCCTGGCGCGGGATCGACCGCTTCGAGGGCCGCGCCGCCCTCCGCTCGTGGCTCTACCGGATCGCCACCAACGTGTGCCTCGACCTGCTGAACGGGCGCAAGCGCCGGGCCCGCCCGATCGACCTCGGGCCGGCCGGCGAGCCCGTGCTGGAGAACCTCAACAGCCTGCCGGAGGCGACCTGGATCGAGCCGGTGCCCGACGAGCGCGTCGTCGCGGAAGGGGACCCGGCGGCGGTGGTCCAGTCGCGCGAGACGCTCCGGCTCGCGTTCGTCGCCGCGCTCCAGCACCTGCCGCCGCGCCAGCGTGCCGCCCTGATCCTGTGCGAGGTGCTGCACTGGCGAGCCGCCGAGGCCGCCGAGCTGCTCGAGACGTCCGTCGCGTCGGTGAACAGCGCGTTGCAGCGCGCCCGTGCGGGGCTCGACCAGGCGAACCTCGAGGTCGCCGCAGCGCCCCGCGCGCTCGACGAGGCCGACCGTGCCCTGCTCGACCGCTACGTCCGGGCGTTCGAGGCGTACGACATCGAGCAGCTGACGACCGTGATCCGAGAGGACGCCCGCCAGTCGATGCCGCCGTTCGACCTCTGGCTGCACGGTCGCGGCGACATCTTCACCTGGTGGCTCGGGCCGGGCATCGGCTGCAGCGGCTCGCGCGTGCTGCCTGCGGGCACCGCGAACGGCTCACCCGCGTACGGGCAGTACAAGCCGTCGCCGGAGGGCGGCTTCGACCCGTGGGCGCTGCAGGTGATCGAGCTGCGCGACGGTGCGATCGGCGAGCTGACGTTCTTTCTCGACACCGAACGCCTCTTCCCGCTCTTCGGCCTACCGCCGCGGCTCGAATCGTAAGCCGGTTATCGTAGGGCGCGTGAGGGCTCGTGGGGGGTACGTCCTCGCGCTCCTGGCGGCGCTCGCCGCCGTCGCGGCCTCTGCCGCGCCGGCGGGCGTACAGGGTGCGCGGGACATCACGGTGATCGGCGACTCCGTCGCCACGGGGATCATCTGGCACGACGACGCCGTCGCCGCGCTCGAGCGCGGCCTCGGGGTCGACTGGGAGGTGGCCGTCTGCCGGCGCCTGATCGGTACGAGCTGCCCGTTCCAGGGGTCGACGCCGCCGAACGCGCTCGACCTGATCCACTCGCTGCCGCACGGTGTGGCGCCCACCGTGGTCGTCGAGATGGGCTACAACGACGCCGAGGCGACCTTCGCCTCGGCGGTCGACCAGACGATGCAGGCGCTGATCGCGGCGGGGGCCCGGCACGTGCTGTGGTTGACGCTGCGGGAGACCCGGCACCCCTACGTGCGGATGAACGACGTGCTCGCCGCGGCCGCCGTCCGGTACCCACAGCTCTCGCTCGTCGACTGGAACCGGTACTCCCGCAGCCACCCCGAGTGGTTCCAGAGCGACGGCGAGCACCTCGACGCGGCGGGCGGCCTGGCCATGGCGAGGCTCACGCACCTCGCCGTGATGAAGGCCGTCGACCCGCTTCGGCTGACCGTGCGGCTGCCCGTCGCGCGCCTCGGCCATACCTACCGCCGGCTGCTTCGCGCTTCCGGCGGCACGCCGCCGTACCGGTTCGGGCTCGTCGGCAGGCCGCCGCGCGGGCTGCACCTGCTGGCGAACGGCCGGCTGTTCGGCATGCCACGCAGCCGCGGCACGGTGCACGTGACGCTCCAGGTCGCGGACGCCGAGGGGCAGACAGTCGCCCGTCGGATCGCGATCGTCGTCCGCTGAGCATAGGATGGCGTCCGTGAAGACCGTGGCTGACATCCTGGGGGACAAGGAGCGGCCGGAACTGCTCACGGTCGACGCCGAGGCGTCCGTCTTCGACGCGGTCAGGCAGATGGTCGAGCTGAACGTCGGTTCGCTGCTCGTGACGGTGCGCGGGACGATCGAGGGGATCGTCACCGAGCGCGACTACCTGCGGCGCGTCACGCTCGAGGGCCGCACCGACCGGGAGACGCCCGTGCGCGAGATCATGTCGTCCCCGCTCGTCGTCGTCCGGCCCGACACCTCCGTGGAGGAGTGCATGGCCCTGATGACAGACCGGCGCATCCGGCACATGCCCGTGGTGGAGGATGGGACGGTGGTCGCCCTCGTCTCGATCGGCGACGTCGTCAAGTTCCAATCGAAGCAGCAGACGTTCCAGATCCAGTACCTCACGGACTACATCACGGCGCGCTAGCGGGGATCCGCGTCGTCGACTTCTCGCGGGTGCTCGCCGGCCCGCTGGTCGCGATGACGCTGGGCGACCTCGGGGCCGACGTGGTCAAGGTGGAAGCCCCGGGGGGCGACGACACCAGGCGCTGGACGCCGCCGGTCGACGCGCAGGGGCGCGCGTCCTACCACCACACGGCGAACCGCAACAAGCGCTCGGTCGTGCTCGACCTGAAGTCGGAGTCGGAGCGCGAGCTCGCCGTGCGGCTGGCGGAGCGCGCCGACGTCGTCGTCTCCAACTTCCTGCCGGGCACGCTTGAGCGCTTCGGGCTCGACCACGACGCGGTCTCGGCGGCGAACCCCGGCGTGATCCACTGCGAGATCAGCGGCTTCGGCGAGCGCGGAGGGCGGGCGATGCCCGGTTACGACCCGATCGTGCAGGCGGTCGGCGGCCTGATGAGCGTCACCGGCCCGCCGGGATCGCCGTCGAAGACGGGCGTGGCGATCGTCGACGTCGTCGCGGCGCTGTACGCGACGATCGCCGTGCTCGGTGCGCTCTACGCCCGCAGGGACACGGGTCGCGGCCAGCGGGTGACGATCGACCTGCTGCACGCGAACCTGGCGATGCTGGCGAACCAGACCACCGGCTGGCTCGCCGACGGGATCGTCCCGCAGGCCCTCGGCAACGTGCATCCGAGCATCGAGCCGTTCGCCACCTACCGCGCCGCCGACGGCGAGCTGATGCTGGGCGCCGGCAACGACCGGCAGTTCCGCCGCCTGGCGAAGGCGATCGGGGCGCCGGAGCTCGCCGACGACCCTCGTTTCGCGACGAACGAGGCCCGGGTCGCCCATCGCGACGCGCTGCGGCCGCTGCTCGAGGAGCGGCTCGCCGGTCGCACCTGCGGCGACTGGCGCGACGTGCTGCTCGCCGCGGGCGTCCCGGCCGGACCCGTGCAGGGGATCGACGAGGCGTTCTCGCTCGCGGCGTCGCTCGGGCTCTCGGTCGTCGACGAGCTGGAGGGCGTGCGCACCGTCACGTTCCCCGCGCACCTGTCGGAGACCCCGGCGCGGACGCGCCGGCGGCCGCCCGACCTCGACGAGCACGGCGACGAGATCCGCCGGGAGCTCTCCGCCGGCGACTCGTGAGGCGCGCCGCACCGCGGCGCCTTTAAGGCACCTTCACATCCGTCCGTCATCCTGCGCCCCGTGAGAAGGCTGGGGCTCCTCGCAGCGGTGCTGCTGCTTCTGGTCTCCGCCGGGGGCGCCTCGGCGCGGGAAGCGGCGCAGCCGGGGATCTACCAGGGCTACGCGTTCGACGCCTGCAAGGCTCCGTCGCTCGCGGCGCTGCAGGCGTGGACCGCCTCCCCCTACCGCGCGCTCGGCATCTACATCGGCGGCGCGAACCGCGCGTGCGCCCAGGCGAACCTGACACCCACCTGGGTCGTCTCGACGCTGGGGCTCGGCTGGAGCCTCCTGCCGCTCTACGTGGGGCTGCAGGCGCCCTGCGTCAGCCAGTCGGGGTTGGCGCACCTGTCCACCGACGTGACCGCGGCCGCCGGGCAGGGCCGTGCCGCGGCCGACGACGCCGCCGCCCGCGCCACCGCGCTCGGGCTACCCGGCGGGAGCCCCGTGTACTTCGACATGGAGGGCTACCGTCTCGGCGACGCCGCGTGCACGAGGGCGGTGCAGTCGTTCGTGGCCGCCTGGGACGGGGAGTTGCACGCGCGCGGCTTCGCCGCCGGTCTCTACGGCAGTGCCGCGTCGACGATCAAGGACGTGGCCGCGCTGACGACGGGTCTGCCCGACGCGATCTGGATCGCCAACTGGAACGGCGTCAGGAGCGTCTTCGGAGACCCGTACCTGAGCGACGGGCTCTGGGTGAACCACCAGCGCCTCCACCAGTACAAGGGCGGCCACAACGAGACGTACGGCGGCGTCACCATCAACATCGACTCGAGCATCGCCGACGCTCCCGCCGTCGGTGGCACCGCGCCGGCGCCCCCGCCGCCGTCGCCGCCGCCGGCGGGGCAGGTCACCTCCGCCGACGGGCTCGCGACCGTCGCCTGGCCCGGGGCGGCCTTCGTCACACCGGTGGTCGTGACGCTGACGACGATCGACCCGATCCCGGCCGGGACCGCCTACGCCGTGCAGCTTCGCGTCACCCAGTCGGCGGACGGCGTGCCGGTCGACGGCTTCGGCGCCCCGGTCACCCTCCACTTCCTCCAGGCCGGGAAGGGGCATCCGGCCGTCTCGACCGACGGCGGCGCCACCTGGGTCGCGCTGCCGCAGTTCCCGGCAGGGGGTCTCTCGGAGAGCACGCTGAGTGCGTACAAGAGCGACCCGGACGGGACGGTCGAGGTGCGAACGCTCGTGCCCGGGCTCTTCGCCCTCCTGCCCGACACGGCCGCTCCGTCCCGACCCGCCGTCGCGGGCAGGATGGTGAAGAACCAGCTGGTCGTCTCGTGGCAACCGGCGACCGACAACGTCGGCGTCACCGGCTACACGCTGCTGCGGAACGGGACGCCGGCCGCGAGCCTGCCGCCGGACGCCCGCTCGGCCACGGCGCACGGGTTCTCGCCGTCCGTCACGAACGTCTTCCGGATCCAGGCGCTCGACGCCGCCGGCAACGCCTCGCGGCCCTCGAAGCCCCTGGTCGTGGTCGCGTCGAAGCGGCCGGCGACCCTCCCGCGGGCCGTTCCCCGCTGGGCCTATGCGCTCTTCGCCTGGCAGCACGGCCGGCACGGGGCCCGTCCCGCCGCCGCACCGAAGCGGCTGCCCTCGTGGTACTGGCGCTGGGCCGGCTGGCGGACGGCGCCGTTCCGCCTGCGGTAGGCGGAGACGGCGGAGAGAGAGAATCGCCCTGGGAGGGAGAAACCCCCGCCCGGCGCGGTGGCGCTTTCGTCCACCTCACCGACCGGCCCGGTCGCGCTTGCGCGCGCACGAGTCGCTCGGCGGGGCTTCGACCTACTCGCACACTCCGCGCCCGGCGGGGACCCCACTCTACGACCGGGCCGGCGGCTGCGGCAAGGCTCGCTGCGGCGAGAGAATCCGCATCGTGCACCCTTTTTCGGTTCGTGGTTACCATCGGCCGGGTGAGGGGGGTCGTCGCTGCGTTCGCGATCGTGCTGCTCGCCGGCGGCCTGCCGGCCGCCGCCGCGAACGCCCGGGCGGCACGCCGCCCGGCGCCGCGCGTGACCGTGATCGGCGACTCGGTGGCCGACGGGCTGACGCTCGACCGTCCCGCCTTGCGCGTCCTCGCCCGGGGGCTCTCGGTCGACCTCGAGACGGCGCCCTGCCGGCGGCTGGAAGGCGTCGGCTGCCCGGTCAAGGGCGTGCGGCCGCCGAGCGTCGTCGCGCTCGCCGGCGTGCAGGGGCGGCGGCTCGGCCGCAACGTGGTCGTGGCCGTCGGGTACAACGACTTCCAGAACACCTACGCACGCTTCCTGCAGGACGCGGTCCGCGCGCTCCGCCGCGCCGGTGTGCGCCGGGTCTGGCTGCTGACGCTGCGGGCCGTGCACCATCCGTACCTCGTGATGAACGACGACATCCGGAAGCTCGCGCAGCGCACCCCCGACGTGTACGAGATCGACTGGAACCGCTACTCGCGCAGCCATCCGGGCTGGTTCCGCTCCGACGGGCTGCACCTGCAGCCCGCCGGAGCCACCGCACTGGCGACGCTGATCCGCAAGCGGGTCCTCGCCGTCGCACTCCGGTAGATGCTCTTCCCGACCGTCACCTTCGCCGTCTTCTTCCTCGTGGTGCTGCCCGTCTCGTGGGCGCTGCAGCCCCACCAGCGCGCCTGGCGTGCCTTCATCGTCCTCGCGAGCTACGTCTTCTACGGCTGGTGGGACTGGCGCTTCGTCTTCCTCCTCGCCGGCTCGACGGTCGTCAACCACGTGCTCGCCGTGGCGATCCATCGCGCAGGCTCCCGCGCGGCTCGCAAGGCGCTGCTCGGCACGGCCGTGGCCTTCGACCTCGGACTGCTCGCGTGGTTCAAGTACGCCGGGTTCTTCGCGAGCTCGGCCGACAACCTCCTCGGCACCGGCTGGATCGTGAACGTCGCGCTGCCGATCGGCATCTCCTTCTACACGTTCATGGCGATCTCGTACGTCGTCGACACCTACCGCGGCTTGCTCGTGCCGGCGTCGTTCGCGCGCTTCGCCGTCTTCCAGGCCTTCTTCCCGCACCTCGTCGCAGGGCCGATCGTGCGCGCGAGCGAGCTGCTGCCCCAGCTCGAGACGCCCCGCGACCCGCGCAAGGTGAACGTCGCACGCGCCTACTTCCTGATCCTGACGGGCCTCTTCCTGAAGGTCGTGATCGCGAACCACCTCGCCACCCACATCGTCGACGACGTGTTCGCCGCGCCGAGCCGCCACTCGTCGCTCGAGGTGCTGGTGGCGGTTTACGGCTACGCGGTTCAGATCTTCGCCGACTTCTGCGGCTACACGAACATCGCGATCGGCGTCGCGCTGCTGCTCGGGTTCGAGTTCCCGCAGAACTTCGACGCGCCGTACACCGCGGTCTCGCTGCAGGACTTCTGGCGGCGCTGGCACATGACGCTCTCCCGCTGGCTGCGCGACTACCTCTACATCCCGCTCGGCGGCAACCGGAAGGGGCGGATCCTCACCTACCGCAACCTGCTGCTGACGATGGTGCTCGGCGGCCTCTGGCACGGCGCGGCCTGGACGTTCGTCGTCTGGGGCGGCATCCACGGGGTGGGGCTCGCGGTCGAGCGGGCGATCGGCTGGCGCCCCACCTCGACCGCCGCGCAGTGGTTCGGCCGCGTGCTCACCTTCCACGTCGTCTGCTTCGGGTGGGTGTTCTTCCGCGCCGACTCCTTCCAGCGCGCCGGCGAGGTGCTGACGCGACTCGTGACGGCCTGGGGACGACCATCCCCGCTCGTCACCACCTCGGTCGTGCTCGCGATCGCCGTCGGGCTCGGCGGTCAGTACCTGCGGCCCGGATCGGTCGCCGGGCTCGTGGCGGGCTTCCGGCGGCTGCCCGTGGCGGCGCAGGCGAGCTGTGTCGGAGTCGTGCTCGCGCTGATCAACACGCTCGGCCCCGAAGGGGTCGCGCCCTTCATCTACTTCCGCTTCTGAGGCCTCGACCATGCTGCCTGCCTACAAGGGAATCGTCGTCCTCGCCCTCGGGCTCGCCGTCGCCTCGCTGCTCGAGGCCGAGGGACTGCGGAAGCAGGCGCAGATCCAGCCCGCCGGCGTCGGCCGCGACGTGGCCCTCGCGGTCACACGCCCGCTCGTCCGCGTCAGCCGCGCCCTGCACCTGACGACCCCGCGGCACGCGTTGCAGGTGGCGATCGGCCGCGGCCAGGAGGACCGGATCGACACGACCGTCCACCTCGCGCTGCCGCCGCCCGCCGGGCCCGTCACCCGGCCGGCCCCGCACCCGCGCGCGCCGCAGGCGGACGCGAGCCCGAAGCCGAAGCCGAAGCCGAGAGTCGGCCAACGCCGCCAGGCCGGTCTTCACCCGGGCGCGGCCGCTGCGGGTGTGGGTGGCCGGCGACTCGCTCGCCGCGGTGCCCGGGCAGGCGCTCGAGCGGCTCGGCGGCCCCGTCGACGTGGTCGCGGTCGAGAGCCGCCTCTCGACCGGGCTCGGCCGTCCCGACCTCTACAACTGGTTCACGCGCATCCAGCAGGCGCCGGCGGCGCTGCAGCCGAACGTCGCGGTGCTCTCGTTCGGCGCCGACGACGCCCACGACTACCTCTCGGGCGTCCCGGCCGGCCGCAAGGTGGGACCGCTCGGCAGCGCCTCGTGGGATGCCGAGTACCGCCGGCGGGTGGACGGCGTCACGCGCGAGCTCGCGGCGCGCGGCATCTACGTCGTCTGGCTCGGCCTGCCGATTCCCGACGGGGCCGGGTTCAGGCGGAGCTTCCCTGTCGTCAACCGCATCCTCGAGTCGGTCGTCGCCGCGCACCCGGCCACCTCGGCGTTCGTCGACACCTGGCACCTCCTCGACGACGCGCACGGCCGCTTCGCCCCGTACCTGCGGGTGCACGGCAAGCTGACGCTGATGCGGCTCCCGGACGGCATCCACTACACGGCGGCGGCAGGCGACCTGATCGCGCAGCAGGTCGTCCGCCGACTCGGCGCCGTCTACGAGTTGCGCGCCTCCTGACCGGCCGCGCCCGAGAACGGGACACGGCCGGCCGGCAGGCAGACGTCGATCAGCCCGCGTGGATCCGCACCAGCCGGCCGCCGAGGCCGCAGAAGGGCAGCGGCGTCCCGGTCGCGGTGCAGGTGCTGTCGACGGTGACGTAGAGCGACCCGTCCTTCGCCAGGGCGATCCCGTTCGGGAAGTCGAGCCCGCCTGCGAGCACCTCGGCGGAGCCGTCGGCGTGCAACTCGACCACCGAGCCGGTGCCGGCGACGCTCAGCGGCCCCGCGGGGATCGGCGGGCCGGGCCGGCCCCACATGTCGACGAGGTAGATGTTGCCGTCGGCGTCCGACGTGCAGCCCGTCACGTGATGGATCAGGCTCGCTCCGCCGGCCGCCACGGGCACCTGCGTCGGCGTGTAGCTGCCGCCGCGCTTCCAGAGCCGGCCCGCGAGGTCGGCCGCGTAGAGGTTGCCCCGGATCATCGTCACGCACGTCGGGACGCCGTCGCCCGGAAAGCCGCCGGCGGCGGGAAGCGGGATGCCGGAGATGATCGTCTGGGCGCCGCTCGCCGAGACGAAGTCGAGCGTGTTCGATCCCGCGTCGGCGACGTACGTGCCCGCGGCGACTCCGTAGACCCCGTAGGGGTTCGCGTTCGGAGGCGACCGCGTGAAGGCGCCGTGCGTCAGCGACCAGGTGTAGTCGTCGCTGCCGACGCTCGCGAGCGACTTCCACGTCCCGCCCGGCGTGAAGGTGACGATCTGCCCTGCCTGCGCGCGGGCGGCGTCGAGCGAGGAGGCGCAGTCGGCGGGCTGACCCGCGCAGCTGAACGACGAGAGCTCCTGCGGAAACGAGGTGATCGCCGCGAACAGGTGCCCCCCCGAGGCGGAGATGCCGTCGACGCCGGTGATGCCCTCGTTCGGCACCGAGCGTGAGTAGAGGCCCGTGACGACGGGCGTGACCGCGCCGGTGGACGTGTCGACGCGTGAGATCCGCGACGTCGTCCCGATGCAGTGCAGCGTCCCGGCGGTCGGGGCACACGCGTCGCCGCCGTGGCCGGACTCGGCGACGTAGAGCGTGCCCTCGGGCGTGATCGCCAGGCCGCGCGGCGAGTCGAGACCGGTCGCCACCGTCGTCGTCGTCCAGGCGGCCGGCGCCGAGAGCGCCGCGGCCGGCAGCGCCGCGGCCACGATCCCGACGGCGAGTGCGGCCACGATTCTCCAGAGCTTCATGTGATGGTTCCTCCAGTGTCAGTTGACCCGTCGGTGCCAGCTTCGGGCCGGGCGGCGCGGGTCGCGTCCTGGAAACCCCTACAGTTCGCCGACGGCGACCGCGGGGCTGATGCGCTCGTAGGCGAGACCCGCACGGTCGTTCGCCTCCGCGACGAGCTCACGGGTCGTCGCGCGGAAGACGCAGATGCACGATTCGTCCTCCGGCAGCGCCAGCGAGTGCAGCCACCGGATGCGTCCGCCCTCGGCTCGCAGCTCGGCGGTCGCGGCGGCGAGCAGGGCGCCCAGCGCCTCCAGACCCGGTTCGACGCCCCGGGGCAGGTAGCGCTCGACGAGGTAGAAGACGTCCGCCGGCACGCTTCGACCCTAGGCGGCGCGAATGGGCCTGCGCGTCCGGGATACCCCTACTCTGCGGCCTCGTCGAACGTCAGCGACCCGTCGGCGACCAGCCGTGCCAGCTCGGTGCGCGACCTGATCGAGCACTTGCGGTAGATCCGCGTCAGGTGGGCCTCGACGGTCGCGACCGTGGTGTACAGCTCGGCCGCCACCTCCTTGTTGGTGCGACCCGCGGCGACGAGCGCCGCCACGCGCTCCTCGGCCGCCGTCAGCGCGTCGCGGTCGCGGCGGCCGCGCGGCCGCGCCCGGCGCAGCTCCCGGCGCGCCCGCTCGAGCCAGAGCGGCGCCCCGAGGGCCTCGAAGACCTGGGCGGCCGACTCGATCGCTGCGGCCGCGAGGCGCCGCTCGCCGGAGCGGAGATGGGCGGTGCCGGCGGCGAGCAGCGCGCGGCCCCGGTCGAGCGGAGCTCCCGCGGCGGCGAGCGCCGCGGCCGCTTCCTCGGCGCTCCGGGCGGCCGCGGCGCTCTCGCCGCGCGCGAGCAGGAGCAGGCTCCGCGAGCGAGCGGCCACGCCGCGCGCCCAGTCGCCGGTTGCCGAGTCGAGCGGGCGTGCAGCCGCTTCGGCCTCGTCCAGCCGCCCGAGCCCCACCAGGCTCTCGACGAGGTCGGGGAGCACGGGGACGCAGCCGGGGTGGACAACCCCGGCCGCGTCGAGCTGGGCGGCGGCGGCCGCCAGCAGGTCGTACGCCGCCGCGGGCTCGCCGCGGGACAGCTCCAGCAGCCCGAGCGCCCAGTTGACGCGCGGGACGTGGTGCCGGTCGGCGAGCGCCTCGGCCCAGCCGAGCATCTCACGGCCGAGGCGGTGGGCCTCGTCGGACCGGCCGCGCACGGTGTCGAGGAGCAGGCGCGGGAACGCGGTCAGGATCAGGTCGCCGAGGATCTCCGTCGCCTCGGTGACGAGCGCCCCGGAGCGCTCGAGGCGGCCGGCGCGCCACTCGAGCTCGCCGAGCGTGAGGAGCGTGAAGCCCGCGCGGGCCTCGCGGCCTGCGCCCGAGAGCGCCGCGTGCTCCGCCTCGAGCACGCGGCGGCCCTCGGCGAGCTCCCAGGACCACATCAGGCGGGTGCCGAGCGACAACCCGGCGCCGACATGCCACCAGGGAACGTGCAGCGTCAGGAGCGGCGGCGACGCGCTGGTGGGTTCGGCCGAGCCCGTGCGGAGCCCACAGGCGGTCTCGTAGTAGGCGACGGCACCCTCGGACTCCGAGATCAAGGCGGGATCGTCGAGCTCGAGCGCGCTCGCGAGCGCCTGGCGCGCCAGCTCGACCGCGCGGCCCGCGTCGCCGGAGATCCAGGCCCCGTGCTGTGCGAGCCGGATCGAGGCCTGCCAGCGTGGGAGGGGAGCGTCCGCGAGCTCGAGCGCCTCCTGCAGCAGCGCGACCAACCGGCGCCGGTCGGCGATCTCGCACTCGGCGCGCAGGATCAGTGCTCGAGCCCGGAACGGGGCGGGGACGGGAACGGCGAGCAGCGGTTCGAGGCGCTCGCGGGCGGCCGCGAACTCGCCCGTGTCGACGAGGAAGGTCGCGGTCTCGAGCTCGCCTTCGCGCCGCTCGTCCGCGGTGGGAGCGAGGCGGGCGGCTTCGGCAGAGAGGCGGGCGGCGGCGTCGAGCGCGCCGCGGGCCGCGGCGGCCTCCGCAGCGCCGCGGACCGCGCGCGCGGTCGTGGCGTCGGGCTGCTCCGCCGCGAGCGCCGCGTGGCGGCCGCGCTCCTCCACGCCCGGCACGATCGTCGCCAGCCGCGCGTGCAGGCCCCGGCGCTCGGGCGGGGAGATGCCGAAGTAGACGGCGGCGGCGAGCAGCGGATGCGTGAACCGGAGGTCTCCCTCCGGTGAGACCGCAAGCGCCTCCGCCCGCTGGGCTTCGTCGACGAGCCGCTCGACGTCGGAGGCAGGCTCCAACGCGGCCTCCAGGACCGGGATCGTCGGACGCTCGAGGGCGCTCGCGACCCGCAGGAGCGGCAGCAGCTCTGCCGGGAGCGCGGCGACGCGCGCCTCGACGAGCTCCTCGAGCGAGGCCGGAATCGCCAGCGGGGCAGCCTGCTCGGCGGGCGAGCCAACCCCGAGCCGGGCGAACTCGAGCGCGAACATCGGGTTGCCGCCGGAGGCGGCATGGACGCGCGCGAGCGTCGGCCGGGGCAGGTGAGCTCCGAGCCGGAGCCGGAGCAGGCGCTGGAGCGACCCGGAGCTCATCGGGCCGAGCGACAGCACCGAGAACCGTCCCGGCTCGTACGCGTCGGCGAGCCCGAGCAGGTCCGGCGTCTGCGCGGACTCGCGGACGGTCGCGAGCAGCCCGACGGGATTCGACCCGGCTCGGCGGAGCGCGAACGAGAGCACCCGCCTGGAGGCGGGGTCGAGCCACTGGGCGTCGTCGACGGCGACGAGCACGGGCGAGTCCCCGGCGAGCAGCCGCAGGACGCCGAGGAGCGAGCGTGCGAGCGCCAGCCAGTCCGGCCGCACCTCGTCCGACGACTCGAGGCCGAGCGCGACCTCGAGCGCCGCCTGCTGGGCGGGCGGGAGCGCGCGCCCGATCTCGCCGAAGGCGTCCCCGACGAGGTCGGAGACCGCTCCGAGCGCGATCGGCAACTCCACCTCCGAGCACCGGGTGCGCAGGACGCGAACGCCGGCCGCTTCCGCGTGCTCGCCGGCGGACCGCCAGAGCGCCGTCTTGCCGGCACCGGGGCCGGCGACGATCGAGAGCGCCGTCCCGCCGCCGGTCAACGACGCCGCGAAGGCGTCCAGGCGGCGCAGCTCCGCGTCCCGGCCGACGAGCTCGACGGTCACACGAAGGCGTTCTCGCCGGTGAGGGCGCGGCCGATCAGGAGCTTCTGGATCTGGCTCGTGCCCTCGTACAGCGTCGTCACCCGCGCATCTCGCAGGTACTTGCCCACCGGGTACTCGTCGACGTAGCCGTAGCCGCCGTGCGCCTGGACGGCGGCGTTCGCGGCGCGCACGGCCACCTCGCTCGCGAAGTACTTCGCCATCGACGCCTCGACCGTGTGCGGGAGCCCGGCGTCGGCCTTCGCCGCCGCGTTCCAGACGAGCAGGCGCGCCGCCTCCGTCTCGACCGCGATGTCCGCGAGCAGCTCCTGCACGAGCTGGAAGCTCGCGACCGGCCGCCCGAACTGCCGGCGCTCCTTCGTGTAGGCGATCGAGGCGTCGAGACAGCCCTGCGCGATGCCCACACACCCCGCCCCCAGCGAGATGCGACCGTGGTCGAGCGCGGACATCGCCACCTTGAAGCCGCCGCCGAGCTCGCCGAGGACGCTCTCGGCGGGTACGCGGACACCGTCGAGGAAGAGCTCCGCCGTGTCCTGGGCGCGGAGGCCGAGCTTGCCCTTGATCGGGCGCGCCTCGAAGCCGGAGCCGTCGGTGGGGACGACGAAGCAGGTGATGCCGCGCGGGCCCGCCTCGCCGGTGCGGGCGAAGACGAGCGCATGCTTCGCCCACGAGCCGAGCGTGATGAAGATCTTCTGGCCGGTCAGCACCCACCCGTCGCCGTCCCTGTCGGCGCGGGTCGCGAGCCCGCCCGGGTCGGAGCCGGCGCCCGGCTCGGTGAGGGCGTAGCAGCCGAGCGCCTCGCCGGAGGCGAGCGGGGGGAGGAGGTCGGCCTTCTGCTCGTCGGTGCCCCAGCGGGCCACCGACTTGCCGTAGAGGCCGTTCGAGACCGAGACGATCCCGCGCACGTTCGAGTCGGCCCTGCCGATCTCCTCGACCACGAGCGCGTACGAGCGCACGTCGAGGCCCATGCCGCCGTGCTCCTCGGGCAGGGCCGCGGCGAGGAAGCCGAGCTCCGCGAGCTTGCCGACGATCGCGCGGTCGATCGTCTCGGTGCGGTCCCACTCGGCCGCGTAGGGCGCGATCTCGGCGTCGCAGAACGCGCGGGCGGTCTGCCGGATCAGCTGCTGCTCGTCGGTGAGGGCGAAGTCCATTCCCGCCATTCAACCTGGTACGGCGCCCGGCGCGTCCCGGACCACGAAAAATCCCGCTGAGTCGGTGGCGCTTTCGTCCACCCAACCGACCGGCCGCCTCGGGCTTGCGCCTCTGACAGTCACTCGGCGGGGCTTCGACCTACTCGCGCTCCGCGCTCAGCGGGAGCCGCACTGTACGACGCGCGCTTGCCCCGGCGCAAGGGGCGCGCACGCGAAAATCACGCTCGTTCCGAACATTCCCGCCGGGCCCGTCGATCAGCGGTCGCGAACTACGCTCTGCACCGTGGCAGACGCTGCGGAGACGACCGTGCGCAGGCTCGGCCCGGGCGACGAGCCGGTCGTCCGCCGCCTCGCGGAGCGGGAGGCGCAGACGGCGCTGCTCGCCGACGAGCGGACGATCTTCCTGGTCGCCTTCCGCGGCGAGGAGCCCGTCGGCTTCGCGTTCGGGTACGAGCTGCCGCGCCGTCACGGCGAGCCGTCGATCCTGTTCGTCTACGAGCTCGAGGTTGACGAGGGCCACCGCAGGCAGGGCATCGCGACCCGGCTGATGTCCGAGCTGCTCGGCGCCGTCGAGGCCCCCGCGTTCGTGCTCACCGAGCCGGACAACGAGGCGGCGAACGCTGTCTACGCCGCGCTCGGCGGCGAGCGCACCGAGGTGGTGATGTGGGACTTCCCGGCGCCGTGACGGTGCGTCGGGCGACCCGCGCGGACGCCGGGATCGTGAGCCGCTGGCACGCCGACCCCGAGGTCTCCCGGTTCTGGGACGGCGAGACGTTCACGGTCGACGAGGTGCGGGCGCGCTTCTCCCGCGAGCGCGTCGATTCCTGGATCGTCGAGGCCGGCGGCGATCCGGTCGGCTACCTGCAGTCGTGGTGGGAGCCGGGCGAGCCGCGGCGGGGCGGCCTCGACGGGTTCCTGGTCCCGTCCGCCCGCGGGCGCGGGATCATGCCGGCCGCCGCCCGGCGGCTGGCGGAGGACCTGCTCGCGCAGGGCTGGGCCGAGGTGACGGTCGACCCGTACGCCTGGAACGAGCGGGCGGTGCGTGCCTGGGCGAAAGCGGGGTTCGTGGAGGTCGCCCGGCGCGACGCCGACGACGAGCACACGGCGCCCTGGGTGCTCATGCGCTTCGGCGCCGGGTGAGTTACGCTTCGCCCATGAACGCGAACCGGACGACGACGCGCGGCCACGTGCGGGCGACCGTCGCCGGCCCGCGCGTGGCTTCTCTCTAGTCGGCTTCGGGATCGTCCGCGGCGTTCTGCCCGGTGGCTTCCGGATCCGGTACCGGCGACTCGTCGATCTCGTCGTTCCTGTCGTCGTCCCGGAGGTGATTACCCTTGTCGTCTGTCATGAAGGTCCTTCTGCCCGACAACTCCGAGCTGGAACTTCCCGCGGGCGCGAGCGGCCTGGATGCCGCACGCGCGATCGGGCCGAAGCTCGCCGAGCAGGCGGTGCTCGTGCGCGCCGACGGCGTGCCGCAGGACCTGCGGCTGCCGCTCGCCGACGGGCAGCGCATCCAGCTCCTGACCACCCGCGACGCGCACGACCCCGACGCGCTCGCCGTGCTCCGCCACTCGTCGGCGCACCTCCTGGCCGAGGCAGTGCGCCGGCTCTTCCCCGGCGTCAAGATCGCGATCGGCCCCCCGATCGAGAACGGGTTCTACTACGACTTCGAGTTCCCGGAGCCGGTCGCCGAGGCCGACCTGGAGCGGATCGAGGCGGAGGTGCGCCGCGAGCTCGAGGAGGGGCGCGAGTGGTCGCGCGAGGAGATCTCCCGCGCCGAGGCCCGCGCCCGCTTCGAGGCGGAAGGGGAGCCGTACAAGGTCGAGCTCGTCGAGACCGCCGAGGGCGACATCAGCCTCTACACCCAGGGGGAGTTCACCGATCTCTGCCGCGGCCCGCACCTGCAGAGCTCGAAGCCGATCAAGGCGTTCAAGCTGACCGGGCTCGCCGGCGCCTACTGGCGCGGCGACGAGCGGAACACCCAGCTGACCCGCATCTACGGCACCGCCTTCTACGCCCAGGCCGACCTGGACGCCTACCTCGAGCGGCTCGAGCAGGCGCGCGCGCGCGACCACCGCCGCCTCGGTGTGCAGCTCGACCTCTTCCACCTCGAGGAGATCTCGCCGGGCTCGCCGTTCTGGCACCCGAAGGGCATGGTGATCTGGAACGAGCTCGAGGCGCTGCGGCGCCGCGAGAACGCCGCCCGCGGGTACGTCGAGGTGAAGACCCCGCTGATCTTCGACAAGGAGCTCTGGGAGCGGTCCGGCCACTGGGAGAAGTTCCGCGAGAACATGTTCCTGATCCCCGAGGACGACCACACCTACGCGATCAAGCCGATGAACTGCCCCGGGCACATGGTGCTGTTCGCGCAGCAGCTGCGCAGCTACCGTGAGCTGCCGCTGCGCTACGCCGAGGCCGCGCCGCTGCACCGCAACGAGCGGGCGGGCACCCTGCACGGGCTCACCCGCGTCCGTCACGTCACCCAGGACGACGCCCACATCTTCTGCACCCGGGAGCAGATCGAGGACGAGATCTTCGCCTGCCTCGACTATGCGAAGTTCGTCTACGACCTGTTCGGCCTCGACTCGAGCTTCGAGCTCTCGACCCGGCCCGAGAACAAGCTCGGCAGCGACGAGGAGTGGGACTTCACCGAGGCGGCACTCCACGGCGCCCTCGACCGGCGCGGCCTCGCGTACTCCGTCAACGAGGGAGACGGCGCCTTCTACGGCCCGAAGATCGATCTGCACATGCACGACTCGCTCGGCCGCGCCTGGCAGATGGGCACCGTGCAGCTCGACACCCAGTTGCCCGCCCGGCTCGGCTGCCGCTACATCGGCGCCGACAACGCCGACCACGTGCCGTACGTCATCCACCGCGCGCTGATGGGCTCGTTCGAGCGCTTCATCGGCATTCTCACCGAGCATTACGCGGGCGCGTTCCCCTTCTGGATCGCGCCGGTGCAGGTGCGGGTGCTGCCGGTGAGCGAGAGCCACCGGGCCGCGGCGACCGCGCTCGCCGCCCTGCTCCCCTACCGGGTCGACGTCGACTCCTCCGACGAGACCGTCGGCAAGCGCATCCGGAACGCCGAGGTCGAGAAGGTGCCGTTCGTGGTCGTCTACGGCGACAAGGAGTCCGACGAGTCGCTCGCGATCCGCGCGCACGGCGGCGCCCAGGAGACCCTCTCGCTCGCCGCGTTCGCAGACCGGCTCGCGTCGCTCGTCCCCGACGGGGAGGGCACGCCCTGAGCCCGCGGGCGGGCGAGGATTGCTACCCTTTCTGCCTGGCAAGCAGGGGCGGATCCGTCTCTCACCTCCTGGCTCACGCCACGGGGGTTCAACCGAGCAGGTTGGACGAGACCTCCGCCGACGCATGCCGTCGGTTTTGTCATTCGACGAGGAGGTCAACACGAGCTTGGTGAAGAGCATTTGAGGCCGCGCAGGCGATCCGGGTTCGAGCCCCCGCGCCGTCCCGAGCCGCAGACACGCATCAACGACGCGATTCGCGTCCCGCGCGTCCGGCTGATCGGAGAGGACGGGCAGCAACTCGGGATCAAGCAGACGGACGAGGCGCGCGAGTACGCGTACGGCAAGAACCTCGATCTGGTCGAAGTCGCGGCCCAGGCGGATCCGCCGGTTGCCCGGGTGATGGACTACGGCAAGTACCGGTACGAGCTGGAGCAGAAGGCGAAGCTCGCCCGGAAGCACCAGACGCAGATCCACGTCAAGGAGATCAAGCTCAGGCCGAAGATCGGAATCCACGATTACGAGACCAAGAAGGGCCACGTCGAGCGGTTCTTGAACCAGCGCGCGAAGGTCAAGGTCACGATCATGTTCCGGGGCCGCGAGCGCGAGCATCCGGATCGTGGCCGCGACCTGCTGATGCGCCTGGCGGACGACGTCAAGGAGATCGGTCTGATCGAGACCCAGCCGCTCCTGGAAGGGCGGAACATGACGATGGTGCTCGGCCCAACGAAGAACGCAGGAGCGAAACACGATGCCGAAACAGAAGACACACTCGGGAGCGAAGAAGAAGTTCAAGGTGACGGGAACCGGGAAGCTGACGCGCCGGTCGGCGAACCAGAGCCACAACCTGGAGCACAAGTCGCCGAAGCAGAAGCGCGCGTTCAGTAAGCCGCACGCCGTCGACGGCGACAACGAGAAGACGGTCAACCGCATGCTGGGGAGGCGCTGATGCCTCGCGTCAAGCGTTCGGTCCACGCGCGCAAGAAGCGCCGCAAGGTCCTCGACGAGGCGAAGGGCTACTTCGGGCTCAAGAAGTCGAACTACCGCTACGCGAAGGAGCAGGTCGACCGCTCGCTGGTCTACGCCTACCGCGACCGCAAGGTGCGCAAGCGCGAGTTTCGAAAGCTCTGGATCATGCGGATCAACGCCGGCGCGCGGGCGAACGGGCTCTCGTACAACCGGTTCATGGCGGGGCTGAAGGCCGCGAACGTCGAGCTCGACCGCAAGGTGCTCGCCGATCTCGCCGTCAGCGACCCCGCGAAGTTCGGTGAGCTCGCGGCGCAGGCCAAGGCCGCCCTCGGCGCATAGACCGGCAGGCCGAGATCTTCCAGCGGCAGGCGGCCTACTGCGAGGGCCGCTCGCCGCTGTACGCGGAGCTGTGTCGCCGGCTCGCAGACGACCCGCGGGTCGACGACGTCGCCCCCGACCTCTCGTGGGACTTCCCGTTGCGTCTCCTCTCCGGCCTGCACTACCTGGTGCTCGGAGGCGAGGCGGCGTGGGACGACGTCGGCGCCGCGCTCGAACGGCACGGGCCGTTCCTGACCGCCTGGACGGCCGAGCAGGACGTCCAGACGAACGAGGTGCAGCGGTCGTGGGCGATGCTCCCGGGCTTCCTGGCGGTTGCCGACGGCCGCCCGTTCGACCTGCTCGAGCTCGGATCGTCCGGGGGGCTCAACCTCGTGTGGGATCGCTACCGCTACGCGTACGCCACCGGCGGGTGGGGGAGCGGCGAGCTGCTGCTCGAGGGCACGGGGCGCACGCCGCCCCCGGCGGCCCTCCTCGGCCGGACGGTCGAGGTCGTGCGGCGCCGCGGCATCGACCTCAACCCGATCGACGTGACCACCGACCGCGGCGCGCGGATCCTGAAGTCGTTCGTCTGGCCCGACCAGCAACGCCGGCTGGAGCGCCTGCAGCGGGCGATCGCGATTGTCCGGCGCGACCCGCCGCAGCTGATGGAGGGCGACTACGTCGACGCGCTCTCCGCGCTACTGCGCAACCGCCGCCCCGACGCGCAGCTCGTCGTCTTCCAGATCGCGTCGACGATGTACCTCGACCGGCAGGGGTTGGAGCGAGTGCGCGAGGCGCTGCAGGACGCGGCCCGCGACGAGCCGCTCGTCTTCGTCACGGCGGGACGGGCCCCGGACGACGACGGGTTCGCGCTCGAGGTCGAGCGCTATCCCGGCGGCCGCTCGACGCGGCTCGCCGTCTTCGACTTCCACGGCGCCTGGCTCGACTGGGGGCGCTGAGCATGATCGTCAGCCGTGACAACGAGCGCCTGCGGCTGCTGCGGAAGCTGCACGCCAAGAGCTGGCGCGAGAAGCTGGGGCTCTTCTTCGTCGAGGGCGAGGACGCGGTCGAGGCGGCCACCGCCGATCCGGTCGACCTGCTGCGCGCGGGCGACGACGTCGAGCCGAAGCTGCTCGCCGAGGTGGCCTCCGCCGGTCACCCGCCGCGTGTCGTCGCGGTCTACCGGCGCAGCGACCTGCCGGGGTGGGAGCAGCGGGAGGCGACGCTCGCTCTCTGGCGGCTCGCCGACCCCGGGAACGTGGGCACGTTGATCCGCACCGCCGACGCCTTCGGTGCCGCGGTGTGCCTCTCGGACGGGTGTGCCGACCCGACCTCGCCGAAGGCGCTGCGGGCGAGCGCCGGGTCGATCTGGCGCGTCCCGCTCGGCACGTGGGAGCAGGTGGCCGGCACGCGCATCGCGCTCGACGCGCACGCGGAGGCCCCGCTCTCGTCGCTCGAGCTCGGCGGCGGGGTCTCGTTCCTGCTCGGGGCCGAGCGGGCGGGCCTGCCCGCCGCGGTGGAGAGCGACCTGGCGGCCCGGATCCCGATCCGCGGCGCCGAGTCGCTGAACGTCGCCGCCGCTGGAGCGATCGCGCTCTACGAGTGGGATCGACGCGGCCCGGCGGGCTGAGCCGGCTCCGCGGCCGCACCCTCCGGCAGCGAGCCGAGCTCGAACCAGAAGCGCACGCCGCCCCGGACGTTCTCGAAGCCGATCCGGCCGCCGTGCGCCTCGACGATGCGCCGTGAGAGGGCGAGGCCGATGCCGGCGCCCGGGATGCCCGCGGCCGGCGCTCCGCCGCGGAAGAACGGCTCGAAGAGCTGGTCGGCGTGCTCCGGGGCGATGCCGTCCCCCTCGTTCTGCACCCAGACCCGCACGCGGCTCGGGGTCGTGTCGATGCCCACCGTGACGAGACCGTCCGGCGGGGAGAACTTCGCGGCGTTGGACAGCAGGTTGGTCAGCACCTGGGTCAGCCGTCGTTCGTCCCCGAGCACGATCACCGGCCGTTCGTCGACCCGCAGGACGAGCCGGTGCTCGGCGTCGTGGCCGAGCATCCGCTCCGCCTGGGCGACCACGAGCGGCTGGATGTCGACGTGGTTCGTCCGCAAGGGGAAGCGCTTGTCCTCGAGCAGCCGGATGTCGAGGAAGTCGCTGACCAGCGCCGCGAGCCGGGTCGCCTCCTCGTTGATGATCTGCAGGTACTGCTCCCGCTCGGCGGCTCCCAGCTCGCGTTCGAGCAAGAGGCGCGTGAAGCCGAGCACGCTCGCGAGCGGCGTTCGCACCTCGTGCGAGACGATGCTGATCAGCTCGGTCTTGCGCTGTTCCGACTGCTCGAGCCGCTCCGCCCGCGCGACCAGCTCCTCGCGGTTCGCGGCCAGCGAGGACGTCATCTCGTTGAACGCCCGCGCAAGCGTGCCGAACTCGTCCTTGCGGGTGTCGGCCAGCCGCATCGAGAAGTCGCCGGCGGCGACGGCCGAGGCCGCGTCGGCCACCGACCGCAGCGGTCGCGCCACGCTCCGCATGAACCACAGCGCGGCGACGAGCAGCAGCAGCGGGGTGAGGATCAGGGCCGCCAGGCCGACGGTGGTCGCCCGGTGGGCGAAGTCGTCGGCGTGGCGGCTGCGGAGTGCCGCCGACCGGGCCGCGTGGCGGGTGATCGCGTCGATCTCGCGGGTGATCGAGCCGATGCGGATCCTGCCCTCCGAGCTGACCGCGCTCGAGCGGGCCGTCGACGGCGCGACCCGGGCGATGTCGAGCACCGGCTCGGCGTAGTCGCTCACGTACGCCTGGATCAGCCCTCGGATCTTCGACACCTCGAGGCGCTGCGCGGGCGTCTGCACCTTCAGGCGCAACTCGTCGGCGCCGTGCTGCCACGATGCCCGTACGTGGCGCCACCCCGCCAGGTTCGCGGGCGTCCGCGCCCGCAGCGCGGCGTTCAGCGCGCTCTGCAGCGTGCCGACGTCGGCACGCAGGTTGAGCGCCGCCTCGCTCACGTCCACCGAGCGCGTCGTCGCGTTGTTCGCGCGCTTCAGGTTCGTCTCCGCGACGAAGAACAGCGTCAGCATCACCGCGATCCCGGAGGCGGCGACGACGCTGACGGCGGCGATCCGTGCCGAGACGCTACGCAGCAAGGAGCCTCCCGACGATCGCGGCAAGCTCGTCCGGGTCGAACGGCTTCCCGACGAAGTCGTTCGCTCCGGCGTCGGTCGCCGCCGTCTCGTACTCGCCGTGCCAGGCGGAGACGACGACCACGGGCACGAGCGCCGTCCGCGTGTCGGCGCGCAGCTCGGCCAGGAGCTCGAGCCCGCTCTTCCCGGGCAGCATCACGTCGAGGACGATCAGCGACGGGACGTCGAGCTCGAGCTGCCGCTCGAGCTCGACGGCGTCGCCCGCCTCGCCGAACCGGAACCCGTCTCCCAGCGCCGCCTTGACGAGCTCGCGCAGCGGCCGCTCGTCGTCGCAGATCAGGATGAGTGGCCGCAGCGCCGTCGCTGCTCCGCTCATCCCGACAGCCGGAAGAGGAGGATCTCGTGGCGGGGTCTGAGCCGGTTCGCGGTCACGGTCAGCGTGCCTCGAGCGTTGTCGTAGAGCCCGGTCCCGCCGCGTGATCGCAGCCGTGTAGAACAGCCGCCGCTGCAGGACCCCGCCGGTCAGGATCATCCCGCGCGGCAGGACGTAGCTGCCGTCGCAGCTCCGCTCGGTCGTGGAGACGACCATGCAGGTGACGATCCCGTGCCCGATCGCCTTGCTCCTGCTGCCACTGCCGTAGAGCTTCACGTGGAAGATCTCGACCTTCCCGAGGTTGCGGCCCGACTTGACCGTGACGGACGCCGTCTGCACGTCGGTCAGCCGGATCACCGCCGGACCGGTCGCGCCGCTCGTGCGATCGATCCAGATCGCACCGACGAGCAGCGTGGCGAGCAGCGCACCCACTGCGAGACGGGGAAGGCGGCTGCCCGGGTGAGGCATCGATCGCACCATAGTTCAGGTCGCCGGAGGCTGCGACCCCCGGTTCGGGGATGTTCGCGGCCGCCGCGAAAGCTCCTACCCGGAACGCCGCCGACAGACCCAGACCGAGTCCTCGCCGCCGCGCCACGGCGAGCGGTCGAACCAGCCGTAGACGGCGTCGACCGTGTATCCCTCCTCGCGCAGCAGCTCCTTCCACTCGCCCACCGAGAGCCAGGCGAGCGACATCTCGGCGTCGCCGCCGGCGCCGCGCACGCGGAGGACGAGCGTCCGGGAGCGCTCGTCCCAGTCCGCGCGCTCCCAGATTCCCGGCTCGCGCTCGAGCCAGCGGCCGTGCGTCTCGGCGATGTCGTCGGCCCCCGGGGCGAAGACGTCGAAGACGAGCCGGCCGCCCGGAGCGAGCAGCCGCGCGACCGCGCGCAGCACCGTGCGCCGGTCGGCGTCGGTCTCCATGTGCAGGAGCGACCGGAACGGGATCGCGACGAGCGGGAACGTCTCCTCCACCGGCGGGTCGCGCATGTCGCCGCGGCGGAGGTCGATCGAGACGCCCGCCAGTGCGGCGCGCTCGCGGGCCACCTCCAGCATCCCCTCGGAGAGGTCGACGCCGACCACGTCGATTCCCGCCGCCGCCACCGGCACCGCGATCCGGCCGGTGCCGACGCCGAGCTCGAGCAGCGGGCCGCCGGAGTGTCGCGCCTCCTCGACGTAGAACGCCACGTCCTCGACGACGCTCCGCGACCACGGGTCGTACAGCCGGGCGATGGTGTCGTAGGCCGACATCGGGGTATGCTTTGTAGCGATGCGGGCGACGCTCGTGCAGACGACTGCGATGCAGCGCTTTATGCGGCCCCGGTGCGCGCACCGGGACGCCGCCTAGCGTCCCTCCAGCGCACCGGGGCCGGAATCGACGCCCCGTCGAAGCGAAGGAGGAGCTTGAAGGTAGTCTCGCCGCGGTGAACTGGACCGCCTACGAAGAGGAAGCGACGGCCGCAACGGCCGCAGCCGGCGACGAGGCCGCGCTCGAGGAGGCGCGCGTGCGCGTTCACCGGTCGCAAGTCGGAGCTCGCCCAGGCGCTGCGCGGCGTTCGCGACCGCGAGAGCGGCATGCTCCTGAACGGCATCCGCACGCGGCTCGAGGAGGCGATCGAGGAGCGCGCGCAGGAGCTCGCGCAGCTCGCCCGCCGGCGGGCCGGCGAGAGCGGCATCGACGTCACGGTGCCCGGCACGCCGGTGCGCCGCGGGCGCCTGCACCTGCTCACGCAGATCCAGCGCGAGATCGAGGACGTGTTCCTCGGCATGGGCTACGAGGTCTGGGACGGCAACGAGGTGGCGACCGTGTGGGAGAACTTCGACGCGCTCACCCAGCCGCTCAACCACCCCTCGCGGTCGCCCTTCGAGACGTTCTACGTCGACGACGACACCGTGCTGCGCACCCATACCTCTCCCGACCAGATCCGGGCGATGCTCGCGCGGACGCCGCCGATCTACATGGTCTCGCCCGGCCGCTGCTACCGCCGCGACACCCCCGACGCGACCCACTCGCCGATCTTCCTCCAGGTCGAGTGCCTGGCGGTCGACCGGGGCATCACCCTGGCCGACCTCCAGGGCACCGTGCTGCAGTTCTTCCGGGCGCTCTTCGGCCCCGAGCGCGAGGTGCGCATGCGCACGAGCCACTTCCCCTTCACCGAGCCGTCGGTCGAGTTCGACGTCACCTGCTTCATCTGCGGCGGCGTCGGCTGCGCCACGTGCAAGCACTCCGGCTGGATCGAGATGGGCGGTGCCGGCTGGGTCGACCCCGACGTGTTCCGCAACGTCGAGCTCGACCCGGACCGAATGGCAGGGCTTCGCGTTCGGCTTCGGGATCGAGCGGATCGCCATGCTCCGCCACGGCCTCCCCGACCTGCGCATGTTCTGGGAGAACGACCTGCGCGTCCTGGGGCAGTTCTGATGAAGGTGCCCGTCTCGTGGCTGCGGGAGTACGTCGACTTCGACCTGCCGGTCGAGGAGCTCGCGCGGCGGCTCGTCTTCACGAGCTGCGAGGTCGACCGTATCGTCCGGCGCGGCGTGCCCGACGCCGGCGGCAACTTCGAGCACTTCGTGGTCGGCAAGGTGCTGGAGGCAGGCAAGCATCCGAACGCGGACCGGCTGCAGCTGACGCGCGTCGACGTCGGCGACGGGGAGCCGCGCTCGATCGTCTGCGGCGCCTGGAACTTCGGCGCGGGCGCGACCGTCGCGGTGGTCGTGCCCGGCGGCGTCATGCCCGGCGGCGCCTTCACGATCGAGCGCCGCAAGCTGCGCGGCGAGGTCTCGGAGGGGATGATCCTCTCCGAGCGCGAGCTCGAGCTCGGCCAGGACCACGGCGGCATCATGCTGCTGCCGGACTCGCTCGAGGCGGGCACCCCGCTGGCGGACGTGCTGCCGCTGGGAGACGACGTGCTCGAGATCGAGACGCTCTACAACCGGCCCGACCTGACGTCGGTCTACGGGATCGCACGCGAGGTGGCGGCTCTGACAGGGGCCGAGCTGCGGCCGCCCCCGGGCCGGGATCCTGCTCGCGCCGGCGACGAGCCGCTGGAGATCCGCGTCGACGACCTCGACGGCTGCCCGCGTTACATCGGGCGCCTCTTCCGGGACGTGCAGGTGCGTGAGTCGCCGGCCTGGCTCAAGGCGCGGCTCCTGGGCGCCGGCATGCGCCCGATCTCGAACGTCGTCGACGTCACGAACTACGTGATGCTCGCGCTCGGCAGCCCGCTGCACGCCTTCGACCACGCCACGCTGCAGGGCGGCCGCATCGTGGTTCGCCGGGCGCGGCCCGGCGAGGAGCTCGTCACGCTCGACGGCACGCGCCGGGAGCTCGATCCCGACGACCTCGTGATCGCCGACGCCGAGCGTCCGATCGCGATCGCCGGCGTGATGGGCGGCGAGAACACCGAGGTCGGCGAGGCCACCACGTCGGTCGTGCTCGAGGCGGCGAACTTCGAGCTGCTGACGGTGATCCGGAGCGGCGCGCGCCACCACCTCCGTTCCGAGAGCCAGACCCGATGGGAGAAGGGGATCGATCCCGAGCTGGCCGCCGCCGCGGCGTCCTACGCGTCGGAGCTGCTCGTCGAGCTCGCAGGTGCGCGCTTCACCGGCGAGACCGAGGTACGCGGCGAGCTGCCGGTGCCGCCGCGGATCGCGTTCCGCCCCGGCTACGCGGACGAGGTGCTCGGCCTCCCGGTGGACGAGGCGGAGCAGCGGGAGCGGCTGACGCGGCTCGGCTTCTCCGTCGACGAACGGTGGACGGTGGACGTGCCGAGCTGGCGGGCGCGGGACGTCCGCCGCGAGATCGACCTCGTCGAGGAGGTGGCGCGCTTCCGGCTGGAGGACGTGCCCGCGACGCTGCCCGTGCGGCAGTCGATGTTCGGGCGGCTCACCCACGCGCAGCGCCTGCGGCGCCTGGTCGCGGACGTGCTCGTCGGCGCCGGGCTCCACGAGGCCTACACCTACTCGCTGCAGGCGACCGACCCGGACCCGGCGGCGATCGAGCTGCCCGTGCCGCTCTCGTCGCAGCAGCGGGTGCTGCGGACGACGCTGCGCGTCGGCCTCGCCGGCGCGGCGCGGCACAACGTCGACCGCGGCAACTCCGGCGTCGAGCTCTTCGAGATCGCACACGTGTACCTGCCGCCCGGGCCCTGTGCCGGTCGAGCGGTGGCGGCTCGGCGCGATCGTGCAGGGCGACTTCCTCCAGGCCAAGGGTGTCGTGGAAGCGGTGTTCGAAGCCGTGCACGTCGAGCCGTCGTTCGCCCGCGCCGAGATCGGCCCCGAGTTCTCGGTCGCCGCGTCGGTTCCCTCGGGGTGGGTGGCGACCTACGCCCCCGGCGAGCTCGACGGCACGTGGAGCGCATTCGAGCTCGACCTGGAAGAGCTGTTCTCGTTCGTGCCCGAGCGCATCCTCTACCGGGACGTGATCACCTTCCCGCCGCTCCGGCAGGACCTGGCGTTCGTCGTCGACGAGGCGGTGCCGGCAGGCGAGCTGATCGCGGCCGCGCGGGCCGCGGCCGGCGACGAGCTGCGCGAGGCGAGGTTCCTGTCCGACTATCGTGGCGACCCGATCCCGGCCGGGAAGAAGTCGATCGCGTTCTCCGTCGCCTTCCAGTCGGCCGAGCGGACGCTCACCGACGACGACGCGACCCGCCTGCGCGCGGCGATCGTCGACGCGCTCGCGGCCGGCTTCGGCGCCGAGCTGCGCGGCTGAGCCGGCGGCGCCGCGGACGATCAGCCGCGGTCGCGCAAGGACCAGCGGCCGAGACGGGCCTTCTCGTCGCCCTCCCGGCCCCGCCGGGCGAGGTAGCGCATCGTCGCGCCGATCCCGCCCGGCCAGCACGAACCCGGCCGACGCCGCGCCGGCGGCCAGCACCGGCAGCTTGCCCTTCAGCTTCGCCGCGATGTCGGTGGCCTCGCCCAGCTCGTCGCGCAGATGCTCGACGGCGCCGGCGAGCTGCTCGCGCTCGGCCTCGATGTCGGAGCGGATCTGCTCCTCGGTCCGGTTCGTGGAGGAGGTCATCGTCATCTCCTGAGAGCCGCCTGGGTCATCTTCGCCTCCTCGATCGTCTGCTTCGGAACGGGAGGCGAGCCCTTCTTCAGGAGCCCGATCCCGACGAGCCCCAGGGTGGTGGCGAGGACCGCCAGGAACCCCGTGACGATCAGCAGCGACAGCCACCACGAGAGGGCGAGCGCGATCGCCGCTGCGACCGTCGCGAGCCCGAAGGCGAGCATGAAGAGCCCGAACAGCGCGGAGCCGACGAGCAGCCCGGCACCGATGCCGATCTTCGTCACCTTCTGCTTCAGCTCGCGCGAGGCCAGCTCGAGCTCGAGCCGGGCGATCGACGACGCATGCTCGGCGACGCTCTTCGCCGCCTCGCCGACACCACCGTTGCGCGTACGGCCGTCAGATGCGGGGGTGTGCATGGCTCCTCCAGTCGATCAGCTTGGCGAGCACGTACCCGAGCGCGAGTGCTGCGCCGATCACGAGCAACGGGTTCGGCCCGCCGCCTTTCGGCTGCTGCGGCGTCGCGCCGCGGCTCGGCCGGCGGGGGCGTCTCGACCTGCGTGCCCGTCTCCACGGGAGGATTCTGCCCCTTTGCGCGGGCGGCGACCAAACTCGGCTTCAGCTTGCGCAGGAACGCCGGGTCGTCCTCGAGGTTGGCGGCGACCCTGGCCTTCACGCCGCCCTCGCTCCGCGCCTGCCGCACGAACGTGTCGAGCGCGTCGGCGGCCCGGTCGACTGCGTGATCCGCTTTCGTCGTCATCGCGCGACCGGAGGCTCCTCGCCCGTGGCGACGCGCCAGATCGACGACGCAAGCCGGCGGGCGGCGAGCGTCGACACCGCCCCGACGCCCGCGTAGAGACCGCTCCAGAGGACCTTCCGCAACACGATTGCTCGGTTGCCTGCGGCCCGCGGTGCTAAACCCCGCGCGCGAACGGCAGCCGCTCGAGCCACGGGCGCGCCTCCTCGATCTGGGCGGAGAGCCGGAACAGCGTCGCCTCGCCGGCGGGCGGCCCGATCAGCTGAACGCCGACCGGGAGGCCGTCGACGACCCCGAACGGCACCGTCGCCGCGGGCTGGCCGGTCACGTTCAGAAGCGGCGTGAACGGCGTGAACTCTCCGCCGCGCCGGTACTGGTCCCACGGGTCGTCCGGCTCGAAGACCCAGCCGACCGGCACGGGAAGCATCGCGAGGCCGGGCGTCAGCACGACGTCGACGTCGTCCCAGAAGGCGACGACCCGGCGGGCGGCGCGCTGCAGCCCGACGACCCCGCGTGCGAAGTCGGCGCTCGAGGTCTCGTCGGCCGCCTGGGCGAGCGCCTGGTTCAGCGGCTCGAAGAGCGCCCGCTCGCCCGGGAAGAGCGCCGGCCCGACCGACCAGAGCCTGCCGAAGCCGGCGAGCAGCGACTCGTCGGTCCAGGGCGGGGTGCGCTCGACGACCTCGTGCCCGAGCCCGGCGAGCAGGTCGGCGGCCTCGCGCGCGACGGACGCGACGCGCGGGTCGACCGGCACCGGGATCGGCGGCCGGTCGGTGAACGCGACGCGCAGCCTGCCGGGGCTGACGCCCACCTCGTCCAGGAACGGCCGCTCGGGTGGAGGCGCCCAGTGCGCGTCGCCCGGCTCGTAGCCCGCGACGGCGTCGAGGAACGCCGCCGCGTCGCGCACCGTCACCGACAGCGGCCCGCTCTGCGAGAGCTCCAACGAGCCGCTCACGAAGGGAGCGGGCGAGACCCGGCCGCGCGACGGCTTGATCCCGAAGAGGCCGCAACACGACGCCGGGATGCGGATCGACCCGCCGCCGTCCGAGCCGTGCGCGACGGGCAGGACGCCGGCGGCGACCGCCGCAGCCGCGCCTCCCGACGAGCCGCCCGGCGTCACCTCGGTGTTCCAGGGATTCCGGCAGGCGCCGTTCAGCACGGACTCGGTGACGCAGGTCGAGCCGAACTCCGGCGTGTTCGACTTGCCGAGCACGACGAATCCGGCCTCCTTCAGCCGTCGGACGACGGCCGCGTCGGCCGCCGGCACGTACCCGGCGAACGCGCGGGAGGAGAACGTCGTGCGCACCCCCGCCGTCTCGTGCAGGTCCTTGACGAGCATCGGCACGCCGCGGAACGCCCCGTCGTGCGGCTCGCCGGCGAGGGCGTCCTCGAAGCACTCCGTGACGAGGAAGTTCAGCTCCGGGTTCGTCCGCTCGATCCGCGCGATCGCCTGCTCGGCGAGCTCGCGCGGCGACACCTCGCCGGCACGGACGCGTCCGGCGAGGGCGAGCGCGTCGTCCATTCAGATCGTCTGGCCGTGCACGAGCCAGGTCGGCCCCTGCGTGGCGACGTGATGCGAGTCGGAGAGCACGCGCAGCACCGCCACGGTGCCCCGGATCTCCTCCTCGTCGCAGCGCTCCAGGCACCGTCGCGCCATCCCCGGCGAGACCCCGTAGCCGGCGATCCTGGCGCAGCGAAAGCGGAAGGTCGCGTGCCCGCCGTCACGTCGTGGATTCATCTGGATACAAAGCACGGCCGCGCGCTCGACGTAGTCGGTCGAGGTGAGGACGATCTCGGCGAAGAGATCGCTCCAGTCGGGCGGCAGGCCGGCGACCGCTGCATCCCACCCCTCGACGAGGGTCGTCTCGGCACGCGGCGCGGGCGCAGGGGCCGCCTGCGTGCCCTCGAGGCTCAGCGTTCCCCGTTCGATACGGCGAAGCAGGCGCACCGCGTTGTCCGGTCCGACACCGGTTCCGTCGCGGGCGACCGTGAAGCGCACGACGGTGGGTGCGGCACGGTACGGGCTCGCCGGTCCCAGGGTCGCGGCGGCCCTGTCGGCCGCTTCCCGGTCGGGCAGCTCGAGGCGCAGATCGGCGTGCACCCAGCCCTCGGGCAGCTCGGATCCGACGCGCATTCCACTGCTGCGCGACGCTCATCGGAAGAAACGTACACTGCCGGGACTTTGGCCAAGGTCGAGAAGAAACACGCCCTGGACGAGGGGACGCTGCGCGACTTCCTGCGCGAGATGCTGCTGATCCGCCGCTTCGAGGAGCGGGTCGAGGAGCGCTTCCGCGCCGGCGAGCTCCCGGGCTTCCTGCACGTCGCGATCGGCCAGGAGGCGGTGGCGGTCGGCGTCTGCCAGGCGATGGAGGACGGCGACATCTTCGCCTCCACCCACCGCGCGCACGGCCACACGCTCGCCCGAGGGACGCACCCGAACAACGTGATGGCCGAGCTGTACGGGAAGATCGAGGGCTGCTCGCACGGGTACGGCGGCTCGATGCACCTGTACGACATCGAGCGCGGCAACTACGGCGCGAACGCGGTCATCGGCGGCGGCCTGCCGGCGGTCACCGGCGCCGGCCTCGCGTTCAAGCTGCGCGACGAGCCGCGCGTCGCCGTTGCCTTCTTCGGCGACGGCGCCACCAACATCGGCACGTTCCACGAGTCCCTCAACCTCGCGCAGCTCTGGCAGACGAAGACCGTGTTCGTCTGCGAGAACAACCACTGGGCCGAGTCGACGCCGGGCTGGCAGCACTCACCGGTGTGGGACGACATGTCGAAGCGCGCGCTCGCCTTCGACATGCGGTCGATCAAGGTCGACGGCCAGGACGTCGAGGCGGTCTACGACGCGGCGCACGAGGCGCTCGAGCACGCGCGCTCCGGCAGCGGCCCCGTCTTCCTCGACGTCGAGACCTACCGGATGCACGGCCACTACATCGGCGACCCCCAGGTCTACCGCACCCGGGAGGACCGGGACGAGGCCGCGCACCACGACCCGATCGAGAGCCTGCGCGACCGCCTCGGCCTGGCCGACGAGGAGTTCTCGTCGCTCGACGAGGAGGCGACCGGGATCGTCGAGGCCGCCGTCGAGTTCGCGAAGAACGCCACCGACCCCCAGCCCGAAGACGCCTTGAAGAATATCTATGCCTGACGCCCCTGACCGCGCGCCGCTCCCGGCCGGCGGAGCCGGCCTCCGCGGCGCGGCCGCACGTCGCCTTCCGCGTCAGGAGCGTCAGGGTGCCTGAGATCACCTACCGCGAGGCGGTGCGCGACGCGCTCGGGGCGGCGATGCGCGCCGACGAGGACGTCTTCGTGATGGGCGAGGACATCGCCGAGATGGGCGGCTCGATGGGCGTCACGCAGGGGCTCGTCGACGAGTTCGGGCCGGAGCGCGTCCGGAACACCCCGATCTCGGAGATGGCGATCGTCGGCGCCGGGATCGGCGCCGCGATGGCCGGGATGCGTCCCGTCGTCGAGATCATGTACGAGGACTTCCTCACGCTCTCGCTCGAGCAGATCGTCAACCAGGCGGCGAAGCACCGGTACATGTCGGGCGGCCAGGTGAAGGTGCCGCTGACGATCCGCACGCAGGGCGGAGCCGGCTGGTCGCCCGGCGCACAGCACGCCCAGCAGCTGGAGGCGTGGCTCGTGCACGTGCCGGGGCTCAAGGTGTGCTTCCCCTCGACGCCCGAAGATGTCCGCGGCCTGCTGTGGTCGGCGATCTACGACGACAACCCGGTGATCTTCTTCGAGCATCGCCTGCTGTACCCGGTGAAGGGCGAGGTGCCGGAGGCGCTCGAGCCGATCCCGATCGGGAAGGCGCGTGTCCTGCGCGAGGGAACGGACGTGACGGTGATCGCGACCGGGCCGCTCGTGCACCGCTCGCTCGAGGCGGCGGAGGCAGCCGGCGACGAGGGGATCTCCGTCGAGGTGATCGACCCGCGCACGCTGCAGCCCCTCGACGAGGACGCCCTCGTGGAGAGCGTCAAGAAGACGAACCGCGTGGTCGTCGCGCACGAGGCGGTGACGCGGATGGGCTTCGGCGCCGAGGTCGCCGCCGTGCTGCAGTACCGCGCCTTCGACTGGCTCGACGCCCCGATCGAGCGCGTCGGCGCGAAGTTCGCGCCGCTCGCCTTCGCGCCGGTGATGGAGCAGTTCGTCGTGCCGCAGCCGGAGGACGTGCTCGCGGCCATCCGTCGCACCGTCGGGAAGTAGGGGAGCGGACGTGGCGAACGAGGTGAAGCTGCCGCGCCTGGGCCAGGGGATGGAGTCGGGCATCGTCCGCAAGTGGCTGAAGTCCGAGGGCGAGCGCGTCGAGAAGGGCGAGCCGCTCTTCGAGGTCGACACCGACAAGGTCACCCAGGAGGTCGAGTCGGACTTCGCGGGCGTGCTGCTGAAGATCGGTCTCGCCGAGGGCGAGGCGCCCGTCGGCCGCACGATCGCCTGGATCGGCGAGGCGGGCGAGCAGGTCGCCGAGCCGGAGCCGGGCCCCGCGGCGAAGACCGACGCGGCCCCGGCCGCCGAGCCCGCCCCGACGACCGACACCGGCCCCGAGCCGGCGGGCACGCCCCGCGAGAGCGCCGGCGCGGGCAACGGCCGCGTCAAGGCCTCGCCGCTCGCCCGGCGGATCGCCCGCGAGCGGGGGGTCGACCTGCACGGCCTGCAGGGGACCGGGCCCGACGGGCGCATCGTCGCGCGCGACGTCGAGACCGGTGCCGCGGCGCCCGTCGCGCCCGCCGCCGCTCCGAGCGGCGAGGTCGAGTCGGTGCCGCTGACCTCGATCCGCAAGACGATCGCGCGGCGGCTGACCGCAGCGTGGCAGGCGCCCGTCTTCCAGCTGACGGTCAACGCGGACATGACCCGGGCAAACAGACTCGTCGCCCGGGCCCGCGAGCTGAACCCCGACGTGCGGATCACCGTCACCGACGTGCTCGCGAAGATCTGCGCCCAGGCGCTGATGCGCCACCGCGACGTGAACGTGCAGTACACCGAGGACGCTCTGCTCCGGTTCCCGAGCGCCAACGTCGGCATCGCCGTCGCCGCTCCGCAGGGGCTGATCGTGCCGGTCGTGCGCTCGGTGGAGCGGCTCTCGCTGGCGGAGGTCGCCGCCGCGCGCGCCGACGCCGTCGGCCGCGCGCGAGACGGGAAGCTCACCGCCGCCGACCTCGAGGACGGCACGTTCACGATCTCCAACCTCGGCATGTTCGGCGTGGAGCAGTTCGTCGCCGTGCTCAACCCGCCGCAGGCGGCGATCCTCGCGGTCGGGGCGACGGTCGACACGCCGGTCGCACGCGGCGGCGAGGTGGTCGTCCGGCCGCTCCTGACCCTCACCCTCACGGTCGACCACCGTGCGGTCGACGGGGCCGCGGGCGCCGACTTCCTGCGCACCGTCAAGCAATACCTGGAGGACCCGGCGCTCGCTCTCTGAGCGGCGGCGGATCGACCGGGCGGGATGTCCTCCGCGCCGCGTGTCTGGTACTTCGTCCGCGAGCTCGACCGCGGCCGCGACTTCTACAAGCGGCTGCTCGGCTTCGAGGAGACGTTCGTCGACTGGGAGGACCGCTGGTCGAAGCTCGAGCACGGCCAGATGCGGATCGCCCTCAGCGAGGGAGACCCCGTGGAGGCGGGCGTCGCCGTGGTCGACGTCGACGACGCCAAGGAGACCGCCGACCGGCTGCGCGGCGAGGGCGTCGAGGTCGGTGTCGTGATCGAGCTCGCGGGGCAGATGCGGCTCGTGGACGTCTTCGATCCCGACGGGAACCGCGTGCAGCTCGCCGAGCACCTCGGATGATCCGCAAGGGGTCGCCCGCCGACGTCCCGTTCATGCGCTCGATGCTCGCGCACGCCTACGCGTGGCGCGTCAACGCGTTCGAGGCCGACATCCCGCTGACCCGCTACGTCGACAACTGGGGGCGGTCCGGCGACGTCGCCGTCGTCGCGCACGAGACCGGCAACCGCGTCGGCGCGGCCTGGATGCGCCGGTTTCGCCGCTCCGCACCCGGCTACGCGTTCGTCGACGAGGACACGCCCGAGCTCTCGATCGCCGTCGTCCCGTCGCGGCGCCGCCACGGCGTCGGCCAGGAGCTGCTCGACGCGCTCCTCGAGCAGGCCCGGGCCGCCGGGCACGACCAGGTGTCGCTGAGCGTCGAGAAGGGCTCGCCGGCCGTCGCGTTCTACGAGCGCAACGGCTTCGAGCAGCTCGGCGAGTCGGACGGCGGCATCGTCATGCTGCGGCGCCTCGGCTGACCGGGCGCCTCACCGGGCCGGCAGCCAGTCGCGCACCTCGGCGAGGAACGCCGGGTCGAGCGCGTGCGGCAGCGGGTACTCGCGGTAGAGCACCTCGCCGCCCGCCTCGAGGATCGTGTCGCGGGCGGCGCGGCCGAAGTCGACCGGGATCACGGGGTCGAACGTCCCGTGGCCGAGCGCCACCGGCGGGAGAGGGCGCGAACGGTCGAGCTCCCAGCCGTCCACCACCGGGACGAAGCCCGAGAACCCGCAGACCGCCGCCGGCCGGCGCGCGCCACCGCCGAGGCCGAGCGCCAGCGCCATCACGCAACCCTGCGAGAAGCCGCCCACCACGACCCGCGTCTCGGGCAGCCCTTCGAGCCACGCGGACAGCGTGCCGTACGAGGCCAGGAACGTCTCGCGGTCGGGAAACCCGACGCGTGGCACGACGTACCAGTGGGCGCCGCCGGGCGGCAGCGAGAGCGGCCCTCGAGGGCAGTAGCCGTGCAGCCGGCGGTCCGGGTCGAGGAGGTCGAGCAGGGGGTAGAGGTCGTGCTCGTCGGCGCCGCGCCCGTGCAGCAGCACGAGGGCGCCCGCGGCGATCCCGTCGGCGGGTCTCTCCCGGACGATCACCCCGCCGAGCGCGCGGCGCGCGGGTTCGGCAGGGGCGTCAGGATCTGCTCAACCTGGCTGCGGTACTGCTCGTAGTTGGGCGGCAGCGAGAGCGACTCCCCGAGCGTCTCGAACGGCTCGTCGGCGGTGAAGCCGGGCCCGATCGTGGCGAGCTCGAACAGCACGCCGCTCGGCTCGCGGAAGTAGATCGACCTGAAGTAGAAGCGGTCGATCACGGGTGTCGGCTGCCCGCCGGCCTCGATCACCTTCTGCCGCCAGGCCTCGTGCTCGTGCGGGTGCGCCGCCCAGGCGACGTGGTGCACCGTCCCGGCCGCCTGGAGGCCGCGCTCGGCGGGGGGCGGGTCGTACTCGTAGAACCCGCCGCGCTGCCCGCCGCGGGCCACCCACCCCGGCTCGAAGCCGAGCCCGCGCAGGAGCCGCTCGCTCCGAGCGGGCTCCGACGCGTACGCGCGCACACCGGCGAAGCCACGGAGGCGGTGCTCCTCGGGGACGTCCGGCGCGTTCGCCGTCAGCGGCTGGTCGCCCGAGTCGTCGACGACGAGCGCGAGCGTCATTCCCTCCGGGTCCTCGAAGACGAGCGAGTCGTCCGACAGCTCGCCGCCCACGCGGCGCTGCCAGAAGTCGAGCGACTCCGCGGAACCGACGCGGAACGCGACCTGGTGCACCATCCCGTCGCCGGCGCGTCCCTTCGAGACGCCCGGGTACTCGAAGAAGGTGATGTCCGCGCCCGACGAACCCTGCTCGTCGGCGTAGAAGAGATGGTAGACGGTCGGATCGTCCTGGTTGACCGTCTTCTTGACCATCCGGAGGCCGAGCTCGCCGGCGTAGAACTCCACGTTGGCCGGCGCGTCCGCCGTGATGCAGGTGACGTGATGCACTCCTTCGAGCTTCATGCCTCGTAGCATGACGGAATGCGCGCGGCGACCATCGTGGAGGGGCGGATCGTGATCGACGAGCGGCCCGATCCGGCGCCCGCCGAGGGCGAGCTCCTCGTGCACGTGCGCGCCGCCGGGATCAACGGCGCCGACCTGATGCAGCGCGCCGGGCGCTACCCGCCGCCTCCGGGCGTCACGGACGTGCCCGGCCTCGAGTGCGCAGGCGAGACCGCCGACGGCCGGCGCGTGATGGCGCTGCTACCCGGCGGGGGTCAGGCGGGGCTCGTGACGGTCGACGAGCGTCACGTGCTGCCGGTGCCCGGGCGGCTCGACTGGGCGCAGGCCGGCGGCTTCATGGAGGCATTCTGCACGGCGCACGACGCCCTCTTCACGCAGGCGGCGCTGCAGGAGGGAGAGCGCCTGCTCGTGAACGGCGCCGCCGGGGGCGTGGGTGTCGCAGCCGTGCAGCTCGGGATCGCCGCGGGCGCCGAGGTGACGGCCTCCGCCCGGCATCATCACGCCGAGCTGCAGGCGCTCGGCGCGCGGACCGAGCTCGAGGGCTCGTTCGACGTGATCCTCGAGCTGGTCGGCGGCGACAACCTGGCGGCGAACCTGGAGCGGCTCGCGCCGAACGGGCGCATCTCGCTGATCGGCACGTCGGCCGGCTCCCGCGCCACCGTCGAGTTCGGGCTGTTGCTTCGGGCACGCGGTCGCATCCACGGCTCCACGCTGCGCAGCCGCCCCGCCGGCGAGAAGGCGGAGGTGGTGGCGAAGCTCGGCCTGTTCCTCGCCCGTCACGACGTGACCGTGCCGGTCGAGGAGACCTTCCCGCTCGCCCGGGCCGAAGAGGCCTACGAGCGGTTCTCGGCGGGCGGCAAGTTCGGCAAGGTCGTCATCGTCACCTGACGCCTCGGTACGATCGCGCTCATGGATGTCGACATCGCGGTGCTCGGAGGCGGTCCCGGCGGCTACACCGCCGCGATCCGCGCGGCGCAGCTCGGCGCGCGCGTCGCGTGCGTCGAGAAGGAGCCCGAGCTGGGCGGCACGTGCCTGCGCGTCGGCTGCATCCCCACGAAGGCGTGGGTGCAGACGGCCCACTTCCTGCACCAGGCAGAGGACAGCTTCGGCAAGCTCGGCGTGCAGCTCGACGGCGCGCGGCTGGATCTCGGCGTCGCCAACGAGTGGAAGGCCGGTGTCGTCAAGCAGATGACGCAGGGCGTCGCGGGGCTGTTCAAGGCCAACGGCGTCGAGTGGGTGAAGGGCTACGGCAAGTTCAGGGACGCGAACACGATCGCGGTCGACGGCGGCGAGGACGTCACCTTCCGGTCGGCGATCGTCGCGACCGGGTCGTTCCCGCTGCGCCCGCCGATCCCCGGCCTCGAGAGCGACCTCTGCGTCGACTCGACCGGGCTACTCGCCCAGACCGAGGTGCCGCGCCGGCTCGTGATCCTCGGCGGCGGCATCATCGGGTGCGAGTTCGCATCGATCTTCAGCCGCTTCGGCTCCGAGGTGACGATCATCGAGATGCTCGACACGCTGATCCCGCAGGAGGACGCCGACGCGGCGAAGGAGCTCGCGAAGGCGTTCGGCAAGCGCGGCATCGGGCTGCAGCTCGGCAAGCAGTGCACGGGCGTCGAGCAGCACGGGAACGTCCTCCAGGTGTCGTTCGGCGACGGCGAGCGCGTCGAGTGCGACCTGATGCTGGTCTCCGTGGGCCGGGCGCCGCTCGTCGAGGACATCGGCCTCGAGACGGCGGGCGTGGAGTTCGACCGGCGCAAGGGGATCGCCGCCGACGACCACCGCCGCACGAGCGTCCCGCACATCTACGCCGTCGGCGACTGCGCCGGCTACTGGCAGCTCGCGCACACCGCCTTCCGCGAGGGAGAGGTGGCCGCCGAGAACGCCGCCGGCCACGACGCCGTGATGGCGAATCGCGCGGTGCCCCGGCCGATCTACACCGACCCCGAGATCGCCGGTGTCGGCCTCACCGAGGCCGAGGCGCGGGAGCAGTACGGCGACGACGTGTCGGTGGGCGTCTTCCCGTGGGTCGCGAACGCCCGGGCCGTGATGCAGGCCGAGACGGTCGGCTGGGTCAAGTCGATCCACGAGACCCGGTACGGAGAGCTGCTCGGCATGGTGATGGTGGGACCGCACGTGACCGACATGATCGAGGCCGGCGTCGTGGCGATCGACGCCGAGTCGACCGTCGAGACGGTCGCGGACGGCATGGCGCCGCACCCGACCCTCTCCGAGGCGATCAAGGAGGCGGGGCTCGTGGCACTCGGACGGGCGATCCACCTCCCGAACAAGAAGCGCGCGCCCGCGCGCACCTGAACAAGAAGCGCGCCGCCCGCACGCGTCTGAACGAACAAGTCCGCGCCCGCTCGCCGGGCAGCGCGACTCAGCCTGCGACCGCGACCTCGGTCGCCTCCGGCGGCGGGGGCTCTCGCGCCTCGTCGCGTGTGACCGAGCGGACGGCCGGTACGAACGCGACCGCGATGTTCGTCGCCGCCGCGACCGCCGCCGCCACGAAGAGCGTCGGCCCGAAGCCGACGCCGTCGGCGATCGGCCCGAACAGGATCATGCCGAGCGGCATGAACACGAACGACACGAGAATGTCGTAGGAGCGCACGCGGGCGTAGACCTGGGCCGGGATCCGGCGCTGGAGCGACGTCTCCCACCAGGTGTTCGCGAGCGCGACGGACGCCATCCCGACGCCCCACGCGAGCGCGATCAGGGCCAGCGGGAGCGGCCCGGCCAGCGCTGCGATCGGCAGGGCGATCAGCGCGGAGACGACGAAGGTGCTGTGCAGCGGACGGTGCGGCGCGATCCGGCCGGAGGCGAGCGCTCCCGCGATCGCTCCGAGCGAGCCGCACGTCGAGACGATGCCCCAGTCGCGGGCGCCCGAGAAGTGACGCGCGAAGACGAGCGGCCCGAGGACGATGAACGAGGCGAAGGCGACGTTCGAGATCGCGAAGCCCATGAGCGGCGCGCGCACCCAGCTGCGGGACGTCACCTCGTGCAAGCCGCCGCGCAGCTCGCGCACGAAGCTCGAACGCGGCGCCCGCTCGTGCGGGTCGACGCGCAGGCGGAACAGGAAGTACGCGCTCGCGACGAAGCTGAGCGCGTCGATCGCGAAGATCCATCCGGTGCCGGCGGCCGCGATGATCGTCCCCGAGACGGCAGGGCCGAACACGTTCAGCACGTTGCGCGAGATCCCGAGCAACGCGTTCGCCGGCTGCAGGTTGTGCGCGCTCACCGTCTGCGGCACCAGCCCGTCGGAGGCGGGCCCGAAGAAGGCCGAGGCGGAGCCGAAGACGGCGGCGGTGACGAAGAAGAGCGGCAGCGTCATCGCGTGCGTCAGCAGCATCGCGGCCGTGAACGCCTCGACGGCGGCGCGGGTGACGTCGCAGCCGAGCATCACCGCCCGTCGCGGGAAGCGGTCGGCGACGACACCGCCGACCAGGGTGAAGAGCACCCGCGTGAGCGTGAAGGCCGCGAGCACGCCGCCGAGGGCGAGCCCGGTGCGGTGGATCGAGAGGACCGCGAACGCGAGCGCCACCGGCACGAGAGCGTCCCCCGCCCCGGACGCCACGCGTCCGAGCCAGAGCAACCTGAACCTCCGCTCGGCGAGCGGAGCCAACGTTCCCCCACGACCCACGGCGCCTCAGCCTAGAGGTTTGATGCGGTTTGGGGTGTGCGCCCGTAAACTCGCATCAAGCCTCCAGTGCCGAAAGCGCCCCGCGGGAACCGCAAGTTTGGCGGTCGGCCGGCATCTCAACGTGCGGACGTGCCCTCGTCCCGGCCGGGGACCTGCCCGCCCGCGGGTCCCCGGCACTCTCTCCCAGCGGGCTCCGCCTCTGCCGCAGGAGGCGGAGCCCTCCCTTGCTCCTCGGCCCAGCCCGTTTGCGTTCCGCCCGGAGAGGGGTAGAGTCGACGCGTGGGTGTCTTCAACCGCAGAAACGCCGTCGTCGGCTGGGTCGTGCTGGCGGTCGGCAAGCGAGTCGCCAAGAAGAAGGCGAGAGACGCGGCGCCGGCGATCGATCCGGAGACGAAGAAGCCGAACAAGAGCGCCGTCGCGCTGCTGATCGCGAGCGCCGTGGGGCTCGCGACGTTCTGGCGCAGCCGCTCGGACGACGGCAGCGCGGGCGGCGACGGGCCGTCCCCCGAAGCATCCTAGAGACCGATCCGCCGGAGAGGTGCCCGGTATGCCTACCCTGGTGGGTCGTGTCCGCGACCCTCGAGCTCGTCTGGCATCCCGACGCCGCCGTCTTCGCGTTCCTGCGCGGAGCCGACGGCGCGTCCGCCGCGTTCGAGGAGGGCGAGCCGGAGACCCACGAGATCCTCGGCCGCCCCGTCGCCGGGCGGCTCGTCTCCGTCGAGGAGCTGACCGGCTGGCGACCCGAGTGCGAGCTCGGCGACAGCGCGAAGGCGATCCTCGCCGTCCGCGACCTGGCGCGGCGGGCGGTCGCGGAAGGGCTCGTCTTCCCGCAGCTCGAGCAGCTCGGGAGTGCGTGGTACGCGCTCTGGGGCGCCGCGCTGGAGCCGGAGATCGACGCCACGCTGGCCGCGATCGCGGCGGCTGCGCCGGCCGTGACCGCCGAGTGGTTCGAGGGCGACCGGACGGCGGTCGTCTACGACGTCTACCCGCGGCTCGTCGACCGGATCGCCCGCGAGCGCCTGGCGGCCGGCGGAGTGCGGCTCGGCAGCGCCCGGCCCTTCGGTCGCGCGCGGGCGGTCGAGGCGTTCCTGCACGGGCTGACCGCCTTCGAGCCGGAGCTCGCCACGGGCGCCGCCTACGCGACGCTGGCGCGACGGCTGACACGGTGGATCGACGAGGGGCTCGAGCGGCTCGTCGAGGCGCCCTGGGTGCCGGGGCTCCACCTCGACGAGCGGGCCCCAGGCGGCGACCTGGTGCTCGAGCTCTGGCTCCACGCGGAGGACGACGAGACCGTGGCGCTGCCCGCGTCGCTGCTCTGGGACGGCGGCCCCGAAGCGTTCCGCTTCCTGCGCGATGCGGACCCGTACGACGACCTCGAGCGCCGCTTCGCGGAGCTGGGGCCGTTCCTCGAGGCGCACGGCATCGCGTTCGAGGGCGACCAGCCCGCGTCCGTCGAGCTGGCGACCGACGCGGCCGCCTCGTTCCTGCGGGAGCTGCTGCCGCGGTTGGAGGAGCGCGGCGTACCCGTGACGCTGCCGGCTGCCTGGATGCAGAAGCCGACCCGCATTCGCGCCGACCTGACGGCGCGGTCCGACGAGCGGCCCTCCTCCGGCCTGCTCACCCCCGCCGCGATCGCCTCGTTCGACTGGAGCCTGGCCGTGGGCGACCTGGCGCTCGACGCCGCCGAGTTGCGGCGGCTCGGCGAGCAGCGGCACCCGGTGGTGTACGCGTCCGGCCGCTGGCACGCACTGCGGCGCGAGGACGTCTCCCGCGCGCTGCGGTTCCTGGAGCAGCGCCGGGGCGGGGCGGGGCTGGTCGAGCTCGTGCGCGCGGCCTCGGGGCTCGCGACCGACGACGCCGGCCTCGAGCTCGGGGACGTCCGCCTCGACCGGCGGCTCGCGGCGATGCTCGAGGGCGACGCGCGGTTCAAGCCGCTACCCACACCGCCCGGGATGGAGTTCGCGCTCTTCCCGTTCCAGGAGGCGGGGCACGGCTGGCTGCGGCTGCTCGGCGACCGCGGCATCGGCGCGGTGCTGGCCGACGACATGGGGCTCGGGAAGACGGTGCAGGCGATCGCGATGCTCGTCTCGGAGCGGGAGCAGTTCGGCCGCGACGCGTTCGGGCCCACGCTCGTCGTCTGCCCAATGAGCGTCGCGAGGCAGTGGGTGGCCGAGATCCACCGCTTCGCACCTGGTTTGCGGGTGCACCTGCACCACGGCGCCGAGCGGCCGGCCGGCGCCGCGTTCGTCGAGACCGTGCTCGCCTGCGACGTCGTCGTCACCTCCTACGACATCGCGACGAGGGACGTCGAGTCGCTCCAGCTCCTCGACTGGGACCGGCTGCTGCTCGACGAGGCGCAGGACGTCAAGAACCCGCAGACGAGGCGCGCCCGGTCGCTGCGGCTGCTGCGCGCCCGGCGGCGGGTGGCGATGACGGGGACGCCGATCGAGAACCACCTCGGCGAGCTCTGGGCGATCATGGACCTGCTCAACCCGGGCCTGCTCGGCTCGCGCGAGTGGTTCGGGCGCGCGTTCGTCGAGCCGATCCAGGTCGAGAAGGACGAGGCCGCGCTCGAGCGGCTGCGCGAGGTCGTCCGGCCGTTCATCCTCCGCCGCGCGAAGGACGACCCGGAGGTCGAGCTCGACCTGCCGCCGATCACCGTCGAGAAGGAGTACTGCCGCTTGACGCTCGAGCAGGCGAGCCTCTACCAGGCCACGCTCGACGGCTGGCTGCCGCGCGTCGAGGCCCACGAGGATCGGTTCGGGCGGCGCGGCGCCGTGCTCGCGATGCTCGGCCAGCTGAAGCAGGTCTGCAACCACCCGGAGATGCTGTTGCAGGACGGAGGCCCCCTCGAAGGCCGCTCGGGCAAGCTCGAACGGCTCGTCGAGCTGCTCGCAGGCGTGCCGGCGGCCGACAAGGCGCTCGTCTTCACGCAGTACACGCGCTTCGAGCGGCTCGTGCCGCACCTGGCCGAGCGGCTCGGACAGCGCGTGGAGTTCTTCCACGGGCATCTGAACGCCGCGCGGCGGGAGGAGCTGCTCGCCGAGTTCGCCGAGGAGCGGGGGCCGCGCGTACTCGTCGTCTCGCTCCGCGCCGGCGGCCGGGGCCTGAACCTGCCCGCCGCGAACCACGTCTTCCACTTCGACCGCTGGTGGAACCCGGCGGTGGAACAGCAGGCGACCGACCGTGCGCACCGGCTCGGGCAGCGCAAGCCGGTGTTCGTGCACTCGCTGATCTGCACCGGGACGCTGGAAGAGCGGATCGACGCGCTGCTCGAGTCGAAGCGCGAGCTCGTGGAGAAGGTGATGGCGGGTACGTCGGAGGACTGGCTCGGCGAGCTCGACCTCGGCGCGATCCGGGCTGCGGTCGCACTCGCTCCCGACGCGTTCGAGGAGGCGGCGGCGTGAGCGGCCCCTGGGCGCGCACGTTCGCCGCTGTGCTGGGCGCCGGGCCGGCGGCTCCGGTCGACGAGCTTCGCATCGAGGTCTCGCTGATCACGGCGCGCGTGGGCGACTGCACGGTCACGCTGCAGGCGCCTCGCGTGCCGCTCCGGATCTGGGAGGCGATGGTGCGGTCCGCCCGCGGGTCGCTCGAGCACGCCGTCGCCGGTGAGGTGCAGTCCGAGCAGCTTGCGAAGCTGCTGGAGCACGACTGGGAGCAGCCGCTCGTGCCGCCGCGTGCGTCGGTGGTGCGCGTCTGCAGCTGCGATCCGGACGCGGAGTGCCTGCACGTCGGCGCGGTCGTCCACGCGGTCGCCGAGGCGATCGACGCCGACCCCGGCGTGCTGCTCCGCTGGCGTGGCTGCGTCGCCGGGCCGGCCGCGGCCGCCGGTGACGACGACCCGTGGCATGGCGGTGACCTGCCGCCGCTCCCGCCCGCGACGAAGCGCCCGCCGGAGTCGGTGCCGAAGCGCTTCGGCGCGAGCGGCATCCGGGTCGGCGACGAGGATCTCGTCGAGGTGCTCGCCCGCGCCTACAAGGCGCTCGGCGGCGACGGCTGATCCGCCCCGCTCGTCTCAAGTCGCACGACCCGGCGGTCGATATGGGGGAGATGCTGCGGTTCACCGGATTCCTCTCTGCGCTCGGCTTCGTCGCCGGCCTCGCGGCGTTCTTCCCGCGACGCCTCGGTCGCAGCCGCTTTCCTAGCCGCTGATCGCCGGCTCAGCCGGGCCCGGCGAGCCGGGGGCGGAAGCCCTCGATCTGGACGGGCACGAGCCGGTGCCCACGCACGCCGTCGGCGCCGAGCGCGACCTGCAGGATCGCGGTTCGGCTCGTCGTGCCGCTCGACGGGAAGACGAAGTTCCCGAGCGTCCAGGCGACGAGCGACCGCTCCGTCGGCCGGGCGAGCCCGCCGAGGACGTGGGGGTGCGCGCCCACCACGAGGCGGGCGCCGGCGTTCAGGCAGGCCGCCGCGAAGAGCTGCTGGCGGGCGTCGGGGGCGGGGTGCATCTCCGTGCCCCAGTGGAAGAAGCAGACGGCGAGGTCGGCGCGCCGCAGGGCGGCGCGGACGTCGGCGGTGATCGCCGCGACGTCCGCCCTGGCCGTGCCCGGCTCGGTCGCGGTCGCGGTGAAGCCGAGCGGGTTCACGTCGGAGTAGCCGAGGAAGGCCACCTCGAGGCCGCCCGCCCGCACGAACGCCGGCCTGCGCGCCCGGAGCGAGGTCGAGCCCGCGCCGATCGTCTGGATGCCGGCGGCACGAACCGCCCGCACCGTGTCCAGCAGCGCGTCGCGCCCGTAGTCGACGGTGTGGTTGTTCGCGAGCGTCAGGACGTCGAACCCCGCGAGGCGTCGCATCGGCAGCAGCGCGGCCGGGGAGCCGCGGAAGGTGTACTGCTTGACCGCGGCGACGCCGCGGGTCGAGACGGCCGTCTCGAGGTTGCCGATCGTGATGTCGGCGTGTCGCAGGGCCGCCGCGACGTTCGTCCAGGGGTAAGCGCCGCCGAGGCGTGCGATCGTCGGGCCGACCTGCTCACCGAAGGTGACGTCGCCGACGGCGTCGAGCACGACCGGCCGGACGGTGAGCGTCCCGGCCGGGCGGCTGCGGCCGGCGGCGGTCACCGTCAGCCGGTAGCGGCCCGCCGAGCGAGGCACGAACCGGAGCCGGTAGCGCCCGCGGCCGCCGGCGTGCGCCGACGCGAGCCGACGTCGACCCGCGCGCAGGTCGACGCGCTCGCCGGCCCTCGCGAATCCGGAGACCGCGACTGCGACCCCGGGCGCCCGCCAGCCCGAGACGGGCGTGAGCACCTTCAGGGTTGGGAGCGCCTCGGCCGCACGCGGCTGCTCCGGGCCGCCGGTCAGCGCGAGCGCGACCGTGCCGGCGGCCAGGCAGGCGAGGACGGCGGGCACCGTGCGCCGGGACATCGTCCCTGCCTTCGGTCGGGGGCGCTCGAATCCTTGGCGCAGGAGCGCGCGCGGCCCGGGACGAGCCCGTGGTCTGCGGCGGATGTGTGCCGAGTTGTCCCCATCGTCCGAAAGCTCCGATGACAGAGGCGCCGGGTGCAGCTTTGATGGCCAGATGCCCGACCTCGTAGAGCTCGCCGACGACTTCGACGACTTCGACGACTTCGTCTTCGCGCCCGAACCGTGGGACGTCGCCCTGGAGCTCGGCCTGCAGCTCGCCGGGTGGGAGTGCGAGCCGCTCGCCGAGCTGGCGGACGCCGTGCTCGTGTGGGCCCGCGGGCCGGAGGTCGACGAGCTGGTCGCGTCGGCCGTCGAGGCGCTCTGGTCGACGAGTCTGGAGGCGGAGATCCGGGACGGCCTGCAGCGGGTCGCGCGACTCGGGGACGAATGGCGTCCCGCGGCCGCGGCCCTCGCGGCGGAGTTCGAGCGCGACCCGCGCGCCGCGACGATCACGAAGGAGGTCGTCCGCGCGTTTGCGATGGAGGCCGGCGTCCGCGGCATCCCGTTCCTCTTCTGCCTGTGCTGCATCTCCGACGCCGTCACCGCCGTCGACGCGGGCGACATCGAGCAGCGCCGGGCCAGGGCCTGCCGTGCGGCGCTCGCCGCCGTCGCCGAGATCGGCGTCTCCACCACCGAGATCGAGGAGGCGATCGCCGCGCGGGCACCCGAGCGGATCGCCACCGACGAGCGCCGCCGCGCCGTGCGGAGACGGCTCGGCCGCCTCGGCCGCCTCGGCCGGCGGTCGATGCCCGCGCTCGCGGCGGAGCTCCGACGGCTCGCCGACGAGCCGCTGCCCCCGGACCCGGCCGACGACGACGTGTGGGAGGTGGTCTCCGACTGGCTCCTGGCGAGCGTCGCCCGGCCGTGGCAGAACTGACGCCGTAAGACCCCTCGACGGCGCTCCGGCGAGGCGCGCTTTCGGCGAACCCGCGTGGCTCCGCCGCCGGGGCGCCGGCCGCGCGCGCCGGCCGTGAGCTCCTTCGTGTCGGGGCCGTGCACGGGGCGCGAGTGCCCGCCGGAGGCGGGCGTACACTGACCCTCCGCGCATGAGCCAGGCCGACTTCGTCCACCTGCACGTCCACTCGGAGTACTCGATCCTCGACGGAGCGTGCCGGGTCAAGGATCTCGTCGCGCGGGCGGCCGAGCTCGAGATGCCGGCGGTCACGCTCACCGACCACGGCTCGATGGCGGGCGCCGTGCAGCTCTGGAAGGCGACCCGCGAGACCGGCGTGAAGCCGGTGATCGGCTGCGAGGTCTACGTCGCGACGACCGGCACGCCCACGAGAAGGGCAACGCCCACCTCACCCTGCTCGCGGCCGACAACACCGGCTACTCGAACCTGATCAAGCTCTCCTCGCTCGGCTACCTCGAGGGCTACTACTACAAGCCCCGGGTCGACTGGGAGTTGCTCGAGTCCCACAGCGAGGGGTTGCTCGCGCTCTCCGGCTGCCTTTCCGGACGGGTCTGCAAGGCGCTCGAGGAGAACCGCGTCACCGACGCCGAGGCCGAGCTCGACCGGCTCGCCAGCGACCTTCGGCCGCGACAACGTCTACGTCGAGCTCCAGAACGCGCACCTCGACGTCCAGGCCCGGATCCTCCCGCAGCTCGTGACGCTCGCCGACAAGCTGAAGCTGCCGACGGTCGCCACGGGCGACGTCCACTACCTGCGCGACACCGACGCGCGCGCCCACGAGGCGCTCCTCTGCATCCAGTCGGGCGACTCGCTGAAGAACCCGAACCACTGGAAGTTCGAGACCGACCACTTCTACTTCAAGACGCCCGAGGAGATGGCGCTCGACTTTCCCGGCCAGGACGCGGCGATGCGCCGTACGCTCGAGGTCGCCGAGCGCTGCAACGTCGAGATCGAGCTCGGCCGGATCCTGCTGCCGCGCTTCGACGTGCCCGAGGGACGCGACTCGTTCGACTACCTCGTCGAGCAGTGCGAGAAGGGCCTGCAGCGGCGCTACGACACGATCACGCCCGAGCTCCAGGAGCGTCTGCGCTACGAGCTGAAGACGATCAAGGAGATGGGGTTCACCGACTACTTCCTGATCGTCTGGGACTTCATCCGCTTCGCGAAGACGAACGGCGTCTCGGTCGGCCCGGGCCGCGGCTCCTCGGCGGGCTCGCTCGTCGCCTACACGCCTGGCGATCACCGACATCGACCCGATCCGCTACGACCTGATGTTCGAGCGGTTCCTGAACCCGGGCCGCAAGACGATGCCCGACATCGACATCGACTTCGCCGTCGAGGGTCGCGAGCGCGTGATCAACTACGTGCGCGAGAAGTACGGCTCCGACCGGGTCGCGCAGATCATCACCTTCTCGACGATGGCGGCGCGCGCCGCGGTGCGCGACGCGGGCCGCGTGCTCGAGGTCCCCTACGGCGTCGTCGACCGGATCGCGAAGCTGATCCCCGAAGGGCCGGGACAGACGCTGGCCGAAGCCGGCGACCTGCTGAAGACGCTCGACGGCGATCCCGTCGCGAAGGAGATCGTCGAGCTCGCCCGGCCGCTCGAAGGGCTCACGCGCGCCGACTCGATCCACGCGGCAGGCGTGGTGATCGGCGCCGAGCCGCTGATCAACGTCGTCCCGCTGCAGCAGAAGGGCACCGACCAGGAGGTCGTCACCCAGTTCTCGATGAAGGACATCGAGGCGCTCGGCCTGCTGAAGATGGACTTCCTCGGCCTGCGCAACCTCGACGTGATCGACAAGGCGTGCGAGCTGCTCGGCGGCCTCGACATCGCGACGATCCCGATGGACGACAAGGCCACCTACCGCATGCTCGCGCAGGGCGACGCCGTCGGCGTCTTCCAGTTCGAGTCGTCGGGGATGCGGGAGTCGCTCCGGCAGGTGAAGCCGACGGTGTTCGAGGACCTGATCGCCCTCGTCGCGCTCTACCGCCCCGGCCCGATGAGCTACATCCCCGCCTACGGCAAGCGCAAGGCCGGCCAGGAGTCGGTCACCTACATCGACAAGCGGCTCGAGCCGATCCTGAGGGACACCTACGGGATCTGCATCTACCAGGAGCAGTACATGCGGATCGCCCGCGAGCTCGCCGGCTTCTCGATCACGGAGGCCGACGACCTGCGCAAGGCGATCGGCAAGAAGATCCGGGCCCTGATGGACTCCCTGAAGGACAAGTTCATGGACGGGGCGGCCGAGCACGACGTCACGCCCCAGGCCGCGAAGCAGCTCTGGGAGGACGTCGAGAAGGCCGCCGACTACTCGTTCCCGAAGGCGCACGCGGCCTGCTACGCGCTGATCGCCTACCGCACCGCCTGGCTGCGGCGGCACCACCCCTGCGAGTACATGGCGGCGCTGATCAGCTCCGTGATGAACACGAAGGACCGCGTCCCCTTCTACGTGAACGCGTGCCACGAGCTCGGCATCGACGTGCTGCCGCCCGACGTGAACGAGTCGCAGGTGGATTTCGCCGTCGTCGGCGGCAAGATCCGCTTCGGGCTCAACGCGGTCAAGGGCGTGGGGGAGGGCGCAGCACGGTCGCTGATCGCCGCCCGCGAGGAGGGAGGCCCGTTCACCTCGATCTGGGACTTCTCCGAGCGTGTCGACCCGACCGTCTCGAACAAGCGCGTCCTGGAGGCGCTCGTCAAGTGCGGCGCGCTGCCCGGCTCGCGGAAAGGGATGCTCGAGGTGCTCGAGCAGGCCGTCTCGTGGGGGCAAAAGCAGCAGGCCGACCGGCTCGCGGGGCAGGCGTCGATCTTCGATCTCGGCCCGCCCGAGCAGGAGGCGCCCAAGCACCACCCGCCGACTCCGACGGAGGAGTTCGAGAAGGGCGACCTGCTGCGCATGGAGAAGGAGGTGCTCGGCCTCTACGTCACCGAGCACCCGCTGTCCGGCGTGCGCGACCAGCTGCGCAGGAAATCCGACGCGACGATCGGCGAGCTCGAGCGCCGCCGCGACGGCGAGACCGTGATCGTCGGCGGGATCGTCTCGTCGCTGCGTCACCTGACGACGAAGCGTGGCGACACCATGGTCTTCCTGCGGCTCGAAGACATGACCGGCGGCATCGAGGCGGTCGTCTTCAACTCGACCTACGAGAAGGCGCGCGAGCTCTGCACGACCGACCGCATCCTGATCGTCAAGGGACGGCTCGAGCGGCGCGAGGGAGAGACCAAGCTCGTCGCGCTGGAGCTGGCCGCGTTCGAGGCGGTTCCCGAGAAGCGCGAGGTGCGGCTCACGATCGACGCGTCGACGGCGCGGGCGGGCACGATCAAGGAGCTCGCGCAGCTGATTCGCGACTTCCCGGGCGATTCGCCGGTCTACGCCGACCTGATCACGTCACAGGGGCGAAAGGTCTACGCGTTCGGGCCCCAGTACAAGGTGCAGCCGGTGCCGGACTTCTACGCCGAGGTGAAGATGCTCCTCGGCGAGTCCGCGGTCGCCTGACGCGGGCTCGCCTGACTCGGGCTCAGCCTGACGCGGGCTCAGGCGTCTGGCTCGTCGAGGTTCGCGACCTCGTCGGGCTCGAGCCCCAGGCAGACGGTGCGCGCGCGCGGGTCGACCGCGACCACGAGGTCGGGCGGCACGAGCCGGAACCGGCCCGGGATCTCGTCGGCGGTGCGCAGGATCAGGTAGTCCGGGCGCAGCGACGTGCCCGAGAACACCGGGGTCTCGACCGAGCCGACCACCGCACCGCCGGCCTCGACCTCGAACCCGTTGCAGCGGGCGAGCAGGCGGACGGAGGCGGGGGAGAGCGGCACACTGCGAGCCTAGGCCGTCCGCTTGAGACTCGAAGTGGCCGCACTGAGGCCCCTGTTAGCGATCCGTAAGGATTCGCTCACAGAGCGACGAGCTTGTACCCGAACTCGCGCACCGTGACGATCCGCTCCGGGTGCGACGGGTCGCGCTCCAGCTTCCGGCGGAGGTTGGAGATGTGCACGTCGCAGGCGCGCGCGTCCCCGACGTGCGGCGTCTGCCACAGCCGCTCCATGATCTGGGAGCGCGAGAACACCTGCTCCGGCGAGGAGGCCAGCAGGCTGATCAGGTTGAACTCCGACGGGGTCAGGCTCACCGTGCGGCCGTCGACCTCGACGGCGTGCCGGGCGTAGTCGATCTTCAGGCCGCCCACCTCGAGCGTCCCGCCGCCGCCGGCGCTCGTGCGGTCGAGCTCGCGCCGGCGCAGCAGCGCGCGCACCCGGGAGACGAGCTCGGCCGACGAGAACGGCTTCGTGACGTAGTCGTCGGCGCCGAGCTCGAGGCCGAGCACGCGGTCGACCTCCGCGTCCTTCGCCGTCAGCAGGATGATCGGCAGGTCGCCCTCCTCGCGCAACACCCGCGTCACGTCGGTGCCGAGCGTTCCCGGCATCAGCACGTCGCAGATCAGCAGGTCGTAGCCGCCCGTCCGCGCCGCCTCGATCGCCGCGTCCCCGTCGCCGACCGTCGTCACCTCGAAGCCGTGCTGGCGGAGCGCGTAGGCGACCGGCTCGAGCAGGTCGGGCTCGTCGTCGGCCAGCAGGATCCTCACGGCCTCTCGCTTCCCCTCGCACGACTCATGCCGCCGGCAGTATCACCCGTGCGGTCGTGCCGACGCCCGGCTCCGAATCGATCTCCAGCCTGCCGCCCATCGCCGTGGCCGAGTCCCGCGCGATCGCGAGGCCGAGGCCGAACCCGTCGCGGGCGGGCCCCTCGCCCGCGTAGAAGCGGTCGAAGATGCGCGAGCGGACGTCGGGCGGGATGCCCGGGCCGCGGTCCGACACCTCGATCACCGTGTGGCCGTTCGCCTGCACGCCCCGCAGCAGCACGGTCCCCGCCGGCGCGTGCTTGACCGCGTTCCCGACGAGGTTCGCGACGATCTGCTCGAGGACGTCCGGCTGCGCCGTCGCTGCGAGCCGCGGCTCGCACTCGACCTGCAGCCGCTCGTCCGGGTCGGAGGTCGCCGCGACCGACCGCAGGAGCGGCTCGACGGCGACGGGCACGAGCTGCAGGCCCTGCTCGCGCGTCTGTGCACGCGCCAGCACGAGCAGCGAGCTCGTCAGCCGCGTCAGGCGCACGGCCTGCCGGCCGATCAGCCGGATGAAGCGGTCGCGCTCCTCCGGCTGCTCGCGCGCGCCGAGCTCGAGGGCCTCGACGGCGCTGGAGATCGCGCTCACCGGAGTGCGCAGCTCGTGCGAGGCGTTCGCGACGAACTCGCGCTCGGCCCGCCGGCGCCGCTCGTTCTCGGTGATGTCCGCCAGCACGAGCACCGCCAGTCCGGTGCCCGCGGCCGGGATGCCGACGAGGGCGTACGTGGTGCCGTCGTAGGTGTCGCTGCGCGCCTCGGACACGGGGGCGCCCGGCACGAAGAGTCCGGTCGCGACGCCCCGCAGCGGCAGCTCCGCAAAGGTCTCCGGCAGCGGTGTCTCCGGCTCGAGCCCCGGCAGGAGACGCCGCATGCTCGCGTTCGCGTACTGCACGCGCAGCGACGGGTCGACGGCGATCACGCCCTCGTGTAGACGGTCGAGCAGCAGCTCGAGGCGGTCGCGTTCGGCCTGCACCTGGGCGAAGGCGTCGCCGAGCCGCCGCCGCATCCGGTCGATGGTCGAGGCGAGCAGCCCGATCTCGTCCTGGAAGCCGGGCTCGAGCTCGATGTCGAACCCGCCGCGCTCGATCGCCGCCGCCGCCTTCGCGATGCGGCGCAACCGCCGCGAGATCAGCGCCGCGAGCACGAGCCCGAGCGCCGCGGCCGCACCCACCGCCCAGACGGAGACGCGAAACACCTCGCTGCGGAAGATCGAGAGCGATGCGCCGTAGGCCTGCGGGCGAGGCGCGTACGCGACGAGGGCCGAAGCCGCCCGCGTTCGCCGCAGCGGGAGAGCGACGACGGTCGCCTTTCCGCCCGAGAAGGACTCGGCGAACCGCCGTCCCGTGAGCGCGCCCGCGAGCGCCCGGTCGGCGTCGGGAACCGTCGTCCAGCGGATGCCCGGGAGCGTCGAGGAGGCGACGAGCTGCCCCGTCGGCCCGAAGACGAAGAGGGCGAGCCCGTTCTCGTGGCCGGCAAGCCGCACCTGCGGCGCGAGCCGTCCGTTCGGGATCGCCTGCTCGATCGAGAAGCCTGCGGAGACGGCGCCGCCGATCGCGATGTTGCGGGCGTTCTTTGTCACGTCCCGTGCCACCTGGCGCGAGGAGACCGTCGCGATCAGCGCAGCCGTCAGCACGGCGATCGCCGCGAACGCGCCCGCGAGCCACCACCGCATGCCGAGCCGGATCCTCGCCATCGCCAGAAGTATCGCCGCGCCGTGTGAGCAGAACCTCACGAAAGCCTTGCGCCGTCCTGATCGCGCGCGTTCCGACGCTGAGGCGGCGGCTCTACCGTCGTTCTCGATGAACTCGAAAGGGGACGCTCACATGACGAACAGAACATTCAGGGCCCGCTGGCTTGCGACGGTCGCGCTGGCCGCGCTCGCGGCCGGTGCCACCGTCCTGCTCGCCACGAGCGGCGTCGCCGCCGGCTCGTCGAGCTCGGCGCAGTACGAGCACGGGCATCCGGCTCCGCTCACGCCGCCCTGCTCAGCGGCACCGGCGCGGTCGGCCAGACGCTGAAGACGACCAACGGCACCTGGTCGAGCGAGTCGAAGATCACGCTCTACGCCTACCGCTGGGGCCGCTGCGACTCGAAGGGCGCGAGCTGCGTCGAGATCGGCGGGGCGACGTCCAACTCGTACACGATCCAGAGCGCCGACCAGGGTCACAGCCTCCGCGCGTACGTCTTCGCGACGAACTCGACCGGCCAGACCCAGAACGCAGTCGAATCCGACGGTGTCGTCCAGCCCGCGAGCGGGACGACGACGACGACCACGACGTCGTCCAACTCGAAGGTGATCGCCGCCGCCTCGGTGTCGCTTCCCGACCGCCTGGTGATCGACAAGGTCGCCTACTCGCAGAACCCGATCCGGTCGCGGCACGCGCCGACCCAGATGAAGGTGCACGTCAACGACGCCAACGGCAAGAGCGTCTCGAACGCGCTCGTCTACGTCGTCGGGGTTCCGTACAGCCGCATCCTCGCGGTGCCGGAGGTCCGCACGGATGCAAGCGGCTGGGCGACGATGAACCTCGTCCCCGGACGCTACTTCCCGCGCACCGGGTACCTCGTGCTGTTCGTCCGGGCACGGGTGCAGGGCCAGGACCTGCTCGGTGGTACCTCGACTCGCCGCCTCGTCCAGGCGACGATCGGGACGCCGAACGGCACCTGAGCCGAGACCATGATGCTGTCCGTCCGTAGACCGGGAGCGGCGCTTGCGCCGCTCCCGGCTGCGCGCGGGGTGGCAACGGCTGCGCTCGCGGTCTTCGCGCTCTCCCTGGCGCAGGGCGGGTACTTCCCGAACGCCTGGCGCTACGGCGCGCTGGCGCTCGGAGCGGCCGCAGCGCTGTTCGCGCTCTGGACGCCGGCGCTCCGGACGTCGTTCGCCCGCTCCGGTGGGCTCCGGCGGCCGGCGCTCGTGCTCGCCCTGCCCGGGCTGCTCGCAGCGCTCCTCCTGTGGTCGGCCGCCTCCACCACCTGGTCGGTCGCACCGTCCGTTTCCTGGCTCGACACGCAGCGCACGCTGCTCTACGCCGTCGCGGCGGTTGCGTTCCTGCTCGCGGGCGACGGCCTGCCGGTCGGCGTCGTCCTCGGCGCGACCGCGGTCGCCGGCTGGGCGCTCGGCGGCCGGGTACTGCACGGGTCGCACTGGGACACCTACGAGGGGCTCGCGCTGAGCGGCCCCCTCGGGTACGCCAACGCCCTCGGGGTGCTCGCGGCGATCGGCGCGGTCGTGACGCTCGTGCTCGCCCTCGAACGGCGCTCTCCGGTGCTCCTCGCACCGCTCGCCGTGCTGCTGCCCGCGCTCGCCCTCACCTCCAGCCGTGCCTCGTTCGCCACCGCCGTGGTCGGCGCGGTCGTCGGGGTAGCGCTCGTCCGCGGCAAGCTCCCCGTCGCGGTGGGTGCGGTGCTCGCGTCGGCCGGCCTGCTCGCGGCGCTGCTGCTCTTCACTCCCGCGCAGGCGGGAGACCGCGCCGCCTACTGGAGCGTCGCGCGCGATGTCGCAAGCACTCATCCGCTGGGCGGCGCGGGGGCGGGGACCTTCGCGGTCGAGTACGCGCGCCTGCCGGCCGCCCACGACGCCCACAGCCTCTACCTGCAGGCCGCCGCGGAGCTGGGAGCGGTCGGCCTCCTGCTCGTGCTGGCGATCGTGCTGCTGCCGCTCGGGACCGCGCTGCGCCGTCTCGCGGCGGCGCCGGCCGCCGGCCTGACGGTGTACGCCCTGCACGCCGGTGTCGACTGGGACTGGCAGATGCCTGCGGTGACCCTGGCCGCGCTCGCCCTCGCGGTCGCCGCCCTCCGCCGGCGGCCCGAGCGGTAAGGACTGCGTTAATTCTCCAGATCCCCCGGCATGGGGAGAACCGGGCCGGTCGTTTTACCGAACAGAGGACGAGAGGATCGAGATCACGTGCCGACTGCGGAAGCCAACATCAGACCCACCGAGCAGGAGCTCGTCGAGCGCTGGCGCGCCCAGGAGCTGCGGCGGGCCGGATACCCGGCGGACGCCGCGGCCGAGCTCGCCGCGCGTACCGACATCGACCTGCACCACGCCGCGGAGCTGCTCGAGAAAGGCTGCTCGCCCGAGCTGGCAGTCGCGATCCTCCGGTAGCGCTCGGGGAGCCACGACCGGGCGGCCGCGCGGATGTACTACCGTGCGGTGGTGCCGCTCGGCTTCATCCCCTCGCCGCACACGGGCGTCGTCCACCTCGGCCCGCTGCAGTTGCACATGTACGGCCTCACGCTGCTGGTCGCGATTCTCGCGTGCATCTGGCTGTCGGGGCGGCGCTGGCTCGCCCGCGGCGGCGACTGGGATCTCGTCACCCGCGTCGCCGTATGGGGAGTGGCGTTCGGCGTCGTCGGCGCCCGCGCCTACCACGACGTGACCTCGTGGAGCGAGGTGCCGACGCCGAAATGGCAGGGCATCTTCGAGGTGTGGAAGGGCGGCCTCGGCATCTGGGGCGGCATCCTCTTCGGGGCGCTCGCCGGTGCCGCCGTCCTCCGGCGCAACGGCGTCCGGGTGGCGCCGTTCATGGACGTGGTCGCGCCGGGCCTCCTGCTCGCGCAGGGCATCGGGCGGATCGGCAACTGGTGGAACCAGGAGCTCTACGGCAAGCCCACCTCGCTCCCGTGGGGGCTCAAGATCGACGCCTCGCACCTGCCCGCCGATCCGCGGTACTTCGGCTACACGACCTTCCACCCGACGTTCCTGTACGAGCTCATCTGGGATCTCGTCGGCGTCGCGATCCTGCTCTACGTCGACCGCCGCCTCCGGATCCGGCCGCCCGGGCTCTTCGCGCTCTACGTCGCCTGGTACTGCTTCGGCCGCTTCTTCGAGGAGCTGCTGCGGATCGACCCCGCGCACCACTTCGCCGGGCTGCGGCTGAACGCCTGGGTCTCGATCGTCTGCTTCGTCGCCGCGGCCGGGTTCTTCGTCTGGAACCAGCGCCGCCCGGCCGAGTCCGGTTCCCGTGAGTCGCGGCGGGACCCGCCGAAGGGGCCGGCGATGGCGATCCCCAGAGGCCGCGTCCGGTAGCGGCAGTACCCTGGCCGCGTGGCCGTCCGCGAGCTGGAGCTGGACCTCGACGCGTTCGAGGGGCCGTTCGACCTGCTGCTGTCGCTGGTGCTCCGGGAGGAGCTGCCGCTGCGCGAGGTCGACCTCGCCGAGATCGTGATCGCGTTCGTCGAGCACCTCGACGCGCGGGGCGACCTCGACCTCGACGCGTGCGGAGAGTTCCTGATCCTGATCAGCGCCCTGCTCGAGCTGAAGGCGCGCGCGATGTTCCCGGAGGAGGACGCCGAGCTCGCCGAGCTCGAGCCGGAGGAGGCGGCCGAGGAGCTCGCACGGCGGCTCGCCGAGTATCGCCGGGCGAAGGAGGCGGCGGGCTTCCTGCGCGACCGGCTCGAGCAGCGGCGGAATCTCTACTTCCGGCTCGGGCCGGCACCGCTCGCGCCGCAGGTAGAGCGGAAGCTCGCGCCACAGGAGCCCGCGAGGCTCGCGGCGGCGCTGCGCGGGCTCGCGGTGGAGCCGCCGGCCCCCTCGACCGCGCACATGGGGCTGCGCTTCCCGCCGGTCGGGCAGTTCGTGGAACGGTGGCGGTCGCTGCTGCGGCGGCGAAGCCGCTTCGACTTCGAGCAGGAGGTGGCCGGGCTCTCGCGCGTCGAGGTCGCCGTCGCCTTCCTGGCGCTGCTCGAGCTGCGCAAGCAGGGCGAGCTCGCGATCGCCCAGGCGGCGCCCTTCGCCCCGATAAGGATTTCCCGCGCCGACGCAGAAAGGAGCCTCTCGTGGAGCACACACCTCTCCGCCTGATCACGACGGAGCGCGCGCCCGCCGCGGAGGTGGCACGCACGCTCGAGGCACTGCTCGTCGTCGCCTCACAGCCGCTGCCGCTCGACGAGCTCGCGACCGCCGCCGACCTCGACCGCGTGCAGGTGGAGGAGGCGCTCGAGCTGCTCGGGCAGCGCTACTGCGAAGGCCGCAGCGGCATCGTCCTCGAGCACGTCGCGGGCGGCTGGGCGTTTCGTGCCTCGGCAGACGCCTCCGACGCATGCGCGCGACTGTTCGAGAAGCCGGCCGAGCGCGGGCTCTCGCAGGCGGCGCTCGAGACGCTTGCGATCATCGCCTACCTCGGCCCCGTCTCGCGCCCCGAGATCGCGCGGATCCGCGGCGTCAACGTCGACGGCGTCGTCTCCGGGCTCGTCGAGCGCGGGCTGATCGCCGAGGGAGGGCGCGACGACGAGTTCGGTGCCATCCGCTACCGGACGACCCCGCTCTTCGAGCGCGTCTTCGGGCTCGAGTCGCTGGCGGCGCTCCCGCGCGTCGACGAGCTCGGCAGCGACGTCACCCAGATCCGCGAGCGGCTGGAAGCGGTCGCCGAGAAGCGCCCGGCCTAGCGCCCGGGGCCGGGGCGCGCGAGGTACCCTCGTGGCGTCGTGGACGCCACCGACCTGAGCTTCGAGACCGAGGTGATCGGCGCGTCGGCGGCCGAGCCGGTGGTGGTCGACTTCTGGGCCGACTGGTGCGCGCCGTGCAAGGCGCTCGGCCCGGTGCTCGAGGCCGCGACCGGTGCGAAGGGCGTGAAGCTCGTCAAGGTCGACGTCGACGCGAATCCGGGCGTCGCCGGCGAGTACGGCATCCGGGGCATTCCGGCCGTGAAGGCGTTCCGCAACGGCCACGTCGTCGCGGAGTTCGTCGGTGTGCAGCCCGCGGCCGCGATCGAGGAGTTCCTGGACGGGCTGCTGCAGCCGCCCCTCGCCGAGACGGTCGACGATCCCCAGCTCAAGGACGCGCTCGGCGCCGGCGACTACGAGCGCGCCTTCGAGCTGCTGCTCGGCAAGGTCGGCGACGACCCCGAGGGCACGCGCGAGACGATGGTCGGGCTCTTCGGCGAGCTCGGCCACGAGCATCCGTTGACGGTGCAGTACCGGCGGCGGCTCGCCACGGCGATCTACTGATGACGCCCAGCGCAGCGCGTGCTGCGCTGGGGCTGTGCTCACCCTCTGGCAGACGGAGTGGTGCCGTGCGTCGCAGCGGGTCCGCCAGCGGCTGACCGAGCTCGGCGTCCCGGTCGTCCTCCGGCAGGTCGCGGCCGAGCCCGCAGAGCGCGGGGAGCTACTCGAGCGGTTCGGCCAGGCTTCGGTGCCGCTGCTCGAGCTGGAGGACGGAACCGCGATCGCGGGCGCCGACGCGATCGTCGACTGGCTCGACAGCCGCCACCGCGACCGCGACGACGCGCCGCGACATCGCGCGCGCGCCGCCCGTTCCCGCGAGCGCCTCTGCGCCGAGCAGCAGGTGGTCGCGAGTCCGTAGCGAACACCGATGCCGGCGGACGCCGTCCGCGCGAGACTCCGGATCGGAGGTGTTCGCATGAGACTCACCGCCAGGGACGGCACGGCCACGCTCGCGACGGCGCTCGTCGTCCTCACCTACGCCGCCACGCACCAGGGCTGGAGCGTCTGGCTCGTCGGTTCGAGCCACCGCTGGGCGACCGCTGCGATCGGCGTGGTCGGTGCGTCGACCTGCGCGCTCGGCGACGCGCGGGAGCGTGAAGGCAGTCGGCTTCTTCGCCGCGCTCGGGACGATCGCGCTCGTGCTCTTCGTCTGGGCGCTCGCGAGCGGCTCGCTCGCGCCGCTCTCGCTGCTCGTCGCCGACATCGTCGCGCTGTGGCTCGCCGCGACGCTGCGGCACGCCGTCCACCCGCCGCAGCACGCCTCGCCTGCGTAGTGCTCGGCGCATAGCCTGCCGTCGTGCGCCTCAACGCGTTCATCGCCCGTGCGGGCGTCGCGTCGCGACGCAAGGCGGACGAGCTGATCAAGGAGGGTCGCGTGACGGTGAACGGCGACCCGGGCAGGCTCGACAGTTTCGTCGACGAGCGCGACGACGTGCGTCTCGACGGGCGGCCGCTCGTCCTGCAGCACCTCACCTACGTGCTCCTGCACAAGCCCGCGGGCGTGGTGACGACGGCGAGCGACCCGCAGGGACGCACGACGGTCGTCGACCTCGTCGACCACCCGGTCCGCGTCGTCCCCGTCGGCCGGCTCGACGCCGACACGACCGGCGCGCTGCTCCTGACGAACGACGGCGAGCTCGCCCACCGGCTCGCCCACCCGCGCTACGAGATCGACAAGGTCTACGAGGTCGAGACCCGCGACCGGGTCGGCGACGAGGCGCTGGAGCTGCTGCGTCGGGGCATCGAGCTCGACGACGGTCCGACCCGGCCGGCGCGCGTGCGCCGGCTCGGCGCCCGTCGGATCGAGCTGGTGATCCACGAGGGCCGGAATCGGCAGGTGAAGCGGATGCTGGAGGCCGTGGGTCATCCCGTCGACGCGGCTCCACCGCTCCCGCTATGCCGGCCTCGGCGTCGACGGGCTCGCGCCCGGAGCGTGGCGCGAGCTACGGCCGGACGAAGCCCATGCGCTCGTACATCAGCTCCAGCGTCGGCGCTGAGACCGCCCGCGCCTTCTCGGCGCCGATCCCGAGCAGGCGCTTCAGCTCGAGCTCGTCGGCCCGCAGCTCGCCGTAGCGCTCCTGGATCGGGCGGAAGAGCTCGACCACCGCCTCGCCCACGTCGGTCTTCAGGTCGCCGTAGCCGCGCCCGTCGAACGATCGCTCGAGCTCGTCGATCGCGACGCCGGTGGCCACCGACATGATCTCGATCAGGTTCGAGACGCCCGGCTTCGCCTCGGGGTCGTAGCGGATCTCGCGTCCCGAGTCGGTGACCGCAGTCCGGAACTTCCGCCTGATCAGATCGGGCTCGTCGAGCACGAGCACGGTGCCCTGCGCGGAGCCTCCCGTCGTCGACATCTTCCTCGCCGGCTCCTGCAGGTCCATGATCCGCGCCCCGATCTCCGGGAACACGCCGCGAGGGACCACGAACGTCTCGCCGTAGCGCGAGTTGAAGCGCTCGGCGACGTCGCGCGCCAGCTCGATGTGCTGCCGCTGGTCGTCGCCGACCGGGACGACGTCGGTGCGGTAGAGCAGGATGTCCCCGGCCATCAGCACCGGGTAGGTGAAGAGGCCCGCCGAGACGAACTCCTTGCCCTCGCCCTTCTCCTTGAACTGGGTCATCCGGCCGAGTTGCCCGAACCCGGTGACGGCCGAGAGCAGCCAGGCCGCCTCCGCGTGCGCGGTCACCTGGCTCTGCAGGAACAACGTGCAGCGCTCCGGGTCGAGGCCCGACCGCGTAGAGCAGCGCGGCCAGGTCGAGCGTGCGGTCGTGCAGATCCTGCGGGTCGTAGTCGACGGTGATCGAGTGCAGGTCGACGATGCAGAAGAAGGCGTCGCCCTCGTCCTGGGTCGTCACGTACTGGCGCATCGCGCCGATGTAGTTGCCGATGTGCTTGGCACCGGTCGCCTGGATGCCGGAGAAGACACGCATGGAAGTCACCTCGTCGAAGTCGTGAAGGTCGCGCCGCGATCGAAGTCAGCGGACGAGGCGCCTAGCGCAGAGCTCGGCCTCGCCCGCGGCGCCACAGCCAACGGCTTCCGGAGGCGAAGGTCATCGCTGGCAGGATAGAGGAAATGGCGGTCACCCCTTCCACGTGGAGCCCCGACTCGTGGCGCTCCCGCCGGGCGCTGCAGCAGCCCGCCTGGCCCGATCCCGGCGTGGCCGAGGCGGCGGTCGCCCGCCTGCGGGGAAGCCCCCCGCTCGTCTTCGCGGGCGAGGCCCGGGCGTTGCGCGAGCAGCTCGCGCTCGCGATCGACCGCCGGGCGTTCCTGCTCCAGGCGGGCGACTGCGTCGAGTCGTTCAACGAGATCTCGACCCAGCGGATCCGGGAGAAGCTGAAGATCATGCTGCAGATGTCCGCCGTCCTCACCTACGGCGCGACGCTCCCGGTCGTGAAGCTCGGCCGGATCGCCGGGCAGTTCACGAAGCCGCGCTCCGACCTGTTCGAGCAGGTCGGCGACCTCGAGCTCCCGAGCTTCCGCGGCCACATGGTGAACAGCGAGCTGCCGACGCCGGCCGCCCGCGTGCCCGACCCGCAACGGATGCTCGAGGGGTACAACCAGTCGGCCTCCACCCTCAACCTGCTGCGCGCGTTCACCAAGGGCGGCTATGCCGACCTGACGCAGGTCCACATGTGGAACAAGGATTTCGTCGCCTCGTCGCCCCAGGGACGCCGCTACGAGCGCCTCGCGCTCGACATCGAGCGGGCGCTCGGTTCATGGCGGCCTGCGGGATCGACCTGAGCGCCGAGCGCGGACTGCACGAGGTCGACGTCTTCACGTGCCACGAAGGTCTGCTGCTCGAGTACGAAGAGGGGCTCACCCGGCGGGACTCGCTCACGGGCGACTGGTACGACTGCTCGGCGCACCTGCTCTGGATCGGCGAGCGCACCCGCGGCATCGACGACGCCCACGTCGAGTTCTTCGCGGGCGTCCACAATCCGATCGGCGTCAAGCTCGGTCCCGCCGCGACCCCCGACGACGCGATCGCGCTCTGCGAACGGCTCAACCCTCTGCGCGTCCCGGGCCGGTTGACGTTCTACGCGCGCATGGGCGCGGAGCGCGTCCGCGAGCTCCTGCCGCCGCTCCTGGCCGCGGTGCGCGACGAGGGGCATCCCGTGCTCTGGGCCTCCGACCCGATGCACGCGAACACGATCCTGACCGCGAGCGGCGTGAAGACGCGGCGGTTCGAGACGATCATGGCCGAGCTCGAGGGCTTCTTCGCGGCCTGCCGCGCCGAGGAGGTGTGGCCCGGCGGCGTCCACCTGGAGTTCACGGGCGAGAACGTGACGGAGTGCCTCGGCGGGGCCGACGACGTGCTCGAGGAGCACCTCGCGTCGCGCTACGAGACGCTGCTCGACCCGCGCCTCAACGCGCGCCAGTCGCTCGACCTCGCCTTCCGGCTCGCCGAGCTGATGCGCGAGGGCGAGCCCGCCTGAGCCGCCGTGCCGGCTCAGTGCTTGAGGTGGAGCTTCCAGGCGTAGTACTCGCGGAACGCCGGCCGCACCACCGTCATGCGGTGCGCCAGGTGGAGGACGGCGTCCCAGTAGAGCGGTGAGAGGTTGTAGTGGCGGAGCGCGGCCCGCTCGTCGGTGCGGCCGCCGTTGCTCGCGAGCAGGTTCGCGGCGCCGAGAATCGCGTCATGGGCGTCGTTCACGTCGCCGCCCCGGCCGTACGCCCTCCACGTGGCCGGCTCGAACTGCATCGGCCCCTGCGCGTCGGCCCGCTTCGTCGTGCGCGCCCGGCCGAAGTCGCTCTCGACGAAGTTGATCGCGGCGAGCAGCTGCCAGCGGATGCCGAACCGGCGCTCGGCCTCCCGGTAGTAGGAGAGGAGCACGCCCGCGTGGCGGGCCGGGCCGGTGGTGACGCCGCCGACCTGGGCGGGGCTGCCGGCGGAAAGGCGGTTGAGGTCGTGGCGGGCGGCGACGTCGTCGCCCTCGACGCGCCGGAGGCGGACGACCGCGGCCGCGCGCGCCGGATCGGCGGCGATCGCCAGCAGCAGGCGCTGCCGGTCGCGGGCGATCCGGACGAAGCGCGTGCCGGTGGCGGTGCGCATTGCGCGCTCGTCCGCCCGCAGCCGGCGCACGACCGCGGCCGGTGTCGGGGGCGGTGCTGCGATCACCGCCACAGGGTTGCATCGATCCGGCCACGTCGCAGCGTGTTCAATGGAGCGCATGCGGGTGACCGTGATCGGCACGGGTCTGATCGGCGCGTCCGTCGCGCTCGCCGCACGGCGGTGCGGCGACGACGTGCGCGGCTACGACCCGGACCCGGAGGCACTGGCGGTGGCGGCGGCCCGTGAGGCGGTCGAGCCGGCCGCCTCGCTCGAGCAGGCGGTCGACGGCTCGGAGCTGGTGGTGGTGGCCACGCCGATCGCGCACCTTCCCGCTCAGGTCGCGGCCGTGCTCGCCGCCGCCGGCGAGGCGACCGTCACCGACGTCGGCTCCACGAAGGCGTCGGTCGTCGCGGCGGCGGCGGGCTCCTCGCGCTTCGTCGGCGGGCATCCGATCTGCGGCTCCGAGACCCGAGGGCCCGAGCACGCGAGCGCAGCCCTCTTCGAGGGCGCGACCTGGTTCCTCACTCCCGTCGCCCACACCGACGCGGCCCGGCACCGGCTGGTGCACGGCTTCGTCTCCGAGCTCGGCGCGACTCCGGTGGCGATCGACGCCGACGCCCACGACCGCCTGGTCGCCATGACGAGCCACGTGCCCCACGTGCTCGCGAACGTCGTCGCCAACCAGACCGGAGCCGCACGCATCGAAGGGCACGAGCCCCTCGTGCATGCGGGCGGCTCGCTGCGCGACATGACCCGCATCGCAGGCGCGAACCCGCGGATCTGGATCGACATCTTCCTCGACAACGCGGAGGCGATTCGCGCGTCGCTCGCCGAGCACCGCCGCCGGATCGAGCAGGTCGAGTCGGCGCTCGCGCAGGGTGACGCCGGGTTCCTGGCCCGCTTCATCGGCGAAGCCTCCGGCAACCGCCGCCGCATGCTGGAGCGCGAGTATCCGGACCCCGGTGCGCTGCAGCGCCTGCGCGTGCACGTCCCGGACCGGCCGGGCGTCCTCGCGGGCATCACGCAGGCGCTCGGCGCCGAGCGCATCAACATCGAGGACTTCGAGCTCCACCACGTCTCGCCGGAGCGGGGCGGCGGGCTCACGCTGCTCGTCCAGGGGGAGAGCGAGGCGCGCCGCGCCGCCGACCTGCTCGAGTCGCAGGGCTACGGCGTGGTCGTCTCGGCGGTGATCGATGAGGATTGAGCCCGTCGCGGCGCTCGAGGGCCACCTCGCCGTCCCCGGTGACAAGTCGATCTCGCACCGCGCCCTGCTGCTCGGCGCGATCTCGGAGGGGCAGACGGTCGTGCGCGGCTTCGGACGCTCGGCCGACACCGAGTCGACCCTGGTCGCGGTCCGCGCGCTCGGCGTGCGCGTCGACGAGGACGGTGACGAGCTCGTCGTGCACGGGGTCGGGCTGCGCGGGCTTCGCTCCGCCGAGCTCGACTGCGGCAACGCCGGGACGCTCGCCCGGCTCGTCTGCGGCGTGCTCGCCTTCCAGGAGGGACGCGAGTTCCGGCTGGTCGGCGACGCGTCGCTCTCGGCGCGCCCGATGGAGCGTGTCGCCGAGCCGCTCCGCCGCATGGGTGCCACCGTCGAGACGACCGACGGCCACCTGCCGCTTCGCATCGTCGGGGCCGCGCTCTCGGGCATCGACTACGCACCGGAGGCTGCGAGCGCACAGCTGAAGTCGGCGGTGCTGCTCGCCGGCCTGGGTGCGAGCGGGCGCACGACCGTCGTCGAGCCGAGCCCGACCCGCGACCACACCGAGCGGCTCCTGCGGGACGCAGGCGTCCAGGTCTCGGGGCGCTCCACGGCGGTGGTGCTCGACCCGCCCGAGCGGCTGCGGCTGCCGGCGGTCGACGTGCCCGGCGACTTCTCGTCGGCCGCACCGTTCGTGGTTGCCGCCACGATCGTCCCGGAGTCGCGGCTCACGATCCACGACGTCGACCTCAACCCGCGCCGGACGGGCCTGCTCGACGTGCTCGACCGCATGGGCGGCCGCGCCTCCGTCCTCGCCCGTCGCCGGGTCGGCGCCGAGCCGGCCGGCGACCTCGAGGTGCGTGCGGCCGGGCTGACCGCCACGACGATCGAGAGCGGCGAGGTGCCGCTGCTCGTCGACGAGCTGCCGCTGTTCGCGCTGCTCGCAGCCCACGCCCGCGGCGAGAGCCGCGTCACCGGCGCCGCGGAGCTGCGGCTCAAGGAGACCGACCGGATCGAGGCGGTCGTGGATGCGCTGCGGGCGATCGGAGCGCGGGTGCGTGGCGCGCAGGACGGCTTCGCCGTCACGGGCGTTCCCGCCCGCCCGCGCGGCGGCAAGGTCGATGCTCGAGGCGATCACCGGATCGCCATGCTCGGAGCGGTGGCCGGGCTCGCGAGCCGCGAGGGAGTCGACCTGCGGGACGCCGGGTGCGTCGCAGTATCCTTCCCCGGCTTCTTCGACCTCCTGGAGGCGGTGTCGCACCGATGATCGTGTCAATCGACGGGCCGGCCGGAGCCGGCAAATCGACGGTCGCCCGCAAGCTCGCGGAGCGGCTCGGCTTCCGCTATCTCGACACCGGGGCGATGTACCGCGCGCTCACCTGGCTCGCGATGCGCGAGGGGCTGCCCCTCGGCGAGGGCGCGGCGCTCGGCGAGCTCGCCCACCGGTTCCCGGTCGAGTTCGACGAGGTGGGGCGCGTGTTTATCGATGCCGCCGACGTCACCTCCGCGATCCGGCACTCACGCATCGACCGCATGGTGCCCGTGGTCGCCCGCCACCACGAGGTTCGCGAGGTGATGCGCGCGCGGCAGCGCGACCTCGGCCACCAGGGCAACGTCGTGATCGAGGGCCGGGACATCGGCACCGTCGTCGCGCCCGACGCCGAGGTGAAGGTGTACCTGCAGGCCGATCCCGAGATCCGTGCCGCACGCAGGCAGGCCGAGCGACCCGACATCGGCGCGGACGCGCTCGCGACCGACCTGCGCACGCGCGACGCATCCGACCGTGAGCGGATGCAGCCGGCCGAGGACGCCGTCCTGATCGACACGACGTCGCTCCACGTCGACGACGTCGTCGCCCGGATCGAGGGCCTGATCCACCAGCAAGCCCGGTCCTGACGATGCGCCGTGAGGACCTCGCCTGGGCCGTCGGGCGCATCTATATGGGCTGGCCCACGCGCCTTGCGACCCACGCCCGCGCCTACGGTGGCGAGCGGGTTCCCTCCGCCGGGGGCGTCGTCTACGCGATCAACCACCTGCACTGGATCGACATCCCGATCGTCGGCGCGCTCTCGCCGCGAACCGTCTGGTTCGTCGCGAAGGCGGAGGCGGCGAACCATCGCGCGCTCGGCTGGTTCCTGCGGCTGCACGGCGCGATCGCGATTCGCCGCGGCGAGTCCGATCGCGACGCCGTCCGCCGGATGCGCGCCGCCGCCCGCGACGGGAACGCCGTCGGGCTGTTCGTCGAGGGCACGCGGCAGCAGAGCGGCCGCCCGGGGCCTGCGCAGCCCGGCGCGGCGATGGTCGCGCTCCAGGAGGACGTGCCGATCGTGCCGGTCGCCGTCTACGGGACGCAGCTCTGGAGCCTTGGCAACCGGGTCGCGTGCTCGATCGCCTTCGGCGCGCCCGTGCGCTTCGACGGGCTGCCGAGGAACGGCCGCGGCTACAAGCAGGCGACCGCCGAGGTCGAGCGGCGGATCAACGTGCTCTTCGACTGGCTCGCGGGCGTTCACGCCGACGGACGGCCGCGCGGCCTCGTCCCGCCGCTGTGAGCACGCAACTGCAGGGGACGGTCGCGATCGTCGGCTTCCCGAACGTGGGCAAGTCGACGCTCGTCAACCGCCTCACGGCGACGCGGCAGGCGGTCGTGCACGAGACCGAGGGCACCACCCGCGACCGCAAGGAGCTCGTCTGCGAGTGGAACGGGCTCGAGTTCCTGCTGATCGACACGGGCGGCGTGGACATCGCCGACCCCAGCCCGATCACCCGGCAGATCGCGGGGCAGGCGCGCGCCGCGATCCGCGACGCCGACCTGGTCCTCTTCGTGGTCGACGCCCGCGCCGGCATCACGCCGGGCGACGAGGAGCTCGCCCAGATCCTCCGCGAGGCGAAGAAGGACGTCCTCGTGCTCGCGAACAAGGTCGACGACCCCGCGCAGGAGCATCTGACCCACGAGTTCCACCGGCTCGGCTTCGGCGACCCGTTCCCCGTCTCGGCTCTCCACGGCTCGAACACCGGCGACCTGCTCGACGAGATCCTGGCCCGGCTGCCGGGCACCTCGGCGCGCGAGGTGCCGGGCGACGCGATCAGGGTCGCGATCCTCGGGCGCCCGAACGTCGGCAAGTCGTCGCTCTACAACCGGTTGCTCGGGGTGGAGCGGACGATCGTCTCGGAGGTGCCCGGGACGACCCGGGACACGATCGACACGATCCTCGAGCACGGCGGCCGTACGTTCCAGCTCGTCGACACGGCCGGGCTGCGGCGCAAGCGCAAGCAGCGGCAGGGCATCGAGTACTACTCCGAGCTGCGGGCGCTCGAGGCGGCCGAGCGCGCCGACGTCGCGCTGGTGCTGGTCGACGCGGGACAGGGCATCGTCGAAGGCGACATCACCGCCGTCGAGGTCGCGCGGAAGGCGCACTGCGCGACGCTCGTGGTGCTCGCCAAGTGGGACATCTCGCAGGTCACGATCGAGGACGTGCGTCCCGAGCTGCAGCGACGGCTGCGCCAGCGACCGGACTTCATCACCGTCTCGTCGATCACGGGCCGAGGCATCTCGCGGCTGCTCGACAAGGTGGCGGAGCTCTACGACCGGCTACGCGGCCCGGGTCCCGACGCCGGAGCTCAACCGCTTCCTCGGCGAGCTCAAGGAGCTGCGCCAGCCGCCTGCCAAGGGCGCCCGGCGGCTGAACGTGCTCTACGGCGCGCAGGTCGAGTCACGGCCGCCGCGGTTCCGGCTGACGGTCAACGACCCGGGTCTCGTGACGCGCGACTACGGCTACTGGGTGGAGAATCAGCTTCGGGAGCGGTTCGACCTGGAGGGCGTGCCGGTGGTCGTGGATTTCCGGAGGCGGACATGAGGGCGGTCGTGGTCGGCGGCGGTGCGTGGGGTACCGCGTTCGCCAAGCTCCTGCTCGGCCGCGGGCACGACGTGTTCATCGCCCGCCGCGAGACGCTCGACGACGCTCCCTACGAGGAGGCCGACCTGGTCGTGCTCGCCGTGCCGAGCCGAGCCTTCCGGGAGGCGCTCGGTCATGTTCGCGGCTCGGCACCGGTGCTGAGCCTCACGAAGGGCCTCGACCCGGCGACCGGCGACCGGCTCTCCTCGCTCGTCACGGGGCGCCCGGTCGCCGTGCTGTCGGGGCCGAACATGGCGGAGGAGGTGGCTTCCGGCCTCCCGGGCGCGACGGTCGTCGCCTCCGAGGACGAGGCACTCGCCCTGTGGCTGCAGGAGATGATCAACTCGCTCGCCTTCCGCGTCTACGTGAACAGCGACGTCGTCGGCGTCGAGCTGTGCGGCGCGGCGAAGAACGTGATCGCGCTGGCGGCGGGAGGCGTCGACGGGCTCGGCCTCGGCGACAACGCCAAGGCCGCCCTGATCACGCGCGGCCTCGTCGAGATGGCCCGCCTGGGGGAGGCCTACGGTGCGCAGTCGGACACGTTCGCCGGGCTCGCGGGGATGGGCGACCTGATGGTCACCTGCTTCCACCCGACGGGACGGAACCGGCGCGCAGGGGAGCTGATCGCGCGCGGAGCGACGGTCGAGGCGGCGAGGACGTCGATCGGTCAGGTGGTCGAGGGGCTGACGACCGCGCCGGTGCTGCGTGACCTCTCCCACCGCATCGGCGTCGAGTTGCCGATCACGGAGGGGGTCTGCGCCGTGCTGGAGGGGATGCCGTTGCACGCGCTGGCGGAGAGCCTGATGGGCCGGCGCCCCACCGAGGAGTAGCGACGGCTCCCCGCCTGCCGACTGCGGCCCGTTGGCTAGGCTGCCCGGGATGGCGGAGCGGACGTTTCTCTTCACTTCCGAGTCGGTCACGGAGGGTCATCCGGACAAGATCGCCGACCAGATCTCGGACGCGGTTCTCGACGCGGCCCTCGCCGACGACCCGACGAGTCGCGTCGCCTGCGAGACGCTGATCACGACCGGCCTCGTCGTCGTCGCGGGCGAGATGACCACCGAGACGTACGTCGACATCCCGCGGCTCGTCCGGGAGACGGTCAAGGAGATCGGCTACACCCGCGCCAAGTACGGGTTCGACGCCGAGACGTGCGGCGTGATCGTCGCGCTCGACGAGCAGTCGCCCGACATCGCGCAGGGGGTGGATACCGCCTACGAGGTGCAGCACCAGCCCGGCGACGACGATCCGCTCGACCGTGTCGGCGCGGGCGACCAGGGGATGATGTTCGGCTACGCGTCGAACGAGACGCGCGAGCTGATGCCGATGCCGATCATGCTGGCGCACCGGCTGTCCAAGCGGCTCGCCGAGGTGCGCAAGGCGGACGTGCTGCCGTACCTTCGCCCGGACGGCAAGACGCAGGTGTCGATCCGCTACGAGGTCGGCGCGGACGGGCGGCAGCGCCCGGTCGAGATCGAGCGCGTGTTGATCTCGACGCAGCATCGAGCCGGGCTCGACCCGGGCACGATGATCAAGCCGGACCTGCTCGAGCACGTCCTCCACCCGATCCTCCCGAAGCATCTGTACGACGAGGACCGGCTCGAGGATCCTGACTTCTTCTACGTCAACCCGACGGGGAAGTTCGTGATCGGTGGCCCGATGGGCGACTCGGGCCTCACCGGGCGCAAGATCATCGTCGACACCTACGGTGGCTCGGCGCCGCACGGCGGCGGCGCGTTCTCGGGCAAGGATCCCACCAAGGTCGACCGCTCCGCGGCGTATGCCGCGCGGTACGTCGCGAAGAACGTCGTCGCGGCCGGCCTCGCGGATCGCTGCCAGATCCAGGTGGCATACGCGATCGGGGTGGCGCATCCCTTCTCGGTGCTCGTCGACACGTTCGGCACCGAGCACGTGGACGTGGCGCGCATCGAGGAGCTCGTGCAGGAGCACTTCGACCTCCGTCCGGCCGCGATCCTGCGCGACCTCGACCTGCGCCGCCCGATCTACCGCAAGACCGCCGCCTACGGCCACTTCGGCCGCGACGACCACGACTTCACGTGGGAGCGCACCGACAAGGCCGACACGCTCCGCGCCGCCGCGGGACTCGCGGCGCGCGAGACGACCGGCGTCGACTGACCGCCGCGCGCGCCTGTCACAAAGCTCACCGCTCCGACAAGGCTCGGCGAGCCATGGCTGGTGGCAGCCACCGTCGCGGACCGTCCACAGCAGGGACCTCTCCGCGGGCCCGCCGGGGCGCGTCTGCGGGGCCGCGAGCCGTCCCGTGAGGACAGGAGGCTGTGGAGAGAACACAACGGCAGGGACATGTCCTGCCGACTGTCACGAGCTCCCGGCCTCTCCGGGCGCCCGCTCAGCCGTCGCGGCGCACGAAGAGGCCGCCGGCCGCCTTCTCGCCGATCGTCTTCTCGCCCGCCGGCACCGTCACCCGGAACTGCCCCGCGGCCGGCTCGGCCGCCCGCAGCTCGACGGCGGTTCCCGGCACGAGCCCCTCGTCGTGGAACCAGTGGAGGAGGTCGCCGTCATGCTCGGCGAGTCGGACGATCGTCGCCGGCGTCCCCGGCGGCAGCGCCGAGAGCGGCTCCAGCTCGCGGTTCTCGGCCTGCTCGACGTCCGGGTCGATCGGCCAGCCGTGCGGGCAGCGGTCGGGGTGCCCGAGCCGCTCCTCGATGCGCTCCACCATCTCGTCGCTGAAGGTGCCGCCGAGCTCGTCGGCGTGCACGTGCGCCTCCGCCGCCGTGTAGCCCATGAAGTCCGTCAGGAGCCGCTCGATCACCCGGTGCTTGCGCACTACCTTGCGCGCCCGTTCGGCGCCGGCGTCGGTGAGGATCGCCTCCTTCCGCTCGCCGCGTTCGACGAGGCCCTCTGCTTCGAGTCGCTTCAGCATCTCGCCCGCCGACGCACGCGAGACGCCGAGCATCTCGGCCACCCGCGAGGCGATCGTCTGCGAGGTCCCGGCCGCCGCCGGCCGGTACTCGCCGATCGGGAACGCGAGGAAGTAGATCGTCTCGAGGTACTCGTCGATGCCGTGGCCGGTCGCCATGTGTAGCGCGATCGTAGACCGGGAAACTCCTGTAAGGTGCCCCTTACAACGTCGGCATGAGCACCGCCCAGACACTCATCCTCGGCGCCGTCGCGGGACTGACGATCTTCGTCGGGCTCCCGATCGGCCGCCTGCCCCGGACCTCGACGCACCTCCGAGCCTCGCTGAGCTCGGTGGCGACGGGCATTCTCGTCTTCCTCTTCTGGGATGTCGTCACCCACGGCGTCGCTCCGGTCGAGAGCCATCTCGAGGCGCACAGCTGGGGTGCCTTCGTCGGCTACGCCGTGCTGCTCGGCCTGGGCTTCGCGGCCGGCCTGATGGGGCTCGTCTACTACGACGGCTGGTTGAAGAGCCGGCGCGCGACGCCGCTCGTCGGGCCCGGCGCGGCCGCGGTCGACGAGTTCGACCGGCGCGGCTGGGTCGAGTCGCTGACGCCGGGCAGGCGGCTCGCGCTCCTGATCGCGACCGGCATCGGCCTGCACAACTTCGGTGAGGGGCTGGCGATCGGGCAGTCCTCCGCGGCCGGCGAGCTGAGCCTCGCGCTCGTCCTGATCATCGGCTTCGGCCTGCACAACGCGACCGAGGGGTTCGGCATCGTCGGGCCGATGTCCGGCGAGGCGGAGCGGCCGAGCTGGGGCTTCCTGGGCCTGATGGGCCTGATCGGCGGCGGCCCGACCTTCGTCGGGACCCTGATCGGCCAGGCGTGGGTGAGCGCCGCGCTCGAGGTCGTCTTCTTCGCGGTCGCGGCCGGGTCGATCCTCTACGTCGTCATCCAGTTGCTCGACGTGTGCCGCCGCTTCGCCCTGCCCAGGCTCGTCGGCTGGATGCTGCTGCTCGGGCTGCTGCTCGGCTTCGGCACCGACTGGATCCTGGTCGCCGCCGGCGCCTGACGGCGTGACCGCGGCTCCGACCGCGGTGCCTGACCGCACGGTTCACTAGCCTGGGCGCCCTTGGGCGCCTTCGTCGACGCGGTCGGGGTCTTCTTCCATCACCTGGCGGAGGTGAAGTGGTCGGCGCTCGGGCTGGCGCTCGCCTGCCAGGTGATCAAGCTGCTCTTCCGGGCCCGCGCCTGGCAGACGATCCTCCGCGCCTCCTACCCGGACGCCCGGATCCGCTACCGCAGCGTCTTCGGCGCCTACGTGGCGGGCGTCGGCGTCAACTCGATCGCGCCCGCGCGCGGCGGCGACCTCGTGAAGCTCTACCTCGTGAAGCACCGGGTCGAGGGCGCGACGTACGCCACGCTCGGGGCATCGCTCGTCGTCGAGACGCTCTTCGACTTCGTGGTCGCGACAGGCCTGATCGTCTGGGCGCTCGCGATCGGCGTGCTTCCGACCCACCAGGTGTATTCACGGATCCCGACGGTCGACTGGAAGTTCTTCGTCCGCCACGAGGAGGCGACGGCGATCGGTCTGGCGATCGTCGCGATCCTCGGGCTGCTGGCGATCCTCTGGGCGCGCCGGCGCGTGGCCCTCTTCTGGGGCCGGGTGCGGCTCGGCTTCGCGGTGCTCGGCGACCGCGGCCGCTTCGTTCGCGGTGTGATCGTGCCGCAGGCGATCTCGTGGGCCTTCAGGATCGCGACGCTCTACTTCTTCCTCGACGCGTTCGGGGTCCGGGCGACGATCCACAACGCCCTGCTCGCGCAGGTCGTCGACTCGCTGTCGACACTCTTCCCGGCGACCCCGGGCGGCGCGGGGACGAAGCAGGGGCTGATCGTGTACCTGTTCCGCCGCTCCGCGATCTCCAGCACGCTGCTGCTCGCCTTCAGCGTCGGCATGAACATCGCGCTCACCGTGGCCAACCTGGTGCTCGGCCTCGCCGCGATCGGACTGATGGCCCGGACACTCTCGTTCAAGCGCCTCCGGCGCGCCGGCCGGCTGGAGCAAGAGGACGAGCAGCCCGCGTGACGCGGTACGCGTCCGTGTACCCGCTCGTCAACGCCCGTGCCGTCGCGCGTGCCTTCACCTACTCCGTGCCCGATGACGCGGGGCCCGGCGCGATCGTGCGGGTGCGGTTCGGCCGCTCGCGCGCCCGCGGCATCGTGACCGCGCTCGTCGAGGCGCCGCCCGATGGTGTCGAGGCGAGGCCGGTCGAGGAGGTGGTGGGGCGGATTCCCGCGGTGCTCGTCGAGCTCGCGCTCTGGATCGCCGACTACTACGGCTCGACGCCGGCCCGCGCGCTCGCGCTGGTCGCTCCGGAGACGCCGAAGCGACGGAAGGTGCAGGCTCCGCCGGCGGAACGCCAGACACTGCCCGGCGAGGCGGCCCCCGACCGCCTCTCGCCGTCGCAGGCGGCGGCGGTGGCGCGCATCGTCGACGGGGGCGGAGGCAACCTGCTGCTGCACGGCCCGACCGGCTCCGGCAAGACGGAGGTCTATTTGCAGGCATGCGGGGCGATGCTCCGGCGGGGCAAGGGCGCGATCCTGCTCGTGCCTGAGATCGCGCTCGCACCGCAGACGGTGGGCCGCGTCCGGGCCCGGTTCGGCGCGCAGGTCGCGATCCTGCATTCCGGGCTGACCGATGCAGAGCGGCGCGACGAGCGCGCGCGGATCGCGAGTGGCGAGGCACGGATCGTCGTCGGGGCACGCTCGGCCGTCTTCGCTCCGATCGAGAGCCTGGGGCTGATTGTCGTCGACGAGGAGCACGACGCCTCCTACAAGCAGGATTCGGACCCGCGTTACGACGCGCGCACGGTCGCCGCGAAGCGCGCCGCGCTGGCGGGCGCGGTCGCGGTCTTCGGCTCGGCGACGCCGCGGCCGGAATCGTGGGCCGCCCTCGAGCGCCTCGACCTCTCCGGCCGGATCGGGGGCGATCTGCCGCCGGTCCGGGTCGTCGACCTGCGGCGGGAGGCCGGGTACCCGCTCTCGGCCCCGCTGCTCGCCGAGCTGCGCCGGGTGGCCGAGCGGCGGAGCAAGGCGATCCTGCTCCTGAACCGGCGGGGCGTCACTCCGGCGCTGCACTGCCGCGCCTGCGGCACCACGATCCGCTGCCCCGACTGCGACGTCGCGCTCGTCCTCCACGGCGAGGGCGCCCTCCGCTGCCACCACTGCGGCTACACCGTCCCGGCGCCGGTCACCTGCCCCGCGTGCGGATCGCCGGATCTCGCCCGGCTCGGAGCCGGGACGCAGAAGCTCGAGCGCGAGCTCGAGCGCGAGGTCCCCGACCTGGAGCTGATCCGCCTCGACGCCGACGCCGTCGCCAACCCCGAGCAGCTCGCCGCGCTGCTCACCCGGTTCGCGCAGGCGGAGTCGGCGGTGCTGCTGGGGACGCAGATGGTGGCGAAGGGCCACCACTTCGCGAACGTCGAGCTCGCTGCGGTGATCGACGCCGACACGGGGCTCGGGATGCCCGACTTCCGCGCCGAGGAGCGAACCTTCCAGCTGATCACCCAGCTCGCCGGCCGCAGCGGGCGCGACACCCCGGGCCGCGTGCTCGTCCAGACGTTCCAACCCGACGCCAGGCCGATCGTGCACGCGGCGCGCCACGACGTCGCGCGGTTCCTGACGGAGGAGCTCGAGCGGCGGCGGGCCCTCGCCTACCCGCCGTTCGGTCATCTCGTACGCATCGTCGTCTCCGGCCCGGAGCCGGAGCCCGTCAACCGGGCGCTGTCCGAGCTGAAGGCGGAAATCGCGAACGCCGACCTGCTCGGGCCCGCGTCGCTCCTGCGCCTGCGCGGCAGGCACCGCGCACAGCTCGTGGCGAAGACCGACCAGCCCCGGCGGATCGCGAGCCAGGCCGCACGGCTGCTCGCCGCCGCCGCTCCGAACATGCGCCGTGCGGGCCTCACCGCGGTGGTCGACGTCGACCCGCAGAGCCTGTAGCCCCAGCCGCGCGGCTCGGCTGCATGCAAGGATCGAGGCGTGTCCGGCGTGACCGTCCGACCGGCCGTGGAAGAGGATCGGCTGCCGCTCGCGCTGCTTTTCGCCGCGGTCGCGGCGGAGCGCGACAAGATCGGCTCCGAGCCCCCGGTGGACGTCGAGCGGCGGGCGAGCACGTGGGAGCTCGAGGGGTCGTTCGTGGCCGAGGTGGACGGCGAGCTCGTCGGGTCGCTCCACGTCGCCGCGCAGTACGGCGGCTCCGGGGAGATCGGCATGCTCGTCGCCCGCGACCGGCGGGGGCGCGGCGTCGGCACGGCGCTGATGCAGGCGGCCGTCGAGCACGCGCGGGCGAAGGGCCTGCACAAGCTCAGCCTCGGCGTCTGGCCGCACAACGAAGCCGCGCTCGCCCTCTACCGCAGGTTCGGCTTCGTCGAGGAGGGCCGGCGGATCAAGCACTACCGCCGTCGTAGCGGCGAGCTGTGGGACATCGTCGAGATGGGCCTGTTGCTGCAAGACGAGTGACGGCTGGCACCATGGCCACGTGAAGCGCCGACCGGAGGAGATCATCGGCGAGTGGGGCGTCCGCGACGTGACGCCGCCCTCACAGGCGGAGCGCCGGCGCCTCGAGCGCGAGAACGCCGACAACCCGCTCGCCGGGTCTGCGCTGCCGCGCCGCATCCGCCGGTTCCGGCCCGAGCCCGACCGGTACCTCGCCTCCCTGGGCGGCCCGCTGCCGTACATGCTGCGGCTGCGCCAGATCGACGATGCGATCTCGGAGCACGAGGGGCGGCTGGTGGCCGCCTACGAGGAGCATGCCGGCGACCCCGACGGCTGGCGTCGCCTGGCCGAGCGGTGGGACTTCGGTGCGGTCAACGAGCTGATCGAGCGCCACAACCGCTGGTACCCGGTCGAGGCGCGGCTCGCGATGGACCCTCGTACGCGCGACTACGTGAAGGTGGGAGGGCGCCCGTACCGCCGCGACCCGCTCGACGTGGCCTGGATCCTCCACCGCTTCCCGCCGCGGTAGACGCCTCTACACTGGCGTGCTGATGGATCACGACGAGCACTCCCACCACGATCACGACCACGAGCACGGCGCCGACGAGGACGCGCTGCTCGAGGCGGAGGCGGAGGCCGATGTCCGCCGCCGCCTCGCACTCGCGCAGATCCGCCAGTACGGCGATCCGGCTCTCCGGATGCGGGCTCGCGAGGTCGAGGAGTTCGACGACGACCTGCAGCGGCTCGTCGACCGCCTGATCGACCTGATGCACGACGCGCAGGGCGTCGGCCTCGCCGCGACACAGGTGGGAGTCGTCCGCCGCCTGTTCGTCTTCGAGCCCGACGACGAGGGGCCGCGGGCGGTCGTCAACCCGGTGCTCGCCGAGCGTGGCGACGAGCAGGTCGCCGACGAGGAGGGATGCCTGTCGCTCCAGGGCGTGCGCGTGCCCGTCGAGCGTTCCACGAGCGTCGTGCTCGAGGGCAAGGATCCGGCCGGCGCAGACGTGCGCATCGAGCTCGGCGAATACGGCGCGAGGATCGCCCAGCACGAGCTCGACCATCTCGACGGCGTGCTGATCATCGACCGCACAGACGACGAGCACCGGAAGCAGGCGCTCTCGACCCTGCGGCCGCGCGCCGTCCTTCGGTGAGCCCGTGCGGCTCGGCGTCGCCGCCACGGCGCCACTCGGCGCCGACGTGCTCGAGCGTCTCGCCGCCGCGCACGACGTCGCCTTCCTGCTGACGCGCCCCGACGCCCCGCGCGGCCGGGGGCGCCGGCCCGCGCCGCCACCGGCGAAGGAGACCGCCGAGCGCCTGGGCATCCCGACCCACCAGCCCGAGAAGCCGGAGCTCCCCGCCGCCGTCGACCGCATGGTCGTCTGCGCCTACGGGCTCTACATCCCGCCGCGCCTGCTCGCCCGGTCGCTGTGGCTGAACGTCCATCCCTCGCTCCTGCCGCGCTGGCGCGGCGCGGCGCCGGTCGAGCGGGCGATCCTCGCGGGGACGAGCGCACCGGCGTCACGATTCACCAGACGGTCGAGGCGCTCGATGCCGGTCCGGTCGCCGCCCGGGAGGCCTTCGACGTGGGCGATCTCGACGCCGGTGCCGTCTACCGCCGCTCCGGGGAGATCGCGGCCCGCCTCCTGGAAGCGGTGCTCACGGAGCCCGTCTTCGAGCCGCAGCCGGAGGAGGGGGCGACCTACGCCGAGAAGATCACGCCTGCCGACCGCGTGCTCGATCTCGACGACCCGCTCGACGCCTGGCGGCGAGTCCGGGCGCTCTCGCCGCACATCGGGGCGTGGGCCGAGCTGCACGGACGGAGCGTGATCGTCTGGAGCGGCCGGATCGAGGACGGCGCGTTCGTGCCGGAGCTCGTCCAGCCCGAAGGGAAGGGCCGGATGGGCTACGAGGACTTCCTCCGCGGTGTCCGGTGATCGCGCCCGCGCGCCGCGCGGCGTACGAGGTCGTCCGCCGCGTCTTCGAGGAGGATGCGTACGCGGACCGCGCGATCGGTTCGGCCGTCGAGGGACTCGACCAGCGCGACCGGGCGCTCGCGCAGCGGCTTGCCTACGGCACCGTGCAGCGCGCCCGCACTCTCGACCTCGGGATCGAGCAGCTGGGAAAACGGCCGGTGCGCAAGCTCGACGGCCCCGTCAAGGCTTCGCTGCGGCTCGGTGCCTACCAGCTCGCCTTCACCGATCAGGCGGAGCACGCGGTCGTCGACGATGCGGTCGAGCTCGTGCGGGCCGCCCGGCTCGAGCGGGCGGTGCCGTTCACGAACGCGGTCATGCGCCGGCTCGCGGGGGGCTTCCGCGGCCTCGTCGCGTCCCTTCCCGACGGCCCGGTCAAGCTGTCCTACCCGGACTGGATCGCCGAGCTCTGGTCGCGCGACCTCGGCGAGGCGGCGGCGCTGTCGCTGATGCGCGCCCAGAACGAGCCGCCGGCGCTCGAGGTACGCGCCGAGGCGCCGGTCGGCGAGCCGACCGACGTACCGGGCGCCTATGTCGTCGAGCACGTCGATCCGGCGGTCATGCGTCCGATGAGCCGCGCCTCGCAGCTCGCGGCGCTCGTCGTGGGGGCCCGGCCGGGCGACCGCGTCCTCGACGCCTGCGCGGCCCCGGGCGGCAAGACGGCGCTGCTCGCCCTCGTCGCGGCCGAGGTGACGGCGGTCGAGGTGCATGCCGGCCGCGCCGCCGCGCTCGCCCGGGCGGCGGCAGCGAGCGTGCGAGTCGTGAACGCCGACGTGCGCGAGCTCGACGAGCACGGCTTCGAGCGCGCGCTCGTCGACGCACCCTGCTCGGGACTCGGGGTGCTGGCGCGCCGGCCCGACCTGCGGTGGCGGGCACGGCCGCTGCCCGACCTGCAGCTCGAGCTGCTGCGCGCCGCAGCCGAGCGGACGGTTGCCGGCGGCACCGTCGTCTACTCCGTCTGCACGCTCAACCGCGACGAGAACGAGGCAGTGGTCGACGCCTCCGGGCTCGAGGTGCTGCCGCTCGGGGCCGAGTGGCCGCAGTACGCGCATCCGACCCGGCCCGAGTTCCTGCTCACGCGGCCCGACCGCGACCGCACGAGCGGCTTCTTCATCGCCAGGCTCCGGGCCGCGTAGGATCGACGCGTGGGGTGGCACGACGGGATCCGCGCCTCCGAGGTCGAGCCGTCGCTCTACGGCGCCGACTTCGCGAACCTCGGCGCGCAGGTGGAAGGGCTGCTCGCGGCCGGGTGCCGGGTCTTCCACTTCGACGTCGGCGACGGGCACTTCGTCGAGCCGGTGACGATGGGGCCGATCGTACTGGCCTCGATCTCGCCGATCGTCCACCGTGCAGGCGGGCTGCTCGACGTGCACCTGATGGTCGAGAGCCCGGCGAAGTACTTCGAGCCCCTCGCGGCAGCGGGCGGCGACAGCGTCACGTTCCACTTCGAGGCGGTGGAGGACGTCGCCGAGGCCGTGGGTGCCGCACGGGCGCAGGAGTTGCAGGTGGGAGTGGCGTTCAGCCCCGAGACCGAGCCCGAGCCGGTCGCGGCTGCGGCCGGCGGCGCGGATCTCGTGTTGTGCATGTCGATCCATCCCGGGTACTCAGGGCAGCCGTTTCGCGAGGAGACGTACGGGCGGGTGAGCCGGCTGCGGGCGGCGCTGCCGCCGGAGACGCTCATCCAGGTCGACGGCGGCGTCGGCCGGGAGAACATCCGGGAGCTCCACGACCGCGGGGCGCGGTTGCTCGTTGCAGGCTCCGCGATCTTCGCGACGCCCGATCCGTCGGGCGCCTACCGGGATCTCGTGCAGACGCTCGCGTGACGCTCGCACGCGCGATCGAGCTCGCACATGGGGCGGGGGGCCGTGCGTACCCGAAGCCGACGGTCGGCGCCGTCGTCGTCGCCGGCGGCGAGGTCGTCGGGGAGGGGGTGACGGAGCCTGAGCCTCGGGGCCGCCATGCGGAGCGAGTCGCGCTCGCCGCCGCCGGTGACCGCGCGCGGGGGGCGACGCTCTACGTGTCGCTCGAGCCGTGCGCTCACCACGGCTCCACGCCGCCGTGCACGGAGGCGATCATCGCCGCGGGGATCGAGCGGGTCGTCTTCGGTGCGCACGATCCGAATCCGGAGGCCGCAGGCGGCGCGGAGGTACTGCGCAGGGCCGGCCTCGACGTCGAGTACGTCGACTCGTTCCCGGCGCGACAGGTGAACGAGGCGTGGCGGACGTGGGTGGCCGCGGGTCGCCCGTTCGTCGTCCACAAGGTGGCCGTGACGCTCGACGGCCGTGTCGTGGTGCCCGGCGAGCGCTGGGTGACGGGCGAGGAGAGCCGGCGCCGGGTGCACGAGCTGCGGGCCCGGGTCGACGCGGTCGCCGTCGGCGGCGGCACCGCGCGCGCCGACCGGCCGCGGCTCGACGCGCGCGGGGTCGAGACGCCTCGCGGGCAACCGCGGCGGCTCGTGTTCTCGGGCGGGCCGCTTCCGGACGGGCTCGATCTCGAGCGGCGCCCGGGGACCCTCGTCGACGAGCTCGCGGCGCTCGCGGCGGAGGGCGTACAGTCGCTGCTCCTCGAGGGCGGCCCGACCCTGGCGGCGGCGTTCCTCGAGGCCGGGCTCGTCGATAAGCTGCTGCTCTTCGTGGCGCCGACGCTCGCCGGCGCGGGGGCGCGGGCCTTCCCTGCGCTACCCTCACCGCGCGGGCTCACCCGACTGCGGTCGTGCGAGGTGGGCGCCGACGTGCTGCTCGAGGCCTATGTCCACGAACCCTGACACCCGCCGTGCCGACGACGCGCTGGTCACCCAGCTGTCGCACTGGCTGACACGCCAGCTCGGCAACGACGAGCTGCTGCGCAAGGTGCGCGAGATCGGCACCGACGAGCTGCCACCCGGGGGGCGCGCCGCGGTCGGCGAGCTCGTCGCGGAGCTCACGACCGCCGTCCCGGGCGAGCGCGCGCAGCTCGAGGTGCTCGTCCGCGAGGCCGTCGAGACGCTCGTCTACGGCGACTGACGTCCCGCCGTCCGCCTCTCGCGTTCTCGGTTGTACGCGGCATCCCGCCGCCGACGCCGCCGACGCGCATCGCCGTGACTGCTCACCGTTCTGAGCTGAGCGGCCCCGGTGACCGACATCGGCACGGGCATCCCGCCCGCGTTCCCGATGCTGCCCGGTCGGCGAGGTCTCCGCAACCCCGGGGGAGAACTTGTCACACCGGCGTAACGGTGACTGTCACCGACCGCGGGGCGCGAGACACGCGCTGGGCCGAGCCCCGAGCGGTGACTGGCACCGAACCCTGCTGGGTGAGAACCGCCTCGAACGGGCAGCGTGTCGCCGGGGCCGGGTAGGCGACTACGGTTCACGGCATGTTCACGGGGCTCGTTCGCGAGGTTGGTACCGTCGTCACGCTTGAGGGTGGGCCGGACGGGGTGTTGCTGACGGTCGAGGCGCCCGCGACCGCACGCGAGGCCCGCCTCGGCGACTCGGTCGCGCTCGACGGCGTCTGCCTGACCGTCGTCGCCGTCGCGGGAGACACCTTCACATTCGAGGCCGTTCCGGAGACACTCGGCCGGACCGCGCTGGGCAGGCTCCAGGCCGGGTCGCGGATCAACGTCGAGCCGTCGCTGCGGGCAGGCGACCCGCTCGGCGGCCACATCGTCCAGGGTCACGTCGACGGCGTCGCCGGCGTCCGGAGCGTGGAGCCGGAGGGCGACGGGAAGCGGATCTGGTTCGATCCGCCGCGTGAGCTGCTGCGCTACCTCGTCGAGAAGGGATCGGTCGCCGTGCAGGGGACGAGCCTCACCGTCGCCGACACGGACGACCGTGGCTTCGCCGTCGCGTTGATCCCGCACACCCTCGGCGCGACGACGCTCGGCGTGCTCGAGCCTGCGGACGCCGTCAACGTCGAGGTCGACGTGCTCGCGAAGTACGTCGAGAAGCTCCTACCCCGCTAACGTGGAACCGTGACCGTCACGACGCCGTTCGCCAGGATCGAGGAGGCGATCGAAGAGATCCGCGAGGGCCGGATGGTCGTCGTCGTCGACGACCCCGACCGCGAGAACGAAGGCGACCTGACGATCGCCGCACAGTTCGCGACACCCGAAGCGATCAACTTCATGGCGACGCACGCGCGCGGCCTGATCTGCCTGTGCCTCACCGAGGAACGCGCCGACACGCTGGGGCTGCGCCCGATGACCGACCACAACGAGGCGCCCCTCGGCACCGCGTTCACCGTCTCGATCGAGGCGCGGGAGGGCGTGACCACCGGCATCTCCGCCGCCGACCGCAGCCAGACGATCCAGGTCGCGATCCACCCCGACTCGAGTGCGCACGACCTGGTGCAGCCTGGCCACGTCTTTCCGCTGCGGGCGCGAAGCGGAGGCGTCCTGGAGCGGATCGGCCAGACCGAGGCTGCGGTCGACCTCGCGCGGCTCGCCGGCCTCACGCCGGCCGGCGTCGTCTGCGAGATCATGAACGACGACGGGACGATGGCGCGAACCCCCGACCTCGTCCCGTACTGCGAGCGCCACGGGCTGCTGATGATCACCGTCGCCGACCTGGTGGAGTACCGGCGCAGGCACGAGAAGCTGGTCGAGCGAGGCGCGGCGGTGCAGCTCCCGACCGAGTTCGGCGCCTTCACCGCGGTCGCGTTCCGCGAGAAGCTGACGGGGAAGACGCACGTCGCGCTCGTGAAGGGGGAGGTCTCGGGCGCCGACAACGTCCTCGTCCGCGTCCACTCGGAGTGCCTCACCGGCGACGTCTTCCACTCGCTCCGCTGTGACTGCGGCGAGCAGCTCGAGCAGGCGCTGGCGCAGATCGAGAGCGAAGGCCGCGGCGTGCTCCTGTACATGGCGCAGGAGGGGCGTGGGATCGGGCTCCTGAACAAGCTGCGCGCCTACGAGCTTCAGGAGCAGGGGCGCGACACCGTGGAGGCGAACCTCGAGCTCGGCTTTCCCGCCGACGCCCGCGACTACGGAATCGGCAACCAGATCCTCGCCGACCTCGGACTGACGACGATCCGCATCCTCACCAACAACCCGAAGAAGCTCACCGGGATCGACGGGTTCGGGCTGAAGGTGGTCGAGCAGCTGCCGATCGAGATCGCGCCGCACACGGAGAACTCGCGCTACCTCGCCACCAAGCGGGATAAGCTCGGGCACAGGCTGCATCACCAGGATCTGAAGAACCTCGACTACGACCCGGAGGCGGAGTGACCCAATTCGACGACCAGACCACGTCGCCGCCGCGCGGCACCGACGGCCCCGCACCGCTCGCGGGCCCCACGCTGCCGTCGAGCCCGCGCCGTCGAGCCGCGCGCCCGCGAGGCGGCGGACGGCCGCAGCGGCCCGTCGCCGAGGACGACACCGACCCGGACGGCGAGCCGGTCGGCGACCCGTTCGCGGGCTGGCCGGCGGCGCAGTCGTCGGCGGTGATCGAGGAGGCTCCGCCGGACGGCGTCAGCGTCGAGCACGTGCGGGGCGAGGTCGAGGTCCCGGACGGCTTCACCGTGCTCGAGGGGACGCCGCTCGGGAAGCGCCGCTCGGTCGGCGTCGTCGTCTCGCGTTTCAACGGCGGCGTGACGAACCGCCTGCTCCGCACGGCGCTCGACGCGCTCGTCGAGGCGGGCGTCTCGCAGGACGCGATCACCGTCCTGCCCGTCCCGGGCGCCTTCGAGCTGCCGCTGGCGGCGATGGCGCTCGCCAAGACCCGCCGGTACGCCTGCATCGTCGCCCTCGGCGCGATCGTGCGCGGGGAGACGCCGCACTTCGACTACGTCGCCTCGGAATGCGCCTCCGGGCTGCAGCTCGCCGGGATCGAGACCGGCGTTCCCGTCGCTTTCGGCGTGCTCACGGTCGAGAACGTCGAGCAGGCGGAGGCTCGCATCGACAAGGCGGCGGACGCCGTGCGCTCCGCGCTCGAGATGGCCGACCTGTTCGCACGGCTGCGGGCCAGCGCTCGTTCGTAGCTACAATCCGCGCCCGCGATGAGCAAGGTCTGCGCAATCTGCGGCAAGAAGCCCGCCTTCGGCAACAACCGCTCGCACTCGATGGTCGCCACGAAGCGGCGCTTCGACCCGAACCTGCAGCGCATCCGGATCCTGCTCGACGGCTCGCCCAGGCGCGCCTACGTGTGCACCCGCTGCTTGAAGAGCGGCAAGGTCACCAAGGCCGTCTAGCACCTCGCCCGCGGCGTGGACGCCGTCCGCGCGCAACCCTCAGGGCCGATTTCGGGTCTAATGCGTCGCCGTGGCTGAGGATCTCACCGTGGAGCTCGAGCTCGGCCGGCTGACGATCGCGCGCGACGCGGTCGCCGGCATCGTCGCCGAGACCGCGGTCGGCTGCTACGGCGTCGTCGGGCTGTCCGCCGGCACGCGCGTCGGGCGCATCTTCCGCCGCGAGGACGTCACGGTCGAGGGCGATGCCGCCGGGCTGCACGTGGCGCTGCACGTCGTCGTCGAGCACGGGCTGAACCTCGCCGAGGTTGCCGCGACCGTCCGCTCGCAGGTCGCCTACGAGGTCGAGCGGCTCACGAGCTTCCCCGTCGCCTCCGTGGAAGTCGTGATCCAGAGCGTCCGGGAGAGCGCGTGAGGGAGCGTGTGCACGAGCTCGTGCGGGGCGCCCGCGCCTCGATCGAGGCGAACCGACGCCACATCGACGACCTGAACGTGTACCCGGTGCCCGACGGGGACACGGGCACGAACCTGACGCTCACCCTGCGTGCGGTCGACGAGGCACTCGACCGAGAGGGGCCGGACGACCGCGCCGGCCTCGCGAAGGAGGTGGCCCGCGCGGCGCTGATGGGGGCGCGCGGCAACTCCGGCGTGATCCTCTCCCAGATCGTCCGCGGCGCGGCCGACGCGCTCGCCGAGACCGACGACCTGGCCCTCGTCTTTCGCGCCGCCAGTGACGCCGCCTACCGGGCGGTGAAGAAGCCGGTCGAGGGGACGATGCTGACGGCGATCCGCTCCATGGCCGACGCGGCGGAGCACGGCGGCGACCTGCGCACGATCATCGCCCGCGGCGACGACACGCGTCCTGCAGACACGCGAGCTGCTGCCGGTGCTGCGCGAGGCGGGCGTCGTCGACGCCGGCGCCGCCGGGCTGATGGAGATCGTGCGAGGCGCCGCCGCCGTCCTGTTGGGCGACGCGCTGCCGGAGCCCGCGGAGCACGAGCACGTTCTGGGCGTCGACGCGATCCACCAGGAGCTCTCGCGCTTTCGCTACTGCACCGTCTTCGTGGTCGAGGGCGACGGGCTCGACTCCGACGAGCTCGAGGCCGAGCTGGAGCAGTTCGGCGACTCGCTGCTCGTCGTGGGCGACTCGACCGCGCTGAAGGTGCACGTGCACACGGACGATCCCGGCCGGGCGCTCCAGCTCGGTGTGGCCCGCGGCGTGATCGACGGCGTCGAGATCGCCAACATGCACGCCCAGACGCAGCAGCGCGAGGCTCGGCTCCTGCACGCGGTGCCGGAGGCGGGCGACACGTGCGCGGTGGTCGCCGTCGCCTCGGGCGCCGGTAACAGGGCGCTGCTCGAGAGCCTCGGGGCGACCGTGGTCGACGGCGGCGCGACGATGAACCCCGCGACGGCCGACCTGCTCGCGGCGATCGACCGGGTCGGCGCGGCCTCGGTCGTCGTGCTCCCGAACAACGGGAACGTGATCATGAGCGCCGAACAGGCGGCCGAGCACGCGACGAAGGAGGCGCGCGTGATCCCGACGCGGTCGCTGCAGGCGGGCCTTGCCGCTCTCGTCGCCTTCGACGCCGCCCTCGACCTTCGCGGCCAACGTCGAGTCGATGAGCGAGGCCGTGGCGGCGGTCCGCACGGGAGCCGTGACGATCGCGAGTCGAGCCGTGCGGCTGAACGGGGTCGCGGTCACGGAGGGCCAGTGGCTGGGCCTCGAGGAAGGCGAGCCGGTCGCGGGCGGCGAGCGCTTCGCGGACGTCGCCGCGGCCGTCCTCGACCGGCTGCTCGCCGAGCCACACGACGTCCTGACGATGCTGACGGGCGACGACCCGCCGAACCTCGACGAGGTGCTCTCCTACCTTCGCGCCACCTACCCGGACCTCGAGCTCGAGGTGCATCAGGGCGGGCAGGCCCACTACGCGCTGCTGCTCTCGGCCGAATGACGGCCGGGCGCCGGCCGGTGCGGGTCGTGCTCGTCGAGGACAACGACACCTTCCGCGAGACGCTCGAGCTGCTCTTCGGGCTGCGCGAGGAGATCGAGGTGGTCGCGTCGGTGGCGACCGGCGACGCCGCGCCGGAAGTGTGCGGGAGCCTGCAGCCCGACGTCGTGCTGATGGACTACCGGATGCCGGGCCTGAACGGCGCCGAGGCGACGCGCGCGGTGCTCACGGCCTGCCCGACGGCCGCCGTGGTCTGTCTGTCCGCCTCCGTCACGAACGAGGAGACGGCGGAGGTGCGGGCGGCCGGCGCGGTCGCGTGCGTGACGAAGGACGAGGAGTTCGACCGGCTCGTGCAGGTCGTGTGCGAGGCTGCAGGGCGGTGAACCTCACCGCCGAGAACACCGCGGTCGTGATCGACTCGACCGCCGACTTCCCCGACGCCCGGGAGCGGTACCCGAACTTCCGGATCGTGCCGCTGTACGTCCGCTTCGGCGACGAGAGCCTGCGCGACTACGCCGAGATCAGCCCCGACCGCTTCTACGAGCGGCTGCAGGCCGAGCCGGAGCTGCCGACGACCTCGCAGCCGACGCCGGCCGACTTCGCGGCCTGCTACGAGGAGCTCGTCCCCCGCTACGACCGCGTCCTCTCGCTGCAGCTGTCGTCGACCCTCTCGGGCACGTTCGGCAGCGCCGAGACGGCCGCGTCCCTCGTCGGCGGCGACCGGGTACGTGTGATCGACACGCGCACCGTCTCGGCCTCGCTCGCGCTGCTGGCGCTCGGCGTCCAGCACCGACTCGAGCGGGGGACGACGGACGAGGAGATCGATGCGTTCGTCGCCCGCTACCGCGCGGAGCACCGGCTGCTGTTCACCGTCTCGACGCTCGAGTACCTCGCGAGGGGCGGACGGATCGGCCGGGCCGCGGCGCTGGCCGGCAACCTGCTGCACGTGAAGCCGATCCTGACCATCCGCGACGGCGAGGTCGTGCCGCTGAAGCGGGTGCGCGGGAACCAGAAGGCGTTCGCCGAGTTCCGCGACCTCTTCGTCTCGACCTCGGTCGACACGCCGAACCTGAAGGTCGGGATCGCCCATGCCGCCGCGCCCGAGCGGGCCGAGGCGTTGCGGACGATGGTGCGCCACGAGCGGCCGCAGGCGCAGATCGAGATCTCGACGCAGCTCGGCGCCGTGATCGGCACCCACGCCGGCCCCGGCACCGTCGGCTTCTTCTGGTTCGTCGACGAGCCGTAGCGGACGCCGATCACGCCGGCTCGCTCCGCGCGACGCGGCGCGGCGCGGGGCGCACGAGGATCCGCCAGGCGGTCGCGAAGGCCACGGCGGCCACGGCGCCGAGGTACAGGTCGCGCGCCCACGGCTGCGTGGCATCCGTCCCCGCGGCGAGGCCGTGGACGGTGGCGAGGGCGAAGAGGGCGTACGTCGCCCAGTGGAGGCGCCGCCACGTGCGGATCTCCGATGCGCTTGCGCACGCGGAACGAGGCGGTGACGACGGCGAGCAGCCAGCCGGCCACGACACCGGCGGCGACGGCGGCGGGGCGGTAGCCGACGAGGCCCGGCACGACGAGGCCCGCGATCGTGATCTTCACGGTTGTGTCGAGCACGAGCGCGGCTCCGTGCAGCGCGAGCGCGGCGAGGCTCGTGAGCGCCAGGGTCCTGTGCAGGTCGGTGACCGCCGCGGGGCGCAGGCGCCGGGCCGGGCGCGACTTGAGCACGAGCCCGGCGAGGACGGAGAGGGCGAGGAGGACGTACGCGGTCAGCCCGGCCGCCCGCGCGAGCAGCCAGAACGTCGGGTCGTGGTGCATCAGGCGATCCCGCCGACCAGCACGGTCTCGCCCTCCGCGGTCAACAGCACCGCCGGCACGTTCGAGGCCTCGGCGGCGGCGCGGCCGCCGAGGAACAGGACCTTCGCGAGCACCTCGGCGTCGACCGCGTCGGCTCCGGCGACGGTGACGCGCAGCAGGTCGCCGGCCGCCGGGGCGCCGGTGGCGGGGTCGATCAGATGGTGCTGCTCGACCCCGTCGCGGCGCCAGCGGCGGCGGTCGCGGCCCGAGGTCGCGATGCCGCCCTCGACGAGCCCGAGCGTGGGGCCGTCCTCGACCTCGATCGGCCAGAACCCGTCCGCCGGCACTCCGCGCACGGCGATGTCGCCGCCGGCGCTGACGAGACACGGGCCGGCGAGCGCCAGCTGCTCCGCCGCCCGCTCGGCCGCGAAGCCCTTGCCGATCCCACCCAGGTCGATGCGATACCCCGCCTCGAGCCGCACCAGTGGGCCGTCGATCTCGATCCCGCCGCCGCAGCGTGCCGCGGCGGGCCGCTCGGCGGGCGGGCCGTCCTCGGGCAGCTCGGCGAACGTCCGGTCGTACCCCGCCGCGACGAGCGCGTCGTGCACCGTCGGGTCGAATCGCCCGCCCGTCCGCTCGCGCGCCTCGAGCGCCAGGGAGAGCACCTCGCGCAGGTCGGGGGAGGCGTTCAGCTCGTGGTCCGCGTTCAGCCGTGAGAGCTCCGAGTCCGGCCGGAACCGCGACATCACCTGCTCCAGCCGCTCGAACTCGGCCTCCGCCTCGGCGAACGCCGGAGCGGCCGCTTGCTCGTCGGCCTCGACGAGGAGCTCGATCGTCGTCCCCATCGCGGTGAAGGAGTGGCGTGCGGTCACGAGGTCCTGGTGGTCGCGGCGGCCGGGACGCTGACCACGGGGGGCGGGGCGACGACGACGGGGGCGGGCGCCGGAGCCGGCGCGGCGGCGGCGACCACGACGGGGGCGGCGGACGCGACCTGGGCCGGCTGGACCGCCGGCGCGGACCGGGCCGCCTGGGCCGCCTGGGCCGCCTGGGCCGCCTGCACGGCCTGGATGCGGACACGCTCGGCGGCGAGCGCCGCGTTCCGGGCCCGGACGCGGGCGATCGTCTGCTCGCGCCGGGCGAGCGCGACCCGGTAGGCGGCGTAGCGCCGCGCGAGCACGCGCCGGACGCGGGCCGACTCCTGCCGCAGGTGGACGCGGCGCGCCTCGAGCGCGGCGAGGCGCGGGTCGGGAGCGGCCGTGCTCGTCTGCCAGGGATGGGCGGCGACGACGGCCCAGGCGAGGAAGAAGACGACCGCCGCGACGACGACGGCGTAGAGCCGGACGACCGAGGAGCTAGTCATCGCTCGAGCTGCCGTCATGCGACTCGTGCGACTCCGACTCGTGGGAGCCGGTCGGCTCGGACGTCTCCGACTCGCGGCGTGGAGTGCTCGAGGTACGCGTGGTCGTCGTCGGCGTGCGGGTGGTCGTGGTCGGCGCGGCGACCACGATCGTGGGCGAGGTGGCGGCGCGAGGCGGGGCCACAGGTGTGGGAGCAGGCGCCGTGGTCGTCGCGGGCGGAGGCGCGGACAGGGTCGGGGCAGTCGTCGTGACGGGCGCCGGCGCGGCGACCACGGGCACCGGAGGCAGCTTCGGCGGCTGCTTGTGCAGCGCGCGCTTCAGCTGCGCCTGCGTACGGTCGAGGGCGCGTGTCTGGCGGGTGAGCTCCGTCGGGCTGATGCCCGGCGAGTTGGCGGAGCCGAGCTGGGTCGTGCGCAGCGCGGCGAACGTGCCGGCGGCGACGGCGAACGCGACCGCGGCGGAGATGAGGAGTGCGTGGATGCGCTTCATGTTCCTGCGACTGTAGGAGGGGGCCGGCGAAGGGGGGGAATCCGCCCGGACAAGGAATTGCCAAGAATCGGTAAATCCGCGGAGGCAGGAGTTTCCCCCGTGACGAATGGTTCTCCCATGAAGGTGTTGCTCGTCGAGGACGACGACTCGATCGCCGTCCCCCTTGCCGAGGGGTTGCGCCGTGAGGGGTTCGTGGTCGAACGAGCGGCGACGGGTGCCGAGGGCCTGGCCGCCGAGTCGCCCGACTTCGTGCTCCTCGACCTGCGATTGCCGGACATGGACGGCTTCACCGTGTGCCGGGAACTGCGTGCCCGCTCGGAGGTGCCGATCATCGTCGTCTCCGCCCGCGGCGAGGAGATCGACCGCGTGGTGGGGCTCGAGCTGGGCGCCGACGACTACCTCGTGAAGCCGTTCGGGCTGCGCGAGCTGGTGGCGCGAATGCGCGCGGTCACGCGCCGGGTCGAGTCGCGGGCCGACGAGGCGCAGGAGGTGGTCGCAGGCCCGCTGCGGATCGACCTGCGCGCCCACCGTGTGCTGCTCGCGGGCAGTGAGATCCAGCTGACGGGCAAGGAGTTCGACCTCCTGACGCTGCTCGCCCGCAACGCGGGTGCCGTCGTCAGCCGCGAGCAGATCCTGCGCGACGTCTGGCAGACGACCTGGTACGGCTCGTCGAAGACGATCGACGTGCACGTCGCGGCGCTGCGCCGCAAGCTCGGCGACCCCGGGCTCGTCGAGACGGTGCGCGGCATCGGCCTGCGACTCCGCGCGCCGTGACCCGGCGCCTGCTCGTCGGGTACCTCGCATTGACGATCGGCGTTCTCGTCACTCTGGAGGTGCCGCTCGCGTTCGTGGACGCCCGCACGCAGCGCCAGGACCTCGAGACGAAGGTGCAGCGCGACGCGTACGTGATCGCGTCGCTCGCCGAGGACCAGCTGCAGCTGGGGCGCCCGAACCCGAGGCCTGCGCGCGGCCGTGAACCGGTACGGGACGGAGACCAAGGGTCGGGTCGTGGTGGTGAACCGGCAGGGGCAGAGCATCGCCGACTCCTCACCGCTCTTCCCCGGCGAGACGAACTTCAGCACCCGTCCGGAGGTGGTTGCCGCGCTCGCGGGCAGCCAGGTGACCGGGATCCGGTACTCGGAGACGCTCCGCCAGCGCCTGCTCTACGTCGCCGTGCCGGTCGCCTCGGGCGGCGCCGTCTACGGCGCCGTACGCATCACCTACCCCACCTCGAAGGTCGACGCCCGCGTCCGCCGCGACCGGCTGACGCTGCTCGTCGTCGCGCTCGCCGTGCTGGCGGGTGCGGCCGCGATCGGCGTCGTGCTCGCGCGGTCGATCGGAGACCCGCTGCGGCGCGTGGAGGAGACCGCGGCGCGCGTGGGCCTCGGGGAGCTCGACGCACGCGCCGCCGAGGATGCCGGCCCGCCCGAGGTTCGCCGGCTCGCCGTCGAGCTCAACCGGACGACGGCGAAGCTCCAGGCGCTCCTCAGCTCGCAGGAGCAGTTCGTCGCCGACGCGTCGCACGAGCTTCGCACGCCGCTCCAGGCGCTCCGCCTGCGGCTCGAGAACGACGACTCCGCGGCGGCGCTGGCCGAGGCGGACCGGCTTGCCCGCGTGATCGACGACCTGCTCGCGCTCGCGCGTGCCGACACGGCGGTGGAGGCGGCCGCCGATGTGTCCCTGCGCGACCTCGTGCGCCGCCGGGTCGACCTCTGGCGCCCGCTCGCCGAGGAGCACGGCCTCGTGCTGACGGCCGCCGGCGACGGCGCCGTGGTGCGGGCTGCGCCGGGACGCGTCGAGCAGGTGCTCGACAACCTGCTCGCGAACGCGATCGACGCCTCGCCGCCGGGCACGACCGTCACCGTCAGCGCCGTCGGCGCCGAGCTGCATGTCGTCGACGAAGGGCCCGGGCTCACCGCCGCCGAGCGCGAGCGTGCGTTCGACCGGTTCTGGAGCTCGGGCAAGAGCCACGGCTCGGGCCTCGGCCTCGCGATCGCGCGGCGGCTCGTGGAGCTCGACGGCGGATCCATCGAGCTGCGGCCCGCGACCTCCGGCGGTGTCGACGCAGCTGTCCGGTATCCCGCCTGAGACGCCGCGGCCGCCGGTCGGCGGGTGCCGCGACCCCGAAGCCTCTAGTGTCCGTCCGGTCCGGGTCCTGATGCTCTTCGACCAGGTGGCGACCATGACCCGAATGCACCCGGGTTTTACAGGCGTGGTCCAGGACCGCTGGCCGCGGCCGCGTGGCTGGTCGGCGGCGGAACGGCTGCACGCCCTCGACGTCTCGATCGCTCGACGGCGTCGGGCCGGCGCTCGCGAAGCGGTTGCGCGCGTTCGGGATCTCGAGCGTGCACGACCTGCTGCTCCACGCGCCGCGCCGGTACGAGTCCGCGGTCGACCAGGTGGCGATCGCCCGGCTCGGCGCCGAGACCGGCGAGGTCGCGATCGAGGGGCGCGTCGTGAGCACCAGGTCGCGGCCGCTGCGCGGGCGCCGGACGCTCGTCACCGCGGTCGTTCGCGACGAGAGCGGCGGTCAGATCAGCGCCTCGTTCTTCAACCAGCCCTGGCTCGCCGAGAAGCTCGTCGCCGGTACCCACCTGCGGCTGCGCGGCAAGCTCGGCCGCTACGGCTTCGACGTCAAGAGCTACGACATCGGCGACGAGGCGAGGCGCACCGCCGACCACGCTCCGGTGTACCCCGCGAGCGAGCAGATCCCGTCCACGCGGTTGCGCGAGCTCGTGCGGGCGGCGCTCGCCGAGCACGCGCACGGCATCCCCGACCCGCTGCCCGCGTCGCTCGACCGCCCGCTGCGCCGGGACGCCGTCGCGGCGCTCCACTTTCCCGCCGACGAGCAGGAGGCCGAGCTGGCCCGCCGCCGGCTCGCCCTGGACGAGCTCGTCGTGCTGCAGCTGGCCGTGGCGCGGCTGCGCGACGTCGACGCCGTGGCGCACTCGCTCGCCCGGCCCGGAGAGCTCGTCGACCGGTACCGGGCGGTGCTCCCGTTCGTGCTCACCGAACATCAGGAGCGGGCGATCACCGAGATCGACCTCGACCTCGCCCAGACGACGCCGATGCAGCGGTTGCTCCAGGGCGACGTCGGCTCGGGCAAGACCGTGGTCGCGCTCTACGCGCTCCTGCGCGCGGTCGAGAACGGCCGCCAGGGGGCGCTGATGGCTCCCACCGAGACCCTCGCCGAGCAGCACTTCCTCACGGTCGAGCCGCTCTGCGCGCAGCTGGGCGTGCGCTGCGTGCTCCTGACGGGCTCGTCGGGTGCGAAGAAGGTGCGCGAGGAGCTCGCGAACGGGGCCGCCCAGATCGCGGTCGGCACCCACGCGCTGATCCAGCGCGACGTCGAGTTCGCCGACCTCGCGGTGGCGGTCGTCGACGAGCAGCACCGATTCGGCGTCGAGCAGCGGCAGGCGCTGGCGGAGAACCGCTCGCCGCACGTCCTGCACATGACCGCGACGCCGATTCCGCGCACGCTCGCCCTCACGATCTACGGCGACCTGAAGGTGAGCGAGATCGCGAAGCCGCCGGCGAACCGGAAGCCGATCGTGACGGCCCGGGTCGGCGCCGAGCGCTCGAGCGAGGCGTACTCGCGGCTGCGCGTCCACCTCGACGCGGGCCGGCAGGCCTACGTCGTGTGCCCGTTGATCGAGCAGTCGGAGACGCGCCTCGCCCGCGCCGCCGAGGCCGAGGCGGAGCGGCTGCGCCGGGCGGAGCTGCGCGGCTACCGGGTCGGCCTGCTGCACGGGAAGCTGAAACCGGCCGAGCGCCGGGAGGTGATGCGCCGGTTCGCCGCGCGCGAGCTCGACGTGCTCGTCGCGACGACGGTGATCGAGGTCGGGGTCGACGTGCCGAACGCCACGATCATGATCGTGCAGGAGGCGGATCGCTTCGGGCTCGCCCAGCTCCACCAGCTGCGCGGCCGGGTCGGCCGCGGCAGTGAGCAGAGCTACTGCCTGCTCGTGTCACGCCCGGTGGAGGAGCTGACCGAGACGGCCGACCGGCGCTTGCAGGCGCTGGTCGACACGACCGACGGATTCGAGCTCGCCGAGACTGACCTCGAGCTGCGCCGGGAGGGCCAGCTGCTCGGGACGCGGCAGTCGGGCTGGAGCGACCTGCGCTTCACGCGTCTGCGGGCCGACCGCGACCTGCTCGAGCGCGCGCGCGACCTCGCGGCGCGCCTGCGCGACGAGGACGGCCCCTGGCAGGACGAGGCCGACCGCGTGCTCGCCGCGACCGACGCCGCCGCGCTCGCGTGAGGATCATCGCCGGCTCGCACCGCGGCCGCCGCATCGTCGCACCGAAGGGGCGGGACACGCGGCCGACCTACGACCGGGTGCGAGAGAACGCGTTCAACCTCGTCGGGCCGGTCGACGACGCCGACGTGCTCGACCTGTTCGCGGGCTCCGGTGCTCTCGGCCTGGAGGCGCTCTCACGAGGTGCGGCGCGCGCGACGTTCGTCGAGGCCGACCGCGAGGCCTGCAGGGTGATCGGCGCGAATCTCGACACCCTCGGCCTGCAGGCGACCGTCCTCTGCCAGGACGTCGTGCGGATGCTCTCGCAGGAGGGCCGCAGGTACGACCTCGTTCTCTGCGACCCGCCGTACGACTACGACCTCGGTCGCGTGACGCCGCTCCTCCGGCCCGTCCTGGCGGACGCGGGGCTGCTCGTCCTCGAGACCTCCGGACGGGCCGAGGCGCCCGACCTGCCGGGGCTCTCGGTACGGACCTCCCGCCGGTACGGAGCGGCGCGGCTTACCCTGTACGAACGATGATCACCGCGATCTATCCCGGCACCTACGACCCGGTCACGAACGGCCACGTCGAGGTGATCACGCGCGCGGCGCGCATCTTCGACCGTGTGGTCGTCGGCGTCGTCGACAACCCGCATCACAAGCGGCCGATGTTCCCGGTGCCGGAGCGGGTCGCGTTCCTCGAGGAGGCGCTCGACGGGCTCGTCTCGAACGTCGAGGTGGACGTGTTCAGCGAGCTCGTCGTCGCGTTCGCCCGCCGCTGGGACGCGAAGGCGATCGTGAAGGGGCTGCGCGTCGTCTCGGACTTCGAGTGGGAGTTCCAGATGAACCAGCTGAACCGGCACCTCGCCCCCGACATCGAGACCGTCTACGTGATGGCGAGCCCGCAGGTCAGCTTCGTCTCCTCGAGCGGGGTGAAGGAGATCGCCTCGTTCGGCGGAAATGTCGAGGAGCTCGTGCCGCCGGCGGTCGCCCGCCGTCTCAAGGAACTGTTCCCCAACGGCCGGGGCGGCGCCCCACTGTCCGACCAGGAGTAAACTGTCACCCCATGGATGTCCTCGTTCTGATCGACAAGCTCGACGACCTCGTGCACAACGCGAAAGCGGTGCCCCTGACCGACCAGGTTCGCATCGACCGCGAGGAGATCTACGACATCCTCGACCAGATGCGCGCGACGATTCCCGAGGAGATCAAGCAGGCCCGGTGGATCGTCAAGGAGCGCCAGGAGATGCTGGCCGAGGCGAAGCGCGAGCAGGACCGGTTGCTGCAGGAGGCGCGCGAGCAGGCGGTCCGCGAGGCCTCGCAGACCGAGATCGTGAAGCTGGCCGAGCGGCAGGCGCAGGAGATCATCGACGAGGCGCGGCGGCAGGCCCGGGAGATGCGGCTCGAGATGGAGGACTGGGCCGACGGCATGCTCGCCACGCTCGAGACGAACCTGGACAAGTTCCTGACGGCCGTGCGGCGCGGCCGCGAGCGGCTGCACGAGCGCTCGCAGGAGTCGGTGGTCGCCGGGATCGGCCCGGTCGACCTCTCCGACAACGGCTCGAGTTTCTAGGGACTCGAACTTCCAGGGGCTCGTGCTTCTCGGGCCCGGACCCGGGGATTACGGCGCGACGGCCCAGATGCCGTAGACGAGCGCCGTCAGCCAGGCGATCTGGACCGCGAGCAGGACCGAGAACACGGTCGCCTTGTGGAGCCGGGTGCGCAGGCGGCCCGGCGCCGCCGCCTTCCGGCGTTGGGGCGTGATTCCTTCCTGCCCCGCTCCCTCGCAGTGGCCCCTGTCGTCCCCGGCATCCCGCTCGGGCTCCCATCCGGGTGCTCCAGGCCTCCGCAGACCCTCGGCTGCCGCAATCGTCATCGCTCTCCCCTCGCAACACTCGCGGTTCTGTCGACCGGTCGTCGCGGGCTGTGGAAGACCTCGACTGCGGGCGACCCCTCTCGTCGTTGATCATGCCAGTTCGGCCATGACCCGCAGTTGATCTTCCTCCTGCGCGCGCAGACGAATCCCCGAGCCGGGCCGCGAGGCGCCGGTCGGCGCCCGTCGACGCTTCGCTACGCTCGAACGATGACGAGCTTCAGCCTGCGCCAGGTGAAGCTCCGTCCGGGCGAGCAGTACCGGGACGAGGTCGAGATCGAGCTGCCGGCGTTCGCGTTCGGCGGACAGCGCTACGTCCCGGTGCCGGAAGCCGTCCCGGCGGAGCTCGAGATCACGCGTGCCACCACGGGGACGGTGTTCCGGCTCGCCTTCACGGTGCGGCTGCACGGGCCGTGCTACCGCTGCCTCGGCGACGCGGTGCTGGAGCTGCCGATCGCGGGGCGCGAATACCAGGCGGAGTCGCCCGACGACGAGCAGCTGACGACGCCCTACATCCACGGGGCCAACCTCGACCTCTCGCAGTGGGGCAGGGACGCGGTCGCCCTCGCGCTGCCCGACAAGATCCTCTGCCGGCCGGACTGCGCGGGGCTCTGCGCGGTCTGCGGCCGCAACCTGAACGAGGAGCCGCACGCGCACGAGGAGGCGGTGAGCGACCCGCGGTGGGCCGCTCTCGAGGCGCTACGCGACGAGGTCTGAGCGCCGCTCCATCAGCACGACGTCGCGCCAGGCGCCGTGTTTGCGGGCGATTCGCTCGCGGGTGCCGACGATCCGGAACCCGCAGGCCGCGTGGAGCGAGACGGACGCGGCGTTGCCCGCGAGGATCCCGGCCTGGACCGTCCAGATGCCCGCGCGGTCGGCGCGGCTGCAGAGCTCCGTGAGCAGCGCCCTGCCGACACCGCGTCCCCGGCTCGAGCGGGCGACGTAGATCGAGTTCTCCGCCACTCCCCGGTAGCACTCGCGCTGCGAGTACGGCACGAGCGCCGCCCAGCCGATCACCTCGGGCGCGCGCGCGACGAGCCGCGGCGCCGCCAGGTGCGCCGCGTCCCAGGCCTCCCACGAGGGCACGGTCTCCTCGAACGTCCCCTCGCCCAGCCCTTCCTCGTAGATCCTCGCCACCCACGGCCAGTCGGCCGCCCGAAGCTCGTCGACAGTCACAGCGAGATCGTACGACCGACCTCCAGGGATTCGAGGAAACGGCGGTCGTGCGTGACCACGAGCAGGCACCCCGCATAGGCGGCGAGCGCCGTCTCCAGCTCCTCGATCGCCTCGAGGTCGAGGTGGTTGGTCGGCTCGTCGAGGATCAGACAGTTGACGCCGCGCGCGGAGAGCAGGGCCAGCCCGGCGCGGGTTCGCTCCCCCGGCGAGAGCGAGGCAGCCGGGCGCAGGACGTCGTCCGCGCCGAGGGCGAACTTCGCGAGCAGGGTCCGGGCCGTCGCCGTGGGGAGGCTCGAGAGCCGCGCGAAGTCGTCGAGCAGCGGCCCCGAGAAGGCGTCGCGCTCCTGTCCCAGCTCGCCGAACACCGCACCCGGGCCGACGCGCCGCGTGCCCGACGACAGCGGCAGGTCGCCGACGAGGGCGCGGATCAGCGTCGTCTTGCCGGCGCCGTTTGGGCCGACGACCGCGACGCGGTCGCCGTGGCGCAGCTCGAGGTCGAGCGGGCCGAGCCGGAAGGGCCCGGCCGTCACGACGGCGCCTGTCAGCTCGGCGATCAGCCCCGTCGCCGGCCCGGGGGAGAAGTCGAGCCGGAGCCGCCACGGCGACCAGGGCTTCTCGACCTCGTCCAGCTGCTCGAGGTGGTGCTTGGCCTGGGCGACCTTGCCGCGCAGGGCGTTCGTCGCCCGCCGGTCGGAGCCGCCCGTCTGGCGTGCGAGCTTGCGCGCTCCGCCGAGCCTGCCCGCCTCCTGCCGGCGGGCGCCGAGGAGGCCGGTGAGGCGGTCGCGCTCCTCGACGAACTCGCCGTAGGCCGCAGCGTGGCGGGCCCGCTCGCGCTCGCGCGCGGCCTCGTAGTCCGACCAGCTGCCCGCGTACTCGTGCGCCTGCCGCGTCTCCGCCTCGAGCTCGAGCACCCGGGTCACCGTCCGGTCGAGGAACGCCCGGTCGTGGGAGACGAGGACGACGCCCGCGGGCAACCCGTCGAGGAAGCGCTCGAGCCGCGCCAGCCCCTCGAAGTCGAGGTTGTTCGTCGGCTCGTCGAGCAGGAAGACGTCGAAGCGCGCGAGCAGGATCGCGGCGAGCGAGGCACGCGCGGCCTCGCCGCCGGAGAGGGAGGTCATCGTGCGGTCGCTGCGGCCCGCCAGACCGACGTCGGCGAGCACGCTCGCGTGCCCGGCCGTCGAAGTCCTCGCCGCCGAGCGCCAGGAACCGGTCGAGCGCCTCGGTGTACGCCGCGGCGAGCTCGGGCTGCGCCCCCAGCCTCGAGGCCAGCTCGTCCAGCTCGCACTCGGCCGCGCCGACGCCGGTCCGGCGGGCGAGGTAGCCGCGGACCGTCTCGCCGGGCCGCGCTCCCGGCTCCTGGGGAAGGAGCCCGACTTGCCCCGAACGGACGACGCGGCCCGAGTCGGGCGGCTCCAGGCCGGCGAGCACGCGCAGGAGCGTCGACTTGCCGATCCCGTTCGGCCCGACGACGCCGATGCGGTCGCCCGGCGCCACGACGAGCGAGACGTGGTCGAGCACCTGCACGGCGGCGTAGGACTTCGTGATCTCTCGTGCTGCGAGCGACCCCGGCATGGGGCGGACCTCCTTCGATCGAAAGGCGAGAACGCGGGTGTTCGATCTAGAGATCCGTCATGGGACGAGCCGCGCGTGGGCTCGCCGCGATGATAGCTATGATGGGCGGCCGTTATGGCTGTCCCCAAGAGGAAGACCTCCAAGGCCCGTCGCGACAAGCGCCGCGCCCAGCACTCGCTCGAGGCGCCGCGCGTCAACACCTGCCCGCAGTGCGGGCAGCCGAAGCGCGCCCATCGCGTGTGCCCGACCTGCGGCACCTACCGGGGTCGCGAGGTCGAGCCGCTCCAGCTCCGGGCCCCCTGAGGGCGGCCCGACCGGATCGCTGGTGCCGCGCGTCGCCGTCGATGCGCTCGGGGGTGACCGGGCGCCGACCGAGGTGGTGCTCGGGGCGCTCGACGCCGCCTCGGACGGGATCGAGGTCACGCTCTACGGGCCCCCCGACCTGGAGACCCATGGGCTTCCGCATGTCGTGACGAGCGAGGAGATCGGGATGGCGGACAAGCCGGCCGAGGCCGTTCGCGCCAAGCCCGACTCGAGCCTCGTCGCGGCCGTCGCGCCGTCGCCCGGGGCGAAGCCGACGCGGTGCTCTCCGCCGGCAACACGGGCGCGATGCTCGCCGCGGGGCTGCTCCACCTCCGCCGGCTGCCGGGGATCGCACGGCCTGCGATCGCCGTGCCGATCCCGGCTCGCCAGGGGCCGAGCGTGCTGCTCGACGCCGGCGCGAACGCCGATGCGCGGCCCGAGCATCTCGTCCAGTTCGCCCACATGGGCGCCATCTTCAGCCGCGAGATCCTGCGGGTGGAGCGGCCGGGAATCCGCCTGCTCTCGATCGGCGAGGAGGACGGCAAGGGCAACCAGCTGACCCTCGACGCCCACCGGCTGCTGCGCGAGGACGAGCGTCTCGACTTCGCGGGGAACGCCGAGAGCCGCGACCTCCTGCGCGGCGCGGCGGACGTCGTGGTCGCCGACGGGTTCACCGGCAACATGGCGCTGAAGCTGCTCGAGGGCACGATCAAGGAGCTGCTCGCCGAGCTGCGCCAGGAGATCGCCGCCTCCGTGACGGGGAAGCTCGGCGGGCTCCTGATCCGGCCCGCGGCGCGGCGCCTGCGCACCAAGCTCGACCCGGACACCTACGGCGGCGCCTACCTGCTCGGGCTGCGTGGGCTCGCCGTGATCGCACACGGGAACTCCGGCCGGCGCGCCGTCGCGAACGCGATCCGGCTCGCCTCCCGCGGGGCCGACCACCGGGTGGTGGAGCGCCTCGCCGACCGGTTCCCGCGCCGCGTCGGTGTATGATCGCGCGGTTTCGTGCTGGCCCCCGAAAACCAACAGAATCTGAGGTGACATGGCAGCGTCGCGTGAAGAGGTCTTCGAGCGCGTCAAGGAAGTCCTGACGGAGCAGCTCGGGGTCGAGGAGGATCAGATCACCGAGGAGGCGTCGTTTCAGGAGGACCTGGACGCCGACTCACTCGACCTGGTCGAGCTGATCATGGAGCTGGAGGACCAGTTCGGGATCAAGATCTCGGACGAGGACGCCCAGAAGATCACGACCGTCGGGCAGGCCGTCGACTACGTCACGTCGCACCAGTAAGGCGCGAACGCTCCGGGAGCTGATCGACGAGCTCCCCGACGAGCTCGCCTCGAAGGCGTTCCTCCATCCGTCCTCGACCGAGTCGCGCGGCGAGTCGTACGAGCGGCTGGAGTTCCTCGGCGACAGCGTGCTCGGCCTCGCGGTCGTCAGCGCGCTCTTCGAGGACTACCCCGAGCTGCACGAGGGGCACCTGAGCCGCGTCCGGGCAGACGCCGTCTCGCGACGCGCCTGCGCGGACGTGGCGACCGCCCTGCGGCTCGGCGAGCGGCTGCAGACCGCGGACACGCCGGGCGACGGGCTGCGGGCCTCGCCGCGGGTGCTCGCCGCCACGCTGGAAGCGGTGCTCGGTGCGCTCTTCCTCCACTTCGGCGTCGATCCGATCCGCCACGCGATCGCCGAGGCGTTCAGGCCGGCGATCGAGGCGTCGCTCGCCGACGGGCCCGACCCGAAGACGCGCCTGCAGGAGCTCGTCGCCCGCACCGGCCGCGTCGTCCGCTACGAGACGCTCGGCGCCGAGGGGCCGCCGCACCATCCGTCCTTCACCGCCGCCGCCGTGGTCGACGACGTGGTGCTCGGCACGGGCAGCGGGCGCTCGAAGAAGGAGGCGGAGCAGGCCGCCGCCCGGCTCGCGCTCGTGGCGCTCGAGGCCTGAACCGCCCCATCCGGCCCGGGCGATAGCCTCCGGCCGGGTGCACCTGAAGGCAATCAAGCTGCGTGGCTTCAAGTCGTTCGTCGACCCGGTCGAGGTCCGCCTCGAGCCGGGCGTCGCCGTGGTCGTCGGGCCGAACGGGTCCGGCAAGTCGAACGTCTCCGACTCGATCCTCTGGGCGACCGGCTCGATGAGCCCGGGGGAGCTACGGGCCGAGAAGCCCGACGACGTGCTCTTCGCCGGCTCCGCGGGCCGGCCGCAGACGGACACGGCGGAGGTCGAGCTGCTCTTCGACAACGCCGACGGAGCCTGGCCCGACCTGCCCTACAGCGAGGTGTCGGTCACCCGCCGGCTCCACCGCGGCGGCGAGGGCCAGTACCTCGTCAACCGGGCACCCGTGCGGCGGCTCGACCTGGTCGAGCTGCTCTCCGACGTCGGTCTCGGCGGCGGCCTGCGCTCGGTGATCTCGCAGGGGCGCGTCGAGACGGTGCTCAACTCGAAGCCCGCCGAGCGGCGGGAGCTGATCGAGGAGGCGGCCGGGCTCGGCCGCTTCAAGCGCCGGCGGCACCGTGCCGAGCTCAAGCTCGCCCGGGTCGCCGTCCAGGTCGAGCGGGCCCGCGACCTCGAGGAGGAGGTGCGGAAGCGGCTCCGTCCGCTCGCGCTGCAGGCGACCGCCGCGGAGCGCGCGGAGAAGCTCCTCGTCGAGATCGCGAGGCTCCAGGCGGCGATCGCCACCATCGACCTGGCGGTGCTGGCCGGCCGGCGTGCCGACGCGGCAGGGCGGCGTGCCGCGACGGCCGCCGAGCGAGCGGCCCTCGACGCGAAGATCGCGGCCCTCGTCGCCGAGCGCGAGCGGGCCGAGGAGGAGCTGACCGACTCGGCGGGCGCACGTGAGCACGCGACCGCGGCGCTCTACCGTCTCCGGAGCTCCGGGGAGCGCATCGGCCTGCGCCGCGAGGCGGCGGCGTCGCTGACCGCCGCGTTGCGGGCCGAGCTGGAGGCGGCGCAGGCGCACGACCCGGGCGCCTCCGCGGAGCTCGAGGGAATCGCGCGCGAGACCGCCGTGGCCGCCCAGGCGGCCGCGGCCGAGCGCGCGCGCCTGCAGGTCGAGGCCGAGGAGCGCTGGGCGCGCGTCGCCGCGATCGAGCGATCGCACCAGCGGGCGCTCGCCGCGGAGCTGGAGGAGGTGCTCGTGCGCCGAGCCGAGACCGAGTCGACGCTGACGGGCCGCAGCCGCGACGCCCTGCTCGCGCTGCGCGGCGCGGCGCAGCGGCTCGCCGTCCGGCAGGAGTCCGCGCAGCGGCTGCTCGCGGAGGCGCGCCAGGAGCTCGACGAGGCGCGGCGCGCGCCGGGCGGGCCGTCACCGCAGGAGCTCGGTCGCGCGGCCGACGAGGCCGACGAGGCGGCGCGGGCGGCCCTGCGCGAGCAGGACGATCTCGAAGCGCGGCTCGCGCTCGCGCGTGAGCGGCTGACGGCGCTCGAGCAGTCGCTGGCGGAGCGCGAGGGCCTGCCGCCCGCGGCCCGGGCGCTCGCCGAGGAAGGCGAGCGGCTCGTCCTGCAGTCGCTCGAGGTCGAGGCGGGGCAGGAGCGGGCCGTCGCGGCCGCGCTCGGCCATCGCGCCTCGGCGGTGCTCGCCGCCGACCCGCAGCGCGGCCTCGACCTGCTCGATCGCGCGCGTGCCGCAGGGCTCGGCTCGCTCCTCGTCCTGGTCGGCCGCGAGCCGCGCGACCTCCTCTCGCTCCCGGTCGTCTCGCGGGAGGAGCTGCTGAGCTCCACCGTGCCGGTCGTGACCGAGGACGGGATCGGCTGGGACCCGGAGCGGTGCGAGCTGTGGTTCTCCGGTGAGGCGGCCGAGGCGGTGCTGCTCGAGCTCGACGCCCGCCGGCGGGAGCTCGCGGCCGAGGTGCAGGAGCTCGACGCACGGGCACGGACGGCGGTGGAAATGCACCGCGCGTGCCGCCGAGCGGGCGCAGCGGGCCGCAGAGGCGTTCGCGCCGGTGGCGCACCTGCGCAACGTGCGCCGCGCCGACCCGGTGCGCCTCGAGCGCATCGCGGCGGGTGCGGAGCGGCTCGACGAGACGCTGCGCGTCGCCGCCGCGGCAGCCGGGCGCCTGGAGTCCCCGCTCGCTGAGCGGAACGGCCGCCTGGCAGACGAGCTGCGGGAGATCGCGGCGCGCGAGGCGGAGCTCCGCCATGCGGTCGCGCAGGCCGACGCGCGCGCGATCGCCGCCGAGCGTCCCGCGCGCGGCAGGATCGGGCAGGCGGCGGGCGACCCCGTCGCCCTGCGTGCGGAGGCGGAGGAGCTCTCTGCGCGGGCGGCCGAGGCGGCCGCGGGCGCCGAGCAGGCCGCGGAACGAGCCCGCAGCGCGGCGCGCGCGCTGGCCGACGCCGATCCGGCGCGCAGCAGGCGGCCGAACGAGCTCGTGCTCGGGCGCCTCGTGGCGGGTGCCGAACGGCTCGAGGGAGCGCTCGCCGTCGACGTCGAGCGGTTCGAGGCGCCGGTGCGCGAGCGGGCCGAGGCGCAGGCCGCGCGTACGACCGAGCTCGGCGCGGAGCTACGCCGGCTCGGTGCCGAGGAGGTGGAGCAGCGCCAGGCGGCGAGCGCGGCCGGGGAGCGGCTGGCGGCGATCGACGTCGAGCTGGCCCGCACGGACGCCGAGCGCGAGGAGGCCGAGCGGCGGCTCGCGGCGGCCGGCGCCGAGCCGGCGGAGGGCGACGACCGCGACGAGCTGGCCGACAGGCTGGCGCGCTACGAGAAGCGGCGCGAGCAGCTGGGACAGGTGAACCCGCTCGCGAAGGAGGAATACGAGGCCGAGAAGGAGCGGCTCGACGAGCTCTCCGTCCAGCGGCAGGACCTCGAGCAGAGCCTCGCCGAGCTCGAGAAGCTCCGGGACGACCTGACGCGTACCGTCGAGACCGCGGTTCGCCGAGACGTTCTCGGCGGTCGAGAAGCACTTCAACGAGGTCGCGGCGACGCTCTTCCCCGGCGGCGAGGGCAGGCTGCGCGCGACCGAGCCCGAGGAGGAGGGAGACGAGCCGGGGATCGAGGTGGAGCTGCGGCCCGCGGGCAAGCGGGTGACGCGGCTGTCGCTGCTCTCCGGCGGCGAGAAGGCCCTCGGCGCGATCGCGTTCCTGTTCGCGCTGTTCCTGGCGCGACCGAGCCCGTTCTACCTCCTGGACGAGGTCGAGGCGGCGCTCGACGACACGAACATCGGGCGCTTCACGGAGCTCCTCCGCACCTACGCCGACCGGGCGCAGTTCATCGTCATCACCCACCAGAAGCGGACGATGGAGGCCGCCGACGTCCTCTACGGCGTGACGATGGGCGGCGACGGGATCTCGCAGATCGTCTCGCGGCGGCTGCCGCGCGACGAGGAGGCGGCGCAGACCGCCTGATCGGCCTCCGGCTCGGGCCGGCGGCCGTCGCGCGAGCGGGCCCGGCGAGGTGCGGCGGCCGTCCGCCGTTCCGGCCGCCGCGGAGCCCAACGCAAGTAACAGTCTGTTACAAGCCGTGGGGCCGGCTCGGGAACGGTGAACATGGCTCTCCGAGCGCGAAACCCGACCGGCTCGTGGCAGTCTGTTACAAGCGAATTCCGTGCGGCAGCGGCGTAGCCTTGGGCGGGTGCGTGACACCGGCGCCGAGCCTCTCGGCTGGCTGAGCGAATGCTCCCAGCCGGCCCTGCGGGCAGTCTTGCGGGCGGCCGCGCCCGAGCTCGCCGACCTGCCGATCGCGCTCGAGGGCACTCCCGACCTGGGCAACCCGATCTGGGCTGCGGCACGGGCGACGGTCGGCGGCCGGGTGTTCGCGAAGTTCGCCCTCTCCGAGCCGACGGCCGTCCGGATCCGGCGCGAGGCGCAGGCCCTCACCCTGCTCGGTGGCGAGCTCGGCCTGGCCGTGCCGAAGCTGACGGCGGCGACCGCGAATCCGGCGTTCTCGTCGACCGAGCTGCTCGGCGGCGGCGCCCTCTGGGCTACGGGACGGTCGCGGCGGCTGCGCCCGACCGCATCGCGCGGCTCGCGGCCGAGCTCGCCGGCTTCCTCTCCCGGCTGCACGCCCCTGACACGACTGCGCACGCCCGCGACCAGATCGACGGCCTTCCCCTGCTGCCCGAGCAGGGGCTTCACGTCTCGACGGCCGAGTTGCGAGCCCGCTTCACCACGATGATCGAGCCGGACCAGCGTTCGCTCGTGCGCCGCTGGTGCGACTGGGTCGACGACCAGCTCGCGGCCCCGGTCGACCGCGTCTTCGTCCACGGTGACTTCCACCCCTACAACCAGCTGTGGATCTCGACGAGCCGCGGCTCCTGGCGGTCGTCGATTTCGAGAACTGCGGGCTGGCCGAGCCCGAGTTCGACTTCCGCGTGCTTCCCGCCTTCGGGCCGGGAGTCGACCTGCTCGTCTCGACGACCGCGCGCTACGAGGCGCTGACCGGGCGCACGCTCGACCTGGCGCGGATCATGGCCCTTCACCTCGTCAACTACCTCGGCGATGCGCTCTGGCGCACCGAAGCCGGTGTGCCGCTTCCCGAGCCGGGCGACACACCGTCCGCGTACGTCGAGGAGGCGGCAGGCCGCCTGGCTGCGCTCGGGCTCGATCCCTGACCGCTGCCTGCCGCGCACGGCTAACGTGCGGCCGTCATGGCGAGAAGCTGGGGACAGCTGCTGGGCGACTCCGACGCGCCCGCCGAGACCGAGGAGGTGCAGCGCGGCTTCATGGGCCGGCTGCGCGACTCGCTCTCGAAGTCGCGGCGTGCGCTCACCGAGCAGATCCAGGTCGCCGCGTTCGATCCGGCGGAGGACGCCTCGTGGGAGCGGCTCGAGGAGGCGCTCATCTACGCCGACGTCGGAGTCCGGGCCACGGCCGAGCTCGTCCGGCGCCTCGAGGCGAGGCAGGACCTGACGGAGCTCCAGAGCGCGCTCGCCGACGAGGTCGCCGCGCTGCTCGGCGACCCGCCGACGCTCGACGTCTCCCACGCACCCGCGGTGATCCTCGTCGTGGGCGTCAACGGCACGGGCAAGACGACCACGATCGGCAAGCTCGCGCATCGGCTGCGCGAGCACGGCCGCTCGGTGACGCTCGGTGCGGCCGACACCTTTCGGGCCGCCGCCGAGGAGCAGCTCGAGATCTGGGCGGAGCGCGCCGGCGCGGCGTTCGTCGGCGGCGAGCGAGGCGGCGATCCGGCCGCCGTCGCCTATGACGCCGTCGGCGCCGACACCGACGTCGTCGTCGTCGACACGGCCGGGCGGCTGCACACCCAGTCGAACCTGATGGACGAGCTCACGAAGGTGCGTCGCGTGATCGCGGGCCGGCTCGACGGCGCCCCGCACGAGGTGCTGCTCGTCGTCGACGCGACGACCGGCCAGAACGGGCTCCAGCAGGCGCGGCTGTTCGACGAGGCCGTCGGCGTCACCGGGGTCGCGCTGACGAAGCTCGACGGCTCGGCGAAGGGCGGGATCGCGGTGGCGATCGCCTACGAGCTCGGTCTGCCGGTCAAGCTCGTGGGCGTGGGGGAGGGGCTGGACGACCTCCGGCCCTTCGATCCCGGCGACTTCGCGCGGGCGCTCGTCGCGACGTGAGGATCGTCCCCGCCGACGGGCTCGCGCACGCGCGGCTCGCAGAGCTCTTCACGGCCGGCTACGAGGGCTACTTCACGCCCGTCCGGGTCGACGAGGCGACCTTCGGCTCGATGGTCGCCGCCTGGGACATCGACCTTGCCCGGTCGCGCGTCGCCCTCGACGAGCGCGACGAGCCGGTCGGCATCGTCCAGCTCGGTGTCCGCGGGAGCCGCGGCTGGATCGGCGGCCTCGGCGTGGTGCCCGCGGCGCGGCGCGCCGGCGTCGGCAGAGCGTTGATGGAAGCGGTGCTCGCGGAGGCGCCGCCGGTCGTCTGCCTCGAGGTGATCGAGCAGAACGAGCCGGCGATCCGGCTCTACGAGGCGCTCGGCTTCCAGCTGGTCCGGATGCTCGAGGTGTGGACGCTGACCGCCGAGGCGCCGGCGGCGCCTGCGGTGCGCACGGCCGAGCCCGCGCCCGCTCGGTCAACGGGCCCTGCCGTGGCAGCGGGACGACGCGTCGCTCCCGGCCGCCTACGAGCGGCTCGAGACCGACGGCGGCGCGGCGCTCGTCCGGGTCGTGGACGAGCGCGTCTCCGTGCTGCAGCTCGCCGCCGACGACGAGGGCGCGGCGATCGACCTGCTGGCCGCGGCGCGTGCCCGCGGCCGGTCGCTCCACTTCGTGAACGTGCCCGAGGGCGATCCGGCGTCGGCCGCGCTGCGAACGCTCGGAGGGAACCTCGACCTGCGTCAGCTCGAGCTGGAGCGCTCCCAGATGTTGATGCCGCTGTCCGTCGCGTAGCGGTCGATCTCGGCCAGTTCGTCGTCGGAGAGGTCGAGGCGGGCGAGCGCTCCGAGCGAGTCCTCGAGTTGCCCCACGGACGACGCGCCGATCAGCGTGGACGTCATGCGCGGGTCGCGCAGCGTCCACGCGAGGGCGAGCTGCGCGAGCGACTGGCCGCGCCCGACGGCGATCTCGTTCAGCCCGCGGATCCGCACGAGCGCCTCGTCGGTGAGCAGGTCGGGCGAGAGCGAGCTGTTCTCGGCCGCGCGCGAGCCCTCCGGGATCCCGTCGAGGTACTTGTCGGTGAGCATGCCCTGCGCGAGGGGCGAGAAGCCGATGCAGCCGATGCCGAGCTCGTCGAGGGTGTCGAGCAGCTCCGGCTCGATCCAGCGGTTCAGCAGCGAGTAGGACGGCTGGTGGATCAGGATCGGCGTGCCGAGGTCGCGCATGATCCCGGCCGCCTCGCGCGTCCGCTCCGGCGAGTACGAGGAGATGCCCGCGTAGAGCGCCTTTCCCTGCCGGACGGCGGTGTCGAGCGCCCCCAGCGTCTCCTCGAGCGGCGTCTCCGGGTCGAAGCGGTGCGAGTAGAAGATGTCGACGTACTCGACGTCCATGCGGCGCAGGCGACTGGTCGAGCGACGCGAGCAGGTACTTGCGCGAGCCCCACTCGCCGTACGGGCCCGGGCCACATGTCGTAGCCGGCCTTCGTCGAGAGCACGAGCTCGTCGCGGTACGGCCGGAGATCCTCGCGCATGACCCGCCCGAAGGTCTCCTCGGCCGACCCGTACGGCGGCCCGTAGTTGTTCGCCAGGTCGAAGTGGGTGACGCCGAGGTCGAACGCGCGGCGCAGGATCGCCCGGGCTGTCTCGATCGGCCGGTCGCCGCCGAAGTTGTGCCAGAGGCCGAGCGAAATCGCCGGCAGCAGGAGCCCGCTGCGACCGCAGCGGCGGTACGCCATCCGGTCGTAGCGGTGCTCGGCGGCGGTGTAAGGCATCGCGGGGGATGGTAAAGGCAGGAAGATGCTTCGGCGAGTGGCACGCGGGTTCGCGGCCGGCGTGGCCGGCACGGCGGCGATGACCGCCTACCAGCTGGCGGTCGCAAAGCGGCAGGGGCAGCCGCTGCGCACGCCCGTGCCGAAACGCTGGGCCGACGCGCCCGCGCCCGCCCAGGTGGCCCGGAAGCTCGCGCGGGCGGTCGGCCAGGGCCGCCGCTTCACGCGCGAGGACGTGCCGATGCTGACGAACGCGATGCACTGGCTCTACGGCGTCTCGTGGGGCGCGCTCTACGGCATGGCGGCCGGAGCGGCCCCGCCGCCGGTCGCCGGAGGCCTCGCGCTCGGGAGCGGCGTGTGGGCAGCGAGCTACGCCGAGCTCGTGCCGCTCGGCCTCTACGAGCCGCCCTGGCGGTACCCGGCGAAGCAGCTCGCGCTCGACTGGAGCTACCACGCCGTGTACGGCCTCGGCGTCGCGGGTGCCTACCGGGCGCTCGCCCGGCGGTAGCCCCGTCCGGGCTACGATCCGCGGTCGTGTTCGACAGCCTCTCCGACAAGCTTCAGAGCGCGCTCGGCGACCTGCGCAAGCAGGGAAAGCTCGACGAGGAGTCGATCTCGCGTGCGATGCGCGAGATCCGGCTCGCGCTGCTCGAGGCCGACGTCAACTTCACGGTCGTGCGCGAGTTCGTCGGCCGCGTCCGGGAAAAGGCCCTCGGCGACGAGATCACGAAGAGCCTGACGCCGGGCCAGCAGGTCGTGAAGGTCGTCCACGAGGAGCTGACCGAGCTGATGGGCGAGGGCGAGTCGGGGCTGGCCTTCGGGAAGTTCACGGTCATCCTGCTCGCCGGCCTGCAGGGCTCGGGCAAGACGACCACCGCCGCGAAGCTCGCGCTGCACCTGCGGGGCCAGGGCCGGAAGCCGGGCCTCGTCGCCGCCGACCTTCAGCGCCCCGCGGCGATCGACCAGCTGGAGCAGCTCGGGCGGCAGATCCAGGTGCCGGTCTACCGCACCGAGACCCGAGACGCCGTCGAGGCGACGCGCACCGGGCTCGAGCGCGCCCGGGCCGAGGGGCTCGACACGGTGATCGTCGACACCGCCGGCCGCCTGCAGGTCGACGAGTCGCTGATGGACGAGCTGGTGCGCGTGCGCGACGCTGCGAAGCCGCTGAACGTGCTGCTCGTCCTCGACGCGATGACCGGCCAGGAGGCCGTCAACGTCGCGGAGGCCTTCCACGAGCGAATCGCGTTCGACGGCGTGATCCTGACGAAGCTCGACGGCGACGCCCGCGGCGGCGCGGCGCTGTCCGTGAAGGCGATCACCGGCAGGCCCATCAAGTTCGCCTCGACGGGTGAGAAGCTGGACGCGCTCGAGGTGTTCCACCCCGACCGGATGGCGTCGCGCATCCTCGGCATGGGCGACGTCCTGACGCTGATCGAGCGCGCGGAAGCGGCGGTCGCCGAGGACGAGCAGGCCGAGATGGAGAAGCGCCTCGCCGCCGGCCGCTTCACCTTCGACGACTTCCTGAAGGCCTACAAGATGCTCCGCCGGATGGGCCCGTTGCAGGGCGTCCTGAAGATGATCCCGGGCATGCGGGAGCAGATCGGCGACGCCGAGGTCGACGAGCGGCAGCTCGGCCGCGTCGAGGCGATCGTGCTCTCGATGACGCCGGAGGAGCGCCGTTCGCCTATCGTGATCGACGGCAAGCGGCGAGCGCGTATCGCCAGAGGCTCCGGAACGAGCGTCGAGCAGGTCAACCAGCTGCTCGAGGCACGGAAGCAGATGGAGCGGATGATGAAGCAGATGGGGCGGGGGAAGATGCCGGGGCTCCCGACCCAGAAGGCGCCGGGTGCGCCTTCCGCGACGCGGAAGACGGGCTCCAAGCGCAAGAAGAAGAAGAGATCCCGGCGCTGAAAGGACACGGATGGCAGTCAAGCTGAGGCTCACCCGCGTGGGCTCGAAGAAGAACCCGATCTACCGGGTGGTCGCCGCGGACGCGCGGGCCCCCCGCGACGGGAAGTTCCTCGAGATCGTCGGGCGCTACAACCCGCAGACCGACCCGTCGACGATCGACCTCGACGAGGCCCGGGTCAGGGACTGGCTCGGGAAGGGCGCCCAGCCCACCGAGGCGGTCGCGCGGCTCCTGAAGACGCAGGGCATCGAGCGGTAGGTCGACGGGCGTGGCTGAGCTGCTCGCGTACCTCGCGCGCGAGCTCGTCGACGATCCCGACGCGGTTCGCGTGGACGAGGAGGAGCGTGACGACACGCTCGTCCTCGTCCTCCACGTCGCGCCGGACGACGTCGGCAAGGTGATCGGCCGCAACGGCCGGATCGCCCGTGCCCTGCGCACGCTCGTGCGGGCGAGCTCCGTGCGCGACGGCCGGCGCGTGTTCGTCGAGATCGCCGACCCGGAATGACGCGGGTCGCCGCGCTGTACGACATCCACGGGATGCCGTGGGCGCTCGAGGCGGTGCTGGCCGACGCACAGCCGCGGGCCGACGCGATCGTCGTCGGCGGAGACGTGCTGGGCGGCCCCTGCGACGACGAGACGGTCGCGATCGTGCGCGGGCTGGGAGCCTCGGTGATCCGCGGCAACGCGGAGGAGGGCGACCCGTGGGGCGGGACGCTGCCGCTGACGGCCGAGATCGACGGCGTCCTCTACTGCCATGCGACGCCGTCCGACACCCTGCCGCTGACGACCGCGATCACGCCCGCGGACGACGTGCGGAAGCTCTTTGCGGGCACGACCGGCACGGTCGTGATCGGGCATACGCACCACCAGTTCGACCGCGACCTCGGCGACCTGCGTGTGGTCAACGCGGGCTCGGTCGGGATGGCCTACGAGGGCGACGTCGCCGCGTACTGGGCCCTCGTCGACGACGGTGAGCCGAGGCTCGAGCGCACGGAGTTCGACGTCGACCGGGCGATCGCGGGCATCCGCGCGAGCGGCTGGCCGAACGGCGAGGCGTTCATCGCCGAGCACCTGCTGGCAGCGGTCCCGCGCGAGGAGGCGATCGCGCACTTCGAGAGGAGACGATGAAGGTTGCCATCGGGAGGGTCGGTCGCCCGCACGGCATCGACGGGGCGTTCTTCGTCGAGCAGCCGTCCGACGACGACCGCTGGTGGACGACCGGCGCGCGCTTTCTCGCCGCGGGCCTGCCGGTCGAGGTGGTCGCCCACCGCCGCTCCTCCGGCCGGCCGGTGGTGAAGCTCGACCGGACGGTCGAGCGTGGCGCCGTGCTCGAGGTCGAGCGCAGCGACCTGCCGCCGACCGGGGACGACGAGTGGTACGCGTTCGAGCTCGTCGGGCTCGACGTGGTGGAGGACGGCGGCCGTGCGCTCGGTCGCGTCGAGGCGGTTCAGCCGGGCGTCGCGAACGACGTGCTCGACCTGGGCGGGAACCTCCTGCTGCCGATGGTGGAAGACTGCATCCTCCGCGTCGACCTGGCCGCCCGGCGGATCGAGGTCGCGAAGGGATTCGCGGAGTAGTGCAGCTCGACGTCTTCACGCTCGTGCCGCACGCCTTCGCGTGGCTGACCGAGCAACGGCCGGTCGCGACGGTGCTCGGCGGCGAGCTCGACCTGCGCCTGCACTCGTACCGCGACCACACGCCGCTGCGTTCGGGGCAGGTCGACGACGAGCCGTACGGCGGCGGCGCCGGGATGGTGCTGCGGGTCGACGTCGTCGCGGCCGCCCTCGACACCGTCCACGGCTCGACCCCGGCACACCGTGTCGTCGCCCTGACGCCGCAGGGGCGCCAGCTCACGCAGGCCGTCGTCGAGGAGCTCGCGGCCGAGCCGCAGGTGACGCTGCTCTCCGCGCGCTTCGAGGGCTTCGACGAGCGGATCGTCGCGCACCTCGCCACCGACGCGATCTCGATCGGGCCCTACGTGCTCTCGAACGGCGACCTGCCGGCGATGGTGCTGCTCGACGCGATCGCCCGCAGGCTCCCCGGCGCGCTCGCCGAGGGCTCCGGCGAGCTCGAGTCGTTCTCCACCGAGCTGGGCGGCGGGCTGGAGTACCCTCAGTACACGCGGCCCGCGGAGTTCCGCGGCTGGCGGGTTCCCGACGTCCTGCTTTCGGGCGACCACGCGCGAATCGAGAGCTGGCGAAGGGAGCAGGTCCGCTGAGGAACCCGATCGACTACCTGACCGAGGGCCTGCCGCACGGCTGGCGCGTCACGATCGACTGGCTGGTCACGATCGTCGGCGCGATCGCGATCGTGCTCGCGATCAAGGCCTGGGTCGTCAACCCCTACCGCATCCCGTCGAGCTCGATGGAGCCGACGCTGCACTGCGCGCGGCCGGGGCCGGACTGCGAGGCCTCCTACTCGGATCGCGTGCTCGCGTGCCGCTTCTGCTACCGCCTGTGGTCGCCGAGCCGCGGCGACATCGTGGTCTTCAAGACCCCGCCGCTCGCCGCCGTGCGCTGCGGGGCGGGCGGCACCTTCGTGAAGCGCCTGATCGGCCTGCCGGGCGACACCTGGGAGGAGCGCGACGGCGTCGTCTACATCGACGGCCGGCCGCTGCGGGAGCCCTACATCCAGCGCGACCACCGCGACTCGAAGACCTTCCCGCCGCAGAAGATCCCTCCAGGGCACTACTTCATGATGGGTGACAACCGGGTCTCGTCGTGCGACTCGCGCGCGTGGGGCACCGTGCCGAGAGCGAATCTGATCGGCGAGGTCTTCGCCACCTACTGGCCGCCGACCCGGATCAGCCTCCACTGAGCCGGGCCGGTTCCGCTACGATTCCGCCCGGCCTCCGGCCCCTTTCGACATGAGCACGATCATCCAGGACATCGAGCGCCGTCAGCTGCGCGACGTGCCCCGCTTCAAGGCGGGCGACACCGTGCGGGTCCACTTCCGGGTGATCGAGGGCACGCGCTCCCGGGTCCAGGTGTTCGAGGGGATCGTGATCAAGCGCCAGGGCGCCGGGGCGCGCGAGACCTTCACCGTCCGCAAGAACTCGTTCGGTGTCGGGGTCGAGCGCACCTTCCCGCTGCACTCGCCGAAGATCGACAAGATCGAGGTGGCGGCGATCGGCGACGTGAACCGCGCCAAGCTCTACTACCTGCGCGGCAAGGTCGGCAAGAAGGCTCGCGTGCGCGAGCTGCGCCACCCGTAACGGCTTCGCAAACTCTGCGAGAGCCGGCCGCGGCCGGGGCTATGCTCGAGCGGTGGCTCCCAGGAAGCGCTCCGGGCAGAAGCTGCTGCGGTTCGACCGGTCGCTCGGCGTCCGTTTCGTCGCCGGTGCCGACGAGGCCGGCCGGGGCCCGCTCGCCGGCCCGCTCGTCGTCGCCGGGGTGCTGCTCGACTACGGGACGCTGCGCGACCACCGCGTCCGACCGCTTGCGCTGCTGAACGACTCCAAGCAGGTCGACGCGGAGACGCGCGAGGAGCTGTACCGCGCGGTGCTCGCCTGCGCGGAGCGGGTCTCGGTGCAGGTCTTCCCCGCGGCGGTGATCGACCGCGACGGCCTGCACCGCTGCAACCTGAAGGGGCTGCGGCAGGCGCTCCGGGCCTGCGGGCCGGCCGACGTGTCGCTGGTCGACGGGTTCAGGCTCGGCCCGTCGGCGCCGCCGCACCGTGCCGTCGTCGACGGCGACTGCAAGAGCGCCGCGATCGCGGCCGCGTCGATCGTGGCGAAGGTGACCCGCGATCGGTACATGCACACGACCGCCGACGCTCTCTACCCGGGCTACGGCTTCGGCGCCCACGTCGGCTACATCACGCCGTCGCACACGGCGGTCGTGCGCGAGCGAGGGCCGTGTGCGATCCACCGCAGGTCGTGGCGCGCGCGTGCCTACCAACCGGCGTAGACATCCCTCCGAGCGACGAGCGGAGTGGTGGTATCGCCGGCGCGGCTACCGGATACTCGACGCGAACGTCTGGCGGGCAGGAGCCGAGCTCGACCTCGTCGTCCGGCGCGGTGGGACGGTGGCGTTCGTGGAGGTGAAGTCGAAGGCGGGAGACGGATTCGGCGACCCGCTCGAGATGGTGACGCCGGTGAAGATCGCGCGCATCCGGCGCGCGGCGGATGTGTGGCTCCAGGGCCGGCCGTCGCTCGACGGCCTCCAGGTCCGGTTCGACGTCGTGGCCGAGCGGGCGCGCAGGCTGGAGGTCGTGCAGGACGCGTTCTAGGCGACGTCGAATCCCGGTGCATGGCCGCGACCCAGCAGCAGCTGTACTCCGGGCTCGACCTCGACCTGTCCTGGTCGGAGCGGGAGCTCCCGGAGCGCGAGCGCACGAAGCACGTCCATCGGCTGCATCCCTATCTCGGCAAGTACATCCCCCAGCTCGTGGAGGAGCTCTTCCGCCGGCACGTGCCGGCGGGCGGCCGTGTGCTCGATCCGTTCGCGGGGTCGGGAACCACGCTCGTCCAGGCGCTCGAGAGCGGCTTCGATGCGGTCGGCGTCGACGTCGCCGCCTTCAACTGCCTGCTCGCGGACGTGAAGACGCGGGAGTACAACCTCTTCGTGCTCGAGCACGAGTTGCGCGACGTGCTCGGCCGGTTCGAGCGGGGGGAGGGGGCCTCCGGACGTGCCTCGGCCTACGTGCGGCGCTGGTTCGCCCCCGACGCACGCCGCGACCTGCTGCGCTTCCGCTCGCTGCTCGACGGCTACGAGACCGCCGACGTGCTGCGCGTCGTGCTCGCCCGCGCCGCGCGCTCGGCGCGCCTGACCACCCACTTCGACCTCGACTTCCCGCAGGCGCCGCAGACGGAGCCGTACTGGTGCCACAAGCACCGGCGCGAGTGCCGCCCGGTCGTCCGCGCCGAGCACTTCGTGCGCCGCTACACCCTCGACACGCTGCGCCGGCTGAAGGAGTTCGCCCGCCTCCGCCACGAGCGGAGCTCGGGGATCCTGCACGGCGACGTCCGGGAGGTGGAGCTTCCCGGGCGGTTCGACGCGGTCGTCACCTCGCCGCCGTACCCGGGGCTGATCGACTACCACGAGCAGCACCGCTATGCCTACGAGCTGCTCGGGCTCGCCGACCTGCGAGAGCAGGAGATCGGTGCCGCCGCCGGGGGCGTCTCGCGTGCCGCGATCGCGGCGTACGTGGACGGGATCTCGGAGGCGCTCGCGGTCTGCGCGGCGGCGCTGCGGCCGCGCGGCCGGGTCGTGGTCGTCGTCAACGACCGGCGTGAGCTCTATCCGCAGATCCTCGAGCGCGCCGGGCTCGCGCTCGAGCAGCGCTACAGCCGCCACGTGAACCGGCGCACCGGCCGCCGCGCGGGCGAGTACTTCGAGTCGGTGCTGGTCGCCCGCAGGTTCTAGCCGGCCAGGCGCGGGCCGTGCCGGATCTGCGGCGATGCGACGGCGTAGACCGTCGCCGCGAGCATGACGGCGAACAGCGCGAGCACCGTCGCGCGGCCGCCGAGCTCCTCGAGCGACACCCCCACCGCCAGCATTCCGAAGGGAACGGCGCCGAGCGAGACGATCGTGAACACGCTCTGCACCCGTCCCTGCAGGTGGTCGGGGATGCGCAGCGCCCGGTAGGAGCTGAGGCCCGCTCCCCAGGTCGGGTAGGGGACGAACATCGCGCCGTAGACGATCCCGAGCACGATCGGGTCGTGCACGACGGCGAGGAGCGGCAGGAGCGCCGTGATCGTGAGGAGCGTTGCGTAGATCCCGGCCTGCAGGGGTAGGACGCGCATCAGTCGCGGGGCGATCAGCGTGCCGGCGAGGCCTCCCAGCCCGAGGAACAGGAGCATCGCCCCGACCAGGGCCGGTGAGGCGCCGCTGCGGCGTGCGAGGACGACGACCACCAGGTAGAGCGCGTTCACGGTCAGGTCGCTGGCGAGGACGAGCACCGAGTTCGCGCGGAGGAAGGGCTCGCGCCAGAGCCAGCGGACACCCTCGGCGATCTCCACACGGATCGTCCGGGTCGGCTCCACGTCGTCGCGTCGCTCGGTCAGGGGCCGGCGGACGAGGAGCACGGAGGCGACCGAGGCGAGGTAGCTCAGGGCGTCGACGAGGAAGGGAACGGCGCGGGCGACCCCGTAGAGCACACCGCCAAGCGGCGTCCCGAGCAGGAGGGCCCCGTACTCGCGTCGCTGGTTGAGCGCCGCGGCGTGGGGAAGCTCCTCGGCGGGCACGAGGCGCCTGAGCGCGGAGCGCTGTGCGACCTCGAAGGTCGTGAACCCCGCCCCGTCGACGAACGCGACGACCACGAGCTGCTCGAAGGTGACAAAGCCCCAGACGACGCCCGCTCCGACGCTGGCCAGGGCGAGAGCGCGTACGAGCTCGCAGCCCAGCATCAGCCGCCGCCGGTCGTAGCGGTCGATCGCAGCACCGGCGTGGAGGGTCAGCAGCAGGATCGGCAGGGTCCCTGCGAACTCCACGACGCCCGTCTTCGCGGCCGAACGCGTGAGCGCGAGCGCCAGGAGCGGCGTCGCCACGCCGGAGACGCGCGTCCCGAGCGCGGAGAGGACCTGGCCGGCGAGGAGCGCGTGGAAATCGCGCAGCGAGGCGCCTCGCGCGCCCGTCATGCTCCTCGCGCGTCGATCTCCGCCGCGGGGAAGAGCGCCGCCAGCGCACGGACCGGGCGCGAGCCCTCGGGGCGGCGGCGCGGATCGGTGGTGCGGTTCCGGTAGGCGGCGAGCAGGTCGACGACCTGCTCCGCCAGTTCGCGCAGCTCCGTGGGCGTCAGGTAGAGGAGCTCCTCGTCGAGCACGGCCCCCGACCATTCCTCCGGGAGCTCCTGGAAATGCTCGAGCCAGTCGTAGAGCTCGGACAGCGACCGTTCGAGCACGATCTTCATCGCCTCCGACGCCGCCCGTGCCGCCGCCGGCTCGACCCGGTCGGGAATGCGTTCCCCGCCCTCCGCGCGCCGCCACGGCCGCTCGCGACCGTCCCGCGGGTCGGCGGGCTCGACGAACCCGTACTTGGCGAGCTGCCGGAGGTGGAACGAGCAGCGGGCCGTGCTCTCGCCCGTCGCCTCCGCCGCCTCCGCGGAGGCGAGCGTCCCCGGCGGACGACCAGGTCGAGCAGGTGCAGCCGGAACGGATGCGCCATCGCCCGCAGGACGCGGGGATCGCGCAGCTCTCTGGTGGCTCTGCCGGCTCCGCCTGACACGAGGGCGATTGCAAACATATCTTTGCAAAGGAAGCGTTGTCAATGTGCGAACGGGCGTTGCGTGGGTCTCAGGCGGCGCTCGCGCCCCGGCGGCCGACGAGCGCGCTGTCGACCAGGCGGACGGCGACCGGCGTGGTGTCCGCGTCGGCGAGTGCCTCCCGCACCTCCGCCTCGAACGCGGCGCGGCGCTCGCCCAGGCGCGTGAGGACGTGGCTCAGGGAGAAGTGGAACCCGATCGCCGCCTCGACGGACGGATGCACCACCGTCTCGTGCTCGTGCGTGAGCAGCTCGACCTCCGGGAAGGGCGAGCGCGCCAGGAGCGCCGGGAAGGGGTCGTGGCGGCCCGCCGGGCGCGGCGCTTCCGGAACGTCCCGGAGGTGGCGGGCGAGAATTTCCCCGACGACGTTCCAGGGTGGGGCGTCGAGCCAGACGCGGTCGAAGTCCGGGTCCTTGACGAAGCCGACGATCGCGACGGCGCCGCGGCCGGGGTCGACGATCGGGTCGAGCGCCCGCAGCACGCGGTCCTGGTCGGCCATCCAGTGGAAGGCCTGCGAGATCGTCACGCCCGCGAACGTTCCCAGCTCCGGAGCCCGCGCGGCCAGGTCGTCGGAGGATGCCTGCACGAAGGAGATGTTCCGGACGCCGGCCGCCGCCGCGCGCCGCCGGCCCTCCGCCAGCATCGCCGGCTCCGGGTCGAGCGCGACGATCTCCCCGACGTGAGGGGCGAGGCGGAGGGAGAGGTGGGCGGGGCCGGCCCCGAGGTCGAGGATCCGGTCCGACTCCGACCAGCCCAGCCGTCCGGCGAGGCGCTCCATGAACGCCGCGCTCGGCCGGTAGCGGTACTCGGCGTAGTACCGGGCGGCTTCGCGGTAGGGCCGCTCGCCCGCCCGGAGGCCTGTCCAGTGCGGGTCCACGGGCGGAGCCTTGCACACCGGCGGAACATTTCACACAGCAGGCACGATCTCGTCACACCGACGGCGCGGTTCGTCGTCTAGCGTGGCAACATGCTCGCTCGCACCGTCACGCATGCACTCGTCGGCATCGACCCGCGCCGCGTCGAGGTCGAAGCACACCTGCAGCGGGGGGTCAACTCGTTCGCGATCGTCGGGCTCGCCGACCGCGCCTGCCAGGAGGCGAAGGAGCGCGTCCGCTCGGGGATCGCCTCCGCCGAGCTCGAGTGGCCGGCCATGCGGCGCATCACGGTCAATCTCGCCCCGGCCTCCCTGCGCAAGGAAGGCTCCGGCTTCGACCTGCCGATCGCGCTTGCGCTGCTTGCTGCGTCCGACCAGTTCCCGCGTGCGGCCCTGGAAGGGCACGCCGCGTTCGGTGAGCTGGCGCTGGACGGTCGCCTGCGGCCCGTGCCCGGGGCGCTCGTCGCGGCGGAGGGCGCCCGCCGTGCGGGGCTGACTCACCTCGTCTGTGCCGCGGAATCGGGGCCGGAGGTCGCGCTCGCCGGCGTCGAGCCGGTCGGCGTCCGCCACCTCGCCGACGCCGTCGCCTACCTGCGCGGCGAACGCGACCCTCCTGCGCTGCCGCCGCCGGCCGACGACTTCGAGTCGCTCGCCGAGGTGCCGGACCTCGCGGACGTGCGCGGCCAGGAGCGGGCCCGGCGGGCGCTCGAGATCGCCGCCGCGGGCTCCCACAACCTGCTGCTGGCCGGGCCGCCGGGCACCGGCAAGACGATGCTTGCGCGCCGCCTCCCCGGGCTGCTGCCGCTGCTCGGCGACGAGCCCGCCCTCGCGGTGACCCGGATCCACTCGGTGGCGGGCGTCCTCGCTCCGGGCGCCGGACTCGTGCGGGTGCCGCCCTTCCGGGCGCCGCACCACACGGCGTCGGTCGCCGCCCTGGTCGGTGGCGGGGCGGGCGGCCCGCGGCCCGGAGAGGTGAGCCTCGCCCACTGCGGGGTGCTCTTCCTCGACGAGCTGCCGGAGTTCCCCCGGCACGCCGTCGAGGCGTTCCGACAGCCGCTCGAAGACGGGTTCGTGAGCATCGCGCGGGTGACCGGGCGCGCCGTCTTCCCGGCGCGCTTCCAGCTGGTCGCGGCCATGAACCTGTGCCCCTGCGGCGCCCGCGGCGATCCTGCTGCGGCCTGTTCCTGCTCGGCAGAGCGGGTCCAGCGCTACCGCGAGAAGGTGTCGCGTGCGCTCCTCGACCGGTTCGACCTGCTGCTCACCGTGCCCCGCCCGCGCGGGCACGAGCTCGCCGCCGGCCCGTCGGAGGGGTCCCGGCCGGTGCGCGAGCGCGTGCTCGCCGCCCGCCGGGCGCTGGCCGAGGAACCTCCACCGCGTGACACCGCAGCCGAGGCGCTGCTGCGCGGGCGGTCGAGCGGCTGCCGCTCTCGGGGCGCGGTCGTGCGCGGGTCGCGCGGGTCGCGGAAACGATCGCGGCGCTCGCTGCCGCGGATTCGGTCGCCCCCGAGCACGTCGCCGAGGCGCTCTCGTACCGGCCGCCGCCGGAGCTCGTCTCGTGAGCGAGCTGGCGATCGCCTGCTTTGCCGCGGAGACCGGCTCGCACGTCGTCGACGAGCCGCGCGGCGTCCGTTTCGCACGCTTCCACGCGCAGTTCGACGAGCGGGCGTTCCGGGCGAAGCTCGCCCGGGCGGGCTACCGGTTCGTCGCGCGCAGCGATCCGGCGTTTCCCGGCGCGGCTCGGCTCGATCCACGACCCACCGCCGGGGCTCTTCGTCCGCGGCGACGCACCGCTCGGGTTGCTCGAGCAGAACGCCGTGGCGGTGGTCGGAGCGCGGGCGTGCTCGGCCTACGGCGCCACGGTCGCCACGTCGATCGCCCGGGAGCTCGCGCGGGCGGGAGTCGTCGTCGTCTCCGGGCTCGCGCGGGGCATCGACGCCGCAGCACACCGGGGCGCGCTCGAGTCCGGCAGCACCGTCGCGGTGCTCGGCTGCGGGATCGACCGCGACTACCCGCGGGCCCACGCGACGCTCGCCCGGTCGGTCGCCGAGCGTGGGCTCGTGGTCTCCGAGTACCCGCCTGGGGTCGAGCCGGCTCCCTGGCGTTTCCCGGCACGAAACAGAATCGTCGCCGGGCTGTCGGCGGCGACGGTCGTGGTCGAGGCGCGGGAACGCAGTGGGGCGCTGATCACCGCCGACCTCGCACTCGACGAGGGCCGCGAGGTGCTCGCGGTGCCCGGCGAGATCACGAGCCCGCTCTCACGCGGTGCGAACAGCCTGCTGCGCGTCGGGGCGACGCCGGTCACCTGCGTCGAGGACGTGCTCGCCGCGGTCGGCGTGTCCCCGGCGGCCGAGCGACCGGCTGCGCCCCTCCCGGCCGCCCTCGCCGAGGTGCACGGGGCCGTGGTCGAGGAGCCCGGGGGCGCGGACGCCCTCGGGCGGCGCACGGGGCTCCCCGCAGGCCCGCTCGCGGCGGCGCTCGCCGAGCTGGAGCTGCTCGGCCTCGTCGTCCAGGACGGCGGGCTCTTTCGCTCGGCGGGGCCGTGATGGGCGAGCACGCACGGCCGGTATGGTCGTCGCGTGAGCTCGCGCCGTCTCTACTACCGCCCCGGAACCGCGTCGATGGCGCCACACGCGGCGCTCGCGGAGATCGGCCTCGAGTACGAGCTCGTCCTCGTCGGCCGCGACGAGGCGCAGACCTCGCCGGACTACCTCGCCCTCAACCCGCTCGGGCTCGTGCCCACCTACCTCGAGGGCGACCTCGTCCTCACCGAGTCGGCCGCGATCCTCCTGCACCTCGACCACCGGCACCCCGAGGCGCGGCTCGCGCCGGACGTCCGGGCCGAGCACGACCGCTGGCTCGTCTTCCTCACCAACACCCTGCAGACGACACTGTTGCGGTTCCTCTACCCGGAGCGCTACGGCACCGCCGGCGTGCGCGAGCTGGCCGACGCGGAGGCGCAACGCCACTTCGACCGCATCGAGGCCCACCTGGCAGACCGTGAATGGCTTGCGGCAGAGCACCGCACCGCTGCCGACCTGTTCCTCTTCATGCTCACCCGCTGGGGGCGTCGCCTCGAGCCTGCGGCCTGGGACCGGCCCTCCCTGCGCACGCACGCCCGCCGTTCCCTCGACCTGCCGGGCGTGCAGACGATGATGCGTGAGCAGGGCCTCGAGGTGCCGGCCTGGGCGTCCGCGTGACCCGCTCGTACTGGCTGGACGAGGCCCACGAGGTGGTTCCGGCGCGGCGGTTCGACGGGCCGGCTGAGGTAGCGGTCGTCGGGGGCGGCGTCACCGGCTGCTCGTGCGCGCTCACGCTTGCCGCGCGGGGGGTGAAGGTGCGCCTGCACGAGGCGCGCGAGATCGCCGGTGGCGCGAGCGGTCGTAACGGGGGGTTCGCGCTGCGCGGAGCGACGCTCCCCTACGACGCAGCCCGCGCGGCACTCGGCCCGGGGCGAGCGCGGCTCGTGATGGAGCTGACCGAGCGGGCGCTCGACCGGATGGAGGCGCTCGCAGGCGACGCCTTCCGCCGGGTCGGGAGCCTTCGGCTCGCTGCAGACGACGCGGAACGGGACGCGTTGCGGCGGGAGCACGACGCGTTGCGCGACGACGGCTTCGCGGTCGAATGGGTGGACGAGCTCGAGCCGCCGCTCGACGCGCTCTACCGGGCGGCGATCCATCACCCGCCCGACGGGGCGCTCCAGCCGGCCCGGTGGGTGCGGCGCCTCGCGACGCACGCCGCCCGGGCAGGCGCCGACATCCGGGAGGGCGATCCCGTGCACGTGGGGCAGCTCGATGCCGGGACGGTGGTGATCGCTTGCGACGGCTTCACCTCCGCGCTGCTGCCCGAGCTCGCGGGCTGGGTGCAGCCGACCCGCGGCCAGGTGCTCGCGACGGAGCCGCTGCCGGAGCTGCGCTATCCGCGCCCGCACTACGCCCGCGGCGGTTACGACTACTGGCACCAGCTTCCCGACGGCCGGCTCGTGCTCGGGGGGCAGCGCGACGCCTCGTTCGCCACCGAGGAGACCGACGTCGAGGAGACGACCGAGCTCGTCCAGGTGAGGCTCGACCGGCTGGCGGCCGACCTGCTCGGCGCGCCGCCGCGCGTCGAGCGGCGCTGGGCGGGCATCTGGGGGACGACGCCGGACCTGATGCCGCTCGTCGGGCCGGTCCCCGGCCGCGAGCGCGTGTTCGTCGCGGGCGGGTACTCGGGCCACGGGAATGCCCTCGGCCTCGCCTGCGGCGACCTGGTGGCGCGGGCGATCCTCGGCGAGCAACCGCCCGAGCTCGAGCTCTTCGACCCGAGCCGCTTCGTCGCGCGCGCGTCCCGGTGACTGGCACCAGCCATGCGGTGACTGGCCACGGGGCCATGGCCGGAGCGCCCGGGCCATGCGGTGACTGGCACCGGGCCATGGCCGGAGCGCCTACGCCGTGAGCAGGGAAGTCACGCCCTGGTCTCTCTTCCGCGACCCGGAAGTGCAGGTGACTGTCACCGTGCGTCGGAGGTGGTCAGGCACCGTCCGTCGGCCGGCGTCTGCGAGAGGGGAGGCTCGGGAGCTCAGAGCTCGAGCGAGGACAGCTCGAGCTCGTCGGCCCGCTCGAGGGCGGTGAGGGCGATCGCGAGGTCCTGGATCGCGAGCCCGGTCGAGTCGAACGCCGTGATCTCGTCGTCGGAGCTGCGTCCGGCGGCGGAGCCGGCCAGCACGTCGCCGAGCGCCGTCACGTCCTCCCGGCGCACGAGCCCTGCCTCGACGGCGTGGGCCAGCTCGCCGCCGTGGGAGGCCTGCTCCCAGTCGTCGGCGAACAGGCGCGCGCGTGCGAGCTCCCCGTCGGCGGCCTCCGCCTTGCCCGGGCCGTCCGCTCCCATCAGCGAGACATGCTGGCCGGGCCGCAGCGACCCGTCGCCGAGCAGCACCTCGTGACCCGGCGTGACCGTGACGAGGAGGTCGGCGGCGAGCGCCTCGCCCCGGGATGCCGCGACGTCGGCGCCGAGCTCCTCGGCGACGCGGCGGCAGCGCGTGCCGTCGACGTCCCAGAGCGCCACCGCCCGGCCCCGGGCGAGGAAGGTGCGCGCGGCGGCACGGCCGTTCACGCCTGCCCCGACCACCGCGGCGGAGGCCGCGCCGCCGCGCCCCAGCGTCTCGGCCGCCAGCACGGCCGCGGCGCCCGTCCGAAGGGCCGTGACCGCGGCGGCGTCGAGCACCGCCCGCAGCTCGCCCGTCTCCGCGTCGGAGACGAGGACGAGGCCGGTCACGGTGGGGAGGCCCCGCTCGGGGTTCCCGGGGAACGACGTCACCCACTTCAGGAGGGCGTGGCCGCCGCCGAGCGCAGGCATCGCGCGAAAGTCGCCCGCGGGATAGTTCGTCACGTAGACCTTCGGCGGCATCGTCCACTCGCCGCGGGCGTGGGCTGTGAACGCCTCGCGAACCGCCTCGACGGCGCGAACGGGGGAGACCGCCGCCTCCACCTGGCGGCCGGTGAAGACCGGGACGCGGGTCACAGAGCCTTGACGGCGGCGGTCAGCTTCGCGACGGAGTCGCGGGCGTCGCCGAAGAGCATCATCGTGTTCGGCTCGACGAAGAGGGGGTTGTCGACGCCCGCGAAGCCGGGATTCATCGAGCGCTTGAGCACGACGACCGCCTGGGACTGGTCGACGTTGAGGATCGGCATCCCGTAGATCGGGCTGCCCTTGTTGGAGCGCGCGTCGGGGTTGACGACGTCGTTCGCGCCGATCACGAGCGAGACGTCGGTACGCGGGAAGTCGGCGTTCGCTTCGTCCATCTCCTTGAGCGCGGGGTAGGGGACGTTCGCCTCGGCCAGGAGCACGTTCATGTGACCGGGCATCCGGCCCGCGACCGGGTGGATCGCGTAGGTGACCTCGACGCCCTTCGACTCGAGCAGGTCGGCGAGCGTCCGGACGTCGTGCTGGGCCTGGGCGACCGCCATGCCGTAGCCGGGGACGACGACGACCTTGTGCGCGTAGGCGAGCATCACCGCGACGTCGTCGGCGGTGGTGGGGCGGACGGAGCCGTTCGCCGCGGCGGCCGGGTCGCCGGCTCCCGCCGCGAGCTGCCCGAACGCGCTGAAGAGGACGTTGGCGACGGAGCGGTTCATCGCCCGGGCCATCATCAGCGTCAGCAGCGTGCCCGACGCGCCGACCAGCATGCCGGCGACGATCAGGACGTTGTTCTCGAGCTCGAAGCCTCCCGCGGCGACGGCGAGGCCGGTGAACGCGTTCAGCAGCGAGATCACGACCGGCATGTCGGCGCCGCCGATCGGGAGCACGAAGAGGACGCCGAAGAGCAGCGAGCCGCCGATCAGCGCCCAGAGCAGCCACTCGTCCTGCACGCCGGCGATCAGCGCGATCCCGGCGCCCAGCGACGCCAGGAAGAGCACGCCGTTCACGACCTGCTGGCCGCCGTAGGTGATCGGCCGCCCGCCGATCAGCTCCTGCAGCTTGGCGAACGCGATCATCGAGCCGGAGAACGAGATCGAGCCGATCAGCGCCGAGAGCACGATCGCGCTCGAGATGTCGACCTTCGGCGAGCCGGGCTCGGGGAGGATCCGGTGCAGCTCGGCGAGCGCGATCAGCGCCGCCGCGCCGCCGCCGACGCCGTTGAACAGCGCCACCATCTGCGGCATCGCCGTCATCTTCACCTTGCGCGCGGCGACCGCACCAAAGCCGCCGCCGAGCAGCATGCCGAGCACGATCGCCCACCAGCTCGTGGTGCCGATGTTCACCCAGGTGACGGCGATCGCGACGATCATCCCCGCCGCGCCGATCTGGTTGCCGCGCCGGGCGTGGGCGGGGTTGGAGAGGAAGCGCAGCGCGAGGATGAACGTGACGATCGTGATCAGGTACAGCAGGTTCGTGACGTTGGTGCTCACGAGGGCTTGCCGTTCCCGGAGGCGTCGACCGGCTTCGCCGGCTCGCGCTTCTTGAACATCTCGAGCATCCGGTCGGTGACGACGAAGCCGCCGACCACGTTCGCCGAGGCGAGCACCACCGCCGCGACCCCGACGACCCAGGTGAACGCGCCCTTGCCGGGCTGGCCGAGCACGATCATCGCGCCGACGATCACGATTCCGTGGATCGCGTTCGTGCCCGACATCAGCGGCGTGTGCAGGAGCGTCGGAACCTTCGAGATCACCTCGAACCCGAGAAAGATCGCGAGCACCAGGATCGTCACCTCGAACACGAGCAGCGCGTTGTGCGGCATCAGACGCCCACCTCGGTGCGCGTGACGCACGAGCCGGCCACGATCTCGTCGTCCCAGTCGAGAACGACCTCGCCGTCCCTCACGAGCAGCCCGAGCAGCGCGGCCATGTTGCGCGACAGCAGCTGGCTTGCGTGCGTGGCCATCGTCGACGGCAGGTTCGTGGTGCCGACGATCGTCACTCCGCCTGCCACGATCTCCTCGCCGGGCCGGGTCAGCTCGCAGTTGCCGCCGGTCTCCGCCGCCAGGTCGACGACGACCGAGCCCGGCCGCATGCCGCGCGCCGCCTCCGCCGTCACGAGCTTCGGCGCGGGCCGGCCGGGGATCGCCGCGGTCGTGATCACCGCGTCGAACCCGGGAATCCTCTCCTGCAGCTCCGCCTGCTGGGCCTGCTGCTGCTCCGGCGTCAGCTCGCGCGCGTACCCGCCCTCGGTCTCCTCGCCCTGTACCCCGAGGTCGAGGAAGGTCGCGCCCAGCGACTCCACCTGCTCCTTGACGGCGGGACGCACGTCGAACGAAGAGACGACGGCGCCGAGGCGACGGGCGGTGGCGATCGCCTGCAGGCCGGCGACGCCGGCGCCGAGCACCAGCACCTTCGCCGGCGGCACGGTTCCCGCGGCGGTCATCAGCATCGGGAAGAACCTCGGCAGCCGGTCGGCCGCGATCAGCGCCGCCTTGTACCCCGCCACCGTCGCCTGGGAAGAGAGCGCGTCCATCGGCTGCGCCCGGGTGATGCGCGGCACCGACTCGAGCGCCAGGGCGTGCACGCCGGCCGCCCCGAGCCGCTCGACGCCCTCCCTGTCGGTGAGCGGCGAGAGGAACGCGATCAGGACCTGGCCCTCGTGCAGCCGAGCAGCCTCCTCGGCGCTCGGCGCAGCGACCTTCACCACGACGTCCGCGCCCCACGGGTCGGCGATCGCGGCGCCGGCCTCGCGGTAGACCTCGTCGGGGAACCCGGCCGCGACGCCGGCCCCCGGCTCGACCGTCACCTCCACGCCCTCCCCGAGACGCTGCACCGTCTCCGGGACGAGCGCGACCCGGCGTTCGCCGGGCGCCAGCTCCTTTGGGATCCCGAGTTGCATCGCCGCGAGCGACGCTATCGCATCCAGCAGCAACTACGGTACGTATTCCGCACGGATCCGCGGCGCGGCACGCATCGGCGCCTACACTGGCACCGGACGTGACCCAGCTCCTCCTCGACTACGGGCTCGTCATCCTCTTCCTGCTGGTCGCCGTCGAGTCCGCCGGCGTGCCGCTGCCGGGCGAGACGGCGCTGATCGCGGCGGCGATCCTGGCGCGCCCCGAGCACCACGGGCCGGCGCTTCTCTGGGTGATCGTCGTCGCCGCCACAGGGGCGATCGTCGGCGACAACGTCGGCTACTGGCTCGGCCGCCTCGGGGGTCGCAGGCTGCTCGCGCGCTGGCAGGTGACCGCGCGCTACGCGGAACGGACGCTGCCGCCCGCCGAGCGGTTCTTCCGCCGCCACGGGGCGAAGACCGTCTTTCTCGGCCGCTTCGTCGCGTTGCTGCGCGTCACCTCGGCGTGGCTCGCCGGGATCAGCCGGATGCACTGGTGGCAGTTCTTCGCGTGGAACGCAGCCGGGGGAATCGTCTGGGCTACCGCGATCGCGCTCACCGCGTACTGGGCCGGGAAGGCGGTGGCCGACGCGATCGGCCGCTACGGGCTGTACGGCGCCCTCGGCGTCGCCGTCGTCGGCGTCCTGCTCCTCCTCGGCGTGCGCGCCTGGCGGCGCCGGGTCGTCGAGGCGCAGTAGCGCAGGCGGCCGCCCGCCCGCTCAGAGCGTCGACCACACCTCGAGCTTCGTCCGCGTTCGCGCGATCACCTCGTCGGTGAACTCGGTCGTGGAGGAATGGCCGGCGAGGTCGGCCGTCTTCACGCCGCCGGCGACCGCTTCGAGCGCGGCCTCGCGCAGGGCCCGTCCCGGCGTCGCGCCCGCCTCGGTGTGGGAGAGGAGCGCCGCCGCCGCCAGGATCATCGCCAGCGGGTTCGCGACGTTTTTTCCCTCGAGCGACGGGGCGGTGCCGTGGGCGGCCTCCGCCATCAGTGCCGTCGGCTCGAGCTCGTGACCGGAGAAGGCGACCAGCATCGACTCCGAGCCGGCGATCGAGCCGAAGAGCGGCAGCACGAGGTCGGAGAGGATGTCGCCGTCGCGGTTGAGGGCCGGGATCACGAGCGGCTCGCCGGTCGACGCGACGAGCAGTGCGAACGTCGCGTCGATCAGCTGGGGCTCGTAGGGGACGGCCGGATGCCGTGCTGCCGCGTCGTCCATCTCCTCCTTGAGCATCCCCTCGTAGGTCGGCGAGACCGTGTACTTCGGGCCGCCGAAGACCTTCGCCCCCATGCGCTCCGCCTCCCGGAACGCGAACTCGGCGACCGCACGGCAGACGCCGCGCTCGATCCGCTCCGTCCTGAAGGCGACCTCGTCGTCACCCGACCCCTCGCGCCACTCCTTGGCGCCGTAGGCGTCTCCGACCGCCATCCGCACCACCGAGATGGGCGCGTGGACGCCGCCGAACGGCACCACGCCGGGTAGGCGGCGCCCGGTGCGGACGATCACCTTGCCGCCGATCTCCTCGCGCAGGATCCGGTTCGGCGAGCCGACGTCGCCGCGCACCTCGGGCGTCACCGTCGCTGCCTTCAGTCCCAGGCCGTGCTCGCGGATCGCCGCGGCGGCATCGTGGACGACGCCGTTTCGCGTCGAGCGGCGGCTCTCGAGCGAGAGGTCGAACCGCGGCAGGTCGAGCTCCAGCCCGACCACGTCGGGGGCGAGCACGCGCAGCGACTCCTCGAGCAGCTCCTGCCCCGTCTGGTCGCCCTCGAGGACGACGATCGCCCGCAACTCCATCGGCGCCGAAGATTAGCGACGGCGCCGATCAGGGAAGGCTCCTCAGCCAGATGGCACGGCGGAAGCGCTGGCGCCGCGTGGGGTCGAAGGGGCGCTTCCGCTACCTCGACGACCGCGGCCGCAGGATCACGGACGAGGGGGCGCTCGAGCGGATCCGCTCGCTCGCGATCCCGCCCGCCTGGACCGACGTCCGGATCGCGACCGGGGCACGGGCGAAGGTGCAGGCGACCGGCTACGACGCCGCCGGCCGGAAGCAGTACCGCTACCACCCCGACTACCGTGCCCGGCGGGAACAGGAGAAGTTCGACAGGCTGATCCTGTTCGCGGAGCGGCTGCCGACCCTGCGGGCGACGATGGCGGAGCACATGCAGCTCGACGGCCTGCCGGTCGAGAAGGTCGCCGCGATCGCGGTTCGCCTGATCAACCACGGCTGGTTCCGGGTCGGCGGCGAGCAATACGCGAAGCGCTCGCGCACGTTCGGGATCACGACGCTGCGCAAGAGCCACGTGGAGGTGCGTGGGTCGACGATCTCCTTCCGCTACCGGGGCAAGCATCGGCGTGATGGTGCGAACCGCCGTCGTCGACGAGGAGCTGGCCAGAGCGGTTCGCGACCTGCTCCAACTGCCGCGGAACACGGCTCTTCCAGTACGAGATCGACGGCGAGCTGCACAAGCTCGGCGCGCGGAGGCTCAACGACTACATCCGCGAGCATCTGGGGGAGGAATTCACGGCGAAGGATTTCCGGACGTGGGGCGGAACCCTGATCGCCGCGATCAGCTTCGCCGAGCAGGAGCCTCCCGAGAACGCCGGGCAGGCCCGGCGGCGCGTCGCCGCTGTGATGCGCGAGGTCGGAAAGGCGCTGGGAAACACGCCGGCGGTGGCGCGTTCCTCGTACGTCAGCCCCGCGGTGGTCGAGCAGTATCTCGACGGGAGAACGATCGAGGATTTTCGCCCGCGCCATTTACGGGTCGTCCGTGCCCGCGCTGTCGAGCTCTCGCCCGAAGAGCAGGCGACGCTCTCGCTGCTTCGCTCCTGGCGAATTCGCGCGGCCCGCGCCGCAGCGTAAACTGTCGGCGGAAAATCGAAAGGGAGGCGAAATTGGCTCGGAAAACCGTGTTGGTTTGCGACAACTGTGGCAAGGAGGTCGACGAGGCACACGGCGCCGCGCTTCGGGTGACGTATTCCGACGCACGACGCGGCTCGAAGGTCGCTGATCTCTGCGACGACTGTGCGGGAAAGATGCCCGGCCGCGCCGCCGCCCGGCGCGGCCGCCGGCCGAAGTCGGCGGCCGCGTAGAGCGAGGTTTCCGTCGGGAGCGGCCGCCGGAGGCGTCCTGCGGCCGCTCTACGATGGCACGGTGGGACTGTCCCTCCTCGCAGGGCCTGCGAACGCGGGCAAGGTCGCGCTCCTGCTCGAGCGCTACCTGGCTCGTCTCGAGGACGAGCCCTACCTGATCGTGCCGAACGCATCGGACGTCGACCGCGTCGAGCGCGACCTCCTTGCGCGCTGCGGATCGCTGTTCGCCGGCGAGATCGGCACCTTCGACGACCTCTTCCGCAGGATCGCCCGCGACGACCCCGGCCGGCGGCCCGTCGCCGGCGACGCCCAGCGGGCGTTCGCCGTGCGCCGGGCGCTTGCCGCGACGCCGCTGAACGGATTCAGCCGCAGCGCCCGCACGCCGGGCTTCGCCGACTCGCTGCTGCAGGTGCTCGGTGAGCTCGAGCAGGGAATGCTCGAGCCCGGGGAGCTCCGCGGCGACCTCGCGCCGCTCCACGCCGCCTACCGCGCCGAGCTCGACCGGCTCGGGCTCTGGGATCGGGACCTCCAGCGTCGGCGCGCGGCGGAGCGGCTCGCGTCGGATCTCGACGCCTGGCACGGCGAGCCGGTCTTCGCCTACGGCTTCGAGGACCTGACCGGCGCCGAGTGGTCGCTGCTCGAGGCGCTCGCCGGGCGCGCGGACGTGCACGTCTCCCTTCCCTACGAGCCGGGCCGGGTCGTCTTCGCCTCGCTGGCGCGCACGTCCGCCGACCTCCAGGGACTGGCCGACGGACGGATCGAGGAGCTGCCGCCGCGCTCGTCGGAATACGCGCATCCTGCGCTCGCCCACCTCGAGCGCGTGCTGTTCGAGGAGTCGCCGCCGCCCGCACCCGAGCTCGGCGACGCGATTCGCTTCCTCGAGGGGGCCGGCGGGCGCGGGACGCTCGAGCAGGTCGGCGAGGAGCTCGTCGCGTTGCTGCGCTCGGGCGTCGCGCCGGAGCGTGTCGCGATCGTCGCTCCGTCGCTCGAGTCGTGGCGCGCGCCGCTCGAGACGGTGCTCGGGGGTCTCGAGGTGCCGTACGCGGTCGAGTCGCGCGTGCGCCTCGGGGCGACGTCGCTGGGCCACGCGCTGCTCCTGCTGCTGCGCTTCGCCTGGTCGAAGGGGGAGCGGCGGGAGCTCTACGGCTACCTCCGTTCTCCCTATTCCGGGCTCGCCCGCTCGTCGGTCGACTACGTCGAGGGACGGCTGCGGGGGCGGGCCGTGCAGACGGGCCCGCGCGTCGAGGAGGAGACCGAGCGGCTCCGCGAGGCGCCGGTTCCGGCGCTCGGCGAGCTCCGGGCGGCCGAGAGCCCGCTGGAGGCCGTGCGGGTGCTGGCGCGCTCGATGCTGCGCAACGCCTACGGCACCGAGGCCCCTCCCGCAGGCGAGACGTCGAGGCTCGACCTCCGCGCCTACGGTGCCGTGCTCGCGCTGCTCGACGAGCTCGAGGGCCTCGTCCGGCTCGGCGAGGAGGTCGGCCGGGACGACCTGGTGGCCGCGCTCGAGCAGACCGAGGTGCGGCTCTCCTCGTCGGGCGAGGTGGGACGCGTCGCCGTCCTCGACCTGCTGCGCGCGCGCACCCGGCGCTTCGACGTCGTCTTCCTGCTCGGTCTCGAGGAGGGGACGCTGCCGCGCCGCTCCCGGGTCTCGCCCTTCCTCGACGAGGAGGCACGGGCCGCCCTCGGCGGGCGCCTCGAGCGGCCGGACCAGGTCAGCCGCGACCGCTACCTCTTCTACACGGCCTGCACGCGGGCGTCGCGCCGCCTCTACCTCGTGCGCGAGGCGGCGAACGACGACGGAGGGCCGCGCGAGCCGAGCCCCTTCTGGGAGGAGGTCGCCGCCGTCTTCGACGAGGCCGACGTCGCGCGGGCGACCGTGCGGCGGCCGCTCTCCGCCCTCACGTGGCCGCTCGAGGCGGCGCCCACCGAGCGGGAGCGTCTCCGCGCACTCGTCCAGCTCGAGCCCGGTGAGGCTGTTGCGCTCGCCGAGGCGAACGGCTGGGAGCGGCGGCTGCGGCGCGCCCGCACCGCGCTGCGGCGCGACACGCGCCTGCGGGCGCCGTTCTTCGACGCGAAGACGACGTTCAGCGTCACCGAGCTGGAACGTTTCGCCGACTGCTCGTCCGCCTGGCTGATCGAGCGCATCGTCTCGCCGAAGACGATCGACGCCGAGGTCGACCCGCTGCTCCGCGGCTCGGTCGCCCACAGCGCCCTGCACAAGTTCTACGCGGGCCTGCCGAAGGAGGTGGGTCACGACCGCGTCACCCCGGAGAACCTCGAGCGCGCGCTCGGGTTCCTGCGCCGGTGCCTCGACGCCGCTCTGCGGGGAGGGGTGCGCCTCGACCTGACCGAGCTGCAGGAGGCGGAGCTCGACGAGGGGCTCTGGCGCGACCTGCAGGGCTTCGTCCGCGACGAGGCGTCGTCGCCGCTCGGGCTGCTGCCCCGCCGCTTCGAGGTGTCGTTCGGCTCCGACCGCTCGGCGCCGGAGCTGCAGCGGGGGCTGGCGCTCGGCGACGGCATCTTCCTGAGCGGGAAGATCGACCGCATCGACGTCGACCCGTTCAGCGCCCGCGGGATCGTGCAGGACTACAAGTCGGGCCGCACGGCGCACTCGGCGAAGCAGATCGACGAGGAGCTGAAGCTGCAGATCCCGCTCTACATGCTCGTGCTGCGCGACCTGGTCGGGATCGAGCCGCTCGGCGGCGTCTACCGCGCGCTCGCCGGCGCCCGCGTCACCCGGGGCCTGCTGCACGGCGGGGCGGCGGACGACCTGCCGGGCTACCAGCGCAACGACTACCTGCCGGAGGACGAGTTCTGGTCGCTCGTCGAGACGTCCCGCGACCGTGCGCGCGGCTACGCCGAGCGCATCCGCGCCGGCGACGTGCGACACGACCCGAAGGGCGGGGACTGCCCCGCCTGGTGCGACCTGTGGCCGATGTGCAGGGTGCCGCGCACATGAACGCGGAGCAACGCGCGGCAATCGAGGCCAGGGGCGAGGTCTTCGTCTCGGCGGGCGCCGGCACCGGGAAGACCTCCGTGCTCGTGGAGCGGTTCGTGCGCGCCGTCTGCGAGGAGGGGCTCGACGTCGAGTCGGTGCTCGTGATCACCTACACCCGCAAGGCCGCCGGCGAGCTGCGCTCCCGGATCCGCGCCGCGCTGCGCGCCCGCGGTCGCCACGACCTGGCCCGCCGTCTCGACGGCGCCTGGATCTCGACGATCCACGGCTTCTGCTCGCGGCTGCTGCGCGCGCACCCCTTCGCAGTCGGGATCGACCCGCGCTTCCGGGAGCTCGCCGACGAGCAGGGAGCGGTCGTGCGCGGCGAGGCCTTCGAGCAGGCGCTCGCCGCGTTCTGCGCCGCGCGCGACCCCGAGCGGCTCCGCCTGCTCGCCACCTACGGCGCGAAGGGCCTCCGCCGGATGCTGACCGGCGTCTACGAGACGCTGCGCTCCGCGGGCCGCGAGCTCACGCTCGAGCTCGGAGACGTCGCGCGCGTGCCCGAGCGGCTCGCCGAGCTCCAGGCCGCGGCTGCGACCCTCGCGGCCGACCCGGACGCGACCGAGAAGCAGCGTGCCGCGGCACAGGCGGCCCTGGCGCTCGGCTCCGATCCCGAGCAGCTGCTCGACCTGTCGCACCTGGCCGCCCGCGGCGACCGCGCGGCGGAGCTGAACGGTGCCCGGGCGCGGCTCGAGCAGGCGGCGTTCGACGAGCTCGCCGAGCGCGACCGCGAGCTGCTCCAGGAGCTGCTCGACCTCTTCGCGACCGCCTACGCCGAGGCGAAGCAGCGCGAATCGGCGCTCGACTTCGAGGACCTGCAGCTCTTCGCGCGCGACCTCCTGCGCGACGACGAGGAGGTCCGGGCGGCGGAGCAGCTGCGCTTCCGGGCGATCATGGTCGACGAGTTCCAGGACACGAACCGCCTGCAGTGCGACCTGATCGACCTGTTGCGCGGCGCAGGCTCGCCGGACGCGGCGGCGGGATTCGAGCGGGACGTGTTCTTCGTCGGCGACGAGTTCCAGTCGATCTACGGCTTCCGGCACGCGGACGTCGCCGTCTTCCGGGAACGCCGGGAGCAGGCGGCGACGCGCCTGCCGCTGAGTCGCAACTACCGCTCCAGGCCGGAGGTGCTCGCCGCCGTCAACCACCTCTTCGGCGGGGAGTTCGGTGACGGCTACCAGGCGCTGACGGCGTCGGGGGAGTTCCCCGATCCCGTCTTCGGCCACCCGGTCGAGCTGAACGTCTGCGACAAGCGCAGCTACCACGAGGCGGGCGCGTCGTGGCGTGACGGGGAGGCGCGATCGATCGCCCGCCGCGTGCGCGAGCTCGTCGACACGGGAGCGGCGACGCCCGGCGAGATCGTGCTGCTCTTCGCGGCGGGCACCGACGCGGAGCGATACGAGGCGGCGCTGCGCGCGCTCGACCTGCCGACGTACCGCGCGACCGGTCGCGGCTACTTCGGCCAGCAGCAGGTGGTCGACCTGCTGGCCTACCTGCGCCTGCTGCACAACCGCTACGACGACGAGGCGCTGGTGACGGTGCTCGCCTCGCCGTTCGTCGGCGTCTCGAACGACGCGCTCGTGCACATCCGCCGGCACGCCGGCCGGCGGCCGCTGTACACGGGCATCGAGCGCGCGCTGCCCGAGCAGCTCTCGGACGACGACGAGCGGCTCGTCCGCGCGTTCAGGCAGCGCTACGACCGGCTCGTCGCGTGCGCCGCGCGCGTGGGCCTCGAGCGACTCTGCGAGGAGGTCGTCTCGGCTCACGACTACGACCTCGCGGTGCTCGCCCAGTGGGACGGCAGGCGGCGCTACGCGAACCTGCGCAAGCTGATGCGGCTCGCCCGGTCGTACGAGGAGCTGCGTGGGCCCGACATCGAGGGATTCGTCCGCTTCATCCGCGACCAGGAGGCGGTGGGGGCGTCGCAGCTCGAGGCCGTCTCGGAGGAGGAGGGGGCCGACGCGGTGCGGCTGCTGACGATCCACGCTGCGAAGGGGCTCGAGTTCAAGGTCGTGATCGTCGCCGACGCCGGCCGCGACACGGGTGGGGCACCCTCCAGCGACGAGATCCTCGTCCTCGCCGACGGGCGCTTCGGCTTTCGGGTGATCGACCCGAACTCGGGTCGGAAGCGCGGCGTCTTCAGCTACGAGGAGGTGCGCGAGGCCGAGAAGGCCGACGATCGGGCCGAGCGTCTGCGGCTCTACTACGTCGCGATGACCCGCGCGGTCGATCGCCTGATCGTCTCCGGGGGAATCGACCCCGGGCGGGCACGCGACCGCGAGACGCCGATCGGCTGGGTGCTCGGGCGGCTGGGCGTGGGCGACGAGATCGTGCCCGGCGAGCTCGAGCGTGGCGAGGCGCGCTTCGTGCTCACCGTCGACCGCTACGCCCCGGCACCTGCCGAGCCGGTCGAGGCCGCCGTCGCCGACGACGGGCAGCTCGCGCTGTTCGAGGAGCTGCCCGCGGAGCCGGCGCCGCGCGGCTACCGGCTGCCGGAGTTGCCGCCGCTCCCGACGCCGCCGCTCCACCGCGTCAGGCGCCTCTCTTACTCGGCGCTCGCGCTGTTCGAGCGCTGCTCGTATCGCTACTACGCCGAGCGGATCGCGGGGCTGCGCGAGGAGCGCGGCACGTTGCCGGGCGGCGGCGGTGGCCTGAAGGCGACGGAGATCGGCGACGCCGTGCACCGGCTGCTCGAACTGGTCGACCTGCGGGCGCCGGAGGTGCCCGACGTGGAGGTCGTGCGTTCGTGGTACCCCGCCGTGACCGACGAGGAGCTCGAGCGGGTCGAGGAGTTCGTCCGGTCCTACTGCAGCTCGGAGCTCGCAGGCCGCGTCGCCTCACTCGACGGCGTGAGGCCCGAGCGCCCGTTCGCGTTCGAGCACGACGGCGTGCTGCTGCACGGACGGCTCGACGTCCTCTGGCGCGAGGCCGGGCGGGCGCTCGTGCTCGACTACAAGACGAACACCCTCGCCGAGGGCACGCCCGAGGAGATCGTCGAGGCGGACTACCGGCTGCAGCGCCTCGTCTACGCGCTGGCGTGCTTCCGCGCGGGCGCCGAGGTGGTCGAGGTCGTCTACCACTTCCTGGAGCGACCGGACGCCGTGGTCGCGACCACGTTCGACCGCGGCGAGCTGCCCGGGCTCGAGCAGGAGCTCTCCGCTGCGATCAGGCGGATCGACGAGGGCGCGTTCGTGCCCAATCCCGGCGAGTTCACGTGCGCCGGCTGCCCGGCGCTCGACCTGGTCTGTGCGGGGCCGAAGCTCCGCCCGCCGGCGCTCGTGCAGGCGAGTGCCGCGTAGCTACGTCGCCGAGGCGCGCCGGCGCCGGGTCGCACCGAAGGCGAGACGCATCCGCCCCGTGATCGACCTGCTCGCCGCCGAGCATGCCGACGCGCGGATCGCGCTCCGCTTCGAGAGCCCGCTCGAGTTGCTGATCTCCGTGATGCTCTCGGCGCAGACGACGGACGTGAACGTGAACCGTGTCACGGAGCGGCTGTTCCGGAAGTACCGCCGGCCCGAGGACTACCTCGCCGTGCCGCAGGAGGAGCTCGAGCGGGACATCTTCGCCACCGGCTTCTACCGGCAGAAGGCGCGGTCGCTGCGCGGAGCGATGCAGCGGATCCTCGAGGAGCACGGCGGCGAGGTACCGGAGGCATTCGACGACCTCCTGAGGCTGCCCGGCGTGGCGCGCAAGACCGCGAACGTCGTCTCTGCCGAGCGGGGGAGCCCGCAGGGGATCGTCGTCGACACGCATGTCCGCCGGCTGGCGCAGCGGCTCGCGTTCACGCGGCAGGAGGATCCGGTGAAGATCGAGCGTGACCTGATGCGCCTGGTCCCGCGCGCGGACTGGGGGCGCTTCCCCCACCTGATGATCTGGCACGGCCGCCGGATCTGCGACGCCCGCCGTCCGCGCTGCGAGGAGTGCCCGCTCGCCGCCGAGCTGTGCCCGTCTAGCCTCGCCGGGGCGTGAGGGCGACGAGCAGCCCGCCGTCGTCGTCGTAGGCGGGGAACACGTCGGCGACGACGGGCTTCTCGTGGCCCGCCCGCGTGTGGATCGAGAGGTGCTCGCCCAGACGGCGCACGCCCCATTCCCGCGCAAGCTCGACGGGCTTCGCGTCCGAGAAGCGCAACGCCTCGACGACGTCGCGGCCCATCAGGTCGGCTTCCGGGAACCCCGTCAGCTCGAACACGCCGCGGCCGATCGCGAGTACGCGTCGATCCTGGTCGGTGACGAGCAGCCCCGTGTCGGGTGCCGGGTAGTAGTCGTCGAGCAGCTCGAACAGAAACCCGAACCCGCAATGGCGGCAGGCCGGCGCCTGGGTCGAGAACCCCTCGCGCGCGTCGATGTCGACCGAGCGCTCCTTGCAGCGCGGGCAGATGAAGTACGGCATGCGGCTGAGGGTAGCGCCGGCCGCGGTCGCGGCAGTCCCCTGCGCGGCGATGCTATGACCCAGCCGTGACGCTCTCCACCGGGAACTTCCTGGCCGCCTTCCTGATCGCCGCAGCCGCCGGCACCGCCGTGTTCTTCCACGCGGAGCGCCACCACATCCGCCATCCCTCGGCGTGGGCGTCCTTCGTCTTCCTCTTCATGATCGTCGGCCTGCCGGCGTACGCGTGGCATGTCTCGCGCGTGCGCAGGCGCCGGTAGATCGGATCGGATGAACGTTGCGCCTCCACGGCGTGAGGGAAGCTGATCAGTGATCGCGCGGGCTGGCGTAGGCGTTTCCCCTCGTGGCACGATGGCTGCGCGCGTCAGGCGCAACCGACTCTCGTGCAGGCGCGCGTCGCTTGCCGCGCGATAGCCTCAACGCCGAATGGGGGATGACGCGGCAGCCGCGCCCTATCAGCCGATGATGCCGCCGGAGCGGGCGGAAAAGCTCCGGCAGTGGCACGAGCGTGCGATCGCAGAGGGACGCCGCGATCAGGCTCTGACGGTCACGCACCTGGGTTGGACGTTCGTCGTCCCGCCAGAGGTCTATCCGCCGAACCCGCTCGGTCTTGCAGAAATCGTTCTTGCCGAAGCGCGTGACGGTGATCGAGTCCTCGACATGGGAACCGGCAGCGGCGTCAACGGCATCGCGGCCGCTGCGCGGGAAGCCACGGTCGTTGCGGTCGATGTCAATCCTGTCGCCGTCGCAGCCGCCCGGCAGAACGCAGAACTAAACGGGCTCAAAGATCGGATCGAGACACTGCAAAGCGATGTGTTCGAGAATGTTTCCGGCTTCTTCGACCTCATCGTTTTCGATCCGCCCTTCAGGTGGTTTGCGCCGAGAGATCTCCGGGAGCGCGGCACAGCGGACGAAAACTATGGCGCGCTGACGCGCTTCTTCTCCGAGGTCGGCGACCACCTTGCGGCGAACGGCCGCATCATCCTGAGCTTCGGAACGACCGGCGACATCAACTACCTACATCACCTGATCGAGAGCGCGAACCTCGATGCTGAAGAGCTGCGCAAGGTTGAGGGGGAAAGGGATGGCTTTGCCGTTGCCTACTTCGCCTACCGGCTCACACCGCGGCGAAGCAACCGAGTTTCATGACGCAGGGTGACACGGCGGGCATGGAACGGCCGTTCGCGGCTCTGTGATCTTCGCCACACGGCACAAATGGCTTTGTTACGCGAAAATAGCGGGTTCAGATCCAACGCTTCCAGCGGAAGAAGGCGAGTTGCCCGACCGTCGTCGCCAGGATCCAGGCCCACGACCACCAGTACCCGAACCCCCAGCCGAGCTCGGGCATGTGGTGGAAGTTCTGGCCGTAGAGGCCGACGATGAACGTGGGGACGAGGAGCAGCGACGCGACGACGGTGAGGCGCTTCATCACCTCGTTCTGGTCGTTCGCGACCTTCGCCTGCATGTAGTCGCGGACGGACGCGAGCAGGTCGCGCGAGAACTCCAGCCCGTCGAGCGCGCGGAGGAACTTGTCGTAGGCGGCGTTGAACGCGATCTCGACGTCGTGCGGGAAGACCTCGTTTCCCTCCGTCACCTCGACGACGTTGTCGACCACTCTGCGTACGGCGTCCCGGGTGGGGGCGAGCGTGCGCCTGATGTGCAGCAGGTCGTGCCGCAGCGTCGAGATCCGTGTCCGCACCTGGGCAGCCGGCAGGTCGTCGACCTCGTCCTCGAGCTGGTCGATCTCGGCGTCGACGGCGTCGACCAGGTCGAGGAAGCGCTCCGAGACGTCGTCGACCAGGTGGTAGAGCATCATTCCGGCCGAGTCGTCGCCGCGGCACGCTGCGAGCGCCTCGTGGGGGTCGTACGGCAGGCCGCCGTCCGGGGGCGTCTTGCGGACGGTCAGGAGGACGTCGTGGGTGACGACGACGTCGACCTCCTGGTAGTAGACGGGGCCGTCCCCCCGGCCGGCGACGGCGACGAGGAAGACGCCGAAGACGTAGTCGCCCTCCGCGCGCAGCGTCGGGCGCGGCTCGTCGTCGTGCTGCGGCGGGGCGAGCAGCAGCTCGCGCGCGTTCGCGGTCAGCTCGCGCGGCGCCCGTTCCTCCAGGTCCTCCGGGGAGGGGTCGAGCAGGTCGATCCACTCGGCCACGCCCCGAGGCTACGCCCCGGGGCGGACGGCCGATGGAGCCGTTGTCAGACCTCCCGGCCCGCCGTCAGCGCAGTGCCGGGGTGGCCTTCGAGCGAGGCGAGGTACCGCTCCGCGTCGAGGGCGGCCATACAGCCCGAGCCGGCGGCGGTGATCGCCTGCCGGTAGGTGTGGTCCTGGACGTCGCCGGCGGCGAAGACGCCCGGGACATTCGTCTCGGTGGTGCCCGCCCGCGTCAGCAGGTAGCCGTTCTCGTCGTGGTCGAGCTGCTCCCGGAAGAGCGCGGTGTTCGGGTCGTGCCCGATCGCGACGAACAACCCGTCGGCCGGCACCTCCCAGACCTCGTCCGTGACGGTGTTGCGCAGCTTCAGCGCCTCGAGCTTCTGCTCGCCGACCACCTCGTCGACGACCGCGTTGAGCACGAAGTCGAGCTTCTCGTTGCGCTCGGCGCGGTCGACCATGATCTTCGACGCGCGGAACTCGTCGCGGCGGTGCACGAGGTGGACACGGTCGGCGAACTTCGTGAGGAACAGGGCCTCCTCGAACGCGGAATCGCCGCCGCCGACGACGTAGACGTCCTTGTCGCGGAAGAAGGCGGCATCGCAGGTCGCGCAGGCCGAGACGCCGCGGCCCTTGTGCTTCTCCTCGGACGGGAGCCCGAGCCAGCGGGCGCTGGCGCCGGTGGCGACGATCACGGAGCGTGCCGCGTGCTCCTCATCGCCCACCCACACACGCAGCGGGTGGGAGGAGAAGTCGACCTTCGTGACGTCGTCGGTCACGAACTCGGCGCCGAAGCGCTCTGCCTGCCGGCGGAAGTCCGCCATCATCTCCGGGCCCATCACGCCGTCGGGGTAGCCGGGGTAGTTCTCGACGTCGCTCGTGATCATCAGCTGGCCGCCCCAGTTGAACCCCTCGATCACGAGCGGCTCCAGGTCCGCGCGGGCGGCGTACAGGGCCGCCGTGTACCCGGCGGGGCCGCCGCCGACGATGATCAGCTCGTGCATGGTGCGATCGCTCAAAGTGCTCCTTCCCGAATCCCTCTTCCTGCTGTAGTAAACGTCAACCGGCGGCTGGACGTTCCCGTCGGCGGTCGAGGAATAGATCCCCGGCGAGTGGTTACTGAGATGCCATGGCATCCACCGTTTCGCACGACATCCTGCGCGACCTGGCGGCTTTCAGGGCCGACGACGGCTGCGCGATCAGCATCTACGTCGACCTCGACCCGTCCTCGGTCCCGACGACTCCGGACGTGCAGACGAAGTTCAGCGCCGTGCTCGCCGGAGCGGAGAAGTACGCCGAGGAGCTGTCGGAGAGCCGGGACTGCAGAATCGCCCTGCGGGACGCGCTGACCCGGATCCGGGCCTGGCTGAGCGACGGGTTCGAGCGGGACGGCGCCCGCGGCTACGCGATCTTCGCGGCCGCGGCGGACGTGTTCGAGACCGTTCCGCTCGTGCGCCCGCTCGGCGACTCCGTCAAGATCTCGCGGACGCTCCACGTGGCGCCGCTCGCCGACGCGTTCGCCCGCGAGGGGGCGCTCGTCGCGGTCATTTCGCGCGAGCGGGGGAGTGTCTTTCGCCTCGAGGCGGGCCGTCTCGTCGAGGTCGCCGACGAGAGCGAGCAGCAGCCGGGGCAGCACGACCAGGGGGGCTGGTCGCAGGCTCGCTACCAGCGACACCTCGACGAGCTCGTCCACCGGCACCTGAAGTCGGTGAGCGGCGAGATCGACCGGCAGCTGGAGCACGGCGTGCGGCTGGTGATGGTCGCGCCCGAGGAGCTGCGCGGCGGGATCGAGGCGGCGCTCGCCGCGGAGACCCGGGCGGCAATCGTCGGCTGGGCGACGGCGGAGGCGCATGCGGGAGCGCCGGAGCTGCTCGAGGTCGTGCGGCCGCTGCTCGACGAGGCGCGGGCGCGAGACGAGCAGGCGGTCCTCGAGCGCTGGCAGGAGGAGCACGGCCGGGGCCGGACGGGCCGTCGCAGGCTGGCAGGCGACGCTCGAAGCGGGGTCGGACGCCCGCATCGCGACACTGCTGCTCGAGGAAGGGGCGAACAGGGTCGTGCGACAGTGCCCGAGGTGCGGCCGCGCCTCCGTCGCCGACGGAACCTGCCCGCTCGACGGGGCCCCGCTCGAGGAGGAGCCGGACGGGCGCGACGTCGCGGTGCACCAGGCGCTGCTGCACGGGGGCTCGGTGGTGCAACTCGGTGGAGGAGCCCTCGGCGCCGCGGAGGGGATCGCGGCGGTCGTCCGGTTCTAGCGCGCGCCTGCGGCCGCGTGCTCACAGCGGCGCCGGGCTCTCAGGCGGCGTCGGCGTCGGCGTGCGGCAGCGAGACGAGCTCGGGCGGGTCGACGACCGCAGCCTTCCGCTCGATCTGCTTCAGCTCCGCCGGCGGATCGTTCGTGACCCCGTGCTCCGGGAACTTCCGTGCCGTCACGAGCAGCCGCGTCTGGAACGAGCTGACCGCCTGGTTGAACGCGCCGACCGCCGTGTCGAGGTTGCGCCCGACCTTCGCGAAGTGGCCGGCGAAGACGCCGAGCCGGTCGTAGAGCTCGCGTCCGAGCTCGGAGATCTGGCGTGCGCTCTCGGCGACCGTCTCCTGCTGCCACCCGTACGCCACCGTGCGCAGCAGCGCGATCAGGGTCGCCGGGGAGGCGATCACGACGCCCGCCTCGGCGCCCGCCTCGAGCAGCGAGCCGTCCTGGTCGAGGGCCGCGCGGTAGAGGCCCTCGTCGACGAACATGACCACGAACTCGGGTGACGGCTCGAACTGCCGCCAGTACCGCTTCTGCCCGAGCTTGCCGATGTGGTCGCGGAGCTGTGCGGCGTGCCGGGCGAGCAGCAGCCGCTTCTGCTCGACGTCCTCGCAGTTGATCGCGTCGAGGTACGCCTGGATCGGCACCTTCGAGTCGACCACGATCGACTTCCCGCCGGGAAGCTTGACCACGAGGTCGGGGCGCAGGAGGCTGCCGTCGTCGGTGCGCGCGCTCTCCTGTGTCCGGAAGTCGCAGTAATCCAGCATCCCGGCCAGCTCCACCACCCGCTTCAGCTGCATCTCGCCCCACTGGCCGCGGACGTTCGGCGCGCGCAGCGCCGTCACGAGGCTGCCGGTCTCGGTCCGCAGCTTCTCCTGCCCCGCAGCGACCTCCCGCAGACGCTCGCCGATCGCCGAGACCTCGCGTGACCGCTTGTCCTCGAGCTGCCGTGCGTGGTGCTCGAACTTCGTCAGGGTGTCCTTGATCGGCGCCAGCTTCGCCTCGGTGAGCTCGAGCAGGGACGTCTGGCTCTTCGTGAGCGCCTCGCCCGTCACCGCCTTGACGCGGTCCTCCCAGCCCGCCTGCGTGGCCTGGACGAGCGCGAGCTTCTCCTCGGCGGCCCGGCGGGCGTCGTCGAGCCGCGAGCGGGCCCACAGGTAGACGGCTGCTGCGCCGACGACCAGGCCGAGAAGCAGGGAGAGCGAGGCTGCCATGGGCCGACGCACGATAGAGATCCGGCCGGACGGCACACGACGCGGCGGCGCCACAAGAAACGGGCACACAAAAAAATCAGCCCCGGCGAGTCCGAAGACCTACCGGAGCTGATATGCCGGATCCGACGACTCCGAGGAGCTACCGGATCCGACGCGGGGAATCTAGCGGCGTCTCCGCGGCGGCGTCAACGGCCCACCGGGAGCGAAGGTCGCAATTTGCGGACGATTCGGGCCGGCACTCGACGAGGAGCCGGGAACGTCCGTTCGCCCGCGTAGTCTTCGACGCTCGATGGAGGAGCTCTTCGGCCCCGGCGGAGCACTCGCGCGCGTCCTGCCCGGCTACGAGCCGCGGCGGGAGCAGGCCGCCCTCGCCGGGGCGGTCGATCGCGCCCTCGCCACCGGCGAGCACCTGCTCGCCGAGGCGGGGACCGGCGTCGGCAAGAGCCTCGCGTACCTGCTGCCCGCGCTCGCCTCGGGGCAGCGGGTGGTCGTCGCGACGGCGACGAAGGCGCTCCAGGAGCAGCTGCTCGGCAAGGACGTCCCGGTCGCGGCCGCCGCCCTCGGGGGGCCGGTCGACGTGCAGCTGCTGAAGGGCCGGGCGAACTACCTCTGCCGGCGCGCCCTGCAGGGCTTCCAGCCGTTCCTGCTCCCGGACGGCCGGGACGGAGAGGCCTGGGAGGCGATGCAGGGCTTCCTCGACGAGACCGAGACCGGTGACCGTGCCGAGCTCCGGGTCGAGCCGTCCGCGGCACTCTGGGCGGAGCTGTCGGTCGGGCCCGACCGCTGCGGCGGGCGGCGCTGCCCGTTCGTGTCGAGCTGCTTCGCGGAAGCGGCGCGCGAGCGGGCTGCGCATGCGGACCTCGTGATCGTCAACCACGCGCTCTACTTCGCGCACCTGGCCTCGGGCGGGGGCGTCCTGCCCGAGCACGACGCGGTCGTCTTCGACGAGGCTCACCGGCTGGAGGAGTCGGCCGCCTCGTGGCTCGGCGGCCGGGTCTCGCGCCAGGGCCTCCGGCGCCTCGCCCACGACGTCGAGCGCGCCTGCCGCGAGCACCAGCGGGTGGTGCCGGCCCGGCCGCTCGACCGGGTCGAGCGCTCGTGCGAGCGGCTGCTCCGGGCCGTCGCACCCCCCTCCGGCCGCCGGCGCCTGCGTGAGGTGCCCCCCGAGCCGGCGCTCGTCCTGATCGACGCCCTCGGCGATCTGTCCGTCGCCCTGCACGGGGAGGGTGAAGAGCTCGACGCGCTCTCGCGGCGGGCGCTCGCCGCCGCCGGCGAGGTCGAGGCGTGCCTGGAGACGGACGTGTCGGAGCGGGTCGTCTGGGCGGAGCCGGACGCCGTCGTCTGGGCGCCGGTCGACGTCTCCGGCGAGTTGCGCGAGCGCCTGTGGGAGGACGGGCCCACCGCGGTGCTCGTCTCGGCGACGCTGACCACCGGCGAGGATGCCCGCTTCGTCCGCCGGCGGCTGGGGCTCGAGCAGGCCCGGGAGGCGGTGATCGGTTCGCCGTACGACTTCCCGGAGCAGGCGCTCCTGTACGTGCCCCGCACGATGCCCGACCCCCGCGGGGACGGCTTCACGGAGCGCTGCGCGGACGAGATCGTCTCGTTGCTTCGCCTCTCGGAGGGCCGGGCGCTCGTGCTCACCTCGAGCTACCGCGCGCTCGACGTCTACCGGGAGCGCGTCCGCGGCCGCGTCCCCTACCAGGTGCTCGTCCAGGGCGAGGCCCCCCGGGAGCGGCTGCTCGACCGGTTCCGGGGCGAGGTCGACTCGGTGCTGCTCGCCACGTCGACGTTCTGGCAGGGCGTCGACGTGCCGGGGGAGTCGCTGTCGCTGCTCGTGATCGACAAGCTCCCGTTCTCGGCCCCCGGAGACCCGCTGCACGAGGCCCGGTGCGAGGCGGTCGAGCGGGCCGGAGGCGACTGGTTCCGCGACTACGCGCTGCCGACGGCGATGCTGCAGTTGCGGCAGGGCTTCGGTCGCCTGATCCGGGGCCACTCCGACCGGGGCGTCGTCGCGATCCTCGATCCCCGTCTCCGGACGCGCCCGTACGGGCGCGCGTTCCTCGCGGCGCTGCCGCGCTGTCCGGTCGCGGAGGATCACGCCGCCGTCGCCGGATTCTTCGGCGCGAGCGTCGCCGTATCCGCTTGAATGGCGGCGCATGGCGAGAACGCCACAGCCGCCGCCGCGCCGCGCACGCGTGCCGCAGCCCGGAGGCCCGCCCGACGATCTCGGGGAGCGTCACCGCAGGATGCTCTACGGCCTCGCCGGCTCCGGCGCCCTCGGGCTGGTGATCGTCGTGATCGTGATCGTCGTCGCGGGCGGCTCGAGCGGCAGCGCCAAGGCGGCGGTGCAGACGATCCGGGACCAGGGCTGCCGGTACCGGCACGTGCCCGCCCTGCCGCGCCTGCCCCATTACGCGACGCTGACTCCGTCACCGCCGCCGCAGTACAACTCGTTCCCGCCGACGAGCGGGCGGCACTACTACCAGTGGATCCGCTACGGCGCGTACACGACGCCGCAGCCGGAGATCCGGCTCGTGCACAACCTCGAGCACGGCGCGATGATCGTCCAGTACGGCGACCGCGTGCCGCCGGCGCAGGTCGCGCAGATCAGGAGCTGGTACCGGAAGGATCCGAACGCGCTTATCGTCGCCCCGCTGCCGAAGCTCGGCGACAAGGTCGCGCTGACCTCGTGGACGCAGTGGGCCGAGTGCGCGGGCTTCGACGCCAAGGCGGCGACCGCGTTTCGCTCCGCCTTCCGCTACCACGCGCCCGAGCGGTTCCCCAAGGCCTACCTCGAGCCGGGGCGGTAGATCATGGCCTCCGCGGCGGCCGCCGGCCGCTCCCGCCGGGTCGCCGGAGGGCTGTAGCCTCAGCGGGCCCAACCTGAACGAGACCAGCCTGCGCGATCCCCGGCCGGGGTGGCGGAACCGGTAGACGCAGCCGGCTTAAAACCGGCGGCCTTCGGGCGTGGGGGTTCGACTCCCTCCCCCGGCACTCGCACGGATCGTCCGGCGCGCGGCGACCGGCGCCGTCCGTGGGCTCGAGGGCGGGGGTAGGGTCCGGGGACATGCGTGGCGTCGTCTCCGGGGCCGCTCTCCTGCTCGCCGGCCGCACGGCGGGACGTCTGCTCGCGCGCGGCGCGCTGACCCTCGACACCGGGATCGGCCGCACCGTGCGACCGCTCGGGCCGGTCGCCTTCGAGATCGAGGCCCCGCGCGAGCTCGTCTTCGACGTGATCGCCGCGCCCTACCTCGGCAAGACGCCGCGGGCGCTGCGCGACAAGCTCGAGGTGTGGTCGCGCGGCTCCGACATGGTGCTCGCGGCGCACTTCACCGACGTGAAGGGCCGCCGCACCACCACGGTCGAGACGGTGCGGTTCGAGCGCCCCGGCCTGGTCGAGTTCCGCGTCGTCCGCGGCCCCGTGCCGCACGTCGACGAGGTGTTCCGGCTCGAGGAGGCGCCGAACGGCACGCGGCTCGTCTGGGAGGGCGAGCTCGGCACCGACTTCTGGGGCGCGGGCGCCTGGTGGGGCGAGAAGGTCGCGGTGCAGTGGGAGCGCGCGGTGCGGGCGTCGCTGGCGGGAATCACCGCCGAGGCGGAGCGGCGGGCGCGCGACCGGCCCGCTCGGTGAGCGCCCGCAGGCGCGCCGCTCGCTCGTCGGTCAGCGCAGCCGCTGCATAGCGCCATTCCCAGTTGCCGTCGTCGGTGCCGGGGACATTCATCCGCGCCTCGGCTCCGAGGCCGAGCACGTCCTGGAGCGGAGCGACCGCCAGCGCGGCACGAGAGCTCCAGGCCCGCTCGATCGACGACCACGAAGGGTCCCGCGGGTCGAGCCCCGTTCGCTCGCGGTCGGCGGCCGAGAGGGAGCGGAACCAGCCGAGCGTCGTGTCGTTGTCGTGCGTGCCCGTGTAGCAGACCGCCTGCTCCGGGTGGTTCTGCGGCAGGTGCGGGCTCGCCGGGTCGCGCCCGAGGGCGAACTGCAGCACGACCATGCCCGGGAAGCCGAGCTCGCGGCGGAGACGCACGACGGGCTCGGTGATCACACCGAGATCCTCGGCGACCACCGGCAGCGGCCCCAGGGCGTCCTCGACCGCCCGGAACAGGTCCCTGCCGGGGCCGCGCCGCCAGCTGCCGTGCTCGGCCGTCGGCTCTCCCTTCGGCACGGCCCAGTACGAGACGAAGCCGCGAAAGTGGTCGACCCGGGTGAGGTCGACGAGGCGGAACGCGCGGCGGAACCGCTCGACCCACCAGCGATAGCCGTCGGCGCGCATCGCCGTCCAGTCGTAGAGCGGGTTCCCCCAGAGCTGCCCCGTCGCGGCGAAGGTGTCCGGGGGCACGCCCGCGACCGCCCCCTCCTGGAAGAGCGTGGGGTGGGCGCGGTGGTCGGCGCCGTCGTGGGCGACGTAGATCGGCATGTCGCCGAAGATCCGAACGCCGCGCTCGGCGGCATAGGCCCGGAGTGCCCCCCATTCGCGGTCGAACCGCACCTGGTCGTCGATGCTGCCGCCGTAGGCCGCCCAGTCGTCGATCCAGTAGGCGTTCAGGTCGCGGAACGTCTTCCGCTCGGCAGCGGCGACGGGCGCGTCGGGACGGGCGAGCAGCGCCGGCGAGCCTGCGAAGGCCGAGGGCGACATGTAGGGCGATCCCGTCGCGCCTTCGGTCGGCCCGAGGGGCAGGATCTGCCACCATCGCTGTCCCGCCGCCGCCAGCCAGTCGACGAAGCGATAGGCATGCTCGTCGAGTACCCCTCCCGGCAGGGAGCTCGGATGCAGCAGGATGCCGGATGCGCGGTCGAGGTGCATGCGTTTAGGACAGAGGGACGACAGAGAATCTCACCCAAGGTGCCCCAACCCAACTCGCGGCAACCACGGATCCAGATCCAGGCGGTCGAGCCGATCGTCGATTGCGGCCGGTACCCGGTCAAGCGCACGGCCGGCGAGGCGGTGGAGGTCTACGCGACCGTCTTCAAGGACGGCCACGACACGCTCGCCGGGGCGATCAGGGTGAAGGCGCCGGACGGGAGCCGCTGGCGCGAGGAGCCCTTCCGGCCGCTCGGGAACGACCGCTGGGGCGGCTCCTTCGTCGTCGACCGGCCCGGCCGCTGGCAGTTCGAGCTCAGCGTCTGGACCGATCGCGTCGCCACCTGGCAGGACGAGCTTCGCCGCAAGGTCGACGCGGGACAGCAGGACCTGGCCGGGGAGCTGTCCGAGGGGGCGATCCTGCTCGGCCGCGACGCGCTGACGGTCGAGGAGGGCCTGGCGGCGGGGGCAGGCGACCGGCACGACGCGGCGACCTCGGCGCGGTTCGAGGTCGACGTCGACCGCCCGCTGGCCCGCTTCGGGGCCTGGTACGAGCTCTTCCCCCGGTCGTTCGGCGGCTTCCGCGGTGTCGCCGAGGCGCTGCCGAAGCTCGCCGAGCTCGGCTTCGACGTCGTCTACCTGCCGCCGGTGCACCCGATCGGGACGACGAACCGCAAGGGCCGCAACAACGCCCTCGAGGCCGAGCCGGGAGACGTCGGCTCGCCGTGGGCGATCGGCTCGGAGGAGGGTGGGCACGAGGCGATCCACCCCGAGCTCGGCACCTGGGACGACTTCGACGCGCTGATCGCCGCCGCGCGCGAGTCAGGCGTCGAGGTGGCGCTGGACTTCGCGATCCAGTGCTCGCCCGACCATCCCTGGCTGAAGGAGCACCCGGAGTGGTTCAACCGCCGCCCCGACGGCACGCTCAAGTACGCCGAGAACCCGCCCAAGCGCTACCAGGACATCTACAACGTCAACTTCGACTCGGACGACTGGCAGGGCCTCTGGCAGGCGTTGCTCGCCGTCGTCCTCGGCTGGGTCGAGCGCGGGGTGACCGCCTTCCGGGTCGACAACCCGCACACGAAGCCTGTGCCCTTCTGGGAATGGCTGATCCGGGAGGTCCGGGCCGACCATCCCGACGTGATCTTCCTGGCGGAGGCGTTCACCCGCCCGGCGATGATGACCACGCTCGCCAAGATCGGGTTCGCCCAGAGCTACACGTACTTCACCTGGAAGAACACGAAGGCCGAGCTCGTCGAGTACGTCGAGCAGCTGCGCTCGTGGGGCGCCTTCTACCGGCCGAACGCCTTCGCGAACACCCCCGACATCCTGCACGAGTACCTGCAGCACGGCGGCCCGCCCGCCTTCGAGGCGCGGCTCGTGCTCGCGGCCACGATCTCGCCGTCGTACGGCATCTACTCGGGCTTCGAGTCGTTCGAGAACGTGCCGGTCCGGCCCGGCTCCGAGGAGTACCTCGACTCGGAGAAGTACGAGATCCGGCGACGCTCCCTCGACGGGCCCCTGCTCCCGCTCGTCCGGCGCCTGAACGAGGTGCGGCGCGCCGAGCCGGCCCTGCAGCGCCTCGAGAACCTGCAGTGGCTCGAGACCGAGAACGACCGGCTGGTCGCCTACGCGAAGGACGACCTGATCTGCGTGGTCAACCTCGACCCCTTCGGCGAGCAGGAGGGCGTCTGCGTCGTTCCCGTCGCCCTCGGGTTCCCGCCCGCGTTCGACGCACGCGACCTGCTCGCCGGGCAGGCGTTCACCTGGCGCGCCGGTCGCAACTACGTGAAGCTCGGCCCCGGGAAGGCGCACGTGATCAAGGTCGCCCTTCCGTGATGCACGCCGGGCAGCAGCGCGGCAAGGTCATGGCGTGAGCGAGCCCGGGCACTGGTTCGAGCGCCAGCCGACCTGGTTCAAGACCGCCGTCTTCTACGAGATCCACCTGCGGGGGTTCTTCGACGGCAACGACGACGGCTCGGGGGACTTCCGCGGGCTCACCGACAAGCTCGACTACCTGCAGGAGATCGGCGTCGACTGCGTCTGGCTGCTGCCCTTCTACCCGAGCCCGCTGCGGGACGGCGGCTACGACATCGCCGACTTCTTCAACATCCATCCCGACTACGGCACGCTCGACGACTTCAAGCTCTTCATCGACCAGGCGCACCAGCGCGGCCTGCGCGTGATCGCCGACCTGGTGATGAACCACACCTCCTCCGACCACCCCTGGTTCCAGGCGAGCCGCGACGACCCCGAAGGCCCGTACGGCGACTGGTACGTGTGGGGCGACGACCCCGAGCGCTGGTCGGAGGCCCGGATCATCTTCCTCGACACCGAGCCGTCGAACTGGACCTACGACTCGACGCGCGGCCAGTACTACTGGCACCGGTTCTTCTCCCACCAGCCCGACCTCAACTACGACAACCCCGAGGTGCAGGAGCAGATGCTGAACGTCCTGCGCTTCTGGCTCGATCTCGGGCTCGACGGGTTCCGCCTCGACGCCGTCCCCTACCTGTACGAGCGGGACGGGACGAACGGCGAGAACCTGCCCGAGACGCACGCGTTCCTGAAGCGGGTGCGCGCCGAGGTGGACGCCCGCTACACGGATCGCGTCCTGCTCGCGGAGGCGAACCAGTGGCCCGACGACGTCGTCGCCTACTTCGGCGACGGCGACGAGTGCCACATGGCGTTCCACTTCCCCGTCATGCCGCGGATGTTCATGGGCGTGCGCCGCGAGGACGCCCTGCCGATCGTGGAGATCCTCGAGCGCACCCCCGCGATCCCGGACGGGGCGCAGTGGGGCCTCTTCCTCCGCAACCACGACGAGCTGACCCTCGAGATGGTGACCGACGAGGAGCGCGACTACATGTACGAGGAGTACGCCAAGGACCCGCGGATGAAGCTCAACCTCGGCATCCGCCGGCGCCTCGCGCCTCTGCTCGACAACGGCCGGGCCGAGATGGAGCTGCTCCACGCCATGCTGTTCTCGCTGCCGGGCTCGCCGGTGCTCTATTACGGCGACGAGATCGGCATGGGCGACAACATCTTCCTCGGCGACCGCGACGGCGTTCGCACGCCGATGCAGTGGACGGGCGACCGGAACGGCGGCTTCTCGCGGGCGGACTTCGCCCAGCTCTACCTGCCCGTGCTGATGGATCCGGTCTACGGTTTCCAGGCGGTGAACGTGGAAGCACAGCTGCGGCAGCCGAACTCGCTCCTGCGCTGGCTGCGGCGCCTGATCGCGCTGCGCAAGCAGCACCCGGTGTTCGGGCTCGGCAGCTACGAGGCGCTCCGGCCCGACAACCCGCGGGTGTTCGCGCACGTCCGCGTCTACGAGGACGACACGGTGCTGTGCGTGCACAACCTCGCCCGGTCGGCCCAGGCGGTGCAGCTCGACCTCTCACGCTGGCAGGAGCTGACGCCGGTCGAGATGTTCGGGCAGAGCGCGTTCCCGCGGATCGGCGAGCTGCCGTACCTGCTCACGCTCGCGCCGCGAGGGTTCTTCTGGTTCCAGTTGCGTAAGGATCAAGACGGTGGGTGACGAACGCGAGCTCGTCGACTTCGTCAGCCGGCAGCGCTGGTTCGGCTCGAAGACCCGTGAGGTCGCCCACGCCACCGTCGTCGACCGCGCCACGCTGCGCGACACGGATCCGTTGCTGGAGCTCCAGCTGGTCGAGATCCGCTTCGACACGGGAATCCACGAGACCTACCAGCTGCTCGTCGACGGCGGCTTCGACGCGCTCGGCGACCCGCGGCAGGTGCGCGAGCTCGTGCACATGATGCGCGCGGGCGCCCGCCTGCCGTCGACGGAGGGGATCGTCGAGTTCGCCGCGATCGACGGGCTGTCGCTGGGCCGGGAGCTGCGCGAGGCCCGGCTGATCGACGCCGAGCAGTCGAACACCTCGATCGTCTTCGACGAGCAGCTGATCCTGAAGGTCTTCCGCCGGCTCGAGGCCGGCATCAACCCCGAGCTCGAGCTGCTGCGGTTCCTGACCGAGCGCGGCTTCGAGAACATCGCGCAGCTCTCCGGCTGGTACTCGTACTCCGGGCGCCCGATGGACGCGACGCTCGGCATCCTGCAGCAGTTCGTCGCGGGGGCGGTCGACGGCTGGGTGCGGGCGCTCGACACGATCGGCGAGAACAGCGAGGGGTTCCTCTTCAACCTGCGGAACCTCGGTGCGATCACCGGCCGCATGCACAGCATCCTCGGCTCCGACGCCGAGGACCCGAACTTCGCGCCCGAGGAGCCGTCGGCGGAGTCGCTCGGCCTGCTGACGGCGTCGATCGACGACGAGATCGAGAGCATCTTCTTCGAGCTTCCCGACGGCGACGAGGCGGTGGAGCCGATCCGCGGGCGCGGCGAGGAGGTGCGCGACCGGCTCAGGCTGCTCTCGCAGGCCGGGTCGAGCGGTCGCGTGATCCGCCACCACGGCGACTTCCACCTCGGCCAGACGCTGTGGCGCGACGGGGAGTGGGTGATCCTCGACTTCGAGGGCGAGCCGGCCCGGTCGCTGCCCGAGCGGCGCCGCAAGCGCAGCCCGCTCCGCGACGTCGCGGGCATGCTCCGGTCGTTCGCGTATGCCGCCTCGGCGAGCGGGATCCTGCGCGGCGTCGAGGCGCCGGAGGGGTGGGAGCGGCAGGCGCGGAGCGAGTTCCTGGACGGCTACCGCGAGACGATCGACCCTTCGCTGGTTCCGTCCGGGGCCGGAATGGAGAAGCTCCTGGCGGTGTTCGAACTCGAGAAGGCCGTCTACGAGCTCCGCTACGAGCTCAACAACCGCCCGGACTGGGTGCGGATCCCGGTTGCGGGGATCCTGCGGATGCTCGACGAGGAGGTGCCCGTATGACGCAAGGACGCGCGTCGCAATCGGCGTTCGGCGAGCTCGACATCTGGCTGGCGCGTGCAGGGCGGCACGAGGAGCTCTACGCGAAGCTGGGCGCCCATCCGGTCGAGAACGGCGTGCGCTTCGCCGTCTGGGCGCCGAACGCCCGGTACGTGAGCGTCGTCGGCGACTTCAACGACTGGGATCCCGCCGCCGACCAGCTCGGGCCGGTCGCGGAGACGGGCATCTGGGAGGGAGTCGTCGAGGGAGCCTCGACCGGCGACCGCTACAAGTACCACCTGGACGGGCACGAGAAGGCAGACCCGGTCGCCTTCGAGGCGGAGGTGCCGCCGAAGACGGCCTCCGTCGTCTTCCGCTCGGACTACGAGTGGCTCGACGCCGACTGGATCGAGGCGCGGCGCTCCCAGTCGGCGCTCGAACGGCCGATGACGATCTACGAGGTGCACGCGTCCTCGTGGCGCAAGGGTCTCGACTGGCGCTCGCTCGCCGACCAGCTCGCGCCCTACGTGCGCGACCTCGGCTTCACCCACGTCGAGTTGCTGCCGGTGATGCAGCATCCATTCTCGGGATCGTGGGGCTACCAGGTGACCGGCTACTACGCCCCCAACTCGGCGCTGGGCTCGCCCGACGACTTCCGGTACTTCGTCGACCACATGCACGCGAACGGCCTCGGCGTGATCCTCGACTGGGTGCCGGCGCATTTTCCGCGCGATGCGTGGGCGCTCGCGCAGTTCGACGGCACCGCCCTCTACGAGCATGCCGACCCGCGGCGGGGCGCGCATCCCGACTGGGGCACGCTCGTCTTCAACCTCGGCCGCAGCGAGGTGCAGAACTTCCTGCTCGCGAACGCGCTCTTCTGGTTGCGCGAGTACCACGTCGACGGGCTGCGCGTGGACGCGGTCGCCTCGATGCTCTACCTCGACTATTCCCGCAAGGAGGGCGAGTGGATGCCGAACCGCTACGGGGGCCGGGAGGACCTGGAGGCGGTCGCGTTCCTCAAGGAGATGAACGAGCTCGTCCATGCGCGCGAGCCGGGAGTGATCTCGGCCGCCGAGGAGTCGACGGCCTGGCCGGCGGTCTCACGTCCCACCTACGTGGGCGGGCTCGGCTTCGGCTTCAAGTGGAACATGGGGTGGATGCACGACACGCTCGGCTATTTCCAGCACGACCCGATCCACCGGCGCTTCCACCACCACGAGCTGACCTTCTCGCTCGTCTACGCGTGGAACGAGAACTTCATCCTGCCGCTCTCCCACGACGAGGTCGTGCACGGGAAGGGCTCGCTCCTCTCGAAGATGCCGGGCGACCGCTGGCAGCAGCTCGCGAACCTCCGTGCGCTCTTCGCGTACATGTGGGCCCATCCCGGGAAGAAGCTGCTCTTCATGGGCGCCGAGCTCGCCACTCCGTGGGAGTGGAACGAATCCGACGAGCTGCCGTGGTGGCTGCTCGAGCACGCGGAGCACGCGGGGGTGCGAGATTTCGTGCGCGACCTGAACGCCGTCTACCGTGACGAGCCGGCGCTCTGGGAGGTCGACTTCTCGCACGATGGCTTCCAGTGGATCGAGCCGAACGACGCGACGAACAACGTGCTTGCGTTCCAGCGCCTCTCACGTGACGGCGCGCGGCAGCTCGTGTGCATCGCGAACCTCTCGCCGGTCCCGCGCGACCGCTACCGCGTCGGGTTGCCCGAGGTCGGTACGTGGACCGAGGTGATGAACACCGACGCGACCGTGTACGGCGGGTCGGGGATCGGGAACATGGGCGAGGTGCGCGCCGAGGAGCAACCCTGGCACGACCGGCCGTTCTCTGCCGAGGTGACGCTGCCGCCGCTCGGGGCGATCTACCTGCGGCCGGCCGCGCGCCGCTCAGCGGTCGGCGCTGCCGAAGAACGAGGCGACCGCTCCGGCTGAGCCCGCGACGACGATCACCGCCCACACCTCGAGGAAGATGTCGACGATGCGACCGCCCACGGTGAGCGGGTTCCTGATCTGCGAGGACACGGTCAGGAGCTGCACGGTCGTGAAGAAGAACGCGTCGAAGGGCGAGTGGATGTCGCCGCCCGGGGCATGCCGCTCGAGGAAGTAGACGGCGAGCGACCCGAACGCGTCGACGACCAGGGTGAGCACGAGCACGAGGGCGAGCCGGGAGACGAGGCGGCGGTGGCGCTCCCCCCAACGGAGCAGGCGGCTGAGCTCGGCGGAGAGCACGTCTGCGCTCATCGAAGCACGGCGACAGGACAGGATTGGGCCGGCGGTCGCCGGGTACCGTCACGCGCGATGGCGGCGCAGCACTGGCAACGGCCCTTCGGGGCCGTTCCGCTCGCAGGGGGTGGGGTGGAGTTCCGGGTCTGGGCGCCGGCCGCCGACCGTGTCGAGGTGCGGCTCGCGGACGGCGACCGGCCGCTCGAGCGCGAGGACGGCGGCGTCTTCGCCGCGACGCTGCCCGTGGCGGCGGGAGCCGACTACCGCTACGTGCTCGACGGCGGTGCGGCCCTGCCCGACCCGTGCTCGCGCTGCCAGCCGGAGGGGCTCCGCGGCCCTTCGCGCGTGGTCGACACCGCGGCGCTCGCGGTGGCGCCGGGACCCGAGCTGCGCCTCGACGAGCTCGTCCTCTACGAGCTCCACGTGGGGACGTTCAGCCCGGACGGGACGTTCGACGGCGTCGTCCCGCAGCTGCGCCGCGCTGCGGGAGCTCGGCGTCACCGCGATCGAGCTGATGCCGGTCGCGACCTTCCCCGGCGACCGTGGCTGGGGGTACGACGGCGTCTACTCCTTCGCGCCGCATCCCGCCTACGGCGGGCCGGCCGGGCTTGCGCGCCTCGTCGACGCGGCTCACCGCGAGGGGCTCGGCGTGGTGCTCGACGTGGTCTACAACCACCTGGGGCCTGGCGGCGACGCGATCGCGGCGTTCGGGCCGTGGTTCACAGACCGCCACCACACCTTCTGGGGCAGCGCGCTCGACTACTCCCGTCCGGCGGTGCGGGAGTGGGCGATCCAGAACGCGCAGCTCTGGACGCGCGACTACCGGATCGACGGGCTGCGGCTCGACGCGGTGCACGCGATCTACGACGACTCCCCGGTACACGTGCTGCGCGAGTTGCGGGAGCGGGTCGAGGGGCTGGTGACGAGCGAGATGGGCCCCGACGACTTCCGGCCGCTCGAGGAGTGGGGCCACGACGCGATGTGGCTCGACAACCTGCATCACGAGCTGCACGTGCTCCTGACCGGCGAGCGCGAGGGCTACTACTCCTCATTCGGGACGATGGACGGGCTCGTGCGCGAGCTGACGCGACCGGCGCCCGAGCGACTCGATCGTGGCGGCGCAGAACCACGACCAGGTGGGAAACCGCGCGTCGGGTGACCGCCTCCCGCCGGACGCGCACCGCGTAGCCTTGGCGGTCGTGTTGTTCTCGCTGCAGACGCCGCTCCTCTTCATGGGCGAGGAGCACGACGAGCGCGCGCCGTTCCAGTTCTTCACCGACCACGTCGACCCGGCGATCGCGGAGGCGACACGGGAGGGGCGCCGCCGCGAGTTCGAGGGGTTCGCGGCGTTCAGCGGCGAGGAGGTTCCCGATCCGCAGGCACCCGAGACCTTCGAACGGTCGCGGATCGCGCACGCCTCGCCCGACCCCTTCTATCGCGAGCTGCTCGCTCTCCGCCGCGAGCTGCCGCGCGAGCTCGAGGTCACGGCCGCCGGCCGCCGGCTCACGCTGCGGCGCGGGGACGCCACTCTCGTGGCCGACTTCGACGCCCGCACCGTGGAGCTCTCGCGGTGATCCGCGCGGTCTGGCCCGGGCGGCCGTTTCCGCTCGGGCCCGACTGGGACGGCGAGGGCACCAACTTCTCGCTCTTCAGCGAGAACGCCGACCGCGTCGAGCTGTGCCTCTTCGACGCGCAGGGTCACGAGGAGCGGATCGAGCTCCGCGAGCGGACGGCCTTCAACTGGCACTGCTACCTGCCGGGCGTCGGTCCCGGCCAGCGGTACGGCTACCGGGTGCACGGGCCGTACGACCCGCCGACCGGGCGCCGCTTCAACCCGGCAAAGCTCCTGATCGACCCGTACGCCAAGGCGATCGACGGGGCGGTCGACTGGGACGCCGCGAACACGCTGCCGTACATCCCCTCGACCGACCCCGACGCCGACCTGAAACGGGACGACAGCGACTCCGCGCCGGCCACCCCGAAGGGGCTCGTGATCGACCCGGGCTTCGACTGGGAGGACGACGACGTGGTGCGGCCGCGCACGCCGTGGCACGAGACGGTCATCTACGAGGTCCACGTGAAGGGGTTCACCGAGCGTCTGCGTGGCCGTACGGGGCGACCTGCGCGGCACCTACGCCGGGCTCGCGAGCGAGGATGCGATCGCCCATCTCACCTCGCTCGGCGTCACCGCGGTCGAGCTCCTGCCCGTGCACCACATCGCCGACGAGGGATTCCTGCACGACCGGGGCCTGACCAACTACTGGGGCTACTCGACGATCGGCTACCTGGCGCCGCACTCGCTCTACTCGGCGACGGACGACCCGCTGCGCGAGTTCAAGGGCATGGTCAAGGCGCTGCACCGCGCGGGCATCGAGGTGATCCTCGACGTGGTCTACAACCACACCGCCGAGGGCAACCACCTCGGCCCGATGCTCTCGTTCCGCGGGGTCGACAACCAGAGCTACTACCGGCTCGTCCCCGACGACCCCCGGTTCTACATGGACTACACGGGCACCGGCAACACGCTCAACCCGCTGCACCCCACGGTGCTGCGCCTGATCATGGACTCGCTCCGGTACTTCGTGACCGAGTGCCACGTCGACGGGTTCCGCTTCGACCTCGCCTCGGCGCTCGCGCGCGAGTTCTACGAGGTCGACCGCCTCTCGGCCTTCTTCGACATCATCCACCAGGACCCGATCCTCTCCCAGGTGAAGCTGATCGCCGAGCCCTGGGACGTCGGGCCCGGCGGCTACCAGGTCGGCAACTTCCCGATCCTCTGGTCGGAATGGAACGGGATCTACCGCGACGTGATGCGCGACTTCTGGCGCGGCGAGGCGTCGGTCGCCGAGTTCGCGTCGCGCTTCGGCGGCTCCGCCGACCTGTACGAGACCGACGGTCGCCGGCCGTTCGCCTCGATCAACTTCATCACCGCCCACGACGGCTTCACGCTGCGCGACCTCGTCTCCTACAACGAGAAGCACAACGAGGCGAACGGCGAGAACGGGAACGACGGCACCGACGACAACCGGTCGTGGAACTGCGGCGTCGAGGGGCCGACCGACGACCCGGCCGTGCTCGCGCTGCGGGCGCGGCAGCAACGCAACTTCCTCGCGACCCTGCTGCTCTCCCAGGGCGTGCCGATGCTGCTCGGCGGCGACGAGATCGGCCGGTCACAGGGCGGCAACAACAACGCCTGGTGCCAGGACAACGAGATCTCGTGGTTCGACTGGACGAGCGCCGACGACGAGCTCCGGTCGTTCACCGAGCAGCTGATCGCGCTGCGCCGGGCGCACCCGGTGTTCCACCGGACGTCGTTCTTCGAGGGTCGGGGAGACGTGCTGCCGGACGTCTGGTGGATGCGCCCGGACGGACGGCGGATGACGCGGCGCGACTGGGACAACGGCGGCGCGCGTGCGATCGGCGTCTTCCTGAACGGGGAGGAGCTCGGGCGCGAGACGCTGCGCGGCGACGAGGTGAGGGACGACTCCTTTCTGCTGCTCTTCAACGCCCACTTCGAGGACATCGTCTTCCGGCTGCCCGCGCGGCGGTTCGGCACCCGCTGGGAGCGCGTGCTCTCGACCGGCCGGTGCGAGGGCGAGCGGCTCGTGCCGGGAGCGGACGTGATCGTCGAGAGCCGCTCGATCGCCGTCTTCAGGAGAGCGTGAAGGAGCTTCGCGCCACCTATCGCCTGCAGCTCCGTCCCGACTTCGGGTTCGCGCGGGTGCGCGAGCTCGTTCCCTATCTGCGCGAGCTCGGCGTCTCGCACCTCTACCTCTCGCCGTCGCTCCAGGCGCGCGCCGGGTCGCAGCACGGGTACGACGTGGTCGACCCGCGCCACGTCTCCGACGCGCTCGGCGGCGAGGAGGAGCTGCGCCGTCTCGCCGCCGCCGGGCTCGGGGTGATCCTCGACATCGTCCCGAACCACATGGCCGCGGTCGACGAGAGCCCGTTCTGGCGCGACCCGGCGCTGCGGGAGATGTACTTCGACGTCGACCTGCAGACCGGCTTCCACCGGCGCTTCTTCGACGTCGGCGAGCTCGGCGGCCTCAAGCAGGAGGACTGGGAGGTGTTCTGGGGGACCCATGCGAAGGTGATCGAGCTCGTCCGTGACGGCACCGTCGACGGCGTCCGGATCGACCACCCCGACGGCCTCGCGAACCCGGCGCAGTACCTGCGGCGGCTCCACGACGCCGGCGTCGAGCACATCTGGGTCGAGAAGATCCTGGAGCCGGGGGAGGACCTGCGCGACTGGCCGGTCGAGGGGACGACGGGGTACGAGTTCCTGAACGACGTGATGGCGCTGTGCGTGAACGCCGCGGCGGAGGAGGCGTTCACGCTGCTCTACGAGGAGGTGACCGGCGACACGCGCCGCTTCGAGGACATCGCGAGCCTCTCGAAGCTGGAGATGGCGGTGAACACCTTCGAGCCGGAGCTGCGGCGGCTGCACCAGGAGGTGGAGGTCGACAACCTGCCGCTCGCGCTCGCGTCGTTCCACGTCTACCGCACGTACATCGAGCCGTACGAGGGCGTGGTCGACGACGCCGACCGCAACGAGATCGGCCGCGCGAACGTCTCCGAGGAGCTGCGGCGGATCCTCTTCCTCCAGGAGCCCGGAAACGAGGACTTCGTCGTCCGCTTCCAGCAGACGACCGGTCCGGTGATGGCGAAGGGCGTCGAAGACACCGCGTTCTACCGCTTCTTCCGCCTCGCGGCGCTGAACGAGGTGGGCGGGAACCCGGCCCGGTTCAGCCTGTCGGTCGACGAGTTCCACGAGGCGAACGCGAAACGGGCGGAGCGCTTCCCCCGGCACCTGCTGACGACCTACACCCACGACACGAAGCGGGCGCCCGACGTTCGCGCGCGCATCGTCGCGTTGACCTGGTTCCCCGAGGAGTGGGCGGAGCGTGTGCGGTCGTGGCGCGACACGCTCGGCGGCCTCGACGACCCGCGCGAGGAGCTGCTCGTGCTCCAGACGCTGGCGGGGACGCTGCCGATCGAGCGCGAGCGTCTCGACGGCTACCTGCAGAAGGCGCTGCGCGAAGGGAAGGTGACGACGAACTGGCTCGCGCCGGACGAGGAGCACGAGCACGCGGTGCAGGAGTATGCGTGGCGCGCCGCCGAGCTGATTGCGGCCGACCCTTTCCTCGACCGCGTCCGAGCGGCCGGGCGGAGGCTGGCGCTCGCACAGCTCCTGCTGAAGCTCACCTCCCCCGGCGTGCCCGACATCTACCGCGGCGACGAGCTCGAGGACCTCTCGCTCGTCGACCCCGACAACCGCCGACCCGTCGACTGGCCGGCCAGGCGCGAGGCCCTGGCCGAGCTGCGTGCGGGCACGCCGTACGACGAGCACACGGTGAAGCTCTACGTCACCTGGCGCACCCTGCGGCTGCGGGCCGAGAGGGCGGCAGCGTTCGCCGGCTCCTACGAGCCGGTCGACCTGGGCGAGCACGTGTGCGCGTTCGTCCGCGGCGGCGAGGTGCTCGTCGCGGCGGCGGTCTCTCCGACCGGCTCCGTCTCGCCGCCGAGCGGCTGGCGCGAGACCCTCGGTGTAGAGGGGCTAGCGCTCTGCGTCCGCTGAGCCGCCGTCGGCCGGCGGCGGCGCGGGGGAGACGCGTGCCAGTGCTCCGGAGATGTCGTCGCTCAGCCGTTGCAGCCCCTGGGTGAGGCCGGCGCGCATTCCCGTCAGCTGCTCCACCTGGCGACGGAGCTCCGCGACCTGCTGCACGCTGTCACGCGTCAGGAGGTCGGCACGCCGCTCGGCCTCCACCAGCACCTCGCGTGCCCGTTGCTCGGAGTCGCTCTCCAACTCCTCGCGCCGCCGGCGCAGCTCGTCGAGCGAGTCCGTGAGCGAGCCCTCCGTGTCCCTCAGCTCGGCCAGCCGTCCGTGCAGCTCCTCGATCTCGACCTGCATCGCAGCCGCTCGGGCGCGCGCCGCGGCGAGCTCGTTTCGCAGCTGCTGCACCTCGGCCTCGGCCTCGCCCGCGAACCGCTCGACCTCCTTCGGGTCGTAGCCTCGCAGTGAGCGGCGGAACTCGGGCATCGCCGGTTCAGCCGGGCGGGAGCTCGAGCGTCAGGTCGATCGTCGCGCGGCTGTCCTCGAAGCGGCGGATCTGGATGCCGGTGACCTCCGGCAGCTGTTCGAGCGCCCGCTCGAAGGCGGAGAGCGAGACGACGTCGGGGAACGGCCCCGCCTCGATCTCGACGCTGCGGTCGTCGGGCTGGTCGTTCTCCGCCGGCTCGTCGTCCGGTGCGTCGAGGCGCCCCGCGATCCGCTCGAACTCCTCCACGACGCCGCGCATCGTCTTCGAGGCCGTCGCGCGCAGCCGGAGCAGCTCGTCGAGCTGGCCGCGGACGGCGTCGAGCTCCTGCGCGGCCTCGGTGCGGATGCGTGCGGCGTCGAGGTGTGCGGCTTCGACGACCGCTCTCGCGGCGTCGCGGGCGTCTTCCTCGGCCTGCGTCACGATCTCGGCGGCGGCCGAGGATGCCGCTGCGAGCTCGGCTTCGCGGCGGCGCATCTCGGCCAGCTGCTCCTCGAGCTCTCCGCGCTCCGCCTCCACCTCGGCGACCCGGGCGTTCGCCCGTTGCAGGTCGGCGGCGAGCTGCGAGATGCGCAGGTTCAGCTGTGCGAGCGCCATCTCGACGTCGGATGCGCGGTAGCCCGAGAAGCGGGCTCGCCTGAACTTGGGTTTGAAGTGTGTGGGCTCGTGCATGGTCAAGCTGCCGCTGCGACCGCGCTTTCCACCCGGATCAGCGGGCGGAAAACGGAGCCGCGAGTGTACCGTTCCGCTGGAAATCGTGGGTTTTCCGCTCGTAGCATCGGCAGGGCCGGCCGTCGTGCTTAGCCGTCCGGACCGGGCGTGGAGGGCTGCATGAGCGTCGACCTGCGGCACGCGCGGGCCGTCGCGGGCGCGGTCGCGGCCGACTGGCTGCTCGAGCTGGGGGAGCCGTTCGCGCTCTCCCGCTTCTCGTTCGTGGCACCTGCCGGCGACGACGCGGTGCTGAAGGTGGCGTGGGAGGGCGACGAGGAGTCGCTGCACGAGGCCGAGGCCCTGCGGCTGTGGGACGGCGACGGAGCCGTGCGCCTGCTGCGCTCCGACCGCGAGCGGCGTGCCCTGCTCGAGGAGCGCGCACGGCCGGGGACGGACATCTCGGACCTGCCGGACGAGCAGGCGTATCCGCTTGCGGTCGAGCTGGGCGCCAGGCTGTGGCGTCCAGCCGGTGCGCCTTTCCGTCGCGTCGACGAGCACGTCCCCCGCTGGCTCGACCACCACCCGGGCCCGTTGACGCGGCGCGCCCGCCGCCTGTTCGAGGAGCTGCAGCCGCACGGCGACTGGCTCGTGCACGGCGACTTCCACCACCACAACGTCCTCCGGCACGACGGCGGCCACGTGGCGATCGACCCGAAGCCGTACCTGGCCGACCGCGAGTACGACGTCTACGCCTGGCTCCACAACCCGCTCTCGCACCGGATGACCGACCCCGAGCGCCTGGAGCTGCGGATCGCGTACTTCACCGACGCGGGGCTCGACGAGTGGCGGATCCGCGCGTGGTCGATCGTCCGCGGCGCGTATCTCACCGACGACCCGGTCGAGCTGGAGCTCCTGGCGGGTCTGCTCTAGAGAAGGAGCTTGACCCAGGCGGGCTTGCAGTCGCACTCGAGGTGCGACTCCGCGCAGCCGTGGCAGCGCAGATTCGTCAGTGCGAGCCAGCGCAGGCGCGCGACCGAGGCGACGAAGACGGCGATGTACGACGGCAGCAGCTGAAGGTTCTGCATCGGGGAAGAATCGCGCGCGCAGCGCCCTTGCGCAATGGGCCGAGCGGCCCATCCTCCCGACGCCGACGGCCTACCTCGAAGGTCGCCGCGGCGCTTTCAGTACCCTCCGGCAGTGGCCGAAACCGTGCACGAGGCCGGACAGCTCGAGTGGGACACGCCGCTCTACCAGCAGGCACGGCGGCAGCTCGACCATGCCCTGACGCTCGCGGACGTCTCCGACATGGTCTCGACCCGGCTGCGGCATCCCGAGCGCGCCGTGATCCTGACGCTGCCGGTGCGCATGGACGACGGCAGTTACGCGTCGTTCCCCGCCTACCGGGTGCAGCACTCGTCGGTGCTCGGCCCGACCAAGGGCGGTGTCCGCTACGACGATTCCGTCGATCTCGGCGAGTGCGCGGCGCTCGCGATGTGGATGACCTGGAAGTGCGCGCTGCTGCGGCTGCCCTACGGCGGCGCGAAGGGCGGCGTCCGCTGCAACGCGCGTGCCCTTTCCCAGGACGAGCTCGTTCGCGTCACCCGCCGCTTCACGGCCGAGCTCGCGCCGTTCATCGGCCCGCAGCTCGACATTCCCGCGCCCGACATGGCGACGAACGAGCAGACGATGGCGTGGATGATGGATACGTACTCGATGCAGAAGGGCTACGCGGTCCCGGAGATCGTCACCGGCAAGCCGATCTCGATCGGCGGCTCCGTGTTCCGGCACGAAGCCACGGGCGCCGGGGTGGTGATGGTGATCGAACGCGCGTGCCACCGGCTCGGCTGGGACCTGGCCGAGCAGCAGTGCGTCGTCCAGGGCTTCGGCAACGTCGGCGGCATCGCCGCGACGGAGCTGCACGAGAAGGGCGCGCGGGTGATCGCGGTCTCGGACGTCTCGGGCGGGGTGTACGACCCGGCGGGGCTCGACATCCCGACCCTGCACTCGTGGGTCGTCGCCCACGGGTCGCTCGAGGGCCTCGAGGAGGGTGTCGAGCGGATCACGAACGAGGAGCTGCTCGAGCTCGAGTGCGACATCCTCGCGCTCGCGGCACGAGAGGATCAGGTCACCTCGCGCAACGCCGAGAACCTCCGCTGCCGGCTCGTCGCCGAGGGTGCGAACGGGCCGACGTCGATCGAGGGCGACGCGATCCTGCGCGACCGCGGCATTCCGGTGCTCCCGGACATCCTCACGAATGCCGGCGGTGTCACCGTCTCCTACTTCGAGTGGGTGCAGGACCTCGGCCGGCTCTTCTGGGACCGCGACGAGATCCGCCGCCGGCTCGCCGACATGCTCTCGGACGCGTTCGACCGTGTCTGGAACGTCGCGCACGAGCGCGAAATCTCCCTGCGCGACGCCGCGCTCGTCGCGGCGATCCGCGAGGTCTCCGCGGCCCTCGAGTCGCGGGGGATCTATCCGTGAGCGAGCTCGTCCGCGACGCGATGGTCGCCGACCCGCTCGCGCTCGAAGCGGGGGCCTCGGCGCGCGAGGCGGGAGAGGCGCTTGCGCGTCCGGACGTGCGCGCCGTCTTCGTCTGCGACGGCGACCGCCTCGTGGGGGTCGTGACGCGCAAGACCCTGGTGCGCGAGGTCGTCGCGGCCGGGCGCGACCCGCGCTCCACGCGGCTCGGCGAGATCGCCGAGCCGCCCAACGCCACCATCGAGTCCTCGACCCCGCTTCCCGAGGCGTTCCACTTCCTCGAGGAGCGCGACTACGAGCGGGTGCCGGTCGTCGAGGATGGGCGGCTCGTGGGCGTCCTCTCGCGCTCGGTCGTGCAGCGCCGGCTCGCCGAGGACGAGCCGGCGGACGAGAACGGGTAGCAGCCCTACGCCGCCTTCGCGACGGGCGCCGTCTCGGCGAGCAGGCGGTCGAGCGCGTTTCGCAGCTCGGGCCGGATCTCCGGGCGCTCGTGGACGTGAGGCACGACGAGCTCCACGTCGACGACACGGGCTCCCATCGTCGAGAGCACCTTGCGCAACTCGCCGGCGGCCCAGACCGCGCCGAACGCGCCGGTGCTCGAGCCGATCACGGCGACCGGCTTCGAGCGGAACGCGTTCGTGGCGAGCGGGCGCGAGGCCCAGTCGAGCGCGTTCTTCAGCGCTCCCGGGATCGAGGCGTTGTACTCCGGGGTGGCGAAGAAGACCGCGTCGGCCTCGCGGACCAGCGAGCGGAACGCCTCGACGGGCTCCGGGCCGGGCACCACGTCGTCGTCCGCGTCGTAGGGCGGGATCGCCTTCAGGCCGTCCCACACCTCGACCTCGACCCCGTCCGGCGCCTCCTCGCGCAGCGCGCGGAGGAGGGCCGAGTTGTGGGAGTCGGAGCGCAGCGAGCCGCTGATCGCGAGGATGCGCACCGTGGTCAGGCCTCCTGCGCGACGAGCGTCAGCTCGGCGGTGAGGGTGACCTCGTCGGCGAGAGCCGGCTCGCCGCTCGGGAGCGGCATGTTCCACTTCATGTCGAAGGCGGTGCGGTCGACCGTCGTCTGCAGAGTCAGCCCGACGCGCGTGGCGCCGAAGTGGTCGACCGTCGGCCCGACGATCGTGCCCTCGAGCCTGGCCGGCCGGGTGATGCCCTTGATCGTGATCTCGCCGTCGGCCTGGACGCGGTTCCCGTCGACCTCCTCGAGCTCGCCCTCGAACGAGACCACCGGATGCCGCTCGGCGTCGAAGAACTCCGGCGAGAGGAGGTGCGCCTCGAGGTTCTCTTCCTTGACGGTGATGCTCGCGATCCGTGCGGAGCCCTTCAGGGTGCCGTCGGCGAGCGCGGCCTCGAAGTCGCGCACCTCGCCGCGGAACGTCGCGACGGCGTAGGGGACCTCGAAGCCGAGGCTCGAGTGGACGGTGTCGGCGGCGAAGTCCCGGTCGGGATTCCTGCCTGCGTCTCGGTGGTGCTCATGTTCGGCCTTCCTCCTAAATGCTTGATGACGCAAGTATCATAGGCACAGACGCTTGCGCTGTCAAGTATTGCGGGGGCAACCAGTTTTCAAACTTCGCGGATCCAGCAGCAGGTGAAGGCGCCCGGACGGCGCCGCTCCCTCCTCGGGCGCGGGCAGCTCCGCCGCCGCGAGCGCCGCGCCGGTCAGCAGGTCGCGGCCCGACGCCTCGATGCGGTCGAGACCGAAGTGCCGCAGGATCTCGCGCACGATCACGACGCCGGCGGCGAACACCTCGCTGCGGTCCGGCTCGAACAGCCGTGCACGCCGCTGCTCGTCGGTGGCGGTGCGCAGCCAGGCGAGGATGCGGTCGGTCGCCTCCGGCGTCACCTCGCCCATCGCCGCGAGCTCGGCGGTCGTGCCGTCGACTCCCAGCGCTCGGTCGACCTGTAGCTGCGGGAGCGCCCGCCGGACCGCCTCCGCGGCCGCGTCGAGGTCCGAGCCGTAGCGCTCCGTCAGCCGCACGCAGCCGAGGTCGAGGCTCGTGCGGAAGCCGGCCGTGATCAGCTCGGTGGAGCCGCCGCCGACGTCCACGACCAGTGTCCCGGGCGCGAGCGGGCCGACGCCGCGCAGCGTCAGCGCTGCCTCGTCGTCGCCCGAGAGGAGTCGTGTCGCGAAGCCGTACGACCACTCGATCTCGCCCAGAAATGCCTCGCCGTTCTCCGCGTCGCGGACGGCGCTCGTCGCGACCGCCAGGATCCGCTCGGCGCCGAGCTCGTCGGCTTCCCGGCGATAGTCGGTGAGTACGTTCCGAACCCGCGCGATCGGCAGGGGGAGGAGCCGTCGGCGCTCGTCGACGCCCTCGCCGAGCCGGGTGATGTGGGTGCGCCGGACGACCTCCTCGACGCCGCCGTCCTCCACGTCGGCGACGAGCAGTCGCGTGGCGTTCGTCCCGAGGTCGATCGCCGCGACGCGCGTCACTTGCGGGGCACGGCGCCGCGAGCGAGGCGCACGGTCCCGAGCGGCTCGTCGGCAGCGCGCTTCAGTGCGGCCAGGTGCGCGAGAGACGCCTGCAGGCGCTCGACCGAGCCCGAGAGCCGGCTGCTGCCGTCGGTCAGGGCGAGCGCCCGCTCCTCGGCGGTCGCTCCGGCCGCCGCTACGCGTTCGAGCTCCTTCGCGAGCCGCCCGGAGGCGGCCCGGAACGCGCGCCAGGTGCGCCAGGCGCGCAACGCCGCGTAGGCGAGAGAACCGAGCGTCGCCACGAGCAGGAAGGCGAGCGCGAGCCAGACCGTCAACGTCATCCCGGCATCCTAGAGGGGCGATCCAGAGCCGCGCCGGTGCTACAATCGGCGCTGCGACGCGGGGTGGAGCAGTCAGGTAGCTCGCCGGGCTCATAACCCGGAGGTCGCAGGTTCAAATCCTGCCCCCGCTATGTCCCCATTAGCGGCGAGGTCAGCGAGAGACCTCGCCGCGGTGAGGGATTCCTCGTCGGAGGGAGTGGTTCCGAAATCAGCTTCCTCGACGGCCGCGAAGTCCGACTCAAGGGACTAGAGGGCATCCACCGTCTCTACTCGCTCGCCTCGAACTGAACCGGCTCGATCTCGAAACCCGAGGGCTTTAAGGCCAGGTCCAGGCGTCATTCTGGAACGCTCGCCCAGGTGATGCGTCTCACGCGTGTGCGGCGCCCTCCAGCACCCCAGGTACATCTCCTTGACCCAGGCGGGGAGGCATCGGTCGAGGCCCTCAGGCTTCACCCACTCGTAGCGGTCGTGCTCATGAGATAGGCGGATCGGCTGATCCGTTTCCGCTTCGGCGACGAAGACATCAACGTCCATCTCAGGTTGTGCCGCCGCGACTCGCGACCGAACATGTCTGCAGGTCGGTCTGAGACCCGTCTCCTCGTACAGCTCGCGTGGTCGCGGTTGCAGCCGGTGGCTCGCCAGGGTCACTTCCGCCGCCGGGCGTCGTCCAGGCCCAGTCCCCGGCGAAGCTCTCTCCGAACAGGCTGCGGTGCAGACGGAGAATTTCTAGCTGCGGCCGTCGACGCCACACGACGATCGCGACACCCGAAGAAGTGTCTGGCACCCGTCCAGTCTCCACGAGGCTCAGGGGGCACTAGCGAACGCTGGCTCAGTCGAGCGGCGATTAAGCGTGGGGTCGCGTGGCCGCGCGGTTGATGGGCGTCTACGTTCTAGCGGATGTCGTCCGCCCCTTCTGGGGCTAGCCCGCGATCGGCCACCTTCCCTCAGGGTGCATTCCGGGACGCTCGCGCAGCACAGGCTCCTCTCGCCTAATTGACCGTCGCCGGTCGGCGGGCTGAGAACCGTCGAGAGCGGTCCGCTGATTCTGACTCTCGGCCCGCGCAGATGGCGGGAGACGCTCGTGCTCATACGATTGATCGTCCCAAGTCAGGGACGCGTCGGAGTTGCCAGCGCAGTGCGAACTGGTGCGCGGTGAGCGTTGATCCGCACCGAGGTTCGGCCGGTCACTGTGACGGGGCATGCACCGGCACCCTCGTCAGGGGCCAGGCCTCCCAGCTCCACTTGTCATTGCGCTTGTCGAAGGTGTGCAGTTCCGAGTAGGAGTAGACGCGGCCGAGGAAGCACAGTTTGAGATCTCCTGTGGTCTTCGGGTCGTAAGGCAGACTTCTCGCGAACGAGGGCTGGACGGAGATCGAGCCGACCATTCCTTGGTTCGATGGGTGGAAGAACCAGCAGCTTCGACGCTTCACAGCCGGTTTCCCGGTCAGACGCTCGACTTGCTTCGGGGTCATGCCGAAGGTGAGCTGGTGCTTCGACACGACCGGACTTGTCTGACTGGCGGGAGTCGACGAGACGGCGGAGTGGTTTCCGGGATGTGCCAGTAGCACGGCGGCGATGATCGCGCCGGCAACGCCGAGGGCGATCCCGCCTCCGATCAGCCGTCGCCTGTTGCGAGGTCCGACCTTGCCGAGCAGCGCCGATACGGTCGACGCGCGAGCCAACCGTCCTGGGGTATCTCTGTCCACGGCCTACTCCTTTGCTCGATGGTTCGATGGCTTGGAGGTCGGCGCAGCTAGATGACACCGGCCGCTATCTCTTTCACTCGCCCGTGCCGCGCGGCGACAGCGGTGCGCGGATCGACGACGGCGTAGAGCAGGTCGACGAGCAGGTTCCCTACGACCACGATCAGGGTGATCACCGTGACGACGGCGAGCAGCATCGGCAGGTCGGTCGCCTCGGCGTTCGGGTCGCCGGCCATGGCGAGGATGGACAGCCGGGCTAGCCCGAAGAAGCCGTAGGAGAACTCAACGAAGACGGCGACACCAAGTGCGGTGCCGATGTCCATCCCGACCATGGTGAGAACGCGTAGGGAGGCGTTCGGCAGCACGTGCCTGGCGAGGACGCGCGATTCGCGTGCGCCCTTGGAGCGGGCCGTTCGCACGTAGTCGGCGTGAATCGTCTCGGCGACGCTCGCTCGGATCATCCGCGTGTAGAGGGCGAGGAAGAGGAACGCGAAGGTGATCCAGGGCAGGATCAGGTGCGTCGCCCAGTCGACCGGGCCGCCGCACCCCTGCGGCGAGCCCCAGGCCGACGACTTCACGAATGGGCAGTAGCCCCCGACAGGGAGCCAGCGCAGATCAAGCCCGAACCACTGTGTGAGCAGCTTCCCGGTGACGATCGGATGCGTGCAGACGCCGACGAGTGCGCCGATCGCGATCAACTTGTCTGCCAGCGAGCCGACCCGTCGTCCTGCGAGCGCGCCGAGCGGCACGGCGAGCAGCACCGTCAGGCATGCGCCGCCAACGAGGATCGAGAGCGTCTCTCGGACTGCCGGGTAGAGCGTCGGGCCGATCGGGAGTGTCGTGAGGACGTTGTTGCTCAGCGTCGCGCCGGTCCAACGATGGCCGAAGTCGCCGTGCAAGAGGTGCCACCACCAGTCGGCGTACTGGGTCAACTTCGGTCGGTCGGCGCCAAGGCGGTGCGCCCCGTCGCGCAATTCGAAGGCGGTCTCCTGGATCCCGCGCGGGTAGACAAACCGGCCGGGTTGGGGGGAGAGCGACCAATACATGAGGAAGGTCAGCGTCACCATCACGATGAGCGTCAAGGCGCCGCCGACGGTTCGCCGAGCCAGGATGAGCGCGATGCGCTTCATGCCGTCCGCCATGGTTCGAGCGCGCGCCGGAGGGCCTCCGAGATCTGGTTCAGCGAGATGACCGAGACGACGATCGCGAGCGTCGGCCAGACCGTGTGCCAGGTGGTGTGGTGTCCATCGCTGCCGGTGCCGGAGCTGACGCTGTAGATCGTGCCGGTCGTCTGCGCGAGCAGGTTGCCCCAGGTTGCGGTCGAAGCCTGGACGCCGACACCGATCACCGAGAGCCCGACTTCGAGCAGCATGTCGGTGGCAACGGCAACGGCGCCCCAGACGAGCAGGATCGGGACGAGGTGGGGGAGCAGTTCCTTCCGGATGATTCGCAGCCCCGACGCGCCGACCATGCGGGACGACTCCACGAACTCGGCGTTGCGCAGGACGAGGAGTTGACCCCGGATCAGTCGCAAGGGATAGAAGGAGGTGAAGACGCCGATCAGCAGCGCAATCCCGAAGACGCCCGAAGGCACGACTCTGCCCCAGCCGATTGGACGCAGCGTCGGCGCGACGTGGACGGTCGCGTAGACGAGGAAGAAGATGAGCGGGAAAGCCATCACCCACTCGGTCAGCCGTGAGACGACGGCATCGGTGACGCCGCCGTAGAAGCCGGCCAGGCAGCCAAGCGGCACCGCGATCAGTGCCGAGAGCAGCACCGCGAAGATGCCGATCTCGATCGAGGCCTTGCCGCCGTCGAGGACGCGGATCAGCTCGTCGCGTCCAAGCGGGCCGTCGGCGCCGAGCACCATCAGCGTCGTGGGTGTGCCCTTCGGCGGCGGAAGCGTCTGCCCGTATTGGCCGAGCCGCACCTGCGCCGTCTTGGGGACGCGCGACCAGAGGCCGACCGGGTCGAGGTTCGTGTTGGTCGCGTAGGGAAACTGGTCGAAGCCGTTGTGGCCGACGATCGTGCTGAGAATCGGCCCACCGGCGAACGAAGCGAAGAGGACAGCCGCAAAGACGAGCAGCGCCGCGAGCCCACCCCTGTCGGCGACGAACCGGTCGCGCGTCAGCGCCCAGGCTTTGCTGGGTGCGGATCGCGGTGCCTGACGCTCGACCGCAGCGCTCGCAGCGGCGTCATGCTCCGTCGGAACAGGCGCGCTGACCGACGTGGGGTCCCCTCGCGGCACGACGCTCGTCACGACCCGGTCGGGGCGGCGTACTTCGGCAGCGTGTAGATCCACTTACCGTTGATCTGCTCCCAGTCGAGCGAGTAGACCCCGGAGAGGAAGCAGATCCTGACGGCGTTCTCTGTTCCTCCCCGGAACGTCCGGTTCTCGGCGTACTGCCAGCAGTCGGCCCCGTGGTCACGGACCTTCCTGGTGGGGTTGCCGATGTGACGCAGCACCTGCTGCTTGGTCATCCCGAAGACGAGCCTTGCCCGCAGATCGGCGGGATCGACAACGACTGGAACGGGATGCTCGGAGCCCGTGGCCACGGCTGGCTCCGAACGACGGCTTCCACAGGCTGCCGTTAAGCAAGCGACGAGGAGAGCCGCCGCGGCTCCTGCGATTGAGCGATTCATGCCAGCAACGGAAGCCGACCCGGCTAAAGCGGCAATCAAACGCGTCTAACGAAAGGCTAAAACAGGCCGACGAGTGGGGGCCCCGGCTCCAGAGGTCTGCCCGAACTGTCTGCACCAGCCTTAGCCCATCCGGCTCCGAAGCAGCCGAAACGATTTAGGTTCCGTTTACGGACACCAAGCAGACTTCACGCCATGGCGATCCTGGTTGTTGACGACGATGCTGGGTTACGACGAGCGCTCAAACGCGTCCTCGTCGCCAACGGGTTCGCGGTCGAGGTCGCCGAGAACGGGGACGAAGCCTTGACTCGTCTGCGAGCACAGCGTTTCGACGCGGTGGTGCTGGACGTAATGATGCCGGGGAGCGACGGGATCGAAGTCTGTGAGCAGCTGCGTGCCGCAGGCGACGAGCTGCCGATCCTGATGCTTACCGCACGCTACGCGGTGCGTGATCGAGTTACTGGACTGGAGGCGGGCGCCGACGACTATCTGGTGAAGCCGTTCGCGAACGAGGAGCTGATCGCGCGGCTCCGCGCTCTCCTTCGCCGTACCGGTGGCGGCACCGAGCAGGCGGCCTTCGCCGATCTCGAACTCGATCTGCTGACGCGCGACGCGCGTCGTGGCTCACGCGAGATGCGGTTGAGCCGGACGGAGTTCGACCTGCTTGAGTTCTTCCTGCGTCATCCGCGGCAGGTGCTCGCCCGCGCGACGCTCTACGAGCGCGTTTGGGGATATGACGCCTCGCTCTCGTCGAACTCTCTTGACATGTTCATCAGTCATCTGCGCCGGAAGCTCGAAGCGGGCGGCGAGCCGCGCCTCATCCAGACGGTGCGCGGGGTCGGCTTCATGTTGAGGGAGGAACGATGACCTTCCGGATGCGGCTGACGATCCTCGCTTCGCTCGCCGTCGCGATCGCACTCGTCGGCGCGTCGGCTGTCGTCTACTACTCCTACCGACACGACCTGATACGTCAGGCCGATAGAGAGTTGGCCGCGAGCCTCAACGTCGCGCCCCTCAACCGGATGCTGTCGGTCGACTCAGCCGGGCATGTGCTCATCGCAACGCAGCGGGCCTGGTCACCGTCCCCGATCTCCATCGTGCTCCCGCTCTCCTCAACGGCCCTTTCCGTTCACACCAGCCTCGACCCGCGCTTCTCGCCCGCTGACGCGCGCGGAACCCTCCACTACCGCACCGTCAGCGTGGGCGGAGTGCCGACACGGCAGATGACGATTGTCGGAACCAATCCCCGCGTCACCGTCACGCTCTCATTGGCAGACGTTGAGCGCAGCATCTCGCACCTGCGCTGGCTGCTCCTCCTCACCTGCCTGGGCGGAATAGCCGCTGCCGCATTGCTGGGAACGCTTGTGTCCGGACGGGCGGTCGCGCCGCTCCGTCGGCTCACAGAGACGACAGAACGCATCGCCGCGACAGGAGAACTGAGCGCCCGGACAGGCCGCCGCGGGCGAGACGAAATCAGCCGCCTCTCGACACAGCTTGATGCGCTGCTGGCGACGCTGGAGCGGTCTCTGAGCACGCAGCGACAACTCGTCGCCGACGCATCGCACGAACTGCGCACACCACTCGCCACGCTGAGAGCGAACGTCGGCCTGCTCGCCCAGTCCGACGGCCTCGAAAGGGATGAGCGGCGGGAACTCGTCGCAGACGTGGAGGAAGAGCTTGAAGCGATGACAACGCTCGTCGGCGAACTGGTCGAGCTGGCACACGGAGAAGAGCTGGAGGCCAAACCGACGGCGTTTCGACTCGACGAAGTCGTTCAGTCAGCGGTAGAGCGTGCAGCCAAGCGGACACAGATCGTTGGGTTCCGCACCGATCTCGAACCAACGACGGTGCTCGGTATCCCCGAGCGCGTCGAACGAGCAGTCGACAATCTGCTCGACAACGCTCGCAAATGGAGCCCGACGGGCGAGACGATTGATGTGTGCGTTCGCAACGGACTGGTGGAGGTGCGTGACCGTGGCCCCGGCATCGCCGCGGAGGACGCGCCGTTGGTCTTCAACCGCTTCTACCGATCCATGAAGGCACGCGGGACGCCGGGCGCGGGCCTCGGGCTCGCGATCGTGAAGCAGGTTGCAGACGCACACAACGGCAGCATCACCGTCGACGACGCTTCTGGCGGCGGCGCGGTGCTCCGGTTATCGCTTCCGCAGACCTAACGTTCGCGATGGATCCATCATGGGCGGCCACGTGCCTCGACGCGTTGCGCCGCGGTGACGCCTTGCAGTTCGCGGTCATCAACCTCCCGACGTTCGCGGCCGCGGCTCGCAGGCTCGGCCTCACAAACGAGCTGGGCGCCGCGCTGGCAGGGCGGACGACCACCCGCTGGACGGACGCCGTCGGCGCCTACACGCGCGGAGAGTTCGAGCGCGCAGCAGATGTGCTGGACCGCATCGGCGCCAGACCTGAGGCCGCCGAGGCGAGGCTGCGGGCGGGCGAGCAGCACGCCGCAGCAGGTCGAGCCGCCGAGGCCGCAGAACAGCTGCAGCGAGCACTCGCCTTCTACCGTTCGGTGGGGGCCGTGTCGTGCCTCGGCGAAAGCGAAGCACTGCTTTCCGCGTCGGGCTAGCAGCGGTCGTCGGGCGCTCGGTCCCGGGTGAGCATCGCAGCGGCGTACTTCCTATGCCCGTTTGTGGAGGAAGCGGGTTACATCTGCCGCCTCGGCTTCGAGCGCGGACCGGTCGGTCGAGTTGAGGGGGCGGAACGGCTCGAGTTTCACGATGCCTCGCGAGATTGCCCAGGTGGCGACGGCACGCCCGCGGACGAGAGCGAACGCTCGGAAGACGCCGCCGCTGACGACGCGACCCGCATCTTCGCCGAGGATCGCGTCTCGGGTTGTCCAGCCGAGCAGGACGGGCTCGAACGAGCCGAGCAGTTGCGGCCCGGGCAACCGCGCGGTCGTCGCAGGGCGTTGGAGATCGAGGAGCCCGTCCTCGGCTTCGTGGAGCTCGGAAGCGATCGCCTGTAGGCCGGCGCGCGCGTCGCGAAGGGGAAGGCCGGCCCACCTGGCGAGGTCGGCGGGGCTCGCCGGACCGTGCCCGGCGAGGTAACGACGGGCGAGCTCGGCGAGCGCCCCATCACGATCGACCGGCCTGGGCTCGCCAAGCCAGTCGTGCACGAGCACGAACGCCTGGCGGCCGGCGAGCATGGGGCCGCGGACGATCAGTCCTCGGATCGACGCCAGCACCAGCAGGTGGACGAACGCCTGCCCCTGTGTGCGAACGCCCGCGGCCGCGACTCGCTCGCGGAGCAGGTCGCGGCCGAGCGGTCCTTCCTCGAGCAGCGCACGCTGAACGGCCGCCACGCCCCGCTCTGCAGCGTCCGGCGTCACGCCCTCCTGCGCGAGGCGTCGCGCGGTGGCGGTCCGAAGTTGCGGCGTCGTCAGGTGCTGCAGCCAGGGATAATCCTCGCTGCGCACCAGGTGAAGCGTGCCGCGGTTCAGCCACGTGACGACGAGCGACCGATCGACGGTCAACGCCGCGTCGACGTCCGCGGCGGTGAGGCCTGCGCTCCTCGCGCGAATCGCAAGCCGCGCACCGCGATCGTCCTGAGCTTGAATCGCCAGCAGCCGCTCGACCACCGGAAGCGGCGTGTCCGCTTTGCGCCCTACCAGCAGCTGGGCACGCAGACGCCTGGCGAGGACCGACATCCTCGAAGCTTGCCTCGACGCGCCGTGGACGCGGGGGCGGGCGGCGAATCGAGATTCGAGCTGGCGTCCTGTTCTCTCGAACTCAGCTGCTCGCTCGAAGCCGCGGCTCGCTCGGTGGATAGCGTGGCAGCGACTGCAGCCTAGATCGTCGCCTTCCCCTTTGACTTCTTCGCGGCGCGCTTCTCTTTCAGCGTCTTCGAAGCCGGTGTCTTGTCACTGCTCTTCCTCGCGCCTTTGTCTTTCGCCATTGCGGATGACTCCTCGGTTGTGAGAGATGACCCTACGCGGCGCGTCCGTCGAGCGCCACTGACCCAGCAGCGGCAAGGCCCGCGCTCCGGGCCTTGCCGCTCGGGCGGGCTCCTCCGACGCGGTCGTCACGCGGCGTGCTCGAGCTCGACGGCGTCGGTCTGTCTCACCTCCGGCGCCGGCGCGGGCGCGCGCACGGCCCACGCTGCGAACACCGCTCCGGCCCCGGCGAACCCGGCGGCGAGGAGCAGGGCGTCGGCGAACCCGGCGGAGAGCGCGACCGTGGAGAGAATCGCCACGCCGAGCGCTCCGCCGATCTGCTGCGTCGCGTTCACGAGCCCCGACGCCAGGCCCGCGTCGGGCTCGTCGACGCCTTCCAGCGACCCGATCGACAGCGTCACGAACGCAAGGCCGATCCCGGCTCCCGCCAGCGCGAGCGCCGGCATCACGTCGTGGACGTAGCGCGCGTCCTGTGGAAGGCGCGAGAGCAGCCACAGACCCGCGGTCGTGACGGAGAGCCCGGTCACCAGCGGGGCTCGCGGCCCGACGCGCGTCACGAGCGTCGCGCCGCAGGCCGACGCGAGCAGGGCTGTCACCGACAACGCGAGCCAGGCGAGACCTGCAGTGAGCGGCGAGTAGCCCAGCACCCGCTGCAGGTACAGCGTGATCAGGAAGAACATCCCGAAGATCGCGGCACCGAAGAGGGTCGAGGTCACGTTCGACCCGAGCACGACGCCGACCCGGAAGAGGCGGAAGGGGAGCAGCGGAGCCGCCGCGCGCCGTTCGACCGCCGCGAACGCGACCAGGAGCAGAGCCGCGGTCACGAGGAGCGAGACCGTCCGAGCGGAACCCCAGCCGACGGTGTCCGCGTCGACGACCGCGTAGATGAGCAGCGACAGCCCGGCGGTCAGCGAGGTGGCGCCGGCCAGGTCGAACCGCCGCGTCGAGGCAGCCGGCGGCCGTCCTTCCAGTAGACCGGGCGTCAGTGCGATCACGGCCGCACCGATCGGGACGTTCAGCAGGAAGATCCACGTCCAGCCGACGGTCTGGGTGAGCGCACCGCCGATGAGGAGGCCGATCGTGCCTCCCGACGCTCCGACCGCGCCCCAGGCGCCGAGGGCCTTGTTGCGCTCCGCGCCCTCGGGGAACGTCGTCATCAGGATCGAGAGCGCGGCCGGCGTCATCGCCGCTGCCCCGATGCCCTGCAGCGAGCGGGCGGCGACGAGCGCCGCCGCCGACCACGCGAGGCCGCCCAGCAGCGACGCGAGCGCGAAGACGGCGACCCCGCCGACGAACGTCCGGCGCTGCCCGAGCATGTCCGCAGCACGGCCCCCGAGGAGCAGGAGGCCGCCGAACGTCAGTGCGTAGGCGCTCACGACCCACTGCAGGCTGCGCGGCGAGAAGTCGAGATCGGCGGCGATCGACGGCAGCGCGACGTTCACGATCGCGACGTCGAGGATCACCATGAAGAAGGCCGAGCAGAGAACGGCGAGCCCGAGCCAGCGCCGCGTCTCCGCGCGAATCGAGATGGTCATGTGCGTCTCCTTGTGTCGAATTGCGTCGGCAACAGGAGACCGGCCACCGCCTGCGTCACGGTTGGCGCCAGGTAAACCCGCGGTAGCGCCCCCGGCTTTACCGGACGCCTACCGCACGAGAACCGCCGACCGGTGTGGTTGCCGTCGTGGCCGAGCGGCGCATCACACTCTCACTCTTCCTCTGCGTCTTCGCGGCGCAGTCGGGCGCGATCGCCCTCTCGCCCGTGCTGGCCGACGTCGCGGCGGAGTTCGGCGCCTCGACCGCGGTGGTGGGTCAGTTGCGGAGCGTGGCGGGGCTCGCCGCCGGCGCCGCCTCGCTCGTGCTGCCGGCTGCGGCTCGCCGCCTCGGGCTGAGGCGGCTGCTCCGTGGGGGCGCGCTGCTCCTGGCGGCGGCGTCGCTCGCAAGCGCGGCGGCGCCCACGCTGTCGCTGCTCGCGCTCGCGCAGGTGCCGGTCGGGATCGCGGCGTCCGTGCTCATGGCGAGCGCGACGTCGGCGGCGGGCGAGTGGGCAGACGCGCCCGCTCGCGGGCGGGTGCTCGGCTGGACGCTGATCGGCAGCCCCGCGGCCTGGATCGTCGGCATGCCGGCGCTCGGCCTGCTCGGGAGCGCGAGCTGGCGGCTCGGCTGGCTCGCGCTCCCGCTGACAGCGGCACTGGCCGCCTTCGTGGCCGTCGCGCCTCCGGACCGTCGGGACGAGCCGGTCGAGGACGGCGGCGGCCTCCGCGCCGCGCTCGCCGATCCCGTCCTGCGGCGCTGGCTGCTCGCGGAGCTGGCCGCGAACTCGGCCTGGCTCGGCACCCTGGTCTACGCCGGTGCGCTGTTCTCCGACGCCTACGGCAGCTCGTCGCTCGCGATCGGGGTTCTGCTCGCGCTCGCGGCGGTCGCGTTCGCGCTCGGCAACGTCGCCTTTCGCCGATTCGTTCCCGCTGCGTCACGGGGCACGCTGGTCCGCCTGGCGCTCGGGATGGCGTTGCTCGTCGGTCTCTTCGGGGTGCTCCGGCCGGCGCCGGCACTGAGCGCGGCGCTGCTCGCGGGAGCGTCGTTCCTCGGCGGCGGCCGGACCCTCCTCGGGAACGCGTACGGCCTGTCCGGCCGCTCGGAGCGGCGCCTGCCCGCGATGGCCGCCCGCGCCGCGGCCAACCAGATCGGGACGTTCCTGGGCGCGGCGACGGCGGGCGCGGCGCTCGCCGCCGGCGGGTACCGCCTCTTCGGGCTCGTGCTCGCGCTCGAGTTCGTCCTCTCGACGCTGCCGTTCACGCAACGACGGCGTGCACGTGCCATGCTCCCGGCACGCCTGCGACGCGCAGCGGTTCCCGCTCGCGTTCGCTGAAGCCGAGCCCCGACCCGGCAACGAGATCGCGCACCGTCGAGGAGACGAGGAGCTCGCCCGGCTCCGCCTGCTCCTTCAGAGCTGCGGCGACCGAGACAGGGATTTCGGAGAGGGCATCGCCGCCGAGGTCGGTTTCGCCCGTGTGCAGACCCGCGCGGGCAGATCGTCCGTGTGTGCGCGCGAGCTCCATCAGCGCCGACCCGCAGCGGATCGCGCGCGCGGGGCCGTCGAACCGTGCGATCAGCGTGTCGTCGGTGAGGGCGATCTCGGCGCCGCGGAAGCGCGCGACGTCGGCCCGCACGAGGTCGCATGCCTCCTGCGTCCCGTCCGCCTCGACGACCAGGACGGTGGCGAGCACACGCTCTGGCTCGGGCGTCGCGTCGAGGTCGCCGGCGAACCGCTCGATCTCGCCGAGGACGTCGCCCTGCTCACCCTCCCACGGGAGGTGGTCGGCGCCCGCGAGCTCGACGATTCGCGCACCGGGGATGCGCTCGCCCATGTAGCGGCCGGCGTCGCGGAGGTGCTCCCGCTCGCGGTAGAGCACGAGCGTCGGCACGTGGATCGACGGGAGGACGTGGCGCACGTCGATCTCCACGTTCATGCGCGTGAGGTGTGCCACCGCGCCGGGGCTGGCGCCGCGGACGAGATACGACGCGTACCACTGGTAGGCGTCCTCGTCGCGTGCGAGCGACGGCGCACGCTCGTCGACGAACTGCCGTGCGGCGGGAAGCCCCCAGTCCTCGGGCGGGATGTTCGCCGAGGCGACTTCCTCCGGCCGGCTGCCGATCGGGTAGTCCGGCGCGCGGAGCCACCGAGCGTAGGAGCCCATGAGCACCAGCCCGGCCGTCCGCATCGGATAGGTCGCCGCGAAGAGGGCGGCCATCGGGCCGCCCTCGGAGATCCCGAGCAGAAGCGCGCGCTCGGAGCCGACGGCGTCCATCACGGCTCGCACGTCGTCCATCCGTTCTTCGAGTGAGCTCACGTTCGCCACGCGGTCGGAGAGGCCGACGCCGCGCTTGTCGAACAGGATCAGCCGCCCCATGCCGGCCAGCCGCTCGTAGAAGCGCGCCAGCGCGGGCCACTCCCAGCCGGGCTGGAAGCTGCACACCCAGCCGTGCACGAGCACGAGGTCGAGCTCGCCCTCGCCGACCGCCTGGTAGGCGATCGAGACGTCGCCGTTCCGCACATAGCGGACGCCGGGGGCGGGCGAGGCTCGCACCGGCTGATACTCCAGGGTCTGGTCGTGACGGAGGATCCGGCGCTCCAGCTCTTTCAGTCGCGGCGACGGCTCGAGCCCGAGCTCGTCCGCGAGCAGGTCGCGGAACCGCCGGTAGGCCGCCAGCGCCTCGGACTGCCGTCCGGAGCGGTGGAGCGCGAGGAGCTGCTGCGCGCGCAGGCCCTCGCGCAGCGGATGCCGCGAGAGGAGAGGCTCGAGCTCCGCCACGAGCTCGGCATGCCGCCCGCGGTCGAGGTCGGCGGCGATGCGCGCCTCGATGCACGCAAGGTGCAGCTCCTCCAGCCGGGACGCCTCGGCTTGAGCGAACGGCTCCTGGAACTCGGCGAGCGCGTCGCCGCGCCAGAGCGAGAGCGCTTCGCCGAAGCGCTGCGCCGCCAACTCGGCGTTTCCGGCGGCATGCGCCGCCTCCCCCTCGCGCCGCAGCCGCTCGAACCGGACGAGGTCGATGGTCGCCGGGTCGACCTCGACGGCGTAGCCGGGCGGCCGTGTCTGCAGGAGGCCGTCGGGCAGCACTTTCCGCAGCTGCGAGACGTAGATCTGCACCATCTTCTGCGCGGATTCGGGGACGGACTCGCCCCAGAGGTCGTCGACGAGCCGGTCGGCGGCGACGGTGCGGTTCGCATCCAGGAGCAGGCGCGCGAGCAAGGCTCGCTGCTTGCGGCCCGCGATCGCGATCGGCCCCGATCCGTCGCCCACCTCCAGTGGGCCCAGGAGCTTGAACTCCATCGTCCGCGCGACGTTACCAGGCTGCTACCGCGCCGCTAAACGCGCGGCAACCGGACGGCTGTTGTCTCCAGGGACGCGGGACGAGCCCGCCCGACCGAAGGAGCAGCAGTGACCAGCACAACCGAATCGATCCGCAACGGCGTCGACACGCAGAGGCTCTTCGCGACGCTCGATGCCGTGAAGGAACAGCCGGAGCTTGGGACGTTCCAGTTCCGCGTCCACAACCGCTGGCTCGGCGGCGCACACAACCGCTCGACGATCAAGGGCTTCTACGCCGCCGGCGGCGAGGACGGCTCACGTGCGACGGCGTTCGAGCTCGACGCGGGCGAGCCTCCGATCCTGATCGGGGAGAACGAGGCGCCGAACCCGGCGGAGCAGCTCATGCACACACTCGCCGCGTGCCTCACCACCTCCCTCGTCTACGTCGCCGCCGCCCGGAAGATCCGGCTCACGCGGGTCGAGTCGCGGCTCGAGGGCGACCTGGACGTGCGCGGCGCGCTCGGTCTCTCGGACGAGGTCCGCAACGGCTACGAGCAGATCCGGGTGATCTTCGACGTGGAAGGAGACGCATCGCCCGAGCAGCTGCGCGATCTGGTCGAGCGGGCGAAGGCGCGCTCGGCCGTCTTCGACATCGTCACGAACGGCGTGCCGGTGCACGTCGGGGTGGACGCGTGATCGACCATGGCGGCGCCCGGACGGTCCGGGCGCCGCGTCCGCACCGGATCGACACGCTGATCGTCGGCGCCGGCCAGGCCGGCCTGGCGCTCAGCCACCATCTGACGGCCGCAGGGCACGAGCACGTGCTGCTCGAGCGCGGGCGCGTCGGCCAGCGGTGGCACGAGCGCTGGGACTCGCTGACGCTGCTGTCGCCGAACTGGATGAACCGCCTCCCGGGCGAGCCCGAACCCGCCGACCGCGACGGGTTCCTCACCCTCGGCGCGTTCGCCGAGCACCTCGACTCGTATGCGCGCTCCCTCGCGGCGCCGGTCGTGGAAGGCGTCGAGGTCGAGCGGGTCGAGCGCCGGGGCGACGGCTTCCGCATCTCCGGCACGAGCGGATCCTGGTTCGCCCGCTCGGTCGTCCTCGCGACCGGTGACGCCGCCGACCCGCACGTGCCGCTCGCGCCGCCGACCGAGCCGCTCTCGCTCCACACCGCCGGGTACCGGCGCCCGGAGCTCCTCCCGGACGGGCCGGTCCTCGTCGTCGGGGCCGGGGCGAGCGGTCAGCAACTCGCGCTCGAGCTGCGCCGGGCGGGACGTGAGGTCGTCCTCGCCGTCGGACGCCACTCACGCGCCCCGCGCAGGTACCGGGGCCGCGACATCTTCGAGTGGGCCGCCGTCCTCGGCGACTTCGACCGCACGATCGACGAGCTGCCGGACGTCGAGGCCGCGAAGCGCGTTCCCGTGTTCCCGCTCAGCGGCGCGAACGGGGGAGAGAGCCTCGGCCTCGACCGCCTTGCGGCCGCCGGTGTCACCGTCACCGGACGCCTGACGGGCTTCGACGGCACGCGTGCCTGGTTCGCGGCGGATCTTGCGGCGAACGTCGCGGCAGCCGAGCTGCGCCTCCGGAAGCTGCTGCGGCGGATCGACGCGCACCCCCTCGCCGAAGGCTCGGCGGCCGAGCCTCTGCCAGAGGTGATCCTGCCAGCCGGCCCGCGGACGCTCGACCTGCGCCGGTTCGGTGCGATCGTCTGGGCCACCGGCTTCCGGAGGAGGTACCCGTGGCTGCGCGTACCCGGCGTGCTCGACCGAAGCGGTGAGATCGTGCAGCGTCGCGGCGCGACGCCCGTCCCGGGTCTCTACACGCTCGGCCTCGCGTATCAGTGCCGGCGCAGCTCCCACTTCATCGGCGGCGTCGGCCGCGACGCCGAGGAGGTTGCGCGCTCGCTCGTCGAGCGCGGAGCCGAACGGAGACGGGCGCGGACGCCGGCCGTCGCGGCCTGACGCCGGCCTCGCTCCGGGCCCCGCGCCGCGAGGGTGACCGGAGCGCGTCGTGTCACGACTTCGATTCGGCCGACTCTTTGAGAGACGGCCGCGGCCGTTCAGGGAGGTGGCTGCCGGGCGAGGGTGGGATCAGCCGTACCCTCGCTCGGCTGCTGTCGCCGTGTCGGCGTGCTCAATTCGCGAGGTGGACGAGGAGTGCCGAACGATCCTCGCTCGCTCCGATGTCTCTCAGATCGACGGTTCCTCGCGCGCCGGCGAAGCTCCCGGTGCCGCCGACGACGGGCAGGACGAAGTGGTTGGGGCCGGGAAGGACGCGCACCACGCCCTCGACGCGCAGGGAGCCGCCGTGGATGAAGAGCTGGCCTGCGAGGTCGACGGTCGCCCCGTTTCTCCCGAACGACGACATGAACGTGAGCGTCGAGGCGATGCTGCCGGCACGGTCACCACGGCGGGCTCCGTGCCACGTGTAGAGCGCGTCGGTGAGGAACACCCGGTCGCCGGGCCGAGGCTCGCCCCGGCCTGCGTCGAACGCGGGCGTCGAGCGGACGCTGACGTCGAGGAAGCTGAGCGTTCCCGGGCGGCTCGCACCGCTCGCCTGCGTCGCTGCGACGACGGCAGCGGCCAGGCAGGCCGCGAGGGCCACGCGCAGGCGGGTCACGCCGTCACCGTCCCGGCGACCGCAGACCGCGTGCGGTCAGGCTCGGAGCCGGCCGCGACCGTCATCGAGATGCTCGCGACGACGATCCACGCGCCCGAGGCGAGAAAGGCGAAGAAGCCCGCGGGTGTGAACGCGCCGATCCCGAGCACGAGCGCCGACCAGCCCAGCGCACGTTCGAACCCCCGGCGGGGGATGCCGAGCCCGGCTGCTCCCACGAGCATGATCCCGACGCCGATCGAGAACGGCAGGTAGTCGTAGGCGTCGAGCTCGTTCAGCGCCTGTGCAGCGGCCGGGGCGACGTGCTGGTGGACGCCCTCCGCCAGGGCGTAGTGGAGGGCGGAGGCGGCGAGAAACCCGGCGGCTCCGATCGCGGCGCCCGTCACGAACAGCAGCCGCCAGACGCCCGGCGCAGCCTGCTGCCAGGCGGTGACCGCGAAGAGCGCGAGGAAGCCGACCGAGATCGCGAGCACGTAGACGGCGGACGTCTGGGCGCCGTGGTGGGCGGTGTAGAAGGCCGTGACCTTCGCCGCAGAGGCGTCGCCGCCGGGCGTATTCCCGCCCAGCGCCGCAAACGCGACCCCGACCAGGACGACGAACACCACGCCGCTCAACGGAAGCAGGCGTTGCACCATCGTTCGAGCTCCTTTCGTAGTGGACGAAGCGACCGTAGGCCGGCGGCGCGAGCTGCACATCGGCGCTCTCCCTGGACCGCGTTCGGCACTGCCATCGGTTCCCACTCGGGTGCTGGCACCTATTGCCTCTGCAGGCGACGGCACGGGAGAATCGGGGCGATGCGCGGAATCCGCACCGCCGCCTGGTCGCTCGCAGTCGCTTCGCCGCTCGTCGTCGCCCTGGACGCCTTTGGGTGGCTGCCGAGCCCCGATGCGGGCGTCCCCGCCTGGATCTGGCCGTTTGCGCTGCTGAGCGTCCTCGCACCCGCGGCGGTCGGGCTCGGGGTCGCGCAACGCCAGCCGCGGAACGCGATCGCCTGGATCCTGCTCGCCGGCGCGGTTCTGGCGGCGCCGTGGCCGGGCCTCGTCCCCTCGCGCGGCTGGTCGCTGCAGATCGCCCGTGCGTCCTGGCCCCTCCTCTACGCCTGGCCGATCGCCGTCGCGTTCGTCTTCCCCGACGGCCGGCTCCTGGGCCGCCGCTGGGGCATCGCAGCCGCGACCGGCGCATTCTGCTTCGCCGCCTTCATGGGGGTCGCGATGTTCGACCGGTCCGCGTTCGCGTCCCCGGACGAGCACGTGCCCAACCCGATGGCGCACGTGATCTTCCCGCACCGGCTCGAGTGGATCTGGGTTCCACTCTGGTTCGGCATCCTCGCGTCGCTTCTTGCGGGCGCGGTCGCGATCCGGCTGCGGCTGCGCCGCTCGAGGGGCATCGAGCGCCTCCAGACGCTCTGGCTCGCCTGGGCGGCGGCACTGATCCCGCTCGGGCTCGTCTTCTGCGTGGGCGCCCACGTCGCGTTCGGCGGTCCGGGCACCGTCCTCTTCGCCTTCCTGCTCGCGATGGAGGCGGCGGTCGCCGTCGCCGTCGGCGTCGCCGTCGTCCGCTACCGGCTCTACGCGATCGAGCGGCTCGTCAACCGCACGCTCGTCTACGCGATCTCGACGTTCCTACTCGGCGCCGCCTACGCCGTCGTGGCGCTCGGCGGCGGCGTCCTGCTCGGCGGCGGGTCAGGCTGGGTGACCGCCGCCGCGACGCTCGTCGCCGCCGTCGTCTTCCGGCCCCTGCGCTCGCGGGTGCAGCGGAGCGTCGATCGCCGGTTCGACCGCAGGCGCTTCGAGGCGCTGCGCCTCGTCGCCGGGTTCGAGGCGGGCGTCCGGGAGGGGCGGCGGGCCCCCGAGGAGATCGGAGCCGTGCTGGTCGAGGCGCTGGGAGACCCGCTCTCCGAGCTCCTGTACTGGCTGCCGGCGAGCGAGGCGTACGCGAACGGCGCGGGCGAGCTCGTCCCCGAGCCGGCGGCCGACGGTCGTGCCGTCACGGAGATCGGTCCCGACGGGTCTCGGGCCGCTGCCCTCGCGCACGACCCGGCGCTCGCCGACCGGCCCGGGTTCCTGATCGAGGTGCTGCGTGCCGCGACGCTCTCGATCGAGATCGCCCGCCTCCGCGTCGAGCTGCGCCTGCAGCTGCAAGAGGTGCAGGAATCGCGCGCACGGATCGTCGAGGCCGGCTACGAGGAGCGGCGCCGGCTCGAGCGCGATCTCCACGACGGTGCGCAGCAGCGCCTCGTCTCGCTCGGCCTTCGCCTCCGGCGGCTGCAGCGGACGCTGCCGCGCGAGGCGCTGGTTCTCTCACCCGCCTTCGACGGGATCGTCGACGAGGTCGGCTCCGCGATCGCCGACCTGCGCCAGATCGCGGCCGGTGTCCGTCCGGCGCGGCTCGACGAGGGTCTCGCCGCTGCGCTCGACGACCTCGCCCGCTCGTCGCCCGTTCCGGTCGACGTCCACGCTCCGATCGGTCGCGTGACGGCGAGCGTGGAGGCCGCGGCGTACTTCGTCGTCTGCGAGGCGCTGACGAACGCCGTCAAGCACGCGTCGGCCTCGCGCGTGGCGATCCGCGCCCGGCGCGACAACGGCACGTTGTGCTTGTCCGTCACCGACGACGGCGTCGGCGGCGCGACCCTCAGGCGCGGCTCGGGGCTCGCCGGTCTGGTCGACCGCATCGCGGCGCACGGCGGATCGCTCGACATCGCGAGCCCGTCCGGCGGCGGCACGCAGATCGAGATCGCGATTCCGTGCGAGTCGTGATCGCCGAGGACGCGGTTCTCCTCCGGGAGGGCCTCTCAGGCCTCCTCGAGGACGCCGGGCACACGGTCCTCGCCCGCGTCGGCGACGCCGAGGCGTTGATCGCGGTGGTCGCCGAGCACGAGCCGGAGCTCGCGATCGTCGACGTTCGGATGCCACCTACCTACGAGGACGAGGGGATGCGCGCTGCCGCCACGATCCGCCGGGAGCACCGGCGCACGGCCGTCCTCGTGCTTTCGCAGCACGTCGAGGGCCGCCACGCCGTCGACCTCGTGGGCTCCGGCGGCGGATTCGGCTACCTGCTCAAGGACCGGGTGCTCGACGTGGACGAGTTCCTCGACGCCGCAGAGCGCGTCTGCCGCGGCGGCTCTGCGCTCGATCCCGAGGTCGTGACCCAGCTTCTGGCGCCGTCGCGCGGGGACGAGACGCTGGCGGGGCTCAGCCCGCGCGAGCGCGAGGTGCTCGCCCAGATGGCCGAGGGACGGACGAATGCCGGGATCGCGAAGCGGCTGTGGCTCTCCGAGAAGACGGTCGAGACGCACGTCAGCTCGATCATGGGCAAGCTGGGGCTCGCCCCGTCGGCCGACGATCACCGGCGCGTGCTGGCGGTGCTCGCTCACCTGCGGGCGTCGAGCGCGTCCTGACGGGGCGCCAGCGCGCGGCCCAGGAAGCCGACGACCCGGCGTTCGTAGCCGCGGGGGTCGGCCTGGAAGCCGCCCGTGTGGCCGGCGCCCTCGACGCGCCACAGCCGCTTCGGCCGGCCGGCGGCCCTGTAGTAGTCCCGGTTCAGCTCCTCGCCGCCTGCCCCGTGCTCGGCGTAGATCAGGAAGACCGGCCGCGGGGCGATCCGTCGCACGAGGTCGTCGAGCGCGGGCGGGGGCGGGGCGCCGCCGAGGACGGCAACCGCGGCGGTCGTGACCACCTGCGTCGGGAGCGACGGGATGCCGCGCAGGCCGTAGAGCAGCTCTTCGCGCACCGAGCGGATGCCGGCTCCCTCCGAGACGACGGCGCGTAGGCGCTCGTCGCGCGCCGCGGCTTCCAGCATCACCTCGCCGCCGACCGAGAAGCCGATGCCGGCGACGCGGCCACCGTCGACGTCTGGTCGGCGGCGAAGCCACGTGACGGCGGCGTCGACGTCCTTGCGCGCGCCCCAGCCGAAGGCGTTCGGCGTGCCGTCGCTGCCGTCGTAGCCGCGTGCGTCGAGCAGCAGGACCCCGTAGCCGTGGCGGATCAGCATCCGCGCCTGCGGCAGCGCTCCCTTGCGGGTCGGGTAGGAGATCACGGCGGCGCCGTTCCGCGACGGGACGTACCAGCCGGCGAGGCGGAGACCGTCCGCCGTTTGCACCGTCACCGTCTCGTACGGCCGCCCGAGCACGGCCGGGTGGACGACCTGCCGTGGTCGGTGCGTGGCGACGAGGGCGATCCCCACAGGCAGCACGACGCACCACGCGACGACCACCGCGGCCGCCCCGCGACCCGCCCTGCGGAGCCAGCGCCGCCGGCCCGGCCTGCGCGAGCGCCAGAGCAGCGCCGATCCGAGTGCCACGAGTGTGAGCCCGGCCGGCGCCAGCAGGAACCCCGTCCAGTCGTCGCCGCGACTGCCGGTGGCGCGCGCGGAGACGACCGCGAGCGCCGCTCCTTCCACCGCGAGCGCACCGAGGACGAGCGCCAGGACCGCACGCAGGCCGGGTCGTGCGACCGAGAACGCGGCGACCGTCACGAGGACGACGCCCAGCGTCGAGATGCCCGGTACGAGGTGGTCCGACCACTGCGTTCCCCGCTCAGGTGCGACGAAGGAGTCGGTGACCGCGTGCAGCGCGACCGCGGCCGACGCGAGGCCGAAGACGAGTAGCGCGTGATCGAACCCTGTGGTTCCGCTCGCCGATCGACGGAAGCAGGCGAGGCTCACTGCACCCTTTCGTTGATCGTCCCGCCGGAAGCGTTCCCGCCCGGGCTGCCGGCGTCGTCAGGCGATCCCACGATCTCGCGTCGTCCGGTCCGGCAAACGCCCCACGGTCGGCGCGCCGGTTTATTCGTCCGCCGGGAGCGGCAGGAGGCGAGGCATGACGCACCACCACATCCAGTCCCGTGAGCGCGACTCGCTCGCACGCCTGCTCGGCTGGTTCAGCGTCGGGCTCGGCGGTGCCCAGCTCGCCGCTCCCGGCACGGTCGCCCGGCTTGTCGGCGCATCCGGCCGCGGCACCTCCCGGCGCGTGATGCGTGCCTTCGGCGCGCGCGAGCTCGCGAGCGGCGTCGGCATCCTGATCCGGCCGCGGCCGACGGCATTCCTCGCCGCCCGCGTCGCCGGAGATCTCCTCGACACCGCACTGCTGGCGTTGCTCGCTGCGCGGGACCCGCGCCGCCGGGTGCGGGCGTCGCTCGCGGCCGGGGCGGTCGTCGGCGTGCTCGTGCCCGACGTCTACGAGACCGTCGACCTCGCCCGCCGGCGCGGCGCGCCGGCGAGCGGCAAGCTGATTCGCAAGGCCGTCACCGTCCGGAGATCCCGGGCCGAGGTCGAGGACGCCGTGCGCGCCGACGGCGAGCTGGGCGACTACGGCGAGGTCGAGCTCCGCGACGCGCCGGGAGACCGCGGCACCGAGATCGTCGTCTCGTTCCGTCTCGACCCGCCGGGCGGCGAGTTCGGGACGCTTGCAAAGCGCGTGGCCGGTGACGACCCGGCGAGCGAGCTGCACGACCGGCTGCGCCGCCTGAAGGAGCGGCTCGAGACCGGGGAGGTCACGCGCTCCGACGCCGTCCCCGGCGGCCACGAGCTCGCAGAGCAGTTGCGGCAGCGGGCCGCGCAGCCGCTCGAGGAGGTGCACACGTGAAAGCGACGTGCTGGGCCGGCCGCAACAAGGTCGAGGTCACGAACGTTCCCGACCCGAAGATCCTGAACGACCGCGACGCGATCGTCCGGATCACGTCGACCGCGATCTGCGGCTCCGACCTCCATCTCTACGACGGCTACATCCCCACGATGCGGAAGGGCGACGTGCTGGGGCACGAGTTCATGGGCGAGGTCGTCGAGGTGGGCAAGGGGGTGGCGAACCTGAAGACGGGCGACCGCGTCGTCGTCCCGTTCCCGATCGCCTGCGGCGCCTGCACAGCCTGCGTCAACGGGCTCTACTCGGTCTGCGAGAACTCGAACCCGAACGGCCGCCTCGCAGAGAAGCTGTTCGGCTTCCCGACCGCCGGCATCTTCGGGTACTCGCACCTGACGGGCGGCTTCGCCGGCGGCCAGGCCGAGTACGCCCGGGTCCCGTTCGCCGACGTCGGCCCGATCAAGATCGAGAACGGCATCCCCGACGAGTCGGTGCTCTTCCTCTCCGACATCTTTCCGACCGGCTACATGGGCGCCGAGCTCCTCGACATCCAGCCGGGTGACGTGATCGCCGTGTGGGGGGCCGGCCCTGTCGGGCAGTTCGCCGCCGCCAGCGCGAAGCTGCTGGGCGCCGAGCGCGTGATCGTGATCGACCGGCTCGAGTATCGCCTCCGGGTCGCGCGCGAGCATACGGGGGCCGAGACCCTGAACTACGAGCAGGTGGACAGCATTCCGGAGGCGCTGAAGGAGCTGACCGGCGGTCGTGGGCCCGACGGCTGCATCGACGCGGTCGGCATGGAGGCCCACTTCCACGGCCCCCTCTACGCCTACGACCGGGTCAAGCAGGCGGTCAGGCAGGAGACCGGTCGCGGCTTCGCGCTGCGCGAGGCGATCATGAGCTGCCGCAACGCCGGCACCGTCTCGATCATCGGCGTCTACGGCGGCCTGATGGACAAGTTTCCGATCGGCGCGATCATGAACAGGGGCCTGACGATCCGCAGCGGCCAGTGCCACGTGCAGCGGTATCTGCGGCCCCTGCTGGAGCGAATCCAGAACGGCGAGATCGACCCGAGCTTCGTGATCACCCACCGGCTGTCGCTCGACGACGCGCCGCGAGGCTACGAGCTCTTCAAGCACAAGCAGGACGACTGCCTGAAGGTCGTCCTCCAGCCCTGACGGTGTGCGCTCCGGTAGGGCCGCGAGAGCCCACGAACGGCGCATGGGGCGCGTGCGGTGCTCGCGGGCCTCGACGCGGCGTTCGACGACGAGGCGGTTATTGACCGGTTCTGGTTGTAGATTTCGGGGCTCGCGATGGTGGATCTCGATACCCGGCTGCTTCGCGCCTTCGTTGCCGTCGCGGAGGAGCTGAACTTCACCCGCGCGGCCGAGCGCCTGTACGTCGCCCAGCAGGCGCTCTCGGCACAGGTGCAGCAGCTGGAGACGCGGCTCGGCGTCAAGCTGTTCGAGCGCACGACCCGCAGGGTCACCCTGACGCCGGAGGGCGAGCAGTTGCTGCCGCACGCCGTCGCGACGCTCGCGGCGCTCGACGCCGGCACGGGGGAGCTCGAGGCGGCGCTTCGCTCGCAGCGTGCGACCCTGCGCGTCGGCCTCTCGGGAACCGCGACGGTGCCGGTTGCGAGCGAGACGATGCGACTCTTCGCCGAACGCCATCCGGAGGTGAGGCTGCAGGTTACGAACGCGGGGCTCGACCGGCCGGCGGCGGGGCTCAAGGAAGGGCTGGTCGACGTGGCATTTGTGCGGCCGCCGTTCCTCGACGAGGGCCTCTCGATGGTCACCGTGCTGACCGAGGAACGCTTCGCCGTGCTCCGCGAGGACCATCCCCTCGCCGCGCGCGAGCACGTTCGGCCCGACGACCTCGTGCACGAGCCGTGGATCTGGGTGGAAGGCGCCGACCCGAAGTCTCGCGCCTTCTGGTCGCTCGAGGAGTTCCGCGGGGAGAGTCCGCTCCGCACCGGCACGCGCATCAACTCGTTCGAGGAGGCGTTCGGCGCCGTCGCTGCCGGTCTGGCAATCACCTGCCAGGCCGCGTCGGCTGTTCGCGCCGTAGGCGCCGGCTTTCCCCAGCTTCGGTTCGTGCCGCTGCGGGGAGCTCCGCCCGCCCAGGTCGCCGTCGCCTGGCGCACCGCAGACGAGACGAGCCTCGCCCGGGCGTTCGTCCGCACGGCGCTGGAGCTGGCGCAAGCCGCCGAAGATTGACAACCGCCGCCGGTCGCCGCACCCCGGAATCGGTGTTTCCGTTCGTGCCGGGCACGGTGCACAGTCGGCTGCATGGACACACTCACCCACACCCGCACCGCCGTCGGCCCGTTTCTCGCCCACCAGGGCGAGCCGCGCTGGTACGGCGACAGCCTGTTCGAGTTCCTCATCCCGAGTGAGGAAACCGGCGGCACGCTCTCGGTGTTCCGAGCGACTCTCGCCGAGGGTTTCAGCCCGCCGCGGCACGTCCACACCCGTGAGGACGAGGTTTTCGTCATCCTCGACGGCGAGGTCTGCTTCGAGCTGGACGGCCGCCGGCTCCTCGCCGGCCCCGGCACGAGCGTCTTCATGCCCCGAGGCATCCCGCACACGTTCAGGATCCAGAGCGACGAGGCGCTCATGCTCGGCGTGATCGCACCGGGGAAGTTCGAGCAGCTCTTCCGCAACCTGAGCATTCCTGCGGCAGAACGGGCACTCCCGCCGCGCGGCACGGTGCCGCTCGACATCCCCGCCGTGATGGTCGAACAGGAGCGTCTGGGCACGACCGTCGTCGGCCCGCCGATGTCCCTGGAGGACTCGACCCGGCTCTGACGCCGAGGGAGAAGCGGCCGCCGCCCTGGGATCGCCTGCAATCGACCCCGGGGGCGGCCGCATCATCCCGGTTCGGAGCCGGTGCGGACGGCGGCTGCGCCGTTTGCGCATCGCCAGGGCGGCGAGACCGGGAAGAGTGCTTCGTCTTTGGGTGATCATCCTGCCGCTCGCGGTCTTCGGCTTCGACCTGACGAGCTACGTCGAAGGCAAATGGTGGGCGTACCTGATCGTGTTCGGTGCCTGCGGGCTCGACTCGCTCCTCTTCTTCCTGATCCCGAGCGAAGGAGTGACGATCGCCGCCGGTGTGCTCGCCGCGCAGGGGAGCCTCCACATCTGGTGGGTGGTCGTCGCGGCAGCGCTCGGTGTGTTCGCCGGCGACAACGCGATGTACTGGCTGGGCCGCCTGGCCGGTGATCCGATCACCGCCTGGATCTGCCGGTACGACCGCGGCTCGCACTGGTTCGAGCAGGGGCGCGGCCTGATTCGTCGCAACGGCGAATACGTGATCGTCGCCGGCCGCTTCATCCCGGCCGGTCGCAGCGCCGCCGACCTCGCCGCCGGTGTCGTCCGCTTCGCCTGGCGGCGCTTCGCCGCCGCCGACGCTTTCGCGGCGGTGCTCTGGGCGACGTACGCGAGCATGCTCGGGTACCTCGGCGGGGTGGCGTGGGAGAACAGCTTCTGGAAGCCGTTCGTCATCGGCCTCGTCGTGGCGGTCGTCGTCGGCGGCGGCGGCGAGCTCTGGCGCCGTCACCAGCGCAAGCGGGGGAAGGACGTGCTCGGCCAGGACCTCGACGAGGACGCCGAGGACTCCGACCGCGAGACGTCCGCGGCCGGCGGGGACGAGAGGTCGCGCCCGAACGAGGCGGGACACGGCCGGCAGCGCACCCGCACCTGAGAGCTGACACGCCGTTTACGTCCGGCGCATACGCGGCGAACGCGGTCCGCGAGAATGATCGAAGGACGATGAATCGGCTGTTGCAAACGAGATCGAGACTCGGCCTCGGGGTCGCGCTCGCGTGCGTGCTCGCGCCGCTCGCCGTCGCTGCTTCCGGGTCCGCACCCTCGGGCACCGACATCACGCGGCTGCCGCTCGGAGACGGCCATGTCTCGACCGCCCCCAGGCGGGGCGACGTCTACGCCTGCCGCCGGGGGCCGGGCAGGCAGGGGGGAGCCGAGCACGACGGCCCCTGGATCCACGGGTCGACGTTCGACCTGACCGAGAAGGTGGTCGTGGCCGGGCATGTCCTCTGGAACGGCACCGTCCACTTCGCCGCGCGCGGGAACCGCCTCGTCGTGACGGGGAACGGCGTGCCGCGTTCGACCCCGACGGGGCGCTTCCCGATCGCGGTCACCGACCCCGCGTACGCGTACGACCGCAACCCGAACGCGATCGAGCGCCAGTCTGTGCTGCTCTCGCTGCCGCTCCACCCGAAGCCCGCGGCGCGGCCGAGTTGCGTCCCGATGGGGATGATCGGCATCGCGGTCAACGGCGTCGCGATCTTCAACGCTCTCGACGACGCGAACCGCGACGCGCTCGCGCACGAGACGCAGGACTCCTGCGAGGGCCATCCCCAGATGCGCGGCATCTACCACTACCACTCGATTCCGCCGTGCCTGACCGGCAAGACCGTCAAGGGCCAGGAGAAGCTGGTCGGCTACGCGCTCGACGGCTACCCCATCTTCGGCCCGCGAGGTGCGAACGGGAAGCTGCTGACGAACGCCGACCTCGACGCCTGCCACGGCCGGGTCGGCTGGGTGACGCTGCGCGGCAAGCGGGTTCGCATCTACCACTACAACGCGACGCTCGAGTATCCGTACACGATCGGCTGCTTCCACGGCAGCCCGGTCTCGTCGCCGCTCACGCCGCACGGGTAGGCGGCGGTCGCCTCCCGCGTCGGCCCTTCCTCCGCCGACCGTAGGTAACCACGTGCCGCTCAGCCGGCGACGGCAGCCCGCTCACGCTCGCCGCTCTCGCGCTCGCCGGGGTGCTCGTCCCCGGGCTCGCCCGGCTCGTCGTCGGGCGGCCGGGCCGGCAGGAAGAACGCGGCCACGATCGTGATCGAGACCAGCCCGACGGCGACCCAGAACGTCTGCTGGAACGCGTTCGCCAGGTGCGGCGCCAGCCGGTGGCGCACCGCCGGGGGAATCGTCCCGTATCCGCCGACGCTCCCGCCGCGGCCCACGTCCGCAGCGATCCGACGTTCGAGCACGACCGCGAGGATCGCCGTCCCGATCGAGCCGCCCACCCGCCTGATGATGTTCAAGGCGGTCGTCGCACGCGGTACCGCCGCACGCTCGAGGCGCTGGTAGGCGGCGGCCGTCGTCGGCATCATCGTCGCGCCCAGCCCGAAGCCGCGCACGAAGAGGGCGGAGTCGACGAGCAGGTAGCTCGTGTGCGCGCCGGCACGCGTGAAGAACCACGTCGCCGCGGTCGCGAGCAGCGCGCCGCCCGGGACGACGCGGCGTGCGCCCCACCGGTCGGTGATCCACCCGGCGAGCGGCAACGCCAGCGCTGCGCCGACGCCCTGGGGCGCCAGCAGGAGCCCGGTGGTGAGCGCGCTCTCGCCGCGGACCGCCTGGAAGTAGAGCGGCAGCACGAGCAGCGCGCCGAACATCCCCATCCCGAACAGGAACATGGTCGCCGTCGCGGCGCTGTACCCCCGCTCGCGGTAGAGATGGATGTCGATCAGCGCCCGGTCGCCGGCCCGCCAGGCGTGCGCGACGAACGCGACGACCATGGCGGCGCCCAGACCGAGCGCGATGCCGGAGACGAGGTCGAGACCGCCGTGTGACCCGATCCGCGAGAGCCCGTACACGAGCACGGCGAGGCCGGGGGACAGGATCGCGAGCCCGACGGCGTCGAGTCGGCCCGGTTCGTCCTCGCGGCTGTCGCGGAGGATCCGCCAGGCGAGCAGCAGCGCCGTGGCACCGATCGGCAGGTTGACGAAGAAGATCCAGCGCCAGCCGACGTCGTCGATCAGGAGGCCGCCGAGCACGGGTCCGAGCACCGGCCCGAGCAGCATCGGGACGCCGACGATGCTCATCACGCGCCCCATCCGCTTCGGTCCGGCGACGCGGGCGAGCACCGTCTGCCCCACCGGCATCAGCATGCCGCCGCCGAGACCCTGCAGCGCCCGGAAGACGATCAGCGAGCCCACCGACCAGGCGGCGCCGGAGAGCGCCGAGCCGACCAGGAAGAGGACGATCGAGAGCATCCACACCCGCTTCGCGCCGAACCGGTCGATTGCCCAGCCCGTGACCGGGATCGAGGTCGCGAGCGCGAGCAGGTAGCCGGTCGAGATCCACTGGATCGTCGACAGCGACGTGTGGAAGCGGCGCGCGAGCGTGTCGAGGGCGACGTTGACGATCGTCGTGTCGAGGATCGACATGATCGTGCCGAGCACGATCACGCCCGAGACGACCCAGACCCGGCGCTCGAGGCCGGCGAACCCGCCCCCGCCGTCGCCGTTCCGGGAGCCGTTCGTCGAGGTCACGTTCCTCGGGTCCCGCTGCGCCCCGCGCGGGAAACGTGGGAACCCTACGATGGAGTGGTGCAGTACGAACGCGAGCTACTGGTCGAGGGCGACCCGGGGAAGGTCTTCGCCTACCTGGCGGATTTCTCGAACACGGCCGAGTGGGATCCCGGCATCGTCGAGGCGCGACGGCTGACGGAGCCGCCGACCGCCGTCGGCAGCCGCTTCGAGGTGGTCGCCCTGTTCCGCGGCAACCGCCAGCAGTTCGTCTACGAGGTCACCGAGCTCGACGAGGGGCGCCGGATCGGGCTGCGCGGCGAGGGTGGCAAGGCGGTCTCCGAGGACGTGCTGACGGTCACCGGCGGCCCGGACGGGACGCGTGTGGGCTACCGGGCGGACATTCGGTTGAAGGGCCTCTACCGGATCGCGGAGCTCTTCCTCGGGCGCACCTTCACCCGGATGGGCGACGACGCGCTCGACGGCCTCGCCGCCAGGCTCTCAGCCCGCTGATCCGCGCTCGAAGAGATAGTGCGCGACCAGCCATTCCGTGCCGTTTCGGTACCCCCAGAGCTCTGCGCACGCGAGGAAGAAGACGCGCCACTCGGCGAGGAACGCCCGTCCGAAGCGCCTCGCGATCTCGCGCTCGTTCGCATGGAGCCGCTCCAGCCACGCCTCGGCCGTCCTCGCATAGTGGGTGCCGTCGACGAGCCATGAGTCGACCGGGCGCAGGTCGCGGTCGAAGCGGGGGAGGAGGTCGGCCGACGGCATCGTCCCGCCGGTGAAGAACCGGCGCGCCATCCAGCCGCGATCGTAGGGATACGCGAGCGAGCGGTGGCAGAAGAGATGGACGAAGAGGAGGCCCTCCGGTTCGAGCATCCCGGCGATCCGGTGGAGCAGCGTGTCGTAGTTGCGCATGTGCTCGAACATCTCGACCGAGACGACGCGGTCGAAGCGCTGCTCGAGGGAGAGGTCGTTCACGTCGGCGGTGAGCACTTCGAGGTTCGCCGGCGCGCGCTGCTCGATGAACCGGCGCTGGACGCTCGAGTTCGACACCGCGGTGACGTGGGCGTTCGGGAATCGCTCCGCGGCGTAGAGGCTGAACGAGCCCCAGCCGCAGCCGAGGTCGAGGATCGCCTGCCCGTCCTCGATCCGCGCCCGGTCGCAGGTCAGCGCCAGCATGGCCTCCTCGGCGCCAGCAAGGGTCGCCACGCCCGGCGGCCAGAGGCAGGAGCTGTACTTCAGGTGCGGGCCGAGCACGAGCTGGAAGAACTCGGGCGGTACCTCGTAGTGCTGCTCGTTCGGTTTCCGCGGCACGGCCGCGATCGGCGACCGGCGCAGCTCGTCGACGAAGGCCTCGCGCTCGGCCGGGGACTTCCCGCGCTCGCGCCGCAACCGGGTCGCGAGGTTGGCCCGGATGCCGGCGCGGAGGACGGGCTCCGGCAGCAGGTCGGAGCCGATCACGCGGTCGACCAGGCTCACGCCCGGTGCTCCCTCGGCGGCAAGGGCACGAAGACGCTGGTCTCGCGCTGGTAGCGGCGGTAGTCGTCGCCGCGCGAGCGGAGCGAGCTCTCCTCCGCCGGCGGCACGCCGGTGACGAAGAGGATCAGGTACAGCATCAGCGCCGGCGCGAGCAGGCCGATCCACCCGTACGGCGCCTCGAGCGCGACCAGGGCGTAGGCGAGCCACGTCAGCCACTGGAAGAAGTAGTTGGGATGGCGCGAGTAGCGCCAGAGCCCGCTGCGGAGCGTCCGGCCGCGATTGGACGAGTCGCGCTTGAACTGCTCGAGCTGGCGGTCGGCCGTACGCTCCAGCACCGCCGCGACCACCCACAGCCCCGCGCCCGCCCACGCGAGCGCGCCGAGCGGGCCGGCGTCGGCCGCCGCGAGGAGGATCGGCGCGGAGAGGATCGCGGCGAGCAGCGCCTGCGCCTGGAAGAAGACGAAGAAGCGACGTTGCTCGACTCCACGCTCCCGCCAGCGGCGGCGCAGCTCCTCGTAGCGCGTGTCCTCGCCCTTACCGACCCGGCCGAGCACGAGTCGAGCGACGCGCAGGTTCTCGAGCCCGCACATCGACGCGATCAGGATGCGGTGGCCGGTGCTGCCCGGGCCGAGCACGGCGTAGAGCACGGCGATCGCGACGAGCGACCCGGCCCAGCCTGCGTCGACCAGGGTCGCGTCGCGCGTGCGCCGCTGGTGCAGGAAGAGCCCCGCCTGGGCGAGCGCCGCGAGCGCCCACGCAAGCAGGAAGAGCAGCCAGCGCGACTCGATCACGCCGTCACCGCCTCGACGCGTTCCGTCAGCGCGCGCGCGGCGGCGATCGTCGGACGGCCCGCCTCGACGACGATCGGCGGCAGCGCCTCGACCCGGAGCCGCGGCAAGCCGCGACGGACGATGCCTCTGGTGCCCGTGAGGTGCACCGGCACGATCGGCGCGCCCGTCAGCAGCGCGAGCCGTGCAGCCCCGCGGTGCCAGCGACGCGGTGCGGTCAGCTTCGAGGTTCCCTGCGGGAACACGCCCAGCACCGCTCCCGCCTCGAGCAGCTCGATCGCCCGTCGCATCGCCTCCAGGTCGCCGCCGCCACGCTCGACCGGGAACGCCCCGAACCCGTCCATCGCACGACCGACGGCGCGGTTGCGCCAGAGCTCGGCCTTCGCCATGTAGCGGATCGGCCGGGGGGTCAGAACGCCGAGCACGAACGGGTCCCAGATCGACTCGTGGTTCGCGACCAGGATCGCCGGTCCGTCCGCGGGCACGTTCGCCGACCCCGCGATCTCCATCCGGAAAACCGTTCGCATGGCGGGGCGGAAGCCGAGCCGGTCGAGGCCGGCGTAGAGGATCATCGCTGCAGCACCACCTGGGCGTCGTCGAGCAGCCCGGCCCGGAAGAGCCCCTCGCAGGAGGCGAGGTAGAAGTCCCAGGTGCGGATGAAGCGCTCGTCGTAGCCGAGCCTGCGCACCGCCGGGAGATCCGAGAGGAAGCGCCGCCGCCAGCGTGCGAGCGTCTCGCCGTAGTGGCTGCCGATCTGCTCGATCTGCGAGATCCGGAGCGGCCCCGCCGCGGCCGCGAGCGCTCCGAGCGACGGGATCAGGCAGCCGGGGAAGACGTACCGCTCGATCCAGTCGGGGCTCGACCGGTAGCGGCGGAAACGTGCGTCGGGAATCAGGATCGACTGCACGAGCGCCAGGCCGCCCGGCGCGAGCACCCGCTCGATCCGGGCGAAGAACGGCTCCCAGAGGCGCTCGCCGATCGCCTCGACCATCTCGATCGAGGCGACGCGGCTGAACGTGCCCTCGACCTCGCGGAAGTCCTGCAGGCGGATCTCGACCCGGTCTGCGAGGCCCGCCTCGGCGACCCGGCGGCGGGCGATCTCGGCCTGGGCCGGCGAGAGAGTGATGCCGGTGACGCGGGCGCCGTACTCTCCGGCGGCGGTGAGCGGCGAAGGCCCCAGCCGCAGCCGATCTCCAGCACGTGGTCGTCCGGGCCGAGCTCGAGCTTCTCGCAGACGCGCCTCAGCTTGCGCCGCTGCGCGTCCGCGAGCGGCTCCTCGTCCGACTCGAAGATCGCGCACGAGTACGTCATCGTCTCGTCGAGGCAGAGCGAGAAGAGCTCGTTGCCGAGGTCGTAGTGGTAGGTGATGTTCCGGCGGGCGGCGAGCAGGCCGGTGCGGCGATCGAGGCGCGGCCGCGCAGCGGCGAACCGGTGCAGGCGGGGGTGCCGCTCCGCGGCATGCGAGGCGTTGCGGCGCGAGCAGCTCGATCAACCTCGGCAGGTCGTCGCTCGTCCACTCGCCCGCCTGGTACGACTCGCCGAGCCCGAGTCGCGGCCGGGTGGCGAGCCGCCGCAGCAGCCGCGCCGTCGGCGATCGACATGTGCACTGCGGGCCCGTTGCCGAAGCGCGCCTCTCTCCCGTCCGGCAGCTCGACGACGAGGGTGCCGCCCTCGACGCCTCGCAGCACGCGCTCGAGCGCGCGTCCGGCCAGGCCGTCGACGAGCGGCAGGCGCGCGGCCGGCTCGCGGCGGATCGCGGCGGAGGTCACGTCCGCACCGTCCCGCGCCCCGGCTCGAACGGGGGCTTGTGGTGGAACGGCACCCGCTTGGCGAAGAGCTTCGCCGCCTGCCAGTGGATCTTCGCCGTCACCTGCAGGGGCTGCAGCGGGTAGCGGACGAGGAAGCGGGCGAGCGTCGAGCGGTCGAGCTCGCGCCGGCGGCCGGCGAGCACCGCGTTCAGCATCAGCTTGCCGCCCTCGTGCACCTCGATCCGCGCGAAGACGCTCTCGCCGGGCTGCGAGAAGGTGTAGCGGTAGCGCTGGTCGAGTCCCATGAACGGCGAGACGTGGAGCCGCTTGTCGTGCTCATAGCGGAGGGAGTCGCCGGGAAGGTGCTGTGGCAACCGCTCGCCGAAGGTGTTGTTCAGCTCCGCGACCATGCAGGCGAGCGAGCCGTCGCCGCGGTGGCACCAGTAGAACGAGACGGGGTTGAACACGTAGCCGAGGACGCGGAGCTGCGTGAGGACGCGGACGCGCTCGATCGACCGGTCGCCCGTGAAGTCGATCACCGCCTGCTTGAGTGGCGTGTCGTCGCCGGCGAAGTGATCGGTGTCGCGCAGCGAGACGAGCCCCGGCCGGTTGACCGTGACGAGCCGCGGTCGCCGCTCGAGCTCGGCGAGCTCGTCGAGGTCGATGAGCCAGTAGCAGACGGGGTACCGGAAAGCGTGCCGCCGGGGCTCGTGGCGCACGTGCGTGAGGTCGCCCTCGTAGAGCGCGGAGATCACCAGCGCACTCCGAGCGCGGCGGCGGCGGCGATTCCCGACGCGAGCCCGTCCTCGTGGAAGCCGTTCCCGTGGTAGGCGCCCGCGTAGGCGGTGCGGCCCTGCGCGAGCGTCGGCAGCAGCGGCTGTGCCGCCAGCGTCTCGGCCGTGAACAGCGGGTGCGCGTAGGCGAAGCGGCCCCGGACGTGCTCGTCGGCGACGGTGCCGTTCAGCGTCACCAGGTAGTCGCGGTCGGTGTCGAGCCGCTGCAGGCTGTTCAGCCAGTACGTCACCGTCGCGCGGTCATCGTCGCCGACGCGGTAGTTCCAGGAAGCGCGCGCCGCCCTGCTCCGCGGGAGGAGCGAGACGTCGTCGTGCAGCACCGTCTCGTTCGTCGTGTAGCCGAAGCACCCGAGCAGCCGCCGCTCGTCGTCGGTCGGGTCCTCGAGCAGTGCGAGTGCTTCGTCGGCGTGCGTCGCGACGACGACGCCGTCGTAGGAGGCGCGGGCGTCGTCCTCGGTGCGCACGATCACGCGCCCCGGCTCGCGGCGGATGCTCCGCACCGGCGTGCCGATCCTGACCGCGGAGCCGAGCCGCCGCTCGAGCGCGTCGACGTAGGTCCTGCTGCCGCCCGCGACGGCGCGCCAGCGAAACCGTCCGAAGCCGAGCATGCCGTGGTTGGCGAAGAAGCGGATCGCCGCGTCGGCCGGGTACTCGAGCGCCCGGCCCGGCGCGCTCGACCAGAGCGCCGACACCAGCGGCACGATGAAGTGCCGGCGGAAGCGCTCCGAGTACCCGTGCGCGTCGAGGTAGCGCGCGAGCGGCCAGGTCTCGTCGTGCTCCTCGCCGAGCGCGCGCTCGGCCGTGCGCAGCCACCGGCCGATCTCCCAGAGCAGAGCGTGGAAGCGCCGGTTGCCGAGGTTCCGGCGCTGTGCGAACGGGTGGCGCCCGGAGTACTCGAGCCCGCAGGCCGGACAGCTGACGGAGAACGACATCGTCGAGGGGACCGTCGCCACCCCGAGCTCGCCGAAGAGGCGGCCGAGCAGCGGGTAGTTCCGTTCGTTGTGCACGAGGAAGCCGGTGTCGAGCGAGAGGCCGTCGACCCGCACGGTGTTCACGTGGCCGCCCGGCCGGTGCTCGCGCTCGAAGACGTCCACCTCGTAGGCACGGGAGAGCGCGTAGGCCGCGCCCAGTCCCGCGACGCCGCTGCCGATCACCGCCACGCGCATCAGGCGATCTCCACCCGGCGCCGCCGTCGCTGCTCGGGCGACGGGACGTGCACGTTCCAGACGAGGTGGAGCTTCTCGAGCCCGCGAATCACCCACCAGGAGACGTCGAGCTGCAGGCGGTCGAGGCCGTGGCGCGCCGAGGCGGGAAAGGCGTGGTGGTTGTTGTGCCAGCCCTCCCCGAAGACGAGCAGCGCGACGACCCAGTTGTTGCGGGCCTCGTCCCGCGAGCGGTAGTCCTGCCGGCCGAACATGTGGCAGATCGAGTTCACGGCGAACGTCGCGTGCTGGTAGAGGAAGATGCGGATCAGCCCGCCCCAGACGAGCGCCTCGAGACCCCGCTGCCAGGTGCCGCCCGCGGCGTAGCCGAGCAGGAACGGCAGCCCGAGCGTGAGCGCCACCCAGAGCAGGTAGAGGCGGTCGATCCAGACGAGCAGCGCGTCCTCGTAGAGATCCTTGCCGTAGATCGCCCCTTCCTCCATGCCGAGGTTGCGGAAGAGCCATCCGACGTGGGCGTGCACGAAGCCGGCGACCGCACCCCAGGGGCCGTCGTCGTGGCCCACGTGCGGCGAGTGGGGGTCGCCCGGCTTGTCGGAGAGCGCGTGGTGCTTGCGGTGGTCGGTGACCCACTGGATCAGCGGCCCCTGCATCGTCATGCAGCCGAGGATCGCGAGCGTCACGCGCACCCCCGTGCGTGCCTCGAATCCCTTGTGCGTGAAGTAGCGGTGGAAGCCGATCGTCGTCCCGAACGCGCAGACGACGTAGAAGCCGGCGAGGATCGCCACGTCGGACCAGTGGAACGCGACGCCCCAGAGGAGCCCCGCCGCGGCGGCGATCCCGAGCGGCGGCATCACGATCGCGACGAGGGTGACGGCCTGGCTGATCCTGCTCGTGCGTGACCGGACGGTGCCGACGGCGGCGCTTGCGCGGTTCGCCCCGAGCTCGGAGGAGGGCCTCATGCGCCTGCCCACTCCTCGATCCGCTCTGCGGCGAGCTGGGCCCAGCGGCGGGCACGGGGCAGCGGCACGAGCCCGGCCGGGCCGCGCAGCGCGATTCCGTGCAGCGCGCCGGGGATCAGCCGGTAGCTGCCGACTGCTCCCGCGGCCCGTGCCCGCTCGAAGCCGCGGCGCGAACCGGCGGGCGCGACGCCCGGGATGCCCGGCAGCGCGCGGTCGAGAGCTCCGTGCAGGACGTCGAAGCGCTTGCCCTGGAGGGGGGCGAAGTCGAGCCGGTCGGGCAGCCAGGGCGCGAGACCGAGGATCCCGTCGATCCCCGCGTCGCCGGCACACCGCACCGAGACCGCGCCGCCCATCGAGAAGCCGAGCAGCAGGGTGTGCGGCGCTCCGGCAGCGTCGACCGCCGCCCGCGCGTCCTCGACGCAGCCGTCGAGTTGCCGCCACGACTTGATCCGGTAGCGCACCTGGCCGAACGCGATCGCGGGAAAGCGGGGCGCGAGGTGGTCGACCAGCCACTCGAGCGTGGCGCTCCAGGTGCCGGGAACCTCCCGTGCCTGCCCGCCGTTCACGCAGACGACGGCCGCGCGGTCGGCGGGCCCCACCAGCCGCAGCTCGGCTCCGGTGGCGAGAAGCGAGGTGGTCATGCGCCCTCCATCGCGGTGATTCGCTCGGCCTCGGCGACCGGATCGCCCGCCAGCGTGATCGCGGCGAGCCGGCCGGTGACCCCCGTGGCGCCCGCGCCGGCCAGCGCGAGCCGGCGGGCGCCTGAGAGGGTTCGCAGGCGGGGTGCGAGCGCGCGAACCCGCTCCGGGTCGACGCTCGTCAGCACGGTCAGGTCGGGCCGGAGGGTCGACGTCTCGGCAACCGTCTCGAGTGGCGTGTCGGTCCCGAGGTAGGCGATGCGCCAGCCGCGGGCGTTCAGCGCCAGCCCGAACGAGAGCAGGCCGAGCTCGTGCTGCTCGCCCGGCAGGCACGCCAGCACGGCGAGCGGGCCGCCGCCGAGCCCCCAGCCGCGCGAGAGCCCGAGCAGGCGACCGCGAATCACGTTCGAGGCGAAGTGCTCCTGCGCGATCGAGGCCTCGCCGCGCTGCCAGGCATCGCCGAGCTCGTGCAGGTAGGGGAGGATGACCTCGACGAGCAGCGCGTCCAGCGTGCGCGACGCGACGAGCCGGTCGAGGCTCGCCTGTGCGCGCGGCTCGTCGAAGAGCGCGAACGCCCCCGCCAGCTCTGCCCGCTCGTCCGCGTCCGCCCGCGCCGCGGTCGGCATCAGGCGCTTCGCGAGCGACGCCGCCTCGGCGGCGGCCAGCCCCGCGGCGAGGTGGCGCTGCATCGTCTGCACCCGCTGCAGGTCGTCCTGTGAATAGAGCCGGAGCCCGCCGGGCGATCGGGTTGGCCGGAGCAGCTCGTAGCGGCGCTCCCAGGCACGGAGCAGCTCCGGGCTCACGCCGGAACGCCGGCTGAGCTCACCGATGCGTACGAGACCCGTCACGACGGTGCAGTGTACAGAAGCTGTACGAGATCTGTACAACAGCTCAGGGCGCGAGCGCCCGGCAGCTCGCTGCGAGCGCGAGCATCACCCGGTTGTCGAGCTCGTTGCGCAGCGTGTTCGTGATCCAGACGCGCGTGGGGCCGATCCGCCAGGCGACCTGCCGGATACGGCCGTTCTCCGTCCACACCGAGTAGGTGGTGGTGCCGCGGGTCACCGTGGTCGTGGGGTGGTCGAGCGCCGGGGGGCTCGACCACGTCGTCCACATCCACAGGATCGAGTGGCCCGACCCCGCCGTGGCCCAGGCCGCGATCGCCGGATGGCCGTCGAGCGCGTAGGAACGGGCCGGATCCACGGCGCCCCACGCGTACCCGCGCGGCAGCGCCGTCGGGGCGCACCGCCGGATCGGTACACGCGGACCGAGCAGGGACTTGCCCTCTCCGCCGTCCGGTACGAGGGCTGCGGCCGTCCTGGCGCCGGCCGAGCGCGCCGGCCCGGAGCGGTCTGCGGGCGCGGTGTGATGCACCCTGGGCGTCGCGTAGAGCACGTGGACCGCCCGCCGGCGCTCGGCCGCCGTCGCGTCGAGGTAGTCGGCGCCGTACAGCGTCAAGTCCTGAACCGCGAGGGTCCGGCGCTCGAGCGACCGCGCCGGCGTGGAGTGCACCGCCTGGAACAGCCACCAGAGCTCCCCGAGGCTCGAGATGTCGGAGGTCGTGGCCCGTGCGAACGAGCGCGCGCGGCTGCGCCACTCGAGTGGGTTGGCGCTCCACGAGAGCAGCTTCCCGAGCACCGCGTGCAGGAAGATCTGTTGCCGGGCGGCGCGGTAGAGGTCGGAGTCGGTGTGGCGGAAGCGGGCGAAGGCGAGCGCGTTCGCGCCCGTCAGCTTCTGGTAGCCCGGCCGGAGGTCGATGTTCGCGTAGTTCGTGCCCGGCGTGTGCACGTTGACGTTGTAGTAGCGCTGCTCGATCGGCAGGTAGACGCCGCCCAGGTGGTCGACGAGGTTGCGAAAGCCGGAGAAGTTCACCTCGACGAAGTGGTCGATCGCGACGCCGAACTCCTCGCGAACGGTCCTGATCAGCAGCCCCGCGCCGCCCTGCGTGAAGGCCTCGTTGATCCGCGCGTGGCCGTGCCCCGGGATCTCCACGTAGAGGTCGCGGGGGATCGAGAGCAACCCGATCCGATGGTGGGTGGCGTCGATCCGGGCGAGGATGATCGTGTCGGAACGGGCGCTGCCGGGCGTGCTCCAGCGGCGGTCGCTGCCGATCAGCAGGATCGTCTGCGCCCCGTGTGCCTGCTCGACCTTCGGCGCGACGAAGTGCTGCCGCGGCTCCACGTTCAGCTCCGGCCGGGCTCGGCGGACGTCGGCGGCTTTCGGCCCGGCCTGGAGCTCGCCGACGATCGAGCGCGCCTGCCAGTAGGCGACTCCCGCTGCCGCCGCCGCGAGTACGAGCGCGACGCCGACCGTGATCACGAGCACGCGGAGGAGGCGACGACGCATACGGGCGTCGCCTTCCCCGCCTCCGTCCGACGGAATCAAGGCGACCCGATGCGGGCGCGGGCACGTGCCTCCCGCACGGCCCGGGCGAGCGTGCCCGCGTCGTACGCGCCCCAGTGCCGGCGCCCGTTGACGAAGAAGGTCGGCGTGCCCGCCACGCCGCTGCGGTCGGCGCTCTCGACGTCGTCGGCGATCCTGCCGCGCCCGGCGTGGTGGAGGAGGTCGGAGCGGAAGCGCTCCGCGTCCAGCCCGAGCTCGCTCGCGTGACGGAGCAGGTCCGGCACGCCGAGCTCGTCCTGGTGGGCGAGCAGCACGTCGTGCAGCTCCCAGAAGCGGCCCTGCGCCGCCGCGGCCTCGGCCGCCTCTGCCGCGCGCTCCGCCTGCGGGTGCACGTCGTTCAGCGGCAGATGCCGCCAGACGTAGCGGATGTCGGCGTCGCGACCGAGGAGCTCGCTCAGCTCCCGCTCCGCCAGACCGCAGTACGGGCACTCGAAGTCGCCGTACTCGACGAGCGTGACGCTCGCTTGCTCCGGCCCGCGCACGTGGTCCCGGCCGGGATCGACCGGCTCGGCGAGGTCGACGATCGACTCCGAGCGGCCGAGCAGCGCGCGCGCTTTGACGTCGACCGGCATCCACCGGCCGATCCGCAGCACCGAGCCTGCGGTGACCGAGGACGCGAGCGCGGCGGTGAGGATGCCGAGCTTGGCCTCCTGAAGCTCCACGCCGGCGAACGCCCGGTCGGCGATCAGCAACGAGACGGTGAAGGCGGCGCCCGCCGCCGCGCCGCCGCCGAGCACCGCGAGCCACCCCACCGGCGCGCGCAGCCGCGGCGAGAGGCCCGAGAGGAGCGCGGTCGCGGCGGCGATCCCGAGGGGCTTGCCGACGACGTACCCGATCACGATGCCGAGCGTGACGCGGGAGCTGAACGCGTCCGCCAGCGAGCTTCCGCTCACCGTCACGCCCGCGTTCGCGAGCGCGAACAACGGCACGATCAGGTAGCTCGTCCACGGTAGGTACAGCAACTGCAGCCGCTCGTTCGGCGAGACCGCCGACTCGAGGCCGCCGCGTGCGCTGCGCGCGAGCTCCGGTGTCGGCTGCTCGCGAAAGCGCCTGAAGAGGTCGCTCGCCTGCTGCAGCTCGCCCTGGCCCGAGGGACGCGCATAGGTGAGCAGGCCCATCGCGAGACCGACCACGATCGGATCGACTCCCGACTCCCAGAGCGCCACCCAGATGCCGGTCGCGAGCAGTAGGTAGACGAGCCCCGAGCGCAACCGCGCGCGCACGGCGACGAGCACGGTCGCGAACAGTCCGCCGGCGACCAGGAGCGGAACGCCGGCGACGTGCGAGCTGTACGCGCCGACGATCACGAGCAGCGAGACCAGGTCGTCGACCACGAGCACGGTGACCACGAATGCGCGCAGGCGCTGCGGGGCGCGACGGCCGAGCAGCGCGAGCGCGCCGAGCGCGACGGCCGTGTCGGTCGACATCGCGGTGCCCCAGCCGTGCGCGGTGGGGCGGCCGGCGTTCAGGGCGAGGAAGAGGGCTGCGGGGAGCAGCATCCCCGCCAGCCCGGCGACCAGCGGCAGCACCGTACGGCTCCGCTCGCGCAGCTCGCCGACGTCGATCTCGCGCCGTGCCTCGAGGCCGACGACGAAGAAGAAGAACGCCATCAGGCCGCTGTTCACCCACTCGCGCAGCGAGAGGACGAGCCGGTGACCGCCGACCGTGATCGAGAGCAGGGTCGCCCAGGTCGACTCGTACGAGTGCAGCGAGACGTTCGCCCAGACGACCGCCGCGACGGCCGCCGCCGCGAGGAACGCAGCGCTTGCGGTCTCGGCGCGCAGGAACGCGCGCAGCGGCGCCGCGAGATTCCTCGTCCACGCCGTCCGCTCGGCGAAGCTCGCGCCGTCTGCCACCACCGGCGACAACGCTACGCCGTCTCGGCGTCTTCCCCCAAAAGTGGCGCGACAAGGTGGGGCGAACGCTGATTTAAGACGCGCGTAAGGACTCTTCGCGCCCGGCCAAACTCGTGCGCCCATGATCGAGCCACCCGATCCCTCGACAAGAAGGAGCGCCGCGCTCGATGAAAGCTCTGATGATCAGTCTGGTCGCCGCCGGTGCGCTCGCGCTGGGCGGTCTCGCCTCCGCGGGCACGATGACGCCGGTCTTCGGTGCGCATCTCTCCGGCATGGGCGAGCACGGCTTCGTCAATTTCCACTCCTACGCCGCGAAGCACCGGCTCTGCTTCACGTTCTCGCTGAAGACGAAGGGCATCACGGCGGCCTCGCTCCGCGACGCGCACGGCATGGTCGTCGCCAAGCTCGGCGGCTCCTACCACGCGAAGGGCTGCGCGATGGTCTCCACGCACGCGCTCGAGCTGGTCGAGGGCCACCTCTCCCGCTACAGCGTCTGGGTCGACACGAAGGGCCATCCCGGCGACTTGCGAGGCAAGCTCGTCCGCGGCATGGTCCACATGTAGGTGACAGGGTGACGAACGAGCCCAAGCGCTACGGACGTGGTGTCTTCCTCGGCACGGTCGTCGGCGGCGCCTCGTCGCTCCTCTGGGGCAAGGCCGTCTGGGGGCGCGTGTCGCACGCGATCGCACCGGTCGAGGCGCTCGTGCCGCTCGTGCCGAGCGGCGGGTGGAGGATCTACACCGTCGCCGACACGATGCCGCGCTTCGACCCGGCGACGTGGCGGCTGCGCGTGCACGGACTGGTCGAGCGGCCGCTCACGCTCTCCTACGACGAGCTCCGGGCGCTGCCGCGCACCGAGCGTGTCCGCGACTTCCACTGCGTGACCGGGTGGACGGTCTCGAACGTGCACTGGGCGGGGGTTCGCCTGCGTGACCTGCTGGCCCGGGTCTCGCCGGCCGGACAGGCGGGCGGCGTCGAGCTCGTCTCGGCCGAGCGGCCGTACGTCGACTCGCTGACGATGCAGCAGGCCCACCTGCCGGACGTGCTGCTCGCCTACGAGATGGACGGGAAGCCGCTCTCGCGTGCGCACGGCGCGCCGCTGCGCCTCGTCGTCCCCGAGATGTATGGCTACAAGAGCGTCAAGTGGGTCGAGTCGATCGAGGTCGTCGCGCAGCCGGGCTGACGGCTACTGGGAGGCGCTCGGCTACGACCGCAACGCGTGGGTCGGCCGGTCGAACGGGTACGGGACGTGAGCGGCCGCTATGTCAGGCGCTTCTCCCGGACGGAGCGGATGCTCCACTGGGCGAACGCGCTCGGCTTCTTCACGCTGCTCGGCAGCGGCCTCGTGCTCTACCTACCCAGCCTGGCCGCCGCGTTCGGGCGGCGTCCGGTCGTCAAGTCGGTGCACCTCTGGGCTGCGGTCGGGTGGTTCGCCGCGCTCGCACTCGTCGCTCTGCTCGGCGACCGGCGCGGTCTCCTGAAGACCGCCCGGGAGCTCGACGCGTTCGACGCCGACGACCGCCGGTTCCTGCTCGGCCGGCGCCCCGCGCCGCAGGGCCGGTTCAACGCGGGGCAGAAGGTGAACGCCGCGCTGACGGCGGCGTTCACGCTCCTGTTCGGTGTCTCGGGCACGCTGCTGTGGCTCGGCGAGCGCGACACGCGCTTCCGCTTCGCGAGCACGGTGCTGCTGCACGACGGGCTCATGTACGTGTCGCTCGCGCTGCTCGTCGGGCACCTCTATCTTGCGGTCATCCATCCGGCGACCCGCCACGCCCTGCGCGGCATCACCGTCGGGACGGTGAGCGAGGAATGGGCGAGACACCACCACCCGCGCTGGGAGCCGGACTGACCGGCGGACGGCCGGTGCTGATCGTGGACGACGAGCCTGTCGTGCGCGATGTCGTGGCCCGCTACCTCCGGCGCGACGGGTTCGAGACGCTGCGAGGCCGCCGACGGCGCCGAGGCACGCGCGCTGATCGAGCAGGCCGAGCCGTGCCTCGCGATCGTCGACGTGATGATGCCCGGGATCGACGGGCTCGACCTGTGCCGGTGGATCAGGAGCCGCTCCGACACGCCCGTGATCCTGCTCACGGCCCGCGCCGACGAGGCCGACCGCATCGTCGGGCTCGAGCTGGGCGCCGACGACTACGTGACCAAGCCGTTCTCGCCGCGCGAGCTCTCGGCGCGGGTCCGCACCGTGCTGCGCCGTGCGGGCCCGGCGGCGACCAGGGCGCAGTCGCTCGAGCTCGGCGACCTGCGGCTCGTCCGTGAGACGCGCCAGCTGCTGCGGCGAGGCGTGCCCGTGGTGCTGACCGCCCGCGAGTTCGAGCTGCTGTGGTTCCTCGCCTCGCATCCCGGCCGGGTGTTCTCCCGCGAGAGCCTGATGGAGCGGGTCTGGGGCTACACCGCCGCGCGCGACACGGGCACCGTGACGGTGCACGTGCGGAGGCTCCGGGAGAAGATCGAGGACGACCCCGGCGAACCGCGGCACCTGCACACCGTGTGGGGTGCGGGGTACCGCCTCGACCCGTGAGGCGGGCCCGATGATCTCGCTGGCCGTCGTCGTCGCCGCCTGCAGCCTCGGGGTGGGGGTGCTCTGCGCGTTCCTGCTGCGTGCGGCTCCGACCGTGTGGCTGCAGCTCGCAGGGCTCGCGCTCCTCTCGGCCTCGGTGCCGCTCGCGGCCGTCCTCGCCTCCGGCTGGGTGATGTTCCACATGGGCGACGACGTGAAGATCCTGGCGATCGCGAGCGGCTCGGCCTTCGCCGCCGTGCTCGCCTCGCTGCTGCTCGCGCGCTGGATCGCCCGCTCGCTGCAGCTCGTCGGTGCCGCGTCGGCGCGCGTGGCCGGCGGGGAGTTCGGCGCGCGCGTCCCGTCGACCCGGCCGGCAGAGCTCGCGCAGCTCGCGCATGCGTTCAACCTGATGGCGGAGAGCGTCGAGAGCCTGTTCGACGCGCGCCGCGAGCTCGTCGCCTGGGCGAGCCACGACCTGCGCAGCCCGATCGCGTCGATGCAGGCGATGCTCGAGGCGATCGAGGACGGGGTCGCGAGCGTCGACGACTACCTGCCGTCGCTGCACGAGCAGGTGGCGACCCTGACGGTGCTGGTCGACGACCTCTTCCAGCTCGCGCAGATCGACGCCGGCGTGCTCGCGCTCGAGCTGCAGCCGACCGACCTGGCCGAGGTCGCGCGCTCGGCGGTGCGGCTGCTCGAGCCGAGTGCGGCCCGGCGCCAGGTGACCCTCTCCGCGCCGGGCGGTGTCGCGGTCGTCGTTCCGGCCGAGGCCGAGAAGATCCAGCGGGTGCTGGTCAACCTGCTCTCGAACGCGCTCCGGCACACGCCGCCCCGCGGCCGGGTCAGCGTCGCGGTGAGCGCCGAGGGGGGATCGGTGACCGTCTCGGTCGACGACACCGGGGAGGGGCTCGAGGGCGACGCCGCCCAACGGATGTTCGACCGCTTCTGGCGTGCCGACCGGGCTCGCGGCGCCGGCGGGAGCGGGCCTCGGGCTCGCGATCGCGCGCGGGCTCGTCGAGGCGCACGGCGGCCGCATCTGGGCCGAGAACCGCACCGGCGGCGGCGCCCGCGTCGCCTTCACGCTGCCGGCCGCCTGATCGCTTGTAACAGACTGTTACTTGCAAGGTGGGCACCGCGGCGAGCCCGATCTGCTGCGGCTGAGCCGCTTCGCCCGTTGTTCGTAACAGTCTGTTACAAGCCCGGTCCGGCCCTCGGAGGTCGCGGGGCCGGAACGATCGGCGACATCTGCTATTCTACTATTGTACAGTTGTAGAGAGGAGATGTCGCGATGCTTCCCCACCCGCTGCCCGACGAGCTGGCCGAGCTGATCGCCCGGCGCTTCCGCGCGATCGGCGAGCCCATGCGCGTCCGCCTGCTCGACGCGCTGCGCGACGGTGAGGCGTCCGTCAACGAGCTCGCGGCGCGGCTCGGGAGCTCGCAGCAGAACGTCTCGAAACATCTCGGCGTGCTGGCCGACGCGGGCGTGGTCGCCCGCCGGAAGGACGGCACCCGTGTCCACTACCGGATCGCGGACGAGGGCGTGCTGGGACTCTGCGAGCAGGTCTGCGGCTCGTTGCGGATGCAGGCGGCCGCCATCTCCGTTCTCGTCCCCGTCACGAACTGAAGGAGGAACACCTGATGGACGTCACCCACGACACCTTCGACCGCGACGTCGTCGAGCGCTCTCGCGAGCTGCCCGTCGTCGTCGACTTCTGGGCCGCCTGGTGCGGGCCCTGCCGCTCGCTCGGTCCCGCGATCGAGTCGGAGGTCGCGAAGCGCGAGGGGAAGCTCGAGCTCGCGAAGATCGACGTCGACTCCGAGCAGGAGCTCGCCGGCCGCTACGGCATCCAGAGCATCCCGACGGTGGCGGTCTTCGTCGGCGGCGAGGCCGTGACCGGGTTCGTCGGCGCCTATCCGGCGGCGACGATCGGGACCTTCCTCGACAAGGTGCTGGCCGAGCACGGGACGGCGGAGCCGGGGCCCGAGGGCTCGGCATGACCTACCACGTCACCTCTCGCTCGCTGCCGGGGTCGCTCCGGCAGGAGGTCGTCTTCGCGGACGGCCACCGGCTCTTCACCGACGAGCCGCCGTCGGTCGGCGGCGACGGCAGCGCGCCGACGCCGCACGAGCTGCTGCCGGCCGCGGTGGCGAGCTGCATCTCGACCACGCTCGTGATGTACGCCCGGCGAAAGGAATGGGACCTGCGGGAAGCCGAGGTCGACGTCGTCTTCGACCCGAAGGCGACCCCGCGGACGTTCGAGATCGAGGTGCGCGTCGACGGCGACCTCGACGACGCGCAGCGTGAGCGGCTCGAGCAGATCGCCGCAGCGTGCCCCGTCCGACGGTCGCTCGAGGCGACCGCGACGTTCGAGGAGCGCCTGCTCGCCTCCGATCCCGTGCCCGCAGCCGGGTAGCCCGGTTTCGCAACCTCCTCGCGAGCGCACCTAGATGGTGTGCCGCAACGACCGAGGAGGAAGCGATGAGCGAGCTGACGTCAGATTTCGTCCTGAAGCGCCTGCGCGAGTGGGGGATCCACCGCGTGTACGGCTACCCCGGGGACGGCATCAACGGCTTCCTCGGCGCCTTCGAGCGGGTCGACGAGGACCCCGCCTTCACACAGGTGCGCCACGAGGAGATGGCCGCCTTCATGGCCTGCGCGCACGCCAAGTTCACCGGCGAGATCGGCGTCTGCATCGCCACTTCCGGGCCGGGGGCGATCCACCTCCTGAACGGGCTGTACGACGCGAAGCTCGACCACCAGCCGGTGCTCGCCCTGATCGGGCAGCAGAAGCGCATCTCGATGGGAGCGCACTACCAGCAGGAGGTCGACCTCCAGACCCTGTTCAAGGACGTCTCGATCTTCTGCAACACCTGCGCGCACCCGGCACAGGCGCGCCACCTGATCGACCGTGGCATCCGCACGGCGCTCGCCGAGCGCGGCGTCGCGACGATCATCTTCCCGGACGACGTGCAGGAGGCCGACGCCCAGCCGTCGCCGCCGCGCATGCACGGCGCCGTCTATTCCTCGATCGGCTACCGCAAGCCGCGGATCCTGCCGCACGACGAGGACCTCGACCGCGCCGCCGAGATCCTGAACTCCTCGGAGAAGGTCGCGATCCTGATCGGGCAAGGCGCGCAGGAGGCCGCCGACGAGGTCGTGCAGGTGGCCGAGTTGCTCGGCGCCGGTGTCGCGAAGGCGCTGAACGGCCGCGCGGCGCTGCCGGACGACCTGCCGTTCGTCACCGGCCCGGTCGGCCTGCTCGGCTCGAAGCCGAGCTACGACATGATGATGGACTGCGACTGCCTGTTCATGATCGGCACGAGCTTCCCGTACGCGGAGTGGCTGCCGGAAGAAGGGCAGGCGAAGTGCGTCGAGATCGACATCGACGCCAAGATGATCGGGATTCGCTACCCGGTCGACGTCCACCTCGTCGGCGACTCGAAGGACACGCTCGAGGCTCTGATCCCGAAGCTCGAGCGCAAGGAGGATCGCTCGTGGCGCGAGCAGATCGAGTCCGGGATCGAGGAGTGGTGGAAGGTCGTGGGTGACCGGGCGCACGAGGAGATGGACCCGATGAACCCGGCTCGCGTCCTCTGGGAGCTCTCCGACGCGCTGCCCGACGACGCGATCGTCACCGCCGACTCGGGCTCGTCGACCAACTGGTGGGCCCGCCACCTGAAGCTTCGCAAGGGGATGAAGGCGGCCCTCTCCGGGACGCTCGCCACGATGGGCCCCGGCACGCCGTACGCGATCGCGGCGAAGTTCGCCTACCCCGAGCGCGCCGTCGTGGCGATCGTCGGCGACGGCGCCTTCCAGATGAACGGGATGAACGAGCTGATCACCGTCAAGCGCTACTGGGACTCGCACCTCGCCAAGGGCAACGCGCCGCTCGTCTTCTGCGTCTTCAACAACCAGGACCTGAACCAGGTCACCTGGGAGCAGCGGGTGCTTGCCGGCGACCCGCGCAACCCTGCGACGCAGCAGATTCCCGACTTCCCGTACGCGAAGTACGCGGAGCTCGTCGGCTTCAAGGGCATCCGCTGCGAGGACCCCGAGTCGGTGGCCGACCTGTGGCGGGAGGCGCTCGCCACGACCGACCGCCCCGTCGTCTTCGAAGTCGTCACGAACCGCGAGTTCCCGCCGCTGCCGCCGCACATCAAGATGCAGCAGGCCCAGAAGATGGCGAAGGCGATCGCGGGCGGGGACCAGGACTCCATCGGGATGATGGCCAAGTCGGCCAAGGGCAAGCTGACCGAGTTCAGGGAGTCGCTGAAGCCGTGAGCCTCGCCGAGCCCGTGTCGGCCCAGGTCTCCGGCGACGACGGCGAGGCGCGGATCGAGCACCTCGAGGTGCTCGCCTACGAGCTTCCGACCGACGGCCCGGGCGGCAGCGAGACCGACGGGACGATCGAGTGGAGCTCGACGACGATGGTCGTCTGCCTCGTCTCGGCCGGCGGCACGACCGGGCTCGGCTACACGTACGGGCCGAAGGCGTGCGCCGTCCTGATCGAGGACGAGCTGGCGGCGTCGCTGCTCGGGGAGGACGCGACGGCGGTGCGGCAGCGCTGGCAGGCGATGACGGCGTCGATCCGCAACGCCGGCCGCCCCGGCGTCGGGATGATGGCCGTCTCGGCGGTCGACACCGCTCTCTGGGACCTCAAGGCGCGCCTGCACGGGCTGGCGCTCGTCGACCTGCTCGACCGCGCGCGGGACGCCGTTCCCATCTACGGGTCGGGGGGCTTCTGCAACTACCCGCTCGAGCGCCTCGCGGCCCAGCTCGGCGGCTGGGTCGAGGACGGGATCCCGCGCGTGAAGCTGAAGGTCTCCCGGCATCCCGACGACGACCCCGCGCGCCTCGACGCCGTACGTCGGGCGATCGGCGACGAGCCCGAGCTCCTCGTCGACGCGAACGGCGCCCTCGCGCCGAAGCAGGCGCTCGCCTGGGCCCGGCGCTTCCGCGGCGAATGGGGGGTGTCGTGGTTCGAGGAGCCTGTGAGCTCGGCGGACTTCGACGGCCTGCGCCTCGTGCGCGAGCACGGGCCGCCCGGGCTCGAGATCGCCGCCGGCGAGTACGCCTACGTGCTGCGCGACGCGGTCAACCTGCTCGGCCTGGTCGACTGCCTCCAGCTCGACGTGACCCGGTGCGGCGGCATCACGGGCGTGCTGCTCGGTGCGGGTGTCGCCGAGGCGCACCAGCTCGACGTCTCCGCCCACTGTGCGCCGCAGCTCTCGGCGCACGCGTTTGCGGGCCTGCGCCGGCTTCGCCACCTCGAGTACTTCCACGACCACGTCCGGTTCGAGCGGCTCGCCTTCGACGGCGTGCTCGAGCCGGCGGCCGGCGCGCTGCGGCCGGACCGTTCCCGCCCGGGTCACGGCCTCGAGCTGCGCCGCGGCGACCTGGAGCCCTACTGCATCCATCGAGGGGAGGCCGGCGAATGAGCGTGCTCGACCGCGTCCGCGGCAACGGCAAGATCACGATCCCCGCCCGCGTCGACACCCGCTTCGGCGGGTGGCATGGCGGGAACGGCGACGATCGACCGCAAGTCGCTCGCGGCCGACCTGCGGCGGGCGCTCGAGGGTGAGGTGCGCTTCGACACCGGCTCCCGTGCCATGTATGCGACGGATGCCTCCAACTACCGGCAGCCGCCGATCGGCGTCGTGATCCCGAAGACGCTCGACGACGTCGTCGAGACGCATCGCATCTGCCATGTTCACGGCGCGCCGATCACCCCGCGCGGCTGCGGCACGAGCCTCTCGGGCGAGACGGTCAACAACGCCGTCATCATCGACTTCACCAAGTACCTGCACGACTTCGACGACCCCGACATGTCGGACCACACCGTCGTCTGCCGGCCGGGCGCGATCAACGAGCAGGTGAACGAGCACACCGGCAAGTGGGGGTGGATCTTCGGGCCCGACCCGTCGACGCACAGCTACTGCGCGATCGGCGGCAACGTCGGCAACAACTCGTGCGGCATCCACTCCGTGCAGTCGCAGCTCTACGGGCACGGGCCGCGCACCTCCGACAACGTGCACTCGCTGGAGATCGTCACGCACGACGGCCTGCGCATGTGGGTGGGGGAGACGCCCGAGGACGAGCTGGAGGCGATCGTCGCCGCCGGCGGCCGGCGCGGCGAGATCTACCAGGGCCTCCGCGACCTCGCGCGCAGGTACGAGTCGCTGATCCGCGAGCGCTTCACGCCTCCCTCGAAGCTCCCGCGGCGCGTCTCGGGCTACAACCTCGACGAGCTGCTCCCGGAGAACGGCTTCAACGTCGCGCGCGCGATCGTCGGCACGGAGGGAACGATCGCCACCACCCTCCAGGCGAAGCTCTACCTGACGCCGGCGCTGCTGCAGCGCGAGCTCGTCGTGATCCGCTTCCCCGACATCTGCGAGGCCGGCCGCCAGGTCTCGTGGATCATGGAACATCGGCCGATCGCGCTCGAGGCGGTCGACCACCTGCTGTTCGAGCACGAGATGCACCAGAACATGCATCCGTCGGCCCTGTCGGAGCTGCCGCACAGGGACGAGGAGGGCGCCTGGCTGATGATCGAGTTCGGCGCCGACACGAGGGAGGAGGCGCGCGAGCAGGCCGAGCAGTTCATCGCCGACGCGGTCGACCGGCACGACTGCGGTCGCGACAACGTCTCGCTCTTCGAGTCGGAGAAGCAGGAGCAGCAGCTGTGGCAGGTCCGCGAAGGCGGGCTCGGCGCGACGGCGTTCCCCGAGGACGGAGATGACCACTGGCCGGGCTGGGAGGACTCGGCGGTGCCGCCCGAACGGGTCGGCGACTACATGGCCGACCTGAAGAGCCTGTACGACAAGCACGGCTACGTCGGCGCGATGTACGGGCACATCGGCCAGGGGTGCGTCCACTCGCGCATCAACTTCGACCTCCGCAGCGCGCAGGGGATTGCCAACTATCGGGCGTTCATGGAGGAGGCGGCCGACCTCTGCGTCGCCTACGGCGGCTCGCTGTCGGGCGAGCACGGCGACGGCCAGCAGCGGGCCGAGCTGCTCGAGAAGCAGTACGGGCCCGAGCTGATCGAGGCCTTCCGCGAGTTCAAGCGGATCTGGGACCCGGACTGGAAGATGAACCCGGGCAAGGTCGTCGACGCCTACAAGCTCGACGAGAACCTGAAGCTGGGCGCCGACTACGCGCCGTGGCGGCCGGACGTGAAGTTCTCCTACCCCGAGGACAACGGCGACTTCGCGCACGCCACCGTCCGCTGTGTCGGAGTCGGCAAGTGCCGCCAGCCGCAGGGGCAAGACGTGATGTGCCCGTCGTTCATGGCCACGCGCGAGGAGCGCTACACGACCCGCGGCCGCGCGCGCCTGCTGTTCGAGATGCTCCAGGGCGAGATCGTCACCGACGGCTGGCAGTCGGACGAGGTGATGGACGCGCTCGACCTCTGCCTCTCCTGCAAGGGCTGCACGAGCGACTGCCCGGTGCACGTCGACATGCCGACCTACAAGGCCGAGTTCCTGTACCACCGCTGGAAGGGGAGGCTCCGGCCCCGCCACGCCTACGCGTTCGGGCTGATCGACCAGGCGTCGCGCGTCGCCGCGAAGCAGCCGGAGGTCGTCAACTTCCTCACGCACACGCCCCCGTTCTCGCACGTCGCGAAGTTCCTCGCGGGGATGACGCAGGCAGCGCGAGATTCCCCGCTTCGCGCCGCTGACGTTGCAGCAGTGGTTCCGGGAGCGCGGCGGGACGACGAACCCGCACGGCCGGAAAGTCGTGCTCTTCCCCGACACGTTCAACAACCACGATGCACACCGACGTCGGCGTGGCCGCGGTCGAGGCGATCGAGGCGGCCGGCTGGCAGGTGGTGATGCCCGAGGGCCACGTATGCTGCGGGCGCCCGCTCTACGACTACGGGTTCCTCGACCTCGCCGAGCGCTACCTGCGCCGCAATCTCGACGCCCTGCGCGAGTGGTACCGCGAGGGGGTCCCGATCGTCGGGATGGAGCCGAGCTGCCTCGCGGTGTTCAAGGACGAGCTCGTGAAGCTGCTGCCGCACGACGACGACGCGAAGCGGTTGCAGCAGAACTCCTTCCACTTCGGCGAGTTCTTCCAGGAGTTCGAGATCGAGCCGCCTCGGCTCGAGCGCGAGGCCCTCCTCTGGGGGCATTGCCACCACAAGGCGACCGGCGGCATCGACCCGGAGCAGGAGGTGCTGGCGAAGATGGGTGTCGAGGCGGAGAACCTGAAGGCCGGCTGCTGCGGGCTCGCCGGCTCGTGGGGCTTCGAGTCGGGGCACTACGACGTCTCGATGGAGTGCGGCGAGCAGGGCCTGCTCCCCAGGGTACGCGAGCTCGACGACGAGCAGCTCGTGATCGCGAACGGCTTCTCGTGCAAGACGCAGATCGAGCAGGGGGACACCGGCCGGCGCGCGCTTCACCTCGCCCAGGTGATGAAGATGGCGCTCGACCACGGCCCCGGCGGCGTGCCCGGGCCGAAGCCCGAGCGTGCCTACTACGAGGTGCGGCCGCAGCCCTCGACCGTGCGCCGGGCCGACCCGGATCGCAGTGGCCGCGACGCTCGGAGCTGCGGCAACCGCAGCCGGCGCGTTTCTCGTCACGCGATCCCGGTAGAGGGAAGGGATGAAACGCAACCAGCTCGCCGCCCCCGAGGCGGCTCACCCGGGACGGCGGCACCGGCCATGACCGCCGTCGGCGACCAGGCGACCGGAGCGCCCGTCACGCGGATCGACGGCTACGCGCCGATCGGCGACTACGCCGCGATCGGCGACGGCCGCACGCTCGCCCTCGTCGCGCGCGACGGCAGCATCGACTGGCTGCCGCTGCCGACGATCGACCAGGGCACGGCGTTCGGCGCGATCCTCGACGCGAAGAAGGGCGGCAGCTTCCGCCTCGCTCCCGAGGGCGACTTCCGCGTCACGCGCAGCTACGTCGAGGACACGAACGTCCTGCAGACGACCTTCACGACCGACGAGGGGTCGGTCGTCGTCACCGACGCGCTGACGCTGCAGGACGGCGGCCTTCTGCCCTGGGTCGAGCTCGCGCGACGCGTCGAGTGCACGTCCGGGACGGTGCGACTGCGCTGGCAGGTCGAGCCGCGGTTCGGCTACGGCGAGGAGGAGACCTCCATCACCGAGATCGGCGGCACGCCGGTGGCCCTCGGGCAGCGCCTGCGGCTCGCGGTGTTCTCGTTCGACCTCGGGAAGCCGCTCCACTCGGCAACGGAGATCTCCGGCTCCGCCGAGCTCTCCGAGGGCGACTCGGGGATCGTCGTCTGCGTCGCGACCGATCACGAGCCCATCCCGTACCCGCCCCGCGAGGAGGTCGAGACGCGCCTGGAGGCGACCTGCGCATCGTGGCAGCGCTGGGCCGACGGGGCACGCTACGAAGGTTCCTGGCGCGACGCGGTCGAGCGCAGCGCCCTCGCGCTGAAGCTCCTCGTCTACGCCCCGTCGGGAGCGATGGCCGCCGCGGGCACCACGGGCTTGCCCGAGAAGATCGGCGGCAGCCGCAACTGGGACTACCGCTTTGCCTGGATCAGGGACACGGCGTTCACGCTCGACGCGCTCTCGCGCCTCGGGTACCGCGAGCAGGTGCACGCCTCGCTCTCCTGGCTGCTCGACGTCACCGACGCCACCCATCCCCGCCTGCCTCCGCTCTTCGGCCTCGACGGCGACGTCCCGCGGACGATCCAGAAGCTCTCCCTGTCGGGGTACCGCGGCTCCCGGCCGGTACAGCGCGGAAACGGCGCGGCGACCCAGCTGCAGCTCGGGAACTTCGGCTACCTCTTCGACACGGTCTCGCGCTACGTCCAGCACGGCAACGCGCTCGATCCCGCCACGAGCAGGCGCCTCGGCGACATCGCCACGTTCCTCTGCGAGATCTGGCGGAACGCCGACTCGGGCATCTGGGAGCTTGGACAGCACCGCCAGTACACGAGCTCGAAGATGGAGTGCTGGCGCGCGCTCGTGATCGCGAACGATCTCGCCTCGGCGGGCCAGGTTCCGCGCGACGACGTCGACCGCTGGCGCGAGACGGCCGACGAGATCCACGAGTTCGTCGAGCGGCGCTGCTGGTCCGAGCAGAAGGCCGCGTACACGTTCTACGCCGGCACCGAGGATCTCGACTGCGCGGTGCTGCTCGGCTCCCACTTCCATTTCACCGATCCGGCGGGGCCCCGGATGAACGGCACGATCGACGCGCTGCGCACGGAGCTGACCGGCGACGGGCCGCTTCTCTATCGCTACAGCGGCATGGAAGGGGAGGAGGGGTGCTTCCTCGCCTGCTCCTTCTGGATGGTCAGCGCCCTCGCCGGCGCGCGCCGGCTCGACGAAGCCCGTTCGATGATGGACGAGCTCGTCGAGCTCGCCAACGACGTCGGGTTGATGGCCGAGCAGATGGACCCGAGCACGAAGGAGCAGCTCGGAAACTTCCCGCAGGCGCTCACGCACCTGTCCCTCGTGCGCGCGGCCTTCGCCATCGCGGACGCAGAGAACCGAAACGGAGGAACGGAATGAGCAACCGGAAGGCGGAGGTGGTGGTCGTCACGGGCGCCACCAAGGGAGTCGGCCGCGCGATCGTCGAGCGGTTCGCGAAGGAGGGAGCGCACATCGGCCTGCTCGCACGCGGCCGCGAGGCGCTGGACGGCACCGTCAAGGAGGTCGAGCGGCTCGGCGGCAAGGCGCTCGCGCTCCCCACCGACGTGTCGGACTACGACGCCGTCGACGCCGCCGCGGACGCGGTCGAGGAGGCGTTCGGGCCGATCGACATCTGGATCAACGATGCGATGACGACCGTCTTCGCGTTCTTCGACGACATCGAGCCGGACGAGTTCCGGCGCGCCACCGAGGTCACGTACCTGGGAGCCGTCTGGGGCACCCACGCCGCCCTGAAGCGCATGCTGCCGCGCGATCGCGGCACGATCGTGCAGGTCGGCTCGGCGATGGCCTACCGCGGCATCCCGCTGCAGTCGCCGTACTGCGGCGCCAAGCACGCGATGAAGGGCTTCTGGGAGTCGGTGCGGACCGAGCTCAAGCACAAGGGCGCGAACATCCACATGCCGATGGTGCAGCTGCCCGGCATGAACACGCCGCAGTTCGACCACTGCCGCTCGAAGATGCCGAAGAAGCCGATGCCGGTGCCGCCGATCTACCAGCCGGAGGTGGCAGCCGACGCCGTCTACTACGCCGCGCACGCGAAGCGGCGGCGGCAGGTGTTCGTCGGCGCGCCGACCGTCTACACGATCGTCGGCGAGCGCTTCGCCCCGTGGCTCGGAGACTGGTACATGGCGAAGACCGGCGTCGGCTCGCAGCAGACGCAGCAGCCGATCGACCCGCCGCGCCCCGGCAACCTGTTCGAGCCGGTGGAGCGGGATCCCGGCGCGCACGGCGACTTCGACGGCAAGGCGCACGCACACAGCCCGGTGCTGTTCGTGTCGAAGCACCGGCGCTCGCTGGCCGGGGCGGTCGCCCTTGCAGGCGCCGCCACCGCCGCTGCGGTGACGGGCGCCCTGAGGCTCTAGAGAGAACGAGAGAAGAAAGGGGTTGCACGACGATGGCAGAGACGAGAAAGCCGCCGATGAGGCGAAGCGAGGAGTCGGATCGCGACCAGCTCGAGCTCGCGCGCAGGCAGGGAGACGCGCTGCAGGCGGCGGTCGACGCGATGGACGAGGAGTCCGAGTCCGGCGTGATCACCCAGCGGGCGGGCGACTACGAGGTCGCGATCGCCGTCGAGGAGGCGGAAGGGATGTGGGTCCGCCGCGACGGCGAGCTCGCGTGGCAGGACCCGGGCGAGGAGAACGCGCACGTCGAGGTCTGCGTGCGTGACGGCGCCGACGGCCGGTTCGTGCCCGGGCTCGAGGTGACGGTCACCCTCACCGGCCCGGACGGCAACGAGGTCGGAAGCCACGCGCAGCCGTTCCTCTGGCATCCGTGGCTCTACCACTACGGGCGCAACTGGCAGGTGCCCGGCGAGGGCGAATACCGTGTGCGCGTCCGGATCGAGCCGCCCGAGTTCATGCGCCACGACCACGAGAACGGCCGGCGCTATGCCGAGGCCGTCGTCGTCGAGTTCGACGGCGTTCCCTTCGAGCCCGGAGCCAAGAGGGTCGAGTCGTGAACGGCGGCGGGACGTTCGCCACCACCTTCGTCGCCTCGATGGTCGAGGCGATCGAGATGGTGACGATCGTCGTGGGCGTCGGAACGATCCGCGGCTGGCGCTCGACGCTGATCGGGGCCGTCTCCGGCTTCGTGATCCTGGTGATCGTCGGCGGCGGGCTCGGGGTGGGGTTGACTGCGATCCCGATTCGCGCTCTTCGCCTGCTGATCGGCGGGCTGCTCCTGATCTTCGGGCTCCAGTGGTTCACGAAGGCGGTGCGCCGCGTCGCCCGCAAGGGATTCGCCGGCGACGACGAGGAGGAGGTCGACGCCGAGCAGGAGGGCGAGACGAAGTTCGGGCTCGACTGGACCGCCTTCGTGCTCGCGTTCAAGGGCGTGCTCCTCGAGGGGCTCGAGATCGCCTTCATCGTCGTCACGTTCGGGGCGGCCGCCGGGCAGCTCTGGGTCGGCGCGATCGGCGGTGGCTCGGCGCTGATCATCGTCGGCGGCCTCGGTGCCGCCTTCCACCGGCTCCTGCAGCGGATCCCGCGCAGCGTGCTGATCCTCGTCGTCGGGCTCTTGCTGGGCACGTTCGGCACCTTCTGGGCCGGTGAGGGGCTCGGGGTCGAATGGCCCGCGGGCGATCTCGCACTGGTCGGCCTGCTCGCCTTCTACTGCGCGGCCGCCGCCGCCTTCGTGCTGCTGCAGCGGCGGGCGCTCCTCGGGCCGGCCGAGGAGGCGACGGCGTGAACCCCGTCGACCTGCTCAAGGGGTTCGGCCGCTTCTGGTACGACTTCGTCGTCGGAGACGACTGGGTCGTCGCCCTCGGAGTCGTGGTCGCGCTCGGGATCACCTACGGGCTCAAGGCGGCCCCCGACGTCCCTGCGTGGTGGCTCTTGCCGATCGTCGTCGTCGCGCTGATCGCGGTTGCGGTCCGGCGGGCGAATGCACGCGACGCCTGAGCGGCGCTTCCTACAACTGCTGGCGGACGCCCGGCTCGGCTTCGAGCCGGGCGAGCTGCTCGTCGAAGCCCTCGAACGCCCGCTGTGCGCCGCCGCGCCGGAAGAGCGGCAGGAGCTCGCGCTTCCTGGCGTCCTCCAGACCCAAGGCCGTGCCGCCGTAGAACGCGAGCACGGTCAGCGCCAACCCGAAGGCACCCGACGCCGTCGACCAGACATGAGGCGCGCCGGCCTCGTAGAGGCCGTCGAGGACCATGCGGAGCGCGGCGAACAGCAGCAGCAGCGAGAAGAACGGCTTCCCGAGGGTCGACATCGCCGCGAGCAGCAGCACGACCGTGGCGAAGCCGAACAGGTAGACGGCGAACGTGACGCTCGTGGCGCCGGGTGCGGCGGCGAGCAGGCTCCAGCCCAGCGAGAGCCAGGAGGCGGCGAAGAGCCCGAGTGTGGTCGCCCCGAGCGTGTCGCGGGCCATGAACGCGACGGTCGCCGCGAGGAACTCGAGTGGGAAGACGAACGCCATCAGGAACATGCCCGTCTGGTGCTGCTCGGCGGCGGGGATCCAGCCGATCGCCAGGCAGGCGAGCAGGAGCATGCCGATCCCGAAGGAGTAGAAGCCGAGCGGCAACCCGCTCCCGATCGGGCGCAGGAAGATGCGGGTCTGGTCCTGGTGACGCCTGCCGTCGCTGCTCACGTCGTCTGCTCGTGGTACCGCCGCCGGGCCGGGCGAAAACCCGGTTTGCGACGCCGTCGACGGGAGATGGCAACGGAGAGCGACCAGGGAGGATCCCGATGCCGAAGACCACGCAGAGCGGTCGGCCGAAGCAGTCCGAGCTGCCCGAGACGATCAAGCGGTCTCGCGCCAAGGCGCAGCGCACGTTCGCCAAGACCCACGACAGCGCGGCGGAGCAGTACGGGGAGGGCGAGCGCGCTCACCGGACGGCGTACGCCGCGCTCAAGCACTCCTACGAGAAGGTCGGCGACCACTGGGAGTCGAAGGACGAACCGGGCCCGTCGGATCCTCGCTCCGAGGGAACGACGCGGGAGAAGCAGGAGGGGAAGGGCGAGACCTTCGGCGGCGTCGACTACGAGGGCCACACGAAGCAGGAGCTCTACGGGGGGGGGGGAGGGGGGGGGGGTGTGGTGGGGGGGGGGCTGGGGGGAGGGCGGGGGTGAGCCTTTTGTGGAGGAGGGGGGGGGAGGTGGAGGGTCGCGGAAGGGGGGGGGGCGGGGGGGGGGAAGGGGGGGGGGGGTGGCGTCGAGGAGGGGGGGGGTGGGCGCGAGAGGAGGCCAGGTGCGGAAGGCAGAGGATGTGCGAAAACTGCGCGGGCGCTGAGGGTGGTTTCCGATCCGCGCACGAGTTGCTGCGCAACCCCGACGCCGCACCCGGTTTCGACGGCCCCTACGTCGTAAAGCCCCGGTTCGGCAGCTGGGGCCGCGACGTCGAGCGCTGCTGCGATCGCGACGAGCTGAAGGCTCGTCTGCGACTGCTCTCCCGGCGCCGCTGGTTCCGCCGGCAGGGCGTGCTCGTGCAGGAGTACGTCGAGAACCTCGCGATCGACCTGCGCCTGATCGTGGCAGGGGGCCATGTCGTCGGCGCGATCCAGCGGCTCGCGGCGCCCGGCGAGTGGCGGACGAACGTCTCGCTGGGCGGGGAGCGTCGGGCCGTGGACCTGCCACCCGACGCGTGCGCGCTGGCCCGCGCCGCGGCGGCCGCCGTCGGGGGCGATCTCGTCGGGGTCGACCTGCTGCCGGCCTCCGGCGGCGGCTACGAGGTGATCGAGCTGAACGGCGCCGTCGACTTCACAGTGCGCTACGGCGAGGACGTCTTCGACCGCGTCGCGTTCGCGCTCGCCCCGCCGCGGGTCGAGCGCCAGCTCCAGCTTCCGCTGGCACCGGCGCTGCAGCCGGAGCAGCTGGCGCTGCCCCGGCCCTGATCCCCCGCGCACGCCGGGCGGCTCGTCAGCCGCCGTAGCCGTAGCCGCCCGTCGTCGTCGGTGTCGTTGTTGTCGGTGTCGTCGTCGCGTGTGCTCCGTCCGCTCGACCTTCCTCCCCGCACGGTCGAGCGCGTACCACTCGCCGCCGAACCCGTCGAGCCCCTCGCCGCTCGTCGTCCCCGCGCGCCGGTCCTTGACGAACAGGTAGAGCGGATGGCGGTGGTAGGTCACCTGCAGCGATCCGTCCTTGCGCCTCGTCGTCCCGAGGAGCCGACCGCGAACGCCCGCCGCGGCGCGGGGCGTCCCGTGCGTGAGCAGCGGGGGCCACGCGGCGGCACACGCGCCGTAGCAGGAGCTCCTGGTGCCGTGGTCTGCCTCGAACAGGTACAGCGTGCGGCCGCGGCGATCGACGAGCACGCGGCCCAGCGCCGTCGAGCGCGACTGCACGAGCGCCCTGGGGCTGCGGCCGTTCGCCGAGTCGCGCAGCGCGAGCGCCGAGGCGGCCGCCGCTCCCGCCACGAGCACCGCGATCAGTGCGATCACGGCCGGTCCCGCTCCCCGCCTGCGCCTGCCGTGTGTCTTCTCCGCCATCTCGAACCTCCTCGTCCGGGTGAGCTGTCGAACCCGGTTACGGCGCTCTGCGGAGAACGGATTCGAAAACCGATCGGCTCCGAGTCGCGTAGGCGGTCCCGACTCGCTCTTCGACGAAGGAGGAACCCGTGAGGTTCGCCGTACTGATCGCACTGGCGGTTGCAGGACTGGGTGCCGCCGCGACGCTGGCGCCCGCGTCGACCCGTACGGCGCAGACGCTGCATGCGTCGGTCGGGCCGGGGTACACGATTTCCCTCACCACCGACACGGGTGCGGCCGTTCGCACGCTTGCGGCCGGCGACTACACCGTCGAGGTCGAAGACGAGGCGGCGATTCACGACTTCCACCTGAGCGGCCCCGGGGTCGACCAGGCCACGTCGGTGGAGGGCACCGGCCGGGAGGTCTGGAACGTGACCCTCCGCGCCGGCACGTACACCTACCGGTGCGACCCGCACGCGTCCACGCTCCACGGAAGCTTCCAGGTGACCGACGGCTCGGCTCCGGCGACCACCGCCGCGACGCCGAAGTCGAGCGGGTCGAAGGTTCCCACCCTCGCCGCCCGCGTCGGGCCCGGCTTCACCATCTCGCTGCGCAGCTCCGGCAAGGTCGTCAAGCGGCTGAAGGCAGGGCGGTACCGGTTCGTGATCACGGATCGCTCCGCGATCCACAACTTCGCGCTCGAGCGCCTATCCGGAGGCCACTTCCGGCGCAACCTGACGGGCATCGCGTTCGTCGGCCGCGCCACGGCCGTGGTCAGGCTCGCCCCCGGGCGGTGGACGTTCTACTGCGCCGCCCACCGCTCGTCGATGGTCGGGGTCTTCCGCGTCGGCTGACCGCCGCCGTCGACCCGGCTCGTATGATCGCGCCATGGCAACGACGCTGCCGCCGTCGACCCGGATGGGCGCCGTTCACCTGTCCGTCGCGGATCTCGACCGGTCGGTGGGGTGGTACGAGCAGGCGCTCGGGCTGCGGGCTCACGAGCAAGACGACGGTCGGGCCGTGCTCGGCACGGGCGGAGAGGGTCTGCTGGCCCTCTCCGAGGTGCCGGGGGCGCGTCCCGCCGACGGATACTCGGGGCTGTTCCACTTCGCCCTGCTCGTCCCGTCGCGGCCGGATCTGGCGCGGTTCCTCGTGCACGCCGCCCGCGACCGCGTGCCGCTCACCGGCCTCTCCGACCACTGGGTGAGCGAGGCGATCTACCTGCGCGACCCGGATCACCACGGCATCGAGGTCTACGCAGACCGGCGGCGTGCGCTCTGGGAGGGGCGCGTGGCGGAGGGCATGACGACGCTGCCGCTCGACACCGACGATCTGGTCGCCGAGCTTCCCGACGCCGACGAAGCCTTCTCCGGTCTGCCGGCGGGGACGACGATGGGGCACGTGCATCTTCGCGTCGCCGACGTCCCCGATGCGGTCAGGTTCTACCGCGAGCTCCTCGGCTTCGACCTGCAGGCGACCTACGGCGGCCAGGCGGCATTCCTCGCCGCGGGCGGCTACCACCATCATCTCGGCGTCAACACGTGGGAGAGCGCGGGCGTCGGCAGGGCGCCGGAGGGCACGGCTCGCCTCGAGCGGGTGACGGTGGTCGTACCCGACGCCGAGGCGCTGGCGGCGGTCGCCGCGCGGGCGGAGTCGAGCCGGGCGCCGGCGGGGTCGCGCTCGACGACCCCGCCGGCAATCCGGTGCTCGTGGCTACGGCACGTTGACGTACTGCGCCGAGGAAGTCCCGGGCGGCCGTCGTGTCGAGCCGGTAGTCGACGTTCGTCGCGCGGCAGAAGGCATCGCCCGTGACGGTCGTGGCGGCGATCGTGTCGCTGTCGCCGATGAAGTTCGGCCCGCCCATGTCGCCGTAGCAGGTCCACGCCGTCGCCCTTCGCCAGGTTCTGCAGGACGCCTTCAGCCACACGGGCGTGACGGTCGTCGAAGGAGGCCGGTCGTCTCGTACCGGGCGTCCTCGTAATGGAAGACCTTGCCGCCCGTGCTCCTCGGTGACCCGACTGCGCGCCGTAGCCGACGGAGACGATCGGAGATGCCGTGGCGCAACGAGTCGAGCCGGCCGAGCGTCGGCAGCTGTGCCGGCGTGATCTCGGGCCCGGGGCGTCGGAGCACGACGACGGCGATGTCGTGCGGGTGGCCGGTGGCCTGGTTGTAGGCCGGGTCGGCGCGGAACGTCCCGGAGTAGCGTCGTGTCCGTGGAGGTGTGTAGTCCGTCGAGAACGTGACGTTGACCGTCGAGCCGTCCTCGCCGGCCAGGCGGCATTCCTCGCCGCGGGCGGCTACCACCATCATCTCGGCGTCAACACGTGGGAGAGCGCGGGCGTCGGCAGGGCGTCGGAGGGCACGGCGCGCCTCGAGCGGGTGACGGTGGTCGTACCCGACGCCGAGGCGCTGGCGGCGGTCGCCGCGCGGGCGGGAGTCGAGCCGGGCGCCGGCGGGGTCGCGCTCGACGACCCCGCCGGCAATCCGGTGCTCGTGGCTACGGAACGTTGACGTACTGCCCGAGGGCGAGGGTACCGGCCCCCGATCGCGACCGTTAGTCTGTGCGACGCCGATGGCGGTCGAGCAACGAAGCGAGGAAGATCCCGACGAGCAGCGGAACCTCCAGGGCGTCTACCGCTTCTACGAGCTGGCGAAGCGCGCCGAGTGGCAGGTGCGCGACCTCCCCTGGGGCGACCTGCCGCCGATCCCCGAGTACAGCGGCCCGCCGCAGAAGCTCGCCCGCCGGCGGGATCTCTGGCGCTCGGTCGTCACGCAACAGCTCCAGGCCGACGAGCTCGCCGTCGAGATGGCGACGCAGCTCTTCGCGATCGCCCCCGACCACGAGGCCAAGCTCTACTACACGACCATGGTGCAGGACGAGTCGCGCCACACGGAGGCGTGGCTGAAGCTGATCCACGAGGCCGGGGGCATGGGGGAGCGCGATCCGTACCTCGACCGCCTCGCGCACATGACGCTCGACGCGGACACGCTCGAGGAGAAGGTCTTCCTGATGCAGGTGTTCTACGAGCGGCTGATCATCCCGCGCTTCCGGATGATCGCGCGCTCGTCACGCGGCACGGTGCTGGAGGATCTCTGCAACCGGCTCGCGATCGACGACGGCATCCACCACGGGGCGGGGATGGCCTACGAGCGCGTGCTGCTCGAGGGCGCGGGCCGTGGGGTGCAGGGGCAGCTGATCGCGGCGGCGAACCGGATGCTGCCGCTGTTCGCGAAGCACGCTCTCTGGCGCCCGAAGGCGCGGGAGTTCATCGGCGCGCTGATGCGGGAGACCGACATCCGGATGCTGAAGGAAGACCTCGAGCACGGCGTCCGCCTGGCGAAGTCGCTGGGGATCGACGTCGGCGGCATCGAGCTCCCGCCCGAGCTCCACTAGCGGGCACGGGCGCCCGGCGCGCAGCGGGCGACCGACCGGTGCGAGCGCCGGCAGGCTCGCGAGCCAGGAGGGCCGCGAGAGCTCGGCGGCCGCGGCGAGCCGGAACGAAGGCAAGTAACAGACTGTTACAAGCGTCCTGCGGGAGCGCGTGTGGGGCCGCAGCCGCGTGGCGCCGCCGCTCGCCGAAGGCAAGTAACAGACTGTTACAAGCGTCTCGGGGGAGCGCCACCGCGGGCCGCTCATCCCGGTGCCTCGCGTCCTACGGGTGGATCGCTCGGCGCGCGCGGTGGACGACCGGGTCGGAGAGCCGGCTCAGCTGCCGCACGAGCCACGCCACCATCGGTCTCCCCGCCGTCACCACCAGGGCCGCGGCGACGAAGCCCGACGCCGAGGCTCACGAGCACGTCGAGGGGATAGTGGACCCCCACGAACACCCGGTCGAGGGCGATCGCGGCCGCTGCGAGCAGGAGCAGCGCTCCGAGCCGGCGATGGAACGCGAGCACGCCGAACGCGACGCCGAACGCGACGCTCGCGTGGTCGCTGGGGAACGAGTTGTCGGCCGCGTGGTGCACGAGCAGGAGGGCGGCGCGCGGATGGTCGACGAACGGCCGGTCGTGGTACCACAGCGACCCGAGCGCGAGGTTCAGCGCGAGCGCGAGCGCCCCCGAGAGGGCCGCCGAGACGGCGGCGAGCTTCGATCGGTCCGAGCCGCCCGGGCGGGCGACGAACCAGACGGCCGCCCGCGAGCGCGACCACGACGAAGATCGCCCAGGCGTTGAAGATCTGCGCCGCGTCCTGCGCCTCCTCGTGGTGCCTCAGCGAGCCGTTGAGCGTGTGGAAGATCGACCAGTCCACCCCCGAAAATGTAACCAAGCGGTGACGATCGTCGCCCGCCCGAGCCGTCGGTCGGCCGCGAGGCCGGTCGCGCGCTGTTCGAGGATCAGCGCTGTTCGAGGATCAGCGCTGTTCGAGGATCAGGCGCTTGCCGACGACGTCGTCGACGCGCACCCGTTTTCGGCCGAGCGTCAGCGTGTCGCCGGGCTCCGGACGCTCCTCGAGCTGGATGCGCCCCGTCGCGATCACGGCACCTTCGTGGCGCAGTTCGTATTCGTAGTCGGTCACCGCAAGGCCCCCTGGGCCGACGAGCTTACCTGCGCACGCACACGGGCCGCTACGGAGAGGATCCGCACCTGCCGGTGCCGGGCGGAGGGAGCGCAGCATCGCTCGGCGAGCCGTCGAACCGACGGTGCCGGCCGCCCGTGCGCGTCGGGACGACGGCCTGCCCCTGTTCGAGGAAGGCCGTCGCCGGACAAGCTCTCGCTAGACGGCCGCGACCGTCTCGCGCTCGTCGACCCAGGTCGTCTCACCCGGCTCGACCGTCCGGGCGATCAGCACCGGACACGGGGCCGAGTGGAGGACGCCGGTCGAGACGCTGCCGAACACGAACCGGCGCAGCGCGCCCCAGCCGTGCGCACCCATCACGATCATGCCGGCGTTGCGGATCTCCGCCGTCCGGCAGATCTCCTCGACGACCGGCCCGTCGAGCGCGATCGTCTCGCACGGAACGCCCTCGCTCGCCGCCTGTGCGGCGATCTCGGCGAGCAGCTTCTCGGCATGCTCGTGCTCCGACTTCCGGAGCTCGGTGTAGACGTCCGCATACCCGTAGTACCCGTAGGAGGGGATGCTCACGTGCTCGACGCAGAGCGCGAGCAGGGGAGCCTGGAGTGCCTTCGCCAGCTCGAGGGCCTCGCGGGTCGCCTCGGCCGAGGAGGGAGAGCCGTCGGTGGCGAGCAGAATCGGTTTCATCGTCAACTCCTTTCTGCCTCAACTCTCGCGCCACGCGGGCGGCCACGGATCCGGGCGGCCACCGGTCAACCTGCGGTAAACCCCTGATTCGGCTCTCCCCGCCCGTGGACACCATTGCGACATGACGTTGGAGCTCAACGACACGCCACGCACCACCACGACAGCCGAGGACGTCGTCCTCCGCGACGGTTCGACGCTGCGTCTGCGTTCGACCGCCCACACCGACGGGCCCGCGCTCGTCGCCTTCTTCGACCGCCTCTCGCCCGAGAGCCGCTACCTGCGCTTCCAGGGCGCCGGCACCGTCGATCTGCGGACGGTCGACCCCTTCATCCACACCGACTGGCGCGACAGCGTCTCGCTCGTCGGCGAGCTCGAGGGCGACGTCGTCGCTCTCGGCACGTTCATCCGGCTGCGCGACCCGCGCCGCGCGGAGGTCGCGTTCGCGGTCGCCGACGGCCTGCAGGGCCGCGGCGTCGGCACCCGGCTGCTCGAGCGCCTCGCGCTGCACGCCGCAGGCGTCGGCGTCGAGGAGTTCGTCGCCCAGGTGCTGCCGCAGAACACGGGCATGCTCAAGGTGTTCGGCGACGCCGGCTTCGCCGTCTCCCGGAAGCTCGAGGAAGGGGTCGTCGAGGTACGACTCGCGATCCTCGCCAACGACGAGTACCGGCTGCGGATCGACGAGCGCGACCACATAGCCGTCGCCGCGTCCGTCCGGCCCTTCTTCATCCCGGAGCGTGTGGCCGTGATCGGCGCGTCGTCGCGGCGCGGCACGATCGGCGGCGAGCTCTTCCGGAACATCCTCGCGAGCGACTTCACCGGCGCCGCCTATCCGGTCAACTCGCGCGGGGAGCCCGTCGGCGGCGTCCCCGGTTACTCCACGATCGAGGCGATCCCGGACGACATCGACCTCGCCGTCATCTGCGTGCCCGGCGCCGCCGTGCTGGAGGCGGCCGAGACGGTGTTGCGCAAGGGAGTCCGTGCGGTCTGCGTCATCTCCGCGGGATTCGCCGAGGTCGGCCGCGAGGGAGCACGCCGGCAGGACGAGCTGCTCGCGCTCGTCCGCTCGCACGGCGCGCGCCTGATCGGCCCCAACTGCCTCGGCATCGCCTCGTCGAGCGTCCGCCTCAACGCCACGTTCGCCGGCAGGGAGTTCCCCGCCGGCCGGGCGGCGTTCTCGTCGCAGAGCGGCGCGCTGGGGATCGCGCTGCTCGAGCAGGCCGACCAGCGCGGCCTCGGCCTCTCGTCCTTCGTCTCGATCGGCAACAAGGCGGACGTCTCCTCGAACGACCTGCTCGAGTACTGGGAGGACGACCCGGAGACCGACCTGATCCTGCTGTACCTCGAATCGTTCGGCAACCCGCGGAAGTTCGCGCGGATCGCCCGCCGCGTCGCGCGGTCGAAGCCGATCCTCGCGATGCGCAGCGGGACGAGCGCCCGCGGCGCTCGTGCCGCGAGCTCCCACACCGCAGCCCTGGCCGGTTCCGACGCCGCGGTCGAGGCGCTCTTCCGCCAGGCGGGCGTCCTGCGCGCCTCGACGCTGGAGGAGCTGATCGACACCTCGGTGCTGCTCTCCTCGCAGCCGCTGCCCGAGGGCAACCGTGTCGCGGTCGTCACGAACGCCGGCGGCATGGGGATCCTCGCCGCGGACGCGTGCGACCAGACGGGGTTGCAGCTGCCGGACCTGACCGAGGAGACGCGCGCCCGGCTCGCGGAGTTCCTCCCGCGGGAGTCGAGCATCGCCAACCCGGTCGACCTCCTCGGCTCCGCCACCGGCGAGACCTACGCACGGGCGCTGCCGATCCTGCTCGACGATCCGGGTGTCGACGCTGTGATGGCGCTGTTCGTGCTCACGATCGTCGCGGACACGGAGGACGTGGTGGGGGCGATCCAGAACGTCTCCCGGCACGCCTCGAAGCCGATCGTCCCGGTCGTGATGAGCGCCGAGGGTGCTCCCCGCGGCAGCTTCACGTATCCCGAGTCCGCCGCCCGCGCGCTCGGGCTCGCCGCCCAGCGGGCCGCCTGGCTGCGGCGCCCGACGGGCGTCGTCCCGGAGGTCGAGGGAATCGAGTGCGACCGGGCCGGCGCGCTCGTCGCCGAGGCGCTCGAGCACGCGAGCGACGTGTGGCTCGATCCCGCCCAGACCCGCCGGCTGCTCGAGTGCTACGGCCTGCCGCTCGTCCCCGAGCGGCTCGCGCCGACCCCGGCCGACGCTGCCGCTGCCGCGGTCGAGCTCGGCTTGCCGGCGGTCGTCAAGACGGCCGAAGCCGGCGCGCACAAGACGGAGTCCGGCGGCGTCGCGCTCGACCTGCGCACCGAGGCCGACGTCCGGGCCGCCGCCGAGCGCATCGGCGGCCCCGTGATCGTCCAGCCATTCCTGACGGGAGCGGTCGAGCTGCTCGCCGGCGTCGTCCAGGACCCGCTCTTCGGCCCGCTCGTCGCCTTCGGCCCCGGCGGCACGCTCGCGGAGTTGATCGGCGCCGCCCGCTTCGCGCTCGCACCGCTCACCGACGTCGACGTCGAGATCGCGCTCTCCGGCGGCAAAGCCGGCAAGCTGATCGCCGGCTGGCGCGGCGCCGCACCCGCCGACCGCAAGGCGCTCGGCACGCTGCTGCACCGGCTCTCGCGGCTGGCCGTCGACCACCCCGAGGTCGCCGAGCTCGACCTGAACCCGGTGCTCGCCCGCGCGGACGGCTGCGTCGCCGTCGACGCCAGGGTACGTTTGCGTCGGGTGGAGCGGGCAACGAGCACGAAGACCTGGTGACCGAGGACCTCGAGCTTCTCGACGCGTACTGGCGCGCGGCGAACTACCTGTCCGTCGGGCAGATCTACCTGCTCGCGAACCCGCTCCTGCGCGAGCCGCTCGCACCGGAGCACGTGAAGCCGCGCCTGCTCGGCCACTGGGGCACGACCCCGGGGCTGAACTTCGTCTACGCGCACATGAACCGCGTGATCCGGAACTGGGATCTCGACGCGATCTACGTGATCGGCCCCGGGCACGGCGGTCCGGCGGCGGTCGCAAACGCGTACCTGGAGGGCACCTACAGCGAGGTCTATCCTCACGTCGGCCGCGACGAGGCGGGGCTGCGCGAGCTCTTCCGGCAGTTCTCCTACCCCGGCGGGATCCCGTCGCACGTGGCGCCCGAGACCCCAGGCTCGATCCACGAAGGGGGAGAGCTCGGCTACGCGCTCTCGCACGCCTACGGCGCGGCGTTCGACAACCCCGACCTGCTCGTCTGCTGCATTGTCGGCGACGGAGAGGCCGAGACCGGTCCGCTCGCGACCGGGTGGCACTCCAACAAGTTCCTCAACCCGGCCACCGACGGTGCGGTGCTGCCGATCCTGCACCTGAACGGCTACAAGATCGCGAACCCGACCGTGCTGGCGCGGATCGGCGACGACGAGCTCGAGCGGCTGCTCGAGGGCTACGGCCACCGGGTGCACTGGGTCGACGGCGACGACCCGCAGGCGATGCACCCGCGGATGGCGGAGGTGCTCGACGAGTGCGTCGAGGAGATCGCCCGGATCCAGCGGGCCGCGAGAGAGGACGGGGCGCGGGAGCGGCCGCGCTGGCCGATGATCGTCCTGCGGACGCCGAAGGGCTGGACGGGCCCGAAGGAGGTCGACGGGCTCAAGACCGAGGGGACGTTCCGCTCCCATCAGGTGCCGCTGGCGGAGGTGCGCACGAACGGCAGCCACCGCGCCCAGCTCGAGGAGTGGCTCCGCAGCTACCGGCCCGACGAGCTCTTCGACGACGCCGGCCGGCTCGTGCCGGAGCTCGCGGGCCTGCCGCCGAAGGCGCACCGCCGGATGAGCGCCAATCCGCACGCGAACGGCGGCCTGCTGCTGCAGGAGCTCGCCCTGCCGGACTTTCGCGACTACGCGATCGACGTGCCGCAGCCCGGAGCGACCTTCAGCGAGGCGACGCGCGTGCTCGGGGAGCTGCTGCGCGACGTGATCGCGGCGAACCTGGATCGCTTCCGCCTGTTCGGCCCGGACGAGACCGCGTCGAACCGGCTCGGGGCCGTCTTCGAGACCACCGACCGCGCCTGGGACGCCGAGACGGTCGACGGCGACGACCACCTGGCGCCCGAGGGACGGGTGCTCGAGGTGCTCTCCGAGCACCAGTGTCAGGGCTGGCTCGAGGGCTACCTGCTCACGGGCAGACACGGCCTCTTCAACTGCTACGAGGCGTTCATCCACATCGTCGACTCGATGTTCAACCAGCACGCGAAGTGGCTGAAGACCACGAGCGACATCCCGTGGCGCCGGCCGATCGCCTCGCTGAACTACCTGCTCTCCTCGCACGTCTGGCGCCAGGACCACAACGGGTTCTCCCACCAGGATCCCGGGTTCATCGACCACGTCGTGAACAAGAAGGCCGAGATCATCCGCGTCTACCTGCCGCCCGACGCGAACTGCCTCCTGTCCGTGGCCGACCACTGCCTCCGCTCGCGTCACTACGTGAACGTGATCGTCGCCGGGAAGCAGCCGGCGCTCGACTACCTGACGATCGACGAGGCGATCGTCCACTGCACGCGCGGCCTCGGCATCTGGGAGTGGGCGTCGAACGACGAGGGCGATCCCGACGTCGTCATGGCCTGCTGCGGCGACATCCCGACGCTCGAGACGCTCGCGGCGGTCGACCTGCTGCGGCGCGAGCTGCCTGCGCTGAAGGTGCGGGTCGTGAACGTCGTCGACCTGATGCGGCTGCAGCCCGACACCGAGCATCCGCACGGGCTCTCCGACCGCGACTTCGACACGCTGTTCACCGCCGACCGGCCGGTCGTGTTCGCCTACCACGGCTATCCCTGGCTCATCCACCGCCTCACCTACCGGCGCACGAACCACGCGAACATCCACGTGCGCGGGTACAAGGAGGAGGGGACGACGACGACGCCCTTCGACATGGTGATGCTGAACGACCTCGATCGCTTCCACCTCGTGATGGACGTGATCGACCGCGTGCCGAGCCTCGGCTCGCACGCCGCAGCGCTGCGCCAGCGGCTGGAGGACGAGCGCCTCCGCTGCCGCGCCTACACGCGTGAGCACGGCGAGGATGCGCCGGACGTGCGGGACTGGACCTGGCCGCAGTAGGCCGCTTGCGCATCCTCGTCGTCAACGCCGGCTCGTCGAGCCTGAAGCTCTCGGTGCTCGAGGACGACGGGTCGACCAGCCGGTCCGTGAACATCCCTGCGCGGCGCGGTCAGGTCGACGGCGGCGCGGTGCACGAGGCGCTGCGCGACGCCGGCCCGCTCGACGCGATCGGCCATCGGATCGTGCACGGCGGCAGCGCGCTCACCGGCGCCACGCTCGTCGACGCGAAGGTGCGCGCCACGCTCGAGTCCCTGATCGACCTGGCGCCGCTGCACCAGCCGAAGTCGCTCGCCGCGCTCGACCTCGTCACCGCGGCGCAGCCGGACGTTCCTGCCGTCGCCTGCTTCGACACCGCGTTCCACGTGACGATTCCCGCCGCGGCGGCGACGTACGCCCTTCCCTCGGAGTGGCGGCGACGCTGGGAGCTGCGGCGGTTCGGGTTCCACGGCCTCTCGCACGCCTACGTCGCGCGCCGGGTGCCGGAGCTGACCGGTGAGACGCCGCGTCGCATCGTCAGCTGCCACCTGGGGGCCGGGGCGTCGCTGTGCGCGATCGCGGACGGACGCTCGGTCGACACGACCATGGGATTCACGCCGCTCGAGGGGCTCGTGATGGCGACGCGATCGGGCTCGGTCGACCCGGGCCTGATCCTCTGGCTCGAGGAGCACGTCGGCATGCCTCCGGCCGAGCTCGCCGCCACCCTGGAGCACCGTTCGGGGCTGTACGGGTTGACGGGAACGGCCGATCTTCGCGAGATCCTCGCGCGCGAGCAGGCCGCGGATGCCGACGCGACGCTGGCGGTCGGCGTGTACCTGCACCGGCTGCGGGCGGCGATCGCTGCAATGGTCGCGTCACTCGGCGGGCTCGACGTGCTTGTCTTCACGGGCGGCGTCGGCGAGCACGCCCCCGCCGTCCGATCCCGTACGGTGGCGGGGCTCGGCTTTCTCGGCGTCGCGCTCGACGAGGAGCGAAACGCGCGGGCGACGGGCGACGGCGAGATCGGTGCCGGCGGCGCTGCCGTCGAGAGCCTCGTCGTGACGGCACGCGAGGACCTGCAGATCGCCGCCGAGGTGCGCGCCCTGCTCGGCTGAGTGCGTCAGCCGCGGAGCCGGCGGGAGAGCGGCGTCGCCCCGGTACGGGCTCAGTGCAGCCGGTCGCGGCCGGCCGGGAGCAGGTGCGGGTCCCCGACCCGGCTTGCTCCGTACGGGCTCGACCTGCACGGCTTCGAGCACGGGCTCGAAGCGGGTCGCGACTGCGCGAAACGGGCGCCCGCGTGGCCAGCGCCGACGGCGCACCGGCTCCTCGTGGTCGATGCAGAAGCGCCCGAGCGTCCGGACGCCGCACCCCGGGGCGGCGCAGCGGCGAAGCATCCGGGGACCCTCACGCGCCCACCTAAGTGCGACCTAAGAACGACGTCAGCGTTTACTCTCGGTTCATGTGCTTCGACACCGACTCCCGGCCGCCGATCCCGGTGATCGCCGGCGCGGCGGTCTCGCACGACGACCTGCTCCTGGCCGCCGCCGACGGAACGCGGTTCTCGGCGTTTCTCGCACTTCCGGACGAGCCGACGACCACCGGCGTCGTGATCCTCCCCGACGTGCGCGGCCTCTACCGCTTCTACGAGGAGCTCGCGCTGCGGTTCGCCGAGCGTGGGCACGCGGCACTGGCGCTCGACTACTTCGGGCGCACCGCGGGCACCGGGAAGCGCGACGACGAGTTCGAGTACATGCCCCATGTCGAGCAGACCACCGACGCCGGCGTGCAGGCCGACACCCGGGCCGCGGTCGAGCGCCTGCGCGAACAGGGCGTCCGCTCCGTCTTCACCGTCGGTTTCTGCTTCGGCGGTCGTGCTTCCTGGGTCGCAGCCGCCTCCGGGCACGGCCTCGCCGGCGCGATCGGCTTCTACGGCGCCCCGACGCGGGAGCGGGGAGGCCCGAGCGTGGTCGACCGCGCGGCCTCGATCTCGTGCCCGATCCTCGCGTTGCAGGCGGGCGACGACGGTCACATCACCGCCGAGGACAACGCCGCGTTCGACCGGGCGCTCTCCGACGCCGGCGTCGAGCACGACATCGTCGTCTACGACGGGGCGCCGCACAGCTTCTTCGACCGCAAGCAGGAGGAGTTCGCCGACGCCTCCGACGACGCCTGGACGCGCACGCTCGGCTTTATCGCCCGGCACGCGTGATCCTCGCGATCGACCAGGGCACCACCGGCACCACCTGCCTGCTGGTCGACGAGGAGCTGCGGGTCGAGGGCCGCGGGTACCGCGAGCTGCCGCAGCACTTCCCGCGACCCGGCTGGGTCGAGCACGACCCGGAGGAGATCTGGGAGAGCGTGCTCGGCGCCGCGCAGGACGCCGGCTTCGGCGGCGGCACGGTTGCGATCACGAACCAGCGCGAGACGACGCTGCTCTGGGAGCGGGCGAGCGGCCGCGCCGTCGCGCCGGCGATCGTCTGGCAGGACCGGCGCACCGTCGACCGCTGCCGCGAGCTCGACCACGACCTGATCCGCGAGCGCACGGGCCTCGTCCCCGACCCCTACTTCTCGGCGACGAAGCTCGAGTGGCTGCTGCGCGGCCGCGACCCGGCCGGGCTCGCGTTCGGAACCGTCGACTCGTGGCTCGTCTGGAAGCTGACGGGCGGACGGGAGCACGTGATCGACCGGACGAACGCCTCGCGGACGATGCTCTGCTCCCTGGCGACGCTCGACTGGGACCCCGAGCTGCTCGAGCTCTTCGGCGTCGACCGGTCGCTCCTGCCGCGGATCGTCGGCTCCGACGAGTCGCTCGGCGAGGGCGAGCTGCTCGGGCGGCCGGTCGAGCTGCGGGGGCTGGCCGGCGACCAGCAGGCGGCGCTCTACGGCCAGGGATGCCACGCGGCGGGGGAGGGGAAGGCGACCTACGGCACCGGCAGCTTCGTGCTCGTGCACACCGGAGAGGACTGCTCGCGCCCGCCGCACGGGCTCCTGCGCACCGCGGCCGTCGACGGCTACGCGCTCGAGGGAGCGGTGCTCGTCGCCGGTGCGGCGGTCCAGTGGCTCCGCGATGGTCTCGGCCTCGTCGCGAGCGCGGCGGAGACCGAGCAGATCGCGCAGAGCGTCCCCGACACCGGCGGGGTGTTCTTCGTGCCCGCGCTGACCGGGCTCGGCTCGCCCTGGTGGGACGCCGGCGCGCGGGGGCTCGTGACGGGGCTCACCCGCGGCACGACCCGGGCGCAGCTCGTCCGGGCGACCCTGGAGGCGATCGCCCACCAGGTGGCGGACGTGGTCGAGGCGCTGCCGTCGCCGCCACGCGTGCTGCGCGCCGACGGAGGTGCCGCCCGGAACCGCTTCCTGATGCAGTTCCAGGCAGACCTGCTCGGCTCGCCCGTCGAGGTCGCGGCCGAGCGCGAGACGACCGCTCTCGGAGCGGCGGCACTCGCCGCGGGGCGCCGCGCGCCGACGCCCGCGGCCGCGGTCTACGAGCCGCGGCGCAGCGGCGACGAGGTGGCGGGGCTGCGCGCCGGCTGGCACGCTGCGGTGAACCGATCGCGCTCCTGAGAAGGACGCGGGCTGAGAGCAGCTCTTAACGAGAACTTCTTAGGTCCAGGAGTCATTCTTTCGTCTCATCGAGGAAAGCGAGCGAGGAGGACGAGCAGTGGACGACGCCGGCGACAGGCTGGAACAGGCGCTTTTCGAGATCCGGCGCGTGATCGCCGGCCAGGAGGAGATGCTCGAGCGGGTGCTCGTGTCGCTCCTTGCGGGTGGGCACGTGCTGATCGAGGGCGTGCCCGGCCTCGCGAAGACGCTGACGATCAAGACGGCCGCGTCCGTGCTGGGCGGCTCGTTCCACCGGGTGCAGTTCACGCCCGACCTCGTGCCCTCCGACCTCGTCGGCACGCGGATCTACCGCCCCGATCGGTCGGAGTTCGACACCGAGCTCGGCCCGGTCTTCTGCAACTTCCTGCTCGCCGACGAGATCAACCGCGCGCCCGCCAAGGTGCAGTCGGCCCTGCTCGAGGTGATGCAGGAGCGGCAGGTGACGATCGGGCACCAGACCTTCCCCGTGCCGCACCCGTTCCTCGTGCTCGCGACGCAGAACCCGATCGAGTCCGAAGGCACCTACCCGCTGCCCGAGGCGCAGGTCGACCGGTTCATGCTCAAGGTGCTCGTCGACTACCCGGCGCACGACGAGGAGCTGACGGTGGTCACCCGCTCGCTCGAGCCGCCGCCCGAGCTCGAGCAGGTGCTGACCCTCGACGAGCTGCAGGAACTGCAGCGCCGGGTGACGGGGATCTACGTCGATCCCGCCCTGATCAGCTGGACCGTCTCGGTCGCCGACGCCACCCGGCGCCCCCGCGACCACGGCATCGCCGACGTGGGCGAATATGTCGCCTTCGGGGCGAGCCCGCGCGGGCCGATCAGCCTGGTCGCCGCGGCACGCGCGCTCGCACTCGTCCGCGGGCGCGACTACGTGATCCCGGCCGACCTCGAGGCGCTCGTCCGCGACACCTTCAGGCACCGGCTCGTGCTCTCCTACCGGGCGCTCGCGGAGGAGGTCTCGCCCGACTCGATCCTCGATCAGGTCCTGGGTGCGGTGCCGATGCCGCAGATCGATCTCGGCCGGAGAGACGCGGCGGCGTAAGCCGATGCCGCTGCTCCCGAGCCGGACCGCGTCACAGCCGGGGCCGGGACCGCTCTCGGCCTCCTCGCTGCACGCGCTCGAGCTGTCCGTCGGACGCCGCGTCGACGGGCTGCTCGCCGGCGACTACCGCTCCGCGTTCGCCGGTGTCGGCAGTGAGCTCTGGCAGGTGCGTCCGTACGAGGCCGGCGACGACGTGCGGCGCATCGAATGGAACGTGACGGCGCGCACGGGGTTGCCGCACGTCCGGGTCGAGCTCGCCGAGCGCGTGCTCGTCACCTGGCTCGTGCTGGACGCCTCCGCCTCGATGGCGTTCGGGACCGCCGACCGGCGCAAGGCGGACGTCGCGGAGGGCGTCGCGCTCGCGGTCGGCTACGCCGCCACGCGGCGCGGGAACCGGCTCGGCACGGTCGCGTTCGGGCAGGAACAGAAGGTGAAGCCGCCGCGGCAGGGGCGGCGGGCGCTGCTCGACACGCTCGAGCTGCTGCAGGAGATCCCTCCGGCCGGCGCCGCCTCGCTCGGCGCTGCGCTCGACCTCACCGATCGCGTCGCGCGCCAGCGAGCGCTCGTCGTCGTCGTCTCGGACTTCCGCGGGCCGATCGACTGGCGGCCGCCGTTGCTCCGGCTGGCCGGCCGGCACACGGTGCTGGCCGCCGAGATCCGCGACCCGCGTGAGCAGGAGCTCGCCGACGTGGGCGAGCTGCGACTCGTCGACCCCGAGTCGGGGCGCCAGCTGCGTGTCGACACGGGCGACCGTGCGCTCCGCGAGCGCTTCGCCGCGGCCGCCGCCGACGAGCGGCGCACGCTTGTCGCGTCGCTCGCCTCGATCGGCGTCCGCCACGTCGCCCTCTCGACCGAGGGCGACTGGCTCCGGCCGCTCGCGATGTTCCTCCGGAAGGGGCGGGGCACCCGGTGAGCTTCGCCGCGCCGATCCTGCTGCTCTGCCTGCTGGTGGTTCCCGTCGCGGTCGGCGCCTATCTGCTGCTCGACCGGCTCCGCGAGCGCCGGGCGCAGGCCTGGGCGCCCGCGTCCCTGCAGCCGAACATGGTCACGAGGCCGCGCCGGCTCCGCCGCCATCTCCCGACGGCGCTCCTGCTCGCCGGCGTCGTGCTGCTGCTGGTGGGCTTCGCGCGGCCGCAGGCGTCGTTCCACGTCTCCGACCAGCAGGCGACGATCGTGCTGGTGGTCGACGTCTCCGGGTCGATGGCGGCCAGGGATCTGCGCCCGTCGCGGCTCGCGGCGGCCCGTGTCGTCGCCGACCGGTTCGTCGACCGGCTTCCGAAGGGCTACCGGATCGCCGTCGTCACCTTCTCCGACCACAGCGCCGTCGTCCAGGCGCCGACCCACGACCTCGCCCGCGCGAAGGCCGTGCTCGCGGCGGCACACGCGGGGCCGCAGGGCACCGCGCTCGCCGGGTCGGTCGCGCGGGCCGTGCAGGTCGGTGCGGCGGTGCGGGGGACGGGCAGCGGCAAGCGCCCGCCCGCGGTCGTGGTCGTGCTGTCCGACGGCGGCCAGACCGCGGGCCGGGTGACGCCCCAGCAGGCGGTCGCGGTGGCGAGGAAGGCGCGGATCCCGGTCGCGACGGCCCTCGTCGGCACGCCGGACGGCGTCGTGCAGCAGCCGCTGCAGGGTGGGTTCACGGAGCGGATCCAGGTGCCGGCGCAGCCCGCGACGCTGCGCGCGATCGCGCAGGGAAGCGGCGGCCCCTTCTTCTCGTCGCTCGGCGCCGTCGACGTCCAGCGCGTCTACCGGGAGCTCGGCTCGCGTGTCGGGAAGCGCGTGAAGACGATCGAGGTCTCGGCCGTGGCGGCCGGGGGCGGCCTCGTCTTCATGCTCGCCGGGGCGCTCCTCTCCGGCCTCTGGTTCCGGAGGCTCGTATGAAGGCGCTGCTCGCGCTGGTCGTGGTCGTGCTGGCAGCGGTGGTCGCTCCCGTCGGCGGGGCGACGAACGAGTGCCGCGGGATCCAGCAGTGCATCCGCGTCGCCGGCCCCTGGGTCGTCGTCCCCGCCCACGGCAGCGCGCGCTACCTGCTCAGCTGCCCCCAGGGGCGCAGCGTCGTCGGCGGCCTCGACGCGCAGGTCACGTCCCGGGCCGTCCACGTCGGCTTCGGCGGCCGCCTCGGCGCGCCGGTGCAACCCGGCGTGACGACGACGCGGTACGCCTTCTTCCAGGCCGTCTCGACGTCGTCGCGGCTGCAGGCCTTCCAGCCGCTGCTCGGCTGCATCCCGACGCAGGGAGGAGGCGGCCGGTCGACCGTCTCGGCGAGCGTCTCGCCCCCCGGCCCGTCGGTCGAGCTGCGCGCTCACATCGTGGTCGTCGGCCCCGCCTCGGTGCGCTTCGGCAAGGTCGCGTGCCGACCCCGGGAGCAGCTCACCGACTCCTGGCAGGCGATCGCATTCCGGACCCGGAAGCCGCCGCAGCTCGCGAACGCCCGGTACGTCCACGTGCGGCGCATCGTCAGCGGCCGCCGCGCGACGGTGACGGCGTCGTCGACGGACGCCCTCTCGATCGACGCACACGCGGTCGTCCAGGTGGGCGTGGAGTGCGCGCCGTGAGCTTCGCCTCGCCGTGGCTTCTCTGGACGTTGCTGCTCGTGCCGCTGGTGCTGGCGGCGGGGCTCTACCTCGAGCGCCGCCGCTCCCGCTACGCCGTCGCGTTCACCAACCTCGACCTGCTCGCCGCGGTCGCGGCTCCCCGCCGGCGCTGGCGGCGGTACGTGCCGGCGGCGCTCTTCCTGTGCGCGCTCGCCGTCGCCTCCGTGGCGCTCGCGCGGCCCCGGGCGCCCGTCTCGGTTCCCTCGAGCCGTGCGACGGTGGTGCTGCTCGTCGACGTCTCCGGCTCGATGCACGCCGACGACATCAAGCCCACACGGCTCGACGCTGCCGCCCACGCGATGTCCGCGTTCGCCGACGCGGTGCCCCGGAACGTGAAGATCGGGCTCGTCTCGTTCTCCAGCGAGCCGAACGTGCTCGTGGCGCCCACCGTCGACCGGACCGACCTGAGGCTCGGGATCGACCTGCTCGTGCCCGAGGGTGGCACCGCGATCGGCGACGGACTCGCCTCGGCAGTCCACGCCGTCAGGCAGGGCGTCGGTGACGGCCGCCGCGACAAGGACGGCAAGATCCCGGGCGCGATCGTCCTGCTCTCCGACGGCGCCCAGACGCGCGGCTCGCTCTCACCGCTGCAGGGAGCCGATCGAGCGAAGTCGGCCGGCATCCGCGTGTACACGATCGCGCTCGGCACCGACCACGGGACGCTCCGGGTCGGGCCCTTCGGCGGCTTCGGTCTCGGCGGCGGGAGCGGCCGGCGCTTCCCGGTCCGGCCGGATCCCGTCACGCTCGCCGCGATCGCCCGCGACACCGGCGGCCGCACCTACCGGGCCCAGTCGGCGTCGAGGGCCGACCAGATCTACAAGGTGCTCGGCGGCAGCATCGCCCACGACACCGTCGAGCGCGAGATCACGTCGTGGTTCCTCGGCGCCGCGGCCGCACTGCTCCTGCTCTCGGTCGCCGCCGCGCGCGCCGCCGGCCCGCGGCTTCCCTGAGGAAGCCCGGGCCGGCGGGCGTGCGGTGCGCGTCAGGCCAGGTGGTTGGCCTTCAGGAACGACTTCGCGACGGCGGCGGCGCTCGCCTTGTCGACGATCACCGCCTTGTTCATCGCCACGATCGCGTTCTGGGTCAGCTTCGCCGAGACCGCGTTCACGGTCGAGGCGAACTTCGGGCCGAGCGCCTTCGCCACCGACGCCTTCACGATCGGCGCGACGTTCTGGAACCCGGTGACGTGCTTCGGGTCCTTGAGCACCGTGTACTTCGACCCCTTGCCGAGCGGCGGGTCGGTCGAGAAGACGTCCGCGGCCAGCACCTTGCCGGCGTCGAGGGCCGCGTACGCGGAGATCCCGGCCAGCGGCAGGAAGCGCGCCTTCGAGAGCCCGTACTGCTTCGTATAGCCGAGGAAGCAGGTGTTGCGGGTTGCGCACTCGGGGAAGCCGCCGAGCTTGAACGCCCCGACCTTCTTCAGGTCGGCGACCGACTTCAGGTGGTACTTCTTAGCGGTCGCGTTCGTGACCGCGACCACGTCGGTGTCGAAGAACGGCGTCGGCTTCAGCACCGTGTAGCCCTTCTTCGCCTCCAGCTTCCGTGCGAGCACCCAGGTCGCGTGGGCCGTCTTCGCCGAGAGCTTGTGATGGAAGACGTCCTGCACGATCACGCCCGTGTACTCGGGGTAGAAGTTGACCTTGCCGCTCGTGAGGGAGGTCTGGATCAGCTCGGTCGACCCGATGTTCTCCTTGTAGGCGACGTGGAAGCCCTTCGCCTCGAGCGCCTGCTTGTACAGCTGACCGAGGATGAACTCCTCGGGGAAGTTCTTGGTGCCGATGATCACCGTCGGCCCCATCGTCGTCGTGGCATGGGCCGGCCGCGCGAGGGCGGCCGCCACCAAGCCGATCACGATCGCGACCCCGAGACTGATCGCGAAGGCGGCCTTGGCGGCTCGCCGGGTGTGCTTGCGGATCACTGCTGCTCCTTTCCCGTTGGCTTCATCGTGACCTTAGTGCTCCGAAGGCCCCTGGGCGTTACGGCAGTCTGTGCGAGGACGAGTGCGAAGAAGACGAGTGCGGAGAGGATCATCACGCAGAACGAGGCCCCGAGGACGCCGGAGAGCCGGTAGCTCGCCTGGTTGACGATCACGTCGCCGAGCCCGCCGCCGCCTGCGATCGCGGCGATCGGCGCGGTGGCGACGATCGTGACCGCCGCGATCCGCACGCCCGTGAAGAGCAGCGGCAGGGCCAGCGGCAGCTCGATCCGCGTCAGCACCTGGAGGTGCGTCAGGCCCATGCCGCGCGCCGCCTCGACCGCGTCGCGATCGACGCGTTCGACGGAGTCGTAGCTGTTCGTGAGGATCGGCCCGCTGCCGAGCACGGCCAGCGCGACCATGTTGTTCACGAAGCCGATGCCGAGCACCGTCAGGAAGGCCGCGATCAGCACGAGGCTGGGCAGCCCGCGCCCGACGATCGAGGCGCCGATCGCGAGCCCCGAGCCGCGGTGGGCGTGGCCGAGGCCGACGCCGAGCGGCAGCGCCGCCGCGAGCGCGATCCCGAGCGCCGCCCCCGAGAGCTCGAGCTGCTCGAGCGCCTTGCCGGCGAGGAAGCCCGGGTGGTCGCCGATGAAGCGAAAGGCTTCGACGAACGTATGAAGATTCGCCGTATCCGCGAGGACGCCGCTCATGCGGCCCACGCCTCCGCATCATGCGTGCCGCCGTCGAGCCTACGGCTCACGCCAACCCCCGCCCCGCCCAGGGGACGAGCAGGCGCCGGAGGGCGACGAGCAGGCCGTCGCAGACGAGCGCGAGCGCGACCGCGAGGGCGCCGGCCGAGTAGATCTCGGTCTTGAACGGCGTCGGCTCCTTGAGGGCGAGGAAGATCGGGTAGCCGAGGCCCGTCCGGAAGCAGGAAGGCGGCGATCGTCGCGATCGCGACCGTCGAGACGACCGCGATGCGCAGCCCGCCGACGATCGCCGGGACGGCGAGCGGCAGCTCGACCCGCAGCAGCACCTGCCGGCGGGTCAGGCCCATGCCGCGGGCCGCCTCGAGCACGTCGGGCGGGGCGGCGTGCAGACCGGCGACGATGTTCGGGAAGAGGATGACGAGCGTGTAGGCGACGAGGGCGATCTCGACGGTCGTCCAGGTGAGCCCGGTGAACGGGACGAGCAGCTGGAAGAGCGCGAGGCTCGGGATCGTGTAGAGGAGGGCCGAGAGCGCGCCGATCGGGTGCTCGAGCGGCCGGAACCGGTGTGCGAGCAGCGCCAGGGGGAACGCGAGCGCGAAGCCGATGCCGACCGCGATCAGCGTCAGCTCGACGTGCTGGACGAGCGCCGGCCCGAGCGTGTCGTGCCAGTGGGAGCGCACCCAGTCCCAGCAGAAGGTGTGGTCGCCACGGACGCACGAGCTCCCCCGCCCGAAGCTCGGGATCACGGGTCCGCCGGCGAGCCTCAGAGGAGCGCTCCCGCGTCGCCGAGCCGGAAGCTGCCGAGCTCGGTCTCCCCGTCGGTGACGACCACCGAGTCGCTCCCGGTCTCCAGCATGAGGCTGACGGCGTTCCGCAGCGTCGTCGCCGGCGACACGCGGGGCGCCTGCGCGTCTCCCGTCGACGGCCGCAGCTCGACCTCGCGCGAGCGTGCGCAGCGCCAGCCGCCGCAGGGCGCGGTCCTCGCCGATGAACTCGGCGACGAACGCGTCGGCCGGCCGCGCGAGGATCGCGTCCGGCGTGTCGTACTGCGCGAGCATCCCACCCTCGCGGAGGATCGCGATCCGGTCTCCCATCTGGATCGCCTCGTCGATGTCGTGGGTGACGAAGATGATCGTCCTGCCGACGTCGCGGTGCAGCTTCCGCAGCTCCGTCTGCAGCCGTACGCGGTTGATCGGGTCGAGCGCGCCGAACGGCTCGTCCATCAGCAGGACCGGTGGCTCGGCGGCGAGCGCGCGGGCGAGGCCGACGCGCTGGCGCTGGCCGCCCGAGAGCTCCCTCGGGTAGCGCTCCGCGTCGTCCTCGTGCAGGCCGACGAGCGCGAGCAGCTCCGCCGTGCGCTCGGCGATGCGCGACCGGGGCCAGCCGAGCAGACGAGGCACCGTGGCGATGTTCGCTCCGACCGTCATGTGCGGGAAGAGCCCGATCTGCTGGATCACGTAGCCGATCCCGCGACGAAGCTCGGTCAGCGGCAGCGAGGTGACGCTGCGGCCGTCGATCCGGATGTCCCCCGAATCGAACGGAATCAGCCGGTTGACCATCTTCAGCGCGGTCGTCTTGCCGCCGCCCGACGGCCCGACGAGGACGCAGAACGTCCCGGCCGGGATCTCCAGCGACAGCTCGTGCAGGGCCGCGGCGTCACGGCCCGCGTAGGTCTTGGTGACCCGGTCGAAGACGATCTCTGCGGCGTCGGAGTTCATCGCGGGTTCCTGATTCCGCCGAGGCCGACGACTCCGCCGGCGGCCACGAGACCCGCGGTGATCCACATCGCGAGCCGGTAGCCGGACACGTCGAGCCGGTTGTCGGCGCCCGCGACCGCGGCTCCGACCACGGCGATCCCGACCAGCCCGGCGACGCGGGCGACCGCGTTGTTGACACCGCTCGCGACCCCGGCGTCGGCCTCTCCCGCGTCGGCGAGGACGGTGGCGGTCAGGGGCGCGACGATCATCGAGAGACCGATCGAGAAGGCGAGCAGCGGCGGCAGCAGCTCGCTCCAGTAGTCGAAGCCGGGCCGCAGCCGCACGAGCGCGACGAGCGCTCCGGCGGCGACCAACGGCCCGACGCCCATGAAGAGCCGAGGGCCGAACCGCATCGAGAGGCGCCCGACGCGGGGAGAGAGCACGAACATCACGAGCGTGATCGGCAGCAGCGCAAGGCCGCTGCGCAGCGCCGAGTACCCCGCGAGCTGCTGCACGAACAGCACGAGGAAGAACGTCAGGGTCGAGAGGCCGGCATACACGGTCACGGTCTCGAGGTTCGCAAACGTGAAGTTCCGGCGCGCGAAGAGCTGCAACGGCAGCATCGGCTCGCGGACGCGGCGCTCCCACGCCACGAAGAGCGCGAGCAGAAGCGGGCCGCCGGCGAGCATCGCGACGATCACGGGGTCGCCGAAGCCGCGCCGCGGGCGCCTCGATCAGCGCGAAGACCGGCGCTCCCAGGCCGGCCACGCAGAGCAGCGCGCCGACCGCGTCGACCCGGGGGCGCGGCCCGCGGCCGCTCGCGGGCCGGCACCACCCAGGCGACGAGCGCGGCGGTCGCGATCGCGAACGGGACGTTGACGATGAACACCCAGCGCCAGGAGGCGTTGGTGACGAGCCAGCCGCCCAGAGCGGCCCGATCACGAACGCCACGCCCGTCCACGCCGTCCAGGCGCCGACCGCCGCGCCGCGCTCCTCGCCGCTGAAGGTGGCGGCGATCACCGCGAGGCCGGCGGGGGTGAGCACGGCGCCGGCGATGCCCTGCAGGCCGCGCGCGAGGATCAGGATCGTCCCGTCCGGCGCCGCGGCGCAGAGCACCGATGTGATCCCGAAGCCGACGATGCCCGCCAGGAACACCCGGCGCGCGCCGAACAGGTCGCCGAACGACCCGCCGACGAGCAGCAGCGAGCCGAGCGTCAGCAGGTACGCGTCGACCACCCACTGCTGCAGCGCAAGCCCGCCGCCGAGGTCGCGCTGGATCGCGGGCAGGGCGACGTTGACGACGGTCGAGTCCACGAAGACGATCACCGAGCCGAGGATGCAGGCCACCAGCACGAGGCGGTCTCGCAGCGCGGACGACGGCGGGGGAGTGGGGAGGCGAAGGCTCACGGGCCGGGCACACGCCGCGGTTTGCTCCCGGCGGTCGAGCGATCGTACAATTCGGAACCGTCGTGGACGCTGCGGGTCGGCGATCTCTTCGCTACTTCGTCTCGGTGCTGACCCCGCTCGGCGCCACCACCACCTAATTGGGGCGCGCCGAGCGGGGGATGCGGGGCAGACGGCGGCCGCGCAGGCTCTCGACGCGGGCGTCGGTCAGGATCTTGGTGCTGACGGGGTCGGACAGTCTCATGACGGCTCCTCTCGCCGGTCGTTCCAGGCTCTCTCGAGCTGATGTATCTCTATATCGAGAAACTACACGTCGAATCGCTTGACGTCAAGAAGAGCAGTGTTAAGATATGTCCGTGCCCGGCGACAGCATCGATCGCTTCCTCGAGCGGCTTCAGGTGCTGCCCTGCGACGTCGAGATCGACTTCGAGGTCGAGGCGATCGTCAGCCGGATCAGCTCGATCGGAAAGGGACTCAACCGTGCGCTCGCGGAGACCCTGGCCGAGTACGGGCTCACGCGGCCGGAGTACCAGGTGCTGACCCAGCTCCGGCTCGCGCCCCCGCCGCACCGAAGCTCGCCGGGCAAGCTCGCGCAGCGGCTCGAGCTCTCGAGCGGGGCGATGACCACCCGGCTCGACCACCTCGAGGAGGCGGGGCTCGTCCGGCGGCTGCCCGATCCCGACGACCGGCGCGGCGTGCTCGTCGAGTTGACCGAGCAGGGCTTGGCTGCCTGGGACGACGCGGCGAGCGTCCAGGGACGGAAGGAGGCGTTCTTCGCCTCGGCGCTCACGCAGGACGAGCGGGCGCAGCTCAACGACCTGCTGCGGACGTTGATGCTCGCGCTCGAGGCGCGCGAAGCCGGGCTAGCCCTGCTGCGGGCCGGAGACGGTGACCGTCGCGCCCAGCACCGCCGCCTGCCCGTCCCTCGTGTAGGCGCGCACCTCCAGCCGGTGGGGGCCGGCGGCGACGGTGGAGCTGTCCCAGGCGGTCGCCCACGGCTCCCGCGCCTCGGTCGCGACCACGGTGCCGTCGACCGAGAACTCGACCCGTGCCACCGGCCCTGTCGTGTGGGCGCGCCAGTCGACGAGGCCGGTCACCACCTCGCCGTCGGCCACGTTCTGCCTCGTGACGTGCGGCGGCGGGCTCTGCGGGTGGGCGGGGCGCGGGTGGTTCGAGACGACGAGCGGGAGCCGCTTGCGGACGATCCGTCCGTCGGTCGCGACGGCCGCGATCGTGACGTGGTGCAGGCCGTCGTGCACCGAACGGGAGTTCCACCGCAGGCTGTAGGGCGCCTTGTGGTCGCGGCTGACGAGCCTGCGGTCGACGTAGAGACCGAGCCCGGTGGTGGAGGCTCCGCGGACGTTCGCCCTGACGTGGAAGGTGCCGCGCACCTTCTGCCAGGCGCGCAGATGCGACGTCGTCAGCGCGAACACGTGGTTCGCGACGTCGACCACCAGCCGTTGCTGCGCGTGGCCGTCGCCGGTCGCACGGACGGTGAGCACGTGGCGGCCGTTCGCCACCTGCGTCGTGTTCCAGCCCCGGCCGCCGGCGAACGCGAACGGCGCACGGGCGTCGCTCCAGACGAGCTTCCCGTCGATCAGGAACTCGACCTGCCGTGCCTTCGCTCCCTTCGTCTTCACCCGCCAGGGAACGACGCCGGTGACGGTGGCGCCGGGATCGATGGTCGTCGTCGCCACGTGCAGCCGGTTCGGGAACGCGAACTTCCGGACGAGGCGCATGTAGTACCCCCACCGCCAGTAGGCGCCGGGGTCGGTGTGGTGGTCGGCGCCGCCGTAGCGGCCCGGATGGAACGGGTCGGGGACCTCGGAATGGCCGATGATGTGGTGCCGGTCGACGGGGATGTCGTAGCGGCGCGCGAGCCACGCCACGAGCCGCGCGGACGATCGGTACTCGGCGGTCGTGAAGCCGCTCGGGTCGAGCGTGTCGCCGACGTGCTCGACGCCGATCGACTGTTCGTTCATCGCCTTGTTTCCCGAGTGCCAGGCGATGTCGTGCAACGGGACGAGCTGCACGATGTGCCCGTCGGTGGAGACCACGTAGTGGGCCGAGGCCTCCGAGCGGGTGCCGGTCAGCCACGAGACGTTCCCGGTGAGGCTGCCGCCGTCGGTGGCGTGGATCACGATCGTCGTGATCCTGCGGTGCCGCACCGGGGTGAAGTTCGTCCCGGGCACCGCCCACTGCACCGGTGGCCGCTGCACGCCGTCCGAGGCATGGGCAAGCGTCGCGCACGCGAGCGCGCCGAGCACCGCGACGATGATCGCCTTCGACCCCATAGCCCTCTGCGTACCAGTTGTAACTCAGATCGGCGCGAGATTGCAGAGGGCGATCCTGCGTGAAGCTCGCTCCGAGCGCCTCAGGCGTCGGCGCCGGTGCCCGTGCGCAGGCCGGCGTCGCCGGTGCGGGCTCCGAGAGCATGGAACGGCTCGGGCTCGCGCCGGGCCTCGATGCAGTCGGCGACGTACTCGGCGAGAGCCGGGCCGTGCTTGAAGCCGTGGCCGGAGCCGGCGCCGACGAGCCACCAGCTCTCGTGCTCCGGATGGCGATCGACGAGGAAGTGCGTGTCGGTGGAGAGGTCGTACTGGCACACGCGGGCGCCGACGACCGGGGCGCCCGCGAGCGCGGGAAAGCGCCGGGCGGCGTACCGGCGTGCCTCCTGCTCCCGACGCGGGTCGGGGAGCCGGTCGAGCGTGTCCGGGTCGACGTCGCCTCCCGGAGAGTCCGGAGCGACCTTCACGCCGAGGCCGGCGATGTCGCCGTGGCCGTAGAACCCCGCGTCGTAGTCGACGAAGCCCGGCGTGCCGGCCCAGCCGGCGTCGCCTCCGAGGAAGAAGACGTCCCGGCGCGAGATGCTGACGTCGACGAGCCCCGGGAAGAGGCCGGGGAGCCACGCGCCGCAGGCCCAGACGACGACGTCGGCGGTGGGCGGGGAGGCGGGGCTCGCGTGTTCGAGCCGCAGCGCGGCGCCGCGCGCGACCGCGTCGTCCACGAGCAGCTGCGTCGCGAGCCTGGCGTGCAGGACGCCGGCGTCCGGCTCCCAGAGCACCGCGTGCAGGTCGTCGAGCCCGAGCGACGGGAACAGCCCGCGTGCCTCTGTCGGAGTCAGCCACTCACTCCGCACGCCCAGACGGTCGAGAACGGCCCGGCTCGCCGCTTCGAAGCCGTCGGCGCGGCCGGCGAACCAGGCGAGGCCGACGGGCTCGAAGATCCGTGCCCCGTGCTCCTGCTCGAGCCGGAGCCAGAGCTCGCGGGCGTGCACGGCGCTCGCCGTGTACCACTCCGCCTCGCCGTGGGCGGCGCGCAGGAGGCGCGTGTCGCCGCCCGACGCAGAGCGGACGGTTCCCGGTCCGTACTGCTCGATCAGCCGCACGCGCCGGCCGCGGAGCGCCAGCTCGCGTGCGATCGAGGCGCCGGAGACGCCGGCGCCGACCACCGCGACCTCGTTCATCGGCGAGGATTCTTCCTGCCCGGCCCGGACAGAAGCCGGTCATGCGACTCGTTGCCCTGCCCGTCTGCGTGCTCGCCGCCCTCGTCGCGCTGACGGCGTGCGGCTCGAAGGATCGCAGCGCACCGCTCTTCTCCAGCACCGGCAAGACCGGCGAGGCGCCCGGCGGGCAGCGGGCAGGCGGTCCGCCGAAGCTGGTCATGCAGGGAACAACCGTCGTCGGCAAGGCGCTGCTCGTGCTGCGGACGGCGGGCAAGGACCTGATCGTCAGGAACCCGCACGGCGGCACGCTCCGCGTCACGCTGCGCAACCCGTCGGCGGCGCGGCCGGCGGCGGCGAAGGGAGAGCACGTGAGCTTCCGCGGCGTCAGGCACGGCTCGACCGTGACGGCGTCGACGCTGGTGGTGCTGCAGTCTCGGTGATCGTGTCGAGCGCCTGCCGCAGCGCCGTCACCAGCTCGGCGAGCGCGGCCGGCCCCTGCTCCGCGGCTTCGACCGCGCGCGAGCCGACGACGACGCCGTCCGCCAGCTCCGCCGCCGCGCGGGCGTTCGCGGGTGTCGAGATGCCGAAACCGGCCCGCAGCGGCAGGGACGTGACGGCGCGTGCCCGCGACGCGAGCGGTGCGAGGCCGGGAGCGAGGTCGCTGCGTGCACCCGTGGTGCCCGCCACCGTGACGAGATAGAGCCAGCCGTCCGTCGTCTCCGCGGCCAGTCGCAGGCGCTCGTCCGTCGAGGTCGGAGCGACGAGCTGGACGCGGCGCAGCTCCGGCTGTGCGTCGGCCGGCAGGTCGGGGACGATGAACGACGTGGCGCCGGCGGAGCGAGCGTCGGCCTCGAGCCGGTCCCAGCCGTACGCCTCCCAGATCGACGCGTAGGTCATCGGCACGAGCGGTACGTCGACGAGCTCCCGCGTCCGCGCCAGCACCTCGAGGCAGCGTCCGGTCCGCATCCCGGCCGCGAGCGCCCGCTCGCCGGCGCGCCGGACGACCGGCCCGTCCGCGAGCGGGTCCGAGAACGGAAAGCCGAGCTCGATCACGTCGGCGCCGGCCTCGACCGCCACCCGCACGAGCTCGGGCGTGTCCGGCATCGCCATCAGGTACACGACCAGCGTCTTGCTCATAGGGCAACCGGCGTTCGCACGAGCTGTTCCCGCCCTACCTCCGCTCTTTGCGAGCCTCCGTCGAGCCTACGGCCGGATTCCCGCTCCGGCGCCGGCGAGGCCGCCGCCTCCGCTCTTTGCGAGCCTCCGTCGAGCCTACGGCTCATGTCCGCAGCACCTCGGCGAGGTCCTTGTCGCCTCGCCCGGAGAGGCACACGAGCACCAGCTCGGCGCCGCAGTCGAGCGCCCGGGCGAGCGCGTGCGACGACTCGAGCGCCGGCACGATCCCCTCTGTCTCGCAGAGGCGATGGAAGGCCGTCAGAGCCTCCGCGTCGGTGCACGGCACGTAGGAGGCGCGGCCCGTGTCGCGCAGGTGCGCGTGCTCGGGCCCGACGCCCGGGTAGTCGAGCCCCGCCGAGATCGAGTGGGCGTCGAGGATCTGCCCGTCGCCGTCGGCGAGCAGCGAGGAGCGGGCGCCGTGCAGCACACCCGGCCGGCCCGCCCCGAGGGACGCGGCTCCGGCGGCCTCGACCCCGAGCAGGCGGACCTCCTCGTCCGGCACGAAGTCCGCGAAGATCCCGATCGCGTTCGAGCCGCCGCCGACACAGGCGACGACGACCTCGGGCAGGCGCCCCTCCACCGACAGCATCTGCGCGCGCGCCTCGCGGCCGATCACCCGCTGGAGCTCGCGCACCACCTCGGGGTAGGGAGCAGGCCCGACGCACGACCCGATCAGGTAGTAGCTCGTCTCGACGTTGGCGATCCAGTCGCGGATCGCCTCGCTCGTCGCCTCCTTGAGCGTGCGGGTGCCGAACTCGACCGGGCGCACCTCGGCACCCAGCAGGCGCATCCGCTCGACGTTGGGCGCCTGGCGGCGGATGTCCTCGCTGCCCATGTAGACGACGCACTCGAGGCCGAACCGGGCGCAAACGGTGGCGGTGGCGACGCCGTGCTGGCCCGCGCCCGTCTCGGCGATGATCCGGTGCTTGCCGAGGCGGCGGGCGATCACCGCCTGCCCGAGTGCGTTGTTCAGCTTGTGCGCGCCGGTGTGCAGCAGGTCCTCCCGCTTCAGATACATGCGCTGCGCGGGGGCGAAGCGCTCGACGCGCGTGAGCGGCGTCGGCCGCCCCGCATAGCTGGTGCCGAGCTCGTGCAGCTCGGCGCGGAACGCGTCGTCGTCGCGGAGCGACGCCCAGACCTGCTCGAGCTCGTCGAGCGCCGGGATCAGGGTCTCGGGCACGTAGCGGCCGCCGTAGTCGCCGAAGGTGCGCGCCCGGCTCATCGCGCCGCCTCCACCCAGGCGCGGACGAGATCGTGCTGCTTGATGCCCGGCGCCCGCTCGGTCGAGCGGGCCGAGTCGACCGCCCACGGGTACACGGCCGCGACGGCGGCGGCGACGTTGCCGGGGCCGAGGCCGCCCGCGAGCATCACGCGGCCGGGGGTGGCACGGGCGCGCTCGAGGTGGGTGTCGTCGGCCGCCTGCCACGGGAGGTCGACCACCGTCCCGACCCGCTCGCCCCGCCGCAGCAGGACGGCGTCCCGGCCGCGGTGGCCGTCTTCGCGCGCGTAGAGCTGGACGAGGTCGGCCTCCGTCTCCGACTCCTCGCCGACGAAGACCGCGACGCGCAGGACCGTGTCCGGCGCGTCGAGCAGCGCCGGCGCGCGACGCGGGCTCTCGGGCGCGAGCACGAATCCCACCAGGTCGGCGCCCGCTTCGACAGCCGCGTCGACGTCGTCCTGGCGGGTCAGGCCGCAGACCTTGACGAGCGGGCGCGAGACGAGCTCCCGCAGCTTCTCGCCCGGGTCGCGTGCGCGCATCAGCGTCGAGCCGACGAGCACCGCGGCGGCGCCCGCGAGCTCCGCGGCGGCGGCCTGCGCGCGAGTCTCGACGCCGCTCTCGGCGATCACGATCCGGTTCCGCGGCGCCCGGGCGACGAGCTCCAGCTGCGGGCGGCGGTCGATTGCGAACGTCGCCAGGTCGCGCGCGTTCACCCCGATCACGGGGGCGTCGAGCAGCTCCGCACGGGCGAGCTCGTCGGCATCGTGCGCCTCGACGAGGGTGTCGATGCCGAGCTTCCGCGCAACCTCGAGCAGGCCGGCGACCGCGGCGTCGTCGAGATCCCGGAGCAGGAGCAGCGCCGCGTCCGCGCCTGCGGCCCGTGCCGTCTCGAGGTGGTCGGCGGTGGAGAAGAAGCCCTTCGCGAGCAGCGGGATCGTGGTGGCCGAGCGCGCCGCGCGGAGATCGTCCCAGGAGCCGCCGAAGCGCTCGTCGACGAGCACCGACATCGCGCGGGCGCCGGCCGCCGCATAGGCACGGGCGACCGCCGCCGGGTCGCCGTCCGGACGCAGGTCGCCGGCCGAGGGCGACCGACGCTTGAACTCCGCGATCGCCCCGAACCCCGGAGCCCGCAGCGCCTCGACGAACCTCATCCGGCCGCCTGCTCGCGGGAGAAGGCGGCGAGCCGCTCGAGCCGCTCCGAGGCGGCGCCGGAGTCGAGCGCCGCCGCGCGCGAGCTCGAGCCCCTCGCGCAGGTCCGCGGCATGCCCGCCGGCGGCGATCGCACCCGCGGCGTTCAGGAGGATCGCCGAGCGACGGCCGTCGTCGCGGCCCGCGAACACCTCGCGGATCGCGCGCGCGTTCTCGGCCGCGTTCCCGCCGCGCAACTCGTTCGGGTCGCAGCGGGGGATGCCCAGGTCGAGCGGGTCGATCTCGCGTTCGTGCACGGCCCCCTCGACGACCTCGCACACGAGGTTCGGCCCGGCGGGGGAAAGCTCGTCGATGCCGTAGGCGCCGTGCACGACGAACGCGCGGTGGGCGCCGAGCCGCGCGAGCACGTCCGCCACCGTCCGCACGAGCGTCGCGGAGTAGACGCCCACGACCTGCGCGCGTGCGCCGGCGGGATTCGTGAGCGGGCCGAGCACGTTGAACACCGTCCGCGCAGCGAGCTCGCGGCGAACCGGCGCCGCATGTCGCATGGCCGGGTGGTGGGTCGGCGCGAACATGAAGCCGAACCCGAGCTCGTCGATCGACCGGGCGATCCGGTCCGGCGGCAGGTTCAGCTCGAAGCCCAGCTCCTCGAGCACGTCGGCCGACCCCGTCTGCGAGGAGACGGAGCGGTTGCCGTGCTTCGCGACGTGCGCCCCCGCCGCCGCCGCGAGCAGCGCCGCCGCGGTGGAGATGTTGAACGTCTTGCCCCCGTCGCCGCCCGTGCCGGCGGTGTCGACGAGATCCTCGCTGCGCGGCTGCACGGGGACGACGTGGTCGCGCATCCCCTCCGCGCAGCCCGCGATCTCGTCCGCCGTCTCGCCCTTCAGCCGCAGCGCCACCAGGAAGCCGCCGATCTGGGCCGGCGTCGCCTCGCCGGCCATGATCTCGTTCATCACCGAGCGGGCCTCCGCCCGCGTCAGATCGTGTCCGTCGAGCAGCCGCGCGAGCACGCCCTGGATCATCGCGCCCTCCAGGAAGTTGCGCGCGATCTCGCCGCCGTGCGGGGTCAGCACCGACTCCGGATGGAACTGGACGCCGTCGACCGGGAGCTCGCGGTGCCGCACGGCCATCACCTCGCCGTCGGCGGCCCGCGCCGAGACCTCGAACACGTCCGGCACCGACGTCGCGGCGAGCGAGTGGTACCGGCCGGCGAGGAAGTCCTCCGGCAGCCCGGCGAAGATGCCCCGACCGTCGTGCGTGACGATCGTCGCCTTGCCGTGCACGAGCTCCCGGGCCCTGCCGACGGTGCCGCCGTACACCTGGACGAGCGCCTGATGGCCGAGACAGACGCCGAGCGTGGGGACCTGCTCGCACAGGCGCCGCAGGATCGGCTCCGGTCTCGCCGGCGTTCTCGGGCCTGCCGGGCCCGGGCGAGACGACGAGGTGCGAGGGGCCGAGAGACTCCGCCTCGTCGGCCGTGAGCTCGTCGTTGCGCCGGACGACCACCTCGGCGCCGAGCTCGCCGAACAGGTGCGCGAGGTTGTAGGTGAACGAGTCGTAGTTGTCGATGAGCAGGATCATCGCGCCTCCGCTGCGTCGACGGCGCTCTCGAGGGCCGCCAGCTTGCGCAGGCACTCCTCGTGCTCGGCGCGCGGATCGCTGTCGGCCACGATGCCGGCCCCCGCCTGGAGCAGGGCCAGGCCGTCGTGCAGCACGACGGTGCGGATCGCGATGCACGCGTCGAGCGGCCCGCCCGGCAGCGAGTAGAGCACCGCCCCCGCATAGGGGCCGCGCCGGTAGCCCTCGAGCTCGGAGATGATCTGCATCGCCCTGACCTTCGGCGCGCCGGAGACCGTGCCGGCGGGGAAGGTCGCCCGCAGGAGCTCGAACGGCGTCACGCCGTCCCGGAGCTCGCCCACGACCTCCGAGACGAGATGCGTGATGTGGGAGAAGCGCTCCGCTTCGAGGAAGCGCGCCACCGTGACGCTGCCGGGGACGCAGACGCGCGAGAGGTCGTTGCGGCCGAGGTCGACGAGCATCACGTGCTCGGCCCGGTCCTTCTCCGAGGCGAGCAGCCGCTCGGCGTCGCCGGCCCCGGGGCTCGTCGAGCCGGCGATCGGGTTGACGGAGGCTCGCCCGCCCGTCCTGCTTGACGAGCGTCTCGGGCGACGAGCCGACGAGGGCGAGCCCGTCGAGCTCGAGCAGGAAGAGGTACGGCGACGGGTTGATCCTCCGCAGCGCGCGGTAGATCGCGACGGCCGACGCTCCGGTGCGCCGCTCGGCCCGCTGGGAGAGCACGATCTGGAAGGCGTCGCCGCGCCGGATGTGCTCCCGGCAGGCCTCGACACCGCGTTCGTACGCGGCGCGGCCGGGCAGGCGCCGCGTCGGGCCGCCGCCGCCCGCCGCGCCGGCGGGGAACGGGGGCAGGGGGGACTCGACGAGCGCCCGCACCTCCTCGGCCTCGCCCGCCAGCACCTCGGCGGTGTTGCGCGCGTGGTCGAAGCGCACGAGCACGTCCGCGACGACGAAGCGGCTCTCCGGCAGGTCGGGTCCGTCGTCCGGCAGCAGGACGGTCGGCTCGAGCTTCGTGACGTGGTCGTAGCCCAGGTAGCCCACGACGGGCTCGCGCACGCTCTCGGCCTGCTCGAAGCTCACGATCCGGTTGCCGCACCCGACGAGCGAGTACCGGCCGAGGCGCCCCTGCTCGACCGACTCGAGCAGGAACGCGGCCCGCCCGTGCCCGCGCAGGTGGAGGTAGGCCCCGAGCGGGGTCAGCAGGTCGGTGGGAAGCACGGCGGTCGAGTTCATGGGTGACGAAAAACGACCCTCTCGGGTCGCGGCGGGTGAAGCGGTGACGGGCTGTCCTGCGCGCTTAGAAGTGCACGCTCCCGCCCCGCCCGTGACGCCAGGCCCACCAGATCGGGGTCGGGGAGCTCATTCGCGGCCAGCCTAGGCGCTGCTGGTTGAATGCGCAAGCCGTGGCCGCCCCCGAGCTCCTCACCGCGCTCCTCGCCGCTCCCGGCCCCTCGGGGCACGAGCAGGAGCCGGCGCGGGTGTGGCGCGAGGCGGCGTCGGCCTTCGCGGAGGTGAGCTCCGACACGCTCGGCACGTCGTTCGCGCGCGTGCGCGCCGCCGACGGAGCGCCCACCCTGGCGATCGTCGGCCACATCGACGAGATCGGCGTCGTGGTGACGAACATCGAGGAGCAGGGGCTCCTCTCCTTCACTACGATCGGCGGCATCTCGCCGGAGATGCTGCACGGCCAGCGGGTCGAGCTGCTGACGCGGGCCGGCCGGGTTCCGGGCGCGATCTCGCGCAAGCGGCTCGCCCCGGAGCAGCTTCGAGACCGGCCGCGGCTCGAGCACGTCGACCTGCACCTCGACATCGGCGCCGCGAGCCGTGAGGACGCCGAGCGCCTCGTGCGCGTCGGCGACGCCGGCGTCTGGGTCGGGCCGCCGGTCGAGCTGCCGGGCGGCCGCCTGATGTCGCGGGCGCTCGACAACCGGCTCGGCGCGTACATCGCGCTCGAGGCCGCCCGCCGCCTCGCCGCCGAGGGCGCGGACGTCGACGTGGTCGCCGTTGCGGCGGTGCAGGAGGAGATCGGCCTGTACGGCGCCCGGGCCGTGGCCTACGGGCTCGATCCGCAGGTGGCGATCGCCGTGGACGTGACGCCTGCGACGGACGTGCCGGGCGGCGACCCCCGCCGCGTCGGACGCGTCGAGCTCGGCATGGGCGCGATGATCGCCCGTGGGCCGACGCTGAACCCGAACATCAGCGACCTGCTCGCCGAGGCCGCGGAGGCCGAGGGCATCGAGCACGCGTTCGAGGTCTACTCCAGCACGACCTCCACGGACGCCGACGAGATCCATCCCGCCCGCGCCGGCATCCCGACCGGCCTGCTCTCGATCCCTACGCGGTACCTGCACAGCCCGAACGAGCTCTGCGACCTCGCGGACGTCGAGGCGATCGTCCGGCTGATCGTCGCGTTCGCCCGCCGGCTCCGGCGCGACGCAGTCGTTCGTCCGCTGAGCGTGGTTTCGACCGACCGCCCCGCGCGTACGCCTCGCTAGTCTGCGTGCGTGGCCGGCCGCAGCGTGATCGTGAGCGCAGTCCGCACGCCGTTCGGCAGGCTCGGCGGCGGCCTCGCCGCCTACGAGGCGACGCAGCTCGGCGCCTTCGCGATCACGGCGGCGCTCGAGCGGATCGGGGTCGAGCCGCAGGAGCCGCAGTACGTGATCATGGGCCAGGTGCTGCAGGCGGGCGCCGGCCAGGCTCCTGCCCGGCAGGCCGCGATCGGCGCGGGGCTGCCGATCGAGACGCCCGCGGACACGATCAACAAGGTCTGCGCGTCCTCGATCCGCGCGATCGAGATCGCCGACTCGATGATCCGCGCCGGTGACGTCGAGGTGGTCGTGACCGGCGGCATGGAGTCGATGACGAACGCGCCGTACCTGCTGAAGAAGGCCAGGCTCGGGTACCGGCTCGGGCACGGTGAGCTGCTCGACTCGATGGTCTACGACGGATTGACCTCCACGTTCGACCAGCTGCACATGGTGCTTCAGAACTCGAAGGTGGCGCGGGAGCTCGGCATCTCGCGCGAGCAGCAGGATTCGTGGGCCGTGCGCTCGCACGAGCGGGCCGCGGCCGCGCAGGACGCGGGCCGGTTCGACGACGAGCTCGTCCCGGTCGGGGAGCTGACCGCGGACGAGGGGATCCGCCGCGACACGACGCTCGAGAAGCTGGCGTCGCTGAAGCCGGTGTTCGACCCGGAAGGGACGACCACGGCCGGCAACGCGCCGGGGGTGAACGACGGCGCGAGCTGTGTCGTCGTCTGCTCGGAGGAGTGGGCGCGCAAGCGCGGGCTCGAGCCGCTCGCGACCATCCTCTCGCAGGGCTACGTCGCAGACGACTTCGCCTACCTGGCGCGGACGCCGGCGAACGCGGGCGCGATGGCGCTCCGCCGGGCCGGCAAGACGATCGACGACGTGCAGCGGGTGGAGATCAACGAGGCGTTCTCCTCGGTCGCCTGGAACTCCACGAAGATGCTCGGCGCAGACGAGGAGCAGGTGAACGTGAACGGCGGCGCGGTCGCGCTCGGGCATCCGATCGGCGCCTCCGGCGGTCGCATCGTGGCGACGATGGTGCACGAGCTCCGGCGCTCCGGCGGCGGTCTCGGCCTGGCCGCGATCTGCAGCGGCGGCGGCCAGGGCGACGCCCTCCTCGTCGAGGTTTGAGCGGCGACCCGCTCCGCGCCGCCGGCGGCCTCGTCGCCCGCGACGGACGCGTGCTGCTCGTGCACCGGCCCCGCTACGGCGATTGGGCCTTCCCGAAGGGGAAGCTCGAGGAGGGCGAGTCGTGGGAGGACGCCGCGCTGCGCGAGGTCGAGGAGGAGACCGCGCTCGCCTGCGAGCTCGGCCCCTATGTCGGGTCGACGCACTACGAGCTGCGCGAGGGGACGAAGGAGGTGCGCTGGTTCCTGATGCGGGCCACGGGCGAGCCGACCGCGCGGAACGAGATCGACGAGCTGCGCTGGGCGACACCGGCGGAGGCACGCGCGCTGCTCTCCTACGACCGCGACCGCGCCCTGCTCGAGACCCTCGAATCCGGCCCCGGGCTCGGCGGTCAGGCGCCCGGACAGAGCCGCTTGCGGTAGCGCACCTCGGGCGCGCGGACGCCCCAGCGCTCCTCGGCCTTGCGGGCCCCGTCCGGCGCCCAGCCGGCCGCCTCGTAGAACGCGCGTGCGCGCGGGTTGTCCTCCAGCACCCAGAGCGTGGCCTCGGCGTACTCGGACGCGAGCTGCCGCTCGGCGTGCTCGGCGAGCGCACGCCCTGCGCCGGTCGACCAGACGTCCGGGTCGACGTAGATCGCGTAGAGCTCCCCGAGGCCGTGCACGTCGCGACTCGGCCCGACGCTGACGAAGCCGATCACCCGTCCTTCGTCCTCCGCGACGGAGGTGGCCCAACCGCGAGGCGGCCGCTCCAGCCGCGACCGCCAGCGCTGCCCGTCGACCGGCATCCGGTCGAGCTCGTCGGGCGGGAAGACGTGGCGGTAGGCGACGCGCCAGCCGGCGACCCTGATCGCCTCGATCGCCTCTGCGTCGTCTCCGGTTGCCGGCCGCACGTCCACAGGTCGAAGGGTAGGGTCCGGCGCCGTGACGTTCGAGCACGTCCTGGTCGTCGGCGCGGGGCAGATGGGTGCGGGGATCGCACAGGTCGTGGCTGCGTCCGGCCGCCGCGTCTCCTTGCACGACCCGTATCCCGGTGCGGTCGAGCGGGGCATCGGCGCGATGCGGACGAGTCTCGAGCGGCTCGCGGCGAAGGGCGGCGCCGACCCGGACGAGACGCTCGCGCGGGTGACCGCCGCCGCGCAGCTCGTCGCCGCCGACCTGATGATCGAGGCGATCACCGAGGACGCCGCCGCGAAGGAGGACGTGTTCCGCCGTGCCGACGAGGTCTTGCCGCCGGAGGCGATCCTCGCTTCGAACACGAGCTCGATCCCGATCACCTCGCTCGCCGCGGCCACGTCACGTCCGGAGCGGGTGATCGGCATGCACTTCTTCAACCCGGTGCCGGTGCTCGCGCTGGTCGAGGTGATCCGCGCCGTGCAGACCTCCGACGAGACCGCCGCCGCGATCGTCGAGCTGGCACGCGACCTCGGCAAGGAGCCGGCCGAGGCGAGCGACTTCCCCGGCTTCGTCTCCAACCGGATCCTGATGCCGTTCGTCAACGAGGCCGCGTACGCATTGATGGAGGGGGTCGCGGAGGCGGAGGCGATCGACACGATCGCGAAGCTCGGCTTCGCCCACCCGATGGGGCCGCTCGCGCTCGCCGACCTGATCGGGCTCGACACCTGCGTGGCGATCATGGAGGTGCTGCACCGCGGCCTCGGCGACCCCAAGTACGCCCCGTGCCCGCTGTTACGCCGGTATGTCCAGGCCGGCCGGCTCGGCCGCAAGACCGGCCGGGGCTTCTACGACTACCCGTAGCGCGTCGGTCGCCGCGGCGAACGCGTCGTCGTCGAGCGAGTAGGCGCTCGTGAAGTCGACGGCGCCGTTCAGCTCGAGCACCACCCACGTGCCGACGTCGGCGGGAAGCAGTTCGACTCCGACCAGGTCGGCTCCGATCGCGGCGGCCGCGCGCAGCGCGACCTGGCAGGCCTCGGGCGGCGGTGCCACCGGCTCCCGGCGCGCCCCGAGGGCCACGTTCGTCCGCCACTCGCCGGGTGCGGCGACCCGGCGGACCGCGCCGACGACGCGCCCCCGTGCGACCACGAGCCGGAGGTCGTAACCGCGGGGAGTGACGAGCCGCTGCGCGAGCGCGCCGGTCGCCTCGAACCAGGGCCGCGACTCGAGCTCGGCGAGCGCCTGCTCGATCGACTCGGGGTCGTCGCAGCGGACGACGTCGCGGCCCCACGAGCCGAACCGCGGCTTCAGGACGAGTGGAGGCTCGAGCTCCGGCACGGGCAGCCACGGCGCCACGTGCACGCTGCGCGGATGCGGGAGCGAGGCGGCGAAGAGCGCCTGCGCGGTGGCGAGCTTGTCGTGGGCGGCGACGAGCGAGCGCCGTCCGTTCAGGACACGCACCCCGGAGGCGGCGAGCCGCTCGAGCGTCCAGAGCCCCGGCTCGATGCCGTCGAGCGTCTGGAGCACGTCGAGCCGTCCGAGCGCGACGTCGCCCGGTTGCAGGCGGGCGAGCGCCTGCGCAGGGGAGAGCACCGCGCCGAGCCGGGTATTCGTCGGCGTGACCCGGTGGGCGACCACGGCGAACATGCTCATAGCGGGAATCGTCGACGCGGATCCACGCGAAGGGAAGGGTCGGCAGCCAGGCCGACCCCGCATCGTCGCCGCCCTGTAACCCGCGCGCCGGCGACGGCGCACTACGGTGGGCGCGGCACGTCGCGGAGCTCTGCCGGCCGTGCCGGTGCCTGGGGTGCAGCACGGGCGCGTCCGGAGCGGGGAGGGATCCGCTCCGGGCGCGCCGCCGACCCGCCGACCCGAAGAGGTGAACGCCGGGTGACGGTCCGGTGACCGGCCCGGTTCCGGCCGCCGGCGTACGTATGCTGCGCCGATGCGGAACGATCGCCTGCTCGCCTGGCTTGCGCTGCTCGTGGGGACGTGCCTGATCGCGATCGCGATCACGTACTGGCTCGAGCCGGCGAAGTCGCTCCCCGGCTTCTTCCCGGGGCATCAGGCAGGTTCGAGCCACCATCACGCAAAGCATGGGATCGCCGCGTTCCTGGTCGGCCTCGCATGTTATGCGTTCGCCTGGTTCGCCACCGGGCCGAAGCGGACGACGACCGCTCCGTGATCCTCGGCGCGCTGATCTCCTACCCCCAGGCGGTGGTGATGGGGCTGCTCCAGGGCGTCTCGGAGCTGTTCCCGGTCTCCAGCCTCGGTCACAGCGTGATCCTGCCGAGCCTGCTCGGCTGGAACATCCACCAGAACGACCCGTACTTCCTGTCGTTCCTCGTCGCGACGCACATCGCGACCGCGATCGTGCTCCTGCTCTTCTTCTGGCGCGACTGGGTGCGGATTGTCAAGGGCCTCGGCCGCTCGTTGCGCGACCGCGAGATCGCCGAGACCGACACCGACGCGAAGCTCGGCTGGCTGCTCGTCGTGGGGACGATCCCGGCCGGGATCCTGGGGCTGACGCTCGAGCATTCGCTGCGCAGGGTCTTCGCCTCGCCCACCTCCGCCGCGATCGTGCTGATGCTGAACGGGCTCGCGCTCTACGGCGCCGAGCTCCTGCGCCGCCAGGCACCGCAGGTGGAGGCGGACGACGACGCGCGCATCGCGCGCCGGATGACGTGGGGAGGGTCGGTCGCCGTCGGCGCCGTGCAGGCGCTCGCGCTGATCCCGGGCTTCTCCCGGTCAGGCGTGACGATGGGCGGCGGCCTCCTCGTGGGGCTCTCGAACCGCGACGCCGCGCGGTTCGCCTTCCTCCTCGCCACGCCGATCATCGCCGCTGCGGGCGCCCTCAAGCTGCCGGAGCTGATGGGCAGCCAGGGCGACGGCGTCCGCGGCCAGGCGCTCGTGGGAGCGCTCTGCGCCGCGGTCACCGCCTACCTCGCGATCAGGTTCCTGATGCGGTTCTTCGCGACGAACACGCTGGTGCCGTTCGCGGTCTACTGCCTGCTCGCGGGCGCCGGCTGCACGGCGTACTTCCTGAGCTGAGTCCCTCACCCGACCTGGGCGATCGCCTTCCGGTCGGCGGCGACGACCTTCTGCGGCAGCGGCGCGAACAGCAGCTTCGGCCCGAACTGCTGGCCCGTCGTGACGGCGTAGGTCAGGAACGCCTTCAGGGCCTGCGCCTTCGGGGTCTGCTTCTTGACGATCACGTAGGTGAAGGTCGAGATCGGGTAGGCAGCCGCCGCGGACGCGGGCGGGTCGACGATCGAGATCGCGGCGTTCGGCTTCGGTGACGCGGCCGCCGCGGCCGCCGCCCTGATCGACGACACGGTGGGGAGGACGAACCGTCCTGCCTCGTTCCTCACCGCCGCGTACGAGAGCCCGTTCGCTTCCGCGTAGGCGACGTCGACGTAGGTGATCGCGCCGTCGGTGTGCGAGACGACCCCGGCGGCGCCGGAGGAGCCCTTCGCGCCCTGGCCGGCCGGGAAGCTCGGCTGGGTCGAGATTCCGACCCTGGACTTCCACCGCGGGCTGACGCTCGAGAGGTAGTCGGTGAAGTTGTACGAGGTGCCGCTGCCGTCGCTGCGGAAGGCGGGCGTGATCCTGGTCGACGGCAGCGAGACGCCGGGATTGAGCTTCGCGATCGCAGGATCGTTCCAGTGCGTGATCGTGCCGAGGAAGATGCCGGCGAGCGCGGGCCCGTCGAGGTGCAGGTGCGCGGGTGCGCCCTTCAGGTTGTACGCGATCGACGTCCCGCCGAGCGCCCAGGGGATCTCGACGCACGCTCCGCAGGCGCTCAGCTGGTCGGAGGTGAGCGGCGCGTCCGACGCGCCGAAGTCGACGGAGCCGTCGGTGATCGCGGCGATGCCGGCACCCGAGCCGACGGCGCCGTAGGTGACGGTGACGCCTGCACGCTTCGCGTAGTCGCCCGACCACTGGGACTCGAGCGGGTAGACGAAGGTCGAGCCGGCGCCGACGAGAACCGTCGCGCCGCCGGAGCCGGAGGCCGGCGAGCCGCTCGTCGTGGAGGACGTGGAGCTCGTCGACGAGCCGCCGCAGCCGGCGAGCAGCGCTGCCGCGGCGACGACGAGGATCATGGGGATGCGATTGGTCATGGGTTCAGGGTGTCCGTCCCGGCGCGGATCTCACGGACGAGGCGGTAACGGTTCGGTGTCGATCTGGTGAACGAGGTCTGGTAGAACGCGCCGGATGCCTCTCCGGCTGACTCCGCAGAAGCGGGAGTTCTTCGACCTCTTCACCCAGGCCTCCGCGAACGCACGCGAAATCGCCCGCGCCCTGGTGGAGCTGCTCGAGGATTGGCCCGAGAGCCGCGAGCGCCTCCGCGACATCCGCGAGCTCGAAGGCGAGGGCGACCGGCTCACCCACGAGGTGATCAACCTCCTCAACCGCACCTTCGTGACGCCGTTCGACCGCGACGACATGTATCGCCTGGCGACGGTGATCGACGACATCTGCGACCACGTCGACGAGGCGGCCGACAACATCGACGCCTACGAGGTGAAGGACGTACCCGCGAAGGCACGGCAGCAGGCCGAGGTGATCCACCGGGCCGCCGCGCGCCTGCACGAGGCGGTCGAGCGGCTCGAGGGCTTCAAGGACTCCGCGCGCCAGCTCGTCGCGCTGCGGGAGCTCGAGGACGAGGGCGACCGCCTGGAGCGCGAGGCGATCGCCGAGCTGTTCCGGTCGGGAGCCGACCCGCTGACGATCATCCGCTGGAAGGACATCCACGAGCAGCTCGAGGAGGCCGTGGACGCCTGCGAGAACGCCGCCGACGTCCTCGAGGCGATCCTCGTCAAGAACCGTTGACGCTCCTCGTCGTCACGATCGTCGTCGCTCTCGCGTTCGACTTCACGAACGGCTTCCACGACACGGCGAACGCGGTCGCGACCTCCGTCTCGACCCGCGCGCTCTCGCCGCGCCTGGCGGTTCTGGTGGCAGCCGTCGCGAACCTGGGCGGCGCCTTCGTCACGACTGCGGTGGCGAAGACGGTCGGCAAGGGGATCATCGACGCGGGGCTCGCCAACTCGCGCACGGTGCTCGCGGCCGTGATCGGCGCGATCATCTGGAACCTGCTCACGTGGTGGCTCGGCCTGCCGTCCTCCTCGTCGCATGCGCTCGTCGGCGGGCTGGTCGGCGCCGCGCTCGCCCAGTCCGGCGAGCAGGGCGTGCAGTGGCACGGCCTGGCGCACAAGGTCGTGATCCCTGCGCTCTGGGCGCCGACGATCGCCTTCGTGGCGGCATTCGGGCTCCTGATCGGGATCTTCTGGGCCTTCCAGTGGATGACGCCCGGCCTCGCGAACCGGTCGTTCCGGATCGGTCAGCTCGCGAGCGGCACCTGGGTCGCGTTCACCCACGGCGCGAACGACGCCCAGAAGACGATGGGCGTGATCGCCCTGGCGCTGTACACACACGGCTCGATCGACTCGTTCTACATCCCGACCTGGGTGAAGATCGCGGCGGCCGTCTCGATCGGCGCCGGGACGTACGCCGGCGGATGGCGGATCATGCGGACGCTGGGCCAGCGTGTCTTCCAGATGGACCCGCCGGCGGGGTTCGCCGCGCAGGCGACGGCGGGCGCCGTGATCTACGTGTCGACGCGGTACGGCTATCCGCTCTCCACCACCCATGTGGTGTCCGGCGCGGTGATGGGCTCGGGCGCGACGAAGCGCCTGTCGGCCGTCCGCTGGGGCGTCGCCGGCAACATCGTCTTCGCCTGGATCCTCACCATCCCGGCCGCGGCGCTGATGGCGGCCGCCGTCTGGTTCCCCGTCAAGGCCATCTTTTAGAGGCTTGATGCGCATTTGCGGGCATCCACGGCTGGTGCGCCCGACGCGGCGCGGCTCGGCCGCGTCGGGCTTGCCCGTAGCCACCGCTACGCGCTGCGCCCGCCCCAGCCGATCCGCTTGGTCAGGCGCATCCCCGCGCACACCCCAACACACATCAAGCCTCTAGAATGCGGATCGGGTTCGGGCCGGGATCGAGTCAGGTGCACGACCAGCTCGCGCTGGTCGGCGACACCGTGCTCGAGTGCTGCCGCGCGGTGGAACAGCGCTTCCTGCTGTGGCCCAGCGGCCCCACGCAGGAGCTCGTCAAGGAGCTCGAGCACGCGGCCGACGATCGCGTCTCGGAGCTGCTGACGATGGCGAACGCGATGTTCGTGACGCCGTACGACCGCGAGGACATCGTCACCCTCGCCTACGCCCTCGACGACGTGGCCGACGCGGCCGAGAACGCTGCCGAGCTGCTCGGGCTGTACAGCGTCGAGAGCCCGACCCGGCAGTCGTTCGAGCTCTGCGCCCTGCTCGTGCGGGCGGCCGAGCACCTGTGCGTGCTCGTCACGGGCCTGCGCGACGTGCGCCGGTCGTCGGAGGAGATCGAGCGGATCAAGGAGATCGAGGACGACGCCGACGACGTCGCGCGGGCGGCGCGTGCGAGCCTCTTCAAGGACGATCGCATCGACCCGGTGATCGTGATCCGCTGGAAGGACATCTACGAGGCGCTCGAGGACGCGGTCGACGCCTGCGACACCGCAGCCTCACGCGTCGGCAACATTCTGGTGAAGAACGCGTAGCGGCCCCGGCGCGCCGATAGCGTGGTCGCGTGAGCTCGACGTCGGTCGCGCTGCTCGTCCTGCTGGGGCTCGGTGTCGGCGCGCTCGGCACGCTCGTGGGCGCGGGCGGAGGGTTTCTCCTCGCGCCGGTACTGCTCCTCGTCTACCCGCACGACAGCCCCCGGACGCTGACGGCGATCAGTCTCGCGGCCGTGTGGGCGAACAGCACCTCGGGCTCCCTCGCCTACGCGCGTCAGCGGCGGATCGACGTCCGGAGCGGGCTCGTGTTCGGAGCGGCGACGCTCCCCGGCGCGGTCGGCGGCGCCATCCTCGTCGGGTCGGTGCCGCGGCGTGCCTTCGACGGGATCATGGCCGCCGCGCTCGGCGGCGTCGCGCTCTGGATCGCGGGTCACGGCAAGCGGCGCGACGTTCGCCGCTCGGGGAGCCTGCGCGTGCTCGTCGATCGGGCGGGTGCCGAGTGGCGCTACCGGGTCCCGGTCGCGCGCGGCGCGCTCTACAGCCTCGGGGTCGGCTTCGCCTCCAGCTTCCTCGGCATCGGCGGCGGTGTCTTCCACGTGCCGATCCTCGTCGCCGGTCTCGGCTTTCCGACGCACATCGCAACGGCCACCTCGCACTTCGTGCTCGCCCTGATGAGCGGGGCCGGCGTGGCGACTCACGCCGTCCAGGGCTCGTACGCCCTGGGCCACGGCCTGCGGCGCTCGGTGGCGCTGGGCGTGGGGGTGGCCGTCGGCGCGCAGGTGGGCGCGCGCCTCTCGACCCGTGTGCCTGCGCTGGCGATCGAGCGGTTGCTGGCGGCCGGCCTCGTGCTCGTGGCCGTGCGGCTCGCGGTCGCGGCGGTGTGACGGCGAGGCTACGCCGGGTGCGAGGCGTCGCTGAACTCGCGGAACTCGCCGGTGACGAGGTAGGCGACCTGCTCGCCGATGTCGACGGCGTGGTCGCCGATCCGCTCGACGCACCGCGAGACGACGAGCATCCGCAGGCCGTACTCGCGCTCCTCGGGCGAGGAGCCCAGCGAGAGGACGTTCTCGGCGGCGTCCCGGTTCGCGCGGTCGATCAGCTCGTCGAGCTCGACGAGCGTCTGCGCCTTCTCGGCGTCGCGCGTCGCGAACGCGTCCATCGCCACGCGGATCATCTGCTCGGCCCGCTGGCCCATGTCCTCGATCGAGCTCGCGATCGCCTCGTCGGTCACGTTCAGGTCGCCCATCAGCTTCGTCAGCTTCGCGACCGTGACGCAGTAGTCGGCCATGCGCTCGAGGTGCAGGTTGACCCGCAAGACGGCGAGCACGAGCCGGAGATCGGCGGCCACCGGGGTCTGCCGCGCGAGCAGCGACTGGACGCCGGTCTCGATCGCGACGTAGCGCCGGTCGACCTCGTCGTCGAAGCTGATCACCTCGTCGGCCAGCTCTTCGTCGCCGCGCGCGAGCGCGTTCAGCGCCGAGCGGAGCGCCCGCAGCGCGAGGTCGCCCTCCTCCTGGAGCGCCGCTTCGAGCTGGGCGAGCTCCTCGCCGAACGAGATCCGCATGCCTATCCGAACCGTCCCGTCACGTAGCCTTCGGTGCGCTCGTCGGAGGGCTGGGTGAAGATCTTCTCGGTCGCGTCGTACTCGACGAGGATGCCGTGGCGCGAGCCGTCCTCCTTCACGTCGAGGCTGAAGAACGCGGTCATCTCGGCGACGCGGGCCGCCTGCTGCATGTTGTGCGTCACGATCACCAGTGTGTAGTCGCGCTTCAGCTCGTGCATCAGGTCCTCGATCGCCGTGGTCGAGATCGGGTCGAGCGCGGATGCGGGCTCGTCGAGCAGGATCACATCCGGCTGCACGGCGATCGCACGCGCGATGCACAGCCGCTGCTGCTGACCGCCGGAGAGCCCGAGCGCGGAGCGCTTGAGCCGGCTCTTCACCTCGTCCCAGAGGGCGGCGCGCCTCAGCGCCTGCTCGACGCGGTCGTCGAGGTTGTCCTTCATGCCGAGGATCCGAAGCCCGTAGGCGACGTTGTCGTAGATCGACTTCGGGAACGGGTTCGGCCGCTGGAAGACCATGCCGACGCGGCGCCGCACCTCGATCGGGTCGATCCCGGCGCCGTACAGGTCGACACCGTGGTAGAGCACCTCGCCGTCGACCCGTGCGCTCGAGACGAGGTCGTTCATCCGGTTGAAGCAGCGCAGCACCGTCGACTTGCCACAGCCCGAGGGACCGATCAGCGCAGTGATCGCCTTCTCGTGGATCGCCAGCGAGACGTCCTTGACGGCCGGAGCACTGCCGTAGTGCACCGTCAGGCCGCGGACGTCGAAGACGAGCTCCGGGCTCAGCTCCCCCGCCGAGGGGATCGAGCCGAGGCCGAGCGTCGCCGGCGACCGCTGCTGTGCCTGGTCGGAGGTCGGTTCCATCGTGGTCACCTGTGGAGTCTCGCCGCCTCCCCGGCCGCCCGGGGTGCACAACATGTGAACGTCGTGTGTCGAACTGGTGACCGGGGCTGCGGCACGCCCGTACGGCTGGAATGCTGGCCGCGTGGAAGCAGCCTCGATCCCGCACGCGCCCACCGGCCTGCGCCGGACACGCCGGATCGGCGACCGCATCGGCGACGGCGTTCTCTACGGGCTGACGGCGCTCGCCGCGCTGCTCGGGTTGGCGGTCGTCGCGGCGATCGTCTGGCGCGTCGTCTACGGCGCGTGGCCCGCGATCAGGGCCTACCACCTCGCGTTCCTCTGGCACAACGCCTGGAACCCGGTCACGTCCCAGTTCGGCGCCCGCGACTTCATCATCGGCACGATCGTCACCTCCTTCGGCGCGGTGCTGCTCTCGGCGCCGCTCTCGATCGCGATCGCGCTCTTCCTGAGCGAGCTCGCGCCGCCCGCGATTCGGGGGCCCGTGGGGACGCTCGTCGACATGCTCGCCGCGGTGCCGAGCGTCGTCGTCGGGCTCTGGGGCATCTACGTGCTCGCCCCGTTCGACGCGCATCACCTGCAGCCGTTTCTCAGCTCGTTCCTCGGCTGGATCCCGATCTTTGCCCACGGCGGCGACCACACCGAGTCGACGGTGTTCACCGCCATCCTCGTGCTCGCGATCATGACGATCCCGATCACCTCCGCGATCTGCCGCGAGCTCTTCATGGGCGTGCCCGAGTCGCTCGAGGAGGCATCGATCGGCCTGGGTGCGACGCGCTGGGAGATGGTGCGCACGGTCGTCGTCCCGTCGGTGCGCGGCGGTGTCGTGGCCGCGATCATCCTCGGTCTCGGGCGGGCGCTCGGGGAGGCGATCGCCGTCACGCAGGTGATCGGCAACTTCATCCCGCTGAAGCTCTCGCTGTTCCAGCCGGGCGACACGCTCGCGAGCCGCATCGCGAACCAGTACGCGGGAGCGGTCTCGAACATCCAGGTCGCGTCGCTTGTCTACCTCGGGCTGATCCTGCTCGCGATCACGTTCGTCACCAACTTCGCCGCACAGCGCGTGGTGAAGAGGTTCGAGTTCAAGCGGACGGGCGGCTCGTGAGCGCGCCGGAGCTCAGCCTGAAGGCGACCGGGCGCTCGCGGCGGCGGCTGCTCGTCAACCGCGTCGCCGAGCTGGTCGCCGTCGCCGCCGCGCTCGCCGCGATCGCGGTGCTCGGCCTGCTCGTCTGGTCGGTGTTCAGCAGGGGAGTCCACGCGTTCAACATCGACTTCTTCACGAAGGGCCCGGCGGTGTTCGGCCAGTCCGGAGGCGGCATCGCGCCGGCGCTCGTCGGCTCGGCCCTGCTCGTGGGCCTCGGCGCGGCGATGGCCCTGCCGGTGGGGGTGCTGACGGCGATCTACGTGAGCGAGTTCTCGCGACGCCCGGTCGCCGAGCAGATCCGGCTCTGGCTCGACGTTCTCAACGGCTTCCCGTCGATCGTGATCGGCATCTTCGTCTTCGCGCTGATGGTGAAGACGAAGATCCCGGTGCTCGGTATCGGTCATCACCAGAGCGCCTGGGCCGGCGCATTCGCGCTCGCCGTGATCATGCTGCCGCTCGTCGCGCGCTCGACCATGGAGGTGCTGGAGCTCGTCCCGAACGAGCTCCGGGAGGCGAGCTACGCGCTCGGCGTCTCGCGCTGGCAGACGGTGCTCCGCGTCGTCCTGCCGACGTCCTTCGGCGGCATCCTCACGGGCACGACGCTCGCGGTCGCCCGGGCGGCAGGGGAGACGGCGCCGCTGCTCTTCGTCTGCTCGCTGGCATCGACGAGCGTCGACTGGAACCCGGCCCACTCGGTGGCGTCGATCCCGTACACGATCTTCAGCTACTCGGAGGCGCCCGACCCGGCGCTGCACGCGCAGGCCTGGGCCGCGGCGTTCGTGCTGATCGCCTTCGTGCTCGTCACGAGCCTGGCGGCCCGCATCCTCCTCGACCGGTCGCGGCGGAAGCTCGGGCTGCAGCGCTGACCGGCGTTCACCGGTCCGTCACCGGCGTGTAACGGCGCGTCAGCCCACGTGCGGCCCCGGAGGGGGCACGCTGCTCATGTCAGGTACACGCGAATCCCCCAGGGTAAGGAGAGAACGTCCATGAAGAGAGGGCTCGCCCTCATCGCAACGGTGCTCGTCGCACTTTCCGCGGTCAGCGCCGCCGGTGCGAAGAGCACCGACACCACGATCACGGGCGCAGGCCGAGCCTTCGTCTACCCGCTCGTCTCGCAGTGGGTCCAGCCGGTCGGCCACGCCTTCGGCTACAACCTGCAGTACTCGAGCGTCGGCTCCGGTGCCGGCATCGCGGCCATCACGGCCAAGCAGTCGACTTCGGCGCCTCGGACGCGCCTCTCACGCCGGATCAGCAGTCGGCCTGCGGCGACTGCGTGCAGATCCCGTGGGCGCTGTCGGCGACCACCGTCTCGTACAACGTCCCGGGTGCGCCGAACGACCTGAAGCCTCACCCCGGCCGTCGTCGCCGGCATCTACCTCGGCACGGTCACCAACTGGAACGACTCGGCGATCCGGAAGGCGAACCCGAAGGTCAACCTGCCCGACCTGAAGATCACACCCGTCTTCCGCTCGGACGGCTCGGGTGACACCTACACGTTCACCGACTTCCTGTCGCACGTCAGCTCGACCTGGAAGAGCAAGGTCGGCAACGCGACGGCCGTGCAGTTCCCGGCGGGCGTCGGCGGCAAGGGCAACTCGGCGCGTCGCCGGCGTCGTCTCCTCGACCAAGGGTGCGGTCGGCTACATCTCGGTCGCCTACGCGCTCTCGAACCACCTGCGCGTCGCCGCGATCAAGAACAACTCGGGCCGCTTCGCCACGCCGGGGCTCCGCGGGATCGCCGCTGCAGCCTCGCTGGTCAAGAAGGTCGGCCGCGAACAACGAGATGCACATCGTCGCTCCGCCGAAGGGCGCGAAGTTGGCGTACCCGATCTCGACGTTCACCTACATCATCGTCCACAAGCAGTCGGCGAACGCGGCGGAGCTCCGGAAGATCGTCTTCTGGGCGCTGACGCAGGGCCAGCAGAACCAGTTCACGGCGAAGCTGATCTTCGCCCACCTCCCGAAGGTCGTCCTGGTGGCAGCGGAGAAGACGCTGAAGCAGATCCACACGTAAGACGTCGATCTTCCTGCGCACGAACGAGAAGGCGCCCTCCGGGGCGCCTCTCTCGTTCCGGCGGCCCGGCTGCGTCAGCCGGGAAACGTGCAGCGGATGCGCAGGCCCCGGCCGCGGCCGCCCGAGGCCTCTGCCTCGCCGCCCGCCGCTGCGACCACATGCTTGACGATCGCGAGGCCGAGCCCGGTGCCGCGGGTCGTGCGGGCCGCGTCGCCCCGGTAGAAGCGCTCGAAGAGCCGGGCCATCGTCGCCTCGGGGACCCCGACGCCGTCGTCCGCCGCCGTCAGCACCGCGAAGGCGCCCGCGCGGTGCACCGAGAGGGTCAGCGTCGAGCCGTGGCCGGCATAGCGGATCGAGTTCTCGACGAGGTTCTCGGCCACCATCCGCAGCATCCGCGGACGCAGCGGCACGTCGACCTCGGGGTCGCCCTCGACGACGACGCTCACGCCTGCCCGTGCCGCGGCGTCCTCGTGCTCGAGCGCCACGGCCTCGAGCACCGGCAGCGCGGCCGTGTGCCCCAGCGAGACGACCTCCTTGCCGCTCTCGAGCTCCGAGAGGAAGAGGATCTCGTCGATCAAGGCGCCCGCGTTCTCGACCTCCGCCCGCGCCTGGTCGATCAGGTCCGGCACGTCGGCCCCGGGAAGGTCGGCGGAATCGAGGAGCACGAGGATGCGGGCGAGCGGCGTCCGCAGCTCGTGTGAGACCGCTGCGGTGAAGCCGGTGCGGAGCTCGTCGAAGCTCGAACCGTACGTCTCGTCCTGGCTCGCCGGCCGCTCGTCGATGTCCATGGCCGCATCGTGCTCGTCCGGGCGCCGGCGGAAGGGCGGCTTCACCAGATCGTCACCAATCCGCAACCCGGAGAGAACCGTCCACGCGTCTATCGTAGGCCGCGTGGCCAAGGTCCTGATCGTCGAGGATGACAATGTCATCGCCGACGGCATGGCACGGCATCTCGTCGCGGCGGGGTTCGACCCCATCGTCGTCGGGAGAGGCGAGCTCGGGCTCGCCCGCCTCCGGTTCGAGAACCCCGACGTCTGCGTGCTCGACCTGATGCTGCCGGAGCTCGACGGCTGGAAGCTGATCGAGACCGCGCGCTCGGAGGGGATCGGCACGCCGATCGTCGTCGTCTCTGCGCGAGGCACCGAGCACGACCGGGTGCACGCGCTCGAGATCGGCGCCGACGACTACCTCGTGAAGCCGTTCTCGATGCGCGAGCTCGTGGCGCGCGTGGGCGCCGCCGCCCGGCGCGGCGTGCGGCCGGCCGAGGAGAAGCGCGGCGACCCGATCGAGATCGAGGAGCTGCGGATCGACCCGCGCGAGGTGCAGGCGTACGTCGACGGCAAGAGCGCGGGCCTGACCCCGACGGAGTTCAAGCTCCTCTACACGCTGGCGCTCGACCGCGGCCGCGTCGTCACGCGCGACGAGCTGCTGCAGAAGGTCTGGGGCAGGCGCGAGACGCACCGCGACCGCACCGTCGACGTCTTCGTGCGCAGGCTGCGCCAGAAGATCGACAGGGCCTCGTCGCGGCACTCGTTCATCCAGACGCGCTTCGGCGTGGGCTACAAGCTCGAGCCCGAACCGAAGTAGTCACTCCCTCGTCACGGAACCGTGGGCCACGCCGGCGCGCGGCGCGACCAGAGTCGTCGCTGTCAGGTATCCGTGCTACAGGGAGGAACAGTTGCGCCGTAGAGCGCCGCCTGCTGCGTTCTACACGCAGCAGCACGGCGAGAACCGCACCTACGAGGTGACGCTCGCCTCGAAGGGCTAGCACGACCCGCCTGCGCCGCCCTCTCGCCGGGAGGGCGGCGCAGGCGATCTGGGTCGAGCCCGGCGGGGGAGCCGGGAATCGATGGACTAGGCTCCGGCCGTGGACTTCGAGCTCACGGCGGAGCAGCGCGAGATCCAGTCGCTCGCACGCGAGTTCGCCGCCGCGGAGATCGAGCCGCATGCGTCCCGGTGGGACCGCGAGCACGCGTTCCCGCGTGAGCTGCTCGACCGGCTCGGCGACCTGGGGCTGCTCGGCGTCTGTGTGGCCGAGTCGTACGGCGGGGCCGGTGCGGACTTCCTCTCCTACATCCTCGTGTTGGAGGAGCTCTCGCGCGCCGACGCCGGCGTCGGCGTCACCGTCGCCGTCCACACGTCCGCGTGCACGCTCCCGATCCTCCAGTTCGGCGACGAAGCTCAGCGCGACCGGTTCGTGCCGCCGCTCGCACGCGGCGCGGCGATCGGCTGCTTCGCGCTGACCGAGTCGGGTTCCGGCTCCGACGCGGGCGCGCTGCAGACACGGGCCGCCGAGGAGGGCGGAGGCTGGCGCATTCGCGGCGCGAAGCAGTGGATCACGAACGCGGCGTTCGGCGGCACGATCCTCCTCTTCGCGCGCACCGACGAGAGCACCAGCTCGGCCCGCGGCGTCTCGGCTTTCCTGCTCGACGGCGACGACGTCGAGATCACGCGCACCGAGGAGAAGCTCGGCCTGAACTCCTCGGTGACGAACGACATCGCGATCGACACGGTCGTCGGGGCCGACCGGCTGATCGGCGTGCACGACCACGGCTTCCGCATCGCGATGGCGACGCTGGACGGCGGCCGGATCGGCATCGCGGCGCAGGCGGTGGGCATCGCCCAGGCAGGCTACGACGTGGCGCTTCGCTACGCGCAGGAGCGCGAGGCGTTCGGGCAGCCGATCGCGCGCTTCCAGGCGATCCAGCACAAGCTCGCGAACATGTCGATGGAGATCGACGCTGCCCGGCTGCTCGTCTACCGGGCCGCCTGGCTGAAGGATCGCGGCCTACCGCACACGGAGGCGGGGGCGAAGGCAAAGCTGTTCGCGTCGGAGACCGCCCGCCGGCAGACCGCCGAGGCGATCCAGGTGCTCGGCGGGTACGGCTACACGAAGGAGTTCCCGGTCGAGCGGTACTACCGCGACGCGAAGATCACCGAGATCTACGAGGGGACGAGCGAGATCCAGCGCCTGGTGATCGCCCGCTCGATCCTCGGGCAGGAGGGCCGTGCCGCGGCGCCCTGACGAGCCCGTCCGGCTCACGCGCATCTACACGCGCACGGGCGATGCGGGGGAGACGTCGCTCGGCGACCTCTCGCGTGTCTCGAAGCTCGACCCGCACGTGCGGGCCTTCGGCGCCGTCGACGAGCTCAACTCGGTCGTCGGCTGGGCGCGGGTCGAGGCCGGGGACGACCCGCTCGAGCGGGTTCAGAACGAGCTGTTCGACCTCGGCGCCGACCTGTCCGTCCCGTACGTGCCGGACGACGGCAAGCTTCGGGTCGAGCAGGCGGCGATCGACCGGCTCGAGGCCGACTGCGACCGGCACAACGCGGGGCTCGCGGAGCTGCGCAGCTTCGTCCTGCCGGGCGGCAGCGAAGCCGCTGCGCGCCTGCACGTCGCGCGGGCGGTGTGCCGGAGGGCCGAGCGAGACGTCCTCGAGGCGGCGGGCCGCATGCGCGCTCAACCCGCTCGCGCCGGTGTACCTGAACCGGCTGAGCGATCTGCTCTTCATCCTCGCCCGGGCGGCGAACGCAGGCGGCGCGGAGCCGCTCTGGCGGCCCGGCGGGTAGCCGGTAGCCCGGAGGGAGATTCGTCACCGATCACGCGCGGGCGTCACGGGACCGTGACGTGAGCGTGAACGTTCGGCGCCTTCTTCGCCGGGACACTTTCGGACGCGGACGACGGCGGCTAGAGAGGACGTCGACCTCTTCACCGACGATCGGAGCCCCTCATGCGTCACGTCCGTCTGCTGCTCTTGCCCCTCGTCCTCGCCCTCGCCTGGGCCTCGCCCGGCGCGCAGGCGGCGAGCCCCTCCGGGCTCGTCGTCGCGCAGGTGTTTGCCGGGGGCGGCAACTCCGGCGCGTCCTACCAGAACGACTACGTAGTCGTCTTCGACGGGGGAGCCGCCTCGGTCGACCTGACGGGCTGGACCCTGCAGTACGCGCCGGCGGCGGGAACGAGCTGGCAGGCGACCGCGCTCACCGGGACGATCCAGCCCGGTCACTCGTACCTCGTCCAGCTCGCGTCGACGGCGGCCGTCGGCGCCCTCCTGCCGACGCCCGACGCGACCGGCACGAGCAACCTGGCCGCGAGCGGCGGCAAGGTCGCGCTCGTGCACGACACCGCTCCGCTGACGTGCGGCGCGAGCGCCGGCAGCTGCGCGGGAAGTCCCGGGCTGGCGGATCTGGTCGGCTACGGCTCGGCAGCCGACTACGAGGGAGCTACAGCAGCGCCCGCGCTCGACGCCACGACGGCCGACCTGCGGAGCGGCGGCGGCTGCACCGACACCGACTCCAACGCCGACGACTTCTCGGCCGTGGCGCCGGCGCCCGTGAACAGCTCCGCCGCGGCCGTCGGCTGCTCGGCCGCGACCGGCAGCGGCCCTTCGGACGCGGCGGTCGACCTCGACATCCAGCCGCTGCTCTCGATCTCGCTCGACCAGCCGTCGCTCTCCTTCGGCAGCGTCGCGCCGGGTTCGGCACCTGCGCCGCTCGCCGAGGCGGTCACCGTGCACAGCAACGACGGCGCCGGCTACACGCTCACCGCCCAGCGCTCCGCGTTCCAGCCGTTCGACCTCCCGCTCGCGCTCGGGGCGACCGCCCCGGCCGGTGCCGTGCTCGCGCCGGCACTCGCGGGAGGCGCGTTCGCGCCGCTCCCGGTCGCGCCCGCCGCCGACCTGCTGATCGGCTCGGCATCGTCGGCCGCCGCGGCGGGCGGCGACGTCTGGTCGACGTCCCTCGGGTTCACCGGCGGGTTGCCCGCACTCGCCTCGGGCCACTACACCTCGGTCGTCACCTTCACGGTGATCGGCAGCTGATGCGTCGCCGCGTCCTCGTCGCCTGTCTGCTCGCACTGCCCGCGATGCTCGTGTGCAGCACGTCGGTCCCGGCCTCGCCGGTCGCGCTCGGTGTCTGGCCGACGCGGGTCGTGGTCGAGGGCGGCGGGTCGCAGCTCGTGCACGTTCGCAACAGCGGGCGCCGGCCGGTCGTGCTCCAAGCCGCTCCGGCCGGGTTCTCGCTCGACCTGCGCGGGAGGCCGAAGGTCCTGCCGCGCAGGTCGAGCACCCGGTGGTTCGCCGTCGGCCCGGGACGCCTGCGGATCCCCCCGGGGACGACGAGGACGCTGGCCGTTCGCGCGCTCGCCCGGCGCGCCACGCCCGGCGATCACCCGTCGCTCCTGCTCCTCCGCACCGTGCCGCCGCCGGGCCGTGGGGTCGGCGTGCGGCTCAGGGTCGGAGTGATCGTCGACGTCCAGGTTCCCGGGGGTGTCCGGCGCAGGCTGTCGATCCGCTCGCTGCGCATCCTCCGCGGGCGCGGCGGGCGCGGCGGGCGCGAGCTGGCGCTCGTGGTCGCGAACGCCGGCGACGTGACCGAGCGCATCGAGCGATCGCTCACGCTCGAGCTGTGGGCGCGCCACCGGCTCGTCGCCCGGCTCCGGGCGACCCCGCGCGACCTGCTGCCGCACACCCGCGGCTTCGTCGAGTTCCCGTGTCGCGGCGTGCCCCACGCTCGTCTGCGGGTCGTGGTCTCGGATCGCGGCCGTTCCGGGGTCGCGCCGCTCCGCCGGAGGGCCTTCCGCGTTCGCCTCTGAGCCGCTTCGGGCACTATCCGGTCATGGCGACCACCGAGCCGCGGCGGGACGCACCCGACTCCGGAAACCGGGGCGAGCTCTTCTCGACGATCTCGGGAATCGAGAACGAGCCGTCGTACTCGCCGATGAACTCGAGCGTCGACTACGAGCGCGACCTCGGCGACCCGGGCGCGTTTCCGTTCACCCGGGGGGTGTATCCGTCGATGTACCGGGGGCGGTTGTGGACGATGCGGCAGTTCGCCGGGTTCGGGACGGCCTCGGAGACGAACGAGCGCTTCCGGTACCTGCTGGAGCACGGGCAGACGGGGCTCTCGACGGCGTTCGACATGCCGACGCTGATGGGGTACGACTCGGACCATCCGCGTTCGGAGGGCGAGGTGGGGCGCGAGGGAGTCGCGATCGACTCGCTCGAGGACATGGAGACGCTGTTCGCCGGGATCCCGCTGGGCGAGGTCTCGACGTCGATGACGATCAACTCCCCGGCCGCGATCCTGCTCGCGTTCTACCTGGGTGTCGGCGAGCAGCAGGGGACGCCGCGGCAGGAGCTGCGCGGGACGATCCAGACGGACATCCTCAAGGAGTACATCGCGCAGAAGGAGTACATCTTCCCGCCGGAGCCGTCGATGCGGCTCGTGACCGACATGGTCGAGTTCTGCGCGCGCGAGATGCCGTTGTGGCACCCGATCTCGATCTCGGGCTACCACATCCGCGAGGCGGGGTCGACTGCGGTGCAGGAGCTCGCCTTCACGCTTGCGGACGGGTTCACCTACGTCGAGTGGGCGCTCGAGCGGGGGCTCGACGTCGACGAGTTCGCGCCGCGCCTGTCGTTCTTCTTCAACGCGCACCTGGACTTCTTCGAGGAGATCGCGAAGTACCGGGCGGCGCGGCGGATCTGGGCGCGGCGGATGCGCGACCGCTACGGCGCGAAGAACCCGCGCTCGCTCCTGATGCGGTTCCACACCCAGACCGCCGGGGTGTCGCTGACGGCGCAGCAGCCGGAGGTGAACATCGTGCGGACGGCGATCGAGGCGCTGTCGGCGGTGCTCGGCGGCACCCAGTCGCTGCACACGAACAGCTTCGACGAGGCGCTCGCGCTGCCGACGGAGGACGCGGTGCGGCTCGCGCTGCGTACCCAGCAGGTGATCGCGCACGAGACGGGTGTCGTGAACACCGCCGATCCACTCGGGGGCTCGTACTACCTGGAGGCGCTGACCGACGAGATGGAGGCGCAGGCGGAGGAGTACTTCGACCGGATCGAGAAGCTCGGCGGCGTGGTCGCGGCGATCAAGGAGAACTTCTTCCAGCAGGAGATCGCCGACGCGGCGTTCCGCTACCAGGCCGAGGTCGAGGCGCAGCAGCGCGTGATCGTGGGGGTCAACCGGTATCAACTTGAAGCTCAACCTGAGGTTGAGATTCTGCGGATCGACCCGGCGCTCGAGCGCAAGCAGACCGACCGGGTGCAGGCGCTGCGTGCGCGCCGGGACTCGGCCGCCGTCGAGCAGGCGCTGACGCGCCTCGCCGACGACGCAGCGCGCGACGATCGCAACCTGATGCCGGCGATCGTCGCCGCCGCCACGGCCTACGTCACGATGGGCGAGATGTGCGACGTCCTGCGCCGGGTCTGGGGCACCTGGCGCGAGACTCCGGTCTTCTAGTCGAGCCGCGCCGCGTCAGGTGCACCGGCCGCGCATGCACCCGCAAACCCGCATGAAGCCTCTAGGGCAGCTCGATCGTGAGACCGTCGCGGGCGATCTCGTGCCCGTCCGGGTCGAGCTCGACCGGCCGGTGCACGAGCAGCAATCGCCTCGCCCCGGCCCGGCGGGCGACCGCCGCGGCCTCGGTCGCGGTCAGGTGGCCGCGCACGGCTTCACGGCTTCCCTCGGCGAGCGTCGCCTCGCAGAGAAAGACGTCGGCGTCGCGGGCCAGCGCGTCGAGCGCGGGCGTCGGCCCCGTGTCCCCCGAGTAGGCGAGCACGGTGCCGGCGTGCTCGACGCGCAGTCCGAAGGTCGGCTCGTCGTAGTGGGCGACCTCGTGCGGCGTGATCTCGAACCCACCGGCGGCGAACGTCGCGCCGTCCGTGTACTCGCGCATCGTGAATGCCTCCTCGAATCGCGATGCGAGCCGCGCGAGTTGCGCGGCGCCCCCCGGAGGCAGCCAGAGATCGGGGCCGCGGCTTCCCACGGCAGCTCCCGTCAGCAGCCCCCACAGCCAGGCGACCAGATCGCCGGAGTGGTCGAGGTGGAGGTGGGTGATCGCGATCGCGTCGAGGTGAGGCCAGTCCTCGTGTTCGCGCAGGCGCGAGAGCACGCCGGGCCCGCAGTCGAGCAGCACGCGCCCGGTGTCGTTCTCGACGAGGTATCCGGAGTGCGCGCCGCCCGGATTGGGCCACGAGGGCGAGCACCCGACGACGGTCAACTTCACGTTCCTATACTCACTGATCGTGGCAGGCAGAATCAGGGTGGTCGTCGCGAAGCCGGGTCTGGACGGGCACGACCGCGGCGCCAAGGTGATCGCGCGCGCGCTGCGCGACGCCGGCATGGAAGTCATCTACACCGGCCTTCACCAGACCCCTGAGCAGATCGTCGAGACCGTGATCCAGGAGGATGCCGACGCCGTCGGTATCTCGATCCTCTCCGGCGCGCACATGACCCTCGTCCCGCGGATCGTCGAGCTGCTCCGCGAGCAGGGCGCCGAGGACGTGCTGGTGGTGGTGGGAGGCACCGTTCCGGCCGACGACGCCGCGGCGCTGAAGGAGCGCGGCGTGGCGGAGGTATTCGGCCCGGGGGCGACTACGGGGGCGATCGTCGAGTACCTGCAGGCGCGAGTCGCGGTATAGCTAGAGTCGCCTCCGTGAAGATCGCCGTCTGCGTGAAGGCAGTCCCGGACGCGGCCGCCGGACGCCGCATCGACCCGGCCACGAAGCGCATCGACCGTTCGGTGGAGCTCGCGATCTCCGACTTCGACACGTATGCGGTCGAGGAGGCGTTGAAGCTGAAGGAGTCCGCCGGCGACGGCGAGGTCGTCGTCGTCTCGATGGGGCCCGAGCGCGCGATGGACGCGCTGCGCAAGGCGCTTGCGATGGGGGCCGATCGCGCCGTCCTCGTGAGCGATCCCGAGCTCGAGGGTGCCGACCTGCTCGGCACGGCGAAGGCGCTCGCGGGCGCGCTCGAGCGGGAAGCCGCCGATCTCGTCCTCTTCGGGCAGCAGTCCGCCGACGGGGGCGGCGCGTGCCTGTGGGCCGCGGTCGCGGAGCGCCTCCGGCAGCCGGTCGTCTCACAGGTTTCGGAGCTCACCGTCGGCGACGGCGCGGCCACGGGCAAGCGCCAGACGGAGTTCGGGTACGACACGATCCGAGCTCCGCTGCCCGCGGTGATCGCCGTCTCGGATGCGATCAACACGCCGCGCTACCCGTCCCTGAAAGGGATCATGGGAGCGAAGAAGAAGCCGCAGGAGACGCTCTCGGCGGGCGACGTCGGCGGAGCCGCGGCCGCGGGCACCACGGTCGAGGCGCTGAATCCTCCGCCCGCTCGCGGTGATGCCCGGAAGATCGAGGACGACGGGAGTGCTGCGGAGCAGATCGTCGAGTTCCTGGTCGAGAAGAGGCTCGTGTGACGAAGACGCTGGTCTTTCTCGAGCACCACGAGGAGCAGATCCAGAAGAGCTCGCTGGCGGTGCTCTCGAAGGCCGCCGGGCTCGGGGGCGAGGTCGGCGGCGTGCTCGTAGGCTCGGGCGTGCGCGACGTCGCCGCGGGCGCAGGCGCCTTCGGCGCCGGCACCGTCTGGGTCGCCGACGACCCGTCGCTCGAGGCGCCGTTGCCGCAGCCTCGCGTGGACGTGCTGGCCCGGATCGTTCGCGACGGCGGGTACGACACCGTGCTGTTCGCCCAGTCCGTCCTCGCAGCAGACGTTGCGGCCGCCCTGGCGATGCGTCTCGACGCGGGTCTCAACTGGGATCTCGTCGATCTCGACGCGAACGGGGTCGGGACCCGGCCGGCGCTCGCCGACTCCGTCTACGTCGACGTCGGCTGGGCGAGCGAGGTCAAGCTCGCGATCTTCCGCTCGGGGACCTTCGACGCGACCGAGACGGGCGGCTCGGCGGAGATCGTCGACGCTCCGGTGGAGCTCGAGGACTTCTCGACCGCCGCCGAGATGGTCGAGCAGGCCCACGCCGAGCAGCAGGGGCCGTCGATCGAGGAGGCGGACGTGATCGTCGCCGGCGGCCGCGGGCTCGGGGAGCCGGAGAAGTTCTCGCTCGCCGAGGAGCTTGCCCGCGAGCTCGGCGGCGCCGTCGCGGCGACGCGCGCGGTCGTCGACGCGGGGTGGTACCCGTATTCGGCCCAGGTCGGCCAGACCGGGAAGAGCGTCGCCCCGAAGCTCTACGTGGCGCTCGGCATCTCCGGCGCGATCCAGCACAAGGTCGGAATGCAGTCGTCGAACGTGATCGTCTCGATCAACAAGGACCCCAACGCGCCGATCTTCGAGTTCTCGGACCTCGGCGTCGTCGGCGACCTGCACGAGATCGTCCCGAAGCTCGTCGAGTTGATCCGCACCCGCCGCTCGTGAGGGTGCGCCCGGCCGAGTTCCCGCCGCCGTGGAGCCCGTCGGAGGCCGTCGCACGTCCCACCGACCCGGTCGATGAGCGCATCGAGGTCGGGTTCCTGGTCGTGGGCGCCGGGCCGGCGGGTCTCGCGGCCGCGATCCGGCTCGGTCAGCTCGCCGAGGAGCACCCCGAGACCGCCGAGCGGCTCGGAGACGTTCCGGTCGCCGTGCTGGAGAAGGGGAAGGCGCCCGGCTCGCACCTCCTCTCGGGCGCGGTGGTGAACCCGCGCGGGCTGCAGCGGCTGTTCCGGGGTCGCAAGCGAATCGACGAGCTGCCCTTCTACGGGGAGGTCGAGGGGGAGTCGGTGCTGTTCCTGACGCGGAAGCACGCACTGCCGATCCCGACCCCGCCGACGATGGTCAACCATCGCAACCACGTCGCCTCCCTCTCGCAGCTCGGCAGGTTCCTGGCCGACGAGGCCGAGGCGCTCGGTGCGACGATCCTCCCGGAGACGACCGCCGAGCGGCTGCTCGTCGACGGCGGGCGGGTGCTGGGCGTGCGAACCGGCGACCGTGGTCGGGGCCGCGAGGGAGAGGAGCTGTCGAACTTCGAGCCGGGCTCCGACATCACCGCTCGCGTGACCATCCTCGCCGAAGGAACCCAGGGGCATCTCACCGGCGCCGCGCTCCAGCACTTCGGGCTCGCCTCGGACAACCCGCAGGTCTGGGCGTTGGGCGTGAAGGAAGTCTGGAAGGTCGCGAAGCCCCTCGACCGCGTCATCCACACGATGGGATGGCCGCTGCGGCCGGACCGGAAGTTTCGCGAGTTCGGCGGCTCGTTCGTCTATCCGATGGGCGACGACATGGTCACGGTCGGGCTGGTGGTGGGGCTCGACTATCGCGATGCGGAGCTCTCGGTGCACGACCTGCTCCAGGAGCTGAAGACCCACCCGCGGCTTCGCGGGATCTTCGAGGGCGGCGAGCGGGTGCAGTGGGGCGCGAAGACGATCCCCGAGGGCGGGTTCGTCGCGCTTCCGAAGCGGCTGCACGCTCCGGGGCTGCTGCTCTGCGGCGACGGGGTCGGGATGGTCAACGTCCCGGCGCTGAAAGGTATCCACTATGCCGTCGAGTCGGGGCGCCTGGCGGCCGAGGCCGCGTGGCGCACGCTCGAGCGCGGAGCATCCGCCCGTACGGCGCTCGCCTCCTACGACGAGGCGGTGCAGGACTCGTTCATCTGGAGCGACCTGCGCGAGGTGCGGAACATGCGCCAGGCCTTCGGCCGCGGCTTCTACGTCGGAGGTGCGCTCGCCGGTGCGATGACGGCATCGAAGGGCCGCTTCCCTCGCGGCGACGCTGCGACCGAACGCGACGCCGAGCAGTCCCTGCTGCGCACCGACCGCGCGGCGGCGTACCCAGCCCCGGACGGGCTGTTGACGTTCGACAAGCTGTCGAGCGTGTTCGCGTCGGGCAACAGGACGCGCGACGACCAGCCGAACCACATCCGCATCCAGCGGCGCGTGCCCCAGCAGGTAGCGGAGATGTGGGCGCGCATGTGCCCGGCGCAGGTCTACGAGGTCGGGAACTCGGACGGGAACGGCACCGTCGAGGTCAATCTCGCCCCCTCGAACTGCGTCCAGTGCGGCGCCATCACCGCCAAGGGCGGCCGCCTCACCCCGCCGGAGGGCGGCAGCGGCCCCGAGTACACGGTCACGTAACCCGATCGCGCGCGCCGCGTCACGGTGGCTGCCTCCGGACCTGTCCCCCGAGGGGACTGGCCGAGCAGAAGATCCGGAACTCCTCGATCGCGCGCTCGGGCGTGCTGCCGAACAGCGGGAGGAGCTCGTCCCGGGCCAGGTTCATCCGTGCGTGGGCGAGCCCGATCGTGGCGGCATAGCTCGTCCAGACGTACGACTCGAGAGCTCGCCTGCCGCCGGCCCGCCTGGGGTTCTGCACGATGTACCGCACGACGTTCCAGAGCGATGCATCCGTGCGGGCTCGTCGATTCCAGAAGCGCTTTCCGAAGAGGTGGTTGACGCGACCGTGGCGGGCGTTGAAGTGCACGGCATAGCTCGTGTTCAGCTCGCACATGCCGCGGGACAGACCACGCTCGCCGACATGGATGAGCAGGTGGTAGTGGTTGTCCATCAAGCAATAGGCGAGGATCACCCAGCCGTACTTGCGCGCGAGGTGGTTGACGCGCAGGCAGAAGTACATGCGGTCGTAGTCGTCGAGGAAGATCACCCGCTTGTTGTTGCCGCGCGCGACGACGTGGTGGTATCCAGGGCTCTCGTCGCGGAGTTCGGTGGACACGGTTCGACGATAGGCCGCAAGCTGTGTCGTGTCCGCCACGTGCACACATTCGGCGCACTCTTGGTGCAGTTCGTTGACGGTGGCAGCCACCAGACGGGGCTAGATTCGACCTGTCCGTGATCACGTCGGTCGAGAATGGGCGCGTGAAGGAGGTGCTCCGGTTGCGGAAGGCGCGGGAGCGCCGGCGGGAGGGGCTCTTCGTGGCGGAGGGGCGGCGCGAGGTCGAGCGGGCGCTCGCGGCCGGGCTCGCGGTTCGCGCCGTCTACGTCGCTCCCGAACTCGCCCCCGACTGGTCGGGGGCAGGGACGAACGCCGAGGAGGTGAGCGCCGCCGTGCTCGCCAGGATGGCGTACCGGGCGGAGCCGGAGGGAGTGCTCGCCGTCGTCGAGGTGCCGCACCGGGAGCTGCCGGCGAGCCCGACACTCGTGCTCGTCGCCGTCGGGATCGAGAAGCCGGGCAACCTCGGCGCGATGGCCCGCACCGCGGATGCCGCCGGCGCCGACGGGCTGCTCGTCGCGGACGCCCGCTCCGACCCCTGGAACCCGAACGCGATCCGCGCGTCGACCGGCGCCGTCTTCACGCTCCCGATCGTGAACGTCAGCCGCGACGACGTCTCGGCGCTTCCCCTGCGCGTCGTCGCGGCCGTGCTCGACGCGCCGAAGCGATACACGGACGCCGACCTGAGCACGCCGGTCGCGCTGCTCGTCGGCGCCGAGGACGCAGGCCTCGACGACGGCTGGCGCGCGCTCGCCGACGAGCACGTCTTCGATCCCGATGCGCTCCCGCACCTCCGACAGCCTCAACGCCGCGACGAGCGCCGCACTGCTTCTCTTCGAGGCGGTGCGCCAGCGTGGCTGACCTGCCAACTCGCGACGACGTCGAGCGCGCACGGCTCGCGATCGGCGACCGGCTCGCCCGCACCCCGCTGCTCGGCAGTCGCACCATCGGCGCGCGCCTGAAGTGCGAGCTGTTCCAGCGAACCGGCTCCTTCAAGGTGCGCGGCGCCCTGAACAAGCTGTCCGCGCTCGACGACGCGGAACGGCGGCGCGGCGTGATCGCGATCAGCGCGGGAAACCACGCGCAGGCGGTCGCATTCGCCGCGGCGGAGGCGGGGATCGACGCGCTTGTCGTCATGTGGCGCGGTGCGTCGGAGCAGAAGATCGCCGCGACCCGGAGCTACGGGGCCGCGGTCGACCTGGAGGCAGCCGGTCCCGGCGAGGCGTTCGAGCGGCTGCACGAGCTGCTCGCGCAGAGCGGGCGCACGCTCGTGCATCCGTTCGACGACCCGGTCGTGATCGCCGGCGCCGGAACGGTCGGCCTCGAGATCGAGGAGGACGCTCCCGACGCCGACGCGGTCGTCGTTCCCGTCGGCGGCGGCGGGCTCGTCTCCGGGATCCAGACGGCGATCGGGCACTCGGTGCGAGTGATCGCGGTCGAGCCCGAGTCGAGCACCGCCCTGCACACCGGCCTCGAACGCGGCAGCTCGACGAACGTGAATCCCACGAGCATCGCCGACGGCCTCAACGCACCGTTCGCAGGCAGTCTCCCCCTCGAGATCTGCGCGAACCTGGAGCGGCATCTCGTCGGCGAAGCGGAGATCGAGGACGCCTTCCGCCTGCTCTACGAGCGCGCGAAGCTCGCGTGCGAGCCCGCCGGTGCCGTCGCCGCGGCCGCCTGGCTGTCGGGGCGAATCGACGCGGAGCGACCGGTGCTGCTCGTCTCGGGCGGCAACGTCGCCACCGAAACCGCCGCTGCTATCCTGGCCCGTCGATGAAGGCCGACATCCATCCGGAGTACCAGCTCACGACCGTGCACTGCGGTTGCGGCAACACGTTCCAGACGCGTTCCACGAAGCCGGAGCTGCACGTCGAGATCTGCTCGAACTGCCATCCGTTCTACACCGGCAAGCAGAAGCTCGTCGACACGGGTGGTCGCGTCGAGCGCTTCCAGCGCCGGCTGGAAAAGGCCGAGCGCGCACAGCGCTCGCGCGCGTAGCCGCATGGCACAGGCGGTCGGAGGCCAGGCCGTCCTCGAGGGCGTGATGATGCGCGGACCGCGCAACTGGGCCGTCGCCGTCCGCACGCCCGACGGCGCGATCGCCCACGTCGCGAAGTCGATCGACCCGCTCGCCGCGCGGCACTGGTCGCTGCGGCTGCCCGTCGTCCGCGGCGTGGTCGCGCTCGGCGAGAGCCTCGCGATCGGCTTCCGGGCGCTCAGCGTCTCCGCCAACTACGCGGCCCAGGAGGAGCTGGAGGGCGACGAGGAGCCCGCCGAGATCGGCCGCTGGGCGCTCGCGTTCGCCTTCCTCGTCGCGATCGGCTTCGCCGTGATGATCTTCAAGGTCGGCCCGGCGCTCCTCACCGACCTGCTGCCGATCTCGAGCGGCGGCTGGTTCGTGCTGGTCGAAGGCCTCGTCCGCGTCGCCGTCTTCGTCGTCTACCTGACGATCCTGAGCCTCATCCCCTCGCTTCGCCGCGTCTTCCAGTACCACGCCGCCGAGCACAAGGCGATCAACGCCTACGAGGCGGGCGAGGAGCTGACGCCGGAGATCACCCAGCGGTACTCGCTGATCCATCCGCGCTGCGGCACCGCCTTTCTCCTCTGGGTGATGGTCGTCGGCGTGTTCGTCTACGCGCTGCTCGGCCGGCCCGCCTGGTACTGGCTGATCGTCAGCCGGATCGTGCTCTTGCCGGTGATCGCCGGCATCGCCTACGAGTTGATCCGCTTCGCCGGCCGGCATGCCGACAACCGCGTCCTGATGACGCTCCTTGCACCAGGGCTCTGGCTCCAACGCCTCACGACCCGTGAGCCGACGCTCGACCAGCTCGAGGTGTCCATCCGGGCGCTTCGGGAAGTCCTCGAGCTCGAGGGCCGGACGGAGCCGGCCGACCGACGAGTGGAGGTGATGGCGTAGTGGCAACCGACCGCACGGCAAGCGTCGTCTGGCAAGGCGACCTGATGAACGGCAGCGGGACGATCGAGCCCGTCGGCAGCGGCGCGTTCGGGCCGCTCGACGTGTCGTGGGCCTCGCGCGCAGAGGAGCCGAACGGGCGCACCAGCCCGGAGGAGCTGATCGCCGCCGCGTGGGCGTCGTGCTTCGCGATGGCGCTGTCGAACGGGCTCGCGAAAGCCGGTAACCCGCCGGAGAAGCTCGAGACCTCCGCGACGGTGACGTTCCAGCCCGGCGAGGGAATCATCCGCGGCGCGCTCACCGTGCGCGGGACGGTGCCGGGGATGGACGCCGAGGCCTTCGGCGCCGCCGCCGCGGCCGCCAAAGACGGCTGCCCCGTCTCGCAGGCGCTCGCCGGAATCCCCGAGGTCACGCTGGACGCGCAGCTCGCGAGCTAACGTGGGGCCGCCATGGCGGCCCTCGACGACCTGATCGCGGAACTGGAGCGCTCCTATACGGAGGCGCAGGAGCGGCTGTCCGACCCCGCCGTCTACAACGACCACCGCGAGGCCGCCGACGTCGGCAGGCGCCTGAAGCAGCTCGAAGCGCCGTACAAGCTCGCCCGCCGTTGGCGCCAGGCGCGGGAGGACCTCGATGCTGCGCGCAGCGACGCCGAGCTCTCCGAGATGACGGGCGACTACGAGACGGAGGTCGCACGCCTCGAAGAGGAGCTGAAGCTCGCGCTGGCCGAGCGCGATCCCGCCGACGACAAGGACGTGATCGTGGAGATCCGGCAGGGCGTCGGCGGCGACGAGGCGGCACTGTGGGCAGCCGAGCTGCAACGGATGCTGCAACGCTACGCCGAGCGCCGCGGGTTCTCGTTCGAGCAGCTCGAAGCGAACGCGAACGAGGGCGGCGGGCTCAAGCAGGGCGTGTTCGCGATCAAGGGCGACGGCGCCTACTCGGTCTTCAAGTTCGAGGGCGGCACGCACCGGGTGCAGAGAGTCCCCGAGACGGAGTCCGCCGGCCGCGTCCACACCTCGACGGCGACCGTGGCGGTGATGCCCGAGGCCGAGGACGTCGACGTCGAGGTCGACGAGACGGAGCTGAAGATCGACGTCTACCGCTCGTCCGGCCCCGGCGGCCAGTCGGTGAACACGACCGACTCGGCCGTGCGGATCACGCACGTGCCGACCGGGATCGTCGTCGCGATGCAGGACGAGCGGTCGCAGCTCCAGAACCGCGAGAAGGCGATGCGCGTGCTGCGCGCACGCCTGTACGAGGCCGAGCGCGAGCGGCAGGCCGCCGAGCAGGCCGCCGCGCGGAGCGCCCAGGTCGGGACCGGCGACCGCTCGGAGAAGATCAGGACGTACAACTTCGCCGAGAACCGCGTCACCGACCATCGCATCAAGCTCACGACCTACCGGCTCGACCACGTGCTGCAGGGTGAGCTCGACGAGTTCACCGACGCTCTGACGGCGGACGAACGTCGCCGAGCCCTCGAGGGTTGACGCTCGCCGAGGTCCTCCGCGGGGCGGTCGGGTACCTCGCCGGTCGTGGCGTCCCGAGCCCGCGTGTCGACGCCGAGCTGCTGCTCTCGCGCGCGCTCGGGCTACGGCGCATCGAGCTCTACACGCAGTACGACCGGCCGCTGACGGAGGCGGAGCGGGCCGGCGCGCGCGAGCTCGTGCGACGACGCGGCGAGCGTGAGCCGCTCGCGTACGTGCTCGGCGACTGGGACTTTCGGCGCTTGACGCTGGCGACCGACCGCCGGGCGCTCGTGCCGAGACCCGAGACCGAGCTCGTGGTCGATCGCTGCCTGGCGGTGCTGGAGGGGGTCGCCGCGCCCCGCATCGTCGATGTGGGGACGGGCACGGGCGCGATCGCCCTCGCGCTCAAGCAGGAGCGTCCCGATGCACGCGTGACCGCGACCGACATCTCGGCCGAGGCGCTGGCGCTCGCCCGCGAGAACGCCGAGACGAACCGGCTGGAGGTCGAGCTCGTGCAGTCCGACCTGCTCGAAAGGGTCGACGGCACCTTCGATCTGGTCGTCTCCAATCCGCCGTACGTCCGCGCGGAGGAGCTGCCGGCGCTCGAGCCGGAGGTGCGCGCGTGGGAGCCGAGGATGGCGCTCGTCGACGAGGGTCAGACGGAGCGGTTGATCGACGACGCATGTCGGGTGCTCGACGGATTCCTCGTCGTGGAGATCCACGAGGCGGATACACGACGAATTTGTCATCATTTGGAGCGAAGGGGTTACTGCGGCGCAACCGTCAACCGAGACCTTGCAGGTCGTGAGCGAGTGGTGGAGGCGCTGTGGAGACCGAGCCGCGGATCGCTCGAGCGATAGCCGCCGTTCGCGGCGGCTTGCCGGTGCTGCTGCCGACCGACACGGTCTACGGCCTCGTCACCTCGGCGCACCGGAAGGAGTTCTCCGACCGGCTGTACCGCCTGAAGGGGCGCGACGCCTCGCAGCCCACCGCCCTCCTCGCCGCCGACATCGACGGGCTGCTCCGGTCGCTGCCCGAGCTGCGCGGCCGCGACGAGAGGATCGTGCGCGCGCTGCTTCCCGGGCCGTACACGCTCGTCCTGGCGAATCCGGGCCGGCGCTTCCGCTGGCTCACGGGCACGCGAACCGACGCGATCGGCGTGCGCGTCCCTGTGCTGCCGGAAGCTGCCCGGCGGGTGGTCTCGGCGGTCACCTGCGTGCTCGCGACGAGCGCGAACGAGCCGGGCGAGCCGAGCGCCGCGAGGCTCGAGGACGTGTCGGCGCGAATCCGCGCGGGCTGTGCCGCGGAGCTCGACGCGGGGCCGCTCGCCGGCACGGCATCGACCGTGATCGATTTCACCGGAGACGAGCCGCACGTGATCAGGGAGGGGCTCGCGCCGTCGGCCGAGGCGCTCGACCGCGTGCGGGCCGCCGTCTCCCGGCACGTGCCGTAGGATGGCGTCATGGCCGTCGCCCAGCAGTCGCTGACGGAGTTGAAGGCCGCGGGCCTGGCAGAGGTCGATCCCGAGATCGCGCGGCTGCTCGGCCGCGAGCTCGAGCGGCAGCGGGGTCAGATCGAGCTCATCGCCTCCGAGAACTTCACCTGGCCGAGCGTGCTCGAGGCGGTCGGGTCGGTGCCGACCAACAAGTACGCGGAGGGCTACCCCGGGAAGCGCTACTACGGCGGTTGCGAGGTCGTCGACGAGATCGAGGAGCTGGCCCGCGCGCGTGCCACCGAGCTCTTCGGGGCCGACCACGCGAACGTGCAGCCGCACGCCGGCGCGCAGGCGAACATGGCCGTCTACTTCGCGGCGCTGGCGCCGGGCGACCGGGTGCTCGGTCTCTCGCTCGACCACGGCGGCCACCTGACGCACGGGCTGAAGGTCAACTTCTCCGGCAAGCTCTACGAGTTCCACCACTACGGCGTCTCGCGCGAGACGATGCAGGTGGACTACGACGAGGTGCTCGCGCAGGCGAGGGAGGTGCGGCCGAAGCTGATCGTCTGCGGCGGGTCTGCCTACCCGCGCACCGTCGAGGCCGACCGGTTCCGCGAGATCGCGGACGAGGTGGGCGCCCTCCTGATGTGCGACATGGCCCACTTCGCCGGCCTCGTCGCGGCGGGCCTGCACCCGAATCCCGTGCCGCACTGCGATTTCGTCACCTCGACGAGTCACAAGACGCTGGCCGGCCCGCGTGCCGGCTTCGTGCTCTGCCGCGAGGAGCACGCGACGAAGGTCGACCGGGCGAACTTCCCGGGCATGCAGGGAGGCCCCTTGATGCACGTGGTCGCTGCGAAGGCCGTCTGCTTCGCCGTCGCGATGACGGAGGCGTTCCGCGCCTACCAGTCCCAGGTCCGGGCGAACGCGGACGCGTTCGCCGCCGGCCTGCAGGAGGGTGGCCTCGACGTGCTCACGGGCGGCACCGACACGCACCTCGTGCAGCTCGACCTGCGCCGGACGGACTGGACGGGTCTCGTCGCGCAGGAGCGGCTCGAGGAGTGCCGCCTGACCGCGAACCGCAACACCGTGCCGTTCGACGAGCGGCCGCCGATGGTCGCCTCCGGTGTGCGGTTCGGGACGCCGGCCGCGACCATGCGAGGCTTCGACGAGGCCGACTTTCGCGAGGTGGCGTCGATCGTCGTCGACGCGTTGCACGACGACGCGGACGTCGACGGGTTACGCGCCAGGGCGCTCGCGCTCTGTGAGGCGCGGCCGCTCTACCCGGGGTTCCGCGGATACACCTCGTACGAGGCGTAAGCCGCGTGCCCGTCACCGAAGTCACGCACCCGCTGGTCCAGCACAAGCTGTCGTACCTGCGCGACAAGGACACGCCGACGGTGCACTTCCGCAAGCTCGTCGAGGAGGTGACCTACCTCCTCACCTACGAGGCGACGAAGGACCTTCCCACCGAGCCCGTCGAGATCGACACGCCGCTCGAGCGGGCGCCGGTGCCGCGGATCTCCGGGAAGAAGGTTTCCGTCTGCCCGATCCTGCGCGCGGGCCTGGGGATGCTGGACGGCGTGCTCGACCTCATCTCGGGCGCCCGGGTCGGCTTCATCGGCCTGTACCGCGACGAGGAGACGCTGCAGCCGATCGAGTACTACGTCAAGCTGCCCCACGACGTCGCAGACCGAGACGTGATCCTGCTCGACCCGATGCTCGCCACCGGCAACTCGACGGCTCACGCGGTCGCGATCGTCAAGGCCGCCGGGGCGACGAGCGTGCGTCTGATCGCGATCATCGCTGCCCCCGAGGGCGTTGCGCGGGTGCTCGAGGAGCATCCCGACGTGCAGATCGTCGTGGCCGCGATCGACCGCGGGCTGAACGAGAAGGGCTACATCGTCCCGGGGCTCGGCGACGCGGGAGATCGGCTCTACGGGACGAAGTAACCTGGCAGCGATGGTCTGGCCCCAGTTCACGGACCACCTCCAGGTGCTCTACGGTGCGGTCAGCGCCCTGCTGATCGTCCTGGTGCTCACGCCGGCCGTCGGCTCGGCGGCGCGCCACCTCCGCCTGGTCGAGCGTCCGTCCGAGGGAGGGCGTGCGGCGTCGTCCGTGCCGCGCCTCGGCGGGCTCGCGCTCTTCCTGGGCGTGCTCGTCCCGTCACTCGCGTTCCTGCCGCTCGGGGGTGGGATGCGGGGTGTCATCCTGGGCGCGGCGGTCGCGACGACCGTGGGGGCGATCGACGACTTCCGCGTCCTCAGCTGGTGGCAGAAGCTCGGCGGGCAGCTGCTGGCGGCGGCGATTCCCACCGGGTTCGGTGTGTACGTGCACCGGTTCACGTTCCCGGTGGTGGGCGTGCACCAGCTTCCGGAGTGGGTGGGCGTGCCGCTGACGGTGCTCGCGATCGTCGCCCTGATGAACATGGTGAACTTCCTCGACGGGCTCGACGGGCTCGCCGCGGGCGTCTGCGCCATCTCCGGCGCCACGTTCTGCCTGATCGACCTGTCGCTCGGCGCACGCGGCGTGGCGCCCGCGATCCTGGCGGCGATCGTCTGCGGCGCCTGCCTCGGCTTTCTCCGGCACAACTTCTACCCGGCCCGCATCTTCATGGGCGACTCGGGCGCGCTCCTGCTCGGCTTCACACTGGCGGCGACGTCGGTGCAAGGCCTCCTCAAGACCGCCGCCCTGGCGACCCTCGTGCTGCCGCTGCTCGTGCTCGCGGTACCGGTTCTCGACACGTCGTTCGTGGTCGCGAAGCGGCTGAAGAGCGGGCAGCCGATCTACGTCGCCGACGCGCGGCACCTGCACCACCGGTTCATGCGCATCGGCTTCTCGCAGCGGCGCGCGGTCGTGTATCTGTGGACCTGGTGCGGGACGCTGGCGCTGGCGGCGCTCGCCACGCGGTTCGCGCCGCCGCACCACCACGGCCGCTGGAACGTCGGCAACCTCGCGCTCGACGCGGCCGCGGGCGCGGTCGCGCTCGCCTTCTCGCTCTACGTCGTGTACCTGCTGGAGATCGTCAGGCTCGTCAGCCCGCGCGCGCGCCGCCGCGACGAGGCCGAGCGCAGCGCCGCGTGACCGCCGCTTCGGGCGGAGCGTCTCCACCCTGCTTGTAACAGTCTGTTACTTGCCCGTGGGCCGTCTCGGGAGGCCGCTGGCGCAGGGTTCGACCCGCCGCGAGCCACGCTTGTAACAGTCTGTTACTTGCCCGTGGGCCGTCTCGGGAGGCCGCTGGCGCAGGGTTCGATCCGCCGCGAGCCACGCTTGTAACAGTCTGTTACTTGCCCGTGGGCCGTCTCGGGAGGCCGCCGGCGCAGGGTCACCGCGCTCCGAAACTCCGGCTTGTAACAGACTGTTACAAGCAGGGGCGCGCGCCGGCGGCGTCGCGGAGGGCGGCGCGGGCGGCGATCCAGCCGGGCGCGCCGTGGGCGCCGCCGCCCGGGTGGGCCGACATCGAGCCCAGGTAGACGCCGGGGGCGACGCGGGGGCGCCCGAAGTGGGGGCGGAGCAGCAGCTGGTTCCGGAGCCGCGCCGTGCCGCCGTTGACGCGCCCCGGCGGGAGGCGCTCCTCGCGCCGCCCGCGCACGAGCGCCCCGAAGCCGGGCGCGAGCCGCTCGATGCACGCCTCCAGCGCCGCCGCGTCGCCGAGCACGCCCAGGTCGTGCGTATACGCCCAGGCGGTCTCCTTGCCCGCGGGCATCCGCGTCGGGTCGGCGGTCGAGTACTGGCCGACGATCGCGAACGACCCGGGCCGTCCGACATGCACGACGGGCGAGCGGCGGGCGGCGGGAGCCGTCCACGGGATCGGCCCGTCGAGCGTCCAGTCGACCTTCAGGGTCGCGGGATCCGGAATCACGCGCGCCTGCCGGCCGAGCAGCCGCGCGAGGCGCCACACCGAGACGGAGCCGATCACGGCCCGCCGTGCGTCCGGCAGGCGCTCGACCCGTTCACCGAGCCGCAACTCGACACCGCGGGCGAGCGCACGCTCGACGAGCAGCCGCGTGATCGTGCCCGAGCCGCCTTCGACGCACGGGAAGCCGTAGCGGCGGCCGAACATCGTCAGCGCCATCCCGAACGCGCGGCCCGCCGGCGACCGCGGCGGCGCGTCGGTGTGGAGCGCGTTGCCGAGCACGAGCCGCCGCTGCAGCGGGTCGTCGGGCAGCGTGAGCAGCCGTGCGGCCGCGGGCTCGAGCGCCAGCTGCAGCGCAGCACGCACCTGGGGGAACGGCGTCACCAGCGCGCGCAGGATCGCGGGCTCGATCCGCCGCCAGAGCTCCGTCGCCCCGTCGCGCTCGAGCACCGCGCACGAGCCGTCCGGCGCGGGATGGGCGAGCACGTGCGGGCCGTGGCGCCACGGGATCTCGAGGCCGAGGCGCCGGTAGACCGGAGAGGCGGCCCCGAGCGGGTAGAAGGCGCTGCAGCGGTCGTTGACGAAGCCGGGCTCGATCAGCTCGCCCGAGCGCACGGCGCCGCCCGGCTCGTCCTCCGCCTCGAAGAGGACGACGCTCCAGCCGGCGTCGGCGAGCACGTTCGCGGCGACGAGGCCGTTGTGGCCCGCGCCGATCACGACCGCGTCAGGCGGCGAGGACAAACCGCTCCAGCGCCTCGTTGAAGCCCGGCGCGTTCTGCACCGCGTGGCCGGCGCCCGGCAGCACGACCCGCCCCGCCGGCAGCCGCTCGCAGAGCACGTCCGCGACCGCCTCGAACGCCGGCTCGTGCGCGCCGGTGACCACGAGCACCGGGTAGGGGACCGGCTCGAGCGGCACCTCCGCCTCGGTCGGGCGGCGTTCGTGGGCGAACGCCTCGACGTCGGCCGCGAGGTCGGCGGGCAGCTCCTCGGGGAGCGAGAACGGCGCCCCCACGTGGGCGAGAAAGGCCTTCGTGTACGCGCGCGGATCGCGGTCGGGCAGCGCGGCAGCGCCGTCGATCCAGGCGCGCACGGCCGGATGGTCGCCGGCGACCCGGAACGCGGGCGGCTCGATCAGCGTCAGAGACGCGAGCGGCAGCGTCGGCGCGGCGACCAGCGCGACCACGCCGGCGTAGGAGTGGGCGACGAGATGGTCGCCCGGCCGCACCGTCGAGACGAGCCACGGCCGCTCCGCCTCGAAGTCGACACGCGGGGCGGGCGGGCCGCCGGCGAAGCCCGGCCGTGCCGGCAGGACGAGCTCGAACCGCGCCGCGAGCGGCCGTTGCCGCCGCCAGGAACGTGACGCGCCCGTCACGCTTCCGTGCAGGCACACGAGCCGTGGCCGAGTCACAAACGCCACGGTAGCGGGCCTACTCAAGCGAAAAACGAGTGTCACAAGCGCTGGTATGCTCCCCGCCGGTGCAGCCCCAGGGATCGTCGTTCTCCCTCGCAGGGGCCGGGAGCGTGCTCATCGGTTTCACCGCGGCGTGTGTGGTCGTGGGAACGCTCATCGGCTGGCTCGTGGGAAACGTCGGCTACGGGCTCGCATTCGGCGCCGTCGTCGGGGTCCCCGTCGGCGTCGCAGTCACCGTGATCCGCTACCGAAACGTCTGATGCCCACCTGGACCGAGCCGCGTGTCGCACCGCCCGCCCTGCTGCCTGCCGCCGCCGGCGGCTTCGTGGTGCTGCTCGCGCTGCCGATCTTCCTGATCGCGGGCTGGCGCATCGAGGGCTGGGCCCTCGGCGCCGTGCTCTGGGTCGGTTCGGAGGGCTTCGGGGTGCTCCTCAACCGGCTGCGCAACCGAAACGGTAGTGTCGCCGCCGCAGGCGTGGTTGCTTTCGGGATGCTCTTTCGCGCGATTGCCGTGATGGTGGTCGTCTTCGCCGTCGCCGTGTCCGACAAGTGGCTCGGGCTGGCCGCCGCATTGACGTATGCGGCCGGCTACTCGGCCGCGTTCGGCCTGCAGCTCGTCGCCTACTACACCGGGCCGAAGGCAGGGGTGCACGCATGAGGCGCAGCCTGCTCGTGCTCTCGACGCTCGCGCTGCTGCTGCCGGCGAACGCCTTCGCGCGCGGCGAGTTCGACCCGACCGACGAGTTCAGGCTGAAGGAGTGGGTGCCGATCCACCTCGGGCCGCTCAACCTCTCGATCACCAAGGCCGTCGTCTACCTGATGCTCGGCAGCGTGCTGACGATCCTGGTCGGTGTCGTGTTCATGCGGTCGAAGGTCGGCCGGAAGCCGGGCCGCCGCGAGACGGTCGGGGAGCTGATCTACGACGTCGCCCAGACCCAGGTCGCAGAGCAGGGCCTGCCGTCGAAGGCGATCGGCCGCTGGTTCCCGTACGTCGCCACCCTGATGCTCTACATCTTCGTCGTCAACTTCATCGGCTTCCTGCCGCTGCCGCTGACGGGCGAGACCTACCACGGCGTGCCGACGTGGGGGATCTACGCGGCCACGAGCTCGCTCTCGGTGACGCTCGCGCTCGCCCTGCTCACCTTCGTCTTCACGCACGTCGAGGGCATTCGCTGGAACGGCCCGATCCGCTACTTCAAGAGCTGGATCCCCGAGGCCCCGAAGCTGCTGCTCGGATTGATCGTGCCGCTCGAGATCCTCGGACAGTTCATGCGGCTGATCTCGCTCTCCGTCCGTCTCTTCGCGAACATGCTCGCCGGGCACATCCTGATCCTCACGTTCATCGGGCTGATGTTCATCCTCGAGTCGCTGGTGCTCGCGTTCTTCGTGATCCCGATCGCCTCCGTCTTCTACGTCTTCGAGGTCGTGATCGTCGTCGGCATCCAGGCCTTCATCTTCGCTGCCCTGTCCGCCATCTACATCGGCTCGGCGATCGAGCCCGAGCACTAGGAGGGAGAAACACCTATGGTCGGTACCATCCTCGCCGCCACCACCGGCGACGTCACCAAGGCCGGCAAGGCGATCGGCCTTGCGCTCGGCGTCGGTCTCGGCGCGCTCGGCGCCGGCGTCGGCATCGGGAACATCTTCGGGTCGATGATCCAGTCGGTCGCCCGCCAGCCCGAGCTCCGTGGGGAGCTGCAGGGCATCCAGTGGCTCGGCTTCGCCCTCACCGAGGCGGTCGTGTTCTACGGCCTGCTCGGCTCGATCCTCGCCTACGTCCTCGTCTAGGAGAACGCGATGCTCGCCGCCAACCCGCTGATCCAGGTCGCACCGGGCCTGATGATCTGGACGATCGTCTGCTTCCTGGTCGTCCTGTTCGTGCTGAAGCGCTACGCGTTCGGGCCGATCCAGCAGATGATCGACCAGCGGCGCGAGCGGATCGAGCAGGCGATCGAGGAGGCCGACCACGCCCGCGAGGAGGCCCGCCACCTGCTCGAGGAGCACCGCAAGCTGATCGGTCAGGCGAAGACGGAGGGCGAGGAGATCCTCGCCGAGGCACGGAAGGTCGCCGACGCCCAGCGCGAGCGGGTGCGCGAGGAGACCGAGGAGGACCGTCAGCGCCGGCTGGAGGAGACGCGCCGCCAGATCGACCAGGCGACGCAGCAGGCGCTCGGCCAGATCCGCGAGGAGGTCGGCCGTCTCTCGCTGCTCGCCGCCGAGAAGATCACGCGCAAGTCGCTGAACGAGGCCGACCACCAGCGCCTGATCGACGAGGCCCTCGCCGAGATCGACTTCTCGCAGCTCGAGGGGAGCGCGTCGTAGATGACGGAGCTCGTCGACGAGCGGCGGGACCGGTTCCGGGTGCGGGCGTGATCGCGCACCGCATCTACGCGCGCGCGCTCTTCGAGGCTGCACAGGAGGCGGGCAAGCTCGACGCCGCCCACGCGGAGCTGCAGCAGCTTCGCGACGCGTTCGCGGACGCGCCCGACCTCGAGCAGTTGCTGGCCAACCCCGAGGTGGATTCGCGGCTCAAGGCCGACGTGCTCGCGCGGGTCGCCCGGGGCTCCGACGAGATCGTCGTCAACTTCCTGCGCCTGATCGCCGAGAAGGGCCGGGCGGGGGAGATCGCCGAGATCGTTGCCGAGCTCGACGCGCTCGTCGCCGCCGAGCGGCGCGTGCTCGACGTGGAGCTGACGACGGCGCACGCGCTCGACGACGACGAGTTCGCGCGCATCCTCGGTCGCATCGAGTCCGCCTCCGGGCGGAAGGTGCAGGCCGAGCGGAAGGTGGACCCAGACCTGATCGGGGGGATCGTCCTCCAGGCCGGATCGATGAGGCTCGACGCGAGCGTGCGCGGCCGGCTCGACCGTCTACGACATGACCTGACGCACGCAAGGAGCTAGAGACCAGATGAAGCTGCGCCCAGAAGAGATCACGTCGATCCTACGCGAGCGGATCGAGAACTTCGACACCGAGTCGAACCTCGCCGAGGTCGGCGCCGTCCTGCAGGTCGGCGACGGCATCGCGCGCATCCACGGCCTCGAGAACTGCCTCGCGCTCGAGATGCTCGAGTTGGAGCACGGGGTCGTCGGCCTCGCGTTCAACCTCGAGGAGGACAACGTCGGCGCCGCGCTCTTCGGCGAGTGGGAACACGTCAAGGAAGGCGAGCCGGTGCGGCGCACGGGCAAGGTCGCCTCGGTGCCGGTGGGAGAGGCGCTGCTCGGCCGCGTCGTCGATCCGCTCGGGCAGCCGATCGACGGCCAGGGCCCCGTCGAGGCGACCGAGACGCGGCCCGTCGAGTGGAAGGCGCCCGGCGTGATCGACCGCCAGCCGGTGAAGGAGCCGCTCCAGACCGGGATCAAGGCGATCGACTCGATGACGAACGTCGGCCGCGGCCAGCGCGAGCTGATCATCGGCGACCGGTCGACCGGCAAGACCGCGATCGCGATCGACACGATCCTCAACCAGCACGACCAGAACGTGAAGTGCGTGTACGTGGCGATCGGCCAGAAGGCGTCGACGGTCGCCCAGGTCGTCGAGCGGCTCCGTGAGGCGGGCGCGATGGAGTACACGACGGTGGTGGTCGCGGGCGCCGCCGAGGCGGCGCCGATCAAGTGGATGGCGCCGTTCGCCGGCTGCGCGATGGCCGAGTACTTCCTCTACAAGGGCGAGCACGCGCTGATCATCTACGACGACCTCACCAAGCAGGCGGACGCCTACCGGCAGCTCTCGCTCCTGCTGCGGCGCCCGCCGGGACGCGAGGCCTTTCCGGGCGACGTCTTCTACCTCCACTCCCGCTTGCTCGAGCGTGCGTGCAAGCTCTCCGAGGAGCGCGGCGGCGGCTCGCTGACGGCGCTGCCGATCATCGAGACGCAGGCGGGTGACATCTCCGCCTACATCCCGACCAACGTGATCTCGATCACCGACGGCCAGATCTTCCTGCAGTCCGACCTCTTCTTCTCCGGCGTCCGTCCGGCCGTCAACGTCGGCACGTCGGTGTCGCGCGTCGGCACCTCGGCGCAGACGAAGGCGATGAAGAAGGTCGCCGGGCGGCTGCGTCTCGACCTCGCGCAGTACCGCGAGCTCGAGGCGTTCGCGCAGTTCGGCTCCGAGCTCGACCAGGCGACCCAGTCGGCCCTGAACCGCGGCGAGAAGATGGTCGCGACGCTGAACCAGCCGCAGTACCAGCCGTGGCCGATGGAGGAGCAGGTCGTGGCGCTGTACGCCGGCGTCAACGGCCACCTCGACGACGTCCCGACCGAGGACGTGCCGCGCTTCCAGGAGGAGCTGCGCGAGAATCTGCGCGCGCAGAAGGACGTCCTGCGGCAGATCCGGGAGAGCGGCGACCTCACCGACGAGGTCTCGGAGCAGCTGAACGGCGAGATCGAGAAGGTGAAGAGCCGCTTCCAGACGAGCTCCGACCAGGAGGCCGCGTGAGCCACGCGGGCCCGGCTCGGAGGGCCGTGTAAGTGGCGTCGCTGCAGGACCTGAAGCGGCGCGTCCGGTCGATCACGAACACGCGCAAGGTGACGCGCGCGATGGAGCTGGTCGCCTCGGCCCGGCTGCGGCGCGCGCAGATGCGGATCGAGGCGATGCGTCCCTACGCCGACCGGATGCTCGAGCTGATGGCGGGTGTGTCGCAGGCGGCAGGCGCCGTCCGGCTGCCGTTGCTCGAGCGACGTGAGACCGTCCAGCGGGTGGCGATCGTGGCCGTCACCGCCGACCGTGGCCTCGCCGGCGGCTTCAACGCACAGGTGATCCGTCGCGCGCTCGCCCTGCAGCGTGAGGCGACGGCCGCGGGGCAGGAGGTGGTGTGGTTCTCGACGGGCCGCAAGGCCGCGTCGACGCTGCGCTTCCGCCGGCTGGACGTCGCCGAGTCGTGGATCGGCTTCAGCGAGCGCCCCGCCTACGGCGACGCGCAGGCGATCGCGCATGCGGTCGCGGACGCGTACGTGAAGCACGAGGTCGACCGCGTCGTCGTCGTCTACAACGCGTTCGTCTCGGCGCTCACGCAGAAGGTCACCGTCCGCGAGCTGCTGCCGATCTCCCCCGAGCTCCTGGAGACGCCCGAGGAGGAGCAGCCCGAGGGCACCGCCCCGTCCGGCACGCCCGACTTCATCTACGAGCCCGAGCCCGAGGAGATCCTCGCGCGGCTCCTGCCCGTGTACGTCGAGACGGAGCTCTACCGCGCCCTGCTGGAGTCGGCGGCGTCCGAGCAGGGTGCGCGCATGACCGCGATGCGGAACGCGTCGAAGGCGGCGCAGGAGCTGATCGACAGCCTCACGCTCGCCATGAACCGCGCCCGTCAGGCCGAGATCACCCAGGAGATCCTCGAGGTGGTCGCCGGCGCGGACGCACTCTCCGGCTAGCCGGAGAGCCCGCACGTTCGGCAGCAGCCCCCTCCTCGTTGATGTACGTCGTCGATACGCGCATCAGGATCCTTCAGGACAAAGCCGCCTAACCTTCGTGGATCTTCGCCGTCTGAGCCTGGAGATGAGTCGCATACCGTCGTTTCTTCGGGTAGGGTTTCGCCGCTCGTGAGCACCGGGATCGACAAGACCGACGTCGCCGCGCCGCAGCTTCCCGCGGACGACGATGCTTCCCGTCACGACGAGGCCAGCTTCTCCGCCGAAGGGGCCGTTCAGGCTCGCGGCTACTGGGAGCTCGTCTGGAGCCGTTTCAAGCGCGACCGGCTCGCGCTGACCAGCGTCGGCTTCGTCGTGCTCCTGCTCCTCGGCTCCTTCGCCGGAGGGCCGATCGCCAAGCACCTGCTCGGCCACGGGCCGAACGACATCTTCGCCTTCGGGGTCGACCAGCAGCGCCTCGTCCCGGTGGGGCCGTGGACGCACATCTCGACGGCGCCGTACCCGGGCGCGTCGGGGCACTTCCACCAGACACTCCTGATCCTGGGCGGTGACGGCCAGCTCGGCCGCGACCTCTTCCTGCGTCTGCTCTACGGCGCGCAGACGTCGCTCGAGGTCGCCGGCTTCGCGACGATCGGCTCGGTGGCGCTCGGCGTGCTGATGGGCCTGCTCGCCGGCTACTTCCGCGGCTGGGTCGACACAGTCGTCTCACGGCTGATCGAGGTCGTGATGGTGTTCCCGGCGCTGCTCTTCATCATCGCCGTGCGGACGGTGGCCGGGCAGCAGCTGAACGCGATCACGTTCGGCTTCCTCGCACACGGCGTGTTCACCCTGGCGCTGATCTTCTCGGTCTTCGGCTGGTTCTACCCGGCGCGCATCATCCGCGGCGTCGTGCTGTCGCTGCGCGAGAAGGAGTTCGTGGAGGCGGCGCGCATGACCGGCGCGAGCGATCTCCGGATCATGCGGTCGCACCTGCTGCCGCACCTGGTCGCGCCGATCATCGTCTACTCGACGCTGATCATCGCGCAGAACATCATCGCGGAGGCAGGGCTTTCGTTCCTCGGCCTCGGCATCGAGAACCCCACCGCGAGCTGGGGGAACCTGCTCGCGGCCGCGCCGCAGTTCTACCTCACCCAGCCGTGGCTGATGATCTGGCCCGGCCTCTGCATCCTCTTCACGACCCTCGCCTTCAATCTCCTCGGCGACGGTCTGCGCGACGCGTTCGATCCCCGCGCGCGCATCTGAGCAGCGACCTCTTCGCGACACCTTGGCGACCCCGTCATACCCCGTCACGACTCGCGCGGTGCACGATCCGCGCCAGGCTTCCACCGTCCGTGCCCCCGGCGGTGGAGAGCGGCTCCCACGGGCCGCAGGACTAACAATCCGTGGGCGGCTGCGTCTCAGGATGCACGCTGGTGTTTCACCGTAATCTCACTGTTACCATTGGGCGCCGCTCGTCAGGGCGGGCGGTTCCGAGAGGAAGAGGAAGGAGTCATATGCGCAGGAAGCACATGCTCTCCCTGTTGATGCTTGTCACAGGGGTGGCGTTGCTGGTTGCGGCGACGACGGTTGGTGCTGCGAGCTCCGCGACGCAGCATTCGTCGAAGGCGGGTGCCAAGAAGGGCGGCACGCTGAAGCTCAACGAGAGCTCGGCCGACTTCGACTTCGTCGACCCGCAGCTTGCATACCGGACCGACGACTGGTCGATGATCTTCACGACCGCGATGCAGCTCGTGAGCTTCCCGGAGAAGTCGGGGGCGGCGGGCAGTCAGCTCTATCCGCAGGCGGCGACGTCGTTCCCGACCGTCTCGAAGGACGGGAAGACGTACACGTTCCACATCCGGTCGGGGCTGAAGTTCTCGGACGGCTCGCCGGTCACCGCGGCCGCGTTCCAGCGGTCGTGGGAGCGGATCCTGAGCCCGAAGATGGGCTCGCCGTTGGGTGTCAACCTGTCGCTGCAGGATGACATCGTCGGTGCGGACAAGTTCCTCGCCGGCAAGGCCGCCCACATCGCGGGCATCTCGGCGAAGGGCCTGACGCTGTCGTTCCACCTGACCAAGCCGAACGCCACGTTCGTCTCGATCCTGAGCATGCAGTGGTTCACGGCGGTCAAGCCGAACACGCCGTACACGAGCAAGGGCGTGCAGGTGTACCCGGCAGCCGGCCCGTACTACATCAAGAGCCGGACTCCGGGCCGCAGCACGGTGCTGGCGCGCAACCCGTACTACAAGGGTGACCGCCCGGCCAACCCGGACCAGATCGTGATCACCCCGAACACCGATCCGGACCAGACGCTGCTGCAGATCAAGGCAGGTCAGGTCGACATGGACATCAGCCAGGTGCCGTCGACGGCCGCGGCCGACCTCGGTAAGACCTACGGCGTCAACAAGAATCGCTTCTACGTGGGCGCGACCTCGTGCGTGCTCTACATGGCGATGAACAACGCCCGGCCGCCGTTCAACGACGTGAACGTGCGCAAGGCCGTGAACTATGCGATCGACCGGCCGGCGCAGGTTCGCCTGCTCGGCGCGTACGCCGGGAAGCGCACCGACCAGATCCTGGTTCCGGGCATCCCGGGCTTCAAGTCCTTCAAGGTGTATGCGCTCAAGGGCGCCGACGTCGCGAAGGCGAAGCAGATCGGCGGCAGCGCGATCGACTCGGCGCCGACGCTGAACGTGATCCACACGACCTCGACCGCGTCGACCAACCGCGCCCAGGTCGCCGAGTACAACCTGAAGCAGGCCGGGTTCAAGATCAACGACGTGCCGACGCCGGCGACGAACTACTACCAGGTGATCCAGACCAGGGGCACCACGTACAACTTCGTCACCAACGGCGGCTGGTGCGCCGACTACTTCGACCCGTTCGACTACCTGAACGTGCTGTTCGACGGCCGCCACATCCAGGCCGCGAACAACAACAACTACGCGTACTTCAACAACGCCTCCTTCAACAAGGGGCTCGACCACGCAGCCTCCCTCTCGGGTGCCGCACGCGCCAAGGCGTATGCCGCCCTCGACAAGGAGCTGATGGTCAAGTACGCGCCGGTCGTGCCGTACCTGATCTCGACGAACCGGTACTTCACGTCGGCACGTGTGAAGAACTGGATCTACAGCTCGTACTTCGGCTCGCCGTACTTCAACGCGATGGCGGTCGGCTAGCCGTACCCGCACCTCCCCGGTGAACCGGGCTGGAGGGGCGTCGCCAGCGGCGCCCCTCCAGCCCCCACCGGCCTCGTAGCACCGGCAGGACCGACACGACCCGCACCGAACCACCTGTACCACCCGCACGTCGAGCACGACCCGATACCCCCCACGCATCCATGCTGCAATTCCTCATCCGGCGGATCTTCTGGGCCATCTTCCTGTTCCTGGTGGCCACGATCGTCACCTATCTGATCTTCTGGGTGATCCCGGCGCATCCGGAGGCGCTCGCTGCCGGCAAGTCGGCGACGCCCGCCGACATCGCGCGGGTCAAGCACTTCCTGCATCTCGACGAGCCGATCTGGCGGCAGTACCTCCGCTTCCTCTGGAACCTCGTCGGTCACCAGTCGCTCGGCGAGTCGTACGTGACCCGGCGCGACATCAACTCGATCATCGGCCAGGACGCGCCCGTCACGGCATCGCTCGTGTTCGGAGGCGCGGTCTTCTGGCTCTCGCTCTCGATTCCGGTCGGCATCCTCTCGGCGCTGCGCCCGCGGTCGATCCTCGACCGCATCTCGATGACCTTCGTGCTGATCGGGATCTCGGCGCACCCGGTGTGGATCGGCCTGATCCTCTCCTTCGTCGTCGGCTACAAGCTTCACCTGACGCCGATCGTCGGGTACTGCGACTTCTTCCCGGGCACGCCCGGCGTGCAGTGCAGTGGCCCGGTCCAGTGGGCGTACCATCTGATCCTGCCCTGGATCACGTTCATGATCCTGTTCGCCGCGCTCTACGTGCGTCTCGTGCGCGCGAACGTGATGGAGACGATGAGCGAGGACTACGTCCGCACCGCGCGCGCCAAGGGCGCATCGCAGAGCCGCGTGATGGTGCAGCACGTGCTGCGGAACAGCATGCTGCCCGTCGTCACGATCCTCGGCATGGATCTCGGGCTCGCGCTCGGCGGCGCGATCTTCACCGAGAGCGTCTTCAACCTGCCGGGTCTGGGCCACGAGATCCTCAACGCCTACCAGTCCGCCGACCTGCCGGTGATCACCGGCATCGTGGTCTTCTCGACGATCTGCGTGATCACGTTCAACCTGATCGTCGACATCACGTATGGGTTCCTCGACCCGCGGATCCGACCCAGCTGATGCCCGCGCTCGAGGTCCAGGACCTGAACACGTCCTTCCGCACCGACGACGGCATCGTCAAGGCGGTCTCGGGCGTCAGCTTCTCGCTCGACGAGGGCCAGACGCTCGGGGTTGTGGGTGAGTCGGGCTCTGGCAAGAGCGTCACGTTCCTGACGGTGATGGGGCTCGTCGACCCGCGGCAGTCGATGGTGACAGGATCGGTGCGCCTGCACGGCGAGGAGATGCTCGGCATGTCGCAGCACCGGCTGCGCAGCATTCGCGGGGCGAAGATCGGGATGATCTTCCAGGATCCGATGACCTCGCTGAACCCGGTGAAGACGATCGGCTGGCAGCTCGAAGAGGCGGTGCTGATCCATCAGGACGTCACCCGCAAGGACGCCCGGAAGCAGGCGATCGAGATCCTCGAGGAGGTTGAGATCCCGCGCGCCGACTCCCGTGTCGACGACTATCCACACCAGTTCTCGGGCGGGATGCGCCAGCGGGTGATGATCGCGATGGCGCTGATCAACAACCCGGAGATCCTGATCGCCGACGAGCCGACCACGGCTCTCGACGTGACGACGCAGGCGCAGATCCTCCGCCTGATGAAGCGGCTGCAGGCCGAGCACCAGATGGCGATCGTGATGATCACGCACGACCTGGGCGTCGTGGCGGAGCTGGCCGACGACGTGATCGTCATGTACGGCGGCAAGGTGGTCGAGCAGGCGCAGGTCGACGATCTCTTCGTGCAGCCCGAGATGCCCTACACCTGGGGCCTGCTCGGCTCTCTGCCGCGCCTGAACTCCCAGGGCAGCCGGCTCGAGCAGATCCCCGGCCAGCCGCCGTCGCTGCTCCGGCCGCCGACCGGGTGCCCGTTCAATCCCCGCTGCCAGTACGTGATGGACGTCTGCCGTAGCGAGCTGCCGGAGCTCCGGCCCTCCTCGCAGGGTGTCGGGCATGCCTTCCGCTGTCACCTCGACGACGAGTCGCGCACCCGGATCTGGGGCGCGAAGCGCGCGGCCCTCGCGACCGAGGACGCCGCATGAGCTCCGGCGAGCTGCTGCGCGTCGAGGGGCTCGAGAAGCACTTTCCCGTCACCCGCGGGCTCGTGTTCCAGAAGGAGGTCGGGTCGGTCAAGGCCGTCGACGGCGTCAGCTTCAGCCTGCAGGCGGGCGAGACCCTGGGGGTGGTCGGGGAGTCCGGCTGCGGCAAGTCGACGATGGCGCGCTGCGTCGCCCGTCTGCTCGAGCCCACCGGCGGCTCGGTGATCTTCGAGGGCAACGACATCACGCACCTCAGCCGCACGCAGATGCGCCCGGTGCGGCGCGACATGATGATGGTCTTCCAGGATCCGTACGCGTCGCTGAACCCCCGCAAGCGCGTGGGAGCGATCGTGGGCGAGCCGCTCGAGGTGCACAGCGTCGGCAGCGAGTCCGAGCGGAAGCGCCGCGTGCAGGAGCTGCTCGAGATCGTGGGCCTCAACCCGGAGCACTACAACCGGTTCCCGCACGAGTTCTCGGGCGGCCAGCGCCAGCGCATCGGCATCGCGCGCGCGCTCGCGATCAACCCGAAGCTGATCATCTGCGACGAGCCGGTGTCGGCGCTCGACGTCTCCGTGCAGGCGCAGATCCTGAACCTGCTCAAGGACCTCCAGCAGGACTTCGGCCTCACCTACATCTTCATCGCCCACGACCTGAACGTGGTCAGGCACATCTCCGACCGCGTGCTCGTCATGTACCTGGGGCGTGCGGTCGAGGTGGCGACGCGCGACGAGCTCTACCGGGAGCCGAAGCATCCGTATACCGGCGCTCTGCTGTCGGCTGTGCCGATCGCGGATCCTCGTCTGGGACGTTCGCGGAAGCAGATCGTGCTCGAGGGAGACGTGCCGAGCCCGCTCAACCCGCCGTCGGCCTGTCACTTCCATCCGCGCTGTCCCCGGTTCGTCGAAGGGAAGTGCGACGTCGACACGCCGTTGCTCGAGCAGGTGGCCGGCGACGAAAGTCACCTGTCGGCGTGCCATTTCCCGCTCGAGCACTGGCCGCTGACGGACGAGGAGATGCGGCACCCGGGCGCTCCCGTCGGCGCGCCCGACTAGGGCTGCGCCCGCCGGGCCGTGCTCCGTCGAGCCCTTCGCCGCCTCGCCGTGATCTACGGCTCCGTGCTGGCCGGGACGGTCGTCCTGTCGGCGCTGCTCGGGCTGCTCGCCGGTGCCAGGCTCTCGCGTGCGATCGCGCTCGGGCTCTACGTGGTCGGCGCGGTGTTGCTCGTCGGCTGCTTCGTCTTCGGCGTTCGGGGCCCGATGCGCGGCGTCTCGTCGAGCGGCGAGACCGTGCCCGTCCTGGGGGCGCGGCGCCTCCGGCGTGCGAGCGGGGACGAGCGGACGGAAGCCTCCCGCACCGCGCTGCTCCTGTTCGCGTTCGGCATCTCGCTGATCGTGATCGGCAGCATCGTCGACCCGGCACATCGCGCCGTCTGATCCCCCGGGTTTCCGCCCCGTTTGGGGGATTCCTGTAGGCGGTACTAACCGGGAGCCCATCCGGTCGTCCCACCAGGTGATGAGGTCCGCACGCTGCGAACGCTCCCGCGAGTCCGTCTCGCTCCGCCTCGACGGCATGCTCTCGGTCTTCGAGGGCGCGCTGCTCGACCGGCACCTGCGCCGGTGCGCGTCCTGCCGCGCCTTCGCGGCCTCGACCGCGGCCCAGACCGACCTGCTGCGGACGGCCCCGCTGGAGCAGCCGCAACGATCGATCGAGGCTCCGCGTGTCCGGCACCGCGCCGTGCGCCGGGCGGCCACGGGAACGATCGGCGCGGTGCTCGCCGCGGCCGCGGCCGCGCTCGTGCTGATCTCGTCGGGCTCCCGCGACCGCAGCAGCCTGCCGCCGCGCGTCGCCGTCGGAACGGCGGCTCCGGTGTTGATGGTCGTCGCCGCGCAGCCGTCGCCGGATTCCCCCATCGAGGTGCCGCGGCTCAAGATGAGCCCGGCCTCGGTCGCCGACGGGCCGGTGCACGGCTACTTCAGCCAGCCGGTCTGATCAGCCAGCCGGTCTGACCAGTCTGTCGGTCCGATCAGGCCAGGCGGTCTGGAATCCTCCCGGCGGGGCGGAGCGCTCGCGCTCAGCGGCTGGGTGCCATCGGCACGGGCGGGCGCCAGTGCGGCTCCCAGTAGTTCACGAGCCAGCGGCCGGTCTTCTTCCCGCCCTCGCGCTTGAGACCGACGAAGAACTGTAGCGTCGGCCGGCTCTCCGCATGCTGCTTGGCGATCAGGTTGATCTCGAGCAGCGCCTGCGTCTGGTAGGAGTAGTCGACCGTGAAGCTCGCCGTGTCGGCATTCGCCGCCTGGTAGTAGATGACCGGGATGTTCCCCTTGTCCCACTGCTTGCGGCTGAGGCCGCCCCGCAGGTCGGGATGCGTGATCGCGTAGGCGGCGTCCAGGTCCTTCCGGGCGGCGGCGGTGTCGATGAAGCGGCGCGCGAGCGCGATCTGCTCCTTCGAGACCGGTACCGTCTTCTCGCGGTGCGCGAGCTGCGCCGGCGTGTTCGAGATCGTGTCGGGGAACGCGTTGCCGGTGCCCCGGAAGACCACCGTCGCCAGGAAGGCCGCGATGCCTGCGAGCAGCACCCCGCCGCTCAGGATCAGGAGCCGCCGCTGCCTGCGCGGAGAGCCGAAGAACCCCTCCTGGATGCCGCTCGTGTTCGCCATAATCTCCTTAGACCACGGTAGCAACGGAAAGTTAGAGCTGTGATCGAGCCCGGGCCTCGAATCGAGCCCTTCGATCAGCCGGCCTGCCGTGGCGATCGCTCCCGAGCGCTATCGTGCGATCTGTGACGAGAATGCTGCTGGCGCTCGCGGTCGCCGGGGTGCTCGCATCGGCCGCAGCCGCCACGCCGACGCCCACCCACAACTACGTCGCCTTCGTCGCGATCCACGGCCACGGCTCGGTGCGGTCGACGCCGAAGGGGATTCACTGCCCCGGGGTTTGCCGGGCGCTGTTTCCGCGCGGGACGCACTTGAACCTTCGCGCGGCGCCGGCCCGCGGCTGGAAGCTCGCCCGCTTCAGCGGGGCCGGCTCCTGCAGCGGGAGGCACTGCGGCGTCGACCTGGTCAGCACGCACGACTGCATCGGCGGCGCCTGCCCGGTGGGGGCGTTCGGTGTAACGGCACGCTTCGTCCGGCGGTCAGGAGGTGCACGATGATGCCCAGCCTCGTCACCTCGTACGTCTGAGGCCTCGACCACGCCGACCGTGTGTCGGCGGCGTTGAAGCGCGCCGAGCGCGACTGGCACCGCACGCCCGAGGAGCGTTCCGCTAGGCTGCGCCTGCCCTCGCGGCTCGGCAGGCTACGCCGTCGCCGCCGCGCGGAACTCGCACCTTCACCCGTCCAGGAGCATTAGCAACGTGTCGACGAATGCGCGCAACACCGGAAAGCTGCTCGAGATCAAGGGCGTCGTGGTCGACGCCGTCTTCCCGGGCACGCTGCCCGAGATCTACTCCGCGCTCAGCATCATCCGCCCCGACGGGAGCGAGCTGATCGCCGAGGTGCAGCAGCATCTCGGCGACGACCGGGTGCGCGCGGTCGCGATGGACGCGACCGACGGCATCGCCCGCGGCACCGACGTCGTCGACACCGGTGCGCCGATCTCGGTCCCCGTCGGCGAGGTGACCCTCGGCCGCGTCTGGAACGTCCTCGGGCAGCCGGTCGACGAGAAGGAGGCGCCGCCGGCCGACGCCGAGCGGTGGTCGATCCACCGCGACCCGCCGGACTTCGCCGACCTGACGCCGAAGGTCGAGATCTTCGAGACCGGCATCAAGGTGATCGACCTGATCGCGCCCTACGTGCGCGGCGGCAAGATCGGCCTGTTCGGCGGCGCAGGCGTCGGCAAGACCGTGCTGATCCAGGAGCTGATCCACAACATCGCGATGCAGCACTCCGGCGTCTCCGTCTTCTCGGGCGTCGGCGAGCGCACCCGCGAGGGCAACGACCTCCTGCTGGAGATGGAGGAGTCGGGCGTGCTGAACAAGGTCGCCCTCTGCTACGGCCAGATGAACGAGCCGCCGGGAGCACGGCTGCGCGTGGGCCTGTCGGGCCTGACGATGGCCGAGTACTTCCGCGACGAGGGCCAGGACGTCCTCCTCTTCATCGACAACATCTTCCGCTTCGTCCAGGCGGGCTCGGAGGTCTCGGCGCTGCTCGGCCGGATGCCCTCCGCGGTCGGCTACCAGCCGACGCTCGCCACCGAGATGGGGCAGCTCCAGGAGCGCATCACCTCCACGAACAAGGGCGCCGTCACGTCGGTGCAGGCGATCTACGTGCCCGCCGACGACCTCACCGACCCGGCCCCCGCGCAGACCTTCGCGCACCTCGACGCCACGACCACGCTGTCGCGGGCGATCGTCGAGCAGGGCATCTACCCGGCGGTCGACCCGCTCGACTCCACCTCGCGCGCGCTGCAGCCGGGAATCGTCTCGGAGGAGCACTACGCGACGGCGACGCGGGTGCAGGAGATCCTGCAGCGCTACAAGGACCTGCAGGACATCATCGCGATCCTCGGGATCGAGGAGCTCTCGGACGAGGACCGGCTGACCGTCCAGCGCGCGCGCAAGATCCAGCGGTTCCTCTCGCAGCCGAACTTCGTCGCCGAGCAGTTCACCGGCACGCCCGGGCAGTACGTGAAGCTCGAGGACACGATCCGCGGCTTCCAGGAGATCATCGCCGGGGAGCACGACGAGCTGCCCGAGCAGGCGTTCTACATGGTCGGCCCGATCGAGGGCGCGGTCGAGCGGGCCAAGCAGATGGCCGGCGCGGCCGCCTGAGCCGACGATGGCCGACCGGAAGATCTTCTCCGTCTCCGTCGTCACGCCGGACGGGCCGGCGTACGAGGGCGACGCCGAGATGATCATCGTGCCCGGCGCCGCCGGCGAGATCGGCGTGCTCGCGCGGCACGCACCGCTGATCGCGACGCTGAAGGCCGGCTCCACCCGGGTGCATCCGCCGGAAGGCGAGGTGCTCGAGTTCGCGACCGGCCCCGGGTTCTTCCAGGTGCTCCAGGATCGAGCGATCGCGCTTGTCGACGACGCCGTGGAGGCCTCGCAGATCGACGACGCCCGCGCGCGGAGGCAGCTCGAGGACGCCCGGGCGGAGCTGGAGGCGATCGCCGGCGGCGAGTCGTCGGCAGACCGCTGGCAGGTCGAACAGCGGCTCCGCCACGCCGAGAACCAGCTGAACGTCGCCGGCAGGAGCTGAGCCTCGCCGGCGCCACGGGGGCTCGGGCCGCACGACGGTCCGGGCGCCTAAGGTGTCCGGCACGATGAACGACTCAGTCGCCGCCGCCGCGATCCGCAGGCTCGCCGCCGAGCGCATCCTGGTGCTCGACGGCGCCTGGGGCGTCCTGCTGCAGGGCCGCGGGCTCTCGGAGGCCGAGTTCCGAGGGGAGCTCTTCCGCGACCACCCGCGCGACGTCCTGAACGACCCGGACCTCCTCAACCTGACCCAGCCGCAGGTCGTGCGCGAGGTGCACGACGCCTACTTCGCAGCGGGCGCGGACATCGCGACGACGAACACCTTCACGGCCACCTCGATCGGACAGGCCGACTACGCGCTCGAGGACGCGGTCTACGACATGAACGTGGCGGGCGCCCGGATCGCGCGCGAGGCGGCGGGGCCCGACCGGTTCGTCGCGGGCTCCGTCGGGCCGCTCAACGTGACGCTCTCCCTGAGCCCGCGCGTCGACGAGCCGGGCTACCGGACGCACACGTTCGACCAGGTGGTGGCGGCCTACTCCGAGCAGATCCGCGGCCTTGCGGCCGGCGGTGTCGACCTGCTGCTCGTCGAGACGGTCTTCGACACGTTGAACGCGAAGGCCGCGATCGTCGCCGCGCGCGAGACCGCGCCGGAGCTGCCGCTCTGGATCAGCGTCACGATCGTCGACCTGTCGGGCAGGACGCTCTCGGGGCAGACGATCGAGGCGTTCTGGACGGCCGTCGAGCACGCCGACCCGCTGATCGTCGGCGTCAACTGCTCACTCGGCGCGCGGGAGCTGCGGCCGTACGTCGCCGAGCTGTCGCAGATCGCCTCCTGTCTCACCTCGGCTCATCCGAACGCCGGGCTGCCGAACGCGTTCGGCGGCTACGACGAGACGCCCGACGTGACGTCGCAGCTGCTCCAGGAGTTCGCCCGTGCCGGCCTCCTGAACATCGCAGGCTCCTGCTGCGGGTCGACGCCCGAGCACACCGCCGCGATCGCCCGCGCCGTGCAGGGCCTTGCCCCGCGCGCGGTGCCGCCGGGGCGGAGGACGCCGCGCTTCAGCGGCCTCGAACGGTTCGAGGTGACGCCCGAGACCGGGTTCGTGCTGGTCGGTGAGCGCACCAACGTCACCGGCTCCGCGCGATTCCGCCGCCTGGTCGAGGCCGGCGACTTCGGCGCGGCGGTCGACGTCGCGCTCGAGCAGGTGCGCGGCGGCGCCAACCTGCTCGACGTGAACATGGACGCCGACCTGCTCGACGGCGAGCAGGCGATGCGCACGTTCCTGAACGTGATCGCGACGGAGCCGGAGGTCGCGCGGCTGCCCGTGATGGTCGACAGCTCGAAATGGTCGGTGCTCGAAGCCGGCCTGCAGCACCTGCAGGGCAAGGGCATCGTCAACTCGATCTCGCTGAAGGAGGGGGAGGCCGAGTTCCTGGAGCACGCCCGCCGCATCCGCGCCTACGGCGCGGGCGCCGTCGTGATGGCGTTCGACGAGGCGGGGCAGGCGACGACGGCCGAGCGGCGGGTGGCGATCTGCGGGCGCGCCTACGACCTGCTCGTGCACGAGGCGGGCTTCCCACCCGGCGACATCGTCTTCGACCCGAACGTGCTGGCCGTCGCCACCGGCATCGAGGAGCACGACGACTACGCGCGGGCGTTCATCGAGAGCCTGCCGTTGATCAAGGAACGATGTCCCGGCTCGCTGACGTCGGGGGGCATCTCGAACCTCAGCTTCTCCTTCCGGGGCAACGACACGATCCGCGAGGCGATGCACGCCGCCTTCCTCTTCCACGCGATCCGCGCCGGGCTCGATCTCGGGATCGTGAACGCCGGGCAGCTCGCGGTCTACGAGGACATCGACCCGGAGCTGCGCGAGCGGGTCGAGGACGTGATCTGGAACCGACGGCCCGACGCCACGGAGCGCCTGCTCGTCCTCGCGGAGCGCTTCAGCGGCGCCGGCACCCGGCGCGAGGTCGACCTCGCCTGGCGCGACGCGCCGGTTGCCGCCCGGCTCGAGCATGCGCTCGTGCACGGGATCGTCGACTTCGTCGAGGCCGACACGGAGGAGGCGCGGCTCGAGGCCGACCGGCCGCTCGACGTGATCGAGGGGCCGTTGATGGACGGGATGCGGGTGGTCGGCGACCTCTTCGGGTCGGGCCGCATGTTCCTGCCGCAGGTGGTGAAGTCGGCGCGCGTGATGAAGCGCGCCGTCGCCTACCTGCAGCCCTTCATGGAGGAGGAGCGTGGGGGCGTCCGCCGGGCTCAGGGGAAGGTGCTGCTCGCGACGGTCAAGGGCGACGTGCACGACATCGGCAAGAACATCGTCGGCGTCGTGCTCGGCTGCAACGACTACGAGGTGATCGACCTGGGCGTGATGGTCCCCACCGAGCAGATCCTCGACACGGCCGAGCGGGAGCGCGTCGACGTCGTCGGCCTCTCCGGGCTGATCACGCCGTCGCTCGACCACATGGTCGACGTCGCCCGCGAGATGGAGCGGAGGCGGCTCGAGCTGCCGCTGCTCGTCGGCGGCGCCACCACGTCACGGCAGCACACGGCCGTCCGCATCGCGCCGGAGTACGGCAACGAGACCGTGCACGTGCTCGACGCGAGCAGGGTCACCGACGTCGTCGGCCGGCTGCTCGACCCGAAGCGCCGCGTGCAGCTCGACGACGAGAACCGCGAGCTCCAGGCGCGGCTGCGCACCCAGCACGAGGCGAAGACGCGCAAGCCGCTGCTCACGCTCGAGCAGGCCAGGGCGAACCGCCCGGAGCTCCGGTTCGACGACCTGCCGGAGCCGCCGTTCACCGGTATCCGGGAGGTGCAGCCGAGCCTCGACGAGCTCGTCCCGCACATCGACTGGCAGTTCTTCTTCCACGCCTGGGACCTGAAGGGGAAGTTTCCGGCCATCCTCGAGAACCCGGCCGCCCGGGAGCTCTACGACGACGCCCGGGCGCTGCTCGCCGAGATCGCAAGTAACAGACTGTTACAAGCTCGGGGGGTCTACGGCTTCTGGCCGGCGCGGGCCGACGGGGACGACGTCCTCTGCGGCGAGACGCGCTTCTGCCTGCTCCGCCAGCAGGCAGACCACGGAGACGGGCGCCCGAACCGCTGCCTCGCCGACTTCGTCGCCCCGGCGGAGGATCATCTGGGTGCGTTCGCGGTCGGGATCCACGGGGCCGACGAGCTCGCCGAACGGCATTCGGCCGCCCACGACGACTACTCGGCGATCGCCGTCAAGGCGCTGGCCGACCGGCTCGCGGAGGCGTTCGCGGAGTGGCTGCACGCCCGCGCGCGGCACGAGTGGTACGCACCCGACGAGCGCCTGTCGCCGGACGAGCTGCAGCGCGAGAGCTTCCGCGGGATCAGGCCCGCCTTCGGCTATCCCGCGTGCCCGGACCACAGCGAGAAGGGCAAGCTCTTCGACCTGCTGGGAGCGACGGCGGTGGGCCTCGAGCTGACCGAGAGCTTCGCGATGACACCGGCGGCGGCGGTCAGCGGCATCTACCTGCACCACCCGCAGTCGCGGTACTTCGCGGTCGGGCGGATCGGCCGCGACCAGCTCGCCGACTACGCGGCCCGGAAGGGCGTTCCGCTCGAGGAGGCGGAACGGGCGCTCGCGTCGAACCTGTCGTGAGGCTCGGCTATCCTGGCCGCGCAGGCGCCCGCTGGGCGCCGCCGACGTTTCTATGCGGACGACACTGAAGAGAGGCGTCGGGCGTGGCGCCGGAGCCAATGGGAACGGCAGAGCCGTCTTCCCGCCCGGGGCGATCAGCGCCGTCACGCGCTATCGCCAGCCGCCCCCGCCGCGGAACACCGGCCTCGGCCTGCTCCGGCGGATCCTCGTCGCCACGCTGCTCGTCGTCACCTCGCTGGGCCTCGCCGTCGGCGGCGGCTCGTACCTGTACTTCCACCAGGCCGTCGCGACCGTGCGCGCGCATACGCCCGAGGTCGTGAAGGCGTCGAAGAGCCTCGACATCCCGGTCGCGCACAGCGCCGCGATCGCCCTCGTGATCGGCTACGACCACCGCAAGGGCGACGGGAACGCCCCGTCCCGCTCCGACACGATCATGCTCGTGCGCGCGGATCCGCAGACGAAGACGATCTCGCTGCTCTCGTTCCCGCGCGACCTCGAGGTGCCGATCTACTGCGGGTCGTCACCGTCCGACGCGGCCGGGCACGTCGTCGCGTCCCAGGATCGGATCAACGCCGCCTACGCCTACTGCAACGCCAAGGGCACGCTGCTGACCGTCAAGCACCTCACCGGCCTGCCGGTCAACTACCTGATCACCGTCAACTTCCACGGGTTCAAGGAAGTGGTCGACAAGCTCGGCGGCGTCTGGATGGACGTCGACCGCCGCTACTACAACAAGAACACCGGCGCGGGCTACGACAACTACGCCAACATCAACCTGCAGCCCGGCTACCAGCGGCTGACGGGCGCGCAGGCGCTCGCGTTCGTGCGCTTCCGTCACACCGACGACGACCTCCACCGCAACGCCCGGCAGCAGGAGTTCGTGCGGGCGTTCCGGGAGCAGGTCGCGAAGAGCTTCTCGTTCACCGAGCTGCCGAGCCTCGTCTCGACGATCACGAAGAACATCGAGGTCGGCGAGGGTGGCCACGGCCTGCAGGGGAGCGAGGTGATCTCCTACGCGCTCTTCGCGGCGTCGCTCCCGGCGGGGCACCTCTTCCAGGACCGGATCGAGAACGTGCAGTGCCAGAACACCTGTGTCGCCTCGCCGAGCGACCTGCAGACCGCGATCGACCAGTTCCAGAGCCCCGACGTGCAGACGCCGAAGGCCGCCAACGCCGCCGCCCTCGGCAAGAAGCTGAAGGAGAAGGCGCCGCCGCCGTCGTCGGTCACCGTCACCGTGCTGAACGGCAACGGCGTCGCGGCCGCCGCGGCGAACGCCTCGTACCTGCTCGGCCAGCACGGCTACCAGACGCTGATCCCGCCGAACGGGCTGACGGCGGACGCGCCGAAGCGGGAGTTCCACACGAAGGTCTACTACGACCCGGCGCAGAAGGGCTCCGAGGCGGCCGCGAAGGCGATGCAGAAGCTGCTGCAGCCGGCCGAGGTTGACAAGCTGCCGCGCCGGCACGACCTGCTCGCTCTCGACCCGGGCTCGATGCTGATGGTCGTGCTCGGGCAGACGTTCCACGGGACGATCGCGCCCGTGCCCATCCGGGTCGTGCCGACGCACCAGCCGGCGGAGGTGCGCTACGACGCGAGCTACGGCGCCGACCTGCTGCGCGCGGTCAAGTCCAAGCTCAGGTTCCCGCTCGAGACCCCGACCGTGCTCGAGAAGAGCTCGTACCCCGACACCCAGCCGGGCGACAAGGCCTCGCACCTCTACTGGATCGACCAGCGCGGAAAGCACAAGGCGGTGCGGCTCGTCTTCCGCACCGGCAGCAGCGAGTACTGGGGCATCCAGGAGACGGACTGGGCCGACGCGCCGGCCCTTGCCGACCGGAGTTTCCGGCACAGCCTCGGCGGCCGGGAGTTCGACCTCTACTACTCGGGCTCGCACCTCCACATGGTCGTCCTGCGGGCGAACGGCGCGAGCTACTGGGTGGTCAACACGCTGCTCGACTCGCTCTCGAACGAGACGATGCTCGCGATCGCCAAGGGCCTCAAACCGCTAACAAGCGTCAAGTAGTGTTCGGGCCGCGATGAGCAGGGTGGGCATCTTCGGCGCCGGCTGGGTCGGGCTCGTCACGGGCGCCTGCTTCGCCGAGCTGGGGCACGACGTGGTGATCCGCGACGTCGTGCCGGAGAAGATCGAGGCGCTGCGCGCCGGCACGGTGCCCTTCCACGAGGAGGATGTGCCCGAGCTGCTCGAGCGCAACGCCGAGCGGCTGACGTTCACCCTCGACGTGAACGAGATCGCGACGTGCGAGTTCCTGTTCGTGTGCGTCGACACGCCGCCGACCTACTCGGGCGACGCCGACCTCTCGCGGGTCTGGACCGTCGTCGACGAGCTGCCGGCGCTCGACGGACACCCGATCCTCGTGATGAAGTCGACCGTGCCGGTCGGGACGGGCGAGAAGGTGCGGCTGGGGCTCGACCAGCGCGGCCTCGAGCACGTCGGCTATGCCTCGAACCCGGAGTTCCTGGCGGAGGGCAACGCGGTGCAGGATTTCATGAAGCCGGATCGCATCGTCGTCGGCGCGTTCGATCCTGCCGACGCCGACGCGGTGCTCGGCCTCTACGGCGCGATCGACGCGCCGATCGTTCGCGCGGACGTCAACTCGGCCGAGATGATCAAGCTCGCCGCGAACGCCTTCCTGATGACGCGGATCTCGTTCATCAACGAGATCGCGAACGTCTGCGAGGCGACCGGTGCCGACGTGGTTTCGGTCGCGAACGGCGTCGGCCTCGACTCGCGGCTCGGCCCGCACTTCCTCCGCGCCGGCATCGGCTACGGCGGGTCGTGCTTCCCGAAGGACTCGCTCGCGCTCAAGCAGCTCGCGTCGAACTCGGGCTACCACTTCCAGCTGCTCTCGGCCGTGATCGAGGTGAACGAGCTGCAGAAGCGGCGCGTGATCGGGAAGCTGAAGCGTCATCTCGGCTCGCTCCAGGGGCGGACGGTCGCGCTGCTCGGGCTCGCGTTCAAGCCCGACACCGACGACATGCGCGAGGCGCCGTCGATCGTGCTCGCGTCCCGCCTGCTGGCCGAGGGTGCCGAGGTGCGGGCGTGGGATCCGGTCGCCGACGGGTCGAAGCTGCCCGGCGGCGTCGAGGTGGTCGGCACCGTCGCCGAGGCGGTCCGGGACGCCGACGCGGCAGTGATCGTCACCGAATGGTCGGAGCTTCGCGCGCTCGCCTCGGACGAGACCCGCGTCGCGATGCGGCGTCCGTTGATCATCGACGGCCGCAACCTGCTCGATCCCGACGAGGTGCGGCGCGCCGGCTTCGCCTACGAGGGCATAGGACGGCCGTCGTCGCCCACGGACGTTCTCCCGCAGACGCCCGAGACGGCGTCGACGCAGCAGGGGTAGCCCGGCCGGTGGAGGCGATCATCCTGGCCGGCGGCAAGGCCGAGCGGCTCGGCGACGCCGCGGGCGGCCGGCCCAAGGCGCTCGTCGAGGTGGCGGGCAAGCCGCTCGCCGCCTACCAGGTCGCCCGGCTCGCGCATGCGGGCGTCAGCCGCGTGATCTTCGCCGTCGCCGCGGGCACGGGCGCTCTGTTCGAGCGTGAGCTCGCCGGACTCGGGCCGGAGATCGTCGCCGCCGAGGAACCCGAGCGGCTCGGGCGCGGCGGCGGCATCCGCTACGCCGCCGGCGCGCGGCAGGAGAGCGGTGACGTCTACGCGCTGAACGGCGACGAGCTGGTCGCGGTCGACTTCGAGGGCCTGCTCGCCGCCCACCGCGCCTCCGGCGCGCTCGCGACGATCACCGTCGCGCGGCCGAAGTCGCAGTTCGGCCTGGTCGAAGTCGACGACGACGACGTCGTGCGGGGCTTCCAGGAGGATGCGCGCGTCCCCTACTGGGTCAACTGCGGCAACTACGTCCTCTCCGAGGCGGCGCTGGCGCGCTTCCCCGAGCGGGGCGACCACGAGTCGACGACCTTCCCGGAGCTCGCCGCCGAGGGCAGCCTGCGGGCGCACCGGCACGACGGGCTCTGGCTGACGGTCAACACCCCGAAGGAGCTGCGCGTCGCCGCCGAGCACGTGGCCGCGCATCCGGAGTGGCTCGCGTGACGCCTCCCGACCTGGGAGGATCCGATCCGATGGGGCTGGACTCGCCGAACCTCGAGACGCTCGACCGCTGGTCGTCCGACGTCAGGCGGGTCGAGAAGCCGTGGGGCTACGAGCTCATCTGGGCGCTCACCGACACCTACTGCGGCAAGGTGCTCTTCGTGCGCGCCGGTCACTCGCTCTCGCTGCAGTTTCACCGGCAGAAGGAGGAGTCGTGGCTCGTCCAGTCGGGGCGCGCGCGGCTGGAGCTCGGCGAGGTGGGGGAGTCGATGCTCAAGGAGGAGGTCGTCGCGGCCGGTGCCGCCTTCCACTACGTCCCGGGCACCGTGCACCGGGTGACGGCGATCGAGGACACGACGATCCTGGAGGTCTCGACGCCGCACCTCGACGACGTCGTCCGGCTCGAGGACGCCTACGGTCGCGAGGGCACCTCGGCGGCCTGAACCAGCTCAGCGATCGCCGATCGCGACGCTCGCGAGCAGCTCGTTCAGCTCGCCGACCCGGCTCCGCAGCGCCGACGGGGAGCCGACGACGACGTACAGGCAGAACGGCCGCGCGTGCGCGGTGAAGAACACCTGCAGACCGAGCTGGTCGCCCGACGGCCGGAGCAGCGCGTTGTCGCCGAACGCGCCAGGGTCGACGCGGCGCGGAAGGTGCGCCGCGAAGAGCCCGGTCCCGGGCGCGAGTCGCTCGTCCGCGCGGTACTCGGTCAGCGCCAGAAACGCACCGGCAGCGTCCATGCGCTGTGTGGCCGCGACGCCGAACTCGCCGTCGCGGAGCGGCAGCGCGAAGGTGCCGGCGTGCAGGGTTGCCTCACCGTGCGGGTGGCGGAAGATGCGTGCCTCCCAGCCCGGCGGCGGCTCGACGGCGATGCCGTACCTGGAGAGCGCGGCTATCGGAGCACCAGCCCGAACGCGAGCACGCCCAGTGTGAGTTGCGCGCAGGCCGCAGCCAGGCTCGCGGAGCGCGCCCCGGCCGCGAGCCGGCCGTGGAAGGCGCGAAGCGCTTGCGGGCTCGTCACCCGCGCGGTCGACACCGGCACGAGCCCGCGCGTCAGGCCGAAGATCGCACCCACGAGGCAGCCCGCCGCGACCGAGGGGGCGAGCAGGGCGCCGGCCAGGGTGACGTAGACGGCCGCGGTCGAGACGATCGTGGCCACGCCGCTGCCGAGCTGGAGCCCGAACCCGCCGCCGTACACCCAGCCGCGGTAGGCACGCAGCCAGCGCTCGTCGACCTGCCGGCGGTGCGTGGGAACGCGGGCGCCGCCGAGCCCGAGGTCGAGCGCCCCGCCCGCGATCAGGAGGCACGCGAAGACGGGCAGCCGGGCTGCGTCCGCCAGGGGGAGCAGCCGGCCGAGCGACGCGACCACGGCCGCCGCTGCGGCGCCGCCGAGGACGCTGCCGACCACGTGGGCCGTCACCGTCAGCCGCCAGCGCTGGTGCCTGCTCCGCTCGCCGAGCGGAGTGATGCTCGCGAGCATCGACTCCCCTCAGGGCGACCAGGTCGAGCGGATCGCCGCGATCGGCGCGAGCAGCACCGCGAGTGCGAGCAGCACCGTCATGCCCGGCTCGGGTAGAGGCTCGGATCTCCCGGCTCGACGCCCGCCGCCCGCAGCGAGGCGGTCACGCGCGTCGGTGAGTCCGCAGCCGCCGTCTCCGCGTCCGAGACGGCGTCGCGGAGCAGGCTTCCGACCCGCGTCCAGGTGGGGGCGGAGCCCTCGCCGACGACCGTGCCCGACGCTCCGTCGACGTACGCGAAGTACGGGCTGCCCGGGACCTCGAAGTCGCGCCACGCCTGCGAGGACATGAGCACATGGGCGCGACCGGCGACCGACCTGAAGACCGACGGCCGCTCTTCCGCGGGGTCCTTGGTGACGACGATCAGGCGCTCGACCCCGAGGTTCCCGTCCGGGAGCTCGTCGATCAGCGTCCTGCAACTGGAGCAACCGCTGCTGAGAAACGCGAGCAGCGTTCCGGGGCCGCCGGGGCGAAAGCTGTGGCTCCGGGCGTCCCCGCCGGGCGTGACCCCGGCGATCGCGGCGACCCGGCGCCCGGCCGCCCTCGACCCGGGCTCCGGGAGCGAGGGAGCCTCACCGACGCCGTCGAGCCGTCGCAGGATCTCCGCGTGGCTTCGCAGCAGCCCGAGGACGAGCAGGCCGATCAGGCAGAGCAGCACGGTCTCGACCGCGAGGATGAGCTCGATCACCAGGCGAACCTCTCTGTCTCGGCGGCGGCGAGGCACGGCGCCTCGTGGCCGCAGGTGCGGTTGTCTTCCTTGTAGGTGGCGTTGCAGTTGAACTCAGGGATCTTCGCGGGGTGCTCGCAGACGACGACGCGGCAGACGACCTCCGTCAGCGCCCCGATCTGCGTGTTGCACTGGCCGTAGCGGAAGACGTTGCAGCCGACGTGGCGGTTGGCGCAGTCGCCGTTCGCGCAGTGGCAGCCGCCCGGCAGCGTGTGGCCCGGGGTGCGGTTGCAGTCGATGTAGTACCGCACGCCCTCCTCCGCGCAGAGCCGGTGGCCCCGGTAGTCGGTGCACTTCCACCAGCCGCCCACGAACGAGTACGGCGGGCACATGTTCTTCCCGTCGTTGATCGCGCAGCAGAACTCGGTCCACCCGTCGGAGCAGAGGCCGCCGGCGCAGTGCCCCGGCCGCACGATCGTCGCGAGCGCCGTCTGCGGGCGCAGCAGGAACCGCAGCGGCGCCACGGTCAGCGCGGAGCCGACGACCGCGGTTCGGACGAGAAAGCCGCGCCGTGAGCTTCGCCGCTCGACGACCCGGGCGAGGTGGTCGACGACGCTCATCGAGCCGCAGACCGGTCGTAGGAGCCGGCGAGCGCGGTGAGGTCGCGGACGACGGCGGCGGCGAGCGCGGTCGCCGCCGCCACACCCGCGAGTGCGACCGCGAACGTCACGGGTGCGGTGAGGGCGATGTGTCCCGGCGCGGGGACGCCGCGCCACGCCGCAGCGCCGGCGGCGCCCGCCAGGGCCACGTTCAGCGCGGTGTGGATGAGCGAGGGAGGAGCCGAGCCTGCGCCGAGGCAGCCGCACGAGGTGATCCCCGGCTGTCGCCGCTGCCACTCGATCACGAGTGCGAACGCCGCGAACAGCGCTGCGACCATCGCGTCGACGGCGCGCGCCGGGTCGACGAGGACGGCTGTGCCGAGGACGAGCTCGACAGCCCCGAGCACGCGCAGCGCGAGCGCTGACGGCCCGAGCGCCCCGACGGGGCGCGCACCCGCGACGATCCCGTCCAGCGCGCCGCTCGGGTCACGGAGCTTCACGGCGCCCGACACGAGCAGCAGCCCGGCCGCGACGGCGAGCGGAGGGAGGAGCGCGGGGCTCACTGCACGGTCACCGACCGGGTCACGGTCGCGCTCTGGCCGCCGTTGTCGGTGACGGTCAAGCTGACAGCGTACGTTCCCGCCGCTGCGAAGGTGTGCTGGGGCTGACGTCCGGCCGCCGGGTCGGCGGTGTCGACGACGTCGCTCGACGCGCTCGAGGGATCGCCGAAGTCCCAGTGCCAGCGCACGAGCGTGCCGTCGGCGTCGCTGCTCCGGTCGACGAAGGCGATCGGCACACCGGCCGACGGCTGCGGCAGCGTGAACGAGAAGTCCGCCGTCGGCGGTGCGTCGAACACCAACCGGACGAGCCGCGGGGCCTGCGTCACGCGCCCGGTCGCGCTGACCGTGAAGACGCCGTAGCAGTAGGCGCCGCCGCGGCCCGGGAACGCGGTGTCGACCGCCCAGTGCAGACCGGCGTAGGAGCGCTTGTCGTAGATCGACGGCAGCGTGCGTGCCGCGACGTCGCGCGCCTCGGGGCACCGTCGCTCCCCGCGGAGCACGACCGTCCGGAAGGCCACGGCGTCACGCGGCTGCCGCCAGGCGATCCGCCGGTCGGCCTCCGTCAACGAGGTGTCGGCGACGCCGAGCGGCGCGCGGTAGAGGAGGCGGGCCGCCGCGACCGTGTGCGGGTCGACGAGCTGCGGCAGCCACGCCGGCAGCCTCCACCGGGAGCACCGCGCGGGCGCGGCGTAGGTGCGCCCGTCGGTCATCCCGTGGCTGTTCATCAGGCTGCACGACCGGTCGTCGTTCTCGAGGCCGAGCACCCGTCCGAGCTCGTGCGCGACGAGCAGGGGCCGGGCGACGCCCGGGCACGAGTGCAGGACGACCCAGGCTCCGGGCGCGAATCCGCGCGAGGAGAGGCCCCCGCGCGCCGAGAGGCAGCGCCCCGGCCGGTAGGCGATCGTGAGATCGCCGCCCGCGCGGCGGCGGACGGTGAAGCGCACCCCGATCCGCGCCCGGTTCCAGGCCGCGGCCGCCCGCACGATCGCCTGGTGGTAGCCGGGCGCCGCGCCCGTCCGGTCGGAGACGGTGATCGCCGCGCCCGGCCACACCGTCACCCGTCCGGGCGCGGCGGGCGCGGCCCGGGCGGTGCACACGACTCCCGCCAGCGAGCACGCGGTCAGGAGCAGGGCGAGGTGCGGGCGGCGGGTGCTGCGGCGGGCCCCGGCGGGTGGCGCCTCGGCCGGCCCCGGCACCGACCCCTGCTTCTCCCCGACCACCGTGCGGATGGTAGGCGGGGGAGCCGGATCCGACAAGCGCCGCATACATTGACACGACCGTGATAAGGTTGAGCGATGCAGGTGCCCCTCACCGTCGGCGCCGCGGCCGCCGAGACCGGCTGGTCGGCCCGGATGCTCCGGTACCTGGAGCAGCACGGGCTCGTCGTCCCGCGCCGGCTGCCCTCCGGGTATCGCGTCTACGGCCTGCCGGAGCTGAACCGGCTCCGGAGCCTGCGCGAGCTGCGTCTCGCCTTCGGTCTCGACCTCGCCGACCTCGCGTTCGCGCGGCGCCTGCGCAGCGACGACGACCTGCGCCGGGCCGTCGACGGCTGGTTCGCAGCGGCCGACGACGCCCGCTCGTGGGTCGAGTGGGAGCAGCGCAAGCACGAGCGGCTCCTGGCCGCCTGATCGAAACCGCCCCTTCTACACTCCGTGCGACCGACAGGAAAGGATTCATGGCCCAGACAAAGCCACACGACGTGAAGGACCTCGCGCTCGCCCCCGAGGGCGTCCGCCGGATCATGTGGGCCGACCGGCAGATGCCGGTGCTCACGGCGATCCGCGAGCGCTTCGAGCGCGAGCAGCCGCTCGCCGGCCACCGGATCTCGGCGTGCCTGCACGTGACGACCGAGACCGCGAACCTGATGCGGACGCTGAAGGCGGGGGGCGCCGACGTCGTGCTCTGCGCGTCGAACCCGCTCTCGACCCAGGACGACGTCGCGGCCGCGCTCGTCGACGAGTACGACATCCCGGTCTTCGCGATCAAGGGTGAGGACAACGACACCTACTACGCGCACATCCAGGCGGCCGTCGACCACCGACCGCAGCTGACGATGGACGACGGCGCCGACGTGATCGGCGTGCTCCACAGCTCGCGGCGGGAACAGCTCGGCGACATCATCGCCGGCATGGAGGAGACGACGACCGGCGTGATCCGCCTGAAGGCGATGGAGGCCGACGGCGCGCTGGCGTTCCCGGTGATCGCCGTCAACGAGGCGCGGACGAAGCATTTCTTCGACAACCGCTACGGAACCGGCCAGTCGACGATCGACGGGATCATCCGCGCCACGAACGTGCTCCTCGCCGGGCGCAAGTTCGTGGTCGCCGGGTACGGCTGGGTCGGGCGCGGCGTTGCGATGCGCGCCAAGGGGCTCGGCTCGCACGTGATCGTCACGGAGGTCGATCCGATGCGGGCGCTCGAGGCGCTGATGGACGGCTTCGAGGTGCTGCCGATGGCGGACGCCGCGAAGATCGGCCACATCTTCTGCACCGCGACGGGCGACAAGCACGTGATCGCCCGCGAGCACATGGAGCTGATGCAGGACGGCGCGATCATCTGCAACACGGGCCACTTCAACGTCGAGATCGACATCCCGGCGCTGCGCTCACTCGCGACCGAGTCGCGCGAGGCGCGGAACTTCGTCGAGGAGTTCGTGCTGGCCGACGGCCGGCGGCTCTACCTGCTCGCGGAGGGCCGCCTGGTCAACATCTCGGCGGCCGAGGGGCATCCGGCGCACGTGATGGACATGAGCTTCGCGAACCAGGCGCTCGCGACGGAGTACGCGGTCCAGAACGCCGGCGGCCTCGAGCACCGGGTCTATCCCGTCCCGACGGAGATCGACGAGGAGATCGCGCGGCTGAAGCTGGAGACGATGGGAGTCGCGATCGATTCCCTGACCGACGAGCAGGTCAAGTACCTCGCGTCGTGGGACGAGGGCACCTGAGAGCACTCCCGGCCTTCGCCGGCATGCTGGCGGCGGTCGCGGGAGCGGCCGCCGCGACCGGCCTCGACTGGTCGGCCGTCGCGGCCGGGAAGACCGAGCCGAGCGGGGCGCAGGGGCCGGTCGGCTACGTCGCCGTCACGAAGGCCCAGGAGCGGCGGTGGACGGCGCGGCTCGAGCCGGCCGACCGGCGTGCGCTCGCGAACGTCGACCTCGCGCACCGCGCCGTCGTGGCCGTGTTCCTCGACGGGATGCCGTGCGCCACGAATGTGGCGGTCACCGCCGTCCGTCGCTCGGGAGCCGCGCTCACCGTCACGGTTGCCTACACCCGGCCGCCGATCGGCGTCGCCACGTGCATCCGCACCAGCACCGCGTATTTCGTGCTCAGCGTCCCGCGGCGCCCGCTCGGCGGCGGGTCGCATCACGTCACCGTCACGGCGCATGCTCGCTCCTGAGCAGATCGCCAGGCTCGAGGACGACGCCGTCGTCCTGCTCGACCAGCGCCGTCTGCCGTACGAGGTGACCGAGGTGCGGTGCGGATCCGCGCCCGACGTGGCCGAGGCGATCCGGACGATGGTCGTCCGCGGGGCGCCGGCGATCGGCGTCGCAGCGGCGTACGGGATCGCGCTCGCCGCGCGCCGCGGCGAGGATCTCGAGGCCGCCGACGCGGTGCTGCGGGCCGCGCGGCCGACGGCCGTGAACCTCGCCTGGGCGCTCGACCGCATGCGCGACGACCCGTCGGTCGAGCACGCGCGGAGCATCCACCGGGACGAGGTGGAGCGCTGTCGCCGGATGGCGGCGCACGCCGCGGAGCTGCTCGCTCCGGGCACCCGGGCGCTCACCCACTGCAACGCCGGCGGGCTTGCCACCGGGGGCTACGGAAGCGCTGTCGGGGCGCTGATCGCGGCCAGGGAGCGCGGCGTGCTCGAGCACGTCTGGGTCGACGAGACGCGTCCGCTCCTGCAGGGGGCGCGGCTGACGGCGTGGGAGCTCGAGACGGCGTCGATCCCGCACGCGGTGATCGCCGACTCGGCGGCCGCCTCGCTGATGGCCGCCGGCCTCGTCGACTGCGTGATCACCGGAGCCGACCGGATCGCCGCGAACGGCGACACGGCCAACAAGATCGGAACGTATTCTCTCGCGGTGCTCGCGCGGTACCACGACCTGCCGCTCTACGTCGTCGCCCCGAGCTCGACCGTCGACCTCGCCACCCCCGACGGGGCCTCGATCCCGATCGAGGAGCGCGATCCGGCGGAGATCACCGACCGGTTCCCGGCGCGCAACCCGGCGTTCGACGTGACGCCGGCCGGGTTGCTCGCGGCGATCGTCACCGAGCACGGGGTGCATCGGGCTCCGTACGCGGAGTCGCTGGCCGGGGCGGTGGCGGCGTGAAGGCGATCGTCCTGGCGGCCGGCTACGCGACCCGCCTGCGGCCGCTGACGGACACCTGGGCGAAGGAGCTGCTGCCGGTCGGCGGACGGCCGATCCTCGACCGCATCCTGGAGCGGATCGAGCAGGTGCCGGAGGTCGACGAGGTGCACGTGGTCACGAACGCGCGCAAGGCTCCGGCCTTCCGCGCGTGGGCCGCCGGGCGTGACGTGACGATCCACGACGACGGCACGAGCACGAACGACGACCGGCTCGGCGCCGTCGGCGACATGCAGTTCGTGATCGAGCGCACGCGGCTCGACGACGACCTGCTCGTGATCGCCGGCGACAATCTCTTCGAGTTCGCGCTCACCGGCTTCGTCCGCTTCTGGCACGAGCTCGACGGGCCTGCGAGCGCCGTCGCGGTGCGCGACGTCGGGTCGCTCGAGCTCGCGGCGCAGTACGGGATCGTCTCGCTCGATCCCGAGGGGCGCATCCTCGACTTCGTCGAGAAGCCGGAGCACCCGGCCTCGACGCTCTCGGCCACCGCGAGCTACCTGTTCGACCGCGCGCACGTGCGGCTGATCGGCGAGTACCTCGCGGCCGGGAACCCCTCCGACCAGCCGGGCCGCTACGTCGCGTGGCTCCAGGCGCACGAGCGGGTCTTCGGCTGGGTGTTCGACGAGAGCTGGTTCGACATCGGCAACCTCGAGCAGCTGCTCGAGGCGGACAACCGCCTCCGCCGGGCTCAGGGCCTCGAGGCGCGCTCGGTCTACGAGCCGGAGTAGCGGCGCCGCGCGGCGCCTCGCCCGCCCGTGGGGGAGTGGCCCGCGGGCCGGCACAGATTCTTTCCACTGTTGGCACAGACAGGGCACGGCTTCCGGCGTAGCCTCGTCGGAGTGGCTCGTCGACCTCGTCCTCCCGCGCTCGTGTGTCGCCTGCGGCACGGCCGCCGACGGGCTCTGCGCCTCGTGTCTCGCTGCGCTGCGGCCGCTGCTCGCGCCGCTCTGCGCCTGCTGCGGCGCGCCGACGGCCTGGCCGGTGGAGCGGTGCCTGGAGTGCCGCGGACGGCGGCTCGGGTTCGTCTCGGCGCGGGCGGCGGTGCTGTACACGGGGCCTGTGCGGCCGCTCGTCCGCGCCTGGAAGGAGCGCGGGCTCCGCCGGGCCGCCCTGCTCGCTGCGGACGTCGTCGCGGGTCGGATCCCGGCGCCGGCCGCGGACGCGGTCACCGCCGTCCCGCCCGATCCCGTGCGGCAGCTCGCTCGGGGCGCCCATCCCGCCGTCGAGCTCACCCGCGAGCTCGGCGAGCGCTGGTCGCTCGACGTGCGCTCGCTCCTGCGCAGGACCCGGACGGTCCCGCGCCAGACCGGGCTGCGCCGGGACGAGCGCGGGGCCAACGTGCGCCGGGCGTTCGTGGCGCGCGGAGACGTCCCACCGCGCGTCGTCCTCGTCGACGACGTCTACACCACCGGTGCGACGACGTCGGCTGCGGCGTGGGCGCTGCGGCGTGCCGGCGCCCGCTCCGTGCAGGTCGTCACCCTCGCCCGGACCATGCGTTAGGAGCGCAATCGTCTAGACTTGGTGCACGGGATTGACCACCACCGAAGGAGGCGATCATGAGGCTTCGGGTGAAGGGCAAGAACGTGGAGGTCTCCCCGACGATGCGTGCCTATGCCGAGCGGAAGCTGGGCAAGCTGTCGAAGCAGCTGGCCGACCAGACCGAGGTCGAGGTCGAGCTGTCGGAGCAGCGAAACCCGTCCATCCCGGACAGTCACGTCGCCGAGGCAACCGTGTTCACGAAGGGCCCGACGTTGCGCGCACGCGAGTCGTCGCGTGACATGAAGGCTGCGATCGACCAGCTGACCCACAAGCTCGAGCGTCAGGTGAAGCGCTACCGCGAGCTGCGCAAGGTGGAGCCGCGCCGCCACGTCCCGCCCCCGGCCGAGCCGGGCGCCGGCGACGTGCCGTGACGCCCGGCAGCGCGGTCGAGGCCGGAGCCGGGGCCGGCTGAGTGGCGTTCCGTCGCCGCCGCCCGCTGCACGAGGAGCTCGCGCGGGCCGCCGGCCTCGAGCTGGACGGCGGCGACGCCACCCGTAAGCCCGGCCTCGCCGCGGACGTGCCCGACTGGGACGGCGCCCAGCGGGGCGAGGCCGGCATCCACGGCGTCGCCCGGCCGCGCAACTGGGACGCCGTCGCCCGGGCCGAGGCACCGGAGCTCCGCGGCGACGCCGTGCGCTTCGTCGCGCTCCCGGACGGCACCCTCGTGGTCGAGGAAGGCGCGACGGGGGACGGCGACGAGGCGGGGCTCGCGCCGCTCGCGGACGCGGTCGAGGCGACCCTCCGGCCTCCGTACCGGGTCGAGGGAGTGCGGCGCGGCGTCACGACCTGGGCGGTCGCCGCGCGCCGGCTCCAGGTGGTCGAGGTGCCCGGGCTCGACGGCGAGGAGGCGGAGCTCGTCACCGTGCGCGGCAGCCGCACCCTGACGGTCGACGGCTACACGCGGCTCGACCCGGTGCCGGCGCTCGCGGCCGCCGGCGAGACGCAGGGGCCCGAGCACGTCGTCCGCGCGCGGCGGATCGACGGCGACCTCTGGGAGGTCGAGGCGACCGCGCTGTAGGCGGGCGCCGCGCCGCTTCGCGCCCGCACACCGGGGCGCCGCTGACCGCGGGGAGCCCGGGGGGAACTCGGTACCCTGTCCCGGATGTCGCCGGCGCTCGGATCCTTCGAGAAGGCCCTCCGCTTCGGCGAGGGCCGTCGCATGAAGCGCCTGCAGGAGCAGGCGGCCTACGTCGCCACCCTGGAGCCGGAGTTCCAGAAGCTCTCGGACGCCGATCTGCGCGCCCGCACCGCCGACCTGCGGCAGCGGTACGAGAACGGCGAGTCCCTGGAGGAGCTGCTGTTCGAGGCGTTCGCCGCCGTGCGCGAGGCGCGCGTCCGCGAGTCCGACCAGCGCATCTTCGACGTCCAGATGATGGGCGGAATCGTCCTCCACGAGGGCGACATCGCCGAGATGAAGACCGGCGAGGGAAAGACGTTCGTCGCGAGCCTGCCCCTCTACCTGAACGCGCTCACCGGCAACGGGACGCACCTCGTGACCGTCAACGACTACCTCGCGCAGCGCGACGCCGAGTGGAACCGCGGCGTGTTCGAGCGCCTGGGGATGAACGTGGCCTTCGTCGAGAGCGACATGCCGTTCCAGAGCCGCCGCGACGCCTACGCGGCCGAGGTCACGTACGGCACGAATTCCGAGTTCGGCTTCGACTACCTGCGCGACAACATGGCGATCAGCCTCGAGGGGGTCGTGCAGCGCGGCCATCACTTCGCGATCGTCGACGAGGTCGACTCGATCCTGATCGACGAGGCGCGGACGCCGCTGATCATCTCCGGCGAGCCGACCACCGCCGCCCAGACCTACTACGAGTTCGCGCGCGTCGTCAAGGGCCTCGAAGGCGTGCAGTCGAAGGGCACGAAGCTCGACGACGAGCAGCTCGCGCAGGAGTACGACTACCTCTACGACGAGAAGCACAAGACCGTCTCGCCGACCGAGTCGGGAATCGAGAAGGTCGAGCGCGCGCTGCGGATCGACAACCTCTACAGCCCCGGCAACGTCCAGCTCGTCAACCACCTGATCCAGGCGCTGAAGGCGCAGGCGCTCTACCGCAACGACATCGACTACCTCGTCGCCGACGGCGAGGTGAAGATCGTCGACGAGTTCACCGGGCGGATCATGGAGGGCCGTCGCTGGAGCGAGGGCCTGCACCAGGCGGTCGAGGCGAAGGAGGGCGTGGCGATCCAGGAGGAGCATCAGACGCTCGCCACGATCACGCTCCAGAACTACTTCCGCCTCTACGAGAAGCTGGCCGGCATGACGGGCACGGCGAAGACCGAGGAGAAGGAGTTCGTCGAGATCTACAACCTGAACGTCGTCGAGATCCCGACCAACGTTCCGGTCGCCCGCGACGACCGCAACGACCTGATCTTCAAGACGATCGAGGCGAAGTTCGGCGCCGTCGTGCAGGACGTGAAGGAGCGGCACGAGAAGGGGCAGCCGGTGCTCGTCGGCACGATCGCCGTGGAGACCTCGGAGTACCTCAGCGAGCTGCTCAAGCGCCAGGGCGTGCCGCACACCGTCCTGAACGCGAAGGAGCATGCGCGCGAGGCCGAGATCATCAAGGACGCCGGCGAGGTGGGCTCGGTGACGATCGCCACGAACATGGCCGGCCGCGGCGTCGACATCAAGATCGACGATCGGGTGCGTGAGCTCGGCGGCCTCTACGTGCTCGGCACCGAGCGGCACGAGGCCCGCCGCATCGACAACCAGCTCCGCGGCCGCTCCGGGCGCCAGGGCGACCCGGGGGAGACGCGGTTCTACCTCTCGGGCGTCGACGATCTCGTCCGGCTCTTCGCCGGCGACCGCATCCACAACATCATGGAGCGGTTCAAGCTGCCCGACGACCAGCCGATGGAGGCCGGCATCCTCTCGCGCCAGATCGAGAACGCGCAGAAGAAGGTCGAGGAGCAGAACTTCGTCGCCCGGAAGAACGTCCTCAAGTACGACGACGTGATGAACGTCCAGCGGCAGGTGATCTACGAGCAGCGAAACCGCGTGCTGCAGGGGCAGGACCTGCGCGAGGACATCGTCGAGGAGTGGCTGCACGAGGTGATCTCGAACGCCGTCGCGGAGTACACGGCCGACGACCTCCAGGACGAATGGGATCTCGAGGCACTCGTCGCGGGCATGGAGACGATCTACGGCACGGGCGTCTCGGCCGACGAGCTGAAGGGCCTCGACCGCGAGGCGATCGTGCAGGAGTTCGTCGACGACGCGGTCGACGCCTACGGCGAGCGCGAGAAGGAGCTCGACCAGATCCAGCCGGAGCTGATGCGCGACCTCGAGCGGTTCATCGTGCTGCAGACGGTCGACGTCCGCTGGCGCGAGCACCTCGAGAACATGGACTACCTCCGCGAGGGCATCGGGCTGCGCGGCCTCGCGCAGAAGGATCCGCTGGTCGAGTACCGCAACGAGGGGCACGTGATGTTCGGCGAGCTCAACCGGGCGATCCGGGAGGAGGTCGTGACGCTGCTCTTCCACGCCGAGGTGACCGCCGACGCGGGGTCCGAGCAGCTGCCGCAGCCCGACGCGAACGACGGCGGCCTGAGCTACGAGCACGAGTCGCTGGCAGGCTCCGAGGCGATCCTCGCCGCCGGCGGCGGCACGTCCACCGCCGCGGCCGGGTTCACGAGTGCCGGCGGAGTCGCGACCCCGGTCGCCCAGCGGCCCAAGGTGAACTCCGAGTTCGAGAACGTCGGCCGCAACGACCTGTGCCCGTGCGGCTCCGGCAAGAAGTTCAAGAAGTGCCACGGCGCCTGACGCGCGACGGCACCTGACGCGGGAGCGCCGACCGGAGGAGTACGATCGCCGCCGTGAGCACGGTGGAACGCCGGTTGCTCGCGCGCGAAGCGACGATCTCCACCGCCGTCGCAGCGTCGCTGGCCGCGGCCCTCCTGTGGGCTGCACCGCCCGGAATCGACTGGGCCGCTCACGCCTACCAGCGCACCTTCCTGATCCAGCACGGCTTCGCGATCTGGAACAACTTCTGGTACGCAGGCCGCAGCTCGTTCGTCACCTACAGCCTGCTCTACTACCCTCTCGCCGCGTTGCTCGGCATCCGGGTGCTGGCGCTGGCCTCGATCGCCACGGCGGCCTTCGCCTTCAGCATGATCGTGCTGCGCCAGTGGGGGCCGGTCTCGCGGCTCTCGAGCCGCTCGTTCGCGGTCATCTGGGCCGGCCTCGTCTGCTCCGCGGCGTTCCCGTTCGCGCTCGCCGTCTCGTTTGCGCTGCTCGCGATCTGGGCGGTGCAGGAGGGCCGCCGGGGCCGGTTCGCCCTCGCAGCGGTGCTGACGCTCGCAGCGAGCCCGCTCGCATTCGCGTTCCTCGTCGTCGTGCTCGCGGGGCTCGCCGTCGCACGCCGCAGCCTGCGTCACTCGCGCGTCCAGATCGCGGTCGTGGCCGCCGGCGGGCTGGGCGAGCTCCTGCTGTACCGCCTCTTCGGCGACGGCGGCCGCTTCCCGTTCCAGCTGCTCCAGCTCCTGCCGGCGCTCGTCTTCTCCGGGCTGGGGCTCGTCGTCACCCGCGGCGTTCCTGCCGCGCGGCCGCTCCGCGGCCTGTTCTGGATCTACCTCGGTGTCTGCATCGCCGCCTACATCGTCCCCTCCGCGGTCGGGTCGAACATCGAGCGCATCCGCTACGCCGCACTGCCGATCGCGCTGATCACCGTCGCGCTTCGGCGCTACCGGCCGCTGTGGCTCGTCGTCCCGGCCGTCGCTCTCGCCGCCGTCTGGAATGTCACGCCGATCTGGTCGAGCTTCTCCCAGTCGCGCTCCGACCCGGAGGCGGCCGCAGCGGTTCTGGCAGCCGACGGTGGCGTTCCTGCAGGCGCACTCGAGCCCGTCCTACCGGGTCGAGGTGGTCGACACCGCCGAGCACTGGTCGGCGGCCTACCTGCCGGATGCGGGCATCCCGATCGTGCGCGGCTGGTACCGGCAGAGCGACTTTCCCCAGAACGAGCTGCTCTACGACAACAAGCTCGCCGCTCCGGCGTATGCTCGCTGGCTGCGGCTGATGGGCGTGCGCTACGTGGTGCTCACCGACGCGCCGCCCGACTACAGCGCGCGGAACGAGGCCGCGCTGATCCGTTCCGGGCGCAGCGGCCTCGTCGAGGTGCGCCGGCTGGCGCACACGACCGTCTACGAGCTGCCGCACCCGACGCCCATCGTCACCGGGCCTGCTCCCGCGACGATCCTCTGGCTATGGCCGTCGCGGTTCGTGGCCGAGGTGGGTGCGCGGGGCACCTACCACGTCCGGATCCGCTGGTCGCCCTACTGGCGGGCCGCCTCCGGGTGCGTCTCCCGGGCCTCCGACGGGATGACGAACGTCTTCGTGCCGCGGGCGGGGCTCGTCCAGCTGTCGTTCGCGCTCGACGTCCAGAGCGGGCTGCGCACGCTCGCCGGAGCGACGCCGAAGAGCACCTGCTCGTCGAGCTGACCCGACGGATCCGGGCGAGCCCGCGGCGAGGGTAGGATCCCCGCGTGATGGAGGAGCAGAAGCCGCTACAGGAACAGCTCGACGAGCTCGGGGCCCAGCTTGACTGGGTCCGTGAGTACCTTTGACCCGGCTTCGCTCGAAGGCAGGCTCGTAGGGCTCGAGGAGGAGATGAACGCGCCGGGCTTCTGGGACGACCAGGAGCGTGCGGCACGCGTCTCCGCCGAGCACGCCCGCGTCTCGCGCCGGCTCGAGGGTTACCGGTCGCTGACGCGCGACTACGACGACGCCCGCGAGCTCTTCGAGCTCGACGGCGGCGAGATGGAGGGCGAGATCGCGGTGATGGTGCAGCCGCTTCGCGCCGAGCTCGCCGAGCTGCAGGAGGCGGCGCTCTTCGACGGCGAGTACGACCCGGGCGATGCGGTCGTCACCCTCCAGTCCGGAACGGGTGGCACCGACGCGCAGGACTGGGCCGAGATGATGCTGCGGATGTACGAGCGCTGGGCGGCGGACCGTCGCTTCGGCGTCGAGCTGCTCGAGGCGAGCCCGGGGGAGGAGGCGGGGCTCAAGTCGGCCACCTTCACGGTCGCCGGTGAGAACGCGTACGGGATCCTGAAGGCGGAGCGGGGCAAGCACCGGCTCGTGCGCCAGTCGCCGTTCGACCAGGCGCACCGTCGCCACACCGCCTTCTCGACCGTGATCGTCGCGCCGCTCCTGCCCGACGACGCCGACGTCGAGATCGACGAGTCCGACCTGAAGATCGACACCTACCGCGCGCAGGGCGCGGGCGGCCAGCACGTGAACAAGACCGACAGCGCCGTGCGGATCACGCACCTGCCGTCCGGCATCGTCGTGCAGTGCCAGAACGAGCGCTCGCAGTCGGCCAACAAGCAGACGGCGATGCGCGTGCTGCGCGCCCGTCTGATCGAGAAGGCCGAAGAGGAGCGTGAGGCGGTGCTGGCGAAAGAGAGGGGTGGCTCGGCCGACACCGGGTTCGGCGGAGAGTCCGTCCGCTCCTACGTCCTCCACCCCTACCAACTCGTGAAAGACTCGCGCACCGGCTACGAGACAGGGAACGCCCAGGGCGTGCTCGACGGCGACCTGGACCCGTTCATCCGCGAATACCTGCTGGCCCGGGCCGCAGGGAAGATCGTCTAGCCCGTGGGCTACACTTCCGAGCACCTTCGCACCCGAGTGTCCCGGTAGGCGGGCATTCCCGGAGCCTTGTGCAGGAAATCGAGCTGACACCCACCGACGAGTCCACGGCTCTGGTCGAGGCACCCGCCGAGACGCCGCGGCCGAGCGCCGCGTCGATGATCGTGTTCGAGTCGGTGACCAAGGTCTACGAGCCGGACGTCGTCGCCCTGCAGGACGTCACCTTCCACATCGACAAGGGCGAGTTCGTGTTCATCGTCGGTGCGTCGGGGTCGGGCAAGTCCACGCTCGTGCGGCTGCTCCTGAAGGAGCTCGAGCCCACGACCGGCAAGATCGTCGTCGGCGGACGCGAGCTCGGCCGGCTGAAGCGCTCGCGGGTGCCGATGCTGCGGCGCAACATCGGCTGCGTCTTCCAGGACTTCAAGCTGCTCCCGCGCCGCACCGCCGCCGAGAACGTCGCATACGCACTGAAGGTGCAGGGCGAGTCGGCTTCGTCGATTCGCAAGAAGGTGCCCGAGGTGCTGGCGATGGTCGGTCTCTCGCACAAGATGAACTCGCATCCCGACGAGCTCTCGGGCGGCGAGCAGCAGCGCGTCTCGATCGCGCGCGCGTTCGTCAACCACCCGCCCCTGCTCGTCTGCGACGAGCCGACCGGCAACCTCGATCCCGACACGTCGGTGGGGATCATGCAGCTCCTCTACCGCATCAACCGCGCCGGCACGACGATCCTGATGGTCACCCACGACCGCGAGATGGTCGACAAGATGCGCAAGCGCGTGATCCAGCTCGAGGACGGGCGGCTCGCCCGCGACGAGCGGCGCGGAGGCTACGCCGGGGAATGACCGGCCGCGCGAAGCTCCTCTTCGCCGAGGCCTGGCGCTCGCTCGGCGCGAACCTCTCGACCACCGTCGCCGCGACGATGACGGTGCTGATCGGGATGTTCCTGCTCGGCCTCTTCATCGCGCTCGGCTCGTGGACGGTCTCGTGGTCGAACCACGTGAAGAAGCAGCTCGTCGTCAAGGTCTACTTCAAGCCCAGCTCCACCGCGACCGAGCGCACGCAGTTCGCGAAGGTGCTGCAGCAGAGCCCGTACGTGGCGACGAACGGCATCAAGTACGTCTCGAAGGAAGACGGGCTGAAGATCATGAAGAAGCGGTATCCGGAGCTCGTCGCGAACCTCACGTCGAACCCGCTCGACGACTCGCTCGAGGTGACGCCGAACCGGGCGGAGAACGTCGACAAGCTCTACAACTCGATCGTTCTGCCGCACAAGCCGTCCTTCGTCGACCACGTGAACGACGGCAAGAAGATCTCGCACCGAATCCTGCAGGTCGCGCACGTGATCGAGGGCATCTTCACGGCGGCGACGCTCGTCCTGATCGTGGCGTCGATCCTGCTGATCTCGAACACGATCCGCCTGTCGATCTTCTCGCGACGGCGGGAGATCGAGGTGATGAAGCTCGTCGGCGCGACGAACTGGTTCGTCCGCGGTCCGTTCATGCTCGAAGGCCTGCTCTGCGGCCTCGCAGGCTCGCTGCTCGCGGTCTTCTTCCTCGTGCTGGGCAAGGCGATCGCGCTGCCGGCGATCCTGCCGCACCTCTCCGGCGACGCCGACGTCCGTGCGCTCAGCTTCCCGCTCACCGCGCTCGTCCTGCTCGGGATGGGGCTCGCGCTCGGCGCCGTCGGCTCCGGCCTGACGATCCGCCGCTTCCTCCGCGTTTAGAGGCGGGGGCGCCCGGACGGCGGACGCCCCCGCTCGCTCGTCTAGTCGAGACAGATGTCCGCGACGACGCGCGTGCGCGGCCGAGATCAGGTCGTCGGTGCGGACGCGGACGCTCTGATCGTGCCGTCCTGCCTCGAACACGATCCACTGGCTCTCCGGCAGCTCGCGGTCGACGATCACCCGGTCCGGCGGCCCGCCGACCGGCGGCACCGCTCCGAGCTCGAACTCCGGGTAGGCCCCGACGAGCTCCTCTTCGGGCACGAGCTCCACCTCGGCACCGCACAGCGCGGCGGCGACCTTCGCCGCATCGAGCCGCCGCGACGCCGGGCATGACGGCGCGCACGTATCCGGCCGGCGTCCGCAGCACCAGCGTCTTGCCGATCCGGGAGAGCGGCAAGTCGAGCGCCCGTGCCTCCGCGACGGCGGTGGACGTGCGCCGGTGCGAGAGCAGCTCGTACGGGATTCCGTCCCGCTCCAGCTCCGAGATCACTGCGACGTTCATGGGAGGCCTCCTCCCGTCGTTCGGGCCATGATCGGGCCCTCTGGCGGGCACCGCATCGGGGATCCCCCGCATTCTCCGTAGGCTGGGGAGATGGCGGACACCGTGGTGGTCGAGGTCGGCAGGCGCGGGACGGCTCGTCGTCGGCGAGCCCTACTTCGCGCCCGGGGTGCCGCTCGTCCTCGACTCGAAGGGGCTCGGTGACGTCCGCCCGGGAGATCTCGCCGTCGTGCACCCGGGCCGCGGACGCGCCCGGGTCGAGCGGTCGCTCGGCTCCGCCGAGCGGATCGAGAACGTCCTGGAGGGCCTGCTCGTGGAGCGTGGCGCCCGGCAGCGCTTCGAGCCGTACGACCCGCCCGCGGCCGATCCGCGCGATCGGGTCGACCTGCGCGGGCTTCTCACCTACACGATCGACCCGGACACCGCGAAGGACTTCGACGACGCGCTTGTCGTTCAGGCGCGAGCCCGACGGCATTCGCGCCTGGGTGCACATCGCCGACGTGTCGTACTTCGTCGGCGCCGGGACGCCGCTCGACCGGGGCGCGGCGCGGCGTGCGTTCTCGACCTACGTGCCGGGGGCGGTCGCGCCGATGCTGCCGCACGAGCTGGCCGACGACCTCTGCTCGCTGCGGCCCCAGCAGGACCGGCTGTGCGTCACCGTGGAGCTGCCGCCGCACGGCGAGCCGACCTTCTACCGCTCCGTGATCCGCTCCGACGCGCGCCTCACCTACGGCCAGGCGGAGCGTCGGGAGGCGGCGCCCGAGATCCTGGCGGCGCTCGAGTTGAACGACGAGCTGGCACGGGCGCTGCGCGACCGCCGGTTCGGGCGGGGAGCCCTGCAGGTGCAGACGCCGGAGGAAGTGTTCGTCTTCGACGGCGAGGGCGGTGTCGCGGAGGCACGGCTGCAGGGCGAGCCGCACTCGCACATGCTGGTCGAAGAGCTGATGATCCTCGCCAACGAGCAGGTGGGTGCGTTTCTCGCCGTCACGCAACCGCAGCGCGCTCTACCGGGTGCACGAGCGCCCCGACCCGCAGGCGGTCGAGCACCTGCTCGCGAAGCTCGCCGATCTCGGCGTGCCGACGCCGCCGGCGCCCGAGCGGCTGTCCCCCACGGCGGCCGCCGCCCTCGCGGGAGACGCCTCGAGGCTCGTCACGCGCTACGCCGAGCAGTCGGGACGCGGCCGCGAGGCGTTTCCGTCGCTCGTGCTGCGGGCGCTCAAGCAGGCCCGCTACGACCCGAAGAATCTCGGGCATGCCGGGCTCGCGAGCGCGGCGTACTGCCATTTCACCTCGCCGATCCGCCGCTACCCGGATCTCGTCGTGCACCGGGTGCTCCTGCGCGAGCTGGGCCTCGCCGACGATCCGCCGCCGGCCGACCTGCCGGCCCTCGCCGAGCACGTCTCGGCCCGCGAGCGCGAGGCGGCGCAGATCGAGTACCTCGCCGACGAGATCTGCCTCGCGTTCCTGCTCGAGCGGCGACTCTACGAGGACGGCTGGGACCGGCGGTGGCCCGGGGAGGTGATCGGGCTGATCAACTCGGGGCTCTTCGTGCGGTTCGGGGAGGTGTTCGAGGGGTTCCTGCCCGCCCGCCGCCTGCACGGCGAGTTCTTCGAGGCGAACACGCTCGGGACGGCCCTCCGGGGGCGCAAGACGGGGCGGACCTTCCGGCTCGGCGACCCGATCGAGGTGCGGGTCGAGCAGGTGACCCGCAGCGAGGGCAAGGTCGAGCTCTCGCCCGCGTCGCCGCTCAGATCAGGCGGCGGTCGTGGGCCCAGCGGGTGAGCTCGTGCCGCGACGAGAGCTGGAGCTTCCGGAGCACGCTCGACACGTGCGCCTCCACGGTCTTCACGGACAGGTGGAGGCGCGCGGCGATCTCCTTGTAGCGGTAGCCCCGGGCGATCAGCTGCAGCACCTCGCGCTCGCGCGGCGTGAGCGTCTCGAGCTCGGCGTCCGCGCCGACCGGGTCGCCTTCGCGGAAGGCGTCGAGCACGAAGCCGGCGAGCCGCGGCGAGAACACGGCGTCGCCGTCGGCGACCCGCGCGACCGCATCGGCGAGCTCGCTGCTCGAGATCGTCTTGGTCACGTAGCCGCGCGCGCCGGCGCGGATCACGCCGATCACGTCCTCGGCCGCGTCCGAGACGGAGAGCGCGAGGAACTTGACGCCGGGCCGCTCCGGCGCGACCGCGGCGATCACCGCCTCGCCGCCTCCGTCGGGGAGGTGGACGTCGAGCAGCACCACGTCCGGGTCGAGCTCGCGGATCAGCGGCCCGGCCTGCTCGACGGTACCGGCCTCGCCCACGATCTCGACGCGGTCGCCGAGCTCGCCGCGCACGCCGGCCCGGAAGAGCTCGTGGTCGTCGACGAGGACGACGCGGATCATCGGGCCTCCCTCGGCAGGGTCAGCTCCACCTCGGTGCCTTCGCCGGCCGTCGAGACGATCCTCGCGGTGCCGCCCGCCCGGGCGAGGCGGCCCTGGATGGAGTCGGCGATGCCGCGGCGGTCGGCCGGGACGGCGGCCGGGTCGAAGCCGCTGCCGCGATCGCGCACGAAGATCTCGAAGGTCGCCGGCTTCGCCTCGGCGAAGACGTCGAGCTCGGCGACACCGGCGTGCTTGGCCGCGTTCGTCATCGCCTCGCGGGCCGCCAGCACCGCCTGCGCGACGCGGTCGTCGAGGGGAGCATCGCCCGCCGTCGCGAGCTCGATCCGCACGCCGTGTGCCTCCTCGACGTCGGCGACCGCGTCGGCGAGCGCGTCGGCGAAGGTCGTCGGCGGCGCCGTAGCCGCCGCCGTAGAGCCAGCGGCGGAGGTCGCGCTCCTGGCGGCGGGCGAGTGCCGCGACGCGCGTCGGGTCGGCGGCGTGGCGCTGGACGAGCGCGAGCGTCTGCAGCACCGAGTCGTGGATGCGTGTCGCCACCTCGGCGCGCTCCGCGAGCCGGATCCGCTCGGTGCGCTCCGAGGCGAGCTGCCACAGCCAGGGCGCGAGCACGAGCACGAGGGCGCCGGCGAGCGCGCCGGGGGCGACGAAGGCGTGGGAGGCGCCGAAGTGCTGGAGCATCACGACGACGCCGGCGATCACGAGCGCGATCCCGGGCACGCCGAGAGAGCCGCCGGGGCGGAGGCTGGAGCCGCGCCAGACGAGCGTGATCACGCCGGCGGTGAGGAGGCCGGCACCGAGAAAGACCGCCGGCGGCAGCCCGAGGGCGCCGAGCAGCGCACAGATCGAGAGCGCGACGAGCACCACGCCGAGGAACGGCCGCCTGCCGTCCGACCAGACCCAGAGCGAGAGGTAGAGCAGGATGCCGGCTCCACCCGCCAGCGCCAGCAGCGCGAAGACGAAGCGCACGAGGTTCACGTCGACCTCGAGGGACGCGGCGACGCCGGCACAGACCCCGGCGACGACGCGTTCCTCGTGGTTCCGCGCGAACGGCAGCGTGCGCACCTGGGTCATCCGGCGCGCTCGACGTCGATGCGTCCCGCGCCGACGGTGGCGTCGATCGTCAGCGGCTTGCCGCTCCCGAACGTGCCGGTGACGTCGGCGTTCCGGCCGCCCTCGTGGGTCGAGAGCACGTAGAGGTCGCCGGCCTTCGCGTGCGCGTCGACGACCACCGCGGCGTTACGCGGGACGACGATCCGCAGCTCGCCGATCCCGACGTGGGCCCGGACGTGCAGCCCACTTGCGGCCGGAACCTGCGACAGGTCGACCTTCATGTTTCCGATGCCGAGCTTGTAGTCGCTCCGCACGTCGCCGGCCGCCGCAGGCGTGTAGACGCGGTCGCCGACGCCGTCGGAGAAGCTGACGTTGAACCATGCGAACGCCGCGACCGTGGCGACGACGGCGGCCAGGCAGATCGTGGCCAGGATCGTCGTCAGGATCAACGCGACGCGGCGCGCGCGATGCTCCCGGCTTCCCCAGAGGATCACGAGCCCGGCGAGGAGGACGAGCGCCCAGGCTGCGCCTGCTGCCGGCCAGTAGGCGGCACGGGAGAGCAGCACGAACAGCGCGACCGCGACGAGCCCGAGCCCGACCAGCCGGCCGGGATGGTCGCGCCGGTTGGAGAGGATCTCGGCCGCGATCGAGTCGTCCTTCCCCTCGCCGGGGATCACGAGCACGCCTGCGATGTAGACGAGGACGCCGGCTCCGCCGAGCAGCGTCAGCACGACGAGCCCGAGGCGGAAGACGGTGGGGTTGAGGTCGAAGTAGCGCCCGAGGCCGCCGCAGACGCCCGCGACGATGCGGTGGTCGGAGCTGCGTTCGAGTCGCTTGACCGTGGGGGTGTGGGTGATGTGTTCGCTCATGGCTCGAGAGTGCCGGTCGGGCGCGCGCCGCACCATCCGGATTCACCCTGGTCCGACCCTCAACGCTACTCTCGTCCCGCAGATGGCCGAGAAGCTGATCGCAGAGAACCGTCGTGCGCGCCACGACTACCAGCTCCTCGAGCGGGTCGAGGCCGGGCTCGTCCTGACCGGCACCGAGGTCAAGTCGCTGCGCGCGGGGCGGACGACGATGGCGCAGGCCTGGGCCGACATCCGCGACGGCGAGGCGTGGCTGAACGGCCTCGAGATCTCGATCTACGACCAGGGGGGCCGCGCGAACCACGAGCCGGTCCGGCCCCGGAAGCTGCTGCTGCACCGCCGCGAGATCGACTCGCTCTACGGCCTGGTGCGCGAGAAGGGGCTGACGATCGTCCCCACGCGGCTCTACTTCAAGGACAGCCGCGTGAAGGTCGAGCTCGCCGTCGCGCGCGGCAAGGAGCAGCGCGACAAGCGCCGCGACCTCGCCGACCGCGACGCGAAGCGCCAGATGGAGCGGGCGCTGAAGAGCCGCCGCGCCTGAGAGTCGCTACCATTGGAGGACGAGAACATACGGGGGCGCCATGGCTTCGACGTGGTCGATTCTCCGGTCGAGCTGCAAGCCGAGGTTCCGGTCGGCCTCGTAAAACCACCGGAAACAAACGCAAGTGCGGAAAACAACCTCGCACTCGCTGCCTAGTCTCCGGACTAGCTAGCGTGTCGCCCCGGGCAAGCCCGCGTCCCGGGTGCGGCATCAGATAGCGGGCTCGGCGCCGAAGAAGAGCCACTCGTCGGAGGCGCGACATCGCAGGAGGGCTAGTTCGTCGGTAGGTCGGTCGCCAACCGGCCGGCGCGCGAAACCAAACGGCGGCCTATGCTTGTAGACGCTCGAACCGGTACGTCCGCGGACGCGGGTTCGATTCCCGCCGCCTCCACTTTTTCGGACATTGCGCAAACCGCCGGCACGACCCGGTAGGTCGGCAGGATCTCGGGGCGGCCGTTCACCCGCAGCTCGTCGGTCGGGAGCGGTAGCAGCGCCTTGGCGTTCTGCGCTTGGCGTTCGTCCGGCGACGAGGTCTTCGACGTCTTCGACGAGTTCGGCGACCTCGCCGAGGTCGGCCGCCGTGGGCGCGCTGTTTGCCGCGTGCGGCGCTTGGCGTTCGAGTTCGGCTTGTGGGCGTGGAGGTCATCGAGGCGGGCCTGGAGGCGGGTGAGTCCGTCTTCGCAGCGGTCGGGTGCGAGCTTGCCCTGCTCGACGGCCTCGTAGTGGCGCTCCAGCGATTGCTCCGCGCGGACGATCTCGGCGCCGATGCCCCCGAGCTCTCCTCCGCCGGCGTACGCCCTGAACCAGTCCCCGCAGTGGGCTCGTAGCATCGAGATCTGAGCGGTCGGCCGCGCGAGACGCCGAAGCCGGGAGATCGGCACTGCATGGGATCGCGACGTGCGGGACGCCCCCACGAGCTCCCGGGTAGGCTGGCCTCGTGGTCGAGGCGAGCGTCGTTCGCAAGCCGAAGGTCGCCCAGCGTGGCGCCCACGCGGCCAGGCTCGCCGGGCCGCGGCGCTAGAGGCGGTGCCGGTGAGCGCATCTGCGGCTCCCCGTCGTGCCGGCCTCGACGCGGCCACCGGCATCGGCTGCCTCCTGCTCTTCGTGCTGCTGGCGCTGCTCGTTCCGCGGACGCCGCTCGCAGTCGAGCGGGACTGGGCCGGCTGGATGCGCGATCTCCGGAGCTCGGGGCTCACGCACGTCGCGCTCGTCTTCAACACGCTCGGTCGGGGAGTCGCACGTGGGGTCGTGGTCGCCGTGCCGGCGGTCTTCCTGCTCGTCGTGCGCCGCTTCACGGCCCTTGCCGCCTTCGCGGCCGCCGAGGCGGCGACACCGCTGCTCTCGTCGCTCACGAAGGCACTCGTCGACCGCCCTCGGCCGCCCGGCGAGCTCGTGCATCCGGGGGGCGCGTCGTTCCCCTCGGGGCACGCCGCGTTCGCCGCCGTCACCGCGATCGCGCTCGTCCTCCTCTTCACGCCGCCCGGACCGGGTCGGCGAGGCTGGTGGACGCTGGCGGCGCTCGCGGTCGCCGCGATGGCGTGGAGCCGCACCTACCTGCAAGTCCACTGGCTGCTGGACGTGGCCGGCGGCTCGCTGCTCGGAGCCGGGGTCGCTCTCGTCGCCTGCGCGGCTGCTCGGCCGCGCCGCGGCTGAGCCCTGCGACGTCCCTCGACCGGCCTTCAACTCCGGGCCGCCGCTGCCGATAGAGATGCCGTGGAAGCGGCACGGATTCCCTGGCGGCCCCTCGGCCGCCTGCTCGTCGAGCAGGGCCTCCTCCGGGAGGAGGAGCTCGAGCAGGCCCTGGCCGACCAGGCCGCAACGGGTCGGCGCCTCGGGGAGACGCTCGTCGAGCTCGGCCTCGTCTCGCCGCCCGCGCTTTCACGCGCGCTTGCCGAGCAGTACGGAATCGAGCTCGCGACCGAGGAAGGCTTCGGTACCGGGCTGCGGATCGAGATCGAGCGCCGCCACAACCGTGGACGCGAGCGGGAGCCCGGGCCCCGCCTCGTCCCCGACCCGCCGGAGCGCAGGCTCGCTCCGGTTCCCGAGCCCGAGCCGCTGTCGCTCGGCGGAGGGAACGTCCACATCGCCCAGCTGGAGGAGAACTGGGCCAGGCTCGCCGCGGCGGAGGAGCGCGCCGCCCAGGCGGAGCGCGAGCTCGACGCCCTGCGACGCGCGCTGCGACACCGGGAGGCCCAGTGCCGCCGGCTCGTCCGGCGCGTGTGGCGACGTGACCGTCGGCTCGCAGACGAGGCGGGCGCTGCCGTCCCGGATGCCGTGGAGCCCCAGGACGCTCAGACCGCGCCGGGCCACATCCTCTATGCCCAGCTTCCCGATCGCTACCTGCTGCTCGAGCGGGAAGGTGCCGCGCCCGAGCCCGGGTCCGTCGTCGTCCTCGGCGGCGTCGGCGGCGGGGCGTTCGTCGTCGAAGGGATCGGCGGCTCGCCGCTCCCGGGCGACCACCGCCCGTGCGTGCTCGTCCAGCGGCGCTGATCGTCAAGCACCGCTGATCGTCAAGCACGATCGGCAGATCCGCGCGCTAGCGCCCGGCCGCGCCGGCGACGAGCGGCTCGGGCCGACCCGGGGCGTCCTCGCTCGAGCAGACGCGGTTCCGGCCCGCATCCTTCGCGGCATAGAGCGCAGCGTCCGCCGCGCCGTAGAGCTCCTCGAAGTCGAGTGGCGTTCCCCGTCCCGACGCGGCGACCCCGAAGCTCATCGTCACCTGCACGCCGCCGCTGACGACTTCCTCGATCGCGGCGCGCAGATTCTCGGCGATCATCGTCGCGTCGTCGAGCCCGGCACCCGGGAGCAGCACCAGGAACTCCTCGCCGCCGATGCGGTAGCAGAGGTCGAACGCGCGCAGCGAGCGGCGCAACGCGTAGCTCGTATCGACGAGCACGCCGTCGCCGGTGGCATGGCCGTGCCGGTCGTTCACCTCCTTGAAGTGGTCGAGATCGCCGATGATCAGCGCGACGGGGAGCTGCGTGACCCGAGACTGCTGCTCGAGCTCGTCGACGCGGCGCTCGAGTGCTTTCCGGTTCAGCATGCCCGTCAGCGAGTCGATCACGATCTCGCCGCGGAGCCGGATGTCCGAGCGCATGAGGACGGTCTGGAACAGCGCGACGCAGACGATCAGCGCAACGGGAGCGATCAGGAGCGGCGGGTCGGCGAGGACGGCATGCGGGTTCACGCCGAGCTCGACGCCGCACAGGAGCGCGAGGGCGAGCCCGACGCCCAGCCACACACCGCGGTGCGAGAATCGCGCCCCCAGCGTCAGCACGGGAATCGCGAGCCACGAGGTCATCGGGACGACCGGACCGCCGGCGACCGCGACGCTCACGGCGACGATCACCTCCGAGGCGAGCCACGCGGCGAAGAGGGCGTACTCGGGGCGGTGCATGCGCGCGACCCGCGAGTCGGCGAGGCGGAAGCCCGCCGCGGCGGCCGCGAGCGGCAGGAGCGTCCACCAGCCGATCCAGGCTCCCGAGAGGAGCAGAGAGGCGCCGAGGGTGGCCATCACCACGGTCCGCACGGGCCGCAGCTGCTGGTCGAGCTCGAGCATGCGCTCGCGGTCGGCCCCGTCCGGGAGGATCCACGAACTGTGCTGCATCCGTGGCTTATCGGTTGCCTGCGGGGGAAACTCAAGCCCGGCGGCGCTTCAGGCGCGAGAACGTGTGACGCCGGCGGGCGGAGTACCGTAGGACCCACGTGACCCGCCTGCTCGCCTGCGCGCTCGCCGTCGTCGCCCTCACCGCCACCGCGTGCGGGGGCGGATCGTCGACCGCCGCCTCCTCGCAGAGCACGACGTCGCCGGGCACGACACAGGGAATCGGGCCGTGCAAGGCCTCTCAGCTGACGGGCGGGTTCTCGGTCGTCCACGGCAGTGCGGGCGCCGGCAACATCGTCTACGCGCTCGTCCTGCGCAACCGCTCCGGGACGACCTGCACCCTGACGGGCCTGCCCGAGGCGCAGCTGCTCGGTGCGGACGGGAAGCGGCTGCCGACACACGTCGCCGCGGCGTCGCGCGGCGCGCTGACCGCGATTCTCGTCCGGCTCGCGCCGGGGAAGACGACCCGCGCGACCGCACGCTTCTCACCCGACGTCCCCGGGAAGAACGAACAGCATCCGGGCCGGTGCGAGCCGGTCGCTCATTCGCTCCGCGTCGTCGCCCCCGGCGGAGGCGGCGCCACGGTGCCGATCGCCCCGCCGACGCCCGTCTGCGAGCACGGCTACCTCTCGTTCACCGCGTACGGGAACGCGAAGAGCTGACCGCGGCGCTTAGCGCCGCTTGCGCTTGCGCGTGCTGCCGCCGCCGCCGCCGGGGCGGCCGCCGCGGGCCTGCTGCTGCATCCGCTCGGCCTGACGCCGCATCTGGCGGTTCGCCGACTCCGGCGTGGCGCCCTGCTCGTTCGCCGCCTCCATGTACGCGCGCCGCTCGGCGGGCGTCAGCCGGCTCATCGCCTTCTGCACGGCCTGCGGGTTCGGGTTGGCGGCCACGGTGTTGATCTTGCGAAGCGCGCTCGCGAGCTCCGGGTTCTGGCGCTCGATCGCCGCGGTGGAGACCCTGGTGAACAGGCGCCGCATGAAGCCGATCTGCGAGAGCCGCGCGATGATCGGCCGCAGCAGCGCGCCGTTCCGGAACCGGGAGAGGAAGACGAGGAGTCCGAAGAGCAGCGCGATGCTGCCGAGGACGATCAGCGGGATCCAGAGCCACCACATGGCGCCCCGATGGTACCCGCGGTCGCGCCGATCAGTCGCGGGACGTCAGCACGACGCCGCCCGCGACCACGACCGCCACCACGACGATCAGCCAGATCCAGCCGACGAGCGAGCCGTCGGGGGTCGTCGCCGGCGCGACGGGGTGGATCTCGGCGAGGTGGTACACGCCGACACTGTTCCTGCCCCGGGTGTCCGCCAGGTGGCCGCGCTGTAAGCATTCGTTGAAGCCGAGAGACCTCCGCCGGATCGGGTGGTTAGAGCCCGGGGTGCCACGGGAAGGCGGAAGAGATGAGCCATGACCCGATTGCGCTGCTCGTCGAGCACGGCGAGGAGCACGGCTGCGTCCACATGACGGAGCTCTACGAGATCGTCCAGAAGCTCGAGCTCGAGGAAGAGGAGATCGAGTCGCTGCTCGAGCGCCTCGAGAGCCACTCGATCGACGTCACGGACGACTGCTCCCGCGCGATCGAGGAGAGCGTGGCCTACACGAACCCGCAGGTCGCATCCGCGACCACCGACTCCCTGCAGCTCTTCCTGAACGAGGCCGGGCGGTATGCGCTGCTCACCGCCGCGCAGGAGGTGGAGCTCGCCAAGCGCATCGAGGCGGGCGACAAGGCAGCCAAGGATCTGCTCGTCAACTCCAACCTGCGCCTGGTCGTCTCGATCGCGAAGAAGTACCAGGGCCACGGACTGACGCTGCTCGACCTGATCCAGGAGGGGATCATCGGCCTCATCCGCGCGGCCGAGAAGTTCGACTGGCGCAAGGGGTTCAAGTTCTCCACCTACGCCACGTGGTGGATCCGGCAGGCCGTCCAGCGCGGCGTCGCGAACAAGGCCCGCGTGATTCGCATCCCCGTGCACATCGTGGAGCGCGAGCAGAAGATCTCCCGCGCCGAGCGCGAGCTCGTCGCGACGCTCGAGCGCGCACCCACCGACGACGAGGTCGCGCAGCGGGCGAAGCTGCCGGTCAAGCAGGTGCGCGAGGTGCGCAAGGCGGCGCGCGCCGTCGCCTCGCTCGACCGCCCGGTCGGCGACGACGACTCCGCCTCGTACGGCGACCTCTTCGCGAGCGACGAGGCGACGCCCGACGAGCAGGTCGAGGTCGACCTCACCGAGCAGGCGCTGCACGAGGCGGTCGCCGAGCTGCCCGAGCGCGAGCAGCGGATCCTCAAGCTGCGCTACGGCCTGAACGGCGATGCCGACCCGAAGTCGCTGGAGGAGATCGGCCGCATCATGGGCATCACCCGCGAGCGGGTACGCCAGCTCGAGGCGGAGGCGCTTCGCCGTCTCGCCGAGCGGCGCGAGATCGCGGCGCTACGCGCGGCCTGACGCGGGCTCGAGCGGCGGCGTCGGAGCACCCGCGCCCGCGTGGAAGCCGTACATCAGCTCGAGCAGGGTCTCACCCGCCGAGCGTGTCGCCGCCCAGCCGAGCTCGGTCCGGGCCCGGGTCGTGTCGAGCAGCGGAACCTGCATCCCCATGTCGAGCCAGCCCTCGGGCGTCGGCTGCAACCGGGCCCGCCAGCTGAGCGCGAGCCCGGCGCGGGCGAGCTGCACGGGCACGCGAATCCGACGAGCGTGGAAGAGCGCCGCGAGCGCCGCGGCGTCGAGCACCGGCTCGGCCGCGATGTTGAACGCTCCGCGGACGTCCGAGCCGATCGCCAGGCGGTACGCCTCCGCGACGTCGTCGGCGTGAGTCGCCTGGAAGCGCAGGCCGGGCAGATCGGGCACGACCGGGATCCGGCCGGGCACGACGAGGCGGTGCGGGACGAGGCGGCCGGTGAAGAGCCGCTTCACCTCCGTCCCCATCGCGTGCTGGAAGATCAGCGACGGCCGCAGCCGAACCACGCGCAGCTGCTCGTCGAACCCGTCGAGGATCGACTCGACCTCGGCCTTGTCGCGGGAGTAGAAGCTGGTTTGGATGCCCCCGGTCGGCCACGACTCGTCGACACGATCCTCGGCCGGCCCCGGCGAGTACGCACCCACCGAGGATGCGTAGACGAGCGACGGAACGCCGGCGGCGACGGCGGTCTCGAACACCCGGCGCGACCCCTCGACGTTCACCGTGCGTGTGAGATCGCGGTCGTGCGACGGCTGGATCAGCCACGCTAGGTGCACGACGCAGTCCGCCCCCGCGAAATGAGGCTCGAGCTCGTCGCGTGCGACGTCCGCGGCCACGAACTCCGTCTTCGCAAAGGCGCCGAGCGGCAGCCTGCGCGCGATCCCGACCACCGAGCCGACCGCGTCGTCGCGGGCGAGCGCGCGCAGCACCGCCACGCCGACGTTTCCGGTGGCACCCGTGACGACGACCCGCATCACGCGAGCTCGAGCTCCTCCGCCAGCGTGAAGAACGCCTTCGCGTACGGATGCCCCTCGGTCGTCCGGCGCAGGACATCCCAGTCGATCTGCTCGCGGCAGGCGCGGGCGACCGCGAGCACCGACTCGTAGTCGACCTCGTGCTCCTTGAGGGCGAGCAGCTTGGTGGCCAGCACGTCGGTGACGCTCATCACCTTCATCGTGATCGCGTACACCTCCATCTCGTCCGCGCGCTCGAGGATGCCGTCGACCGCCTCGGGCCGGTTGTTCGGAGCGAAGATCAGGTCGATCATCGCGCCGCGATCGTCGTAGACCTTGTACAGCCACCCCTCGGGCGGCCGCTCGCAGTGGAACCCGCTCCGCCCGAGCAGCTCGAGGGCTTGCTGCGCGTCGTCGGGGCGCAGGACGAAGTCGACGTCGTGGCCCGACTCCGGCCCGCCGCGGGCGTACACGGCGAGACCGCCGGCCAGCGCGAACTCGAGCTCGTGGTCGCGCAGCTCGGCCGCGGCATGCTTCATCGCGGTCAGAATCAGGCTGAAACCGGGATCGCTCGACACGAGCCCGGTTCCTACCCGGGCATGGCGCTTCCATTCACGGGTAGAAGTGGGGGATGGCCAGCACGATTCGGGTCGCCGCGGCGGGCGACATCCACGCGGGACCGGAAGAGCGCGACCGCATCGGCGAGGCGTTCCGGCGCATCGAGGAGCAGGCCGACCTCGTCCTGCTCGCGGGCGACCTGACGCGGTTCGGCCAGCTCGACGAGGTGTCGGTGGTCGCCGACGCCTGCCGCGGGCTGCAGATCCCGGTCGTCGCCGTGCTCGGGAACCACGACTGGCAGTCCGACCGCCCGGCCGACCTCGCGCGTGCGCTCGCCGAGGCGGGCGTGGTCGTGCTCGAGCGCTCGCACACGATCCTGCCGGTGCAGGGTGTCAGCGTCGGGATCGCCGGCGTCAAGGGATTCGTGGGCGGCTTCGGGAGCGAGTGGGCGAACTTCGGCGAGCCGCTGTTCCGGGACGCCTACGCCGAGACGACCCGTGACGTCGAAGGCCTGGAGCACGGCCTCGAGGCGATCGAGGCGTGCGCCGTCCGGATCGCCCTGCTCCACTACTCGCCGGTCGAGCAGACGCTCGCCGGGGAGCCGGAGCGGCTCTGGCTCGTGCTCGGCGCCGAGCGGCTCGCCGGCCCGATCAGGCAGCACCGGCCGGACCTCGTCGTGCACGGGCACGCCCACCACGGCTCGTTCGAGGGGGAGATCGAAGGCGTGCCCGTCTACAACGTGGCCGTGCACGTGATCGGCAGGGAGTTCTGGGTCTTCGAGCTCGACGCCGAACAGCGGTCGCCGTCGGCGCCGCTGACGGTCGAGGAGGCGTAGCCGGCCCGTTAGGAGCCGACGACCTTGCAGAGCCAGCGGCGCGGGCGGGAGCGGTCGAGCTCGATGAAGAGCACCCGCTGCCAGCGGCCGAGGCAGAGCTCGCCGTCGCCGACCGGGATCGACTCGCCGGCCGAGCCGAGGATCATCGACATGCAGTGGGCGTGCCCGTTCGGCTGCTCCATGTCCTCCTCGCAGATGTTCTCGGTGCGGCGATCCCAGTCGTCGTGGGCGTAGTAGGTCTCGTTCGGATGAGGGATGAGCCGCCGCAGCAGCGTCGAGAAGTCCTCGAACATGCCGCGCTCGTACTCGTTCACGCGGACGCAGCAGGTCGTGTGGGGCGAGTAGACGCAGCAGATCCCGTCGACGACCCCCGACTGGCGGACGATCTCCGCGACCTCGTCGGTGATGTCGGTGACGTGCAGACCGCCCGTCGTCTGGAAGTGCCGCTCGGCCTGGAACACCTTCATCGAACCCGGAGTGTAACGAGCGGCTGCTGCTGGAAGTGCGGGTCCCGTCACCCGCCGCGAACCGGGGTGGACGACCTCCTGATATAGGGAGTCCTGACGCACACGCTCGCGGGCCCGTAGCTCAGCGGTCAGAGCAGGGAACTCATAATTCCTTGGTCGCTGGTTCGAATCCAGCCGGGCCCTTCCTCGTGGGGAGAGAGCCCGGCTGGACCGGCGCCGCTCAGTGCCCTTGAGTCGGGATCACCGGGCACTCGAACAGGCGGACGACGCCGAGGTCCCGTGCGCCGGAGGGACCGGGGTCGCCCAGGGCGGCCGGCTGTCGCGACGTTCGGCTGGGCGCCGTCGAACGAGTAGATCGTCTCGAAGCTCGAGAGCGGCGCACCCGTGTTCGAGAAGTCGGTGGGCGTGCCGACGGTGCGGTAGAGGTCGCCGTTCACGTAGATGGCGGGGCTGGTGATGCCGCCGGAGTCGATGTGCGCTTCATCGAGAACCCCCTGATCGGATTGCTTGACGCGGACGAGTCTCGAGGCACTGGATGTGCGTGGCCGCTAGGCGTTCCTGAACGGAACCTGAAACCGCCCCCGACGCCGGTAGGGTCTCGGCGTGGCGGCCGGGGACAAGCGGCGGCAGATCCTGGACGCGGCCGTGCGCGTCTTCGCCGCGCAGGGATTCGAGGAGTCTCGCGTCGGGGACGTCGCCGCGGAGGCGGGTGTCGCCTACGGGCTCGTCTACCACTACTACGGCTCGAAGGACGCCGTGCTCGAGGCGGTCTTCCGCGAGGCGTGGGGACGCCTGCTCGGCGCGGTCGCGCAGGCCGAGCAGAGCGGCGAGGACGCGGCCGGCCAGCTCGAGCTCGTGGTGAAGATCGTCCTGCGGGCCTGGCGCGACGACCCCGACCTCGTCCGGCTGCTCGTGCGCGAGGTGACGCGCAGCCCGCACGTCCAGGACGAGCTCGACGAGATCGGCCAGGGCTTCGCGGCGCTCGAGCGCATCGTCCGCCGCGGCCAGAACGAGGGGGCGTTCCGGCCCGAGCTGGACGCGCGCCTCGCCGCCTGGCTGCTCTACGGCGCGCTCGAGGAGGTGCTGACGGGCTGGGTGCTGCAGCAGCTCCCCGACGACGCCGCGTCGGTGGCGGCGGCCGAGCGCGAGGTGATCGGGACGATCATCGGCGGGCTGAGGGTGCGCCGGTGAGCGCGCTCCCGTCTGGGAGAATCGGCACGTGATCGACCCGCAGCAGCGCTGGCGGCCGCTCCCCGACAAGCCCGACTACGCGGGCTTCCTCTCCTTCGGCGGCGCACCGCTCGCCCAGGACCCCGCCGACCTCGCCGGGGTCGACGTGGCGATCGTGGGCGCGCCGATGGACGACCTGGTCTCCGACCGGCCGGGCACGCGCTTCGCGCCGCGTGCGATTCGCAGCGCCTCCTGTCCCGCCGGTCCCCACCTCGAGGCGGGCGTCGACGCCTTCGCGGAGCTCCGGGTCGTCGACTACGGCGACGCGCCGGTCGTGCCGGCCGATCCCGTGCGCTCACATGCTGCGATCGAGCGGATCGTCGGCGAGGTCGTCGACGCCGGCGCCCTGCCCGTCACGCTCGGCGGAGACCATTCGATCACCGAGCCCTGCGTGGCCGCCGTCGCCGCACGACGCGGCCCGGTCGGCCTGATCCACTTCGACACGCACACCGACACAGGCCGCGAGGTCTTCGGGGTCGAGCGCTCTCACGGCACGCCGATGTTCCGGCTCGTCGAGGCGCGGCGGGTGGACGGCGCCCGCTACGCGCAGATCGGCCTGCGCGGGTACTGGCCAGGCCCGGCGGAGCTCGCCTGGCAGCGCGAGCAGGGGATCGCGTCGTTCTTCATGCACGACGTCCGCGATCTCGGCATCCGCGAGGTGGTCGCGCGTGCGGTCGCGCACGTGGGGGAGGGGCCGGTGTACGTGACGGTCGACGTCGACGTGCTCGACCCGGCCTACGCGCCGGGGACGGGCACGCCGGAGCCGGGCGGCATGACCTCGGTCGACCTGCTCTGGGCGGTGCGCGAGGTGGCGACCCGCTGCGAGCTCGCCGGCGCCGACGTCGTGGAGGTGCTCCCGACGGCGATCGGCTCCGCGGACGTGACGGCGCTCGTCGCCGAGCGCATCGTGCGGGAGCTGCTCACCGGTCTCGCGCTGCGCAAGAGCCCCGGCTGACCGGGTCGCGGCAGCGTTGACACGAACAGGTGTTCGTATAGCATCGGGCGATGCAGCTCTGTCTCGATGCTGCCGACCGCCTCGTCGAGCTGGTCGAGGAGCGGCGCGGGCCGGTGTCGGTCGACGACGCCGCCCGGCTCGTCCTGAAGCTCGGTCGGGCGGTGCCGGTCGGGCTCGCACGTTCGCTGCTCGAGGACGCGGTCGAGGCGGATGCGCGGCTCCGGTTCGCCGGCGACCTGGTGGCGCTCGCGGGCACCTCCGTGGAATCGGTGCCGCTCGAGCAGGCGACGTTCGTGGTCTTCGACCTCGAGACGACCGGCCTGCGCCCCGGTGCCGCGCGGCCGTGCGAGATCGGCGCCGTGCGTGTGCGAGAGCTCACGCTCGAGGAGCGGTTCCAGACGCTCGCGAATCCGGGCGCGCGCCTCGAGCCGGCGGTCGCCGCGCTGACCGGCCTGCGCGACGCCGAGTTGCGACGCGCGCCGCCGGTGCGGGCGGCGACCAGGCGCTTCCTCACCTTCGCGGGCGACGCGGTGCTCGTCGCGCACAACGCGCGCTTCGACATGGCATTCCTCGACCACGAGACGGCACGCCTGACCGGGAGCCGGATCGCGGCCACCGTCGTCGACACGGTCTCGCTCGCCCGCCGCCTGCTCGGGCGGCAGCCCGCGAACCTCTCGGCGCTCGCCTACCGCTTCGCGACCGAGGCGCGCCCGTGCCACCGCGCGCTGCCGGACGCCGAGGCGACCGCGGAGATCCTGCTGTGCCTGATCGGGATGGCCCAGGAGCGCGGCGCGCGCACGGTCGGCGACCTCGTCGAGCTGGCCGCAACCCGGCCGCGCCGTGCGCAGCGGAAGCGACACCTCGCCTTCGGCGCGCCGGAGCGGCCCGGCGTCTACCTGTTTCGCGACGCCCACGACCAGGTGCTGTACGTCGGCCGGGCCCGTGACCTGCGCGGACGGCTTCGCAGCTACTTCCGCTCGGAGCGGCAACGGCCCGCGGTCGAGGCTGCGCTCGGCGCGCTCGACCGCGTCGAATGGCGCATCACGGGATCGGAGCTCGAGGCGGCGCTCGAGGAACTGCGCCTGATCAGAGAGCTGCGTCCGCCCGCGAACGCGCGCTCGGTGCGGCCCGACCGCTACGTCTACCTGCGCCGCCGCGGTGCGGGAACCGTCTGCACGTCGCAGCCCACGCCGCTCGGCCCGATCACGAGCAGGCGGACGGGCCGGCTCGCCGCCCGGGCGCTGGAAGGAGTCGATTGGGAGACGCCGGCCGACGCGCTGCCGAAGCTCCGCGCCAAGCTGAAGCGGCTGGCGCACGAGTTGCGCTTCGAGGACGCCGCCCGGCTCCGCGATCGCATCGCCGCGCTCGAGCAGGCGGTCGAGGAGCTGGCGCGGATGGAGCGCCTGCGGCAGCTCGCGTGCTGCGTCGTCGTCCCCGCGGTCGAGGCGGGAGAGCGGCGCGGCTTCTTCGTCGCCAAGGGGCAGGTCGTGTGCGCGCGGCCGTTCCGCGGCGCACGGGGCGTCGAATGGAGCGCGGGCCTGGCCGCGGTCGCCCGGGTCGAGCCGACGCTCGCCCCGGAGGCCGCCGACGAGCTGCGCGTGATCGCGACGTTCCTGCGGCGGCCGCCGCCCGAGCTGGAGGTCGTTCCGCTCGTACACTTCGACGGGTGGAGGAACTTCGCCGGCGAGCGCTCGCAGGAGGCTGGCGCAAGCTCGTCGCCGACGGCGTGAGCGCCACACCGGTGACGGTGGCACGCGGTGACGCCGTGAAGGTCGTCGACGGCGCCCGCACCGAGACCGTGCCGCTCGAGGAGTGGCCGACGCGGCTCGACGCCCTACTCGCCGGGGCGACCAACGTGCACCTGCTCGCTCCCGACGGCGACGTCCACGCCCGCCGCGGGAAGCGGGGAACGTGGCTCGTCTCCCGGGGGCGGCCGTCGTCGCCGGCCCGTCCCGACCAGGCGCACGACCGCAGCGTGCGGCACCCGCTGCCCGACGACCATCCGCTCTTCCGCGTCACGCGCGCCTCGCCCGCCAAGCGGCGCCAGGTGCAGCACTACGTCGAGCTGCTGCGCACCCTCCGGCTCTGGGATCGCGAGCGGATCCGGGTCGTCGACGCCGGATGCGGAAAGGCCTACATGAGCCTCGCGCTCGTCGCCTACGGCCGCGAGCGCGGCACGCGCGTCGAGCTCGTCGGCATCGACGTCAACCCTGCGGTCGTGCAGACCGTGCGAGCGGCGGCCGACGAGCTCGGGTACGAGGAAGCGCGCTTCGAGGCGAGCGCGATCGCCGACTACGCGGACGGCGAGCCGGTCGACCTGCTCGTCTCGCTCCACGCCTGCGACACCGCGACCGACGAGGCGATCGCGGCCGGGGTGCGGCTTGGAGCCGAGGCGATCGTCGTCGCCCCGTGCTGTCACCACGAGCTCGCCGGCCAGCTCGCCGCACGTGAGAAGGACGGCATCCTCCGCCACGGGCTCCTGCTCGGCCGCCAGGCCGACCTCGTCACCGACGCGCTGCGCAGCGCAGCGCTGGAGATGAGCGGCTACCGCGTCGACGTGGTCGAGTTCGTCTCGGCCGAGCACACGGCGAAGAACCTGATGCTGCGGGCCGAGCGGTCGCCGTCTGCTCCGCGCGCGGCCCGGGCCGAGCGTGAGTATCGCGACCTGCGCGACCGCTTCGGCGTCGTGCCGGCGATCGAGCGGCTGCTGCCGCTGCCCGTATCCGGACATGCGTGACAGACGTTCTGGGGGAACCCACGAAAGGAAGGTCACACACCGTGTCGATTCTCTGGATCGTCCTGATCGTCGTCCTCGTGCTCGCGCTGCTCGGCTTCTTCTCGCGCAGCGTCTGGTGATGCGAGCGGCCCGGGCCGCGCCGGCGTCAGTCGCGCCGGTGCGTGCCCGGGAGCTACGATCCGGGTGATGAACGAGATCGGGACGATGCGCGTGAAGAGCGGCCTGGCCGAGATGCTCAAGGGCGGCGTGATCATGGACGTCGTCGATGCCGCGCAGGCGAAGGTGGCCGAGGAGGCGGGGGCTTGCGCGGTGATGGCGCTCGAGCGTGTGCCGGCCGACATCCGCCGGGACGGCGGCGTCGCCCGCATGTCCGATCCCGACAAGATCACGGAGATCCAGGAGGCCGTCACGATCCCGGTGATGGCGAAGTGCCGCATCGGCCACTTCGCCGAGGCGCAGATCCTGCAGGCTCTCGAGGTCGACTACGTCGACGAGTCGGAGGTGCTGACGCCTGCCGATCTCGCCCACCACGTCGACAAGTGGCAGTTCACGGTGCCGTTCGTCTGCGGCGCGACCAACCTGGGCGAGGCGCTGCGGCGGATCGCCGAGGGGGCGGCGATGATCCGCACGAAGGGCGAGGCCGGCACCGGGGACATCGTCAACGCCGTCACCCACATGCGCTCCGTCTTCGGCGGCATCCGGCGGCTCGGCTCCCTGCGCGACGAGGAGCTGTACGCGGAGGCGAAGGAGCTGCGCGCCCCCTACGAGCTCGTCCGCTGGGTGGCCGAGCACGGCCGACTGCCGGTGGTTACCTTCACCGCCGGCGGCATCGCCACTCCGGCCGACGCGTCGCTCTGCATGCAGCTCGGCGCCGACGGTGTCTTCGTCGGCTCCGGCATCTTCAAGTCGGGCGACCCCGCCCAGCGGGCGCGGGCGATCGTCGAGGCGACGACGCACTACATGGATCCCGCCGTGCTCGCGCGCGTCTCGGCCGGGCTCGGCGAGGCGATGGTGGGCATCTCGACCGCGTCGCTCGACCCGGGCGAGCTGCTCGAGCGCCGCGGCTGGTAGCCGGCGGCGCTCGGCTCAGCCGCGGTAGGCGGCCAGGAAGACCAGCACCTGCGCGTTCCGGGGCGCCTTGCTGCCGCCGAGCGGAGTTTGCTGGACGATCCGCCCCGCCTTCGTCCGCGACGAGACCGGGTACTTGACGTAGATCAGGCGCAGGCCGGTGCCGTTGAGCGTCGAGACGGCCTCGTGCAGCCCCTGGCCGACGACGTTCGGCACCTGCCGGAGGTCGCTCGAGCCGGGCCCCCGCGAGAGGTTGACCTGGACGTGCGAGCGATACGGGACGGTGTCGCCGCTCGACGTGGCCTGCTCCTCGACCGTCCCGAGGGGATCGTCGGCCGGGATGAACACGAAGCTCGGGAAGATTCCGGCGCTCCACAGCGCGTCCGCGGCCGCCGCCTCCGTCGTGCCGTGGAGGTCCGGCATGGTCGCGGTCGTCGGCGGCGGTGGGGCTGCCGAGGTGGTCGTCTCGCTGCTGCTCGTCGTGACGGGCGCGGTGGTCGTGGGCTGCGACGTGGGCGGCGCCTTCGCCACCGAGAGCGTCACGTTCGAGCCCTTGTGGAGCTTCTCTCCCGGCTTCGGCGCCTGGTCGAGCACCGTGCCCGCCGGCTTCGTCGACGTGACGCGTGTGCTCGAGGCGGTCAGCCCCAGCGCGTCGAGCGTCGACCGTGCGGCCGCGTAGGACCCGCCGGTGACGTCCGGCATCGTGACCTTCGGCGCACCGCCGTCGACCACGATCGTCACCGTCGCGCCCGAGCGTACGTCCTTGGCCTCGGACGGCTTCTGCGACACAACCGTGCCACTCGGCTTGCTCGTGCTGCGGTAGCGCTCCTTCGGGTGCAGCCCGACCGCGGCGAGCCGCACCAGCGCCTTCTGCTCCTGCAGGCCGACGACGCGGGGCACGGCGACCCGCGCCGTCGCCGTCCCGCTCCTCGAGGTGGCGGTGGCTACGGTCGTCGTCACCGGGGTGGCGTCGTTTCCCCGGTGGGTCAGCACCCAGGCGGCCAGGATGCCGGCGGCGACGAGCAGCACGGCGCACAGACCGAGCAGCATCCCCGCGCCCACGCGCCGGTCGGGCGGCGGCGTCGGCGGCGCCGGTGTCGCGGACGGAGCGGCGGGTGCGCCGACCGCCGTCTCGCGCTCGATCACGCCGGTCGCGTCGTCGCGGGTGGGCCAGCTGTCGGTAGGTTCGCTCAAGACGTCTCTCCCCAGGATTCAGGATTCCGACGGTGCAACGGTTGATGGTCACTGGTGGTTGCGGGTACCTGGGGCGGGAGCTCGTCCGGCAGGCCCCGGCACGGGAGTGGCGGGTGCGCGCGACGTGGTGGCGGCGGGAGCCGGCCGGGGAGGCGGAGTGGGTGCGGGCCGACGTCCGCGACCCGACTGCGATGCGCGCCGCAGCCGCGGGCGTCGACGCGATCGTCCATACGGCTTACGTGCAGGGCGCGGGGGAGTGGGAGGCGAACGTCCTCGGCTCCGAGTCGGTCGCGGCGGCGGCGGAGGGACGGCGGCTCGTGCACCTGTCCAGCGACCTCGTCTTCGACGGCGGTCGCGGCCGCTACCGCGAGGACGACGAGCCGGCTCCGGTCAACTCCTACGGCCGGTCGAAGGCGGAGGCCGAGGAACGCGTGCGCGTCGCCTCGCCGGCGGCGACGATCGTCCGGACCTCGCTGATCTACGGCGGAGCGGAGGCCGGACCGCAGGAGCGGCTCGCGCGAGACGGGACGAGGTTCTTCGTCGACGAGCTGCGGTCGCCCGTGCAGGTAGGCGATCTGGCGGAGGCGATCCTCGACCTGCTCGAGCTCGAGGCGCCCGGGCCCCTGCACCTCGGCGGCGCCGACGACGTCTCGCGCTTCGACTTCGCTCTGCTGCTCGGCGCCGACCCCGGTCGCGTCGAGGCGGCGCGGACGTCGGTCGACCGGGCGCCGAACGTGACGCTCGACAGCTCGCGCGCGGCCGCGATGCTGCCGACACGGTTGCGCGGCGTCTACGAGGTGCTGGCGAGCAGCTCGGAGGTCCGCCGCGCGCGGTAATCGAAGATCGCGTCGAGCAGCGGGCGCACGACGAGGTCGGCGACCCTGCCGCCCGGTGGGCGGTAGCGGACGTGGTCGTGGATCTCGGTGCCGCCCGCGACCGGCACCAGCCGGTGGGTGTGCTCCCAGAGCAGGTAGGGGCCGCGGAGCTGGACGTCCACGAAGCTTCGCGGCGGCAGCCAGACCCGGATCTCGGTGAGCCACCGGATGGGGATGCCGAAGAGGTGCAGCCGGTAGCGCAGGAGCGACCCCTGTCCCAGCGCCTGCGGAGCCTCGTCGATCCGGAAGCGCAGCCAGGGCGGGGTGATCGCCTCCAGGTTCGCGGCGTCGGAGTAGAACGACCACGCGGCGTCGGCGGACGCCGCCACCACCTGCGTGCGCTGCAGCGTGCAGTCCGTCACGCGCGGTGGCGGGCGGCGGCGGCCCGCCCCTCGGGAGTGCGCAGGAAGTGCTCGAGCGGCACGTGCAGCAGGGCGGCCTTGCACTCGGCGAAGACGTCGGCCCCGTCGCCGAGGCTCGCGTCGACGTGCAGGCGCCGCCCGCGGGCGTCGACGAGCCACGAGCGCAGCAGCAGCTCGGTGTTGATCGGCACCGGGCGTCGGTAGCGCACGAAGATGCGGGCGGTCACCGACGGGAAGGCGTACCAGGTCGCGAGCAGGCCCACCGCCTCGTCGAGCGCGCCCGCGACGAGGCCGCCGTGCGCGATCCCAGGGCCGCCCTGGTGGCGCGCGTCGAACGAGAAGTAGGCCTCGTACTCCCTGCCGCCCTCGGCGGCGGGCAGAGGCAGGTGGAGCCCGGTCGGGTTGTCGCCGCAGCCCCAGCAGGCGGGGTCGTGGTGCGGCGGAATCGCCGTCACTCGCCCCAGACGTTCTCGAATGTGCCGAAGCGGAGCTCCTGGACGTAGTGCAGGCGAGCCTCGTCCGACCGTTGCAGGTGCTCGTCGCCGTGCTCGGCCAGGAAGGCGCTGTAGGCCTCGGCCGACTCCCAGCGGTCGACCACGAGGTAGCGATCGGGCTCCTCGACGTCGCGCAGCAGCTCGGTGCCGATGTAGCCGCGCCCGCGGCGAAAGAACTGGGCCCACTCGCCGTCGGGGCCGTACACGCGCTCGAACTCCTGCGGCTCGCGCACCTCGTAGCGAAAGACGAGCGCGATCATGTCGCGGCTCCCGCGCCCGCCCGCGCGTGGCCCGCCTGCAAGTAACAGACTGTTACAAGCCTCGGGAGCGGCCCAAGGGAGGGCGGGGCAGGGCCCAACCCACGCTTGTAACAGTCTGTTACTTGCGGTGGCGCTGCGGTCAGCGGAGACCGCCCCGCTCGTGGTGGGCGCGGAAGAAGTTCTCGCTGCCCGCGGTGGCCATCGCCGCGGACGCGCTGATCTCCAGGCACAGGGCCGCCGCGGCCACGATCTGGGCGAAGCGGTAGACGGTGCCCGGGCCTGCACAGCCGATCGAGGCCAGCCAGTCGCGCGCCGAGGGGAGCGTCGAGCCGCCGCCGACGGTGCCCACCTCGAGGCCGCCGAACCGGATCGTCGCCTGCAGCCCGCCCTCGACCTGCCGTGCAGTCCCGTGCGCCATCGAGCTCGTCGCGACCATGCCGAGGTCCTGCCCCGTCGCGGCGAAGACGGCGGCGACCGCGGAGGCGGGCGTGAACGCGACCGACTGCATGCCGCTCGCCACCGCACCGTGCGTGCCCGCCCAGGAGAGGCCGACCAGATCCTCGGCGGTCGTATGCAGGACGCGGCGGATCTGCTCGGCGCCGAGAAACGCCTCGGCCAGCACGGTCTTGCCGTGGCCCGCCTGGAAGAACTCGGCCGACGGCTTCTTGTCGCCGCCCATGTTCGCCTCGAGAATCGCCCGCTCGGGCCGGACCGGCGCGCGGCGCATGACGTAGCCCATGTTGAGCGCGTAGGAGTTGCGCGTCATCATGTTCGCCCCGACGGCGTCCCCGGTCGTCCAGCGCCAGAGCACGTGGCACATCGGCCCGACGACGTGCGTCTTCGCCTCGCGGAGCTTCGCGTGCCTCGAGAGCGCCGGATCGTCGGAGCTCTCGAGGTGGTCGCGCATCGCGGGCACCTCCGACTGGATCCAGGCCGCCAGCGCGACCGCGTCCGCGGCGTCACGGCAGACGAAGCACGACGCACGGGTGATCCGGTCTGCGAGCACGTAGGTCTTCACCGTGCCGGCCGCGATCGAGCCGCGGGTCGTCGAGGCGGTGAGGCCTCCCTCGGTGTGCGCGAGCGGGACGACCACGGTCTCGGTCGCGCGTCCGCGCTCGACCACCGTCCCGTCGCCGGAGAGCTCGTAGTCGCCCAGCTCGATCGAGATCGGCACCGCCGAGACGGGGATCACCGCCACGCCGACGAGCGACTCGGCCGCGCCGGCGAACTGCTCGAGCTCGACGGAGGTGACGAGCCCGTCGTCGAGACCCATCGCCGAGCGGCGGGTCTCGATCGAGTGCGGATCGTTCTTCCGGGGCAGGCGCACGCGGAGAGCCTAGACTCGCGGGAGTGTCCGCGACGCTGATCAGAGGGAAGCCGATCGCCGAGCGCATCCGCGCCCGCGTCGCGGAGGAGGTCGCCGGGCTCGGGCATGTCGGGCTGGTGACGGTGCTCGTCGGCGACGACCCCGCGTCGGAGGTCTACATCCGGCTCAAGCACAAGGCGGCGCTCGCGGCCGGCTTCGCTGCCACCGACCTCCGGCTCGATGCCGGGATCTCGGAGGAAGAGCTGCTAGCGCGGCTCGCCGAGCTCGATGCCGACGACGGCGTCGACGCCGTGCTCGTCCAGCTGCCGCTGCCGGATCACATCGACGAGGCGCGCGTGATTCGCGCGATCGAGCCCGCGAAGGACGTCGATGGGTTCCATCCCGTCAACGCCGGGCAGCTCTACCTCGGGCGGCCGACGCTCGTTCCCGCCACGCCCCGCGGCGTGATGGCGATGCTCGCCGAGCACGCCGTCGAGCTCGACGGTGCGCGCGCCGTGGTGATCGGCCGCAGCGACATCGTCGGCAAGCCGATGGCGCACCTGCTCATGCAGGCGAACGCGACCGTCACGATCTGTCACTCGCACACCAGGGATCTCGCGCGGCACACGCTCGACGCCGACGTGCTCGTCGCCGCCGTCGGCGTGCCCGCGCTCGTCTCCCCGGACATGGTCAAGGCCGGAGGCGTCGTGATCGACGTCGGCATGAATCGCACCCAGGCGGGGCTGGTCGGCGACGTCGATCCGGGTGCGCTCGAGGTGGCGTCGGCCATGACCCCGGTGCCCGGCGGCGTCGGGCCGATGACGATCGCGTGCCTGCTCGAGAACGCCGTCCGCTGCGCCCGGTTTCGGCGCGGCGCGCTTGCGTATCCCGCCTGAGTCGGTGGTAACCTTGGCGCGCTCCGCCGGTCCGGCGGAGGTGTTCGTCGAGCAAGGAGTCGTTCGTAGTGGCTGAAGGTACGGTCAAGTGGTTCTCCAACGAGAAGGGCTACGGCTTCATCGAGCGCGGGAACGGCGAGGCGGATGTGTTCGTCCACTTCTCGGCGATCGCCGGTGACGGCTACAAGTCGCTGACCGAGGGGCAACGCGTCTCGTTCGAGGTCGTGCAGGGCGACAAGGGCCTGCAGGCGGCGAACGTCGAGGCCGTCTAGGCCTTTCCGGGACCAGGTCGTTCGAAGGGCTCCGGGAGGGGCCCTTCGTGTTTCATAGGAGGTCGAAATGGCGGGGATCTCGAGAGACGACGTACTGCACGTCGCGCGTCTGGCGCGGCTCGAGCTGACCGATGCCGAGGTGTCGAAGTTCCAGGCCGAGCTCTCGGAGATCCTCGACGCGGTGTCGCGCGTCTCGGAGCTCGACCTCGACGGCGTGCCGCCCACCGCGCACCCGCTCGAGATCGCGAACGCCTGGGCCGAGGACGAGCCGCACGACTCGCTCACGCTCGACGAGGTGTTCGCGAACGCCCCCGACCGCGACGACGACCACTTCCGCGTGCCGCCCGCATGACGGTCGACACGCTGAGGCTGACGGCCGAGGATGCGCAGGGCCTGCTCGCCGCCGGCGAGGCATCATCCGACGAGCTCTACCGCGCCTACCTCGATGCGATCGGAGAGCGCGACCCGGAGCTGCACGCGTTCCTCCACGTGTGCGACGACGACCCGGGCGACGGCATCCCGATCGCGATCAAGGACGTGATCGGCACGAAGGGCATCCCGACCACGGCCGGCTCGAAGATGCTCGAGAACTACGTGCCGGTGTACGACGCGACCGTGGTCGCCCGTTGCCGCGCCCGCGGGTTGCGGGTGGTCGGCAAGACCAACACCGACGAGTTCGCGATGGGGTCGTCGACCGAGAACTCGGCCTACGGCCCCACGCACAACCCGTGGGACCCGGCGCGCGTGCCGGGCGGCTCGGGCGGCGGCAGCGCGGCGGCCGTGTCGGCCGGGCTCGCGCCGTGGGCGCTCGGCTCCGACACGGGCGGCTCGATCAAGCAGCCCTCCGCGCTCTGCGGCAACGTGGGACTGCGGCCGACCTACGGCACCGTCTCGCGCTTCGGCGTCGTCGCCTTCGCATCGTCGCTCGACCAGGTCGGGCCGGTGGCGAAGACCGTCCGCGACTGCGCACTGCTCTACTCCGTGATCTCGGGCCGCGACGGCGAGGACTCGACGACGGTGGACGTGCCTGCCGTCGAGCTGCCGCAGAGCGACGACCTGAAGGGAGTCCGGATCGGCGTTCCCCGCGAGCTGAACGACGCGGACGGCATCGAGCCGGGGGTGCGCGACGCGGTCGTGAAGGCGATCGCGCTCGCCGAGTCGCTCGGCGCCGAGGTGGACGAGTGCTCCTTGCCCCGCTCGGTCGACTACGGGCTCGCCTGCTACTACCTCGTCGCCCCGGCCGAGGCGTCGTCGAACCTCGCACGCTACGACGGGGTCCGGTACGGCATGCGTGCGACCGGCGACGACTTTCGCGAGCTGGTGATGCGGACGCGCGACGCCGGCTTCGGCGACGAGCCGAAGCGGCGCATCATGATCGGCACGTACGCGCTGTCGTCCGGCTACTACGACGCCTACTACGGCACGGCGCAGAAGGTGCGGACGGTGATCAAGCGCGAGCACGACGCGGCCTTCGAGCGCTTCGACGTGCTCGTCTCGCCGACGAGCCCCACGGTCGCGTTCCCGCTCGGGGCGAAGTCGGCCGACCCGCTCGCGATGTACCTCTCCGACCTGCTGACGATTCCCTCCTGCATGGCGGGCATCCCGGGGCTGAACATCCCGTGCGGGCTGTCGGAGGGGCTGCCCGTCGGGTTGCAGCTGATGGGGCCGCAGTTCGGCGAGAACACGCTCTTCAGGGTCGGGCACGCCCTCGAGCAGGCGCTCGGCTTCGACGGCGTCCCGGAGCGCCTGCGCTGATGGCGGCCCCCGCCTGGGAGCCGGTGATCGGGCTGGAGATCCACGTCCAGCTGAAGACGCGCACGAAGATGTTCTGCCGGTGCCGCAACGGCTTCGGCGGCGGGCCGAACACGCAGACCTGCCCGGTCTGCCTCGCGTTCCCCGGGGCTCTGCCGGTGCCGAACCGGCGCGCGATCGAGGAGACGATCAAGCTCGGCCTCGCACTCGACTGCGCGATCGCCGACCGTGCGGTCTTCCACCGCAAGAACTACTTCTACCCGGACCTGCCGAAGGCGTACCAGATCAGCCAGTACGACGAGCCGCTGTGTGCGGGCGGCAGCCTGGTCGTCCCGACCGAGGGTGGGGGCGTGACGATCGGGATCACGCGCGCGCACCTGGAGGAGGACGCGGCGAAGAACGTGCACGTCGCCGCGTCCGGGCGCATCCACGGCGCCACCGCCACGCTCGTCGACTTCAACCGCGGCGGCTCGCCGCTCGTCGAGATCGTCACCGAGCCCGACATCCACGACGCCGAGACGGCGAAGCGGTTCCTGCAGCTGCTGCGCCAGACCGTCGTCGAGCTGGGGCTCTCCGACGCCGAGCTCGAGAAGGGGTCGATGCGTTTCGACGTGAACGTCTCCGTGCGCCCGGCCGGCACCGACGAGTTGCGCACGCGTACAGAGCTGAAGAACATGAACTCGTTCGCGTTCGCGGCCAAGGGGATCGAGCGCGAGATCGCGCGGCAGATCCGTGTCTACGAGGAGGGCGGCAGCGTCGAGCAGGAGACGCTCCACTTCGACCCCACCCAGGAGGACTCGCCGCCGATGCGCTCCAAGGAGGAGGCGCAGGACTACCGGTACTTCCCCGAGCCCGACCTCGTGCCGGTGCAGCCGCCTGCCGAGCTCGTCGAGCGGCTGCGCGCGCAGATCGGCGAACTGCCCGGGAAGCGCATCGCCCGGATCGCCGGCACGCTCTCGTTCTACGACGCCGACGTGCTCGTCACCGGCGGGCTCGACCTGCTCTGGTCGGACGTGGTCGCCGCCGGCGCCGACCCGAAGGAGGCGGCGAACGTCCTCTCCAATCAGTTCGTCGCGGTCGGCGTCGATCCGGCCGCGGTCGACCCGGCGGAGCTCGCGAAGCTCGTCTCGGCGCGGGCGGAGATCCCGAGAGCCGCGTTCGACGAGGCCCTTGCCCGGGTCGGCGACCCCGGCTTCCTGGCCGGGCCGTACCTCGAGCAGAAGGTCGTCGCCGACGCGTCGGAGCTCGATCCGGTGATCGACCGCATCATCGAGTCGAACCCCGGCCAGGCGGCGCAGTACCGCGGTGGCAAGGAGGGCCTGCTCGGCTTCTTCGTCGGCCAGGTGATGAAGGAGACGGGCGGCAACGCCGATCCGCGCGTCGTCAACGAGCGCCTTCGGGCGAAGCTCCTCTAGACCCGAGCCGCCGCAGGCTCTAAGCTCGCGCTACCAACCGTCGGCTACCGAGAGGTCAACGCGATGAGCAAGATCGACCTGCAAGGGATGGGCCGTGCACACCAGATTCTCCTCGGTGGTGCCGTGCTCCTCGTGATCGACATGTTCTTCACCTGGCAGGGCGTGAGCCTGCTCGGTACGACCGTCGGCGTGTCGGGGTGGCACGGGTTCCTCGGGGTCGTGCTCGGGCTCGTGACGGTCGCCCTCGTCGTGTGGGAAGTGATGCTGCTCCTGGGTGAGCAGACGGCGGAGCTCCGCAGCAAGGTGCCGGGGGTCGAGGAGAAGCTGATCTCGAGCGCTCTCGCCGCCGCGGTGCTCGTGTTCGGGATCATCAAGTTCCTGAGCGCGAACGAGCTTCGGCGCTGGCCCGAATGGGTGGGGCTGGTGCTCGCGCTCGCGATCGGCTTCGGCGGGTGGCTCGCCTTCTCGGAGCGCCAGACGGAGACCGAGGCGCCGCAGCCGTCGGCGCTGCCCTGATAACCGTCTAGCTCGAGCGCGTCTGCCCGTCGCACTGTCGATCCCTCCAACGGGGAGGGCTGTCGACCGCTGCTCCGACTACAGTCGACGCACCTACCGAGGAGGAAGCGACGTGAGGCGTCTGATGATCCTGATCGTGGGCGGCGCCTTGCTCGCCTTGCTGCCGACCGCGGCGCTGGGAAGCGCGCTGCGTGCGAGCACGAACGCCCAGAGCTTCCCCGACTCCGCCGGGGAGGATGCCGCCGCGCCGGACATCACGAGCGTCGACGTCTCGAACGACGACGCGGGGCTGATCACCTTCAAGGTGAACATCTCCAACCGGCCCACGCTGACGCCCGATATGACGGTGCTGACCTTCATGAACACCGACCAGAACGCCTCGACCGGAGACGCGACGGTCGGGGGCGCCGACTACGTCGACCGAGCTCGACGCCGGTGCGGTGGGGCTCTTCCAGTGGAACGGCACCACCTACGCCGCCGCGCCGTCACAGGCGTCGCTGACCTACGCCTACGATGCGACCGGCGCCACGATCCGCGTCAGCGCGGCCGATCTCGGGAAGACGAAGTCGATCGGCTTCGTCGTCGAGGCGGTCTCGGGCATCGGCACCGACGCGAACGGCGACCCCGACTTCACGAACGCCCACGGCGACGTGGCGCCCGACCCGGGCCACGGGCTCTTCAGCTACAGCGTCCTGACGACACTGACCCTGCGCCAGACGGCGTTCACGACCGCGCCGAGGCCGGCGAAGCCCGGCGCGCGCTTCTCGGCGAGCCTGGGGGTGTCGGAGAGCGACACGGGCGGCCCGATTTCCAAAGCGACGATCGCCTGCGCCGGCACGGTCGCCGGCAAGCGCGTCGCCGCCACGCACTCGCTGGTCAACGGGATCGCCACGTGCTCCTGGAAGCTGCCGAAGACGGCGGCGGGCAAGCGGTTCACCGGCACGATCGCCGTCACGGTTCAGGGTGCGACGCTGAAGAAGACCTTCAGCACGAAGGTCGCGAAGAAGTAGCCGCCTTTCAGCGGACGGTGACGCCGCCGAGAGTTCCTCGGAGGCTCGACCCCGAGACTCCGAGCAGCCCGTGTGCGGCGGCGTCACCAGCCGACCTTCAGCGTCCCCTGGAACGCGATCGGCGGCTCGACCGACTTCAGGGTCACCGACCCGCTCAGCGTCACGCCGCGGGCGTCGCTGTAGCCGACGAGGCGGAAGCTGCGCCCGGTGGCGACGATCTTGCCGCCGAAGACGCCCGGCGCCTGCGAGGAGCCGCCGGAGACGCCGGCGGTCATCAGCCAGACCGCCTTGGCGTCCTGGAACGTCAGCCTGGCGGCCGCCGCGGTTGCCCGGGGCGAGAGCGGCCGCTTCGGATGCGCCTTGCCGGGCGCCGGGAACGACGCCACCGGCAGGACGAGCGGGCTCGTCTTCGGGCAGGCACTCGGGACGGCGGTTCCGGTCATCCAGGAGTGGACGGCGTTCGCCGCGCACCCCGACGGGTCGGCGGTGACGGTGCTGTGGCCGACGCCCGGCACCGTCAGCAGGTGCCCCTGGGGGAAGAGCGAGACGGTCGAGGCGGCGCCCTTGGTCGGGGTTCGCATGTCGAAGCCGCCGCTCACCGCCAGCATCGGGACGTCGGGCAGCGGGCCGCTGCCGAGCGGCGCGCCGCCGCTGGGCCCGGGCCAGCCGAGGCAGAAGCCGGCGTTGCCGAAGTCGGCCGCCCAGGGGCCGAACGGTCCGAGCGTTCCGGGCGGAAGCGCGGCGATCGCGGCCTGGAGGATCGCGGGGCGGTCGGCGACCGCGGTGTCCGGCTGCCACGGGAACGGCCCGTCGCGGCAGACGGTCGCGGCGTAGAGCCCGGCGCTCAACTCGACCGACGGCTCGGTCGAGCCGGAGTCGTGCAGCGACGAGAGCCGCAGCAACGGCTGCGGGTTGCCGACCCGGGCCGCGTGCAGCGCGCCCGGTAGCTCTGCGGCGAGGCCCGGGTTGAGGTCTGCGTCGAGGATCACCGAGAGGAGCTCGAGCCCGTCGACCGTCTTCGTGAAGGCTCGCCCGCTCGGCGAGAGCACGCTGCCCCGGAGCGGCTGCGCGGCGTACCGGTTCGCGAGCGCGACGGCGTCGGCCGCGAGCGTGCCGGCGTTGCACGACGAGGTGCACAGCGTCTGGAGGGTCGTCGTGAGCGACTGGAGCACGTTCGACCCGTACGAATCGGCGAGCTGCGGCGGCAGCACGGAGTCGAGCAGCAGCCGGTCGACGTTCGCCGGATGCGCGAGCGCGTAGGCCAGAGAGAGCTTCGTCCCGTACGAGACGCCGTACAGGCCGACGCGGTCGAACCCCAGCGCCTGACGGACCGCGTCGAGGTCCTCGGCGTGGACGGCGGTGCTGTAGAAGCTCGCCGCGCTGCCGAGCGCCGCGCCGCACGCAGCCGCGGCGGCCTGCTCGGCCGGGGCCGTGGCCGCTGTCTGCAGCGCGGGGCAGTCGATCAGGCCGGAGGCGCCGGTGCCGCGATCGTCGTAGGCGACGAGCGTGTAACCGGGGAAGAGGTAGCGGTACAGGGCGTCGGCGACCGGGTCGCCGAGGCCGAAGACGTGGGCGGATCCCTGTCCCGGCCCGCCCGCGATCAGGAACATCACCCCGCGCGGGGTGCCCTGGGCCGGCAGCTCCTCGACGTGGAGCGAGACGGTGCCCGGCACCTGACCGGTCCGGTCGAGCGGCACGCTCACCTGGCTGCAGACGAGGCCCTGGCTCCCGCAGGCGGCCGCATGCGTCCGCCGCGACCGGAGCCCCTGCACGAGCAGGGCGGCGGCCCGCGGCGAGCCGGACGTCGAGAGCAGCGCCGGGGCACGGCCGGGCGACGCCGAACGGGCCGCGCCGGCGCCGAGGAGCGCGAGCAGCATCGCGGCGACGACTGCGCCCGCGGGGAGAAGCCAGGAGGTCCTGTGGGCGGGCGTCGGTGCGTGCACGGGGTGCCGACTGTAGCGGCGGCAGGTCGCCGGCGGCCGGGGAGATTTCTCGATCGCGAGAGGTGCCGCAGGCATCGGCACGACCTCCATCGGCCGCACGCCGCGCCGGGTCAATCCCTCTTCCAGAACCGGGTCGGCCCGGTCGCCCCGAGGTAGAGCAGGGCCGCGGCGACCGCGAAGCACGCGGCGGCGGCGCCGACCGCCGTCTGTGTCAGCGCCGAGGCCGCCGCAGCCGTGGCCACCGCGCCGACGAGGAGGGCGTTGGCGAGCGGACGGCGGCGGAGGGTGGCGGCGGCGACCAGCACGACCGCCAGCGTCCCGAGGCCGCTGCCGGCGATCGCGACGGCGCGAGGCAGCGCGTCCACGTGATCCTGGGCGTGGGGGACGTGTGTGCCGGCGAACTCGCCGTGCACCGGCATCGCCGCCGCGACGCCGATCGCGAGGCCCGCATAGGCGAGCCCGGCGTGGCCCGCCCAGCGCCGGCCCCAGAGCTGCAGCGAGCCGACGCCGAGGAGCGGGGCGGAGAGGAACGCCCCGGCGAGGTAGTAGACGCGGAACACGCGCGGGTCCCAACCGTGGGCGGCGCCCCATGCCATCGCCGCAGCGGCGGCCGCGAACGACGCGAGCCCTCCCGCCCAGGCAACGCGCCGCGCGCGCAGCAGCAGGCCGGCGAGCCGGAGCGACACGAGCGCGGCGGCGAACGACAGGAGCACGTCCACGGCGACAGTCTGCTCGCACCGTGCCGCCGGCGGCGGATCGTCAACTGGCACAACGCCGACGCGCCGCTTCGCGTGCGCGAGAGCAATGCGCCCTCGTCGCGCCCCGAGGGCCTCCGCGGGGCCGCGGCTGCTGCCGCCCTGCCGACGCCGGACGATCATCTACCCTGCGCTCCATGGAGAAGCGGTACCTGTTCACGCCGGGGCCGACGCCGGTCCCGCCGGAGGTGCTCCAGGCCGCTGCCGAGCCGATCGTGCACCACCGGGGGCCCGACTTCCGGGCCGTCTACGAGCGGACGCTCGCGCGCCTCCAGGACGTCTTCCGCACCGACGCCGAGGTGCTGCTGTTCACGGCGTCCGGCACCGGCGCGATGGAGTCGTCGGTCGCAAACCTCTGTGCGCCGGGCGACCGCGTCACGGTCGTCAGCCACGGCTCCTTCGGTGAACGGTGGGTCAAGATCTGCGAGCTGCACGGCCTCGACGTCCAGGCGGTGCGCTACGACTGGGGCGAGCGTCCCGACCCCGACGAGGTCGGCTCGGCCGTCGCCGAGTCCGGCTCCGGGATCGTCTTCTGCCAGCAGTCCGACACCTCGACCGGCGTCGTCTCCGACGTCCGTGCGATCAAGGAAGCGGTCGGAGACGCCACGCTCGTCGTCGACGCCGTCTCGTCGCTCGGCGCCGTGCCGCTCGAGACCGACGAGTGGGGGATCGACGTCGTCGTCTCCGGCTCCCAGAAGGCGTTGATGGCGCCGCCCGGGCTCGCGATGGCCTCCGTACCGGAAGCGGTGCTTGCGCGCACGAAGCCGTCGCGGAGCTTCTACTTCGACTGGCGCGCCACGAGCGCGGCGCAGGCGAAGCTCGACGCCGCGTTCACGCCCGCCGTCTCGTTGCTGCGCAGCCTCGACGTCGCGCTCGGCCTGATCCTCGACGACGGCCTCGAGGCCGCGTTCGAGCGGCACGTTCGGCTCGGTCGCGCCGCGCGCGCAGGCGTCAAGGCGATGGGGCTCGAGCTCTTCTCTCCGGACGACGACACGGCGGCGGTCGTGACGGCGATCCGCGCGCCCGAGGGCATCGACTCCGACGAGCTGCTTCTGCACCTGCGCGACCGGCACGGCGTCACGCTCGCGCCCGGCCAGGCCCACCTGAAGGGAAAGATCTTCCGCATCGGCCACATCGGCTGGTTCGACGTCTTCGACATCGCGACCGCTCTCGCCGCCGTCGAGCTCTCGCTGACCGAGCTGGGCGCGGAGATCGAGCGGGGCGTCGCCGTCGCCCGCGCGTTCGAGGCGTTCGAGAGCCCCGTCGCCGCTTGACCCAGCGCGTCCTCGTCCGGGAGCAGATCGCGGCTGCCGGGGTCGACCTGCTGCGGGCGCGCTTCGACGTCGACGTCGACCAGGAGTCGCCGCTCGAGGAGATCGTCGGCTCCTACGACGCGCTGATCGTCCGTTCCGCGACCAGGGTGACGGCGGAGGTGATCGCCGCGGGCGGGCGCCTGAAGGTGATCGGCCGGGCGGGAGTGGGGGTCGACAACGTGGACGTCGACGCTGCGACCCGGCGCGGCATCGTGGTCGCGAACGCGCCGGAGTCGAACGTCATCTCGGCGGCGGAGCACACGATCGGGCTGCTGGTCGCGCTCGCCCGCAACATCCCGCAGGCGCACGCCGCGCTCGTTGCGGGCCGCTGGGAGCGGTCGCAGTGGGCGGGGGTCGAGCTGGCCGACAAGGTGCTGGGCGTGCTCGGGTTCGGACGCATCGGCAGGCAGGTCGCTCGCCGGGCGCTCGGCCTGCAGATGCGGGTGGTGGCGCACGACCCGTTCGTGGCGCCGGAGCGGTTCCGCGAGCTGGGCGTCGAGCCGCTTCCGTTCGACGAGGTGCTGGCCCGCAGCGACTTCCTGACGCTGCACCTGCCGCTGACCGACGACACGCGCGGCGCGATCGACGCCGCGGCGCTCGCGAAGCTGAAGGACGGCGCCCGCATCGTCAACGCCGCCCGCGGTGACCTCGTCGACCTCGACGCGCTGGTCGCCGCGCTCGAGGCGGGGAAGCTCGCGGGCGCCGCGGTGGACGTCTTCCCGGAGGAGCCCTACCACGGGCCGCTGCTCGCAGCTCCGAACGTGGTCGTGACGCCGCATCTGGCGGCGTCGACCGGCGAGGCGCAGGATCGCGCCGGGGTGATCGTCGCGGAGCAGGTCGCGGCCGCGCTCGACGGCGGCCTCGTCACCAATGCCGTCAACATCCCGACGATCCGGGCGGAGGACCTCGAGGTGCTCGGTCCCTACGTGCCGCTCGCCGCGAAGCTCGGCAGGCTCGCGCTGCAGCTCGCGGGCGGCGAGGCGCGCCGGATCGCGATCGAGGTGCACGGCGAGCTCTCCGACTACGACACGCGACTGCTCACGGTGGCCGCCCTGAACGGCGCGTTCCAGGGAACGACCGACCAGACCGTCAACTACGTGAATGCCCCCGTCGTCGCGGCCGACCGGGGGATCGACGTGGTCGAGGAGAAGCGGCGCTCGTCGCGCGATTACACCAACCTCGTCGTCGTCTCGGCCGACGACGCACGCGTCGCGGGCACGACGATCGGCAAGGACGCGCGCCAGTTCCTCGTCTCGGCCCTCGGCTTCGACCTCGAGATGGAGCTGGCCCCGCGCATGGCGCTCCTGCTCTACGACGACATGCCGGGCGTGATCGGCCGGGTCGGGACGCTCTTCGGGGCCGCCGGCGTGAACATCGCGAACATGACGGTCTCGCGGAACCGCGAGGGCGGCAAGGCCCTGATGGGCCTGACGATCGACGCGCCCGCCCCCGCCGAGCTGCAGAAGCAGCTCAGCCAGGGGATGGACCGCGCGTACCTGATCTCCGGCTAGCGCGGGGATCGAGCCGGCGCACGATCCTGCGCATCGTGCGCGTGCGTTTCTCGACCACGTCGTAGTCGCCGGTCTGCTCGACCACCAGCTCGACGCCGGGCGCGCGGTGGCCCGGCGCGTGCAGGAACCTGGTCGGCTCGGAGCGGACCTCCTCGTAGGCGTCGAGATCCGCCGGGATGCGGTCCGCGCAGGCTGCATCGGCGCATTCGCAGATGAAGTGCGCGTCGTCGACCTCGAAGCGCTCGGCAGTCTGCGCTATCGCCTCGTTCACCTCCCGGAACGTCGATTCTGTTCGGGCCATTCGTGCTTCGTCCATCGTCGTCTCCCGTCGTGCGTCTTCTTCTCTGGAGAGAACGGAGACGAGGCACAATCGGTGACGGATGACCGTCTGGCCCGAACCCGTCGAACGCGTCGCGGCGGTGCTCCGGGCGGCGGCGGTCGAGGCCCGGATCGAGGAGTTCGAGGAGGGGACGCCGACCGCGCGGGAGGCGGCGCGGGCCGTCGGCTGCGATCCCGCCCAGATCGTCAAGTCGCTCGTCTTCGTCTGCGACGGGGCCTACGTGCTGGCGCTCGTGCCCGGCGACATGCGGGCCGACGAGCGGGCGATCGGGGCTGCGGTCGGGGCCGAGCTGGTTCGCGTCGCGCGGCCGGCGGAGGTGGTGCACGCGACCGGGTTCGAGCCGGGCGGCGTGGCCCCGTTCCCCCGGCGCGCCGTCACCCGTGCGGTCGGCGACCGCTCGCTGCTCGGCCAGCCGCTCGTGTGGATCGGCGCGGGCTCGGCCATGCACATGGCCGCGCTCGCACCGCACGAGCTCTTCCGCCTTGCGGGCGCGGAGGCCGTCGACCTGGCGGCGCGCGGGTAAAGTGAGGGTCTCCAGCCCAGAAAGGAGCGCCCCGCGGTGCAGGAGACAGAGAAGATCTGGATGAACGGCGAGCTCGTCGACTGGGTCGACGCGAAGGTCCATGTCGGTGTGCACGGCCTGCACTACGGCTCGGGGGTGTTCGAAGGGATCCGTTGCTACGACACCGAGCGCGGGCCGGCCGTGTTCCGGCTCCGCGAGCACCTGCAGCGGCTGCACAACTCAGCGGCACTCCTCTACATGGAGATCCCGTTCTCCGTCGACGAGCTCCACGCGGCCTGCCACGAGCTGGTCGGCGCGAACGGGCTGCCCGAGTGCTACCTGCGGCCGATCTCGTTCTACGGCTACGGGCAGCTGGGCGTCGCGGCGAAGGAGAACCCCGTCGAGACGGTGATCATGAGCTGGCCGTGGGGCAGCTACCTGGGCGAGGAGGGGCTGAGGAACGGCATCCGCGCGAAGATCTCGTCCTGGCAGCGGATCTCCCCGAACGTGGTGCCGCACGTCTCGAAGGCGACCGGCGTCTACCTGAACTCGATGCTCGCCGTCACCGAGGCGAACAACGCCGGCTACGACGAGGCGATCCTGCTGACGCACGAGGGCACGGTCGCCGACGGCTCCGGCGAGAACATCTTCATCGTCCGTGACGGCGTGCTCTACACGCCCGACCTCGCCACGGGGATCCTGCCCGGCATCACGCGCGACACGGTCACGCAGATCGCCCAGGACCTCGGGTACCAGGTGGTCGAGAAGTCGATCATCCGCTCGGATCTGTACCTCGCCGACGAGGCGTTCATGTGCGGTACCGCCGCCGAGGTGACGCCGCTGCGGTCGATCGACGACCACGAGATCGGTGTCGGCGAGATCACGCTGAAGATCCAGGAGGCGTACCTCGACACGGTTCGCGGTCGCAGCGAGCGCTGGTCGCAGTGGCTCGACCCGGTTCCCCAGCTCGCCCGCAGTTGAGCACCGCGGTCGACCGCATCAACCTCAGCGCTCCCTGGATCGACGAGCGCGACGAGGAGCTCGTGCTCGAGGTGCTGCGCTCGGGGTGGCTCTCGCTCGGCCCGACCGGCCCGCGGTTCGAGGCACTGCTCGCCGACGCGGTCGGCGCGCCCCACTGCGCCGCGGTCTCGTCGGGCACGGCGGGGTTGCACCTGTGCATGCGACTCGCCGGGGTGAAGGCGGGCGACGAGGTGATCACCTCGCCGTACTCGTTCGTCGCCTCCGCGAACTGCGCGATCTACGAGGGCGCGACGCCGGTGTTCGCGGACATCGACCCGCACACCTACAACCTCGACCCCGAGGCGGTCGAGGCGGCGATCACGCCGCGCACGAAGGCGATCGTCACGGTCGACATCTTCGGCTACCCCGCCGAGTACGACGCCCTGCAGGCGGTCTGCGAGCGACACGGGCTCGCGCTCGTCGAGGATGCGTGCGAGGGCCTCGGGGCCGTCTACAAGGGGCGCCGGCTGGGCTCGCACGGGCATCCCGCGGTGTTCGCGTTCTATCCCAACAAGCAGATGACGACCGGAGAGGGCGGCGCCGTCACGACCGGCAGCGCCGAGGAGCACGAGCTGCTCGTCTCGCTGCGCAACCAGGGACGGCTCGAGACCTCGAGCTGGCTCCAGCACGGCCGCCTGGGCTACAACTACCGGCTCGACGACCTGTCGGCCGCGCTCGGGATCGGGCAGCTCGAGAAGCTCGACCGGATCCTCGCCGCACGGCGCGAGGTCGCCGATCGCTACACCGAGTTGCTCGCCGACGTCGACGTCGAGACGCCGCTGCCCGACGACGACGACCACGAACGCTCCTGGTTCGTCTACGTGGTCAAGTTGCCCGAGGGTGCCGACCGCGACGCGGTGATGCGGCGCCTCGACGCGCAGGGCGTCGCGAGCGCGCCGTACCTGCCGTCCATCCACCTCCAGTCGTACATGCGCGAGCGCTACGGGTTCGCGGAGGGCATGCTGCCGGTGAGCGAGGACTGCAGCGCGCGCACGATGGCGCTCCCGTTCCACGCGCGGCTCGCGCGCGGCGACCAGGAGCGGGTGGCCGAGGCGCTTCGCGGCGCCCTCTGAGGCTCAGGGTCGACACCCGGCCGCTCCGCCACCGCGACTTCCGCAACCTCTGGATCGGACAGTCGGTCTCGACGCTCGGCGCCGAGATCGCCGTCGTCGCCGTGCCGTACCAGGTCTACCACCTGACCGGCTCGACGCTCATGGTCGGGCTGCTCGGGCTCGCCTCGGCCGTGCCGCTGCTCGTCGTGCCGCTCGTCGGCGGCGCGATCGCCGACGCGGGCGACCGGCGCTCGATCCTCCTGCGCACCGAGACCGCGATGGCGGCGATCTCGGGGCTCTTCCTCGCGAACGCCCTGCTCCCGCGGCCGCAGGTCTGGGCGCTCTTCGTGCTGCACGCGCTCGCCGTCTCGGTCTTCAGCCTCGGCCGGCCGGCGATGAGCTCGCTCGCCCCACGGCTCGTTCCCGACGACGAGATCGCCGCGGCCGCGGCCCTGGACGGCGTCTACGGGTCGCTCGGAGCGGTCGGCGGACCGGCGCTCGGCGGCGTCCTGATCGCGGTCGCCGGCGTCCCCGTCACGTTCGGGATCGACGTCCTCACATACGCCGCGTCGCTCGTGGCTCTCGCCGCGCTACCGAAGCTGCCGCCGCTCGAGGACGCCGACCGGCCGAGCGTGCGCTCGATCGTCGACGGCTTCCGCTTCCTCAAGGGGCGCCAGGCGCTGATCGGCATCTTCGCCGTCGACACGAACGCGATGATCTTCGGCATGCCGAGCGCGCTCTTCCCCGCGTTCGCCCTGCACCGGCTGGGCGGGAACGCCGCCACCGTCGGCTACCTGTACGCGGCGCCCTACGCGGGCGCCCTCGTTTGCTCGCTCGCCTCCGGGTGGGTCTCCCATGCCCGCAGGCAGGGGCTCGGGGTCACGGTGATGGCGTGCACGTGGGGAGCGGCGATCGCGGGGTTCGGGCTCACCACCAGCCTCTGGCCGGCGCTCGTCCTGCTGGCGGTCGCCGGCGGGTCCGACTTCTACAGCGCGGTGCTCCGCAGCACGATGCTGCTGCGGTCGACGCCGGCGCGGCTCCAGGGTCGCCTGCAGGGCATCGAGTTCATGCAGGTCGCGGCCGCGCCGAACCTGGGCGACCTCGAGGCGGGCGTGCTCGCGTCGCTCACGTCCCTCCGTTTCTCGGTCGTCTCGGGCGGCGTGCTCTGCGTGCTCGGCTGTGCGGTGACCGCCCTCGCGCTGCCCGGCTTCCTCCGGTATGACGCCGCCGAGCCTCAGGCGTAGCCCGCACGAGGTCGCCCCCGAGCTCGTCGGGGCGGAGCTCTACGTCGGCGGCGTCGGCGGGGTGATCGTCGAGGTCGAGGCCTACGACCACGAGGATCCCGCCTCCCACGGCTACCTCAACCGGCGCAGCCGGCGGAACGCCTCGATGTTCCTGGGCGGCGGGCATGCCTACGTCTACCGCTCGTACGGCATGCACTGGTGCCTGAACGTCGTCTGCGGCGAGGAGGGCGTCGCCGACGCCGTCCTGATCCGCGCTCTCGAGCCGGTCAGCGGCCTCGACGAGATGCGCCTGCGGCGCGGCGTCGAGGATGTGCGCCTGCTCTGCTCCGGCCCCGGCCGCCTGTGCCAGGCGCTGGGCGTCACGGCGGCACACGACGGCCTGCGGCTCGACTGGCCCCCGTTCGAGCTTCGAGCGCGTCGCGAGGTGCCGCGGCTCCTGCGCGGCCCGCGCATCGGGATCACGAAGGCCGTCGAGCGCGACTGGCGCTACGGGCTCGAGGGCTCGCGCTACCTCAGCCGTGCGTTCCGCGCGCCACGGTCAGCGTGATCGCGAGCCCGGGCGCCGCGGCGGTGTGCGGCGGCAGCGACTGGGCGGTGACCGTGCCTGCGCCGGCGCCGGTGACGTGCACGCGCAGGTGGAGCTTCCGGAGCGCGCGGCGCGCCCTCGCGACCTCGAGCCCGACGACCTTCGGCACCACGCCGTGCAGCGACTTCGGCAGGACGAGCGTCACCTTGTCGTAGGCGGAGGCCGTCCCCTGCCGCGGGAACTGGCCGACGACGACGCCGACGCGCTCACCGGTCTTCGCGGGCTTGTAGACGACCGCCGCCGTCAGCGGCTGGCCGGCGAGCCGGCTCTTCGCCTCCGCGATCGACTTGCCGACGACGTCGGGGATCTCGACCTCGTTCGGCTTGCACGTGGCCACGCGCGAAGGGCCGCGGCCGCCGTAGAACTCGAGCTGGTAGGTGTTCTTGCAGACGCCGTCGTCGCGCTCCAGCAGGCCGCCCCGGTTGACGACGCTGACCGGTGCCGCGTAGCCGACCTGCGGCGCGGTGAAGCTCTCGGGCGGGACGTTCTTCAGCGCGAGTGCCTTCTGCATGAACGCCTTCCAGATCAGCGCCGGATAGGTTCCGCCCGCGACGGGGCCGCCGTGGAACTCGGTGGTCATCGGCACGAGCTTGTTCGGGTACCCGACCCACACCGCGGCGACGATCTGCGGCGTGTAGCCGACGAACCAGGCGTCGCCGTAGTTCTCGGTCGTCCCCGTCTTGCCGGCCACCTGCCTGTCCGGCAGCGCCGCGGCCTTGCCCGTGCCGTACTGCACGACGCCCTGCAGCAGCTGGTTGATCGTCTCGGCCTCGCTCGGGGTGAGCGCCTGCTTCGGCACGACCCGGTTCACCTCGGTCTTGCCGCCGACGGTGTACTGGTCGACGGCCCGCGGCTCGTTGCCGAAGAGGGAGCTGTCGAGCCGGTAGCCGCCGTCGGCGAACGAGAGGTAGGCGCGGGCCATCTCGAGCGGCGTCGCCGGCTCCGCCCCGAGGCCGATGGCGAAGTAGCCCTGCAGCTTCGAGGTGATGCCGAGCTCGTGCGCGGTCCGCGCGACGCTCTTCGGCCCGACGAGCGCGGTCAGCTGCGAGAAGACGGAGTTGTCCGAGTAGGCGATCGCTTTCGTCAGGTCGATCGGCCCCAGCGCCTCGCCCTCGTAGTTCGAGACCTTCCAGAACCGCCCGTCGGCGTTGATCGTCACCTCCTTCGAGGAGGTGAAGACGCTCGACGGCGAGATGTTCTCCTTCAGGGCGGTCGCGAGCACGAACGGCTTGAACGACGAGCCCGGCTGCCGCTCGCCCTGGGTCGCCAGGTTGAACTGGTTCTTGTGGTAGTTGGGGCCGCCGACCATCGCGAGCACCGAGCCGTCGTGGACGTCGAGCGCGACGAGGGCTGCGGTCGGCCCGGTGCCCGTGGCGAAGGTGGGGAGGGTGGCCGTGATCGCCTGCTGCGCCGCGCGCTGCAGCTTCAGGTCGAGCGTCGTCCGCACCTTCAGGCCGCCGCCGAAGGCCTTGCGGGTGCCGAGCCCCTTCACGAGCTGGTCCTTGACGTAGTTCGCGAAGTAGGGCGCCGCCACGCCCTGGGTCGACGGCAGCGTCACCTTCGCCGGGTCGGGCATCGGCGCGCTCCGTGAGTCGACGTACTGGCGGTGCGTGAGGTAGCCCTGCAGGTACAGCTGGCGCAGCACGAGGTTCCGTCGCTCCTTCGCCGCCTGCGGGTGGGCGACGGGATCCCAGGCACTCGGGTCCTCCGGGATCCCCGCGAGCAGCGCCGCCTCGGCCGGGTCGAGGTCGCGGGCACGGTGGTGGAAGTAGATCTTGCTCGCCTGCTCGACCCCGTAGGCGCCGTTGCCGAAGTAGACGGTGTTCAGGTAGGCGGTGAGGATCTTGTCCTTCGACCAGCGCTGCTCGAGCTGCCAGGCGAGCGCCGCCTCGACCAGCTTGCGGGCGATCGACTTCTGGCTCGTCAGGAACGCGTTCTTCACGAACTGCTGGGTGATCGTCGACCCGCCCTGCACGGTGCCCCGGTGGGTGACGTCGGCCCAGAGCGCGCGCGCCATCCCGCGGAGGTCGACGCCGCGGTGCTCGTAGAAGCGCTTGTCCTCGACCGCGACGATCGCGTGCTTGACCCACGGCGAGATCGCCTGCGACGGCACGACGATCCGCGCCTGGTCGCCGCGCAGGATCGCGAGCACGGTGCGGTCGTTCGCGGCGTACACGTAGGTGTTCGCCTGGGTGTGCTGGCGCGCCGGGTCGAGCTGCGGCAGCTTCGCCGAGACGGCCGCCAGCAGGCCCACCGAGAACGCGCCCGCTCCCAGCACGCCGAGCACGGAGAGGAGGGC